>NZ_AP017367.1:285000-2882630 GCF_001548395.1 Leptolyngbya sp. O-77
GCGCAGTTCTAGAGCCTGATTTTCGGGATCGACCGAGAGCGCAAACTGAAGATTCTTCAGCGTGTATTCATGAGCGCACCAGATGTTTGTGTTGTCTGGCAAGGCACGCAGTTTGGACAGCGAGTGAACCATTTGAGTGGGGGTGCCTTCAAATAAGCGTCCGCAGCCGCCTGCGAACAGGGTATCTCCGCAGAACAGGTCGCCTGGCTGCTCTGAGCTAGCGGGTGGAAAGTAGTAGGCAATATGGGCGCGGGTGTGGCCGGGGACAAAGAGGATGTTGGCTGGGCGATCGCCCAACACAATGCGATCGCCCTCCTTCAAAAATTCCTGCTGTCCTGGAATCCGTTCCCGATCTTCTGCGCCACCGTAGACCACTGCATCGGGAAACCGCTGCAACAGTGCCAGGTTGCCCCCGACATGATCTCGGTGGTGATGCGTATTCAAAATTGCCACAAGCTGAGCATCCAGGCTGAGCAAACAGTTCAAGACTGGCTCTGCTTCCGCAGGATCGACAACGGCCGCTTGATGCGTATCAGGGAAATACAACACAAAGATGTAATTGTCCGACAGGGCCGGAAGACGATGGATTTGCATGGGGAATTGAGATTGTGTGAGATAGGTTCAGCGGTGTCTAAGCTTCTTATCTGCTCCTTACCGTAGACTCATTTCACACCTGATGACCAGAGCTACGTTTATGTCTGACCAAGTGCGGGTATAAGCCACCGACTTTAATTCCAGACAGTTACGCCGAGTGGCACAACTTGGCACAGTTCCAACCACTCAGCAACGTACAGTGAAGAGGTGTATGCGTACAAATCTGCGTGCCAATTCTGCATACGGGTTTGACTTCGTTTACTGAATCTGCCCTCAGCGGCCCGCTGGGCCGGTCTACCGCATGGCTTCAGTTGCTCGCAAAAATCTGTTTGAGGATATTCCCCGGTTTCTCGTAGCCCAGGCCGGGATTATGTTTGCTGTTAGTCTGGTAACGATTCAGACAGGCATTTTGAACGGATTTAGCCGCTCGACCAGCACCTTAGTTGACGGCTCTAGCGCAGATATCTGGGTTGGGGCCCAGGAAATGGTGAATCTACAGCTTACGCTCCCAATTCCGGCGGGAATGGTGCAGCAGGCACAAGAGGTAGAAGGGGTCGCCTTGGCTGAGGCGATGATTACGCGAACCACAACGTGGCGGAGTCCCAGCGGCGACATTTCCACTGTGCAAATTATTGGGTTCGACCCGGCTAGCCATCTATTTAACTATGGCAACCTGTCAGAGGGTAGGGTAGAGGATTTGCAGCAGCCCTATACCGTGATCCCGGATCAAGCAAACCGAGCGTCGATCCACGTCAGCCAGGTGGGCGATCGCGCCAATATTGGCTCGTTGCCAACACGATTGGTTGGCTTTACACGAGGCACGCAATCGATTGCATCCAGCACCTACGTTTTTACTTCCCTCAAAAACGCAAATGCCTACCTGAATTCTGCCTATACGTCTACCACAAGCTGCCGTTTACAGGACGGTCAACTAATTTGTAGCAACCTGTTTGAGCGGACAATTAATCCCGATGCGGTGCCAGAACCCCGCGCCCTCTCTCCCACAGATGTCATTACCTACGTCTTAGTCAAAGCGGAACCCGGAACCGATCTAGAAGCGCTGAAGCGCCGATTAGAACAAGCCTTGCCCAATACCAAGGCTTATACCAAAGCAGAAATGTCTGATTTGACACAGAGGTATTGGGTGCAGCGCACGGGGATCGGCTTTGTATTAGGCTTAGGCGCTACTGTGGGTGTCATTGTGGGAATGGTAATTGTAGGACAAATTTTATACTCATCGGTCGCCGATCATATTCGAGAATTTGGCACGTTAAAAGCGATGGGCGCATCCGACTGGGTAATCTATCGCATCATCATTGAGCAAGCGCTATGGATGGCGATTCTGGGCTACATTCCCAGCGTGGCACTGTGTTTAGGGTTAGGAGCCTGGACTTTTGCAACGCAGGGCATCACGATTCTGATTACACCAGTGACCGCCATTGGCATTTTGGGCATTACGGTTGGAATGTGCGTCACTTCAGCATTGTTTGCAATTCAGAAAGTGACCCATGTTGACCCGGCCATTGTGTTCAAGGCTTAGAGGGTTGCGGTTTAGAAGGCTAGATGGGCTATTTAAGCCCAATCAAAACTTTATAAAAACGCAAATATTTTCGTGTCTAGGGTTACGGAGTGTGCGTAGAAAGGCTTATTACACTAGATAAAGATTAAGAACGGTTTATGGCAGGGGCGCTGATTTGCAACTCAAGTTGAAGTTTATCTGGGTTTAGACCTGCCCAAAGAGAGACAAATTCGGAATTTGGGGGTTTTGCATGTGAAGCATTGATTAGAAAAGGTTTGAGGTCTTCGTCTACAGAAAATAGGGGTTCCGTCAACTGGGTGAAGGCAACTTTTGGGCATTCAAACTATCGTGAAGTTATCGCGAGAAGTGAGAGACACGTCTCAAGGTATGCAACCTGTGAACTAGTTTTGCAGTCTAGATTTGCAGTCTAGTGAGATAGCTTCTTTAGGATTTCAAGTTTATTAGAACTGTAGGCTAGCTTTTGACAGTTTATTTTGACAGTTTATTTTGACATCTGGTGTTGCCTGGATTTTGAACACGCCCGAATACCCGGTGTCAGGGTTGGATTGAAGTAACTGAGTGCCTCACAGTTTCGTGGTTTATTCCTTAATCGATCTGTTGTTGTGGATCACGCTGCCGTTTACGTTCTAAGTTCATGACTGTATCGCATCTGAATCTAGCTTCATCCCTCGCAGTGCCTCTGCCGTCTCAGTATTTAGCAGAGCGAGAGCTGACACCTGTTGTGTCGGAGGCGATCGCCACTCGCGGCGTAGAAATGGTGTACGGAGAAGGAGCCGAGCAGTTTCAAGCACTCAGTAACATTAACCTGGAAATTCCCGCAGGCAGCATTCAACTCTTGATGGGGCCGTCTGGCTCTGGCAAAACGACGCTGCTCTCGATCCTGGCAGGCATCCTGACTCCTTCAGGCGGTAGCGTTCGTCTGCTAGGTCAGGAAATTACTGCAATGTCGCGATCGCAGCTTTCGCAATTTCGCCTGCAAAACATCGGTTTCATCTTTCAAGGCTTTAACCTGTTTCCAGCGCTCACAGCTCTGGAAAATATCGAACTGGCACTGGAGATGAAGGGCATTCGCGGCAAGGCAGCCCGCCACGAGGCATTGTCGCTGCTAGAAGCTGTAGGGCTGGGCAGTCGCGCCAAAAACCTGCCCAGAAACTTGTCTGGCGGACAGAAACAGCGAGTGGCGATCGCCCGCGCCCTGGCCGGAAACCCGCCGCTGATTATGGCAGACGAACCCACAGCAGCCCTCGACTCTACGAGCGGACACGCCGTGATCGATCTGCTCAGCACTCTTGCCAAAGAGCGGGGGCGCACCGTTCTCATCGTGACGCACGATCCTCGAATTATGGACGTTGCTGACCGAGTGCTGTATCTGGAAGACGGACGACTGAAATAGCCGCCAAGGAATGGCCGCGAGGTCGCCATTCCAGGTCGCCATTATCAGTCGCCATTATCAAAAGAGCTTGCCATTGAATATCGTCTGGGGGTTATGGCTGGATGGGGGGCGATCGCCCTAACTCCACTCCGTCATAAAACTCATCACCAATGGGCATTCAGCTTTTGCAAAACTTTACCTTGTGCCCAGCAAAGGTTTTCTAAAACCCCCGTAACGGCTCTGGCACTTTGCTCTAGCCCAAAACCTAATCATCTCCTTCAACAGAGCAGTATCTTCATACGGGATTGCCAGGACAGGTTCTGTAGTAACCCTGTAATCGATCCCTCATTAGTAGGAAATTAGTAGGAGAGCGGCATAGCCTTCATAAGCTTTGCCGAATCCATTGCTTTATCGAGGCTTTATCGAGTGCCAAATCTGAATCAGAGCCAGACTCAACCAGATCCGCACTCAGGCGTTCTCCCAGTCAATACAACCTATTCAGTCTTGGCTCTGTCTGGCGAAACTGGCCATAACCGCAAAATCGTCCTATACTCCGGTTAAGAAATCTTTCCCAGGTTGTTCTCCTGTCAATTCTGTGTACACTCGATAAAACCTGATCAAAGTTCATCGCCTTTCTAGTGTGACCTTACAGGCAATCTCCATAGAGCAATTTCCACAATTGCAACCCCAGTTCTAACTGGTTTCTGTCAAGCCTCGAACCAAGCCTCGCATGACCACCGTTCCCGTTCCACGACAGCCTTCACAATCGCCTGATTTGCCTGGCGGCACGCCCGCGCCAGACATCACGCCCGTGTTTGCGCTGAAGGAACTCGTGTCTCGGCTAAACCGGGAGCATAACAAGGTTCAGGATCTACTGAGTTCTCTGGGGTTTGCGCTGCGAAGCTTCACCAACCTCAATCAGTTTTTAGAGCTGACCCCGCTGATTGCCAGTCGTGTGACCGATGCCGACGGGGGGGCCCTAATCCTATTCCGCCCCAATGGGCAATTGCGCCTTGAGCGGATTCACTGCCAAGATGGGCGCAATTGTCAAACCATTCGCAAGGCGCTGGAAACGGCTACCTTGCAGCTTACGGCTTCACCCCCGACGGGGGGAACGACACTGGTTCCATCGGCTGATTTGACGGCATCCCTCGACTATCAGGTGAATCGCTACCTGGGGGCAGACGTGCAGATGTTTGGCACGGCAATTTTGTCTAAAAACGAGGAGCGGGGGCGGCTCTATGTCTTCAGCTATGACCCAAACTATGAGTGGACAGAGACGCGGCAGAAGCTAGTGAGGCTGGTGGCGGATCAGACTGCGGTGGCGATCGCCACAGATGAACTCACTGTCGAACTCCGCAAAAAAGAGCGCCTGGATCGAGAGCTAGAAATTGGCGAAGAAATCCAGCGGCAGCTTTTGCCCCGCCAGTGCCCCCAAATTGAGGGACTGGAATTGGCAGCCCGCTGCAAAAATGCCAACCGCGTCGGCGGCGACTATTACGACTTCATCCCGGTGAACTATGACCAGGTACGCGCCAAAAAAGGCACGCTGAGCCACTGCAACCGCTGGAGCATCACCATCGGCGACGTGATGGGCAAGGGCGTTCCGGCAGGGCTGATCATGACCATGCTGCGGGGAATGTTGCGGGCAGAAGTGCTAAACGGACACCAGCCCTCGCGGATTTTGCAGCACTTAAACCACGTCATGTACGCGGATTTAGAGAACTCTAACCGCTTTGTGACGCTGTTTTATTCCGAATACAACACCGAAACCCAGGTCTTGTCCTATAGCAACGCTGCCCACAACCCGCCGCTGCTGTGGCAAGCCGCGACAGGCAAAATTACCCGGCTAGACACGCTGGGAATGCTGATTGGGCTGGATGTGGATACGCAGTATTTCGACGCGCAGGTGCAGTTGGCTCCGGGTGATACAGTCATTTATTTCACCGATGGATTTACGGATGCGGCTAGCGCGAATGGCGATCGCTACGATGAAGAAAACTTGGTGAAAGATGTTGAATATGCCTGCCAAGCCTACAGCAGCCCACAGGAAATTCTGGAGTATTTATTTGGGCAAGTCCAGCAGTTTGTCGGAGAAGGGCGCAATGCCAACGACGACATGACGCTGATTGTCATGCGAGTCAGGCCCGAATAGCTGAACCAAACTAGCCACAACGAAGGTTTTTATCTTTTGACATGTCCTTTTATGAGTCTCTGTCTATGCAACTTGGACTATTTCTAAAGTTGTAAAAAACTCTGGTCGGGCTGCTAAAATTGCCAACCTTCAGCGGATGAACTGCTGTCAGTCTGTTGAATAAGGTGTGGATGTAGCTAATTGGTTTAGGTATATTCATGGCTTTCAAAAACTATGGACGGCGGGCGGGCGGGGCGATCGCCCTTGTTTCCGCAGGAATGGTGGGTTGTGCCCTCACCCCTCCAACACCGCCTACCCAGGTTGACCCAGCCCCGAATCAAGCCCCTGCGGATTCCCAAACCGCTCCTCAGGGCGTGAATCCGTCCCAGTCAGTGCCAACCCCTGCCCAGGATGGTTCCAATCCCGCTGCAAGCCAGCCCGTTGACAACCAGCCCATCGCTCAGGCAACAACGGGTAGTGACCCCATTAGCCGGTTGTTCTCTACACGCCAGTGCGTTGGCTGCAACCTGCAAGGGGTTGATCTGGAACGGGCAGATCTTCGCAGCGTAGACCTGAGCAACGCCAACCTGAGTGGGGCTGACCTCGAAAAAGCAGACCTGAGCAACGCCAACCTGAGTGGAGCTAATTTGACCAATGCGGATCTGGAAGAAGCCAACTTAACAGGTGCGAATTTGCAAAATGCGAACTTGACCCGCGCAGATCTGGAAGATGCGAACCTGACGAATGCCAATGTGACGGGTGCAAACTTTACTGGAGCCGATTTGGACGGCGTGATTGGGCTGCAACGCTAGGGGCGATCGCCCAGAAGGGGTCGGCAAACTTTCGGAACACTTTAAGGGAAGATTCTAAGCGGGGATTGAGCGCCAAGCCTTCTAGCAATTCAGCACCATAGCTAGATCAAACGCTTGCAAATTACGGTATATTCCGTAGTATTTTATGGCTGCCGCAAATCAGCGGTCGCTTCAGGATTATTTCACGAGGCTTCAATCCCCATGATGTGGATCGATTTGGCGCATCACGCCTTGACGTGGGTTTCTAGTGCCCCTAGTTTTGCCGACCCTGCAAGCTGGAGCCTGGCTCCCGACGGGCTGCTCTGGCACTGGCAGCTTGATTACCCAACGCTGGCACAACAGTTTGATACGGACGTATTTGCTGGGGTGCGGCGGGCAGCAGACAATTTTGTAAAGACTGGCCAGGTTTGGGCACTGTTGATTGGCATTATCATCGGCTATTTGCTGCGCGGCTTTACAACCTACGGCTAGATTTATCAGCAGGCGTTAAGCGATTTTGGGTAGCATGAACAACTCAAAATCGTCTCTTTCAATGCAGCCGCGTTAGGTAGAATTCGTCAAAACTGGCAGCAATGGCTAGCCCTGTAGCAAGAGCAAGAACTGAGCAATTACCTGAGCGTTTACTTTAGGACAAGATTTTGGTCAATCCTTCTCCGCAGCAAACCTGGAGCCAGCGATTTGAGTCGGCTTTGCATCCGGCGATCGCCCGCTTTAACGCCAGCATCGGCTTTGACATTGAGCTAATCGAGTATGACCTGACGGGTTCGCAAGCCCACGCCAAAATGCTGGCTCACACAGGCATTATCTCTCCCGAAGAGGGCGAACAGTTGGTGGCCGGGCTAGAGCAAATTCGCCAGGAATATCGATCGGGACAATTTAACCCCGGCATCGACGCGGAGGACGTGCATTTTGCTGTGGAACGGCGGCTGACAGAAATTGTCGGCGATGTGGGCAAAAAGCTGCACACCGCGCGATCGCGCAACGACCAGGTGGGCACCGACACGCGGCTTTATCTGCGTGACCAGATTGGGCAAATCCGCCAGCAGTTGCGCCAGTTTCAGTCGGTGCTATTCGCCCTGGCAGAACAGCATGTGGAAACGCTGATTCCTGGCTATACACACCTGCAACGGGCGCAACCGCTGAGTCTGGCACACCACCTGCTGGCTTATTTCGACATGGCGCAGCGCGACTGGGAGCGGCTGGGCGATGTCTATCGTCGGGTTGACCTGCTGCCGCTGGGGTCTGGGGCGCTGGCAGGCACGACCTTCCCGATCGATCGCCACTATTCTGCCGAGCTGCTAGGCTTTGGCGGCGTATATTCCAACAGCCTGGATGGGGTGAGCGATCGCGACTTTGCCATCGAGTTTCTCTGCGCTGCCAGCCTGATCATGGTTCACCTGTCGCGCCTGTCGGAGGAGGTGATCCTCTGGGCCTCGGAGGAGTTTAGCTTTGTGACGCTGAAAGATAGCTGTTCCACGGGTTCTAGCATCATGCCCCAAAAGAAAAATCCCGATGTGCCAGAACTGGTGCGCGGCAAAACTGGGCGTGTGTTTGGGCACTTGCAAGCCCTGCTGGTGCTGATGAAGGGACTGCCCCTGGCCTACAACAAAGACTTGCAGGAAGACAAGGAAGCCCTGTTCGACGCGGTAAAGACGGTGCGCGGCTGCCTGGAGGCGATGACCATCTTGCTGCAAGAGGGTATGGAGTTTCGCACCGAGCGGCTGAACAGCGCCGTCGCCGAAGACTTTTCCAACGCGACCGACGTGGCAGACTACCTCGCTGCCAAGGGCGTGCCCTTCCGTGAGGCGTACAATCTGGTGGGCAAGGTTGTGAAAACCTCTCTGGCAGCAGGCAAACTGCTGAAAGATCTGACGCTGGAAGAATGGCAGTCGCTACATCCCGCCTTTGAGCAGGATATCTACGAGGCGATCGCCCCTGCCCGCGTTGTCTCCGCCCGCAACAGCTACGGCGGCACAGGGTTTGACCAGGTGCGTCAGGCACTCGACCGAGCCCGCGCTCACCTCAGCGAACCTTAGAAACCGAACCTTAGAAGCCCATGACACAGCGCCCTGACAGGCTTGCAAGAAGACCTGGACTGCTGCCCTACCTCCGCCGTCATCTGCGCGTGCTGGGGCTATTTTGGGAAACGGCGATCGCCGCCGAGTTGGAATATCGGATTAACTTTGTGCTGGCCACGCTCAGCAGCCTGGGCAGTTTGGCAGGTAGCCTGTTTGGACTGTTCCTCTTTTACCGCACAGGCTACAGCTTTCAGGGGTGGAGTTGGGAAGAGGCGCTGGTCGTGCTGGCCATGTTCACGCTGCTCCAGGGCTTTTCCGCCACCTTCCTCTCGCCCAACCTCAGCCAGATCGTGAAACAGGTGCAGTTGGGCACGCTGGATTTTGTCTTGCTCAAGCCCATCAGCGCCCAGTTCTGGCTGTCTACCCGCACTGTGTCGCCCTGGGGCATCCCGGATCTGATGTTTGGGTTGATTATTCTGGGCTACGCGGGGTCGCGGCTGGGCCTGCCCGCTGGCACCTATGGTCTGGGGGCGATCGCCCTCGCCCTGGGGCTGGTCACCCTCTACAGCCTGTGGTTTATCCTGGGAGCCACCAGCATCTGGTTTGTCAAAGTGTACAACGTAACGGAAGTGCTACGAGGCTTGCTGGAGGCGGGGCGCTTTCCCACGGTTGCCTATCCCGCTGCTTATCGATTCTTCTTTACCTTCATCGTGCCCGTAGCGTTTCTCACCACAATTCCCGCCGAGGCGCTGCTGGGTCGCACTGCTTGGGGCTGGATTGGCGCATCCGCTGGGCTGGCGATCGCCCTGTTCCTCTTTGCCCAACAGTTCTGGCGCTTCGCCCTGCGATTCTACACCAGCGCCTCCAGTTAACCTGCACTGATCGGTGCAGTCCGTAAAACAACCTCTAAAACAAATTGCCAAACCTACAGATCCCTGGTCTCTATCAATTCGTGTCAATGGATTCCCAGTAAACCCATCGCTTTCAAAAGAAACCAGAGATCTGCGGAAAGTATCTGCAAGGTTGACTTAAAGGTCGGCCGGAGACCTGGCGAATCTCGTATCTACTCTCTCGTATGGCTCTGTCTTTTATGTATCGTATGTATCTTCAATCTGTGCTATCTGGGTCGGTCTCTCAAGCGTATGTAACTAAGCGTATGTAGCTAACTTGTAGGTAACTAAACAAGTGTATGTAACCCAACGATCCGTATGCTGGAGGGTCTGTAGCTCAGCCGTCCTGTTATTACTTCACATCAAGGTTCGGTTTTTACGCATACGCCAGCTAGCCCAAAATCCAAAATCCAAAATCCTCTAGCTCACTCGCTCAGCTATCACCGCATAAAACGGATCGCCCCCGCCCATACCCAGCATTTGCAGGAACGGGGGCACTGACGGCTGACGAGCAATCGTCTCAATCTGACCAAAGCCAGGAATCTGCTCAAAGTAGCCCTTTACCAGTTCTACCCGCTGCGGTTCCGATGCTTCTACCCACGCCTGGATTGCCTTCTGGAAAAACATCCGGTTAGAAAAGCTGACGATAGCAAGGCCACCTGGTTTCAGGATGCGATAGATTTCGGCAAACACAGCCTCCGGTCGCTGTAGATACTGCACCGACACTGTATTCAGCACCGCATCAAAGGACTGATCGGGCAGCGGCAAAAGCTGATTCTGGTTCAAATTTTGCACAAAATAGTGATTGAGCCGAGGATTTTTCGCCAACTCTTCTGAGTTCATGCCGTGCCCCTCGACGTGGGCAAACGTCATCTCTTCTGGCAAGTGAGACACCCAGCTACTCATCATGTCAAAGATGCGGGTATCCGGCTTCAGCCGTTCTCGGTATAGGTCGGTCAACTGCTGAATAAACCCGTCGTCTACATGGGTGACGAAGCGCGGATAGTCGTAGAACAACGCATCGTCTGTTTCGTCAAGCTTGCGCCGCTGGGCAGGTTCCAGAATCATCGGGGGGATTAATATTTAGAGACCTCATCCTCCAGTATATTGCGAAATATTAAGCAGGCGACGTGCTGCTGGAGTTGACTCGCACGCTATGCCCAACCCTCGATTATTGCGTCACGGCTATTGCGTCACGGCTGCGTCCACTACGCCACCGCTGCGCCACTGCTGCGTCACCCCACAGTGAGTTACCCCGCAACCCCAATCAAGCTTTCGTGCTTTACCAACACCCCCGGCTCCCGCTGGATAGGTAGTACATTCAGCACATCTGTCTGGGAGCAGTATTTCAAATCTTCGTAGCAGTGCAGGCGCAGCAGGCGTTTGCCGTGGGTGGCGTGGTGCAGGAGTTCTAGCAGGCGATCCTGCCACTGGCTGTAGAGACTTACTGCGCTGATCAGTTCGTCGTTGCCCGCGAGGTCTTCTAGCGGAACGTCGAGTTCGACCTGCAACCGATGGGCGATCGCCCCTGCACAGACCGTATCCTCCAGCGAAAATGACCCTTCCCAGCCAGAGCCAACCAGCCACACGGTTTCGGGGCGGCGGGCCAGCAGATAATCCACAACAGCTTGACGGTTGACCAGTGCAGCGGCGATCACCGTTTCGGCAGACTGGATCGAGGTCAGCGCACGAGTGCCGTTCGTGGTGCTGATGAACAGTCCGCCCCGTCACCACACCTCTGGCGTGCAGTCCAGCGGCGAGTTGCCAAAGTCAAACCCTTCTACCTTTGCGCCGCCGCGTTCTCCCGCCCGAATTCGCTTTTCGGGGGCCCAAGATTCGCTCACCCGCATCAGTTCGTTGAGGTCGCTAAACACCTGAACCGCTTCGGCTCCAGCGTTGAGTGCGGTGGCCATGGTGCTGGTAGCGCGAAGTACGTCGATGGCGATCGCACAGTCGGGCATCTCGCCGGAAGGAATCAGTTCCGGTGTGTGGAAAACGAACAGCTTCACAGGTTGACCTTGTTAAGAAATACTGCCGACTAACATCTTACGTTGTCTTGTGTCGGCCATCTCAGGCAAAACCATGCAAGAAAACTTGCAGATAGATTACCTAATCTTTGAGTATGACGCGGAAATACGCATCCTTCGCTCTGCCAGCAGCTTCTCAAACTGTATTAAACCACTTTCAGAGAATTCTCGATCGCCCCGCTACAAGCCCCGATTCTGCGCGTCTAGAAACCGCAGTTGTTGATATAGCGTTTGAACCTGAGGCAAATTCGCACCTGCGGCCTGAGCCGCCCGCAGCGGGTTGCCATACATCGCTTCTACTTCCAGCGGGCGCTTTTCGTCGTAGTCGATTTTCATGCTGGTGCGGTAGGGTTTCATTTTTGCTGTGTGATCCAGCATGGTCTGCACAAAGTCGGGGGCGATCGCCCGTCCCTGTGCCGCTGCCCCTTTTCTCACTTCCTCCATCAGCGACTCGGCGAGCGATCGCGCATCGGAGTTGGCCATCATTTCTTGTGTGGTCGCGTTTAGCACCACAGACAAGCCATTAAACGGAATATTCCACATCAGCTTTTGCCAGCGGGCCAGCACCAAATCTTCGGCTAGCTCAATAGGAATGCCTGCCCGCTCAAAGTCTGCCGCGATGCGCCGCAGTCGATCCGTAATGCCTACTGCCTCACCCGCCGCGCTGTATTCACCCATTGCAATTTTTTTGTAGTCCAGATGGCGAATGTGCCCTGGCCCTACCTTGTTGGAACAGAGGAAGCATAGTCCCCCCAAAACGCGCTCTGGGCCGGCGATCGCCGCTGCTTCAGCCTCGACTCCCAGCCCGTTTTGCAGCACTAGCACCACGCCATCGTCCTTGACGACGGGCGGCAGCAGGTCTGGCAGCAGATGATTTTGGGTCGTCTTTAGCGCCACGACCACTACATCGCAGCGCGGCATATCGGGCGATCGCCGATAGGCATTCACCTGCGGCAACACAAAATCTCCATCCGGCGACTCAATCACCAGCCCCTGCCGCTGCACCAGGTCGAAATCGCTCCGCAATAAGTAGTGAACCTCCAGCCCTGCTTTTTGTAAACACGCGCCATAGTACCCACCCAGCGCTCCTGTGCCCAAAATGGCGTAGGTTAATCCCGAAGCCGTATCCATGCTGCTGTCCTCATTTACCCGCAAGTACCTGCAAGTAAAGTCTATCCAAAGAACACCCCAGGACTTTTTCCCTAGGCAGGTAGCAGCGGCAGCAGCAGCGTCACGAAATAGTAGACCAGCGGCGCGGTGAATACATAGCTATCGGCGCGATCGAGATGCCGCGCCGTGGCCAGGAATGAGCTGACCCGAATCCTTTACGCCCGCGTCGCGCTTCATCATCGATTCCGTCAGGTCGCCCAGCAGGCTAGCAATGCCGATGATGAGTCCCAGCGCCATACCCGTCAGGGGAAAGCCTGGCCACCGCAGCAGCCACGATCCGATTGTCCCGACCGCGACGCTGCCCAACACCCCCAGCACTGCCCCTTCTACGGTTTTCTTGGGGCTGATAGCCGACAGGCGCGTTTTGCCAAACAGTTTGCCAAACACATAGGCTCCAATATCTGCGGCCCAGATGCAGCCAAAGGCAATCAGCATCGTCGTCAGCCCTGGCGGTAGGGCTTGCCAATCAGCCCAAGACAGGGGCAAAAAGCCATTTAGCGGTAGGTTGCTGACTTCTGCCTGGCCGAGCGATCGCAGCCTCACCCAATAGCTCGGCAGATAGCCGCCGTAAAATAGACCCAAAATGGAGGTGGAAATGTCGGCGATCGTCGCCAGCTTTGGCTGAAATAGCAGGTAAAAGCAAATGCAGGTTCCGGCCACAGGCACAACGGCATCAGCCAGCGTGGGGGAGAGCGTGGCCGTTACCAGAATGAGCTGGCTGACGGCTAGCGTCGTCTTGGCAGCCGGAGCGATGCCCTTGGCGCGGCAAAGCTGGAAATACTCTAATTGCCCCAAATACACCATCAGCGCAACGCCCAGGGTGAAATACCACCCGCCCAAACACACCATTCCCAAGGCAAGAATGATGGCGATAATAGCGCTGAGAACTCGGGGCGATGCCATAGAGAGTTAAGAGATTGGGCAACAAATTAGCAATAAAGAAGCCGTAAAGAAAGACTTAAGCAGAGGTTAAAGAAACAGAGGTTAAAGACTACTCTGGCACACTTTGGCGTGCATCCTTCACAAGGCACACCCGTCTTCGATCCTATTTACAGGTTTCGTTTACATATTGTAAGGGCGCTCTCAGCAGAGCGCGTGTCGCTAAAACGGCAGAAGGAAGAGGGAAGAGGGAAGAAGGAAGAACGAAGAGAGAAGAACGAAGAGGGAGGAAGGAAAACTTGGTAGGATGCGGGTTGCTAGAACGGCAGAAGCAACTGGGGGGAGATTCGGGTCATTCTCCTTTTTCGCCGCTGACAATAAACATGGGGTCAAGCGCTGCAAACACCTGATGAATGCCGCGATTTTCCAGGCGGTTGATCACCGACTGCACCACTTCTACATTGCGGACTTGGAGGCTGGACAGGCATTCCGAAATGGCGTAGAGCGTTTCGAGGTTGGTGGCGATCGCCACGATGCGTCCCCCCGGCAGCAAATAGCTCCACGCCGCCTGCAAAATCGCCTTCACCGATCGCCCCCCCTCCACACACACACAATCCGGCGCATCCGTTAGCTCGCTCAGGCACTCTGGGGGCGCTGCCCTCCCACCACTTCCACTGTTTTTACGCCAAAGCGATCGCAGTTTCGGCGAATCAGGCTGGCCACTTCCTCGTCGCGCTCGATGGCATAGACTTTTCCCAAAGGACACCGCAGCCCCACCTCCACCGGAATCGTGCCTGTGCCCGCGCCAATATCCCACAGCACCGCGTCTGGCCGCAGTCGCAGTTGCGACAGCAGCAGCACCCGAATTTCGCGCTTGGTCAGGGGAATTCCCGGCAATTGCTCGAAGCGGTCGTCGGGAATGCCAGAAGTGACATAGGGCCAAAGAGAAGAAGCCATGCAAACTAGAGCCTTGCGCTATACCGGGCGCGGGTGGAATCTGACCCACGGGCGATCGCCATTGGCCTTATCTTAAACAGCCCCGACAAAATCTGAAACCACGCACCGCAAAACAGCCCCAGGAAATCCCTGAGCAGAAGTTGTTGATCGAAACTTGCGAGTCTGGCTTATAACAGGGGGCAAGGAGTTGGGCGTATTGGATGACCTGATGAGGAGATGACCTGATGAGGAGAAGCGCATCTCTTCGCCTCCCAATGGCTTTATCCCAAAACTCCAACACATCATCCCCCCTCCCCTCATCCCCCCCTCCCCTCACCCCCTCATCCCAAAACCCTCCGGACACCCCAGCCCCGCCGCCGCAAAGTACTACACGCCCTTGCTCGAAAAATCTGTCTTCAGAGTCATCAACCTATCGAAACATCTGTCAATAGGTATTTAATCTTCTTAACCAACAAAGTGCTATTCTCCTCATGTGTGTGGAGTGATTTTTCTGGAGTGCTAGGTTATGGTCGTTTCTCCTGTATGGTCGGGGTTGTCTCGCCTTGCGGATCGCGTTCCAGCAAGCGGACGGGCGATTGATGAGTATTGGAGTCCGCTGGTGCTGCCCGCTGGCAAGCTGTTTGGCACAGACGGAATTCGTGGACGGGCAGGGGATTTGCTGACGGCTCCGCTGGCGTTTCAGGTGGGCTATCGGGCGGGGCAGGTGTTAAAGACGGCTGAGGCGGGCCCGATGATTTTGGGGCAAGACTCGCGCAACTCTAGCGATATGCTGTCGGCGGCGCTGTCGGCGGGGCTGGCTTCGGCGGGGCTGGAGGTGTGGAACCTGGGCCTGTGCCCGACTCCGGCAGTAGCCTATCTGGCGAGCAAGCTAGGCGCGACGGGCGGCGTGATGATTTCTGCCAGCCACAACCCGCCCGAAGACAACGGCATCAAGTTTTTTAGTAGCCAGGGGGCAAAGCTGGCTCCAGAATTGCAAGCGCAAATCGAATCGGCGCTGCGATCGCCCCTGGAAAGCACCCCTGCTCTGACGAATACGGGCCTGTGCTGCGATCGCCCAGAACTGCTGCAAGATTACGTTGCATCTCTACATCAGCCCTTCCAACCCCAAGACAGCCTCGCAGGGCTAAAAATTGTGCTGGATCTGGCCTGGGGCGCAGCAGCAAACCTGGGTGAACAGGTATTCCGCGAAATGGGCGCTGAGGTGATTTGCCTGCACGATGCCCCCAATGGCGATCGCATCAACGTCAACTGCGGCTCTACTCATCTGGCTTCTCTTAAGGCTGCGGTTGTGGAGCATCGGGCCGACATGGGCTTTGCCTTTGATGGCGATGCCGACCGGATGATGGCCGTAGACAGCCAGGGGCGCGTAATTGATGGCGACTACATTTTGTTTCTCTGGGGCAACGCGCTGCGTCAGGTAGGGCAACTGCCCAACGACATGCTGGTTTCCACCGTGATGGCGAATCTCGGCTTTGAGCGGGCGTGGCAGGCGCAGGGCGGAACCCTGGTGCGAACCGCTGTCGGCGATCAATACGTCCACGCTGAAATGATGAAGCGCGGCGCGATGCTGGGCGGCGAACAGTCGGGGCACATCCTCTGCCCACATTATTCAGTGTCGGGTGACGGAATGCTGACGGCGCTGCACCTAGCGGCATTGGTGAAGCAGTCGGGCTTGTCGCTGGCCGACCTGCGCGATCAGAGCTTCCAGACCTATCCGCAACTGCTGCGGAATGTGCGCGTGGAAGACCGCGATCGCCGCCTGAACTGGCACACCTGCGAACCGCTGCAACGGGCGATCGCCCTGGCAGAATCCGACATGGGCGATCGCGGCCGCATCCTCGTCCGCGCCTCGGGCACCGAACCCGTCATCCGCGTCATGGTAGAAGCCGCCCATCCTGACCTAGTGGAACACTGGACAGCACACCTGGTTTCTGTCGTAGAAACACACCTAGTGAGCCATTAGGTCAAAATACAGGAAAAAGCTTCCAGGGGCAGAGGTAAATTTTAGAGGCGTGGAAACCACGGCTGTCCTCCAGATCCGTACCACCTCCTCGCCTACTGCCCCCCCAAACCTGGCACCTGACCCCTAGAAAGCGGTATCGTCGAAATTGGCAGACCAGTCCTCACCCTGCCACGCGGTATCTGTTGGATCTCCAGTCTCTTGTCATCCTCGTTGCACCTCCCATTCTTGGCGGCATCATTGGCTATTTCACCAATGACATCGCCATCAAAATGCTGTTTCGTCCCTACAAGCCCATCTACATCGGTGGGCGGCGACTACCCTTCACGCCGGGGCTGATTCCGGCAAACCAGGAGCGGCTGGCGCAGCGTATTTCCAACGCCATTCTCGGATCGCTGCTAACCCCAGAAGAACTGCAAAACATTGCTCGGCGGCTGCTGCAACCAGAGCGCGTGCAAGCAGCGATTCAGTGGCTCCTGTCGCTCACCCTGACCCAGATTCAGCAGGGCAATGAGCAGCGCACGGTCAAAATTGTCTCCAACATTCTGCACGATCTGGTAGGACAGTCATTGCCCCGCACGATCAAGGTGCTGGCGCGGCGCGAAGATTTTCTAGAAGCCCAGCTCAATCAGCTATTTGACCAAGTATTGCTGGAGTTTCAGTTTTCGCAGTCGCAGGCCGAGCAGCTTTCCAAATGGATGCTGGATGCAGTACTGCCTCCAGACGTGCTGCGCCAGGGCGTAATTGACTTCCTCACCGACCGCAATATCCAGGTCATCGACGAAAGCTTTCGGTCAAAAACCAGCGGCACCTACTGGGTCGTGGCTAACCTGTTTGGCGTGCGAAATGCGCTCGTGCGGCTACGGACCCACTGCTTGGATGAACCCGATGCCAGCAATGCAGTGATTAAGGAACTCATCCGCACGCTGAATATTCAGGATCGGCTGCGGGAAGTGCTGCAAAATCTATCGCTGCAAAACCTGCCCGTGGCCACTGTGCGCCAGTTGCGCCGGACGCTGCGCGACAACTTCCGCCACTATTTGCAAACCCAGGGCGAAGAGTTGCTGATGGGGCTGAGCAATTCGGTCGATTGGGATAAGGTGGCGGGGTTACTGGTAAACCGACTGCGGGCCTCGGAAGCGGTGAACAGTTCGCTGGAACCTGTGAGCAAGGAACTGGCCCTGGTCTTGGAACGCTATCTGGAGCGGGATCTAGAGGCGATCGTAAAACAGGCGATCCCAATCTTGAACCTGGAGCAGGTGATTATGGATCGCGTCAAAGCGACCTCGCCACAAAACCTGGAAGCCGCCATCCAAGGCATCGTGAAAAGTGAACTCCAGGGCATCGTCAACCTGGGCGGCATTTTGGGTGTGGTTGTGGGGCTGATGCAGACGGTGTTTGTGCTGCTGACGCGCTAGCCAGGAACGAATCGGGAAGCTTTTCGGGAATCCGTTTGTCCGATCCAGAACAGTCTTCAGGATAGTCCTGAGGACAAAAATACACTACCAAATTACATTCCTCAGGACTGTCTGCTGGACAAACTAGTGGACAAACTAGTGGACAAACTAGTGGACAGAGTTTGGCACAGCTTTGGCCCGCTTCACGCACGACTTCAGGATCAAGTTCTAGACCTGTGGAATCCTTGCCTTACCTGAATTACGCTGATTATTTCGCCTTTTGCTCCCGGCCTTGTTCCTCTGTTCTTTGCCATAGCAGACTTTCTTTAGGACTTTTCACAGGACGGAATCATACGCGATACTGAGAGGATAGTCTTCAGGACTGTCCAGAGGAAAGCAGATGAATGGCGGCGAAATCGATCGAATCCCAGTCAATCAACTGATGCAGCGATATGGACTGGTCAAAAGCGCTGTCTACAAACGGCTGAACGATCTGGGCATTGATCCTCAAAAGGTCGGTAATAAGTCCTATGTCAATGCCGAACAATTGCGACTCCTAGACGACTTGCACCAGTTCATCAAATCTGGCGGCACGATGCCCGAATTTCTGGAAAGCCGGGGCATTCAGCCTGCACAAAACTCGTCTTCTGGAAATTCCCCAGGACTCTCTACGATACAACCCGATGTACCCGATGTAATAGATCTGGTGTCGGCGATCGCCGCTCAGTTTGCCAACCGCCTCCAGCCCCCTCCGCCAGAACCAGACCCCCTCGCCTACTACCAAAAGCTGGAAGACGCAGCGCGAAACGGCTGGCTGATGAGGACTTCCGAGATTGCCGATTTGCTGGATCTGTCGATTTCAGAAATGCAATACTATGGCGATCGCTTTTCAGAAGCCGGATTTACGTTTACCAAATCAGGATATCGGTCGGGTGGAGAAACCGCCTGGAAAGTCTCGAAAGAGCGAAGTTGAGTACAGTTAGCAAAACAGTTAGCAAATTAGACAGCTAAAACGTTATGAAAGTCATCAGGCCCCTTTGCGTCATACGTAGAAGCCTGTAAAATAAAAAAGCCAGCGGTCAGGCTGGCTCAACTCTGCATACTCGATACACTCGATTTTTTCGATTGTTCGTTCTTTCTTTTTCTTAGGTGATGTTGGTGTTCGCACTGGCATCACCTTAGTTTTTGGCACAGCTTTGAGCTGAGATTTGACCAAGGTGATGGGCTATCAGTCGCTCTGGCATCTGTCCGCCAGCGGAAGCTCGACCCACCAGTGGGGGCTGGTCTTCCTGAACCCGTTAGCCTTTCCTGTCAGTTAAAACTATAGCATGTCCTCAGGACAGTCCTCAGGACATTTTGGCTTTTAATAAAAACTTTCCTAAAGACTTTCCTCAGGATTTTTCTGCGGCAACTTGTCCTCAGAACAGTCCTCAGAAGAGTCCTCAGAATAGTCCTCAGAACAGTCCTCAGGACGAGTTCAAAACTATTAACCGTTTGCTGAAGATCTGACCACAATCTAGGTTCCAGGCTGATTCTGAGGATAGTCCTCAAGACGACAGGACTTTTTGATCGGCTTCTCGGAGGGTTTTTTAAAGCTTTCCTGCCATACTCAACACAAGGACTGTTTGCAGAACAGTCCTGAGGACAGGAAGGCTTTTCTGAAAGATTTGCCGCAATCTTTCCTACAACGTTTTTCTACATACCTAAGGAACAAAAAGTATTCAGAAAAGTCCTCAGAAAAGTCCTCAGGACTATCCTCAGGACTTTTCTGTGTTCTCTTGGTTCGGAGGTGTAGAAGCAAATCATGACCTATCGAACCGTGTCATTACGCTAACTGCCTTCTTGACGGAGCCGCTCTAGCTCTGCCCGCATCGCAGAAATTTGCTCGGTCAGGTCTTTCAAATCTGCCTGAATATCAGGCGGGGCAACGGGCACACCACTAGTCGAGGCGGTTGGGCTGCTGGAAGAGCCAGATGGGCCGCTCCAGGAAGCCCCTGCTGGACGCTGCGCCATC
This sequence comes from Leptolyngbya sp. O-77, assembly GCF_001548395.1. Classification (NCBI taxonomy): domain Bacteria; kingdom Bacillati; phylum Cyanobacteriota; class Cyanophyceae; order Leptolyngbyales; family Leptolyngbyaceae; genus Leptolyngbya; species Leptolyngbya sp. O-77. The sequence goes on from NZ_AP017367.1 coordinate 304,765, forward strand.
AGGTTATCCAAAAAGGCGCGGGCCTCTTGCTCCGTCACTTCACCTTTGGCGGCCAAATCTTCTGCCAGCCCGCTGGGGTCAGTCCGCAGCCGTGCCAGGGTTTCTTCGCGCCGCTGGCTGTCTTGAATCGTTTCAGCCAGCGTGCTGGCGGCTCCCAGGGTAACGCGAAAGCCTTTTTGTAGCCCTTGCAAAATTTCGTCGGGGTTCATGAGTTCAGTTCCCAAGTATCAGTTCCCAAATGTCAGTCCGAGTGCTAATCATTGATCCGGCGCAGGCCCGGCTTCACTCACGTTACAACACCTGCCTAAAATCGCCAAATGGGTTCCTGAGTTCTTCCCAAATGCCTGAATTAGGATGAATTCAATAACGCCTCGTAACACTCAGACGCTGATTGCTTAAGATACTAAGGAGTACCGTTCAGACGGTCTTCAAGCGCCATTCACAACTGCAATTTACAGGGGTAGGCTGTGCGAGTCAGCATTTTGCGAGAGGGTCTGCAAAATCGCCGCAACTATTGGTCAGCAATCAATTGGTCAGCAATCGGGCAATCTGACCGCCGGAACGTGCAAGGTGACACCAGATGGCTGTTGGCCCTGCTGTGTTGCTTGAGTATGGGGCTATTTCCTGCCGAGGTGCTGGCAGCAGAGCGGAACTCCGCTGAACCCATGCGGGTGGTGGACTGGGCGGGTTGGAAAGACGGCAGTTGGCTGGAGGCGCTGGTACAGCCGCAGCTCGTGCAAGATCCAACGGCGATCGCCGCCCTTCGTCAACACCTGCTGGCCCTGGAGGCGATGGGAATGCCCGCCAGCGCTCAGGGGATATGGGTGCAGTCAGGCAGCCAAATCTTGAGCGAACATAAGGGACTGGAGCCGATTCCAGCCGCTTCGCTGACCAAAATTCCGACTACGCTGGCGGCGCTTAAAACCTGGGGTACGTCGCATACGTTTAAGACCACCGTGGGCGTGACGGGGCCCATCGAAAATGGCGTGGTGCGCGGCGATCTGGTGATTCAGGGCGGCGGCGATCCGCTGTTTGTGTGGGAAGAGGCGATCGCCCTGGGAAATGCAATAGAACAGCGGGGCATCCGGCGGGTGGAAGGCAATCTGGTGATCGCGGGCAACTTTGCCATGAACTTCAAAGGCGATCCCCAAACGGCCGGGACGCTCCTGCGGCAGGGGATCAACGCTGACCTGTGGACAGGCGAAGCGCAGACCCAATACACCCAGCTTCCACCTGGCACGCCTCAGCCCCGCGTGGCGATCGCTGGCGAGGTGGTTAGTGTGGCCCAGCCGCCTGTCTTTACGCCCGTGCTGCAACGCCGCTCCCTCAGCCTGGTGCAGGTATTGAAGGCAATGAATATTTTCAGCAACAACTTCATTGCCGATTCAGTGGCGCAACAGCTTGGCGGTGGCTCGGCGGTGGCTCGAACGGCAGCAGCGGCGGCAAACGTACCCGCCAGTGAAATTCGCCTGATCAACGGTTCCGGGCTGGGCGAAGAAAACCAGATTTCTCCCCGCGCTGTGGTGGCGATGCTGACGGCAACCCAGCGATCGCTCCAGGCAGAGGGACTCAGCGTGTCTGACCTGTTTCCCGTCGTTGGGCGCGAACGGGGAACCCTGGGCGATCGCCGCATTACGCCCGGAACGCCCGTGAAAACGGGCACGCTCGATCGCGTCAGCTCTCTGGCGGGGGCCCTGCCAACGCGCGATCGCGGCGTAGTGTGGTTTGCCATTATCGACATTGGCACGGCCGACCTGGGCAGCGTCCGCGTCGAGCAAGACCGCCTGCTGCAAGCGCTCATCAGCCAGTGGGGAGAAGCGAATCCCGTTCCCGCAGAAATTCAGCCGAGCGATCGACTGCCCATCTATCAGCAGCAGTTAGGCGACCCAGCGCGAAACGTGCCGCTGTAGGCCGCGTATTAGAGGATAGAAACAAAGAAGTTTCGTTCTTCGCTTTTCGTTCTTCCTTCTTCCTTCTTTCTTGCCTTCCCCCTCACCTCAAAGCCCTTCAGGAATAATCTCTGTCACTACGCGCCCGCCACTGACCGTCACGGTCTGCCGCTCGAGCTTGCCGACAGCACGGGGCCCCCGCATGATGACAGGTGGATCGGTCTGGCGATAGTCCACATCTCCCTCGGCAACGACTTCGCGGCTGCGGATATTCCAGTCCAGTCGATTGGCATTGAGTTGAGCCTGGTTGCGCTGCCCCACAGCGCGGACGTTTCCTGTGAGCGTCGCCGTTTGCGGCCCCAGGTTAAACCGTCCCGCATTCGCCGCCAGGGTCACTTGCTCCTGCCGCTGAATCACCGTCACGGGCTGGTCGGTACTCAGCACTTCCTGAGGCACATTCCACACCAGGGAATTGCTGCTAATTTGCAGCGGCGGTTCACTGGTGACAATGCGAGCGCTATTGGTCAGGGTCAGCACGTTGGTTTGCAGATTCAGGTTACCCTGGTTGCCCTGGGCCACATCGCTCACCTGCTGGTTCAAAAACCGGGTCACTTGCAGCGGGCGATCGCTCACCACCCGTTCCTGCTGCATCAGCCACACGAGTCGCTCCGCCTTCAGTTGCAGCACGGGATCGGTCGTGGTCGCCGTGACTTGCCCGCTCATCTCCATGCGGCGCTCTTTGTTAAAAATTTGCGCCTGATCTGCGGCGATCTGGATCTGCGGATGGGTGCCTGTTAGTTCTTTGCGGAGAATCAGCAGGCTGCGACTGGGAATCCACTCCAGTTCCTGCGCCTTTAGCACCGCTTTGCTTTCCAGGTCGATTGCCTCGATGTCGCCCCGCAGGAAAATCTTCTCGCCATTTTGCAGAATTTCACCCGACTGCGCCTTTACTCGATAGGCCGCTTTTCCGTCTTGATATAGCTCACCCTCGGGCAGGGTCAACCTGGCAATTTGCTTGTCTTCGCTATAGGTCGCCTGCTTAGCCGTAATCCGCCAGACCGTGTTGCCCTGTTCGTCTGCCTGATCCAGCGTAATGTTGTTGAAGGTCAGGTTGGTATCAATTTGCTGAACCGCAGCGCTATCTCGCGCCAGCCGCTCCGAGGCGCGATTTCTAGGCTGACAAGCCGTCAACCCGACCATCAACCCTGCGGTCAGCAAAGCCCAGATAGAGATAAAACGAGGCATCAAAGTCACCCAATCTTTACCCAACTCGAAGCATCAGGGGCGATCGCCCAGCCAGGAGAACCGCTTCAGGGTTCTGAATCTGGCCCAGCCTCTACCTTAGACGACGGCCGGCCGCTGTTGCCCCTGCGGGTAGACAGATTTTGCGCGATCCGCTGGTTCAATCTCCACCACCCACCAGGGTTGCTGACAAACCCCTAGCTGCATTCAAGCGTCTATTCTGACTCTTGCTCGTCTGCCAGCCCAATGCCCGACAGCGGACGATAGGTATAGTTATGTCGAGGCGTTTTCTGAATGTCTTCTTTGATAGAGTCCAGATCAATGTAGCGGTCGGCAACGTTAATCAAGCTATCACTGGTCATCGAGCGCAGACTGACTACCTCCACCCGCACACCCCGGTAGCTCACTGCATCCACCGCATAGGCCAGGTCGCCGTCACCACTGACCAGCACCGCTGTATCATAGGCCCCCACCAGCGCCATCATGTCTACAGCAATTTCCACGTCCAGATTGGCTTTTTTGGAACCATCCGGCAGTTGCACCAAGTCTTTGGAAATCACGCGATAGCCATTGCGCCGCATCCACAGTAAAAAGCCCTGCTGCTTCTCATTTGTGCGGTCTACACCAGTGTAGAAGAACGACCGCAGCAGCCGAGAGCCAGCCGTGAGGCGGCAGAGCAACTTGGTGTAGTCAATTTCAATGCCGAGTTGCAGCGCGGCATAAAACAGATTAGACCCGTCGATAAAAATGGCCACACGGCCGCGATTTTCTAGCACCTGCTCTGGAGTAAACACTGCATCGCTTTCTGTATGGTGGCTTAGCATCACATTTAGCCTCTTAAAATTATTCTGTGTATTTTTTCCAAGGGATGTATTTTCAGAGGTTCCGAAGGGTTTATTAAACGATTGATCCTTAGAAACAAGAAGAAAAGACAGTCTTTGAACGGTCAGTTGCGAAGTAAACAGAGTGCAACGTCAATCAAAATTGCATCGGACAAGATTTGAAGTTGAATCAGGTTGAACCAGGCAGCTTAAATCGGGCAGTTTGAATCGAGTAGTTTGAGTCGGACAGACTGAAATTGGGCAGATCGAACCGGACAGATTGAACCAGGCGAATTGAATCGGGTCAACGTTCTTCAGGAAGCGGTCAGGAGGCTATCGGAAGCTCTAGACGCTGAAACACAGGCTGCGGCGCAGCAAGCGACTGTCCCGACGGCAGGGTGCCCCAGCGGGTGTGAGCCGAAAATGGGATCGAAGCCGCGATGAACGCCTCATCCAGTTGGTTAAAGTCCACCGCGTAGCCCAACTGCTGATAAATTCGGCTACTCAGGTCGGGCACAATAGGCGACAGCAAATAGGCAGAGAGTCGAACCGTTTCGAGAACGGTGTAGATGACCCGCTCAGCAGCAGCTTGATTGCCCTGTTTGAAAAGCGTCCAGGGTGCTTGCTCGTCTACGTACTTGTTGCTGGCACGCACGACAGACAGCACCGCATTGCAGGCTTGGTCAAAAGCAAGGGTTTCGTAGGCTTGGGTAACGGTTTCCCCTAGCGTGCTTCCGGTTGCCTCGAAGGATGCGTCAAGCAGCGGGCGATCGCCCGCTCTTCCTGGAACCTTCCCCTCACAGTTTTTATGGGCAAGCTTCAAAACACGGTTCAACAGGTTGCCCAGATCGTTCGCCAGGTCAGCATTCAGGATGTTAACAAACCGAGTTTCGCTAAAGTCGCCATCGCGACCAAACTCAATTTCTTTTAGAAAATAGTAGCGAATCGCATCGGAATTGTAGCGCTGAACCAAATCAAACGGATCGATAATATTACCGAGACTCTTGCTCATTTTTTGACCATCTTTGGTCAAGAAGCCGTGCCCAAAAACCTGCTGTGGCAGCGGCAGTCCTGCGGACATCAGCATCGCCGGCCAGTACACGGCATGAAACCGCAGAATATCTTTACCGATTAGGTGCAGGCTAGCAGGCCACCACACCGCGTTTGCCAGCGTCGGCTCCTGGTCTGGCTCGACCGAGGCCGTCACATAGTTCAGCAGCGCGTCAAACCAGACGTAGATGGTGTGGCTGGGATCAACGGGCAGCGGAATGCCCCATTCCAAATTGACGCGAGAAATGGAGAAATCCTGTAGTCCCTGGCTGACGAAGCTCAGCACTTCATTGCGACGGCTTTCGGGCTGAATGAAGTCGGGTTGAGACTCGTAGAGCTTCTCCAGCGCGTCCTGATACTTAGATAGGCGGAAGAAATAATTCTTTTCGTCGCGCCACTCCACCTGTTTATTGGGGTGCAGCGGGCAGCGCTTCTCCGGCAGCAGATCGCGCTCTTCTTTGAACTCTTCGCAGGAGACGCAATACCAGCCCTGCTGCTGCCCCAGGTAGATGTCGCCTGCATCCCACACCCGCTGAAAAAACTCCTTGACGATTGCCTCATGACGGGGAGCAGTGGTGCGAATGAAGCGGTCGTACTGAATGTTGAACTGTTCCCAGAGCGCGGCAAACCCAGCGGCAATTTCGTCGCAGTGAGACTGGGGCGATCGCCCCAGCGCCTCCGCCGTCCGCTGGATTTTCTGACCATGCTCATCCGTACCCGTCACCATTAGCACCGAGTCACCCTTCAGACGATGGAACCGTGCCAGAACGTCTGCGGCGATCGTGGTGTAGGCGCTCCCAATATGGGGCAGATCGTTCACGTAGTAGATCGGCGTAGTAACAACAAATTTGTTTTTTTCTTTAGAAAAAGAGGCCATGTTATAGAATCCGAATTCCCAAAAACCGCAGCACCGAGTCCACGCTTCAACTGGCTCAATGAATAGCCTGTCTGTTCGTAAGGATCACGGCTTAGGGAGAGAGTGATTGTAATAATCTAAACCGTCCTCTAACCAGGCGGCACAGAAAACCTGAATTATTGCGAAATTGATTCTTGATGAAATATGTTTAAACACATCGCATCAAAGATTCACAGATTTATACTCTACTAATAGGCTAGCATTTTGGATTCATTTCTTGCGTGATTCGTGCTGCGGTAGCCAATCGCACAGGAAGGTATTGGGAAAATTCGAAAAGCCTTAGAAAGAGATGGTTTTGATCCACGAAAAGCCCCTAGAGACGTTATTTTGAGAAGAAAGTCGTCCTGAAGACCCTGAGCAACTGCCATGTCCAAGACCCTGCCGCCCTCCGCACTCCGACGGGTTCATCACGTCGCATTAAATGTTCGCAGCATGGAGGCATCCCGACATTTCTACGGCACGATTTTAGGACTCCATGAACTGCAAGGCAGCGACATTCCGGCTACGCTGATTGAGCTGGTGGCGGCAGGCAAAGTGGCAAACTTCGTTACGCCTGATGGCACGGTAATTGACCTGTTTTATGAACCCGATTTATCGCCGCCAAGCCCTAATCCCCAGCAGCAGTTTACCCGTGCGAATCACCTAGCCTTTGACATTGTGCCAGAGCTATTTGATGAAGCGGTAGCCGTGCTGCACGACAATCAGGTGCCGATTGACCACGGCCCGGTGTCGCGCCCGACGGGTCGCGGAATTTATTGCTACGACCCAGATGGATTTATGGTGGAAATCCGCTGTGACCCGCTATAGAAACTGGCGGTGTAGAAACCAGCCGCAGCGCTAGCCCCGACCCATCATTGTGCGCTGGAATGGAGGGCGATCGCCCAAGCGCTTCAGGTAAGCGGCGATCGCCGGATAGTCGGCATAGTCTTGCTTTAGCATCAGCATGGCATAGGCCAGGATAGAACCCACCGCAATGTCGGCGGCAGAAAGGCGATCGCCCACCAGCCACTCCCGCGCGGCAAGCTGCCCCTCCAGCCCGCTCAGCAGGCGCGGCGTTTCGGCATCGCGCACCGCTTCTACAAACAGCCCCGTACTCAGAGTAGAGTTAGCAAATAGTACCCACTGCGCCACCCAGGCCCGCTGTTCTGCCGTGAGCGTGGCATCATGCCGATCGGACAAATAGAGCAAAATTGCGCCTGACTCCCACAGCGCAAAACCGTCTTCCACAATTGCGGGCACTTTGCCAAAGGGGTTAATCGCCAAATATTCGGGCTGGCGATGTTCTCCAGCTTGCAGGTCGAGCTGCACAAACTCGTAAGGCAGCCCCAGTTCTTCCAGATACCACTTAACGATGGAGGCGCGGCTGCGGGCCCCGCCGTAGAGTTTCAAAGCCATAGGATTCAGGTTGCTTCCATTTGCTAGCGTCGAGTTGCTAGCGTCGAGTGTATCAAGACTTACTCAAACACTACCTCATCTTCTATGCGCCACGCCGGATCGACAATGCAGAGAAACACCAGCGGCTCTGTACCAATATTATGAATAAACTGCCGCGCATTGGGCGGAATATAGATCGCATCTCCCGGTTCCACCCGCTGCACTTCGTCGCCAATGTGCATTTCCCCCACCCCGCTGAGGATGTAATACACCTCCGAAGTTCGCAGCGCGTGGGGCGTGGAGGTATCGCCGGGGGCTACGGTGGCGTGGGCCAGGCTATAGCGCAGGTCGATGGGCTGCTTGTCGGGATGCAGCAGTTCGCGCAGCAGCGTGCGATCGCCCGCCACAAACTCATCGCAACTCAGCAATTGTCGAATCAGCATTGGCTCACTCCTGCCCACCACCCAGCACTTTAACCCTACTCCACCACGTAGGATAATGAAATGTGCAGTGCGCCGAGCGTCCTTCCTCCTCAAGCCAGCAGGCGCAATCCTTTACAAAATCCGTCCACACGACACACAGGAGAAACCCTTGACCAGTACGACTAGCTTAAAAACAACCCGTTCAGAAGAAATCTTTGCCGCAGCCCAAAAGCTCATGCCCGGCGGAGTCAATTCGCCGGTTCGCGCCTTTAAGTCCGTCGGCGGTCAGCCCCTCGTCATCGATCGCGTCAAAGATGCCTACATGTGGGACGTAGACGGCAACCGCTATATCGACTATATCGGCACTTGGGGCCCGGCGATTTGCGGGCACGCCCATCCCGACGTCATCAAAGCCATCCAGGAAGCCGCCGAAAAGGGCACCAGCTTTGGCGCACCCTGCTATTTAGAAAACGTGTTGGCGGAAATGGTGATCGATGCCGTGCCCAGCATTGAAATGGTGCGCTTTGTGAACTCTGGCACCGAAGCCTGCATGGCCGTGCTGCGGCTGATGCGAGCCTTCACCGGCCGCGAAAAGGTGATCAAGTTTGAAGGCTGCTATCACGGCCACGCCGATATGTTTCTGGTGAAAGCGGGTTCCGGCGTGGCCACGCTGGGGCTGCCCGACTCGCCCGGCGTGCCCAAGTCCACCACCGCCAACACGCTCACCGCGCCATTTAACGATTTGGAAGCTGTGAAAGCCCTGTTTGCCGAAAACCCCGGCGAAATCGCTGGTGTGATTCTAGAGCCTGTGGTGGGCAATGCGGGCTTTATTCCGCCAGATGCGGGCTTTTTGGCAGGGCTGCGGGAGATCACCCGCGAACAGGGCGCGCTGCTGACGTTTGACGAGGTGATGACAGGCTTCCGCATTTCCTACGGCGGCGCACAGGAGAAATTTGGCATTACCCCCGACCTGACCACCCTGGGCAAAGTCATTGGCGGCGGGCTACCCGTTGGAGCCTACGGCGGACGACGAGACATTATGCAAATGGTGGCCCCGGCCGGGCCGATGTATCAGGCGGGCACGCTGTCGGGCAATCCACTGGCGATGACGGCGGGCATCAAGACCCTGGAACTGCTTCAGCGGCCGGGGACTTACGAATATCTGGAGCGCATCACCAAGAAGCTCTCCGACGGCTTGCTGCAAGTTGCTAAAGAAACCGGACACGCGGCCTGCGGCGGCTCCATCAGCGCCATGTTCGGCTTCTTCTTTACCGCTGGCCCGGTGCATAACTACGAAGATGCCAAAAAGTCTGATCTACAAAAGTTTGGTCGCTTCCACCGGGGAATGCTGGAGCAGGGCGTATACCTGGCTCCGTCGCAGTTTGAGGCCGGCTTTACGTCGCTGGCCCATTCCGACGAAGACATCGACCAAACGATTCAGGCTGCCCGCATGGTGATGAGTTCGCTCTAGCCTTTGGTCACAGCTTACGCAGCAATACAATCCTCACGCAGGGGCGATGACTTGGGGCGGGGTAGATCGGAAAGTTCCGACCGAGCCTCGACTTGAAGCATCGCCCCTGATTATTCGCAGTGGATACAATCTAGGCGACTGGTTAAGCGCCTGGCCCAATGGATAGGCCATGAAGAGTCCACCTGTTGCCCTCAAGAACTCCCCAAAACCCTAGGCGCAGACTTTTCCGTAGATTCTCGACCCCATGCTTTACCCTCCGTGATCATTTCCGTAGTCCCAACGCGGCTAGCCAGCGGGTCAGCCGCATAGGTTGGAAGGGGATGAAACATAACGTCGAGCTATGAAACACACTTTCTGGGTCGCATCCAGTCTGCTGCTGTCTGTGCTGCTTCCCTTCACTGGGTCAGCACAAACCGTTGCAAATGTTGCTCCCTTCGGGAGAACGCAGGCACAAATCTGTCGGCATGATCCTCTAGATGATTTGGGCGGTCATATCACTGGGCAAGATCCCGGTTCCCGCGTCAACGTGCGGGCTGGTGCTGGAACCCATCATTCAGTTCGGTATCAAGCAGTGGTTGGAGACGAGGTTGATAACGCCTTGGAAGGAAGAGTTGCCTCAGATGGCTACTGCTGGTTCAAAGTGCGCTTGACCCGTTCAGGGGTTGTAGGTTGGGTTAGAAGTGATTTCGTTGAATTGATGTTTCCTGATCTCCCTGAAGAAGGTGGATACTAGAGAGCGTGACGACGATCTCCATATCCTCCGTATCACATATTCTCCATATCAATGGAGCCAGAGAAGAAGATGGATTCTGGAAAGAAATCACTGCTTAGTCTTTGAATTTGATCAGCTAGGTGGCTTTTGTATTATGTCTGGATTATCGGGCGCGGAACTCGACTTCGTTTTGGCGGATGACGACATCGTAGTTGCCGAAAAAGTCATTGCCCAGGAGGCCGATGGTGAGGTCGGGGCCGGCGATCGCCACTGACAAGTTCCGCGCCACCAGACCACCTGCCTCTATTGAGTCGATGGTGCTGGTTGGGAATGTGACGTTCCGGGCATTAGCGGTATTAGCCGTAGCTGTACCCGTAGGGCGCAGATTCAGGGCAGCCGCCATGCGCTGCGTGATTAGCGTGCCGCTGGCTCCGGTGTCGAGGATCATGTCAAAGCTGGGCCCGCCGTTGAACGTCACGCGGATTACGGGCGTTCCCCCAGCGCGACGCACAATCGGCGTGCGGAAGTTGGCCGAGGCGGTCGGTGGTTCGGCGATCGCCGCACTAGTCTGAGGTTCCAGAGCTTGGTTTGCACCAGGCGAGTGGGTCGAATCGCTCACTGGATTTTGGGCTGAGGCAGGCGGAGGGCTGCTGTCACCTGCTGGGCGGGGCGACGGCGGGGCGCTGAAAATCACGCTGGCATCGGCTCCGGGGCCGCGGCTGGCCTGCTGTTGGGCGATCGCCAAATTGCGGCGATATTCTCCCAGCTTGCTCTGGGCGCTGGGGTGATTGGGGCTGGTAGTAGGCACCTTCTGCATGAGTAGAATTGCCTGCTGCCAGCGGCTCACAGCCAGTCGCCAATCGTCCTGGGACTGCGCCGCTTGGCTGATATTCGCCGCATTGGCTGCCTGCTCTAACGCCTGGGAATAGGGGTCACTGGGGGGTTGGGCGGCGGGAGCGGCGGATGTAGCAGGAACAGGGGTAGGAGGGGCGATCGCCACGGGTTCTGAGCTGGGCATCGGCTCTCCTGAGTTGCCTGCGATAGAAGCACAGCCTGTTCCCAACCCAGCTATGACCAATCCCCAGGCCACAGAGCAAAGTCGTTGCTGGAGCAATTGAGAACGGCGCTGTGGCGAGCAACGAAATTTCTGCATGGTTCTCTGACCCACGTACTGCAAAGCATTTCTGCAAAGCATGTCTTCAGAGCATGTCTTCAGAGCATTGAGAGTATTAATGGCTCTGCCGCTTCCAGTGTAGACAACCGTCTAGACTGACTGCGCTTCGGGGTTATCCCGTAATAGCCCAGATGCCTCAACTCAATAATCCCCAATCTAGGCGGGTTGAGCTTCAGATTTCTTCTGGAGCGCCATCAAAATCGACGATTTTTCCAGCAGACCCAGCACCGAGCCATCTTCCGGTTTCACCACCGCCAGGGCAGGAACCTGCTCGCTCAGCAGGTCGATAACCTCTAGCAGCGGCGTGGTAGCGGGCACGGTCTGAATCTCCTCAGCGACCTTCACCAGCGACTGCACCGATACATTCCACCAGTCGTTGGTAGGCACTTGCTTCATGTCATCGACCCAAATCTCGCCGGCCAGCTTACCTGCTTCGTCCGTGACCAGATACTTTTTCCAGTTCACGGGATTGCCAATGATGTAGTTGTTTGCGAACTCACGTAAAGAGCTTTGGGCAGGTACTACCGGACTGTTAGGGATAACTGCGTCGGCGGCGGTCAAGCCGCTCATGAGTTCCTGCACGCTGGCTGCCTGCGCCGATCGCCCTGCATTTTGCAACAAGAAAAAGCCCACCAGCAGCGTCCACACGCTGCCGATGTTGGTCAGCCCTAGCGTCGAAGCCAGCCCCAGCCCGATGCCCAGCCAGCCAAACACCTGACCGACGCGGCTAGCAAAAGCGAGACCCCGATAGGGCTTGCCGGTAATTTTCCAGACGATCGCTTTCAGCACGTTACCCCCGTCTAGCGGCAGCCCCGGAATCATATTAAAAACTGCCAGAGCCAAGTTCACATAAGACAGCAGCGCCACCATTGCCGCCAGCGGCCCAGTAATGCCGCTAAAGCTGCCGATAGCGTGCAGCACGCCAAACAGAAACAGGCTCACCAATGGCCCGGCGATCGCCACCCGAAATGACTCGCCGGGTGTTTTTGACTCTTCACCCAGGCTAGCCAGCCCGCCAAAGATAAACAGCGTGATGGATTTTACCTCCGTCCCCTGGCGCAGCGCCACCCAGCTATGCCCCAGTTCATGCGCCAGCACCGACGCAAACAGCAGCAGCGCCGTCACCAGTCCCAGCACCCACGCCAGCGCTCCCAGTTGAGGAAACTGGTAGCTTAGCCAGCTTCCGTCATTCCACGTCACCAGCGCTAGCACCAAAAACCAGGAGGGATTGATATAAAAAGGAATGCCAAAAAGATTACCGACTCGCAGGTTATTTTCCATCGTGCGTCACTGTTGTAATGAGGGCCAGGGAACTCAAGGCGGGTCAAGATTCAGGGGTGGGGTGGCTTAAACCAGATCTGGGCGACCACTCTATAAGACTATGCCACCAGGTTCTACATGCCTGAGTTCTTTATCACTGCATCGGGCGATCGCTCACCCCGCAGCGTATGATGAAGGTTCGGTTTTTGGTTTAAGTTCTGGTTTAAGTGGCTATTTCAAGGGGTTATTAAATTCAGGTAGAGTTGCGCTCAAGGTCTACCTACGGCTTCTAATCTATCTAGCCTTCTAGTCTAACTCGAACTATTTTGATCCTAACGACAAATCGCCCGGCTATTCACCCATCTCAGGCGGTAATATCCACCCCTCTCGATTTGGCTCTCGTGAAAACCATCCTGTTTGACTTTGATGGCACCATTGCAGACTCCTTTGATGCGGTGCTGCAAATCACCAACCGACTTGCCCGCGAATTTGGCTATGAACCCGCCAGCCCCAGCGAGATCAAGCGGCTGCAAAACCTGAGTTCGCGAGAGATTATTCGCCAGTCCAACATCCCCATGTTTCGGCTGCCGCTGCTGCTGCGCCGCCTGAAAGTAGAAATGAGTCAGGAAATTAACCAACTCCAGCCCATCGCCGGAATTCAGCCTGCGCTGGTGCAACTCCGGCAGCAGGGGCATCGCCTGGGCATCGTTACCTCCAACACGGCTGATAACGTCGTCGCCTTTTTGAGAAATCATCAAATGGAAGGGCTGTTTGACGATATTCAGCCTGGTGTGGCGCTGTTCGGCAAAGGGCGCAGCATCCGCCGCATCGCCCGTCAGCGTCAGCTTGACCCGGCTTCGATGGTGTACGTGGGCGACGAGACGCGGGATATTGAAGCAGCCCAGGCGATCGCCATTCCAGTCATTGCTGTTGGCTGGGGCTTCAACTCCACCGCTGCCCTGGCCGCCTGTAAACCCGACGCACTGGTGCATGAGCCACAAGAACTAGTAACGGCGATCGCCCAGATTGAAGCACGATCCCGAACGCCCTGACCCTGCCATCCTTAGCGCAGACACTCCCGATGCAGCGGTTTACCCAGCTATTTCAGGAAATTGACGCGACGACCTCGACTAACGCCAAGGTTGCTGCCCTGCGGCGATATCTGCGCGAAGAAACGGCAGCAAACTCTGTCTGGGCGCTGTACCTGCTGTTGGGCAAACCGCGCAAGCGACTCATCACCTCGCGGGTGCTGCGGGATATTTTTCTGCAAATCTCCGACATTCCCGACTGGCTCTTTGAAGACTGCTACGCGCAGGTAGGTGACTCGGCGGAGGTGATTGCTCTGCTGATGCAAAGCCACGCCAGTCTGCAATTAGCGACCCCCTCTGTCCAAACGGCTGAAAACCTGCCGCTGTACCTCTGGATGGAGGAGATGATTCCCCAGGCAAAGCAGGTCGAGTCGGAAGAAGACCTAAAAACGCTGGTGGTGTCGTGGTGGGCAGCGCTGAACCCGACAGGCGTGTTTGTGCTGAACAAGGTGCTGACGGGCGCGTTTCGCATGGGACTGTCTGAAAAGCTAGTGATTCGGGCGATCGCCCAGGAGTTCAACATTCCCGAACCCGTCATAGCGCATCGGCTGATGGGCGAGTTTGAGCCGACGGTCGAGTTTTTTGAAAGCCTGACGCAGATTGAGGCAGCGGAAGCCCTGAGTTCGCCAACACGTCCTTACCCGTTTTTTCTAGCCTCGCCGCTGGAGGAAGATCGGTTTGCCACGGAGGATTTTTCGCGCTGGTGGGCGGAGTGGAAATGGGACGGCATCCGGGCGCAAATCATTCGGCGGGCGGGGCAGGTCTTTATTTGGTCGCGCGGCGAAGACCTGGTGACGGATCAGTTTCCCGAATTGGCCGCCTACTTTCTCACGCTGCCGGATGGGCTGGTGTTTGATGGCGAAATCCTGTGCTGGGCGGACGGGCGACCCCTCAGCTTTAACCATTTGCAGAAGCGGTTGGGGCGCAAGCGCGTCACCCAAAAGATCATGCAAGAGAATCCCGTTCACTTCATCGCCTACGACCTGCTGGAACACAACGGCGAAGACATTCGCGAAAAAGAATTGGGCGATCGCCGCACGCTTCTGGAATCTGTCTTGAAAGCTGCCGACCCAAATTTTGTCACACTATCCAGCGTCTTAAAGTTCAGATCTACGGACGAGATGCGATCGCTTCGCGAAAGCTCTCGTGAACGTGGTGCAGAGGGCTTAGTGATTAAATCAGTGAACAGTCCCTACCTGGTCGGGCGCAAGCGTGGCTACTGGTGGAAATATAAAGTGGAACCCATGACGCTGGATGCAGTGCTGATTTATGCACAGGCTGGTAGCGGCAAACGGGCAAACCTGTTTACAGACTACACATTTGCCCTGTGGCACGAAGGAACCCTGGTCTCCTTTGCCAAAGCCTACTCCGGGCTAGACAATGCCGAAATCGAAGCCCTCGACAAGTGGATTCGCAAGCACACGATTGAAAAATTTGGCCCCGTGCGATCGGTCGAACCTGTGCAGGTGTTCGAGATCGGCTTTGAAGGCATCCTGCGATCGACTCGCCACAAGTCGGGCATCGCCGTCCGCTTTCCCCGCATCTTGCGCTGGCGTACCGACAAACCCGCCACCGAGGCCGACACACTAGAAGCCGCGTTTAAGCTGCTGGAACGCTAGGGGACTCACTCTGGAGATCTTCACTCTGGAGACCTGAGGCATCCGTTTATAAGACCCTTACGTTTCCTCCGAATTTTCACTTGGACAACTTGCTTAAAATTTGCCATGCTGAGAGTTTAGAACCTCAAATCAATCACACCTTGGCTTCAGAGCTTGGTTATTGAGGTGCGGGCAACATATCGAGATGAGTGGTCAAATTAGACACGATTGCTCAGTGAAAGCCATCTTACGATGAGCGTTTAGGCAGATCCACAACGAAATCGGGGCGCAACGAAGCTGAAGTAAACAATCCGACCCATCAACGCTTACAACGCTTACTTGGAATGGCTCTTCTACAACCCCCGGAGCGAACTGCGACCAGTGCTTTTCTGCGGGAATCCTCTCAAATCACCGACCAGATTGGCAATGCCTTTGTGCTGAACCTGTATGCACGGGTTCGGGAAATCGAGGCCTTGGCCCGCGCAATGTCCACCATGGCAGAAACATTACCCCCAATTGAGTCCCTGGTACAGCAGGTGATTCCGCCGCTGCTGAACTTTCAAGATGACGGGGCGATCGCCGGTGGTGGGGTCTGGTTCGAGCCGTATGCCTTCGCGGGCGATCGCGAGCGCCAGAGCTTCTTTTGGGGGCGCGATGCCGATGGGCGGCTCCAGTTTTTCGATGACTATAACCAGTGCAATGTGGGCTATCACCAGGAAGCATGGTACGTGGCGGGGAAGTATGCCAAGCCTGGGCAGTGCGTCTGGAGCAAAGCCTACATGGACCCCCACTCTAGCGAACTGATGATTACCTGCACTGCCCCGGCCTATCGCCAGGGCGCTTTTTTAGGCGTGGTGACGGTCGATCTGAAGCTAGAGGGGCTGCAAGAGACCGTCAATCTATGGCAGAAAAAAACGGGTGGCTACATTATCGTGCTGGATTACGGCAATCAGTTTATTGCCTTTCCCAAGCCAGATTGGGTGAAAAAAACGCAGACTCACGCCAGCGGAAAAGCCATCGAAACATTCATAACCTTGCAAGAACTAGTTGAGAAAAAACCACTGTTTTCGCCGCTCCTGAATGCAGCGCAGCTTGTAGACATGCAGACCTTTCAACCCCCTCAAGATCTACCTAATTCGCCAGATGCAGCGATGCCCATGCTGAGCGCCGAAAGTAAAGCAATCAGCCCCGAAGATGAGCAGCGGCTGGCGACGATTTTGACGATATCAAACAGCAGCGATCGCACGGATTATCTCCAGCAAAAGTTTGAGCTAGAGCAAGATGAACTGCTGCAAGAAATGGCGATCGCCTCACTGTTTCAAGTTCCCAAAGTCTACTGGAAGGTGTTTATCGTCAAGCCTCGCTCAGAGATCGCCGTCGCCACCCATAGCCTGATTCAGACTGATAAGATGGCCACGCTGGGTCAAATGGTGGCAGGTGTCGCCCATGAGGTCAACAATCCCCTTAATTTCGTCGTGGGGAACCTCAACCATGCTAGCGCCCAAACCGAAGACTTGCTCAGGATTCTGCGGCTTTATCAGAAGTATTATCCAGAGCCAGCAGTGGAAATTCAACAGGCGATCGCCAGCGCCGATTTAGACTTTATTGCAGAAGACCTGCCGAAGCTGATTCGCTCAATGAAAATGGGGGGCGATCGCGCTTTAGAAATTACGCAACAGCTTCGCAACTTTTCTCGAATGGATGAATCTGTTCGGCGCGTCGCAAATCTGGTTCAAGAACTAGAAAATACGCTGGTCATTCTCGGTCATCGATTCAAGCCGAAGCGCGATCGCCCGCCGATTCAATTAATCAAAGAATATCAGGCAATTCCTGAAATCGAGTGCTATCCAGGGCTACTCAATCAGGTGTTTATGAATCTGCTGGTGAACGCGATTGATGCGCTTGAAGAGGGCATCCATTCTAGACAAGTCACCTATTCTAAACAAGTCACCTACTCTAAACACAGCAGTCCAGCAAATGATTTTTGTCCCACCATTTGGATGCAGGTGAGTTTAGCTAACGACACCGACGTGCAGATTGATATTTCTGACAACGGCCCCGGCATCTCGCCCGAACGACAGGCCCGCCTGTTTGAGCCGTTTTTTACCACCAAGCCCACGGGCAAGGGCACCGGGCTGGGGCTGGCCATTTGCCGTCAAATCGTCGAGCAGCGCCACGGGGGCACTCTGACCTGTCAATCGACCCCATTTCAAAAGACAACGTTTACCGTGAGGCTGCCGCTTGCTATGATGCCCAAATCCTCCCCAGAATCCTCGTCGATCTAGCCCATGCTGATGGCTCGGCATTGACGGATAGAGTCTATCTGCCATATCTATCAAGTGTATCTACCCACTGTGCGTTTCCTGACCGAATGCGATCGCCCCTGATTGGAATCACCACCTATAGCCGCAGCGAAGCAGGCGAGTTTACCCTGCCTGCCACCTACGTCGATGCCGTGCAGCTTGCGGGCGGGTTTCCCGTGCTGCTGCCGCCCGTCCAAGCCGACCCGACCGCGCTGTTAGACACCCTGGATGGGCTAATCTTTTCTGGCGGCGGCGATATCGACCCCAGCGCTATGGCGGCGAAACCGCACCACACGATTTACCTGGTAGACGAGGAGCGCGACGAGTTCGAGCTGGCTTTGGCAAAGGCAGCTTTGACCGCGAATGTGCCGACGCTGGGTATCTGCCGGGGAATGCAGGTCATCGGTGTCGCCAGTGGAGCCACGCTAATTACCCATGTGCCGGATGTCTATGGCGAGTCGGTCACCCACCGGCTCGACCATCCCCGTCGCCCGGTGCAGCATCCCGCCCAAGTGCAGCCCGGCAGCCGCCTGGCCCAAATGCTGGGCACGACCCATCTTACGGTCGTCTCCTGGCATCACCAGGCGATTAAAACCTTGCCGGATTGCTGGCAGCCTGTAGCCCAGGCTGCTGACGGGCTGATCGAAGCACTGGAGCACAGGCACCATCCGTGGCTGTTCACTGTCCAGTGGCATCCAGAACTGTCGCCCGCCGACCCCAACCACCAGCGCTTGTTTCAGTCGCTCGTAGAAGCCGCCAGAGCTAAACCATGACCCCCGCTGCAACGCTCAGTATTGTCCTTTTAACCCTTAACCCCTAAATCCTAAACATGCGTCTATCGAATAAAGTTGCCCTGATTACTGGAGCCGGAAGCGGCATCGGGCGTGAGTCTGCGATTCTCTTCGCCAAAGAGGGCGCACAGGTGGCAGTGTGTGATGTAAACCTGGCCACAGCGACGGAAACGGTTAGCCTGATTGAGGCAGCAGGGGGAGAGGCGATCGCCATTCAGGCAGATGTGTCAAAAGCAGCAGACGCAAAGGCAATGATCGACGCGGCTGAAGCAGCCTACGGCAAGCTCAACGTGCTGTTTAACAATGCAGGCATCTTCCACGCAGCAGATGGTTCTGTCCTGGAAACCGAAGAAGACATCTGGGATTTGACCCTTGATATCAATCTCAAAGGCGTGTTTCTCGGCTGCAAGTACGGCATTCCAGCGCTGCTGCGGGCCGGCGGCGGCTCAATTATCAACACTGCATCGTTTGTGGCGTTGATGGGCGCGGCAACCGCGCAAATCGCCTACACAGCCAGCAAGGGCGGCGTGTTGTCGATGACGCGAGAAATCTCCGTCGAATTCGCCCGGCAAAACATCCGTGCCAACGCCCTCTGCCCCGGCCCAGTGGAAACGCCGCTCCTGCAAGAGCTACTGGCAGATCCCGCCCGTCGCCAGCGCCGCCTGGTGCATATTCCCCCGGGGCGCTTTGCCAAGGCAGTTGAAATGGCGCAGGCGGCTCTCTTCTTGGCCAGCGATGAATCGTCCTTCGTCAACGGCACAACCTTCACTGTGGATGGCGGCATCACAGCAGCCTACGTAACCCCCGAATAGGTATAGGTATAGGTACAGGCACAAAATACATTGCCTCACGCCCCTAAGCTTAATCCAAGGAAACGCTTCAGAAAACCCAAATGCAAAAATTTCTGGAAAGCGCTACTAAACGTCACTCTCCAGAAATATTTCACAGCTCATTCAAGAAAAAAGGCTGTTAATACGGGGAAGCCTAGTGCTGAGGCTTTGAGCCACGCTTTACAGCTTGACCTCGATATCCACGCCTGCTGGCAGATCTAGCTTCATCAGCGCGTCAATTGTCTTAGAGGAAGGCTGATAAATATCGATAATCCGGCGGTGAGTGCGTGTTTCGAAGTGTTCGCGGGAGTCTTTGTCAACGTGGGGCGATCGCAGGACGCAATAAATCCGCCGCTTCGTAGGCATTGGAATGGGGCCAATCGCTGTAGCATTCGTACGATTTGCCGTTTCCACAATTTTTTCGCAGGAGGTATCCAAAAGACGACGGTCAAACGCCTTTAGGCGAATCCGAATTTTTTGCTGCTGAAGAGTTGCCATCTAAAACTATCCAAATTTCAAGGTTCAGAGTTACGTAACCGAAGGCTAGAAATCAAAAATTGACCCTCTAAAAGCACTACTCCGGCCTTACATCCAGAAAAAGCCAGAGTAGCGCTCAAAAGGAACTACTTGATGATCTTTGAAACCACGCCTGCACCAATGGTGCGGCCGCCTTCACGGATCGCAAAACGCATTCCCTGCTCAATGGCGATCGCATTGATCAGTTCAACGTTCACCTTAATGCGGTCACCCGGCATCACCATCTCTGCATTGCTACCGTCGTCAGCCGTGAAAGACTTGATCGTGCCCGTCACGTCGGTGGTTCGCACATAGAACTGAGGCTTGTAGCCTGCAAAGAAGGGCGTTTTGCGGCCGCCTTCCTTTTCAGTCAGCACGTACACCTCACCCTCAAACTCAGTATGAGGCGTGATCGTACCTGGCTTGGCGATCACCATACCCCGCTCAATGTCTTCCTTCTTCAGACCCCGGAGCAGCAGACCTGCGTTGTCGCCAGCCAGACCTTCGTCCAAGCTCTTCTTGAACATTTCGATCCCCGTCACCGTGGTCTTCCGAGTGTCACGCAGACCCACCAACTCAACTTCCTCGTTGACCTTGATTTTGCCACGCTCAATCCGACCAGTCGCCACCGTGCCCCGACCTGTGATCGTGAACACGTCTTCCACCGCCATCAAGAAGGGCTTATCAATGTCACGCTCAGGAGTCGGGATGTACTCATCCACAGCGTCCATGAGTTCGTAGATTTTGTCTACCCACTCATTCTGCCCCCGCTGAGTCTTCGGATCTTTGATCATGGCTTCCAGCGCCATCAGACCAGAACCCCGGATAATCGGCAGGTCGTCGCCTGGGAACTCATATTCGCTGAGCAGCTCGCGCAGTTCCAGTTCCACTAGCTCCAGCAGTTCTTCGTCGTCCAGCTGGTCAACTTTGTTCAAGAACACCACGATGCTAGGAACACCCACCTGGCGAGCCAGAAGAATGTGCTCCTTGGTCTGGGGCATAGCACCATCGGTAGCAGCCACCACCAAGATAGCGCCGTCCATCTGCGCTGCACCTGTGATCATGTTCTTCACATAGTCAGCGTGGCCAGGGCAGTCCACATGAGCGTAGTGACGGCTCTCAGTCTCATACTCAACATGAGCCGTGTTGATCGTGATGCCCCGAGCTTTTTCCTCAGGAGCAGCATCAATCTCATCATACTTACGAGCCTGAGCCTGCCCAAGAGCAGCCAGTGTCATCGTGATCGCGGCAGTCAGAGTCGTTTTGCCGTGATCCACATGACCAATCGTACCAATGTTGACGTGAGGCTTGGTTCTTTCAAATTTTGCGCGTGCCATGAATTTACTTGTCCCTTTCTCCTGAGTTAAGCGTTCCCTTTGCTCTTGGCAATAATGGTTTCAGCCACGTTGCGAGGCACCTCCTCATAGTGGCTAAACTCCATCGTGAATATGCCACGACCCTGGGTTTTCGACCGGATATCGGTCGCATAACCGAACATTTCCGCTAGCGGCACCTTAGCGGTAACCTTAGCAGTACCCTGTTCGGTGTCCTGGCCCTCAATCTGGCCTCGACGAGAGTTGAGGTCGCCAATGACGCTCCCAATGAAATCTTCGGGAACCTCAACCTCAACCTTCATCATAGGTTCCAACAGGACAGGCGCTGCTTTCAGCACAGCATTCTTGACCGCCATTGATCCAGCAATCTTGAATGCCATTTCTGAAGAGTCCACCTCGTGGTATGACCCATCCACCAGCGTGACCTTTAGGTCAATCACCGGATAACCTGCCAGAATCCCAGATTCGCAGGCTTCTTTCATGCCCTGCTCAGCGGGCCCAACGTATTCCTTAGGAACCGCACCGCCGACGATCTTGGACACAAACTCAAAGCCAGTACCCGGTTCACCCGGCTCCACTTCAATCACAACGTGGCCATACTGACCCTTACCACCACTCTGGCGGACAAATTTGCCCTCTTCCCGAACTGCCTTGCGAATCGTCTCGCGGTAGGCAACCTGAGGCGCGCCAACGTTGGCTTCCACCTTGTATTCTCGCTTCATCCGATCCACCAGAATGTCGAGGTGAAGCTCACCCATGCCCGCAATCACAGTCTGGTTCGTTTCGGCATCAACGTGAACTCTGAAGGTGGGGTCTTCTTCTGCCAAAGCTTGCAGAGCCTTGGACAACTTCTCCATGTCCTGCTTGGTTTTGGGTTCCACCGCAACAGAGATCACAGGCTCAGGAATAAACAGAGATTCCAGAATAATTGGATTTGCCTCATCGCAAATCGTATCGCCTGTGAAGGTATCTTTCAGACCCAGGGCCGCACCCAAGTCGCCAGCCCGCAGTTCTTCCACTTCCTGGCGATCATCTGCCTTTAGAACGATCAGACGAGAAATCCGCTCCTTCTTACCCTTGGTTGCGTTGTAGACATAGCTGCCCTTGGTTAACACGCCGGAGTAAACCCGGATGAAGGTCAGGCGACCGTAGGGATCAGCCATAATCTTGAACGCCAGAGCAGCCAGAGGCTCGTCATCATCGGCATTACGAGACGCAACGCTGCCGTCAGGCAAAGTGCCCTGAATAGGAGGAACTTCCAGGGGAGAAGGTAGATAGTCCACCACTGCATCCAGCAGCAACTGAACACCCTTGTTCTTGAAAGCAGAACCACAGAACATAGGAACAATCTGACCCGAAATCGTGCCCTTGCGGAGGGCAGCCCGGATTTCGTCTTCGGTCAGTTCTTCGCCTTCGAGGTATTTTTCGGTCAGCGCGTCATCGGTTTCGGCGGCTGCTTCAACCAATTTGACCCGATATTCCTCAGCCAGTTCGCGAATTTCTTCGGGAATTTCCGTTTCCTGGATGTCTGTGCCTAGATCGTTGGTGTAGATATAAGCACGCATCCGAACCAGATCGACAATCCCTTTCAGATTGTCTTCACTACCGATGGGAAGCTGCGCTGGAACGGCATTCGCCCGGAGGCGATCGCGCACCTGATTATAAACCTTGAAGAAATCAGCACCCGTGCGATCCATCTTGTTAACAAAGACGATCCGGGGAACTTTGTAGCGATCGGCCTGCCGCCAAACGGTCTCGGTCTGCGGCTGTACACCTCCCACCGAACACAGAACCGTAATCACACCATCCAGGACACGCATTGAGCGTTCCACCTCAATGGTGAAGTCTACGTGACCGGGAGTGTCGATGATGTTGATGCGATGCTCTGGCTCTCCAGCAAGCGGCTGGGTGGGATCTTTCGGGTCGCGGCGCGTCCAAGCAGTGCTAATAGCCGCTGCCGTGATGGTAATCCCGCGTTCTCGCTCCTGAGCCATCCAGTCGGTAACAGCGGTTCCTTCATGAACCTCGCCCATTTTGTGGACGACACCGGAGTAGAACAGGATACGCTCGGTGGTGGTAGTTTTGCCCGCATCAATGTGGGCTGCAATACCAATGTTTCTAACTCTTTCTAGCGGGATACTTCGTACCACGGCTACCTCCTTAAGTGCTTGCCGCCAAATGTTCGCATAACTGCGTCTGTGATGCGTCTGTTAAGATTCTATACTTTATCTTTCACACCCGGTTCACACCCCCTGAAAATCACCAGGTGCGACTTCGCCTCAGAAGATAAAGTCCCTACCTACAGTGGAAAACTAGAGACGTTCTGGCAGATTGCTTAATAGCGATAATGGGCAAATGCCTTGTTCGCCTCAGCCATTTTGTGCGTTTCTTCGCGCTTGCGAATTGAACTGCCCGTCTCATTTGCAGCATCCATCAACTCGTTTGCCAACTTCCCAGCCATTGTTCGACCAGAACGAGAGCGAGAAAATTGAATTAGCCAGCGCAGGGCCAGAGCGGTACCGCGCTCCGATCGCACTTCCATCGGAACCTGATAGGTTGCACCGCCCACCCGACGAGCCTTCACCTCGACCAGAGGAGTTGCATTTTTCACTGCACGCTCAAAGGTTTCGAGCGGGTCAGATCCAGTTCGCTCTTGAATCAAATCAAAAGCGTCATAGACAATGCCGTATGCCAGGGATCGCTTGCCTGAGCGCATGATTCGACGAACGATCATGCTAACCAGGCGGCTATTGTACTTGGGGTCTGGGGGAACCGGACGCTTTTGAATGACGGTACGGCGAGACATAACTTTAGTAGCCCTTGTGTTTTGTAGACCTTTAAGAAGAGTGGACAGTAAAGATAAAAACGACTGAGAGAAACTTGGCAAAACTCGAAGAGAATCCCGATAGCAGTGCCAAACAACCAAGCACTCGGACAACCCACAACTTGAGCCTCTAGGCCCATCAAAGTACGAAGTGCTGGGAACCGGACTCGAAACTCCGAAAACCTAACACGCTCTAACGCAGCCGACGCGATGAAGAATAAAGCTAAATCTCAGACGCTATTCTAAAACCGATAGATTCAAGCTTCGAGAAGCCGCCAAGAGAAGCTTCCGCGCATCGCCCAATTCAAAATTGGATCTAACCTAAGCAGCACTACTTAGCAGCGGCGGGCTTAGGACGCTTCGCACCATATTTCGAGCGGCCCTGCTTCCGATCCTTCACACCTGCTGTGTCCAGCGTGCCGCGAATGATGTGATAGCGGACACCCGGAAGGTCCTTAACCCGACCTCCTCGAATCATCACCACCGAGTGCTCTTGCAGGTTGTGGCCAATCCCAGGGATATAGGCAGTCACCTCAAAGCCAGAGGTCAGGCGAACGCGCGCCACTTTGCGGAGGGCGGAATTGGGCTTCTTAGGAGTTGTGGTATAGACGCGAGTGCAAACGCCTCGGCGCTGGGGACAGCTCTTGAGCGCCGGGGACTTCGTTTTTGAACTTGCTTTCTGACGTTCGCTCCGAATGAGTTGTTGGATAGTAGGCATGGACTCTGGCGTATTTTGCCGATAGACGGGTCAAGTTTTCACAGTCTTCAATCTTACCGAGTTTTCCGAGGTTCTGTCAAATTTGGCTGAGAGAGCCAAGAGATTGGCTCACACTAGTCTCACATTAGCTACACATCTGCAACGACAAAGGAGTGTCCGCACTCACAGGTGGCGATCGCCTTTGGGTTTTGGAAGCGAAACGCTCCACCCATCAAGTCTTCTGAGTAGTCCAGCAAAACCCCTTCCACATAGGGAAGGCTCTGAGCATCGACGACAATTCGGATTTGCTCAGACTCGTAAATGCGATCGCCCGGTGAGGAGACTTCCGCCAAACCGATGGTGTATATCGTTCCCATGCAGCCACCCGGCTGGACTCCCAGCCGAAATAGCGCCGTGGGAGCAGACTGAGTTCTTTGAAACCGCTCAATTTCTCTGGCGGCGGCTGGACTGAGTTGCACCATCGACTTGCTGCACTGTCAAGGTTTAGACAAAACAAAACCTAAGTCACCGGGCGCACTGATGCCATATAGGCAACACTGCGTTGTCTATACTAGCGCGAATTTGAGCAGATGGTTTCAAAACAAAAACCTGGGGCGATCGCACTGACCACTCCAGGCTTTTGACAACTCCAACCTGCTTCAACGTTTTGAGCAGGTTGGCAATGATTATTGGGTATCGTTGAATGCTATTAACTGCTTAGCACAGTCACTACTTAGCACAGCAACTATTGGGTGCGGGCATAGTCGTCCTGATAGCGGACAATGTCGTCTTCACCCAGGTATTCACCGTTTTGCACCTCGATCAGCACTAGCGGGATCACGCCAGGATTTTCCAATCGGTGGGCTGTGCAGGGCGGAACATAGGTGGACTGATTGCTAAATAACAGGGTTTCTTGTTCAGCACAGGTGACGCGGGCGGTGCCAGACACCACAATCCAATGCTCGCTGCGGTGATGGTGCATCTGAAGGCTGAGGCGGTGTCCTGGCTTCACCTCAATGCGCTTAATCTTGTAGCCCCGGCCTTCTTCCAGCACCGTAAACGATCCCCAGGGGCGCAGTTCTGTTGCTGCAACGCCCTTCGTCAGCGCGGACGCAGGTGAAGAGGGAAGGGTAGAAGGCGCTACTTCTTTTGCTTGAGTCACAGTCTTTTGCTCCTTAAGAAATGACATCGCTTGAAACTATCGCTCGAAACTAAAGTTGCGTTGAAAGCTGCGTTGGTTGAAAGCTGCACTGACAGACGTGGCGTTGCAAAAGCTGGCCGCCTGAAGATTCTTCAGAACTTTGGATGCACACCAGGACGATAGGCAGGCCAGACCCGATCGCCCAAAGAGATACTTGCAGAAGATATAAAAGTCCCGAAGCCTGGAAGCCCGAACCCAAGCCAAGAGCGATCGCCCACCTGTGCAAAACCATACCAACATTCTCCGGGGGTTACCAGTGTCTATTCCACCAACCAGGCAGGATTTATCAACCCCTTGAACGACAGCGGTAAAACTTCACCCAATCTTTAAACTAAGCGCACGTCACCGCAAAATGAATCCCAAAAAATGCTGATCTGTGCAGGCAAACCATTAGACGGCGAGGCATTCTGGCTCTTTTCAACTTGCTCTTTTCAACTTATTGCGGGTTTTGCAGGAATATACCGATGGCATTGTGAACCCGACCTGCCGTGTTGGCTGGACGGTTAATCAACTGCCCACCGAGATAGAGAGAGCTAGAACTGCCGCCGTCCAAATTGAGTGCCCCTACAGAGCCGAGCCGCTGCATTACCTGCGCCATCTCACTCAGAGACGGGCCAGGGCCACCCACTCGCGGATGGACTGCTGTCAAGATTAGAGTGCCCTCTGCTCGTCTGCCAATCGCACTCCGGATCGCAAGTTCCTGAATAAATGCGTCCGAAAACCCTTCTCCTCTGGCATCTAGAACAACTTGACCATTTTGAACCAGCAGCGGCCCAGCCCCCAGAATGTTGGGAAAGCGGTCAAATTCGGCGGGCAGCGTAGCCGACTCATAGCGGACACTGCTGCCAGGGACAAAGGCATTCACCAGGGCATCGTTGCCCCGCAATACCAGCAAATAGCCATCCGTCGGGATTGGAAACGTCGGTCTGGGCAGTTCGGCAGGCGGTGGGGGATCACCCGGCAGGGGAGCGCTGGCAACCTGGCTGGCAACCACTTGACGAGCCACAACCTGATCGTTGCGGACAGTCACCACCGTCTCTCCATCGGTGATAGGCGTATAGGTGCTGCCCCACTCGCGGGTGTAGCGGCAGATGCCCGCTCCCACCAGTCCGCTGTTGAGCGAGAGGATAGGAAAGCGATCGCCCACGGCCCCCGCCACAACCGGACTCACGGCCTCTCGCAACACCAAGCGGCTCATCAACCAGTCCCCCGCCCCAGACCAGCCCACCGCGCCCCGTCCCAAGATCGGGCCAGACACCCAGCGATTTTCGGTGCGAATCGCGCCCAGTGGAAGCTGATTATTTCGGTTAAAAAATCCTGCATTAATCGCCGCTGCGACCTGCCAGCGCTGGGCCGTGCGAATCAGGGGCGCAGTGCCCACGGCAGTCTCCGGATCAGTCCAGATGGGGCGCAGGGATAGCCCCGGCTGGCGGAGATCTAGCTCCAGCAAGTAAACCGGAAACCGAGCCGCGCCTACCGCGACGTATTGCTGTCGCCACGTGATGCCCGGTGCCCAGTAGATTGTACGCTCCACCATCGCGTCCGAACGCACGTCAATCACCAGTCGTGCCGGGTTGGGCAGCATGGAAATGCGAGGGCGCAACCGCGCCGAGAGGTTGGCTCGAATCTGCGTGCGATCGCCCGCCGTGGAAATCGTCAGCCCCGTGATGACATTGCCTGGTTCGCGATTGAGCGTTTCAGCAAGCTGCTGCGCGATGGCAGGATCGATCGCCCCGTCCAGGGTCACGGTAAAACTCGTCGTGTCTTCGGCAACGCGCCAGGGAACTGGCCGGTTCAAATCTATCACCAGGCGATCGCCCCAGGTCTGCTTGCCCTGTCGCACATTACTAATCTGCCCTCGTGGGGTCACGATTTGCAGCGATGGCCCGTTGACGGAGACATTCCAGCCGAGCGATCGCGCCAGATCGGTCACATCCACATAGCGATGCTGCGGGGTCAGCCAGCTTCCTAATACGAGCGGCTGTTGCGACGGCTCTGTAAACCACTGTACGGGCTGCTGCTGAGGCGCAACATTGCTCAACAGATGAACGCCAAGCGTCTGAGCCAGATCCACATCCGCCACACCAACCCGCCGCTGCCAGACCGTCCACGCCCCCGGCAGAGTTTGGCCGTTGATCACAAGCTGCCGGCCCTGAGTGACCAGTTCCCCCACGGGTGCTGCCTGCGCCAGGTTGGGGGTCCAGGCGGCCCCAATTGCCGCAGACTGCATTCTGGCTGGCTGCCTGGACTGGGCTGCGGTGTCGCTGGCCAAGGTTCCATAGATCCCGCCTGCCAACAGCGGCAACCCCAGCCAGCCCAACAGTCTGGGCTGCCACGGGCGCGGCTGGCGCGTCCCGTGCCGACGCAATGCAGCAGACCGACGAGAAGCAGGCAGTTTGCGAGGCTGCTGACGCAGAAAGTCGAATTTCACCACGGCACCGTAACCCTATTGCTGGAAAGATTGCTGGAAAGATTGCTGAAAGGCTTGCTGGGGCGATCGCTAAACCCATTGCAAACGCAAGATTCCTGACGCGCCATTTGTGATCAGAGTTTCTGTCTGGTGGGCAGTTGCGATTTGGGGGCGATCGCTCGTGGACTCCAATCTAGAGGATGACCGCGGGCAACGGCAGCCCCTCTCAATGTTTCGCAAATTTCGCCAATAGTTCGCAAATCTCGAAAATCCTGTCTCGAAAATTCTGCAAATTTCGTTTCCCAACTTCTCATTTCCAGAACGCTAGCCAAGCCAGACTCCGCTGCCCAGACCCGATCCTTCCAAGATGCATAACTCCGTCTGGCGCTGCCGATAAATCTTCGTAGGCACAGGAAAGCCGCTTGCTGAGGATCACGCCATGAACACCCCCTGGAAACGCATCCTTCAAAAAACCGCTGGCTGGCTAGCGATCGAAGTCGTGATGAACCTGACCGGGCTGGACACGCTGGCAGACTTTGGCGAGTTTCTGTTTGACCTACGCCCGGCGGCGCTCCAGTCCCAACCCTCCGACCTGATCACCACTCTGCATTAACCCTCTGTCCCAGCTTTGATGGGCTGAGCATGAGCCAGTTCAAGGACTAAAGAATATGGCACGCTGCTCAGTTTGGAGCCATCATTCCTCTCGCCGCGCTCCAACAATCGTGATTGAAATCACACCCAATTGCGACAGCAAACACGAGCGCCATCCTGGAATCTTGGTGAATCGAACTGAATTCAAAATAGGTCAAAACGCGCCCCCAAAGACCACTTCAGGTCTTTATTCAAATCAGGAGAAGCCCCCATGAATTCCTTTTCATCTAACTCCCAGCCCGAGTTTGAGTCTGCTGAGGCGATCGCCCAATCATCGATCATTTTCGGAAAATATCGCGGCAGCATGATTGCCTTTCAAGGTCATTTATCGAAACCCCAGGAAGCACCAAATTCAGCACTTTTGTTGCGCTATCGGGGCGTATTTTACCTAAAGCCTCAATGAGCCAAAAATCAAAACCTGTCCATTCATTAACTCGTTGATTTGCTCATTCATTTGCCCATTAAATTGCAAAAAACGAATCGCAGGTGCATCCAATCCTCTGCTGTTTACTCAATTGGGTATTACGACACCCCAGCCCTGCCTGAATGAGTTGAACGGTATGCCTCAAGCGTGATAGTTTCTGGAGGTTTAGATCTGGAGATTTCAACCCGTCCAGAGACTCCGCTTGAGGCGATCGCACCATGCAGTTTGGCCCTGGTTTCACCGCCACATTTCTGTACTACTTCGCCAGCACTGCGCTTGTATTCACGCTAGTCACCGCACTATCGCTGGATACGGCGATCGCAGGGGTTCCGCAGCAGGTCGGGCTAATGGGCGGGCTTGTGGGCGGGCTGATCGGCGCATATTTCAACCGCTCGGTGTCCGTCGAGTTGCCCTTCAAAAGCAAGAAGACCTTCTGGAAACAGCTAGACCCCATCCTCTCGGACTTGGGCTATCGGCTCCGCGAGGATGCGCTAGAAACCGAGGGCACAGAAGAGATTCGGGTCTATGAGCGCGAGGGGCTGCAAAAAGCGCTATCAGGGAAAATATACGTGCAGCTTGAAGGAAATACCGCAACACTGGCAGGACGGGCCGTGCAGGTCAAAGCCATCCGCAAACGGCTGGACTGAGTCAAAGTCTGTGCGGTTCGCCGCTAGAGACACATAAACCCTACCGAAACCCTACCGAATGGGGAGGCAACTTCCAGCCCCAAGCCACCGAATCTCAACGTGCCGATCCAGACGCATCGGGATGGGGCAACCAGAGTAGGATGACAACTGTAGCCGTTTCCCAACGGTTTAGCGGTTTCCCTAGCGGTGTCCCAGCCATGACCCCCAGCCCCCGGCTTTTGCAACACACTCCCGCGCGATCGCTCTCGGAGGTCTATCGCACGCTCCAGCAAGCGCCACTGGAAACCATTGAAGAACTCAAAGCTTTCTACCGCAAAGAGCTAAACGAAGTCCGGGGTGGCGACCGAATGCAGCGGATTCAGATGCGCTTGCGGCGGGCCTATGCCGATGGGATTCCTTTCAAAGCCTGCGTCATGGGGCATCGCGGCGTGGGTAAATCGACCGAGATTTCGCGGCTGCTGGCGCACGTTCGGGATCAGTTTCGCGCCATCCGGTTTAGCGCCATGACGGCTCTTGATCCGGGCAATTTTCGGGCGCTGGATGTGCTGCTGTTGATGATGGCCGAGGTAGCGGAGCGAACGGCGCGTCCCGTAGACCAAGGCGGCGCAGGCAAGCGCCCATCAGACCAGCGGCTTCGGGAGATTTGGGACTGGTTTGCCACAGAAACCGAGATGCGATCGCAGGCCCAGGATGCCGCCATGCAACTGGAAGCGGGCGCAGGTCTTCCGGCAGACTCGCTCTGGGGAAAGGTGTTGGGGCTATTTGCCAACCTCAAGAGCGAAATCAAGTTTGCCGCCACACGCAAAGTCGAAGTGGTGGAATATCGCATCAGCCGCCTGATCAAGCTAATCGACATCGCCAACGCCTTGCTGGATGAGTGCAACCAGCACCTCCGATCGGCCAGCGGCCACGAGTGGCTGTTTGTGGGCGAAGACTTTGACCGGGCAGGCATCCCCACCGAGCGCACCGAGGAACTGTTCGTCACCTATGCCAACCTGTTCCAGGATTTGCGGACGCATCTGATTTTTACGCTGCCTATTGGGTTGTACTATTCCTCTGCTGCGCCGCGACTGCCCTTCCCAATGGATTGCAGCTTTGTGATTCCCGATACGCCCGTCTACGACCCCCACCACAAGCTGAATCGCCCTGGCTCCCTGGCTGTGGGCAAAGTCTTGCAGGCGCGGATGGATTTGAACCTGTTTGAAAAAAACCAGTGGCTGCGAGTGGCGATCGCCTCTGGCGGCAACCTGCGCGATCTGTTTGCCCTGGTCAACTATGCCGCCGACACGGCTCAGTTGCGCTCTGCCGCTCAGATCAGCGCCGCAGACCTGGATGCAGCCATCGTCAACCTCCGCAGCGACTACGAGCGGCGGCTGGGGCAAAGTCCTTACGATCGAGAAGTCGTGACCTACGACCATAAGGTAGAACGGATGAAACGGATTTATGCAGGCGAGCAGGAAGCCCAAATGACCGACCCGGTGATGTATTCCCTGTTGAACTCGCGGGCCGTGCAGGAGTTTAACGGTCAGCGCTGGTTTGGGCTACACCCAATGGTCGTGGATATTTTGGGTCGGCAGGGACACTTGACCGCCGGAAAGCAAGGTCGCTTTCCAGGAGGAACCATCTAGCCATAATTTAGTTGCAACCAGCCCTACTCAACTGTAATCAGTCCCAACCAGCCTTAATAAGCCAAAACTAGTCAAAAAAGCCAAAACCAGCCAAAACTAGCCGCAATGCCAGAACTCGTGATGCCATCCTCAGCGCAGCCTCCAGCGCCTCCCGGCAGCATTGCCGACATTGGCGCTCGGCTAGTGCTGTGGGGCGGACGAGAGATGCCCGGAATGGCGCGAGTGGAATATAGCTCAGAGTTTTCGCGGCAACAGGTGATGGCGCATCTCAGGGCATCACTGGAGCCGCGAGGCATCCTGGTGCAGGACATTGAGCTGCGTCCTAACCAGTCGCCCCACAATGCGGTGGCTGAGCTGATCGAGCGTCTGAGTCGGCAGTCGGCGGGTGTGGTGTCGATTACGGGCTTTGCCAGGGCCTTTAGTCCCCAAGTGCCGCTCGAAGAAGCGCTGCGGCTGCTCAACTATCACCGCGATCGCTACGCCAGCTTTCCCCTACGCCAGATTTGGTGGATGACTCCTAGCTTTTTTCAGACTGCCATCCACGCCATGCCAGATATGAATAGCTGGTTTAGCCCCCGGCTAGCGCTGACGGAGGTGGTGTGGAGCGATTCTGCGGATGCTGCTGACGAAGAGGATGGAGCAACCACAGCCATTCGGGATGCCCGATTCCAGGCGCTGCAACT
This sequence comes from Leptolyngbya sp. O-77, assembly GCF_001548395.1. Classification (NCBI taxonomy): domain Bacteria; kingdom Bacillati; phylum Cyanobacteriota; class Cyanophyceae; order Leptolyngbyales; family Leptolyngbyaceae; genus Leptolyngbya; species Leptolyngbya sp. O-77. The sequence continues at coordinate 336,721 of NZ_AP017367.1, forward strand.
GGTGCAGGAGTTTCGGTCAGCGCAGGCGGATGGCATGAGCGATCTGGAATTACTCAAAACTTATCTGCTGCCTGCGCTGGAGGCGCTGGCTAGTGCCGATGCTCAGAAGGACTTGCGGCATTTGACGACCGAGTTTGAGGGATTGTTGGGGCAACTGCGGCAGGCCGACTCGCTGGATCTGGCCAGCAGCCTCGATCGGCTGGCCACGATCTACCAGAAACAAGGGCGCTATGCCGAAGCAGAGCCGTTATTTCAGCGATCGCTCCAGTTGCGAGAGCAACATCTGGGGCCCACCCATCCTGAGGTGTCCACCGCGCTCAACAATCTGGCGCTGCTCTACCAGGCAGAGGGGCGCTATTGCGACGCGGAACCCTTGTTTCAGCGAGCGCTGGCCATCGATGAACAAGTCTATGGCCAGCGCCATCTGGAGGTGGCGACCGATCTCCACAATCTGGCGGGGCTATATCAAGATCAGGGCCGCTACGACGAGGCCGAGGCGTTGTATTTGCGATCGCTCGCCATTGATGAACGGTTCTATGGGGTCGAGCATCCCGATGTGGCAACCGATCTGCACAACCTGGCGGGGCTGTATCAAGATCAGGGCCGCTATGACGAAGCCGAGGCGCTTTATCTGCGATCGCTCAAGCTCCGCCAGCGACCGGGCATCAACCCCCTGGAACTCGCCCGCAGCCTGAATAACCTGGCGACGCTGTATCGGGTGCAAGGGCGCTATGACGAAGCCGAGGCGCTGTATCGGCGATCGATCGACATTCGCCAGCAGCAGCTTGGGGCCGACCATCCCGATGTGGCCACCAGTCTTAACAACCTGGCGCTGCTGTACAAGGTGCAGGGCCGCTATGATGAGGCGGAATCGCTGTATCGGCGATCGCTCTCGATCCGCAGACAGCAGCTTGGAGACGACCATCCCAAAGTCGCTTTCAGTCTCTGCAATCTGGCAAACCTGTATCAGGATCAGGGGCAAACAGAGCAGGCAGAAGCGCTCTATCGGCGATCGCTCGAAATTTTGGAGCGGCGACTGGGCAAAGCACATCCCGAAACCCTTGCCGTGCAAAAAAACCTGGATGCACTCCATCCCTCCCTCAAGTCGCCACCGCACCATTCATCGTGACCCTGGCACTTGCAACTGTCCCTTTTACCGAGCGATCATGCCTGACTCTCTGACTCAACCCAATCTCGCACCCCGCTGGCAGCAGGGCAATCTGGTCGAACTCACCATCACCGACCTCAGCAACAGCGGCGACGGCGTGGGGCGCGTAGACGGGCGGGTGGTGTTTGTGCCGGATACGGCGGTGGGCGATCGCCTGATTGCCCGCCTGGTGCGTGTCAAGCCGCAATTTGCTCAGGGCAAGCTGCATGAGCTATTGGAGCCATCGGGCGATCGCATTCGTCCCGCCTGCATCGTGGCCGACAAGTGCGGCGGCTGCCAGTGGCAACACCTCAGCTATGCCGCCCAACTCATCGCCAAGCAAAACCTCGTTGCCCAAGACCTGGAGCGCATCGGCGGCTTCCCAAATCCGCCCGTTTCCCCCATTCTCCCCTCCTCTCCCACCGCGACGTTCTCCCTCAACTACCGGAACAAAGCCACCTACCCGCTCGACCGGGGCGAGTCTGGTCAAGTCCGCGCTGGATATTACCAAAAGGGCAGCCACCAGCTCGTCAACCTGAACCAGTGCCCGATTCAGGATGCGCGGCTAAATCCCTTGCTGGCGGAGGTGAAGCAGGATATTCAAGCCCGCGGCTGGAGCATCTACGACGAAAAGTTGCATCGGGGCAAGCTGCGCCATCTGGGGCTGCGGATTGGGCGACACACTGGGGAAATGCTGCTGACGCTGGTGAGTACCGACGCGGGTCTGGTGGGACTGACAGAGCAGGCGGAAGCGTGGCTCCAGCGCTATCCCGACTTGGTAGGCGTGGCGCTGAACCTGAATCCGGCGCAAACGAACGTGATTTTTGGCCCAGAGACGCGCTGCATTGCAGGACGCAGCTATTTGCGGGAAATCTTTGCGGGGCTGGAGTTTCAGATTCAGCCGACGACGTTTTTTCAGGTGAATACGGAGCAGGCGGAGGCAATGCTGGGGGCGATCGCCGCCGAACTCAACCTCCAGGGCGACGAAATCCTCGTGGATGCCTACTGCGGCATTGGCACCTTTACACTGCCGCTGGCAAAGCAGGTCAAACGGGCGATCGGCATCGAGCTACAGCCCGAATCCATCCAGCAAGCCTGGACAAATGCCTATCAAAACAACATTGCCAACGCGATATTCCAGGCGGGCACGGTCGAGGAGTTGCTGCCGAAGCTGGATGAACAGCCCGACATCGTGCTGCTCGACCCGCCGCGCAAGGGCTGCGATGCCTCCGTGCTGGAAACGCTGCTCAGCCTTCAGCCGCGTCGCATCGCCTACGTGAGCTGCAACCCCGCGACGCTGGCCCGCGACCTGCGGCGGCTCTGTGCCGACGGAACCTATCGCCTCAACCGCGCCCAGCCCATTGATTTTTTCCCCCAAACGCCCCATGTCGAGTGTGTTGCGTTTCTAGAGAAACTGTAATAATATCTCACAAACTGTATCTTTTGATACTATTTCAGGATTCCATGACTACAATAGATACGTAGGCCGCTCTGGAGGTTTTCTGAAAACCCAGACATCGCCTCAGTCTTGACGTTCTACGCCCCTTAGCCAAGGAGGTCTTCATGGCAGACGTTGTGTGCCAGATTCCCGTTCCTCAAACGCAGCAAGAGCTTGACCAGGCCGTTCAAACCTATCTCAATGCCAACCTCAGCGGTTTAGACCTGTTCTGTCACTGGCAGGCAATTCGAGAAGCGGCGATCGCCCAGAGCGGTTCTACCAGCCCAGCGGAGTCGGACAAAACAGGGGCGATCGCCGGAGAAGACAGCTATTAAGCGTTGCTTGAAGAGATTTCTCAAGAGATTTCTCATCTCAATCTTTCAAATCAATCTCTCAAAATCGTTGTGCAGCCTGCTGTGCAGCGATTCTCTTTCTTGGCGCTGTGCTAAACCTTGCACATTGCTCAATAAGCTTAATAATGGGAGTACACAAGTCCCATGTTGATTCGGTTTTAATCTTGGCGATCGCCTTTCAATCTGTATCTTTAGCAAAATCTTTAGCAAAGTTTTTAGTAAAGCAGCGGCCTGCTCCGCCATTGCCAGCACCACAGCCTGCCATTTCTGCTAGCTGTGCTGCGATCCACATTTGACAAACGCTCAATAATAAATGCGGCAAGCAACCTGAACTCTGCCACAGCGGTTATGTCCACTCCATCTCCTTCTCTGTCGGGTCTGTCATCCTCTGATGCGTTCCGCACCCTCCAGTCCCAGCTTGACTGCTACTACGAAGAGGTAAAGCACATCATCCTGGCGCGGCAGCATCCCGTCACGGGTCTGCTTCCTGCCAGCACCGCCATTAATTCTCACGGCAACTACACCGATGCCTGGGTGCGCGACAACGTGTACAGCATCCTCTGCGTGTGGGGTCTGGCGCTGGCCTATCGCCGCATCGGCGAAGACCGGGGGCGCTGCTACGAGCTAGAGCAGAGCGTCGTCAAGCTGATGCGCGGGCTGCTGTTTGCCATGATGCGGCAGGCCCACAAGGTCGAAAAATTTAAACAAACCCAGCATCCACTGGATGCCCTCCACGCCAAATATGACCTGGCAACGACCAACACAGTGGTCGGCGACGACGGTTGGGGCCACCTGCAAATCGATGCCACCTCGATCTACCTGCTGATGCTGTCGCAGATGACGGCTTCGGGGCTGCAAATTATTTTCACGCTAGACGAGGTGAACTTTATTCAAAACCTCGTCTATTACATTGGTCGCGCCTACCGCACCCCCGACTACGGCATCTGGGAGCGCGGCAACAAGATCAACCACGGCAACCCAGAGCTAAACGCCAGTTCGGTTGGCATGGCCAAGGCGGCGCTGGAGGCGATTAGCGGCCTTGACTTGTTTGGCGTGCGGGGTAGCCAATCGTCGATTATCCACGTCCTGCCCGACGAAATCGCCCGCGCTCGCAATACGCTGGAATCGCTGCTGCCCCGCGAGTCGGCTTCCAAAGAAGTGGACGCGGCGGTGCTGAGCGTCATCGGCTACCCCGCCTTTGCGGTAGAAGACCTGAGCCTGGTAGAGCGCACCCGCAGCAACGTCGTCACCAAGCTCCAGGGCCGCTACGGCTGCAAGCGGTTTTTGCGGGATGGACACCAGACCGTGATCGAAGACCCAACGCGACTGCACTATGAACCTTGGGAACTGAAAGCCTTTGAGCATATCGAGTGCGAGTGGCCGCTGTTCTTTACCTATCTGTATCTGGATGCCCTGTTTCGCGGCGACGCAGTCCAGGCCCAAGACTATCGGCAAAAGTTGGACGCAGTGCGCGTGGAGAAGGACGGGCTAAAGCTGCTGCCAGAGCTGTACTACGTGCCAGAGGAGGCGATCGCCCCTGAGCGCGAAACCCCCGGCAGCCAGACCCGCTTACCCAACGACAACCTGCCTCTGGTCTGGGCCCAGAGCCTTTATATTCTGGGCCGCCTGCTCCAAGATGGGCTAATCGCCCCTGGCGACCTCGACCCCTTGGGGCAACACCTACGCCTGGGTCAGCACCCCCGACCGCTGGTGCAAATTTCCCTGCTGGCCGAAGATGAAGCACTCCAGGCAGAACTGGCTGCCTTTGGTGTCGCCACTCAAACGCCCAGCCAGATCGATCCCACCCAGGTGCGAACTTCGGGTCAACTTTCGGATGTCCTCACCCAGATCGGGCGCAACGACAAGCTGGGACTGAGCGGTCGCCCTATCCGTCGCCTGCGGAGCCTGACCACCTCCCGCATTTTCAAAATTAAAGGCGAAACGATGGTGTTTTTGCCGTCGTTCCTCGATCAGCAGCAGTTTTACCTGACGCTCGACTATCACATCCTGGTGTCCCAAATTCGCGCTGAGGTGGCCTACATCTGGCGACACTGGAACCGTCTCGGTCGCCCTACCATGACGCTGCTGCTGACCCACGACATGCTGCGCGACAAAGAACCACTGCTGGAGCTATTCAGCGAGCTGCGCGATGGGCACTGCGGCGGCATTCCTGTCACGCTGGGCCGCTTGCAGGAACTTATGCGGACGGCGGGAACCGAGCGGTTCGATTTTATTCACGAATTCGTGTTTGACACCTCGCCTGTCCAGGATGCCCTACCTACGCCCTATTTTCTGACGCTGCACCCCGACCGCAACCACCCGCTCAGCAGCGCCGAAGAGTTTCGCCTGGAGCGTGAGACGGACGTGCCTGCGTTGCTAGAGCGCCTGCGCCATTCCGAAAACCTCTACGAGCAGATCGAGGTGCTAGAAGCGCTGAATCGGCTAGAAGGGCTAGAGTTTGACACGGGTTTTGGTGGGCCGGGGCGATCGCTCACCGTTGCCGACCTGCTAGACGAGGTGTATGCCAAAGCCAGCCAGCTCCGGCTGTGGGGTATTATTCGTCAGGCAGCGGGCTTGCTCGACAAGGTGGACGTGAACCTGTCGGACGCGGTGACGGATATCCTCGTGCGGCAAAAGCAAATCGCCGTGGGCAAGGCCTACAGCGAACACTCGCTGATGACCAGCCCCATGTCCACCTATGAAATCATGGACAAGATCCGCGAGTTTGTGCGGCAAGACGTGCGCGATCGCCCCCTGACGCAGGAAATCCTGGTTTACCTGAGTATGCTGATCAAGACCGACCCGCACCTGTTTAAGGGCGTACTCACGCTGCGCGTCGGCTATCTAATCCTGCTGATTACTAGCGAACTGGCGCGGGAACTCGGCGTAACACAGGATGAAGCCTATGAGCATCTAATGCAGCTCAGCCCGTTTGAGGTAAAAACGCGCCTCTACAAAGTCTTGCTGGAATATGAACAACTCAACGACATTCTCTTCCAGCAGGAGTCTCTGCACATCCGCCAGCAGCAAAATATTCAGTGGGCCGCTGTGCCGGTTGCCCCCGAACTGGTGGAACCCAGCGGCGAAGAAACCGCTATTGGCGACCCTGCCAGCGGCGGTTGGGCTAAAAAACGCCGCATGGAAGGCGCACTGACCAAGGTTCCCAAAGACTTTTACCGCTGCGTGTGGCGCGTGTTGCAGCACTGCAAAGGACTGGTCATCGGCGACAAGCTGGATCGGCGCAACCGCCTGGAAAGTGAGCTGCTGCTAGAAATGACCCCCGGCGAGACAAACTTTGCGCTGCGAGTCGAACACCTGCTGAACAAAATTCAGGCTCCGGAGTATCGCCAGGTGAACGTGGAAGCGCTGATGGCCCTGGCGGCGATCGCCGAACAGAACCCCGATCTCCAGTTTGAGGAATACATCGTGCTGGATGTATTCATCGGGCACGCCGTCCGCATTGCCTGGCTAGAGCAGCACCCCGAAGATGCCAACCGCTACGACGAGCGCAAAGGTCAAGCCTGGCCAGCCTTCTACGAACTGCCGCCGACCGCCGTTGCCGATGCGATGGTGAAGGCGCTGAAGTTCCTAACGGAACTGGGGCAGTCGCAGGCGGCGTAGGGTTAGTCTAGATGCAAGCTTTTGAGTAGAAAGTCTCAAGCTATACTGAGGGCAAAAGTCTGAGCTTACTGTCCTCTTTATACTTAATTTCAAGCAACTGGCGATCGCAATCTCACAGAAAGGTTTGATGCAATGGTTCAAAAAATTGCTTTATTCAACCACAAAGGCGGAGTTAGCAAAACCACAACCACCTTCAATTTGGGTTGGATGCTTGCCTCAAAAGGGAAAAGAGTCATTCTTGTTGATAGCGATCCACAATGTAATCTCACAGGCATGGCCTTAGGAGAGGAAACTGAAGATGACGAAGCCCGGATTCAAGAAATTTACAACACGGTATCAAACATAAAGACAGGCTTAGCTCCTGCGTTTGAATCACAACCAAGAGCAATCGAGGCTGTTGATTGTATTCCAGTATCAGGTCGAGATGATTTATTTCTATTACCTGGGCATGTTGGCTTTGCTGAGTACGAAGTGACACTTGGTATTGCTCAAGAGCTAAGTGGTTCGATCCAAGCCCTTAAAAACTTGCCAGGTTCCATCAATGACTTGTTTGAGAAGACGGCAGCTAAGTTTAATGCAGATTATATTCTGATTGATATGAGTCCTAGCTTAGGCTCAATCAATCAGAACTTACTGATGATCAGCGATTTTTTTGTAGTCCCAACTACTGCTGACTTTTTCTCTGTAATGGCAATTGACTCTCTAGTTAAGGTTTTGCCCAGATGGCATGCCTGGGCTAGGTCAGCTAGTTCGCTTCAGATTCTGAAAGAAGCTAACTACCCTTTTCCTAATGTTAAGCTTCGGTTCCTAGGAACAATTGTGCAAAACTATAGAATTATACGAGGTAAAGAGACGGCTGCATTTCAAACTTGGATTGAGAAGATTGAGAAGTCTGTTGCTGAAAAACTGGTTCCGACTCTGAGACAGAGCGACATGATGTTGTCAGATTATGTGTATCGGGATCAGGGTCTTGAAGACAGCCTTTCTCTCGCAAAGATTTCTAACTTTAATAGCCTAATTGCTCTATCCCAGGAACATCGAACTCCAGTCTATGACCTAACCCCTGAGCAGTTAAGACAAACAGGTGTGGTCTTGGAGAAGAATCAGCAAAAGCAGGAAGAGTTTAGGAAAACTTTTTCAGATTTAGCAGACAGAGTTATTGCATTAAGTTCTGAAAGCTCCGCATATGCAGTCAGCGCTTGATCAGTTTCGCATCAGCATTAGTCGCGTTCGAGACCTGATTGCACTTCATAACTCTGTCAAAGCTCAAGCCACTGGCGCACTTGATGTATCAGATATGTTACGTGCTGCGCTCGTTCTTGCTGTAAGCGCGCTAGACTACTACGTGCATGAAGTTGTCACATTAGGAATGCTGGAAATTCATCGAGGCAATCGCCCTGAGCCAGCACCCTCAGCAAACACAACTCAATCAGCGTTCTCGCGCTTTCAAGTCTCGCTGGGTGGTGCGCGTCAAGATCGATTAACAGCAATTGATATTACCTCATGGCTTGAGGCTGAAATGCAGCTAGCTCAGGGATATGAATTTCTCCGGAAGTCTCACACAATTTCAGATTTGGCTCCCATAATATCGAGCAGTATTCTCAATAAGTTAAACAATACGTCTTGGCTAGAAGGTGAAATTAGAGAGCGTTTAGGATATCAAAGCTTTCAGCAGGCAGACAAAATTGCCGATGCCATTAGATACATTTCAGACAAAAAATTGTGGGACGAAGTAGCTACTCAAATGAGGAAGCCTTCAAAAGATATCAAACAAGAATTAAATTCAATCGTCGATCGAAGAAATAAAATTGCTCATGAAGCTGACATCGACCCAACTTTTAATATTGGCAGTCGATGGAATATTGATGAGGTGCTAGTTGGCGATGCAGTTGACTTTATTGAGAGGCTTGTTGAGAGTATTCATAAAGTGTTGTTATAAGTACAGTAAACAAACTGGCTCAATCTGTCTGGGTGAGTCTTCGTTAGTCGAATTAACTATTGCACTGTTCAGCCCATCACCAGACCTTGCTCAAGTCCAGCCGAAACCCTGTCAGCACCGGGTCGCCGCTGAGCGAGTCGGGGTTGTCTAGCACCTGCACCAACTCGCTAGGGCGGTAGAGATAGGCGCGGCGATCGCCCCGATCGATCAGCCAGCCGAGTTGAAAGCCTGGCTCCTGCTGATATTCGCGCATCTTGGTCTGCAAGGTTTCCAGGCTGTCGCTGGGCGATCGCAGCTCAATCACTACATCGGGACAAATCGGCGCAAATCGCTCCTGCTGTTCTGGGGTCAGCGCGTTCCACCGATCCAGCCGAATCCACGCCGCATCGGGCGATCGCTTCGCCCCCGTAGACAGCTTGAACCCCGCGCTGGAGCTAAACACGAAGCCCTGTCCAGTTTGCTCATTCCAGACATAGAGTTGACCGATGATGCCTGCTTCGCGATTGCCAGTACCAGAACCAACAGGCGACATAATCACCAAATCTCCATCTGCATTTTGTTCGATTCGCAAGTCGCGATTGACCTGGCAAAACTCAAAAAACTGTTCCTCGCTCAGGGGCAGCGAGGGCGGCAGGTGAACCGTGAGAGAACCGGGGGCGATCGCCGTGGGTGCGGGGAGTTCGGATTGCATAGTCCGGAGTGTGGGGTGATGGGGTTTTGGGGTGTTGGAATAGGCAGAATTTCGGTGGGGCGCTGGCAAAGCGACAGGGATAGCTTCACAATAGACGATGGGCAAGCTAGCGATGCCCAACAGATGAACTAAACGCAATATTATGAGGGTTCGGGTAGCCAGGGGCAGGTGTCGGGTGCCAGATGCCAGGAACCGCCTCTAACCCCAACCCCTAACCCCCAACCCCCAACCCCTAACCCACAAACCCTTATGTCCGAGTCCACTACTCCTTCTTCGATTCCCGAATCTGAAGCCCCGATGTCGCCGATAGAAGCTGCGGCGGATGAGACGTTAAACGGTGCATCAGAAGTCGCTAACGAGGCGGGTTCGGCGGCGCGCCAGCTTTTGGGCATGAAGGGCGCAAAGTCGGGCGAGACGAATATCTGGAAGATCCGCCTCCAGTTGATGAAGCCGATCACCTGGATTCCGCTGATCTGGGGTGTGGTGTGCGGCGCGGCTGCGTCGGGCAACTACACCTGGACGCTGGAAAATGTGCTGATTTCGGCAGCTTGTATGCTGCTGTCGGGGCCGCTGCTGGCGGGCTACACGCAAACCATCAACGACTACTACGACCGCGACATCGACGCGATCAACGAACCCTATCGCCCGATTCCCTCAGGCGCGATTTCGGTGCCGCAGGTGAAGGCGCAGATTTTGATTTTGCTGTTTGCGGGGCTGGCGATCGCCTACGCACTAGACCAGTGGGCCGGGCACGAGTTTCCGCAAATTACGGCGATCGCCCTCTTTGGCTCCTTCCTCAGCTATATCTACTCTGCGCCGCCGCTGAAGCTGAAGAAAAACGGCTGGCTGGGCAACTATGCCTTGGGAGCCAGCTATATCGCGCTGCCCTGGTGGGCGGGTCAGGCGCTGTTTGGCGAACTGTCGCCCACGGTGATGGTGCTGACGCTGTTTTACAGTCTGGCAGGGCTGGGCATCGCCGTGGTGAATGACTTTAAGAGCGTGGAGGGCGATCGCCAGCTTGGGCTAAAGTCACTGCCCGTGATGTTCGGCATCGGCACTGCGGCCTGGATTTGCGTCCTGATGATCGACCTGTTTCAGGGCGGCATTGCGGCATATCTTATGGGCATCGGGCAAAATCTCTACGCCGTGCTGCTGATTCTGCTGGTGATTCCGCAAATTGTGTTCCAGGATATGTACTTCCTGCGCGACCCGCTGAACAACGACGTGAAATATCAGGCTAGCGCCCAGCCGTTTTTGGTGTTGGGAATGCTGGTCGCCGCGCTGGCGATCGGTCACGCAGGCGTGTAACCCATCAGCCACGCGCCCCACCCGCCAAATTCCAAAACCCAAAATCTAAAATCCAAATCTAAAATCCCAAACCGGCATCCCCTCCCATGCCCGTCGTCCGCGTCCGCCAGCACGTCAACCCGCTCAGCCAAAAATATCAGCAGCCCGTCGCGCCGCCAGACTGGTCGCAGGTGTTTGCAAATCCGGCTCGACCGCTGCATCTGGATATTGGCTGCGGACGGGGTGTGTTTTTGCTAAAGATGGCGCAGGTCGAGCCGGAATGGAATTTTCTGGGGCTGGAGATTCGCGAGCCGCTAGTGGAGCAGGCGCTGAAGTGGCGCGATGAGGAAGCGCTGAGCAACCTGCACTACATTTTTTGCAACGCCAGCAATTCTCTAGAGCCGCTGCTGCGATCGCTCCCACCGAATATTCTCCAGCGCGTCAGCATCCAGTTCCCCGACCCCTGGTTCAAGAAGCGACACCAAAAGCGGCGTGTGGTGCAGCCCAGCATGGTAAACACGCTAGCGAACCATATGCCTGCGGGCAGCGTCGTGTTTTTGCAATCAGACGTGGAAGCGGTGGAAGCGGAGATGTGCGATCGCTTTCAGGAACATCCCGCGTTTCAGCGCCAATCTGCCGAATGGCTACCCGATAATCCGCTGCCCGTTGCCACCGAGCGCGAATCGTCCACCCTTGCTCGCCGGGAACCTGTGTTTCGCGCTCTGTTTACGAAGAAGAATGAAGAGGGAAGAACGAAGAACGAAGAGGGGCAGAGCATTTAGTTTCAAATCCATGACGGCAGCCAGCGGCGTAGCTGTAGACCGTCCGCAGAGAGGGGCAGTCCCAGAAACAATGGCATCCAGAAGATAAAGCCGAAAATGACGAGGGCGATCGCCCCCCACGCCAGCCGCCGTGACCAGGGTTTGGTGCTGTGGAGCCAGCGATCTAGGACGAGTGCTAGACCCAGCACGGTCAGCAGTTCGGCGCTCATGTAGTGATACAGAAAGGTGCAGCGGGTGACGCGCATCCACATCAGCCATTGCACGGCCCAGTTGCCCACCACAAAGGCGGCAGCGCTAAGGTATGGCTGTGTATCGGGAGAGAGGCTCAGGGTCGATTCTGCGCCAGAGCGGGCTGCCTGCACGGCGGTTGCCCAGCGCCACAGCCAGTAGCCCACCACGCCCACCAGCAGCGCGATCGCCACCGTTGAGAGCCACCACAGGGTCGGCGTGCCCATTGCGTGAACGTCGTAAATCACGTCTCCAGCCGCCGTGGGCGCATCGGGCCCGACGACGGGCACCGGATCGCCCGGAGCCGCCGTTTTGTAAAAATAGGCAACCGGACGCAGCATCAGCGGCCAGGTATACCACGGCGAACAGTAGGGGTGAGCGTCCATGCCGCCCACACGGCTGTGATAGTCGAGGATGCGGTTTTGCCAGCCTGCAAAGCTGGTGCTGGGGTCGAGTTGAATATAGGGCAGCCAGCTCAGGTAGTAGGTCAGAAAAGGAATTCCCGCCATGCTCAGCGCCCACACGCCCGCATTCAAGCGAGACAGACCCGACAGCGGCGCGGCAAAGGGCAGGCTGGGCAGTCCGCGCTGCTGCAACCGCTGCATTCCCCATGCCACTATCCACAGTAGGTACGCCCCCGCCAAAAACGCCACGCCGTTCCACTTGATCCCCACTGACGCGCCGAAGCCTATGCCTGCCAGCACTAGATTCAGCCAGACGACGGGGGTGAGTTTGTTGGCGGAATGCAGCCTGTGGAGCGATCGCAACAAAAGCCACCAGCCCAGTAGCCCAAATAAGATTAGATAGACATTATTCAACGCATAGCGCGATTCGACGAGTAAAAATCCTTCGCAGGCTGCTAGCAGTGCCGTTAGTAAGGCGATCGCCTTTCGCCCGGTCAGCAAATGGGCGATCGCCCCCAGCACCAGCGGAATCACCGCTCCCGTCACGGCATTCAGCCAGCGGTAGCTAATCGTTGAAATGTATAGCCCACTCAGCCCGTTGTAGGTTTCTGGCCCGCCCCAGCCCAGCCGCTCTGACAGCCAGATGCCGCCCGCAATCAGGTACGTGCTGAGGGGCGGATGCCCGCCAAATTCCTGCTTCCCTTGCAAAAACGCCGCCGCAAACTTGGCGTAGTATACCTCGTCAAAGACCAGCGTATTGAATCGCCCCAACCCCCACAGCCGCAGCGCCAGCGACACCCCAAAAAGACTCGCCAGCCCCAGCCCATACCACGGCAGCCGGGAAGACGAAGCAGATTTGAAACGCTTGGAAATTGGGACAGTGCGGCTCATGGGCGATTCGCGAAGCGATCCCTGTGGGAATCGTGCAGGCGTGCATTTCTCAACCATCATAAACAACCAGCCCGCTGGCAGGTCAGGGGGCTGGAGGCTGGGGGCTGGTTCCCTGCGCCCCAGGATAGGTGATATGTCTCTAGACATACAGGTTACGACAAGTCGAAATTAGCCAAGCCTGATGCAGCTAGCTTTTCAACCCTGACCCCTGACCCCTAGCACCTGATCCCCGCTATCGATCTAACCCCCTAACCCCCTGTTCCCCCCCTCTGCCCTTTCGGGCATTCTGAGGACTGGAGACAACAGGGTGGATCATGCTAGCAAGAGTTTGGAGCGCTTCGCTGATCGGCATCGACGCGATGAAGGTGGGGGTGGAGGTGGATATCGCCGGGGGGCTGCCCGCAATTGTGGTGGTGGGGCTGCCCGATACGGCTGTGCAGGAATCCAAAGAGCGCGTGAAGGCGGCACTGAAAAACGCAGGCTATGCCTTTCCGATGCGGCGGGTGGTGATCAACCTGACCCCGGCGGATTTGCGAAAAGAGGGACCCAGCTTTGATCTGCCAATTAGCATGGGCATTTTGGCGGCTTCGGAGCAGGTAAATGTGCAGCTATTGGAGCAGTTCATTTTGCTGGGTGAGGTGTCGCTGGATGGGTCGCTGCGGGCGGTGGCGGGTGTGCTGGCGATCGCCGCTACGGCCAAGCAACTGGGAATGCGCGGCATCGTGGTGCCCGCCGACAATGCCCGCGAAGCCGCCCTAGTGCAGGGCATTGACGTATACGGCTTCCAGCATTTGTCGGAGGTGGCAGATTTTCTAAACCATCCCGATCGCTATCAGCCGCTCCAGGTGAATGCGACGGAAGAACTCGCGCGATCGCCCTTTACCGGCCTCGACCTCAAAGACGTGAAAGGTCAGGCCCAGGCCCGCCGCGCCCTGGAAATTGCCGCCGCTGGGGGACATAATTTGGTATTCGTGGGCCCACCGGGCAGCGGCAAAACCATGCTGGCCCGGCGGCTTCCCGGCATTCTGCCGCCGCTCAGCTTTGAGGAAGCGCTGGAGGTGACGCAAATCCACTCCGTCGCCGGACTGCTGAAGGAACGAGGCAGCCTGGTGTGCGATCGCCCCTTCCGCAGCCCCCATCACTCCGCCTCAGGCCCGTCACTGGTCGGCGGCGGCAGTTTCCCTCGCCCCGGAGAAATCTCGTTGGCACACCGAGGAGTTTTATTTTTAGACGAGCTGACTGAATTTAAGCGGGATGTCCTGGAGTTTCTGCGGCAACCGCTCGAAGATGGCTGCGTCACCATTTCGCGCACGCGCCAGTCTGTCGCTTTTCCGGCACAGTTCACCCTGGTCGCCAGCACCAACCCCTGCCCCTGCGGCTATTTTGGCGACACGGTGCAGGCTTGCACCTGCTCCCCCCGCGGGCGCGAGCAATATTGGGCCAAGCTGTCGGGGCCGCTGATGGATCGGATTGACCTGCAAGTCGCGGTGAATCGGCTGAAGCCAGAAGAAATGATCCAGCAGCCCAAAGGCGAAGACTCGCAGACCGTGCGCCAGCGTGTGCAGCAGGCGCGGAGTCGCTCCCAGACGCGGCTTCAGAGCGAAGGGCTGCGCTGCAATGCCGAGATGCAGAGCCGCCACCTGCGGAAATGGTGTCGGTTGGACGACGCGACTCAGGCGCTGCTCGAAGGAGCCATTCGCAAGCTGGGGCTGTCGGCTCGCGCCACCGATCGCATTCTCAAAGTCGCCCGCACAATCGCTGATCTAGCAGGCGAGGAGGGGTTGCAAACCGCCCACGTTGCCGAAGCAATTCAGTACCGCACGATTGACCGAATGCAGTAGGGCAAGTCAATCCGCCTTCGTCGCTAACCTCTGGGTTCTAGTCCACCCAGCCGATTTCGTCGTTGCTGATGGATGGAGCGACAGGGCCGGGCAGCGGCGGAGGCGTTTGCAGCGTGCGTCGTAGCTCTAGCTGGGAGGTTTGCGACGGCTCGTGGCCAGGATGCACCTCTTTGCGGGGAGCCGGAGTAGCAGCAGTCGCTTTTTCAGCAGCTTGGGGAGCGGATTGGGCAGCGGGCTGGGCGACGGCTGGGGCGAGGGGCTGGGGAGCGGCGGCGGATTTGGCTTCTGCGCTAAGTTTGGCGTTTAGTTCTGTCAACTGCACAATGACGCGCTTGGTTTCATCGAGCTCAGTCTTGAACTGGGCGGCAGCGGCAGCTTCTGCCTTGAGCTGGTCAATCTGAGTCTGCTGGGCGGCTAACTCGGCCTCCAGGGCTGCAATCTTGCGCTGGAGAATGGCTTCGTTGGCCTGCGAGGTTTCCAGGGCGGCTTGCAGATCGGGCACTGCACCGGGAGCCGTATCGGAGGCGGGTTCCAGAGTAGGTTCAGGGGCAGGTTCAGGGGCAGGTTCAGGGGAACCTTCAGGGGTAGGTTCAGGGGAACCTTCAGGGGAACCTTCAGGGGCGATCGCCTCATTCTCCATCTCAGCACTCGCCGTCTCAGTCTCAGAGCCTTTTTCTGCCGCAGGGTCGGGCGCTGATGCGTCGGTTCGCTCCAGGGTGGAGGTGGTTTTCGTGTCGGTCTGGTTGTCCATATTGCTTTTCTCCCATGCCCCACTCGACGCAGTAAAACGTCTTTGCGGCTTAACTCGCTTGCGTGCCATGCTACTTGATCTAAACCGTATACCATTCTCCCCCGCCTGACTATAGCGCCGAATCTGCCACAAGTGAGGAATCCATCACGTAAATTGACGCGAGTTCATTAAATTTCAGGTTTAAAATTCCAGGTTTAATCAGGCAAGAGATTCTTCCAACTGCATAAGCTCTATAAAGAAAGCGCCGTAAAGAAAGCGCCGTCGGAGTCTGAGAGAGAAAAGACCCAACGGCGCTACCGAACTGGATGAGTTAAATCAGTTGAACTTCAGATCAAACTTTGATGGGCAGAGGCGATCGCCTACAGCGGCCCCTCAAAGTTGCTGTTGGGCTGGCCCAGATTGCTGCCGATGGGGCCCTGAGACACATAGCCGATGCGCTCGTTGTTGGCCTTGCCGGTGTAGAACACGCGAACAAACCTGCGGCCACCTTCGACGTAGCTATCCTGCGGCTCCGTCAGGAATACCGTTGCGCCACCTGCGGGGCCGTCGTTTTGGGCTTTGCCCGGCTCCCAGTAGGCTAGCAGCCCGTTGGGTGCGCTGGTCATCCGAACCCGATAGCGTGCGCCCTTGCGGATCTCGGTGGGGACTCTGAGGAAAGTCGCGTTGACCCAGCCAATCACAGGCTCTTTGATTTGGGCCCGTCCGTCGCCGACAATCCCCGTCAGCTTCACACGCTGGCTGGAGGGCAGGTTGATCGCTACGCCACTGAGGTCGGCATAGTCGTAAACCTGAACGGCACGGTTGGTTTCGCGGGTTTGGTTTACCAATTCGCGCTTTTCTTGAATAGTCACCATAAGGTGCAGACTCCTTATCCTATGTATGGGTACTTTTGTATGGGTAAGTTTGACGTTGCGTAGACAGTACGCGGCTTATGCGTAGCCCATGCGTAAGATATGCGTAAGGTATGCGTAAGGTATGCGTATCGAAAACGTAACGGCTGTGTATGCTGCGAAGCTATCGTGCCTCGCAGGGATTAACTTCACCGGGGCTTCGTAGAATTTCGGAGGCGATCGCCCTTTTTTCAAAAAAGATCCGATCGCCCTCCGTAGAAATGCGCGAAAAAAGCGCGAAAGAGTTCGCAAAAAAAGTGCGATCGCCCAGACAAACCTGCTGCTTGGCAGACCATCCGGGCGATCGCATTCACCGAAAATGAGTGGAGAAACCAGAATTAGTGAAAAATCCGTCAGATATCAAGCGTCAGGACAGTATAACCTTCCTCACTGCTTAGCTCCTAGCCATCTAGCAGTCCATCACCTTGCTTCAGGATCTCCTTCAGGAACCAGCGGTGCTTCTGGTGAACCTGTACCAGACGGGTCAGCAAGTCAGCCGTCCCGATATCGCCCGCATCGTCCGCCAGTTCAGCATCTTCATGCATTTCCGTGATGATGTGTTCGTGAGTGGCGATCGCCTCTTCCACCATCTCCCGCACCTTCAGCTTGCCCTTAGACGGCTTCACAGTGGCGGCAGGCAGATAGTCTGCGGGGTCGGCAATCGGCGTGCCATCCAGCATCAGGCTCCGCTCGGCCAGCTCGTCTAGCATGGCAAAAATCTCATTGCCATGTTCTTCAAACAGCAGATGCAGGTCACGAAACAGCGGTCCGTAGGTCATCCAGTGATACTTCTTGTAGTTCAAGTAGGCGACCAGCGTATTCGCTTGTTCGCGATTCAGCGCCTTGACCAAAGCAGTTTGACGAGCCTCTAGTGTCGTTGTCATACGAAAACCTCACTATTTAACGATTATCCAAATTCAGTCCAAACATTTAGCAACCCAAACAATTAGCCAGTCACTGATAGAGCGACACAGAACAGTTCGGCGACGGCTCAAGGCTACAGAGACACCTTCTCAATGAAGAACCCCTCCGACCACAGATCAATCACCAAGAGCCAGCACACACACAAACCAACCGCACTGCTCCAAAGTCTTCAGTTGCCTCTAGTTTCCAGCACTTTCATGAAATCTTCATCCTTCCAAAGAGACGTTTGCTGAGGGTGATGGCTCTACCTCGCGTCGGTTGACCGACCGGAAACCGCCTCATTGCGTTGCTGGCAGGCAGTCGGTGCTGGCAGAGATACCGCCCCTAGAAATACTGCCCCCAGTGATCCTGAAACATCCCGAATGCAACCTTCTCGATACAACCTTTCTAAATCATACTCGCTATGAGTTCGTTTTGGCAACTACCGATCCAAAGTTAAACTGCCAACCCAGCCCCATTAAGACTAAAAGGGCTGCCTTTTCACAGAGCTAATTGCTCGAAAAGACAGCCCGTTTTAAGTTCAAAAACCAATTCAAAACCAGTCAGCAGCTTAGTATAGCTCTTCTTCCTGATGGGTCAGAATCACCACGTCAGAGGTGGGATAGGCAACGCAGGTCAGCACGTAGCCTGCTTCGATTTGATCGTCGTCTAGGAAAGACTGGTCAGACTGGTCTACGGTGCCCTCTTTGATTTTGCCAGCGCAGGTCGAGCAAGCACCTGCACGACAGGAGTAGGGCAGGTCGATGCCTTGCTCTTCTGCCGCATCGAGAATGTACTCATCATCAGGCACTTCGATCGTGGTATTCAGTCCTTCAGCTTCGTTGATCAGCGTAACCTTGTAGGTTGCCATGCAACAGTCCTCTCAAAATACTTGAAACGGCAGTAGGGGGGTCGCCCAGTTCTAGAATCCAATAGCAATAATTGCCTATGAGCTAACCCTATTTCTGATACTACGGGAAAACTTTTGCCCTGCAACCGCGATCGCCCCTCAGGTCGAATTGGATTCGTAATGAAAAACTCAAGTTCAACCCGGAATTGCTTATACCTGAACCGCAAGCCGTCAATTCTGCAACCGTTTTATCGGGAACCTGGCGCGTGATGCTCATGCCAGTGTCGCGCAATATCAATCCGGCGACAGACCCACACCCGATCGTGCTGCATGATGTAGTCGAGAAAACGGGCCAGGGCAGCGGCGCGGCCGGGCCGGCCCACCAGCCGACAATGCAGACCAATGCTCATCATCTTCGGTGCATCGGCTCCTTCGGCATACAGCACGTCGAAGGCATCGCGCAGGTAGGCAAAAAACTGATCGCCGGAGTTGAACCCCTGAGCAGTGGCAAAGCGCATATCATTGTTATCCAGCGTGTAGGGAATCACCAGATGCGGCTTGCCGTAGTCATGCACCCAATAGGGC
Source organism: Leptolyngbya sp. O-77 (assembly GCF_001548395.1). Lineage (NCBI taxonomy): Bacteria > Bacillati > Cyanobacteriota > Cyanophyceae > Leptolyngbyales > Leptolyngbyaceae > Leptolyngbya > Leptolyngbya sp. O-77. The sequence goes on from NZ_AP017367.1 coordinate 355,322, forward strand.
AGATCGTCGGAGTAGCTGTCGGCATCGTAGAGAAAGCCACCCTCCTCGACCACCAGCCGCCGCGTATTCGGACTCATGCGCCCCTGATAAAAACCGAGGGGACGACTGCCCGTAACCTGCGTCTGAATGGCGATCGCCTTTTGGATATGCTCGCGCTCTACCTCTTCGCTGACATATTGATAGTCGATCCATCGATAGCCGTGGCTGGCAATTTCCCACCCGGCTTCCACCATTGCCGCCGCCGCCTCTGGGTTGCGCTCCAGCGCCATCGCAATGCCGTAGACCGTCACGGGCAGTTGCCGCTGGGTAAACAGCCGATGCAGCCGCCAAAAACCCGCCCGACTGCCATATTCATAAATCGACTCCATATTCATGTGGCGCACCCCCAGCAGCGGCGATGCACCCACAATTTCTGATAAAAACGCTTCCGATGCCGCATCGCCATGCAGGATGCAGTTTTCACCGCCCTCTTCATAATTAATTACAAACTGCACCGCCACACGGGCCTGATTGGGCCAGCGTGGATCGGGCGTGTGGCGGCCATAGCCGACCAGATCGCGGGGGTAAGAAGTAGACATAGGTACTTAGAGAATGTTTGGAAGAAGTTTAGAAGAGGTTTGGAGTCGCAAAGGAATAGATCGGCCGACCTAGACTGCCTTAGCAACCTTGAAAGATGGATTCTAGGGCCCAATTAGACAGGTATTGTGCCACAGCGTCGAGAGGCAATTTTGTTTTTGTCAGATTTTTGGGGATTCATTCCCTCTCTGGCTTTACCCCTGCGGATCTCTGGCTTAGTATGTCTGGCTACGCATAGACAATCTCAGAGGCGCTAAATTACGATCACATTAATACGTTAAGAAATCCATAAGAAATCAGGCTGAGATGGCTACTCCAGTCAAGCTTAATAACCGCCAGCAGCAGGTACTCAGCGCTACGGTGCGTCAGTATATTGTCACGGCTCGACCCGTTGGCTCTGAGGCGCTGGTAGAAGAATTTAACCCCCGCGTCAGTTCGGCGACGATTCGCAATGTGATGGGTTATCTGGAGCGCGAGGGTCTGCTCTATCAGCCACACACCTCAGCGGGGCGCGTGCCGTCCGATTCGGGCTATCGGGTGTATGTAGATCAGCTGATGATCCCATCGGAGGAGGCCGCTCGCCGGGTTGATCGAGTGCTGGCGCAGCAGCTGGATGCCGAAGGCTGGAGCCTGGAAGCCGTGCTGCATGGTGCGGCGCAGATTCTCTCGACGCTCAGCGGCTATATTGCGCTGGTGACGATGCCCCAAAGCACAGTGGCTCAGGTGCGCCATTTGCAACTGGTGCAGATTGATCCGGGACGGCTGATGCTGATTGTGGTGCTGGATTCTTACAAAACGCAGTCGGTGGTGGTGGATCTGCCCAAAGCGCCTGCCGATTCTGCCCAATCTCCAGATGATCCTGAACTGCTAGAGCGGGAGCTACAGGTTTTGTCGAACTTTTTGAATGCTCATTTCAAGGGGCGATCGCTCGGTGACATTGCCTCTCTGGATTGGTCAGAGCTAGGGCGCGAGTTTGAGCAATATGCCAACGTGCTGCGGGTGTCGCTGGTGGATCTGGAGCGGCGCACCCAGTCGCCTGTGTCTACGCAGATCTTCATTAGTGGCGTGGCGGAGGTGCTGCGACGACATCCGGAGTTTTCCGAACTGCATCAGGTACAGACGATTTTGCATGTGCTAGAGGCAGAGCAAGACCAGCTCTGGCCGCTGATTTTTGAGGCTGATTCGGACGGGGGCGATCGCCGCGTGATGATTCGCATCGGCTCCGAAAATCCGCTGGAGCCGATGCGCGGCTGTACGCTGATTTCCACCACCTACCATCGGGGCAGTGTGCCCGTGGGCAGTCTGGGAATGCTTGGCCCAACGCGCATGATGTACGAAAATGCGATCGCCCTGCTAGAAACCACAGCGGACTACCTTTCTGATACGCTGAGTCAGTCCTAGTGTTTTAGCTTCAACATTCCTCACCCTATGACCTACTGCCTCGGCATTGTTACCCAATCTGGCTTTGTGGTGGCAGCAGATTCGCGCACAAACGCGGGCGTAGACTACATTTCCACCTATCAAAAGCTGTTTGACTTTTCAGAGCCGCATCAACGAGTCATCCTGCTTTGCACCTCTGGCAACCTGGCCATTACCCAAGCCATCGTAAATTCCCTCAACCGCGACCTGAAATTGGGTGAATGCGAGAGCTTCCACACGCTGCCCACGCTCTACGATGCCGCCTGCTATGTGGGCGAAAAAATTCGCCATATTCAGGAGCGAGAACGCCCCTGGCTGGAGCGCGACAAAATCGACTTTTCCTGCAACTGTTTGCTAGCGGGGCAGTTTCAGGGCGAGCCGCCGGAGCTTTATCTAATTTATCGTCAGGGCAACTGCATCCAAGCAACGCCTGAAACACCGTTTTTGCAAATTGGCGAAACGAAATATGGCAAGCCAATTCTGGATCGCATCCTGACCTACAACACGAGCGTTGAGGATGCAGCAAAATGCGCTCTGTTGTCCATCGACTCTACAATGAAATCTAACATCTCGGTAGGCCCGCCAATTAACCTAGTTATGTATCATGCCAATTCTTACAAAATTAGGCATCGTCTACGGCTAGAGCAAGATGATTTATACTTGACTGAAATTCGCAAACAGTGGGAAGCATCCCTCAAACAGGCCTTCGATCAAATGTCGCCAATCCAATGGTTTGAGTTGTGAGGTTTTAGCCGCAGTTGTTTAACCCGACTCTTGCATTGGATTTGGAATGACTCTAGGGGGCTATTCAGTTGGCTAATTTCGATCTTCTTTGGCAGGATTCACCATAAATTTCACGGCATTGCCTAATTCCATCGGGAACAGCACTACGGTATTAGAAGGACTGCCGGCTAGTCCGTCTATAGTCTGTAGCGTTCTTAGCTCAAGAGCAATGGGATTCTTCTGCATTAGCTCCGCGGCTTCTGCTAAGTTCTGAGCCGCGATGCGATCGCCCTCTGCTTTAGTAATAGTTGCAGTAATAGTTGCTCACTTTTCTCGCTCGGCTGAGGCTTGTCGGGACATAACTTTTTTCAGATCTTCAGGCAAATCAAAATCCTGTCGTTGAACTGAATCAATTCCCAGACCCCAGTCTCGTACTTTTCCCCACAATAAGCGCAATTTGATCTTGAACCTTCTCCCGTTCTGATAAAAGCTCATCTAGAGTCAAGGAACCTACAACGTCCCTCAAGGCAGATTGTACATGCAGTTCCACATCACGGTGGTGTTCAAACTCAGGTACAACTGGTGCTTGCTCCAGTGCATCAATGCCTCTGCCATCAGCGATTGCAGAGCGTTTTCAAATGTCGTATGTCGCGCCATTGGTACTCGGATTGACGCACAAAGTCATTGAGCGCATCATAAAGTCGGGAAGTTGGAGTCATTGGTCGTGCTGGTTTGTGTGGTAGCTTGTCAGCTTAAACCAAGCTCTACTTCCTGCCTAGTCTTAGTTCTAGCCTCTACAACTTTTGTCAATCAATCAGCTGTCAACGCATAACCGACTGGCTCGGCTCAATATAGACCAGAGTATCCTGTTCTCAAGATCAGGGGTCAACTCTGCTTCAGGATGAGCTACATAGCAACTCTCCAAAATGAAGAATTGGCGCTATGGAACGTCTAAACTTGGGCGATCGCTACGAAGTTCAACAACAACTTAGTAAAAAGCCAGGCCGACAAACCTATTTAGCTCTTGATCATCAAACTCAGCAGCAGGTTGTCATAAAGCTTTTGATTTTCAGCTATGACTTTAGTTGGGATGATTTCAATCTGTTTGAACGCGAAGCTGGAATTCTTAAAACGCTCAATCATCCTGCAATTCCCCAATATCTGGATTCCTTTGATCTTGATTTGCCCACACTCAAGGGGTTTGCCTTTGTTCAAACCTATACCCCCGCTAAGTCTCTGGAGGAGCATCTACGAGCACATCGAACCTTCAGTGAATTAGAAATTAAACAAATCGCCAGAGATATTCTAGAAGTCCTGATTTATTTGCACGAGCAAAGTCCACCTGTTATCCATCGAGATCTAAAACCTAGCAACATTTTGCTAACCGACCGTTCTGCTCACAGCGCAGGGCAAGTTTATGTTGTCGATTTTGGCTCTGTTCAAAATTTTTGGCTCTGTTCAAAATTCGGTCTTTCAAGAAGGCGGCACCTGGACGATTACCGGCACCTACGGATATGCGCCTCCAGAGCAATTTGGCGGCAGGGCAATTCCGACTTCTGACCTTTATAGCTTAGGCGCAACGCTGATTCATTTAGCAACAGGTCGGCATCCCGCAGATTTGGTTGAGCAAAGTGTGTCTAACCCGTCTGATCAGGTTAATCAAGCGAGCCATCTATCTCCAAGACTAAGGCGCTGGCTAAGACGGATGACAGAAATTAACCCAAATCGGCGGTTTGTTTCTAGTCGCGAAGCATTGCAAGAATTAGAGGCATTGCAATCAGAGAACGAGTCGGCAATCGATAAACCTACAAGTAGTAAAATAACGCTCACCAAAAGTGCAGAAGAGCTGCTTATTCAAGTCCCGCCGCTCTCGGTTCGCCAAAAACCAGATCGCCCTAAGTTGCTTGAGCAGGCACGAACCTCATCCCTTGTGCCATCTTTTGCGCGATCGCTGCCCTCTCCATTATTTATTCTGTTTCTGATCGTTTTAGGAGCTTATTATGGTGTGCTTACTGTAATCATCTTTTTTCTCCCAATTATTTTTCTCCCAATTATTCGGATGGGCGCTATTTGCCGGAGTTGGACTGCTCATCCTCGCGGCCCCTTTTGCCCTGGCTTCGAGCTATGCCACGATCCAATTACGATTAGTTAAAGCACAAGATCAAGACTCTATATTTCTGTCTAGTAAGTTTTTAGGCGTGAAACTACACAGTGTTTCTACTGTTTTTCAGCGAGATCAGGTCAAGCTTCAACGCTCTCTTTTTAGAAAAGTCGAACAGGTTAGTGAAAATCAGATTAGACAATTTCCTATCTGGCCGATGCTTGTAATTTGGATTGATAATCAAAAATATGCCCTGACCGATTTAACGCCAGCAGAGCTAGATTGGTTGGGTCAAGAAATCCAAGATTGGCTCAACTTGTCGGATGAACAGGTGATTGAGTGAGCATTAAGCTGGAACGGCTAAGCTCAGAGGTTTGCAGGCTTTTGGCGATCGCGCAGGATAAATTCGGCGATCGCCAAATCCACCGGAGTCGTCACTTTCAGATTCGTCTCTTCACCCTGCACAATCCGCACCGCAAGCCCACATTGCTCAAATAGCGCCGCATCGTCGGTCACTTCCCAGCCCATCTCGCGGCCCGTCTCGTGGCAGCGTTTCAGCGTTTCCACATCAAAGCCCTGCGGCGTTTGAGCAGCCCAGAGTTGGCTGCGATCGGGCGTAGACTGGATGATTTCGGTTCCCGGTGAAACGACTTTGATCGTGTCTTTAACGGGTACGGCAGCAATCAGCCCAGCACAGCGCAGCAGCGCCTCGCTGCATCGATCGAACAGATCTGGCGTGGCCAAACACCGCGCTCCGTCATGGATCAGCACCCGCTCTGCAACGGCAGGAAGCTCTTGCAAGCCGTTGTAGACTGACTCCTGCCGGGTTTTGCCACCGGGAATCAGGCGCACCGTCCGCCCCATGCCCAGCCCTGCGGCAATGTCCCGAAAGTCTTGCCACTCTTCGGGCTGGGCAACGATGCCGATCCAGTGAATCGACGGCGCAGCTTTAGCCGCCAGCAGCGTCCAGGCAATGATCGGTTTGCCCAACAGCGGCAGCAGCAGCTTGTTGCGAGTTGCGCCCATGCGTTTGCCAGAGCCAGCAGCAGGAATCAGCAGGTACACCAGCCACCTCCCGCTAGGCGTGGGCCGGCGACGCGATGCCACCCGTCACCATCTCTTCGGGCAGATCGAGCGTATCGCCCATGCGCGTGCCGTCGTGATAGGCCGCCAGCAGGGTAGGACAGGTCTTCCCCCAGGCGATCGCCCCCGTGCGGTCTAACCCAATGGCTCCAAAGTCGCGCCGATTTTGCTCCGCCTCGATAAACGACCGCTCAAAGGCTTGCAGCAGCGTTTGCCCATCAATCACGCGCACCACGATCCGCGCTGCCAGACACTCGTCGATAATGTCTTCGCCAATGCCCGTGCAGCTTACAGCGGCGTGGTGGGTGGCGTAGTTGCCTGCTGGCATCGCGGAATCGCTGACGCGCCCAATCCGCTCAAAGCCCTTGCCACCCGTAGACGTACCCACCGCAAGCTGACCTTCCCCATCCAGCGCCACCACGCCAATCGTGCCGCGACCCGCCTCCGACACCAGCTCTTTTTCGGCTACCACGCCTGCCATTTCTTTAGAGAAATTATGGTCGCGCTCCTGAATCCATTCCTTCAGGCGAATTTCTGTCAGCGGGTCGTAGGACGGCACGCCCAGTTCCCGCATCAGTTCCAGGGAACCATAGTCGGATAAAACGCGATCGCTCCCATCCTGCAAAAACAGCGCCAGATCGATCGGGTGCTGCACCCGCGAAGTGTTGATCACACCGCTAAACCGCTGCGCCGAGCCGTTCATCAGCGATGCGCTCATGCGAATTTGCCCATCCGATTGCAGCACCGACCCCGTACCTGCGTTGAACCGGGGATCGTCCTCTAGCATCTGGCAGCCGCGCACCACTGCCGCCTGGGCGCTCGCCCCCGCTAGCAGCATTCCATACACTTCCTCAATCACCCGGTAGAGCGACAGCCGCACGGCATCCGCCCCACCCTTACTCCGGAGCGAACTGCCCGCCCCGCCATGAATGATTAGCTTGGGTTGAACCTGACCCATCAGCATAGAAAGCCCTTCTCCAGTAGTCCACAGTGAATGAAGCCCGCAAAACGCTACTGCCGACGCTGCGGCGTTTCGTCATCGCCCGATTTCGCCTGGGCGCGACGACGACGGCAGCGTTCGGAGCAATACTTGACCTCATCCCAGCAATCTTCCCACTTTTTGCGCCATGTAAATGGCCGCTGGCATACCGGACAAAGTTTGCTGGGCAGATCAGATTTGGAGCGCGGCATTTTGAAGGATGGTTTAAGGTTAAGGCTGTGGCAAGCTAAGCTTAGTCTATAGACTTAGTTCTTTATATGCATGGAAACTGTTAATATTCATCAGGCTAAGACAAATCTTTCTCGGTTACTGGCTCGGGTAGAGCAGGGGGAAGAAATTGTGATCGCGAACCGGGGCGTTCCCGTGGCAAAGCTGGTTCCCTTTCAAACATCTTTGAATCGACGGTCTAGTTTAGGGCGAGATCGGGGGGTATTGACGGTGCCAGATGACTTTAATGCACCTTTACCAGAGGATATCTTAGCCGCTTTCGAGGGTGGGGCAGAGTGAGGCTTTTACTAGATACTCAATGCTGGTTATGGTGGTTTGCTCAACCCGAAAAACTAAGTGAAACCGTGATTGAACAAATCGCGAATGAGGACAATGAATTATGGTTCTCAGTCGCCAGTGTTTGGGAAATGGGCATTAAGGCTTCCATCGGCAAGCTGCCGCTACCAGAGCCTATTGGTGATTATGTCTCGACCCGCATGACTCAGCTTGGGGCGCGGTCATTAGAAATTACAGCCGCCCATGCGGTGCAGGCATCCATGCTGCCGCTTCATCATCGTGATCCGTTTGACCGAATGCTAATTGCCCAAGCCCAGTTAGAAGACCTGCTGCTGGTTAGTGCAGACTCGATGTTTCAACAATATGAAGTTACTTTACTCTGGGCAGCCGTGGCAATGGACTAGGGATTTGGGGTGAGGCGGTAGACCTGGATGGTGAGGTTGGAGATGGTCATGGGGGTGGGCGAAGGAGCCGGGGGCGGCGCGGTGGGGCGTTCGGCGCGGAGCTGCTGGAAGGCGGCTTCGGTGAGCAGCACTTCGTCGATTTCAGCCAGGTCTTCACCAAGTTTGGAGGCGAGGTTCATCTCTTCGCCATAGACATCGTGATAGCAGGCACCGCCGGAAATCATGATCAGGTCGCCGTAGCCAATGCCGATGCTGACGTGTTTGTCGATGGTGGCAAGCTGACGCATCATTTCGCGGGAAGCGGCGATCGCCCGCTCCACACTCGGAAACACTGCATACACATTATCCGCCTCTAGCTTAAACGGGCTGCCCTGGTGTGCTTCCACAATTGGCGCAACAATGCCACGCATCCGCTCAATTTCAGCCAGCGCGGCGATAATGCCCTGCTCCTGCGACAGGCGCGAAAATCCAGAGGAGTCCAGCACTAAAATTGCATGGGTTTCCATAAACCGGGCGCGGATTTGGGCATCGATTTCAGCCGCGCGGTCAGGGTATTGGTTGCGGGCTTGTAGCAGCCGTTCTAGTTCTACTTCAGTATCGGTGGACATAGTTGAATGAGAGGATTGGACAAGGAGAAATTCTCTCGGATTAGCGACAGTCTTGCAGCCTCTATTCGTTTGGCAGATCGCCAAACCGTTGACGATAGCGTTCCAGTTGCTCCTCTGAAGTTAGATACCGTCTTCCCTGTTCGCTATACCAATACAGCGCTTCCCGCACGACCGTTCCATCCTGGTAAGGGCTGCGGCCCATTGCCAACCCCACCTCCGGCATCCAGTAGGGTTCACCAATTTGCAACTGGTAAGCGCCGTCCTGCAATTTATACACCTCAAACGGCTGGTGCTGGTCGCGTCGCCAGTATTGGGGGTTATAGATGACGTAATACAACACGCCCAACCGGGCATAGGTCGCCATTTTCGCATCGTATTCTCCGCTCGGAGTCAGCGACACCACCTCCAGCGCCAGCATCGGGACAACTCCTGCCTCTTCCCACACCACATAGCTTTTGCGAGATTCCTTCGCTTTATGGCGTTCCACGCCGAGGCTGAGAAACCCGTCCGGCACGACGGGCACCAGCGGCGAAACCCCCGTCGTGTGGTAGATGGCCATATCTACGCCAAAGAACCAGTCGTTGCGCTCTGCCCAAATGAACTTGAGCAAAAACAGCAGGATATTGGGAATGAGATTCTGGTCTTCGTTATCCACGGGCGTATCGTCTGAGCAGGGCAGCTCAGCGCTTGAAGGTAGGTGGAGCCAGCGGTCGGTCACCATTGCGGCAGCTCGCGGGAATTCAAAGGATTCGTTTATTCTATTGCAGGGGTTAGAGGTCAGGTTCAGGAGGAAATGTGAGCCTGAATCTCGACCGATCTCATCTCTCTTACATAACAAGGCTACCCATGAAAGGATGGAAAGTCTTACATTGCGTTGAGTTGGCTGTCCAAACTCTAAAAAATTGTCAAATTGTCAAATCGCCAATATTTCCAGAATTGCTGGAAGCCTTGCAAACGCTTGACTGTCCAACCAAAATCGCAAATCCAAAATCGCAAATCCAAAATCCAAAATCGATATCAGTCGTCGCCAAATCGCGGAGAAGCCAGCGCCACCAGCCCATACACGCGAATGCCTCGTGCTTCCAGACAGGCAGCCGCGTTCCGCGCCGTGGCTCCGGTGGTGTAGATATCGTCGAGCAGCAGCACCGGGCGGCGGGGCGATCGCCCAAAGGCAGGACCCACCTGAAACGCACCGGCCACATTTTGCGATCGCTCCTCCACGCTCAGCCCAAACTGTGGGGTCGTCGCCCGCACGCGCACTAGCCCGCGACGCTCCAGCGGCAGCCGGGTGATCTGACAAAAGGATGCAGCCAGCAGTTCTGCTTGGTTAAACCCGCGCTGCTTTTGCTTGTCGGCGTGCATTGGAATCGGCACCACGATCAGCGGCGTTTTTCCATGTACGGAATGCAGCCAAGCGCGACCCATCGCATGACCGAGCGGCCGCGCCAGTTCAGGATGGTGATTATATTTCAGCGTGGCGATCGCCTGCTTGAGCGTACCCTGATACTTGCCCCAGGCGAACACCGGCAGCGGCGGCCGCCAGTGGGACGTGGGCTGAGGCATTTGGCAGTGCTTCAGGCGGCGATCGCAGTCAATACACAGAGGAGGCGCGGGCGATCGCCCATCTGTGCGGCCACACATCGGGCAACAGGGCTGAAAAACCAAATTCAGCAGAGGCTGGAGCAAATTCATCAATTCGCCTCAGGGAGAATAGCAGAAATAACTAGAAGTCAGGCTCAACCATGATTCCTCAATTCAGAATTCCCGCCGTGCTGCTCCAGAACTTTGCCCAACCTAAAAACTTTGCAAACAGAATTTGCCGAGATGGAGCGATGCGCTATGCTAGTAGTCCCTGCATAAAGAAAACGAGTCGGCAATAACGGGGCAGCAGCCACGGTCTGTAACCACTTCTTGTAATCTGTAATGGCTTACAACGATTTAGTCGGTGACGATTAATAAATTTCTGGTTCCACCTCAGTCCGACCGACTTACTATGAGGATGTCCACCTTTAGCTGATGAGTCGATAGCATCTTTAAAATTCACTTGCCCATGGCGCTGAACAAACCCACTCGCGATCTGCCCACAATTAACGAACGCATTCGTTTCCCAAAAATTCGAGTCATTGACACCGATGGCGGTCAGTTGGGGATTATGACCCCCCGCGACGCGCTCAAGCTGGCCGAAGAAAAAGAGCTTGACCTAGTAATGCTAAGCGACAAGGCCGACCCGCCCGTATGTCGGATTATGGACTATGGCAAGTTCAAGTTTGAGCAGGAAAAAAAGGCACGCGAGGCCCGCAAAAAGCAGCACACGTCTGACGTGAAAGAGCTGAAGATGCGCTACAAGATTGAAGAACACGACTATCGTGTCTGCGTCAATCGGGCAGAGCGCTTCTTGCAATCGGGCGACAAGGTCAAAGCGACGATTCGCTTTCAGGGTCGGGAGATTCAGCACAAGGATCTCGCAGAAACGCTGCTCAAGAAGCTGGCAACCGATTTACAAACCGTTGCCGAGGTGCAGCAAGAACCCAAGCAGGAAGGCCGCAACATGACCATGCTGCTGTCTCCAAAGAAGTAGCGGTCGGCATCTTTGCTGCGGTTTTGCTTTGCTGCGGTTTTGGATGATTAGCCTGAACACAACATGCCCCTCAGGCAGAAGACATCTCTTTTCGTTCTTCGTTCTTCGTTCTTCCCTCTTCCCTCTTCCTTCTTCGCTCTTCCTTCTTCCCTCTTTGGGCACAACATGCCTCCCCTGTGGGCCAACCCGTTGACCCTAGCTTTACGACCCTGCACAGGTCGGGCCGGCCAGGTCGGGCATTTCACCTGGCGGCCCTTCACAAATACTGGAGACGGTATTGGCGTTTCCGTCTAGGTCGGGCATAAGCCACACTTTACCTGCAAATCCCCGTGCCTGGCCAACGGGTAGGGCCAGGGTGATGGCTTTGGATGCCATGCCGCTACCATTGGGTGCAGAGCTATAGATATAGTTTTTGGAATTGGAAATACTCAGTTCCAATTGTGAGAGCGTGGCAAACGCGCTTTTTTCCAGGAAATAGGCTTGCTGCGCCCGATTGATCGAGCCGACGTAGGTGCGGGCCTCAGCATGGCGGGCATTGTTGACCTGGCTGACAAACGAGGGCAGGGCGATCGCCGACAAGATGCCAGCAATGACCAAAACAACCAGCAGTTCGATCAGCGTGAACCCCAAACCTTGGGGGCGATCGCCCGTCATGCCAGCGCGAAACAGCTGATAGCAGAGTTTCATATGTCGTTCAGGCTTCATAAGCGACCCTGGAGAGTTTGTCACCACGACAGTTCAATCTCCGGGAAAACTCGGTTTTTAGCCGGACGAAATTTACAGAAACCTGCTTTTCTTTATTAAAGCTTTAAAACTCTCTCCAGAGTGAATCCAGTTTTGACCAACGGCCTGTCCCTCTCGCTCTAACGCAAAGCCGCCGCACAGCAGCCTGCACGACGGTTTCCCGCAAATATTCGGATGCAGCGAGTTAGCAACCCCAAGCCTCAGAAAACTTAGCTCAGGGCAAGCTCAGCCTAGCAACCGCAGCCTGCATGGCCACAGTCGCCATGCCCGTTGGGGTGTCCATCGGCACAAGCTTCGCTGCAATAATACTTGCCGTCTTTCTGAATCGCTGCTTCCAGGCTGACAATGCACAGGCAAGATTCACAGGCACATTTCATTTGAGTCACAGTTGCAGTCATGATTTGGTTTCTCCTTTCATCAAACAAAGTTTTTGTAATTGAGCGAGGGCATTGTCCCTGCGCGTCTCCAAGAATAAGAATAACATATGAACAGGTATTCAGATATTTGCGTAAAGCTCAATGCCATTGCTTGAGGCTGTCTTATGTTCCCTGCTCAAACCCTAAATAGCCCCGTGGTGTGATCATCCAGCCTGCGTGGAAGCGGGTGCTTTGGTTGCCGATGACGACGGTGGTGAGCATGTCGATGGAGCAGTCGAGCAGTTGTCCCAGGGTGGTCAGCGTAATCTGTTCCTGGTCACGATAGGCAGCGCGAACCAGAGCTACGGGCGTATCAGCAGCCCGATGTTCCAGAAAAATGCGCTGGGCGATCGCAATCTGCTCTGTCCGCGTTTGCGATTTGGGGTTATACAGCGCGGTCACAAAGTCAGCTTCGGCTGCCGCTGCCAGTCGCTGTTCGATGATGGGCCAGGGCGTGAGCAAGTCACTGAGGCTAATGGCGCAAAAGTCGTGCATCAGCGGTGCGCCGACCCGCGATGCCGCCGCCTGCAATGCCGAGATGCCGGGAAATACCTGAACTGCGGGCGTTTTGCCGTCCCAGCCCTGGGCCTGGAGTTGCTCCAGCACCAGCCCTGCCATGCCGTAGATGCCGCAATCGCCGGAGGAAATCACCGCCACCGTTAGCCCCCATTGGGCGAGGGCGATCGCCCGTTCAGCCCGCTGCCGCTCCTGGGTAATGGGCAGTGCTTCGACAATTTGCCCCGGACGCAGCAACGCCGCCACCAAGTTGATATAGAGTGAATAGCCAATGACCACATCCGCCGAGGCGATCGCCGCCTGGGCCGCAGGCGTAATCTGCTCCAACCGTCCGGGCCCTGTGCCCACCAGCCACAGTCTTCCAGTACGCCCAGTGTATTCCTGCCCCGCCTGAGCCACGGCAATGGTCACTGCGCCAGGATGGTCGGGGAAGCGGAAGATTTGCTTGGAAACGCGAAGGGGGGCAAAGGCTTGGGGTTGACGGTCGCCCTGGCATATCCGGCTGGCTGCTAGAATCGCAGCGGCTTCGGCGACACTGGGCGTGCCCACTTCCGACTCGACGACGGCGGAGGGAGTGGGGACGGGGACGGCGCGGAGGGTTTCGGCAGAGAAAGTGAGCAGGGGGAGATGGCGATCGCTGCACAATTCCAGCAGCCCTACCTCATCAGCTTTGAGGTCGAGGGTGGCCAGACCGGCGATCGCCCCCTCTGCAAGGTGATGTCGCCGCAGCGCATCGGCAATGGCGGCTTCGATCACCACTCGCGGTGTGTTCCGTTCGCAGCCAATGCCCACCCACAGCACGCGGGGATGCCACTGCACCTTGGGAACATCGGCCAGCCCCTCTGCCCCGTCTGCAAAGCGTCGCTGAATAGGACTAATCCACACGCGAGCAGCGGGCTTGGGCAAAGCTGCCCGCGCCTCTGTTGGGTCATCCCAGCCAAAGCTAAAGGGGTGATCCGGCGGCAAATGGTCTTGCCACAGCGTTGACCCAGCTTCCTGGATGACCTGTACAGGGTCTTGACGAGCGATCGCCCCACTCACGCCCGTCCAATCGCCGCTGCCCTTGCGCCAGCCAAACGGTTCCCCCAGCACGTCGATGCCTGGCAAGCCCAAAGCATTAGCCCCGCCCGTCAAAACGGGGGTGGCATTCAGCAAGTGGGCGATCGCCCGCGTCAGCCGATCGGCCCCGCCCTGATGCCCCCCACACAGGCTGATCACCACCTTGCCTGGGCCATCCACCACCAGCACCGCCGGATCGGTCGCCTTATCTTGCAGCAGCGGGCCGATCAGCCGCACCACCGCCCCCGTCGCCAGCCCAAACACCAAGGCCCGATGCGTTTGCCAGAGCGTGTTAACCAATTCCCGCAGCGTGGTTTGGTACACCTCACAGGGCAACTCATCCGTCGCTAGGTCTGCCGGAACCCAGAGCGTCACTCCGCCGCCCTCCGCCAGCGATTGCAGCGATTTCACAGCATACGGAGTGGGGGCGATCGCCGCAATCGGCTGAAAGTCTTGAAACAGCAAAATTCTAAAACCCCAGAGAAGAGGGAAGAGGGAAGAACGAAGAGGGAAGAGGGAAGAACGAAGAACGAAGAGGGAAGAACGAAGAACGAAACCTGGATCTTCCTTTTTCATTCTTCTTTTTTCTCTTTTCTTTCTTTAAATGGGGGTAGTGGGACTTGAACCCACACGACTGTTAAGGTCAACGGATTTTAAGTCCGCAGCGTCTACCATTCCGCCATACCCCCGACTGTTGGGCCGCGCCCAATGAGTAAGCTTCGCGAGAATCCTGCGAATGCGTTCTATCTATTCTATGACGCGATGCTCCGGCAGGGTCAGAAAATCTCTGCCCCGCAATTTCCTGATTCCTGTTCCCTGCCCAAAACTTTCCAGAGATGACATCTCCCATACCTTGAGGTCTGGGCACTTTCGGGCAAACTGAGGGTGAGCGCTGTTGCCTCCTGTCCTCTCACTGCAAGTGGCTATGAAAATTTTGGTCATGAACGCTGGCTCCAGCAGCCAAAAGTCCTGCTTATACGAATTGCCGGAGGCGGCGCTGCCAGAGCATCCGCCGGAGCCGCTGTGGGAAGCGCAAATCGACCTGACCCATGCCGAAGGCGTGGCAGAAATTAAGGTAAAAACGGCGGCCGGCGTGAAAAAAACGGAGAGCTATCCCACCTCGTCGCGGGTTGAGGCCACTCATCACCTGCTGGAAACCCTATGGACAGGGGACACAAGAGTGATCGATCGCCCTAGTGAAATCGACATGGTGGGGCATCGCGTGGTGCATGGCGGCGAAGACTATCGCGCCAGTGTGTTTGTGACGGCGGACGTGAAAGCGGCGATCGCCCGTCTGGCCAAGTTTGCCCCCGTTCACAACCCAGTCAATCTGGAAGGGATTGAAACCCTAGAGCAAATTTTGGGCAGCAGTGTCCCCCAGGTTGCCGTGTTCGACACCGCCTTTCACGGCACCCTGCCGCCTGCGGCCTACGTCTATCCGGGACCCTATGCATGGCTGGAACAGGGCATCCGGCGCTACGGCTTTCACGGCACCAGTCATAGCTACTGCGCTCAGCGAGCAGCCCAACTGCTGGGGCGGCCGCTGACCGACCTGCGGCTGATGATTTGCCATTTGGGAAATGGGGCATCGCTCTCGGCAGTGTGCGGCGGGCAGTGCATAGACACCACAATGGGCTTTACGCCGCTGGAGGGGCTGATGATGGGCAGCCGCTCTGGCTCTGTCGATCCGGGCATTTTGCTGTACTTGATCCGCGATCTAGGCTATACGCCCGATCAGGTGGACACCATGCTAAACCGGGAGTCGGGGCTGGAGGGCGTGTCGGGCGTGTCGAACGATATGCGGCTGGTGCTGGAGGCGATCGCCCAAGGCAACGAGCGGGCGAAGCTAGCAATCGATGTCTACGTTCACCGCCTGCGGTCGCTCATGGGCAGTATGCTAGCGAGTCTGGGCGGGCTGGAGGCGATTGTGTTTACGGCTGGTGTCGGCGAAAACGCGCCCAATATCTGGCAAGCCGCCTGCGAACCGTTCCAATTTATGGGACTGCGGCTCGACCCTGCGAAGCTCAGCCGCAGCCCAGACGATCAGGACATCGCCGCAGCTGATTCCACGGTGCGCGTGCTAATTATCCACACCCAGGAAGATTGGGCGATCGCCCAGGACTGTTGGCATCTGTCGAAAACACTGGTCGGCGCAGAAAATTAACAATCTGGCTACATTTGCTAACCTTCATGAAGCTCTTTAAGATTGATGCAGGCAAGGCATTTCTGTGGGTGAAGCCTGTCAGGAACCATGCAAAACTTAAAAGCCTTGTTGCAAATGTATCGATCCAGTCTTTGATAGACTTTTCTTCAGTCCCCGCAACTCGTTACAATACAAACCGATATTCATCTTTGCTCTGACATCACCGCCATATTATGAGTGTAGTTAGCCAGGTCATCCTCAACGCCGACGACGAACTCCGCTACCCCAGCAGTGGAGAACTCAAGAGCATCAGCGAGTTCTTTCAAACCGGAGAACAGCGCGTGCGTATCGCCAACATCTTGGCGGAGAATGAGAAGAAAATTGTGCAAGAAGCCAGCAAACAACTCTGGCAAAAGCGCCCCGACTTTATCTCTCCGGGTGGCAATGCCTACGGCGATCGCCAGCGGGCCCTCTGCCTGCGCGACTACGGTTGGTATCTGCGCCTGATTACCTATGGCGTGCTGGCGGGCGACAAGCAGCCTATCGAAAGCATCGGTCTGATCGGCGTGCGCGAAATGTACAACTCTCTAGGCGTTCCGGTTCCCGGCATGGTAGAGTCGATCCGCTGCCTCAAGCGGGCATCCCTGGCGCTGCTGAGCGACGAAGACGCTGCCGAAGCCGCTCCCTACTTCGACTACATCATCCAGGCCATGTCCTAGCTTTGCTTTCCGGTGGCGTGCGATCGAAGGCGTGCAATCGAAAGAGTTTAATATCAGCCTTTGTTCCCTGTGGCGGGCAGAAGTGTTGCACCAAGTAGCATTCCTGCACCTGCGGGGAACAGTTTTTTGGTAGCGAGATGGGGCGATCGATCGGATAACTTTGGATTTTGGATTGGCGATTTTGGATTGCAAATCCAGGTTATGCAAGACTTTCATCTTTTCTCAGATAGCGCTTCTTGAGAGAAATTGATGCAGCGCACTCGAAAATCCCATCGCTGAAAGTTGTACAAGTGTTCACCACTTCCCGCCTTTTGGGGCATCATGATGGAGAGCGATCGCCCTCCCGGAACCCCGCGACTCGCGCCCAAAATCCAAAACCCAAAATCTAAAATCCCCTCATCCTCTATGCGTCTCGGCAAAGTCGTCAAATCCAACTCCCACTGCGACTACGTGGTTCAAGTCGATGACCGCATGGACGTGGAAAACCCGCCACAGGCCGACGACTACGGCTTTGGCAGTTTTGTGAAGCTGGAGGAACCGGGCGATCGCCACTGGGCCGTCGGGCTAATCTACAACTCGCTGCTGATGAACCCGATGTTTATGAGCAACGGGCCGCGCCTGTCGAGCGAACCCGACCCGCTGTTTACGCCAGATTTAATCACCGAAACCCGCACGCTGCTGGGCGTGGTGCTAGTGGGCTGGATGGCGCAGGACAACGGGCAGTCCTACGGCATCCACGGCATTCCCCGCGTGGTCGTCCCCGTCAACACGCCCGTATCGGTCATGACCCAGGACGAAATTTACCGCTTTCATCTCAACCAGGCGGGCTGCCCCCAGTTTTGCTACTATAGCCACCTGCTGCGCTGCGGCGGCAACTTTGCGCCCGCCTTGACCCAGCAAACGCTGCAAGAACTGGTCGATAGCCGCCTTTTTTCTGGCCCAGACCAGCGAGCGCTAGAAATTCTCTGCCGAGAGCTGTCCTGGAAAAGCACAATGGGCGCAATGCGTTAAAATTCAGCACGGCAACATTCAGCAGCCATCTCCGCTTCAATCTGAACCTGCGGCTGAACGGTCTTACGCATCAGCGTTACCCAGTAACCTCCCCACCGTGATATCGGTATTTACGGAGGAGCAGAGAATTTTATAACACCCGTAATATCACGCTCACAAAAAAATCCGACAGTCCCAAATTGAGTCTGCCGGATTATAGTGTGTTCCCTGTTGATGACTCGGCTAGAGTTGAGTCTCCTTAAGTATGCCGATGTGGCAGGAATTGGAGCGCGATCGCGATCATCTCTAGTTGTGATTTTTGTCACATGGCTTAGTGACGAGTCCGTTCGTTTTTCACCTGTAAAAATCGCTGCACAGCCGGGCTGCACAGCGATCCTTTGGTGATTTGTATGGTTTCAGCTAAGGCAACCTGCCTGGATGCACCTGCTAGAAAACATCCTGCGCTGCTAGCACAGCCACAGGCAACCTAGTCATAGACGACGCGCGCATCAAACCCTTCTCTCCGAAGCTGCTGATTCACAGCCGCAGCGGCAGAGTAATCGCGGAAAGAGCCTGCATTGATGAACGGCCCCCGCAGTGAGTCCGAGTCGCGGTAGGCATCGCGCACAAAGCGACGCACCTGGAACAGTAGCTCATCGCTGCTCCCCGGTATGGCAACCCGGTAGGGGCCACCGTAATAGCCCGGAAACCCTGGGTCGGTCGGGCCGCCGATGTTGGCAGGCACCAGATACTCAGAGGCAATCCAGCCGCCCGTGCCCGCCAGTTCAACCCAGGTCAAACCACCGGAAAATTCCTGCCGTCCAGACAGACGCACACGCACCCCATCATCGATGCCTGCAATTACCTGCCCATCAGGACGATTACGCACGTTTACGCCAATTCCGCTATTGGTGCGGACGATTGCCTCGCGCCCCAACCAGTTCCCCGGCGGAACGGGCTGCGACGGGCCGCCGATACCGCCACCCGACACGAGATAGCCCAGCCCCAGCGCCCGCAGCGTTTCGGGGCCTGCCTGTCCGTCTACCATTAACCCGTTTCGTCGTTGAAATGCGATCACTGCGTTTTCTGTTTCAAGACCGTATACGCCGTCGGCGAAGATGCCCAGCGCCGACTGAATTGCGGCAACATCTGATCCTTGGCTGCCGAAGCTGTAGACTTGGGCTAGCGCTTCGCCGCCTGTGAGCAAGACGGAGGAGGCGATCGCCATCCCGGCCACCTTCCACAGCATCGAGTGGGTTACTTGACGAACTTGGGCTTGGCGAGCTTGAATTTGTCCGGCAATATTTGAGCCTGACCTGAAAGATTTAAGAGCGGAAAGCGTCTGGAGAAAAACGTTAGGCTTCATAGGGGAGTTGCTCATTCGTGACTACAAAATTTAGCGGCTGTAGATTTTTTATCAGGAGATCCTTGCTAAAACTGACAACCGTTCAGGACACACCTCGATCTCAACGCGACCTGAGTAGAAAGTCCAACCTCTGCGGACGCAAAACTTGCACCAGAGCAGAGAAAAAAATACCAGACAATCTTGAGGGGCTAAATGTGCCGATACTTCTAGATTTAGCTACACTGTGAACCGAATGGATTTCGGAACCCTAAAAATAGGACAGGTGGGCTAAAAGTGAAGATGCCACAAACCAAGCTCCGCCGCAGTCAGAGGAGCATTATTTCTACTAGCATATCATTCGGGTTTCGAGCATGAAACGGTTTTTCTTCTCTCGTCGTTTAGCATGGATTATTCCCGTTGCAAGCCTGCTGGCCGGGGCTAGTTCTGCTGTACTAGTCAGCACAATTGAGCAATATACTCAGGCCGAAACGACCGATGGAAAACTATCCGCAGCAGAGCCTTCTTTTGCCCAAGACTCTGCGCCGGATGCTGAAACAGTCAACCCCAATGATGGAGCAGAAAATGCTCAAACCCTGAATTCTTCTAAGCAATCTGACCCCACAGAAATCGGATCGGACAACTCTTTTTTGCTGCCCAATGGTCGCCCAAGTTTGTCACCACTCCCAGCACCAGCCGAAACTTGGGAATGTGAAGTCGCAGTGGTGGGCGGGTCCTTGGGCGGGGTGGCGGCTGCTTCTCACGCCATGCGGACGGGCGCGAAGACCTGCCTGATCGAGCTAACGCCGTGGATGGGCGGACAAATTAGCTCCCAGGGGGTGTCTGCGGTAGACGAGTCCAGAAACATGCTGGAGCGGAATAACTTTTCGCCCAGCTGGCAGAGTTTCAAGGACTTTATCTTGCAGCAGCCCGTTACGCTGCCTGCCTGGACGGGGATTACCGCGCCCCTCACGGTAGCCCAGATCAATAGCTGCTGGGTCGGGCGGCTGTGTTTTCCGCCGCAGGTGGGGGCGGTGGTGTCTCAGGAGTGGCTCAAGCGGGCGGCGCAATATTCCACAGGCAGCAAGTGGAGCGCGTTTACCGCCTTCAAAGGCGCAGAGTTTGATGAAACGGGACGGTTTATCACCGCGATTTACGCAGTGCGGCGATCGCCCCGCGAATCGGGCTACGTGCCCCAGGGCCGCCCGTCGGTGGAGCTAGCCACCTGGTATGCCTGGGAAGAAGATGCCACCTTCCGCAAAACCCCGATCAAGCTCCAGCCGCCACCCGGCAAGCGGATGATCGTGATCGATGCAACAGATACGGGCGAGGTCGTTGGCTGGGCCAAAGTGCCGCTGCGCGTCGGCTCCGAATCGCAAAACACCACCGGCGAGGTCAACGCCGCCGATTTCGACAACCCAGAATGCACCCAGGCCTTTACGTTTCCCTTCGCAATGGGCATCCGCGCCGATGGTGGCCAGAGCATCAAGACGCTGGAATATGTCCAGTCATTTTATCCTCGCGCCGAGCATATGCGGGTCTACACGCTAGAAGGCGTGCCGATGTTTCACGGGCGCAGCTTTTTCAACTATCGGCGGATCGTCAGCCTGAATCGCAGCGACCCCTTCTTTGGCAGCCCCGTCCTCAACGACATTACGCTGGTCAACTGGACGCAGGGCAACGACTGGAACTGGATGAATCCGCCGCTAATCCTGACCCCCGAAAAGCTCATGCAAACCGGGCAATATCAAAACTGGATGGGCGGCGTGTCGCTGCGGTCTATGCGCCATGCAGAAAATCATGCGCTTATGTTTGCCCATTGGCTCCTGGAGCAGCCGCCCGATCCAGCACTGCCGCTGGCCTACTTGGCGGGGGCCGATTCCCCAATGGGGACGGTTTCTGGGTTAAGCATGTTGCCCTACATTCGCGAGGGGCGGCGAATCCTAGGGCGCTCGGCCTACGGACAGACGGAGTTTATGCTGCGCGAGGCTGACCTGCGGGAAGACATGGAGGGACGAGACTTTCGGGCAACTGCGGTAGGTGTGACCCATTACGATATTGACATTCACGGCTGTCGCTATCGCAACTGGGAACCGACGGGCGAGGCAGTCAAAGCTTCGGTGAAAGAATATTACATTCGCCCCGTGCAGATTCCCCTCGAAAGCCTGATTCCGCAGGGCGTGGAGAATCTGCTGGTGGGCGGAAAGGCGATCGCCGCCACGCATATCGCCACCGCCATGACCCGCATTCACCACGGCGAATGGACCATTGGCTCGGCGGCGGGGGTGACAGCCGGCTGGCTGGTCAATCAACCCGATTTGCAGCCTGCCCAGATCGTCCCCCAGGGAAAAATGCCGCAACTGCAACAATACATGATTGAGCAGGGCTTGCGGCTGGATTGGTAAACCTTGCGGCTGGATTGGTAAACACCGTTATTCAGGGGAGCGGCTAGGGGTTGACCGATTCCATCTGCCAGCCATCCCTGGTTTCAAAATAGCGATCGCGGCTTTGGGGGTCGCCACGCAGTTGCAGGTGATCCACCTCCACCGGGTCGAGCAGCAGCAGGCAAAACGTCGGCAGTGGCACGGCGGGGTCTGGGGGCGGTGGCGAAAACTCGGCCACGGGGCGGCGCGGCTTGGCGGGATGGGGCCAGGCGAATTGCAGGCGGGCTGCATCCGAGAGGGCTTGCCACTGCTGCTGGCGGGCATGTTGCAAACCCTCATCAGGATGATTTTCATCAATCAGCATCAGCCGTCCCAGCAAGCGAAATTGTTCGCGGCTTTTGGGAAAATACCAGCAGACCTCACCCCAAGCCTGGTGGGCAATTTGCTCCGGCTTGGCGCTGCGTGTATCGGTGATGAACTTGAGCTGGTCGGCAGGTTCCAGAAATCCGCGAAAGACCACCGTGCGATTGGCAGGGCGACCATCCGGCCGCACCGTGGCCAACTGCACGTAGCGGGCATAGACGAGCGAACGATTGAGATGCAGAGCGCGAGAGAGGGGCGATCGCCAAGGAGCCATTGGGTTTGGAGCCATTGGGTTTAAGGTTCAAGAACGCGATGGAGGGATAGCGCACCTAGCCTAGCTTAGCCCTCCAACACCCTAACCTCCTCCTGCTGCCCTCGAACCCTACTCCCGAATCGTCAGCGTGTAGTTAAACTGCTCCCCAGAAACATTGGAGCCGACCCACACACGGTAAGTTCCGCCGGCCCAATCTGTTCCCGACAGCGTGGCATTGGGGGCGCGGTTGTTGCCGCTGGCGCAGCGGACGACGTTGCCGGGCCCCTGCACAACCAGCGTAGAAACGGCGCGGTTGCTATTGACTTGCAGCGTCAGAGCAGAAAAGTTGCCCTGGAGCGTGATCAGGTGATCTGGAGTAGATGACCCAAAGCCAAGGCAGAGGTTGCCGTCTTTGTCGCGGTTGGCGACGATGCCCGGAAGGGAACTGCTGCCGCCCGTTTGTCCGCGCAGAGTCCCTGCATCTGCGCTAAAGCCAGGGGCCAGCGTCGCGGAGCCAAAGTTTGCGGTCTGGGCGATCGCCCCCACGCCCGTCAGCAGCGCCACACCCAGAACCAGCAGCCCAATCCAGCGGGGCGATCGCCCGCCAGATGGGAGTTTCAAGCTAGAAAATCGGAGTTTCGTCACCATGGCCGGATCTCAAAAGCTAGGGTCTGGCAGTATAGACGGACACAAAGCAGAGGGGTTCCCGATTCCTTCTCAAATTTGATTGACAGCTATTAACAGCTATCGATAAACCGAGAGCAACACATTAAAAGTAGATCCCTTACCGGGCTTACTTTTCACAGAGATCGAACCGCCGCACTTGAGCAAAAGCTGCTGCACAATAGACAGACCCAGCCCCGCACCGCCAGAGTCCTCGCCGCTGCCCGCCTGCCGCACCCGATAAAAGCGGTCAAAGATTTTGGGAATGTCGGCGGCAGCAATGCCAATGCCCGTATCGCGCACTTCAATTTGCACATAGTCGCCTTGCAACTTCGCCAGCACCCACACTCGACCGCCCTTTTGAGTAAATTTGATGCCGTTGTGCAGCAGGTTAATCAAAATTTGCCGCAGCCAGGGAACCGTACAGGACACAGCGGGTAAATCCTGCGGAACCGTGTAAGCAAGCAAAATGCCCTTTTCCTGGGCGAGGGGCTGGTACGTGCTGACGATGCCCGGAACCACATCCGACAGGCGCAGCGGTTGCGTCACCGCTGTATCGTCCATATTTTCCAGTTGCACCAGCTCTAGCACGCTGGTAATTAGCGAACTCTGGCGATCGCACTCGTGGGTCAGCATGTCCATATAGCGCTGGCGCTGCGGCGGCTTCAGGCTGGGAGAATTGAGCAAGCTCAGCGCAGTTTTCATCGTGGCCAGCGGCGTTCGCAGTTCTTGCCCGACGGTTTTCAAAAACTCGTCCTTCAGGCGAATCGCGTTTTGCAGTTCCTCATTCTCCATTTGCAGCCCGGTAGCGATTTCTGCCTGTCGCCGATAAATCGCGGTGCTGTGCCACATTTCTTCTTGAATTTGCAGTTGCTTGGCCAGCAGTTGCCCGACAATGCGCGGATTGGGCGTGATGTCGGCAGCGGACAGCACCCATTCGTCCCAGTGTGCCACTAGCGCTTCCAGATCAGCCCGCACAGATTCGGGAGCCTCGGCAGGGGCGATCGCCTGATGAATGCCCTCCAGCACCCGGCAAATCGTGTCCGATTCAAACGTATAAATCGCCAGCAGCGGATGTCGCCGCTCTATGTCTTCATCAGAGTTGGGGGATAACTCTTCGAGCCAAAGCGGCCGCTCCGGCGGGCTACTATCTGGCTTGGACAGGCGCACCGAGCGCGGCCGATGGGCCAAGATCAGTCCGCAAAACTCCTCAGTCATCACTAGCAGCAGATACTCCCGCTTAAACTGGCTCTCGGTGCCCAGCGGCAGGGCAATCCGCTGAGACTGGGCGGCTACGTTCAGCGAGGTCGGTTGCGGCTGATGCGTCAAAACTGGAGAATCCGCAGCGGGGCTGTCTACCAAGCTCGCCAGTTCGGCAGCCGTCAGATCAGACACCTGATCCAGGTGTGACAGTTGCCCAGAAGATGACGACGTTGCAGCCTCTGCTAAATCACCCTGGCTATTGCCGAGGGTATAGAGCGTGTAGGGTGCGGTCGCCGCCGTGCAATAGCGAGTAATTTCCGACTCCCAGGTGTCGCCCTTAGGAAACTTGAGCCAGAGCGTTGCGGGCAAATGCTCTTCGATCAGCAGATCGAGAATCGCCGTCAGCATCGACTTGAACGTCGTGGGGCTGACCTGGAGCGGATGCAAGGGGCGCTCAGAACTGAGGGCCAGTTCGTAGAGCGAAGCTTCGGAGGAGCGTGGCGATTTCATGGGGGTGAAATTCTATGGGGTAAGCACTAGATGCATTGGAGCATCTCCAACCAGATCGGAGCCATCTCCAACCAGAGCGGAGCAGCAGCGCCCCACAGTCTAAATTCCCTGACGTTGAATCAGTCAATGGCTCTGGCTAATTTCCAGTCTATTAAAGAAAAGGCTTATGATCAGGAGTATGGGGGTTGGGACATGGCTTGGCGACCCTCTTGCGTTAGATTTTTAGGGCTAGATTTGAGGCTGAATTTTGGGGGCTGAATTTTTCGGGCTGGATTTTCGGGGCTAGGCAGGACTGAGAGACAGTCGCTCCAGCAGCGCCGCGCGGGCCTGTTCGCGGTCGTCAAAGTGGACTTTTTCCGTACCGAGAATCTGGTAATCTTCGTGGCCTTTGCCCGCGATTAGCACGCCGTCACCGGGCTGCGCCTCCAGAATGGCCTTGCGGATGGCCGCGGCGCGATCGCCCATCACCGTTGGATTGACGCTGGCCGGAATGCCTGCCACCACGTCTTGCAAGATCCGCTCTGGGTCTTCGGTGCGGGGGTTGTCGGAAGTGACCACGACCCAATCTGCTAACTCAGCGGCGATCGCCCCCATTTTGGGACGTTTCGTGCGATCGCGATCGCCGCCGCAGCCAAACACGCAGATCATCCGCCCCTGGATAAACGGGCGCGACGCTTTTAGCAAGTTTTCTAGACTGTCGGGCGTGTGGGCATAGTCCACAATCACGCTGATATCCTGGCTGGGCGACACCTGCACCTGCTCGACGCGGCCGGGCACGCCAGGGAAAGTGGAAAGGGACTGGGCGATCGCCTCCAAACTCAAGCCCAGATGCAGCCCCGCGCCCACCGCCGCCAGCAGATTTGCCAGGTTAAACTGGCCCACCAGCGGCGACGCAAACGGCCCCTCGCCCAGCGGTGTATGCAGCACGCCCCGCACGCCCGCAGGCTCATACACCAGATCGCTCGTCCACAGATCTGCACTAGAATCTTGCGTGCTGTAGGTCCACACCGACTGACCCGCCAGCCCCGCCGCCAGCCGCCGCCCGTAGGCATCGTCCAGGTTCACCACGGCCCGCCCGTGCAGATAGCCAGGGCTAAACAGCAGCGCCTTGCTGGAGAAATAGTCCTCCATGTCTTTGTGATAGTCGAGGTGATCCTGCGTCAGGTTGGTGAACACCGCCACCTCAAAGGGGCACTCCAACACGCGCCCCTGGGCCAGCGCGTGGGAACTGACCTCCATCACGGCGTATTCTGACCCAGCGGCTCTGGCCTCGGCCAGTTGTCCCTGAAGCTCTAGGGCAAAGGGCGTGGTGTGCAGCGCGGTTTGCTGATGCCCCCGCCAGCGGGTGTAGAGCGTGCCCAGCAGCGCCACGGGCAGGTGCGCCTGCGCCAAAAAATGCTCAATCAGGTGCGTGGTGGTGGTTTTGCCGTTGGTGCCCGTCACGCCCACCAGCTTCATCGCCTGCGCCGGATAGCCGTAGAACGCCGCCGCCAGCCGCGCCGAAGCCTGCGCCACGTTGGATACCGGAATGATGCAGTCGTCGGCGGTCGGGGGTTTCTTTTGCACGGCGCTTTCGGACACCACAGCGGCGATCGCCCCTGCCGCCAGCGCACTCTGCCAAAATTCGCCCCCGTCCACCCGTGTTCCCGGCATCCCAATGAACAGATCACCGGGCTTGCAGGCGTGAGAATTCGTCGCCAGCCCTGTTACCTCAGCGTTCAGCGCTCCATGTTCCGGCAGTTGCAGGCTTTCCGGCAGCGCCCGCAGCAGTTCCACCAACTTCATTCCGCCAAGCCTCCCAAACAGCACATTTGCGATTTCGCATCTCGATTTCTGCTTATTTGAAAGTGTAAAGGCTGATCACACCTGCGGAACGCTTTTCTCAAGTTGGAGCCGAACCAGACGGCTTGAGGCAGGCTACTCCACGGCGGCTTTGGGATTCCCTTGAGGGTTCGATTCGGGATTGAGGCTGGGTGGCAATGCAGGGTTTGCTCAGGGTTCTAGCCCAGCGCTCAGCCTAAACTCAGGCTAAATTGTGAAGTCTTTGCGGGTGTGAACAGACTTTTTAAAAATTGGATGGCAGATTGATTGAAGTGCGGACATGATGCAACGGTCTAAAACCATGCTGGGAACGCTGGCAACCAGCTACAAACCAGTTAAAAACCAGTTACGAACCCGTTTTGAACCCATTTTGAACCCATTTTGAAAATCGTTCAGGCAAGCATTCGCGGATGAGTAATGACAAGCAATGGTGGGCTGCGGGAGCCAATCCGCTCAATCGCTGGCTGGCGCAAAACCAACTGCGATCGCTCGATGAGGCCTATCGCGGTGCGCTGCAAATTCAGGATCTAGAACGTCAATACTTTGGGGGCGATCGCATCGCCTTTCGCGCCGACCTCAGCAAGACCGTGTTTGATTACGTCAAAACAAAGCGCGATCGCCAACTGCTGCGCGTGCGGGCCAATCTCGCCCGATTTCGCCTGACCAGCTTTTTGCAGAATGCCGATGCTGCCTCCGAAACCTCTGTGCCAACGGCTCAGGAACAGCAAATTTTAGAAAAATTGGGCTTCATTGAACTGGTCGTCGGCAAATATCGCGATCTGGACGACGCGCTGGATCAGATGGTGGCAGAGGCAGAGAGCGCTCCGACGGCTGATGCGACCCTTGCTGCTCCAGGGTTCGACAAGCTGCCCAAAGACCTGCGAACCAACCCCAGCAAAGTCCCCAGCCCTAAGCCACTGATTCCCACGCGCTCCGGCGGAATGAACGGCTCCGACTCAATCCTGAATCGGCTGTCCTCCATTGGCAAGGAACTGGGCAAAGAGCTAAGCCCCCTGTCGGAGCAGGAAGTCGTTACCGAACTGCGACTGCGCCGCAAGCAAAACCGCATTGCTATGCGCTGGCTGGCGGTGTTGCTGCTGCTGCCGCTGCTGACGCAGGTGCTGACCAAAAATTTGGTATTTGAGCCGCTGCTGGGCAACTACAGCGATCGCCATCCCTCTGCCGTCGAACTCAGCACCGAAATCGAGGAAGAGTTCCTGGCCGAGTTCAGCGAATATCGAGAAGCACTCGAAATTCAGCGCTTGCTCAAGAACTATCAGCCGCCTGTCGCAGAACCATCGCAGGGAACCTTTTGGCGGCGAAAACGCTCCTTTTTTAACCAGGCGATCGAAAACGATACGCTGACCCGCTCCTCAATCAATCCGCTCGCAAGACAAGAAGCGCCGCCACTGGTTGATCCAGTACCGTTGCTCGATCGGCAAACGCTGGAACTCAACCGCACCAGCGGCGGACTGCGCGGCGTGATCGTTACCACCGACTTGCCCGATACCACCGACTTGCCCGAATCGCCGGAATTTCGGGCCGAAGAAGACCGCGAATATGAACTGGCGCTGCAAGAAAAAGCCGTCGAACTCTGGCGCGAAGCCCGCGAAAAACAGCTCGATGGACTCAAAAACGTGCTGGCTGACCTGACCTCAATTTTGGTGCTAGGGGCGCTGGTCTACTTTGGGCGCGATCGCCTCCGGCTATTGGGTAACTTTACCAATCGCACCTTCCTCGCCCTCAGCGACCCGGCAAAGGTGTTCCTCTTTATCCTGGTGACGGATATTTTCGTCGGGTTCCACTCCGCCGAAGGCTGGGAAGTCATTCTAGAAGGCGTGTTTCGTCACTTTGGGCTGCCCGAAAGCAAAGTCTTTATCAACGGCTTCATTGCCACCGTGCCCGTGTTTATCGATGCCTGCATCAAGTTCTGGATTTTCTCCTACCTGACGCGCTACTCGCCCTCGGCTTCGGCAATCTACGAGCGGATGAACACGTAGGGAAGTCAGGAAGAAGGAAGAAGTCAGGAAGAAGGAAGAACGAAGAGGGAAGAACGAAGAACGAAGAGGGAAGAAGGAAGAACGAAGAGGGAAGAACGAAGAGGGAAGAACGAAGAGGGAAGAATTTTCGGTTTTCGTTCTTCGATTTTCGATTTTCGTTCTTTGTTTTTCCCTTTTCCCCTCACCTTACTGGCTCTACCCGCACCTCGACTCGGCTCGGATTGCCTGTAGTAATGACAGGATAGGTCTGGGGACTGGTCAGGGCGATCGCCCCATTGACGAACACGCGAGCGCGAACGGCGTAGCGATGGTTGTCCTGAATCAGCGCTGGGTCGTAGAGAACTTCAAAATTGAGCGGCATCTGTCGCCCGTTGGTGCGAATCGTCTGCTCCGCCAGCACAATAGCAGAAGCGCTAGCCCGTGTCAGATCCAGTAGTTGCACGCTAAGAATGGCATTGGGCGGAAGGGCACTGCGCTGGAGAGAAACCACTGTGCCGCTAACGGCAGCCTGAGCCTGGGGATCGTCAGGTGCTAATTCTGGCGGCAGGTCTGGCGGCAGGTCTGGCGACGATGCCGGTGGCAATTCTGGTGATGCATCGGGTGCGACCTCTGGCGGAATTTCTGGAACCGGGGTTTGGGCGATTCGCGAAGCGATCCCTGCGGGAATCGCCCCCGTCCCGACCAGTAGGCCAAGCAGTAGAGGAGCTAGGGAAAATCCAACTTGCGGTGGCATCACAGGCATATTGCTCAACAGGCATATTGCTCACAGCACACACTTTAGGAGGCTTTGGGTTAGCACAGTCTATGAAAGATTAACCCAGAAAGGTTACCCTAGCCAGTCAAGCTTAGGTCACGCGGTAATCGCGGTCACTAGTCTCGGTCACCAGTTGCGGTCACTAGCAAGCTGGGCTAATCGCAGACGCGCTGGGCGCAGCAGGCACAGACGCAGGCAGGGGTTGCAGGCTGTAACCCACCAGGGGCACACCTTTGCAAAAGATACCCAAACGGGGCCGCATTTCAAACGCCGCTTCCGTTCCAGCATTAAATTCTGTCTCGGTGAGCAGCATCAGCCCGCTGGCGCTGGGCACGAGCTGAACGGGGGTTTTGCGAGAGCGCGAAACCAACAGATGGGTAGGTTGAAACATGATGAGAACCTCGGAGATATGAGAGAAAAGATGTCTGAGAAAAAATCAGAGTAAGTCTCAGAGTAAGTCTCAGAGTAAGTCAAAGGATGGGGTTCGGAGTTGCCGAGCGTTGGGCTAAGCCCCAGGCGATCGCAACTCGCGAGTAAATACGCGAATGAATAACAGTATCAAGCCGTAGCCCAAGGTTGACGAGGATTTTACAGGTGTGGAATGTTACCCCAATTGGATGGGTTTCCCGCAGACCGAACCAAAACCGCACTGCATCTTGGACGGTCTACCGCACCTACTTCTATCCAAAGGGAGGTTTTGCATCCCCTCCCAACTCAGTACGATTCACAAGGATGAATAGTTCCAAGAGACTCCTAAATATCCCAGCCCCCTTCGCGTAGCGTTGCAGGGCAAGCATCCCTTATCCTGCGCCTCCGGGTAGATACGGTTATCCTCCCTCCTATGGACGCGGGAATGCGGATACATTGGAACTACGGAGTACATAAAAATTCATAGGCACCAGTATTGGGACTGCATGAACCGCTGAATACTCGCGGCATGTGCTTCTGACGGGGAGCCAGTTGGCAAACCGGGCAAACCTCATTCAAGGTTCTGAGGATGTTTGAGTATTTCACTGAAAAAGCGATCGCCGTGGTGATGGCAGCCCAAGAGGAAGCCCGTCGGCTAGGACACAACTTCGTAGGAACGGAGCAAATCCTGCTGGGGCTGTTGCTAGTCAAAGACCACATTGCGGCAGAAGTGCTGACAGATCTGGGCGTGACCGTAGAAGCCGCCCGCCAAGAGGTCGAAAACATCATTGGGCGCGGGTCTGGCTTTGTACCGCCCGAAATTCCCTTTACGCCCAAGTCAAAACGGGTGTTTGAGCAAGCGTTTCAAGAGTCTCGCCGCCTCGACCAGCGCCATGTGGGCACCGAGCATCTGCTGCTGAGCCTGGCCCAGGAACATGAGAGCGTCGCTGCAAAGGTACTGGAAAACCTGGGTGTCAATTTAGATCAACTGCGGACGATGGTGATTCGGGCTGTGGGCGAAGTGGCCGAAGTGCCCGTGGGCAGCACGACCAAGCGCTCCAGCCGCAACAGCCGCAAGCCCAAAATGCTGCAAGAGTTTGGCACCAACCTGACGGAGCTGGCCGCCGAAGGCAAGCTCGACCCAGTGGTGGGTCGCCACAAAGAAGTAGAGCGCGTGGTGCAAATTCTCGGTCGCCGCACCAAAAATAACCCCGTGCTGATTGGGGAACCGGGCGTGGGCAAGACGGCGATCGCCGAAGGGCTGGCCCAGCGCATCGTGAATCAGGACGTGCCTAACCTGCTGTTAGAGCGCCAGGTGATTAGCCTAGACATGGGCACGCTGCTGGCAGGAACCCGCTTCCGGGGCGACTTTGAGGAGCGCATCAAGCAGATTATGCAGGAAGTGCGCGAGTCGGGAAATGTAATTCTCGTAATCGACGAAATCCACACGCTGGTCGGCGCAGGCTCTCTGGAGGGCGGCATGGACGCTGCCAATATGCTGAAACCCGCTCTAGCGCGGGGCGAGTTGCAGTGCATCGGAGCCACCACGCTGGATGAATACCGCAAGCACATTGAGCGGGATGCTGCCCTAGAACGCCGCTTTCAGCCCGTGGTGGTGAATCCGCCCACTGTTATTGAAACTGTGGAAATTCTTCGCGGTCTGCGCCAGCGCTATGAACAGCACCACAACTTACTCATTGCCGATGAGGCGCTAGTGGCGGCCGCCACCCTGAGCGATCGCTACATTACCGACCGCTTCCTGCCGGACAAAGCCATCGACTTGATCGACGAGGCTGGCTCTCGTGTGCGCTTCCGCCATTCGGCCCAGGCTCCTACGCGGGCGCTCAAGCAAGAACTGCGCCGCGTCCTTGCTGAGAAAAACGCCGCCGTGCAGCAGCAGGATTTCAACAAGGCTACTCAACTGCGCGATCGCCAGCGCGAACTAGAAGCGCAAATCAGGGGTCAGGGGTCAGGAGTCAGAGATCAGGCTGTGGGGATGATTGAACCGTCTTCTTCCCCGGTTTCTCCCGATCTCGCCCCTGCGCCGACGGTCACTGCCGAAGACATCGCCCAGGTCGTTGAAGCCTGGACAGGGGTTCCGGTGAACAAGCTGACAGAATCGGAATCGATCTCGCTGCTGCACCTAGAGGAGCGGCTGCATGAGCGGGTAATCGGGCAGGATGAGGCGGTAAAGGCAGCGGCGCGGGCGATCCGGCGATCGCGCGTTGGACTGAAAGACTTGGATCGACCCATCGCCAGCCTGTTCTTCTCTGGCCCGACGGGTGTCGGCAAAACGGAGCTGACCAAAGCGCTGGCGGCGGCTATCTTTGGCTCAGAAGAGGCGATGATCCGGCTGGATATGTCGGAGTTTATGGAGCCGCATACGGTGTCGAAGCTGGTCGGCTCGCCTCCGGGCTATGTCGGCTACGACGAAGGCGGGCAACTGACCGAAGCCGTTCGCCGCAAGCCCTACACGGTGGTGCTGTTCGACGAAATCGAAAAAGCCCACCCCGACGTGTTCAACATCCTGCTGCAACTGCTGGAAGACGGTCGCCTGACGGATTCCAAAGGGCGCACGGTCAGCTTCAAAAACACGCTGATCATCTTCACTTCCAATATCGGCTCTCGTGTCATTCAGAAAGGTGGCAGCGGGCTGGGCTTCGAGTTGGGTGAGGGCGACTCGCAGTATACCCGGATACGCGATCGCATCAACGACGAGCTAAAGCAGTCCTTCCGCCCTGAGCTGCTAAACCGCCTGGACGAAATCATCGTCTTCCGCCCGCTCACCCGCGACGAGGTGATGCAGGTGGCCGACCTGATGATCCGTGAGGTGAATCAGCGCCTTAGCGAACAGGGCATGGCGCTCATCGTCACCGATGCTGTGAAAGAGCGGCTGCTGGCGGAGGGGTATGACCCCGCCTACGGAGCGCGACCCATGCGCCGAGCCGTCACTCGCTTGCTAGAAGACGCGCTGGCAGAGGGAATGCTGACGGGCGAAATCCGCACAGGCGACACCGCTATCGTCGATCTGGACGATGATGGGCAGATCCACGTTCGCCGCCAGGATGTGCCGGTGCTGCAATCCGTCAATTAAGTCAATTAAAGGGCATTGCTTCCGCAGGGCTGACTCAACTTGTCGCCTCTTATGCGGTAGCAATCGTCCGGAATATTGACTGCGAGGAGCGTAATATCAAATCTCCAAAGATCTGCTACATATAAGAACCAAAGATCTGCTACATATAAGAAGACGTTAGAGCTAGCCGCCATGAGTGGAGTCCTCAAAATCGATATTGCTGAAACAGCAGAAGAACTCAAAGCCGTCTTGGAACAACAGCAACGGTCATCTCAGCGCTGTAAAGTATAGGTGTTGTGGTGGCTCAAAACAGGACAAGCGAAGCGTGTTGAGCAGTTAGCCCAACTGAGCGGTTGCCATCGCACGACCGTGTCTCGTTGGCTGAGGCAGTATCGACAGAGTGGACTCGCAGCGTTGGTGAAGGTGGCATCTCGCAGTGGACGACCGCGAGCGATTAGCGGTGAAGTCCTGGCAGCTTTGGAGCGGGAACTGCAAGATCCAGAAGGCTTTAGCAGTTATGGAGCGGTGCAGCAGTGGCTCGCAGCGGTGCATGGTCAACGGGTGCCCTACAAGACGGTGCATAAGACGGTGCGCTATCGGCTCAAAGCGAAGCTCAAAGTGCCCCGTCCGGTGTTCCAGAAGCAGACTCCTGGGGCGTGCGAGTCCTTTCAGCAAACCTTGCAGCCCAGATCAGCCAGTCGATTCCGCCAGCCTTGAGACAACGCTATGCCGGGCGAATCCGCTATTGGTGCAGTGATGAGAGCCGCGTCGGACTGCTGACGGTTCAACATCGCAAGTTGACGGGCTTTGGGGTGCAGCCGATGGGTTCAATTCAATGGGAGTTTGTGTATCGGTGGCTGTACGGTCTAGTGGAACCGCTGAGCGGTGCCTCGTGGAGAGTCGAGTGCTCTCATCTCGACAGTTCCTGTTTTGAGGCGTTTTTGCACAGCTTTGCGGCTCAGTTCCCCGATGATTTACATCTGATTCAGGTGGATAATGCCGCAGCCCATACAGCTTTGAACCTGACGATACCGGACAATGTCATTTTGGTGTTTCAGCCGCCTTATTGCCCTGAGGTCAATCCCATTGAGCGGGTCTGGCGGGAACTCAAGCGGGAGCTAGCTTGGGTTCACTTTGATGATGTTGGCCAACTCCAGCACGCCATCAGCCAGTGGGTTTGTCGCCTTTCGGCTGAGTCGCTGCGATCGCTGACTCAGTGGGATTGGATTGTCGATGCTCTATGTGTAGCGGGTATTTAGAGAATTGATATTAGGAAGGGGGGAACCGAGCTGCCGTCCGGAAGTCCCCCTTGATAAGGGGGATTTAAGGGGGATCGGTTTAGCTTTAGTCAATAATGCACATTCATTGCCAGGGGCTATCCCGCTTTTTATCAACTTTACCTTTTGATGGGCGATAAGATTGAGGTAAACCCAGGCAGGCGATACTCCCAATGGCCTACAGCGACTTCACCCTAGCCAAAGTCAAATCCGCCTTTGGGCTAACCACCCAAGAAAGCGGCAGCCTGTTCGCCAGCATTCCCGCTGTCTCGCCGTCCCCCGCCCTCTCCCAAACCCTCACCGAATTCACCACCCTCGCCACCAGCATCGGCACCGAAAAAGCCCGCTCTGAATTTCTAATCGCGCCCATCCTGGCCGAAGTCCGCCGTCAGATGCACTACCGCATCGCCCTCTTCTCCGGCGTCGAGTTTAATGTCGATGCCGCCAGAGGCCTGCAAGGCTTTTGTGATTTCATTCTGTCCGCCTCCGCAGAGCAGCTTTACATAGAGGCTCCCGTCATGACCGTCGTCGAGGCAAAGCGGGAAGATATTATCGGCGGGCTAGGGCAGTGCATCGCCACGATGGTCGCCGCCCAAATCTTTAATGCCGAAAAAGAGCAGCCGATTCCCCGCATCTATGGAGCCGTGACCAGCGGCACCAACTGGCGCTTCCTAATGCTAGAGGGAACGACCGTCTGGATTGATTCACCAGAGTATTACATCAGCCAGATTGGGCAAATTCTGGGAATCCTCATGCAGCCCTTTCAGCCGGATTTAGTCGGTAGTACAACACCCTAATATCGATTCTCGCTTTTGGATTTGCGATTTTGGATTTGCGATTTTGGATTGCCTGTCAAGCATTTGCGGGGCCTCGGCCAATCTCATGCGTGGTGCTAAAAAGGTCAAATTTTTATTGACGGGTTCTATCGCAGAACCGTACTTGCAGTAATCGTCAGCGTTGCAGTCGCGATTAGCCCAAAGGCCAGGTTCACGACTTGATTAGAAGCTTTTTGGTACGCATCCACGCGCACATTGGTCTGGCCCAGTTCTTGCTTCAGCCCGTCCACATCTACCTTGAGGCTGTCTAGTTCAACCTTGAGATTATCCAAACGCTCTAGGACTGCTTTTTGAAAACTGTCGGATGTGTCGGCGGCTTGCATAGGGCGTTGGGGTCGGTCGCAAGTTCTTGACTGGGAGTGGCTGAAAATCTTGCCAATTTGCCAATTTGCCAATTAATTTCTTACCAACCAGTCTACTTCTAAATCTAGCCATAGATAATCTAGCCGCACCATACAGCAAATCGGGAGGAGGGGCGATCGCCCTCACCTTCTCTGCCCTGATTGCCAAAGCTAGACATAAGTCGCCAATCGCCGAAAATTGAGGATTCGGTACTCTACCCAGATAGAGGAGACTGGATAGGCGATCGCCTTAGTGTTCTCTGATCATGCTCTTGTATCTGGGGCGAGTGTGTCTGGGGCAAGTTTTCCACTACTCCGTTGCAGAACAGCAGCGGCAGAACAGCAGCGGAAAACTTCAACGAAGCTCACTGCACCGAATTAACGTCATTGGGCCCAGAGACAATAACACTGATCCATCGCTCAAACCGCTCGGGATCGACATCAAATTTCACCCTTAGTCGCTCAGGGGTGCCGCGATAGTTGGCTGTAGGCAAAAACCGAACCCAGGCATTACCCGATAGAGACTGTCCAGTTTGCACAGGTAGCCAAGTTGTACCATCGTTAGAAAATTGCCATACGCCCTGGGTAGCATTGTTTGGCACAGACAAGACTGAGGCAGCATTGATGGGTCGGCTAAAGATTTGACTCAACACTGCGCCGGATGGATTTGCAGTGTTGCCTACAACAGCAGGAAGTGTAGCATCGAGAGAGCGTTCGGGACGAGCGACAATCGAAACGGATGTGCCTGCTACATTGGTAAAAGTGCCGCTGAGCGGTGTCAGGATACCTGCCTTAAAGAAACTGCGGGTGTATTCAGCGTAGGGGGTCAAGAATTTATTGGCAATGTACCGCTTTCCGTGATTGTCTGTGACGTTACTCAAATCAGCGTTATTGATACCTTCAAGCTGATCGGTGCTGAGCTTGATAGTAACCTCAGGGCGACCGGTAGGGCCATCTTCTCGGGCATTGTCACTGGATCTCAGCGTACCGCTGTAGGAGATATCAAAGCTGACTTTGGCGATCGCGCTATAGTCCACATTGGAAGAGGTTTGGATAGCCACTACATCAATGGTTCTTTCTGAGCGGGGTGAGATAGGAGCGCTGTATTCGGATGAATCTGTAATCGTGCGAGTTTCTGTCCGGCTATCTGTCCAGCCTTGCTCCGCAGCAATGCTCAGTTCGGTCTTCTGATCCACAGTGAAGGGAATCTGTAGACTCAGCGTAGTTTTTAGCCCCTGTGTGAACTTGTAAGTAGTGCTGTGGAGCACAGCTTC
Source organism: Leptolyngbya sp. O-77 (assembly GCF_001548395.1). Classification (NCBI taxonomy): domain Bacteria; kingdom Bacillati; phylum Cyanobacteriota; class Cyanophyceae; order Leptolyngbyales; family Leptolyngbyaceae; genus Leptolyngbya; species Leptolyngbya sp. O-77. The sequence continues at coordinate 391,407 of NZ_AP017367.1, forward strand.
AGAAACACTGTAGGTCAGGTTTCTGCGGATAGTGCCAGGGGATGGGTCAGCATTGGTCGCAGTGTAGGAGGTGGCGATAATTGGCGTACCAAGACCGGATCGCGGCGTGCCATACCGAAATGATCCCGGATCAATGGCTACCTGAAAGTTGCTCAGCGTTATAGATAGCCGCTTGTCTGCGCCTAGCCCGGAAGCAAAGGAGTCTGTGCCGTTATAGCGAGCGCGTAGGACATAGCTGGGGCTGGACACAGTGCCCGTGTTGATGATTTCAAAATCATCCCCCACGTACTGGCTTCTGGAGCCTGCGGCATAGGCAAAGCCCAGAGCGTGAGCCAGGTGTGCTAATTGGCGGACAATTTCGGGATTTCTGACGACTTGATTGGCCACTTCAGTCAGATTTTGTGCCGTCAAGTTCGTTGGGGCGATCGCCGCTGTGTTGTCTCGCAACAAGAGCAGTCGCTCTGAGTCACCTTGCCCATTCTGGTAAAAAACATTCTGACCCGCCGCCTTGCCGTTGCGCGATTCAGCGCCCTCTACCGGGAACATAGGAAAGCTCGTGCCCCCTGCTACACTGTTGCCCTGGAAGGTAATTCCAAAGTCTTGGATTAGTGTCGCCCCCTCCCGGACAAAAATAGCACCCCCCAATCCAGCGCCCCCGCCGCCCCGACCGGCAACCTTACTGCCGGTGTTCCCAGCTTGACCTGCTTCACCCACCCCACCATAGGCTCCCGCTGCGCCGCCCGGGCCACCACCGCCATAGTCTGCTCTAGACAAATCATCACGGTCTTCTCCACCACCACCACCACCGCCGCCGCCGCCACCGTATCCGCCGTTTCCGCCCGAACCACCGCTGCCTGCATGGTCTTTCGCAACTCCGCGGCCGGTTGCAGCCCCGCCACCACCGCCGCCACCGCCGCCGCTGCCAAATTCACCATCTGCCCCTTTCCCGCCCGGGTTGCCGTTGCGCCCACTACGCCCGCCGCTATGGCCCCCGCCAGCGCCATTGCTGCCGTTTAATCCGCCGCCAATACCGCCTGCAATCCCGTCGGGCTGATAGTTCGGGCCACCGCCGCTATAGTGGCGATTGGTTGTGGAGCCAAGAATGATGCTGTTGCCTCCGACGGCTCTGTTGTTGATAAAGCGGCTATTATGCAGCGTGACAACGCTCCCTGTATCGAGAAATAGCGCCCCGCCTGCGCCCAGACCACCTCCGCCGCCGTTGATGCCGTTGCCGCCTTGTGCCAGTCCGTTGGCAAAGGTCAAGCCTGAAATCTTCACGTTGGCTCTGCCAATAGTCATGATTTGCACGAGGTTTTGACCATTGAGGGTTGTGTTACCGTCGTCTTGCAGATGCAGGTCGTTGCCTGCGGCTATGAGCAGAGTGCTATTCAGCGCGATCGCCCCCGACACCCCTGTCAGATCTACCAGATCCAGACCGGGAGTGGCAGCCGCATCAGCGATCGCCTGACGCAGAGAACCCGGCCCGCTGTCATTATTGTTCGTTACTCTCCAGGTATTGGGCCCGGTGGGGCTAGCCGAAAGGCGTGCAGCAAAGACCAAGGTGGCACTCCAGAGCATCGCACTAGCTAGAGCCAACTTTCTTGAAACGGCTGGAGAATTTATCGAATGGGTAAATTTGTTTGGTGTTCTCATGGCTTGGATGCTCCCTACAGGTGAATGGAAAAACTAGAATGGCGATCCGCCAAAAATTGCTTAAAGCTGCCCTTCTAAGAGGACTTAGGCTAAAACCGGAGCAATCAGCACATGACTGAACATCCTGTTTTCTGTGCAGTTGTGGCTTAATGACTCGCTAGCTGTTCAATCGACTTCTCAGTCTGCCTTCAGCGATTGATCAAGCCTGCAATTCAGATTTCTACTCTAATTTTGTTCAAGCATTTTACAAAGCTAAACCCCTGACAAAATATAGTCTTAACAGACGGAGAGGTTTCTGAGCGAACGTCTGAACGAACGACAGACAAAATAACGTTACACAAGACTAAAGCTCGAACAGTACGATGAACTAGCCTTGAACAAGATTTGGCTATGCCTAATTAGCCTGAAGCGAGCTGGAATCTTTGCTTTAGACGTTTTCTCTCGTTTTCTCTTTAGTTTATTGGCATATCAAATGAGGCAAGCCTAGAGGGCGATTGAAAAATCTACGGTGATTGGATAATACCGCGAGTCTTTAAAGATTGCCCGGCAATTTTATCAAGGTTTTAGATTAACCCAGGTTTAAGAAAATGCAAAAACCGGGGTAAGCACTGCCTGATCTACCTCTCGCAGAACTATCATCAGATACTCTTAGACTTACGCGCTGGTGATGAATTTTCCCGTTAGTGTCCCTAGTTTTTCGTCACCTCGATCTGGCAATCTCTAAAACCCTGACAGCATGGTCACTCTTGCTTTGGTCGTTTTGACGGTGGCGAATAAATCGAGACGCTAACGATCCTGCATTCCGAACCGCCCTCACCCCCAACTCATTCTCCATTTGAAAAAAGGGAAGCCGAACTCTAGGAGAGGGCTTCAAGACTTCGGCGCAACAGAAAATGGAGAGGGCGTATGTAGTGGCAACAGTTGCCGGGTTAATCACCCTCCAACTCAATCCCTTCGTGCAAATCAGCTAAACGAATCTCAAAGGGAATCGACGCTAGCAAAATACGGGCCTCTGCAGAAGTGTTGAAAGATAGATTAAGCGACGAAAAAAAGGGATAGAATGCAGTATTCTGTCCCCTAGTAAACAAAAAATGATGCCTGATGATAGCCTCATTTCCGAAGCTTGTCAAATCGATCTTGATGCAGCTTTGTCCGCATGACTATCCCGTTTTGAACTCGCGCTTGTTCTTTGAAATCTGGTTGACCTTTGTGTTGGACAAGGGCTTAACCAGCATGAGAGACTTATTTTACCGCCTAAATCGTACAGGTGTTGAGGTCGATATATCCACCTTTTCTAAAGCTTGCAAAACTCGAACGGATGGGCACTTTTGTCGAATCTATGCACAGTTAATTGAGCAAGTAAAGCGCAAACAGCCGACCGCGGCTCAGATACTTTTTCCGATTGATTCAACATCGTTACACTTACCAGCAAGCTATTTTGGCTGCAAGGATATCACCAATTAAATTACTGAATGGAATCAACTTAGAGCAAGGATATTCGAGTGAATGCTTGATTCATTTTGGGCAAGGACATGATGCAAAGTTTGCCGATTCGATTAGCACGATGATTCCCGAAAACGGCATCGGCATCATGGATAGAGGCTTCGCAAGCTGGGAATTTCTCGACCAAATGAGTCTCACTCAAACAAAGTTTGTGGTGCGAATCAAGAACAATATGAAGACTGAACTTGACCACGACCGTTACCGCGTGGTTTGGTTCTGTGATTTGGAGAGTCGGAGCGAGTTGAGTGCATCCCAATTTTGCAAGACTCATGTTGAGAATTGCCCATTGAGGTAGGCACAACGTTGCTTCAGCACCTGCGGAACGTTATCTTTGTCCCACTGCGCCCCCGATATCTTGATTCGCCGCCCAAGTTGTTTAACGGTCGATTCAATTGCCCCGGAACCAATGGAGACTCCTTCAGCTTGATAGTAGCCATAATTGACAATCCGCTGTCGATGCTTGTTAAGGTAGCTAACGAAATTCGTAACCCGCTCGTGTTGCCAATCCTCAAACTGTGCAATTGCGCCCTCGACATCGCCTTGCCACAAACAGGTTTCCACGGCATCTAAACGTTGCACAGAACCACCCACTTTGCCCAAATTCTCAACCAAGTGATACCAGTCCAAAATCTCCCGTCTTTGGGTCTGGTTGCCAATCTGGGTGTAGACATTCCAGATCCCATCATGCCCATCTCCAATACAAGTCAATGGGTCAGATAAAGACTGAACATTGACCCAGTTGACCAACTGCTCATTGTCTTGAAAGAAGGCAGCAACACAGGACTCGTGCAGATTCACTGCCTTGTAATCTCGCCATTCACTCGGTTCTCCTTCGGGTGTTCGCAATCGCACTTTACCTCCATCGATACTCATCTCCTCAACCGTTTCTTCCACTTGCGGTAACTCAAAGATTTGACGATGCACTAATCGCTGTTGAGTACTGTGAGAAACCTTTATCCCAGTCAACACTTCAATGTCTTCTGCCGCCCGCTCATACGATTCATTGGCACTCACCAACAAACAACACCGCTCCAGGTAAGGACTCCATCGTGTGTACGCTTTCACCTCCAGAATTTGAGCTTGTTTCTCACTCACTTGCAGTTGTCCAAGGATGCTCTCGATGCGACGCTTTCGTCCACTTGTCGTGCCGCTACTTGTTGCAATAAAAAATCCCCGATCTCTGGGCTGACATGTTCGAGCAGATGTCCTCGCACTGCCGCCTCAATCCCTGCCAACGTTTTCACTTGCTCTGGGTCAGTTTCCTCGTATAGCAGAGCGGCAAGGGCACGAGCATGGGCTTGGATTTGGGCTTTTTTCTCAGCGTCCATGACAGGTATCGGGTAAAAGTACAATACTCAAAGTTTATCGCTATCGCCAAAGTCTAGAACTAAGCACTTTTACTCATCGCAAAAGTGGGATGCACTCGTCCAACACAAAGGTCAACCAGATTTCAAAGAACAAGCGCGAGTTCAAAACGGGATAGTCATGCGGACAAAGCTGCATCAAGATCGATTTGACAAGCTTCGGAAATGAGGCTATCATCAGGCATCATTTTTTGTTTACTAGGGGACAGAATACTGCATTCTGTCCCTTTTTTTCGTCGCTTAATCTATCTTTCAACACTTCTGGCTCCGGGGTTCCACCCATCATAGGAACAATGACCCCGTTGATACACTCATGCCGAAGCTCGGAACTCACCTCCTGTTCCAGATACTCATCAGGCGTATAAAACCGTTTCTCTTCAGCTTGCATAATCACCAAAAAGCCAAAAGCCAGGGCAAGCCTTGCCTGCCCTAACTCTAGCTTAGAGAAATTTGCTCAAGCGAAACGCAGCCGCAATCAGCGTCAGATCGACGCAACGAGCTTTGCTTCTTCCTCTTTGGGAATCACGCGCCCCTCATCCTCAAATCCCACAATCTGGTCGAAGTTGAGATAGCGATAGAGGTCGCTGGCAAACGGGTCGATCTTCTTCGTCACGATCTCCATGTACTCCTCCACCGTGGGAATACGACCCAGCAGGGCACACACCGCCGCCAATTCTGCCGAACCCAGGTAGACCTGTGCGCCTTTGCCCATGCGGTTGTTGAAGTTGCGGGTGGAGGTAGAGAACACCGTCACGCCGTCATCGACGCGGGCCTGGTTGCCCATGCAGAGCGAGCAGCCGGGCATCTCCGTGCGGGCCCCCGCTGCGGCAAAGATGCCGTAATAGCCCTCTTCGCGAAGCTGCTGCTCATCCATGCGGGTGGGCGGCGCAATCCACAGGCGCACCTTCACCGGGCCTGCGCCCTCTAGCACCTTCGCCGCCGCGCGATAGTGCCCAATATTCGTCATGCAGGAGCCAATGAAGACCTCGTGGATCGGATCGCCCGCACATTCCGACATCAGCTTGATGTTGTCGGGGTCGTTGGGCGCAGCCACGATCGGTTCCTTGATCTGATCTAGATCCACCTCGATGATGTCGGCATACTCCGCGTCCGGGTCAGCGCTCATCAGCGACGGGTTCGCCAGCCACTCCTCCATCTTGCGGACGCGACGGAGAATCGTGCGGGCATCGCCATAGCCCCGTGCCACCATGTTCTTCAGCAGCGCCACATTCGACCGCAGGTATTCTGCTACTGTTGCTTCGCTCAGCTTGATGGTGCAGCCTGCGGCCGATCGCTCTGCGGTCGCGTCGGTCAGCTCAAAGGCTTGCTCCAGTTGCAGATCTGGCAGACCCTCCATTTCGATAATTCGGCCAGAATACACATTCTTTTTGTTTTCTTTGGCAACCGTTAGCTTGCCCTGCTGAATGGCAACGTAGGGAATTGCATTGACCACGTCGCGCAGCGTTACACCCGGTTGCAGTTTGCCCTTAAAGCGCACCAGCACCGACTCTGGCATATCCAGCGGCATCACGCCCAGGGCCGCCGCAAAGGCCACCAGCCCAGAGCCAGCCGGGAAGGAAATGCCCAGCGGGAAGCGAGTATGAGAGTCGCCGCCTGTGCCCACCGTATCCGGCAGCAGCATCCGGTTCAGCCAGGAGTGGATGATGCCGTCGCCGGGGCGCAGAGACACGCCGCCACGCGAGGTAATGAAGTCGGGCAGTTCGTGGTGGGTTTTGATATCGACGGGCTTGGGATAGGCAGCGGTGTGGCAGAAGCTCTGCATCACCAAGTCGGCGCTGAAGCCCAGGCAGGCCAGTTCCTTTAGCTCGTCGCGGGTCATGGGGCCAGTGGTGTCTTGGGAGCCAACGGTGGTCATGATCGGTTCGCAAGACATGCCGGGGCGCACGCCAGGAAGTCCGCAGGCCTTGCCCACCATCTTTTGCGCCAGGGTGAAGCCTTTGCCCGTGTCGGCAGGCATTTGGGGGCGGATGAACAGGTCGCTAGGAGGCAGCCCCAGGGCCATGCGGGTTTTGTCGGTGAGCGATCGCCCAATCAGCAAGGGAATCCGTCCGCCTGCCCGCACCTCGTCCAGAATCGTGTCGGGCTTAAGCGTAAAGGTGGAGATTACCTCGCCCGCCTCGTTGGTGATTTCGCCTTTGTAAGGGTAGATGGTGATCACGTCACCCGTTTCCATCTTCGTCACGTCGCACTCGATGGGCAATGCGCCAGAGTCTTCCATCGTGTTGAAGAAAATGGGCGCGATCTTACCCCCCAGGCAATAGCCGCCCGTGCGTTTGTTAGGCACAAAGGGAATGTCCTCGCCCATGTGCCAGAGGACGGAGTTGGTGGCGGATTTGCGAGACGATCCCGTGCCTACTACATCGCCAACATAGGCCACGGGATAGCCCTTTTTCTTGAGTTCGGCGATGGTTTCTAGGGAACCCGGCTGGCGGGTCTCCAGCATCACCGTGGCGTGCAGCGGGATGTCGGGACGGGTGGTGGCGTGGGGCGCGGGCGAGAGATCGTCGGTGTTGGTTTCACCGGGCACTTTGAACACCGTCACCGTGATGGCTTCCGGCAGCGGCGAGCGGCTAGTAAACCAGTCTGCATTGGCCCAGGCGGTCATGATTTGCTGGGCTGATTCGTTGCCGCTTTCCGCCAATTCCTGAATGTCATGAAACGCATCGTAGATTAGCAGCGTCTTGCTGAGGGCGGCGGTGGCAGTAGCAACGACCTCTGCATTGGGCGAGTGCAGCAGGTCGATGAGCGATCGCACGTTGTAGCCCCCCATCATCGTGCCCAGCAACTCTGTGGCGTATTGGGGCGAGATCAGCGGGCTGGAGGCTTCCCCTTTGGCGATCGCCGTCAGAAATCCCGCCTTCACATAGGCCGCCTGATCCACCCCTGGCGGAATGCGATCGCGCAGCAGGCTGACCAAAAACTCTTCTTCGCCTGCTGGCGGCTGCTTCAGCAATTCGCACAATTCGGACGTTTGCTCAGCAGACAGCGGCAGCGGCGGAATCCCCAGCGCCGCCCGCTCTGCCACATGGTTACGATAGGCTTCCAGCATGATTAATCCTTGCTCCCAGACACCAGCAATAGGCGTGAATGATGGTAAACCGATGTTGCACTGATTTCAAGTGAACCGATTTCAAGAGCAACATCTTATCTCTACGCTAGCGCGATGGGAGTTATTGGTGAGCAGTTTGAGCGGGGTGATGAGGTGATGGGGTGATGGGGTGATGGGGTGATGGGGTGGATGGGGCTACTCCAACACTCCATCACTCACTCCAGACTCACCAAAAACTCCTCGCCTGCGACTGAGACGCGATCGCCCTCCACGAGTTTTCGACCGCGCCGAGTTTCTACCTCGCCGTTGACGCTGACTTCACCAATCTGGATTAACACTTTAGCTTCGCCGCCAGTGGGCACGGCGTTCACCCATTTCAGGAATTGATCAAGCTTGATAGTTTTGGCGGAGGATTCATTAACGGGGGATTCATTGGGCATGGCGGAGCTGTGTGTAGCGGGGGATCAGGGGGTAAGAATCAGGTTTGAGGGGCAAAGAGCGGGAGTTTAGTGTGGGCGATACCTTTAATCGTAGGCGCTGCGAGTAAAATCGCGGTGACAGGCGAAACACAAGTTACGCCAGTTGCTGTTTGTTTTTTCCTTTCCCAATGTCTATCGACATCACCACGCCCGCGATTCTGTTTCCCACGATTTCGCTGCTGCTGCTGGCCTACACAAACCGCTTTGTGGCGCTGGCCAGCATCATCCGCAACCTGCACGCCAGCCACCAGAACAAGCCCGACCCGGTACTCCGCCAGGAAATCGCCAGCCTCCGCTACCGCATCAAGCTCATCCGCAATATGCAGGCTTGGGGAGCGGCGAGTTTGCTATTTAGCGTCATTTGTATCCTGCTGCTGTTTCTGGGGTTTATCGACGCAGGGCGCTGGATTTTTGCAGTTAGCCTGGTGATGATGCTAGTTTCGCTGGCGCTGTCGCTGCGGGAAATTCAGCTTTCGGTGGTGGCGCTGGATCTGCACCTGCGGGATGTAGAACAGGAGCGGGAACGGGGGCGATCGCCCGACTATTTTTAGGCGCTCGTAGGCGCTCGTAGGTGCTCGTAGGCGCTCGTAGGCGCTCGTAACTTTGGGCGCTTGTCTTTTCGGCACTCCCTAACCCGCTGCATCCGCAGAGGCGCGGCCCGAAACGCAGAACCCTACGGCGTGACTCTACGGCGTGGTCGTCAGCACCTTATCTTCCGCCGAAACCGCTTCCGGGCTATTGGCTTCCGACGGGGGAACCGCCTGCCAAAACTGGGGCAGATAGGTCGCCCAGTTCGCCAGAATGTGCTTGGCCTTGGCGCTGCCTGTGCGATCGGCGTGGGCTGCAATCAGGTCTTTCAACTGCTGTTCGCCGACGGGGCTGGTGACCCGCTGGATTTTGATAATCTCCGGGTTCACCTTGCTAGGGAAGCTGCCGTCTTCGTCCAGGAAGTAGGCCAGTCCGCCCGTCATGCCCGCGCCGACGTTGCGCCCGACCCTGCCCAGCACCACAATCACGCCGCCCGTCATATATTCGCAGCAGTGGTCGCCTGCGCCCTCGATCACGGCGCGACCGAGGGAGTTCCGCACCGCAAAGCGCTCGCCCGCCTGCCCGCTGGCAAACAGGGTGCCGCCCGTTGCGCCGTAGAGGCAGGTGTTGCCGACGATGACGTTGCTGGCCGCGTCGAAGGTGGCGGCTGTTGAGGGCTTGATGATGATCTCGCCGCCGTGCATCCCCTTGCCCACATAGTCGTTGGCTTCGCCTTCCAGCTTCAGCGTCATGCCGGGGAGGTTGAACGCGCCAAAGCTCTGGCCCACACTGCCCCGAAACTCCAGCGTCAGGTGTCCGGCAAAGCCCGTATCGCCATACTGCTTGGCGATCGCCCCTGCGACTCGCGCTCCCACGCTGCGGTCGGTATTGACCACGCCGACTGTCTTGGTGAGGCTGGTTTGATTCTGAATCGCCGCCTGGACTGCGGGGTCGGCCAGAATTTCGTCATCCAGCACCGGGCCGTTGCTGTGAACCGTTTCGTGAACCAGCCAACTGCGGTCTTCGCGGGTGTCAGGGCAGATTAATCAGGGCAGGACAGATCCAGCGCCTTGGTCTTGGTCAGCGATACGCCGTCACGCACCTTCAGCAGGTCGGCGCGGCCGATTAGCTCGTTCAGCGACCGATAGCCCAGCCGGGCCAGGAGCGATCGCGCTTCTTCGGCGATGAAATAGAAGAAGTTGACGACGTGTTCTGGCGTGCCGGGGAAGCGCTTCCGCAGTTCTTCCTTCTGGCTGGCCACACCCACGGGGCAGTTGTTGGTATGACAAATCCGCGCCATGATGCAGCCTTCCGCAATCATGGCGATCGAGCCAAAGCCAAACTCTTCGCCGCCCATCAGCGCCGCCATCACCACGTCCCAGCCGGTCTTGATGCCGCCATCGACGCGCAGCAGCACACGATCGCGCAGTTTGTTTTCCATCAGCACGCGATGCACCTCAGTTAGCCCCAGTTCCCACGGGCTACCCGCGTGTTTGATGGAACTCAGCGGCGATGCGCCCGTACCGCCGTCGTGGCCGGAGATTTGGATAATGTCGGCGTTTGCCTTGGCCACGCCCGCCGCCACCGTGCCGATGCCGACTTCCGACACCAGCTTCACAGAGACTTGCGCCGCTGGGTTGATCTGGTGCAGGTCAAAAATCAACTGCTCCAGGTCTTCGATGGAGTAGATGTCGTGGTGGGGCGGCGGCGAAATCAGCGTCACACCGGGTTTCGAGCGGCGCAGCATGGCGATGTAGGGGCTGACCTTGGGGCCCGGAAGCTGGCCGCCTTCACCGGGTTTTGCCCCCTGCGCCATCTTGATTTCAAGCTGCTTGGCGCTCATCAGGTATTCCGGCGTGACCCCAAAGCGGCCAGAGGCGATTTGCTTGATGGCCGACGCAGCGCGATCGCCATTTTTCAGCCCCCTCAGATGGGGCAGCGTGGGCGATAGTCCTTCGTCATCCACATCGTCCAGCACCTTGTAGCGCACAGGATCTTCGCCGCCCTCGCCAGAATTTGACTTGCCGCCGATGCGGTTCATGGCGATCGCCAGCGTTTCGTGTGCCTCCCGCGACAGCGCCCCCAGGGACATGCCGCCCGTGCAGAAGCGCTTCACGATTTCGGAGACGGGTTCGACCTCTTCGATCGGAATGGAGGGGCGATCGCTCTTAAAGTCCAGCAGGTCACGCAGCGCCGTCAGCGGACGCTCTTCCAAGTACTTTTGGTACAGATCGTAGTGGTCGTAGTTCTTGGACTCCACCGCTTTATGCAGGTGCTTCGCCATTTCGGGGCTATTCATGTGATACTCGCCGCCAGGACGATATTGCACAAAGCCCATGTTTTCAAGCTTTTTGACCGATAGCTCCGGGAAGGCGCGACTGTGGAACGACAGCACTTCGTTCGCCAGATCTGCCACGCTCAGCCCCCCCAGCCGCGAAGCCGTGCCGTAAAAGCCGAGGTGCAGCAGATCGCCGCCGATGCCGATCGCCTCGAAAATCTGCGCCCCGTGATAGCTAGAGAGCAGGGAAATCCCCATCTTAGAGAGAATCTTCAGCAGGCCCGACTCGACCGACTTGCGGTAGTTTTGCTGCGCTTTTTCCACCGAGATCGCCTCAATCTTGCCGCGCTCCATCAGGCTTTGGGTCTTGGGATCAGCGTGCCAATGGCGCACCGTTTCAAACGCCAGATAGGGACATACGGCACTGGCTCCATAGCCGATTAGACAGGCAAAATGATGGGTACTCCAGCACTGGGCCGTGTCCACAATCAGCGAGGCCCGCATCCGCAAGCCTTGGCGGATCAGGTGGTGGTGAACTGCACCCACGGCCAGCAGCGGCGGGATGTAGCTGGTGCTGGCGCTGAGAGTTGTCGGGGAACCGTCAGACGAGAGGCGATCGCTCAAAATCAGGATCGACTTGCCGGAGCGGACGGCCGCCGTCGCCTGCTGGCAGAGGTCATTCACCGCCTGCTGTAGCCCGTCGGGCCCGGCGGAAATGTTGAACAGAGTAGACAGACTGGCGGTTTCAAACTCTGAGTTGCGGATAAAGTCTAGCTCTGCGTCATTCAGGACGGGCGACTTGAGGCTGAGCAGGTGGGCATATTCCGGCTTTTCGTCCAGCAGGTTGCCGCGTGCGCCCAGTTCCATCGCCAGAGACATCACCAGCTTTTCGCGCAGCGGGTCGATGGGTGGGTTTGTCACCTGGGCAAAACGCTGCTTGAAATAATCGTAGAGCAGGTGTGGTTTTTCGGACAGCACGGCCAGGGGAATGTCGTCACCCATGCAGAAAGTCGGCTCGCTGCCTTTCTGAGCCATATCCTGGATCACCATCTCCACGTCTTCGGAGGTGTAGCCGAAGGCAGTTTGGTGGCGCAGCAGGGCAACGCTGTCCAGGTAGGATTCGGTGGTAAAGGGCTGGGGTTCTAACTCGCGGCGATTCTGCTTCAGCCACTCGCCGTAGGGCTGAGCCTGGGCCACGCGCTGCTTAATGTCCCAGTTTTTGAGGATTTCGTGAGATTGCAGGTCAACGGCGATCGCCTGTCCAGGGCCGAGTCTTCCTTTCTCGACAATTTCGGCTTCTGGCAGATCCACCACGCCCGCTTCCGACGCCACCACAATATAACCGTCGCGGGTAATGGCGTAGCGAGCCGGACGCAAGCCGTTGCGGTCGAGCGATGCACCGACCTTCTTGCCATCGCTAAACACCAGCAGCGCCGGGCCGTCCCACGGCTCTTGGATACCGCTGTAGTATTCGTAAAAGTCTATGATTTCGGGATATTCTGCCAGATCAGGCTGGTTGTTATACGCCTCTGGCACCATCATCATCAGCGCCGCCAGCGGATCGCGCCCCGATCGCACTAGCAGCTCCATCACATTGTCCAGGTTAGCGGAGTCGCTGTTTTCTGGGCGGACGGTGGGTTTCAAATCTGCCAGGCGGTTTCCCCAGATGGGATGATCGAGATCTGCCTCCCGGGCCATCATCCAGTTGATATTGCCCAGCAGGGTATTGATTTCGCCGTTGTGCGCCAGCAGTCGCATTGGCTGAGCCAAGGGCCACTTGGGCATCGTGTTGGTGCTAAAGCGGCGGTGGTAGGTAGCAAAAGCGCTAGTGTAGAGCGGGTTTTGCAAGTCCAGATAAAACTCTCCCAGCACAGCCGAGCGCACCATGCCCTTGTAGACGATTGTGCGGCTAGAGAAAGAACAGACGTAAAACTCCTTCAACGCTTCGGCATACTCGCCCTGATAATCCGCCAGCACGGACAGAATACGCTTGCGGGCCCAGTAGAGGTCGCGCTCTAGGTCGTCGCCAGAGTCAGTCGATTCCACCAGCACTTGCTCAATCTGCGGCTGGTTTTCTCGCGCCTGGATGCCCAGCACGCTTGGCTTGACGGGCACTTTGCGCCAGCCCAGGACTTTCAACCCGCCTTCTGTCCAGACCTGGGTGGCCAGGTCGCGGGCGATCGCCGCTGCGGCCTCAGATTGCGGCAAAAACACCATGCCCAGCCCAAAATTCTCCGCTGCGGGCAGGCTGATCCCTTCCGACTCACACCACTCGCGGATCAGCACCCAGGGAATTGCGGTCATTAATCCTGCGCCATCACCAGAGTCACGGTCGGCGCTACAGCCCCCCCGATGCTCCATGCAAGACAGCGCCACCAGCGCCTTTTGCACCAGGTCATGGCTAGATTTGCCCTGCGGATCGGCAATAAACCCAACGCCACAAGCATCGCGCTCTTCCACCAGCCACCGCTGTCCCGCATAGCCCGTAGTTCCCTGCCCCATCCATTCGTTTTGGTTCACGCCCATTCCACCCATAGCAACTTTCAACGAAAAGACCTGTTTTGTAATAACCCTGAAATAACCCTAGACCAACCCAATATCCCAACTGCCCTGTATTCTAGAACCGAGAACTGGTGAACGTTCTGAGCTACTCACTCAGGCACCGTGAATCCGCTCTTGGTTCCAGCAACCCCAGCTATTGTTCGCTCCTGCTGGTTCAAACCACGCCAGACTCGAACCCTGCCAGATTCAACCGCCCCAGACCCTCTGCTCCGCATTAGCCCATGCAGGCCGCAGCGCCGAAGTTCTTCATCCATGCGATCGCAACTGCTTCCCGCTACTCCACTCTAGGGTCGGATTTCTTTCTGGAGAGACGCATACGTAACACTATGCCCAGGTTTTGACCCAAGTCCCTGCAAGTCTTTGGGAGATGGGATTCTGAAAAACCAGCGCGGTGTCAAAGCAGGGGCGATCGCTAGCAACCCCCCTTGCCATTTCAGGTTGGAATATCTACCTATCAGGATAGAGTATGAATTCTAGGTGAAGCGATGCGGATTTTGCAACTGAAATCCCGCGTGCCTCTCAGAACGGCACGTCAAATTGAGATGCCTATGCACAGTACGGCACTTTTCACAGGTGCATAGATCCTTGAACTTCGGTTGCGAGCCGCCCAAAGTCTAGAAGCATGAATCTCAGAAGCACGAAGTCTAGAAGCGCAAACCAACCCCGCCCTGCACTGAAATCGCGGCGTTGTTGCCTTCGTCGTAGCCATCAAAGGCAAAAATTGCGTTGCCAAAGAGAACCAAATTGCTGTTGGGCAATGCGTGGTCGATGCCGGGTTGCAGGACAAAGCTGCTCTGGTTGCCGATGGGCGAAGTGTCGTCTCCACCGCCCAGCACGATCGACGCGCCCGCCCCAAGGTACAGATCGGTCTGCCAGTTCAGCGGAATGTCGTAGGAAACCGTGGGCACAAAAGCGCTGCGATCGCTCAGTAGCAACTGCGCCCGAATGGAGAGGGGCACTCGCAGCAGCTTGTAGCGGGCCGCAATCACCGCCCCCGAAGCCGAATCTTCGCCAAACGCATCGTCGCCTTCGGTTAATCCAAAGGAGCCGCCAATCCCCACATAGCTGCCGTAAGCCGCCTGTGCCTGCGCTGGGGCGATTCGCGAAGCGATCCCTACGGAAATCGCCATCAGCGACAGCCCACCTGACAGGGCCACCCCCCCCAGCACGGCTCCGAACCGGGCAATTGATAGTGTATCGAGCGCTGCATGAAGCTGGCGAAAACTGCGGGAAAAGAAGGCGGCGCAACGGTTCATACCAATTTCCTCACACTACAAAGCGCTGGGCAATGTTTGTTAAATCAGGTCAGGGGTTTAGAATTTGCAAACTTGGAATTTACAGCTTCAGGATTACAGGTTCAAAAATCCATAGGCAGCCCTGCAAACTAGTAAGGACACAAAAGCCCGTACACGGCAAATGGCAAGCCAAAATCATCCCCGCTTCTTGAAACTTGGCGCTTTGGATACCTTTTAGAAATGAATACTGGTCGCAAGTCCAGAACCCAAGCAAGTCGCCAGTGAAAAAGTTTTTTGAGCCTTGAGGCTGCAACTTAAAAAACTGGGGACAACTGAGCAAAAACTTGATCCGTCAGGGCTGAAACAGTTTTAAGAAAGGGGAATGACTTTCTAGGAGAAGATTCATCTAAATAAGATTTAACTACCAAACATTAGCTCATCTTTGAGCAAGAGATCCAGTTTTTTTGAAAAAATCTGCAACTTCTGCGCTAAAAGTTGGGTGTTATTCCAGCTTTCAATCTGAGCAAATTTTCCGTGCCCCCAATTCCTCACCTGATCTGCGCTAAACATTCTCCGTGCTAGCACCCCGCATTGCAATCCAGTGCAACTCTTCATAAATCAAAATGGGAACCCTAGCACCAACACCCTTGCAACTTGCCCAAAGCCCATGAAACCATTCACCTTACCTACTCCCTTCCCGACTCCGATGCCTGTCTCTGCCCAATGGCTCTTGGCGATCGCCGCTGCGGCCTCTGTTCTAGGAGTGGCCATGCCCGCTGGCCTGGCTCAGGAGCGCCAGGGTTGTTTCATGATTACCCAAGCCGGTCGGCTCATCGACCTATCTGATATTTGCCCCTCTGCTCAGCCCTTTACGCCACCGGCCCAGGCAACTTCTACGCCAACCCTCGGCACCGGCGATATTCAGGTCACGCTGCGGTGGACGACGACTGACGACCTGGATTTGGCAGTCCGCGACCCATCGGGCAACATAGTTGCGTACTACAACCGCAGTGTGCCTTCTGGCGGCCAGCTCGACGTAGACGCAAACGCAGGCTGTGGAGAGCAAAACACCAGCCCCATCGAAAATATCTTCTGGCCGTCCGGTGGGGCACCCCAGGGACAGTTTTCTATTGAAGTGAATCTGTTCACTCGCTGCCCTGGCGGGGGCGGTGGCAGCATCCCCTTTAACCTGACGCTGCTTGTCCAAGGCACAACCCGCACAATCGAAGGCTCTGTCAGCGATCAGCAGCCCGTTGCGAACTTCCCCTTCTCGCTGCCCACGCAGGCCGCACAGCGCTAGTCCTTGAAAGCAGAACCCTGCGGGTTGCTAAACCGATGAAGTTCAGCCAAATCCGAAGTTTCTGCATTATCTTTAATAGATATCAGCGGATAAGTTGTGTTAGGGCGGATTAATCAAGCCTGTCTGGTCAGGTCTATGGGTTGGTGAATCAGCATCTTGAAATTGGCATTGTGGACGGGTCGTAAAGGATTACGAGTTTTTGGGGGGCTGATATGCGCCGAACTGCTCTGGTTATGGTTTTAGGAACGCTTGCACTGTGGCTGGGAAGCTGTAGGAGTGCGCCGGAAGAGCCTGCGGCGACAGCGCCCACAGACCCAAACGCGCCTGCGGAACCCGGAGCCGTCGTAGATCCAAATGCACCCGCAGACCCTAATGCAGCAGCCGATCCAAACGCAATGCCTGCTGATCCGGCTGCGGTTCCAGCGGCTCCTGCCACCGCCCCAACCACGGCAACTGCTCCCTCTCCTGGACTGCCTGCGGGCACGCTGCCTCCCGAACTCATCGCTTCTACCAATCCCCAGGCCCGTGTTCAAGAAGTGCAGCGCAATCGCCCCGATCCCTTTGCCCAGGTTACGGTTACGCCAGTGGTGGTTGAGTCCCCCAATCGAAATGGGGCAACGACTCGTCCCTTTGTTACACCTGCGGGACAGGGTGTGCGAGTGCCGCCGCTGTCAACAGGACGTGTGCCTTCGCTACCGGGCGGGCAGGCCGGTACGGGAGTTGGGGCAGCGGGGACAGGTACGCCTTCGGGAACCGGGCAACTGGCCCCAATTCCCAACCTAACGGGGCAAGCGCTAAATGGCCCGGCCCAGCGCCCGGCCCCGCCGCCGCCGCCCCAGCCAACCATAGCCCGCGCGGTTAAGGTGATGGGGGTGATTCAGATTGGCAACACGGCTCACGCAATTGTGCAGGCTCCGAACGAGCCGACCAGTCGCTATGTCCGAGTGGGGCAGCGATTGTCGAATGGTGAGGTGTTGGTGAAGCGAATCGAGATGAATCGCGGTGCTGAGGAACCGGTGGTGGTGCTAGAGCAATTTGGTATAGAAGTGCCGATTGCTGTTGGGGAGGGTGGGCCGCCGCCTAGTCCTGGAGCGTAGCTCAATGCTGGATTGATTGCTGCACGCTCCTGGGGTCTGGGTTCTGTTTGCCTGGTGTTGCTTGCATCGCTTGTTTCGTACTGTTTGCTTGCAATTTGGCGTGTGCAGAGAGTTTAGTTCAATGCACACGCCTGCTTTTTCTCTAAAGGAGATCGTCATGACTGCAACTGCATCAACCGCAAATCATGCGCCCTTCGGCTTTGCGCCTGTGCCAACGCAGGATGCTGATTTTTTGCGGCAGCTTTCCTTTGTGCCGGGGCTAAAGGAACTGCTGACGGTGCGCCAGGTTCATGCGCTGGAACATGCGACGGTGTGGGTGCTGAGTGAGATGGCGGGTGGGTTGGTAGATGGCGGTATGGGCGATCGCCTCGGTGGCATGTCTACCGAAACGGGCTTTTACATTTATGGAGCAGTTGACACTGAGCAACTGCGGCGGGCAGCCCAGACGGCGCTGCATCGGCTAGTGGAGGGCGAGTGGAATCTGGCCGTGCATCCCCGCTGCGGCACGAATCTATCGGTGGGAATTTTGCTCACGGCGGGATTGCTGATGGGCGCTCAACTGGTGCTGCCCAAAGATCCGCTGGGGCAGATTTTGGGGCTGGGGCTGGCGGCGACTGCTGCCGCAGGCATTGCGCCAGATGCAGGGCAAATTGCCCAGCGCTACCTGACGACGGCAATTCCGTTTAACCTGGTGATTCAATCAGTAGAAAACCAGGGCGATCGCTGGGGACAGCCAACCCATTTTGTGCGTGTGGTCTGGGTAGATTAGAGCGGCAGGTTAAATGGTTGTATTGGGGATAGAAGGGCGATCGCCGGGTATTCTGGACTAGGCTCATGCGGTCTTGTTCTGAACCCAACTATCGCCCAACTATCCTAGTATTCGCCATGCTCACGACTGCTCGTCCGCTCCAGCTTGACTACGTCCGCGCCCAGTTTCCAGCTTTGGCAGGAGAGTGGGTGTTTTTTGACAATGCGGGCGGTTCCCAAACTCTGAAGCGGGTTGCGGATCGCATCAGCGATTATCTGCTGACGACCAATGTGCAGCTTGGCGCATCCTACGACGTGTCGCAGCAATCGACTGCGCGGGTTGCTGAAGCAGCCCAAGCCGCCGCAATGTTGATCAATGCTGCTGACCCCAGCGAAGTGGTGATGGGCGGCTCTACCACGTTGCTGCTGCGGATCTTGTCGTTGTGCCTGGGGCAAACCTTTTGCCCTGGTGATGAGATCATCGTCACCAATTGCGACCATGAATCTAACATTGGCTGCTGGCTGGACTGGCGGAAGCAGGGCATCATCGTCAAGTTTTGGAACCTGAATCCAGAAACGCTCCAGCTTGATCTGGACACACTGGCACAGCTAATGACCCCACGCACTCGGCTGGTGGCGCTGACCCATGTTTCCAATATCCTGGGCACGATTAACCCAATTCGCCAAATCGCCGACTTGGTGCATGAGCGCGGCGCGATGATCTGTGTGGATGGCGTGGCCTATGCGCCCCATCGCCGGGTGGATGTGCAGGCACTGGACGTGGATTTTTACGTATTCAGCTTCTACAAAGTTTATGGGCCGCACTACGCGCTGATGTATGGCAAGCGGGAACACCTGCTGACCATGCCAGGAATCAATCACTACTTCATCGGTCAGGAAACGATTCCCTACAAGTTTCAGCCTGGAAATGTGAATTTTGAACTGAGCTATGGCGCGGCGGGCATTGTGGATTATCTAAGCGATCTGGCGGTGCAGCATGGCAGCGATCGCCCCGCCAGTGACCTCTCCGGCCGCCTCAGCGAGGCCTTCGACCGCATCGCCGAGCATGAGGAGCAACTGAGCAATCGCCTCCTCAGCTATCTCCACAGCCAGCCCCGCGTGAAACTCTGGGGCGACCCCACCGCAGACCGCGATCGCCGCGTGCCCACCATTGCCTTTACGGTCGGTCAACTCAACAGCGCTACCATTCCCCCACAGATCGATCAGCATCACATCGGCATCCGCTATGGGGATTTCTATGCTCGACGGCTGATCGAAGACCTGGATCTGGCTCAGCAAAACGGCGTGGTGCGCGTCAGCATGGTGCATTACAACACCCTGGAAGAGTGCGATCGCCTGATTGCCGCCCTTGATCCGATCATTGGCAGCTAGAGAAACGTAATGGGGCAATGGAGTGATACAGTGTTGAACCGAAAGCAACCCCAACCCTCCACCCCCTGCATGTCTCCCGGAACTCGCCTGGAACAATATACCCTCAAGCGCCCCAGCGAAGTGTTGCTGGTGACTGCCCGCACGGCCGACGGTGACGATCAGGTCGCCATTTTTCGCGGCTTTTCCAGTTCGCTGATGCGCCCTACGGCATATGATCCCGACGTTCCTGTGCTGCCACCAGATGCAGAGATTCTCAGCATCGATCGCCTCCAGGGGCCCTATGACCCGGCAAATCCGGTCTATCTTCAGCAAGGGCTAAGCTGGGGCGAAATGCAGGAATTGCTGATCAATCTGGGGCTGTAGTCTGGGATTAAAACCGGGGCTATAGTCTGGGGTTAAAACGGGGGCTAGAACGGGGGCAAAAACTTTCTCTCCCTGTGGCGAAACTTCTACAGCAGGAGCCGCGTCACTAGATTCACAAGCTTTCACCCAGGGATTGCAAACCGCCTGAACCGGGCGCAGTGTGGTCAACTCAGTGGCGATCGCCTTTTCTTTGCAAGGCAAGCTGCGGAAGTTGACCCCTGGTTTTTGCGTGCGATCGCGCTAGCACGCAGACCAAACAATCTCGCTGCTCGTTAAAAATTCGAGCAAATTTCTGCGGATCTGCGGACGCGCCCAGTGGAAAAGTTTGATAATTTTGCCGAATCTTCGGCCCATCTACCGAACTTAGGATTACGCTTTTAGTCACGCTCTTATAAATCAGGGAAAACGCCACACCTTGAACATCCACATTGAGAGAGAGTATGGAACGTCCACGCTGGTTGTCCCTCACCGCCCTAACCGCCCTGAGCCTGGGCGTGGGTGGGTTAAACGAACAGGCGATCGCCACCACCTTCAGCAATACCCAGGTTGATCAGAACCGCTTTGTAGTGCTGGGCAGCGCAGGTGGCAGCCGCCTCACCATTTTGGAACAGGTTAGCAACGCCCGTGCCTGCTGGCAAGAATCGAGCAATGGCACCGTTGATGCCCTGATGACCCGGTTTGACTTTACGGGCATTTGCGCCCGCGCCACCGACCGCAACGGCTACTCGGTGCGCGTTGGCGGACAAGACCTAGGGCTACAATACACCCTCCGCACCGTAACTCAGGGCAACCAAATCATCCTCTATGCCCAGCCCAGCAGCGGCAGCGGCACGCTGGAAATTGGTCGCTCTCGCAGCGCTGCCAGCGGCTTCAACCGAATTCATCTCAACCCCGGCTGGTATCTTAGCCGCCGCGTGTTCAATGGGCAGCCTCTAGGGCACCTGTACCTGACCAATGACCTGTCGCTGGCGGCGCTGACCAGTGCCTCGCGCCCAATCGCCACGAACCCTGCACCCGTTACGCCGCGTCCCACAACACCCGCACCCTCCCCTGCGCCAATCGTGGTCACGCCCGCACCTCAGCCGTCTCGACCCGTTGGCTCTGCCCCGGTTGAGATTCCTGTGCCGCCCCCGGCCTCCGGCGTTGTGGTGACTCGCCCCACCCCCGTACCTGCGCCCAGCACCGGGTCACCGACCATTGTGAACGGCATTCCTCTGCCGCCGCCGCCGCCGTCGGTCAGCGCACCCGAATCGGTGGCAGTGCTGCCTGTGCCGTCGCTGCCGCCTGTGCCGCTGGGACAAACCCCGCCCAGTCAGGTTGGTTCTGCCCGTCCCCCTGTGTTTACCGGATCGCCTCAGCCTGCGTCGCCGTTAGCCTCTTCGCTGGGCTTTAGCTTCCGGGTGGTGGTGAATGGCAGTTCTCCCGACGTGCAAACTCGTGTGCGCTCTATTGTGCCCGATGCATTCCGCACAGTGATTAATGGGCAGGTTGTGATGCAAGCGGGTCTATTCCGCGATCGCGCCACGGCTGATCAAATGCTGCAACGGCTCAGCAGCGCAAACTTGCAGGCGGCCGTGGTGCCAGTCAATTAGCGACAACGCTAACGGTGTTTGGAGTGGTGGAGTGATAGGGTGGGAGGAAAAAAGAAAAGAGAAAAGAGAAAAAGGAAGAGGTTTTGTTTTTCGCTCTTCGTTCTTCGTTCTTCCTTTTTCGTTCTTCGTTCTTCCTTTTCCGTCTCTCCCCAACACCCCAACACTCCTAACCCCTTATGTCTCAACTGACGCCCGAAGAACTCGCCGAATGGCAGCATGTGCTGGATGCGGCGAATTACAACAATATTTTTTGCCACTGCCGCCAGTGCGATCGCGAATGGGTTGCTTCCACAGAAGAACCTTGCACCTGCGGCAGTATTCGCGTGGAATATATTGCCTGCTGGCAATTTCCTGATGACTAGCGCCTGCTGGCAATTTCCTGATGACTAGCGCCTGCTGGCAATTTCCTGATGACTAGCGCCTGCTGGCAATTTCCTGATGACTAGCGCCTGCTGGCAATTTCCTGTAGCCAGCGTTTTGCAAACACCCGAACAGGCACTCTACAATCGCCAATCCAAAATCCAAAATCGCTACAAGTGCGATCGCCCGCAGGTCTTAACCGGGCGATCGCCCTCTCAAATTTCTCTCTTCACGCCCCTTTCTCTACAAGCCTTTTTGCAAACCCTTTAGTATTCATCCGAAGTCTCTCCAAGCCAATCATTCTCTGATCATGGGACGGTCAACTCTGCGTCTGCCAGCCTCCACACTTCCAGTTCACAGGTCTTCCTCGCCGTGGCAGATGTTCTGGCGGCCGATGCTGGTGGCCTCTGTCGCGCTCCATGCGCTTGTGCTGGGGCTACCCATTGCCTCTGAACCAGAGCCAGAACCAGAAGAGACTGCCGAAGAGGTTCAAGAAGAAAATATTCAACTGTCTACTCTGGCAGCACCGCCTCGCCCGACTCCATCGCCTTCGCCCAGGCCTGCACCATCACCGACTCCCAAAGCTCGTCCCACCCCCGTTGCATCTCGTTCCAATCCGGTTCCGGCGGTTCGTCCCGAACCCCAGCCCAGCCCAGCGGCCACCCCTACCCCTACACCCGAAGCGTCACCCACGCCCGAAGCGTCGCCCACGCCTGAGGCTAGCCCAGCATCCAACGAACCAGTAGCAGCTGCCACCCCCGATCCGGCCCCAGCGGCCACTGCTGCCGGTTTCGACCCCTCTGCGCTCCAAGCAGAACTACAGGCAAGTCTTCAGGGCATTCAGGGACGTGTTGGACTTCAGCCCTTTCCAGGAGTCTTCCGGAGTCCAGCCAGTTTCTACATTTCCGAAGACCCAGAAGAGTTGATGCCTGGTATCAAAACGATGCAGTGGTTTAATGACCTGCGGGCAGAGGAAGTGTTTAGCCGCCTACAAGACACCTACGGAGCGCGTGGGTTTACGTTTGAAGAGATCGGGGAATATGGCGGCGGGCGGGTCTATGAGCTAAAAACGCCGGATGGGGAAGTCGTAGACATCGTGAACATTGTGCCAGGGAAAGGCAACATCTCGACGGTTGTCATCACTTGGGAATTTGACCCCAACACGCCCCCAACGTAATCCACGCTCCAGGGATAAAGCAACCGGAATTGAGGGCGATCGCCCTTTAGAAGGTAGAGGACTCATTCAATGATCAGTCCCGGCGCATTTCAAAGGCTGGCAGGCGAAATATCCGCCAGCCAAGTGCGCCCGACCTCAGACACCCTCAACTTCAAGCTCTTAGTGTAGAGATTGTGAAGCTAGCAGAAAGCTATCAGAAATAGATAGAGTGGTGCTGTAGTCTATAGTAAGATATCGAAATAGAGTATCTATCAAAATAAGATATCTTGAGCTGTTGCTTTACTCGCATTACGCCGTATTAGAAAATAAAAAATCAGCAAATAAAAACCTCTAGACGTAAAGCCCAGAGGTTTGGAGTTCCTGAAAATCGTCACTTGATTAAATAATCTCAAGCCTCCATAAATTCCGCAAGGGGGTTTAACCCTCTTTTGTTCCCAAGTTCATCAAAAGCTAAAGGAACTTCATAAACGCTCTCCGGAATTTACTTAGCCACTAGCTCTGGAACTGGGGAATTACTGACGAAGCCATTGCGCTCATCGATAGGAATGTAGGGCATATTGTGGCTGCCAGTGTATACCTGGGTGGGACGGAAGATGCGGTTGGCTTCGAGCTGCTCCTTCCAGTGGGCCAGCCAGCCCGCCACACGGGCGATCGCAAATACGGGCGTAAACAGGTCTGTCGGAATCCCCAGCTTGCGATAGACCAGCCCGGAGTAGAAGTCTACGTTAGGATAAATCCCTTTGTGGCCGAGCTTTTCTTCAACTGCCTTCTCCATGGCGATCGCAATGTCGTAATAGTGATCTCGCCCAAACTTCTCAAACAGTTGCTCTGCCAGGTTTTGCAGAATGATGGCGCGGGGGTCTTTCACCTTATACACCCGATGCCCAAAGCCCATAATCTTGGACTTGCGCTCTAGGCAGGTCTCTAGGTACGGCTGCACGTTTTCCACGGAGCCGATTTCCTCCAGCATTAAAATCACTTCTTCGTTCGCGCCACCGTGTAGCGGCCCGGCAAGCGTCCCCACGGCCGACGCGACCACCGCGTAGGGATCGGTCAGCGTTGAAGCCGTCACCATGGCCGAAAAGGTCGATGCGTTGATGGTGTGTTCTGCATGGAGGGTCAGGCAGACATCAAAAATCTGCGCCGCCAGCGGGTCAGGTTCCTGCTCCGTCAGCATGTAGAGAAAGTTAGCAGCATAGTCCAAATCGTCGCGGGGCTGGATGGGGTCATTCCCCTTTCGCATCAGTTGAAACGCCGCGACCATCGTGGGAATTTTGGCCAAAAGCCGCACTACTGCTGCCCGGATGTAGGCCGGGTCTTCGAGCGCCCGCCGAGAATAGAACAGCCCCAGCGCAGCGGCACAGGCCTGGAGCGCGTCCATTGGGTGTCCGCTCTCTGGGAAGCATTTCATCATGTCTCGAATGCGATATTTTAGCCGTCGATGCGTTTGCACTTCGTGCTTAAAGTCTGCTAATTCTTCACGGGTGGGCAACACGCCCCAAATCAGCAGATAGGAGGTTTCTAGAAACGTGCTGTGCTTCGCCAGTTCCTCAATGTGAATTCCCCGATATTCCAGAATGCCATTTTGACCATCGACAAAGCTAATGCTGGATTGGGTGGCGGGCACCCCGTCCAAACCAGGTCTGTATTCGCAAGCCGTCATAATTTCACCGTGCGCCCGACTATGAATGTGTTGCTTGCTATTCTACGACCCGGTTTGGGGCAGTTTTGTTTGTTCTAAGCTATGTCTTAAGTCTTTGGCGATTTCTAAGGGCAGCGGCTGGATAGGCAAGGGTGATTGGTCGGTGTCTACAAACTCAAATCTGGTGCTGCGCTGGGGCTATTGCGGCGATCGCTGCGATAGGTTTGGCGGGGCGGCGGGCAGTTCAGACGCTATATTGCTTAATCCAACGGAGTTCAGCAGATTTTGCCACTGGGCCACGATTGCCCCGTCGATGGGCTGGCGATAGGGGTCGGTGAGGCTGGCGATCGCCTCGTACCAAATGCCAGAGCGGGCATAGAGCGCGGGCAAATCGGCAGGGCTGGCAGTGGCGATCGCCGCGGCCAGTTCCGCAGAGGGCTGCACCCGCTGAATCCAGCTATCCACCACCAGGTTGCCCGACGGGTCGTTGGGGTCGCAAACCAGGGCAAAGCTCCAGCGATAGTCGCGCCCAATTTCCAGGGGAGCCATATTGGCTTCGGCCGGCAGGCTGATGCGGAGAATGCCAGACTGGCCGCCTGTGCTAAAGCTGGTGCGATAGATTTCGGTGTCCTGGTCGTCGGTCAGGATGAGTTCGGCTGCGGCAGCTTTTTCGGCATAGGCCGCCGGAACGTAGACGAAAAAGGTGGGATATTCGCTGAGGGTGTAGCCCAGGTTTTGTGCCGGAACGATGGCTGTGAGGCGGTTCTGTCTACCGGGAGCCGTGCTTGTCCAGCAGCCACGAGTGCCGCCACCTTCACGTCGTCCGGGTAGGCCGCGGTTGGGGGGAACGTAGTCCTGCGCCAGCGCTGTGATAGGGACACTGCTGAGGGTAATGCCGAGGGCGATCGCCGCTAGGAGCGCCTGGGTAGGGAGTTTGCGACCCGACTGCTGTGCAGAAGAGAGAGATGAGCGTTTGGAGGAAAGGTGAATCATGGCGAGGATGAGGTGACGATAGAAATCCAAAGCGAGAGATAGAATGCTGGGGATGGCTGGGCGCTGCTTAGGAACCTAGTAGACACTTGGCAGATATTTGGCAGATATCTGGCGGATATTTGGCGGATATCTGGCAGACACTTGGCAAATAACTTCGACGATGCCTATCGTTCTCCAGTCATTCGTTCCCAAGTCTCCCAAGTTATTGGTTCCTCAGTCATTTGTTCCTAGGTCTGTGTGTTCCCAAGTCCATTGATACACACTCAACCGCTGACCTCCAAGTGTCCTTTCAGTAGATTCAAGTGGGCGAGGTGCTAATTCGAATTGCAGGCTGGCTTTATCCAATTTTCATCTTGTTCCCCATGAAATGAACAGAGAGAATTCTAGGGGATTCCAGCTATTCGCTCTGGGGTCTGGAGGATCTAACCACGTTAAGTCCCAACCCCTACGGAGTAATCTAGGGATTTGGTCTAGGGATTTGGTAATCTAGTAAACCTTTGGGCAAAATGCGCCGCTGGGTAAAAAAGAGTCAGGGAAGGCCTGCAAAATGGGCCCTATTCGTCTTTACTAGCCCTTTAGGTTTGTTGGACTTTTTAGTTGGTCTTTGGTTGAGCAGCCTGATTGCCATTGCTCAAAAGATTCTGAAGAGATTCTGAAGATTCTGATTGCGCTGCCATTCTGTTCCCTGCAAGTCTCGCTGGCCGCTGGCTTTGTTCTGAAAGGTTGGATGGGGTCAGGAAACGGTTGGGCATGAGAGGATGAACCCAGTCCACCAGGCGATGCAGCAATCCAGAAAGGCTCTGGGGATGGGCGATCGCCCACACATTCAGCCCCAGGCACAGGCAGGCCAGCCCCGTCAGCACGAAAGTTGGAATCATCACCACGCCCACCACAAACCAGGTGAGGACATGCAGCAGCATGATCGTGGCGTAGAGGCTGGCAAAGCTGGTGATCAGGCAGATGGTGGAGCACGGGCGACCCAGCCCCACAAAGATCAGGGTTTGCAGCGTCGCCAGCAGATTTGCCGGAACCAGCACCGCGCAGATGGCGAGGCAGTGGGTACGGGAAAAGTCGCCGATTGCTCCAAAGGTAGTGAGGTGGGAAGGGGCGATCGCCGAGTGCATTGCAGCGGAATGAACCATGCCCAGAGGCATTGCGCCCAGGTCAGATGCGGGGTCAAGCAGCGAAGCACCCGATAGCACGGCTGAGAATAGGTCGATGGCAGACATTTCTAAAAACCAGGAAATCCCAAATACAAGAGGGGCGTTTGCAACGGGTTTCCGCAGAAGAATCGCCGCTAGCCGCACCTAACCTTTGAGGCCAGGTTACCCGATCTAACAAGGCGATGAGTTAATACTCACAAATTTGTAAATATCTGAGACATTTAAGTGACAATTAAGCTAAGTCATCAAGCCAGCCATCAAGCCAGCCATCAAGCCAGCGCCAGGGCCTCTTTTAGCTCAAAGATCTTTTCAATCACTTCTGCCACGATGCGATCGGGGGTGGAGGCTCCGGAGGTGATGCCGACGGTAATGGGGCCGTCGGGCAGCCAGTTTTCGGTCACGGTCAGGTCGTGGTGCAGCGGCTTGTGTTCGACGCGGTTGCCAGGGCCGATGCGATCGCCACTGTCGATGTGGTAAGACGGAATGCGGCGATCGATGGCGATTTCTTGCAGGTGCGTGGTGTTGGACGAGTTGTAGCCACCGACGACGACCATCAAGTCCAGGGGAGCGTCCACTAGGTCATACATAGCATCCTGCCGCTCCTGAGTAGCATCGCAGATGGTGTTGAAGGCGAGGAAATGCTGGTTGAGTTGGTCGGGGCCGTATTTCTGCATCATGGTGCGTTCAAACAGCTTGCCGATTTGCTCCGTTTCGCCCTTCAGCATGGTGGTTTGGTTGGCGATGCCGACGCAGTTCAGGTCGCGGTCTGGGTCGAAGCCATCGGAATGGGCGTTCTTGAACTTGGTGAGAAATTCCTGGCGATCGCCCCCTCGCAAAATATAGTCCGCCACGTACTGCGCCTGCTCCAGATTCAGCACAATCAGGTACGTCCCGGCAAAGGAACTGGTGGCGATCGTCTCCTCGTGGTTGTATTTGCCGTGGATGATGGAGGTGTAGTCATTTTTCTTGTGCTTTTCCACCGAGTTCCACACCTTCGACACCCAGGGACAGGTCGTGTCTACGATCGTGCAGCCCTTGTCGTTGAGCAATTGCATTTCCTGGACGCTCGCGCCAAAGGCCGGCAAAATTACCACGTCGCCCGACTCAATGCCGGAGAAATCCTTCTGTCCTTCCTGCACTGGGATAAATTGCACCTGCATGTCTCGCAAGCGCTGGTTTACAGACGGGTTGTGGATGATTTCGTTGGTAATCCAGATGCGTTCAGTGGGGAAGTGCTGGCGGGTTTCGTAGGCCATGGCCACCGCCCGCTCTACGCCCCAGCAAAAGCCAAACGCTTGCGCCAGTCGAATCGTCACATCGCCCCGTGTCAGCGTGTAGCCATTCTCCCGAATTTGCTGGATCAGGTCGCTCTGATATTCCGACTGCATCTGTCCGGAGACTTCTGCCTCGTGCCCAAAGCCCTTGCGGTGATAGTTTTCAGAGTTATTGAGCGATCGCTTGAATGCTTTGGTATCCATACCCGCTGGCGTGCTGCTTGCTGGTGTACTTGCTGCTGGGAAAGCTGCTGTGAAAAATGTGAAAAATTGAACGTGCGCCGAGGCGCGTACTTTTACCCTAACAGACAAGCAGCGTATTCTAGCGACGTTCTCGCCGATTCCCTTGCTGATTCCCTTACCTATTCCACCTGGCGCTCCACCGTTGCCTCCATCAGGCTAGAGAGGTAGTGACCCGACATGATGCTGCTGGAAAGGCAGTAAGTATTTTCGCCCAGGCGACGCAGCGTTTCAAAGCCTGTACGACGCTGGCGATCGCCCAGCACCCAGTAGCGCTGCACAATGGATTCTGGCGCGATCCAGCCCTCGCCCTCGACGCGGCCCAGCTCGCTGTGTTGCAGGACAAAGGTGTACTGGCGATCGCTGCCATTGAAGCGACCCCGATACTTAAACGTTACCTTGTCACGCTCGACGCTGGGAAACTCTAGCTGCGTCACCATGTCGTACCAGTTATCACGCCCCCACACGACGAGGATCTTGCCCTTGACCGGAAGCGGCATGGCATCCCGATCGAGCCAGCTTCCCTGCAACAGCCAGCGACCTGCTTCCATCAAAAACGTGTGGGACACGGCACCCATTCCTCTGTCGCGCGATCGCGCCTTGCGGTGTTGCACATGCTTCTCTGGCAGCCGTATGAACTCGCACAGGGCATCTGCATGGCGATCGATCGTAACACGCGATTATCGGCGTGCCAGGTGAATTTCGCCGAGAAGGGCGGGATCGGCAGCACCCGTCACGTCCGGGAAATTACCTGGAAAATTCTGCCAGCGCCAATGGGCTAAAACGGCGAAGGCGATCGCCTCCTTAAAGTCAGCATTGAGTCCCACTTCATCAGTGGTCAAGACGGGGATGGGATCGAGCAGGGCAGCAAGGCGCGATCGCAGGTAGCCATTGCGACTGCCACCGCCACAAAGCAGCACCTGGTCGGGCAGGTGTGGCAAAAAGGCGCGGTAGCTGTGAACGATAGAGGCAGCCGTCAGTTCCGTTAGTGTTGCCAGCGTGTCTGCATCGCTCAGCCCACGCTCAGCCGCATCCGCCAGACAGCGCCGCCCATACTCCGCCCCAAACAGTTCCCGCCCGGTTGATTTAGGTGGCGGCAGGTGAAAGTAGGGATCTTGCAGCCATTGATTGACCAATTCCAGACAGGGCTGCCCCGAGGCGGCCCAAGCTCCGTCTTGATCGTAGGTTTGCGCCCCGCCCGAAAGCTGATGCACTGCCCAGTCCAGCAGGGCATTCCCCGGTCCTGTGTCCCAGCCCAGCAGCGCCGGAACTGGCTCCGCAGTCTGGACAGGCTTGGATGCTGAACCGCACACCTCTGGCAGCACGGGCGCATGGCGCAACACCCGATCTCGCAGGGGCAAAAACGCCACATTGCCAATGCCGCCGAGATTCTGCACGCAGCGGATCAACGTGGGATGAGCCAGCAGCGCGGCATCGACGGGGGGAACCAGCGGCGCACCCTGGCCACCCAGGGCGATATCTGCTGCCCGGAAGTTACTGATCGTGTGGATGCCTGTGAGGTGGGCGATGAGGGAGCCGCGACCCAACTGGAGGCTATAGCCAAGGCCAGAGGCAGAAGGCATGAGGGAAGGCTGGGAAGACTCGATTGCGTCGGCAAGCCTGGCCCCCGGCGGCCGGTGGAATACGGTTTGTCCGTGGGAGCCGATCAGGTCGGCGGGTGGGTGGCCAGCTTGCACCTGGCGGGCAGCTTGGGCAAAGTAGTGGGCGATTGCATCATCCAGACTTGCCAACTCGTCCATCGACAGCGGTGCGCCCGCGCAGACTTCTAAAATGCGCGATCGCAGGTCTGGCGGGTAGGGAAGCGTGATGCCATTCAGCAGCGTGATGCGAAGGTTCCAGCCCGTTCCCTCTGTTTCCACGAGTGCGGCATCGATGCCATCGACCGAGGTTCCGCTGATCAGACCAATGATTCGCATTTGCGGCTCCCCTTGGGATGAGGTGGATAAAGATGGAAGTGGATAAAAGCGATAAAGAGGTTGACGTTTCCAGTCGAAATTACACAGGCAGGTGGTCAATGCCCCGGTTTGCGCCAATCACGACCATGAGTTCACCCTTGCGGAGGCGCATTGAGGGAATGGGGTTCACCTCAAATTTGCCATTTTGCGACAGCGCCAGCACACTGACCCCATAGCGCGATCGCAGATCTAGCTCTACAATGCTTTTGCCGTCAAACTCCTCCGGCACCACCAGTTCCACAATGCTGTTGTCGGGGTCGATCTCGAATCGATCCAGCACCCCCGGACGAGTGAGCGATCGCGCCAAGGTGCAGCCCATCTCATGCTCCGGGAACACGACGTGATCGGCTCCCACCCGCCGCAGCAGCTTGCCATGTACCTCCGTGGAGGCCTTGGCCACGACGTAGCGCACGCCGCCCTCCTTAACATTTAGCGTGGTGATGATGCTCTCCTGAATATAGTTACCAATAGCGATGATCACCGTATCAAAGTCGTATACCCCTGCTTCTTTAAGTGCTGAAGGTTCAGTAGAGTCCAGGGTCAGCGCGTGGGCCAGGATTTCGTCCGAAAGCGCCTGATCGACGAGCCGCTCCTCCGAGTCAATGCCCAACACCTCGTATCCCAGGTTGTGCAGCGTCATGCAGACCGCTCGCCCAAATCGCCCCAGACCAATCACAGCGTATTGGCGACTGCTCCCTCGCAGGTTGCGGAAAAAACTAAGCGAAGAAAGGTTCACAACGAATCTCCAAAAGGGTGATTTGAATCAAATTTGGATCAAAGCAGATGAGTCAGTGAAACCGCCGCCGTCTGCCTAAACGGTGAGCGGCTAGCCCACTAGCAAATTTTCCTGGGGATAGTTGATGGCGCTGGGCTTGGGGTCGCCCAGAATCGCCAGCATTAGCATGAGTACGCCTACCCGCCCCACATACATTGTCACAACTAGCACTAACTTAGAAAATGTGGATACAGCCGCAGTGATGCCCGTAGAAAGCCCCACGGTGGCGAAGGCAGACACCGACTCAAACAGCACGCGAGTAAAGTCCATGTCTGGATCGGCGAGGGTAATCAGCACCGTCGTCAGGATGACCGTCATCACGGAGCCAAACACAACGCCAATGGCTTTAATCAGCAGCGTATTGGGAATCTGGCGGCGATAGCAGAGGACTTCTTCCTTGCCCCGCAGCACTGCCCGTGTACATTCAAACAGCACTCGCAGCGTGGTCGTTTTCATGCCGCCGCCCGTGCTGCCGGGGCTAGCCCCCACAAACATGAGAGCGATGGTGATAAAAAGACCCGTGGTGGTCATTTTGCCGTAATCAATGGTGTTGAAGCCAGCGGTGCGCGGCGTGACCGACATAAACCAAGAAGCCAGCAGTTTGGTGGAGGTATCGAGCCGACCAATGGTGTCGGGGTTGCGAAACTCTGCGCCCAGAAACCCGACAAACCCTAGCAGCAGCAGGACTAGCGTTGTGCTGGTGGCAACTTTGAAGTTGAGCGAAAAGCAGGTGCGGTTGGGCTTGCCCCGGAGGCGATCGCGCCCCCAAAAGAAAGCCTCCATGAGTACTTGATAGCCGATACCCGCCAAAATGATGATTGTGGTGATAATCAAATTCATCGGCACAGAGCTGGTGTAACCCATGAGGCTGTCGGAAAACAGGCTGAACCCGGCATTGTTAAATGCGCTAATGCTGTGAAAAACTGCCAGCCAAAGACTTTGACCCACACCATAATCTGGATTTTGAGAGAAGAGAGAAAAAAGGGCGATCGCCCCCGAAATCTCAATCAGTGCCGTCAACGCGATGATTGACTTGACCAGTTGCACCGCGCCAGACAGTTCCTCGATATCCAGCGTTTGCTGGAGTGCTGCCTTATCGCGCAACCCAAAGCGTCGCCCCAGCACCAGCAGCAAAATCGTCGTCGCAGTCATATAGCCCAGCCCGCCAATCTGGATCAGCAGCAGCAGCACAAACTGCCCAAACCCAGAGAAGTAGGTGCCTGTGTCTACTACGGCCAGCCCAGTCACACAGACCGCCGAGGTGGCGGTAAACAGGGCAGTCACCCAATCACCCCATTGCCCACTTTGTAGAGAGATAGGCAAGAGCAGGAGCAGCGTGCCAACGAGAATGAGTGCCAGAAACCCCAGACAAATCGTGCGTGGAACGGTCATCATGATGAGTTGCAGTACAGGGGATACGGTGATCCCAGGAGAAATAGGGAGGTTAAAAAGGCTAGGTGGCTCGCAAAACTGTTGGCAGAATGGGCAATCCTTTTATACAGTAATACCGCCCGCGATCGCGTCAAGCTATGCCAAAAACTCTACAGCAGCAAATCCAGACTTTTTATGATGCCTCGTCGGGGCTATGGGAACAGGTGTGGGGCGAGCATATGCACCACGGGTATTATGGGCCGACGGGCACCGAGCGCAAGGAGCGACGGCAGGCGCAAATCGACCTGATTGAAGAACTGCTGCGCTGGGGCGGTGTGTCTCAAGCAACGGCGATTCTCGACGTGGGCTGTGGCATTGGCGGTAGCTCGCTCTATCTGGCAGAAAAATTTGGGGCAGCGGCAACGGGCATCACCCTCAGCCCCGTGCAGGCGCGACGAGCCACTGAACGAGCAGCAGCGGCCGGGCTGGGCGATCGCACTCAGTTTCAGGTGGCCGATGCCCTGAAGATGCCCTTTGCCGACGGCAGGTTTGACCTGGTGTGGTCGATGGAAAGCGGCGAACACATGCCCGACAAGACCCAGTTTTTGAAAGAGTGCCATCGCGTGCTGAAACCAGGTGGCACGTTTCTCATGGCGACTTGGTGCCACCGGCCGATTGACGAATCGCCGCTGACCCGCGAGGAACAGGCCCACTTGGAGAAGATTTATCGCGTCTATCGGCTGCCCTATGTCATTTCGCTGGCAGAATACGAGGCGATCGCCCACTCCCTCGGCTATTGCAACCTCCGCACTGCCGACTGGTCGCCCGCCGTCGTGCCCTTCTGGGACGAGGTGGTGCGCTCTGCCATTTCTCCTGCTGCTGTGGTGGGTCTGCTGCGGGCGGGCTGGGGCACGATGCAGGCGGCGCTGTCGATGGGGCTGATGCAGTCGGGCTATCGGCGCGGGCTGGTGCGATTTGGCGTGTTGGCAGGCGTGAAGGAATAGCCAGACGAAGAAAAGCGCCTGCATTCCGCCCATCCACAGCCATCCAAAATCCCCAATCCAAAATCCAAACTGGATCGGGACACTTGGATTGCGTCAACACGCCTCCTCCGCCAGCCCCCACTGCCAGAGCAAAAAGGCATACTCAAACGCAGCTTCTTTGATGCGCTCGTAACGGCCGGATGCGCCGCTGTGGCCTGCGCCCATGTTGGTCTTTAGCAGCAGCACATTGGAGTCGGTCTTGAGGGCGCGGAGCTTGGCTGTCCACTTGGCGGGTTCCCAATAGGAGACACGGGGGTCGTTGAGGCCGGCAGTAACCAGCATTGCGGGATAGTCCTGAGCGGTCACATTGTCGTAGGGCGAGTAGGACTTCATGTAGTGATAAAAGGCGGGGTCGTTGGGGTTGCCCCATTCTTCCCATTCCATCACCGATAGGGGTAGCGACGGGTCGAGGATCGTCGTCACCACGTCCACAAAGGGCACATCGGCGATCGCCACTCGGAACAGATCCGGCCGCAGGTTCACCACCGCACCCACCAGCAGCCCGCCCGCGCTGCCGCCCGTGATGGCGAGGTGCTGGGGCGAAGTCCAGCCGCGATCGACGAGATATTCGGCGCAGGCGATAAAGTCGGTAAAGGTATTTTTCTTGTTCAAAAACTTGCCGTCTTCGTACCACTTTCGCCCCAGTTCTGAGCCGCCCCGGATATGGGCGATCGCCATCACCACGCCCCGGTCGAGCAGGGAAAGC
The DNA here is from genome assembly GCF_001548395.1 of Leptolyngbya sp. O-77. NCBI lineage: Bacteria > Bacillati > Cyanobacteriota > Cyanophyceae > Leptolyngbyales > Leptolyngbyaceae > Leptolyngbya > Leptolyngbya sp. O-77. The sequence goes on from NZ_AP017367.1 coordinate 425,290, forward strand.
CGCGTGGAAGAAAACGAGTCGGGATAGCTATAGCCATAGGACCCATAGCCCGTCAGCAGCAGCGGGCGTGGCTCGGTGGGTTGGAGGTCTTTGTGATAGACCAGCGACAGGGGAATCGGCGTGCCGTCGGGGGCGATCGCCTCTAGCCGCTGGCTGACGTACTGCGTTTTGTCGAAGCCGCCCAGCACGGGGGTTTCTTTTTTCAACTCGCGATCGCGCGTATCCAGGTCATAGTCAAACACCGACCAGGGTGTGACCAGCGAGGTGTAGTTAAACCGCAACGTATTGGTGTCGTATTCCGGATTTGCGCCCTCGCCAATTTCGTAGGTCGGCTCCGGAAAGGTAATGTAATGCTCGTCGCCGCTGGGCATCTGGCGCACGCGCACCGTCTCCAGCCCGCCCTGCCGCTCGTAGATCACCAGATGTCGCGCAAAGGCGCTGACCCCGGTGATCATGACCGTCTCGCGGTGGGGAATCACAGTTTCCCAGTTCTCTCGACTGGGACGGCTGACAGGAGTCCGCAGGAGCTGGAAGTTGATCGCGTCTTGATTAGTGGTGATGTAGAAGTGTTCGCCGTGGTGTTCCACGTAGTATTCCACACCGGGCGATCGCGCTTGAATTAGCTTGAACTCGCCCGTTGGATCGTTGGCATCCAAAAAGTGAACTTCAGAAGTCACTTTGCTATTCAAACTGAGCAGCAAATAGGCTTCACTCGCCGTCTTGCCAATGCCCAAATGGTAGGCATCATCCGGTTCATGAAACACCAGCACATCCTGGTCTATGGGTGTGCCGAGCGTATGGCGAAATAGCTTGTGCGGGCGATGTGCTGCGTCTACCTGGGTGTAGAACACGGTGCGGCTGTCGTTGCCCCAGACAAACGAATAGTAGGCGGTATCGGGAATCGACTCGGCATACAGTTCGCGGGTTGCCAAATCCAGAAAATATAGCGTGAACAATTCCGCGCCGTTTGTGTCGATGGAATAGGCCAGCAGCCGATGGTCGGGGCTAACCTGCAACACGCCCAGGTCGAAATATTCGTGCCCCGCTGCCAGCAAATTCTCATCCAGCAGCACCTCTTCCGGCGCATCCAGGCTGCCCTTTTTGCGACAAAAAATAGAGTATGCTTTCCCTTCCTCGGTGCGGCTGTAGTAGTAGTAATCGCCCTTGCGATAGGGCACGGATAAGTCCGTTTCCTGAATTCGCCCCAGAATCTCGTTATACAGCTTGGTCTGCAAGTCGGCGGTGGGCTGCATGACCGCTTCGGTGTAGGCGTTCTCTGCCTCCAGGTATGCCATGACGGCCGGATCATCCCGATCGCGCATCCAGTAATAGTCATCAATCCGCTCGTCGCCGTGTGCCGTCAGCACGTAGGGGCGTTTTTCAGCAATGGGGGGCTGGAGGGTCGTAAGGGCTTCACGGGAAGAAAATCGGCTCATAGCGGTATAACGGTTGTCCCTGACTCAGAATGGGGCAGTGAAATCCATTTAGAATTCTCTTTGCTCAGTTTAGACTTTTCTAAGGGGTTACCCAAGGTTTTTGGAATAGATGAAGGCGATTTCTTGAAGGATTTAGCGTTTCGACCGATCTGCTTTATCGAGGCTTCTAAAATGCCAGCGATAGAGTCAGAAAGCTCAGAAATCTGTAGCTTGATCCTTGATTTTTTGCGATCAGTGATTTTTAGTCATAGAGTTTGCCTGTTTGAATGATTGTGCTGTTTGAAAGTCCAAGACTTGGGGTGACTGCGGAGTTGGGGCGATCGCTCGAAGCGTCGGGGGCGATCGCCGAAATTTTGGGCTTTTCCGTGTGGGCGATCGCAACGGACGGATCTTCTGCGACCGAAGCGCTGACCGCCATTCCAGCCCAGCCTCAGCCGACCCCTGCTTTCTGGCTTGCGCCGCCGACCGCCGCATTCCGCTATGGTGAACTGTTTGCCGCTGCTCAGGCCAAGAACCTGCACCTGCCCAATACGCCGGCCCAACACCACCTTGCTCAGGAATTTCACCGCGCCTATCCACTCCTCAAGGATTTGACCCCGGCCAGCATTGTGATAGAACAGCCAGGGGCAGTTGAAGGGGCGATCGCCCAACTCGGCTTGCCGCTGGTGTTTCAGCGCAGCGGGTCGGCGGCGGTGCTGCAAGACTGGCAACGGGCGTTGACGTTAGCCTTGCGGAGCAGCATCGCCAAAACGCCAGAGCAAGCGCGACGCATCGCAGCGGATTTATTAAACCAGGAACTAAACCAGGAATTAAACCAGGAACTCAGCCAGGAGCCACATCAGCCTATCCTGGCCCGCCGATGGGTTGACCTGCGCCATCACCACACCACGCCCGCCGGATTTCCCCTGGGGCGCGAGTTTCGCGTGGTGCTATGCAATCGGGAAATCCTCACCTATGGCTATGCCTGGCCCAGCGACGACCCCGGACGCTGGCTCTCGGTCGAAGAAGAAGAGGCGCTGTTTGCCGTGGCTTTTGCCGTTGCCAAACGGCTAGACGTGCCGCTGCTGGGGGTCGATATTGCTCAGACCCAGAGCGGCGAGTGGATCGCGCTAAAGACCGTTGATCCGCAGTTTGTCGGGTCGCCCCAACTTCCGCTCGTCCACTTCTGGCAGCAGTTAGGGAGTATGAATGAAAGGATTGGGCGATGGTCTAATCCGGTAAGCTCCGCAGACGCATCGGCGGATTTGAATCCTCCCTAAAAAGTCTGCTATGGTCTGGAGAAAAGTCTGCATTTTGCTTCAGGTTCCTGTTTAGAAAACGCAATGTACAGCTTCAGTTTGCCCTCCTCCCCGACCCCTTCTCCCTGCCTGGAAGGAGGGGAGCAAGCTTGGCTTAAAGTCCCTCTCCCACGGTGGAAGAAGGATTTAGGGTGAGGGAGATCAGCAAACCTGCACATCTCGTTTTAGGAATCAAGAAATTAGAAATCAAGAAATTGCTTTAGACATTTCCTTAAAACCTTAAAACGGCGAGAAAGCGGCGAGGCGGTCAGCATGAGCCAACAGAAAAAGGCAACGCGCTGGATTCAGATGGGCAGACTCCTTTCAGGAATATGGCACTGGCGGCAGAACTGGCGTCGGCTACTCTACCTGGGGCTAGGTCTGTTGACCGTGGGGCTGTGTGTGGTGCTGCCGCTACGGTCTGGCTGGGGACAGGCCATAAACCTAGCGGCACAGGTGCAGCAGGGGATTGACCGCTATCGCCAGGGGGATTATCTAGGGGCGATCGCCCTCTGGGAAGCCGTGCGCGACACCTATCGCCAGCAGCCCAACCCTGCCTACGAAGTCATCCTCACGGAAAACCTGGCCCGGGCCCGGCAGGCCATCGGGCAACAGGCCGACGCGCTAAGCCTGTGGCAAACGGCAGGAAACACCTATCGCCAGCTTGCGGCCCAGCAGCCCGATCGCGCGGTGGACTATACCGCCCGCTGGGGGCGATCGCTCACCGAGCAGGCGCAGATTTACAACCGCATAGGGCAATATCGCAAAGCCGTGGCGCTGCTGTGTGGCGAAGCAAAGCAGAGCGCCAAGGAAAGCTGTGCAGCCGAGAGCGCCGTGGCGATCGCCCAGCACACCGCAGACCGCCACGGCGAAGCCGCCGCCTGGGGCAGCCTGGGGCAATCCCATCGGCTGATGGGCAATGATGACTTGTCCAAAGCGGCATTAGACCAAGCCCTAAGCTTAGCCAGAACGCTCGACGACCGGACGCTGTTGGCAGCGACCTACAGCAACCTGGGAGCGCTGAAAGCCCGACAGGCGGTGGTGCGCTATCGGCAGGCCAACTCGGCAGATCTCCTGGGCGATGTGCAGCGAGCCGAACGACTGCGAGATGAGGGGCGATCGCTCGACCAGTCCGCACTCCAAGACTTTCAGCAAAGCCTCGACTGGGCAACTCAGCCCGCCGAGCGGCTGCGGGCGCTGCTGGATGCGATTCCCGCCTACGACCGCACAGGCAATGTCGCAGCAGCCCAAAATGCTCGTCAGTCCGTCAAAGCCCTGCTGAATCAGCTTCCAACCAGTCAGGATACGCTGCTGGCCGCCCTCGACTGGGTGCGGCTGCTGATGCCCGCCTCGCCCCAGCAGCCGATTGCCCGCAGCCAGTGTTTTACCCCTGCTGCAACTCCTGGAGCGAACCCTGCGGCGAATAATGACGCGAAGGAGACCCTGAATTCAATCGCGAATGCGGCCGAGAAGCTGGGCGATCGCCGCTCACTCTCATTTGCGCTGGGGGAACTAGGACGCTGGTACGAATGTCAGAAGGAATACGAAAAAGCACTAGAAATCACGCAAGATGCCCGTATTGCCGCAGAGGGTGAATACGACAGCCGCTACCTCTGGGAATGGCAAACGGGACGTATTTTGCAGGCGCAAGGACAAACGACGGAATCCATCGCGGCCTATGAGCGGGCGATCGCCACGTTAGAAATCATCCGCGACGACATCTTGATCGCCAGCCGTGATATTCAGTTTGATTTTCGAGACTCCATCGACCCAGTGTATCGGGAGCTAGTGGCGCTGCGGCTGAAGCAGGGCAAACCGTCGGAGTTGCTGCCACCCGCCAGCAGCGACCAGCCTGACAGCCTCAGCCGCGCCCTGGGGACGCTAGATTCTCTAAAACTTGCTGAATTGCAAAACTACTTTGGAGATGACTGCGTGCTGACCTCGCGAAACGTGGATCTGACGGTGGCGCAAAAGCTGCTGACGGAGGGCGATCGCACGGCAGTCATTAGCACGGTGGTTTTGGACGATCGGACTGCCGTTTTGCTGACGCTGCCCAATGGCGATCGCCAGTACGAGTGGATCAACACCGACCGCCAAACCCTGCGCGACGAAGTCAACGCTTACCGTCGCGGTCTAGAGGTGGACTTTCGTGCCTACAATCCACAGCCCGCCCAAAAACTGTATGACCAGCTCATCCGCCCGTTTGAACCACTCTTCCAACAACAGCAGGTGGAAACGCTGACCTTTGTGCAGGATGATATCTTGCGGAGTGTGCCCATGTCAGCCCTGCACGATGGCACGCAGTTTTTGATTCAAAAGTATGCGATCGCCTATACCCCCAGCCTGCAACTCACCAGCCCTGTCCCGCTAGATCGGGGCAACCTCCGCGCCCTCGCCGCCGGACTCACCGACACCAGCCCGTCCGACAGCGAAGCGGGTCGCTTTGACCCCCTGTTTTACGTCAGTGAAGAACTGGACGCAATTCTCACCGAACTGCCCCGCAGCCAGACGCTAACGGGCAACGCATTCCGGCTCGATAACCTGACACAAACACTGTTCTCGAACAATTTTCCGATTTTGCACATCGCCACCCACGGCATCTTTGGCACTGAGGCAGAAGACACGTTCCTAGTCACGGCGGACCCACCAGAAAACAAGCTGACCCTCAACCAGCTTGATCGGCTCTTGCGGGGGGTCGATCCAAACCGCCCGGTGCAGTTGCTCTCGCTCACAGCCTGCACCACCGCCGTCGGCGACGATCGCGCAGCGCTGGGGCTGGCCGGTGTCGCGGCCCAAGCGGGCGTTCGCAGCGTGCTGGCCTCGCTCTGGTTTGTCAACGATGCAGCCACCTCTGACTTGATTAAAGGCTTCTATGCAGATTTGAAAAACCCAGACCTGAGCAAAGCCAAAGCTCTACAGCAGGCGCAAACCCAGCTAATCGAGTCCGGCGGCAAGTTTGCCCGGCCGGCCTACTGGGCCCCGTTTATTTTGGTGGGGAACTGGCTATAGGGAACAACGGGCTAGCCGAATGCAAAAAAATGCCCAGACGAACGATCGCCTGAGCTTTGCCTGTTATCTATGAGCTGATTGCCTGTACACCTAAACGGCCGACTTAAAATAAAATCGCCGACCCGAATTGAAATCACATATAAACGAACCAGCCTAGATAAAGAGAAACTGAATTTTGTAAACTCCGTTTCGGGCAGCTGGCGGTATTGAAAACGATCTGTGATGCCAATTACAATACCAAACCTGATTTGAGTTGGGACTCAAAAGTCCTCCAATCTTTACCAATCGTTTCCTAGGTTTACTTTTCTACGTATTTTCACGGCTCCATCCTCTTCACACCCTGCGATATCTCATGCGTCTAATCCTGTGCCCAACTGCTGTTGAGGTAGCTGAGTGGGCAGCACAATATATTCTGCGGCGCATTGCTGATTTTGCTCCGACGGGCGATCGCCCGTTTGTTCTTGGATTGCCCGCAGGCAGCACCCCGCTCAAGCTATATGCCCGTCTGATTGAGCTATACCAGCAGGGAAAAATCAGCTTTCAACATGTTGTCACCTTTAATATGGACGAGTATGTTGGGCTGCCCCAAAATCACCCGCAAAGCTATTGTGTCTACATGCGTCAAAACCTCTTGAATCACATCGATATTCCTGCCCAAAATGTTCATATTCTTGATGGCAACGCACCAGATTTGGCCGCAGAATGTGCCGCCTACGAAGATAAGATTAAATCCTTTGGTGGCGTAAATTTATTCATCGGGGGCGTGGGCGAAGACGGCCATATCGCGTTCAACGAACCAGGTACCTCCCTTGCCCTCTCGAACGCACCTGCAAGCCCTGAGCGATCGCACGCGCCGGGTCAACGCCCGCTTTTTTTGACGACCCCAGCCAGGTGCCCACCCCACGCCCTCACCGTTGGCGTGGGCACGATTCTCGATGCCCAGGAAGTGATGATTCTGGCGCAAGGCGCGGCCAAAGCCCAGGCCGTTCACCACGCGGTCGAAGGCTGCATCAATCACCTGTGGACGATTTCCGCGCTGCAACTGCATCCCAACGCCCTGATCGTGTGCGACGAAGACGCAACGCTAGAACTGAAGGTGAAAACGGTGAGGGGGTTAGGGGAGCCGGGTTAAGAATTGAACTGGCAATCCAAAATTGCCAATCTAAAATCCAGAATCGATATCACGCCATCCCCTTACCCCCCTGCCCCAATGACCCCTCCCGAACCCGACTTTGAACAGGCGCTAGACGAACTAGGGCGATCGCTCCAAACGTTGCAGGCACGCTACGCCCAAGTCAAGACCGATCAGCAGCGCCAGGAGACTCTGCAACAGCGCATTGAGCAGGTGCAGCGCGACTATGCCCATACGCAAGATCCATCCCTGAAACTGGAGCTAAAGCGCTTAACGGATCAGCTTGTGGAGTTGGAAGTGGCGCTAGAAAGTCAGCTTTTTTCTTGGAACAGCCTCAAGGAACCCTTCTGGATGGCGGTGCGCTTTGGCGGGGTAGGAATTGTGCTGGGGTGGCTGCTAAAGAGCCTCGCCGGATCGGGCTGACCCCTTAGCCCAGCAGCCAAAACCCGCTATAGGTTACGCCTGTATCATCTGGCTGCACCAGCAGAAAGTGCAGACCGTTGGCATCGCGCTGCCGCTGCTGAAAGAGGCGGGCCGCCGCGGCCACGTCGGCATCGTGAAAGGTGGACAGAATCCAGCGATCGCTCAAGCCAGCCTCCAAAATCAGCCCGTCGGGGGTTCCTGGAACATAGCTCAATAGCGCAGGGCGCACCTCCTGAAGCCATCGCGCCAGCCTCATTGCCTGCCGTCCGCCGTCGATGATGACCCCCGGAACGGGCTGGGTAGAGGCCAGTCCCAGATTAATCGGCAAGAGGCGATCGGGTGTGGAGCAAATGGGAATGGGGCGATCGCCATAGAGAATTTCCAGATCACCCGCAGCGAGGGCCGCAAATCGCCAGCGATCGCCCCAAATCGCCTCCGGCACGGGAACAGGGGGCGGCGCGTCAATTGCCAGCGGGTCATAGGTTTCGCCCGTATAACCCGGCAAGTTGGGATAGTAGGCAGCGCGGCGCAGCAACAAATGTTTCAGCATCGGCGCGTGGCGCGTTGGCTCCACTGTGAAACCGACCGCTCTGGCTGCTGCTTCCATCAAGCCCAAACTCTGTGGCCGAAACACCTGAATCCGCTCTGGCGTTCCTTCTGCCTGAAGCCGCCTAAACTGGGCCGCCAGCCAGCCCACCGTCGCCTGCGACTGTGGACAATCAATACAGGCGCTAAACGCCCCCGTTGGGTCGCACACGATCAATTCCCATAGGACTTCACCCGCATCGGTTTGCAGGGGACGACGGTAAAAATCAGCTTGCCACAGCACAGGAGAATAGAAAATACAGAAAATACAGGGGTTTGATGAGAGAAGGGCAGAAACGGGGGGCAGCGTGTGTCCTGCCTTCCCTATCATCTTCGCACCTTAGCCTTGTACACTCGTCCCACTAGACTTTCTCTTCCTCCACCAGTGTCAGGCTCTCCCAGCCGCCCTGCGCGTCATAGCGGCGAATCATGCGCTGGCGCAGGGTAGGCGAGATCAACCAGCCCGCCTCCAAAAAGAAGGGCCGGCCTTTGGGAATGACAAGCGGCGTGTTGGCGGAGGCTCCGTCGGGCAGGAGCAGGAGCTGGAGCGGGGTGCTGCCCTGGGTGAAGTGGATAGCAGTTGGGGTGAGGGTGCCTGTGGTGCTGAGGGAGATGCCGGGGGCGGTGAGGTGCTGCTGGAGTTGGGTTCCGTCCAGGTTGACGGAGAGCCTGGTGGTGTAGGTTTCGGGCGATCGCCAGTCGGGATACAGCGTCACGGCGCGTCCACGCCAGGTGCCGACCAGTTGCTCGGCGGTGAGGGGCGGGCGCTCGGTGGCGGTGCTGCCCCGCCGCGTTTCGCGGATCAGCGTCAGGCTGCTGAGGCGGCTTTCCCCGCCTGCGCCGTGAAATAGCTCCACCAAGCGCATCCGGCGATTCCCAAAGGGATTGCTTCGCGAATCGCCCGCGATTAGCCCAAACTCTGCGCCAAATTCCCCAAAGGGGCTAAATTGCAGCGACCCCTGCGAAAATGCGCCTGTTTCAAAAAACAGCGTGCTGCGATTCAGGCTGCTGTATTCCAGCACCTTTGTCGTTGGCGGGTCGCCCGTGGTCGATTCGCCAAATTCTAGCGTCTGGCGAATGGTCTGGTTTTGATTTAGCCCTTCTAGCGTGACCACCGTTGGTACGCTGCTGATTTCCATGCCCGCAGGCGACAGCCGCGTAAACGAGCCTTCCCAGGCTCCAAGGTTTTTCAGTAAGCACTGCCATTGGGACAGTTCAGACGATGGAGAGTCGCTAGTCATAGGAACTGGTTTTTTGCACAGGGTTTTCGCGGGGGTTTAAGAAACGTGAACAAAAATTGTGTATAACTGATAACTTTTTGAAAATTCTCTGGAAAGATCCCTTATTCTAGGGAACCTTATAGAAAAGCTTATCCCGTATACATCACTGGTGATTTTTCACCCGAACGGGCGAGGCTCTTGGGAGGAGGTGGATTTCCTCTCAGCGGTGGATGGTTTGCCCTAGTCTATCGCTCTAAGATGACGAGGTTGGGGTTGTGGCAATGATTTTGCTGACTCTGACATTTCTAAAACTGGGCGTTGCTGAGGATAGCAGCGAACTACGACCAGAGGTTGATCCTTCTGTGTCGGGGCGCTGTTAGATGCGGTCAACCCCTGATTTTCTGTGTGTTCATTACTGGTTAAATATGAGCGTTTTAGGACTTGCCTGGATGGCAACATCCACGGTCGGTTTTTTTTCGCCTTTTTTGGGACTGCCGATGCAGCCGCTGGTGGCTGAAGTTGGCGATGTATCTACCGATTCCAGGTTTACTGCAACTCCGGTTCGGCAAGATGTCGCAAAAGCAAGCGGCGCAACCCCTAGAGAGGCAGCCCGCTGTCAGGCTGGGCGATCGATTGATGATTTGTGTCTGGTAGGGCAGGCGGGGCGATCGCCCTCTGGCTCCCTTCTGTCTTGGCGAAACGTGCAGTTCATTGCGCCGCGACTGCTGGGGGCGATCGCCCGACCCCAGAGCTTCGTAGTGTTGTCAAGACTGACCGTTCCACTCAGACCAAATCGGCGATCGCTCCCCGCCCTCCTGCGGCTCCCAGGGTCTTGGTGCGTCCGGCTGCGGCTCCTGCTATGGGAGCGCAACAGGTTTTCAAGCAATGTCTGGACATTTCCCAAACGACTCCGCAAACATCGGCAGGCGTAAAGCGCGGCTCGACTCAGCAACCCCCGAAGCCGCCCGCCCCCGCCCGTCCCGAAGCCGCCGCACTATATCAGGTGTGGGTCAAGGGAAAGGTTGTGATGGAGCTACCCAGCAGCAGCGAGGCAGCCCAAATTGCCCAACGGCTGACGGCTGCTCTGGGCAAGCCTGAATTTTCTGTAGACCAGTTGCGGCTGGTGATGGTGGATGGCAAGCCCAGCGCAGTGTTGGGCAATGAAGGCGCGACATCCGACGGGGGCGATCGCCTGCTGTTTACCGTCGATCGAGCGCTAGCCAATCGCCTGGGACGCACTGCCGATTTGGTCGCCATCGACTGGTTCAACAACCTGCGGGTGGCATTGGGTGAAGCGCCCCTGCCGCTGATGGCGGCGCAGGCAGACCTCTACAGCCTCACCCAGACCGACCGCAGCCTGGGCGGCATCACGTCCTGGTATGGGCCGGGCTTTCACAATCGCCTGACTGCAAACGGCGAGCGGTTTAACCAATATGCCCTGACGGCCGCCCATCCGAAGCTGCCATTCAATACGTATCTGCGCGTGACCAACGTCCGCAGCGGAGCCTCGGTCATCGTCCGCATCAACGATCGGGGGCCGTATATCGGCAAGCGATCGCTCGATTTATCGCGCCAGGCCGCCCGCTGCATCGGCAGTGAAAAACCTGGCGTGGTACGCTACGAGGCGGTGATTTTGGAGCCGCAGACGACGGTGCAGTAGCGCATGGGGCAGCGCGAAAACCTGGGCAATCAGCGAGAACTACCGCTGCTGGAGGCATTGCAGCAGTGTGCCCAGCGGCCCCACGCGCCGTTTTACACACCGGGGCACAAGCGCGGCCGGGGTATTCCGCAGCCGATGCGGAACTTGCTGGGCGATCGCCCCTTCCTGGCTGATCTGCCGGAACTGCCAGAGCTAGACAATCTGTTTACGCCAGAAGGCGCGATTTTGCGGGCGCAGGCACTCGCAGCCGACCTGTTTGGCGCGGCGCAGACCTGGTTTCTGGCAAATGGCTCTACCTGCGGCATCGAGGCGGCTGTGCTGGCGACCTGCGGCCCTGGCGACTTGCTGATCCTGCCGCGAAACTGCCATCAGGCGGCGATCGCCGCACTCATTCTCTCTGGTGCAACGCCCGTTTTTCTGTCTCCCGACTACGATGCCGAGTGGGGCATTGCCCACAGCGTTTCCCCCGCGGCCGTAGCAGCGGCGCTGGCGCAGCATCCGCGTGCAAAGGCGGTGATGCTGGTCTACCCGACCTACTACGGAGCCTGTGGAGACATCGGGGCGATCGCCCAACTCGCTCATCAACACAGCATTCCACTGATCGTGGACGAAGCCCACGGCGCACATTTTGCCTTTCATGCTGATTTCCCAACCGCATCGCTGGCAGCGGGGGCTGATATTGTCGTGCAGTCCACTCATAAAGTGCTGGGCGCGATGACCCAGGCCTCGATGCTGCACTGCCAGGGCGATCGCGTCGATGCCGATCGCCTCAGCCGCGCCCTGCGCCTGGTGCAGTCCACCAGCCCCAGCTATCTGCTGCTAGCCTCGCTGGATGCCGCCCGCTGGCAACTGGCGCAGCACGGATCGGAACTCATGCAGCACACGCTAGACTTGGCGGCGATCGCCCGTACAGAACTCGCGCAAATTCCCGGACTGCAACTGCTCACGGCAAATCATGCTTCTACTCCCGGCTTCGTGGCGCTCGACCCCACTCGGCTGACGGTGGATGTGCGGGCGCTGGGACTGTCGGGCTTTGCCGCTGACGAAATTTTGCACACGCAACTGGGCGTAACGGCAGAGTTGCCCGCGCTGACGCATCTCACCTTTATCCTCAGCCTGGGCAACACGCCGCAGGATATTCAGCAGCTTGTGCAGGGATTTCGGACATTGGCTCAGTCGGTTCAGCAGACCGACCGCGATGGGCCGCAAGCTGAAACACTCAGACCGGGACTGGCGGCTTTTTCCTGGAACCCCCTAGAGGCGAACCCGATAGGGGCGGAGCAATCGCTGTCGCCCCGTGCGGCGTTTTTGGCAGCGAGCGAGGTGGTGCCGCTAGAGCAGGCGGGCGATCGCCTTTCAGCAGAAACGGTGTGTCCCTATCCGCCAGGCATTCCGCTGTTGATTCCTGGAGAACGCATTTCAAGCGGCGCGTTGCAGTATCTCGATGCGGTGCTAAAGCACGGCGGAACGGTGACCGGGCTAATAGGTGGGCAGAGTCTGCGCGTCGTGCAGCATGACGGGTAGCGTCAGGACAAAGCGCACAAAATTGTCGTGACTTTCGAGGGCGATCGCCCCACCCAAATGCTCGACCAGTTTCTTGACCAGCGCCAGCCCCAGTCCCGTTCCTTCATGCTTCCACAGATCGTTACTGGGGATGCGATAAAAGCGTTCAAATATACGCTCCTGTTCTATGACAGGGATCTCTACACCCGTGTTCACAATCATGATCCTCAAGTATTCAGCAGTGTATTCACTTGCTGAAACCTGGATCGTCTCTTGGGCAGGTGTATATTTGCAGGCGTTATTGAGCAACTCACCCAAGATGCGACTGAGATAAGAGGTATCTGTCGTGATTGATGGAAGATTCGCTGGAACGTTCAGAATAAGTTGCTGATTATGATTTCGAGTGCGTTCTAAAAATGGTTCTGCAATGTGTGCAATCCAGTCGCACAGATGAATGCTTGTCAGCAGGAGTGGCTCCATCCCAGCATCGAGTCGAGATAAATCCAGCAGATCGTTAATCAGTTTTAGCTCTCGCTGACATTCATCTTTCAGAATTTGGAAATAGCGGTGAATATGACCCAGATCTGGATTGTCGAAAATGCCAATCTGACGCAGGCTCAGTTCCAGCATTTGGGATGACATCTTGACATTCGCCATCGGAGTCCGCAGTTCGTGCGAAACGCTGCTTAAAAAGTTATCTTTTAGTTCATTTAGCTGTTCCAGCTTCTCAACCTGGCTGCGTGCTGCTTGATAGAGCCTGGCTTGTCGAATGGCGATCGCACATTGATTGGCGACCTGTTGCACCAGACGAATCTCGCTATCCTCAAATGGCTCATTCCCTGCCCGATAAAGCCACAAATCCCCCAACAAACTTTGATTATCTCGAAGTACACACGCCAACACGCTAAAGGGCCGATTGATGTCTCGCAAAATTGGTTTCGCGTTGGAGTTCTCTGGTAAATTGCCTGCGGATGACTGAGGAGCAATGCGCCAACAAAAGTGGACGATTTGGCTTTGAAAGATCTGTTCATACAGTTCTTTATAGTCCCCGATTGACACGATGCTGGAATGTCGAGAAGGGATGCCCGGAGCCACATACTCGTGCTGAATGATGGAGATATTCTGCTCCAGGTCATAGAGTCCTGTATCACAAATGCTGATTTCCAACTCTGTTCCTAGCTCTTGCACCACCTTTTGCAGAATGACATCTTCATCAAGGCTGTCGCGCACTTTGTCGGTAATGCGCTTGAGCAGTTTCTCGAAGTCGAGCGCTTGTTTAATCTGAGAAGTTTGCTCTTTGACCTGAGTGGACAGGCTGGCATTGAGCAGCCGGACATGGTGGTATAACTCTGACTGTTGAATCGCAATGCCGACTTGATTGGCAAGTTGCAGCAACAAGTCACACTCCCACACTTGCCACTGGCGCGGGTGGCAACACTGATGCACCAGTAGCAGCCCCCAAAGCTGTTTTTGCACTAAAATCGGCACTACCAAATTAGCAGTGACCTGGAATTGCAGCAGAAATTCGCGATGGCAGGGAGCAATGTCTTCCGTATGAACGTTGGCGATCGCCCGCACGCGCCCTTGCTGATAGAGCTTTAGCCAGTTTTCCTGAAAGCACGGATCGTCGATGACGCGATCGCACAGAGACCAGTCTGCCTGTCCGACCGATTCCACCAACACACGCCCGCTCCAGTCAGGTTGAAACTGGTAAATTAACACGCGGTCGGCCTGCAAAAACTGGCGCACCTCGTCTACCGTCGTAGACAGCACCTCAGACGAATCGAGCGACTGGCGAATGCGCTGGGCCATCTGGGCGATTAGTCGTTCACGCTGAGTCTGCTGCTGAAGCCGCTGCTCGGCCTGCTTGCGTTCGGTAATGTCTTGCGTAGTGCCAAACAGGCGCACCGTTTTTCCGTTTTCAACAATGGCCTGACCGCGATTGTGGAGATAGCGCAGAGAGCCGTCCGGTAGAACGATCCGCATCTCGTGGTCGTAGGCAGCGCCCGTGGCGATCGCCCGCTTGACAAACTGTTCAAACGACTGCACATCGGCAGGGTGGATCAGCCGCCGCAGGGTGCGGTAGGTAGGAGGCTGCGTCGGGTCAAGCCCAAAAATGCGATACGTTTCATCTGACCAGGTGACGGTTCGTGTTTGCACGTTGTAATCCCAACTGCCCAGGCGGGCGAGGCGCTGGGCATCAGACAAATCCTTTTCGCGCTGGCGGAGGGCGATCGCCACTCGCTTATATTCCGTGATGTCGGTGTTTGCAAAGATGCAGGCATCGATCTGCCCTTGACTATCAACCAGCGGATAGAGTCGCGCCAGCGTCAGGCGTTCTGTGCCGTCCTGACAGCGGAGGGTCAGTTCTACATTGGCAAACGACTGCCCCTCAAAGACTTGCGCTATCATCGTCTGCACTGTATTCCAGAGCGTTGCGCTGGGCACAAGGTCTTGCAGCGATCGCCCCCGCATGGTTTGTCCATACTGAAACACCTGCTCACAGGCGGGGTTCCAGTTTAGAATCAGCCCTGCCCGGTTAACCCAGAGGATAGGGTTAGGCGAGCCGTCAAGCATTTGGCGATAGCAGTTTTGTGGCTCTTGGGCGGCTGCTCCAGAGGAATCGATGCGCGACCGATCCAGGCTTGCCAAGCCCAACAGGTTCCCGTCCAAGTCCAGCACCGCTACATAGCCACCCACCAGTGAAGATGATGTAGCGCCCCGTGCATCCCATTCGGTTTCCGTCATGACTGTTGGCGATCGCTGCACCAAGTCACCAATCTGCGTTGTGTTGAGGTCACTGCCCTGGGCGATCGCCCGAACCACATCTTGAGCCGTAAACAAACCCAGCAGTTGCCCCTGCTGCAAGACAGCAACACAGTCCAACTGAGCCTCGTGCATAAGGCGCACAACCTCAGTCGCCAGGGTTTGTGCCACGACGGTCATCGGCGGCAATAGAAGTGGATTGCTGGTGGGCGGCGGACACGCGGCAAGCAATGGATTAGCCTGGTGTGTGGAGGCAGCGTTTTCGGGCGAAAGCTGATTGTTAAAGGGAATGCCTTCTGTCATGGCGCATTTTGATCAGCTTAGCTGACAGATTCACAAAACTCCAACCTCAATTCCACAGAGCAGTCCCCATCCTTCCTGGTAAAAAAACAAGAATATTCCTATACATAGCCTCGCAAGAAATTTATAGAATTATGGCGCGAGACCGAAAACAACGCTGATGTTTCCCTAGGGCCTCCGCAATGCCGATATTTCCGGCAAGAGTTTGTAGAGAGTTTAATTATTTCTGATTTTAGACGGCTTCTAAACGACTCCTAAAGAACTCGGTGTTTGCAAGCCTTTGGGCAGCGCCGCCGGGTCAATGCCCTTGCCTTGCACCAGTACGCCAAAGTTGCCCAGCCGCAAAGGGTCAATCAGCGACTGGAGGCGATCGCGCTGTTGCAGCAATTCTGCCAGGTTCACCGCTACGCCCGGCTCCGGATAGGACAGGGCCGCCAGGCGATCGCCCAATCCCAGCGCCATTAAAAATAGGCCCTGCGGGACGAATCCCAGCGTGTCTAGCCCGCAGCGATCGCCCTGGCGCTCCAGCGCTGTGAAATCCACATGCGCCGTCAGGTCTTGCCGCCCAATGTGTAGATAAGGGTCAGAATGGTGCGCGTGCTGGTAATAGCACTGGAGCGTGCCCGTGGTGCGGGTGGGGCTGTAGTAGCGCTGCGCCGGATAGCCATAGTCGATGGTGATCACGTAGCCACGATGCAGCCGATCTGCCACCGTTTGCAGCCAGTTCAGCGCCGCCAGGTTGACCTCGGTGCGATAGCCGTCGGGATAGCGGTCGGACGGCAGATCCACGCCGACAAGCTGGAAATATTCAGCCAGCGCTGGCGTGGAGAGTTCGCCTAGCGCTTCGGCAAACCGCGCCCCTGGCCCATCCGACGCGGGCGCGGGTGCGAGGGTGACGTAGATTTCCTGGAGCTGCCCCTGGGCGATCGCCACCTGATGCACTGGAAACGCATCCACCAGTTCGTTTGAGAAAAAGCAGCCCGTCACAGAATCGAGCGGCATCTCTTCCCAACTGCACCAGCGCACCTGGCCAGAGTCTGCCAAAGGCTGGAGCCGACGCTGCTGCTCTGCCCGCATCGCCGCCGAAATTTCCACAATCACATAGTTCACGGCTTCAAAGCAGGCGTAATGCTCTCGATAGAGATAGCGCAGCACATCCGCCGCCAAGATCCCTTGCCCTGCGCCCATTTCCACCAGCGTAAAGGGATGCGGAGCGCCCAGCAGGTGCCACAATTCGGCAAACTGTTCTGCCAGCAGTTCCCCAAACGCTGCGTCCAGATGGGGCGAGGTATAGAAATCTCCCGCTGCGCCGATCCGTGGGCTGGGTGTGGCGTAATAGCCGTAGTCCGGGTCGTAGAGGGCGATCGCCATGAATTCGGCAAATGAGATCCGCCGCTGCGGATGGGCGGTGATGCGCTCAAAGAGGCGATCGCACAGTGGCACGCTACTCTTATCAGAACTCTTATCAGAATCAGACGAACCGGAACGCATAGAGAAAATCCAAAAGCAAGAACGAAGAACGAAAAATGAAGAGAGAAGAGGGAAGAACGAAAAACGAAGAACGAAGAACGAAAACTCGCTCTCCCTCTTCCTTCTTTTCTCTTCGTTCTTCCCTCTTTCCCCCTCTCCCTTCCTATAGATAGAGTTCTAGCCCAGCATAGATACTCAAATGTGTAGTTTTATTGCCGCTTTTTCTTAAGTTATGTTAACGTACAAGTACAACCTAAAGACAACCTAGAGAGGTCTTTGAGCTATGCAAACCCAAGAATCCAAGTTTGGCTTTACTCAGTTTGCGGAAACCTGGAACGGTCGTCTGGCAATGCTGGGCTTCGTGATTGGTCTGGCTACGGAACTGTTGACGGGTCAGGGCATCCTGTCCCAATTGGGTCTGATGTAGGTTGACCCTGCCGGGGTTTGCGAAACGCAACCTGGGTAGTTGGTCTGCTACGGTCTTTCACGTTTCATCCTTGATATCTCCTTCGCAGAGGTGCGGCTTCGGTCGCACCTTTTTTGTTGCGGCGATCGCTCCAAAATCTACAATCTAAAATCCAGAATCAAAACAAGCGCTGACTAGGCTGCCGCCCAGATCTAACTCCTAACCTCCAACCCCTCATGTCTCTTTGGTTGGCTCTTGCAATTGGCAACTCGCGGCTTCATTGGGCCGCTTTCTCGGACAGCAGACTGCTACACATCTGGGATTCGGACTATTGGACAGCGGCGGCGATCGCCCAATTTGCCGTCGATCCAGCATCCGCAAATTTGCCGCTCATCGGTGAGGGGAGTCCGCAAGCGCCGGTTCCATTGGCGATCGCCTCCGTTGTGCCCGCGCAGACAGACCTCTGGCAGCAGTATCCCGCCCAGCAGATCCTTACCCTGGCGGACGTGCCCCTGGACAAGATGTACCCCACCTTCGGCATCGATCGCGCCCTGACCCTCTGGGGCGCAATCTGTTCCCTAGGCGCACCCGTACTGGTGATCGATGCCGGAACCGCCCTTACCTTCACTGCCGCCGATCGACACAACAATCTGGTAGGCGGCGCGATTCTTCCCGGTCTGCGGCTCCAGCAGCAGGCTCTCGCCCAGGACACGGCCGTTCTGCCGCTCGTCACGCTCCAGCCAGACCTAAACCTGCCGCCGCGCTGGGCTACCGACACACCCGCCGCCATCCGCTCCGGCATTCTCTACACGCTGCTGGCCAGCATTCAAGACTTTGCTCACGATTGGCTGTTGCAGGAACCAGAAGGGGCGATCGCCCTGACAGGCGGCGACTCCGCCCTGCTCCACCAGGCGCTTTCTCAACAAAACCCAGCCCTCGCTGCCCGCATTCATCGTGATTCAGCACTCATCTTTCGCGGCATCCCCGCGCTGCGAGACCGGAGCCTGATTTGAACTTGGACAGAGGGCGATCGCCCAAGAAATGCTCCCGCAAAGACAGTCGTCAGCATTCATCTGCCCGTTGTGAACTAGCAGGGTTAGCGATAGTTTTGCGGGGACCGCCTGCTTAGCCGCGCAGCCCCAGATCTGTGGCAACGCGATGGGCGCAGGCAAAGCCCGAAAAGGCGACTGCGTTTAGCCCCTGTCCGGGAAAGGTGCTGTCGCCGACGCAGTAGAGGCCAGGAATGGCAGTGCGGTTGAAGGGCATTCCCAGCAGGCCCAGCAGCTTGCGACGAGGAATAGGGCCGTAGGAGCCGTCTACGCGACCGAGAAAGCGGCGATGGGTGCGGGGCGTGCCCGCTTCCTGAAAATCCAGCCCGGCGGCAAGGCCGGGAAAGATGGCTTCGAGGCGATCGCACAATGCTGCGGCCACATCTTCCTTTTGTGTTTCGTACTCGCTGGGCGAGAGGTTTTGCCAGTGGTCTACCCAGTCGGGCGTGAAGGTGTGGATGATGTGGTAGCCGTCGGGCGCGAGGCTGGGGTCGAGCAGTGTGGGAATCGAGACAAAAATTGTGCCCCTGGCGGCTTCGAT
Organism: Leptolyngbya sp. O-77; assembly: GCF_001548395.1. NCBI lineage: Bacteria > Bacillati > Cyanobacteriota > Cyanophyceae > Leptolyngbyales > Leptolyngbyaceae > Leptolyngbya > Leptolyngbya sp. O-77. The sequence continues at coordinate 444,067 of NZ_AP017367.1, forward strand.
GCGGCTCCAGTCTTCTAGCAGAATGTGGTGGCACTCCGTCCCAGCGGGCAGCACGTCGGCCCTCACCCCCAGATGCAGGCTAAAGAAGCTGGGCGACTTGCGATAGCGCTGCTGCCACTTTTGCTCTGATTTGGGCAGGGTGGCGGCGGGCAGCAGTTTTTCAAACGTGTCCCAGCGAGTGGCGTTGGAAATGACGCGGCGGGCGCGGTAGGTTTTGCCCGATGCCAGCCTCACGCCAACCGCGCGACCGTTTTCCATCAGGATCTCCGTAACGCGGGACTTGTAAAGGATTTTGCCGCCTGCCTTTTCCAGCCCTGCTGCCAGTTTTTGGGCAATCTGCCCTACGCCACCTTTGGGATAGTTGATACCGCCATAGTGGCGATCGCTAAACACCATGCCCGCGTTGATCATCGGTGTCAGATCCGCAGGCACCACCGACCAGCAATAGCACTCCATGTCGATGAAGCGCAATAAATCTGGGTCAGAAATGTAGCGGCGGGCAATGTCGCCCACGTTTTGGGGCAAATATTTCACCAATCCCAAACAGGCAAAGGGATGCTGAAAAAACACGCGAGTCAGGTAGCGTGGCTCCTCTAGCGATAGGAGTTCCATCGCGTTGAGGCAGTTAAACACCGCCCAGCACTCGTCATAAAATCGGCGGATGCCCTTCGCTTCATGGGGAAATTTGGCGATCAGTTCTTGCAAAAAATTCTCATATTCGCGATGAACCTTGAGATCTAGCCCGCCGGGTAAGTGGTAGTGAATCTGCACCGGATCAGGAATTGTCTCGATTTCCATGTCTACAGCAGCTAGTGCCCGCGTCAGCAAGTTCGTCGTACCCTGGTTGCCAAAGCCAAAGATCATCGACGCGCCCACATCAAACCGATAGCCTGCTCGCTCGAAGTAGCCCGCGCTGCCTCCCGGAATCAGGTAGCGCTCTAGCACCAGCACGGATGCTCCTTTTGCCGCAAGCTGGGTCGCCGTCACCAATCCGCCGATGCCAGAGCCAATCACAATCGCATCAAACATTGTTCCATCTGGTGGAATCGGGGATCTGGTCTGGGCGGTGGTATCGGTCTGCATAGGGGCGATCGCACTTCATTCGGTTCTCAATCTATCTCAATCTATTAGTGTATCGGACAGGCTACCGCTTCTGGACAAGTCGCCCCGTCGATAGAAACGCAAAAAAAGGGGGACTGGTCTGTTGACCAACCCCACCTGCCGATCCTTTGAGAGGAGAACACTAAAGACAATGTAGCTTTATTGAGATTTTATGTCAATACTATCGACAGTCTTTCTCAAATAAATCCCGGCAGACCTGCGCTCGTCAGTCCAGATGCACCAGTCCTACCCGCATTTGCTATGATAGTTAAGCCAAGTTCAAGCCCGACCGGAGCGATCCGGCTCCTATGTTGGGCAAAGGGCTGGGCAACGTGCGGATGTGGCGGAATTGGTAGACGCGCTAGATTTAGGTTCTAGTACCGCAAGGTGTGAAGGTTCAAGTCCTTTCATCCGCATTGGCCAACTGTTCCTAGGCCAACTGTTCTTACCGTATCTTTTCACAGGATCATCCGGTTACCCGGTCACCTGATCCGTCGCAAGCAGCGGTGCGATCGCCTCTGGCGGCAGCGGTCGGCTAAAGTAATAGCCCTGAGCAAAGTCGCACTGGATGGAGCGAAGAAACTCAACTTGTTCAGCGGTTTCTACCCCTTCGGCGAGAACTTTGAGGCCCAGCCCGCGACCGAGGGCGACGACTGTATTGGCGATCGCCACGTCGCTGGAATTATGGGGGGCATCGCGAACAAAGGACTGGTCAATCTTCAGCGTGTGCAGCGGAAAGTGCTTGATCACGCTGAGCGATGAATAGCCTGTGCCAAAGTCATCCATTGCAATCTGTACGCCCAAGTCTGCCAGGCGGCTGAGTGTGCTGCTGGTAAACTGCACATCGCGCATGGCAGCGCTTTCGGTAATTTCTAGCTCCAGATATTGGGGTTCCATGCCTGTTTCTTGGAGCGTTTGCAGGATAGAGGCGGCCAGGCTGCTCTGGTGAAACTGCTGTGCTGACAGGTTGACTGCCATCCGCATAGGCGGCAGCCCAGCGTTTTGCCAGGCCCGCTGCTGCTGGCAGGCGGTTTGCAGCACCCACTCCCCGATTGAGCAAATGATGCCCGATTCTTCTGCGAGGGGAATGAACTGAGCTGGCGAGACAAAGCCCAGCAGTGGATGTTGCCAGCGCAGCAAGGCTTCTACGCCAACGATCGCCCCCGTGTTCAGGTCAATTTGCGGCTGATAATGCAGCAAGAGTTCCTGACGAGACAGTGCTTTTCGCAGGTCGCTTTCCAGGGCCAGATGGTTCAGCGTTTGCACCGCCATGCCTTCGTGATAAATCTGGTAGTTATTTTTGCCCTGCTGCTTGGCCTGGTACATGGCCAGGTCGGCATTTTTGAGCAAGGTTTCGACATCTGTGCCGTCGTAGGGAAACAGCGCAATGCCCAGGCTGGCGGTGATGTATATCTCCTGTTCACCCAGATAAAACGAACTGGTAAGTCGGTCAAGAATGCGCTGGGCAATGTGGGTGATGTCTTCGGCAGAGTGGAGGTGCGGCAAGATTAGCGTAAACTCGTCGCCGCCCCAGCGGGCGATCGCATCGCAAGGGCGCAGACAAGTCCGCAGCCGCTGGGCTACCTCTTGCAGCAGCTCATCGCCGATCGCGTGGCCGAGCGAATCGTTGATCAGCTTGAATCGATCCAGATCAAGAAATGCCACCCCTAGCATTTCGTCGTCCTGCTGGGCGCTGGCCAGCGCCAGCGAAAGCTGGTCGTTAAACAGCAGCCGATTGGGCAGGCGAGTGAGGGCATCGTGCGACGCTTGGTAGCGCATCATGGCCTCCACCCGCCGCTGGGTCACTGCTAAGTACAGATGAATCGCCACCGAGTTGGCCAGCCGGATATCGTGGGTCGTCCACTCTGGGGCTTGGTTGAGCTTGATCTCGCGCCAGGCCGCGAAGGAGGCGCGGGGCATTATATTTCGAGTATCTTTCTGGTGCTGGCCTGCCCACAGGATTTCCTGATCGTAGCCGCTGCGAAAGAGGCCCAGATAGCCAACAAACTGATGCTGGAATTGGAGCGGAATCAGGGCGATCGCCCGAATAGAAGTCGGCTCTAGCAGCGCGGCAATAGGCTGCCAGCGCGGATCGGCTTGCAGGCTCTCGAAGGTGTAAAAGTGGCAGGTTTCTGACCTTTCGGAATCGAGGGAGTCTTCGAGGCTAGTAGCAAGCCGGGCGATCGCCTCTGGGCTGGGGGTGTGGGTGCTGGTGAGTGCGGAAAGTCCATCAGTGGGCCGACCCAGAAGCGCTTGCCACACTAGGTCTTGCTCCAAATCAGGGCTGTTGGGCTGCTCGCCTATGACATAAAGTTGGGCCGGCTCTCCGTCCGGTTCGGCTGCGATGTAGAGCCGTCCGCCCACCCCCTTCAGAGCTTCCACGATGGCTTCGAGTACCTGCTGCCGAATTTCGGGCTGGCTCAGGGGGCTATGGAGGAGCTGGCTAACCTGGTTGAGGGTCGATTCGTAAAGCACCTGCTCACGGGTTTGGGCGAGCAGATTTGCCTGGGCGATCGCAATCGAAAGCTGATCGACCGACAACTGCACCACCTGAAGCTCCCGTTCAGAAAAATGGCGTGGCTTGCTGTGGTGGGCCACCAGCAACCCCCACAGTTGGCGCTGGTGCAGCACGGGCACGACCAGTGAGGACTGCACCCCCATTGTGGTCAGGTATTGCACATGGCAGGGGTCGGCTGGCGCGTGGCGAATGTCGCGGTTAATCAGGCTTTCGCCCGTGTCGGGATGGTCGAGCCGATGCGTCATCTGGCGCTGCGCCGACACGTCGGTAATCACCCGCTGACGGGCCCGCACAAATAAGTCTCGCGAAGACTGGGGCAGATCGCTCGCTGGAAAGTGCAGATGCAGCAGCGATGGAAGCTGTTTATTGTGAATTGCCTCGGCAATCACTTCACCGCTGCCATCCGGCGCAAAGCGATAAATCTTCACACGATCGACATTGAGAAACTGCCGAATTTCGCGGGCTGCGGTGGAGAGGATTTCCGGCAGTTCCAAAGACTGGCGAATGCGATTGGTGATTTGGTGTAGGACGTGCTCTCGGTGGGATGCCTTTCGAGGCACATGCGGGCGGGTTTTAGACACAGCTTTCTAGCCTGAATTGAGAGAAAAGAGTTCCTGATTATCCAACACCCTCCATCACCAGAGAATCCCCATCAACCCTCATCGTAGGCGTGATGCTGGGGGGACAGCTTGAAGCGGACGGAACGGGGCATGAGTTGGAATTTTGAACTGCGATCGCTCGATAATATCACCTGGACAAGGTTGCCCTGCTCAGGCAGGGGAGGTAATAATACAGCATTTTCTTGCGAGGTCAGCACCCACAGCCCTGATGAGGTAAACGCTTCTTGACTATCTGCGTCCCTCACCAGCTTCAAAAATGCTATTGCCGAAGAGCTTGCGGCAGAGACAAGTTGCGATCGCAAACTCAAAGGGCTATGGATCGCAGTTTCTTAAGACCGCAGTTTCTTAGACCGCAGTTTCTTAGGAACTATAGTCTAGAGTACCCAGGCGATCGCCCTCTTGCTCATGCCTAAACTGCGGTCGTGTTGAAATTTTTTAAGGCTTAAAGAAAAACTCTCTCAATAGGCTGCAAAAAGGCTGCACAGCTTGGCTAGTGGGTCGCAGCCTGCATAAGTGCGGTGGGGCTGGCGATACATCTCAGCAATGGCTGAGAAAATTGAACTTTTTGCTGAACTTTTTGCCACAAACTGAACACCCAACTCTCTACGCTCCAGATACAGCGTCCGATCGGCGCTCAGCCGCAAAGCAAAATCGCCGCTGAGGTCTGCAATTTTTCATAACGCCTCCAGGTTAGGCTGATAGAGTTTCAGCAAGCGGTTTGGTGTTGTTTGTGCCATGAACGGTTTCGATCTGTCTTCTGTGTTTTCCCTACGCCTGTTGCCAAACCATGTGTGATGACACTCAAATTCAAGCTCTTTTAGACGAGATTCGCAGTCCCGATGCTGCGCCCCTGCTGCGTCGCAAAGCCCTGTCTCGGCTGCTGTTGTGCATTCAGCGATCGCCCAAGTTGCGCCGCTCTCGCCATCCCGACTATGGCCACGCCCTCAGCCTGACGCTGGAGCGGGTGTGTCGAGCGATCGACGAGTTTAGTCCCCGCAGCACCTCGGTTTCTACGGATTTGATGAACTGGGTGAACGGCTATCTAGACGGGCGCATCCGGGACTTGCGAAACCCTGATACAAAAATCAAGGAATTGCACCGACCGGAACGCGAAGAACGCGAGATCAAGCGAGAATTTGGCGGCGTGGTGCTGCTGGATCAGTCAATCGGGGAAGACGGCAATCAAACGCCCAAGGGCGACCTCACGCCCGACCCACGCCAAGACATGACGCTGCTGGAATCGTGGATTCAGGTCCTTCAGCAGGCGCAACAGCAGCGCATCGGGCTAGAGATTCATCGCTATCTGGCAGCAGACCCCGATGCAATATTGCAGGGCTGCCATCCCAATCGGTTTTTGGAGTGTCACTGTCAAGCGCTGATCCAGCGGCTGCACCTGAGCGAACCGCCCGAAACGAGACGGGCGATCGCCCAGGATTTTGGCATTCCGGAGCAAACGCTCTACACTCACTGGCGCGAAAAGTGCTTACCCCTGCTGCAAATCGTTGCGCTGCGGTTTGATCCTCAAGTGGTCGAATTTCTTCAGTCTGATGAGGCGCAGTGTTTGGGCGATTGTCACCCGCCCGCGCAAGAATTCTGCAACTGTCTTGATGTGGCCAAACGGCTGCTGCTGTCTCAGCCGCCAGAGTCGATGGGGGCGATCGCCCGCGACCTCAAGATCAAAGAATCTACCGTGGCCAAACACTGGCAGAGTGAATGCCTGCCCAAACTCAAAAAGCATCGCCTCTGATTTCCTGTCCGCACTGGATCGGAATCTTTTAGCGAATTGCAACATGAATCTCCTCTGAATGTTATCTGCTCAACTGCACCCTCATTTTCTGGAACGCAACAATGAACACTATGGAACTCATCGGTTTGCCTATTCCCCTCACTCAAGATGCGTTTGAATCTGCCGCCCAGTTTGCAGCCGAGCAGGCCACGCCGGGGAAAGGCAAACAGGTCTATCTCAACACGCTGGCCGTCTACGCGGTGCAAACCTATCTGAACTGGCTGGAACTGAACGCCAGCCTTGCTGAGGGTGACTGCTGGCAGCCAGGACTGAGGGCGGTGCTGGATGTAGCCGATCTGGTGCTGCCAGGTGTTGGCAGGCTGGAATGTCGCCCGGTCTTGCCTGGAGAAACCGCAATGACCATCCCCCTAGAAGCTGCACAAGCGCGATTGGGCTACGTTGCCGTGCAGTTTCATGAACAGTTGGATGCGGTCGATTTGCTGGGGTTTGTGCGGGGTGTTCCGTTTGCAGAAGACGATGCCCCCGTTGAGCCGATGACCGTAGCGCTGAGTGAGCTGCTGCCGCTCGACTCGCTGCTAGACGTGTTGCATCCTGACCTGGCGATCGTGAACCTGCGCGAGTGGCTGATGGGGCAGTTTCGGCATCCTGAATGGCGATCGCCCGAAACCTTTGTCACCAGCCATCGCAAGATGCGGTCGGGATCTCGCAACACCACAGGCGGCAGCTTTTCGGTGCCGCCCGACATTGATGCTCAGATCAACTCTGTCAGCCGCGCCAAGGCGATCGAATTTCAGTCGCTCGACAAGCGGGTAGTGCTGGTGGTGCAGGTCATTTCTATTACCACCGAAGACAACACGCTCAACGTGCGGCTGCGGCTCTATCCTGACTCTTCTGCTGACCAACTGCCGCGCAATTTGCAAATCACCGTACTGGACGAGAGCGGCGCAGCAATTCTGGATTCTCGCCCCAAAAGCGGCAGCGGCTGGACAGAGGTGGAGTTGTGCGACTGCCATCCGGGCGATCGATTTAGCGTGCGGATTGCACTCGGCGACGACAGCAAGACAGAGGAGTTTTGCATCTAGTGCGGCAACTGATGATCAGAACAAAACTGACTATCAGAAAAGCGGCATACCAGAGAGTGGCAGCAATCTGGCATATTCTGACTCAAGAGCCTCGGTGCAAGGATAAAGTCCTATCCTCAAAAAAAACTGCATAGGTTTGTCCAGGCTTGCAATATCTTCAATCAAGTGATGAACTAAGCCCCTATGGAAACGATCAAGCTGACGCTCCGCCCCCGTGACGAGGATAATCCCAATGCTGGCTATCGAGTTCGACTAGACGGCGATCTGGGTGAACTAGAAGCCGTGCTGCCGCCAATGTCTGATAGTTTGGTTGCGGCGCTCTCCGCTTGGAAAGCGGCCTATGCAGTGCAAGATGGCGTGCGATCGCACTTTCGTATTGGTCGTGTCGCGGTGACTCATCACACCGCACAAGATGTGATTCAGCTTTCGGAAAAGCTGCGAGAAGAGTTTAACGAATGGTTGAACGACGGTAATAAGCATTGGCGTGAGATGCGAGAGGCGTTGATTCCACTATTGCGGCGGAATGGATATGGAAACGGTAGTGGGAATGGGGCAGGGAATGGGGCAGGGAATGGGAATGGCGATCGCCCACGCCTGATTATCGATCTAGGTAACGACGACACGCTCAAGCGCCTGCCCTGGCAGGACTGGAAGCTGTTAAGGCAACACTATTACTACAGTGATGCCGCAATTAGAGTGCTAAATCCGCCAGGTACTTACCAGGAGAAAAGGAACTATCCGTCAGCAGCGAAGATCCGGATTCTTGTCCTGGTTGGGGAAAGTGAGGATATCAATACGGATCAGGATCTGGAAGCAATCCAGCAGATCGCCCGCGAGAATCCAGAGATGGTGGAAGTGGTATCTCGGCTCCAACCTACACCAGAAGTGCTTCAGACCATGCTTGAAGACCCTCAGGGCTTTCATATTTTGGTGTACGTTGGTCATAGCCGCAGTGACGAAGATGGCAACGTGGGCTGGCTGCTACTGAACCAAACCGATGAAATTAGCATTCGTAACTTTAAGTTTGCATTGAGCAAGCTGGTTCGCAAGGGCTTGCAACTGGCAATCTTTAATTCATGTGATGGATTGGGTTTGGCGCAGCAGCTTGCCCAGATTGGTGTGCCTCGCTGCATCGTGATGAAAGAGCCTGTGCCTGATCCAGTCGCAGTAGAGTTTTTGCAGCGATTTTTCCACGAATTTGCTACGAAAAAGCGCTCCCTGCTCACGGCGATGCGGGAGGCACGACAGGGATTAGAACACTTTAACCTGCGCTATTCTGAAGTGACCTGGCTGCCGACAGTGTGCATTAAGCAAAACACGGAGCCGCTGACCTGGCAACTGTTGCTGGATCATCTGCTGCCTACCCCCAACCTCGATGACGATCACAAACAGAACGAGCCGGGACCAGATCGGCGCAAGTGGCTTTTGGGCGCGGGCACGGCGGCAGTGCTGCTGGGGGCGATCGCCCTTGTATCGCTTCGGCAAGTCCGCTGTCTGTTTGTACAGTGTGATGCACCGGGAACCAACCCTGCTCAGGGGCTAGTCGGCACTGCGGGACAAGGCAATCCCAGTCCCACGCTGCTCCCGAATGAACGGTTGATCACCGCTGGCGGCAATGCAAACTTGCTGGGCAGCCTCAAGCTGGAACCGCCCTACGCGGCGCTAAAGCAGGCTGGCATCAATGCGTTTGCTGCGGGCGACTACAACACCGCTAAAGCAAAATTTGATGAGCTGCGGCAGCTCGCCCAAGCCCAACGGCAGCAGTTTTCCACCGATTCCAATAGCCCAGACTATAAAAACGCAACCGCAGCCTTGAGAGATCCTGAAGTGCTGATTTTCCGCAACAATGCCGAAGTGCGACTGCGGCGACAGGCAGGGCAACCCGCCTATACGATTGCAGCGGTGATTCCCCTCAGCACGCCAGAGGGAACGCCAATTAACATTGGCGAACAAATGCTATTTGGCATTGCTCAGGCACAGGATCAGGCCGTCAATCGGATTAATGCGCCCATTTATTTGGAAGTCCTGGTTGCCAATGATCTGAACGTGCCCGCGCAAAGCAGGGCGATCGCCGAAGCGCTGGTTCAACCTAACCTTCCCGCGCTTGATGGACAGCCATTATTGGCGGTCATCGGCAACTACACCAGTCGGGGCACTTGTGATTCTCTGCCTGTGTATGCCGCAGCAAACCAGGTGGTCATTTCCCCCCTCAGCACCGTGATGAATCTGCGGGCGCGGTGCAATGGCGCTGACGTGTTTTTCCGCATTACCTCTTCTACGCAAATTGAAGCGAGAACACTAGCAGAATATCTGCATCAGCAAAAGAACCAGCCCAGAGTTGCGCTATTTGCCAATTCTAAAGAGTTTTACAGTGACGACCTGCGCTATCAGTTTGAGAGCGAATTGCGGGGGACGATTGTTCGCACGTTTGACCTTTCCGATCCGCAGTTTGATGCAGAAGATGCCCTGCGCCAAGTTGAAGATGTAGATGCGCTGGTGGTGCTGCCGGACGGGCGCACGGGCAACAGCGAGTCCTTTAATCGGGCGCTGGCAGTGATCAAAGCAGACGGCGGCAGGCGGCTAATTCTGGCTTCTGCGCCAGTTTACACCGCTGACTGGAGCGATCGCGGCAGCAGTTCGGAGGAGCGTCGCGCCCTCAGCAATCGGTTAATTGTGGCGACAGACTGGTACGCAGCCTGCGCCCCAGATTTTGTGCAGTCTGCCAACCGCTATTGGCTGGGCGGCGTGAATCGAGTTACAGCGGTGTCTTACGAGGCGATCGAGGTGCTGCTGCCCAAGCTGCGCCCTGGCATTACGTCCGATGAAATTCGCCAAGGGCTAGCAACCGCACAATCCCCCAGCAGTATCTTTCCTGGCAAAACGATTAGCTTTGACGCACGGGGCGATCGCAAAGATTTAACGACTCGCGTTCTCACGACGTTAGTCGATAATCCAGCCAACCCGTTCGATCTTGTCCCTGGGACGGCTTGCCCATAGGCGATCGCACCATGCAGCGGATTGCCCAATTCACACCCAAAACTTTTTTGCAGGTGGACTCTGGCAGCATTGAGGTACTGTTAGAATTCACCTGATTTTTATGCATAATTTTTAATGCATAAAATGAACAACAGGCTATCCCAAAAAGCCCCTTTCACGGGCCATTTTGCAAATCGCAACCCGATGATTTGCCTCTTCTGTATAGATCAGATCGACATCGAGCCGTTGTTTGAGGCGCTTGACGTAATTTTGGGCAGCCCGCCGGGACACATTCAGCCGACTAGCCAGAGCGTCATCCGATAAACAATCATTGCACAGGAGATTTAGAACCTCCAAATCTTGATGATTTAGATTGGAACTTTGACGCAGTTCTCTAGGCAGGCAAAGTTCGCCGTTCAGCGCACTCTGGGCAAACTTGATATAGGTAGATCGACGATCGAGCTTATTAGCGACCGCAAATCCGCCTTTATGGCTATCGATATAAGAAATGAGCGGAGTCAATAATCGATATTCGCTGCTGTATACCAGGACATTCAGCTCTGTATGTTTCTCAAAAATATGGCGCAATAAGTTAATCCCTGGCTCGGCGGACTGTTCGCCGCTGAAGGTTCCATAGAGTAAGTCAACGACGATTAAATCCGGAGATTCCAACGACAGAATCTCTATTGCCTGGAAGGGATTATTGGCGATCGCACACCGACAGTTCGGATCAACCTGTTGAAGAAAATCGCGGTTCCTCTCAGCAACTTCCTGATGATCTTCAACAATTAAAAAAAAAGGCTGGCTGGGGGGCATCTCTGTTGCTTGGCTACGCCAAATTTCTCGCGGTACTTTTATTCTATAGCGAGAAGCTGTTAGCGTAAACCCTGCTTTAGACTCCAAAAAAGCTCAACCCGTAATATGCCCTCTGGAGATAAAGTCCTCTGCCAATGTCCATTATCCAGGCTGATTGCGATCGTTTCCATCGTTTTTGTACCTGTCCCCTTTGGCAGATCATCGGCGAGATGATTGGAGGCTTTAGATGTGTTTCCCAATACATGTACTCCATCGTTGGCGATCGCCAGTTTACATTGTTCGCCCTGCTGTTCCAGGCAAACTTCGACCCAGTTTGCTCGTCCATAGGGTTGCTGAGCGTGGCGCATCACATTGTTGATGGCTTCCTTAAAGAACCGAAAGATATCTTCTCGATCGTCTATCCAGTCTGGATTCAATTCTGGTTCCTGAAGTGGTTTAATGCGTTGCTTGACTTTTAATCTCAGATCGCCACGTTCTTCAAGCTGTTTGAGATGGGTTTGAATTCCTTGGGCTAGCCCAGCAACTAACTCTGGTGAAATATCAAGCTGCTTTCGAGCAATAATCTGTAAATCATTAAGCTGATTGCGAATATCCTGACCAATGCGAACTAACTTATCCACAATCGGCTCCGACTTGACACTGGTTTTCACGACTAGCAATTCTGGATCAATCATGGTTTCCAGTTCTTCTACCTGATCCATCACCAGCTTTAGCTCTTGCAGCGGCCCGTCGTGAATATCGGTTGCAACCCTCGCCAAAACCTTGCGCGTCCGCGACAGCGTGGCATTTCGCTGGGTCAACTCTTGTCGCTGCTTGGCGGCCTGCTCTCTTGATTTTTTGAGCAGCAGCACCAGTGTCATCGAAATGCCCGTCAGCACCCAAGTCAAAATGGGCAGCATGATTGGCAAAACCACGCGCCCAGCAAATGCAGTGGGCAGCAAGGCGGCATAGGCGAGCGGAATCCCCAGAACAATCAGCGGCCCACGAGTCAGCCACCAGAGGCGCGATTTCGACAATCCAGGGCTGAGCAACCACGCCATCAGCATAGACCCTGCCAGCGTCAATCCCAGACTCCACTCCTGGCTCAGGGGATACTGGATATTGTTGCTGAGAATGCTGGCCAGTACGTTTGCCTGCATCTCTGCCGGACTCAGCAGTTCAGGCTTAACTGAAGTCGGCAGTTCAGACCAGTTGGGATCATTTTTAGGAAAGTCGATGATAACGATTTTGTCTTTGACTTTCTCGATATGAGATGAGGAAAAATCTCTTCGAGAAGTGCGATCGCAGCCTGTCACCTGCTGAACTGGATCAATTACTTTGGTTCCGCAAAACTCTTGCCCTAAACTTTTGGAAAAGTCTGCTTCCCACATCGAAAAACTGACGTGGGGATCTGAATAAGAAGGCAAGGGGCTGTTTGAACAGACATCACTCGGATTCAACTTATTTACTGCAAGACAAACGGCCGATTGAAAGGAGTTGACAGGGCCGCCTTTTGCATCCTTAGAAGCATGGGTGTCCGAAATTCCTGAATTGAAGCTATTTTCAACTGCATAGGGATACCGGACGGGATTAATTGAATAAGCCTTGAGCAGATTGAGCAATGGTTGCCGGATGAGTTGCTGCTGGCTTGTCTTGATTTGCAAAGAGGCTGCAAGCCCATCTTTTGCAACAGGGGTTGAAAATTCTGAAAATCCCTGAATTTTCTCCGGCGGTAAGATAGGCTCTAGAGTCCGACTATTGATTGGTAGAAATTGGTTATAAACGCGGAAGAAGGGGCCCGATCGCTTCAACTCTGGAGGAGAAGATAGCACAATTCTATGACTGTAATTCTCAACCAGAGAACGAATTGAGTCTCCGGATAATCCTGACTCGATTGGGGTTAGAGGCTCTGGAGAATCAAGTACCTCTGAGGGCAGATTGATTAAAACAACTTGAGCGCCCAGATCGATGAGGTTTTTAATTAGATTTGTATAATCCTCTAGTTTTCTGAAGCGGCTAAAGCTTTTGGGACTTCCGATAACTTCCTGATTATCAATGGTGACTAAAAGAATTTTGTTGACAGCATCAGATCCTAAGCCTGTCTGACGAGGTTCTGGAACTTTAGAAAGCTGCTCTTTGCGCTGAACTTCAAACTCTTTGAGCAGGGTATCCACTGAAAGGGAGGGCAGCAGAATGAGGGTGTAGAGCAGTCCCCAGAGTGCGCCAAGTCCGAGCGATCGCAGTTTCCAGTGTTTATCGAAAGGCATGGCTTCACCGCAGAACGTAGACAATCACGCGATTGCCAGAATAGAGCGTTACCTGTCTGCGTCCCTGAGCAAATTGCCATACATTGCCGTCAGGAGTTCTCGCTACCCCATTTTGGATTTGTGCGGTTTGTCCTTGAGAGGGCCCGCTATGAAAAGTTACCTGGTTGCCATTAATCGTCAGGCTAATTTGCACTACACTGCCCTGTCCTGGGCCACTCACAATTTGTCCCCGACCCTCAAGCGTCTGGGCGATCGCCGGAAAGGCAACCCAGCCAATCGAAAACAGGCTGGTGCAACAAAGAACTGGCAGAACAATAACTGCCTTAAACAATAGGGGCTTCATAAATTACAAAACAGGCAATGAAGAACCAACTTCTGAGTAACTTCTGATCGATCAAAAGATCAATCAGAAGATCGATGCTGCGAACCGGAACATTCAGGCTGCTCAAGCTCGGTCGCTATCATACCAGGTCTACCTCAAGAGAGAGATACGCAAAAGCGCACATTTTTCAATCTGGCAAACTGACCTGCGTGAAACCGCAAATTCATTGGTGCTTCTCTGCGAAGGAGTCTACGGAGATGGGTATCGTATCGCCTGCCCGTCTGTAGTTTCATAAAGATATCAGCAGAGAGAACCTAGAAGGACTCGACAGCCGCCTAAAAAGTTTCTAGTTATTTCTGCGATTTCTCCTAAGAGATGACGCTCCTATTTGCCACTCTCATAACTCAGGTTTTTTTGCCTGATATCTCCTTGGCAAAGAGTTGAGCAATCAACCCAAAGCCCAATTCAACTTTCATAATGCTTGCCCATTGAATTGTTTTATTGTCATCAGGCTCCTAACAGCATAGATAGCCTGATTAAACCCAAAATTCTTATCACCCCCCCCTTATATATGAGGTCTAATCCCATGAAAGTTCTCTCCATCATTCAGGCTAAAAATCCTGCATTTCATCAATCGCTTCAGCCTTTGCTAACTCGGATGCAGCGCTCAACTTCTTGCTCTGTAAAAGCGATCGCCCAATACGCTGGACTCCTATTTTTGTTATCGCAAAATCCGGGACTGGTTGCAGTTCCTACGGACGCAATTGACGACGTGCTGCACCAGCACATGGAGCAGCCAGAATTTGCTCAGGACATGGCACTGCTGTTTGGCGATCGCGCTGTAGCAGAGCATCTTCCTGGTGCGGGCAGTGCATCGGGTTTTGCCCAAACCAAGGCGCTGTTTGAGCGCGAGTTTCAGGCGAGCTACGGCAACCATGCAGCCGCCTGCGAACTGTTCATCAAGGGCGATCGCCCCTCTTAGCGCTTGTGTATGGTGAGCGACTGGCGATGTGTCTCAGCCCCCGCGCATCGCCAGCGCCACCCGTCCAGGTTGAAGTTTTTGAAAGAACTGCTGAAGAATCTTACTGAATTTTAGGGTGCAAAACGAACTGAAAACACCATAGCGTTTTCATACAGGCGACTTTGTCTGAAGCTTACTAACTTTTCAACATGCACAAATCTGCAATCTGGATTGTGTTTCTATGTGAGCAGGTTTGCGCCCAGGGGTAGTTCTTTCAAAAGAGGTTCGTGGTCTGATTAAGTTAACCACTCAACACACTCACCCGCCTTCTGAGGTTGCTTATTATGAAACTCCAAACGGCTATGCCAACCAAGTCCACAAACCGCGAAAACGAGTGGTTTCCCAAAATTGACAGTGTTGCAACGGCTCGTCGAGTTGCCCGCCAGGGCGTGATTGCTGCGCTAATTTTGGCGGGTGTGACCACTGCATTTGCGATCGCCGCAACGCAAAAAACGCTGCCTTCAGAGCTGTTGGAACTGGATGAAGTCTTTAACCCGCTGCTGTTTGTGGATGCGCTGATCTATGGAGCGATCGCCTGGGGAATCCAGCGGATGTCCAGAGTTGCGGCGATCGCTGGTCTATCGATTTACCTGCTCAGTCGCGTTCTGTTGCAGATGTCGGGAATTCCCACCAACCTCTTCGGAATGGCAGTCGCAACGTTAATCAGCGTTGCGTTCATCAATGCGATTCGCAGTACGTTTGCGTACCATCGCTTTCAGCGTCAGCAGATGTCAGAAATCGATTCTGCTAACTCAGAGTTTGCTGAGTTGAACTAGGTTCTTAGAAATTCCTGAACACGTCTCCAAACTGAATCAGCCCCCAATCATTATCTAATCCTTCATCTTTGCAAACTGCATTCACGCAAGCGGCTCGCTCGTTTGTCTAGTCTGTCTTGCCAAAAATTTGCATTCAGGAGTAACGCTGTGTCTGTAAAACCCCCTTACAAGTCTCTAAATCCTGCTTATCCTTCGACAGTGGCTTGTCCGGCTTCTAGCCTGCTGCGTCCCTACTATACGCAAATTACGCTGACCAGTTCTGGCGCACGCAAGACACAGACGAGCCTACAAGCAAAAGCATTTTTGCAAGCACACTGCCTGGATGCGGCCAATCCGCTTTCGTCGCATAAGCAGATTCAGCAGCAGTTGATAACGCTGTGGCAAACAGGTGGCGAAACAGAGCGGGCGATCGCCGAAGTTTGCCTGCGCTGCTATATCTCGCATCAAATTGTGCAGGTTTGCATTGAGTTAGCCAGCCGGTTTGGACTGCGAGGCGGTTTTCAACTGAGCGATCTGCTGCCGCTGGTGCTGGATGATGCGCCGATTGAGTGGAATCCCAATGTGCCTCCTCAGCCTGCGACTAAAACAGATTCCTCTGTCTATCGGGCCTTTGCCTATGACATCTTGGGTAGCTTTGATCCTTCGCGCAACACCTGCCTAAGCACCTGGACCAAACGAAAGGTTCTCTACCATCGGGAACTCAACGCTTTTTTGCAAGAGCGTGGAATTTACCTGATTAGCGATTGGGCGCTGCTGAATAGTGCGACAACAGGCCAGATTCGGCGCACTCTGGCTTCGCGCTATGCCCTTACCGAGGCAGAGATTCAGCGGGCGTGTCAATTGCTGGAAAGCTATCATGCCGTTTATTCCGAGCAGCTTCGCAGAGTGCGATCGCAGGGCTATCGCGGCAAGTGCCCTATCCCCAGCGCACAGCAGCTCCAGGAAATCGCTCAGCAGTTGCAAAAAACGACGGGTCAGCGCTGTTTTCCGCTGCAAGTGATGGCTCAACTGAGCAATCTGGCCCAAAAACTGCGTCAGCGCCAGCCGTCTACTGAGTCGCTAGAAGCCGTTGATGTGCCGACTGCTACACCCGATGAGGCCGAGCAAAACCAGGCTGCGTTTCTTCAGCACTATCGAAAGGAGTTAGTGATGGTGCTGGATCGGGCGATCGCCCAAGTGGTTTGCGATCGCCTCCAAGATTTACAAGGGCAGCGGGGACAGCGCGATCGCCAGTTTCTCAAAGCACTGCACCTGTTCTACGCCCAAGGGCGATCGATGGGCGAAATTGCCCCGCTGGTGGGCATGGGCGGCCAGCCCCAGGTGTCTCGCCTGCTAAAGCTGCGCGAACTGCGGATTCACATTTGTCAGCAGATCAAGGAACGCCTGAAGACACAGCTTCATAACCTAGTTATGGAATACGCCCAGGAACGGAGCATAAATTTCATAAATTCTCAGCTTGACAGCATTTTGGATGCCGAGATTGATCGACTGATGACCGCAGATAGCGCTGAGGCGAGTACAGCAAATCGCAGTTCTCAGGGACTTCTAGCCCAGCGCTTTCGACGCTATCTGGAACGAACCATGACGACTGAATTGGCCGCATAACATTACGGAGGTAGACATGGCACGCATCATTGGCAGCATCCGCTCAGAACGGATTTTTGGGACAAACAGCAGCGATAGCCTGCTGGGACTGGGCGGAAATGATATTCTCACTGGCTCTGTTGGCAATGATGAAATGCTAGGAGGCGATGGGTTCGACACAGCCGACTATAGCCGCATGGGGCGAGCCATGACGCTGCTGCCGGGTGGATTTATTAACAAGGGCGGGTTGGGGGTCGATCGCCTCAACAGTGTCGAGCAGGTGATTGGCGCGGCGGGGTTTGCCAACACCATTGATGGAATAAGTGGGCGCACTGCTTCCTTTGATGTAAATCTGGGTGCAAACCGTTTGACGGTGAATAATGTGCCGTTTTTGGGGACTTTGACCTTTAGCGTGGTGAATTTCGTCAACGTGCGGGGGACGCAAAATGGCGATCGCATCACGGGCAACAACGGCACAAATTTTCTAGATGGACAGGGTGGCAATGATGTGTTGACGGGTGGCGGTGGCAGCGATCGCCTGGTGGGTGGCAGCGGCATCGACATTCTGAACGGCGCTGGCGCTGAATCACGAGGCTTCCTGGAAGTGGATATTCTGACGGGCGGACTGGGTCAGGATGGATTCATTCTGGGCGATCGCGCAGGTTCCTATTATCGTGCGGGCGGCGTTCGTGATTATGCGCTGATTACCGACTTCACGCCAGGCGATCTGATTCAGCTTGGCGCGGGCGAGGTCTACCAAACTCGACGCGACTTCGCGGGCTTTGATGTGTTTGTTTTGCGAAATGGCGGTGCGGATTTGATTGCAGATGTGCGGACGACGACGTTTGTGCCGCTGCCGAATGGGCCGTTCCGTCTGGCATCCGGTCAAACGTTTGCAGGCTTCTTTGGGGCGTGATGACTGCCGTTCTCGCTGACATCATCCCAGCAAGTTTAGCTGGATACTGTCGGCGGGTTCCGGAGCTTTCGGCTTTGTTTTCCGCTTTCGGGTGGGCACTTTGCGCGGCACGATGTCCACATGGGCAACGAACCAGGTGCGGAGTGCCTTTGCCTGTTCCAAATCCAGCGCTTCCAAGTCGAGCGGCGGCGGGAATAGTTGCAAGTTGTTCGCTTGAGACCAGGCGATTTCGCTGGCGTATAAATCTGCCCCAAACGGCGTGAGAGAATCGGGCAATCGCGCCAGATAAGGCAGCACATTATCCTGATTCAAAAACACCTGGCGCTGTCGTTCGAGCTGCTGCACACGGCGCTGGCGGGCGGCTTTGTAAGATAAGATCGGCGGTGGATAGTCTTTTTGGCGCGGCGGCAGTCCCAATTCTTCGGGCGGCAGGTGTGCCAGTTCGGGGAGCCACTGTTTGATGAATAGCCCATCTGGATCGCAGCGATCGACAGCGGTTTGCTCTGGGTTGTAGATGCGCGTCCAGGTTTTATCCACGCAGTGCGTCACGCCTGCCTGCATGGCCCACTGATAGTGATCAATCGGGCAATCGCCGTCGATCAAATGCCGCATAAAGTGCAGCGCTCCATAGCGCCAGTCCATGCCGAGTAAGTTGCTCAGAAAGCTGGAGTAGATGGCGCGGACGCGGAAGTTAAGCTGTTTCCAGCCGCCCGTTTCCTGCAAGCAGCGAGCCGCCGCGTCTACAATCGGGAAGCCCGTTTCGCCCTGCTGCCATGCCTCATACAGCGCTTCGTCAAACGCCCAGCCGTCCTGATCGAAGACCGTGTAGAGCGATCGCACTTCGAGTTGGGGCATATAGCGAAACCGCTGGGCAAATCCGCTGCCCCACCGCAGCCGCGCAATGAACTGCTGCCGACTGCGCTGCACCCGCGAATCGGGCGCGTCATTGAGTTGCGCCTGGGTTGTTTGCACACACTCGCGCACCGAAATCGCGCCGAATTTGATGTACGGACTCAGCCCCGATGTGGCTTCTGCACCCGGATAAGAAAGCTGCCAGTAGTAGCGATCGCTCTTTTCGGCAAGAAATTCTTGGAGCAGCGCCCGCGCAGGCGCGATGCCACCGGGAGGAATCGGCTTGCCATCGGCAATCAACCCCAGGTCGTTGAGGCTAGGAATGACTTCGCTGGGAATATCGTCGGGCACTGCAACGCGAGTCGGAGCGGGCACGATCTCCTGCGCCATGTGGGTATACCACAGTTCTCGATATTTGGGGTAGGAAAGCAGATCTGGTGTCGTCGCGGCGGGTTCAAACCAGCGGATCTTCATCTGCTGCTGTGTCAGCGCCCGGTTCAGCCGCGCATCGCGCACCCGTCCATAAATTCGCTCAAAGTCAATGTATGCATAAATGCCCTCAGCTTCGGTTTCGCGCACCAACTGGGGCAAAATTTCAACCGGATCGCCAGAGCGGAGGATCAGCCGCCCGCCGCGATCGCGCAAATCTTGATCTAGCGCGTGCAAACACTCCAGCATGAACGCTACCCGCGCCACGGCGGTTTCGGGATGGTGCAGCAGCGCTCGATCCAGCACAAACACCGGAATCACCGCGCCCCGCGCAGCCGCCCGATGCAGCGGGGCATGGTCAAAGACGCGCAAATCTCGACGAAACCAGACGATAGTGCGGTTCATGCCTGGGAATTCAACCTTGTGACTAGAGCGGGCTTCCTTTACACACTGTAACGCCAGTTTCTAGCTCTCTAAAAGCCCTGCTATGGGGGCGATCGCCCTTCGCTCCCGTTTCAGATCAGAGTTCAAATCAGAGTTCAAATCAGACATAGCGCTCAAATCCCCAGGCTGCGGAAGTTTTTTCTAACGCAGCTTTTTTGTATCCTCAAGTTATCTCAGGTCAGGTAATCTTTAGGTCAGGTTATTTCAGGTCAGGTTATTTCAGGTCAGGTTATTTCAGGTCAGGTTATTTCAGGTCATATAGAGTCGGGCGATCGCCTCTTTAATGACCTCCACCAACTCCTCCTGGCGCAGCGTGACGTGGGCTGCCATCCTGTGAGCCGCAGCTTCGGGATTGCGATCGCCCATCGCCTGCAAAATCAGACGATGCTCGGCACAGGTGGTGCGGCGATAGTGTTCCCGCTCCATCGAAATCAGCCGCAGATAGTGGGCGCGGGCATTCACGTTTTGGAGCGATCGCAGCAGTTCGGCATTGTGGGAAAGCTGGGCAATCTGTTCATGGAACTGCTCGTCGCAGCGGGCACATTCTACAGCCGTCAGGTCACAGAAAGAGTCTGAAATGGCGCTCCAGTGCTTCTGCAAGTCCTGAAGCTCGGCATCGGTGGCGCGTTCGGTGGCGAGTCGGGCGCTCATCATTTCCAGCCCGCAGCGGACTTCATACAGGTCGAATACGCGCTGCGTATCCAGCGGCTTGCAGGAAAAACCCTTGCGCGGCACAAAATCGAGCAAGCCTTCCGCTACTAAGCGGTTTAACACCTCTCGCAGGGGAGTCCGGCTCACGGAAAATGAGGCCGCCAGTTCCACCTCGTTCAGCGGCTCACCGGGGCGAAACTGATAGTTCATCGCCATTTGTCTGAGTTGCTCATAGATGCGATCGACGCTGCTGCCTGAGGGTTTGCGGTCTGCTTTGGCAGCCTGAGCGCTAGTTTTAGCCACAAGACGACTCCAGAAATGTAGTAGAAAAGGTCAATTCTGTAGTTCTAGATACAGATTTGGCCCGCTTGAGGACGCTACCTTCTTGTATACAAAGCTGAATACATCAAAGAATTCATCTCTGTAGAACCAATATACGAAAGTTTCTCGAATTCTGGCATTGCGCCTTGAACCTGCCCACCTGTAACAATTCATTCTGTTGTAACAATCCATTCTGTTCTACTCCCACTGTCCCTCTATCTTGAATCCCATCGTTCGCTTCATCCATTCACTCGTTTCATTTGGAGAACATCATGCTGACGACCCAACAGCCCGTGCTGCGCCGCTTCTGGTATCCCGTCATGCCGATCGACCAGTTGCTCAACGGCCCGAAATCTTTCACGCTTTTGGGACAACCGCTGGTGCTGTGGCTGGATGCCAACGGGCAACCTGCGGTGCTAGCCGATCGCTGCTGCCACCGTTCGGCCCGGCTGTCGTTGGGAATTGTGCAAAACGGCTGTGTGCGCTGCCCCTATCACGGCTGGGAATTTGACGCACAGGGAAGCTGCACCAAGGTGCCCCAGCTCGATGCCGATACTGTCATTCCCAAGACCTATCGCGTGCCTGCGTTTCAGTGTGCCGAGCGCTATGGCTATGTTTGGGTGTGTTTAGACGAAGACCCGCTGCAACCGATTCCCAGCATTCCCGAATTTACTGACCCCAGTTTTCGGTTTATCCAGGAGTTTTATGAAACGTGGAAGGTGGGCGGCCTGCGGGCGATTGAAAACTCCTTCGACAGCGCCCACGGTCACTTTGTCCACGCCAGTTCTTGGGGCGATCAGTCCAATCCCCAGCCGCCGCCAATCGACGAGGTGACGGAAACGGAATTTGGCTTTGTGATGAAGCACTGGCTGGAGGTGCTGAACCCAGATTTGCAGAAAAAAAACCTGGGCATTGGTGAAGAAAAAACGATTCGCACCAACACGCGCACTTGGTACATGCCCTTTGCTCGCACGCTGAAGATTGACTATCCAAACGGCTTGACGCATCTCATCTTTACTGCGTACACGCCGATTGACGATCAGACTTCGCAGGTGATTCAGTTTTGCTTGCGAAATGACACCGAAGCGGAGGCAAAGGCGGCAGACATTATTGCGTTCGATCGCCAGGTGACACTGGAAGATCGCGTGATTCTGGAAGGGACAGATTACGACGCGCCGCTGAGTTTAGCAGAGGAACAACACATGGCGAGCGATCGCCCCGGCATTATTATGCGCCACCGCCTGGCCCGGCTGCTGAAGGAGCATGGCGAAACGGAGCAGCGTCGCAGCGATCGAGTCGCCCCCGCCACGCCTGCAAAAGTCGAAGCAGTCCGCGTCTAGAAAAAGCTTACCTTATCTTTATTCGAGAACTGTTCATGCTTGTAACCCAAGAACCTGTGTTGCGGCGCTTTTGGTATCCCGTCATGCCGCTTGCCCAACTGATGGACGGGCCGCAATCCTTTACTCTGCTGGGGCAACCGCTGGTGCTGTGGCTAGATCGAGACGGGAAACCTGCGGCCCTGGGCGATCGCTGCTGTCACCGTTCAGCAAAACTGTCGATGGGCACTGTCAACAACGGCTGCGTGCGCTGCCCCTATCACGGCTGGTCGTTTGACGGCGCAGGAACCTGTACCAACGTACCCCAGCTTGATCCTGGCGCGGCGATTCCCAAGACCTATCGCGTCCCGGCGTTTCAATGCGCTGAGCGCTATGGCTATGCCTGGGTCTGCCTGTCGGACGAGCCGCTGCTGCCTATCCCAGAAATCCCTGAAGCCGAGGCGGCCGAACATCGCCTGATTCCGCAATTTTATGAGCCTTGGCAGTGCAGCGGGCTGCGGGTGATGGAAAACTCGTTTGACAATGCCCATTTCAGCATCGTTCACGCAGAATCCTTTGGGGTGACGGAACAGCCCAAGCCCGCCAAGTCGGAGATTGTGTCGCTGGAACTGGGTCTGAAGGTCTATGCGACGGTGCCCGTGGTGAATCCGCCAATCCAGCAGCAGCTTTTGAACATTCCCGACACGCTCACAGTGCGGCAGGTCGAATCAACCTGGTATGCCCCCTTTAGCCGCACGCTGAAAATTACTTATCCCAATGGGCTGATGCACCTGATTTTTACAGCAGCAACCCCCGTGAGCGATCGCACGTCACAAATCGTTCAATTTTGCATTCGCAATGATACTGAAGCCGATGCCAGTGCCGAATCCATCATTGCGTTTGACCGACAGGTGGTAGACGAAGATAAGCGGGTGCTGGAATCGACCGACTATGACACACCAATCGATATTGCGGCCGAACAGCACATTCCTTCCGATCAGCCGGGAATCCTCATGCGCCGCCAGCTTTCTATGTTGATCCGGAGTGAGTATCCCAATCACAAACTGGTTCCTGAAAAGCAGGGTGCAGCTCAAGTTTAGTCAGAGAATTTCCTCAGAGTTGCTGTTGACGTTTGGAGAATGAATATTCCTATGCTGGAAGTATCCACCGCTTATTCCAACGAGTGAGCTGGGGCGTTCTAAAGCAAAGTCAGTTTCATTTGGACTTCATTCGGTCAAACGTTCACAAAACCATGCCTAAGGTTTACAGTTTCTTCACCAATATCTGGTGTCGATTGTTCTTAATCCTACCCATTTTCCTGGTTTCACAGTCTCTATCTCGCCAGACAGAATCGCCCCAATTATCGAATCGGTTCAATGGATTGACTATTGGCAAACGAGCCAATGCACAGTCCCAAGATGACTGGGCACAAATCGAGCAGGATATCATTGCTGAACACAACAAAGTTCGACAAGATCCAGCTAGCTACATTCCGCTTTTAGAGGCGCGTTTAGCCAGCATGGATGCAGCAGGCAATATTCTAAACGGCTACGGCCCCAATTCCATACTGACAACCCACGAAGGACAGGCTGCGGTGCGAGAGGCGATCGCCTTTTTGCAAAATCAGGCCTCCCTTCCGCCCATCAGCCTCTCTAGCAGCGCTGCTCAGGCTGCCAAAGCCCATGCCCTTGATCAGGCCGGTGGCGCATTCGGACACATCGGCTCAGACGGTAGCACCTGGCAGCAGCGTCTAGAGCGTCAGGGCACACGGTTTACCCAGAGCGGAGAAAACATTGCCTATGGCTCTCCTACGGCGCAGGAAGTTGTCCTGGATCTAATTGTGGATGATGGCGTTTCCAACCGAGGTCATCGAACCAATATTTTCTCACCCAGATGGACTCATGCTGGTGCTGGCTGCGGCTTCCACCGTCGCTATCAGATTGTCTGCGTGATTAACTACACCGCTTCTTCTAGTCGGTTGAAGGTAGTTAATAACAGCAACGTCAATTTGCAGTCCGTAGAAATTGGCGGAGTTAATATCCTAAACTCTGTGCTGCATCCAGGACAAACTCAGGAGATTGCGCTGAATGAAAGCCAATGTGAAGCCAACAGTGTCAGGATTCAGTTGGGTGGAGGATTTAATCCTCTCGTTTGGTCAGATGTCACGCTCTGTGGCGCAACCGTAACATTTAATGCAAACAACAGCATTGGACTGAGCTACGACGACTGAGGCTGTTTATTCAGCCTTGTTGAGCTATTTGGCTAGCAAGATTCCCTGATCAAATTGGCATTAGCTAAACTGGAACTCTGAACGCTAACAGTGTTGAGGTCAGATACCAGATTTGACCTCTTTTTTATTTCCAGGACTTACGCACTTGCGGTAAGTTTTCTGAGTTTTGGGCAATTTCTCACAGCTGCGGCCCGCAAGAGATCGTCCAACTGCGTAGGTTCTAATTTCAATGAAACGAGTTGACAGCGAGCTTTCATGGTATCTAGTTTGAATCCCTAACCGTAAAAACTCAGATCCCTGCTATGAAAACTCTCATTCGTAATGTCCTTGCTTATCAGCATCTTGCTCTAAAGTCAGTTGACGTTTTACTAACTGATCAGAAAATCCAGGCTGTTGCGCCTGCTTTCAGCCTGCCAGACGATCCGGATCAGCAAGTCATTACAGGTGAGGATAAGTTATTGCTCCCTGGTTTTGTGAATGGACATACCCATTCTTCTCAGGTGTGGCAGCGGGGGCTGATTCCTCAGTTGCCGCTGGAACTGTGGCTGGCAAACGTGTTCGACTCCACGCCACGGCAGTTAGAGCAGTTCTACTGGGGCGCAGTGAGTACGGCGGTGGATACGCTGCTGTCGGGCGGCACTTGCCTGATGGATCATGCGTATCTGATTCCGGGGCAGGAGCGGGAGACGGTAGAGGCGCTGGTACGCGGCTATCGGGAGGTGGGCATTCGCGCCGTGATTGCGCCGCTGATTCAGGATTTGCCGTTTGCGTCGGGCTTTCCAAAGGGCTGCCTGTTGCCGCAGTCTGCTTCGTCCCGGTCTGCGGCGGAGTGGCTGGCGCTGATGGAGACGCTGATTGACGAATTTCACGCTCCCGACGAGGGCATTTACATCGGGCTAGGGCCGACAGGTTTCCATCGCTGCTCGGACGAACTGCTGACGGGTTGTGCTGAACTGGGCGATCGCCATCAGCTTTGTTATCATACTCACCTGCTCGAAACCCGCACACAGTATCGTCTTGCCCAGGAACGCTATGGAATTAGTGCAGTGCAGCATCTCTATAATCTAGGCTGCCTGGGGCCGCGCACGTCTCTAGCTCACGGGGTCTGGATTGACGAGGCCGATATTCCGCTGCTGGCATCCATAGGGGCGACACTGGTGCATAATCCTGTCAGCAATTTGCGCCTGGGGAGCGGTGTGGCTCCCATTCTCAAGTGTTTGCAGGCGGGGCTAAATGTATCCTTTGGCTGCGACGGAGCCGCCAGCAACGATGCCCAAAACCTGCTGGAGGCGATCAAGCTAGGCACGATTTTGCATACCGTTTCCGACAGCGATTACGAGAACTGGCTAACGCCGGAGCGGGCGCTGCACTTGGCGACCGTCGGCGGCGCAAAGGGCGTGAATTTGGGCGATCGCACGGGCAGCCTTACTCCTGGAATGGACGCGGATCTGGTGCTTTACAACCTCGACCATCCTTCGATGCTGCCGCGCACCAACCCGCTCCAGCTTTTGGTATTGGGACGACCGACGCAGGTTGTCGATGCGGTGTGGGTGCAGGGGCGGCTACGGGTGGCAGGGGGCCAGGTGCAAACGGTGGACACCCATGCGCTGTATCGAGCATTGCGACAGCAGCCGCTGAATTCAGAAACCAGGCGATCGCAGCACCACTGGGTCGAATCTCACTATCGCAGCATCATGCTCAACGCTTCTGCAGGGGAATGAGTCTTTGGAATTGGTTTTGGATTTTAGATTGGCGATTTTGGATTGCCCGTCCGCAAGGTGGCAAGGGTTTTAGCGATTTTATGTGCGATCTTGTTTCAAAATAATCTGGGAAATGGGAGATGCAAGACTAGTCGTGGTGTGGCAGGATGTGGGGGATTAAGGAGTGGGGTTTTTCGAGGCCATGCGCTTCCATGAGTTCCTGATCGCCCATGATCTGGCGCGGGTCGCCGTCGGCAATGATCCGCCCCTCGTCCAGCAAAATGACGCGATCGCACACTTCTAGCACCAGTTCTAGATCATGAGATGCGATCAGCAAGGTCTGGGGCGCACGCTGCAAAAACTGGATTAGGCGGCGACGGGTGCGGAGATCCAGGCTGGCAGAAGGTTCGTCGTATAACACGACGCGGGGACGCATGGCCAAAATTCCGGCGATCGCCACCATCTGCTTTTGCCCGCCCGACAGGTGATGCGGCGGTCGCGCTGCGAGGTCAGCCGTACCCGTCAGCATCAGCGCCTCTTGCACCCGCTGGGCCACCGCTTCGGGCGACAGGCCCATATTCTGTGGGCCAAAGGCGACATCATCCCACACCGATGCCGAGAAAAGCTGATCGTTAGGCGATTGAAACAGTAGTCCCACGCCTGGATGAAACTGTCCCGGCAGCACAGGTTCTCCAAACAGGAAAATCTCGCCTGCATCGGGGCGCAGCACCCCACACATCAGGGTGAACAGCGTCGTCTTGCCGCAGCCGTTGTGGCCGATGATGCCGACCCGCTCGCCGTCTGCGATTTGCAGCGATACGTCTTGCAGTGTGCAGGGCTGTCCGGGATAGGCAAAGGTGAGATTTGCCACGGTCAGCGCGTCAGGAATCGAGGCGCAAACAGGGTCAGAGCAGGTTGGGCGAAGATTGGTTTGGGTCATTGAGTCAGGATTAGCGCGTTGGAAATGAAGCAGCGAGCTAGCGAAACGATAGGAGATGGGTAAGTTGAGGAATGCCGGAGGAGACGGGGACGAATCCCAGCCCCAGCAGGGCGATCGCCAAACCAACTGCACCCGCCACCCCCATCACGCTAGCCAAATCGAGGGTAGAAAACGGCGTTTTTTTGTGTACTACAGGTGCAGCGCTGGATCGGGGCGTATAGCCGTAGCCGCGCAGCCGCATGGCTTTGTAGACGCGCTCAGACTGTTCATAGCTGCGGATGAGTAAGGTTCCTGCCAAAGCAGATAAGTTACCCAGATCGGTTCGCCGGGGCAGAAAAGGGATGGAGAACTTCCGATGGCGATCGCCCGATGGAACTTGCCCAAAGCCGCGCAGCCGCATGGCCAGTTTCATAGTAGCCAGGGTTTCGGCTAGGTCGAACAGGTAGCGATAGGTCAGCAGGGTCATGTCGGCCAGCACAGGCGGCAGACCGAGCGATCGCAGCGTAGCCACCAGCGTCAGAAACGGCGTTGTGCCCAGCAAAATAAAGCCCGTTGTGACGATGGCTAAAAATCGCCCCGCAATCAGCAGCATGGCAGACAGCCCTTCTTGACGCAGCGCCACGGGCCCCAGCTGCCACAGGACGGTCTGCCCCGAACAGAACGGCAGCAGCGCCACTACGCCCAGCAGAAAATAGCCCGGATAGCGCAGGCGCGATCGCAAAAACGAGAGGGGCAGCCGAGACAGCCAGTAGAGCGAGAGGGCGATCGCCAGCACCACAGGCACCAGCCACCCCCGCTCTACAAATGCAAAGGCAAACATCAGCGTTACCAGCCCCAGAAGCTTGCAACGCGGCTCCCAGCGGTGGATCGGCGAGTCGAGATGGGCAAACTCATCCATCACCAGCCTCATGCAGCCCTCCCGCCCGTCGATTTTTTTGAGGGCTGGCTGGCTGGCTGCAACGCCGACGAGTCAGATCGAGTCGGGTCTTGTAACAGCTCTGGCTTGACCCGCTGCAAAAAGCCCACCAGCATTGCTGTAAACACGCCTTCAATCATCGCCAGCGGAACATGCGACGCAACGAGTCCATAGACGGCAACCCGCTCTGCCTGAGCATCCAGTCCACCGGGAATCGTCGCCAAAATCAGCCCAAAGAAGATGATTGCCGCCAGCCCCAGCCCAATGGCTCCGGCCAAAAATGCAAACAGGAGATCTGCCAGCCGCGCCCCCAGCCGCCGCCCAAACTGATGACGGAGCCGAAACACCCAGGCGGCTATCAGTGCCGGAAAGCCCATCATCACGGTGTTAACGCCTAGCGTCGTCAGGCCGCCGTGCCCAAACATGACCGCTTGCAGAAATAGCCCAATGGCGATCGCAGGCACCGCAAAATAGCCCAACACCGCGCCCAGCAGCCCGTTCAGCACCAGATGCACACTTGCTGGCGGAATCGGAATGTGAATGGACGACGCAATGAAAAAGGCAGCTGTCAGCAGGGATGCCTTGGGGATTTGCTCCGTCACGTCTGGCATTCGGTTAATTTTCCGCAGCGCATAACCCAGCAGCGGGGCCGCCAGCGCATAGCCACCAATGCAGACGGGCGCGGGGAGGATACCATCAGGTATGTGCATTGTGAGCCTTGGGTCGTCGAGAAAAAAACAGCGCCGTTCCTACGCAACCCCAGATGACCGAAGCCGCCATGACGAATCTTTGAATTGGATTTAGCCCGCCGCCGGAGCGCAATCCCGGGGGACTGATTGCAGAGGAACTGGTTTCAGAGGAACTGGTGGCAGCGGATGCAGGTTCACCAGCGCCCGCCGCTGCACCGCCCCCTACCGGAATCACCAAAATTTCGCCATGCCCTGCCTGCCGCACTTGCACCTCCCAGTTGCCAGGTTGGGACGGGTCAGGCGCAAAGAGAAAGCGACCGGATTCATCGGCCGTGCCCCGCAGCCAGGGGGTTTGCGGATCGGCGGGCGAAAAGACTGCAACCTGGGCCCCAGACATGGGCTGTCCACCGTCGTAGCGAGCTTCCAGGGCGATCGCCTGCGTTTCCTGATAGGTAATATCAACCCCGTGGGCGTGGGCCGGTGTAGAGAGGTGGGTAATCACAAACCCGGTGGCGATCGCCAGCAAGCCGAATCGCAGCACCCCACACCGCGTAGCAACGTGCAACCTGAACCGCCAAAAGCGTTCCGAAAAGCGCCCTATCCCTTTCGCTCTCTGGTGATCCATACTCAACCCTCGCTTCAAAACGCCCAACCTTAGCTCACTCGACTAAACATGCCTATCCTGAATCAATCTGGCTAGAAATTGCCAAATCGTTCCCAAATCACTCCAAACTGTAAGACAAACGACCTGAGACTGGCGATTAAGACTGGTGACTAAAACTGGCGATTAAGACTGGCGACAGTGACCCTCGCCCACATGCCCCAGCGAGGGCAAGATGCTGTCCAACAAGTCGCGGTTTTCCTTAGACAAACTCGCGTTCAGGGTTTTCAAGTCGGCTCTGGCCTGTCCATTTTGAGCCAGCGCGGCGATCGGCTCGAAACCCAACGCTCCCATGTTGAGTTCATCCTCTGCCGGAGCATCGCCATCCCCAAACAGGTGGTCAAAGTGGAACGTGGCTTCCAGGTCGGCGTTGCTGTTCGCCTCCAGGATGCCCTTGCGTTCGTCTCCCACAAAATCCCCACAGGTAAACGTCATTTCGCGATCCAGGTTGAGCGTAAAGTTCACCGTTTGCCCATCTTTTACGCCCGTTCCCACGATCACCAGCGCATAGCCCTTGGCAGGACCGTCCTTGGCGATCGCCATCCGCCATGACAGCGCATTATAACGACCCGCCGGAGCCGCCACCTCTCCCACCAGAATCGGGTCTGCATTTTCATCGCCTGCCGCTAGGTCAACTGTTTTTTCGCCAGGCAGCGTCACCTGCTGCTGCGCCCGGATGGGGTCTGCGCCTTCGGGATTAAACGGCGGATCAGTCTGATAAGCGGTAATATCCGCTAGATTGACATACACATGGTCGAAAGACACCTCCCATCCATCCTTAGACACAAACCCCTGACGCACAAAATCCTCGCCGTTGGCCCGAATCTGCAAAGTCCCCTGACCTTGCGCCTGGGCCTGCGTTTCTCCCTGCTGGGCATTACTTTGAGGCGCATCGTCACCAGAGCAGGCAGAAAGCAGTCCAACTGCCAGCAGCGCAAACCCAGCACTTTTGACCGATGATCTAAGGGACGATTTGAATGATTGGTTTAAATAACTCTTCCACATACTTTTTTGCATGTCCTTTTGTGATGATTCAACTCGCCGTTCAAACTATGCCTGACGATGCTTGCCAAATCTTGAATTAATATTGAGTTTCTTGTCGAACACAGCAACCTCCACACAGTATCTTAGATAAGACCTGGGAGAAATAAATCTTCAGATTCACTTCAGATTCTCGACGGATTGCTGGAACTCTGTCTATGCTAAACCGGGCGATGTAATCAAGCTATACGGCCTTGAGACACAAACAGATTTAGAGCAGATTTCGCAGGTCTTTCAACAGTGCTTTTTAACACTCACAGTTAATCTGGTTGTGCCCCAGATTTCAATGCCCTCAGGGGGGATAGGACACAGATAGATATTTTGTAAATCTTTTTTATAAGAGGTAGATTAATCGACAAATAAACGCACCAGGAAAAGCTCAATTAGGGTTTTGCGGGTTCGTGCCTGATGGAAATGCTACAGGCATTCGATCGAGGTGTTTCAGGGTTTGACCGTAGAGATTTTGTATCAACAGCAACCACATTATCAATTGCCTCTTGATATCGAGAAAGCTTTACTGTTAATCCGTTGATAATTTGGTTTATCTAGTGAATTTAATCCAATGAATTGATTCAGGAAAATATGCTTGAAGCAGCATTTTGGGATGGGGTTGAGCAATTTAATCATCGCCAATTCTATGAGTGTCATGACACCCTAGAGGCAATCTGGATGGAAGCAATGGAGCCAGATCGGACGTTTTATCAGGGTGTGCTGCAAATTGCGGTGGCGCTCTATCACCTCAGCAATGGCAACGGGCGTGGGGCAACAATGCTGCTGGGTGAGGGGCTGCGGCGACTGGGGCGCTATACACCAGACTATGGCGGGGTTGATGTGGAGCAGTTGGTTCATCAAAGCGCGGCGATCTTGGAGGACTTGCAGCAGCGCGGGCCAGAACAGGCGGCGGAGCTATGGCGATCGCTCTCCACGTCTCTAGACTGCGAGGCCCCATGCCTGCCTACAATTTATCCCGTGAGATAGTGCCAAACAAGCCTGGTCGATTCGTTGCTCTGCGGATCTGTGTAGAAGGGCGATCGCCCTTGAAGAAATTCTCAGAGAATTTTTTGAGGGAACGTCTCAGAAGATCGATTTGGGAAGCTTTTTGAGGAACCTTCTGAGGCGCTCTAGCGTCTTTTTCTCTTAAAAAGCTAGGACTCTGCGGATCTCGAACTGAGGGGCACAGCGCTAGTATTGCTAATATTTTGCAGGGGCACCACGACCGTTCAGAACGCTGTCGGTTCGATTTCACTGGCTTTCGAATTCACCACCGGGCAACCCAATGATGGTTTTCTCTCGTTTTTTTAGCACTGCTACGGTAGGCGCACGTCGGGCAACGCAGGAAGCAAAACCGAAGGCGAAACAGATGTGGATCGCTGGGTTGGCGATCGCCCTGACGCTGCCCACCGCCGCCTTCCACGCTGCCACCGCGCAGGCCCCGCCCCCCGGCTGGCCAGCCCCCTCCGTCTCGAAGCAGACACTACCGAAGCCAACGCTGTCACTGGGGTCATCACGGCGCGGGGGAATGTCCGCATCACCTACCCCGCCCGACAGATCCAGGCGACCGCTGTGCAGGCACAATACTTCAGCCGCGAGCGCCGCATCGTCCTCAGCGGCAATGTCTACGTCTTGCAAGAGGGCAACAGCCTGCGTGGCGAGGTGGTCACGTACCTAGTGGACGAAGGGCGCTTTCTCGCCCTCCCCGATCGCGGGCAGCAGGTCGAAGCCATCTACATCGTGCCCGACCCCAACCCCACCACGGGCAGCAACCCCGCCGCACCGCCCGCTTTCAATCCCAAACCAGAATTCAAGCTTCCCGAAAGTCCAGAATAATTTGGATTTGCGTATTACGCATTGGGTCAGACGGATAACCCGTTTGGGTAGATTTAGGCACTTTTAGGCACTCCTGCCTTCTGAACCGCCGCTTGTTTGATAAAATCATTGGCTGATTCCATCTGCTGCGAGTACGCCGTTGAAGATTGTCTTAGAGAACATTCATAAATCTTACGGGCGGCGGCAGGTAGTCAATCGCGTCAGCCTTTCAGTTGGGCAAGGCGAAGTGGTGGGGCTGCTGGGGCCAAACGGGGCTGGCAAGACGACCACCTTTTATATTGCAACGGGAATCGAGCGCCCAGACCAAGGCCGCGTCTGGCTAGACAATCAGGAAATTACTCGTTTGCCAATTCAGGAACGCGCCAGGATGGGCGTTGGCTACTTGGCCCAAGAGCCAAGCATTTTCCGCAACCTCAGCGTGCGTGACAACATCCTGCTTGTCTTTCAACAAACAGGTGTGCCCGCTGAAGAGCATGAGGCTCGGCTCCGCGGACTACTCAAGGAATTTCGCCTGGAAACTGTTGCAGGGACACCCGGAAACCGCGTATCTGGCGGAGAGCGCCGCCGCACCGAAATCGCCCGCGCCCTGGCAGCAGGCATCCACGGGCCCCAGTTTCTTTTATTGGACGAACCCTTTGCAGGCGTTGACCCAATCGCCGTTGCCGAAATTCAGGAGATTATTGCCACCCTGCGCGATCGCCAAATTGGTATCCTAATCACCGACCACAACGTCCGCGAAACCCTCGCCATCACCGACCGCGCCTACATCATGCGCGATGGCGAAATCCTCGCCTCCGGCAGCACCGAAGAACTTTACGCCAATCCCCTGGTGCGACAGTATTACCTGGGCGATAGCTTTCAGCCTTGAGCGGGTTAGAGCATGGCGGGGTGGGGAGGGGACAGCCGGATTACTCTGATGCGAAAGCGGCTCTAAAAGCACCTCCAACCCCCCACCCTGTAACAGGCTATTCTCCCTCAGCTTCTTCCCCTGCACTTTCTTCTCCTGCACCAAACTCACCCCTTCCTATGACCACCCTCACTCGCCCCTACCAGCCCCGCCAGCCCTGGTGGCAGCGCCTTCTGCCGATTCCGGTGATGGATCGGTACATCATTTCAGAATTGCTGCCAACGTTCCTCTTTGGGGTGGGGGCGTTTACCTCAATTGGGGTATCGGTGGATAGTCTGTTCTATCTAGTGAACCAGGTGGTTGAAAAGGGACTGCCGATTGCCAAAGCCATCGAGGTGCTGCTGCTCAAGTTTCCCGAATTCATTGTGTATGGGCTGCCGATGGCGACGCTGTTGTCTACGCTGATGACCTTTGGGCGACTGTCGAGCGATAGCGAACTGGTAGCGCTGCGAGGCTGCGGCATTAGCACCCAGCGCTTGATGCTGCCTGCGCTGATTTTTTGCCTGCTGATCACGGGGCTGATGTTTGCGTTTAACGAGTCGATTGTGCCTGCGGCAAATTTGCGGGCTTCGACAACGCTGCGGGCGGCGCTGAATCAGGAGCAGGTAGAATATCGAGAGAGCAATATTCTCTATCAGGAGTTTCAACAGGTTCAACAGCCGGATGGCAGCCGCGAAAGCGCCCTAGCGCGAATTTTTTACTCGAAGGAGTTTGACGGCAAACGGATGCGGGGGCTGACGATTCTCGATTTTTCGCGGGAAGGACTCAATCAAATTGTGAGTGCCGAGTCGGCCCAGTGGAATCCGCAGCAAAGCGCCTGGGACTTTGAAAACGGCACAATTTATGTGGTGTCGCCGGATGGCTCGTTTCGGAATATTGTGCGGTTTACCGAGCAGCAGCTCGCCCTGCCGCGATCGCCCCTCGACCTGGCCCAGCGCAGCAAAGACTATGGCGAGATGAACATCGCCGAATCGCGGGAATATTTGAAGATCATCGAGCCAGCGGGCAACCTGGGCAAAATTCGCGAACTGAGGGTGCGAATTCAGCAGAAGATTTCGCTGCCGTTTGTCTGCGTCGTCTTTGGGCTGGTAGGGGCAACGCTGGGGTCACAACTGCGGCGGGCTGGGCGAGCAACTGGGTTCGCCCTTAGTATTCTGATTATTTTTGCGTACTATATCCTGTACTTCATTTTTGGGGCGATCGCCCAGGCTGGGGCCCTGCCCCCTGTGCTGGGGGCCTGGATTCCCAACCTATTTGGACTCGCTGCCGGACTTTTGCTGATGGTTCGGGCATCGCGCTAGAGTCGCCCCGCCAGCACTGCATCAGGATGCGCCGCGCGGATCTGCATTCCCACATCGGGCCGGTCGGTAATGATGCCCTGAATCCGGCGATCGCCCAGCAAATCCGTCATCAGCGGCTCATCGTTCACCGTCCACACCCAAACTGGGCGATCGCCCATCACCACCTGCGACAGCAGGCTATGGCTCAGCAGTTGCCAGTTTGGGGCGATAAAATCGGCTCGCATTTCTCGGACGCGATCGCGCACCGACTTCGCATTCAGCCGAAAGGACTTGCAAAACTTAACCGTACCATGACCAAATAAAAACCCCGCCTTAACGTCGGGGTAGTGTTGCTTGATGCGGCGGATGGCAAAGGGGTGGAACGACGTAACCACCATCGACTCAGCATCGAAGGCTGGCCTGAGGATTTCCATCACCTGCTTTTCGTAGCCGGCCTCTTTTAGCTCGACATCCAGCCGGATTTTTCCTTTGCACAAATCCACGACCTCTGTCAGGGTGGGAATATCGGGGTCGAGGGTTTGCAGTTCAGTGTAGGTCAGCTTGCGAATGGGCTTCTCGTTCACGTCGGCATCGTGGTAAATCACCAGCACCCGATCCTTGGTGCGGCGCACGTCAAACTCCACCATGTCTGCCCCAAAGGCGATCGCCCGCTCAAACGCTGACAGCGTATTTTCCTTGGCATTTGCCGATGCGCCCCGGTGGGCAATGATTAGCGGTTGCATACTCGTCCACTCCAGCGCTGAATCGTTCAGTCCATAGTCTACAGTTCCCACGGAACCTTGCTGCGTGTTCTGTATGCCAGTTGATTTTGGGTAACCGAAGAGAGACGGGTAGAGCGCCACCCCATCGAATCCCCCTCCGTTCCTCTCTCGCTTTGCTTGCAAGGTGCCTTGAAAGTTGATCTTTTCACTTCGCAGATAAAGCGATACAATGTTAGTTTTGGGAAAGCATTTCGGAGAGGAATCTAATGGCACGATATCGAGGTCCCCGCCTCAGAGTGGTGCGCCGTCTGGGAGAACTGCCCGGACTGACGCGCAAAAGCCCCAAGCGGGCATATCCCCCCGGACAGCACGGTCAGACCCGCAAAAAGCGTACTGAGTATGCCGTCCGTCTAGAAGAGAAGCAAAAGCTCCGGTACAACTACGGTCTCACCGAGCGTCAACTGCTTCGCTATGTTCGTAAAGCTCGTCGCGCCTCTGGTTCTACAGGCGAGTCGCTGCTGCAACTGCTGGAAATGCGGCTGGATAACACCGTATTTCGCATGGGCATGGCTCCGACTATTCCAGCAGCGCGTCAATTGGTGAATCATGGCCACGTCACCGTCAACGGCAGAGTGGTAGACATTCCCAGCTTCCAGTGCAAGCCCGGTATGGAAATCGGCGTGCGAGACAGCGATCGCTCTCGGAAGCTTGTAGAAGAAAATCTCCAGTTCCCCGGTTTGGCAAACCTGCCCAGCCACCTGGAGTTTGACAAAAACAAGCTGACTGGTAAGGTAAACGGCGTAATCGATCGGGAATGGGTTGCGCTGTCGATCAATGAACTGCTAGTGGTGGAATACTACTCTAGACAGGCGTAAGAATTTCTGCGGACGGGCGATCGAGCTAGTCAGACGGCTTACAGTCAAACCCGCAAATTCTACGCAAAGTTCCCAATACTTCCAGATTACTTTCCAAAAAAATTCCAGTGTTGGCACTCGTGCGGCTGCGATGCCCTCTCTGAATCCGAATTGTTTTAGCGAAATATCAGGCGACTAGCCCAAAGTTGGCACGTTTGATAGAAGGCAAGCCTCCGGTGATCCGTCAGTCATCGGAGGCTTTTAATCTCTTGGGGATTCTCGACGAATTGGCCGGGGCGTTGGTCTGCTAAGGAGTGGATTTATAAAACGATTGCAGTACTACCGGATGAGGGCCTTTCTTGTTTCGCTAAAACTTCTCAGACACCCTCCTTGCCACTCCTCACCCCAACCCCTAGATCTGTCGAAGTCCTGCCGTTTCTGAGCGATATTCGCCCAGCGTCACACTTATCGGCTGCACGTGCCAGATGTCGTTGCAGTATTCCCGAATCGTGCGATCGGATGAGAACTTACCCATCCGAGCTACGTTCAGAATCGACATTCGCGTCCATTCGTCCTGGTTTCGATAGGCCTCGGTAACGCGATCTTGGCAGTCCACATAGGCGCGGTAGTCTGCCATCAGCATATACTCGTCGCCGTGCATCAGTGCGTCTACGATCGCCCGGAATAGATCCGGCTCCTTGGGTGAGAAGTAGCCGGAGCGGATAGAATCCACGACCTGGCG
This sequence comes from Leptolyngbya sp. O-77, assembly GCF_001548395.1. NCBI lineage: Bacteria > Bacillati > Cyanobacteriota > Cyanophyceae > Leptolyngbyales > Leptolyngbyaceae > Leptolyngbya > Leptolyngbya sp. O-77. The sequence goes on from NZ_AP017367.1 coordinate 480,314, forward strand.
CAGTTCCTCATCGCCCTGATAGAAATGCTGCGGGTTGTAGCCCTTAGCTTTTATCTCCAGCACTTCGGGCGCAGTCAGCCCAAACAGGAAGAAGTTCTCTGCACCCACCTCTTCGCGAATTTCCACGTTTGCGCCGTCCAGCGTGCCAATGGTCAGCGCCCCGTTTAGCGCAAACTTCATGTTGCCAGTGCCCGATGCCTCTTTGCCAGCGGTGGAAATCTGCTCCGACAGGTCGGCAGCGGGATAGGAGATTTCACCCAGGGCCACGCCGTAGTTAGCCAGGAAGATCACCTTGAGGCGATCGCCCACGTCGGGGTCATGGTTCACCATGTCAGCGACGGAGTTGATTAGCTTCACCACCATCTTGGCCATAAAATATCCCGGAGCCGCCTTGCCGCCAAAAATCACCGTGCGCGGCAGCATATCCATGCCAGGATTCGCCTTCATCCGGTGATACAGCGTAATCACATGCAGCACGTTCAGCAACTGCCGCTTGTATTCGTGAATTCGCTTGATCTGCACGTCAAACAGCGAATGGGGGCTAACTTCAATGCCATTGTTGCGGAGAATGTGATCTGCCAGCCGCTGCTTGTTGAACTGCTTGATGTCGCGCCAGCGCTGTTGAAAATCGGCATGATGAACAAATTCCTCCAGCCGACGCAGGTCGTCCAGGTTTGTAATCCAACGGTCGCCAATCTTTTCAGTAATTAGGCTTGACAGCGCCGGATTGCTCATCAGCAGCCAGCGCCGGGGCGTAATGCCGTTGGTCTTGTTCTGGAACTTCTCCGGGAACATCTCGTAGAAGTCATGCATGAGTTCCTGCTTCACCAGCTCGGTGTGCAGCGCCGCTACGCCGTTGACCGTGTGGCTGCCGACGCAGGCCAGATGCGCCATCCGCACCATCTGCTCATGCCCTTCCTGAATCAGCGACATGCGGGCCAGGCGCTCTGGCTCATCAGGATACTTTGATCGCACCTCATCCAGAAACTTGTAGTTAATTTCGTAGATGATTTCCAGGTGGCGCGGCAGCAGCTTGCGGAACAGGTTCACCGACCACTTCTCCAGCGCCTCCGCCAGCAGCGTGTGGTTGGTGTAAGCAAAGGTGCGGCGAGTGATGTCCCAGGCGTGGTTCCACTCGACACCATGTTCATCGATCAGCAGGCGCATCAACTCTGCCACGCCGATCGCCGGGTGGGTATCGTTGAGCTGGATCGCCACCTTGTCGGGAAAAGCGTCGAAATTGTCATGCTTCCGCAGGTATAGGCGAATGATGTCTTGTAGAGAACAAGAGACGAAGAAATATTCCTGCTTGAGCCGCAGTTCCTTACCTTGGGGCGTGTTGTCGTTAGGATAGAGAACCTTGGAAATGTTTTCCGAGAAGGTCTTTTCAGCAACTGCCTGGGTGTAGTCGCCCGCGTCGAACACCTGGAAGTTGAAATCTTCGCCAGCGCGGGCACTCCACAGCCGCAGCGTGTTCACCGTGTTGTTGTGGTAGCCTGGAACGGGTGTGTCATAGGGCGTGCCGTAGACCGTGTTGCGGGCCATCCAGTGGACGCGGTAGTTGCCCTGGTCGTCGGTAAAGGCTTCGGTGTGTCCGCCAAATTTCACCTCGACAACGTAGTCGGGGCGGGCGATCTCCCAGGGGTTGCCAAAGCGCAGCCAGTTGTCGGGGCATTCGTGCTGCCAGCCGTTGGCGATGAGCTGGCGGAAGATGCCGAACTCGTAGCGGATGCCGTAGCCCATTGCGGGAATTTCCAGCGTCGCCATCGAGTCTAGAAAACAGGCAGCCAGACGACCCAGCCCGCCGTTGCCCAGTCCGGGTTCTTCTTCGCGCTCTAGCAGGTCGTCCAGGTTTAGCCCAGATTCTTTGAGGGCTTGGCGCATTTGGTCGTACATGCCCAGATTGATCAGGTTGTTGACCAGCAGCCGCCCGATGAGAAACTCGGCGGAGAGATAGTAGACCATCTTGGCATCGCGCTCAAAATAGGTCTGGGCGGTCTTGATGCGGCGATGGGTGAGGCGATCGCGCACCGTGTAGGCCAGCGCCATGTAATAGTCGTAGGCCGTTGCAAAGTATTCATCTTTCCCCTGGATGCAGTACAGGTTATCTGCTAGGGCCCGCTTAAGCGTACCCACTTCCATTCCAGTGCGATCGTCCTCTACATGCATATATCCAGTCATTCCTACGGAGATGTCGTGAAAGAGATGCTTGAACCACGAAACCATTGCGAATCTCATGAGAATCTCAGAGCTGCTCTGGCAAAACTGGCCAGGCTGCAAACCTGATCCACTTCTGAAAACGTGCCTTATGCAGCTAAGAAATTCATCACTTCATAGCATTTCTTGATGTGTCGGATTCAATGTTTCGAGTCGTTTGAAGTTGCTTGAAGTTACTTGAAGTTGTCTGAAATATCTGAAACACACTGTTACCTAAACCAGTTCCTAAGTCTAATACTTAAATCTAAACTTACCCATCGACCTCCAGAAACCGCTAGATGCAACCTACATCGCTCAGTATGGCTGGATTAGTGCGTTAGATTACAGTTCTTCAGGCTTCAGATTAACTTCAGGATCACAGCGACAGTGGATGTTTGACGGCGGCAACTGGTCAGCCCTGGCTGCGGATAAAAGCGTGAATCGAGCGGGCGACGGCTTCTGGGGACGTTTGCAATAAATCTTGACCTGGCAGCGTTTGCACCTGAGCCAGAGGGGCATCGGTGTAGGCGCGAATCTGGGCGGCGATGAGGGAGCGTTCTGCGTCGCCTTGCAGCAGCAGCAGCGGTACTTTGAGCCAGGAGAGATGCTGTCCGTGGGTTCCGGTCGAGCTGCTGATCGGGCCGCTGGTCGAGCCACTAGACGTGCCGCCGATGTATTCTGCCTGAATTTCCACCGGGCGACGGTTGAACAAGATTTGGCTGGCTGCGGGCGATCGCCGCCATAAACGCACCCGCTCTTGCAACTTCAGCAGGCTGCGCCAACCTAGCAACCTTGCGACGGGCGCAACCAGATTCAGCAGCCAGCGAGCTAGAGGGACGCGGGAGACGAGCGATCGCCCACCGCGCCACCGCTGTTCGCTCCCCACCACCTTCACCCCCTCCGGAGCCAGCAGCACCAGTCCATCCACCTTTTCTTCGTGCTTTAGCGCAAAACTCGCCGCCACCCAAGCCCCTACGCCCACGCCCACCAGGGAGACCCGCCGCAGCCGCAGCGCCTCCAGCCACTCTGCCAGACAGTCCACCTCCAGCGCCACAGAATAATGCAGCCGCGGCCGCTCCGACTCGCCAAAACCCAGCAAATCTGGCATCAAACAGTGATACCGCTCGGCTAGTAGATCCACCACCGCTAGCCACTCGCCACCGTCGCTCCAGGTGTCGTGGAGCAGCACGATTGGCACGCCTTGCCCCACCTCACGCCAAAAGATCTGTCCCTGGGACAGGCGAATGCGTCCGTTGCGAATAGGTAGAGTCATCCTAAGGTGTCTGAAGTCGTCGGGATATGGGGAACCGACCCCAGACTACACATTACGCTAGCGTTGTCAGTCCTGCAAAATAATCCTGAAGCTGGCGATCGTGGTCGTGAGACAGATGCCCATGGGGAATTGCAGTCGGCTCAAATGCTCGCACCTCTTCCACCTCTAGCAGGTCTTGCACCATAAACGCGCCTTCGACCTCAACGGCGATCGCAATACAGATCGAGTGAAACCGGGGGTCGCGACCGGGCGACGAATACACACCCACTAACCGCCGCACGTTGATCAGCCGCAGTCCTGTCTCTTCCTCTAGTTCCCGCTTTACTGAACTGTGGATATCTTCTCCCCAATCAATCATTCCACCAGGCAAACTCCAGCGCCCGTTGTCGCGTCGCTTCACCAGCACAATTTTGCCATCGGGCAGAATGGGGATGATGCTGGTGCCCGTCAGCGGATGCCGAAACACCACGCCGAGTCCTGTTTTCAGATATCGCCAGACTTGGTTCATAACGGGTTAGGGCTGGGATAATTGCAGGCTGGTCTGGAGCTATCTATGCCCTAAGCGCCGCCAAATCTTCGAGGATTTGCGTTGCGTGATTGTCGGGCTTGACCTTGAGGTAGACTTTGGCAATCTTTCCATCCGGGTCAATCAGGAAGGTATTGCGGCTGATGCCCATATATTCCTTGCCCATAAACTTTTTCAGCCCATAGCTCTCGTAAGCCGTGCCGACTGCGCCATCGGCATCCGTCAACAGTGGGAAAGGCAGATTATACTTGGTCGTAAACTTGGTGTGCGATTTGGCATCGTCGGTGCTAACACCCAGCACCACCACGTCGCTAGCCTCGTAATCTGCATAGGCATCGCGAAACCCGCAGGCTTCGGTCGTACATCCCGGCGTATTGTCTCGCGGGTAGAAATACAGCACGACCCACTTGCCGCGAAAATCCTTGAGGTTTACAGGATTACCGTTGCCGTCGGGGAGGCTAAAGTCGGGGGCGGGGTCACCAGGTTTGAGCGGCATAGGGAGCTAGCGAATTAGAGTTTATGTCAAAAGTTTGGAGGTCAGAGCTTAGACTGTAGAGCTAAACGTTTGGGGGCACTCAGCCCGGGAATCTGAGAATCAGAAATTCCCTCATAAATTGTAAACGGTGCGTTACGTCTTGTCTGTTTTAATCCTGCATCTTGCCCCTTGGGAAGGACCAGCAGGATGAACGAAGATGCTCCTAATGCTCCATATCATGCTGTCTGTAGAGATCTAGCAGAGATTCAGCGGAGATTCAGCCAGGTTGACAAGTTTTGAAATGATTCAAAACTTAGAAAACAATTGCTGTTCTAAGTCTTGCCTGACTTGAAAGAACAAGTTGAAAGGATAAAGAGGAATATAAAAGCTTTCTCAAAGTCCTCAAGAGGACTTGATTTCTGGAACAGGCATCGCGTATGTATAAGACTCTGGTTTCATCAGAGAAATCTATGATGGAAGTTTATAAAGGCTAATTATGAAGGCTAGTAAAGAAGCTGATGAAGAAAACCGGGCAAGAAATTTGGCGAAATTTGGCGGCCGTTCAGTCGTCTAAGTTATGAGATAAGTTATGAGAATTTACGGGTTTATTTCTGTTTCTTTAGAGCTTTTGTAGAGCTAGGGCGTGTGATCAATTAAGCCAAGTCAGGGCAGCCGCCATGTAAATTGCACCCAGAAACGTTTCGGCTAACTTGTCATAGCGTGTCGCAATCGCTCGGTACTGCTTGAGTTTGGCAAAGAAGTTCTCAATTAAGTGCCGCGCTTTGTATAGCTCCTTGTCGTATTCACGCGGTGTCTTGCGGTTTCGCTTGGGCGGAATCACAGCAGCCTTGCCCTGTTGTTGGAGTCGCTCAATCACCCGTTGGTCTGCGTCATATCCTTTGTCAGCCAGGACTGTATCAGCTTGAATGTTCTCTAGCAGCACATCAGCCCCATCAAGGTCACAGGTCTGCCCGGGTGTGAGGTGAAAGCCTGTCGGATTGCCCAGTGCATCGACAGTCGCATGAATCTTGGTGCTCAATCCCCCTTTACTACGACCAATGGCTTGGGCATTGGCATCCCCCCCTTTGCCCCAGCACTATGCTGATGAGCACGCACAATCGTGGTGTCGATCATGGCGTATTCGTTGTCTGCATCTTCAGACAGCACCTGAAACACCCGTTGCCATACGCCCGTCTTTGCCCAGCGCCGAAAGCGGGTGTGAACCTTGCGAAAATGACCAAACCGCTCTGGCAAGTCTCGCCAGGGAATGCCGGCTCGATATCGATATAGCACTGCCTCGACAAACAGACGATTATCCTTTGCTGTGACTCCCACCGCCCCCGCTCGTCCAGGGAGCAAATCTTGGAGCCGTTCCCATTGGTCATCGCGCAGGGCGTAGCGTCGGGTTGTCATAATCGTCAGATAGCTGAATCACTGCTGATTACAGCTTATCTAATTGATGACACTCCCTAGTGTGCGATCGCCCTCTAGTCCGCCTCACGTTCGCCTGACAATATCCGATGGACGAGTCGCAAACGCCCAAATCTCAGGTTCACCCAGTCTCGTCTGCGGGGCAGCCGGGTCATTTGGGCTGGGTTTTAGAGGGCGAAGCCGCGCTGCGATCGCGCATTGCTGAGCTAGAAGCCCAACTTCAGCAGCAGCAGATCGCGCTCCAGCAAGCTCAAGCGGCGCAGCAGACTAGGGAACAATTGCAGGGCTTGCTAGATGGCGTAGATGCGGCGATCGCCCAAATTCGTCATTTTGCCGATGGGCGCTGGCACTATGTTTACTGCTCCGCTGGCTATGCCCACATCTTTGGCTACTCCGCTCAGGACTTCATCGCGCAACCCGACCTGTGGCAGCAACAGGTTCATCCAGACGATCGGGCGATCGCCCAGACGATCTTTGCCAGCATCCTCGCCGTTGACTCAGACACCCCCCTCAGCCAGCGCACCTTTGCGGTGGAATATCGCTTTACCCACAAAACTGAGGGTCTGCGCTGGATTAGTACCCGATTTCGAGTGCAGCCCCCCGTTCCATCTGTGGATGGGCAAACCAGTCAGGTTGTGAATGTCCTGAGCTTCGATATTACAGATCGAAAACAGGCAAATCTAGCTTTGCAAAAACAAGAAGTCGTCCTGAGGGCTGCGCTCGACCTCAACCATATTGGGCTGTGGGACTGGAACCTGGAGACGGGGCAAGTCACCTGGAACGACAACCATTTTCGACTGCTAGGGCTAACGCCCAACCATCAGCAGTCCACCTATGACCTGTGGCGGCAGTCCGTCCATCCCGACGACGTGGACTACGCTGAGCGAATGGCCGAACTCGCGCTCACTCAACACCAGGACTGCCGAGCCGAGTATCGGGTGATCTGGCCAGATGGCTCAGTCCGCTGGATGTTGGCGCTGGCTCGCGGCCGATACGATGCCCATCAAGTGCCCATCCAGATGATTGGCGTATTGATGGATATCACGTCTCGCAAGCAGGCAGAAGAAGCCGTGCGGCTGTCTGAGGCTCGGCTGGCAGGCATTCTCGACATTGCCGCAGATGCCATTATTTCGGTTGACCAGTCTCAGCGGATCATTCTGTTTAATCAGAGCGCCGAGCGCATTTTTGGCTATGGCAGCGCTGAGGTGATGGGGCAATCAATCGATTTGCTGCTGCCCCAGGGTTTCTTTGAAACAGACCGTGAAGCAATCCATGAGTCAACGTCGTTGCGATCGCCCCATCAGCGATCGCCCCTCCACTCAGAACCGCAGCGATGGAACAATCGGCTCTTGGGCGAGGTGCGGGCCCGCCGCAAAGACGGCAGCGAGTTTCCGGCCGAAGCCTCGGTGTCCAAGTTGGTGCAGGGTGGAGAGGTCGTGTTCACCACCATTCTGCGAGACATCAGCGATCGCAAGCGAATTGAGGCCGATCGTTTGCAGGCCCAGGCCTCGCTGCATCAGCAATTTGCCCGCGAACGAGCGCTCAACCGGGTCATGCAGGCGATTCGCAACTCGCTTGACCTGGAAGATATTTTTGCCACGGCTACCCGTGAATTAGCCTCTTTGCTGGCGGTGAACGGCGCTTGGGTATCGCGCTACGACGCGCAGCGACGGGTTTGGGTAGACGTAGCCAGCTACTCTCACAGCCCCAATTTTCGCGCACCAGGTCTAGAAATTCCCGATGACAATAATCCGGTTGCGGCTCGGCTAAAACGCCTGGAAATGGTGCAGCTGGATCGCACAGATGGCCTGTCGGTGGTTGACCCGGCGTATCCAGTTGAGAGCGATCCTGTATTGGGTCACTGGCTGCTGATGCCGCTGCGGGTGGAGGGCCTGGTCTGGGGGGCGCTGGGGCTGGCGTGCAATAGACACTCAAAGACGTGGCGAGAAGATGAGCTGGCGCTGGTGCGCCTGGTTGCAGATCAGATGGCGATCGCCATTCAGCAATCCCATCTGTATCAAACAGCCCAGGCAGAACTTGCCGAGCGGCAGCGGGTCGAAGCCGACCTCCAACGCCTCAACCGTGAGCTGGAACAACGAGTGCGCGAACGCACCGCCCAACTCCAGATCTCGCTATCCATCGCCCAAATGGGCATCTGGGAGCACGACATAGCGACTGGAGCGCAAACCTGGTCGCCCGAAAACTACGCCGTTCTGGGCTATTGCACCGATGCCGACGGGCGCGTCCTCGATTCCCACGGCAACGAGATCAGCCCCCGTCCGGTTCACCAGTCGTTCTATGAACGGGTTCATCCCAACGACCAAGATTTGTTAGAAACAACAGAACGCGAATCTTTGCAAACCCACACGCCCTACGACCTGGAGTATCGCGTCGTTTGGCTAGACGGCTCTACGCACTGGCTCTACGAACGGGGCACATACTTATTTGATGATGCAGGTATCGCGGTTAAGCTGATTGGCGTGACGATGGACGTAACCCATCTCAAACAAACCGAAGCCGCACTGCGCCAGAGCGAACAAATGTTTCGGCAACTGTTTGAAAATGCCCCTATCGGTATCCTGCTGCTGTCGCCAGAGACAGGACGCATCCTCCGAGCAAACCAGCGCTTCTGCCAAATGCTCGGCTACACTGTCGAAGAAATAACTCGCTTCACCCCCGCAGATATTACCCATCCTGCCGACTGGAATTTGTCTGCACCGCTGCTGGAGCAAGCCATGCGCGAAACCAGCCATCCCAAAAGCCCACAGGAAGTTCCCCATTTCCGCATTGAAAAGCGCCTAATTCACAAAGACGGGCATACCCTCTGGGTAGAACTGACGGCCTGCTTTGTCCGCAATGATCTGAGCCGATTGGGCTATGGCGTGGCGATGGTGCAGGAAATTGGCGATCGCAAACAGGCCGATGCCCAAATTCGCACCTCCCTCCAGGAAAAAGAGGTGCTGCTCAAAGAGATCCACCATCGCGTCAAGAATAACTTGCAGGTGATTTCCAGCCTGCTGCGAATGCAGGCCCGCCGCCTAGACGATCGCACCACGGCGATGCTGCTGCTAGAATCCCAAAATCGGGTGCAGTCGATGGCGATTATTCACGAGCAGCTCTATCAATCGGCCAATTTCTCGCAAATTGACCTGGATAACTATATTCGGACGCTGGTGGCCAATTTGTTTCAAACCTATGGCGTAAATCCAAAACACATCGTTCCGGCGATCGCTACCCACGGCTTCAGCCTCAACCTCAACACAGCCATTCCCTGCGGCCTGATTATCAACGAGCTAGTCTCGAATGCGCTGAAATATGCCTTCCCAGAAGGCCAATCCGGTAATATTACTATCTGTGTAGAAATTCAGCCACCTGACGACGGCACAACATCCTGCCTGGGAACGCTAACGGTGAGTGACGATGGTGTTGGAATGCCGCCCGATTTGGACTGGCAGCACACCAACTCCTTGGGACTGGTCATCGTCCGCAGCCTAGTTGCCCAATTGCAGGGCGACTTAGAGCTTCAGCGTGAATTGGGGACAGCGTTTATCATTCGTTTTCCAATCGCTAATCTGCCCGCTTAACAGCCCGTTATCCTATGCCACCCACCCGTCTGCTCATTGTTGAAGATGAACACCTGATTGCATACGACCTGCGGGAATCGCTAGAGCGGTTTGGCTACGAAATTGTGGCAGTTGCCGATACGGGCATCGACGCAGTGCGACGGGCCGAGCAACTGCGACCCGATTTGGTGCTGATGGACATCCGACTGCCTGGAGAGATAGACGGTATCGATGCTTCTGAACAAATTCAAACCCAACTCCACATTCCTGTGGTTTACCTCACAGCCAATGCTGATCAAGCGACGCTAGAGCGAGTTACAGCCTCGCACCCCTATGGATACGTCCTCAAACCCTTCAACGATCGCATTCTAGCGACCACAATTGAAATTGCCCTGGCCCGCCACCGCGCCGAAACTGCTGCCGAAGCCGCTCAACGACTGACCGAAGCCGAAATGCAGCGCCGCGCCGAACGCCTGGCCGTGGTTTCCCACGAAATTCGCACGCCGCTGATGGCGATTCGAGCTTGTATTGATTCATTACAACGCTATGGCAACCTGCTCCCTCCGGATAAACAGCAGCAGCATCTTCAGCAGATCCAAACCGCTGCCGAAAGTCTCAGCCTGTTGCTAGAAGATATTCTTTTGCTAGAGCGAATGCATTCCGACCGTCTGGAATTCCTCCCTACACCCATTGATGTGGCGAGCTTTTGCGAAGAGCAGGTAGAGGTCTGGCGCTACACCTCTGACCATCAGTGTGAATTAGCATTCTCCTCAGACGGAGCGCCTTGCATTACTCGGCTTGATCACAAGCTGCTATGGCATGTGGTAAACAATCTGCTATCCAATGCTGTGAAGTATTCCCCTGACGGAGGCTGCGTGTCTCTAACGGTGTCTTGCCAGCCAGACATGATTGGGCTTCAGGTCAAAGATGAGGGCATTGGCATTCCACCAGAAGCGATGCCGCAATTGTTTGAGCCGTTTCACCGAGCCAGCAATGTTGGTGAAATTCCGGGGACGGGTCTGGGATTGGCGATCGCCAAACGCTGCATCGACCTCCACGGCGGCCAGATTAGCGTAAAAAGCACCCTGGGGGAGGGCACTGTGTTTACCGTGCAGCTAAGCAGATTGTGAGGATTCAACAAGAACAGCAAAGGCGCAGGTTTGACTATCGGAAGCAAGATTGTGCCCCTGGCTTGTTTGTAAAGACAGGCGGCCCTGGCAGCAGTTCCACCGTCCCCGTATTGCGCGTGGCAACCGTCGGCAAATCGCCCACCTCAAACAGCCCCGATGCCGGGTTGCTCAAGCGAATTCCTGCTGCACTCGTGTTGTTATTCACCACCGCACACACATCAGCAGCATTGCTGGTCGATGTAACGTTCAAATCTGGGTTGCCTGCCGTCAGATTGTCGGCGATTCGGTTGTCCTGAATATCGGCAATCGCAGTCGCAGCACTGTTAACCGTGAGACTAATGCCTGCCTGCGAATTACCAGAAATTTCATTGTCGCTGATGCCGCGAGAGTTATTTGCCACATCCGTCACGAATTCCTGAAAGGAGCGGTTGTTTGCAACGGCCTGGATGCCCGGCCCGCCATTATTGCGGAGGATGTTGTTCCCGATGCCAAACTCCTGCGCCGCCAGGCCATTAGCCGTGATATCAATGCCTGCACCGCCATTGTTTTCGATTCGGCTGCGACGGAGGTAGACCTCCTGAGCAGAGGTCGTTAGGCTATCTAGCACGCTACCCACAACCTGCACACCCGCTCCACCGCTCCCCTGAATAACGACGTTTTCCAGGGTGACCTCTTGAGAACCTGTGTTATCTGCCTGAATCAGGACACCCTGGCTACCGCTGTTGAGAATGCGACCCCGACGGAGTTCGATTTGCTGATTGCCCACGTCGTTGGCCTGCACCAAAAGTCCCTGGTCGCGGCTGTCTGTAATCACCACGTTTTGTAGAGCGATGGTTTGTTCAGGGGTGAGGCTGGCAGGGCGATCGCCCTCCACCACCATCTCAATTCCTACCCGCTGACCGCTGGCTCGATAGCGGGCGATGGTCACTTGGGTTGTGCCGTCGGTAGTGTTGCGAATCAGCATCCCCTGCCCAGAACCCGCCCCGCCCGCAATGTTGCGAAGCTGATGGTCAAATATGACGACGCTGCCCGTTACGTTGTCCAAGAAAACGCCGCGATCGCCCGCATTCCGAATCGAGTTATCGCGCAGTTCAACATCTCGAATGCTAGTGCCGACAATCGCATTGCCCGCCGCCTCCTCTAGGCGAAATCCGGCTAAGACGGTACGGTTCCCCAATCTCACCAGATCTGCGCCGCCGCCTCGGATCACCGGAAAATTGCCATCCCCTGACAGGGGCAGCCGCACCAAAACACCATCGCGATAATTCAGCACTGGGGAAAAGGGCAGCCGCACATCTGTTCGAGGAAAGCCCGGGAAGGGCAAACCACCGAGTAGCTGGGCTGGCCCCTGGGATAGCACCTGTACCCGATCGGGAATGGTGAAGGCAGGAATATCCACCCTGCGCCCTGCATCGACGTACACCACATCGTTGCCGTCAGAGCGAGTGGCATTAAGAGCCGCTTGAACGGTTCCAAAGGGTCGCTCAAACGTCCCGTCGCCGCCTGCCCCCCGGCCCAAAATCACATGATGAAACCGATACGGCTGCTCTTCTTCCGGGTTCATCAAGGGCATCGTCACCTGCTGGGTCGAGCGCTCGACTTCTTGTTGACGATCAAGGGCAATGCCTCGCGCCCGCAGGATCGGCTCACCGAGTCGGGCCTGAACCAGCATCGGATTGCCGATCGGCCCGCGAGGGCGAATCCGGGGAAAGGTGAGCGTGGCTGAAAAGAGTAAGTGAGTGCCAAACAGATCGTCATCTTGGAGGGCGAGGCCCAGGTTCAAGCTAGGATTGACATCTGCATCTAGGCGCAACCGCCAACCCGAGGCGCTGTCGCCGCCTGCGGGGTCATAGAAATAGATGCCGCCATAGCCCCGCAAGTCTCCTCCCTGCCAGTGGGCAAGCCGAGCGCCTGCTTCCAGGTCAAACCCGCCAGCGGCCGCTTCGTAGGTTCGCAATCGCTGCTCCTCGATCAGATTTTCCAGGAGCAGAAAGTTGCCCTGAAAGCGGGCGCTGGTGTTCAGGAGGTTGCTGATTTCCTGTTCGCGATCGACCTGACGGCGATCGCCAATCGGCAGGTAAGCATTGAAATGAAAATCCCAAATCGCGCCTAAGCTTTCTACCCCCAGCCCCAACTGATGAAACGTATTACGCCGGGTCTGGCGATTGTCGTAGGCCAGATAGCCCCCCCAGATCCGGTTGTCATCCGCATCGTAGAATCGGTGCCCCAGAAGCAGACTGCCTCCGAGGTTGCTCTCTTCACCCAGGTAAAGCCTTGGCTCCAGGAAGGTAATCCGCTCCCCCGGAGATTGATGCAGCGGGATAAATCCTTCCAGGTTTACTGCCTCTTCGTAACCCGATCCACCCGTGTTATAACCTGCGCTAGCCCGCACTGGAATAACCAAGTCAATTGCAGAATTACTCGTGGGGGTATCGGGCGGGGGGGCTTCCTGGGCGCTGATGGGGCTTGGATTGAGAAAACCACTCAGCAGTACCTCTAGCAGGAGTCCACAGGAAACAAGCTTTAGGGGAAAACACTTCATCTTGGTTAGGGGTAAGCTCGACAAAACACGAGGCAAATAAGATAAGACCGCAGGAACTGCAACTAGAGGGTATCTGGAAATATCCAGAAAGATCCAGATACCTTCTAGAAAATAAAGTGACGAGCTTGCAGGGTGTTTGCATTTACGGCTTCTAGCACGCCCAGGGTCGCAAACTGACCCCCAATTTTGACATCCACTTGAGTATCTGCACCCACCTGACGGAGACGGATGTTACTCATGGAGCCACGACCTCGGAAGATGGCTCGCAGGTCGATGCGATCGCGCACGATCTCAAAGTCTGTAATAATATCGCCAAATTCAGACTTCGAGCGATAGATGAACAGGTCCTTCCCTTGTCCACCGGTGAGGCGATCGCGTCCTTCACCGCCGATGATCCGGTCGTTGCCGCGGCCCCCGTTAATCACGTCGTCGCCTTCGTCACCTACTAGCAAATCGTTGCCACCGCCGCCGTTTAGCGTATCCCGACCCGTGCCGCCAAAAATCCGATCTCGACCGCGCCCCCCGTTGAGGAGGTCATCGCCTGCTCGACCGTAGATCAGGTCGTTGCCGCCGCCGCCGTTGATGATGTCATTGCCATCTCCGCCGTCTAGGTCATCGTTTCCAGTGCCGCCGTTGAGGATATCGTCGCCTTCATCCCCTCGCAGAACATCAGGATCGCTGCCGCCGTTGATGATGTCGTTGCCGCCTCGACCGTAGATGATGTCTCGATCACTAAACCCGTTTAAGATATCATCTCCATCGGTTCCGATGACGATATCTGCTCCTGAAGAGCCATTAATCGTGTTCTGGGATGCGATTTGGATGGTTGTTGTTGCAGGTGTACTGGTGCTGATGCCATCGCTGACTACAACAGTAATAGTGCGATTGGTTTGGTTGACTGAGCGGGCAGAGTTGTTGTAAGCAATTAAGGCGATCGCCAGCTTGTAATCTGCCAAGGATGCCGCACCGCTTAAAATCAGTTGCCCTGTCGCAGGGTTATAGGCAGAGGCAGTAATCCCTGGTGGCAGAGCACCCCGAATGCTAAGGCTCTCCAACGTGCCATTCGGTCGATTGACCAACGTAATCACAGCCTGCTGAAGGATCGTGCTGTCGGGATCGCTGATTGTTAGGTCAGGATCGGCGATCGCTACTGGAAAACCCTTCACAAAGCGGGTTTGATAATCCCGCCCAGAAGCACCGCTACTATCATCTGCATCCAAATCGATCGTAGGGGGCAGGTTTCCGCTCCCTCCCGTCACTGTAATGCTCAGCGTCGAGGTATCCGTCCCACCGTTGCCATCGCTAACCACATAACTCACAGGTGGCACCGGCCCTGTGTAGCCAGCAGCCGGAGTAAACGTAAACATACCACTGGCGTTGATGGTCAACGTGCCAATCCCAGTCAGGTTAGCTGTTTGTCCAGCGGTATAAGTGGTCGTACCAATCGTGAACTGGGTGATGCTGAGCGGGTCACCATCGGCATCCGTCGCATTCGAGAGTAGGTTGCCATTCAGCGGCGTATCTTTCGCAACGCTGAGGGTTTCATTCCCATCAAGAGGGGCACTATTGGACGGAGTAACCGTGATGCTGAGCGTAGAGTCATCAGTGGTTTCTCTACTATCCATGACAGTGTAGGTCACAGTTGGCACGGGCCCCACGTAACCCGTCACTGGAATAAATGTAAATGTGCCGTCTGCCTCAATAGTTAATGTGCCTACGCCTGGCAGAGTAACCGTATCCCCAGCACTGTAGTAGATACTATTGTCAATAGTGAACTGGATAACGCTAAACGAATCACCATCAGCATCCGTCGCATTTGCCAGCAGGTTGCCGCTCAGCGGCGTATTTTTTGCAGTGCTGAAAACTTCATCTCCATCTACCGGCGGATCGTTGACCGGAGTAACAGTAATGCTCAGCGTCGAGGTATCTGTCCCCCCGTTGCCATCGCTAACCACATAACTCACAGGCGGCACGGGGCCGTTGTAGTTTGGCGCTGGGGTGAAGGTAAACGTGCCATTGGCGTTGATGATTAGTGTGCCCACGCCAGGAATGGTGGCGGTGTCTCCAGCCGTATAGGTATCTGTGCCAATGGTGAACTGAGTGATGCTGAGGGTGTCGCCATCCACATCCGTCGCGTTGCTCAGCAGGTTCCCAGTCAGCGGGTTGTCTTCTGCGACGCTGAGGGTTTCGTTTCCATCGATGGGTGGATCGTTGACTGGCGTGACCGTGATGCTCAGCGTTGAGGTATCTGTCCCCCCGTTGCCATCGCTAACCACATAACTCACAGGCGGCACGGAGCCGTTGTAGTTTGGCGCTGGGGTGAAGGTAAACGTGCCATTGGCGTTGATGATTAGTGTGCCCACGCCAGGAATGGTGGCGGTGTCTCCAGCCGTATAGGTATCTGTGCCAATGGTGAACTGAGTGATGCTGAGGGTGTCGCCATCCACATCCGTCGCGTTGCTCAGCAGGTTCCCAGTCAGCGGGTTGTCTTCTGCGACGCTGAGGGTTTCGTTTCCATCGATGGGTGGATCGTTGACTGGCGTGACCGTGATGCTCAGCGTTGAGGTATCTGTCCCCCCGTTGCCATCGCTGACCACATAGCTCACAGGCGGCACCGGCCCGTTGTAGTTCGGCGCTGGGGTGAAGGTGAACGTGCCATTGGCGTTGATAACCAGCGTGCCCACGCCAGGAATGGTGGCGGTGTCTCCAGCGGTGTAGGTGGTGCTGCCAATGGTGAAGGTGGTGATGCTGAGCGGGTCGCCATCGGCATCCGTCGCGTTGCTCAGCAGGTTGCCGCTTAGGGGGTTGTCTTCGGCAACGCTGAGGGTTTCGTTTCCGTCAATCGGTGGATCGTTGACCGGAGTAACAGTAATGCTCAGCGTCGAGGTATCTGTCCCCCCGTTGCCATCGCTGACCACATAGCTCACAGGCGGCACTGGCCCGTTGTAGTTCGGCGCTGGGGTGAAGGTGAACGTGCCATTGGCGTTGATAACCAGCGTGCCCACGCCAGGAATGGTGGCGGTGTCTCCAGCGGTGTAGGTGGTGCTGCCAATGGTGAAGGTGGTGATGCTGAGCGGGTCGCCATCGGCATCCGTCGCGTTGCTCAGCAGGTTGCCACTCAGGGGGTTGTCTTCTGCGACGCTGAGGGTTTCGTTGCCATCGATAGGTGGATTATTAACGGAAGGAACGTTGATACCGATCGTAGAGGTGACAGTGTTGCTATTTAGCGTGCCGTCGTTGGCAATGAAGGAGAAAACACGGGGTGAGGGGCTGGGGGACGAAGCCGTGTTGTTGTATTGGAGGGATTGCAGCAGGGCGCTCACTGCTGCGTTGGAAAGATCGCCGCCGCCATTCCGAGTAATTGTGAGGGTGGCCGTTGTGCCAGAAATGGAAACGCTGACTGCGAAGGTCGTGGAGCCAATTGTCACGGTTCCACTGTTGGCAGTACCTAGGATAAAAGGCGTGCCGCCAATGGAGAGGACTTCGTTGTTGCCATTGGGGGCGTTGACAGAGATGGTGAGTGTTTCGATATCTGCGCCGTTGTTATTGGGGTCGAAGCCGGAGGCATTCGGCGCTGTGATGGCGATCGCACTGCCTGTAAAAGTTGCCTGAAAGTTGAAATCATTCGGGCCACCCGTGATGTTGAAGGGGTCGAGGTTGAGCGTAGGAGCCAAATTGCTACCACTCCTCACAAAGATGCCGCCGCCTGCCACCAGATCCAGGCCCCCTTGTCCTGAGGCACTAGAACTGTTCAGGGCTGCATCCGTCAAGTTCACTAAGTCCGTACCCACATCATTGGGGAAAACGGAGTAGCCAAAGAAGGTTTGCCCTGCGCCAATACCCAGGGCCGAATAGCTCAGGAAGACTCCGCCAATATTTTGAGCACCAATATTGGAACTGAAGCGGGGGTTGCCTCCTGCGCCCATGTCATTCAACACAGCAGTGGCTAGGTTGAAGCCTGAAGCCCCCCAGGCCATTGCGGGCACAACCTGTAAGGGGCCGTAGGCAGTTGGATTGCCGCTAGCATCTACGGCTGTAATTGCGGCAATCGTCAGTGGGTCGTTGCCGCCTCGCTCTAGCAAAAGGAAGCCGATGTCGTTGAGGTTGGCGGCGGTGGGAGCCGTGAGGCCACCGCTGGCGATGAAATCGATCCGTTCGATGTTGTTGATATTGTTGTCGCCCTGATTAGCAAAAACGTTATCAACCCCTCGATTGATCACATTGCCCAGGAGCGCCTGCTCCATCGTGTTGATTCGCGATGGCCTCAGGTTGAGGACGTTGCCAGTTGAATTCAGGTTTTGTACTTCGTACCAGAAGACCTGACGCCCCTCGGGGTTGGAGACACTGGGATTGGGAATACGCCGGAGCCTGACCTGATCGACAAGCTGGGCTAGGTTGTAGGTGGATGATGCAGCGGTGAAGCCAGAAATGACGAGATTGTTGTTGGTGCCGACTGGAAAGTTGTAGGTGTAGAGTTCGTTAGCAGTGGCATCGCCGTCAGGGTTGCCGACTTCGTTGGCAGTGTAGGTGCTGGCGTTGTCCGGGAGGTCTACGTAGTTGGCGATGATGCCGCTGATACTTACAGGAGCCAGAAGACCTGGATAGCGGTGGGCAGCCGCCGCCGCAAAGGGCAGGGTGATAGGGAAAGCGCTCGTCTGGATGTCGAGATGCCAGGTGCCGCCGAGGTCTGCATTGCCCACGGGAACTGAGGATGCGGCGATGTTAGCCCCCGTGAGGTGGTGGAGGGTTTCGACAAAGGCGGTGCCCACTTCACCCGCAGCCACGTTGCAACTGTAAAGCAACAGGTCTAGAGGAGATTGGGAGATTTTTCGGCGCTGACGGATATGGCGCAGGGCTTCACGGCAGGAGTGGAGAGTGTCCTGGCTGAGTTGGGTATTTCCCAAAAAGATGCGACCGGGTGCGCCGTGGGCCAGGATATGAACCTGCTGGAGATGGGGGAACTGCTGTAGCCACTGAATGAGGGTTTCGACCCCATTTTGCGTACGGTCAACGACTGCAACTTGAATGTGTTTGCTGGTGTTTTGAAGAAGTTGCTGGACGTTTTCGACCGCTGAGTCCACCAGGAGAAGAGACATTCCTGCGATATCCATGCGACCAGAAGTGTTGAATGATAGCAAATATGTTTAAAAAAATAGCCCCTAATCGTGTAAACTAGAGGCTATAAAAAAGAAAATAATGTTAGTATCATGATATCAAACTTTCCTGAGATCGTCAAAAAGCATCTGGGCCACCTCGCCACGGATGACTATCCGGTTCTCAACAGCTTTCTATTTGTTTCTATTTGGCTCTCCTTGGTTCTCGATCAGAGTCAAAGCAGTATGAGGAGCGTCTTCAAGCGCTTAAATATTCGTGGCATCAAGGTCAAGATTTCTACTTTTTCTAAAGCCAGCAAGAACCGTGATCCCCAGATACTTTATGATCTTTTTTGGGTATTGAAGCAGGAACTCCACAAAAGGCATAAGATTGATGCTGCAAAGCTGACTTTATTTCCGCTGGATTCAACCATTGTTAGTTTGACGAGCAAGTTGCTCTGGGCGCAGGGTATTCACCAAGTAAAGCTGTTTAGTGGTTTAGATTTAATGACACATGAGCCGGGGGGTGTTTTCATCCACTTTGGTCAAGGTCATGACAGTAAACATGGGAAGGAAACGATCGATGCTGTGCCTGATAATAGTGTCGGGGTCATGGATCGGGGCTTTTTTAGCCTAGCTCGAATTCGCTATTTACTGAATCAAGAGAATCGCTACTTTATCGTCAGAATCAAGAATAATATTAGTCTCAAGATGCTAGAAAATGGCAACTTCTTGATTGGCACGGGTAAGGAGCAAGTTGAAGCACGGGTTGTCGCCTTTTGTGATTTAGAATCACAAACAGAATATCGCTTGTCAACGAATCTACCGATAGGGGGAGAAAATACCATTTCCAATGAGGAAATTAGCGAATTTTATCGTTTGCGTTGGCAGATAGAGTTATTTTGGAAATTTCTGAAGATGCATCTGAAACTAGATCGACTAATTACTAAGAATGTGAACGGGATTGAGATGCAGATTTATGCGTGTTTGGTAGCTTATGTGATTTTGCAATTGGTGACAATTCCGAAAGAATTTGGCAACAAAGTATTAGATAAGCTACGATATTTACAGGCTTTTATGTGTGAAAATATCAGTTATGCCCACTGGCTCCAAAAATTAGTGTTTTGTTGACAAAACCAGCTTGCCACAGGATTAGTGTGTCTATTTTTAGAAAAGAAAATCTTAAGATTCAACACTTTTGCCATGCGACTGCACATGACTTTGAAGAGGCTAGATTCTTGAGTTTTTGCTTGAGTTTTTGCTTGAGTTTTTTCCTTGAGCTTTTTGTTAGACTGCCCTAATAAGAACAGCTCCTAGCAGACTCACTCAAGCAGCGTTTCAGGAAATGGGAAGTTGCGACTAAAAATCGATTGAATCCAACTTAATAAAGCCGAGATATTTCTGAACCTATTTACACCAGCAAAATCTGTTCCGGATATTGAAGCCCAAGATTTGGCAGCGTAAACATGGCTTGAAAGTATTAGGCTGCGATCGCCCTTTTCTCAAATACCGATTAAATGAAACTGGAATTGTTCATCGAGCTTTCTGCGAGCTTTCTGTATAACAAGTTGCAAACGCCGCCCTACATTTAGGATACCCAGCCTGTTAGGATTTCGTATATCGCGAGATTTACGGATAAGCAGCTTTATCAAAGCTATTTGGAGTAGTGAAAATACGTGTTGTTACGGGTGACTTGAGGTTGAGTGTCGAGGGGGCGATGGTGATTCGAGATTTACCTGGGTTTTTACAGAAGTAGTTTCTATTAATTGGAGAGATGAACCTTCTGCTAGGCGGTAAGGCATTCGTAATTTCGCTGAAGCAGCAGCATAAAAATCAACGAATGCACAGCAAAATCTTTAGGGAAAATCTCGATTGCTGGTTTGAGCAACGTTTCCCTGAATTCTTTTGAACGGAGTAAATCCATAAAGCCACGCAGTAAACGGTAGAACCGCATGGCCCCTAAACTGGCTAAAAACTGGCTAAAAAGTCCGTAAAGCCAGCAGGTTTATCACCTCAAAGATCAGTAAATTGCCGCTTTTACTCCAACGCGGCATCCCAAAACGTCGCTTCAATCTTGTGCCCGTCCAAATCGCGGACAAAGCAGCCATAGTAGGCAGGGCTGTAGTGTGGGCGGGGGCCGGGTTCTCCGTCGGACGTGCCCCCTGCGGCGATCGCCGCCTCATAGAAAGCATGAACTGCCTCCTTGCTTGCCGCGATGAAGGCGACATGCACCCCGTTGCCTGTAGACGCGGGCTGCTCGTTAAACGGGGTCTGAATCCAAAATTCGGGAAACAGCTTGCCATAGGCCGCAGCGCCAGGAAATTCCTCAATCTTGCGGCAGCCCAGCGTTGGTAGCACCTGGTCATAGAAAGCGACAGCCTGCTCGAACTGGTTCGTGCCTAGGGAAACGTGAGAGAGGATGCTGGGAGTGTCCATGATGGGGAGCGATAAGGGCGCGTTGGGGGGTGGAGGGATTGTTCGTACCGCCAAAGACTGACTCAATAGTACGGGGGTACGGACTCCTGGGGCGATCGCCGTTAAAAAGCTTAACTTTTGCCGCCAATTGGTCTGTTTGGCTACGCCCTGTGCTACATTCTGCGAGTTAAAAGAAGAGGGTTGATTTTGCTGCCTTTCATCCTCAAGTAGCAACGCCACCCCTTGACCCCTGACCCCCAAACTCCAGCTATGAGCTATCGCATGGATCGCCGCGCCTATGCGGAAACCTTTGGCCCAACCGTGGGCGATCGCGTCCGTCTGGCCGATACCGAACTGATTATCGAAGTCGAGCAAGACTTTACCACCTACGGCGACGAGGTGAAATTTGGCGGCGGCAAGGTGATCCGCGACGGCATGGGGCAATCGCCCATTTCCCGCGAAGGCGGCGCAGTGGATGCGGTGATTACCAACGCGCTGATTTTGGACTGGTGGGGCATTGTCAAAGCCGATGTAGGCATCAAGGACGGACGCATCGTCGGCATTGGCAAGGCGGGCAACCCCTATATTCAGGACAATGTGACAATTGTCATTGGCCCGTCTACGGAGGCGATCGCCGGGGAGGGCATGATCCTGACGGCAGGCGGCATTGATGCACATATTCACTTCATTTGTCCGCAGCAGATCGACGTGGCGATCGCCTCTGGCATTACCACCATGATTGGCGGCGGCACGGGCCCTGCATCGGGCACCAATGCCACGACCTGCACGCCCGGCCCGTGGAACATTTATCGGATGCTGGAAGCGGCGGAAGCCTTTCCGATGAACCTGGGCTTTTTGGGCAAGGGCAACTCGGCAAAGCCGGAAGGCCTGCGGGAGCAGGTAGAAGCGGGGGCGATCGGGCTAAAGCTGCACGAAGACTGGGGCACGACCCCAGCGGCGATCGACACCTGCCTCAGCGTGGCTGAAGAATATGACGTGCAGGTGGCCATCCACACCGACACGCTGAATGAAGCGGGCTTTGTGGAAGACACCCTGGCCGCCTTTAAGGGGCGCTGCATCCACACCTACCACACCGAAGGCGCAGGCGGTGGCCACGCGCCGGACATTATTAGGGTCTGCGGCGAACTAAACGTGCTGCCCTCCTCCACCAACCCCACCCGCCCCTACACCGTGAACACGCTGGAGGAACACCTCGATATGCTAATGGTGTGCCACCACCTGGATCGCGGCATTCCCGAAGACGTGGCCTTTGCCGAGTCGCGCATTCGCCGAGAGACGATCGCCGCTGAGGACATCCTGCACGACCTGGGAGCCTTCAGCATTATTTCCTCCGACTCGCAGGCGATGGGCCGCATCGGCGAAGTGATCACCCGCACCTGGCAAACGGGCCACAAAATGAAGGTGCAGCGCGGCCCGCTGTCGCAAGATTCCGAGCGCAACGACAACTTCCGCGCCAAGCGCTACGTGGCGAAATACACCATCAATCCGGCGATCGTCCACGGCATCTCGGATTACGTCGGCTCGGTAGAAGTGGGCAAAATCGCCGATCTCTGCCTATGGCGACCCGCCTTCTTTGGTGTGAAGCCGGAACTGGTGATCAAGGGCGGACTGATCGCCTGGGCGCAGATGGGCGATGCCAATGCCAGCATCCCCACGCCGCAGCCCGTCCACATGCGGCCGATGTTTGCTAGCTTTGGTGGGGCGATCGCCAACACGTCCTTTACCTTTCTGTCCAAGGCAGGCGTGCAAAACGGCATCCCCGAAAGGCTAAAGCTCCAGCGCGAAGTGCTACCCGTGACGAATATTCGCCAGGTGACCAAAAAAGATCTGAAGCTGAATGACTATACGCCGCGTATTGAGGTCGATCCCGAAACCTACGAAGTCCGCGCCGATGGAGAACTGCTGACTTGCGAGCCTGCCACCGTGTTGCCGATGGCCCAGCGCTATTTTCTATTTTGAGCCAGTCGAGCCATTCAGCTTCATATTCCCGATTGCCAGAACACTTCCGATTGCCAGATCAGTCATTTGCATAGGTCAGTTGAAGAAGTGGCCTATCCTACCGGGCACTTGAGGAACTGTCATAGGATTTGGCTAGTCCTCAAAGATACATGACACGATCAGATCATCGGATGGGTTGGGATCGCGCTGGTTACGGGTATCGCCGAAACTCGGATTGTTATCAACTCTTAGAGTGAGCTTTTGGCGGAGGACAAAGGATTTCGGACGGGTTTGGAAGAAAGCCCGGAAGCAGGGTGGCCCGAAATCAATCCCGAACTCAGTTCAGTGGCGATCGCCCCTCTCGCTGAGTGTATGGGGAGTAAATCGGAACATGGCACGTAAAACAGCTTTTCAAAAGAGTGGATTTCATATCAACTGGCAAATTGTGCCCACGGCCGCGCTGGGCGTGCTGGCGATGTCGCTGGCGGCAATGGCCCAGGTCACCACACCGCTGCAAGGAGAGCAGGTGATTAGCGGCACCTCTGGCGGGTCGCAGGCGAGCAGTTGCGGCTTTGTGGGCGATCGCCCCGTGCAGACCGTGCGCGTCACCGAAGCCTTTACCTCACTGCGGTTTCGCGTTGAGGGCGGCGGCCGACCCACGCTGCTGATTCTGGGAGCCGATGGCAGCGTCAAGGGCTGCGCCCGCGCCACCAACTTTTCTAACGGCGTAATCGAGGCATCAGGAGCCTGGGAGCGCGGCAACTACTCGGTATTCGTCGGCGATCTGGATCAGGGCAGCCGCCATCCCTTCCGCCTGACGATTGTACAAAACTAGGTGGACATCTCGAAGTTTCCCTTGAAGGAGGCTTTCTAGAGAGCGGTTCGGAGCGGCTTTTTAACTGAGAAGAATTGCCATACAGCATTTTCTTGCCTCGTGAGGCACATGCTGCCCTCACGAGGCAAGGGCTTATTGACCATCCGTGTGCCTCACTAGCTTCAAAAACGCTGTAGCGGGAACCGCAGGCTATCGTGCTGCGTCAGGGTTAGAAACCTGGAGGTTTTCCTGAGAATCGTTGCCTGAAAAGTTGCCTGAAAACGGGTGTGAAAATTTAGCGCTTGAAGTTGCGTTTGAGGTTGCGCTCGGTGCGTTAGGGTGGGGATAGGGTTGCTGTCCTCACCCAATTTTTTGAGAGCGGGATGGCAATGTGGCATGATGTCAAATCTCAGCATCCGCTACTGCAACACCCCAAACCCCTTTTTCCCTCAGGCCCAAAATGCAATTCGCCAATCGCCTCCAGCCGCTGCGTAGCAATGTCTTTGCCGATATGGATCGGGCCAAGGCGCGGGCCCGGGCGCTGGGGCGTGAGGTCATTGACCTGTCGCTGGGATCGTCAGATTTGCCTACGCCGCCCCATGTGCTGGAGGCGATCGCCCAATCGTTACCCGACCCTAGCACCCACGGCTATCTGCTGTTTCACGGCACGCGGGCGTTTCGAGAAGCCGCCGCCCAGTGGTACACGCAAAAGTTTGGCGTGGCGGTTGATCCTGAAACAGAGGTGCTGCCGCTGGTCGGTTCTCAGGAAGGCACGGCGCATTTGCCGCTGGCGGTGTTGAATCCGGGCGATTTTGCGCTGCTGCTCGATCCGGGCTATCCCTCCCATGCGGGCGGCGTGTATCTGGCGGGCGGGCAGATTTATCCCATGCCGCTGCGGGCAGAAAATGGATTCCTGCCCGTGTTTGACGATGTGCCTCCGCCCGTGCTGGCGCAGGCGCGGATGATGGTGCTGAGCTATCCGCATAACCCCACAGCGGCGATCGCTCCGTTTTCTTTCTTTCAGCAGGCGGTCGAGTTTTGCCAGCAGCATGACCTGGTGCTGGTTCACGACTTTCCCTATGCAGATTTGCACTTTAGCGCCACGCCGCCGCCCTCGGTGCTGCAAGCCGACCCGCAAAAGCACTGCTCTATCGAGTTTTTCACGATGTCTAAGTCTTACAATATGGGCGGCTTTCGCGTGGGCTATGCGATTGGCAATGCGGAGCTGATTCTGGCGCTGCGGCAGGTAAAAGCAGCGGTGGATTTCAACCAATATCGCGGCATCTTGAACGGGGCGATCGCCGCGCTGACGGGCCCGCAAGACACCGTGCAAACTGTGGTAGACACCTTCCGGCAGCGGCGCGATGTGTTCCTTCACGCCCTGCACCGCATCGGCTGGGCCGTGCCCATTCCCAATACGGCGATGTATGTCTGGGCAAAGCTGCCAGAACCCTGGGGCGATCGCTCTATCGACTTTTGCGCTCAGTTGGTCGAAGCCACAGGCGTTGCCGTTTCCCCCGGTGCAGGCTTTGGCAAATCCGGCGAGGGCTATGTCCGCTTTGCCCTGGTTCACGATCCCGCTATTTTGGAAACCGCCGTAGACCGCATCGCAAGTTTCCTGACGCAATAGGAGAAACTTTTGCAGATTGAATTTCGTCTGCTAGAGAGGCAATGGTTTAGCACGAAGTAGGATAAGATGCGGCAAAGGAGCAGGTCAGAAGCAAGTGGCGATCGCCCTGATCATTGCCAAAGTTACTTTTTTTATCTTACCTGGTTGGGCCCACTGGCGCTGCTGTTGGGAGCGCTCTACGTTTTTTTCAATCTGTTTGCAGTGGGCTGGGCGGGCTTTTTTGCCTGGTTTCTCAGCCTGGAGTTGGTGCTGATCGTTCATTTGGCGGCGGCGGCGCTGCTGGTGGGAATGTCGCTGCTGTTGCGCGTTCAGGGGCGATCGCTCGACCGCTGGTTTTGGCGCGGACTGACCTATTATGCGCTGCTGCCGCTGCTGGGATTTGCGATTGCCCTTTGGCTCCAGGGCGCAGGCCCAGCATGGCAGTCGGTGGTCAATCTGTTTCAGTTTCCAGTTTTATCTGACTGGCTAGGCCGATAGTTCCAGACTTTTCATTCCAGACTTTCCACTAATATTTACGACCCAAAATCCAGGGCATGAGCGCAAACAAAAGCAGCATTCCATAATAAACTGTTCCAGAAACCGCATCGCGTGACGTGATTACTTCTAACGGCTGCATTCCTCGCAAAAACACGCCAACTCCAAAGTCGGCAATTAGCATAAACAACAGCGCAATAAACCCGACTCCTAATCTTTGAAATGGCTCTGCGCTGCTGAGGTATTGCTGATTTATCCACCAGGCTGCGATTAGAATTGCAACCAGCATAAAGGGCATCTCTAATAGCTCTGCGGTGCGCTCTCCAAGGCGCGGCACGATTAATAAAACCCGGATTG
The DNA here is from genome assembly GCF_001548395.1 of Leptolyngbya sp. O-77. Classification (NCBI taxonomy): domain Bacteria; kingdom Bacillati; phylum Cyanobacteriota; class Cyanophyceae; order Leptolyngbyales; family Leptolyngbyaceae; genus Leptolyngbya; species Leptolyngbya sp. O-77. Next base: position 506,192 of record NZ_AP017367.1, read on the forward strand.
TTCCTAACAAAAACCCGGTGGCGAATAGACAGGCAAAATAGGCGATCGCCGGTTTAAGTAGGTTCATCATTCGTCAACCTCTGCGGCTGATAGTTCCTCCAGCGTAAAGCCCAACAAGTCGCAGCGTGCTTTCATCTGGGTCGTGTAAAGCTTCGGTTTGTTCTGTCTAAGATCCCAAATCGGGGAATTAGGCTGACAATTGTCCGCATAATACCCCTGTTTCAGGGAGTTAGGCAGACGGCTTCACAAAGGTTTCAGATAAGTGGGGCTGATGAATTAGGCGCGATGCAGCGTTAGGCGCAGTTGCCCTGTTTGAAATTTTCGATTGGGGAGTTTGGATTTTGGATTGACAGACTAGTCCGCCAAAATCCAAAATCCAAAATCCAAAACCGCCCTTATCTGTTCTTACTCGTCTTGCTGATTCGCGCCAGGGTTGCGCCTGACCTCGCGGTGCAGGCAGCGCAGCACCTCGCCGGGTTGCTCGGCGTTGAGGACGATGCCGTTGGGCGGGAATTCTAGGGCGCGGGTCCACTCGAAGCGTTCGGCATAGCGGAGCAGGTGCAGCCGGTCGATGGCCAGTTGCGCGTCTTCGGGTAGGCCGATGATGTAGTGGCGCAGGCGGCGACGGTGGGGCAGTTCGCAGGTGAGCGGCGGCAGCGAAAACTGGGTCGCCTCCAAGCGTGGGGACGACCAGGTGTATTGAACTGTCAGCATTTGGGGTTTCCTCCTTGGAAACGAGGTAGGGAAACCCCGAAATGTTGGCCGCCCCCGGAGGTGAAGCACTGGGACAGGGCGGCCTACAATGGACGCAGCCCTGAGACAGGTACGCGCTGTCGAGGGGTCAGGCGTTGGTGGGTGTTGGCTGCACCTGCCAATGCCGTGGATGACTAAACGACCAAAATTTCGGGGGAAAGGTAAGCCGCGTCGAAGGGAATCAACGAGCAGCTTGATGGACGATTGTACTGGATGCGATCGCCCCCGTCAATTGCCCGATCAAAAGAGGGCGACTCAACCCGAGATTTGAACTCGAGCAGTAAGTTCGAGTCGTAACCCGCCACCAAGGCGCTCAAAAAAGGGCGACTCAACTCGAGATTGGAACATCGGTGGACAATGGCGCGACCAGCGCAATGGGCGATTACGGGAGAAGGTTGGGTGGCGCAATCTGAATAAACCTTAATCCGTTAATCTCCAGAATCCTAACTCTGCTGGATAATCGGACAGATTGTTTCCGCTGAAGCGGTTGGCGCTACCTGCCAGCCGGACAGCAACCCGCCTAGTTCTTGCTTGAGAATTTGAAGCTGTTGAATCTGCTGCTCGATTGCAATTAACTTATCTTCTAGCTTTTCACGAATATGATCACAAGGTAAGTTCCCTTGATCATAGACTGCCAGGAATTCCTTGATTTCCATCAGGCTCAACCCCAGGCTTTGGGCGCGTTTGATGAAGCGCAGCCGAGCCAATACGTCTGGGGCAAATAGCCGATAACCGCCTTCTGTTCTGCCAGAGATTTTCAGCAAGCCCAACTCGTCGTAGTAGCGAATCGTCTTGATTGGCAGACCACTTGCTCTAGCAACTTCACCAATTCGCATTGTTTTTTCGCACGTTAGCATACTCGATTCCGCCAGATTCGTACTCCCATGATAAACCCTCCAGTTGGCTGGAGAGATGAGGCAGGATGGAGTCTTGGAGAGCGAGTGAAGCTGTCTATTCTCCGGGTTGCGAGATCGAGGCGGCGGTTTGCCCGAAGAGGATTTTGCGGCTGTCGTCGTTGACGGTGGGGGTGTTGCTGAAGGGCTGCCCCTGCTCGTAGGCGCGGATCACGGCGGGGCGATCGCGCATCGTTTCAAACCAGCGTTTCAGATTGGGGAAGTCCTCCAGGTTTTGCTGCTGCCGCTCGTAGGGCACAATCCACGGATAGCAGGCCATGTCTGCGATGGAGTATTCACCCGCAATATACTCGCGTCCCTGGAGCTGCCGATCGAGTACGCCGTAGAGCCGATTGGTTTCGTTCACATAGCGGGCGATCGCATAGGGGATTTTTTCTGGCGCATATTGCGAAAAGTGATGGTTTTGCCCAGCCATCGGCCCCAGCCCGCCCATCTGCCAAAACAGCCACTCGGTGACGGTCTTGCGCCCGCGCACAGTGTTCGGCAGAAACTGCCCCGTCTTTTCCGCCAGATACAGCAGAATCGCGCCTGACTCAAAGACGGAAATCGGCTCGCCACCATCGGCCGGAGCGTGGTCGATGATGGCAGGCATCCGGTTATTGGGTGCAATTTTGAGAAAGTCGGGCTTGAACTGGTCGCCCGCGCCAATGTTGACAGGCACGATGCGATAGTCGAGTCCGGCTTCTTCTAGAAAAATCGTGATCTTGTGTCCGTTTGGGGTGGGCCAGTAATAAAGTTCGATCATGGCAATTGCACCAGTGTTAAGGGGGGTGAAATCACGCAGTCAGGCAGCAATCTGGAGGTGAAAGGTCTGTGGAATCCCGCTTTATTCTAGTAGACAGGGTGCTGGCTCAGGTTCATGAAAACTCCACTCGACTCCGCTGTTCTGGATACGATCGCCCCTGACCGTCTTGCTGTAAGCTTTTGGGGGAGATGTATGAGTAAACGAGTGGTATGAGAGTTGTGGCCCTTGTTCCGGGAGGGATTGGTGACCAAATCCTGTTCTTCCCCACCCTGGATGATCTAAAGCAAGCCTATCCCAATGCGGAGATTGATGTGGTGGTGGAACCCAGAGCCACAAGCGCCTACCGGGTCAGCAAGTCGGTCAGCGATGTGCTGTCGTTTGACTTTAAAGACAACAACAGCCCGGCGGATTGGGCAAACCTGCTGGGCGTATTGCGCGATCGCTACTACGACGTGGCGATTTCGCTGGGGCAGCGCTGGGGTGTGGGGCTGCTGCTGTGGCTAACGGGCACGCCCAAGCGCATCGGCTATCAGAGTGGTTCGAGCAGCCTGTTTCTCACCGATGCAGTGCCGCTTAACACCGACCAGTATGCGGCTGCGATGTATCACGACCTGCTGAAGGGGCTGGGCATCGACACGCCCTGTCCCGACCCGTCTATCAGCATTCCCAAAAAAGATCTGGACTGGGCCGAGGCCGAGCGGGCGCGGCTGGGGCTGGGCAGCAGCGGCTATGTGCTGATCCACGGCGGCTCTAGCCAGCTTGCCAAAACCAAGGGCATCGACAAGATTTATCCGGTTGAAAGCTGGCAGGCGATTATTCAAGACTTTCAAACCAAGCAGCCCGACCTGCCCATCGTGGTGGTGCAGGGTCCCGAAGACGAGGCGTTTGTGGCGACGCTGGCGCAAGCTGCCCCTGGCTTCAAAGTCACCTCGCCGCCCGACATCGGCAAACTCGCCGCCATGATTGCCGGAGCAAACCTGATGCTCTGCACCGACAGCGCCCCCATGCACCTGGCCGTGGCGCTGAAGGTCTTCACCCTGGCTCTGTTCGGCCCCACCGATCCAGAAAAGCTTCTGCCCAAGCGCGATCGCTTTGCAGGCATCAAGTCTCCCACAGGCAAGATGGCAGATATTGATCCGAAGACGGTGCTGGCTAAGGTGTGGGGAGGTTGAGGGAAAAACGAAAAAACGAAGAACGAAAAACGAAAAACGAAGAACAAAACCTCTTCTCTTTTCGTTCTTCTTTCTTCCCTCTTCCTTCTTCCCTCTTCCCTCACCCCTTCCTCGCCCGCAACTGCCCACAGGCCGCATCTGCCTCTAGCCCGCGCGAATAGCGGACGCTGACGGCGATGTGATGCTCCTGGAGCGATCGCACGAATGCTTTAATCCGCCGCTCGTCGGGGCGCTGATAATCGACTTCGCTGATGGGGTTGTAGGGAATCAGGTTGACGTGGCTCTGGAAGCCGCGCAGATGGTGCGCCAGTTCTGCGGCGTGTTCGGGTTCGTCGTTGAGTCCCGCCAGCAGGATGTATTCAAACGTGACGCGCCGCCCAGTGTGCTGGACGTATTCGCGGCACTCGTCGAGCAATGCTTCCAGAGGATAATGCTTGGCGCTGGGGATGAGGGCTTCGCGGGTGGGCTGGTTGGAGGCGTGCAAGCTGACGGCCAGCGTCACCTGGAGCTTGTGCTGGGCCAGGCGGCGGATGTGGCCGGGAATGCCCACGGTGGAAATCGTCATCGTGCGCTGACCAATGCCCACGTCCGTATTGAGCGATCGCACGGCTGCCAGCACGTTGTCCGTATTCAGCAGCGGCTCGCCCATGCCCATAAACACGATATTGCTGACCCGCTGCCCAAAGTCTTCTTGCACCGTTAGCACCTGGTCGATAATTTCGTGCGCCGCCAGGTTTCGCAAAAAGCCGCCCTTGCCCGTGGCGCAAAAGTCGCAGGCCATCGGGCAGCCGACCTGGGAGGAGACGCAGACCGTGAGGCGGGTCAGGTCTGAGGAAGTGTAGGCATAGGTGGGCATTCCGACAGTTTCGATGATGTGGCCGTCGGCCAGGCGCAGCAAAAATTTCACCGTGCCGTCGGGGGCAGTGGCGCGATAGTGGATCTGCGATCGCCCGATGGGATAATCTGCCAGCGCCGCTCGCCACGCCTTGGGAAACACGGTCACGTCCGAGAGCGATCGCGCACCCTGTTGATAGAGCCATTGATAAAGCTGCTTGCCGCGATAGGCGGGCTGTCCCTGCTGTTGCACCCACGCGGTCAACTGGTCGAGCGACTGGCCCAGCAGCGGTGCCTGGAGCGAGTCGGCCGCTGTTTCCGCTAGGAATTCGGCAGATTCAGCGGATTCAGCGGATTCGGCAGCTTCAGCCGATGACAGATCGGCGGGCAGCGTGGAAGAGTCGGAGTGGATGGATGGCATCAGGGCGGCAGAGGGCAGAAAGTTGGCACGCTTTCCATTATCGCTTGCATTATCGCTTGCGATTTGAAGGACGGGGCGATCGCCCCCACCATACGCCCCCACCATACGCCCCCACCATACGCCCCCACCATACGCTCCCACCATACGTCCCCACCATACGTCCCCAAGATATGCCTCCACCATGCGCCCCCAGCACGCGCCTCACCCCAAACCTGCCACCCAGCGTTTTGGACTAGAATTTAAAAGCTCTTAGCCTAAAAGCTCTTAGACGCTTAGAAAAGCAATTGAGCAAGCTGTCAAGCCCAGAACTTGTACTTCCCCTCACCCGCAAATCAAAATGACCAAAATTGTTGTCGGCCTCTCCGGCGGCGTAGACAGTTCCACCGCTGCTGCCATCTTGCACCACCAGGGCTATGAGGTGGTGGGCGTGACGCTGTGGCTGATGAAGGGCAAGGGGCAGTGCTGCTCGGAGGGCATGGTGGACGCGGCGCGGCTGTGCGAGGAACTGGAAATCCCGCATCACATTGTCGATAGCCGCGATCTGTTTCAGGAAAATATTGTGGACTATCTGGTGGAGGGCTATGGCGCGGGCATTACGCCGCTGCCCTGTTCGCAGTGCAACCGGGCGGTGAAGTTTGGCCCGATGCTGCGCTATGCAAAAGAGGAGCTGGGCATCGATGCGATCGCCACGGGTCACTATGCCCGCATCAGCCACAACCCCGAAACCGGGCGCTACGAGCTGCGCCGCGCCGTAGACCTGAGCAAAGATCAGTCCTACTTCCTCTACGACCTGCCGCAAGACGTGTTGGCCCACGTCCATTTTCCCCTCGGCGACCAGACCAAGACCGAAACGCGCCGGGTGGCCGCTGAGTTTAATCTGCACACCGCCGAAAAGCCCGAAAGCCAGGACTTGTGCCTGATCGAGGCGCACGGCTCCATGCGTGATTTTTTGGATAAATATCTAGCTCCCAAGCAGGGCGATATTGTCGATCAGTCGGGGCGCGTGCTGGGGCAACACGACGGCATCCACCATTACACCATCGGTCAGCGCCGGGGGATCGGGGTTGCGGCGGCGGAACCGCTGTATGTCGTGGGCATCGACGTGGGGCGCAATCAGGTGATTGTGGGCGATCGCGCTAGTGTTCATCAGGCAGAATGCACCGTGCAGCGGGTGAACTGGGTGTCGATTGCCGCGCCCAGCGGCCCGATTCGCGCCTTTGTGCAGCCCCGCTATCGCGCCACGCCCGTCCTTGCGACGCTGGTTCCACTCAACGACGACGCGACTCGCCTGAAGATTACCTTCGATGAGCCACAGTTTGGCATTACCCCAGGGCAAGCCGCCGTGTGGTATGACGGCGATGGGCAAGACTCTGCGAAGGGCGATCGCGTCTTGGGTGGCGGCATCATCGAAGTGCAGCCCTAAGTGCAAGCTTTTATCTGCAAGCTTTTATCAAAGTTTGGGAGAACTGTGAATGACGCTGAAGATTGCCACTAGCCCAATCCCATTAACACTGGATGCAAACGGAGTTGTCAGAGTCGGCGGCACTCGTGTAACCCTGGATACCGTTGTGGCAGTTTTTCAGCAGGGAAGTACGGCTGAAGAAATTGTTTATCGGTATCCATCCCTCAAGTTGGCAGATGTGTATGCCACGATTGCCTTCTACCTCAACAATACAGAGGCAGTCGAGCGTTACTTGCAACAGCGACAGCAGCAGGCTCAACTGATCCGACAGACAAATCAATCCCGGTTTGATCCTCAAGGCTTGCGAGATAGACTCCTTGCCCGTAGAGCAGAGCAATTTCCATGTTGAAGTTGCTTGCAGATGAAAACTTTGACAACACGATTGTCAGAGGACTGATTCGCAAAAACCCTAAAGTTGACATCGTACGTGTACAGGACTGCAATTTATCTGGCAAAGATGATCCAACCGTTTTGGCATGGGCCGCTCAGCAAGAGCGCATCTTGCTGACCCACGATGTTTCAACTATCACGCGCTACGCCTACGAGCGAGTAAGAGATGGACAGCCCATGCCAGGAGTGCTTGAAATCAGCGTCTTTGCACCGATCGGTCCAGTGATTGACGATATTCTGCTGATTGTGGAATGCGGTTTGCAAGAGGACTTGGAAGGACAGATTCACTACCTTCCTTTTTAGAGACTTCCTCTTTAGAGAAACAGAGACAGGCTCAAGACAGCAGAAATTGCAACTGTTAGTTCTGGCTGCGAACCACGCCCAGTCCAGGGCGATCGCCCGGAATCAGCCGCCCGTCTTGCATTTCCGCACCGCGAAATGGGTCGTCTAGCAAGTTTAGGTGGCTATCCAGATCGACGTGGGTGGCAAAGGGCGTGAGGTGGGCGGCGGCGGTGTTGGCCAGCGTGCTGTCGGAATAGCAGCCAAACATCAGTTGCAATCCGTAAGCCTGGGCCGTGTGAACCATTGCTAGCGCCTCGCTCAGCCCGCCGGACTTCATCAGCTTGATGTTGATGCCGTGGATGCGATCGCCCAGTTTGGGAATATCGGCGCGGTCAAAACAGCTTTCGTCGGCAAACAGCGGCAGCGGCGACTCGCGGTAGAGCTTTGGCAAATCGGCTTCCTGACCGGGTGCAAGCGGTTGCTCTAGATACGTAACGTCGCGCTCTGCCAGCCAATGGCTCATGGCGATCGCCCCTGGCAAATCCCAGCCGCCATTGGCATCCACACTCACCTTTGCGCCCGCTGGTACATCTTGCAGCACCGCTGAGAACATAGCGCGATCGGCCTCCAGCCCTGCCGGACTGCCCAGCTTGATTTTCACGGCGTGAACCTGGGTCAGCTCCAGCCAGCCCCGGAGCCGCTGCTGGGCGGCCTCTGGTGTGTTAATGCCGATGGTGACGGAGGTCGGCACGATGCGATCGCGCTCCAGCCCCCACAGTTTCCACAGGGGCAGCCCCGCCTTTTTGCCCAGCCAGTCGTGCAGCGCCAGATCGAGTGCAGTCCGGGCAGCCGAGGGCAGTTGCAGTTCCCTCAGACGAGCGGCGATCGCCTGCTGGTCGTAGGGCGTATAGTCTGCCAGGTGCGGTGCAGCAGCTTCTAGCGCAGCGGCGATCGCGTCGGTGGTTTGGGGCGATCGCCCAGCCGCAAAGGGCGACGCTTCGCCCCAGCCTTCGATTCCGTCATGCTCTAGTCGGAGCCACAGGTTTGTGCTTTCGGCCGTGGTTCCCCGGCTGATGGTCAGCGGCACTCGCTTGTGGACTGTAAACGGCTGAACCCGGATCTGCATGAAGAATTCTGAGTAATCTGTCTCAAAAATTGCGTCAGGATTGGGTCGAGCCGACTTCCTCCTCTGCCCTTTCTAGCATATTGTTTTGAAGCTGCTGCTCATGCAACCGCTGCTCGGTCAAGGCTTCTCGCGCTTGTTCAGCAATGCAAGACTCGCCAGCCGCAGCCAGTTCTTCTTCAGCACGCTCCAGCATGTTGTCTTGCAGGTTTTCGGCGTGCTGGCGCTGTTGTGCGAGACGTTCGCGGGCCTGATGGTCAATGCTCATGGGAAAATCCTCCAGGTGTACTCTAACCAGATGTACTCTGAGATGTAGCGGAGGTGTAGCGTTCGAGTCCAAACACGGAAATGAGTTCAGCCGCCTACTTTCCTTGTACTTTGATTTAGGGGCTGAAACCTCAAAACGTAACTAAAGTTACGACTGTGGCGATCGCCCGCGTTGAGACACCGAACATCCTGCCATCTCTTTCGCCCTCACGTCAGCCCGTTCACAGCCTCTCCAGTTAATCTCCAGTAATGAGCAGCTTTCCTCCTCCCCCCTCCCAGACCCGTCTCGAAATTTTGCAGCGCTTCCGGGTTTCCTACCTGTGGTGGACCCTGCTCTTTGCGGCACTGGCGATCGCCGCCGTTGCCTGGCGCTGGAGCCGGGGCACAGACTTTGCCAATGGGGCGCCCTTTCGCCAATCGGTGCCCATTCTTCTGGCGGCCGCCGGTCTGGTCAACGGCATCTCGTTCTATTTCCAGAATCGCTATGTGCGCCACTTGCTAAAACAGCCAGAGATTGCCCAAAGGTTTCAGGTTGGCCGCTTCGCGCTGCGGTTTTACGCGATTAATCTAGCAGTTGCGCTGGCACTGTCGATTCTTGGGTTTTACCCGCTGCTGCTGCTGCTGTTCTTTTACTGGATCTACCCGATGATGGTCTGGCTGATTCCCTATCACCTGATCACAGGCGCAATTTTGGGACGAGAACTCCGGCAAGGTCTGGGGCGATTTTAGATTTTGGATTGGCGATTTTGGATTGGCGATTTTGGCTGGCCAGCTTGGATTGTCTTATCCTTCTGCCTTGGCGATCGCCTCGTCTAGGTGATCGATACGAATGGCGAAGGTCAGCACAGTCTCGTCTACGCCCTTGAGTTCTAGCGGGCTGAACTTGGTAATCGTGTGCTGATCCAGGTAATCAGCCACGGCGGCAGACACCAGAATCGTGTCGGGTTCGGCGGCTTCCTGGATGCGGGCGGCAATGTTGACGCTGGGGCCAATGGCGGTGTAGTCGGTGCGTTCGGAACCACCAAACATCCCGACGACGGCCGTACCCTGGTGGATGCCACAGCGAAACTGGACGCGGCTGATGCCCTGGGCTTGCCAGCGCTCGTTGAGCTTGTCGAGGGTGCGATACATCTGCTGGGCAGCGGCGATCGCCCGTTTGACCTGCTCGTTGGGGCTGATTTCTTCGGGCGCACCAAAGATGGCCAAAATTGCGTCGCCCATGAATTTATCGACCGTGCCGCCATGCTCAAAAATGGCGTGGGTCATTTCGGTGAGGTACTCGTTCAGCAGTTCGGCCACCCGGCGCGATCGCAGCGTGTTGGACAACTGCGTAAAGCCGATAATGTCGCTAAACAGGACAGTAATCATGCGCGGCTCTGGCCGCAGATCTAGCGCCAGGTTGCCCCGCGCTGCCTTTTCCACCAGCGATGGCGGCAAAAATCGCTTCAGCACCGATTCCGTCAGGTAAGTGTTTAGCTCCGCTACGCGCCGCTCGCTTTCTTTCAGGGCCAGCAGGTTTCGCACTTCGGCCACGAGTTCTCGTGCATTAAACGGCTTGGAAAGATAGCCGTCGGCTCCTTTTTCAGTCCCCTCAATGCGGGTTTCTTCGTCTGCCTTAGCCGTTACCAGCACAATGGGCGTGCCCCTCAGGTCGTCGTCCTGGCGCACCATTTGAATCAATTCCAGCCCTGACACCAGCGGCATCATCAGGTCAGTCAGGATGAGCTGCGGACGATGCACCTGCGCTGTCATAAAGCCTTCGGCTCCATTGCGGGCAGTGATCACCTGGTAGCCGGCCTGCTGCAAGACGCTAGACACATAGCCGCGCATGTCGGCGTTGTCGTCTACCACCAAGACCGTGCTTTGTGAAGTGGACGCAGTTTGGGCGAGGGGCAGCGACTCCAAGGCCGGTGCGCCCGTAATCTGGGTCGGGGGAGCGCTGGGGGAAGGGGCGATCGCCACGGGCAACGGCTCCACTCCCTGAGCAAGGGCTGGATCTCCCTCAATATCCGCCAGTTCCACCGTAGAGCGGCTCTGCTCCAACTCGGTCGGAATCTCAATTACCTGCTCAGATGGCAGATGCGTCAGCCCGGTTTGCAGCCAGACGATAAAAGACGTACCCTCGCCATAGACCGATTCCACCGTCACCTGGCCGCCGTGCATTTCCACCAGTTCCTTCACTAGCGCCAGCCCCAGACCGCTGCCCTCATAGCTGCGGCTGGCAGAACCGTCGGCCTGGCGGAACCGCTCAAACAGATGAGGAATCTGGTCAGCCCGGATGCCGATGCCCGTGTCCTGCACGCGGATCTGGCAGTGATCCCCCGCTGGAGCCACGGTGACAGTGATGGTGCCGCCCGATGGGGTGAACTTCATCGCGTTTGACAGCAGGTTATACAGCACCTTGTCGAACTTTTCGACATCCAGATATACCGGGGGACACGGCTCCAGATGGGTAATCAGATGAATCTGCTTTTTCTCGCAGTAGGGGCGGAAGCTGTCGATGATCTGGCTGGCAAAGTCGCGCAGGTCGCAGGGTCGGAAGCTGGGCTGCATCCGGCCAGCATCCAGCCGCTGGAGGTCGAGCAGTTGATTCACCAGTCGCAGCAGGCGACGCGAGTTTCGCAGGGCGATTTGCGACTGCTCGAAGCTGAGGCCCTGCTGCTGAGACACAGCCGACTCTAGCGGGCCGATGGTGAGGGTCAGCGGGGTGCGAAATTCGTGGGATACGTTCTGGAAAAACTCGGTCTTTTGGCGATCAAGTTCCAAAAGCTGTTCTGCTTGCTGGCGCGTTTTTTGATAGAGGCGCGACTGCTGTACAGCAATCGCCGCTTGGACGGCCACGGCCTGGGCTAGCTCGATCTCGTCTGCCGACCACTGGCGCGGCTGGTGCATCTGGCGCAGCGAAATGCTGCCGATAATCTGGCCATCACTGAGCAGTGGCACCACCAGCAGGGCACGGGCGGGCGATCGCAGCGGCAGATCGGGCACGTTTAGCTCTGGGTGCTGGCTGAGGTCGTTGATTACCACCGGAGCCTGGGTAGACAGCAGCCGTTGCAGCACGGGATTACCCGAGATAGGCACCAGGGACAGCGGCAACTGGTGACGTGAACTGGGATCACTCCGTCCCCATTCATCCAGCGGTAACCCGGAGGACACCTCTTTGCCGTCGTGGGTCAGCTCGTGCAAGCCAACGCACTGTACAAACTCGTTGCCCTCTGTCCACAGCGACAGGGCGCAGCCATCGGCATGAATTGCCTGCCCCAGCTTTTGAGTAATGGCAGAGAAAATATCCTGGGGATCGAGGCTAGAGCGGATCGCGGTGGTGATGGTGTTCACCAAAGCTTCTCGACGAGCGAGCGATCGCACCTGTTCATAAGCCTTGGCCTGAGACAGCGCCAGCCCCGCCTGGTCTGCCACCATGATCACCAGTTGCACCTCATCGTCTTGCCAGGTGCGCGGCGTTTCGCACTGGTGCAGCGCCAACACTGCCATTAGCTCCTGCTGACAGATCAGCGGCACGACCAGGCTGGAGGCAATGTTAGCGGCGCGATAGGCCTGCTGGCCTGCTTCGGTGGGGCAGGTGGCGACCAGCTCCGCTTCGGCACGAGCATCGTAAATCACCTGCACGTCTCGCGTTTCCCAGACCGTGTGGGCAAGGCTGCTGACGTTATCCAGGCGATGGGCGAGGTCGGTGTGTTCTTCGGCTTCGGTGACGCGGCGAGAGCGATAGACAAACACCTCATTGCCCAGGCGATTGTCGTGAACTGGGCGCAGCAGGCAACAGTCCACTTCAAACATGTGGCCGACGGTTTCCACGATGGTTTGCAGGATTTGCCGATAGTTCAGCGCGCCGCGAATTGTGTTGGTGACGGCGTTGAGCAGAGATTCCTGGCGGAGCGATCGCTGCAACTCTTGAGTACGAGTTTTTAGCACGTTGTGCGTGTCCACAGCTTGCCGCACCACGCCCTTCAGCTCCTCGTCGTCCCACGGCTTAGTGACATACTTAAAGACTTTGCCAGAGTTAATCGCGTCTACTAGATCTTCAACATCTGTATAGCCCGTGAGAATGATCCGAATAATGTCGGGATATTGAGTTGCCGTCAGGCTGAGAAACTCCGTCCCGCTCATGGACGGCATCCGCTGATCAGAGATAATTACTGCCACGTCGCCTTCGCTGGCCAGAATGTTAAGCGCTTCTGGCCCGCTCTCTGCTCGCAGCACCTTGTACTCGCGATGAAAGGTGCGATAAAGCAGGTCTAAGTTATCGGGTTCGTCATCGACGACCAGAATCTTGGGCTTTTTGGGATCTATTGCCGCCATGCATCGTACTCCTGCTGGGAGTCCATCGCTGTCAAGTGACGGCTAGAAATGATGTGCCGCATAGAATTCAATGTGCTGCCAAACTGTGAACACCAGATGCACCACGGACTTACCTGACTCTTAGCGTTCCCAATCTAGCAATAGATGTAACTGTAAATGCCAGACTCACAATAGTGGGGGAATACTGAGAAAGGGGAGGACTTATGCGACTCGTTTTAGAATGAGGAGATGCAGTGATTGCGGGCGTGGCCGTGGGTCGAGATGTGTTTTTATCGGCGTTTCTGGCTGGGTTGATGGGTAATCCTCGCGGGATGCCCCAAGTAGATGAACCTGGAACGATCTTAATCCGGACTGCGCGATCGCGCGACCTGCCAGAGCTGTCCGATGTGCTGGCGAGCAGTTTTCACAATCCAGACGGGCTGCTGGCCTGGGCTTATCCGCTGTTTCGAGCAGGCATTTTAGACGACTTGCGCGGTCGGCTGCATCGCAAAATGCCGCATTACACTTGCCTGGTTGCGGTTGAACAGCACGGCAGCGACGACACCCTGACTGAGCGTGTTGTAGGAACCCTAGAGATGAATTTACATCGTCCTGCATTTTGGAATGTAGCAGGTGATCGCTATCTTTACATTTCCAATCTGGCGGTGCGGTCGAGCTGTCGCCGTCGAGGTATTGCGCTGCAACTGCTGCAAGCGTGCGATCGCATTGCGGCAGAGTGGGGCTTTTCAGAAATCTATCTGCACACGCTGGAAAACAACACAGCGGCGCGGCTGCTGTATGAAAAAGCGGGCTACCGCGTCAACAAATCTGAGTGGAATCCGTTCACTTGGGCAATGGGGCGACCCCAGCAGTTGTTCTTGCAAAAACGTCTGTCCCCGCCACAGGGATAGGTCACAGCTACAGAGATAGCACTTACAGAGATAGCACTTATAGAATGCATTGAGCAAATGCATCGTATCAGTTCTACCATCGGTTCTACATTCAGTTCTATGCCAGTGGAGAGGTGCCGATCGCAACGGTGGAACAATCTGCACTTCTTGACATCTTTAAAGTTTATCGGCTGATCTGCGATCGCCCGGCCAATCCGGCGCGATTAAGGATATGAGGACTTTTCAGGGGAGTTGGCTGGACAGCGCTAACGCAACTTTACGGCAGGTTTAAATTGTCGCATCCAACTTTTACGGGGGCTTTATAAAGCTACTGCGGGTTCCAGTGCGTTCTGGATTTGCTGCCCTTAGAATTAAGGCTAGAAGTGGACTGCTGTCTGTCCTCCGAGCTTTGTGGGAATATGCTAGATACCGCTAAAGGGAACCGTCAAGATTCTGCTGTTAATGATCGTGATTTGCCCCGTTCATCGACTCGTTTGGCGACTCAGCAGAATGGACGACCAGACGCAGGGATTTCCCAGACCTTTGCGAAGGGCGATCGCACAAATCCCACAGGTTCAGACTATCCTTCTAAAGAGAGCCTCCAATCGTCCTCTGGCTCGGCCTCGGCTGAGCGCTCTCTTAGCGAATCTGCTGCGAACACCCCCGTGCAAATTATTGACTGCACAAATCCAGACGAGCTTTTGCGCTACATCCAAGAAGGGCGAGTGCTTGCGGTCAATAAGCGCAGGCGTAACGGACTCGTTCTCTACAAACAGTTCCACGCTGAGTTTGCTGGGCCTGGCGCAGCGGTCGGCGGCGTGTTTGATGCAGACTGCAAGAAGGTCATCCCGGTGGGCAATCTATCGCTGGTCGCTCCAGAAACCCACGAAGAACGTCAGGAAGCGTACCTAATTCGGCGGCAGTGGATTCGCCTGACGCAGCAGTTTACCGACACCTCCGAGGCGATTCAGCGGGCCAAAAAGATTTTGAACCAGTTTGAAACCTACTTCGACGCGCCCACCATTGCCCGCATTCCCGATGAGTGCTTTGCGCTGATGGTTGGCGTGATGCCTAGCACTGTTCGCTTGGCCCGCCGTCCGCTAGCAGGCAAGGTCAGCGTTAAGGTGAGGGGCTAGCAGGAGCAACACACCCCCAAGCCCTTATTCGCTTTGCGCCTGCGACCGCGCTTGGCGCACCATTGCAATCAGCGTTTGATGGGCATCTTCCGAGTCTTGCAGCGTATGGTCAAAGGTGACGCGCACAGGAGTCGCGGTTCCCGCTTGTTCCGCTTCTAGCATCATGCCTTCTGGGTCAATCGACACCATTTTGGCTGCTGTGGCCGCCTCTGCCCCGCCGTAGACCTTGGCGTAGAGCAACACCGCGTCGGCGTGGTCTTCGTTCATGTGCTTGCAAATGCGATCACTGATTGCGGGAGAAAGTACGTCGGCCATAAGGGGTTTGGGGGTTTAGAGACTGAAGTTGAGGGTAAAGGATTGAGAGAACGAAAAAAATGGCTTAGAGTCTCGCCTTAGCGGATATCAAGAGCGGATATCAAGACGCAGCTTAGGACGCAGACAGCCCGCCACTCAAAAAGAATACACCCAGCCGAAGTAAGCTGCTGGCAATAAATGCCAAAAGCAAAAACAGAATCACTACATTCACGACGTTGCGAACAGACTGCATAAGGTTTCAGACCCTCAGATAGAGCTAATAAAGCGTTTTTGAAGCTAGTGAGGCACACGGATGGTCAATAAGCCCTTGCCTCGTGAGGGCAGCATGTGCCTCACGAGGCAAGAAAATGCTGTAGAGCCAACAGACATTAGGCTGCATAAGTCAGGTTTTAGGGTGCGATCGCAGGACTTGAGTGGTTTTTCAGATCCATTTCACCCAACCTCTAGCGCTAGCCTTTTCTCTATAACCCTATCAAGTTTGCGTCCCCGTCGTAATCTGAATGACCTAAAGCCAATCTCTGGTTGTGATAGAACCTGTGCAGGCATTTCATGGGCTGCTTTCGAGTCCTGCGTTCTGAGTTCCAACATGACTACCCAGTAGTTTAGTAATCACCGCTACCTATGAAGTCGCTGAGAAGCCAAGCAGAACCCTGGATTGGCGATCCAAAAATCAGCAATCTAAAACCCAAAATCGATATGGCGCAGGAAATCGAGCGAAAATTTCTCGTGGTGGGCGATCGCTGGCGTGGGCTGGCGGAGGGAACGATCTATCGCCAGGGCTATCTGCTGTCGGGGGCAGGGCGGACGGTGCGGGTGCGGGTTGCAGGAACGCGGGGCTTTTTGACGATTAAGGGCGCAACGGCAGGACTGTCGCGCAGCGAGTTTGAGTATGAGATTCCTCTGGCGGATGCGGAGGAATTGTTGGATACCCTATGCGATCGCCCGCTGATCGAAAAAACCCGCTACAAAATTCCCTACGAAGGGCTAGTTTGGGAAGTGGACGAGTTTTGGGGCGACAACGACGGGCTAATTGTTGCCGAAGTGGAACTCTCTAGCCCCGACCAAACGGTGCAACTTCCCGACTGGATTGGCGAAGAAGTCTCCCACGATCCGCGCTATTTCAACGCGGCGCTGGTGAAGCATCCCTACCGCCAGTGGCACCCCGCTCCAGGATCGTGATCCTTTTTCTGCTAGATCTAACACTGCCCAATACGGAAAACCGCCCCAACTTTAACGGTTTTTTCCTCACGATCAGCGATCCCCGACTCGTACAATTTGGGTGCAAAATAGCGGGTGAGTTGCGATAGGAGCCGGATATGAACCAAGTAAAAACCCTGGCGCTGTTGAGCCTGTTGAGCGGGCTGCTGGTTGGCATTGGTTGGATGCTGGGTGGTTCCAGTGGGGCGCTGATTGGATTGGCGATCGCCGCCTTTACAAACCTGATGTCCTGGTATTCGTCGGATAAGATTGCGCTGGCTGCCTATCAGGCCCAGCCGATTACCGAAGCCGAAGCACCGGGGCTGTATGCAATGGTGCGGCGGCTGTGTGAGCGGGCAGACCTGCCGATGCCTCGGATCTTTGTCATTCCCTCGCCAGGAGCCAACGCCTTTGCCACTGGGCGCGACCCAGAACATGCGGCGATCGCCGTTACTCAGGGCATCGTGCAAATGCTGACTGAGCCAGAGCTAGAAGCCGTCATTGCCCACGAACTCAGCCATGTCCGCAACCGCGACACGCTGACCCAAGCTGTAGCGGCAACGGTTGCTGGGGCGATTTCCTGGCTGGCGCAGATGATGCAGTACAGCTTGATGTTTGGCGGCATGGGCAGTCGCGACGAGCGCGAGGGCGGCGGCAATCCCCTGGGGCTGCTGTTCACCGTTCTTCTAGCGCCGCTGGCCGCCAGCGTAATTCAGATGGCGATTTCCCGCACCCGCGAGTTTGAAGCCGACGCTGGCTCTGCCCGGATGACGGGCAATCCCCGTGCCTTGGTGAGCGCGCTGCAAAAGCTGGAGGCAAGCGCCCGACAAATACCGCTGCGGGCCAATCCTGCGTTTGAGCCGCTGCTGATTATGAACGCCATTCCTCAACAATTTCTCTCTAGCCTCTTTTCGACCCATCCAACCACCGAAGCCCGCATCGAAAATCTGCTGCGGGTCGAGCAGGAGCTTTTGGCAACTGGAGACTCGGCAACGCTGAAGTCGTCTGGATTCTAACGTTTTGCTGAGGCTGTTATTTCCTAAGGCTGTCATTTGAGCCTGCCGCAATCCGAACTCATCCACTATTTTTTAGGTTTTTAGGAGGCAATGCGATGACCTTTGATCCAAATTCACCGAACGGGTCTGACCAAGAGCCAATCGTCCTGGAAGCGCGACCCGCTACGGGCGACCACGGTTCTGCCCTGGAAGGGCTGGATGAAATTCAGCGAGAAACCAAGGCGCTGATTGATGCCATTACGCACCGCGCCCAACAGGAAGCCCATTCCGCAGGGGAGTTTACCCGCGAAACCTATCTCAAGGTGGTGCGCCGGGCCCGCGAGGCCGTTGAGCAAAACCAGCTTTTCAAGCCTGATGAATTGGAGCAATCGATCGACTTGATTCAAAAAGAAGCGGAGAAAAACTGGAATGCGCTGGTGAGCGAGGTCAATGAACTGGGCGATCGCCTCTCAGAAGCGGCCAAGGCCGCATGGGAAAAGCTGATGCAAGACCAAACCCCGAAGTCGTAAATCCTGTTCGCAGCCCTCAATGGTTACTTCATAGACTTCATAGAACTGATGAGACTGTCCGTCAGAAAGCTCTAGATAGACGAACGCTGAGGTTGCATGATCCCGATTCTAATCGGCACGCATTCAGCCTCTCTTCGTAAGTCGTGATCAACCAATCTGTGGGAACCTCAATTCATTGGAATCTCAATTCATTGAATGCTATTGAGTAGCATTCAATATTGCCCCAGTAGAATGTTGCCCCAGTAGAATGTTGCCCCAGTAGAATGTTGCCCCAGTAGAATGTTGCCCCAGTAGAATGTTGCCCCAGTATAGTCTTGAACAAGACAAAAGTAAGGCACAAGTAAAGTACAGGAGCCATCTCCAGGAGCCATATCAAATCAATTCTTCGAGGTTCCCATCGCGGTCTCAAGCGACCTAAGCAGCGCGAGTGAATGCGCCCCACAAGAAGATTAACAGCATTGCACCGATCACGGCCAAGATAATGCTGGTCAGATTTAGCCCTGTAACGGCTCCACCCAGCAGCACCGTGCCCAGCCATCCGCCCAGCATTGCGCCCAAGATGCCCAACAGCGTTGTTGCCAGGATGCCGCCACCCTGCCGTCCTGGATAAATTAGCTTCGCTAACGCACCTGCGATGAATCCCAACACCAGCCAAGTCAACAGATTTGCCATGCTCTTTCTCCCAAAATTAAAGAACCAGATGATCTCAAAAATGAATAACCAGGAATTAGTAACCAGGCTCCGCCGAGCAGCAGCGTTTAGCCAAACACAAAGCGAGTGCGCTTGCTAAACCTCTTAGAAAAACGCACTGCCCATTCTGCAAGCCAAACAGCTTTCTACGAGGCGATCGCCCTACATCCCTTGCTAGTTTTGCAAACTTGCTTGATATGTTGAATGTTAGGAGATCACATGTCAGCAAACTTCATTCCGCAGAGATATTAAGCTGCAATCGCCCATCGTTGAGCCTATCCCTCTAGGGAGACTTCTGGGGCGGCTTCTGAGGTGGCAAATTCGGTGGCACGGGCAAGGGGCGGACGAGCGGATAGGTAGATCAGCGGCCCCAGCAGGGGAATCAGCGCGATCGCCCAAAACCAGCGATCGCCCATGCCGCGTCGCGCCAGATCGTCGCGCAGCAGCACCGGAAACAGCGCCGACAGCGCCACAAAATCCAGACTCATGACGTGGATAAACTTGCTGGTTTGCCACTGCTGCACAAAATCAGTCCAGTCGCCCTGCGTAAAGCCGTAGAGCAAGAGGGCGATCGCCCCCAGCAGCAGCACGCGCCCCGTCCACACCGAATCCATCACCCGAATCAGCCAGGACGGTTTGCCGATAAAAGTGGGATTTGGCTTTCGCAGTGCCAGATAGGGCAACAGAGCAAACGCACCGACGGCAAAGCTACCCGCCGCGAAGGGAAACGCCCGCACCTTTTGCCCACGCCCGTCGGCATACAGCACTGCGCTGTAGACGAGCGGCCAGATGCCCATCAGGTTAAACAGCGCAATTACTAGCGGGTTAATTCCGTCCCACTTGCCCGATGCGAGATTTTGAATCAGGGTCAGCGTTTCGGGGCGATCGGGCGGTGCAAGGAAGGTTGCGTAGGCGATGAAGCCGAGCCAGAGGAGCCAGTAGAGCATTTTAGGGTGATGGGGTGATGGAATATTGAGGTGGTGGAGAGACTTCTGTTCTTGTGCCACAGGCGACAGGAAGAAAGCAAGCGGCGCAGGGGAGAAATAAACAAGCTGGAGAGAGCGATCGCCCTTTCCAGCCTGCCCGGTTTATTCACGAATTATTCACGAAGGCGATTACCACGTTAGGCAGCGCAGGTTCCAGGCTCCACTTCAACTGTCACCGTGTTGAACCCCGCTTTGGTCAAAATCGTCCTGATCTGCTCTTTGGCGCTGCTATTGGCAGCTTTGAACAGGTTGCCGCTGCACGCTTTTTCGCGGATGATGGCGAGTGCTTCGTGCTGCGCTTCTTCGTATAGCTCGGCGGTCGCCGCAGGGCCAAACAATGAGCGGTAGTCATCGATTTTGGAACTCCGCGCAATGTCGAGATTGATGTTCAAAATTCGAGGAGGGGGCAATTCTGCGGTGATGACCCGATTTTTGAAGTCGAGGTTCGACACCACCAATTCTTTCAGGTTAAACCCGGCTTGCACCCGTGCCCCACGCCTTCATAAATCAGGCTGGTTTTGCCAATGGGAATGCCCAACTTTTTGGCCACTTCCTCGACCTTGACTGTGGCATAGCCGTCCGTTGTGGCAGCCACAAACTCGCTAGCATTTTCGACCCCGCTAAAGATCAGGTTTCGCACGCTTTCAGTTGTCACGATTTGGGCTGGCCGAAACAGCGAAAACAGCAGCATTGCCAATACTGCAACGCCCACCAACCCTGCACCAATATAGACCTTAGCGCGATCGCCCAGTCGCTCTACTAAACCTTGAGTTGCTTTCAAAAAATCAGACGAATTCATGACTACTCCTTTGCATGCTGTCACTTCGGTTCTAATAACTAAACCAACTCAGAATCGCAACTCGTACTGAAACCTAGTTTCTCTATTCCTGCCTGGCTTTGACATCAGTAAAAATTACCAACCCCAGCTCCAGCGACTCTTCCGAGGATGGGAAAGCGCTGCTATTTCTTCAGTCCACAGGAGATATGCAACGAGAACTGCAACTACAGTGAGGATGATAAGCAAGCAAAGCTTAACGGACAGAATTGTACTAAGTGAAGCAACAAGACTTTGCCAAATAGACTGAACCAATTGCAGAATTGACGAGGGGTCTAAAATCAGAAGCAAATAATCAAAGGATTTTCCTTCAAGATAGCTGGCGATCTTTGAAAACATCCGCCCTAAGAATTCTTGGACTAGATTTCTCAGGGAACTGGGTCTCTTTGTTCTGCTCTGCCAGTCCTTCATTTTGACCTCTAGGTGAATGAGCTACATTTTTGACATCAACGCGATCAGTGTTTTTCACTGCGACCGATTCTACTTTTGCAGAACTCAGAACAATAGGAGGTTTTCAGAACAGCGATCAGAAGGGAAAACCGAACTTTTAGTAAATGAGTTTTGTATAAAAAATAACTAACAAGAAAAAATTGCGAGTTTACACGTAGGCAAAGTCGTGGTTTAGTACATTCGCGCTAAAGAAAAACTGAAATACTCAATAAATTCACCAGGATCATGCACTAGTCCGTAAGAGAACTCGCTTTTCCGTTTCGCTCTGCCAGGTCGGGAGCCGCTGCGTCTGAAGGTTCCTCGCTGTTGCCCAGGGCTTTGGTGATGCGGGCCAGGCGGGCAGCGGTGGTGATGCTCTCTTCGGTGAGCAGACCGATGACATGGGTGGGGTGGTCGCGCTCGACGATGGGGATCTGGTGCAGGCCGCGAGTGCCCATACGGGCGATCGCCTCTTTCACCGTTTCGTCGTGATAGGCAAACAGGACGTGGGTTGTGCAAAGGCTGCGGATGGGTCGGTGGAGCAGGTCGGGGTCTTCTTCAGACTTGAGAATCAGTCGATTCACATCGCGCAGGGTCAAGATGCCCACCAGTTCCTCGTCGCCGCTGAGATAGTCCAGATTGTTGAGGTGATCGACGTTATCCAGCCCTGCCAAATTGTCCATTACCAGAGCGCAGGTGGCCCGCTGGTCGATGAGGGTGCGGGCGGCCTGCGCCAGCGACAGATCGGCCGACAGCTTGAGGGCGATCGGCTGCAACGCATCGGCCACCCGCAGCGATGGGGGAACGGAAATTCCGGCGATTGTCTCCTCTAGGGCTTCTTGCTGTTCGCCGTCAGAGTCCATCAGCCGGGTGGGTTGCAGGGTTTCCACCAGCCAGATGCTCAGCCCTACCGCCGACATCAGCGGCAGAATGATTCGGTAATCTTGCGTCAGCTCAAACAGTAGCAGGATCGCCGTGAGCGGAGCGCGGACGCTGCCCGCCAGGACGGCCGCCATACCCACCATTGCATAGGCGGGCGGCGATGCCATGTAGGGATGCAGCACGGGCAGGGCGATCGCCAATATTTTGCCATACACCAGCCCCAGCGACGCACCCAGAAACAGCGCCGGCGCAAACACGCCGCCCACAAAGCCGCTGCCAAAGCTGATAGCCGTCATCACCAGCTTTAGCCCCAGCAGCGCAATCACCATCCGCAGCGGAAACTGCACGTCTTGCAAAATAGACTCGACCGTTTCGTAGCCCACGCCCAGGATTTGCGGAAACCACAGCGCCACCGCCCCGACCGCAATTCCCCCCAGCACCGGATGCAGCGGATGGGGAATTTTCGCCAGCCATTGAGTTCCCGGCAGTTGCCCTTGAAAGGCTTGTTGGGCGATCGCCATTGCCTGTCGATAAAAAATCGACACCAGGCTAGCCAGCGCCCCCAATCCTACATATAGCGGCAGTTCCAGCAAGCTCCGCACTTCATAAGCAGGCAGCGCAAAGGCCGGCTTTGCCCCCAGCCCGATCTGCGCGATCCACGCCGCCACCACCGCCGCCAGCAGCACCACACTCGCCGATGACGGGGCAAACAGGCTACCCAGCACCACTTCCAGCGCAAAGAACACCCCGGCAATCGGCGCATTAAACCCCGCCGCCAACCCCGCCGCCGCGCCCGCGCCCAGCAGCAACATTTGCCGCTCTTGCGATACCTTTAGCGCTTGCCCCAGCAGCAGGCTAAAATTTGCGCCAATTTCTACACTGGGCCCTTCTGGCCCTAGAGAAGCACCGCTGCCCAGCGATATCGCTGCCGCCACCATCTTGCTCACGGGCTTCAGCGGGACAAGCTCTTTGCCACCCTGCACCGTTTCCATCAGCGCCGACAGGCCCGGCCCAAAGCCCTGCACGCCCCAGCGCAGCCCACCCACCAATAGCCCGCCCAAAATCGGCAGCAGCGCCAGCGTCCAGTGTCCCCAAACGGACAGCACCCCCGCCACGCGACCCAGCATGAGCTGGTTGACCAGGTGAATCAAATAGCGGAACGTGACTACGCCCAGCCCTGCGCCCGTGCCAATCAGCAGCGCCAGCCCTAGCAGTCGGGAATCGGGGGTTGGCTGAAACCGGGTCAACACAGCGCTGAGGCGGCGGGGCTTGGCAGGAGCCGCGCCATCGGTTGCGCTTGGCAAAATCGGCCCCACAGTTTGAGGAGAAGCGGGCATGGCGGCGAGTTGGGGGCGAGAAACGGCAGACCTATCTCTATTCTGTGGGATTCTGAGCCAAAGGCGATCGCCCTCGACTCCCCAATTTGCCTAAATCCTCAGCGAAGCAGAACGAATAGATTTGCCCTAATTTGCTTCTGTCAAGTTTTGTCAAGCTGGCTAAACTGGCTCACCAGCGCCAGTGATTTTTGCCGCGCCAAAACACGCCGATGATCAGGCCCATTAGCGCAACTTGGCTGGGCGGCAGCAGTGAAGGAATGCCAGAGAGCGATCGCACCCACACCATCACCACCAAGCAAGCAATCAGTCCCCAAAGCACACCCAGATTAATAAAAATCTGGCGCTGAAATTGATCCAGCAAATGCACTGCCAGCGCTCCTACGCCAATCGCAATCGACAGCACAATCAGCAAATCTAGCGGTGGCGAAAAGATCAGGGCATTGGCCCGCGCCACAAACGGCAGTCGAGAATCGCCCCACCATAGCAAAAGTTCTAGCGCAAACAGCCCAATAACAGCATAGCCCGCCGTCTGAAACAGCGGCAGCCAGGGCAGTTGCTTGATTCTGCGGAGGGGGTTGGACATTGCGAGGGAGCTTTGGGCTGTGAGAGCTTCAGACGGACAGGAGCGAGAGACGGACAGGAGCGATGTTGCAGGTTTTGCGTATTGCAGACGACAACGGCGCTTCCCATCATTCATTCCATCATCTCCTAATCTCCGTTACCTTGCATCCCCCATTACGCTACCAAGCGCTGACTCGCCGACAGCACCGCCTGCCGCGCCCACTGATCGGCTGCAAGGATGTCGTTGAGAGTGGGTTGGGGCAGATTGTGCGGATGATGGCGATCGCACGTTTGCTCAATCAGCCGGGGAATGTCGAGAAACTGGATTTTTTCCCGCAGGAACAGATCCACCGCCTGCTCATTGGCGGCATTCAGCACCGCGGGCATAGAACCTCCTGCCCGTCCCGCCGCATAGGCTAGCCCCATGCAGGGATATTTCTGGTGGTCGGGGGCACGGAAGGTAAGATCGCCACATTTCACCAGGTCGAGCCGTTCCCACTGGGTCGGCAGCCGGTCGGGATAGGACAGGGCATAGAGCAGCGGCAGACGCATATCGGGCAGCCCCAACTGTGCCAACACGGAAGTATCCTCTAGCTCAATTAGCGAGTGGATAATGCTCTGGGGGTGGATGACGATTTCGATATGGTCATAGTCCAGCCCAAATAGGAAATGCGCCTCGATTACTTCCAACCCTTTGTTCATGAGGGTGGCAGAGTCGATGGTGATTTTACGCCCCATCGTCCAGTTGGGGTGCTTGAGCGCGTCGGCCACCTTCACCGTGGCTAGCTTTTCGACCGGCAAATCGCGGAACGCGCCGCCCGATGCCGTTAGCAGGATGCGCCGCAAACCGCCCGCTGGGACACCCTGGAGGCACTGGAAAATGGCGGAATGCTCGGAATCGGCGGGCAATAGCTTCACGCCATGTTTTTGCACCAGCGGCAGCACGACCGGGCCGCCCGCAATCAGGGTTTCCTTGTTTGCCAGCGCAATGTCTTTGCCCGCTTCGATGGCAGCAATGGTGGGCAGCAGCCCCGCACATCCCACAATCCCCGTTACCACGGCCTCGGCATCGCCATAGCGGGCGACTTCGACTACGCCATTTTCGCCCGCGAGCAGGATGGGTTGCGGCGTGAGGTCGGCGATCGCCTCTTTCACCTGGGGCAACAGCGCCGGATCACAAATTGCAGCAATTTGGGGGCGAAACTGGCGAATCTGCTGAGCCAAGAGGTCTACGTTTCGCCCCGCCGCCAGCCCCACAATCCGAAACTGGTCGGGATATTGGCTTACAATGTCCAGGGTTTGGGTGCCGATGGAGCCAGTGGAGCCAAGCAGAGTAATCGCTTTCACAATTGCTTAAGGAATGAGCAGCAACTCCACTATAAAACGCAGCGTTACCGTAAAACGTGGCGTTACTCAGAATTCCCTAAATTCTGGTGCAGCCTTTAGATGCGCCCACTAGGCAAAGGGTTCCAAGCTGCGACGAGCAGCTTCAGAGAGGACATCCTGTGCCCAAGAATCTATGCTTTTGCCAGCGTAGTCGGCAGCACGGCACAGATCGGGCGTGGCTTTTAAGGCGATAGTCTTGGAATCAGGCTGAAGACCGGGGCGATCGGGTTCTTGCTGAGTGTCCTGGCAGAATTTCAGATACACGTCGATACAGCGGTGAAATTTGCGCTCTAGCTCGGCCGCAGTCTCGGCTTCAAAGGTCACGACATCCTGAATGTCGCGGACGCGACCATGCAGCACGCCGGCCTGAATGTCTACCTCGATCTCCGCTGTATAGCCTTTGTATTCCAACCTGTTGTGTTCCAACATTTTGCATTCCAGCATAGCGATCTCTACCCCAACCCATAACCCGCGCGATCTGTACAACCGATGCTAAACCGAGACTTCAACCTTAGTTGAGAAGTGACAGCTCTGGCACTCCTCATAGGAGGGAGACTCGAACCTGTCTTGAGAAGGTTCCTAAACCAGGGCGATCGCCACAATGCAGAGACGTAGCATCGAGTAGACAGCAGCCCCGCAAGCAAACTTAACAGAAGAACTTTTGGAAACGAATCTATCCCAGACCTGATGAACTTTTGAAAAAGCCTATCAGATTCTGCAATAAGATACCAAAAAGTTCGATTGCAAGATGTGCTAGCACTCGCTTCTAGTCTGTTTCACCCGCAAGATACCTATACCCGGACAGAGTCTAGACCCAGATACGGCGTTTTCTCGTGTGGTGAAGTACGCGCCGCTCTCAAGAGACACACAAGAGACAAAGGTTTGATAACCCTTTTGACGACCATCTGCATCCCTCACGAGCCTCAAAAACGCCGGAGCAAAATCCTTCGCTGTTGCACCCTGTCAGCGCTTGCGGAATCGGAAATTCCTAGCTTTGGGCGATTTCGATCTTAGCGTAGGCAGTTGGCAGTTGTGAGCAGGGCGATGGGTTAGCTTGCCGTTGTGTGGCTGGTTGGATCAAACAGGTTGTTGAAGTCTAGACTGTTGGGCTGCACATTCTGCAAGATTGCGAGCGTTCTGTCTCCATAGCGGATCAGGGTATGGCTGCCGCTGGCGCTAAAGGTTAGCTGATCGGGGGATAGGCTGCCCGTTAGTCGCAGCTTGTCTAGCCCCACTTCAAAGTCGGCGATCGCATCCACGCCCGGCCGTGCGCCCAGCACGAAGGTATCGCGCCCAGCACCGCCCACCAGCGTATCGTTGCCGATGCCGCCATCCAGCAAATCATCGCCATCGCCGCCGCGCAGCAGGTCGTCGCCGCTCAGCCCCAGCAGCACATCATTGCCGCCTAGACCGTTGATAGTGTCGTTTGAGTTGTCGCGCCCGGTAACGTGATTGTCATAGTCATTAAGGAAGGTGACGACGTTATCCCGGAAAACAGTCAGGTTTTCACGCCAGTGGATGACATCGAAGTCATCGGCGATCGCCGTTTGCCCGTCAAACAGCAGGTTGCCATCTGCTACCAGGTTGTCGAGGTCTTTCAGCGCAAAATCCTTCAGGCGAATCGTGAAATCAGACACGCCATCAAAGGTAATCAGCAGGTCAGCCCCTACCTGATTGAGCAGCATGTTTCTTGCAGTGAACGGCGCACCCACAAGCTGGATCGTATCAATCTCACCCGAATGAGCCGCCGCAACGCTGCCCGTACCCACGCCAGTAAAGTTCTGAATCACCACTTCGCGGCCGATGGATACCGAAACTGTCTCCTCCCCGAGGCGCACCAGGGCTTCAGGATGCCCCAGTTGCAACACAAAGATCCTGTTGCCTCCGGTGCCGTCTAGCGTAGTTGTGGGTGGGGTCGGCGACACGGGCGCATCTGGCGAGTTTGGCGACTCGCCCCCTCCTGGCTGACCATTCTCTCCGCCATCTGACGGGCCAGATCCATCCGTTGGAGCCGGTTCAGCGGGCGGGGCACCGCCTGCGCCTCCAGAATTGGGCGGTGGTGTCCCAACCGGCGGCCCCGGCAGATTGGGAGGGTTGATAGGCAGGCCAGCAGGGTCATCGTCGCCATTCCCTGACCCTGGCTGTTGGGGCAATCCACTATTGCCACCGCCACTGTCGTTGCCACCGCCACTGTCGTTGCCGCCGCCACTGTCGTTGCCGCCGCCACTATCGTTGCCACCGCCACTGTCGTTGCCGCCGCCACTGTCGTTGCCACCGCCATTGTTGCTCCCTGGCGCATTGCCCCCTGGGTGACCAGGATTGGGCGGTAGTTGGGGCTGTCCTGGTAGAGGAGCCGGAGGTTCTGGATCGTTGGGAGAATTTGGGTCAGACGGGCCATCGACGGGCAACAGAGGATTGTGTGGAATTTGGGGTGGCTTTGGCCGTCCGCCGCCCCCGCCGCCTCCATCAGGGCTGCCCGGATCAGTGCCATCCGAATCGCCGCCGGGGGGAGCGCCCCCTGCCCCACTATCTCCCGGTTCAAGGATGTCTGAGGTTGGGTCGTCAAAGATGGGTGGAACAATGGGGCGAGTGGGATTTCCATCGTTCCCATTGTCTGGATCGGATGCGGGCGGATCTTCGGCTCCGTCATTGGGCCAGGTTTTGCCGTTAGGAGCCGGAAACTGCGATCGCTTACCGCCAGTTTTCGGCAGGCTGGGACTACTGTCTTTGTCTAGTTCTTTGGGAGTTGCAGGTTCGAGTGGGAAAGTCTCCTGAGAACGCAGCGCATCGGGGGCGATCGCCCCATCTACAGGGGGCCCACTTATTTGCCCGACCACGTGCAGCGCTACAAGGTCTCCAAACTGTCCGCCAGCGCCGGGCATTCCCGCTGCACCACCCCCGTTCACAGATGTTGCCCAGCGGCGGAGCCAGTCGAGGCTTTCCGCCAGTTCCACGGGCTTAGCAGGGTTCCAGTGATGCGCGTGGATAGACAGCAGATGATATAACAGCAGTGCTACAAGCGCCTCGCTCTGCCCTGGTCTGTCCGAGTGAAAGCGCAAGAAGCGGGCCGACAGTCCTGCAACGCTCAGCCCGACCCAAGGCAAGACCGACTTTGGAGTAGCAGCATCCGTTTCTGGCGTTGGGCTGCCCTCTTCAGCAACCGGCGTTTCGCTGGGCGCATCGACGGGGTGGGGAATTTTCTTCAACCACTGGAGGAAGTCGCTAGCTGTGTGGATCTGGATGCTGCCATTAAAATTGTGGTAGATTCCGGGGACGATGACGACGATTCCCAACCGCTCACGCTGGGCGATCGCCAACTCGTGCAGTTTAGAATCGTGATCATCCCCCCATTCGTGCCCCTCTGGTAGCGGCAGAAGGCAGATATTGACTTGTTGGATCAAATCCTCAACCCGCTGTGCCAGTTCTGGCTGGCGATGCTCTCTGCGAATCACATCCAGAACGTGATTCAGCCCTGGTTCCAAAACCACAACGGGAATGCGAGTTCGGATGAGTTCCTGAATAATGTCGTGAGCCTGCTTTTGCAGATCGCTGATAAAGGAGCCAATCTCAGCGCCTGGGTATAGAAACGTAAAAAACTCGCTAGCCAAAATTGCAGCGGGCAAGCTAGCAGAGGAAACCAGCGAAGCGTGAGGGGGGCGGGCAGGACTCACGAGAAATTTCCTGAGAGGAGCTAAAACCAGTAGTAGTTTATAGTTTCATCTATTTCAGGGATGCGACTACCTATGCCAGTAGCTTAACCGGACTAGTTCCACTCTAAAAAGTGGTACAGCTTGGATTGGGAGGGCTTAGAGGTTTTCAGCCTAGCAGAAAATTCCACGCAGCAGGCTTAAAAGCGCTACCTCTCAGAACGCACTCTTCTGAAAAAGGCTTCTGAAAAAGGCCTGACAGTCGTTGCCAGACGTGAGACCGACATCAAAAAAACTTAATCCAGTCCAAAAAGATTAAAACACTCCAAACGGCTTTTTGCATAGCTGGATAAACAGTTGGAAAATTGCCAAAGCCGTCAGGATGATACTGCCCTGCCCAAATAGTGTAGAGCGAGGATGGCGATCGCCCCCGATTCGGTCAAGGTTCGATTCAGTCAAGGTTGAGAATTACTGCCTGCGGTCGGCAAGTGGGTTGGACTGTCAACAGAGAAACAAACCAACAGAGAAATAAACTAGAGAAATAAGCTAAGGGATTGCCCAAACTGTCAGGCGGCTTCCAAGCCCATACAACGGCTCAGGTGTTAATTTCAGGTGTTAATTACAGAGGTATTTTCAGGATGCAGCGAAAAGTTAACATTCTTTGGTGCAGCCGGGTCTAGATTAATCGTTCTCAACATCTGATCTGAAATTGCTCTCAGCACAAAGGGCGGCACCTCAGCCGCGTCATCCGATTTGGCCAGGCTCAAGAGCTTCGACATGCCCTCTTGAACTTGAGCGCGATCAATGGCGATGCCTCGCAGAATCAGATCCAGAGACTTCATAATCTCTAGGCTGGCGTGGGGGTCTTTGCGGCTAGCGTAGGGGTTGAAGGCGCTGACCAACTGAGGGGCGATCGCCCCATCCTGGCGCAGAACCTCAGTCAACAAAACCGCAGAGGATGTCGCAACTGCCTGCTCTAATGGCACAGCCACAAGCTGATTGGCATTTCCAGCATTGCCCCGCTCGTAGCGATAGCCCTTTAACTCGGCATCAGCCGCTTCGCTCAGCACTTGATCCATCCACGCATTGATGCTCATATCAGCGCGAGCAGCGGCCAGGGAAATCTTCTTATGGGTTGCCGATGAGGTACGAAACGCAATGTTGCCTTTGAACGGTTTTTCGGGTTCCTGCCCCGTTCGCTCCATTAAACTCAAATATTGATCAACCGCGTCGTGAAAATTGCGCTTAACGTCCTTTAGCTCCTTTGCCTGAAAAACGATAGCATCTCGCAAATCTAAAACCGTTCCATGCAGGACTTCAGCTTCAGGGTCGTAATCTACTTTTGCGGTATAGCCTCGGTAATTCAGCAAAGTACTCATAACATTACTCGTTCGTGCGGGGAGGGTGTATGCCTGACGCGATCAGGAATCGACGGACCTCGATCACCATCAATGGGGCGAGGCAGGGCTGATGGTCTAGCCGATGGAAGATCGCGTTGGCTCGGCGCGTTTCACACCAGACTTGAATCCATTGACCGTCATTGCCGCCGTTTTGAAACAGCTTCGCTCCGCATACACGAAGCAAATCCAAAACCTTCTCCCAAGAAATATCAGGCCGAGGGGGGTTCTCAAAAATTGCCTGATATGTCTGCTGATGGTCGTCACTGGCCGTCATGAAGATGCACTCTGGAACCGCAAACCCAGTCCTATTGGCCGGAGCGAAACCTCTGGCGGATGGATTTCAGAATTTTCCATATCCTACCCTGGATATCCAATGGGAGCCTAGAGAAATTAGCCCCATTTCAAACCCAGGATAGCGGAAACCATCGACCCGACAAGATCTGCTCAGATATTCAGCCAGCCAAGCTGCTGCTCCGACATAGAAGCAAAAAATAGACGGCTGAACCCTTATGCTAAACCGTTCAGAAGTTTTCTGAGCGAGCGGTTACCAGAGCCTGTTTTACGCTATCAAGATAAGCTATCAATGTCAAGGCTCACCCGTCTTTTGCTGGATCTTAAGCAGGGCGGGCGATCGCCCCCTTTACCGTCTTGTTTTCATGAAGATTTCTAGTGAGATTTTAAAAAACTTTGCTCAAAATTTTTCTCGCAATTCTTTTGATATTGAATTATACTATCAAAAAAAGTCGGTATCAAAAATTGATATCTAGACCTGATCTCTCTCCGGAATAGGCCGTTTCCAACGCCTGACACGATGTAGAACAACGCTCTACATCGCACTGAGCCTGCTACCAGCTAACCAACCCCCCCCACAACGCCATGACCTGCCCAATGCTGAATTACGAAAACCATATGGAAGTCCGGCTGGTCAAAGACAAAGAGCCGCCGCCCCCCTCCAATGACGCTGGAAAGGCCGTGGTGACCATCACCACGATTTCGATTGCCGTAAGTCTGGCGCTGAAAGTGATGCTGCCGGATATCAACCTCAACCCGGCGATCGCCTCTCCAAATACGACCCCGCCCGTAGAAGATTTCCCCACCGAATGGCCCAACAATCCGCCGCCTTCTGTAAATGCCCCCTCAACCCCTGTGCCGGGGCCAGACGCGACCGATAGATATGGCCGTGGCTTCTTTCAAATTGTCGAGTGCGGCACAATCTACCCGGCAGCAGCAAACTTTCGGGCCTATCCGGGGCTGGCAAACCACGGCATTCGAGGCGTAGTGCCTCATGGGGAATGGGTGCTGTTGACAGGATTGGTAAGCTATGCCGACGGTATTCTCTGGCATCAAGTGGTGAATCAGTCTCGCCTCTGGCCATCCTTTGAGCTAGGAGCCTTCAACCAGCTTGATAGAAATCAGTTGGGCTGGGTAGCGGGC
The DNA here is from genome assembly GCF_001548395.1 of Leptolyngbya sp. O-77. Taxonomy (NCBI): domain Bacteria; kingdom Bacillati; phylum Cyanobacteriota; class Cyanophyceae; order Leptolyngbyales; family Leptolyngbyaceae; genus Leptolyngbya; species Leptolyngbya sp. O-77. The sequence continues at coordinate 537,504 of NZ_AP017367.1, forward strand.
TGCTTTGTTTAGCTGTTCTGCCTAGCTGATTTGTCTAGCTGCTCCGCCTGGCTAGTCGATCGAGCTACATTCCAGGAGCCGAAGTTCGCTAGGATCGGCTTGTCTCGCCTCCGCCTGATTACACCCCCTTAGATCGATCGTGTGCCTCATCGCCATCTATTGTTTTACAAGCCCTACGATGTGCTGACCCAGTTTGGGCAGCCTAGCGAACTGCCCGACCCCGCACCAGCCTATCGCACGCTCAAAGACTACATCCCGGTTCCAGGGGTGTATCCGGTGGGTCGGCTAGATCGAGACAGCGAAGGACTGCTGTTGCTCACCAGCGACGGGCGCTTGCAGCATGTTTTAACAAACCCCAAGTTTCAGCATCCTCGCACCTATTGGGTACAAGTCGAGCGATCGCCCGATGAAGCGGCCCTGCAAAAGCTGCGTCAGGGGGTGGTGATTCAAAACTACCGGACGCGCCCAGCTAAAGCTCGGATCTTGCCCCAGGAGCCAGCGTTGCCGCCGCGCAATCCGCCGATTCGCTTCCGCAAAACCGTGCCGACGGCGTGGCTAGAGCTAACGCTGACGGAGGGGCGCAATCGCCAGGTGCGTCGAATGACGGCGGCAGTGGGGTTTCCGACGCTGCGGTTGGTGCGAGTGGCGATCGCCCATCTGCGGTTGGAGGGGTTGCAGCCGGGCCAGTGGCGCGATCTCACGCCTGATGAATTGGCTGAATTGGCAAGATTGTCTCCAAGATCGCGCCCACGCCCGTAGAGTTGGGGGTGCGGGTCGAGAATGGATCGTGTAACCTTTTAGTCAAGCGGCTGATCAAGCGGTCGATTCGTCAGGTCACGAACGCCGAGTCAGGTCGCCGAAGCCAGCTTCAACGGCAGCAGAGTTATTCAGTAGAGTTACCAGTCCGACTTGCCGCCTACGGGAGTGAAGGAAGTTCCCCCATGCTTGTTTGTCCTCAGTGCGAATTCGAGAATCCCGACAGTAACAAGTTTTGTCAGCAGTGTGGGGCTTCCCTCCAGGAAATCGCCTGCCCTGCCTGCGGGTCGTCGGTGCCCTTTGATGTGGAGCTTTGCCCGACCTGCGGCGCAACAGCGGGAACGTCCTGGCGAGCCATTATTGCCGCCGTTGATGCAGCCGTGGGCTGGCCGCTCGTGTTGCCCGCCCTGCCCTACCTGGATCTGCAACATCGCTATCGGCTGCTGGAGGCGCTGTCTGCAACTTCGCTCTCTTTGGTGGGGGCTGAGGTGCGGGTGCTGGACTGCCAGCCGTTTCGCCTGTCGCCGCTGGAGATGCTCTATAGCCAGAACCCCGATGCACCTGATGCGGGGCTAGCACGGAGTGATGAAGCGATCGCCCAGGGGAGCAAAAACGTTATTCCGGCGATCGCCCGGGCCTATCTAGACTTGCAGCAGCAGCTTTATCCGTCCCTACCCCATATTCATGATGCCTGGGAAAAAGACGGACAAATCGTTGTGCTGCTGGAAGATCGGAGCGGGCTGCCTTCATTAGCAGACCTAGGCGCGTCGGAGGTGCTGCCACCGTTCCAGCTTCTTCATCTGCTCCACCAGATGACGGAACTGTGGGCTGCTCTGCAACCCGTGGGCTATGCCCAGAGCTTGCTGGAACTCAATAACCTCAAAGTTGATGAAGACCAGTTGCTCTATCTTCAGCGGCTCTATCGGGATAAGCCCGATGCAGAACCCCAACTTCGCGATTTGGGCCGCGTTTGGAAGCTGCTTTTGCAGCAGCAGCCCAGCCACGAAAATCTGAATCCCCTGGTGCAGGTCTGCCAGGATTTGGAACTGGGCACGATTGCGACGATCGATGTGTTGCAGCACTGCCTCACTATGATTGCCGCTCTGTTGCAGGGAGGTGATGGAGCATCTGCTCCAGGGGCGATCGCCCTCGATAAGCCTGAAGCGGCTGACGAAACGGCCCCTGATTTGCAAGCAGACGATATACAGGCAGAAGATACGATCGTGCTTCCCCCTGCGCTTTCCGCAAAGGACACCGCGCCGGCCGACGCTGCATCTGCGAATCATCCCAATCGCCTCCTCGATCCAACAGCGGTATCGCTCGGTGGGGTTACCGCCAGCCTCCTCAACACAGCCCCTCCGAAGTCAGCCACAGACGAACCCATTACCAGTGAGCTAGTTCCGTCCGAACTGATGACGGGCGAACCAGTTACAGACGAACCCATCACCGCAGAACTCGTTGCGTCGGAACCCGCCGCAGAACCTGCCGCAATGGAAGCGGAACCCATCACCGCAGAATCTGCTGCTGCCAACCCTGCGCCGGCCCCGGCTACTAACCCAGAAGCCTTGCCGATGTCTGATTCGGCGGAATCGGAAACAACGGAGATTATGTTCCCCACCGTATCGCGGATGGCGGATATCAGCGTGTCGTCCAGCCCCACCCGCCTAGAGTTGGGCAGTCCCGACGAAGACAGCGAGACCGAAGGGGACGATCTGCCAACGGTGGTGCTGCCAATGAAGCTGATTGGGCTGGAAGATGCAGGACGGAGCGACATTGGCCGCCAGCGAGAACACAACGAAGATTATTACGCTATCCAGGTAGAGGTGAAAAAGCTGGAAAGCCAGAACGGGCGATCGCTCAAGGCGAAAGGGCTATACATTCTCTGCGATGGCATGGGTGGCCACGCCAGCGGCGAGGTGGCCAGTGCCCTGGCGGCCAGTACGCTTCAGCAGTATTTTCAGGATCACTGGAAAGATGGACTGCCCAATGAGGCAACCATTCGAGAGGGCATTTTGCTGGCAAACAAGGCAATTTATACGCTGAACCAGGAAAACGCCAGTTCGGGCAGCGGTCGCATGGGCACAACTTTGGTACTGGCGCTCATCCAGGACACCGAAGCAGCGATCGCCCATGTGGGAGACAGCCGCCTCTATCGCTACAGTCGCCGTCGCGGTCTGGAGCAACTGACGGTGGATCATGAGGTGGGGCAGCGAGAAATTCAGCGGGGCGTAGAGCCTGCGATCGCCTATGGTCGCCCCGATGCCTACCAGCTAACCCAGGCCCTCGGCCCGCGAGACGAGCACTTCGTCAATCCCGATGTGCAGTTTGTCGAGCTAACTGAAGATTTGCTGCTGCTGCTGTGTTCCGACGGGTTGACAGACAATGACTTGCTGGAAACCCATGTCGAGAGCCACCTCGACCCGATGCTGGATGGGCAGGTGAGCCTAGACAACGGGGTGAATATGCTCATCGACCTGGCAAATCAGCACAACGGCCACGACAACATTACGGCGATCGCCATCCACGCCCGCGTGCGTCCAAATCTAGACCTGATGAAGCGCGGATAGGCGATCGCAAGATAGCTGCAATTCAATCTTCGTCCCAGGACTCTACAGCAAGCAAGTCGGCTACGGGATCTTGCATGGAAAAGTCGAAGTCCTCCAGTTCGCGCTTCCAGTAGGCCCACTCGTCACCATAGAGCAGCGCAATCTTCCAGAGGCGATCGCTCGGCTCTAGCACATCTGAGTCCACGAGCGATTTCACCTGCCGTTGAAATTTCACCATCGGATGCAAATCCGGGCTAACAACACGGTTCACCATAATTAACTTGTTAAATTTCCTCTAGGGTAAAAGTTGTCCTGACCTCGCAGAGCGCTCCCTCAGCAGCGTGGAGTCTAGTGTCGCAGGGTTTAATAGCACAGAGCCACAGCCGCACCCAGCGGTTCAATTCAATCAGCCGATGCTCAATCATCAGCCGCACTTGGGTAACAGATTCAACTCAAACTCAGCCAGCAACTTATCTGTCGAAACACATCCTAGCTCATCCCTTCACTCTTGCATCCCAAAATCCCGGATGCAGGCGGCAATATTCATTTCTTCTATAGGTCTGTACAGAACCAATTAGAAACCCTTGTTTTCAAACGCTCCACAATCCTCTGATTGGGTGAAGTCATCGCTTGGCTGCAAAAGTCGAAAGCCCCCAGCAATTGCATTGGGAAGTTTGGCGATGTTTCTTTGTCAGGTCTTTGTCAGGTCTTTGTCAGGGTTCTGAGGGCATCTTTTGTAAGCGGTCTTGACGCTGCGGGCGGTGTTTCAGATGGGATAGTCCACCTGTTTGATGAATTCGTAGGGGCCCATCAGCGCTCCCCAAAGCGCCTGGCCGGTGTCTGGGTCAACGCCTTTGTCGTAGCTGCGAAAGCGGCCCGGGCTGGCTTCAAACCCCAGCACAACCTGGCGCGTCTCGCCGTTGTATTGAAAACAGCAGCGATCGCCCTCCTTGGGTTCTGCGGCTACTCCGTCCTTGTGAGTCCGCAACCGCAGCCGACAGCCCGGTAGGAGTTGCAAGTCGTCTAGCGTTAGATTGGAGAGCAACTCCGGTCGTGCGCCCGCGCCCCGAAACCGATCCGGCTGGCGAAAGGCCCAGTATTGCACGGTATATTGCACAGTAGGCTTGCCGTCGTCCCCACCGCCCGCATCGGTGTTCCCGTCGTCATTCTCCTGCAATACCAGCACCCGCTGTCGGTAGGGGTTTTGCAAATACAGCGCGTTGGACTGTTCCGCAAACAGCGCAAGGCATCCATGTATCCGAATGGGCAGGGGACGGTGCCACAGCCGCAGATGAACAAACCAGGTCGGCTGATCGAGCGACTGGGCGCGATTGTCAAACTCGCCCGCAAGCCACTGGGCCAGGGTGAGTAAATCCAGAACTGGAGGCATGTTGAAAGGTGAGAGCGGGTGTAGAACTGGGGAACATCAGATGATTCTGATTATTCTTCGAGGTTTTCTAAGGGCTTAGGACGCTGAACAGCCAGTGGGTCTAGCTCTGGCAGGGGAATCGGCTCCGCCGTAGGGTTCGCAGCCTGGGGCGATCGCGCTTCGGGTTCCAGCGGCTCCGCCGACTCGATTGTCTTTTGTACGGTTATCTGTTGTACGGTCTTTTGCACTTCGACTTCAGGCTGTTCTGGTGCAGCCAACTCCTTCTGCGGCGCTTTTAGATCCAGCGGCAGGGCAATCGGCTGCGGCTTCTCGATCCAGTAGCTGGCAAGCGGGAGGGTTTCTTCTAGGTCATCCAGCGGACGCGGAATCACCATCACGGCGTGCAGTTCGCCAATCCGCTCGGCTTCGTGCATCCCGGCTTCTACGGCCATTGCCACATCCGCCACGCGCCCGCGAATGATCGCAGTACACAGCCCGTCGCCAATCGTTTCGCACGCCGCAAGCTGCACCTCGGCTGCCTTGAGCATGGCATCGGCTGCACCCACCATCGCCGGATAGCCGCGTGTTTCCAGAAGCCCTACGGCCTGCTTGCTGAGACGGCTATAGCCCCGGTCAGACAAAAACTTGGCTAGCCGACTGCCGATGGGTAGCACGGCTTCGAGGTTTGGCGAGGGGCGGGCAATAATGGTTTTAGAAATGAACTGGTCAAACCGTCGCGCCGTTTCTTCGCCCACATCTACGGCAATGCGGACATCGGAAATGCCGCCCCGCACGACGGCAGTGCAATAGCCGCTGCCTGTTTTTTCATAGCCAATTAGCGTTACGCCGGAGGACTTCAGCATCATGTCGGCTGTGCCCACAATGGCGGGAAAGCTGCGCGTGCAAACTAGCCCCAGGGCGCTGTCTCCAAAGTCTCGCCGGGGCGGGGTCGTTCCAACCTGAAGTTTGCCGGATGCGTCCATAGGGTTTGATGCTCAGATTGGCGATCGCCCTCTCAGCTTAACACTACGCCCTCGGCTTAGCGGTCTTTTGGCTTGCACTGCCCAACTGCGTTAGATACTGGCGCAAGTTCTGTATGATCTCTGCACAATTGAAATAATCTGCACAAGATTGAACTAAATGATTCAGCCAGTATCAGGCGGCGAAGCGCCATCTGTCTCCGCCTGCCGATAGGGAAACATGGTTGCTAGAAGCTGCTGAAGTGCCTCCCGTCCGTAGACTGGGGGTGTGGACAGACTAATCGGCGCAGTGGTCGAGAGTCCGCCCACAGAGCGTCGGTCACTCAACGCATTGGGCCCAAGCCCAGCGCCAGACGTGGAAGGTTGAGCAGGCAACGGCGGGGATGGAATCGCACCGCTAGAGTCTGGTATGGCAGAGGCAAGTGGGGTATCCAGGTCAACTCGGCGGCTCGTGTCTCCCAGTAGCGCCTTGGGCGGCACAATTTCACCAGGGGCGATCGCTGGATTTAGAATTGTCGCTTCGGCCCCGATGCAAGCCGTCGCGCCGATATGCCCTGCACCAATGATTAGTACCCGCGAACCGATCGTCACGCCTGCCTCGATCGTCAGCGGGCCGCCGTGGGCGTGCAAGATAGCCCCCGCCGCAACGCTAACCCCTGCCCGAATCGTAATCCGACTGCCAGGGTTAGCCTGGAGCAAAACCCCAGGGGCGATCGCCGCCCCTGGCTCAATCACCACATCGCCATTCGTCAACCCTGGGGTGGTCTCAACTGACGATAGCGGTGACCTCTGCATTGCTCTAAGGGGATGTAAACCAACCTGTCGTTAAACCCGACTCCAACCGATCAGTGAGCCGCGAGGTTGCTAAGTCAACGCTGCAACTGCTGAAACTGCTGATTGCAACTTGTAACCAGCCGTTGCAACCGATGACTGCAACCAATGACTGCACCTCCATGCAGCGCCTATGGACGCTGAATAATCGTCTCCGCAACCCGTCGCTTGGACTGAGTATCGACTCCATAAACCCGGACATACTGCCCCTGGTTATCTCCCAAGCAGCGCTCCAAAGCTGCCAGCACATCCGATTCACGACCAGACTCGATCGGCGAGCAGCTTTCCCAAGAGCTAGTCTGGAAACGACGTTTGTCGGCATGTTCTACGGCAACTTTGTAGCCCTGAGACAGCAGGTGGCGAACCTGATCGACGACTTCGGGGCTGAGGCGCTGGCTCGAAGCAGCAGAGCTATGGCCTGCGTTGAAGCTGCTGGCGGCGGGCTGCTGATATGATGAGCCACTGCTGCTGTAGCTGGGGGCAGGAGCGCTGCCGTTTTGCCCATTGCCAGGACGCTGCACGATCAGTTCTCCAACCCGCTGCTTTAGCTTGGGATCAATGCCAAATAGCCGGACATACTCACCCGAATGCTCTGCCAGACAGGCTTGCAGTGCCGAAATCGCTTCAGAGTCGCGGGTTGCTAGGATGGGAGCGCAGGTATGCCAGGAACTCGTTTGAAAGCGGCGTTTGTCGGCGTGTTCTGTGCCGATTTGCAGCCCGCGAGACAGCAGCCCGCGAACGTGTTCTACCACTTCGGGCGATAGACCAGACGAACTGACACCGCTCCCTCCATAGGAGGCAGCAGGCTTGCTGTAGCTGTGGCTAGCGTAGCTCTGGCTAGAATAGCTGGCAGCACTGGTTGATGCGCCGTTTCCGTTGGTGCGATCGCCTGGCCGCTGCACGATCAGTTCCCCAACACGCCGCTTGGAGTGGGTATCGATGCCAAACAGCCGCACGTATTCGCCGCTATGTTCAGTCAGGCAGGCTTGTAACGCCGCCAGCACATCTGCCTCGCGGGAAGACTGGATGGGCGCACAGCTATGCCAGGAACTGGTTTGGAATCGGCGAGTATCCGCATGTTCGGTGCCAATTCGATAGCCCTGGGCTAGCAAATGGCGCACCTGTTCGACAACTTCTGGAGTTAATTGAGTATTCAGCATCTCAGGATTTTGGCTGGAACGATAGGACGACTCGGCAGCGCGATCGCTCGGCTGCTGAAGGCGGGCTGATTCGGAGCGGGTCGGAGAACCAGCGCCCCCATCACCAGACCGCATTGCGTCGTTGAAACCAACGACTTGGGAAGCAAACTCGATATCAACCGACTGAACCTCTGGCAAGCGGTCGGCTTGCTGCTGGGTAGTGATGACCGACCCAGAGGGAACATACCGACCTGGCGGGAATTTTCCACATCCTGGATGAGCGCGTGCATCATGACAATGCAGCCCTCGCCGATGCGGGCGTTGAACACCGTAGACCGGAAGCCAATAAAGCAGCGATCGCCCACATAGGCCGGCCCGTGAATCAGCGCCATGTGGGTAATAGAAACGTCTTGACCAATCCAGACTGAGTAGGGCTGCTGATCATCCCCCAGCACGCGCCCTTGCGGCAACCCGTGAACGATCGCCCCCTCCTGAACGCTGCTGCCTGAACCGACATAAAAGGGTGCGCCCTCCTCTGCTCGGATGGAAGCGCCCGGTGAGATTAGCACGTTTGCACCAATCTGCACATCTCCCATCACGGTCGAAAAGGAGTGAACGTATGCAGTCTCATGAATCTTGGGCTGCGTTACCCCTTTTGCCCAGGGTGTAGCAGCAACGGAGCTTTGAGCAACCATGACCACAGCTCTCCTGACCCAGCAACAAAACTCGAACCGTGACCGGCAAAATTAACAGGCCGAATCAACCCGCAAAACCGGCCGACACAGATCGAGCAAGGTCAACCCAAACCTTTCACCACCCTCACAGCCCGATCGACCCCGATCAGCCGTAAACCGAGAGCCTGAAACACAATGGTCAGGCTCCCGGTTTCCCACAGCACTCAACGGGCGATCGCCCTCACCACTCTAGAATCGGAACGCTAGAACTCAGAACTCTAGGATCGGAACCACTGTTTGGACAGCCCTCGCTAGACAATCATCGATCTTGATCCCGCTTGCGATAAAGCATGAGATTTTCCACGCTTACGGTATCAATGATGCCAATCACTAGGGCATCTAGGGGACGAGACTCTCCGCCAGGGGTCTGACGCGCAGCACTGCCTCGACTAACCAAGACCCATTCATCTAGCCCAGCCCCTACGCTGTCTGCCGCCACTTCATAGTCTGCCAAGAGGTTTCCCTCCACATCGACAAACTGCAACAGCAGAAACTTGACCCCCTGCAAGCTAGGCTCTTTTTGAGTGCTAACGACCGTACCGCAAACCTTGGCAATCTGCATCTAGTGGCTACTTACGGACGGTTGACGGGGCGAATCCCGCTGACGCTTTCCCGGAAGGCTTCAACGGCTTCGGTATAGCGAATCGGCAGCACGTACTCCAGGTTTTCATGAGGACGAGCAATAATGTGAGTGGAGAGCACTTGTCCGCCGTTGACTCGCTTCACGTTTTCAATCCCAGCCGCCACGGAAGCTTGCACTTCGGACACGTCGCCCCGGACAATCACGGTCACCCGCCCACTGCCGATTTTCTCATAGCCAACCAGCGTCACCCGTGCTGCTTTCACCATCGCGTCCGCCGCTTCGACCACGGCAGGAAAGCCCAGAGTTTCTACCATTCCAACTGCAATTGCCATCGTTTTCTCCCTTCCAAAAAACGGTACTCGAACAAAACTAAAACCTGCGATCGCCATTCATCGCTACTCGCAGCTTGGGCCAGCAAACCAGTCCAAAACCTTATTCACCAGCCCAACACCGTCAGTCTGTCTGCAACTGTTAATTATGACAAGTTATGTGCAACTAAGTAACAGCCAGCAGCGACTTAGATATAAGAACTCTGCTTCAACCTTCCATTCAGTCTTGCAGATATAGACTTAAGCGACCCTAGGTGTGGGAAATGACGCAAGCGATAACGCTTTGTCTCAGCTATACAAGCTGTGGCTAACCAACCCAGCAGCCATCCCCTTCAGCGTGCTTCAAACCGGAACAACCGTGCAACGTGGGCATAGAGCAAACACTCTAGAGCTTCCGATAGGAACCTCCGAATAGAGCTAGCCACAGTCAACAACCTGTGTGGCTTCAAATCCTTAGACAAAGGACTGAAATGTAGCTTCAGCGAATACCACAAGGTGTCCAAAAAATCTCTAGATGAGCAAACAAACTCGGCATTTGCATCACAAGAAATAGATTGGAAAAGCACGACGGAATTCCCATTGTCAGAATACAAGGGGGTTGACCGCTTTGGCAATATAAACCAAAGTAATTGTTTTTATGGTCTATATAACTCAGCGTTATATCCGTTGGCAATCTGAATCTTTAACAGAACCAGTTCAAGACCAGAGCGCAGGGGCTTATAGTGTAATGCGTCGTGTGAGCAAAGCTGCACATAGAACTGCACACATAGAACCGCACATTCCGTGCATTGTGGCAATACCTACAAAACCTACAAATGACTGACAAACTATCTGACAAATACTTGCAAACAATACCAAGGACAGGCATGTGTACCAAAAATGCTGGTTCGGAAGCTGCCAGCCCCTTGAACCTTTCACTCCTTATTCCGTAATGGCCCTTGTATTTTATGAGGAAAGCAACAGCCAGTGTCTTATTCTTGGAAAACAGTTCGTAAACCTTGAGAGGATTTAATATTTCGTGTTTTTTGATTGAGGATCGACACAATAATTTACATTTCAACGTTGTCAATCCTGTGAAGCCAGAGGGTCAACAAATTGTTTGCTTTTTATAAGAGTGTGTTTGTAAACAAATATTGCAAAGGAATTGAAGCATCCTAGCCAAAAGATGTATCAGGAAATCAGAGTTGTAAGAGGTAGGAGTATGGAACAGTTCAAAACTTACAGCAGTGATTTGACGGATGAGGAATGGCAAATAATCGAACCTTTACTGCCTGAGGATAAACCGGTTGGGCGACTGCGGGAGGTTGATTTACGGAAAGTCCTTGATGCCATTTTTTACCGGGTAGACAATGGAGTGAAATGGCGCAATCTCCCAGCAGACTTTCCAGCGTGGCAGACCGTGTATGGGTATTTTCGTCTTTGGGTGCGTTTGGGAGTATGGGAAAGGATTAACAGCACCTTGGTGAGAAGCGTCCGAGAATCGGAGGGACGCGAAGCCGAACCCAGTTTAGGGATTCTAGATAGCCAGTCGGTGAGACTGGGGGAAAAAGGGGGGAGCAAATCGGGGTTGATGGCTTCAAAAAGATAAAAGGGCGGAAGCGGACGGCCCTTGTCGACGTTTTAGGACTGATACTCAAATGCCATGTGGGAGCGGCCAATCAAGCCGAAGTCAAAGCGGCCCCTTGGGTTTTATTTGAGGTTTTAGAGACGCACCAACGGATGGCTAAAATTCTTGCTGACCAGGGTTACCAGGGGGATTTGGAGGAGGATATAGAAGCAGTGTATGGGGTCGAGTTTGAGGTGGTGGAGCATAAGGGAAAAGGATTTTCGGTGCAAGCGAAGCGATGGATTGTGGAACGGACCTGGGCTTGGCTAGAGAACAATCGGGGATTAGTGCGAGACTATGAACGATTGCCTGAGAATCATGAGGGCATGGTTTATGCCGCGATGATTCGGTTGATGCTGCGACGATTAGGAAATAACCGCAGGACAAGAAAAACGAAGGAAGCTTAACAACTGTTTACAAACACTCTCTAAGCGTTTGCGGCAGTAATGCTACAGTCCTTATTACAAAAAACCTTGTGTAGCGGCGATCGCACTCTTTGTCTAGAACGTGCGATCGCCTTTTTAGCAACCTAAGTTTGGCATCAAGTCGATCCCATATCGGGATACATCAGCAGCCAGTAAAATCCTCAGTCCGCTTGATCTGCTATTGGCAGCAATGCGAGAATCGCTCAAGTCGTGCCACAGGCTGCACGCAGTGGCTTAGATTCAAGGGCGGATCAGACTTAGGGGGGTAGGCCAAGCAGTTTAGTCCTACGAATGTAGACTCAGAAATGCGTATCTGTTCAAGCAACAGTTCAAACCATGTTCAGACTACATTTGTTCAGACGACATTCAGGTCAGATAGTTCAGTCAGGATGACATGAGTTCGGGCATGGCTGGTTAGCCTAGCTCATGAAGTGTTTGCGATACAGTAGCTCCAACTGCAACTAACTCCAGTAGAGTAGGCCTCCAGGCGAGCAAGCCTCCAGTAGATGGAAGTGGGTTCGAGCAGCCATAGAGAATCAGTGAATGATAAAGCGTGATGAAAGGCAGCCCGACAATCTTGGCACCTGTTTTAGCACCTGTTTTAGCACCTGTTTTATTTAGCACCCGTTAAAGCGCGTAAGGGATGAATCGATGGTTCAGTTTTTAATTGAAACCAGTTGGTGGGTTCCAGGCTATGGATTGATTGGAGCGCTGTTGACGTTGCCTTGGTCTGTAGGGGTGGTGCGGCGAACGGGGCCCCGGCCAGCGGCCTATTTCAATATTTTGATGACACTGCTGGCCCTGGTTCACTGTGGGCTGCTGCTGTGGGTAGTCTGGGATATGCCACCCCAGTATGAGCCGCTACCCTGGCTGTCGGTGCTAGACTTGGACATTACCCTATCGCTAGAGCTATCCCGAATCAGCGTTGGCGCAGCACTGATTATTACGGTCTTGAGCCTGATTGCCCAGGTGTTTGCCTTGGGATACCTAGAGAAAGACTGGGCGCTGGCCCGGTTCTACGCGCTGATGGGCTTTTTTGAAGGAGCCATGAGCGGACTGGTGCTGAGCAACTCGCTGTTCCTCAGCTATGCCCTGCTGGAGATGCTGACGCTTTCGACCTATCTGCTGGTGGGATTTTGGTATGCCCAACCGCTAGTGGTCACGGCGGCTCGCGATGCTTTCTTGACCAAGCGCGTAGGCGATGTGCTGCTGCTAATGGGCGTGGTTGCGGTGGGTCTACTGGCAGGCGATTTAGACTTTCCCTATCTGGAGGCCTGGGCTGAAACGGCGAATTTGTCGCCGCTGGTGGCAAATCTGGTGGGTCTGGCCCTGATTGCGGGCCCGGTCGGCAAGTGTGCCCAGTTTCCTTTGAACCTTTGGTTGGATGAGGCAATGGAAGGGCCAAACCCGGCCTCGATCCTGCGGAACTCGGTGGTGGTGGCCTGCGGAGCCTATGTGCTGATTCGGATGCAGCCGATCGTGGCGCTGTCGCCTGTGGCGCTGACGACCTTGATGGTGTTGGGGACGGTGACGGCGGTCGGGGCTTCGCTGGTGGCGATCGCCCAAATCGACATCAAACGTGCCCTCTCCCACACGACGAGCGCCTATCTGGGTCTGGTGTTTTTGGCAGTAGGGCTACAGCAGCACGATACGGCGCTGCTCCTGCTGTTCACCCACGGAATTGCCAAAGCGCTGCTGTTTATGTGTACTGGCTCGGTGATTCTGACCACCAGCACTCAAGATTTGCGAGAAATGGGGGCGCTGGGGTCGCGGATGCCCGCCACGGCTAGCGCTTTTGTGATTGGGGCGCTGGGGTCTGTGGGGCTGGTGCCGCTGGGATGCTTTTGGGCGATGTATCAGTGGGCGCTGCCGGTGTGGCGGTCTTCGCCGGGTTTGCTGGCGGTGCTGCTGATCGTCAACGGCCTAACGGCTTTTGGGCTAACGCGAGTGTTTGGTCTAGTTTTTTGTGGTGAGGTGAAGCCCAAAACGCGACGCGCTCCTGAAGCACCCTGGCCGATTGCAGTGCCGATGGTATCGGTGGCGATCGCCACGCTGCTGGTGCCCGTTATGCTCCACAACTGGGGGCTGCTGCCCGACTGGAGAGACCTGAATCTGGCGATCGCCGGGGCGCTATTTGCCTCCAGCATCACGGGTTGCGGGCTGGGTGTTTTCTTTTACATCGGATCTCGCCCCCTGCCGCAGCCGGGCGGACTGGGCTGGAAATCGCTCCAGGATTTCCTGGCCCACGATTTTCGGATTGAGCAGCTTTACAAGCTGACGGTGGTGTTTGCTGTGTCCCAAGGTTCGAGGCTTACGGCCTGGTTTGACCGATACGTGGTAGACGGCATGGTGAATCTCCTCGGTGTTGCGTCGCTGATCGGCGGCGAGAGCCTGAAATATACTGTTTCGGGACGTGCTAGACACTATCTGCTAACCGTGTTTGTCGGGGTCATTTTGGGAATTGCCTGGCTGGGCTGGATGTTTTAGAACCCTATCGCTTGATTCGGAACGCCTGTTGCTAAAACACCTAAAAAACTGCTGGCTAAAGTTCTTCCCCCAGAACGCTGCACCCAGACTTACTCCCACGCTCTCACCCACGCTCTTACACAAGCATCCCCAACCATTCTGATTTGCCATGCTGAGTGTTCTAATCTGGTTTCCGGTTCTTGGTGCGCTGATCATCAGCCTCTTGCCCCAAGCGCAAGCAGCGGCGAGGGCCCGCCAGGTGGCGCTGGGGTTTGCAACGCTGGTTCTGGTGTGGACTGGGGTGCTGGTCAGCCGGTTTGACACCAGCGCGGCTGCGTTTCAGCTTCAGGAAGCGCTAACGTGGATTGAGCAGCTTGGGCTGAGCTACAAACTGGGGGTGGATGGACTGTCGCTGCCGCTAATTGTGCTAAACAGCCTGCTGGTGTGGTTGGCAATCTACAGCACTGATGTCAATTTGAATCGTCCTCGACTCTGGTATTGCCTGATGCTGCTGCTAGAAGCGGGCGTGGCGGGGGCGTTTTTGTCAGAGAACCTGCTGCTGTTCTTTCTGTTCTATGAGGTGGAACTGATTCCGCTTTATTTGATGGTGGCAATTTGGGGCGGCGCACGACGGGGCTACGCGGCCACCAAGTTTTTGATTTACACGGCGCTGTCGGGAATTCTGATTTTGGCTGCTTTCTTTGGGCTGGCGCTGCTGAGCGGGACGGGCAGCTTTGACTATGCGGTGCTGCAAAACCCGGCGCTACCGATTGCCACGCAGTTGGTGCTGCTGATTACGCTGCTGATTGGCTTTGGCATCAAGATTCCAATTGTGCCGCTGCATACCTGGCTGCCAGATACTCACGTCGAAGCGCCAACGCCAGCCTCGGTGCTGCTAGCGGGGGTGCTGCTGAAGTTGGGAACTTACGGAATTGTGCGGTTTGGGCTGGGGCTATTTCCTGAAACCTGGCAGCTTGTGGCACCGTGGCTGGCTTGGTTGGCGGTGGTGAATGTGCTGTATGGCTCCTTTGTGGCGATCGCCCAGACCGACATGAAGAAAATCGTCGCCTACAGTTCCCGTCGGGCACATGGGGGTATATCCTGCTGGCTGCCGCTGCCGCCACACCGCTGAGCATCGCCGGGGCGATCGCCCAAATGGTCAGCCACGGGCTAATTTCCGCGCTGCTGTTTTTCCTGGTAGGCGTGGTCTATGCCAAGACCGGCACACGGGATGTGACGGTGCTGCGGGCCTGCTGACTCCGGAGCGAGGACTACCGCTGGTGGGGTTCCCTGATGATTGCGGGGGGTGATGGCCAGCGCGGGCATTCCCGGCATGGTGGGCTTTATTGCTGAGTACATCATCTACCGCAGCAGCCTGCTGGTCTTCCCCATCCAGACTCTGCTGTGTATGCTCGGCGTTGGGCTAACAGCCGTGTACTTCTTGAATTTGATTAACCGCGTCTTCTTTGGACGGTTGCCCGACGCCCTAGCGAACCTGCCGGCCATCTACTGGAAAGACCGCATTCCTTCGATTGTGGTCGTTGTTTTGGTCATCTTCCTGGGGCTTCAGCCCAACTGGATGACCCGCTGGAGCGAACTCACCTCCCTATCGCTGGGCACGCTAGACGACCGGGCGATCGCCGCTGCGCTGGCCCCCCGCCCCCTCCGCCGAAGCGTTGAGTAATTTTTGAGTCATTTGCTTGAACGTCCTTAAAGATTCAGGGATCACGCAGCTTACGCAACCATCCCACCACCCCACACCCAAGCCCCTTGCTCTATAAGATCCTGAAGCTCCTGCTATGCTAACCGCACCCTCTCCCACCGCCCATCCCCTTTCCTACATCGTGGACCGGATTGAGTCTGGCGGTGCGCTACTGCCCGACACCCCGGAAAACGTTGTGGAAGTGGTAGGCATTCTCAAGAGCTATGGCGTGGTGCTGGATGCCTACTGGCGCAACCTGATTTACATTTCAGAGCATCAGTTTTTGGTGCTGTTTCCGTTTTTCAAATATTTCAACGGCGAAATCACGCTAGCCAAGCTGCTGCGCCACTGGTGGCACGACCGGATTAACTACGAATTTGCCGAATATTGCATGAAAGGCATGTTCTGGCACGGCGGCGGCGGTCTGGATGCATTTCTTGACACGCCGGAGTTTGTGAACCTGGCAAAAACGGCGATTCGCGCCAAGGTCAAGTCCAATCCGCTAATGGGTGGCCTTAATCATCTGTTTCCCGACTTCTTGGTAGAACAGGTGCGGCTGCTTTGCTATTACAGCGGGCTAGGGCAGTTTTGGCGAGTTATGAGTCCGATGTTCCTGACACTTTCAGATCGATACGACCGGGGAGAAATCAGGGCGATCGCCGATGTGGTCGCCCACGTCAAGCAAGGTCTGGTCGATGCAGCAGCTTTGCCCATTACTTATGCCGTGTCTATCGGCGGAAAAACCTACGACATCTTGCCCGCTTCAGCGGGGCTGACCTTCTTGCCCGATACGGCACTGCCCTATGTGGAAGCGGTGTTTCTTCGGTCGTTTCCCTTCTTTGGCACAGTGTCTTACAACGCCCAGGCGCACCAAATTTCGCATGAGCAGGCAGATTTTAACTATGGGGCGCTGTTTGCCGATCCGCTGCCGATTGGCGGTGGGGGCATTCCGCCCACGCTGCTGATGCAGGATATGCGCCATTTTCTGCCTGATTACCTGCACAATATTTATCGGCAGGGGTTGCGGGGCGAAGATGACCTGCGGGTGAAAATCTGCCTGAGCTTCCAAAAATCTATGTTTTGCGTGACGACGGCAGCAATTTTAGGGACGCTGCCGCACCCGCTCGATACGACCGATCCAGCTCAGCGGCAAGCCAACCGAGCGTATCTTGAAGCCTGGGTGGAGCGCCTGTCGCCCTCGCGTTTGCCGTGTGTGCAGGAATAGGGCGTGACAGGAGAACTAAAAGAGAACTAAAAAAGAGCGATCGCCCGCTTGGAACGATCGCTCTTTTCGTTGAATGTTCTTGACCTTCGACTCTGAGTCCGACTCCCAGGAGCCACACCAGCAGTGTAGCGACTGGGAGTTCCAACCGAGTCGTCGAACTGAGTCGTCGAACGGTCGAACTTAGTAGTCGAAGTCGCCGCCCATGCCGCCGCCAGCGCCAGCGCCAGCCGCTTCTTTGGGTTCGGGCTTGTCAACAACGATGCACTCGGTCGTCAGCACCATGCCCGCGATCGATGCCGCATTTTGCAGGGCAGAACGAGTCACCTTTGCCGGGTCAACAATACCCGCGTCAAACATATCGACGAACTCATCGGTGGCGGCGTTGTAGCCCACGTTGAAGTCCTTCTCCTTGACGCGCTCAGCAATCACCGCGCCGTTCTGACCTGCGTTTTCGGCAATCCGCTTCAGCGGCGCAGACAAGGCACGGGCGACAATCAGCGCACCCGTCAGTTCTTCCGCCGTCAGGTTGCTCTTAGCCCACTCTTCAAGCTGCGGAGCCAGGTGAGCCAGCGTGGTGCCACCACCAGGAACGATGCCTTCCTCTACCGCAGCCTTGGTCGCGTTGATGGCATCTTCCAGGCGCAGCTTGCGATCCTTCATTTCGGTTTCGGTCGCAGCACCGACCTTGACCACAGCCACACCGCCAGAGAGCTTGGCCAGACGCTCTTGCAGCTTCTCTTTGTCGTAGGAAGAATCGGTTTCTTCAATCTGACGGCGAATTTGCTCGCAGCGAGCCTTGACCTGAGCCTCGTTCCCTTCTGCAACAATTGTGGTGGTGTCCTTAGTAATCGTGACACGGCGAGCCTTACCCAAGCTTTCCAACTTCACGTTGTCGAGCTTCAGACCCGCATCTTCGGTAATCACCTGACCGCCCGTCAGCACGGCAATGTCTTCCAGCATGGCCTTGCGGCGATCGCCAAAGCCAGGAGCCTTGACCGCAGCCACGTTCAGCACACCCCGCAGACGGTTCACCACCAGAGTCGCCAAGGCTTCTTTCTCAATGTCCTCAGCAATGATCAGCAGCGGACGACCAGCGCGGGCCACTTGCTCCAGCACGGGCACTAGGTCTTGCACCAGGGTAATCTTCTTGTCGGTCAGCAGAATAAACGGCTCATCTAGGATGGCCTCCATGCGCTCGGTGTCGGTGGCAAAGTAGGGCGAGATATAGCCCTTGTCGAAGCGCATCCCTTCGGTGACTTCCAGTTCGGTCGTCATGGACTTGCCTTCTTCCAGCGAGATCACGCCTTCGCGACCCACTTTGTCCATCGCTTCGGCAATCATCGCGCCGACTTCTTCATCATTGCCCGCAGAGATAGAGCCAACCTGGGCGATCGCCTTGGAATCTTCCACCGGACGAGCGTGTTCCGCGATCTTCTCCACCAGGAAGTTAGACGCTTTATCGATGCCACGCTTCAGGGAAATGGCGTTAGCCCCTGCGGCAACGTTCCGCAGACCTTCTTTCACCATTGCATGAGCCAGCACGGTCGCCGTCGTCGTCCCGTCGCCAGCGGCATCGTTGGTTTTAGACGCAGCCTGACGGATGAGAGCGACACCCGTGTTTTCGATGTGATCTTCTAGCTCGATTTCCTTAGCAATGGTCACACCGTCATTCACGATCTGGGGTGCGCCAAACTTCTTCTCTAGCACCACGTTGCGGCCTTTGGGACCCAGGGTGACTGCAACGGCTTCTGCCAGGATATCGATGCCCTTTTCCAGAGCGCGACGTGCGTTTTCGTTGTAAATGATGCGCTTAGCCATAGTTTCCGAT
Organism: Leptolyngbya sp. O-77; assembly: GCF_001548395.1. NCBI lineage: Bacteria > Bacillati > Cyanobacteriota > Cyanophyceae > Leptolyngbyales > Leptolyngbyaceae > Leptolyngbya > Leptolyngbya sp. O-77. The sequence goes on from NZ_AP017367.1 coordinate 556,023, forward strand.
TTTGGATTTGCGATTGAGGATTTCGATTGAAAGTCTACGAGTTTCGGTTTGGCATCTTGGACTTAGTGCAGCAAAGGGTGCCGCAGCTTGAAGATCCAAAACCCAAAATCCAAAATTTAGCCAACGATCGCCAGAATGTCTTTCTCGGACAGCAGCACGTACTCTTCGCCGCCCAGCTTGATGTCGGTGCCGGCGTACTTGGAGTACAGCACTTTGTCACCCACCTTCACTTCCAGTTCTTGACGGGTGCCGTCGTCATTGCGCCGACCGGGGCCCACCTGCGCCACTTCGCCCACTTGAGGTTTTTCCTTAGCGGTGTCGGGCAGGAAAATGCCGCCTGCGGTCTTTTCTTCGGAAGCGCTGACCTTCACAAACACGCGATCGCCTAATGGCTTAACGGTTGAAACACTCAAGGACACAGCAGCCATACGTATAGTCTCTCCAGACGATAAAGTTGCAGTTGGGTTGAAGAATCTTGCTCAATCACTGAACTTTGTTGACTAGATCGCGCACTGGGAGAACTTGCACCCTTGACGCACTCCAAGTTCCCGTTCATATTGAGAAGCTGAACCGGGCATTCAGTAGAGCGATCGCCCTCCGGGAAACAAGCTCTATAAACCCAGCAGAGCCACCTGCAACGTGTCAGTGTGCTGATTGAGCCATTGCTATCGAGTCAAGATTTAGCACTCTCAACTCCTGAGTGCTAATTTACCTGGCGCAGGGGGCCGTCAGCAACTTTGTCGGGGGTACGGGTTCCCGAACTCAGGGGTTAAGGGTTTAGAGGTTGGGGTTAGGGATTGGGGAGTGGCGGGTTGAAGTGGTCCTTATAGAATCAGCGCTGAGTTCAATGGTTTTTGAGTAGGGAGCCATCGACCAAATGACGCAAGCACAACCACCACAGACTGCGGGCGACTGGGTGCGGGCTCATGTCTGGATTTCGGGCAAGGTGCAGGGGGTAGGCTATCGCTTTTCGACCTGCGACACAGCGACACTCTTAAAGATCAACGGCTGGGTGCGAAACCTACGAGATGGGCGCGTCGAGGCCGTGTTTGAAGGGCCGGGCGATCGCGTTCAAGAAATCATCCGCTGGTGTCATCAGGGGCCGCCCACTGCGGTTGTGAAAGACGTTTCAGTGCAATACGAGCCGCCAGAGCATCTGCAGAGTTTTGAGGTCAAGCGATAAGCTGGAGTGCAAATTGGCAGATAGCGCGAAGTTTCGACATTTCATCCAAACGCGCACCAGGCAGAAAGCACGCTGAATCAGAAAGCACGCCGAATATCGATGGGTGGGCAGCCTTGATTCAACCTCGACAGTGGGTTCTCCGTTCTCTCGGCTTCTGTGCCAGCCCTGGCTTCTGCGCTAAGATGCTCATTCCGCTGGCGATTCCTCTGGCTGCATGAAGATCCTGATCTATTCCTACAACTATTTTCCAGAGCCAATTGGGATTGCGCCGCTGATGACGGAGCTAGCCGAAGGATTGGCCCAACGGGGACACCAGGTGCGCGTGGTGACGGGGATGCCCAACTATCCGCAGCGGCGCATCTATCCGGGCTATCGTGGGCGGCTGTATCAAACGCGAGTGGAAAACGGCGTGTGCGTGCAGCGCTGCTATGTCTGGATTCGGCCGCGGCCAGGGCTGCTGGGGCGGGTGCTGCTAGACGGCAGCTTTGTGATTACGAGCGTCGTGCAGGCGCTATGGGGCTTTCGACCCGACGTGATTCTGCTGACCACGCCGCCGCTGCCCGTCAGTGTGCCTGCGGCACTGCTGGGGAAGATTTACCGCTGTCCGGTGGTGCTAAACGTGCAGGATATCCTGCCGGAAGCGGCGGTGCGGCTGGGCATTGTGAAAAATCGGCTGGCCATTCGTGCGTTCGAGGCGCTGGAACGGTTTGCCTATCGCACCGCAACGGCGATCGCCGTAATTGCCGACGGCTTTGCCCAAAACCTGCAACACAAAGGCGTATCGCCTCAAAAGCTAATCTGCATTCCCAACTGGGTAGATGTAAACTTTATTCGCCCGATTCCACCCGCAGAAAACCAATTTCGCCAGCAGCACAGCTTGCAGGACAAATTTATCGTGCTGTATGCAGGCAATATCGCGCTAACGCAGGGCATGGAAACCGTGATCGAGGCAGCAGCACGGCTACACGACCTGCCCGATCTGGTGTTTGCCATCGTGGGCGAGCGCGAGGCCTGTCAGCAGTTGCAGGACTATGCGCGGCAGTGCCAGGCAGACAACGTGCAGTTTTTTGACTTTCAGCCGAGGGAGCGATTGCCCGACCTGATGTCGGCGGCAGACGTGGGGCTGGTGGTGCAGCGCAAAAATGTGGTGAGTTTTAACATGCCGTCAAAGTTTCAACTGCTGCTGGCGAGCGGCTGCCCGGTGGTGGCCTCGGCTCCGATGGAGGGCGAGTTGGCAAAACTGGTGCTGCACAGCGAAGCGGGAACGGTCGTGCAGCCGGAGCAGCCGGAGCAACTGGCGGAAGCGCTGCGCTCGGTCTATGACGATGCGCCGCAGCGGGCCGCGTGGGCCCACCAAGGGCGACAGTATGCCCTCCAGCACTATCGCTTTGAGCAGGCGATCGCCGCCTATGAACAGCTATTCTACTCGCTGGTCGGTTCGGCAACGCCAGAAACGTCCGCCCCGTCCCCCGCGCCCGCTGCCACTCGACCTACTGGGACGCTGCCAAACGGTTCCACGCCCAGCGATTCAAAAGCCAGCAGCCCAACGAGTGCCACCGAGCCAGCCCGTCGTCCCCAATCCCAGCGGTAAGCAAGCCATCCCGTAACCTGCGCTACAATTGACTCACTTGGCAGGAGACGGTGAGCAGATCTACGCATTCCTAATGCATCCTCAAGCAACATGAATCCAGCATGGTTGATTTAGACGATGACGCGCTGCGGAGCCGCATTCTGAACTGGCTAGAGGTTCAGGTTCCAGCCTCGCGGGTGCAGCATGTGCTGGGGGTCGAGCAGATGGCGATCGCCCTGGCCCAGGTTCATAACCTTGAGCCTCAGCGGGCGGCCCTGGCGGCGCTGCTGCATGATCTGGCGAAATACTTCAAGCCCCAAACGCTGCTGAGCATCGCGGACGAGGCGGGGCTGCCGCTCGATCCGGTAGACGAAGCCAATCCGCATCTGCTCCATGCCGATGTAGGAGCGATCGTGGCGCAGCGAGAATTTGGTGTCACGGATGCAGAGGTGCTAGCGGCGATCGCCAACCATACGCTTGGCAGTCCGGGCATGAGTGCCCTGAGCTGCGTCGTGTTTTTGGCAGACACGCTAGAGCCGGGGCGCGGCGACACCGCCGAACTCAACCATTTACGAATGGTTAGTCAACAAAATTTAACGCAAGCAGTTTGGATGACCTGCGACTATACCTTCAAATATCTGCTGGACGCTGGACATTTAATTCATCCCCGCGCCCTGCAAACCCGCAACTGGTTTCTCCAGGCAGATTCAGGGCGATGGCGCAGCCCCGCCGCCGAGGCATATCGCGCTGCAACTTGGTCGGCCCCAAGATTTACCGCAACTTGATTTTATTTTTTGCCCGCTGCTTCGTTGTTCATCACACAATGCAAAACTTTGTTTTTTTGCTATTCTGCCTGCAATCTCGATTCAGCCAGTCCTGAATCTGTTTTCCTATCAAGCCCTGTCCTATCAAACCTAGAGGTACTGAACATTTGATGACCCATGAATCTCCGCTAGAGGCCCTGCTTTCTACCCGGTTGGCTGCTGATGCATCCGCCCCTCGCCTCGCCGTCGAAACCGACTCCAGCAGCGATGACCTGGCGCTGGCGATCGCCCAAGCCGCCGACGACCGCAAAGGGGATGACATTGTGCTCCTGAAAGTGGCGGATGTGTCCTACCTGGCAGATTATTTTGTGCTGGTGACGGGCTTTTCGCACGTGCAGGTGAGGGCGATCGCCAACAGCATTGAGCAAACGGTGAAGGAAAAACTTCAGCGGGTGCCCGTGCGAATCGAGGGGCAAGCCGAGGGCAACTGGGTCCTCATCGACTACGGCGATGTCATTGCCCACATCTTCCTCGAAAAAGACCGCGAGTTCTACAACCTGGAAGCATTTTGGGGACACGCCGAGCGGCTGTCTTTTGCGGCACTTCAAGGCGCAAGCACCTCTGCAAAAGGCTAGGGCCACGTTTGACGGACTTGAGAAGGGGCATTTAACCGGGATCTTTTAACTAGACTCTCACTGGGTCGAGTGTCCTTTATCCGGTACGGCTGGGGTTAAACAAGGTAGCGAGGAGCCTGGAAATCACAAAAGCCTTGTGCAGCGCGACTTTCGGCTCCGCCTTCCGCCGTCTGTCTGCCCCTAGCTACACCAGATTCGTGGATTACAGTAGACTGCATTCAGGATTGTTTTCAGAATCCGATTTGAAACCAGACTCAGTGCGGATGACGCGAGAAGTCAGCACATTTCGTTCACTGTTTCCCACCTCGCGCTAGGATGCAGCCCACTCGTTGCCCATGAAATCCTCTCTGCCCGTCTGCCCGGTTCCCTCCGAGCAACAACCCATCAATGAGTTTCAAGACTTGCAAGAGTCCTGGTTTTTTCGCTGGGCGACGCTCGACCTCTGGTCCTACATCAAGCCGATTCTGATTCTCTGGGGCTTGAGTTGGGCGGTGTCTGGGCCTGTGGCGGCGGTCAGCTTTCCGCCCGCGAAATATCCAGCGCTGTTTGCCCTGAGCGCGGCGGTAGGGGCTTGCGTGATTCCGCTGCTGGCGCTGGTGCGGCTGACGCTGGGCTGGTGGTATGTGCGCGATCGCCTCTCCAAAGAAACCGTGTTCTATGAAGAATCGGGCTGGTATGACGGCCAGACCTGGACGAAGCCCGAAGAGGTGTTGCAGCGCGATCGCCTAATCGTGAGCTACCAGATCCAGCCCATCATGAAGCGGCTCTGGCGCACGTTTGCCATCTTTGGGCTACTGTTGGTTCTCAGTGGCATTATCTGGGTCATTCTCTCTCAGCGTAGCTCGTTGACCTGACTTCCTCGCGTACACGGTTGACTCGCAGCGTACACGGTTGACTCGCATCGCCTTGCTCCCAAACACCTGCCGTCAAACCGTCTTATGACACATCATGGCGTTTCTATTGCGCTAGTGGACGCAGTGTGTCACAGTCCTAGAGGCGGAAGACGCTGGACTTTATCTACCGGAAATAGCTAAGGCCAGGAATGACTAGGGGAAAACGAGTACAGACCGCAGAGCTAGAAGTTCGGCTACTGCGAGAGGGCATTATCGAGTCGCGACACTTGGTGCAGGCAGCAGTCGCAGACAACCGTGGTCGCGTGCTATCAGTTGCGGGCAGTGCGGAAACAGCGTCCTTTGTGCGCTCGTCGCTCAAGCCGTTTCAGGCGATGGCCGTCACCAGCACGGGCACACTGGAGCGCTTTGGGTTGAGCGATCGCGATTTGGCAATCATGTGCAGTTCCCACCGGGGCACCATCGAACAGGTGCGCCAGGTGTTCAACATTCTCTGGCGCTGCGACGTGGACCCGTCGATGCTGCAATGCCCGATTCCCGAAGGCAAGCGTAGCCCCTTAGAATATAACTGTTCTGGCAAGCACGCAGGAATGCTAGCGGTCTGCCGCCAGCTTGGCTATCCCACCTCCGATTATTTGCAGCGCAACCACCCGGTGCAGACGCTCATCCTGTCCAAGGTATCAGAACTGCTGCGGATGCCTGCGGCAGAATTTATCTCCGCTCACGACGATTGCGGCGCACCGACCTACTTTATGCAACTGGGGCAGATGGCCACGCTGTTTGCCCAGCTTGCATCGGGCAGCAGCCTGGATCTGGAACGCATTGTGCGAGCGATGACCCATCACCCCATGCTGGTGGCAGGCGAGGGCGAGTTTGATACAGAAGTGATGCGCCTCTCAGAAGGTGCGCTGGTGAGCAAGTCTGGTGCAGAGGGGATTCAGTGCATTGGCCGCGTGGGCGAAGGCATGGGGCTGGCGATCAAGGTGATGGACGGAGCCAAGCGGGCCAAGTATGCCGTCGCGGTTCACCTGCTCAAGCAGCTAGGCTGGGTCACCCCAGCGATCGCCGAAACCTTGACCGAACGCTACCTGACGCTGGGCAACTTTAAGCGGCTGGATGTGCAGGGCGACCTGACCGTCGTGTGATTTTTGTGTTTTGTAGTTTTCGTACCGCGATCGCAAAACTGCGATCGCAAAATCGCGATTAAAAAGCGGGTGGCTGATCGCTTGGCGATGGGTCACCCACTTTTCATTCCTCGTTTTTCGCTCTTCGTTCTTCCTTATTCCTTCTTCGCGCTTCCCCTTCCATTGGAGTGCGGCCGCAGCCCTACTCCACGGGATTTTGACGGGCGATCGCCATCAGGGCCCGCTCCACTCGCAGCGCCGGTTGCAGCATGGGGGTATTGTCAACCGAGTCATTCGCCAGCGTGAACAGCGGATTGGACAGAATGCCCGCCAGCGAGGTGAAGATTAGCGCCGTGATGATGCCTACCTGGAGCGGTCGCATTCCCGGCAGCGTCCAGCGGATCGGCGGATAGTTCTTCACCGACTCAGACATCTCATCTGGCTCCTTTACCACCATCATCTTCACCACGCGAATGTAGTAGTAGATGGAGATAACACTCGTTACCAGACCCACCAGCACCAGCGCATAGGCCCCAGCCTGCCAGCCCGCCCAGAACAGATAAATCTTGCCAAAGAAGCCTGCCAGCGGCGGGATGCCTCCCAAAGATAGCAGGCAAATACTCAGGGCCAGCGTCAGCAGCGGGTCTTTTTGGTATAGACCGCTATATTCGGCAATTTCGTCTGTGCCCGTCCGCAGCGCAAACAGAATGATGCAGGCAAACGCACCCAAGTTCATGAACAGGTACACCAGCAGATAAAACACCATGCTGGAATAGCCAGCCTCGGTACCCACAATCAGCCCGATCATCACAAAACCCGCCTGACCAATCGAGGAATAGGCCAGAAGCCGCTTCATGCTGGTTTGCGCCAGCGCCACCACGTTGCCCAGCACCATGCTGAGAATCGCCAGCGCCGTCAGCACAAACTGCCACTGCTCAGACACCGCAGGAAACGCCGTCACCAGCAGGCGAACTGCCAGGGCAAACCCCGCCGCCTTGGAACCCACCGACAGAAACGCCACCACGGGCGTTGGCGAACCCTCGTACACGTCCGGGGTCCACTGGTGAAAGGGCACAGCGGCAATCTTGAAGGCAATGCCCGCAATCACAAACACCAGGGCAATCACGATGCCGATGGAGTCTTCCAGTCCGGCGATCGCAATGTTTGTGGCGATCGCCCCCAGTCGCGTTTCACCCCCCGACAGCCCGTACAGCAGCGACGAGCCGTAGAGGAAAATGGCGGAACTGGCTGCGCCAATTAGCAAATACTTGAGCGCCGCCTCGTTCGAGCGGGGGTCGCGCTTCATGTAGCCCGTCAGCAAGTAGGACGAGATACTGAGTGTTTCCAGCGACACAAACACCATCACCAGCTCGTCGGCCCCGGAGAGGAACATGCCGCCCAGCGTCGCCGTGAGCAAAATGACGATGAACTCGGCCAGCGATGTGCCCGATTGCTCCACGTAGCGCACCGACATCAGGATCGTCAGCGCCGCCGACAGGGCAATGATGCCGCGAAACACAACGCTCAGGGTATCCCCACTAAAACTTCCCAAAAATGAAATGGGTTCGGCGATATCCCACTGCGGCACCAGCGCCACAACCGCCGCCAACAGTCCGGCGATCGCCACGTAGGGAGTCCATCGAGCCGACGAGCGCCCCACAATCAAGTCTCCGATCAGCACCACCATCAGCGTGGCAATCACAATCCCTTCCGGCAGAATGGTTCCGGCATTGAGCTGGCCGGCAAGCGTGGAAAAGTCCATAGGGGGTCTAGCGTAAACGGCGCAAAGTTGAAGATGTGACAGAACAAAATGACCTTATCAGAATCATGGGCAGTTAGACCAAAGCGTTCAAACAAAACGTTCGACAAAGCGTTCAAACGTGGTTTCCGATCGGCTTTCTGTGGGCAAACTGCTTTCTAATCGCCTGCATTCAGGTCAGACTCGCTCCATTTCTAATGGATCATACCGCGCAAATCTGTGCGCTACGTGCGGCTCGGCCGATAATCCCCGTTGTTTCTCCTAATAGCCCCCAAAAGATTTCCTTCTTGTAAAATCCTTACGATTTGAGATTCCCTACTTTTCAAGGCTATGGTCTATAAGTAGAGAACAGGCATCAGTCGAACTGACTGTTTTACAACACTGCCTATCTGTCTCGTCCTCGCCCGGCCCCCACCAGATCGAAGCGTTACCGATACGTTCTCCATCTGCGTCCTTTTTCTTAGCACGACTGAGATCCATGTCAACTCTCGTCATTGTCGAATCCCCCACCAAAGCGAAAAACCATCCGCAACTACCTGCCGCCGGGCTATCGGGGTCGAGGCATCGATGGGACATGTGCGAGATTTGCCCCAGTCGGCGAGCGACATTCCCGCTTCGGTCAAGGGCGAAGAGTGGGCAAAACTCGGGGTCAATGTGGAGGCTGACTTTGAGCCGCTCTACATCGTTCCGCAGGATAAGAAGAAAGTCGTCAAGGCACTGAAGGAGGCGCTGAAAGAGGCCGATGAGCTAATTCTGGCAACGGACGAAGACCGCGAAGGGGAGAGCATTAGCTGGCATTTGCTGCAACTGCTCCAGCCCAAGGTGCCTACGAAGCGCATGGTGTTCCACGAAATCACCGAGGAAGCCATCCGCGAAGCCCTGCAAAACTGCCGCGATGTGGATGAGCAACTGGTTCATGCCCAGGAAACTCGGCGCATTCTGGATCGGCTGGTGGGCTACACGCTGTCGCCGCTGCTCTGGAAAAAAATTGCCTGGGGTCTATCGGCAGGGCGGGTGCAGTCGGTTGCGGTACGGCTCTTGGTCAACCGCGAACGGCAGCGCCGCGCTTTTCGCAAGGGGTCTTACTGGGATCTGAAGGCGACGCTGGAGAAAGACGGCAGCAGCTTTGAGTCGAAACTGGTGACCCTGGGTGTGGCCGCCGCATCGCTACGGGGCAGATTTTGACGAATCGACCGGACAAATCATCGCCGGACGCGATGTGCTGCTGCTGGGCGAAGCAGAGGCCCAGGCGCTGCACGATCGCCTCCAGTCGGCAACCTGGACGGTCACGGGGCTAGAGGAGCGGTCTTCGACGCGCAAGCCCCTCGCCGCCCCTTCACCACCTCGACGCTGCAACAGGAAGCAAACCGCAAGCTGCGCCTGTCAGCCCGCGACACGATGCGCGTCGCCCAGAGCCTCTATGAACAGGGCTACATCACCTACATGCGAACCGACTCGGTGAATCTGTCGCAGCAGGCGATCGCCGCTGCCCGAAGCTGCGTCCAGCAAATGTATGGCAGCGAATACCTCAGCCCCGAACCGCGCCGCTATGCTACTAAGAGCAAGGGCGCACAGGAAGCCCACGAAGCCATCCGTCCCGCCGGTAGCACCTTCCGCACGCCCCAAGAAACGGGCCTGAGCGGGCGCGAGTTTCAGCTTTATGACCTGATCTGGAAGCGCACGGTGGCCACCCAGATGGCGGAAGTGCGCCAGACCAATATCACCGTGCAGATTCAGGCAGAAGACGCGGGATTTCGCGCCACGGGCAAACGTATCGACTTTCCTGGTTTTTTCCGCGCCTATGTGGAAGGGTCGGACGATCCTGATGCTGCAATTGAAAACCAGGAAGTGATTCTGCCGGTGCTGCGGGAGGGCGACCATCTGAATTGTCAAGAGCTAGAGGCGATCGCCCACGAAACCCAGCCGCCCGCCCGCTATACCGAAGCATCGCTGGTGAAAACGCTGGAAAGCGAAGGCATTGGTCGTCCCAGCACCTACGCCAGCATCATCGGCACGATTATCGACCGGGGCTACGCCCAAATGGTGAACAACAGTCTCGTGCCCACTTTCACGGCCTTCGCCGTCACCAGCCTGCTCGAAAAGCACTTTCCCGACCTGGTAGACACCAGCTTCACCGCCCGCATGGAGCGCACGCTGGACGACATCTCGATGGGCGAAGCCGACTGGCTACCCTACCTCCAGCAGTTCTATCTGGGTGAAACCGGGCTAGACGGTCAGGTAAAGCAGCGCGAGAGCCAGATCGACCCAGCCGAGGCCCGCAGCGTAGAGCTAGAGGGGCTGGATGCAAAAGTCCGCATCGGGCGCTACGGAGCCTACATTGAAACCGAAACCGAGGAGGGGCTGGTCAAAGCCACCATTCCTCAAGATTTCACACCGTCTGATCTGGATGCGGAGCGGGTCGAAGTGCTGCTGCGCCAAAAGACGGAAGGGCCAGATAAGCTTGGTTTCCATCCTGAAACCGGCGAACCCATCTATGTGCTGATCGGAGCCTACGGCCCCTACGTGCAGTTGGGCGACGCGACGGATGAGAATCCCAAGCCCAAGCGAGCCTCATTGCCCAAGGGGGTACAACCCCAAAATGTCACGTTAGAGCAGGCAGTGAACCTGCTGGCGCTGCCGCGTCTGCTGGGAATGCATCCGGAGACGGGCTGCAAGATCCAGGCAAACCTGGGTCGCTTTGGCCCCTATATCGTCCACGATCAGGGCAAAAATGGCAAAGACTATCGCTCAATCAAGGGCGACGACGATGTTCTGACGATTACGCTAGAGCGGGCGCTGGAACTGCTGGCAGAGCCGAAGGCAGGGCGTGGACGCGGACGGGCCGCGGCTCCGATCCGAGAGTTGGGCCCCCACCCGGAAGACGGCGAACCCGTGAACCTCTATAACGGCCCTTACGGCGTTTACATCAAGCATGGAAAGCTCAACGCCTCTTTGCCCGAAGGCGAGGCGGCCGAGTCCATTACGATGGAAACGGCTCTGAAGGCGTTGGCCGAAAAAGCCGCCACCAAGAAAACCTCGCGCCGTTCCAGCAAAACTGGCGACGCAGGTACGAAGACTTCGGGCACCAAGACGGCGACCAAAACCACCAAAACAACCCGCGCAAAGGCTGGTACGGCTAAATCCAGTACAGCTAAATCCAGTACAGCTAAATCCAGCACAACTAAATCCAGCACGGCTAAATCCAGCACAACTAAGGCGGCCGCTGCGAAGAAGACGACCAAATCTGCTAAATCGACGGCTGAGGCTGAGGCTGAGGCAGCGCCAACCGAGCCAGCGCCCGCCAAGCAAGCAACAGCAAAATCCACGACTGCCAAGTCCACCGCCCAAAAAGCGGCATCTACAACGCGCAGCACCAAGTCCACCAAAGCCTCCTGAGCGTCTTATTGACTGGTACTGTTGACTGAAACTGCCTGACGCTGAGCGGTCAGAAACGCCTAATTTTGAAACGCTTGGTTTTAGTAAACCCAGCGAACCCGGTGATCTGGCTCGGTGCTGGCGATCGCACTGCCGCCGTCCAGGTAAACCAGCGCGGGATATTGAGTGAAGCGCCCCAATCCGCCCGACCACGCCGGATCGAGCGTCCAGTAAACCTGCTGTGCTGTCAGTCCGTCACAGTAGAAGAGTAGCGCACTGCCCAGCGTGTGTCGGTCTGGCTCTGGACTCGGCAGCGCCCTGGCCGCCTCTGGAGAACAATGCCACGCGACGATGTGGAGCGATCGCCCTAATCGCGTCGCCACCTGTTCTACCGCTGTGGCCAAGCGCACAATCGCCTGCATTGCCGCCAGATTCTTCGGCAGATATAGCCCGCCTTGGGTCGCCTCTGCCCAGGTCAGCCGTCCACCAGGGGCGATCGCCCCATGCAGTTGGATCGTGTCCAGCGTCCACTCGGTTTGCAGCACGGGCAGCAGGTCAGGCGTGGGGGCGGGCATGGCATCTGGTGAACCAGGACGCGCCGATTGCAGGCGGCGCAGATCCTCCACGAGCGATCGCACGGTTGCTTCGCCGGTCTCCAGCCCCCGCCAGGTCTGCACCAGATGCAGCAGGGCCGCCCGCTGAGCGTCGGTTTGGCGATAGGCAGCGGGAATCCGCTGGACAAACCGCAGAAGCTGCTGATCAAGCTGGCGAGCAGCATCCAGCAGCGCGGCGGGGCTGGCGCTCATCAAGGATTCTGGATCTACGCCCAGCGTCCGCACGGCTGTCGTGCGCGAATCCAGACCTTGCCATAGGCGAAAGGTTTCCGTCAGGGCATTGCGCTGTTCCCCTTTGCCCAGGTAATGCGCCGGAAGCCGCTGGACAAACGCCATCAGCGCCGGATCGAGGATTTCCAGATCAGGGGAAACTGGCTCTTTTTTCTCCAGAGAGGCGATCGCCGCTTCTCGGCTGGGCAACTGTCGCCAGTGCTGCACCAGCCGCAGCAGCGCTTCCCGCTGATGGGGATAGCCCGCGTAGTTGAGCGGCAGGCGGCGGCTCAGGTCTTGCAAGGCGATGTCCAAGCGGTCAGTAGCAGGCAGCGCGTCTGGCTCAGAGGTTGACCCACGGGGCAGGAGCGAGTGAATGGCGGCCGATTGGCTGTCCAACTTCCGCCAGAGTCGCACTGCCTCCAGCAGTCCGTCCCGCTCATGGCTCAGCCCGCGATAGGTTGCAGGCACTTGTTCCAGGAAATTCAGCAGCGCCCCATCCACAAACGCCAGGTTAGACGGCAAACCTGCCGCCAGATGGTCTGCTTCCACCCTTTGGACATAGGCTCGCAGCAGCGCCCCGCCGTCGCAGGGTTCGATCTGGGCGGCGTGGGTGTCGTTGGGCGGCGGCAGATAGCCCTCTGCCAGGGCGGTCACAAAGCGATCGCCATAGCGCCCCCGATCCACGTCCCACAGGTCTGCACTTTGCCAGCCCTGAGCAATCAGGCGATCGGTGATGCTGCGAATCGTGCTGGCGGCGACCTGCACCTGTCCAGGTAGCGTTTCCACCTCTGTCAGCGCCACCTGGTTGGCAGGCGAGATGCCGAGGCCGACTTCACCATCGCTAAGGGTTGGAGCCTGATGCACCGCGTGGAGGGCTGCCAGCAACGGCGCGTGAACCCCAGCGCGATCGCCCGCCTGTTGAAAACATGCCCTGCGCTGTGCGGCGTTGAGTGGTTCCATCGCTCCCTGTCCTCCCAGTCTTGCCAGTCTTGCAATTCGGCTTCGCGATTGTCCGTCGCGGCTCCAAACGACTATCTGCCCTCCCAATTTACCCGCTGATGCCCGTTTGGAGACAGGTTGTAGATTTTGGATTGGGGATTTTGGATTGGGGATTTTGGATTGCCAGACTAGGCGTTGATGAAGTCTCCAGGCATTGGCGCTTGTGAGAAGCGCTTGTAAGACTTGTAAGAATCGATCTGGGTATTGATCTGGGTGTCAGGACAGGGGGAGAGGGCAGAAGCATTGGACGAGATAGTTGAGATTGGCAGTTTAGGCGGAGGCTGCGACGGATTTCTTCATCTGGGATTCCAAAATCACGCCGTAGAGCGGACTGGTTTTCAGCAGTTCCTCGTGGGTGCCCTGGGCCACCAGTCGCCCCTTGTCCATTACCAGAATGCGATCGGCAGTGCGGACGGTGCTGATGCGCTGGGCCACCACGAAGGAGGTGCAGGTGCGGCGGCGCATCAGGTCGTCGAGGGCGGCTTGAATCTCGGCGCTGGTTTTGGCATCCACTGCCGAAGTGCTGTCGTCCAGGATCAGAATGTTGTAGTCGGTGAGCAGTGTGCGGGCGATCGCCAATCGCTGCTTTTGCCCACCCGAAAGCCCCACGCCCCGCTCCCCAACGAGGGTGTGATATCCTTCCGGCAAACTGGCGATAAAGTCGTGAATTTGCGCCGTTTTCGCCACGGCGATCGCCTCTTCTAGGGTGGCGTGGGGCTTGGCGTAGGTGATGTTGGACAAAATCGTGCCGGAAAACAGCGTCGTTTCCTGAAACACGATGCCAATGCGCGATCGCAGGCTTTGCAATGTGAAATCGCGCACATCGCGCCCGTCAATCCGCACGGCTCCATCCGTCACGTCGTAAAACCGAGGAATCAGGTTGACCACCGTGCTTTTGCCCGATCCGGTCATGCCGAGGATGGCGATTAGCTCGTTGGGCCGGGTCTCGAAAGACACATGGCGGAGGGCGGGCGTGGTGGAGCCAGGATAACGAAAAGACACATTCTCAAACGTGATGCGGCCGCCACAGGTGAGAAATGGAACCGCTCTGGGGCGATCGCGAATCTCGACTTCCGCATCCACCACTTCGTAGACGCGCTCTGCCGAAGCCGCTGCCTGGGCGATCGCTGGGGCCGCAAAGCCAATCAGCAAAATCGGCTGCAAGATCAGCAGCAGGTACGAGTTAAACGCCACCAGTTCGCCTACCGAAAAGCGGCCGCCAATCACCGCCGCGCCGCCATAGCCAATCACCGCCACCGTTACCAGATTGCTCAGCAAAAAGATAAACGGAAATGTATTGCGAATCGAGCGCACCGTTTTCAGGTTCGCCGTCACCAAGTCTTGATTCAGGCTGGAATAACGCGCCGTTTCCACGTCCTCCCGCACAAACGCCTTGACCACGCGCACGCCGATCAGGTTCTCTTGCAGCACGGCGTTTAGATTGCTCAACTGTTCCTGCACTTGGCGAAATAGGCTGCTGTTTTGCCGCAAAAACCGCGCCATCAGCCAGCTACTTGCAGGCACGACCGTCAGCGTGATCAGCGCCAGTTCCCAGTTCATAACAAACAGGATGATGGCGATCGCCACCAGCGTCACCACGCCGCTGATCACCTGAATCAGGCTGGTGCTGAGAAACGTCCGCACCTGCTCGATGTCGCTGGTGACTCGCGTCAGCAGTTGCGAAGTCTGCGCCTGGTCATGATAGCTAAAGCTGAGATTCTGAATTTTCCGAAAAATGCGGTTCCGCAGGTCATAGGCTACGCCCTGCGACAGCGCCTCGGCACAAAAACTTTGCCCAAAGTTGAACACACCCCGGGCGATCGCCGCCGCCACCAGCCCGCCCGCTCCGTACAGCACTACGCGCAGATTTCGCTGCGCCACCCCTTGGTCAATCGCCCAGCGAAAGAGTTGTGGGGTCGCCGCGTAGGCTGCAATCAGCAACAGCGCACTCAGCAACCCGCCCAGCGTCAGCCAGGGATAGTGCTGCAAGCTACCCAAGACTCGCTGGAGCGGCAGCAGCGAAGACTTTTCTTCCAGATTGTTCAGATTAGACGATGGCACAGATCAGCCGCCCCGAAGCCCCAAACAATTCCCTCCAGCCTATCAGACCCAGGGCGATCGCCGTTGCTCTAGCCAGTCCGTTGGCTCAGCTAGGTGATCTGGTGATCTCGGTAACCTGGTCATCTAGTCAATAATCCTGGCAGGAATGCCCACTGCCGTTTTGCCTGCGGGCACATCCTTCAACACGACAGCGTTTGCACCCACATTTGCATCGTCGCCCAGCGTCACTGCACCCAGAATCTTCGCCCCCGCGCCTACATTCACCCGCTTGCCGAGGCGGGGTGCTTCGGTCGGGCGATCGAGATAGCGGTTGCCCATCGTCACGCCCTGACGAATCACGCTGTCGTCGCCGATCACCGTTTGTCCATGAATCACGATCGCCCCTTGGTGTTCAATAATCACGCGCCGCCCAAGCTGCACCGTGTAAGGCAGTTCGATCCCGTAAACATTGCGAACATGGCGAAACATGGCCCGGTAGAGAATGCTGAAGGGGGCCCTCAGCAGCTTCGGCTCAATGCCCATGCGCCACACGCCAAAGCGATGCACCGCCACGGCACGAAACCCAGGCTTCGTCCAATCGCGGCCGTGGGCGATCCAGTCTTCTTTGATCTGCTGCCACAGCGACAACGGCGCATCCTCTGAAGCGGCAGACATCATGGAGGGGTCAGTATGAGCAACCATAGGTCGGGGTTTGAAGTTTGGGACTGGGGATGTGGTGAGATATCGGTTTAAGCCACTTAAGCCACGAGGGGTTGGGGGGATTAAAGCCCTGGATCTGACTCCAAAACCTCGCCAGACTTTTTGCTAATGCCAGACTTTTTGCTAGCGCCAGATCACGAGCAGCGGGCAGGCTTAATTTCGGCTCCCTTTAGAAACACGCTGTTGGCGATGAAATCGGACAGGAAATTGGGCGGGTCGGCATCGGGCTTTTGCTGGAGGACGCGCCGCAACCGCCATAGGGCAAAGGTGCTAGCCCACACAGCATCGGTCGCCGCGGCATAGAGCCAGCCGTGGTTTTTGACAAAATAGCGGCGGCGCGAGTCAAACCAATATTGTGGGCGACGCTTGGGCGCTTGCTTTTGGTTAGTGACACCGGAGCTTTGCCCCACCAGATGCACGACGCGGCTCTCTGGCACATACCAGCAGGGCCAACCAGCGCGATGGGCTTGCAGGCAAAAGTCCATCTCTTCGTAATACATGAAGTATTCTTCGTCCATCAGCCCGACGGCATCGAACACGTCCCGGCGGATGATCATGCTAGCTCCGGCCACCCAGTCGGTCTGAAAGGTGTCATCAGACACAGGCGGTGCAACCGTCCAGCGGTTTAGCAGCTTGCTGACGATGCCTAGCCGCAGCCCGTCGTCAATTTCGCTGAATAGCGTGTGAAACCGGAAGGCTGAGCGCTGGGGCGTGCCGTCGGGATCTTCTAGCCGACTGCCCGCAATGCCGACGGTGGGATGCTCGTCCATAAACTGAACCAGCACTTGCAGCGCTCGCGGACGGACAATCGTGTCCGGATTCAGCAGCAACACGTAGTCTGGCGGGTGTGCGGATTGTAGCGCTGGCCGAATCGCCGCATTGTTGCCATAGGCAAAGCCGCCGTTTTTCGGTAAGGGCATAAAGGTACACCAGGATTCCCAGCCCTCAGCGGCGATCGCCCCACTAATTCGTTCCACCGAATCATCCGGCGATAGGTTATCGGTCACCACCACGCGGGTATCGGGCATGGCCTGAATTTCGGGGACGAGCGATCGCAGCGTGTCAATCGTCAGGTCGGGCGTTCGATAGTTCACAATCACCACCAGCAGGCGGGTTGCCGGGGTCAGCGGTAAAGATTGAGTCATAGAGGTTGATCAAAAACGCGCACAACTGGGTTGCTTTGGGCTAGCGATGGGTCGATCAATGCACCGGAACCCGTCCTTTTCGATCCACTGAGATTAAATCACACGGCGGCTAAAATCACGGTATCAATCCACTCATCCGTGAGATCACGACTAGATCACGACACAGAGCTTTTGATACGCGGCGGCCTTTTGCTGGCGTAGCTGATTTAGCCCCTTGCTCAGTATTTTCCACTGGGGCGGAGCGCTGTTGACCAGGGGACCCTGGGCCGCCAGCCAGGTCGCTACATCAGGATGCGTGTCTTTCAGGCATTGCAGAAACGTGTCCCAAAACGGCATCCACATCGCGTCGTGATAGTGCAAAATTTTGGCTTGCCGCAGCTTTTCGGGGTCATACCACTGGGCGTGGGTTTTCGTGCCCATGCCGTAGTTGTGAGAATGGGGCAAAGCCCGCCAGCGCAGACCCGTTTTCACCATCGCCATGCCCAGCGTGTGCTGCGTGAAATACACGCCCGCTTTGGCAGAAGCAATATGGGCATCCAGCAGCTTTAGCGTGGTGTCGAGGTGGACTTTGGAAAAGCCCGTGGCGCAGCGATAGACAAACACGCCGCTGTTCCAATACAGGCGGATTTTGATGCCTTCGCGCTCGGTGACGATCCACGGCAGATCGGATAGCTCCAGCCCCGCCACTTTGCAGGCTTCTCGCCAGTAAGGTTCAAACGGATCGTCAGGGCCCGACGTGCCAATGTTCTTGTCGGGGGCACAGGCGGCAAAGTCTTCGTCGGCAGATAGGCGGAGTTGGCTGGGTTCGCCCAAGATCAGCAGATCGCTATCCAGCCAGCCCAGAAACTCCGTCGTGCAGCGTTCTTCGACCGCCGCCATCGCGTAGTGCTTGTTGAGAAAGCTTTTCCAGGCGTAGGGGTTTTGGGCCCGAAAGCGCAGATATTCCACGCCCAGACGGTCAAACGCCCGCAGGGTTTTGGCAGAGAGTGGCGGGCCAAAGCGCGGCGTGACGGCGACCACGGGCGCGTCAGCAAAGGCTCCGCCCCAGCGCCGCAGACTATCGACCATGCGGACGGTCTGGGTTTCTAGCCAGCCCGACTCGACGCAGCAAACAAAGGTTGTGTCGGGCGAAGAATTGGATATAGATGACATAAGTTCGCTCCGTAATTCGCTCCAGTTCAGGGTTTGTTCGATTCAGGTTGTGCTTCCAAACCTGAGTTCAGGTTTCGCGGTATTCGGGTTGCAACGCGCTTGCGCCGTAGTTTTGCGATTTGCAGGTCAGCAGCAGCGTTTTTAGGCGGGCGGCCCAGCCGCGCTTGGGGTCATAGAATCGGTCTTGCAGTTTGAGGCAGGCTTGCTGCTTTTGCTGGTATAGAGCGCGATCGCCCATCAGCGTGACCAGCGCTCCGGCATAGGCGGCTGTATCGTCTGGAGGAACCTCAACGACCGCCTCGCGAACAGCAGAAAGCGCCGGGCAGGCGGCAGACGTGACCACCGGACGACCCGCCAGCACGCCCTCCACCACCACTTTGTTGAACCCTTCCACAAAATCGGTGCGAGTCGGCACGATAACCGCGTGGGCCGCTTCGTAGCGCTGTCGCATCGCCGCCTGGTCGCAGTGGCCGTGGCAGATGAAAGAATCCGCCAGTCCTGCCGCTGCGGCCGCCTGCTGGAGCGCCTCCAGGGCAGACCCATCGCCGCACAGGTCAAACACGATGTTTTGGCTGAGCGCACGGGCTTGTTTGGCGATTTCCAGCAGGTCAAACACGCCTTTTTCGGGTTCGATGCGCCCTGCAAACAGCACGCGGAAGGGCGATCGCCCGTTATCCGGAGGAGCCAGCAGAGCAAACTGCTCCCGCCGATAGACTGGCGTAAAAATTGAAATCGTGGGGTGCTGCTGGTGGGTGAGCAGCGCAACTTGCTCCGCAATATCGTCAGAAATCGCCAAAATCGCGCGACAATCTCGGCTAAACAGCCGCCTACCCCAGTTTAGAGCCATTTTCTCGACCCGGCGCATGGGCAGAAACTTGCGCCATAGCACGCAGTGCAGCGACGGAATCACCTGCACCCCCAGCCGGGGCAGCAGCGACAGCATGAACCAGTGGGTCGTGCCATCGGCCACCACTGCTACATCGGCGCGAAACCGCATGGCCGTCATCGCCAGCCTCAGCCCGTACCAGATTTGTCCTACGTGATAGAGCAGCCCGCTGGCATTGCGAAAAGGAATCGGTCGATGTTCCAGCGTAAAGGTTCCATCCTGAATCTTTTGCGAATCTTGGTGAGAGGAAATCACATAAGCATCCGCATTGAGTTCACGACAGACTTCAAAAAACTGTCCGGAGTAGGTCACTGAAACTTGCGACGGATCATCTTTTTGCTGTCTCCAGTGCTGGTATGTTCCAATTACATTTCCAGGGCCAGCCGCGTACAAAACGCGCAGAGACGATGGCATCACCTTTTGCATGAAAACGACCTCAGATCAGCGGAAGAAGCAGTTGCAGCAATCTCGATGTGGGCGTATGGAAGACACTCTGGAGGCGTTAAGTCGTGCAGAGGGCGATCGCACTTTTCACTTAGCGTTCCCGAACTTAGGGCGAAGCTAGCGGCAGGCTCGGCCTTCGACGCGGGAGCGATCGCGGCGCAGGTTTTCGCTTCGGGACTCGTTTTCGCAGCGACTCCGGCTTTAGCACCAGCCCCGCAATACCGCCGCTGGAGAGCGTGAAAATAGGATTGGGCATGGCGTTTAGCACACAATCCAGCGCAAAGAGAACCGTGACCACCGCAACGCAGACGGCAGGCGCAGCCAGCGGATGGGCCCACACCTTAGGCGGGTAGCGAATCGCGCACAGCAGAAACGACGGCACAATCATCGTGCTAAACAGCGTGATCAGCCCAAACGCACCCTGATTGCCAAAGGCGATGATCCACAGGCTATCGGTGACAGAAATATCCTTGCCGTAGTCGTCGTAGACGCGGGCGCGACCCCACCCACCCCAGCCAAAAACGGGACGCTGGCGGGCTTTTTCGCTCAGCAGTTCCTCGTTTTCTAGTCGAAAGATCAGCGATTGAGCGCGTTCCGCATTCAGCGTTTTGGTGACAAATTCTTCGATGCTGTCGCGGCGATCGGGCGTAATGTAGCCCGTTGCGCCCATATAAAGGTACGTGCTGATGAATATCACCAGGAGGATAAGTGGAATGTAGGTTTTCAGCTTGCTGCCCAAAAATAAGATAAGCAGACCAAATACCAGCAGCAGGTAAGCCCCCGTCGAGCGGCAGTTGAGAAAACTGATCACCAGCACAGGAACCAGCGTTTTCATCGGCTTGTCCCAGAACTTTTTCAGCACGCCGCTTTTCCAGAGCCAGATGCCCACCAGCGCTGCCGCCATCATCCAGGCCCCCACCGCCAGCCCGTGAGCCATAAACACCGTGGGACGATAGCCGCCCATCCGCATGGTTTGCGAAAAGTCGGCGCGGGCGTGATAGCCGTAGACCATCCGGTGAAGCTGGGGGCTGAAGCGCGATTCGTAGATCGTGAAGGGAATGTAGACGAGTCCTCCGGCAAAGATGGCGATCGCCAAGTGCTTCATGCCCGCCAGATTACTCAAGTACAATCGCCCAAACAGATAAGGCAATCCCCAACTCACGACCTGCTCCAGGCTGCTGGAAACGCCGTCATAAGCGCCCAGCCCATTTGCCATTGAGGAGATAAACGGACTGATGCAATACAACACCATCAGCCCGTCAATCCAGCCAGGTTTGAAGGTGCTAAATCGTCCTGAGTCGAACACGAACACAGCCAGCAAAATGCCATAGCACGTCGCCGACATTTTGGTGTAGTCAGGAATGCTGGGCAGCACGATGGCCGCCTGCGGCAGGAACAGCCACGCGACCACAAAACTGATGATGACGGCCCGCGGGGGGGAATAGCGCGTGAACAGGTACAGCACGATGGGAATCCAGCCGTACATCACGAGGGCAACTGTCGGGACTCATGGCGATCGCTCCTCAGGGGTTACACCGATCCGCCAAAGGCGGGCAGCCCCCAGCCCAGCGCCAGCCGCAGCCCCAACACCGCCGCCAGCAGTCCCAAAAACACGGCCGTCGCCTGCACATCCTGTCGCCAGCAGCCCAGCCGCTCTTTTTCCAGCCCGTATAGCACCACGCCATACATCGGCAAGTCGCTAAAGGTGATGGCCAGCACGCCACCCCACAGCCCCGCCATATCGAACCCCAGCGGAATGCCAAGGGCGATCGCCCCAAACCGCAGCAGGTTTCCCCAAGCGCCGTAGACCGACTTACCCACACTCAGCAGACAGGGGTTCATCGTGCTATACAGCAGCGTGTGCCATAGCCCAAAAGACATCACAGGCACCATCCACGCGGCATCCCGATAGCGGTTGTCGTACAGCATCAGGATGAATAAATCGCCAAAGCCGACCACGCCCGACAGCAGCAGCGCCGACCCCATCAGCAATAGCCAGCGCTTTTTCAAAATCTTGGCCCGCAATTCAGGCCGGGGCAGATCTGCCGTGCGCGACACCACCGGAAAAATCACCTTGGTTCCCAATGCGCCAATCACCTGCCGGGGAATGTCCGACAGCGTGAAGGCGATGGTGTAAATCCCCAGCATCGTGATGGAGATGTATTTGCCGAGAATCAAGCGGTCGGCCTGGGTCGCCAAAAACGTCAGCGCGGTAGAGATAAAGATCCAGCGGCCAAAGCTGAATAAATCTCGCAGCGATTCTTTTTCCCAGCACAACTGGTTGCGATAGCCCGGAATCAGCCAAAAGCTGCGGGCTGTTCGCAGGGCTGCTGCTACCAGGTTGCCGCCCACCAGCGCCCAAATCGTTGGGCTAAAGCTGGCCCAGATGATCATAAAAATCAGCGAGGCCGCCTGCATGATGGCATCGAACTTGATGGTCTTGGCCAGGTCAACGTGGCGGCGCAGGGTCGCAACAGCGGTAGACTCAAACCCATTGAGAATGGTGGTCAGCCCGACGATGGGAATCAGCCAGAGCAGGCGTGGCTCGTTGTAAAACTGGGCGGTGGGATAGGCGATCGCCAGACAAAACAGCCACAGTCCAAAGCCCCGCACGATTTGCAGCGTCCAGGCCGTGTTGTAAAAGGCTGGCTCGTCGCCGCGCTTGTTTTGCACAATGCTGGGAATGATGCCCACATCGGAAAACAGTTGCAGCCCGATGATGGGAATATTTACCAGTGCCATCAGTCCGAAATATTCTGGCAGCAGCAGCCGCGTCAGAATCAGGTTGCCGCCGAAGCGCATGATCTGGCTGGCTCCGTAGCCTGCAATAGTCCAGATCACGCCGCTGAGGGCCAGTCGGTTGAGAGAGGCAGAAGAGTCCATGCGAATTCCGTGGGAAGGGGCAGAGAGACGTTCGGTCGCGTTCCAAGCAGGCTAGATGCTGTTGAGCGAAGGCAGCAGATGAGGTTGGGGCAGACAGCCAGCAGCAACCGTAGGCAACTCCTAGCCTTCGGGAATCGGTTGAGACAGGTCGGGTTGGGCGATCGCCTCGGACAATCGCGCTTCGGTTTCAATCTGCTGAAACAGGGTCGCTAGCTTGCGGGCTTCGGTGGCAGCGTTGTGCTGCTGAAACACGCGCGATCGCCCCCGTTCTCCCATCGCACTTAGCGTTTCCGAGTCGGCTAGCAGCACCTCTCGCAGCGCCGCCGTCAGGTCTTCGACCGCGCCCGGCGGCACCAGCCAGCCCGATCGCCCTGACTCCACCAGTTCGGGAATGCCTGCCACATAGGTACTCACCACCGGACGCGCCAGCGCCAGCGCCTCCATCAGCACGACGGGCAGGCCCTCGGCAAAGCTGGGCAACACCAGGGCGCGAGAATTTACGATATGCTGCCGCACCTCAGCGCTGCTGGCCCAGCCCGTAATTTCAACCTGAGACTGTAGACCGTACTGAGCGATGGCCGCCTCTACCTGGGGACGCAGTTCGCCGTCGCCCACTAGCACCAGCTTGAAGGGAATACCCTCCGCCGCTAGGGGGGCGATCGCCTCCAGCAGCAGCAAGTGCCCCTTTTGCTCACTCAGTCGCCCCACGCAGACCAATTGCTGCGTTTCGGGAACCGGGGTCGCCGCCTGGGTCAAAAATTCTTCATCCACGCCGCAGTGAACCACCTGAATCTTGCGCCAATCGGCAGCCTCGCACCAGCGCATCAGTTGACTTCTGCCAAAGGCACTGATCGCCACGACCCCTGCCGCCCGCCGGATTTTTTCGGGCAGCAGCAGCGCCTCTGGTCGGTCAAATTCTTCGGGGCCATGCACCGTAAAGCTGTAGGTCGGCCCGCCCAGCGCGTGGCACAACATGGCTACGGTCGTGGAGTTCGTACCAAAATGAGCATGGACATGCGTAATTCCCTGGAGATGCAACTCGCGCCGCAAAATGCAGGCTTCCGCAAGGTAAGCCAGATGATGAGCCAGTCCGCGCTGACCCCGACGACTGATTTTCAGCGTAAAGGCAAGTGCTTTTTAGAAACTGTCCGGGGATGAGCCAACGCGGTTTGAATCAATCCCTTTGCTAAGCCAGAGATACCCCGCGACAGAATCACCTGAGTTTTGTGCAGTTCTGCCTGGTCGCCAGGGTCTACCAGCTCGCCACCGCAGGAGCGCACCGAAAAGCGAGCAACAGGCGTGCCGCCCGCCTCCAGCGCCAGAATTTCTCGCCGGATAAAGCTGTGGCTGACCTTGGGGATATTGGTTCACCAAATACGCAATCGTCATGGCTGCTTTTGCAGGGGGGGGGATGTGCTAAGGGGCGGGCTGAGGCTGCGCCCCAATCCAGTGTGCCCATGCGGGATGGGGTGGTAACATTTGCCACGCCAAGTATGCGTCACAGAAAATTCCAACGGCTGGACTGAAACCGGATTGAGGGGCAATATCGGCCCGACTTTTAAGCACGCCAAGATGCATCAAAGCCGAAGCAAATTCTGGCAATCTCCGCAATTTTGACTAGACTTGCGGGCGTTACTGAGAGCCAGCAGTTGGGCATTCTAAAGCCAGAGTTTATGAATCAACGCAGCGTGCGATTCGCGAAGCGATCCCTACGGGAATCGCCCGCTCTGCCTTTATCCAGCACCGAACAGCACCAAGCAGCACCAAGCAGCACCGAAATTGAAAACCCGCTCATTCACCTAAGCCCAATTCAAACTGCACCGATCGCAAAGATGCGTCTCACTTAAAAATCAGCGTCTATGACACCCCCAATCCAGACTGTTGCGCCTCATCTTCCCGACGCTCTCTGCCCTCCTGTGCCGCAGCGTGTCCGTCCAATCGCCCACCGCAACAATATCCGTGTTAATACGGCATTAACGGTTTTCATTAGCACTATTGCCCTGCCCGTCATTAGCGCCATCGCCCTCCCCGTCGCCGCGCAAACGTCTTCGACAGGCACGTCTTCGACAGGATGGACAGCAACCCCGACCTCTCCTGCTGCGCCGATGACAAACGTCCCAGCGCAGGTACAACCCTCGCCCCAACCGGGGTTGCAGCCCCTCATGCCGCTGTTGCCCGCCGCCCCGCAGACTGACTCGCCCTTTACCCTCCAGCAGCCCCTTCCTGCCGCCCAAAGCCGCGATACCTACATCCTGGGTGCAGGCGATGCCATTCGCATTGATATTTTCGACGTGCCAGAATTCAGCGGGCAGAATGGGCAATACACGATCCTGTCGGATGGCTCTCTGAACCTGCCCTGGATTGGCAATGTGTCGGTTCAAAACATGACGCTGGAGCAGGCCGCCAACACGCTGGCTCAGCGCTACGCCCGCTATATCGACAATCCGCTGATTACCGTGACGCTGCTGGCTCCTCGCCCGATGCGGATCGGCATCATCGGTCAGGTGAATCGCCCTGGAATTTATACGGTCAACCCAGCGACAGGCGCAACCTCCCAAAAGCAAACCGTTAGCACTGCTATCCAGGCGGCAGGGGGTATTACCCAACTGGCAAACGTGCGGGCGATCGAGGTGCGCCGCCCCACGCCCAGCGGAGAGCATAGCATCACGGTCGATCTGTGGCGATTCTTGCAGGCTGGCGACATTTCTCAGGACATTGCGCTGCAAGATGGCGATACGGTGGTGATTCCCCAGGCCGATTCCATTGACCCCACAGAGTCGGCTCAGATCGCCGCCGCTAGCTTTTCTCCGGCCACCATCAACGTCAACATCGTGGGTGAAGTAATGCGGCCAGGCACCCTTGCGCTGCCGCCGAATGTCTCGCTGAATCAGGCCATCATGGCAGCGGGCGGGTTTAATCGGCAGCGGGCGCGGCAGAGCGAAGTCAGCCTGATCCGGCTCAATCCTGACGGCACGGTGACGAAGCGAGAGGTAGATATTGATTTTGCGGCCAGCCTGAACGATGCCACCAATCCGCCGCTTCGCAGTAACGACATTATCGTGGTCGGGCGATCGTCCCTCGCGTCTACCTCGGATTTTTTGAATACGCTGCTCAGCCCGCTCAACGGCGTGTTTTCCATTTTTCGCGTGTTTGATGGGCTGGGTACTCTGCTGGCCCCGTCGCCCCGAAACCCCTAGAGCAGAGCAAGCAACCCAAGGAGTTCATCTTTGGGCCATGTTGGATAACGGCGAACGCATGGTTGGTTAAAGCAGGGTGCATTCTAGAAACGCCTTTCAAAGTAGGGCGTTCAACCTGAAATTTAAGCGCAGATTCTCAAGGTTCTAAGCAAAAAATTCAGGGGTTCCTATCAGCCTTTCAGCCCTGGCGGTCTCAATAGGCAATATAGATGACCCCGCACTGCGAGAGACATCACAGCGAGAAAATTATGGATCAGGATTTGGACCTGCAAGCTCTCGATGAGCCAGGGGAAGCCAGTGCTCCGAAAAAGGGCGGACTGCCGATTGGCGGACTGATCCGCATGGTGAAGCGGAAGATCTTGATCATTGGTGGAATGACCGGGGCGCTGTCGATTGCCGCCTGGTTATCGACCGCTTCTGATTTGCCCACCTATCGCGGCAACTTTCAACTGCTGGTGGAGCCTGTGACCTCGGAGGCGCGAATTGCCGAGCCAACGGCGCTGACTCGTTCTGCTGGCGGTGTGCCCAGCCGCGATATTTTTAGCCTGGACTATCCGACGCAACTGCAAATTTTGCGGAGTCCCAAGGTGTTGGAAGAGGTGTATGAAAAGGTGCGAGCTAAGTACCCAGCATTTACCTACT
Organism: Leptolyngbya sp. O-77; assembly: GCF_001548395.1. Taxonomy (NCBI): domain Bacteria; kingdom Bacillati; phylum Cyanobacteriota; class Cyanophyceae; order Leptolyngbyales; family Leptolyngbyaceae; genus Leptolyngbya; species Leptolyngbya sp. O-77. Next base: position 582,219 of record NZ_AP017367.1, read on the forward strand.
TTCAGCTAATTCAGGGGCTAGAGTTGGGGCGGATTGGCAATACTCGCACAACGGAGACAAAGATTTTACAGGTGGGCTATTCTGGCTCCGATGCCGATCTTGTGCAACTGGTGCTGAACGAGCTGGCGAATAAGTATCTGCGATATAGCTTAGAGGATCGCAAGTCTCGCATTAGTGAGGGGGTAAAGTTTATTGAAGATCAGCTTCCGGGTTTGCAAAGGCGGGTAGCTGAGCTGGAAAAGCAGCTTCAGGAGTTGCAGCAAGCCCATGAGCTTATCGATCCGGCTTCGCAGGGGGGGCAAATTTTTTCGCAGCTCCAGACGGTGACGGAGCAGCAAGTCGCAACCCAGCAGCAGATTCAAGAACAGCGTGTGCTTTACAATACGCTGCAACGGCAGTTGGGTCTGTCGCCCAATGAGGCGATCGCTGCTTCGGCCCTCAGCCAAGATCCCCGCTATCAGCAGTTGCTCAGCAGCATCAATGAAATCGACAGTCAGATTGCGCTGGAGTCGAGTCGCTTTACCGATGAAAGCCCGATTATTCAGCGATTGCGACAGCGGCAGGCCAATTTGACGGCCGTGCTGGGGCAGCAGGCCAATCGCATCCTGGGGCCGCAACTGGCTCGTAAAGCAGATTCGCTGACTTATCAAGACTCGCTGCGGTTGGGGCTGATTCAGCAATTGATCAGTACTGCCAATGAGATGCAGGTGTTGCAGATGCGGGATCAATTTCTGGCACGGCGACAGGCGGAGGTTTCGCGCCAGGTGCAGCAGTTTCCGGCGATCGCCCGTCGCTATGCCGAAATTCAGCGTGAACTTGGCGTGGCCACCCGCACGCTGGATCAACTGCTGGGTCAACGGGAGACGCTGCGGGTAGAGGCCGCCCAGACACAAGTGCCGTGGGAACTGATCTCAGAACCCATGCTGCCTCGTGATGCGAACGGCGAGGCCATTCCCGACCCCAATAGCTCTCGCAAGAAGCTAATGATGGGCATGGTGGCCGGGCTGGTGCTGGGCCTGGGAACGGCAGTGCTGATTGAAAAGCGGCAAAACATCTTTTTCGGTGCAGAAGACGTGAAAGATGCCGTGCCTGTGCCGCTGCTGGGGGTGCTGCCGGCCTGCGCCACGGACGACCCCTGCGGCAGCTTGCTCAGCATTGCGCCCAGCAGTGGGGAACTGAGCGAGGATGCCTTCCCGTTTCTGGACGCAGTGAACAATTTCTACGCCAGCCTGCGATTTCTCAACCCCAACAACCTGGTGCGATCGCTCGTTGTTTGCTCTCCGGCAGCGGGCGACGGCAAAACCACCATCGCTCTGCACCTGGCGCAAACGGCGGCTGGGGCTGGACAGCGCGTGCTGCTGGTGGATGCCAATCTGCGATCGCCCAAACTGCACAGCATTCTAAACCTGCCAAATGATTGCGGACTGAGCGAACTGCTGGCCCAGAAGGTCTATCCCGAAGATGCTATCCAAGTCTGCCCCAGCCTGGAACATCTGTGCATCCTCACTGCCGGGCAAACGCCCCCCGGCACAACCAAAATGCTGGCCTCGCCCCAGATGAAAGACCTGATGGCGGCGTTTGATGCCCAGTTTGACCTGATCCTGTACGACACGCCCAACCTGAGCAGCACCGTCGATGCCAACTTTTTGGCAGCGCAGGCAGACGGCATTTTGCTGGTGCTAGCAGTGCGCCAGACGGCCTACTCCAAAACCAAGGAAGTGCTGAAAAAGCTGGAGGAATTTCATCTGCCGATTATTGGCACTGTGGCCAATCGAGCGATCGCCCCTGTTCAGGTATCTGAAGAAGACGACGAATACGATGAAGATTCTGAAGGAATTTGGGCAGCAACGGTAGCCGAGTTGGAACCGGACTACAATCCTGCCTACAATGTCGATGTCGAGGACGTTGAGGACGACGACGCAGACGACCCCCCCCAGCCCGTTCTAGATCCCCTATTTGTGGATGACATCGCATCATGACTCGACTTTTAGCAGGCGACATCGGCGGCACCAAAACGATTCTGCGGCTGGCAGAAGTCCACAGCGACGAGGGCCCGATTAGGCTGCAAACGCTCCACGAGCGGCGCTACGTCAGCGCCGAATATCTGGATCTGGTGCCGATGGTGCGGGCGTTTTTGGCAGATGCCGAAACCTGCATGGGCTGTTCGCCTGACATTGAGAAAGCCTGCTTTGCGATCGCCGGGCCCGTGGTCAACAATACCTCCGTGCTGACCAATCTCTCCTGGACCCTGGAGGGCGATCGCCTCAGTCGGGAACTCTGCATCCCCAATATTGGGCTGATCAATGACTTTGAAGCCGTTGGCTATGGTGTACTGGGGCTAAGCAGCGACGACTATGACACGCTCCAGATCGGTAAGCCCCAGCCCAACGCCCCCATTGCTGTGATTGGCGCGGGCACCGGCCTGGGGCAGGGCTTCTTGATTCCTCAGGGAGGTGTCTACTATGTCTATCCATCTGAGGGTGGCCATGCCGACTTTGCGCCCCGCTCAGAATTAGAATTTCAACTGCTGAAGTATTTGCTGGATAAGCTGAATATCAATCGCCTGTCGGCCGAGCGGGTGGTGTCGGGGCAGGGGATTGTGTCGATTTACCAGTTTTTGCGCGATCGCCAGCTTGCCGAAGAGTCGCCCGACATCGGCGCGAAAATCCTCACCTGGGAGCGCGAGGCGGGCAAGGCAGAAAAATCCGTCGATCCGGGCGCGGTAATTTCCCTTGGCGCTCAGGCGGGCGATCGCCTCTGCCAGCAAACCATGACCCTGTTTGCCTCTGCCTACGGAGCCGAAGCAGGCAACCTAGCGCTGAAGCTGCTGCCCTTTGGCGGCCTCTACATCGCAGGCGGCATCGCCGCCAAAAACCTGGACGTGCTGAAGGCGGGCGGCTTTATGGAGGCGTTTCTCGACAAGGGGCGCATGAGTCCGCTGCTGGAGCAAATCCCGGTTCACGTCGTGCTGAATTCTCAGGTGGGGCTGATTGGGGCAGCCGTGAGAGCTGCCCGCCTTTAGCACAATTGGCTCCATCATCTGGAATGATAGTCCCTGTAGGCGTAGCGGCAGGCATCATGTCTGCAATGCAGTGGGCCATGTCTGAAGGGCTTGCGTTTCCTGCATCGAAGGACGAGTCGCCTGCATCGCTCAGCAGGGAGGCAAGCGATGGTGCAGAGACGCATAGCAATATTTATGGCGAATTTTTGGGAGAGCGTGAAGGCCTTCCAGCGGGGGCGGGTCGATCTGGAGCAGCTTGAGCGCCTGCATCGCGAGATGCTGAGCGAGTCAGTGCCCGACACGCCTTATTTAGTGATGGTGATTACTTCTTGTGCGATCGCCACCTTTGGGCTGCTGTCCAACAGCGCGGCGGTGATCATCGGCGCGATGATTATCGCGCCCCTGATGTCGCCGATTCGGGCGCTGGCGTTTGGGGCGCTGGAGGGCAACATTCTGCTGGTGCGGCGATCGGCGACATCAGTCTTGCTGGGAACGCTGCTCGCCCTGGCGATCGCCTGGCTATTGGGGCGCGTCGTGGGCATTGCCAGCTTTGGCGGCGAGGTGCTGGCCCGCTCCAGTCCCAACCTGCTGGATCTGGGTGTGGCGGTAGCGGCTGGCGGGGTGAGCGGCTACGCCAAGATTAATCCCAAAGTTTCGGCCTCGCTGCCGGGAACGGCGATCGCCGTGGCGCTCATGCCGCCCGTCTGCGTCATCGGGCTGGGTTTGTCGCAAGGGGACTGGGGCCTCAGCCTGGGGGCAACGCTGCTGTATGTCACCAACCTGCTGGGCATCACGCTGTCCTGTATGTTGACCTTTTTGCTGGCGGGCTATACGCCTATCGAGCAAGCGCAAAAAGCCCTGCTGTGGGCCTTCACCTTTACTGGGCTACTGCTGGTTCCGCTGGGCTTGAGCTTTGTGCAAATGGTGCAGCAAAACCAGCTTGAGGCCACTCTAAAACGAGCGCTGCTCACGCGCACGGCGACCTTTCAGCGCGTGCAACTGGTCGATAGCGACATCAACTGGTTTACCCAGCCCCCCGAAGTGCGGCTTACAGTGCGGAGCCAGGAACCCATCACCCCGCGCCAGGTAGAACTGCTAGAAGAATTTGTGAGTCGGGAGTTGAGACGGCCGATGACGCTGATTTTTGCCGTCAGTCAGGTTGAAGAAGTCCGGCGTAAACCCTATAAACCCTAGATGCTAAGCCTGCGTCACTTAGGCGACACCCGGAGCCGCCGTTATGGTGGGTAGCGTCGTCCACAGGAAAACCGCAAAGGTGGCGATCGCCAGAATGAACTGCACCAGTCGCCCAATCAGCGACCCGACTACAATTCCTAAACCTGCCTTAATCGCCAGCCACAAATCCTTGCGAAATAGAAACTCACCCAAAATCGCCCCAGCGATCGGCCCAATTAGCAGTCCCAAAAACGGGCCGCCAAAGGGCAACGCGGGCAGCAGCCCAAACACGCCCAGCAGCAGCCCCACAACTGCGCCAAGCTGCCCCCACTTGCTGGCACCGGCCTTTTTTGCGCCCAGGTAGGTGGCCAGAAAATCGACCCCCGTGCCCACCACTAGACACACCACTGCCACCGACAGGGGAATGCCCAGTCCAGTAAATCCATTGACGAGTCCCCAAACGGCGATCGCCAGCGCAATCAGCCCAATTCCCGGAATCGCAGGCGCAACAGAGCCAATCACGCCCACCAGCATTACCGCAACAAGAATCCAGTAGAGGTAGACCATGTTTAGGGGTTAAGGATTAGAGGAGTTGGCGCAGAGTCGAGATGCGGTCTTTTGCCACTTCTTCACTTTAGCCAAAAGAGTCCAGATCGAGCGCTTTGGAGCCGCCACGCTCCAGTTGCTCTAGCAGCCGTGCCAGTTGCGTCCACACCAGCAGCCCAGTGAGAACCGTCAGCGGAATAGCGACCGCGTAGGCCAGCTTAGTGGGAAACCCAAAGATTTCCAGCCCAGCGGCGAGGAAAAAGCACACGCCGCCAGCAATTCCCAAAAATGGCACCAAAAGCTGCGGCCCCTGCATATTCGCCAGTGTGCGGGTCGAGCGGTTTTTGTCCCATTCGTTGACTTGCTGCTTGAGGGTTGCCGAAAAGGCCGCACCCGATGCTAGCCCCGCCAACAGCCCCGCCACAAACAGAAAATACGGAGCGCTTGAGTAGTAGTACGGCACAACGGACTCCTTCAGTGCAGATTCAGAGGATGAAACGGAAAAACCAAAAAGAAAATATTCCTTAACATCAATCTAGCCGGAATCGGCACCCTTGGGCGCACTGGTGGGGAGATTTGGGTGATGGGGTAATTTAGGTAACAGGCGAAAGGGACGGAAAAATCGAAAAACGAAAACCGGAACCCCTTCCCTCTTCCCTCTTCGTTCTTCGTTCTTCTCTCTTCCCTCTTCCCTCTTCCCTCTTCATCTTCCTCCCTCCACCATTCCAACCCTCCCCTCATCGCTGCTACGGAATCGCCACGCTGTGCAGCAAGCGATCGACAATCAGCCGGGCTTTGCGGCCGCCTGCGGGAATCAGGCGATGGGCTAGCACGAAAGGGGCCAGATACTTCACGTCGTCGGGAATAGCATAGTCGCGTCCTTCTAAAAAGGCGATCGCCTGCACGGCCCGATGCAGCGCCACGGTCCCCCGTGGACTAACGCCCAGCAAAATCTCCTCATCCTGCCGCGTCGCCCGCACCAGACTCAGCATATATTGCTGCAAATGCGGCTCTACATGCACCGCCGCGCACTTCTGTCGTAGCGCCTGCACCTCCTCCAGCGACAGGCAGGGGCGCAACGCTTCGGTGGGCACACTGCCGCCATCGAGCCGCTGCAACATCTGCAATTCTTCTAGCTCCGTCGGATAACCCAGGCTCAGCGAGAGGGCAAAGCGATCCATCTGGGCTTCGGGCAGCGGGAACGTGCCCTGATATTCCACCGGGTTTTGCGTGGCGATCACAAAAAAGGGCGTGGGCACGCGGCGCGACACGCCATCTACAGTCACCTGCTGTTCTTCCATTACTTCTAGCAGAGCCGACTGGGTGCGAGGCGTGGCGCGGTTGATTTCATCTGCCAGCACCACATTGGCAAAGACCGGGCCGGGCATAAACACAAACTCGCCGCTGCGGGGATTCCAGATATTCGTCCCGGTGACATCCGACGGCAGCAGATCGGGCGTGCATTGCAGCCGCTGAAACTGGCCGTCAATCGAGCGGGCCAGGGACTTGGCCAGCAGCGTCTTGCCGACCCCTGGCACGTCCTCTAACAGCGCGTGCCCCCCTGAAAACAGCGCCACTAGCACCAGCCGAATCGCCTCCGACTTGCCAACGATGGCGCGTCCCAAATTTTCTACAAGCTGTTCGATGCGGTCTCTCATAATAGGCTGGCGCAGGGTTGCGAAACGCTCTGCTCCATCATGGCAGCGATCGCCCGCAATCGGGCCAGGAATTCTGCGGGTTTTGCCCAGGACTGCCGCGATTTCCCAAGGCCGGACAATGGCGCTAGGATGATCGGGGATTCATGTTGCAAAACGCTGAACCGTTTACCATGCGAATTCGACGGCGTTGGGTGGGGCTGTGGCTGGCGATCGCGCTGCTGGTGGGGCTGGCGGCGGGGCTGCTGCCGACGGAATTTCTAGAGGAATCGCACTCTCGCCCACAGCCCATCGCTTTGGGGTCAGCGCTGACTACGCCTGACATCGACCCTGCTCGGCTGCGCGGGGATGTGGATGCGCTCAGCTTTGTGCGATATGAAGGGGGCGATCGCCAGCGGGCGGCAGAATATATCGAGCGATCGCTGACCGCAGCGGGCTGGCAGGTAGCGCGTCAGCCCTTCGGCACCGGCGAAACCGCCGGAGAAAATCTGATCGCCACTCGCCCCGACGCGCCGCCAGATCGTCCCAAACTGCTGCTGGCCGCGCACTACGACACAGTGAAGGATTCTCCCGGAGCCGACGACAACGCGACGGCCGTGGCAACGGTTCTGGAAGCGGCTCGGCTGCTCGATTCTCAAGACACCCCCTGCGCCCTGGAACTGGTGCTGTTTGATCGCGAAGAGGCAGGACTAGAGGGCAGCGAGGCCTTTGTGGCCGATGCGGCTCGGCGGCAAGGGGTGCGGGGCGCAGTGGTAATGGATATGATCGGCTACGGCTGCGACCTGGCCGGCTGCCAGTCCTATCCGGCGATGCTGCCGATTGCCCCACCGACGGATCGGGGCAATTTTCTGGCGGTGATTGGCGATTTGCAACGCAATCCCTACGGGAATCGCCCTCATCCTGACCTCATCCAGGCGTTTCACCAGATTGCCGATGCCTCGTCGGCCGATGTCACTCCCGTCCTCAGCCTGGCCGTGCCGCTGCTGGGCGACCTCACGCCCGACCTCCTCCGCAGCGACCACACCCCCTTCTGGAAAGCGGGCATCGGCGCAGTGCTGCTGACCGACACCGCCAACTTCCGCAATCCCCACTATCACCAGCCCAGCGACACCCCCGACACGCTCAATGTACCGTTTTTCCTGGGTTCAGCGCGGCTGGTGGTGAAGGCAGTGGACTTACTCCTGCACCGTGCTTATTAGCAACCATGCACTACCGCCGCTTTGGGAAAACCAATCTGCAACTGTCTGTCTTCTCGCTGGGGACGATGCGCTATCTAGCTTCGGCAGAGACGGCGCGGCAAACCGTAGAGCGGGCGATCGCCCTCGGCGTGAACCACCTCGAAACGGCGCGGGGCTATGGCAACAGCGAGATTTTTCTAGGCAAGGCGCTGACGGGACTGCGGCGGGAAGATCTGATCATCACCACAAAGCTGCCACCCACCGCCGATGCCGAGGCAATGGCGCGGGGCATTGACGAATCGCTGGCGCGGCTGGGGCTAGATTATGTGGACTGCTTAGCGATTCACGGGGTGAATACGGCAGAGCATTTGGCCCTAGTGACGGCAGAAACGGGCTGCATGGCGGCAGTGCGGGCGGCGATCGCCGATGGGCGCGTGCGGTGGGTGGGCTTTTCCACGCACGGGCCGCTGGAGGTGATTTTGGGGGCGATCGCCACCGACCAGTTCCAGTTTGTGAACCTACACTACACCCTGTTTTTTCAGCGCAACGCAGCCGCCGTCGAACTGGCGCACCAACAGGACATGGGCGTGTTCATTATTTCTCCCGCCGACAAGGGCGGCCTGCTCTACACACCGCCAGAACGCTTGGAAGCGCTATGCTACCCCCGATCGCCGCTGCATTTGGGCTATCGCTGGCTGCTCAGCGACCCGCGCATTACCACCCTCAGCTTTGGCGCAGCTCGGCCCGAGGAAGTGGACTGGCCCCTGGACATGGCAGACCAGACACATCCGCTAACACACGAGGAGCTAGAGATTTTAGAGCGGCTGCGATCGCACCAATCCATTACCTTGGGAACTGACCAATGCCGCCAGTGCTACGCCTGCCTGCCCTGTCCAGAAGACATCCACATTCCCGAAGTGCTGCGGCTGCGAAACCTGGCGGTGGCTTATGACATGACGGCCTACGGAACCTACCGCTACGGCATGTTTGAAAACGCAGGGCACTGGTTCCCCGGTCGTCGGGGCGATCGCTGCACCGACTGTGGCGACTGCCTGCCGCGCTGCCCCGAAGCGCTCGATATTCCTGCCCTGCTGCGCGATGCCCACCGCCGCCTGGGGGGATCGCCGCGCCGCCGCCTCTGGGGTTAAGGCGATCGCCCCCAGGGTGAATAGTCGAGAAATACAAGGGAAAGATGCCCATACCCGGTAGGGGGATGCTAGGCTATGGAGGATGCAGGGAACCGCTTCAATGTATCCCTGTATTCCTTGTCACATTGCCCCCATACGTTAACTGGTAGGTGTATCGCGTGGTTGCTACTCCCGAACGACTTGAGCAAACTCCCGCCGAGCTTTCTCCCAGCGCGGCCCCGTCCAGCCGAGTGGCGGTGTTGCTGATGGGCTATGGCGAGGTCGAGAGCTACGAAGATTTTGCCAACTACAACGAGCAGGCGCTGAACCTGCTGACGGCAAAATTTGCCCCCGTGCCCACCTGGATCTATCCGCCGCTGGCCAAGCTGCTGGCGGTGTTTGACCTGCACGAATGGCAGCATCAGCACGACCACTTCATTTCGCCGCACAACGCCATTTTTGAGCAGCAGCGGGCGGGCATTGAGGCGCGGCTGAAGGAGAAATGGGGCGATCGCGTCAAAGTGTTCAAAGCTTTCAACTTCTGCGCCCCGTTTTTGCCGGAGCAAGTGCTGGCGCAAATCCAGGCAGAGGGCTTCGACAAGCTGCTAATTTATCCACTGCTGGTGGTGGACTCAATCTTTACCAGCGGCATTGCGGTAGAGCAGGTCAATAAAGCCCTGACGAAGACCGCTGTTGGCTCCGAGCATTGGCTCAAAGGTACGCGCTATATTCCCTCCTTCTACAATGAGCCGGAATACATCGACCTGATGGCGCGATTGGTCGAAGACAAAATTCGCGCGGATCTGGCGGTGGCGCACCTGCCGTCGCAGACGGGCATTGTGCTGATGAATCACGGCTGCCCCCACAAAGCCAAGGGCTTTACCTCCGGTATTGACGAAAGTCAGGCGCTCTATGAGCGGGTGCGCGAAAAGCTGACTCACCGCTATCCGCTGATTTCCGTCGGCTGGCTGAATCATCAAACGCCGCTGATCGAGTGGACGCAGCCCAATGCCGAACTGGCCGCCAAAAACCTGATCGATCTGGGCGCGACGGCGCTGGTGTTTATGCCTATTGGCTTTGCGACTGAAAACCACGAAACCCTGCTGGATGTTGATCACATCATTCACGGACTGCGTCGTCGCCATCCTGAGGTGACCTATGTGCAGATGTCCTGCGTCAATGACCATCCCGACTTTTTGCAAATGGCAGCCAACTGGGCCGATGGGCAGATTGCTGCGCTACTGGAAGAAGAGGCGCTGGCAGTGACCCCATCCTTGGCGATCGCCCTGGCCCAGTCCTATGCAGATCACCATCACCACGAACATTCCCACGGGCATTCCCACGGACATTCTCAGGGACATTCCCACTCGCATGATTCTGGATATGCTCACCCATCTGAGCATCGCCATGCCCACGGACATACGCATAACCATTCCCACCAGCCTTCCCACGGTGAGCATTCTCACAGGCATTGAGCTAATACAACATTAGCTCAGGAACCCCTGCACTAGCCGTTTTGCCATGAGGATGTCGGGCTTGCCGGGCCCATTGACATCGGGAAGCACACCGACAATCTGAAAGCCCATCTTTTGATAGAACTTGTAGGGGTGGTTGCCAGGATTGCGAATTTGGGCGATGTGCTGAAATGGATCGCAGTAGAGGTCAACCCCAAACAGACTGGTTTGACCCAGTTCGTCGTCTGTGCCTAGATAGAGCGTGTGGCCGCCCTTTGCCGCAGCTTGTTGTTCTAGGTCTTGTACGAGCGATCGCCCCACACCCCGTCTGCGCCAGTTGCGCTGCACCACCAGTGGATGTAGCTCCCAGGCAGAGCCGCGATATTGGGCGATCGCCCCGATCCAGCCAATCACCTCGCCAGACGGCAAAACGGCAACGCGGCTGAGGCGATCGCCCGCCAGCGATTCCTCCACTTCTGCCAGCGCAGAAGGCAGAGTTCGCCAGCCATGCTCCATCCGCCCAAAGGCATCTACCAGCATGGCTGCCAACTGCTGAATGAGGGCAGTGTCATCGGGCTGCAAATCGCGAACTTGCCAGTGCATTAGACAGGTTTTTCAAAAATCATGAGGTGCTGCTGTGGCAAAAAGCTCTTGGTTTCTCGCCAGATCAGTCCCACCGCCTGCATTTCCTTCTTCACCTGGCGCTGGGTCATTTTGTGTAGCCCCTTGATGGAGATAAAAGGATTTTCGCCGCGATATTCCACCAGCGCCACGCGGCCGCCGGGTTTCAGCGCCTTAAAAATGGCTTCCATCATCTCGCGGGGATATTCAAACTCATGGTAAGCATCGACCATGAGCGCCAGGTCGATGCTTTCTGGCGCGAGCTGGGGGTTGTCTGGTTCACCCAGCACCGGGACTACGTTGTCGGCGGGCATACCTGCTGCTGCGGCTTCCTGCTTAAAAAACTCAAGAATGTCAATCATTTCTGGCTGAATGTCTACCGCCAGCACTTTGCCCTGGGGCACCAGCCCACTCAGGCGAAAGCTGAAGTAGCCCGTGCCTGCGCCGATGTCGGCGACCACATCGGTCGGCTTCAAGTTGAGCGCGGGCAGCACTTTATCGGGCTGCTCTTGGAGCGATCGCCCCGGACGCTCCAACCAGGCTGCTCCCTGATGCCCCATTACCTGCGCGATTTCTCGCCCCATGTAAAATTTGCCAATGCCGTCAGGATTGTGCAGCACGCGATATTCGTAAAACTCGGTGTTGGGCGGCGGCGGGTCGAGCGTCAGCACAGGTGCGAGATCCTGGGCGCGGGTGGGGGAAATTCCGTAGAGCCAGAGCAGAAGGGCAAGGGCGATCGCCAGCAGGCGGCAGAGGGGCATAGAGGCGACAAGGGGGATAGGGTGAGTCTTTTCTATTATTTCGGGTGGGGCGGGTGGGCGGCTACTCGTTTGGGTGGAATAGGGCAAAATTAAGATGGTTTCTTAAGGTTGTGTTATGTCTACAGTCAGCCTGCTGCGGGCCACCAGCTACGAACATGAATCGCTACGCCAAGCCCTGCGAACCCTGCTGGAACCGCTGGGCGGCATGGGGGCGTTCGTGAAACCGGGCGATCGCGTCTTGCTCAAGCCAAACCTGCTGACAGGGGCACGACCGAGAAAAGAATGCGTGACGCGCTGGGAACTGGTTTACGTCGTCGCGCAACTGGTGCAGGCGGCAGGCGGCAAGCCGTTTTTGGGCGACAGTCCCGCCTTTGGCAGTGCGCGGGGGGTGGCGATCGCTAATGGCTATCAGCCGTTAATCGACGAGCTAAATCTGCCGATTGTGGAATGGAACGGTCGCCGCTACGAAACCGTAAGCGAGAATTTCAACCACCTGCTGCTGTGCAAAGAGGCAATGGAGGCAGATGTGGTGATCAATTTGCCCAAGGTCAAATCACACATGCAACTAACGCTGACGCTGGGTGTGAAGAATTTATTTGGCTGCGTCCCCGGCAAGATGAAAGCCTGGTGGCACATGGAAGCAGGCAAAGACAGTCGCCGTTTTGGAGAAATGTTGGTCGAAACGGCGCGGGCGATCGCCCCCAACCTCACCATTGCCGACGGCATCCTTGGCCACGAGGGCAACGGCCCCAGCGGCGGCGAACCGAGGATGCTGGGCGTGCTGGCTGCGTCGGCAGATGTCTTTGCGTGCGATCGCGCTCTGGTGGATATCCTCCAGATCAATCCAGACCAGGTGCCTACGGTTGCTGCCTCCCAGCGTATGGGGCTATGTCCGCCGCTGCATCAAATCAGTTTCCCGCTCTGCCAGCCCGCCGACCTGCGAATCGAAAACTGGAAACTCTCCGATCGCCTCATGCCGATTGACTTTGGAATGCCCCGCGTGATCAAGTCCACCTTCCGCCATCTCTACATCCGCTTCATCAAAGAGCCGATGACAGCCTACGCGCGACGGCAGGAAACCTGAGTGTGGGATGCGTCTGGTTGCTCGCCTTTCATCTCGCCGCATCCGCGCCTTCGGGCGATCGCCCCTCGAGATCGCTCGAAACCTCGAATTGCTGCCCCAAACCGATCACTCATCCATCACCAGACCGGTGCTCTAATCAATGGCTCTGAATCGGTAGCTACCTGACTCGATTCGTTGAACTTGCACCAGGACAGGCGTGAGGCGGCGATCGCCCGTGTCGAGAAACCGCACTGCGCCCTGGCCGGCGCTGGTGGCGGCAAAGTCCGGAGCGGCCAGGGCTTGCTGCAAGGCGCTGCGGCTATTGCCCGCACGCAGTAATCCTTCGGCGATCGCCCGCGTCGCGTCGTAGGCGGTGGCGGTGCGCCAGTTTACGATGGCTCCCCAAAGTTGCTGGGCGTTGCGGGCAAAACCTGGATAGGCATCGGGACTCCAGGGCGTTGGCAAGATCATCCCTGCGACGGCCTGTTGCCCGTCCTGCAAGATTTTGTGGGTGTAGAGCGACGGGCTGCTGTATAGCGACAGCCGTCCGTTATTCGCCCGCGCTACCCCAATTGCCGGGTCGAGATAGTTGATGCTGGGGCCGAGGTAAATCCCCGTTGCTTGCTGCTGAAGCGCCTGGGCGATCGCCGCCTCCGGATCAGACCCCTCAGACGCAAAATCGCACAGGTCTTCGCCCTGCTCGTTCATCACTTTCACAATCTCGCCGCCACGCCCCGTCAACACATCCACAAACGCATTCCGAAATTGGTTATTGTCGGGCGCTGTGGAGTCGTAGCAGACCAGGATCTTTGCAGATTGGGGCGATCGCGCCAGAATGTAGTCCACCAGCGGTGTCACCATCGACTGCGGCGTGGGCACCGCTCGAAAAATGAAGTTACCCACCTTTGCCACATCGGCATCAAAGGTGGTTGGCGAAATCATCACCAGCCCGTTTTGCTGATAAGTCGGCGCGGCCGCCATCGACGCATCCGAGGTGTTGTGCCCCACCACCGCCAGCAGCTTGCGGTCGGCTACCAGCAGCTTCGCCAGTTCTCGCGTGATGGCGGGCTGATTGTCATCGTTGACAATGGTGACCTCTAGCCCCCGCAATCGTGGGTCGGCTTGCCGATTGACCTCACTTTGCGCCTGCGCCACACCCCGCAAAATTTCCTGGGCGACGTTGAGGTTCGTGCCGATGGGAACGCTGACGGCGATCGCCAGCATTTTGTCTTCCTGCGATCGCAGCCGCGCATTATTTAGATAAATTCGCGTTTCTGGGTCGTTGGGCAGCGCCTTCAGCGACAGCTCAAACCACTCCACCGCCTTGTCGTAGTCTTGCGCGTCAAACGCGGCAATGCCCTCTTGCTTGGCAGGCGTGGTGACTGACGTGATTAACTGCCGATTGCCAAGGCTGATTCGGTCTGGCAGGCTGCTTAGGTCTGGCGGCACCTCACCTACGGTTGGGGATGAAGACGTGCCTACAACCGTCGGCGACATTCGTCCTGGCTGAAGGCGAGGAAAAATCCAGGCAGACAGCAGACCGATTGAGCCAACGGTAACCAGCAGCGAAATGATCAAAACCGTCAGATCTTTGCTTTTTGTCATGGCGACAGGCTCCAGGGAAAATCGACAGAGATTAAGGCGCAGTCAGCCAAGCTTTGCGCTTACTCAGGAAGCTATTGCGCTCGCCTGCTCGCCTATGTCGCCAGACTAGTGCAGCATAAACATTTCAGAATCCACAGAAATTGGGGTTCGTAGTGAGTGCTTTAGCGCTAAAGCGCCGACTACGAACTGAGGGGTTGACTAGGATTGCCGGAATCTCAGCGTAGCTGTGTGGGAAATCCGTAAGCGCTAAAGCGCCGACTACGAACTGAGGGGTTGACTAGGATTGCCGGAATCTCAGCGTAGCTGTGTGGGAAATTCGTGAGCGCTAAAGCGCCGACTACGAACTGAGGGGTTGACCAGGATTGCCGGAATCTCAGCGTAGCTGTGTGGGAAATCCGTAAGCGCTAAAGCGCCGACTACGAACTGAGGGGTTGACCAGGATTGCCGGAATCTCAGCGTAGCTGTGTGAGAAATCCGTAAGCGCTAAAGCGCTCACTACAAACTGAGGGGTTAACCCTAAAACTAAAGTTGACAAAACGAAAGTTGACAAACCACTAGGCGGGCACGGCAACTGGCTCGTAAAGGTACTCAAACCAGTTGCCGTCGGGGTCGCGGCCATAGAACGAAGCCGTGCCGTCGCGGTGTTCGTGGACGGGCGTGACTTGAACCCCTTCGGATTTCAACTGCTCGTAGGCGGCATCCACCTCAGCGCGATCGCCAAACACAAAGCCAAAGTGGGGCCCCGCCTGCTCGTAGGCGGCACTCAGCAGCGCCAGTCCGTCGTCCCCCGCTTTCAGATATGCCCAGTCTGGGTCTTTCCAAACCAGATCCATGCCCAAGTTCTGATAGAACTGCGCCGCCCGATCCAGATCCTCGACGCGGATCGCCACATGCCCAATGCGCTTTAGTTTCATAGCCTTTAGACGTTAAGAAACAGTCACGTTTGCCTTACTTCTATTCTAGGGCCGCTAGGATGGGCGCATAGAACTCCGGTTTCAGGAATGTTGGCTAACTTTGCTGTAGTGGATTCTGAGTAGACGATTTTTTCGCTGGCACATTTGCCCCTACTGCCAAGTCAGCACGACGGGGCGATCGCAACAAGTTTCAGCCCTCTTCTTAAGTCTGCCGTCATCATGCCGGTCTTTGCTGCTGCTAACTTACCTTACTGGGTGCTGCTGGGAATTGGAGTGGCGCTGTTTCTGGTGGTCATTTTTTCTGGCGGCGGCGATGATGCAGATTTAGACGCTGATCTGGATTTGGATGCCGATCTGGATATGGATCTGGATGCAGAGTTGGACGCAGACTTCGAGGTTTCTGCGCCGCTCGATCTAGATACCGATGTAGATTCTGGCAGCGAATTCAGTCCGCTAGACGTGCTGCGGTGGTTTGGGTTGGGTCGTGCGCCGCTAATGCTGTTGCTGGCGACAGACTTCAGCCTTTGGGGGCTGCTGGGCTGGATGGGCAATGTGTTTCTGGGGGGAACCCTGGAAACGCTGCTGGGGAGTCTGGCAAATGGCTCTGTGCTGCTGGGGTCGTTTGGGCTGGCGCTGGTGCTAGGTGGGCAAATTGCGCGGCCGCTGGGGCGAATGTTTGCCTCGTTTGGAGAAGATGCCAGTGGCGATCGCCTCGTGGGTTGTCTGGGGATTGTCAGCACGGGGCACATTCCCAGCGTGGCAGAAGGGCGCATTGGCCAGGTAGACGTGCTGGATGCAGCCCGCAATCGGGTGACGGTGAACGCTATGCTGCCAGACTGGGCCAGCGTGTTGCCCCAGCGGGGAGACGCGGTGCTGGTAATTGAGCGATCGGGAGCGGGCTATCTGGTCATTGTGAAAGACAGCCCTGACCAAGAGCGCTGGCTAAACGGTTCTCATGCTCTCAAAGATTCTCGTTGAGCTACTTTAGTTTATCTCAGGGATATTCCAATGCTGTTCTGGCTAACGTTCATTCAGTCTTTGCCTACGGTTCCGGTTTATGAACTGGACGAGTTTCAGGCGCGTGATGCTGAGTATTCCGAAATTGTGGCGATCGCCCCGCTCGACACTGCGCCTGCTCCCTCTACGCTGGCCCAGCTTCCCGTAAGCGGACTGCTCGTATTCCCAGCGCTAATCGGCAGTCTGGTTCTATTGCTCCTGGTAGCAGTTTTTGCGTACACCCGTGTTTACAAAATTACGCCCAACAACGAGGCATTTGTGCGAACGGGCGGGGTCTTTTTTAAGCGCAAAACCGTGATTTTGAATGGGGGCTGTGTTGTTCTTCCCGGCTTTCATGAACTGACTCGCGTCCCCTTGCGCGAAATTTCCATCGACGTGGAGCGGGCCGGTAAACTTGCCGTTCGCACCAAAGATTACCTGCGGGCTGATATGCGGGCTACTTTCTATGTCTGCATCACGGCCTCTGAGGAGGATGTGCTAACGGCTGCTGCACGGCTATCGCAGGGCAACAAGATTACGCCGGAAGACATCAAAAACGCGCTGGAAAAGCGGGCAGATGACGCGATTCGGGCCGCTGCAAAAACAAAGAGTCTGGCGGAAATCGACTCCGACAAGCTGGGCTTTGCCCAAGAGGTGCTGAACCTGATGCAGCCTGACCTGGCGAAAGTTGGGCTGACGCTGAACAACATTGCCGTGTCGGAAATTCAGGAAAGCGACACCTACGACACCAACAACTTCTTTGACGCGCAGGGTGTGCGGCTGCGGACGGAGACGATTCAAAAATCCATTCAGCAAAAGCGGGAAGTGGAACTGGCTACGCAGGTCGCCATCGAGCAAAAAGAACTGGATGCTGAGAAGCGATCGCTCCAAATTTTGCAAGAAAAAGAAACCGCTCGGCTGGAGCAGCAGTTGCAGGTAGAAAGCCTGAAGGCACAGCGGGAGCGAGAAATTGAAGAATCCAAAGTGAAGGAACTGGCTGCCACGCAGCGGGCTAAGATTCTCCAGGAAAAAACGGTGGAAGAGGAGCAAATCCGCAAGCAATTGAGCGTGCAGCAGAGCCAAATTCAGGCGGACATTGCTCTAGAGGAACAGCAGAAAAAGCTGAAAGTAGCTCAGGCGTTGCAGCAGCAGGAGGCAGACCTGGCAGAAATCACCCGCCAAAAAACGGTGGAATCGCAGCGGCTAGAGGCACAGGTGCAGGTGGCAGAGTCCGAGCGGCTGGCGCGAATTGCCCAGGAGGATGCGGCGATCGCCATTGCCACCAAGCGCAAGGAAAGCCTGGAGGCCGACGCAGAGCGGGCCCGCGCCGAAGCGGGCGTAACTACCGCGACCGAATTGGAAATCGCCGAACGGCAGCGCCAGCTTGCGGTGATCGCCGCCGAACGCGCCGCCCAGGAAAAGCGCATTTCAGAACAAAACGTGGTGGAAATCGACGTGTTCCGCCGTCGTCGTCAGGCAGAAATCGCCCGTCAGGCGGCAGAGCTAGAGGCCGAGTCCATCCGCACCCTGGCCGCCGCCCAGCGCGACAAGCTGCTGGCCGAAGCCGAGGGTTTACAAGCAGAGCTTACTGCCCGCAACCTGATCAGCACCCCCAACCTGACGGCGCAAACGCTGATCACGCTCTGGCCAGAACTCTCCGAAAAACTGCCGGAAATCGTCAAAGCGCTGGCTCCGCAGCCAGGTGTACTGGGCGATGCCCGCATCTACGCCTTCCCTGGCGCAGGCAGCAACGGCAACGGCAAAAGCCCCGACGTGAGCCAACTCTTGCTGTCTACCAGCGGGCTGTCGCTGATTAACACGCTGCTAGACGAAGGCAAGCTGAGTCAACTCATCGGGGCGATCGCCCAACTCCTGCGCGACCCCAACAGCCCGACCCAGCCCGCCGATTCCGCAGCCCCGCCTGTGTCGGTAGAGTTGGAATAGTTCCAGGACTGATGCACTGCGTCGGTTTTCTGGGTTGTGGACAATTTCTCACGGGCTGCGTCCGCGAGAAATCGTCCCACTGCGTTAGTCCTAAGTCCGTAGCTGCTACGGCGCTCCTAACGGATTCGTGAATTCGCAACTGGTTCGTATCCCAAGGCGTTTAGAATCTCTGCGAATTTCTCGTTTAGAACCGCAATCGTTTCCGGTTGCAGCTTGCGCGTGTGATCTCCGGGAAGCACCTGTCGCTTGTGGCGATAAACGTCTTCATCTTCCACCTGGAAATCGGTTTTGTGAGCCTCAAAAAGCTCCTGATAGAGTGTGGAGAAAGTGGGACTGGGCGATCGCTCTTTCCGCTGAACCAGCGGCAGCTTTTCTAGCAGCGATAGCAGTCCTTTGGGCTGAATTTCAGTTGGGATATTTGGCTCTGGTGCAATAAAAACTGACAGGAACTTTGCCAGCCATTCCTGATAGTTGAGTACCATATCCTCATACTTCAAAAAGAGGACATTCTCTCGTCCCAGCAGGTTGGCAATCACGTAGTTATAGCGATCGATCACAACGGGCGATCGCTCGATTACAAACGCATCAATACCCCGCTCAATCCATTCCTGTCGGGCGGCTTCATCCGGATTGAAAATCGCCGGATTGACCGGATGACTAAAGGCATTGGAAAAGAACGAAGAAACCAGCACGTCTCGCGGATCTCGTAGATGCAGAACTACCGAGAAATCTTCTATTCCTTCGGGAATAGAAGGCATCGCTTCGAGCGAGCGAATCGGGCCGAAGCAAGCTCGCTTTTCTGCCTGACTCAGATATTTTTGGATGAACCCATTCCAGGACAATTCCTTCACTTCTTGATAGCCCGCCGCCTTGTTGTTAATGGTGAAATACTCCATTTCCAACTCCCGCGCAATCTGCCGCGTCAGCCGATGCAAAAACATCGAAGCTGCTTTGTGGACGGTGTAGATCAAAATGGGACGGTCTGCCGAAGAAGTCATAGCAAATCTAGAGGGGTTAGCGGGATGCCCTAAGATAAACTCTAGCGCTTTGCGTCCCCCATACTTGGTTTTTGCCTGCTGTCTGCGATCGCCCTCCATGAAAATTGCCATCCAAAATCCCTTTTTCGACAAGCCTTACATTGCCGAAGTCGAAATGTCTCGGCGGCTGGTGCTGGCCGCAGAAAACATTGGCTGGCAGGCGGTCGAAGTGCAAACCGGCGGCGAAATTCGCGCCGCCCAGCCCGATTGCGTCATCGTACTGCACCACTGGACTCCAAAAGTGGCTCCGGTGCCCACCTACCTCTGCATGTGGAGTCCGCCCGAATTTTTTGAAGGCACCGATCGCCTGATTGCCAACACCCTGTCCTACGATGGCTACCTGATCGGCTCCCGCATCGTCGATCGCTGGCTGCACCACCTGCTCTGTCACACCCCCAAGCGCTACTTCAAAACGCCCTTCTACACCAGCGCCCCCAAAACGGCCTATCGCCCACCCGACCTGAGCCAGCCGCGCTTGGTCTATCTGGGGTCAAACTGGGACGGGCCCCGCTTCCAGCAACTCTTTGAAGGGCTAGACCAGCAGCCCTACATGGACGTATACGGCAACCCCGACGGCTGGAAGTATCTAAACCAAGCTCATCGCGGCGCACTGCCCTACGACGGCAGCAGCGTGTTTGAGGCGATTCACAGCGCTGGCGTGGGGCTGTGTCTGCACCGCGAAGAACACCGCCAAGCCGAAATGCCCTCCATGCGGATCTTTGAAATCGCCGCAGCGGGAGCCGTCGCCATTTGCAGCGAACACGCCTTCATTCGCGAAGCCTTTGGCGACACAGTGCTGTATATCGATGCCGATGCAGACCCCGCAGAACAGGTCGAGCAAATTTCGCAGCATATGGGCTGGATTGCCCAGCACCCGCAGCAGGCTGAAGCCATGGCCGCCGCCGCTCACGAAATTTTTATCCAGCACTACACGCTAGAAAAGCATTTGCTCGATCTGTTGCCACACCACGAAGCGCTGTTGTCAGAAAAGGGCTTTGTGCCTGCGTCTATCAGTGCCCAACCGCCTGCCCCGGTGCAGGTGATTGTGCGCGTAGGCGGTCGCCCCCTGTCTTATATTCGCCGCGCCCTAGACAGCCTCGCCGCCCAGACCTATCCAAATATCGGCGTGATTTTGGTGGAATATCAGCCTGTACCGGGGCTGGATGAGGCGTTTTTGGGGCAATATGGCGATCGCCTCCAGTTTCGCCGCCTCGCCAGCCCCGCCCCCCTGCCGCAGCACCCACCCCTCTGGACAGGGCTCCGCGCCGTCGATGCGCCCTACTTTGCCATTCTGGACGACGACGACGCGATCCATCCCAACCATTTGCAAACTCTGGTAAAGATCCTCGAACAGCAGCCCAACATTGGGGTTGCCTACTCTGGCACGCTCAAGGTTCTAGAATCCGGCAGCCCTGAAACATTGCACCACATTGACACCATCACGCTGCCCTACTTCCAACCCTTTCGACTGCAAGATTTGCTAGAGCTAAGAAACTTCATGCCGCCCAATTCCTACGTCGTTCGCCGTCAGTTGCTTCAAGACATTCTCGACCGCGACCCGCTGCTGGATCTGGGCGAAGACTTTTGCCTGGTGCTAATGCTCTGCCAGCGGGCCGAATTTTGCTTTAGCTACGAGGCCACCGCCGAAGTCTACTGGCGCAGCGACACCCAAGACAACGCCAGCTACAGCGGCAAACCTGCCTGGCGCGATGCGATGCGCCGCCTCCGTCTGATGTTTTGGAAGCAGGAGTTTGCGCCCGGACAAACCCTCCCCAGCCTGCAAGAGTTGCGCGATCGCGAACGGCAAGCCAGCCGGCCCGAAGCGATCCAGCGCCTTGAGGCAGAACTCGGCCGCGCCCGTGGCCGTATCGCCGCAATGGAAACCAGCAAATTCTGGCAATTGCGCGATCGCTGGTTTCGGCTGAAGCGGCGGCTGGGGCTGCCAGTAGAAGAGTGATGAATCGTCAGTCTCGCCCAGTCTCGCCAATTAAGCCTGTCATTAAGCCTGTTCCATCGTTCCACCCACCAAACACTGCTGCTTGCTTAGCCGCTTTTCTACATAAGCAGGCGTGTCGAGAGTGGTGCGATCGCCCAGCCTGCCCTGTAGCCCATAGGCAATCAGTCCCAGGGATTCGCGGGTCATCAGCGAGAGACGGCGCTTGCGAGAGAGGGTGTCGCGCAGAGGGCTGGGGTGGGTGATAACGGAAAAACCCACGCTTTCGTAGGTCATTTGCGATCGCCACAAGTGCGGCCAATCCGTGACCAACAAGATCCGTCGAACACCCTGAGGAAACAGAACAGCGCGAGAAAACCAGGCATTTTCCTCAGTCGTGCGAGAACATTCTTCGCCACCCAGCGCCTCAACGGGAATGCCAGCCTCCCGCAGCGATTCTACAATCAGGGGCGCATCACTCGCGCCGCTGGCAAAAACCTTGGGCGATCGCCCCGCATTCCACAATTCAGCCACCGTAGCCACCCGCGACGGATTCAGCCGCCGCCCGCGCCCCAGCACCACAATGGCATCCACCGATTCCCCTGTATCTGGAGCGGCAAACACCGCCATACCCCGCTCCAGGGCAGAGACCCCGGTCGGAGAAACCACCACCAGCCCAAAGCAGACCAGGAACAGGATGATATTTCGGGCAACGCGGCGGGTAGACTGGGGCATCAGCCGCAGCCCGATCGCCAGGGTCGCGGCGAGCATCAGGGCCATTGGGATAGCGAGTTGCCGCATCCCGTTTTCAACATCGTGCCAGGTTAAAGAATCGAGTCCGGGCATGGTAGTTGCAATCCTTTACACTTGCTTACCAGGATGGATCGGATTTTTCGGAACTGGATCGATGTTTTGATTAAGCGCCTGTGAAAATTCCGTAATCTTTCAGAAAACCGGATTCACATCATCAGGGTCGGCACTGAAAATTGCCAACTCCAGCTTCACCATACCAATACTCTGAACCAATACTCTGAGAATCTATGACCTTTCCGGGCACACTCTACAATTGAGTGGGAGAAATAAACGGCTCCGTTCCTCATAACGCTTAGCGACTTTGCCTGCTGCCCATGCTTGAGACTCTAAAAACCTCGCTCTATCACCTCCAGCACGCGGCTGATAGGCTGGTGTCGGGACAACTGACCCACCTCTCGCCTGCTAGCGTGGGCATTATTTTTGTTGCCGGTCTGTTGACCAGTCTCACACCCTGTATGCTGTCTATGCTGCCCATCACCATCGGCTATATCGGCGGCTACGAAGCCAAGAGCCGCTGGCAGGCCGCGGCCCAATCGACCTGGTTTGCGCTGGGGCTGGCAACCACGCTGGCGGCGCTGGGAATTTTGGCGGCGATCGCCGGTCGTATCTACGGCCAGGTCGGCATTGGGCTGCCGATTATTGTCAGCCTGATCGCTATCCTCATGGGGCTGAACCTGCTGGAAGCACTGCCGCTACGTCTGCCGTCGTTCACAGGCATGGAGTGGATTTCCAAAGACTGGCCCGAAGGCGTGCGCTCCTACCTGCTGGGGCTGACCTTTGGGCTGGTCGCCTCGCCGTGCAGCACACCCGTTTTGGCAACGCTGCTGGCGTGGGTGTCTACGACCCGCGACCCGCTGCTGGGCAGTGTGCTGCTGCTGGCCTACACGCTGGGCTACGTTGCGCCGCTGATTCTGGCGGGCACCTTCACCGCCTCGATTAAAAAAATTTTGGAACTGCGCCGTTGGTCGGGCTGGATTACGCCTGCGAGTGGGGTGCTGCTGATTAGTTTCGGCGTGTTCACCCTGCTATCTCGCGTCGTCGGCTCAGGTGCAATCTAGCGCCTTGAATTTAGCGCCTTGAATTTAGCGCACTAATGAAATCGCTGGAAGCCTGACAGACTCTTGAAACTGGCAATAAGCTGGCACTCTAAAATCGCCAATCTAAAATCCAAAATCGATATAGCTCCTCACTCCTATGCGCGATTTTCTTAAAAATGTATTGGCAACGCTGACCGGGTTGGCGCTATTTGGTGTGCTGAGCGCGGGCGGGATGGTGATGCTGCTGGTGGCGATCGCCCTCTCCAGTCGCGACGCAGGCCCCAGAGTCGAAGATAAGTCTGTGCTGACGCTGAATCTGGATCGGGGCATTAGCGATGCGCCCGTCACGGTGAACCCTGGCCAGGTCTTTCAAGAGGCGCTCTCTGGTAGTGCCACCCGGCCGCCCGTTTCGCTGCGAACCACGATAGAGGCGATCGAAGCGGCGGCAGCAGACAAAAAAATTGTGGGGCTGTTGCTGGAGGGAAATCTGCCCGCAACCACCGGCTACGCCACGCTGCGCGAGGTGCGACAGGCGATCGACACCTTCCGCGACAGCGGCAAGCCTATCTACGCCTATGACGTGAACTGGAGCGAACGGGACTATTACCTGGCTTCGGCAGCAACCAACCTGTCGATGAACCCGGCGGGCGTTCTGGAGATGAACGGCTTGCGCTCGGAGATGGCGTTTTTTGCAGGGGCGCTGGAGCGGTTTGGCGTGGGCGTGCAGGTGCTTCAGGTGGGGCGCTACAAGTCGGCGGTAGAACCCTTTACCCGCCAGAACAACAGCCCCGAAGCGCGTCAGCAAACCGAAGCGCTGCTGCGAGATCTGTGGACTGAAGTGATTACAACCGCCAGCCAGCACCGCGACCTGTCGCCGCAGCAAATTCAGGCGATCGCCGACAGTGGCGGTCTGCTCATGGCTACCGAGGCAAAGACCACAGGACTGATCGATCGGGTCGCCTATCCCGATGAGGTACTCGCTGACCTAAAAAAGCTGACCGATCGCAAGGAAGACGACAAGACCTTTCGCAGTGTTGGTTTGGGCACCTATGCTGAGGCGGTGGCGGCGGAGAAAAAGCGGGGCGATCGCATTGCGCTGGTCTATCTCAACGGCGACATCGTGGGCGGCACGGGCAGCACGGGGCAGATCGGGAGCGATCGCTTTGTAAAGCTGCTGCGAGATCTGCGGCTAGATAAGGATATCAAAGCCGTGGTGTTGCGGATCAACAGTCCCGGCGGCGGTGCAGTCGCCTCTGACCTGATTGCCCGCGAGGTCACACTAATGCGAAAGGAAAAGCCCGTGATCGCCTCGATGGGCAATATTGCGGCTTCCGGCGGCTACTACATTGCCGCCCAGGGAAGCAAGGTCTTTGCCTCGCCCAACACCGTCACAGGCTCCATCGGCGTGTTTGGACTCGTGCCCAATTTTCAAACCCTTGCAAACCGCAACGGAGTCACCTGGGAGATCGTCAAAACAGGACGCTATGCCGACATCGAAACCACCTCCCGCCCCCGCACCGAAGCAGAAATGGCGCTGCTGCAACGGATGGCCGAGCAAGCCTACAGCACGTTTCTAGACACGGTGGCGGCGGCGCGTCCCCTCTCGCGGGAACAGGTTAACCAGGTGGGGCAGGGGCGCATCTGGTCGGGGGTGGCGGCCAAAAGGGTCGGATTGGTGGACGAACTGGGCGGACTGCAAGCTGCACTCAAAGCAGCCGCAGCCGAGGCAAAGCTCGAAAACTGGTCAGTCGAGGAATATCCCAAGCGCCTCAGCTTCGGCGAACAGTTTTTGTCTGATTTGCAGAGCCGTCTGCCGGAAGATTCTCGGAGCCGCACCCTGCTGGGCGATCGCCTCGATGCGTTGCAATCTGACCTGGAAATCTTTAAACTACTGGACGACCCCGCCAACCTCTACATGCGCCTGCTCTATAATCTGAGGGTTGAATAGTGTCGGACACTCTGCCGATATCCAGCATCCCAGGGCCCCCGCTGCGTGTTACCGTCGTTGCGCTGTTTGTGGATGGAGACGAGGTGCTGATGCTGCATCAGGTAGCGCCACCAGAACCCGACTGCTGGGACTTGCCGGGGGGTGGGCTAGAGCCGATGGAACCGATCCTGACGGGGCTACGCCGCGAGGTGTGGGAAGAGACGGGGATTCAAGACTTCCAGTGCGATCGCCTGTTGACTGTGTTCGAGCAGTTTTTCCCCAACGCCGACGCGCCCATCTCGCACACCATTCACCTGATTCACCAATGCACGCTGCCCGCACGTCCCGCAATGCTCCAAGGCGACCCGACCGAGGTGGGTCCAAAGGGCATTCAGTGGCGGGCGATCGCCAGTCTGCGCCAGGAGGACTGCTCTGCTCGGGCCTGGGCAGCCCTACGGGCGATCGGCCAGGTTGCCTGATGAGTTTGGCGCGTAACAGTTTGCAAGCTTAGCAAATACTTTGCAGAATGTTTTCGCACTAAACCTTTACACGGTTGAACTATTAAGCAAATATTAACTTAGCCTTCTAGTGGGAATGCCCTCTCCAGCAAGTCTCCCTACTTTTAAGAGAGGTTCAGGAAAGCTAACTGCGCCAGTCCTGACCCTATTACAGCATTTTTGAAGCTAGTGAGGCACACGGATGTTCAATAAGCCCTTGCCTCGTGAGGGCAGCATGTGCCTCACCCCGCAAGAAAATGCTGTAGATGCGTTTCTGCTACAAGCCACTTCACACCAGGCCATTTCTATGACACTTTCTGCTGATCCGATTGCTCCGAATCCGGTTGCTGCCGACACAGTGCTTCAGCAGCTTCAATGGCGCTATGCCACCAAAAAATTTGACCCGAACAAAATTATTCCCGAACCCACCTGGCAGGTTTTAGAGCAGAGCCTCGTGCTTGCTCCGTCTTCCTTTGGACTCCAGCCGTGGAAATTTTTGGTCGTTCGCAATCCAGACCTACGCCGCCAAATCGTAGATCTGTCCTGGGGACAAACGCAGGTGGTGGATGCGTCGCATCTGGTCGTGTTTGCCGCCAAGGTCAAGACCGACGCAGCCGATGTCGATCGCTACATTGCTCGCATGGCGGAAGTGCAGCAAACCAGCGTTGAGAATTTGCAGGGCTTTGCCAACATGGTCAAAGGCTTTATAGACAAGCCGCCCTATCCGCTAGATCTGCACGAGTGGGCTAAGCGTCAAACCTACATTGCCCTCGGTCAGTTTATGACAGCGGCGGCCCTGCTGGGCGTGGACACCTGCCCAATGGAAGGCTTTGCGCCTGCCAAGGTAGATGAACTGCTAGGGCTGGCAGGCGGCGAGTATGCGTCGGTGGTGATGTGTCCGGCGGGCTATCGCGCCGAGGATGACAAGTCGGCCACCCGCCCCAAGGTTCGCTATCCTCTAGAGGAAGTCATCCGCTACATCGACTAAGCAAGCTAGGATACCCATGACAGCGACCCATCCAGGAACCGTGAGCCACATCCTAGAGCGGGCGCTGGCCGGGGCAGACCTGAGCGAGGCGGAGGGCGTGGTGCTGCTGCGGCAAACCGACCCAGGGGCGATCGCCGCTCTCCGCCAGGCCGCCGACGAACTGCGGCAGCGCCAGGTGGGCGATGTTGTCACCTATGTAATCAACCGCAACATCAACTACACCAACATTTGCGAGCAGCATTGCAGCTTTTGCGCCTTCCGCCGCGATGCCGACGAAGCCGGAGCCTACTGGCTCAATGAGGGCGCAATTTTGGAAAAAGCTGCCGAAGCCGTGCAGCAGGGCGCGACGGAAATCTGTATGCAGGGCGGGCTGAACCCAGACGCGCAGATTGAGGGGCGATCGCTCCCCTATTACGTCCGACTGGTGCAGTTGATCAAGAGCGAGTTCCCGCATCTGCACCTGCACGCTTTTTCGCCGCAGGAAGTACAGTTTATCGCTCGCCAGGACGGGCTGAGCTATGCTGAGGTGATTGCTGCACTCCAGGAGGCGGGCGTTGGCTCCATGCCGGGAACGGCGGCCGAGGTGCTAGACGACGAGGTGCGAAAAATCCTCTGTCCTGAAAAAATCTCTTCCGCCGAGTGGCTGGAAATTGTCGCCACTGCCCACCGCCTGGGGATGCCCAGCACCAGCACCATGCTCTCTGGGCACATCGAAACGCCGGAACAGCAGATGCGGCATCTGGGCAAAGTGCGATCGCTCCAGCAAGCCTCTCTTTCTCAAGGCGCGACGGGCATTACCGAATTCATTCTGTTGCCGTTTGTGGGACAAGACGCGCCCAAACCCCTGCGCCGTCGGGTGGGACGCGACCAGCCCGTGCTGGCAGATGCGCTAAAACTGACGGCAGTGGCTCGCCTTTTTCTGGGAAACTGGATCGCCAACCATCAGCCGAGCTGGGTCAAGCTGGGGCTGGCCGGTGCAACGGAAGCGCTGACTTGGGGCTGCAACGACCTCGGCGGCACACTGATGGAAGAACACATCACTAGCATGGCCGGGGCCCAGGGCGGCACCTGCAAAACGGTGGAGGAATTACGGGCGGCAATTCACCAGTGCGATCGCCCTGCTCAGCAGCGAGATACGCTGTATCAGCCTGTTTTCCCAGAGCCATAGTCTCAAGTTCCAACTCATCTGATTCAACTGCCCCGCTCAAGAGCGCAGCAATCCTGTATTTAGCGATTCAGTATCATCGCAATAAATGATATTACTTTTTATACAATCAGCCTTAGCTTCTCGGCCTCCGATGGCACCCGCAGCAGCACTCCAGTGAACGTCGATATCTTCGCAAAAGACGTAGAAGACGGCGTTGAAGTCACACTCAAGGTCAACGATTCCAACAACATTGGCGATCTGTTGGCGGTCTACTTCAATTTTGGTGGCACGTTCAACCACAACACGCTGAAGGCCAGCAACGTTACTGGGCAAGACGTGACGAAGGTTGCTCTGAACACCAACAACATCGTCGGTGGCAATATTGGTCAACGGTTTGAAATGGCGGTTCAGTTTGGCACTGTGGGGGCCTCAGGCGGACTGCTGACCTCCACCACCTTCAAAATTGCCCAGGCGGGTCTGACGGTGCAAGAATTTCTGAACCAGACCTTTGCAGTTCGTCTTCAGGCGGTCGGCCCTGGCCCTAGCGGCGGCGGCGGTAGCGCGAAGCAGTATGGTACAGCCCCGACGGCATTTGACCCTGAGAATCCGCCCGAAGTGGTTCCTCCTACGGGTACTGCGGTTCCTGAGCCGATGACGATTCTGGGTAGCCTGGCAGCACTGGGTGCAGGCTATTCGGTAAAGCGCAAGCAAGCCAAGCGAACCGAAGTGTAAGCATACGCTTTGAAAAGTCCCAGAAAAGTCCCGGAAAAGTTCTGACAACTGGGCGTACCTGAACATCGGGTGCGCCTTTTTGGTGCTTTTTTTGGCGCTTTTTTTAGTGCTTTTTTGGCGCTTTTTGGGCGCTCTTTTACAGTCTGGAAACTTGGCAATCGCAAAGGCTAAGCTGGAGGCACAGGGCCGATTAGAGCAGAACTGTTGCGGCTGAACCGCTATCGCCACAATCTGGCAGCTATAGTCTTCCCAGGGATGAGGAGGAATCGAGATGTTGACTCAGGCATCTTCACAGCAGGCATCTTCACAGCAGGCATCTTCACAGCAGGCATCTCTGCACGCCCTTTTGCCAAGCCCGGCCGCGCCGCTGTCAACCTTGCAAATTGTAGACTGCGGCGAGTTTGACGAGGTGACTATGAACCTGTTTCTGGCACCGGGGCCCAATCCATACCAGGACACCGAGGAATTTTTGTTTGATTGCGAGATGCGGGCAGACGAGATGCCGCGCTTTGTGCGGCGATCGCTCCTGGAGTTTCAGGTGCGCTCGAACAGCGACGGTATTTTGCTGATTCGCGGGCTGCCGATCGATCCAGGGCTATACCGCATTCCCACGCCGCCCAATGCAGAGCGATCGCCCCAAAAAACCACCTTTGTCAGCGAGCGCTGTCTGGCAATGATCGGCAGCCGCCTGGGGCATCTGGTGTCTTATATCCAGGAAAAAAACGGCGATCTATTTCAAAACCTGGCTCCCGTCAAGGGAACGGAGCATGTGCAGGTGTCTACGGGTTCCCAAACGCGGCTCCAGTTTCACCGGGAAACCGTGTTTCATCCCTACCCGCCGGAGTTTTTGCTGCTGTTTTGCCTGCGGCCCGACCATGACCACATGGCCGAAACCACCTATGCCAGCGTCGCCCACGCCCTGCCGCTGCTGTCGGAGGCGCATCAAGACCTCCTGTTCCAGCCGCTCTATCGCACCGGGATTGACTATTCCTTTGGAAACCGCGATCGCACGCAGCAGAGCGACCGCATTTTGCCTGTCCTTTATGGTCGCCGCAATGACCCATTTTTGAACTATGACGAAGACCTGATGACCGCCACCACGCCAGAGGCAGAAGCAGCGCTGGCGGCCTTGCGAGAGGCGATCGCCCAGGTCTATCGCGGCATCAAGCTCGACACGGGCGACCTGCTCTGCATCGACAATCGCCGCACGGTTCACGGCCGCTCGTCCTTTGTGCCCCGCTACGACGGGCGCGATCGCTGGCTGCAACGGTCTTTCGTCGTGCGCGATTTGGGACTTTCCGCCGTCGATCGGCTCCCCGGCGAACGCATCATCCGCACCACATTCGAGTAGTTTCTGTCTGCTTTCCAACCCGCGAGCTGGATTTTAGATTGGCGATTTTGGATTTTGGATTGGCGGTTTTGGCACGGATATTCTGATTTTGCCTAATCCCCAACCCCCCTCGCGTTAGCGTTGCGGAGCAATAACCCCTAACCCCTACTATTCCGTTCCCAAAATACGCCGTCGGCATAGCCCTGGATGCGGCGATCGCCCTCTGCTAGCGCCAGCCGCTTTTCTGCCAAGCAGGCGTAGGTTTCGTCTAGCTCGATGCCGACAAACTGCCGATCCAGCTTTTTGGCGACGACTGAAGTCGTGCCGGAACCCAAAAACGGATCAAACACGATGGCTCCGGGCGGAGAACTGGCGAGAATAATTTTTGCCAGCAGCTTTTCGGGCTTTTGGGTCGGGTGGTCGGTGTTTTCGGGCATCGACCAGAAGGGAACGGTCAAATCTGTCCACAGGTTGGAGGCGGCCGTCAGGCGGAAGTTGCCATCGGGCTGGCGCTGCCAGTCTTTGGGGCTGCCGTTTTGGGTGTAGGGTGCGAGGACTCGCCGCTTCAGCCGCACGGCTTCGGCGTTGAAGTAATAGTCGGGCGACACGGTGCAAAACCAGATGTCTTCTGAGCAGTTTTTCCAGTTGGCGCGGGCGGCGCGGCCCTTCTCGCGCTCCCAGGTGATGCGATTGCGGATGATGAGGTGCTGAGAAGCGACGTCGTAGAGGGCGGGGGATGATTGCCAATCGCCACAGAGATAGACCGAGGCGGTCGGCTTGAGCGTGGGCAGCAGCAGCACCAGCCACGACTGCACCCAGGCGGCATAGTCCGAGAGCGATCGCCGCCGGACGGTTTGCCCGTTGAACTGCTTGCTCAGGTTATAGGGCGGGTCGAGTACCAGCAGATCGACGAATTCGCGAGGCAACCACATCGCCGCCTCAAATACATCCTGGCAGATCGTCCGGTTCAGCAGTTCATCCACCCCAGCGGGGCGATCTAGATGCAGCAGGCGGGTGCGAAAGTGCGATCGCTCGGCATCCGTCAGCCGCAGCGTGCGATTTTGGGGGGCAGGATTGCGAATCATTCCCTTCTTATAGCGAAATTCCCCCAAAGCGGGTCAGTGGGGCAGGTCGGAATGTTTTCTCGAAATGCCTTCGCAGATATCAAAAAGCCGCCCCCTGCAATGCGAAGGAGCGGCTGAGTAGAGAGCGATGCCCGATTGGTTGAGTTCCAAAAGGGGCGATCGCCTTTGATTTCCAGTTAAAAACTAGTAAAAACTAAACAGAAACAGCCTTCTTAGCCACTTGGGTCAGTTCACCCTTGGCATACTTGGCGGCATATTCTTCCAGCGAAACCTGCTTGATCTTGCTGGCGTTGCCCGCTGCCCAGAACTGCTGATAGCGGTCGGCGCAGACTTTCTGCATATACTTGATTGACGGCTTCAGGAAGTGGCGGGGGTCAAACTCCTTGGGATTGGCAGCCAGCGCTTCGCGCACCGCAGCAGTGATCGCCAGACGGTTGTCGGTGTCGATGTTCACCTTACGCACGCCGCTCTTGATACCCTTCTGGATTTCTTCCACGGGCACGCCGTAGGTTTCGGGGATTGCGCCGCCATACTGGTTAATCAGGGCGATCAGATCTTCAGGCACCGAGGAAGAACCGTGCATCACCAGGTGGGTGTTGGGCAGGCGGCTGTGGATTTCTTCAATGCGGCTGATGGCGAGGATTTCGCCCGTCGGCTTGCGGGTAAACTTGTAGGCTCCGTGGCTGGTGCCGATGGCAACGGCCAGCGCGTCTACCTGAGTCCGCTCCACAAAGTCTACGGCTTCGTCAGGATCGGTCAGCAGCATCGAGTGATCCAACTCGCCTTCAAAGCCATGTCCGTCTTCGGCTTCGCCTTTGCCCGTTTCCAGAGAGCCGAGGCAGCCCAGCTCACCTTCCACCGAAACACCGATGGCATGGGCCACTTTCACCACTTCGCTGGTGACGGAAACGTTGTAGTCGTAGCTGGCGGGCGTTTTGGCATCAGCCTCCAGCGAACCGTCCATCATCACGCTGGTAAAGCCGTTCTTGATGGCGGAATAGCAGGTCGCAGGCTCGTTGCCGTGATCCTGGTGCATCACGATGGGGATGTGGGGGTAGGTTTCCACCGCCGCCAAGATCAGGTGACGCAGGAAGTTTTCGCCTGCATATTTGCGAGCGCCACGAGAAGCTTGCAGAATCACCGGGCTATCGGTCTCGTGAGCAGCCTGCATGATGGCCTGGATCTGCTCCATGTTGTTGACGTTGAACGCAGGGATACCGTAGCCATTTTCGGCCGCGTGATCCAGCAGCAGTCGCATAGGCACGAGCGCCATAGAAGTTCCTCCTAGTCGGTGTGTTCAGCTAATTTCGGCGTTGAACAAGAAAAGCTTACGATAATCTTAAGACACTTTCATCACCGGACGCGAGATCGTCCGGCAAGTCGGCTGCGAAACGTCCGATTGCAACCCGTCTCAATATTCTTAAGTATAAATGCTTATTCTATCTTTTGTATAGAGAGACATGGGCTACGGATTAGTCTGGCTGCGGATTAATCTGGCTGCCGATTTACCGCGTTTACAAGGAGCGTGAAACCGATGACGATCGCCCCTGAATTGCGATCGCTCAGTGTGCAGGACTATCGCCGCATGGTGGAAGCGGGCATCCTGGCTGCCGACGAGCGGGTGGAACTGATTGAAGGACAGCTTTATACAATGGCAGCCAAGGGAACGGCCCACAGCGCAGCGGTGACTCGAATTGATCGCGTATTGTCACAACGGCTGGCGGGTCGAGCGCTGCTGCGGTTCCAAGACCCGGTGCAGTTGAGCGATTTTTCTCAGCCAGAGCCAGATGTGGCGGTGGTTCACCCCGACCCGCTGGACTATGAAGATCACCACCCCACACCGCAGGAAATCTTCTGGCTGATTGAAGTGGCAGACAGCACGCTGCGCCGCGATCGCGACCTGAAGGTTCCGGTATATGGGCGATCGGGCATTCAGGAATATTGGATTCTGGACGTGCAGGAGCGTCGCCTGTACGTATTTCGAGACCCTGGTGAGGCGGGCTATGGTGCAGAACAAATTCTGTCGGAACAGGAGGCGATCGCCCCGCTGTCTTTCCCCGACTGCGTGATTCAGGTCAGCGAACTCCTGCGATCGCCCTCTACACCAGCTTGACAGCGGCAGACGCGCAGCAAGAGCCTTGAAAAAAATGGGTCGCCTGGGATTCGAACCCAGGACCAATCGGTTAAAAGCCGAGTGCTCTACCGCTGAGCTAGCGACCCATCCAGTGCTAACGGCACTGATCAATCAATATATCACCTCAGTCATTAGAAATGGAGGTTCTTCCCAAAAATATGGCCCGCTTTTTGGCGCAGGTTAGCACGAGGGCGATCGCCCCTTTGTACGTCCTGCGAGTTCGCGACTACCTTATAGCAAAGCCACGCCATATAGCAAAGCCACGCCATAGCAAAGCCACGCCACCCCAGGCTAGGCTTTGCTTTACGACAACTGCACCGTGATTCGGAAACTCGTCCGCACTGTGCCGCCCGGAGCTAGCTCGATCAGGTGATCGCCCGTGTTCAGCGCATTGCGCGGCCCCGTCCAGGGTTCCAGACAGTAAAAGTCCTTGCCCTTTAGCGTCCAAAACACCAGCATCGTGTAAGGATCGTCAAAATCTAGCCGTAGCTTCAGGTTCTCTCGAAAATCTTCCACCGTGGCAGATTGAAACGCCAGCTTGCGAAACAGCACGTCGATTTCATCCTGGCTAAAATCGAACCCATCCATATAGGCGTGGGTTTCCTGCGTGCGCTGGTCTACATATTGCGTCGCAGGAATGTCAAAATCCAGCCGCGCCTTGTCCGACACCGCAAAATAGGGATGTAGCCCCAGCGAAAAGGGCATGATGGTATTTCCCGAATTGGTGACCTGCTGCTGCAACACCAGGCGATTGCCCTCCAGGATGTAGGTAAAATCCAGCGAAAACTCGAAGGGATACAGGGCACGGGTGTAGTCGCTGCTGCTGAGGTTGAGCGTGATGCTGGCTCGATCCAGCGCTTCGGTGTGGGTGACTTGCCAAGGCAGATCGCGGGCAAAGCCGTGCTGCTTTAGCAAGTAGGTCTGGCCGTTGCAGGTGTAAGCATTGTTGGGCAGGTTGCCGCAGATGGGAAACAAGATGGGAATGCCGCCGCGCACGCTGAGGCTGGGGTCTGCAAAGCGGGCTTCGTCGAGATAGAGAATGTCGCGCCCCTGCACGCTCCAGCGAGTGATGATGCCGCCGCGCTCCGGCACAATCTCCAGGCGAGCATCGGTGGCCGAGTCGGTCAGCGTGTAGGTGAGATATTGGGCTTGGTGCTGGGAAACCTCAAACACGGCTTTGGGGAATTAACGACACCTTTATAATGAACTGCTCTGGCGAAGACTCCAGAATTTATTAGAATTTTCTGGGTTTTTCAGATTTGGCAAGTCCTGATTTTTTCTGTTGTTTATCCAATTTTCCCCGATTGCTATGTCTGACCATGCTGGCGCTTGCCACTCTGCTGCTGCGGTGCAGTCTTTTTTGGAGTCTTTGCACCAGTCTTGTCGCGAACTGCGCGGGGGCAAAGTGGCTGACTACATTCCCGAACTGGCGAAAGTAGATCCGCATTTATTTGGCATTTGCCTGGTGACGGCGGATGGGCAGGTGTTTGAGGTGGGCGATGCAGCGCATCTGTTTACGATTCAGTCGATTTCTAAAGTGTTTGTGCAGGGGTTGGCGCTGGAAGACCACGGGCGCGACTATGTGCTGGCGCGGGTGGGGGTAGAGCCGACGGGTGATGCGTTCAATTCGATCGTGCTAGATGAGGCCTCGAAGCGTCCCTACAACCCGATGGTGAATGCGGGGGCGATCGCCACCACCAGCCTCATTGCTGGCGACGGCCCGACGGAACGGCTCAATCGCCTGCTGGATATGTTTCGCCGCTACGTGGGTCACGACATTGTGGTGGATGTGGCAACCTATGTGTCGGAGCGGGCCACGGGCGATCGCAATCGGGCGATGGCTTACCTCATGCGCCATTTCAAAATGGTGGACTGGAACATTGAAGAAGCGCTGGATCTGTACTTCCAGCAGTGTTCGGTGATGGTGTCCTGCCGCGATCTGGCGGTGATGGCGGCGACGCTGGCCAACCAGGGCGTGAACCCGATGACGGGCGATCGCGCGGTTGAGGCGGGCTATGTGCGCGATATGCTCAGCGTCATGTATACCTGCGGTATGTACAATTTTGCGGGCGAGTGGGCCTACCGCGTGGGGCTGCCCGCCAAGAGCGGCGTGTGCGGCGGCATTATCGCTGTCGTGCCCGACCAGCTTGGCATCGCCGTCTTTTCGCCACCGCTAGACGAACGGGGCAACAGCGTGCGCGGCGTGCGCGTATGCGAAGCCATTTCTCAAGAATTTGGGCTGCACCTGTTTGACTCGTCTCGCGGCTGTCATCACTTTTTGGAGCAGCTAGGAGGAAAAGAGCGTCTTATCCCACTAGCCGAAGAGAATTCATAATTCACGTCCCTGTTAAGCCGTGAAGCTCATATTTCCCGCTGAATCCCGTCTGTTTGAATTTTTCTTCCTTCTTGAGGCGGATCTTGCGGTTTTGCGAAATCTCCCACCTCTGGCTGACGGTTTCTGAGGTCTGCTGCTTTTAGACTGCTACGAGTCTGCAAGTCTTCGCAACATTTCGCAATAAGCGGCGTTGTCGATTGACTGCTCAGCAAGGCGTTTAGTCGCAAAGAGGTAACCATGAACATGAAGCAAACGAGCACTCGCAATCAGTGGATCAAGCTGCTGGGTTTGGGCGTTGTAACGGCGACTGTAGCCTACACTTACCCCAGCATGGCCTCGATGATGGCCTCGATGAATGAAGTCATGCCCTCTGCCGCCACGACCGATGCTGTCTCTGAAACCGTGGCTGGCGAGACGACGATGGGCGAAACGGTCATTGATGCGACGGTCACGGGTGCAGAAGCGCCTGCTGATATACCGATGGCGGATGTTGCTCCAGGAACCGACAGGGCAACTGCGATGGCAGCGGGCACGTTGACCCAGATTGTGTCCGAAGGGGAATCTTTTAGCACGTTAGAAGCTGCCCTCAAAGCAGCAGGTCTGGACAGTGCGCTAAACGAAGCTGGCCCGTTTACGGTGTTTGCTCCGACGAATGAAGCCTTTGCGGCGCTGCCCGAAGAAACCCTGCAAGCACTGCTACAGCCCGAAAACCAGCGTGTGTTGCAGCAAATTCTGGCGTATCATGTGGTTTCCGGTAGCGTCACCTCGGATGCGATTCAGCCCGGTGAAGTGGCAACGGTCGAGGGCAACTCAGTGGCGATCGCCCAGGATGGCGAAACCGTCACTGTCTCCGGCGCTCGCGTCATCCAGGCCGACATCGTAGCCAGCAACGGCGTGATCCACGTAATCGATCAGGTGCTGATTCCCCCCGGACTCGACCTGTAATAGTGGGATAAAGGCGTTCTGTTCTCTATTTCTACTCTCTCTAAGGGGGGTCATTGCATCGCCTCTGCGCTGAGCAGCGACCCCGCTCCACACCAAAGCATGGCACCAGTGCCCAGCGTCCTGGCAGATCAGTCAGGCGGTTGGGCACTTTCTTGTGTCCTAGGCACTTTTCTATCTTTGGTGCAGCGAGCCTTTGTAAGACTGGAGAATTCTGAGAAATAGTGTTGATCGTGACTGCGGTTAGCGGGGTCGTATCGCACTATAGATTCACTATAGATTGCAGTTGCACCTGCGGGCTGGTGGTCGCGTCGAGGGACATTGCCAGAACGCTGCTCTTTCGTCAGTTCACGTTGATTCATGCTGAACCGTCAGATCTACAATCAAGTCATCCCTCAAGTCATCCGCCAAAGCATTCTCTGTCACGCTCAACCGAGTTCATAAACCCAAATCCAAAACCCAAAATCCAAAATCTAAAATTCCAAAACCCCAAATGGGGATTCATCGCAGGAGCAAGCAGCGTGAATGCAGCAGAACAGGCAAAGGGGCTGGAGCTAGCCGCCAAGATTGCCGCCGCTGTTAATTTATTCAAGTCTTACTTTCCCGACGCGCAGGCAGACCTGAAGCCCTGGGCCAATGACCCCAGCACCCGCGAACTGGTAGACCCCGACTCTATCGACATTGGCTTTCACTTGCCGGGTTGGAGTCCTCGGTTTCAGGCCCGCAGTATTTTGGTGCAGATCCGCTTGTTTGAGGATGAAGCAGCGGCAGAATCGGGCGAGGGGGCGATCGCCCAGACCCAGCGTGTGATTGGTCTTGAAGCCGTCGGGCTGACGCATCAGGGTGAGCAGTGGCGCTTGTCCACAGTCGGCGAGTGGCGGGTTTTGGGAACGCAGCAGCCAGCCGAAGAAATCCAAATGCGGCTGCGGTCGTTTTGCACGCAGGTTTACGAGCTGTTTAACGGCAGCGCCAGCTAGGGGGTTAAAGTGTGCTGCTGGTTGGCCCTGGGAGGGCGATCGCGCTCCGACTCGATAGAATAAATCTGATTCTCTAGATAGCTGTTTCAGCAGAGCATGGCCGCGATGGTTGCAGTTCCCGTTGCTCAATATGTCTCCCCAGAAGCCTATCTGGCAGCAGAAGCCACCCGCCCCATCAAACACGAGTATCGCGAGGGCTATGTCTACGCGATGGCAGGGGGCACTGATGCTCATAACCAGATTGCGGGTAATGTCTACACCCTTCTGAGAACCCACCTCAGGGGAGGCTCCTGCCGCACCTACTTTGCAGATGTAAAGGTTCGCGTTGAGGAGGTGAACTGCTACTACTATCCGGATGTGATGGTGACTTGCGATGAGCGCGATCGCACGACGAATACTTTCAAGCGCTATCCTTGCCTGATTGTCGAAGTCCTGTCCGAAGCGACAGAAGCTTTTGACCGGGGCGACAAATTTGCAGACTATCGCCAGATCGAGAGCTTGCAAGAATATGTCCTGATTTCTCAAACCCGGCTTCAGGTAGACGTGTTTCGTCGCAACGAGGAGGGGCTATGGGTGCTGCATCCCTACAGTGAGGGCGATCGCGTGTCGCTGGCTAGCGTGGGCTGGGAAGGGGCGATCGCCGAATTTTATGAAGCCGTTGACCTCCCAAGCCCCAAAGAACGCCCACCCGTGGCGGATCAACACCGCTAGGGAAACGCCCTAGTCTAACGATTCATTACAGAAAAGCGGTTTCAGGGCTGTGAACCGTATGGGCCCCTTGAAGGATGGAAATAGGATTGGATGTAAAACATCGAGTTCCGATTTCCTTTCTCCGGGTTCTTGCTAAAGTTCTTTTCTAAGGCTGGGCACAAATTTAATGTCGCTACAGTCATGGGATGTGGAATCGGTGCTCGAATCTACCCCACGGAATTCGTTATGAAATCAGCGTTGTTTCTGTCTGTCCTTGTTCCTGCTGTAATGCTGGGCGGCGTTGCCCTCCCCCAGGCGCAGGCGCAGACCCTTCCAGAAGCCCATCAAGTTTCGCAGGTTTCCCTAACGGCGATCGCCGAAAGCTTTATCACACGCCTTGGAGAGCAGCAGTTCGAGTCGGCCGTTGCAGACTACGAAGCAAGTCTTCAAGATGTAAACGATATCAGCGCCCGCTCAATCCAGACCTATTGGAATGATATTGTGGCTGAGAGTGGGCCATTTCGGCGAATTATTCGCTCTACGGTTCTTTCTGACGGCAGGCCCAATGGCGAGTCTGTAGTCAGCGTCTTGTGCGAATTTGGGCGCACCAATCGCGAACTATTTGTAGTGTTGTCTGGTACTGATGTCGTTAGTTTTAGCCCGGTGGAATAGGCCGTTTGCGAAGATTGGGATTAGCCGGAACGTCCAGCTAACCCAGCCTCAAGCCACACCAGCCTATTCTACTCAACCTGCTCCTCGGCTTCGCTTGATTGGCAGGTTGTCTCTGGGAACACTAGCAGATGTCAGGTGCAGACCGACTGCAAATGGTTGGATGCCCCGAACGGTCAATCCACAAGCTTGGAAAGCTTCTGATGCCTATGCTTTGGGCAACAGTTGGCGATCGCGCTGGGAAATTCGTTCTCAGCTTCGAGCTGCTGCCGTGCCCAGTGCGGCTATGGCACTCAATTTTGCAGTCCTACTTCATTTCACATCTCAGCTATGAAACGTTTGCGTCATCGTCTCGTAGCCCTTAGCGCGATCGCGCTGGGTGCGCTGTCCATGTCCGCTCCGACCGCTGCCACCACCTTTGGGCAGCAAGAGGTAGATCAGGGGCGATTCATTGCCGTGTCGTCTTCTGGCGTTACTACCCGTCGGCTTCTAATCCTAGAACAAGTGTCTGATGCCCGCCCCTGCTGGAGCGAATCTGGAGCAAATCCGACCATCGTCACGCCACTGCTGCTCCAGTTTGATTTCACAGGTATCTGCAACCGCGCTACTGACCGCAACGGCTACTCAATCCGGGTTAATGGGCAAGATCTAGGTCTGGACTACAGTATTCGGATTTTGCCGCAAAACGGCGACCTGGTGATGCTCGGTGTGCCGAACGATCGCTCTCGCCCCCAGTTGCTGATTGGTCGCGCCAATGGGCAAACCAACGACTTTGCCAAGATCACGCTGCAACCGGGCTGGCGGTTTACCAAGCGCACCTTTGGCGATCGCACGCTGGGCCACGTCTACCTCACCTATGAAGGGGTCTTCCCGCCGGGAGATGTCGCCACACAGCCCACGCCGACCCCTACGCCCACCCCGACTCCGACTCCCACGCCCGCCCCAGTCACGTTTACCGACATTTCCAGAGACATCTACGCCACAGAAATCCGCAATGCGGTCGCCGTTGGATTTATCTCTGGCTTCCCCGACAATACCTTCCGCCCGCTCGATACGCTGACTCGCGAGCAGTTGGTGTCGATGGTGCTGGATGCGCTGACCAAAGCGCCCAACGTCAACCTGCGGATTCCCACCGCTGCCAGTGGTGACCCCTATCGGGATGTCAATGCCTCCCGCTGGAGCGCCGCCAAGATTCAGTTTGCCCGCGACAACAATATCGTGCGTGGCTACGAAGACGGCACCTTCCGACCAGCGCAGCCTGTGACCCGTGCTGAACTGGTGTCGGTGCTGAAGCGAGCTGCTGAGTTTGCCCTGACGGCTCGCGGCTCATCGCCAACCCTACGGCCCAACCTGCCCACCAAGACTTTTGCCGACACTACCAACCACTGGGCCGCGGCAACCATCACCGAGCTATCGGGCTTCTGTGGCATTGCCTCTCCGCTCAACGAGCAGGGCAACAACTTTGCGCCCAATGCGGCCTCCCAGCGCAACTACGCGGCTGCGGCCACGCTGCGGATGCTCGACTGTTTGCAACTGCCCCAGTAACTGCTCCGGTAACTGTCCTAGTCATCCTAGTCAATAGATCTCTTGGGTGAATCGTTGGGCGGCGGTGCTGCCCAACGATTCGTGCTTTCAGAAAAGCACTCATGCAAGAGGTCTAATGAAGCGGTCTAGTCATAGCAGTCGATCGGATGGTTAGGTCAAGGCGGTGAGGACAACTGCAAGGGTTGAATGTCTTGCCTGAGATGGCTTAATGTCTTTCAATCCTGCCCCCTAATATCAATTCTCGATTTTAGATTTGCGATTTTGGATTGCCAGCTAAGCGTCTGCCGGGCTTCCAGCGATCTCATTCGTAGCTCTGCTAAGGAGAATTGATATAACTCCTGTTCCCTAACTTCTGGCTCAGGGGGTGTTTTTGTTTGGCATCAATCGGTTTGCGGGGCTTGAGCCACATTGGGCGATTCCTGTAGCTCTCGCACTTCGCGGTGTAAAAAGTAGTTGAGGAAGGTACGAATGCCTGTGATGGCAGCGAGTTTAGCGATTTCGTTCCAGCGGGGAGATACGGCCGTCCCCACGATATCTGCCGCCAGCAAAAACTCCAGCGCCAGCGCCAGCGAAAGCCCCAAATCCAGCCGAATCGACGGCTGGGCAATGTAGCCCCGATAGCGAAAAGAGCGGACGTATTTGCGGATGGTTTGGACAAGGGCGATCGCCACGATCAAAATCGCAATGAACTCCAGAATAATCTTTAGCAGCATCGCCATCTCCTGGAGCAAAAACTCCGCCCGGTGGATGAACGAACTGTTAGCAGCAAGCGGATCGGCTGCCAAGAGATGCACCAGCATGGTTAGGTTTTTTATTGGGCTAATCAGACTTTCTATAGAGTTCAGCACAAACTTATGCCAGATGACTTACCAATTTTTCTCATGAGTGCTGGACTAGTGATTTTATATCTCGTGATCTCAGCCCTGACCGAAATGGGAACAAAGCTGCCCTGGAAAAAGTAGCCCAGCCATGCCAGAGCTTCAAGTCTGAAATTTTAGAGTCTGAAATTCTGCTGTATGTAACTGCGAACCAGGGTTTGAGTTTGATATCTGTGCCAATAGGAGGCTCATTTCTTGAGCGTCCTAGTGTGAAAGCGTGATGCTGTAAAATAAGCTCCAGCCAAAAAAAGATTTACATATTTGTTAAGACTGTCGAAAGATTGCTGTAAGAATCTTAAGATTCCAGATGATCCGGCTTAAATCAGGAAGAAGTAGAAGACAGCAGTAGCCGAGAGAAGTAGCCAGCAAGCTACCCAACGCATTCACCAAATCCTTGAGGCATAACCAAAGAGGCACAGCATCATGGCGCTTAGCGACACACTCAGCGATCCAACAACCACTCAGAACCTTGTCGCAGATTGCGTCAAGCTGATTGATGAACAGGTTGCTGCAAAAGGGGGGATTTCGGGACTGGCGCTGAAAGCCGCTTACGGAGTTGTGAAAGGCGTGGAGCCGAGCTATATTTCGGGCGCGATTCAGCGGCTGTTGCCAGAAGCGCTGGCAGCACTAGATCCCATGTGGAACGAGGGGATTCAGTCGGGCGACCCAGTGCAGCACCTAATCCAAAACCGCGATCGCACGGCAGACACGCTGCTCAGCGTCACCGACCACAAGATTGAAAAAGCCAAAAACAGCGTAGTGCGGGCTTCCTACGGCAAGCTGCGAACCTCGGTCAAGGGCGACGTAGAAGCGGCCGTGCCTGGACTGGCGCAAATTTTGGGAACGCACGTCCAGAGTTAGCCCTACCCTGGGATTGAGGCAATTTAGCGACATACTAAACGTCATACTAACGTCATACTAAGGCTGCCGACGCTGACTACAATTTCCTGGCGGCGATTTCATCCAAAATTTCCATCACGCCAAGGAGAACTCAGCGCGTTTTGCCTGGGTTCTTTTTGCAATTCTTTTGGCAATTCGTTTCGTGGCTAGCGGAGTCTTCACCGAGTGTATCCCACTTTTATAGCCCTCACCCTCAATCCCTCTCCCAAAGCAGGAGAGGGACTTCCAATCTGCTCTCCTTCTCCCAAAAAGGGAGAAGGGGCTGGGGGATGAGGGCAAACTTGCAGAACTGGGATGCGCCCTGTTCACCGCTATTTTTCGTCAGACAGCTTTTTTGGGGCCATCACCGTATAATCAACCCGGATCGTCTGCCTGGGCCAGATGCTAGAATATGAATTTAAGAAATACACCTGTACTCTGCTTGGTTTAGCCAACCACACCGCTGGGAGCATTTATGAACAACTGCATTTTGATGGCTGAGGTAATTCAAGAGCCGCAGCTTCGCTATACCTCCGATAATCAAACGCCGATTGCTGAGTTTAGGGTGCAGTTTGCGGCGCTGCGCGACAATGATCCGCCGGGGCAAATCAAGGTGGTGGGCTGGGGCAACTTGGCGCAAGAGATCCAGGCAGAGTTTCATGTGGGCGATCGCGTGATCATCGAAGGTCGGCTAGGCATGAATATGGTCGATCGCCCAGAAGGTTTTAAGGAAAAGCGGGCAGAGCTAACGGTGTCTCGGATTCATCGGATTGAAGCGGATGCCAGCCTGAAATCCTCCACAGCCGACTTGCCAGGCACAGCGGCATCCCGTCCCGCAGCACCCACGCCGGCCGCAACGACTGTTCCCGCTGCTCCGCCGGCCTATGCAGCCTCCTCTGTTAAGGCAGCTCCTGCCGCCAAAGCCCCAGTAGAAACCGCCGACTATGACGATATCCCGTTCTAGGCTGGGCGATTCAATCTGCTAGACTGCTTGTTTTCACGCGAGTTTCTGCGCGAATTTCTGCAATTTCGGCTGCGCTCAGGTTGTAGAGTGCGTAGACGGTTGTGTCTATTTGAGCATCAAGCTGGGCGATCGCCCTCAGGTCTTGACTCGCTCCGCA
The DNA here is from genome assembly GCF_001548395.1 of Leptolyngbya sp. O-77. Taxonomy (NCBI): domain Bacteria; kingdom Bacillati; phylum Cyanobacteriota; class Cyanophyceae; order Leptolyngbyales; family Leptolyngbyaceae; genus Leptolyngbya; species Leptolyngbya sp. O-77. The sequence continues at coordinate 624,953 of NZ_AP017367.1, forward strand.
CTGCTGCCGCTGTTTTGCCAGGTCAACAAGGGTGTGGCAGGGCGTGAGGCGATCGCCCTGTTCACCCAGCGCTATCGGAATCTGGCGCAACTGGGGCGGGCCAACTCGCAAATAGCCGCCCTGGAGCGCATTGCCGCCATGCCGCTGCACAAAGAACCAGTGGATCAGCGAACTGTTCAGAATTGCCAGCAGCAGCCACAGCAGGTCAGCGCAGTTGCCCAGATGGGAGGACGAGTTGGGCGCTTGAATAATCGAGGTCGATTTTCCTGCCAGTACGCCCCCTGACTCATCCAGCGCACACTCCAGCCGTCGGGTCATGCCCGCGACGATTAGCTTGGGTTGGGTAGCCTGTCGCTGGCGCTGGGGCGAAAGTTGGCACAAATGTTGTGCAGGCAGGATGGGGTGCAGGTAGCGATCGCCCAAATAGCGCAACGGGCGATCGCCCCACCACAAGCGATAGGGATCGATCGTGCCGCTGTTGACCAGGCGCAGGTCGCCAGGGGCAGGCGTGGGATGATTGCAAATCCAGCGCTGGAGTTCGTAGGCTTCGGCGACCGTCGCTGCCCCCTGCACGCTGGCAACTTGCCCCAACATAGGAAGTTGCTGCAATCGTGCCATCAGGCTGTCCCCCTGCTGCGAATCGCCCAGCCACCACTCTGCACCCTTGGTATACAGCCATCGCCGCCGCCCCACCGTTGTCAGGGTTTCCATCACCTCATAGGGCACTGGCGCACGCGCTCCAGACTGCTCTTTTCTCAGAGCATCCGGTCTGCACTTTCCTTCCGCTTGCCGCCGCGCCACATACACTAGCGGATAGACCGCCGCCTGAAACACCGCCACCTGAGCATAATCCCGCAGCGCCACAAGCTGAGTGTTCTCTGTCAAGAGCGATCGCGCTGCGGCAGCATACCCAGCCGAGCGCAGCTTGTTAGGCACGACCAGACTCGTCATGCCGCCCGGACGACACAACTCCAGCGATCGCTCAATAAATACGCAAAATAGATCCCAATTCCCCCTGGCACAGCCATAGCGCTCGGCGCAGGCGCGTCGCCAGACGGCCGCTGTCGCGCTCATTTGCTCAGCGTCGATATAGGGCGGGTTGCCCAGCACCCCGTCAAACCCGCCTGCCTGCGCGGCCGCCGGAAAGGTTGCAGCCCAGTCCAGTCCCAGCAGCGCATCAGCACAGACCAAGTTTTGCGCCAGGTTGGGTAGCACAAACCCTGGCGGCGGCTGACCCTCCAACAGCTTGAGATGGAGCGAGAGACGGGTGAGGGCGATCGCCGTTTCGTCCACATCCACCCCATAAATGCAGTCGAGCAGCACTTGCTGACGCGTGTGCCAATCCACTGGGCTATCTATTGGGGCGATTGGGGACCGCTGGGTACAGGGGGGGACAGTTGCCCCATCCACACCTGCCGAATTCGCAGACCAACCCGCCACCCATCGCAGCAGTACCTCATAGGTCGCCAGCAAAAATGCCCCTCCCCCCGCCGCCGGATCGAGGATGCGCGGAACTTCTGACAGTTTTTGGATAGGGGCGCTCAACAGTTGCCCCAGGGTTTGCGAGACACAGTAGTTCACCAGCGGCTCTGGCGTGTAGTAAATTCCTCTTGCCTTACGGCCATCTACTTTTAGGGCAGCCCTCAGCGCACATTGTCCGGGTGACGGGGCCCAGGCGAGGCACTGCTCATACAGTTGCCCCAGCCGCGCCACAGGGTAGGGAGCGCAGAGAAAGAGCGATCGCAGCAAGGCGAAGAGGACGGTATTCATCTCAACTGACAACGGCGGCAAGGCTGTCACCGGAAACGCCAGCCCGTGCTGATGATTGGCAGCGGTCAAAAGTTGATCCAGCGCAAACTCATCGGGTTTGAGGGATTGCCCCTGCACCGGTAGCAGTCTGCGCTGCTGATAGAGCGGGATGCACAGCAGCGCCAGCAGCAGCATCCGGGCGTGGGCGTGGTCGGCGGGCTGAGTGGGTTGGCGATTCGCAAAGCGATCCCTACGGGAATCGCCCAGGATGACCAGCAGCCGCCGATAGCTCCGCGCCGCCCAGGTTTCCAGGTCGCTCGTGCCTTGCGGGGAATGAGGAGCGATTTGCGAAGCGCTCCCGACGGGAATCGCCCCACTGGGCAAATCATCTACCCCATAGGCTCCACGGGCATCCGACTGGCGCAATTCATCCGACTGGCGCGATTGAAGCATAGCAAGATGACCGCAGAAAAACAGCGAGAAGACTCCACTAAAAGACACATGAAGACAGCTAGAAGACAGCCGCTAGAAGACAGCCATCCAGTCATCCGAAAGCTTACTATGGCATTGGATCGATGGCACAGAATCGATCGCGTCTCGCTCCTACGTTTTTTATCGCACGCTATGCCTTTGACGTTTACCAACGCAGTTCAAGAACTGACCTATCGCAAGGTGTCGGACTACCTCACGACCTCTGCGCTATTCAAGGACTCGCTGCAAGTTTTGTCCTATGCTCCCCGGTTTAACCTGTCCTACGGTTCGGCCAAGGTTGAGGTAGAGGTGCTGGATTGGGAGGTGCATCCCTGGGACGAGCGAGAACTGGCAATTGTCAAGGCGAGTAGCTGCGTTACCCTAGGCAGCCGAACGGATGAGCCGCTGATGCGATATCTGCTGATGGAAAACCACCGGATGCGGTTTGGCGCGTTTCATCTGGCAGAGACGGGCGGCGTAATTTTTTCGCACAGCGTCTTGGGCGGGGAGAATATGGACTTGATGGAACTACAAACCTGCATTTTGTCTGTGGTGACCATTGCCGATACCTACGACGACTTGATTATCCAAAAGTTTGGCGGGCAGCGGGCGTGCGATCGCCTACCCTGACCGCCCAAACCCCAACGCCCAAACCCTAACAAAGGCAGGACTTACACACTTGCGATCAGGATTCTATCGTTCAACTGCGTAAGTCTCAAAAGAAAAACACCCAGCAGCCCCCTGCCAGGTGTTATGTCGCTTCGGAAATCCGATTTTTTACTACCAAAAACTACCAAAAACGTCGCACAGCGGATGAACTACTGCTCTTTCTTAACCTGAGCGTGTAGCTCAACCCCACGGTACTTACCAATCACTTTCCCCGAAACTGTGGCGACGGCGGGAACGTTGGCTTCGTATTTGATACCGCGATAGGAGAGGTTCATAGCTGGTTTCCTTTTGAATTCCATGTTTTTAGAATAGGGCAGCAGACCCGGCCCAGACCTCATCCGAGCGTCTCACCTGAGCGGGTGAACTTCTGCCCAAGGGCATTCCCGTCGGGATTGCTTCGCGAATCGCCGCCGCCAACCCCGCCAATCGTCCATCCAAAATCTCGAAAATCTCGAATCGGTATAAGATTGAAAAAGCCTGGAGAGGTGGCAGAGTGGTCGAATGCGCTCGACTTGAAATCGAGTGTCCCAAAAGGACCGTGGGTTCGAATCCCACCCTCTCCGTTTCGGAGCCTGATGAATCGCTGCACAATCCTGATGAATCGCTGCACAATGAGGATGTAGTGGATTAGTGGATCATGGCTCAGTGCGTTAGCCACCGCTGACGGGGGGAATCAGAACCACTTCGTCGCCGTCTTGCAGCACCCAGTCCGGCGCTACGAACTGATAGTTCACGCCAAAGCGAGTGAGCGAGCGCCACTGATCCAGTTCGGGATGCTCCTGCAACAGGCGATCGCATACCTCAGCGACAGTTGCCCCCTGCGGCAGCGCCAGCACTAGCTCTGGCATACCGTAGGCTTCTTGGTAGGCGGCAAATAGCTTGATGGTCACGGTCACTGTTGGGTCAGACACACTCGACAGGCTCCAAAAACCAGGTTGAACCAGAGCCAGATCGCAGACCGGTGCGCTGCAAGCTGCTCAGGGGCGATCAGGAGCGAACAGCAGCAAACGGGCGATCGCCCCCACCCTCATTCTGGCCCAATCCTCATTCTGGGGGGCTAATCCTTAAACAGTCAAAGCTTTTGTAAAAGTATAGTAAAAAACTGCGGGAGTTTACGGCGGTGCTATCCACTCTCCCGCACACTTTCAAAGGAGATTTACGTATTGTGAGTAACCTAGACTCCGTAAAATTCCCTACTATGATTGAGAAAGTGTGAAGCTATTCTGAAAGCGTGCGCTAGAATCACAAGAATAACCAATTTCTTATTCTTAAGATTGCTCAGTTCACTGCTGTCGGTTCCCCCTGTTGACGGTCTAGAGTTAGTAGTCCTGAATGCGGAAAGGCTGAACGAGGTCGGTACGCTAGATTACGTAAGTGGAAATATCTAAACCATCTACGGCTTAAGGTTTCTGCCTGAGTGCCGCCCTGCGGGTCGGGCTGAGCCGTCACATGATCTACTTCGGGGTTTGCACTTGGTTTAACGCAACAGCACACTTCAGCACGACTTACTGAATTTCCAGGACTTGCCTCATGTATTCTGTGTCTTCTCAGGCTGACTCTTCTAGACCGTTTTTGACATGGCAGCGGATTTTAGACTGGGCCCAAGAGCATTACCGCACCCGTACCTTTGCGAAGGATGAAAAGATTCCGGCACGTCCTGGGCTGCTGTATCTGGTACAGCGAGGCGCGGTGCGGCTGGTGGGTGAGGCGCAGGTGAGCGCCAACGGCAATTCCTCTCGCCTGCCGCGGATTAATTCCGAAGAGGCGTTTTTGGGCTTTGTCGGGGCAGGGCAGCCGTTTGAAATCGTAGCCCAGTCCCCGTTTACGCTCCAGGCATTTGCCCATGTCGAGCAGACCTCGGTGATCTGGCTCTATTGGCATGATCTCGACAACTGGCCGCACTTCCGTCGGGAAGTTTTAGACGCATTTCGCTTGCAACATCAGCGCAAGCTGCTGTGGCTGAGTACGCTGGGGCAGCGCCGCACGATCGACCGGCTGCTGGGGTTCATCACCCTGCTGGTAGAAGAGTTTGGTGAACCCAGCGACGATACCTACTATTTGCCCTGGTCGTTGACCCATGCCCAAATCGGCAGCGCCATCGGCTCGACTCGCGTCACGGTGACGCGCCTGATGGGCAAGCTGCGACAGCGCGGGCTGATTCGCACCTATGGCGACAACCTGATTGCGATCCCCGCCGAATCGACCATGCTGCAAAAGCGCAACAGCGCTTCCTAGATTTTGGGTTAGGCGGTGCTGCTGTATCGATTCTCGATTTTGGATTTGCGATTTTGGATTGCCCGTCAAGCGTCTGCGGGGCTTTCAGAATTTCATTCGTAGCTCCGCTGAGGAGAATGGATATTAGACGTAGCTGCCACGCGCCGTCCTGCAAGGCTTTGATGGGTTTCGATGGCGCAAACGCATCGTATGGGAGAGCGATCGCACGATAAATTTGCGGCTGCCTCAGAAGCGCCACCTGCGGCGGTGTCAGCCATGTACCGACTGGAGGGACGGAGTTGGTGTATAAATTCCAGGTCTGTTGTTTCGGTGCCTGATCCGCCATGTCCAATTCTTTGCCCAACTCCCTGTCTGCGATCGCCCGTGCGCGAGATATTCGTTATTTCATGATTTCCTTCACCGACCTGTTTGGCGTGCAGCGGGCCAAGCTGGTGCCTGCCGAGAGCATTGATGCGATCGCCGCGAATGGGGCAGGCTTTGCTGGGTTTGCGGCCTGGCTGGATCAGTCGCCGGCCGACCCGGACATTCTGGCATTTCCTGACGTAGATCGGCTGTTTCAGCTTTCCTGGCGGCCAGACGTGGCGTGGCTGCCCGCCGACCTGCACCAGGTTGATGGCCAGCCGCTAGAGCAAGCGCCGCGCCTGGTGCTAAAGCGGGTGATTCAGCAGGCGGCGGAGATGGGGCTGCGGGTAAAAACGGGCGTGGAGTGCGAATATTTTCTGCTGTCGCCCAGCGGGGAGGAGATTTCCGATGCGGGCGATCGCCAGAGCAAGCCCTGCTATGACCAGCAGGCTCTGATGCGCCGCTATGACGTAATTCGCGAAATCTGCGACAGCATGATTGCCCTCGGCTGGGGGCCCTATCAAAACGACCACGAAGATGCCAACGGTCAGTTTGAAATGAACTGGACTTACGACGATGCGCTCGTCACCGCCGACCGTCAGGCGTTTTTCAAATACATGGTCAAGTCCATTGCCGAAAAACACGGGCTGCGGGCTACCTTCATGCCCAAGCCCTTTGCCCACCTGACGGGCAACGGCTGCCACGTCCATGTTTCAGTCTGGAACAGTGCTGGAGACACCAACCTGTTTGCCGACCCAGAGGGCGAACTGGGGCTATCGCCGCTGGCCTACCAGTTTCTCGGCGGCGTGCTGCATTCTGCTGAGGCACTATGTGCGATCGCCAATCCCACGGTCAACTCCTACAAGCGCATCAACGCGCCCGTCACCAACTCTGGGGCCACCTGGTCGCCCAACACCGTCAGCTACAGCGGCAACAACCGCACCCACATGATCCGCATTCCCGAACCCGGTCGGTTTGAGCTGCGGCTGGCCGATGGCGCAGCAAATCCCTACCTGCTGCCCGCCGCCCTGATCGCCGCCGGACTCGACGGCATCGCCCAAAAGCGCGACCCCGGCCCCCGCTACGACAACAACAGCTACACCGAGCCGCTGCCCCCTGGCACTGTGCCCCAACTGCCGCTGTATCTGCTAGAAGCCTTGCGCCGATTTGAAGCCAGCCCCGTGCTGCCCCAGGCGCTAGGCTCCGCCTTTACCCAGGCGTATCTCAAGCTCCAGCGACAAGCCTGGAACGAATACAGCGCCCACATTTCCACCTGGGAACGAGAGACGACGCTGGACTGCTAGGCTAGGGGTTGGGGAATGGGGGTTGGGGGTTAGGGGTTGGGGGCTAGGGAGGAAGAACTGTCTATCGACTGGTTAATCTGTCCCGGCGGCCTGCCCAGTAACGCAAACTGTAGCAGCGTTAAAGACTTTCAGGAACTCCTGCTTTCCTAACCCCTAACCCCCAACCCCTAACCCCTAATGTTTCTCCGATCGCTGCATCTGCGCCAGTTTCGCAACTACCGGGATCAGGCGGTAAGTTTTGCTGCGCCGAAGACGATTTTGGTGGGTGACAATGCTCAGGGCAAGTCGAACCTGCTGGAGGCGGTGGAACTGCTGGCCACGCTGCGATCGCACCGCAGTAGCCGCGATCGCGATCTGGTGCAGCAGGGAGCCGAAGAAGGCAGCATTGCCGCACGGCTGGATCGAGACAGCGGCTCTGTGGATTTGGGGTTGGTGTTGCGGAGCAGCGGGCGACGCACCGTGTCGCTAAACGGGCAAACCCTAAAGCGTCAGGTAGACTTTCTGGGCACGATGAGCGCCGTGGAATTTTCCAGCCTGGATCTGGAACTGGTGCGCGGCGGGCCGGGGCATCGCCGCCAGTGGATTGACACGCTGCTGACCCAACTCGAACCCGTCTACGCGCACCTGTTGCAGCAATACAATCTGGCGCTGCGCCAGCGCAATGCCCTGCTGAAGCAGTCCGCCAGCCGCGCTGAATCCGCCGTGCCGCTGGATCAGGCGCAGCTTGCGGTGTGGGACGCGCAACTGGCAGCGCTGGGAACGCGGGTCATCCGCCGTCGGGCCCGGGCGATCGCCCGCATTGCGCCCCTGGCGGAATTCTGGCATCGAGACATTAGCGGCAGCCGCGAAACGCTGGAAATTCACTATGCGCCTAGCGTACCGATAGAAAAAGACGACCCGGCGCAGATTCAACAGGCGTTTTTGGACAAGATTCAGCAGCGGGCGATCGCCGAACAGGTGCAGCACACCAGCCTCGTCGGCCCCCACCGCGATGAGGTCGAGTTCACCATTAACGACACGCCTGCGCGTCAATATGGCTCGCAGGGGCAGCAGCGGACTCTAGTGCTGGCGCTGAAGCTGGCGGAACTGAAGCTGATCGAATCCGTCGTGGGGGAACCGCCGCTGCTGCTGCTAGACGACGTGCTGGCCGAACTCGACCCCAAGCGCCAGCACAAGCTGCTCGACACGATTCAAGATCGGTTCCAAACCCTAATCACCACCACCCATCTCGATTCCTTTGATTCGCAGTGGCTCCGGTCGTCGCAGGTGCTAACGGTCGTTGCAGGGCAGATTAGGGGTTAGGGGTTGGGGGTTGGGGGTTAGGTCTGAGCGGCTTGATCTCCCCTTGCTTAAGGGGGGCTAGGGGAGATCTCAGACTGCCTTGTATCCGAAACTGATCCCCCTAAATCCCCCTTAGTAAGGGGGACTTCTGGAGGGCGGCTCGGTTCTCCCCTTTTCTTCTAGCGCAGCGGCGCGTCAGCGCGGGGGCTAAGGGGGAATCAAAGGGTTTTAAAACACGCCCTAACCCCCAACCCCTAACCCCCAAACCCTACCTATACTCGTCGCCGCAGTCGCCAATTTGGTTCAGCAAGTTGCGCGATCGCCCCGAAACCTGCTCGATCCGCTGCCAGTCATCGGCATCAAGCTGGAAGTCGAATACGCGGGCGTTGTCGGCGCGGTGTTCGGCGATGCTGAGGCGCGTGCCGACGATCACGCCTGCTACGGCAGGGCGATCGAGAATGGCCCGCACCGCCACATTTGACAGGCTGGCGTGATGTTTGTGGGCGATCGCCTCCAGGGTTTTTAGCAAGTCCTGAAACAAGTCCCAGCCGCCCCAGGCATCAATCATGCGCTTGTATTTCTGCTGAGACACGGTGGACAGTTCCCCCCGACGCGGCTCTGGCTTGCCGAGGTAGCGCTCGGACAGGAAGCCGCCGCAGAGTGTGCCGTAGGTCAGCAAATGCACGCCCCGCTCCTGGCAGAGCTTCGCCATGTAGGCCTCTGGGCGGCGATCGACGAGGGAATACTGCACCTGGTTCGACACGATCGGGATGCCGCTGTCGAGGATGATTTGCAGATGCTCGGTGTCAAAGTTGGTGAGCGCCAGATGGCGGAGTTTGCCGTCGCGCTGCAAGTCGGTCATGTGTTTTAGCGCGTCCAGGTAAGCCGGATCGCCATAGTCCCACCAGTGAAACTGGAGCAAATCGAGACAAGGTGTGTCCATGCGCTGACGCGACACGTCGATGCTGCGTTCTACGACAGCACGGGGCATCGGGCCCGGCCGGGGCACCCATTTGGTAAACGCCTGCACCTGGGATAGCGCTGCCTCGCCCCGCGCTGCCGCAAGCTGCCGCCGAAACGCGCCGATAAAGTCTTCTGCCGGGCCGTAGTGATCGGCTAGATCCCAGGTGGTGTAGCCCGCGTCGAGATAGTCCACCATGCTGGCGATCGCCCCGTTCGGGTCAATCCGTCCGTGCGCTCCCGATACCTGCCACATCCCATTCAGCAGGCGGCAAATGGTTAAATCTGGGGTGAACTGGAAACGGCTAGAGTCGGGTAGCAGCATAGAACAGGGGTTCGTTTGTGGACTACAGAACCTCGGCCCGCAGCCGTGCCAGCGGCAAACTCAGTAGCTTGCGTGGCCCCGATACGTAGGCCCGCTTGCGAAACACGTCGTAGCGGTTGCGCTCGATCGCGTCCAAAATTTGCCGATACAGCATCAGCGCCGACCACACGGGAAATCTCGCATCGCGGCTCAGCAGACTGACACCGCTTTCCGCCTGCACAAAGAACTTTCGCGCCCGCTGAATTTCAAACTTCATCAGCTCTCGCCAGCGATCATCTACCACGCCGTTAAACAAATCGGCTTCGGTATAGTTGAACAGCGCCAGGTCTTCGAGCGGCAGATAAATGCGGCCGCGCCGCGCATCTTCACCCACGTCGCGGAGAATGTTGGTGAGCTGGTTAGCAATGCCAAGGGCGATCGCCTCCTGCGTTGGATCGACCAACCCGCCCTTGCTCCACGGGGCCGTGCGGCGGCTGTCGTCCACACCCATCACCGCCGCCGACATCAGCCCCACCGTGCCCGCTACGCGATAACAATAGAGCTTTAGCTCCTCAAAGGTTTCATAGCGGTTGCGATAGAGATCCATCCGCTGTCCTTCAATCATGTCTCTGAAGGGCTGGATGTCGAGCGGGAAGCGCTCTAGCGTGTCCACCAGCGCCACGTCCACATCTTCCAACGGATGACCTGCAAAGAGGGTTTCTAGGTTTTCTTCCCACTGATCCAGCGTTTCATCTGTTGTATAGGCTGCGTCTGCCCCGTCCACCAATTCATCCGTGCGCCGACACCAGACATAAATCGCCCAAATCGCCCGCCGCTTTTCTTCCGGCATCAGCAACGTCCCAAGATAAAACGTCTTGGCATATTCCTGAGTGATCTGGCGACAGCGCTCATAGGAATCGTCCAGAGATATCAGGACGGTTTTGCAGGAAGGCTTCGGCAGTTGCAGCATTACATCGCAGGGCTGGAGGAATACAGTTAAACCTATCAGTAATCCGTCACTTGCGGTTCATTTGGAACGATTAGCATTCCAGAAATGAAACCGCTGGAGTGATTTATCGGGCTGAAGTGGCCACTAGGTCGGGCGGCGCTGAATCTACAGGAGATGCAGGAAATCGCTGGGCGATCGCCTCGGCGGCTTGTTTACCCGATAGAACTGCACCCTCCATGCTGCCCAGATAGCGCTGCATGGTGTAGCTCCCGGCAAGGAAGAAATTGTCGATTGGGGTTGCCTGGTCGGGGCGGCAGGCTTGCATTCCTGGCGCGGCCGTGTAGACTGAGCGCGGCGTTTTCACGATCTTGTGTTTCAGCAGCGTAGCCGGGTTTTCGCCCGCCAGGTCATCCGGGAAGAGTTTCTTTAGCTCCTCCATGGTCGCCGCCAGGATGTCGTCTTCAGACTTATCGATCCAGTCTTTTGCCGGAGCCAAGACCAGCTCTAGCATTGAGCGATCTGGATTGGCATATTCGCGGCAAGTGTTGCTCATGTCAGCATAGACGCTGAGCAGGGGCGATCGCGAAAACAGGAGCTGATCCACATCCGTCAGCTTGCGATCAAACCACAAGTGAATGTTGATCACGGGCACGCCTTCCAGGGATTGCATCTTTTGGAAGAACTCGATCTTCGTCCACGGCTCTGGCATTAGCGCTTTGATCACGTCTACCGGCATTGCCGAAACGTACACATCTGCCGTCACCACTTCATCCGGCGCACCGTCCAGCCCGCGCACTGCAAACCCGCGTACCGTGCCGTCTTCGTTCAGCAAAATCTGCTTTAGCGGCTTCTTCAGCAGCACCTTGCCGCCGCGCTCGGTCACATAGTCCACAATCGGCTGACACAGACGCTCGGTGGGCGACCCGTCGAGAAAGGCCACCTTCGAGCCGTAGCGCTCTTGCAAAAAGCGATTCAGCGCCGTCAGCGGAACCGTCGCCGACACATCTTCGGGGTTGATAAAGGTGAGCGCCTTGGAGGCCGCCACAAAAATGTCGCTGTTGACCCGCTCATCCACGCCTTGCAGCCGCAGCCACTCCAGCAGCGAGTACCGATCCATGTTTTCCACATACTGCTGACCACGCACCACCGCAGGCAGTAGCCCGATAGCAAAGCGAATTTTCTGATTCCAGGTCAGCATGTCGTTGTTACGGAGGATCGACATGATGACATTGAAAGGGGCGGGAATGTCGGGCACATCGAAGCGCGACAGAACGCCCGGTTTCTCTGGCTGGTTGAAGATCAGCGTGTGTTCTTTCCACTGGAGCCGATCTTCAATGTCCAGTTCCTTAAACAACTGGAGCATATTGGGATAGGCCCCAAAAAAGACGTGCAGACCCGTTTCGTACCAGTCGCCGTCGGCATCCTTCCAGGCGGCTACCAGCCCGCCCAGCACGTCCCGACTTTCCAGCACGATGGGCGTGTGCCCTGCGTCTACTAAATATTTGGCGCAGGCTAGCCCGGCCAATCCTCCCCCTGCGATCGCCACCCGCATGTGCGCGCTGTCCTCTGAAATACCTGTTTACACTAGCTCTCATTATATGTTGCAAACTGTAACAAAACGGGCCGTCAACGGGCATTTTTCTGAGATCTGCCGCTTGAAACTGCCCGCTTGGCCAGAGATGCTGAGCGCTAACCAAAAAACAGGTGGCTTTCGGGCTGGATGTTGATCTCCAGCGGCACGGCCTGCGGCTCTGCCATCAGAGCAAACAAGATCGCGTCGGCCGCCGTTTCGGGACGGAGCATCTTGGTGCGATCGACCTTGAGGCTGACGTGATCCCAAAAGGGCGTATCCACGCCGCCAAAGTAAAATAGCGTGAACTTGACTCCAAAGCGCTTTAGCTCGTCGGCCATGCACTTGCTGAAGCCCACCACGCCAAACTTAGAGGCGCAGTAGGCCGCCGCCATCGCCATTGGGTGCTGTCCCAAAATCCCTATCACGTTGCAGATGTGTCCTGACTTGTGTTCCTTCATGACGTTGGCGGCGGCCTGACAGGTGTAGAAGCTGCCCTTCAAGTTGAGATCTAGCATGGCATCCAGGTCGGCGGGTTCAATCTTGTTGTATTGCTTGAGGATGCCTGCGCCCGCCGCGTTCACCAGCACGTCGATTTTGCCGAATTGGGCGATCGCCTTTTGCATCAGCGCTTCGGCCTGCTGCGGGTCGGTGATGTCTGTTGGCACGGCCAGCACGCCACCGGGCGCACCAGCCAGCGAATGGGCCAACGGGTTCAGCGTCGCTGTATCTCGCGCCGCCAGCACCAGCGCTGCGCCCAATGGAGCCAGCTTTTGCGCCAGCGCCGACCCAATGCCCCCCGTTGCGCCCACAATGACAACCACCTTGCCTTGCATAACCCGTTCCGCTTCTTTACATTTCTTAATTTCACTCCTCATCATATCGCCTTGCTCGGCACGGTGCATCTGCCCAATGCCAGCCCTAATTCCAGCACTGGTACGGATGGGAAACCGAGCAAGCATGGCGATCGCCCGTCTGCGGGGATCACGGACGACAGCCGCTTTGCCGAGTTCCGTCCGGTTTGGCAGCGGGTAAGAAATTAAGTTTGGTCACAGGGCGATCGCCCCTTTTGTGGCGGATGGTAGCCTAAATCACAGGCACATATTTCAATAATTCTTCCCGGACGGGGCCTGTGCCTCCTGCCTCGCTACCGGACGCGGCGATCGCTTACGGCTTGTAACGCTGCTTTGATTGGGGCATATCAGCCTAGCAATGGTCTAGAACCTTCTGTTTCGTCTAGATGCTCGGCTGCATCGCCCAAGCTCCTCTGCCTCCGAAAGAGGCATCGGCGTGCAGGCTCAAGAGCGAGTGCTGCGGGTTGTTCAGCCTACACTGAGTTAAAATTCAGCAATTAAACGCCCCAAGCCTTCAAGATTGAGACTTGAGACAGGCGATTTGAACTAAATACTAAACGTTTGAAAGGTCTGCTCCAGGGCAGACCTTTTGGTTTAATGGTTGCGCCAAATTATGGTGTGCGCCAAATTTTCGCCAGGTTCTGTCCCAAAAGCTGGACTTGCTGTGTCCGTCGCACACGAATGCGCCGCACATGAAAAATTTCACTTTTCTAGGGCAGCGCGTAGGCAGACTGAAGCGCCCACAGGATTAGCGCGGCAATGCTGCCCAAAATTAGCACTGAAGAAAGAGTCAGCGCGATGGGGCTATCGGCACCGGGAAATTTCATAATGCCTCGATTCCAATCCGTCATAGGTTTATGTCCTTTGATTGATGAAGGGTTGTAGAAACGTTGCAGAATTGATCAACTGTTGAAGCGAATCTAAAACGCGAGTGAGCAGCAAGCTGAGCAGTCTGGCTGGTAAAGGTCGAGCCTTACCAAGCGGCATTAGCTAAAACGAACAGCACAATACCAGATATCCTGCTAACTTGCCAGCACAAATTGCGCCAGGCCGACTTGATTGTAACCACACTTTTTTGCCTTGAGGGTTATGTGGCTCACCTCTACAGCGTTTTTAAGATTTAGAACAGAATCTGGGAGGAATGGCGGGTGGTGTGGATAGGGGCGACATTGCTTCGCAATGCTAGCGCGATCGCCCAGTGGGGGCCGGCTGGGCTGTTGCTGATTGGGCTGATCCTGCTGGAATTGGGGCTGCGGGCGCTGGGGCTGGGCAACCCGCCGCTCTATGTGGCCGACCCAGAAGCAGGCTATCGGCTGCGTCCTCATCAGCGGCTGCGGCGCTGGGGCAAACGCATGGTCATCAATCGCCACAGCCTGCGAAATTCTGACCCGATGGGCGAGGTTTCTGCCCAAAGCTGGCGCGTGCTGCTGCTGGGCGACTCCATCGTTCACGGCGGCATCTGGACAGACCAGGCGCACACGATTTCCGAACAGATGCGGCAATTTCTCGTGTCCCGACTGGGCGAAACGGGCATGGTGCTGAATGCGGCTGCGCCCTCCTGGGGACCGCAAAACCAGTGGGGCTATTTGCGACAGTTTGGCACCTTTGGGGCGCAGGTGGTGGTGCTGCTGCTGAACACAGACGACCTGTTTGCGCCGCCGCCGACCGACTGGCCCGTGGGGCGCGATCGCCAATATCCCCACCACCGTCCGCCGCTGGCCCTGTGGGAAGCTCTGTTGCTCCTGATGTCCCGCCCAGCCCAGCGCCCAGCGACCCGCCCACCCAGCGGCGACCCCGTAGCCGACAACCTGCTGACGATTGAACAAATGCGCCAGTTTGTGCAGCCCCAAGCGCAGTTTCTCGTGGCGCTGTCGCCGCTGCGGCGAGAATTAAAACAGCCCGGCCCACGGGATTACGAGCGCGTTGCCCGCCAGCGGCTTGCTGACCTATTGCAGCAGGGTGGTGTGCCGTTTCTCGATCTGCTGCCCCGCTGGAACGCGCTGCACAATCCCGAAGCCCTTTATCGCGACGGCATCCACCCCAGCCCCGCCGGAAACGTGCAAATCAGTCAGGCGATCGCCGAATTCATTCTCCACCATGCCCACCGCCACCTCTCCCAGCACCTATCTCGGCATTGACTTTGGCACCTCCGGCGCACGGGCGATCGCCATCGACAACAGCGGCGAAATCCTGGCCCAAACCAGCATTCCGTTTCCCAATAGCCCAGCCGAGTCGCTCACCGATCTCTGGAAAGACACGCTCTTTGCCCTGATCACCAACCTTCCTGCCAAGATTCGCCAAACCCTGGCGGCGATCGCCCTCGACGGCACCTCCTCCACCGTCCTGCTCTGCGACCAACACGGCACGCCCATCACCGAACCGCTGCTTTACAATGACTCGCGCGGCGCAGCCATGCTAGACCAAGTGAGGGCGATCGCCCCACCCCACCACCCCGTCCTCAGCGCCACCTCCAGCCTCACCAAACTCCTCTGGCTCCTCAACACTCTCTCCCTTCTCCCCGCTCCCTCCTTCCCCAACACCCCAACACCCCAACACCCCAACACCCCGACACTCCACCTCCTCCACCAAGCCGACTGGCTCACCTTCCTGCTCCACGGCCGCCTCGGCCTCAGCGACTATCACAACGCGCTGAAACTGGGCTATGACGTAGGCGAGTTGCGCTACCCCGACTGGCTGCTGGCGGCCAACCTGCCCGTGCAACTGCCCCAGGTAAAAGCGCCCGGTGAGGCGATCGCCCCGATTTTGCCTAACCTGGGCGATCGCCTGGGCATTCCCGCTACCTGCCAGATCTGCGCGGGCACGACAGACAGCATCGCCGCCTTCCTCGCCAGCGGAGCCAGCACGCCGGGGCAAGCCGTCACCTCGCTGGGGTCTACGCTGGTACTCAAGCTGCTCAGCACGGTGCGGGTAGACGACGCAGCCAGCGGCATCTACAGCCATCGGCTGGGCAATCTGTGGCTGGTGGGTGGCGCGTCGAATACAGGCGGCGCGGTGCTGCGGCAGTTTTTCAGCGATGCCGAACTGGCCGCCCTCAGCGCCCAGATCGACCCGTCGCGCCCCAGCCCGCTGGACTATTACCCCTTGCCAAAGCCGGGCGATCGCTTCCCCATCAATGACCCCACCCTGCCGCCCCGCCTAGAGCCGCGCCCCGAAAATCCGGTCGAGTTTCTCCACGGCTTGCTAGAAGGCATCGCCCGCATCGAAGCCCTGGGCTATCGGCGGCTGGCAGAGCTGGGCGCAACGCCCTTACAAGAAGTGCTGACTGCGGGCGGTGGGGCGCAGAATGAGGCTTGGACAAACGTGCGATCGCGCCTGTTGCAGGTTCCCGTAATCCCTTCTCCCCACACCGAAGCCGCCTACGGAGCCGCCCGCCTTGCCCGCGCCGCTCTCCAGCCCGATGTTGATTTTGGATTTTAGATTGGCGATTTTATCCCGCTTCTATCACTCTGTCCAGAAGAAAACCGAATCCCTTATTTACTCGTTCTATGAAACCTATGACATCATCATGACATCATCATGACATCATCATTTTAAGAACGGGATTTGGGCATCACAGATTTCATCCAGTGAAAGTGACAAAAGAGGGGTATAGCAATACGCAGGTTAGTTAGGACGTTTGTAATGAGGACTTAAGTCCTCACTACGAGCCTCAACTACGAGCCTCAACAGAAACTATGTCCGTAACTATGTCCGTAACTATGTCCGTCCTACATGTCCTAACCAACCAGTTAGCTGCTATAGATTGCCAGACTGAGCGCACGTCGGCTTCCAATCGCTCCATTGGTTGTGCAGTTTCTATGCAGTTTCAGAGAACTGGGCTACGCCCAAAATCCAAACCCCAAAATCCCGGTTTCGCTCATCCGAGTCACTGACTAACAGGAATTTACTAACAATCACTGAGCTAAATCACTCACTTCATGATGTTTTGTGTCCCCATGTTGGGAATTCTCAAGGGGTATCCTACGGGATTCGCAATTTCTTGAGTATGCTGTTAGCCATAATCAATGTAGATTATGTAAATTGACTTGATGACGCTAATCCCTCTACTGGTTCGGGATTGAAATCTGGACTAGCAGCGCCCGCTCAGAAACGCCGCCAGTAAGAACGCTTCCCCATCGTTTGCGAGACGTGGACTTATGACAGACGCACAACGCCCAAGCATCCCGCCCAACTCCGTTCCCCGCACACCGCCACCGCCGGGTCGTCCACCTGCCAGCGCTCCGCCGAGAGGCGACCTGGGGCAAACTAGCCAGCAAATGCCCTCGCAAACCTTGGCATCGACCCAGGCCAACACAGCACCGGGCACTCGCGTCAGTCCTGCTCCGGGGGGCGCAAAGCCCGGCATGGGCGCTCCCGCCGTGAAGCCGCCGCCCACGCCCGCCCCGCCGCCGATGATGGGGCACCGTCCTGCTGCGCCGCCGCCGATGCAGGCCTCCCGCAGCAAGGCTTCGCCGGGTCAGCCGACGCTGGCGCAAATTGTCCGCGAAGCCTACGACAAAGGGTTCTCAGATATTCACCTGGGCGTAGGCGAAGCGCCCCGCTTCCGCAACCGGGGTGAGATCGATATGACCGAGTATCCGGTGACGGATCTCGACACCTTCTTTAGCTGGCTACAAGAAATTCTATCGGACGAAGAAATTCAGCGGTTTAAGGACACCCTTGACTTTGACGGCGCGACGCAATACGACTTTGCCCGCGTCCGGATCAATATCTTTGACTCGCTGCGCGGCCCGGCGATGGTGATGCGTCTGATTCCGCTGAAGATCTCGACCATTGAGCAACTGGGGTTGCCGCCTGTCTTCAAGGAAATCTGCCACTATCACAAGGGGCTGATCCTGGTGACAGGGCCCACCGGGTCGGGTAAATCGACCACGATGGCGGCGATGGTGGACTATATGAACAGTGAAATGCCCAAGCATATCGTCACCATTGAAGACCCGATTGAATTTGTCCATACCAGCCGCAAGTGTTTGATCCGCCAGCGCGAAGTGGGCATTCACACGATGAAATTTGATGCGGCCCTGAAGGCCTCGCTGCGGGAAGACCCGGATGTGATTCTGGTGGGGGAAATGCGGGACATTGAAACCGTGAACACAGCCCTGAAAGCCGCGCAAACGGGGCACTTGGTGATGGGAACGCTGCACACTAACAGCGCTGTGAAGACGATCGAGCGGATTTTGGGCTTGTATCCGCCAGATCAGCAGGAACCCATGCGAGTGGCGATCGCCGAATCGTTGGTGGCCGTTATCGCGCAGGGACTCTGCCGCACCACCGACGGCAAGCGGGCCGCCTTCCACGACATCCTGATTAACACCGACGCAATTCGCGACTATATCCGCAAGGGCGATCTAGACGAAGTGGAAGCGCTGATTCCGCGATGCAACTTTGACGGCATGTGTACGATGAACCAGTCCCTCTACAAGCTGTATGAGGCAGGACGCATTACGGAGGAAACGGCGCTAGAGATGTCGCCCAAGCCCAACGAGATGGCGCAGATTTTGCGCGGGCGCGTCTAGGTTGCAAAGCTCAACGGTTCCTGGGGTGGATTTTTCGGACTGGATCAGGTGCGAAAAGCCCACCCTTCTCGCTTTGTTGCACCCCTGCGCTTGGCAATTGATTTTCCATGAAAGCCCCGCCGCCAGAACTATACAAGGGAATTGCCCTGTTTACCCCAGGGGGCGACCTGGTGTACTGTATCGACCCAGACAAGCAGAGTCATTGGCATTTGCACCTGTGTGCGGCGCTCCAGGAGTGGCTCGATCTATCGGAACCGCCGCTGTTTCTGGTGCCGTGGTACACCGCGTCGATCGACCGCTGGCGATCGCCCGAAAACCAGTCCATCATTACGTCTGCTGAGGTATATCCGCTGGTGGCACGGCATCAGGCCGTGCTGAATGCCGTCTTTGGCACTGGCGATTTGCTCTGGCAAACCGTGCAGCCGCCCGACAACCTGGACGAGTCGCTGATGCTGCTGACCTATCAGAGCCGCTTTCCCGAACTGTGGCGATCGCACGATCTGGTCATTCGCTACGAGTCTCCGGCCATTCAGCAAGCAGCCCCATCAGCACAACCGCCGTCGTCCTGGAGTCGGCTATCGTGGCAAGCCCAATCGCCCAACGTTTCCAAACAGGGCTATGTGCTGCGTCTTTATGTGTCGAGCAACAGCGATGTAACCGAGGCAATTTTGACCAACCTGCACCGCCTCCTCGAAGACCTGATTCAGCAGCCCTACACGCTGAAAATCATTGACGTATACAAGTATCCTGACCTGGCCGAGCAAGACCAGATCACAGCCACGCCGACGCTGGTCAGAGTTTGGCCAGAGCCAGTCCGCCGCGTCACTGGGCGGCTCGAAGATGCCAGCCGCGTCATGCAACTGCTGATTGCCTCGAAGGGCGAGATCAGGGACGGGAGAGCGGAGTAATGGGGCACGGGGAAGCAAGATTTTGCCGCCTCTCTCGCTCTCCCCTTTCGCACTTCATCCATCAACCCTCCCCCCAACGACCGCCCGCATCTGCTGGCTGACCAGATCGACCAAAAAGGTGAGGGCAACAAAGCACCCCAGCGTTAGCAATAGCCCGCCATAGTCAAAGCTGCTGAGTTGTTCGGTCAGGCGGCGACCCAGCCCCCCTGCGCCCACCAGCCCGACAATTACCGTTTCGCGCATACAGACCTCCCAGCGGTAGAGGGTGTAGGCCAGAAATCGCCCCAAGTTTTGAGGCAAAACGCCATAGAGAATTGCCTGCCCGCCGGATGCGCCCAGGGCGTGGAGCGATCGCACGGGGCGGTCGTCCAGGTTTTCGTTGACCTCGGCCATGAGGCGGCCCAGAATGCCCAGGTTATGTAGACCGAGGGCGATCGCCCCTGGCAAGATGCCTGGAAACAGCACAAACAGACACACCAGTGCCCAGATGGGGGCGGGCACGGCGCGGCTGAGCAATAGCCCCAGTCGGGTTGCCAGCAGCAGCAGCCAGGCGAGGGGGGCTTGGGTCGTTGCGGGGTCGTCTAGCGGGCGCAGCCAGCCGCCGGGCAACAGGAAGGTTTGGGCTGCGGGAAAGGAGAGCAGGACACCGCCCAATCCGGCTAGGGCGATCGCCAAAATCGACATCACCAGCGTCAAGCCAGAGAGGTGGAGCAGCGTCGCCCATTCGTCTGGGCTGGGCCACGGGGGCACAGCGGCGGCTGCGATGTCGCCCAGCAGTCGCCGCGTGCGGGCCGACCAGAGCCGCGTCCAGTCGATGCCCAAGCCCCAAAAGCAGAGCGGAATCGACAGGGCGATCGCCCCCCAGGATAGCCGTAGCGGCCAGGGGTTGGCAGTGTGCGGATCGGGTTTCGCAGCCTGGGAATTCTGTGAGCTTTGGAACCTGGTTTGAGCCAAATTGAGATCCAGCCGACTGGTGAATCCTAGCCTGCGCCGCACCCAGCCGCTCCACCAATCGACCCCGCCATTCAGCAGCACCAGCGCATAAAACCCCGTCCAGAGTTGCCCATAGCGGAGCGATTGCAGGCTCAGCAAAATTTCATAGCCCAGCCCGCCCGCGCCGATCACCCCCAGCACCGCCGCCGACCGCAGGGAACACTCGAACCGATAGGTCGTGTAGGACAGCAAATCTGGAAACGCCTGGGGCAACAGGCCGTAGAGCCACGCCGCCAGCGGCGACACCCCGCTCCCCAGAAGGGCATTCAGCGGTTCCTGGGGCGTTTCGTCAAAAATTTCGGCAAACACCTTGGACACGATCGCCCCAAAGGGCAGGGCGATCGCCAGCACCGCCACCAGCGGGTTCAGCCCCAGAATGTTCAAAAAAAATAGACCCCAGAGGAGTTCGTGAATTGCCCTGGGAACCGCCAGCAGCCCGCGAATCAGCAGCCACGCGGGAGCGGCCCAAGCGCCACCCGCCGCCGCCCTTGGCAGCATCGTTTGCCACCAAGTTTGGGAAGACAGCACCCCGCCCACCAGCCCCAGCCCCACACTCAGGGTCGTGCCGCAGACCGCATAGGCAAAAGTGACCAACGTGGCCCTAGCAATCACCCCCAGGAAGTCGCGGCTGAGGTCGGGCCGCAGGCTGCTGGCCCAAAACTCTGCAAACTGGCCCCAGCCGCCGGGGTTGACCAGGGTCGCGTCCGGTCGTCCAATGCCTGTGGCGTACAGCGAAAGGGCGATCGCCCCCAGCATCACCAATCCCCACCCGCTGCGACGGTTTAGCCAGGGGGGAGGGGGTGGCAGGGCAATCGGTGCAGCGGGCATCGGGTTGCAAAAACGGTTAAGGGACAGGCTGCTCTAAACGATACAAGCTGTGGATCATCGCGTCTGTCACCTGGGCGGGCGGCGCGTCAAACTGAATCTGCCCCTGCCGCAGCCCCACCAGCCGCGTGCAGTATTGAAACGCATATTCGATATCGTGCAGGCTGATGACCAGCGTTTTGCCGCTCTGCTCCGTCAGGCGGCACAGCAACGCCATCAGGTCGTGGGCGCGGGCCGGGTCGAGGCTGGCGATCGGCTCGTCTGCCAGAATTGCTACTGGGTCTTGCACCAGCACCCGGGCGATCGCCACTCGCTGTTGTTCGCCGCCCGATAGCCGATCCGTGCGAGCATACAGCTTTTCGGCAATGCCGACCTGAGCCAGTGCTTGGGCAGCCACATCCACCGACTGCGGCCACAGCAGCGACCAGGCGGCCTTCGCTAGCGACCAGCGCCCCAGGTGTCCGGCATTGACGTTGTGAATCACCGACAGATTGGTGACTAGGTGATGCTGCTGATAGATCGTCCCAATTTGCCGCTGCACCCGCCGCCGCTGTCGAGGAGACAGTCGCCGCAGGTCTTGTCCCAGCACGGTCACCTGCCCCGCCGACGGCAGCAGCGTCCCATTCAGCAGGCTCAGTAGGGTGCTTTTGCCTGCGCCGCTGGGGCCAATCAGCGCGACCCGCTCCCCAGCGGCAATGCTCAGGTTTACCCCGGCCAGAGCTGTGAGCGCGTGAAACTGGCGTGTCACTTGGCTGAGCTGAAAAATGGGTATGCCCATCACTGGATCTTGCCAATCTGGCGACCGACGGACTCAATTTGCGAGTAGTTCTCGTTTTTCGTGGGAATAAACTTCGCCGCGCCAAACAGATCCAGCACTTCTTTTTGGTCTGGGTTGGCCGGGTCTAGCTCCGTAAACGCCGCCTGCACCTTTTGGATAAAGCCCTGGCCGTAGCGCTCTTCCACCTCCGGGCTAATCACCCAGTGATAGTCGTAGTAGGGCGGCGTGGTCCAGATCACCTGCACCTTACTGGTGTCCACTGCGCCCTCTGCCACTCGCGATTCCCAGACTTGAGAATTCAGTGCGCCGACTTCGTAGGTTCCTGCTTCCACCAGCTTGATCGTGGCATCGTGATTGCCCGAAAAGCCCACTTCCCCTTTGAAATCCGACAGCGCCATGCCTGCTTGCTGAATGAAATATTGCGGCATCAGCCGACCGGAGGTAGAAGATTCGCTGCCAAAGGTGAGGGTGCGTCCCTTGAGCGTGTTGAGGTCTTTGAGGTCAGTGAAGGAGGCAATGCCGCTCTGGGTGTTGGCAATGAAGACGCTGGTGAATTGTTCGTCGATGTCGCGCTGGGCGATCGCCTGGGCCCCTGGCACTTGCAGCCGCGCCTGCACACCCGTCAGCCCGCCAAACCACACCAGATCCAAATCACCCACCTTAAAAGCAGTCACCGCAGCGGCGTAGTCCGTTACGGGTTGATACTTTACGGGCACACCCAGTTTCGATTCCAGATAAGCAGCCAGTTTCTCAGCCTGTCGCTGCACCTTTTCGGGGTCTTGGTCGGGAATCGAGCCAACCACTAGGGGGGCAGCGGTTTCGGCAGGCGAGCCAATTCCAGGGTTCTGGGCGGTCGGGCTACCCGCGCAGGCCTTCACTAGGAGCACTGCCAAGGTGCCCAGCAACAATGAGCGGCGTTTGAAGGAGGTCATCATCAGGTCAATGGCCTATGTAAAACTTTGTCTTGTTTGTCTTGATGAACGAAATCCAGCTACAGCGTTTCTAGGGCAAGTGAGGAATGCGATTGGTCTGGAACCCTTGTGCATCAGGGCTGCCCACCCTCATCATGCCCTCACCACGCTACGAAATGCGTCGGCTCTCGACATTAGGATGCCTAGTCCGCAACTCAATGCTCCGTTTTGCATTCAGTTTCACATTCCAGTTTTGGATTCTATCAGGTCTGCCCGCAGAACTTGAGTATTTGGCCCAGTCAGATTAATCTTCAGGAGATACCCAGATGCGGCGGGTCAGGGTAAAGTCAGCCCTGTTTCCATTTGTCCTCAGTTGCGCCCACTTTTGCCTTTTTTGCTTATCCTGCTGCTTGCTCAGTCAGGTTTGCTGCTTCCACAGGCCTGCTTTTGTTCGTGCTTGAGTTGATGAATTCAACGGCATTAATCATGATTAACACCCATAAAGTAGAGCAGATCTTTGAAGCAATTCTTTGGAAATTTCGGTTATTTACACTGCTGCCAGTGATTTTCGGTTTGATTAGCAGCTTGATGTTTTTTGTGTTGGGTAGTTTTGAAGTCATTGAAGGGATTTCCCATAACTTTGTATTTGGGGAATCTGGGAGCCACGATGCTGCCCTGATTGCCTCCAAGGTGATTGGCGGCATTGACAACTATTTGATTGGAGTTGTGTTACTGATTTTTAGCTTTGGCATTTATGAGCTGTTTGTGTCGCCCCTCGATATTCGCGATCAATATGCAGATATTCGGATTCTCAGAATTACAACGCTGAATCAGCTAAAGGCAAAACTGCTACAAGTGATTGTCATGGCGCTGGTGGTGAGTTTCTTCAAAAAGGTGGTTACTGTAAATATTCAAATCTCCTTGGATATGATCTATTTAGCGGTATCCATTTTGATCATTTCCTTTAGCGGTTATCTGCTACACTTGCAGTCTCATTCGCCGTACTCAGAACACGCTTTGGAACATAGCCCAGAACCCGATCTGGAATGAGCGATTTCATCCATTTGACACCGGAACCGTCTAACCTGGTCGAGTTGCTGGAGCAGCGATCGCACGGTCATCCAGACCGCAAGGCGTTTATCTTCTTAAAGGAGGGCGAAGCCGAAGCGGGACACCTGACCTACGCCGAGTTATGCCAGCGAGCGACCGAAATGGCCGCCCACCTCCAACAGCAGTTCGCACCGGGCAATCGCCTGACACTGGTCTATTCCTACGAAGCAGCGCTGGAGTTTGTGGTGGCGTTTTTGGGCTGTTTGGCGGCGCAGGTGGTGCCTGTGCCCTGCCATCCGCCGCGCAATCAGCAGGGGGTGGCCGACGTGGCGGCGCGGCTGCTGGGGTCGGGGTCGGTGGGCGTGCTGACGGGGCGATCGCTCTTGCCCAAGCTCCAGCGCCAGCTTGCCCCAGCGTTGCCCCCAGCACACCCGCTGCGCTGGCTAGCTCATGAAGACTGTTACGCATCGGCAGCGAGCTGGGTCAGCCCCGACCTGTCGCCCGATAGCCTGGCCTTTTTGCAATATACCTCTGGCTCTACGGGCACACCCAAGGGCGTAATGGTGACCCACGGCTGCCTCTGGGCCAATCAGCAGATGCTCCACGCTGCGTTTCAGCATACCGAAGCGTCGGTGGGCGTGGGCTGGCTACCCCTGTTTCACGATATGGGGCTGATTGGCAATATTTTGTATTCCCTCTATGCTGGGTCGCTGTGCGTGCTGATGTCGCCGATTGCCTTTGTGCAAAAGCCTGTGCGCTGGCTGGAGGCGATCGCCCGCTACGGCGCAACTACCAGCGGCGGCCCCAATTTTGCCTATGATTTGCTGAGTCGGTATGTCACCGATGAGCAGCGCGATCGCCTCGATCTGTCCACCTGGGAGATTGCCTTTTGCGGCGCAGAACCCGTGCGGAAAGCCACGCTCGACCAATTTGCCGAAAAATTTCGCCCCTGTGGATTTCGCCCGGAGGCGTTTTATCCGTGCTATGGCATGGCCGAGGCGACGCTGTTCATCACGGGCGGTGCTAAGCATTTGCCCCCCAAAACGCTGCATGTGGACACGCAAAGCCTAGAGCAAAACCGCGTGGAGATTTGCGAACCGTCCCGTCCCGGCCTTGCCCGCCCCAGCGTACGGCGGATGCAGACGCTGACCAGTTGCGGACATCCCTGGCTAGACACGCGGGTAGAAATCGTCAATCGGGACACGCAGATGCCCTGTGCCGAAGGGGAAATTGGCGAAATCTGGGTGACGGGAAGCGGCGTGGGCAAAGGCTATTGGCAGCATCCGCCGGAGCTAGAGAATCCCTTTGAGGCGACCTTGGCCAGCGGCGAGGGCGGCTTTTTGCGAACAGGCGACCTGGGCTTTGTGCAAGCGGGAGAACTGTTTATTTCTGGGCGACTGCACGATGTGCTGGTGTTGTGGGGCTTCAACCACTATCCGCAGCACATTGAGCAGACGGTGGAATCGTGCTATCCGGCGTTTCGTGCGGGCGGCTGTGCGGTTTTTGCCGCGCCAATTGATGAAGAGGCGGAGGGCGAAGAGCGGTTGGTCATTGCTCAAGAAGTGGAACGCAGCGCCCGCCAGCACCTATGGCTGCCAGACGTGGTGGAAACGGTGCGCTGGGTAGCATTTCGGGAGCATTTCGTAGATGTGGGGGCGATCGCCCTGGTGAAACCCGGCGGCTTGCCCCGCACCTCCAGCGGCAAGATTCAGCGGAGTCGCTGTCGGCAACAGTTTTTGGAGGGCAGCCTGGCGGTGATCGACGTGTGGCGATCGCCCGATTGTCTAGACGTTTCCAGCCTAGTGCGGCGCTACCTCAATCCGCGCACTCACCTAATCCGCTTGGTGGCGCATCTGCAGGCCAAGCTTAGCCGACCTTAGAGCAGAGGGGACAAACGCCAGAGGACAAGCGCAACACCCCCTTCTCGTCCTCTTTGCACTTTTATGCAACTCGCTTTTCCTGTGAGCGCAATGAAATTTGCGGGAAAGGGGAGTGCCCTAGCTGGGCGATCGCCCTATTGTACTTACAACAGCTTCAAGCCGTGCCTGCTCCCAAGCAGTCGCAGCGCAAAGCAGCAGACTGCATAAGCTTACTTATTCCAGAAATACATCTCCTTGGAACTCATTTAGCGATCCAAAGAGAACATTGGCAAACCGCCGTAGTTTCTTTTCTCAATCGTCTGACCAGAATCAGACCAAGAATCGAAGCTGCAAGGAATAACGCATACTAAGTCTCACTTACTGGTTCATAAATTCGCACACTATTACACCTTGCTGCGATCGCTCTTTGACTGCGCTCCAACCATTGCACTGAACTACCTAATACCCCTACGGAGGTCATGCTCTATGGTACGCTCCTTCACACGTCCCCAGCCCGCTCGCGTGGTTCGTTTTGCGGCTTCTGGATTGCTGCTGCTGCAAACGGCGATCGCCACCACGCTTGTCAGCGAATTTGCCCTGACCACCCCCGGAACTGCCCTCACCCAATCAGCCGCCGCCCAATCGCGGGGCAATGTTCAAGATGCCGAAGCCGCTGTGGTTCACATCCGCACCAACAGCCGCAATGGCAGCGGCACCGGTAGCGGGGTAATCATCGACCCCAGCGGATTAATCGTCACCAATGCCCATGTCGTTGCGGGGGCGCGGGAAGTAATCGTGACCGTGCAAGGGCGCGAAGTGCAGGCAGAAGTTGTGGCAATGGGTGCTGCGGACTGCCTGGATCTGGCCTTGCTGCAACTGCCCAACCAGCGCAACCTGCCCACTTTGCGCCTTGCCGATGCCAGTTCCATCACAAAAACGCAAGATATCTGGGCGCTGGGCTTTCCCGTCGGCAGTACCCCACACTCTCCATCCATCGTGGAGGGCACCGTGAATAACATTCATGTTCCTCAGGGTGTGGTGGTGTTTAATGCGCCAGTCAATCCGGGCAACTCTGGCGGGCCGGTGATTGATAGCCAGTCGCGGATTATTGGCATCACCAAGTCAGGCGCTCGCAATGCCCAAAACGTGAATTATGCCGTGTCGGTGGAGCAGGTGCGGCTGTTTGTGGAGTCCTATCGGCAGGGGCTGCGGTTCCCGATTGGGCAGTACGTGATTCCCGCTGTCGCCTCGTCTAACCAGCCCATCAGCCAGTCCATCTCGTTGACCCGTAGCAATGTGCAGGGCAACTTGCAGCCTGCTGACAGCCGCTTTTGCGCCGACGGCAACCCCCCGACGGATATCTACACCTTTGAGGCAGAGGCGGGGCAGGCGGTGATGCTCAGAATGTCTACTCGTCAGGCTGGATCGCATCTGGTGCTGGTCAGGCCCGATGGACGGGCGATCGCCTTTGACCGCAGTAATGGGGCGAATCGAGATGCGCTGGTAGTGCAAAAGCTGACCCAGAGCGGGCAATATACCGTGCTGGCCATAGCCGCAGGCGAAACCCAATCTGGACAGTATGACCTGCAAATTTCGCAGCCAATTTTGGTGGAGCAGGGAATGTTGGATGCCAGCACTGCACCCTGTTTCGATGATGGCTCCCTCTGCCGCGCTTACAACTTCCAGGGACGCGCCGGACAGACCGTCGCGCTGATTGTAACCTCGGCGTTTAATCCGTACCTGATTGTGCGCGACCCCAATGGCGATCGCGTGGTGGAAGGCAGGGCAGAGCGCCAGGGCAGCCTGCGGTTTGAACTGCCCGCCGACGGCTGGTATCGGCTGGTTGTGGGCGGCATGGAACCGGGCGATCGCGGCGAGTTCTTTGTCTCCATCATCGACACGCAGGATTTGCCCGGTGCAAACCGAGTGTCGCAGCGCTGAGGTGGTGCTTGCTGAGGCGTGAATCTGAAGCGTGAATCTGAACGCGAACTAATGCACCTGCGGCGGGAGGTCTGACAGCTAGTCCAGCACCCCGCCGCAGAGGCATTATGGCTCTGCGCCGGAACCCGCGGGCGATCGCCCCCACTCCTCCCACCCTTTGAGATGCGATCGTTGAGATGCGATCGCCCCCCATTCATCCCTCATCCTTCATCCTTCATCCCTCTAAGATTCCTGGCACTTTTTGGTAGATAGTGGCGATCGCACACTCCAGCCCCACGCTCTCAAAGCGCACCGGATCGCCCACGCCGTAGCGCTGCCCAACCCAGCCCTCTGCCGTCAGCCGATAGCATTCCAGCGCCATTTCAGACTGATTCACCAGCATGTACTCGCGCAGGGTCGGCACGGTCTGATAGTCGGCAAACTTGTCGCCTCGGTCAAACGCAGCGGTGGAGTCTGACAGAATCTCGATGACCAGCGTTGGAAAGCGGATGAAATCTTCGGTTGTGGACAGATCGCGCTCGTCGCAAGTGACAACGACATCGGGATAGTAGTAGCAGTCGGCAGCCTCCAGCCGCACCTTCATATCCGACGACATCACCAAGCAGGGCGAATCTTGCAAATGGACATTCAGCAGCGTGGTGAGATTACTCGCCAGAATGACGTGGAATTTCTTCGCCCCCACCATCGCATAAACATGCCCCTGCCGATATTCATGCTTAATCGGGCTGACGCGCTCGCCTGCCAAATAGTCTTCTGGAGAGATGTAAAACTTGCGATAGGGCGCTTTCATGAGTTAGACTGCAAGCCAAGATTCCCTTCAGTATGACATCACTCCAAAGGGAACAAGGGTAAGCTGCGATCGCCCCTTTTTCATCCCTCATCCTTCATCTCTCCTCCTTACTCCGGTGCCCACGGCCCCACCACTGCCTCGCCCCACTGCTCTTTGGCAGCAAGCTCCAGATTCAACATCAACAGCCGCTCTAGCAGGTCGTCATCTTTGCTAAATCCATAAGCCTTTAGCACCAGCCCATCAAGCTTGGCGTGAAGCTTAGCAAGCTGGCTGCTGGGTTCATGAAAGTATTCATTATAAAGCTGGGTGATGCCCCACTGCTTGCGCTCCATCAGGCTGCTACGGAATTCGTGTAGCTCGATTGCAGCATCGCGGATTTGTTGAATGAGCTTTTGACCCTCATCCCCAACCCTTCTCCCACCAGGAGAAGGGAGCCGACCCAACTCCCCCTCTCCTGCGGGAGAGGGCCTAGGGGTGAGGGCAAACTGCGGAAACGGAAACGTCTCAAAACAGGTGTTGTGGGTGTAGCGAGTATCGCCCTTCAACGTCGAACTTTGAGCCTTCACCCAGGCGCGATGAACGCTGGAAGTCAAAATTCCCAAAACATAAAAATCATCCGATGCCACAACAGTAGTTGAATCAGCCGGGAGCCAATGTGCAGATGCGGACAGGAAGACAAACCATTTAGAATGCCTTGGAACAATAAAATAAGTTTCAAGTTGACTTATAGCTTTTCTTAAAGCTTCATTTGTTCGCTTAAATCTCCACCATTTCTCTCGAAGTACAGCTTCTCTATTTTGCTCTCTCTCTGGCTTTACTTTTGATTTAATGTGTTCAAACGGCTCCCTATAATCACTAATTTCTTCAATTGCCATGTCTAAAAAGTCAATTATCCATCTGCTGGGTTTCCCATTAGGGCTATCTGTAAGATCTGTAGCCGATGCAGAAGGTTTCAAAACAGCTTGGTTTTTAGGATCAGAAGAAATCCAGGCTTTTGCTTGAGACTCACTGATGTAAAAACCCTTGCCATTGGGCTGCATACCCACAAAACCCATATTTAGATTAGCTTTGAGTCGATTTGCGAATACAACATCAGTAGTCGATTTCAATGATGAATTAATTCGGCTTACTTCCCGTTGATCTAAACGATAAGTGTGAGGTTCTTTCTTGCTCCAATTCACTAAGGAAACATGAACCTTTGCCTCTCCAGACCACGGCTGTGTAGAAATTGCCTCATGGATATATCCGCCGTTTTGAGTAATGTAATCTAGCGAAACAGAGCGGCTCTTTCCCTGGCTAATCGAATTCGTTGCAACGAGTCCAGCACGCCCATTTTCTCCAAGGTGATCATGCGTTAGTCGAAACCAATAACTTGCAAAATCTACCTGAGCGCGAATATTTGAGAATCTGGAAAATACTCGTTCTGCGTAGTCATCGCCCAGTTCTAACCGAATTCTAGAGCCTCCCAAAAACGGCGGATTGCCAATCACCGCATCGGCTTTGGGCCAATTAGCAAACAGCGCATCCTGACACACAATATTGCCATCTAGCGTGTCCAGCGGCAGCGACGGCTCATCCAGCCCATGTTTGTCGATCGCGATCTTGCGGGCGATCATCATCGTCACGCGGGCAAGCTGCACCGCAAACGGGTTTGTGTCCATGCCAAAAAACTGCGTCGGCGTAACGAAGCCCATCGCCAGTTGCCCGGTGTCGCTGCGGCGGCGTTCGGCAATGCGGCTCAGCAGCAGCGCCTCCAGTCGCTTCATCTCTTGATACGCCACATACAGGAAGTTGCCCGATCCGCAGGCGGGGTCTAGCACGCGATAGGACTGCATTTCCAGTTGCAGCGCGTTGAGTTCGGCGATGCTGCTGGCGCTGTTGATGCGCTCTTCCCAATAGTCGCTAATGGTGGGGCGCACGATCTGGCGAATGTCTACCTCGCTGGTGAAGTGGATACCGTGGGCGTGGCGTTTCACCGGGTCGATCGCCCCTTCAAAGATGTTGCCAAAGATCGACGGACGCACGTTGCTCCAGTTGTCGCGGGCGCATACGTCTAGATAGCGCAGTTCCTCCGGCGTTAGCTCAATCGGGTCTACCTGGGCAAACAGGCCGCCGTTAAAATAATCCACGCCTTTGTAGCGTCCAGCGGGCGTGGTGCCCTTGCGGTTCATTTCTTGAAACAGTCCGCCGATCAGGTCGTAGGTGCTACCCTGCCCGTCCAGGCAGTCTTGAATCAGCGCGACGAACAGATCGGACGGCAGCAACCCCCGATCTTCGGCAAACATCGCCATCACGCATTGCAGCAAAAACCGTTGCAGTGTTTCTTCGCTAAATTCGGCAAAGTTGCGCCGCTTTCCCCGTTCGTAGATCAGTTGATAGAGTTCACCCATGCGGCGGGCGCTGCGCTCTGTCACCTCCACCTGGTTGTTGTTAAACACGGGCTTGCGGCCGCCTGCCTGCATAAAGGTGAATGCGCCGACCCGCTGCGGCAGTTGGTCTAGCGAAATGCGATCGACGGGTTCATCCACTTGGTTTTCAAAGTCGAAAATCCAGAACTCGTCAAAGTTGCAAAGCAGCGCATAGCGCGGACGATTGGGTGTGATCCGCATCCAGTAGCGCTCTAGCTGCGAGTAGTGCTTGTTCAGGTCTTCGCCGCGAGACTTCATCTCGATCACTACGCCGGGATAGCCAGAGCGCGATCGCCATACCAAGTCGGCAAACCCCATCTTGCCCGCCTTGCTGCCCTTGCTCAACCGCGCCTCAAACTCTGCCCCCGCTTCCTTGATGCCCGAATGACCAAACGCCTGAAAAAAGCGCGTCAGGAACATCTGTGCCTCACTCTTCTCGTCGCCACGAATGTGCTGCTGGCAATAGTCAACGAACGCTTGCAGGTCTTGAGCCGAAGAAGTCATAGTTCAGTGGAAAGCGTGAGGGAATCGCTTGCGGAAATTTTTCCAGAATTGCTTTCAGTATTCCCACGTATTCTATTTCAGACTCAATTCAGCGAAACCAAGACAAAACTGAAATTTGCAGAAGACAAGACCCCATCACCCCATCACTCCATCACTTTCCCTCTAACCTGTCATTTCCTGCTCCAGCAGCGCTTGGAGCTGCGGCACCAGCGGCGGCAAGCTTCGCTCCAGCGTTCGCCAGGTAAGCGATAAATTAACCCGAAAGAATTCATGAGCCATGACGTTTCGCATGTCTTGCATAGTCGCCAGGGAATCTCTGGATACTTTTGCTGCAATTCAAGTGGGACATTCGCTGATGCTTCTCCGATAATCACAAAGTCATACAGCACGGTTTTGTAAACCGTGTCGCTGGCTTCAAACGCTTCTGGCGACATTCCTGCCGTGCGGGCTTGAATGCTGGCGATCGCCCCCAAAATATCCTGAATTCTCAAATCCCCCGGTCTAGATGACATGCTGCAAATCCTTCATCACGGGTTCGCGAACATGCTCTCGCAGCGCCTTTGCAGTGCCCAAATCTACTTTGCGGCCCAGCAGATCTTCTAAATAGTGGCGCACCCGAAACAGTTGAAACAAACCACCTGGGCGATCAAACTCCACCAGGAAATCGACATCACTATCGTCCCGCGCCTCATCCCGCGCCACGGAGCCAAACAGATCAAGCGACTTCACACCCAACGCTTGAAGCTGAGCGCGATGAGCTTGCACCAATGCGATCACCTGCTCTCGGTTCATAAGGCAAAGCTTCCTCAGAGTAGATTTCGCTATCTGCTAATCTATTCTGCTATCTGCTAATTTATTTCGCTATCTGCTAATCTAGTTTGCTACAACATAAACTGATTTGCGTCCAACCCTGTAGGAGTCAGGCATCAGGAGTCAGGAGTCAAGAACCGAAACCCCACCTTCTCCATCTCTCCCTCTCCCCCTCTCTCCCTTTCCCTCTCTCCAACCCCCCAACCCCCAACACCCCAACACCCCATCACTCTCCACTAGGCGCTGAAATACTTCGCCACCGGGTGATACACCACAATCGCCGTCGTCGATTGCTCTGGATAAAGCTGCTCGCTTTCGTCCATGTGCAGCCCGATGCGCTCCGCCCCCAGCAGGTCTAGCTGCGTGTACTGATCCTGAATATTCGGACAAGCGGGATAGCCAAAGCTATAGCGCGACCCCTGATAGCGCTGCGCCAACACGTCGCGGATGTTGTCCGGTTCCGCTGCGCCAAAGCCCAGTTCGCGCCGGATGCGGGCGTGCGTCCACTCCGCCAGCGCTTCCGCCACCTGCACGGCCAGCCCGTGGAAGTAGAGATAGTCGGTGTATTGGTCGGCGGCGAATAGCTTTTGGGCAAACTCGGTGGCGATGTCGCCCACCGTTACTGCCTGCATGGGAAATACGTCAAACTGAGTGGCGTGGTCTTTGGGCAAAAAGAAGTCGGCGATGCAGAGGCGGCGGAGGGACTTCTGACGCGGGAAGTTGAACGTGGCAACGGGCTGCAAATCTTGTGGGCCCATGCCGTTTTTCACAGCGGCAGGGTCGTAGATATACAGCGAGTTTCCTTCAGATAAGCAGGGGAAATAGCCGTAGACGACCTGCGGCCGCAGCAGATTTTCTGCCAACACGCGCTGCTTCCACTGCGCCAGGATGGGGTACGCCTTTTCCTGCAAGAAAGCATCGTACTCCTCGCGGGTTTGCTCCTTGGGCTTGCGGAACTGCCACTGCCCTGCAATCAGCGCCTGCAAGTCCAGATACCAGAACACTTCCTCCAGGGAAATGTCTTCTGGGTTCAAAATCTGCGTGCCCCAGAACGGCGGTGTCGGGCGAGGAATGTCGATGGCAACGGCTTCCGACCTCACCGTATCCTCAACCGTTGGTGCTACAGCAGTCGTTGACTGCTCCAATTCTTGAACCTCAGATACAGGCTCCGTACCTAACCCTTGCCCCCTGAGCGCTGATTCCTCTTCGCGCTCATCCAAAAAGCCTTGCAGGTCATCCCACTGGCCTGCCGCCTTCGCAGGCATCAGCTTGTCCATAAAGTGCAGATCAGAGAAAGCGTCTTTGCCATAAATCACCTTGCCTTTATAGGTGTTTTGGCAATCTTCGTAGACAAACTTGGGCGTAAGCGCTGCACCACCCAGGATAACGGGCACAGTGATGCCGCGCTCATTAAATACCTCCAGGTTCTCTTTCATAAAGGCGGTGGACTTCACCAGCAGTCCGCTCATGGCGATGCAGTCGGCCTGGTGTTCAAAGTAGGCGTCGATGATGTTGTCTACGGGCTGCTTAATGCCCAGGTTAATCACGCGGTAGCCGTTGTTGGTGAGGATGATGTCCACCAGGTTTTTGCCGATGTCATGCACGTCGCCCTTCACCGTGGCAATTAGAAAAGTGCCTTTGGCATTGCCGCCGGATTCTTCCTTGTCCATAAACGGCTCTAGGTGCGCGACGGCGGCTTTCATGGTTTCCGCCGATTGCAGCACAAAGGGAAGCTGCATCTGCCCAGAGCCGAACAAATCGCCAACGACCTTCATGCCATCCAGCAAGAAGGTGTTGATGATGTCCAGCGGTTTGTAGGTCTTCAGCGCTTCGGTGAGGGCTTCTTCCAGCCCAATGCGTTCGCCGTCGATAATGTGCTGCTTTAGCCGCTCCTCAATGGGCAGATCGGCGAGGGAACCGCCGGAGCGGGTGTCTTTGGCCGAAACCCCCTCGAACAGTTTGGTGAGTTCTGTCAGCGGATCGTAGACGCAGACCTCGCCGTCAAACCGCCGCTGGTCGTAGATGAGCTGGCGGCAGACTTCCTGATGCTGCGGGTCAATTTTTGCCAGGGGCAAAATTTTGGGCGGCGCTGACGATCGCCCCCATCCATGCCCGCCGCCGTCGCCTCATGCAAAAACATCGAGTTCAGCACGATCCGCGCTGCGGGGCTGAGGCCGAAGGAAATATTCGACACGCCCAGCAGAATGTGAACGCCAGGTAGATGTTGGCGAATCATCCGAATCGATTCGATGGTGGCTTTGCCATTTTCGCGGTCTTCCTCAATACCCGTCGAAATGGGCAACGCCAGCGGGTCATAGAAGATTTCGTAGGGAGGAATGCCATATTCCAGCGCGTCGCGGTAGGCCCGTTGGGCGATCGCAAACTTCTTTTCCGCTGTCCGCGCCATGCCCTCTTCGTCGATCGTGCCCACCACAATCCCCGCGCCGTAGGTCTTGGCCAGCTCCAGCACCTTAAAGAAGCGCTCGTCTCCGTCTTCATAGTTTGTCGAGTTGAGGATGCACTTGCCGCCTGCGACTTTTAGGCCCGCCTCCATCTTTTGCCACTCGGTGGAGTCGAGCATCAGCGGCAGGTTCACGTTTGTCACCAAGCGCGACACCAGTTCCCGCATATCGCGCTCACCGTCACGGCCCACATAGTCCACGTTCACATCTAGGACATGGGCCCCTTCTTTGACCTGCGATCGCGCTACGGCTACCAGCCCGTCCCAGTCCTCCGCATTCAGCAGCTCCCGCACTTTTTTGGACCCCGCTGGCATTTCAGGCGTTCGCCGCCAATGATCAGGAACGAGTTGTCCTGGTCGTAGGGCTGGGCGCTGTAGATGGAGGCGGCGGGCGGGGGATGTAGGAGAGGGCAGGACGGGGGGAGGGGTTTTGGATTTTGGATTTTGGATTTTGGGGGGGCTGGTTTGTGGCGACTCGCCCTTGACCCCTAACCATGCGCTCGCGGGGCTTCAGCGTGGGGGCGATTTCGGCTAGCTGCTGGATATGCTCTGGGCGCGTGCCGCAGCAGCCGCCGATCACCTGCACGCCCAGGTCTTCGACGAAGTGCATCAGCGCCATGCGGAGCTCCATCGGCGTGAGCTTGTAGTGGGCGTGGCCGCCGACGTTTTCGGGGATGCCTGCGTTGGGGATGCAGGAGATGACGAAGGGCGAATGCTGCGACAGGTAGCGGATATGGTCGGCCATGCGGTCGGGGCCGGTGGCGCAGTTTAGCCCCAGGATGTCGATGGGGTAGGGTTCCAGAATGGTGAGCATGGCGGCTACGTCGGAGCCGACCAGCATCGTGCCCTGGATTTCCATCGTCACGGACACCATCAGCGGCCGGCGATTCCCTTTCCGCGCAAACACCGCCTCGACCGCGTTCAGCGCTGCTTTAATTTGCAGCACGTCCTGGCAGGTTTCCACAATAAACAGATCCACGCCGCCGTCGTAGAGTCCCTCTGCCTGCTCCTCAAAGGCCGCCTTCATCGTGTCGTAGTCGATATGGCCGAGAGTGGGCAGTTTGGTGGTGGGGCCCATCGACCCGGCCACAAAGCGGGGTTTTTCGGGGGTGGAAAATTCTTCAGCGCAGCGTTTTGCCAGTTCTGCCGCCCGCTTGTTTAGCTCGTAGGCGCGATCGCCCAGATTATATTCCGCCAGCACGATGGAGGCCGCACCGAAGGTGTCGGTTTCGATCACGTCGGCCCCAGCGGACAGAAAGTCGCGATGCACCTTGGCGACGGCTTCCGGCTTGGTGACAACCAGATACTCGTTGCAGCCTTCATACTCTGCGCCGCCAAAATCCTCCGCCGTCAGGTTTTGCACCTGGAGGTTTGTCCCCATTGCGCCGTCGAAGACAATCACCGGGCGATCGGGGCTGTGGAGGCGATTCAGAAAAGCGCTGTTCATAAAGGCAGGGCTGAGGGTAATGGCACAGTCTATTTTGTCGGTATTTCCTAGCGTATCGTAAGGCGAAAGGCGAAAGGTGAACGAGACGGCATGAGGGGCGAAATGAGACGTAACCGTGAGGGAATCCTTCACTTATGCATACACTTTGAAGTAAGGCGATCGCCCCAAGCGCGATCGCCCTGCATCTTCCCCCTCACCGCACGACGGCGTGCGACGCGACAACCCCTATGGCGAGCCTCAAAATTCTGATTGTGGACGACAGCAAGACGATTCGGATGCAGGTGCGAGACATGCTGCCACGCGGCAGCTACGAAGTAATCGAGGCGCGAGACGGGGTGGAAGGGCTGCACGTCATTCGTCAGGAGCGTCCGAATCTGGTGCTGCTCGATTTCTTCATGCCGCGGATGAATGGCTGGGAAGTGGTGCAGACGATCCAAGCAGATCCCC
Organism: Leptolyngbya sp. O-77; assembly: GCF_001548395.1. Classification (NCBI taxonomy): domain Bacteria; kingdom Bacillati; phylum Cyanobacteriota; class Cyanophyceae; order Leptolyngbyales; family Leptolyngbyaceae; genus Leptolyngbya; species Leptolyngbya sp. O-77. The sequence goes on from NZ_AP017367.1 coordinate 661,310, forward strand.
CGGCTGAAGTCGATTCCGATTGTGATGATGTCGGGTCGGCGCGAAGATGTGGAAAAAAACCGTGCCCGGAACTGTTCGACTATTTTGAGTTTGTCGGGCAAGCCGTTTGGACAGTCGCACCTGTTCAACGCAATTCGCTCGGCTACGGCAAAGGCCAAAGATCGGCAGGAAGTCTCGATTCCGATGCGTTCTCCTGCCGAAGTCGAAGAAGCTCCGGCTGACTCAACCACGATTCCCAACGCCGAACTCCAGCAGCTCAAAGCCGAGGTGCAACAGCTCCGCAATCAAAACGCCCGTCTGCGAACCGAAGTGGAAACCCTGAAAAAGCAGATGGTGCAGGTCGTTGCGCTAGTGCGCCAGAAATTGGGATAGGATGGCACTCGTCCAAATGTCTCGAATGTGATGAACCCGCAGACGCAACCGATTCGGGTAGGAATTGTTGGTACAGGTTATGCTGCCAAAACCCGCGCTGAGCTGGTGCAGGCAGATGCCCGGACGCAGCTTGTGGCGATCGCCAGCCGTGACCTCGCCCGCGCCCAGGCTCTAGCAGAACCACTCGATACGGAGGCAACGGATGACTGGAGCGCTCTGGTGCAGCGAGCTGACATCGACCTGGCAATCGTGTCTACTAGCAACGCGCAACATGCCGCAGTCGTGAGAGCTGCTCTGGAAGCGGGTAAGCATGTCGTGGTGGAATATCCGCTGGCGCTGGATTTGGCAACCGCCAAGGACCTCGCTGCGCTGGCCGCTGCCCAAAACTGCCTGCTGCATGTGGAACATATCGAGCTGCTGAGCGGCATTCACGAAGCCATCCAAGCCGCACTGCCCGCCATCGGTACGCCCTTTTACCTGCGCTACAGCGACCTCACGCCCAAGCATCCCGCTCTCGACAAGTGGACCTATGACATGGCGGAATTCGGCTTTCCGCTGGTGGGCGCGCTGTCGCGGGTGCATCGGCTGACGAACCTGTTTGGCCCGGTGAAAACGGTCAGTTGCCAGACCCGCTACTGGCAAGCCGATGCAGCCAATCCCCGCTTTACGACCTGCGTCTGCACGGCGCAACTGCGGTTTGCCAGCGGGCTGATTGGCGAAGTGATCTACGGCAAAGGCGAGGCGCTGTGGGCCGCAGAGCGCACCCTGACGATTCAGGGCGAAACCGGGGCGATCGCCCTCAATGGCGACAGCGGCGAACTGATCCTACCCGACCAGACCCAACCCCTCGACCTGGGCAGCCGCCGCGGCCTGTTTGCCCGCGACACCGCCGCCGTGCTGGACTTTCTCACCGAAGGCAAGCCGCTGTATGTGTCGGTGGCGGACAGCCTCTACGCCCTGGCGGTCGCAGAGGCGGCGAAGATTTCGGCGGAGAAAGGGGAGGTTGTTGGGGTAGTAGGATAGCGGAATTTTGAAGGGTAATTAATTGCTATCCCTCCTCAGGCAATGGCTTGTCGGGCTGACTTCGGTTAGCCCGCTCAAATCAGAACCACAAGCTTAAAGGCTCTAGACTGACGACTGACGCAAGAGAAGGTGAGTCCTGTCCACTCCATCATCCTATCCTTGCTCATTCTGCTGTTTTCTTCCGGGGATTGGTGATGACTAGCTCAAACTCCCAGCCGGGAATTTTCTGGACAGACTCGCTGAGCTTGCGGAGATCGTCGGGGCCGTTCAGCGTTAGGCTTTCGCGGGTGCGGACTTCGGCAGCGATCGCCTTTTCATCCCGCTTGGCCACCAGATCCAGCGAACAATGGGCCAGCGGAGAGGGTAAATCTTCTGGAGCAGGATAAAGAGTCACCTGATATCCCTGCTTGCGGTATTCCCGCGCAAGCTTCAGCAGGCGCTGATGCTCTAACGGACTCCGATTCGGTGGACGGGTCATATACGGCAACTCTGAAATAACGCAGAAAGAATAACGCAAAAACGGTAGCGCGAAAACGCCACTGCAAATAAATCCTAACCTAGTCTTCTAGCTTAGCTCAGATGGATCGGGAGCCGCCTCTATCCGGATATGCAAAAACTCCTCGCCCTGGCAAAATCCTTCTGCCAGCGCTGTAGACATCCCCTTGACGCGAAAAGAAGCGTTCAGGTTGCGGCGGCGGCTGATGAAGTCTGTGATCTGATAGTCGTCTACGTAAATCACCCCGTTTAGTGCATCTCGCACTGGTTTCACTATATTATCACTATCGGGAACGCCAGACTCGTCGCCTAGGGGCGCATCGTAGTAGTGCGTGATGATCACCTTGAGGTAATCACCCAGCGGTGCTTTGCCGTTCCAGCAGGCGATCGCCCGCTGCCGCACTTTTTCTCTCCAGTCGCGTAGACGAGCCTTGTCTTTAGTTTGGTGCGAAATCGGCTTGCCGATTACGATAAATTCAATGGGTAGCACCATGTATGTCCCACGGGTTAGGCTGGTTGGCTGAATGGTGTCGCCCATGCGGGGGGATGAGCTTGGGCTAAGCGCTGGGCCGATGGCTATCAAAGATGCTTGGCGAAATCTTTGAAACCCATCGCTTAAACAAGTGAATTGCCTGAAGCGAAGCGGTCAAAGTCGGGGTACTGCAACCCCTGCATTAAAGTCAAAAACTGGAGCCAACGAACAGGGCCGAAACCTTGAGCGAAGACCGAGTGAAGACTGAGGAATCCTGGAAGCAGAGGTTCAAAGCAAAACGGGCTACGATGTTTTTTTTGCGGCTCAAAAAATGCCCGTTGAAATAGACCGTGCAAGACACCTGCTGCTGGTAAATGCTGACCGTATGGATTGATACAGGTGGCGGGGGAGGGGTTTTCCTGGCAGACACGCAGGTTACTTATATAGTAAGTCTGTTTTTTGGAATGTGTGTTGGGACATGAGTCACCTGCTCTCCTTCTACGCTCTTTCCATTCGTTTCGCAGTTCTTCGCGCAGGCTCTCTACAGTGGGCGATCGCCCAACCTATCGCTGGGCTGGCAAGCAGAGGACTGGCGCGAGTTGCGATCAATGGCAGTTTGTTTGATACCAGTGACTCTGATAACACAGGACTCCTCCGGAGTGATGACGTGCATTGCTGGCTAAAAGGTTGCCGCAATCAGGCAAAAAACTAGAAAAAAGCTGAGCAAGCCCTATGAAAATTCCTCCTGGGTGGAAATTACCTCCCTCTATTCAAAATCGATTTGGCGAACGCAGCGTCGGCAAACAGCGGGCGATGGTGGCAGACGGGCACCTGCTGCTGATTTTGCACAAAGCGCCTGAACCAGGTGAGCAAACCCGCGTCGGGGTGCTGTTTTGGCGGCAACCCAGCGGCATCTGGGAACACAGCGGCGGCGGCATTGGGCTACAACCACTGCTGAAACATCTAGAAAATTACAACACTGCCGAGGAAAAATTGCAAACCGCTTATCGGCAGGCAGAGAGCGCCGAAGACTACTTTCACCTGCTGGAGGCGATCGCCCCATTGCGCCTGGCTGCTAAAAATATGCACGCCACGCTGCAAGCTGCCCGCGAAGGCATTCCCGATGACCGCGACCTGATTGACCTGCGCGACTGGGCCTACGAAATCGATCGCAGCCTGGATCTGCTCTACGAAAACACAAAAAACGCGCTGGATTATCAAATCGCCCAGCGGGCAGAGGAGCAAAATCGCCTGTCCACGGAGGCGCTGATCGCAGGGCATCGGCTGAATATTCTGGCGGCGGTGTTTTTGCCGCTGACGGCGATCGCTGCACTGTTTGGCATGAATTTGAACAGCGGCGTAGATGGCTCCTCCATCTTCACGTTCTGGCTGGTGTCGGTTGGGGCGATCGCGCTCGGTTCTCTAGTCCGCCGCTGGGTGGTGCTGGGGCGCTGGCTCTAGCGCTGGGTGCTGGGTACTGGAAAACTGGCGATCGCCAAATTCACCCGACCGGATCTGCTGTTGCCTGAGCAAATACGTTAGGATGCCCAATGGGTCGGGATTTGCGCCCAGACTGGAAAAGTTTATGGTGAGTGAAAAGCGCAATATAGGACAGCGCGGCTGGGGTTGGGCGATCGCCGCTGGCGTTGCGGCTTTGGGGCTGCTGGGGTTGGGCGTGGCTCAGATTGTCGCTTCCCGTCGCGCTGCGTCTGAAGCAGCGCTAACCGAAGTGCCTGCCCCTACGCGAGTCGAAGTGGTAGCGCTGGGACGGCTGGAGCCGCGTGGCGAAGTGGTGCGCGTGGGTGGGCCCACGGGTGAGCGGATTCAGCGGCTAGAGGTGCGCCAGGGGGATATGGTGCAAACGGGCGCGGTGCTGGCCTATCTGGAAAGCTATGACGAGCGGCGGGCCCAGCGGGATGTAGCCGCTGCTCAGCTTGCCGAAGCTGAACAACGCCTGCGGGCGACGACTGCCTTCGCCCAGGCCAAGGTGCGCGAGGCTCAATCCCAGGCGGAGCGGATTCAAAGCCCGGCCCAATTTGAGCTACAGGCACAGCAGGCACTTGTGCGGGAGCTAGAGGCAGACCTGGTTCAGAAAACCCAGGATTTGCGCCGATTTGAGGATCTATACGCGCAGGGGGCAATTTCTCAGCAAGAGCGCGATCGCCAGCGCAGCGCCACCCGCCAAGCTCAGGAAAAACTCAACAATGCCAGAGCCAACCTGGTGCGCTTGGAGGCCGACCTGCAAGCCTCGCTGCGGAGCGCCCAGGCCACTGTGCAGGCGCAGGAAGCGAATCTGCCCCTGAGTCAGGTGCAAGTTGCCGTCGAATCTGCCCGCCAAAACCTGAACCTAGCCGAAGCCCAGCTAGAGCGCACCCTCATCCGCGCTCCCCAGCCTGGTCGCATCCTGAGAATTCTCACCCTGGCCGGTGAGGCAATCGGGCAAGACGGCAGCGTGCTGGATATGGGGGACACGAGCCAGATGTTTGTTGTGGCAGAGGTCTATGAAACCGATGTGGGGTTAGTGAGAGTGGGGCAACCTGCCATCATTACCAGCCGCAATGGAGCCTTTGACGAAACGCTGTCGGGCAGGGTGGCAGAAATCGGCTGGCAGGTCTTCAAAAATAACGTGCTAGATGATGACCCCGCCGCCAATGCCGATGCCCGCGTGGTCGAGGTGAAGGTGCAACTCGACGACGGTCGCCCCGTGGAGGCGCTGACGAATTTGCAAGTCGATGTGCGGATTGATGTGAGATGAGCGGATGTTGTAGTGTCGCGATGCCACGCCAGAACTTGCAACCGAAAAATCATGCGTACCCCCCTCGCTCTGCTAAATCTGACCGCTGAAAAAACACGATTTGTGGTGGCGATCGCCGGAGTTGCGTTTGCGGTCATTTTGGTGTTCATGAACCTGGGTTTTTTGGGTTCGCTGGCAGAGACGGCGGCAATGATCTACAGCCGCATCAATGCCGACATTTTTCTGATATCGCCCCAGGCGCTCGAAATTACCTCGACCAAGCCGTTTCCGATTGAGCGGATTTACCAGGCGGCGGGGGTGCCGGGGGTGCGGCGCGTGATGCCGCTGTACGTCGGCTATTTGCAGTGGCGCAACGTGGAAACGCGCCAGAGTCGCGCCATGTTTGTCTACGGCATCAATCCAAACGATCCGGTGTTCACAATGCCGGAGATGCAAACGCCGGAAAACCAAGCGGCGCTGCGGCGGTTCGACACGGTGCTGATTGACACGCTTTCGCGACCAGAGTATGGCCCGCAAACCGTCGGCACAGTCACCGAGGCAGACGGCCGCAAGGCGGTGATTGGCGGACAGTTTACGCTGGGTGGTGGCTTTGCGGCAGATGGGACGCTGATCATGAGCGACCAAAACTTTCGCCGCTATTTTGACCCGTTTCCACTCAACCGAATTAACCTGGGCTTGATTCAGGTCGAGGAGGGCATTGATCCGCTGCAAGTGTGCGATCGCCTCCGGGAAATTCTGCCTAAGGACGTGATCGTGTTTACTCAGCAGCAAATTATCGAGCGCGATCGCGACTATTGGATTGGCGCAACCTCGACGGGCTTTATCTTTGGCATGGGCGTGGCGGTGTCCTGCATCGTCGGCACAGTGATTGTGTATCAGATCCTCTACACAGAAATTTCCGATCATCTGAAGCAGTACGCCACGCTCAAGGCGATGGGCTACAGCAATCGCTTTTTGTTTATTACGGTCATTCAAGAATCGGTGATTCTGGCCGTGCTGGGCTACATTCCAGGATTCATCATTTCTCTGATGCTGTATGAGCTAACCATCCGGGCAACGGCTGGGGGATTGCCCGTTCGCATGGATCTAGAGCGGGCGGTGTTGGTGCTGGGACTGGCGGTGATGATGTGTGTGCTGTCGGGGCTGGTGTCGGTAAATAAGGCAATTACCGCTGACCCGGCGGATGTATTTTAGCCAACGGGTTTTCAGGGAAGACTTTAGCGAGGGTCTTAGCCAGCGCTCAAGCGTCTGGAAACTGGTAGCCGAAGTAATCTAGCTCAAATGCGTAGGCGGCTTCGACCAGTTGCCGGGATGTATCGGTATAAAGAGATCGGGCGATCGCCGTTTTGGGTCGAGTTCCCGTTTTGAGATGAGGCAGCGCCTCCGGATTCCACGGCACTCCCAGCTTGGCGCAGATGCGCTCCAGATCTGCCGCCAGAGACTCGTGGCGGATTACGTCATCCAGACAAAACTGCCCGTCGATCAAATACTTGTTGCGGTCGATGGGCGGGCCGTGCGTAATCAGCCAATGCTCAAAGGCGACGGCATCGCTGCTGGGCGAATCGGGTGTGGACGGAGTGTGCGATCGCCCAAAGTAAAAGGCTGAAATCGCCTTTTCGTAAGGATTGCGAATGACGCAAAACTTGAAATAGCGTGTCCAGAGGTCTTCACCCAACTGTTCCCGAATCTGAGCAGCGGGCATGTGGTTCCACCAGCGGCAGCCCTCCGGCTTGCCGGGCCCGCGATAGCCCACAATCCCCGCCGCCGACACGGATTCCTCACGCACGCGGGCCAGGTTCGCCGCGCCCTCTTCTACACAAAACGGCTCAAAGTAAGCCTCCACAGAGGTACTCGCCGTCTTCAGGGTTTTCGTGTAGATAAATTGGTGACCGTGGCTGACCAGCATTCCGCATCCTGGAAGTCTGCAAACTTGGACTGGCCAAGCTTACACTAGGCGGAGGATGAACGGGTAGCGATAGCGCGTTTCGGGATTGCTGAGGCAGGCTAAGATTGCCAGGATGGGCAGAATCAGGTTGACCAGCCCCAGGATCGGGAACAGAAGAAAGCCGACCAAAATGAAGGAAAGCGCCCCCACAACCAGCCACCATACCCACATATTGATATGGAAGTTAATGGCCTCTTTGGCATTTTCCTTGACTACTGGATCGTCTGAAACAAGCAGGATGGCAATGGGAATGCCGATAGAAACAACCAGGGTGTTGATAAAAATCGACCCATGACACAGGGCTGAAAGAATTCTTCGCTTATCTGAATTATCTGAGCTTTGCATGTCGTTTCACCTTGCAACAGCTACATCCTACCGTTTTTGCTGGCTGGAATCACCGGGGCGCGGGGGAGGTTTTCCGTAACCAGGAGGGTGTATTTTACGGGCAGATGGGTTTGCGGAAACGGCAAGAACGCTCAGCCCATCTGAATCCGCATACTGAGATCGAGCCAGGTCGAGCGGGTGATGGGGGCGCTGCTGGAAAGGTAGTCTACGCCGGTTTCGGCGATCGCCCGAATCGTGTCCAGCGTGATGTTTCCCGACGCTTCAATTTTGATTCGTGGATTCGTATCGCGAATCATCCGCACGGCATCCCTCATGCGTTCCACCGACATATTATCCAGCATGATAATGTCTGCACCGTGATCGAGCGCTTCGGCGACCTGCTCCAGGGTTTCAGTTTCCACTTCCACCGTCAGCGGATAAGGAATGCGGGCCCGCACGAGAGCGATCGCCGCTGCAATGCTGCCTGCCGCTGCAATGTGGTTGTCTTTGATCATCACGCCATCGTCCAGCCCCAGGCGATGGTTCACTGCGCCGCCGACCTGAACAGCATATTTCTCTAAAATTCGCAGTCCGGGGGTGGTTTTGCGCGTGTCCACCAGTTGGGCAGGCAAGTCGGCAATTTGCGCGACGTACTGACTCGTCAGCGTGGCAATGCCGCTCAGCCGCATGGCCAGGTTCAGCGCCACCCGCTCCCCCGTCAGCAGCGCATCCAGTGGGCCCGTGATTTGGGCAATGACGCGACCGCGATCGCACGCTTCGCCTTCCTGCGCCAGCGCCTTGAACTGCACTGCCGGATTGAGTAAGTAAAATACTCGCGCTGCAATCGGCAACCCCGCAATCACCCCTGCTTCCTTAACCACCCACTGCGCCTGCCCGCTGGGAACGTCGCCAGAAAACAGCGATTGCGTCGTGCGATCGCCCCGCCCAATGTCTTCCAGAAGCCACTCTTGCAGCAGCCGATCGAGCAGCAGCGTGGGTGGTAAAAGGGCGATCGCGCTGGTTGGTTTTGGGGTCTCTGGTTTTGAGGTCACAGGCTCAGGGTTCTGCATAAGGGTTTGGGCAAAGCCTCATGGGAGCTAAGCCTGAACTGGGGCGGGCTGAAGATCCGCGCTGAGGCAATCCAGCACCTCCAGCACTTCCCGCTCAAAGGCAACCTGGGCGCGGTTTGTGCGTCCGCCGACGTAGAGCGTTTTGCCCTGCTGCAACGCCCACACCTGCGAGTGTGATACGTAGCTCATCAGGACGCTGATCATCAGCAGCCCAAAGCCCGTGTAGACAATAGGAATGCCCGGATCGGCTTTGATTTGCAGCCCCGTGCTGCCCACCAGTTCAGCCACGGTCAGCCGCACGCCGTTGACTTCGGTCGCCATGCCCGCCCGCACGGTGGAAATGAGTTGCCCGTCTTGGTCATATACCAGCACCGTTCCCTTCAGGTCTTTAGCGATTAGCGACACGCCCTCGCTGAGGTCAGGCTTGGTAGGCAGCCAAGTGCCCCAGAGCCGCCCTGCGCCACCTGTGTCAAGCTGCCCCATCGGGATTTGCAAAATCGGGCTATTGTTGAGCTGCACGCGCACGGCGGCGATCGCCCAGTCCGCCTGATACAGCGTCACGCCTTTATAGCGCAGCGGCTCGTTCACATGAATCGTCTTGCGCTTGACTTCCTGCCCAGACGCATCCAGCACCGACAGGTCAGAATAAAACTGGTCGATGTTGCCCTCTGGCGTGTAGTCGATCCAGAAGCGATTGACGCGCACAGACCAATCTTTGGGAATTTGCCGCTCTGCCCAGGGCCCTGCGTCAAAGATATTTTGAACGGTGAAGGTTTCGCCGCTGGGAATCATCTCCTGAGCAAAAAAGCCCGTCATCGCGCCCCAAATCGACCCCAGCAGCACCAGGATCATGCTGGCGTGGACGATGATCGGCCCGATGCGTCCAACAATGCCCTTGCGCGCATAGAGGCGATCGCCCTCGCGAAACAGCCGATAGCCCTTGCGTTGCAGCAGCGGCTCCAGCCCGTCGAGCGTGGCAGCATCCACTTCCGCGCTCATGGCCAGCTTTTCAAACTGGCGCGGCTGGGTGTAATAGCTCCACTTTTGCGCCGCCTTGAGCGTGGGAAACTGGCGGGTAAAAGTGCAGGCGATCAGGCTAGAGCCGAACAGAATCAGCAGCGCCAAAAACCACCACGTCCGATAGACGTGATCCAGCCCCACCGTCAGGATTACCTTCCAAGTCAAAAAGCCAAACAGCGCCGGACTTTCGGGATAGTTTTCTTGATAAAACGCCAGCGATTGCCCCTGCTCGATCACCGTGCCAGAAACGCTGAAGAGGGCGATCGCCAGCAGCAGCACAATCGCCAGCCGCAAGTCCGCCAGCAGCGGCAGCAGTTCCCGCTGAAAGTATTGGCGGGGCAGGTCTTTCCAGGGAGTCGAGGGGGTAGAGTTTAGAGACATGAATCCAAAAGCGCGACGGGCAAGATTCTGAGTAGTGTGGGCAGCGAGTTGCCCAACCCCAATTGCCCAGTACGTTGCCCGATATTTACTCAATATAATGAGTGTAAACTAAACGTTTTCCAGATCTGCCCCATGAGCGCACCCGTTAACCTGCTTACCCGCATTACTCAAACGCTAGGTCAATAGTGCTGGAGCTGGGTAATTATTGCTACCTCAAAACCAGAGTCTCAAAGCATCACTCAATCACAATTTCGCGGATTGCGTTCGCTTCTGAAACGGAGTCGCTGGGCGCTTCAGTGCCATCGCCAAACCAGTCGATCACTTTCTGCTTTGCGGCTGCTTTGACTTCGGGCGTGATGGCCATAGCCACTGCACCCAGGGCGGCGGCTAGTGTACTCAGGTCATCTGCGTAGCCTGTGAACAGGACAAAATCAGGAATCGCATCGGTCGGCAGAATAAAATAAGCCAGCGCGGAGTAAATCACCGTTTTGGCCCAGAGAGGGGTTTCGGGCTGCTGGGCGGCAAAGTAGAGCGTCAGCGCTTTTTCGACGACTTCGCGCCCTGCGTATGCTGCTGCCCGCTGGAGCGATCGCCAAAATCCCTGTTCCGAAAACCCACGCGCCATTTCTAAAACCTCACTCTTAAATCTTGACTCTCAGGTAAACCTTGACTCTCAGGCACTGATTTTGAGTATAGCGCTGGCGCTGAGGTCGTGTGTGGAGCCGTGGGACGGATGCTGGAGGGTCAATACACCCAGGGAATCAGGCGCTTGACGCGGGTTTTATATTCGGCATAGTTAGGATACTTTTCCTGGAGCCAAGCTTCCTCCTTTGCGGCTTTGGCGTTGAAAAAAGTAAAAAACACCACTGCTGCCAGCAGATGCGTGATGCTCAGCCGATAGAGGGCGATCGCCAGCACTGCAAACACTACGCCACTGTAAATCGGATGGCGCACGATGGCATACACGCCCGTTTGCACCAGTTGCCCATCCTCTCGCGGATAAGGCAAGGGGGTCAGGCTTTGCCCCAAGTCCAGCAGCCCTTTGCCCAAAAAGACGGCTGCCGTGAGCGCACAGGCAGTGGCGATCGCCCACAGCCCGTAGCGCAACGGCGGCTCAATCACCAACCCTGGCACAGGCATCGTTGGCAACACCAGCAGCCCCAACAGCAGCACCGCCTGCACGATCACCCAATACTCGCCCTTTGCGCCCCGCCACCAGTCCTCGCGGCTAAATCCCCAGTCGGTGAGTGGTTTCATATTCATTAAACATGGGTAAGAATCACGGCTTGGGTCAATGAATCGCTGAGAAACATTAATCCTTTAGCCGATCCTACAGCGAAACCAATGACAGGAGATTGAAAGAGCAGAGAGCGACAGGGGTTGGGTTAGTGACCTGCTCCATTCGTATAGGCGTTGCCATTCTGATGGCCATTGCCGTTCGAGCGGCCGTTCCTGTAGTCGTTTCGATGGGCGTGACGATAGATATTCTCAACGCTGGTCTGAGTATCGTCGGGCAGCAGGGGCAGGTCAATGAATTCGGGCGTTTCGGCGTAGTCGGTGTAGACAGGCTGGGCTGTGAGTTCGTCGGGCACAAATTCGACCGTCACCCGCAGCCGCAGCTTGCCCTGCTGCCAGCCAGCGGAGCCAAGCTGCAAGACTTCGCAATCGATGCCGTCTTGAAACCAGTTGCGATCCTGACGCATCCAGGCTTTGCTATTGCGAAACTGGCGATCGCCCCCAAATAAGGCTTTTTGCGTCGTCAGCGAGTCTGCCAGCGCATCCGGCAGCTTAGAGCTGAGTGCGACATCTAGAACGTGGCGTAGCGTAGCGACTCGAACCGTTCCGTCTCGAAATGACAACACATCATCGTCATTGAATGCTGTCATATCAAGATTATTTTGTACTGGCATGATTGCCCCCCTTTGGCGATCGCGCATTTCCATGTCAGCTTTTACACTGCGCGACTGAGCAGATCAGGCAAATTCTGAGGCAATCTGTCAAGACTTGGAGACAGCTTTGTATCTGGTTTTCACGGATTATTTAAATTCGTGGTAGAGTAATCGCATACGGAGATTTGGCGCACAGAAATTGGCGTACAGAAACTGGCGCACAGAGATTAGCGCACAGAGATTGGCGCACGGGGGCGGGCTATGCCGACTTCTGCCACACCAGCTCAAAGCAGTTAAGGCTGTCGCGCCCAGGAGGCGTTTTCAGCGTCAGGCGATCGCCCTCCAGCGCCACGATTCGCACCAGATCGGTGCCGACGCGATTGGGAATGGAGGCGATCGCCACATGATGCGTCACGCTGTCGCCCGCCAGAGTGTAGGTTCCGGCATAGGCGCTGAAGCTAGAAAACGCCTGGGCACGTTCCGTCGCGGGCACGTCCGCCAGATCAAACGGAGAAACGGGGTTGCCGCTGAGCGGGGGGCGATCGCCCTGGGCAAAGCTCACCGTCATGTGGCCGTCGGCGGTGTAGGTCAGGATGCCGACGGGCGCGGGGCCGTAGGCTTCGGGGTCAACGCTGCCGTCCGCAGCAATGGCCCGAATCGCCACGAGCGTCCAGGTGCCAACTAGCGGATTTTCGCTATTCATTGAGCGATCGCTCCAGGGATAAAAGAAACTGTCGCAAGAGCCGAACCAACGTCTCGCACTCTTGCTCTGTGGCAAACTGCACCAGTATTGCCTGCTCTTTTTCAAACAGCACGGGCATCACCTGATCGGAAAGCTGGATGCCCTTGTCGGTGAGCTGGACAATCACACCCCGGCGATCGCCCGGATCGCGCAGCCGCGTCACGATGCCGTCTTGCTCTAGCCGATCGATGCGGTTGGTAACTGCGCCAGACGACAGCATCAGCAAGCTGTATAAATCCGTCGGCTTGAGCTGGTAGGGCGGCCCCTGTCGGCGCAGCGTCGCCAGCACGTCAAAAGACCATACGTTTAGCCCATAGTCTGCCAGCACCGTTTCTCGGTGTTTTTCCAGCAGGCGGGCAATTCGCAGCATGCGCCCTACCACGGCCAGCGGCGCGGCATTAAGCTGGGGCGCTTCTCGCTGCCACTGCCTCAGAATGTGATCAAGACGGTCTTGCTCCATCCTGCAACTTTATCTCGACATTGAGAATCTTAACCCGCAATCCTGCATGAAAAAATCGACGGACTGAAATCCTGCAACCCGGCCTGGCGCAGCGCGATAAATGAGATTGCCGGAAGCCCCGCAGACGCTGGACTGGCAACCCCAAATCACCAATCCAAAATCGCCAATCCAAAATCAACAGCACAGCGCCCCTGATTGTAAATGATTGTCAATGCGCTAACGCTGGACTGGATCGACCACGATTTCAACGCCTTGCGTGGGGCTGCCGTTGGTGATAACGCTGGTGCGCGTAGTGTTGATAAACCGCAACTGCCCGTCTACTGTGATTCGCGCCTGCACCGCGTAGGTGTAGCGGCTGTCGATCTGCGCTGGGTCGTAGGGTAGCTCGAAGGCAAAAGGCACCTGGCGGCCGCCAGCTTCAATCGTTTGCGTGGCCAGGATGCGGGCAGGCGCGTCAGCACGGCTGACATCCGCCAGCGATACTTCGATCAGCGCGTTGGGTGGCAGGGCGATTCGCGGCAGATAAGTAACCGTACCCGTGACGAGCGATGACGTTTGCAACATACCGTTTACCGTGAGCGATTGAGTTCCTAAGTGGCCGCGATAGACCTGCACCGAGGGCGTGCCTTCATAGGCATAAGTTGTACCGTTTGCATCAGGCGTAGCAGTTGTGGGAACGCCATTTAGCGTCAATTGTCCTGTTTGCCGGTTGAACAGATTCATTAGCATCGCGCCATTGCGACTAAACAAGCGCACGGCGTAGCCCGGCGTTTGGAAGAAGGAAAGCGTGGAGCCGTCGGGGAGCGTGGATGCACTTGGCGGGGCGGGCAGCGTTGCGCCAGGGGGCGATACCTCCACTACTGAACCCTCACTAACGCGATAAAACTGCGTTACTTCTTGCGTGGGGCAGCATTGCGGATCGTTTGGCCCTTGAATAATCATGTTGACGCTGATTAGCCCGTCGTCCAGAATGCGGACACGGTTGACCTGGATGCGATCGCCCAGTCCCGCCAGCATCGGCGACTCGATCGCCCCGTCCAGGTTCAGCAGCGGCGCAAGGTAAACGAAAATACCAGAGCCGCCCGTATTCACTGCCATGATCATCACGGCATCTTGCTGGCCGTTGCCATCCAGGTCACCAAATGCGATTTGTCCCTGCTGCCGAGACAGCACCGCATTCAGCCGCCGATTGGGATCTTCAAACTGCCCATCTTTAAAAGTAATCACGCCGATCTGGGGCTGTTCGCCCAGGGTGGGGACGCTGTAGCTGGCGTTGAGGGCGATATTGAGGCGATCGCACCAGGCCCGTTTTTCTGGCGTAAACACCTCGCGGGTCAGGCAGTTATACCACGCTTCGCCCGCCTGGGCCAGCGTCGCCCTCGGCAGCGCCCCCGCAACGCCCTGACCAAGCAGCATCACGCCCAACCCCACACCCGCCCATCGGGAAAACACAGTCTTCTTCATCGTTAAATCCATACATTAAGTAACCCAGCATTCATCAACAGGTCAACCTGAGGTCAAACCAAGATTGACTCACTTTTGAACGATAACAGGGAATTTTCTGCGGATAACCAGAAGTTTCCGTTTTTGCAACGCCTAGCGATGTCAATTTTCGAGTTTGGATTGGCGAGTTTGGATTGCCAATCAAGCTTCTGCGGGGCTTCCAGTCCTTTCATTCAAAGCGTCCTTCAGGAGAATTGGAGACGAGAAGGCATCGGGAAAGGCTGCTTTTCGAGCTTGACCTCGAATCTTTTTTCAGAAATTACTCTAGCGAAAGCGTCGGATGAGGTCTGAAAGCAGCCAATACAGGATGGAAATGTTTGTAACAAAACTTCCTAGCCTGACGGCTATATCTGCTAAGTTGAAAATAGAAAGCGGGGGCGATCGCCAATCTAAGTAGATCGCAATGTCGCCGTATAAAATTTGCTCGACGGTGTTGCTGATTCCCCCGGCTAGTAGTAGTCCCAATCCCACTTGCAGGGGCAGAATCATTTCTTTCCTAAATCTGCTGAATAGCAGTGTTGCGACAGCAATGATTCCCATTAACATTAGTCGCAACCAGAGTGTCCAGGAAGTCAAGTTTGAATCAAAAAATGAGAAGGCAGCACCAGGATTTTTCAGATAAGTGAGGTGAAAGATTCTCGGTATGAGCGGCAGGGTTTTGGATGGAAGCTGTTCCTCAAAAGCTTTGCGTATGAGGACTTGCATTAGAAACCCCAGCACGCTGCCAGCCAGCCCAATGATCCAGACCCAGCAATTTCTAGTCCTAGTTTCTGTCATAAACGTTTTTGCCCGCAGTCTCCGCCAGGGTCGATTGATGCATAAGTTTTAATTCATGGTTTTAATACATGGCTTTAATACATGAGTTGTTTTAATACATGGCTTTAATACATGAGTTCGAGGTTGCGGATTGATGCACTGATTTTAGTTTCCGTGCTGCCCAGTCTTTTTGCCCCAGTCTTTTTGTTAGATCCAGACGAGTTTGGGGTTTGAAATTTCTGGCTGACGATAGATTGTTTTTTCCTGTTTCAGGTGTAAGTTTTGGTGGGAGTAGTTGCCTCGATTTAACTCAAGATTTCGATTTGGTTAACTCAAGATTTTGATTTGAAACTGCCTATGACTCGCACTCTAGAAAAGTCGCAAGCTCAATCCTGGCACGCGCAACCCGCCGACATCGTAGCGCGATCGCTCCGGGTTGATCCGCGCCTTGGACTCTCGTCCGCCGAGGTGGTTCAGCGCCAGGAACAATACGGCCGCAACGAGCTGAAGGCAGTGCCAGGGAAAAGTCCCCTGGTGCGCTTTTTGCTGCAATTTCATCAGCCATTGCTCTACATTTTGCTGGTTGCAGGCAGCGTCAAGGCGTTTTTGGGGTCGTGGGTGAATGCCTGGGTGATTTGGGGCGTAACGCTAATCAACGCCATCATCGGCTACGTGCAGGAGGCTAAGGCGGAAAGTGCGATCGCCGCGCTGGCTGCGACCGTGCAAACCGAGGCGACCGTGGTGCGCGATGGGCAGACGATACATATCTCATCCGTAGAACTGGTGCCGGGGGACGTGGTAAAGCTGGTGTCGGGCGACAAGGTTCCGGCGGATTTGCGGCTGGTGACGGCGCGAAATTTGCAGATCAGCGAGTCGGCGCTGACGGGTGAATCGGTAGCCGTGGAAAAGTGGGTTGACCCGGTGGCAGAAGACGTGCCGCTGGCCGATCGGCGAAACATGGCCTACGCAGGCAGCTTTGTGACATCGGGACGCGGGCGCGGCGTGGTGGTGGCGATCGCCAACAACACCGAAACCGGGCGCATTTCTCAACTGATGCAGCGGCAGACTAACTTATCTACGCCGCTCACCCGCAAGTTTGAAAAATTCAGCAAAACGTTGCTTTATTTTATCCTGGCGGTGGCGGCACTGACCTTTGCTGTGGGGCTGGGGTACGGCAATCCCTGGCCGGATATGTTTGAGGCGGCGGTGGCGCTGGCGGTGAGCGCGATTCCTGAAGGGCTGCCTGCGGTGGTGACGATTACGCTGGCGATCGGCGTGTCGCGCATGGCCCGCCGCCATGCCATCATCCGCAAGCTGCCTGCGGTGGAGGCGTTGGGCAGCGCCACCGTCATCTGTTCCGACAAAACGGGCACGCTGACGGAAAACCAGATGACCGTGCAGGAAATCTACGCGGGCGGACAGGCATTCTTTGTGACGGGAACGGGCTACAGTCCAGTGGGCGCGATTCAGCCCGTGGAGTCTGGTCAGCTTACGAATCCGGCGCTGACAGAATGCCTGAAAGCAGGGCTGCTGTGCAATGAGTCTTATCTGGAGCAGGACGATGGCCAGTGGCAGGTGATTGGCGATCCGACGGAGGGGGCGCTGATTGTGTCGGCGCAAAAGGCGGGCTTTGGGATGGCAACGCTGAAGGCGGAACTGCCTCGCATCGATTTTATTCCGTTTGAGTCGGAACATCAGTATATGGCGACGCTGCATTCAACAGGCGAAGGGGGCAATCGCCTGGTGTATGCGAAGGGATCGGTAGAGGCGATTCTCTCGCGCTGCGATCGCGCTTTGTCTGCCAGTGGGACACTCCAGCCGCTTGATGCCGATGCGATTTACCGCCAGGTCGAATCGATGACGGAGGCAGGAATGCGGGTGCTGGCCTTTGCCACAACATCTCTAGCCCAAGACACGCTTGACCCGCCGGATATTGACACTGGCCTGACGTTTCTGGGCTTGCAGGGAATGATCGATCCGCCGCGCCAGGAGGCCGTGCGAGCGGTGCGGGCCTGCCAGTCTGCGGGCATTCAGGTGAAGATGATCACGGGCGACCACATTGGCACGGCAACGGCGATCGCCCGCCAGATTGGGCTACAGCGGGATGGGCAGGTGCAGGCCTTTACGGGGCAAGCCCTGGCAGAAATGGACGATCAGCAGTTGGCCAACGCAGTAGAAAATGGCTCGGTGTTTGCCCGCGTTGCGCCAGAGCAAAAGCTGCGGCTGGTGGAGGCACTGCAAGCAAAGGGCGAAGTGGTGGCGATGACGGGCGACGGCGTGAACGATGCCCCGGCGCTGCGGCAGGCAGATATCGGCACGGCGATGGGTCGGGCTGGAACGGAGGTGGCGAAGGAAGCCGCTGACATGATCCTGACAGACGACAACTTTGCCTCCATCGAAGCGGCGGTGGAGGAAGGGCGGACGGTCTATCGGAATTTGCTAAAGGCGATCGCCTTTTTGCTGCCGGTGAATGGCGGTGAGTCGATGTCGATTTTGATCAGCGTGCTGCTGAATCGGGCGCTACCGATCCTGTCGCTGCAAGTGCTGTGGATGAACATGATCAACTCCATCGCCATGACCGTGCCGCTCTCGTTTGAACCCAAGTCGGAGCGCGTGATGCAGCGCCCACCGCGCAACCCCCGTGAGCCGCTGCTCAACCGCAAGCTGTTGAAGCGCGTTTTGCTGGTGTCGCTGTTTAACTGGATTGTGATTTTTGGCGTGTTTGAATGGATTAATCAAACGACCGACAACATCGCGCTGGCCCGAACGATGGCGATCCAGGCGCTGGTGGCGGGGCGGATTTTTTACCTGCTGAGCATTAGCGAGTTGGGGCTGGGCCTGGTGAATAAGCTGCGCGGCCGGGTGCAGCAGATTCCGTCCGCTCCGGCTGTGTTGTGGGGCATTGCGGGGGCGATCGCCCTGCAAGTGCTATTCAGCCAGTGGAGCGTGATGAATCGCCTGTTTGCCACCGCGCCGCTGAGCCTAGAGCAGTGGGGCATTTGTCTGCTAATCGGCGTGCCGATGATTGGCGTAGCGGCGATCGCCAATCGACTGCATCCGCCAGAGTAGCGAACCGAAATCCTTCGCCCGTCTGCCCAGATATCTGTCCAGATATCTGCCTGTTCCACGTAGCCATCAATTACCCCATCACCTGCGCCGTACCCGTTGATGCGCTGGGTCCCCAGCGTTTCCCGCTATCCTTTGCAGGCATTGCCCAGTTGACTTGGGAAATCATTGCAAAAGTTCATAAAATTCATCAGCTCTGAGTCAGCGTGATTGCAGATGCATGACGAAACCGCCTGAAGTGGTAGATTTTATAGGCAAGGTTTTTACTATTTTGGCAGTATTTAATCGGGCTAGGATAGGGCGGGCATCGGGCGATTCGTCTCAGGGGTTTCTGTGAGCCAGGGGATGAATGGCTGGCGTTGAGTCAAGCGTGTGATGAATGAAGCAGGCAATGAGAAGCAGGCAATGAAAATATTCCAAAGCATAGGCAGCGCGATTTCTGACGGGAGCGCTCTGCGAATTGCGCTGGGGACATCCGTAGGGCTGGTGGCTCTGGTTCCAGCGCCGCAAAGGGTGATCGCCCAAGCAATCCCCGGTGGGTCAAATCCACCCGTTGTGTTGCCGCCAGATGCCGAATCGCGCCCTTTCCCCATCGAGCGGCCGCGAGACACGCCGCCGCTGCCTATTGAAGTGCCTGCTGAGCCGTCGCCGCCCGTGCTAGACCCTGCTTCGGGCACGCCAAACCCTGATCCGGCGGTGCCTGTGGTGCGCTTTCGGGTGAATGAGATCAACGTTACAGGGAATTCTATCCTGCACGACGAGATTGCCGAAGCCATTCAGTGCTGCGTGAATCGAGACGTGACGTTTGAAGAACTGATTGCATTACGCAGTGCCATCACTCAACTGTACATTGACCGGGGCTATGTGACATCAGGCGCATTCCTGCTAAATAACCAGGACGTTCGCAGCGGCGTGGTAGAAATTCGAGTAGTAGAGGGCGAACTAGAAGACGACATTCAAATCACAGGCTTGCAGCGGTTGAATCCGAGCTACGTGCGATCGCGCTTGCGGTTAGCCGGAAAAAAGCCGTTGAACCAGCGGGATCTGGAGCGGGCCTTGCAATTGCTGCAAATTGATCCGCAGATTGAATCGGTGGATGCCGAACTGACGGCGGGCAGCGTTCCCGGCCGCAGTCTGCTGGCGGTAAATTTACAAGAAGCATCGCCGTTTTCTGCAAATATTGGCGCGGACAACTATCAGTCTTCCAGCATTGGCTCGGCGCAGTTCAGCCTCTCTGCCAGCTATAGCAATCTGCTGGGGGTGGGCGATCGCCTCTTCGCCAGCTACGGCCGCACCGACGGGCTAAATCTGTATAACATGGGCGTCAGCCTGCCTGTTAATCCCCGCGACGGCACCGTCACCCTTAGTTTCAACACCAACGATAGCCGCATTATCGAAGATGCCTTCGAGGAGTTTGACATCCGCAGCGAGGCCGAAACTTGGTCGCTCCAGTTTCGCCAACCCCTCTCGCGCAGCGTGAATCAGGAATTTGCCATTGGCGTGGGGCTGGATTTGCGCCGCAGCCAGACGTTCATTTTGGGCGATCGCCCCTTTAGCTTTTCACGCGGCGCAGAAAACGGCGAATCCAGGGTGACGGCGCTGCGCTTTTTTCAAGACTGGGTCGAGCGCGATCGCCTCAGCGTGCTGGTTGCTCGTTCAGAATTTAGCCTTGGGCTGGATGCCTTTGATGCCACAGTGAACGACAGCGGCACCGACGGGTTGTTTGTAAAATGGCTGGGACAGTTTCAGTGGGTGCGGCGCTTTTCGGGGCGATCGATCTTTCTGGCGCGGGTGAATGCCCAACTCACACCCGACTCGCTGCTGTCGATCGAGCGAATCGGGCTGGGCGGCTTCGATACGGTGCGCGGCTATGCCCAAAACCAAATCGTTGCTGACAACGCCATCTGGGGTTCTCTAGAAGCCCGCTTTCCCCTGCTGCGAAACTCCGACCGCCTGACGCTGATTTCATTTTTGGACGCGGGCCATGCGTGGAACATTGACTTGGACAATCCAGAAGACGACTTTCTGCTGGGCATTGGCGCAGGATTGCGCTGGGAGGCGTTGCCCAATCTAGTGGTGGGGCTAGACTACGGACTGCCGCTGATTGATGCTCAGTCTCAAGGCGACTCCCTGCAAGATAACGGATTCTACCTGTCGGTGCGCTACTTCCCGTTTTAGCCTGTAGCGCCAGGACACGCGAATATGCTGCTGGAGGGTAGTGGATTATTCTAAAGGGAACCAACAATGGGTTTGGCTGACCATTGATGCCGAGACCCGAGAAGTGATTGGCTGTTATATCGGCGACCGTTCTCGGGACTCGGCAAGGGCACTCTGGGAATCTCTGCCAGCGGTTTATCGCCAATGTGCCAAAGTCTATACGGACTTCTGGGACGCCTACATTACGGTGATTCCGAGCAAACGCCATGAGGCGGTGGGCAAAGACAATGGCTTGACCAGTTACATCGAGCGTTGCCCGTTGCAGTACTTCTTCCAGCCAATCTCTCAGGTGGAAAATTGCCCCCAATAGGCATCGAGCGCTTTCTGAGCTGCCCATTCATCCGACTCCCCATAGGCTGCATTGAACTGCAGAAATTGACAAACTGCCCTTGACTGCTCCAGGTTCAGCACACCGAATCGAGACAACATAGACTCTCTAAGCTCAGGTTTGTCTGGCAAGAGACAACTGTAGATAACTGAAGCACCAGCACTTGTAGTATGTGGACACCGGAGCGCATGGAGCATCCAAACAGGTAGGTAATACCGCCATCCCTTGCCATCCAGCAAGCTAAAGGCATCCCACAGTTGCTTAATCCACTCGATTGGTACATCTTGCCAGCGCTGGTCTGTATCCAGTGCTCGAGCCGCAGCACGTTCCTCTTCGCCGCCCCAATCGTCAATCGCCCTTACTTCGTGAAGCGTAACTCCGTCTTCACGACTAACTCCATCAAATGCCTGCGTAATTTGTTCGATGAGTCTTAGTCTGTCTTGCTCTGCAAGCATATCGAGGGGAGTCCAGTTTGGTATTCGCTCATCTTCCATGGTTGGACGACGAACCTGGCTACTCCACTGAGGGTCGCACGCACCACATTCAAGAAAACTATGTTGGGCTGCCCGCAGGCATGACTTTAGTACCGAATCAATATCTTCCCAAAAACAAATGGGACAAATCAAATAAGTACCTGGAGGTAGTGCAGACAAGACCCGATACCCACAGCAGGGGCAGGGATATAGCAGACTTGCGTTGCTCCTATTCACAATCTAAGAGGATGTTTGGGAAGTAGCAGTGGACGCCAGTATTAGGAAAGATCCCTAGAGTTTAGGCTGAAGTTTATCAGATGCGCAACAGCCTTCCAGGAAGCCATGACCTTAGCCTACGCTAGCGAACTGACACTTGAACAGTACCCATGGTTTGCTGCACTACTCAGCCTCGCTCATGCAACAGGTAGACCGCGCAGTGTGAACTTGATGCTGGTGGTGCAAGCGATCTTGTATGTGCTAATGAACTGCATCAAGCCCAGTGCTTTTGTCAGTCTTTACAGAAGCACCGGCACCGAATTGTCAACTACGAGTATTACCAGAGGGAGGGCCTCTGCTCGATTGGTTCCGGTGCGGTGGAATCAGCCGTCAAACAAATTGACCGTCGCTTACAGATTTCGGGGGCACGGTGGAAACCAGAGCATGTGCCGAACGTCTTAGCCCACCGCTGTGCTTACCTCGACAACTTGCTCTAATTTCCTCTCAAGAAGGTGACACACACCCCAGGCTAAGGTTCACAGCATCGACCGGAATTTGTTCTGCAACAATGGTTAACCCATCTGGGAGACGATGAACCGTTGGCGCATTGAGACGAGGCGTTTTGCTCGCCTCCAGCACAGTTGGGATTGGAGTCATTGGGCAACAGACAGGCAGTTCTTAATCTATCTTAATCGTCTGAACCATTGAAAACAGCATTGCCGCTCTAGTTTTCCTAGTTTCATCCTACCCATCCCCCTCTCAATTACGCTCAATCGCTGACCTCAATCCCTGAGCAGGCTTCACTTTCCGGAGCGCTCCAGGGAATGCTGGTAGGAAAGAATGATTGGGATGATTGGCGCTGGGTTTGGGAATGGCAGACAGGGCAGGGGGCTGAAGGTCTAGGGTTTCAGGCGGTCAGGGCGACGCAGTTGAGAAAGGTCTGACAGACTTTGCCCGCGATCCAGCGAGATGGAGATGTTTAGGAAAGTTTTGGAGGCAGGAATGCGGCAGATAACGGATACGTCTGGCAATCGGGTAACGCTTGGGGCAAGGCTGGGAATGGTGCTGGGGGCGATCGCCCTGGGGGCTTGCTCATCTAGTGTTTCCCGCGTTCCTGTAGAACCGTCCCCCGTTGCGAAGGGACAGGCTCCAGAAGCCTCTCTCGCGTTCGCCGCAACCGTTTCCGGCGCAGCAGCCCTCGAATCGACCACCGCAGAAATCTCAGCAGACGATCGGGCCGCGATTCGGCAGTTGGGCGTGCCGCTGGTGGTGCCTACGGTTCTGCCGCCGGAGACGTATTTATCCGATGTCGTGGTCACGTCTGATCCAGACTGGGGCAAGGAATATACACTCTACTACCGCTCGTTTTCAGCCGATAGTGCGATCGCCACTTGTTTTCAGATTGAATACAGCGACGGCGGCTTTGGTGGCCCAGTGCCGCCCAATAGCCGGCCCATCGAAACGCCTGCGATCGCCCGCTCCAACGACCCCTACTTCATCTATTGGGCAGACAACGAGCCGTCCAGCGATGATTCTCCCTTTCCGGCCAACGCTGTGTTTTCTGACTGGTTTGAGGTTCCGGGTGTACCCGGCGGCTATCGACTCAGCAGCGGCCTGATCGATTCGGAACTGGTGCGGGCCTGCAACTTTCTCGACCCAGATTCCGCCGTGGCGATCGCTTCGTCGCTAAACCGTCTGGAGCCTTGATTCTTCAAACCCTTGCTTTCTACCCTTGCTCGGCGTAGCGCTTTAGCTCCTGCGCCATGCGTCGCAGTCCGCTCTGTTCGTCCCGACGGATAAACGGCAGCAGCAGAGTGGTCAGCGTGCCGGAGAGGGTTTCGCGGTGGAGATATTGCGTGCGATCGCCCCCCAAGTCTTGCAGTTCAAACCAGTGTTCGCTGCGAAATCCGGGCGCAGTGTAGCGCAGGCTCAGACAAACCGATGGCTGCACCAGCGTCACCAGCGGCTCGATCTGGGTTTCCTCTTCGCCTATGACTCGCTTAATGGACAGGCGCACGGTTTTGCCCTGGCGAAAGGGGCGATCGGGCGACAGGTCGTAGAAAAAGGTGTTCCAGCGAAACCACTGGTGTTTGTCCATCAGCACTTGCCAGACGTGCGATCGGGGCGCGTTGATTTCCGTTTTGGCATAGAGCGTGGGCATTTTAGGGGAGCGGTTTGGAGGGTGCAGTAGGGTTTCAATAAAAGGCTATAGGATTTACGCATTTTCTTGCCGTATTTTCAACGTTAGACTGTGTTCCCGAATTCCCCAAATTCCCTAAATTCTCGCCTCCAAACCCCCGGCATCCCATGCGGATCTTGATGCTGTCTTCGACCTTTCCCTATCCGCCGACGCGCGGCGGGACGGAGGTGCGAACCTTTCACCTGCTGCGATGGCTGGCGCAACGGCACGAGGTGACCCTGCTGACACAGCGGATGAATGCGACCGGTTCGGAAGTGTTGGCTGAAGGCGCAGAAACCCGGACGAGCGCGGATGCCGATCTGGCGGCGCTGGAGGCTTTGGGTGCAAGGGTGTTGTGTTTCCCACTGGGGCGATTCGCGAAGCAATCCCTACGGGAATGGCCTCAGGGCAATTTCCCTGGCGGCTCATTTCGCAATTCTCTGGGCAAACTGATGCAACTAGGGCGATCGCACCTCTGGGGCATTTCCGCCGAACGTGGACTTTCGCCATAGCCCTGCGCTGCAAGCCCTGGGTGGATGACGCAGTGCAGCAGCGCCGATTTGATGTGCTGACCTGCGAGCATGGTGCAAATGCGGTGTACGTGCGTCCGGAGTTTCAGCGGCGGGTGCGGACGGTGCTAAATGCCCACAGCTTTGCCGTCGGCTGGACGCGGGCCGAACTGGCGCTGGGCGTGTCGGCCAATCCCTGGCGCGATCGCCTTTATCTGCCTACGCTGGAGCGCTACGAACGACGGTTTCGGCAACAGTTTTCCCGCGTGGTGGTGACGACGACGGAAGATCGGCAGCAGTTTTTGGATTTTTTGTCGGGGCCCGATTTTGCCGCTCCCAATGCCGACCCCGACTGGGTACAGGTGGTGCCAAACGGGATTGATTTGGCAGCCTTTTCGCCCCGCACGACTGATCCGGGGGGCTATCGGCTGGTGTTTGCAGGCGCGATGGATGCGCCACACAATATCGACGCAGTGTGTTTTTTTGCTGAAGCGGTATTACCATTAGTGCGATCGCGCTATCCTGAAGTCACTTTTTGCATTGCAGGGGCGCGTCCGGTGACCACCGTGCGAGCGCTGGCGCAACATCCCGGCGTTCAGGTCATGGGCACGGTCGCAGAAATGGGTGCGGTGTTGCGCGAGGCGACCGTGTGCGTGCTGCCGCTGCGGCTGGGGTTTGGCATTAAAAACAAAACCCTGGAGGCGATGGCGGCGGGTGTTCCGATTGTGGGGAGCGATCGCGCTCTGGAAGGGCTGCCCATCGAGGGGGCAGAACCGCTGGCGCTGCGGGCGAACACGCCGACGGAATACGCAGGGGCGATCGCCCGTCTGTTTGACAGCCCTACGCTGCGGCAGCAAGTGTCTCAGCGGGCCCGTACCCTAGTGGAGACCCACTACACCTGGGAAAAGATCGGCCAGCAATATGAGCGGGCGCTGATGGAACCGTCGCCTGTTGCGAAATCCTGGCATCCTTGAGCGCCGCCCCGCTCGCAAACGTCATCTGGGAAGAGTGATGCAGCGGTGATGAAAAAACCGGCCCGTCGAACCCGTCCAGCCCAAAAGCGGAGCGCGTCTTCGTCGTCTATGGCGGCCCGTCACCTCCGCATCACGCCGCCCAGGGTCAAGGTGTTTGTGTCGCCAGAGCCGCTTTCTCCGGAAGCTGCCGCGGCTCCGCGTCCCAAGGTAAACGTGTGGGTGGGGCAATTTGCGAAGCGATCGGCTCCGGCATTGCGCTCAGGGATTGATCTGCCGCTAGAGGACTGGGAAGACGAATTTCGTGAAGAACCTCCCCCGCTCGAATCCAACGGTGTAAAGCTGCTGGTATCACCGCCCTCCCCCAAGCAGCGGCCCTGGCTAGGGAACCTGCTGGCAACGATCCTGTGGTTGGGTAGTGGCAGCCTGGTGGCAATGGCGGGCTGTACAGCGTTTTGGCTGATTGTGAATCCGGGGCGGGTGAGTTGGCTGGGCTGGGCGCTGCCGGAGTGGAACCGGGAAGCCTTTATCCGCGACGATACGCCGCGAAGCTGGGGCGCAATCCAGGCAGAAGCCGCCCAGCAAAACCGGACGCTGGGCACACCGCTGATGCGGTCGGTTGGTCGGGGTCAATCGGCCGGAGAGGCAACCGTGGTGCTGGTGCCTGTGCTAGCCGCCCAACCCCGCTGCGCTGCTAGTGCAGACGCTTGCCTGCATCTGGTGGAACTGCGGGCCTATCACCTGGAAACGCCGCTGGGCAGTGCAGAAGGGCTGAGCAGTGACACCCGGCTGCAACTGGGCGATCGCCTTCCGGTGGCGGGCCCAAGAGAATTTGGCGTGGTGTCGCTGCTGCCGGGGGGCGCTCCGGCGGGGCAAGGCTCGACCCGCCGCCTGCCCCTGCAACAGGTCGAGCCGATTGCAGGGGATGCGCCCAAACCCGACGGCTGGTTTTCCCTCAGCGGACAGCAGCGGCGCGGCAGTCAGGCGATCGCCTATGGGCAAATTGGCTATTACGATGCGGCTCAGCGACGGCTGCGGCTGCTGATTTCCTGGAGTAGCCTGGTTCGCCGACCTCGCTGGCAGGCGGTCACAGGCGACGATCCGCCAGAACTGGTAGTTGACCAGACCGTGGGGCTGGAGCCTCAATTTACGGTTTATCAGGTGAAACCGGTCGAGGGCGGCATCGTGCGGCTAGAGGCGATCGCCCTAGAACAGCCCCCCTTCGCCAGTCAGAGCTTGGAAAACGCGCTGTTTCTCGCCCGCAACGGCCTGTGGAGCCACGCCCGCGCCTGGATGGAGGGCTATAAAAAACGCAATCCCAAAACCTGGACTGCGGCCGCCCAGGCCCAGCTTGACCTGATTGCGCTGCACGCCGCCGCCACCCGCGCCCAGGCCGAGCGCGATCGCGCCAGCCCCAGTCAGCGCCTCGCCACGTTGATCATCGACAGCCGATGGGAAGCGGCGATCGCCCTGCTGCAAACCGCCCTGCGCGACGGGGCCGATTTGCGGACGCTGATTGGCGGCGATGCAAACCGCTGGCGGCAGCGGGCCGAGGCGATGCTGCGGGTGGATGCCGACCACACCGATGCCCAGTTTATCGGCGGGCTGGTGGTGATGCTGCGGCAGGGACGCGACGAGGCGATCGCCTGGCTCCAGCAGCAAAATCGCGCCCCTATTCCCAAAACGCCAGCTTCGCCGCTGCACCCGCGCACCCAAGCTGTTCTGCGCCGCCTCGACCAGTTGCCCCTGCACGGTCAGGCCCTCTACCCCAGCCGCCTGATCGGCACTGCCACGCCCCCTGGCCAGCCCCCGCCCCCGGCGACTGGGACACGCCCGATGGCTCTGCCCTGCCAACGCTGCCTGATGGTGAGGTGTGGTATCGCATCTCGCTGACCCGCTATCACGACGGCACGACCTGGCAGCACGCCCCATTTTCTCAGTTGTCCAGCCGCCTGACTCCGGGTTTTCTGTGGAACCAACTCGGACTGGGAGATTCGCAAAGCGCTGCCCACGGGAATCGCCCCACGCTCCAGTACACCACCTGGAACCCGCAGGCCCAGATGCAGTCCCATCCGCTCACCGTGCAAGCGCTGCGGCTCCAGGGCAGCGCTATTCAACTGCTGGCCAGCGGCCAACCCCTGGGAGACTCCCTAGCCAATCGCCCCCATCTCGTCCTGTCGGATGCCGCGCTCAACTGGGAACTGCCCACCGACAGCACTTCCCTGGCTGCCCTCCAACTCCAGCAGCCGCAGCAGGGTAGTGCTATCTTGCGAACCCTTGCCACCGAGCTACGCCGCGCCCGACCGAACCTGCCGCTGCCGCCTGCCGACGACCCAGAGGCGCTGGCCCAAGCCTTCGGCTCCTGGAGCGTGCAGCTTGCCGACCTGACGGGCGATTCCCGCAGGGATCACTCGAATCGCCAGCCGGAGGTGATTCTGGTGCTGCATCCCGACCTGCTCGATCCGCCCCCTGGCGAACCCGCACCGGAGTCGGACGATCTGGAATTGCTTGGCGCATCGCCCAGCCCCCCTGCCCCATCCAGTGCCCCACCGGATGCCCCGCTTCGCACACTGATCTTTTCTGCCAGCGGCAGCCTGATCTACAACGAACTGACGACGAATACGCAACTGGTGGCGATCGCCCGCATGGAAGGGGAGACAGCGCCCGTCCTAGTAATCACGCAGGGCGATCGCGTTACACTGCGGCGGTGGCTTGCGTCTCCACAGCGCTTCGAGCCAATCGACTAAGCCAAAACGACTAAATCGACTAAGCCAATCGACTAAGTAAAAACGACTAAGCAGAGGCGATCTGACAAGCTATCCAAAAATCACCAATCCAAAATCCAAAATCCAAAATCAATACTACCGAGCGTCTTCATTGATCGGCGCAATATATTGCCGATTGGCACGGACGTAGCACGTTCCCAGGGTTTGCCCCGGCTGGGCAAAGGTGAGCGCATCCGTACCGCGCACCCGCAGCCAGGGAGCGCCATTCTGGAAGACGATCGCTTCATTTCGCACAAACTCGGCCGTTAGGATTGCCCCTGGCGCGATGCGCGATCGCACGGCTCCATTGGGACTGACGCGACAGTTCAGATAGGTCGGGTCTGGATCGACCACCAGCCAGCGACGGTTGTAGTAATTGCCCCGGTTTCCCTGCATAATGGCAGTTGTGTAATCGCCGCTACGGTTTGGCGTGGGAACTTCGGCCATTTGGGCGATCGCAGGCATCGAAAAACCCATAGACAGACCCATTACCAGCCCTGTTCCCAAGACCAATCGTAATTTATTCAGTTTCAGGTTCATCATAGCGTTCAAAATTTGACTCAAAGTGACTCAACAGGATATGTGCAAACCATTCAGCAGCGTGTGTTAATCAGTGTGTGCTGAAGTCTGCGCTTTGAGTAGCTTCATTCCCGCTCGAAAAGATTCCTGAGAGTCAGGCGATCGCTGTGCCAGAACCCAGATCGGCTGGCGCTGGAGGGATGGCGTTAGTCTGACTCGCCGTACCAAATGGCTTCTACCTGGTGGGCGATCGCCTCTGCCTCTGCCCGTCCCTGCCCTGGCTGCAAGCGCACGGTGACATGGCCCAGCTTGCGCCCCGGCCGCGATTCAGATTTGCCATACCAGTACACCTGAGCCTGGGGAATTGCGGCAAGCTGCTGGCGCAGAGCGGCGTAGTCAGACTCAGCGGTTTCAAAGCCCAGCAGGTTGACCATCACCGCGCCCGCGCAGGTAAGCGCCGTGGACCCCAGCGGCAGCCCTGCCACAGCCCGCAGATGTTGTTCAAACTGGGAGGTGGCGCAGGCATCGAGGGTGTAGTGCCCGGAATTGTGAACCCGGGGCGCAATTTCGTTGACCAGCACGTGCCCGTCGGTCGTCAGAAATAGCTCAATACCCAGCACACCGACATAATCTAGGGCAGTGAGGATTTGGCGGGCGATCGCCCCCACCTGCTCCGTCACGCTCTCAGAAAATTCGTTCAGCGCATACACCCGGCGGCAGACCTGCTGTTCCTGCTGCGACTCTACCACCGGATACAGCGCGATTTCGTGGGATTCATGAAGCGTTCGCGCAAGCGGTGCGGCGCACTTTCCCTGGGGGAATCGCCCCCGCGCCGCCATCACCGCCAGCTCTCGCTCAAACGGCACAAACGCTTCCACAAGCCACGACTGTCCCGGCTTTTGCAAGACTGCTTCCAGTTCTGCCTGGGTTTTGCAAACAAACGTGCCGTAGCCATCATAGCCATGTCGCCGCGCCTTCAGCACCACCGGAAACCCAAAGCTCGCATCCAACTCGGACACGCTGGTGATTGCCTGAAAGCGGGGCGTAGGAACGTGGATGGACTGATAAAAAGAACGCTGATCGAACTTGTCAAGGATAGGGGCGATCGCCCTTAACGACGGCGCAAAGACTACACCTTGAGAGGCGATCGCCCCCAGCCCTGCCAGATCCACAAACTCATTCTCAAACGTAATCACGTCACACTGCTGGGCCAGTTGCGCCGTTGCCGACGCATCTTCCACCTGCGCCAAAACAACATCGTCCGCAATGCCAACAGCCGGATCATCCCGATAGGGGGTTTGCACAATAAGATGCAGCCCCAGTTTCTTGGCCGCCGCGCCCATCATCCAGGCAAGCTGCCCGCCGCCAATCACTCCCACCCGTTTCACATCGCTCCCTGTCATTCCTGTCTATCGCCACCACAGCATTCTGTCTGCATCAGTATAGCGATTGCCCAAAACCCTCGAAAAACCTAAAGCACGATTCCCGAAAGGATTGCTTCGCGAATCGCCCCTGCCGCCCCTGCAATGCGAAGCGACCTCTCAGAACAAGCCAGAAAGTCCTTAGGAGGGGGTGTGGGGGACGCTTCGTCCCCTGCAAAGGGGGGTTTGGGGGGATATCCCCCCAAGGCTTGCTGGCTCGGCGATCAAATTCCTCAAAACTGTCCTGAATCGCATCAACTCTGTGCGTAGGCCTCTGACGGGGCTAGTACTTCACCTGCGCTTTTTGAATTTCCGCAAACCTAGAAACTTATGTGAAGCCCAGTACGTCCGATAGACAAGTTTCGTCGATGCTGCCCTGAGCCATCCAGAGATCGGTATGATGGATGGTTTCTTCAGGAGGCGGTTCGATTCTCAATTCTTTGAGATTTTCCTAGCTAAATCTGATCGCATTGCGCCAAACCTGATTAATATCGGTTTTGGTCGATTGCGATGGAGGTTTGTGCGACTAAGCTGCATCTGCCCCAACTCCCCAATCGGTGTTTTAAGAGGTTGATTGTGAGATTTTCTTGGTTATTGTCTGGTGTGCTGGGCGTTGCAGGGTCTCTCCTGATTGCCGTTTCTGCTGAAGCGGGCACGCTGCAATCCTGGCAGTTTAACTCGGCGGAAAACCGACTGGTCTTTACCACCGATGACGGCGTGCAGCCCAGGGCCCAGCTCATTTCCGACCCGGTTCGCCTGGTCATTGATCTGCCAGGAATTACCCTCGGCCGCTCGACAACCCGCCAGAGTGGAACTGGCGGCATTCGGGAAATTCGCCTGGGGCAAGTAGACGCTCAAACCACTCGCATTGTGATTGAGCTAATGCCCGGTTATACCCTTGATCCGCAGCGGGTCTTGGTGCGCGGGGCCACGCCGACCGACTGGTCTGTGCAGATTCCCACGCCGCAGTTTGTTGGCGGGCCTGTGGCAGGCAGCCCTTCACCCACGCCCGGAAGGCCGCTGCCCGCACCCAATCCTCCCGCGCCTGCACCTGCGCCTCCAGCAGCGGGCCCTGCTCAGATTGACGAGGTGCAAATTACCCAAGACGGCTTTTTTATTCGCACCAGCGGGGGTGTGCCTCGCCTGACGCTGCGCCGCAACAGCGATCCGCGAGATGTGCAGTTCGACATTGCCAATGCCCAGGTTTCGCCTCAGTTGACCAATCGCGATCTGCGACCGAACCATCGCGGCGTGGAGCGGCTGCGGCTGGAACCCCAGCGGAATGGCGTTGTGCGGCTATCGCTGCGCCTAGAGGGTCGCCGCAACGACCGCAACCGTCGCGGCTGGCAGGCCAGCGTGAGTGATTTTGGTGGGATTGTGCTGCTGCCCAGCCTCAATGCCAACAGCGGCGTGGTGGCGACCCGTCCATCCCAGCCTGCGCCGACCCCGCTTCCCCCTACAACTCCGCCGATCGCCCCTCCCACCTCGCCCAGCCAGCCGCCGCGCCCTGGTCAGCCGCCTGCTAATCGTCTTTCGACAGTGCAATCGGTGGAGTTGTCGAGCAATGGTCAACAGCTACTCATCCGGGCGGATCAGCCAATTACCTACACCAGCGATTGGGATCGGGGGCGGATTTTCTATCGAATTACGATTCCCGATGCGCGGCTGGCAGAGCGGGTGATTGGCCCACAAATTACGGCGAACAGTACGATTCAACAGGTGCGGTTGCTGCAAGAGGACGAGCGGACGGTGGCGATTTTGGTGCAGCCTGCTGCGGGTGTCGTGATTCGGGACGTGATTCAGCCGAGCGATCGCCTCCTGGCCCTGGAATTGCGCGGTGCGGCCCAGCCCCCTATGACTCCTGCGCCCACCCCCCCGCCTCCAATTGTGACACCCCCTACCACGACGCTGCCCCGCGTCCCTACCGGCCGCGTTGTGGTGGTACTAGATGCGGGACATGGCGGTCGAGATCCGGGCGCAGTGGGCATTGGCGGTATCCGAGAAAAAGATATCGTTTTGTCCATTACAACCCAGGTGGCTCGCTTGCTAGAACAGCAGGGCGTACAGGTGGTCATGACCCGCACAGACGATCGAGAAATTGACCTGGAGCCACGGGTGCAAATTGCCGAGCGGGCGCGGGCGAATATTTTCGTCAGCATTCACGCCAACGCGATCAGCATGGATCGCCCCGATGTCAACGGGATTGAAACCTACTATGCCTCGGAAGCGGGGGCACGGCTGGGCCGCGTGATTCACGACAGCATGGTTCGCAATACGGGCTTGAACGATCGCGGCTTGCGGAGCGCCCGGTTCTATGTGATTCGTAACACCTCAATGCCCGCAGTATTGCTGGAAACGGGGTTTGTAACCGGAGCGCAGGATGCAGCGTTTTTGGGCAGCGCTCAGGGACAACAACGCATGGCATTTGCGATCGCACAGGGTATCCTGCAATATATTCAGCAAAACTTCTAAACATTTCGTTTGCGCCTGTGTCTAACTCTGCCTCGTTCTCAGACTCGGTTAATCGCGCCTCAGACCCGCTTTCCCCTGAACCAAACGGGACATTTTGCGAATCCGGCCTCTTGACAACAGGCGATGCCCAGGCCCCCATCGGGGTGTTTGATAGCGGCGTGGGCGGGCTGACGGTGCTGCGGGAGATTCAGCGCCAGCTTCCGAATGAATCGGTGCTGTATTTTGGTGACACGGCGCGGCTGCCCTATGGAACCCGCTCGGAGGGGGAGCTGCTGCAATTTGTGCGGGAGATCTTGACCTGGATGACGCAGCAGCGGGTGAAGATGGTGGTGGTAGCCTGCAACACCAGTTCTGCCAAGGCGCTGGACGTGGTGCGAGCCGAGTTTCCGATGCCAATTTTGGGCGTGATTTTGCCGGGGGCGCGGGCGGCCGTGCGGCGGGGACGGCGGATTGGGGTGATTGCCACGCCGTTTACGGCGGCTAGTGATGCCTATCGACGGGCGATTCATGAAATTGACGAGGCGATCGCCGTTTGGCAGGTAGGCTGCCCAGAGTTTGTGCCGCTGATCGAGCAAAACCGGATTCAGGACCCCTACACCCGACAGGTGGCTCAGCGCTATTTGGAGCCGCTGATTCGGGCGCAGATCGATACGCTGGTGTTTGGCTGTACGCACTATCCCCATTTAAAGCCGGTGCTGCGATCGCTCTTGCCGCCGACGGTGCAGTTTGTCGATCCGGCAGTGCATGTGGTGCGGGCGGCAGCGCGAGAGCTAGACCTGCTGGGGCTGCGAAATCTGTCTGCCAATCGCACGGCTCGGTTTTGCGTCAGCGGCTGCCCAGAGAGTTTTGCTCAACTTTCGCAGCAGTGGCTCGGCTACCTGCCCAGCACCGAGCGGGTGGACTTAACCGCTGTGACCCCTACAATCTCGACAGCCAGGGCGATTGCCCCTCTGGAAACCTTGGAGTGAGCGCCTAGCCGGGACTGGGGTGGGGCGATCGCCCCAGAATCCTTCTGCCAATTCTTCAACGAATTCTCCGGCATTCGCCGTTGGGGTGGGCCACCCTACGGTAAGCTGATAGTTGGCTCAAAACGCCTCAAATCTAAGGCTTGCTTAACATTTCGCTGTTTTTGTACACACTTCTTTGCACATGATCGCCAGTCCTCCCCGCACCATCCGCATCGGTTCCCGCAAAAGTCAACTTGCCCTGGTGCAAACCCACTGGGTGCAGTCCGAACTACAAAAAGCCTTTCCGGGGCACACCTTTGAGGTTCACACCATGAGTACCCAAGGCGACAAGATCCTGGACGTGGCGCTGGCCAAGATTGGCGACAAGGGGCTGTTTACCAAAGAGCTAGAAGTGGGGATGCTGAACGGCGACATCGACTTTGCCGTGCATTCGCTCAAGGACTTGCCGACCCGGCTGCCAGAAGGGCTGATGCTGGGCTGCGTGACGGAGCGCGAAGACCCGGCCGATGCGCTGGTGGTGCATGAAAACCACAAGGACAAACAGCTTGACACCTTGCCAGAGGGTGCGGTGATTGGCACGTCGTCGCTGCGGCGGCTGGCGCAACTGCGGCATCACTACCCCCACCTGGCGTTCAAAGACGTGCGTGGCAACCTGAACACGCGGCTGGCCAAGCTGGATGCGGGCGAATATGACGCGCTGATTTTGGCGGTGGCGGGGCTAAAGCGACTGGGCATGGGCGATCGCATTCACCAGACCATTCCCAGCGATGTGTCGCTTCATGCGGTGGGGCAGGGCGCTCTGGGCATCGAATGCCGCACCGAAGATCCCGAAATTCTCGCGGTGCTGAAGGTGCTGGAGCATACCCCCACCGCCCAGCGCTGCTATGCCGAACGCGCTTTTCTGCGAGAGCTAGAGGGCGGCTGTCAGGTTCCCATCGGGGTTCATACCGTCATCGAGGGCGACACGCTGGCGCTGACCGGACTGGTGGCCAGCCTGGATGGACAAACGCTAATCAAAGATACGGTTTCGGGCGCACCCGACACCGCCGAGCAGTTGGGCATCGACCTGGCCCATCGGCTCAAGGAACAGGGCGCACAGGCCGTGCTGGACGAAATCTTTGCCACGATTCAGCGGGGTTAGAGGTTGAGTGACCGCATCGGTTAGGTGACCGCATTGGTTAGGTGACCGCATCGTTTGAACTTTCACTCCAAATCAGGAACTTCTCCAATCGGCGATGCATCTTGGAAACTAGCGCGATCGCCCAGTTGTTCATGCCTGCTTCTGTGCATAATTTCTGTACATAATCGTGCATAATTTCTGTGCATGAATTGAGGAGCGATCGCCCAATCTCCTCAAAACGAGTCTAGAAACAATCCCAGAGGCCATTATGGATAAAGGGCTGAGAACGGGTTTCGCTGGGTTGGCCGGTCTGCTGCTGCTGGGCATGGGCTGGCTCCACCAACAGGCGATCGCCACAGAGCGAGCCTTGATCTGGTTTGAGCGATCATCTGAGCAATCATCTGAGCAATCATCTGAGCCATCTCTGGAATGGCATACTTTAGGGCGACGGGCATCGAGATGGCGCGAAGTGTCTCAGCGCCGAGCCGACCGCTCAGACGAAGCGTTTGTAGACACGATGCTGGCTTCTCACAACCGCTATCGCACCGAGCTAAACCTGCCGCCGCTGCGATGGTCCGACCAACTGGCGCAGAATGCTCAGGGCTGGGCAGATGAACTGGCTGCGCGAGGCGGTCGCCGTCTAGAACATAGCCAGGGTACGGGCGAGGGCGAAAACCTGTGGATGGGCACGTCGGGCTATTTTTCCTATGACGACATGGTGACGGGCTGGGGCGATGAAAAGCGGTATTTTCGCCCCGGCACCTTTCCCAACGTCAGCACCACGGGCAACTGGGCGGATGTTGGCCACTACACCCAAATCATCTGGCGCGACACGACCCATGTCGGCTGTGGCCTGTCCACGGCGGGCGGCAACGATATCCTGGTTTGCCGCTATAGCCCGCCCGGAAATTACTCCGGTCGCCGTGTTTATTAGTCTTCTCCAAGGCTGCGATCGCCAAAAAACATCCCGCTGAGTAAGTCCTGGAGTAAGTCCTAAAATAATTACGAAAACGTTACCGAAACTTGCTAGGGTTTAGGTGTTGTGCGTCGCGCTAGAGGATGAACGCACAATCGAGACGTTCGGGAGACTCAGGGGGGTCACGATGCGAATTTTGTTTGTGGCGGCCGAAGCGGCCCCGGTGGCAAAAGCAGGCGGCATGGGCGATGTGGTGGGCGCACTGCCCAAAGTGCTGCGGCAAATGGGGCACGATGTTCGCATCTTTATGCCCTACTACGGTTTTTTGCCAGACAAGATGGAAATTCCCAAAAAGCCCGTCTGGTCTGGCACGGCAATGTTTCAGAATTTCAAAATTTTTGAGAGCAGGCTGCCCAAAACCGACGTTCCGGTTTACCTGTTTGGGCATCCCTCCTTTATGCCCCGCCGCATCTACTACGGTGAAGATGAAGACTGGCGGTTCACCCTGTTTGCCAACGCAGCGTCCGAGTTTGCCTGGAATTTCTGGCGACCGGACGTGATTCACTGCCACGACTGGCACGCGGGCATGATTCCCGTGTGGATGCACGAGACGGAAGACATCAAGACCGTTTTCACGATTCACAACCTGGCGTATCAGGGCCCGTGGCGCTGGCGACTGGAGCAGATGACCTGGTGCCCGTGGTATATGCAGGGGCACAACACGATGGCGGCGGCGGTGCAGTTTGCCGACATGGTGACGACGGTTTCGCCCACCTATGCTGAGCAAATCAAAACGCCGGAGTATGGCGAACAGCTAGAAGGGCTGCTGTCCTATATCAGCGGCAAGCTCGTGGGGATTCTCAACGGCATTGACCAAGCGCTGTTTGACCCGGAGCGCGATCGCCAGATTCCGCAAAACTTCACCGCCGATACGCTGGACAATCGCCGCGAAAACAAAATCGCGCTGCAAGAAGAACTGGGGCTAGAGGTGAATTCCAAGGCCTTTTTGCTGGGCATGGTGACGCGCCTGGTAGAGCAAAAGGGTCTAGATCTGGTGATTCAAATGCTAGATCGGTTTATTTCCTACACCGATGGGCAACTGGTGGTGCTGGGGACGGGCGATCGCTACTACGAAACCGAGCTATGGCATATTGCTTCGCGCCATCCGGGTCGCGTCGCTGTGTACCTGCTGCACAACGACACGCTGGCTCGCCGGATTTATGCGGGTACAGATGCCTTCCTGATGCCGTCTCGGTTTGAACCCTGCGGCATCAGCCAGATGATCGCCATGCGCTATGGCTCAATTCCTATCGTGCGGCGCACGGGTGGACTGGTGGATACTGTGCAGCACCACGCCCCGTCAGAGAACGAGGGCACGGGCTACTGCTTTGACCGCTACGAACCGCTGGATCTGTACACCTGCATGATCCGCGCCTGGGAAGGGTTCCAATATAAGGACAAGTGGCGATCGCTCCAGCAGCGGGCAATGCACCAGGACTTTGCCTGGGATCACTCCGCCCGCGAGTACGAGAAGATCTATCGCCGCATCAAAGGCCTGCCCGAATCGGGTGACGAGCTGGATAGCAAGGCAGAAGAAGCCGCAGCCAACCCAGAGGTTGCTGCAACCGACGCAGCCGCACCAGACGCATCTTCTGACGAGTCTGCCAAAGAAAAGGTGGCTTAGGCGACGTTGTGGATGGTCTCGTTGTGGATGGTCTCTCTGCGGCGGCAGGTGTCTGATCTACAAGGGTTGATTTTTCGTGCCCGTCGCGCCCCAAAATCAACCCTTGAGTCGGAACCTAAGCCGTCAGTCCAGCCCCAGTCGGCAGCCCAACCGCCTTAAACGCGGCCCGAACGACTTGCGTAGAACCCAAAGGCACTTTGCCATCGCGGGTCAGTTCGCGGGCAGCCGTCACGATCACCGCTACGGCATCGTCAAACTGGGCCGTCGGCCAGAGTTTTTGCAGCGCACTAAACCAGATTAGGGCGGCATTGTCGGTGCCGATTTCTATCGCAGTCAGATAAAACGCCTTGTTGGGAATGCCGCTGTTGATATGTACGCCGAAGTTATCTTCGGGCCTGCTGAAATAGTCGCGCATGTGACCCGGCTGCGGATCTTTGCCCAGCAGGTCGTTGTCGTAGGCGGTTCCTGGCTCCTTCATCGAGCGCAGCGCCTCGCCATAGAGCGTTGGCCCCATGATCTCGTCGCCAATCAGCCAGTCTGCCGTCTGTGCTGTTTGCCCCTGAGCATATTGCGTAATCGCTGTGCCAAATACATCGGCAAAGTGTTCGTTCAATGCGCCGGACTGTCCCTTGTATTCCAGATTGGCGGTGAACTGAATTACGCCGTGGGTGAGTTCGTGGGCGACCACATCCAGAGAGTTGGCAAAGCTGGTGAAAATTTTGCCGTCGCCATCGCCAAAGGTCATCTCATCGCCATCCCAAAAGGCGTTGAGATAGCGAACGCCAAAGTGGACATTCAGGATCAAATCCATGCCCAGGTTGTCGATGGAGTTGCGCCCCATGACATTTTGGAAATAATCGCGGACGATGCCTGCATAGTTATGAATGATAGTCACGTCGGCATCGGCGGTTTCTGGATCGGATTCGCCGCGTGCTAGTTTGAGCCGCTGCTGCCAGGTTTGCTCGCAGTCATAAACGAGGCGATCGCTCTTGCCCACAGGAGCCGCGCCAGTAAAGGTCGCCATGCTGACGGCGGCGGCGGTGGCTTGCCGCTTTTCTCGCATCTTGCGGCTCTGCTGATAGCTGACGCGGGCATCGTCAACCCCTTTGCGGGCAAGATGCTCTGCAATCACCGGGGGAATAAAGGAACACCGACAGCCTGGACGACAAAGATGACGCATAAAGACTCGCTCCTAATCCTAAATAATGAGCAGGACTTACCCAAAGACACATTGAAACGGCGCTGAAGCAACGACAGCAAAACGGGGGTCTGATTTGCTACAGCTTATCTTTTTGGACTAGAGACACGCCTGCGTAGGCCCTGGGCAGGCGTGTGACGGGTCGCTCGTACCTCAGTGGGAGATCGGTGTTCCTAAAACCCCCAGGTGCGCTTTGGCCCGATATCCAGGTGAATCACGTTCGGCATGTTGCTATAGATGCCAATACCGCCATTCCAGGACAGCATCACTGCATTGGCCACCTGACGGCCGCTCAGGCCCTGCACCTGCACATCGACTGCTTTGCCATAGAGGTGCTGGCTGTTGGTTGCCCCGCCCACTGCCGAGTTGACATCTGGCGGACGATACCAGGAATTGACCTGGAAGGGGCGGCCAATCTGGTTTCGCACCCGTTGCAGCTCCCGCGCCAGGGCCAGGATATTGTCGGCGATCGCCTTGGTAGCGGGAATTCGCGTTGCGTTCTTGGTTGCCTCGCCCCAGGTAAAGTTGCCGTTGGGAATAATCGGCTGGTCGGTATAAAACGTGGAGGAATAGCCCGGCAGTCGAAATGGCCGACCCGTGTATTGGGGGGGGGGCGGCGGCGGTGGGGGCGGCGGTGGGGGGGGGGGCGGCGGCGGTGGGGGCGGTTGCGGTCTGGGATAAACCACTCTGCCCGCCTGCTCGACTCGCGCATGTTGGTCAAATACATACCAGGTGTTAAACCCGTAGATATTGTCTTTGACGTATTTGAGTGCAAACTTGATGTGTGAGTTGAATGATCCCTGGGCATCGGCAAAGGCATAGTTGTCGATCACGAGCAGCGTCCCTGGAATGGCAGGGGCCTGTTCGTTGGGCGCAAGCTGCGACGACTGCACCGGGCGACGTTTGAACAGCGTGTTTTGCGTAATTCGCAAGATAAACGCATTGGGGTCTTCAGGCGGGTACACCACGTCTCCATCAAAGGTGACAAAGGCGTGCTGATTGAACACAAACCAGGTGCTTAGCCCGTTGATAAAATCAGCGCGATCGCGAATGGCTAACTTAATGTGGTTGTTAAATTCGCCCTGCGCGTCGGCGAAGGCGTAGGAATGCAGGTTGAGCGTCCGTCCCCGCTGGATCGAGACTCGTTCTGAAGGAGACAACAGAGACGAATCGACCGGGCGGCGCTTCAGGATCGTATTTTGATTAATCCAGAGGATCGGTATGCTCTCTTGATCTTCGTGCGGGTAGACCACGACCCCGTTGGCTTCGACTTGGGCATCCAGACTCGACACAAACCAGGTGTTGAATCCATTGATGGTTCGGTTTTGCAACGCGAACTTTATATGTCCGTTGAAGGAGCCGTTGATATTGGCGTAGGCGTAGGAATGCAGTGGGTAGGTGTTGCCAGAGGTGATCGCCACCATTTCATTGGGCTGCAACAGAGAAGTCGGCTCGGGCCGCAGCTTAAACACGGTTGCTGTTTTCACACGCAGAATCAGTTGTACCATCGGCAACACCCAAATCTAGTTCGCTCAAAGCGCTCCAAAGCAAGCGCTGAAAATAGACCTACTCATGATAGGTGCTTTTGTAGCTTTTGCAGCTTTGGGCATCGCCCCGCTGTTTTAGAGCAACTGGCTATCAACTACATGGCGCAACCCTGAGCGATCCCAGACAGGCTTGTCTAAATCGATTTTTGGAAGCGTAGAAGACCCGCGCAGCCCACCTCTGGACGTAGAAACCCATTCCATAAATTAATCAGGGCTGCTATAATTCATGATTGTCTGTAAAAATTGACTTTGCAGCGCTCGATGCAGCCTTGCCGGTGTAGCTCAGTGGTAGAGCACTCGATTCGTAATCGAGCGGCCGTGAGTTCAAATCTCATCACCGGCTTTCACGCCAAAGCCATTAAAGATCGGTAACTCTAGGATTCCTGCTTCCCAGAGACGGCTTCTGGAAAGATAGACCAGTTCTAAAGAGAAAACTCCAGTTCTCATATGGACGGGGTTTATGTGCTGTGTTGATACGCCATTCGTCCACTAAAGCAGCAAGGGATGGATCTCAGCGGCCCGCTGCAACAGCTTGCGATACTCGCGGTTGCTGACGATGTAGGCTCCAAAGCGGGCCAGGTGGGGGTTCATCATTTGCGCGTCGAAGAGAACAAACTGGCGATCGCGCAATCGCTCCACTAGCTTCACCATCGCTACCTTCGACCCGTCGGGAATTCGATAAAACATCGACTCGCCAATAAACGCACCGCCGACAATAATCCCCAAAATGCCGCCCGCCAGCTCATCGCCCCGCCAGGTTTCAAAGCTGTGGGCATAGCCCGCGCGATGGAGTTCCTGATAAATCACCTTTAGCTCATCAGAAATCCAGGTGGTGTCGCGGTCGGCGCAGCCCTCTACAACTTCTGAAAAGGCGCGATCGATCGCCACCGAAAAGCGGTTTTGGTTCAGCACCCGCTGGAGCGATCGCGGATAGCGAAACCGATCATCCAGCGGGATTAGCGTCCGCTGCTGGCTAGAATACCAACCCAGCGAGTCACCTGTGTCTTCTGCCATCAAGAAATATCCCTGGGCATAGCGCTGGACGATCGCCTCAATGTCATACTGATACCAGGTCATACCTCCATCCTACGGAACAGACTGCGAAATCGCTGAGTCAGGCGCGAAGTTGTTGCAAACGCGACTTTCAAACGCGAATCTCAAACAGGAATTTCAAACGCGACGTTATTTCAAGCTTGTCTCAAATTCGTCTCAAAAACTTGTCTCAAAAACTTGTCTCAAAAATTTGTCTCAAAGTTGCCTCAAACTCGAAGTTGCCTCAGAATTGCTTATGGCTGAACCGATCCCAGCAATTACCCTGCCCGTGGCGACCCATCCCCAGCAGGAGGGCGAATGGCTCCAGGCGGCGCTGCACCGATGGCTTGACGAAGAGTTTATCCCCGAAGCAGTGAATGCAGAGATTGCCCGACGGGCGGCGCAGGTGTTTGTGAGACATCGCATGGAAGGAGAAACAGATTTGGGGTCGCTGGTAATTGCCCTAGTGACGGAAATGCAGGCGTTTGACTTTTCCCGCAGTTTTTTTAGCGAGTTTGCCGTG
Organism: Leptolyngbya sp. O-77; assembly: GCF_001548395.1. Lineage (NCBI taxonomy): Bacteria > Bacillati > Cyanobacteriota > Cyanophyceae > Leptolyngbyales > Leptolyngbyaceae > Leptolyngbya > Leptolyngbya sp. O-77. The sequence goes on from NZ_AP017367.1 coordinate 702,641, forward strand.
GCCAATGCGGTCAGCGATTTGCTGCTAGACAGCCTGGGGGTTGATCGCTGCTGCGGCGGTTGAGTAGGGCGCAGGTTTTCCTGGTTTTAAGGATTCCTTAAAATTGTGCGGGCGATCGCCCCCTATCTGTTTCTACCAATTTGGTAATATTGACCTGATGCTCACCGTGAAAAATTCATGGGATCCACGATTCAGGACACTCCAGCGCTAGATAGCAAGCTGCTTCAGACCGATGTCAAGCTCGGTCGCGTTCTGCTGGTGGAAGACGAAGAACTCATTCGTGAGACAATTAAGCTCGCCCTCAGCGACGAAGGCTACGACGTACTCGTGGCAGAGGACGGGCGGGCCGCGCTGGATATCATGACTCGCGCCGACGACAGCGAGTATGCCGAGTTTGAGATTGACCTGATTATTTTGGACTTAATGTTGCCCTACGTGAACGGATTGGATCTGTGCCGTCTGATCCGCCACAACGGCAGCACTGTACCGATTCTCATCCTTAGCGCCAAAGGCAGCGAAACCGATCGCGTGGTTGGGCTAGAAGTGGGCGCAGACGACTATCTCACCAAGCCCTTTGGAATGCGGGAACTGATTGCTCGCTGTCGAGCGCTGCTGCGTCGCCATCGCCAGGCCCAGCCCCAGATTGGGGATGCAAACCTGAGGTTTCAAGACATTACCTTGTTTCCGCAGGAGTGTCGCGTGACGGTGCGGGGTGAAGCCATCAACCTCTCGCCCAAAGAGTTCCGCATCCTGGAACTGTTTATGACCCATCCCCGACGGGTATGGTCGCGAGAGCAGCTCATCGAAAAGGTGTGGGGCCCTGATTTCATGGGCGACAGCAAGACGGTGGATGTCCACATTCGCTGGCTGCGCGAAAAGCTAGAGCTAGACCCCAGCCACCCCGAATATCTGACCACGGTGCGCGGGTTTGGCTATCGCTTTGGCTAAGCGCCCTCGGGCGGCTGATTGGGGACTTCAAGAGGTACTCTCAAAGGATCTGCGGTGGGTATTCTCGATTTCTTGCTGGGGCTGCTCATTGGTTTGGGGCTACTGTGCTGGCAGCAGGTTCGCCAGCGTCAGCGCCTCACCCGACTGCTCCGGGAGCTGCGGGCCGCAGATGTAGAAACTTCTCCCTTTTCGGCTACGTCTCAGCTTGCCCTGACGGTAGCCCGCCAGCAGCGGATTCAGCAGCAGTTGGAGGCGGAGGTGTCTACCTACCGCTCTATCTTGGAGGCTGCGCCCGTTGGCTATCTGCATCTCGATGATGAAAACCGCTTGGTCTGGTGCAACCCCGAAGCGCGATCGCTCTTAGACCTCACCCCCGCGCCGCCGAACCAGTCCGAAGGTCCTCGCTTGCTGCTGGAACTGGTGCGCTCCTACGAGCTAGACGACCTCGTGGAGCAAGCCCGCAATTCCAAAACGCTATGCCAGAAAGACTGGGTGTTCTACCCCGTTAGTCCAGACGTGTTGCAGCTGACTCGCCAGCGCTCTTACGTGCTGCGGGGCTATGCAGTTCCCATGCCCAAGCAGCATGTCGGCGTGTTTTTGGAAAGCCGTCAAGAAGCGGTGCAGCTCAGGCAGCAGCTTGATCGCTGGGCTTCCGACGTCGCCCACGAGCTAAAAACCCCCCTCACCTCTATCCGACTGATTGCCGAAACACTGCAAACTCGACTCGATCCAGCGCTGCGGGGCTGGGTCAATCGGCTAATTGGGGAATCTATTCGTCTCAGTGACCTGGTGCAAGACTTGCTAGACCTGGCGCTGATCGACCGCGAATCGTCTCAATGCCTGCATCTGAGACAGGTCAATCTGCCCGACCTGGTGCAGGCGGCCTGGCTCAATCTGGAGCCGTTGTCTCGCAAAAAGCAGGTGCAGTTGAGCTATCAGGGGCCCGAGTCTTTGCCAGTGCAGATCGATGAGGCCCGAATTTATCGCGTGCTGATGAACCTGCTAGACAACAGCATTAAATACAGTCCGCCCTGGGAAACGGTCACGGTGCGAATCAGCACAGGACTTGCAGAGGAATCTACTCACAGCAGTTCTGCAACCGGCGTTTGGCTGGAAGTGTTTGACGCAGGAACCGGATTTGCAGAGCAAGACTTGCCCCATGTGTTTGAGCGGTTCTATCGGGCCGACCCAGCGCGATCGCGCTTGCCGCCCAACCGCTCTGGCAGTCCCGGAGCGTCGAATGCATCTCATTCAAATCCATCTCATTCAAATTCATCTCATTCGAGTGAAGCCGAGCCATACCACCGCACCAGCAGTGGTCTGGGTCTGGCAATTGTTCGGCAAATTGTGGAAGCCCATCACGGTGTGGTGCTGGCCAGCAACCATCCAGAAACAGGTGGCGCGTGGTTGCGGATTTGGCTACCGCAGGACGGGCTAGAACCGGAGCCTCACAAGCAGCCACCGGCCGGGCTGGAAAGCAAGCTCTATGAAGAGCCAAAGGCTGATGTGGGTTCTGCAAGCCTATTGGAATAGAGCAGATTGGAATAGAGCAGAATAGAGCCGTGCTGGGATCACGCTGGCAAGCCACTGAGCTTTAAGCCACTGAGCTTTAAGCCACTAAACCCTGATTCCACTAAGCTGGAACAAACCTCAGCGCAACGCCATTCATGCAATAGCGAAGACCTGTGGGTGCTGGGCCATCGTCAAACACATGCCCCAGGTGTCCCCCGCAGCGGCGACAGTGAACCTCTGTGCGGGTCATCAGAAAAGAATTGTCGATGCTTGTGCCGATCGCCCCTTGAATGGGTGCAGAGAAGCTGGGCCAGCCTGTGCCACTGTCATACTTTGTTTCGGAGCTAAACAGCGGCAGGTCGCAAGCCGCGCAAACATAGGTGCCGTTGCCATATTCCTTATCTAGCGGGCTGCTGCCGGGATACTCGGTGCCGTGCTGCCGCAGCACGCGAAACTGTTCCGGTGTCAGAATGGCTCGCCACTCTGCCTCTGTTTTGGTGATCTCGAACGTCGTACTGGCGATCGCCTCGCTTGCCCCCTGCTGTCCGGGCAAGTAGCGAGAAAGCCACGCTACCCCCAACACTGCCGTACTGATGCCTAAAAAGTATCGCTTCTTCATCGCTGCTTTATCGCTGTTCGGTAGTGGTTGTCAGGGTTTACCCAAAAGCGCTCATATAAGCCCTTTCCCGCAGGTTGATAAAACCGACGGGTAGAGCGCCTGAGACTGATGAGAACTATGATGAGGGATCGCCTGAACGCACCTTGAACACCCGGTGAGAAGCGTCTGAAAAGCTGCTGAGAATCTTCTCAAATGCCAGATCTCATTCGAGCGCCCCAGGCTATTGCTCTTGCATCAGGCGCAGATAGTTTTGCTGAAGCTGGAAGTGGTTTGCCGACAGGTTTTCGGTTAGGTCGCGCTCTACGTCACAAATCTGCTGCCAAAACGCGGCCGATCGCCGCCCTGCCACTGCCTCTCGCCACAACATTTCCAGCAGATTAGCCATTGCCGGGTTTACCTGGGCAATTTGGACTTTCAGTTGGTCAAACGCATCATTGGCCGCTGCATGAGTTTGTAGATCTTGCAGCAGGGCAATGCATTCCGCCAAGGCTTGCGTCATCGAGTCGGAAGAAGCATGAGTCATGGGGGCTGTGAATTATTGCTTACGAGTTTTACAATTTCGTAACATTTACTTCATTATGGGGGTGGGCAATCGGGATTCGCAACCCGCAGATTTTTCAGGTTTGCCCATCCGCACGACAGCTACATCCCAAAACGCTATTTGGGTTATGGTTGAAAACACGCGGGTATAACGCTTTCTTAGGCTTCCGCCGTCCTTATTGTCAAGATACTTTCATCAGCAAACAGCTTCATGGGCAAGCAGCGCGTTCTCTCTGGCATTCAGCCAACTGGTGAGTTGCACTTGGGCAACTACCTCGGTGCCATTCGCAACTGGGTCGAAATTCAGGAAGACTACGACAGCTATCTATTTATGGCGGATTTGCACGCCATTACTGTGCCCCACGATCCTACACGACTGGCCGAAAGCACCTACAAAGTCGCCGCCTCTTACCTCGCCAGCGGCATTAGCCTGGAACACGCCACCATCTTTGTGCAGTCTCATGTGCCCGCCCACGCAGAGTTGGCCTGGCTGTTGATGTGCATTACGCCGCTGAACTGGCTGGAAGACATGATCCAGTTCAAGGAAAAGGCCGTGAAACAGGGCGAAAACGTCGGCGCAGGCCTGCTCAGCTATCCCGTGCTGCAAGCGGCAGACATTCTGCTGTACGAACCCGACAAAGTACCCGTCGGCGAAGACCAAAAGCAGCATCTGGAACTTACCCGCGACATTGCCGCCCGACTCAACTACCAGTTTGGCAGCGAAGACGCGCCAGTCCTGAAGTTGCCCACGCCGATGATTCGCGCTGAGGGCGCACGGGTGATGAGCCTGACCGACGGCACGAAAAAGATGTCAAAATCTGACCCGTCAGAGTTGAGCCGAATTAACCTGCTGGATTCGCCCGAGGAGATTCAGCGCAAGATCAAGCGCTGCAAAACTGACCCAATTCGCGGACTGGAGTTTGACAATCCTGAACGCCCGGAATGCACAAACCTGCTGACGCTTTACATGATCCTCTCGGGTAAGACGAAGGACGAAGTGGCGAAGGAATGTGCCGAGATGGGCTGGGGGCAGTTCAAACCGCTGCTGACGGAGGTCATGATTTCTGCGCTGAAGCCGATTCAGGATCGCTATCACGAGATTATGGGCGAACCGGGCTATTTGCAGCAGGTTTTGCATGAGGGCAAAGAAAAGGCAGAGGCGATCGCCAACATCACGCTAACTAAAGTGAAAAAGGCGCTGGGATACGCTTTGCCCGTTTGAAGGGGTCAGGGAGATTGCTCCGCAGCGCTTGCGCGAACAGGGGTCGGGCTATGAATCTTGATCATCCTTAGCTAAATTGCCCCTGAAATCTCGATGCCCCAAGTTATTAGAATCTGCTGATTATGGTTACCTCTTCATCCCTGCCTGCTGAACCCCGATCTCTGGCTCCTTCAACCCGCCTGCAAGCGGCTGCCGGGTCTGGCGAATTTTTGATCACTGCTGAGGTGATGCCGCCGAAAGGCTGCGACCCAACACACATGCTGCAAATGGCGCATTTGCTCAAGGACTGGGTGCATGGGGTCAACATTACCGATGGCAGTCGGGCGGTGCTGCGGATGTCGTCGCTGGTGGCGGCGGCGCTGCTGCTGCGGGAGGGCATCGAGCCGATTTATCAGGTGGCCTGCCGCGATCGCAATCGAATTGGGCTACAGGCAGACCTGATGGGGGCGCAGGCGCTGGGCATTCGCAATGTGCTGGCGCTGACAGGCGACCCGATCAAGGCGGGCGATCATCCCGATGCCAAGCCCGTGTTTGACCTGGAATCGGTGCGGCTGCTGCGATTGATCGGCAACCTGAATGCGGGGCTGGATATTAATGAGAAGCAGCTGACGGATGGGGCGACCAGCTTTTTTGCTGGGGCAGCGGTCGATCCGCAGTGCCCAAGCTGGTCGGGACTCCAGCGCCGATTTGAGCGGAAGGTCGAGGCGGGGGCACAGTTTTTCCAGAGTCAGTTGATTACTGATTTTGACCGTCTGGACAAGTTCATGCACCAGATTGCGGCCAACTGCAACCGACCGATTCTGGCAGGCATTTTTTTGCTGAAGTCTGCCAAAAACGCCCAGTTTATTAACAAAAACGTGCCCGGTGCCCAGATTCCCCAACACATTATCGATCGCCTGGAAAAAGCACCCCATCCGCTAGAAGAAGGCGTGGCGATCGCCGCTGAGCAGGTGCAGATGGCGCGGCAACTCTGCCAAGGCGTTCACATGATGGCGGTGAAGCGGGAAGACCTAATTCCAGAGATTTTGGCGCGGGCGGGATTGGGAAAAGTATCAGCGGTCAAAAGTTAGGCCGCTCTAGCAAAAAATACCAGCCTTACCTGCCATGCTTCTCCCCTCGCGCTCCAGCACGATTTGCCGCAGAAATTCGCGGAAATAGGCACGGCGCTCAGACTCCGATAGGTCGAGCCAGAACTGCGGCAGGGAGATGACCTGGGCGATCGCCCTCAGGTTTGCCGGGGGCAATTGGTCAATTTGGGTTTGCAGGCGGGCAATTTCAGTTCGCAGCGTATAGGCGCGGAGGTCAGCCGTTTGCTGATCTAGAATACCCTGCTGCACCAGATCGGGCAGTTGAACCAGCCAGGTTTGGCGCGTGTGGATCTGGGCGGCGATCGCCCGCTGCATCTGCTCCACATCGGGCAGGGGGGTGCTTGAAACTAAGCGCGGCAGGTCGGCGCAAATGCGCTCGAAGGTGGCGTGCAGCACAGACTCGTAGGCGATCGCCCCACATTTTTTAGCGCGGGGACAGGCCGCAGGGCGCAGGTAGAGATAACTCCGCGACTGGCGGGGGCGCGTCACGCTGCACACCCGCAAAGCCGACTGGCACTCGCCGCAAGTGACCAGCCCAGAGAGCGATCGCGGCGCACTGGCAGCGCGGGGCGGCAGCTTCCGGTTTCGCCGCAAAATACGATCGACTTGGGCGGCTTCGGCGCGGGGCAAAATGGCGGGATGCGTGTCGGGCACGATATCGCCCGTGTGGTATTCCAGATCGCCGCGATAGACCGGGCTGGTGAGCCATCGTTTGCCGGTCGAGCTAGAGATTTTCTTATTGTATTTTTGCTGCAAATAGCGAATGCTACCCCGCAGCGAACCATAGAGCAAAAAATGGTCAAAGAAATCCTTGACGACCGGAGCCGTGGTTCGATCCAGCACGTAGCGATCTTTGCCGCGCCGATAGCCGTAGGGCGCTTTTCCTGGCGGCGGCTGGGCGCGGATACGGTTGCGGGCGTGTCCCTGCTGAATGCGCTGGCGATGCTGAGCAGACTGGAGCGTCTGAAACTGTTGCAAAAGCTCCGCAGGTGAAGGGGCTGGAGTCTGGGGATCAGCGCCCGCAATTCGCAGCGGAATATGCAGTGCCTCTAGCTCAGCTAGGCGATCGCCCACCTCTGCTACAGAATCGCCCAGATCGGCCAATTGGCGAACCAATACTGCTGCTGGCAGTTCCTGCTGACAATCCTGCAAAAGCTGCTGCCACTGCGGTCGATGGGCAATGCCAGGAGGCTGTCTGGTTTCACGGCTATTCGCCGCCGCACCTGTTGCAGCATCTAATTCTGCATAATCCTGGTAGACTCTATCTGCGATCGCCCACCACGCAGCCTCCTCAGCCGAACCCTTAAAGGAACCCTGAAGTGATGCATTCGGTACAGTCTCACACCGCAGATCAACGTAAGAATAAGCGATGATTTTCATGGTGTTTTTCCTAGCACCATTAAAAACCTCTAAAATTATCGAATAATCCAGCCAGGACACGCCATGAGTTCCATCCTCCACTCGTCGGATGATGCCTTCAGCACCGGCACCGCCACAGAAGATCGAGACGATCAGCCTCTTTCAGCTACGGATCTGTTTCTTCGCCATCGGCTGAAGCTAGTTGAAGAACTGTGGGAGTCAGTGCTTCAGCAAGAGTGTGGGCAGCAGTTGGTAGACCTATTGCAGCAACTGCGCTTGGTCTGCTCCCCTGAAGGACAAGCCCCCGAAGAGGGGGAGGCGATCGCCTTAGCGGTCATCGAGAAGCTTGATTTAAACGACGCAATTCGTGCCGCCCGTGCTTTTGCCCTTTATTTTCAGCTGATCAATATCGTCGAACAGCACTACGAACAGCGTGGACAGCAGCAGCAATATCGCGCCTCCTACGACGTAGCCACAGCCTCCGACGACAAGCAAAACGGCTCCGACACCCAAACTGCCGGACTCAGTGCTGATATGCTAGAGCGCAGCCTGCGAGAAGAAACCGCACTGCGCCGAGAAATGAGTACGTTTCGGGGTCTGTTTCCCAAGCTGGCCAACCTTAACGTGCCGCCACGCCAAATCCAAAACCTGATCGACAACCTTGACATTCGCCTCGTCTTCACTGCCCACCCCACAGAAATCGTCCGCCACACCATCCGCGACAAACAGCGCCGCATCGCCAAAATCCTGCGCCAGCTCGACACTGCCGAAGACAGTATGCGGATGCTGGGGCTGACTTCTTCCTGGGAAACGGAAACCCTGCGAGAACAGTTGACCGAAGAAATTCGCCTGTGGTGGCGCACCGACGAGTTGCACCAGTTCAAACCAACGGTGCTAGATGAAGTAGACTACGCGCTGCACTACTTCCAAGAAGTCCTGTTTGATGTGATTCCGCACCTTTACTACCGCTTCCGTTCGGCGCTAAAGGCCACCTTTCCAGGGTTGCATCCGCCCCGCTACAACTTCTGCAAGTTTGGCTCCTGGGTCGGGTCTGACCGCGACGGCAACCCGTCCGTCACCCCGGAAATCACCTGGAAAACCGCCTGCTATCAGCGCAATCTGGTGCTGGCGAAATACATCCAGTCGGTGAAGCACTTGATCAACCTGCTGAGCCTGTCGCTGCACTGGAGCGATGTCTTGCCCGACCTGCTAGAGTCGCTAGAGCAAGACCAGGCGCAAATGCCTGAAGTCTATGAGCAGCTTGCCATCCGCTATCGACAGGAACCCTATCGCCTGAAGCTGAGCTACATCCAAAAGCGGCTGGAAAACACCTGCGAACGCAGCCGCAAGCTCTACAACGGCGACTATTTCAACGACGAGTCTCCGGACTACAACCCGGCGACGCTCTATCGCTCCGGTGACGAGTTTCTGGCAGATCTACAGTTGATTCGCAGGAATCTTGAGGAAACGGGGCTAACCTGCCGTGATTTAGAGAATTTGATTTGTCAGGTGGAAATTTACGGCTTTAACCTGGCGCATCTGGACATTCGCCAGGAGAGCGGTCGCCACTCGGATGCGATCGCCGAAATCGCGGAATACCTGCAAATTCTGCCCAAGTCTTACCACGAGATGACGGAGGAGGAGCGATCGCACTGGCTGGCCACCGAGCTAAAAACCCGTCGCCCGCTAATCCCGTCGGAACTGCCTTTCTCCGAAAAAACCTGCGAAACCATCCAAACCTTCCGCATGGTTCGCAAGCTGCATCAAGAGTTTGGCCCCGCGATTTGCCAGACCTACGTCATCAGCATGAGCCACCACGCCAGCGACCTGCTGGAAGTGCTGCTCCTGGCAAAAGAGGCAGGCATCTACGACCCCGCCACGGGCAGCGGCGCAATCAACGTAGTGCCGCTGTTTGAAACGGTAGAAGACCTGCTCCGCGCTCCGGCAGTGATGAAGGAGCTATTTGAGCTGCCGCTCTATCGGGCATATCTGTCGGGCGGCTATGCCGAGCGCCAGCAAGAAGAGACAGGGCAAAAGGTGGATATTGCAGGCTCCAGGAGTACGCTGCCGCAGCGAGCCTCACTCCAGGAAATCATGCTGGGCTATTCCGACAGTAATAAAGACTCCGGCTTCCTCAGCAGCAATTGGGAAATCCACAAGGCCCAGCAGTCGTTGCAAGCGATGGCCGAAACCTACGGTATCTCCCTCCGGATCTTCCACGGGCGCGGCGGTTCCGTGGGGCGCGGCGGTGGGCCGGCCTATGAAGCGATTCTGGCTCAGCCGGGTCGCAGCATCGACGGCCGCATCAAAATTACAGAACAAGGCGAGGTGTTGGCCTCGAAATATAACCTGCCGGAACTGGCGCTGTATAACCTAGAAACCATCACGGCGGCGGTGGTGCAGGCGAGCCTGCTGCGAAACGGGTTCGACGATATCCAGCCGTGGCACGAAATTATGGAGGAACTGGCGACGCGATCGCGCTCCCACTACCGCTCCTTGATCTACGAACAGCCGGATTTTGTTGATTTCTTCCACCAGGTCACGCCGATTGAAGAAATCAGCCAGCTTCAAATTAGCTCCCGGCCCGCTCGGCGCGGCGGAAAAAAAGACCTGGGCAGCCTGCGGGCCATTCCCTGGGTGTTTAGCTGGACGCAGACGCGCTTCCTGCTGCCCTCCTGGTATGGCGTGGGCACGGCGATTAACGAATTCCTGCAAGAGGAGCCAGAGGAAAACCTGAAGCTGTTGCGCTACTTCTATTACAAGTGGCCCTTCTTTAAGATGGTGATTTCCAAATGCGAAATGACCCTTTCAAAGGTAGACTTGCAGATTGCTAACCATTACGTTCAGCAGTTGTCGCAGCCCGAAGATCGGGAGCGCTTCGAGCGGCTATTTGAGCAAATCCGCGACGAATATCATCTGACGAAGGGGCTAGTGCTGGCGATCGCCGGCCATGAGCGCCTGCTCGATGGCGACCCCGACCTCCAGCGCTCGGTGCAACTCCGCAACAGCACAATCGTGCCCCTTGGCTTCCTGCAAGTCTCCCTGCTGAAGCGCTTGCGCCAGCACAAGACCAGCGCCGCCTCTGGCGTAATCCGTTCGCGCTATAGCCGGGGCGAACTGCTGCGCGGCGCACTGCTCACCATCAACGGCATCGCCGCCGGAATGCGAAACACAGGCTGAAGAAACATCGGCAAGCTGAATTGTTGACGTTTCGTGCGCGGCTGACCCGAAACGTCAACGATTGGTGGGTAGACACGAATGGTGCAGAGTGCTGTTAGGCGTACCCATAACTCACCGTGCCGAAAACTCACGGAGCCGAAAAGTATTGATGCGTTACGCTGGCGCTGACGGGCTCTACCAAGCTGCAAACTAAAACGCAAACTAAAACCAGGGACTACCGGACTACGGGCGATGGCTGCGGCGCAGTTCTGTAATCTGATCCGCCCGATCCAGAATTGACTCCGGCATCTCTGGCCCCGTCAGGATCAAGTCCACCTGGCGGGGTCGATTTTTCAGAAGTTCCAGCACCTCGGATTCTGGAATCAGCCCAAACTTAATTGCCAGACTGAGTTCATCCAGCACCACCAGCGCATACTTGCCCGACCGCACCACGTCCTGGGTATGCTGCCACAATTCCTGCAATGCTTCCGCTTCGCCATCCTCAAGTTGGGGTGTATCGATGCAGCGGGGCAGATCGCAGCGCAGCCAGTCGAGGTGCTGTCCCAGTCGCACTGGGTGTGCCTGCCCCTGCCCAATGCCGCCTTTGAGAAACTGTACCACTAGAACAGGCGTTCCCTGCCCTGCAATGCGGAGCGCCTGCGCCATCACGCTGGTAAAAAAGCTGCGGTGGGGACAGGTAAACACCTGCACCAACCCTTCCACCGTATGAGAGAGGGGGCGGGTGAAATCTGAAACCGAGGTCTCAACTTGAGAAACCATGAACACTGACCAATAGGGGGAAATGGGGGCGCAAAACGTGCGATCGCAGCGTGTTTATACCAGCTTTTCAGGAGCGCTTCAGTCGGGCGATCGCCCAATAAGGCATTAAGTTAAGGCATTGACCAAGGACGCTATATGGCGCTACGTAGCGCTATGTAGCGCTGTGTGGCGCTGCAAAAAACTGCCCAAAAACAGATACGCCCGCAGAACAATACGCTAGTATTAACGCAATTTGCTGACAAGATGCACCCAAACGAGCCTTATGAAGCAGTTGGCACAGAGGTTCACAAAACAAAATGTAGCGTGATCGACTGCACTTTGCCTCTATAAAACACTACATCTGCGATCGCGTCAAGCGTTGTCCCCTAATCCTGCCTAAGCCCACTCCACTTGCATGGTCGGCATTAGGCGCTGTAGGTTTTTGAGCGATTGCCCCTGCCAGATAATTTCTTCGCTGCCCAGGATCACCAGCGCGATCTGAGGCTTCTGCCGCATCATGATGACAAACCGAGACAGCATATTGATGCCAGAGCTATTTAGAAACTCCAGGTTTCGTAAGTCCAGCCGCAGCGTGGGCGGAGATCCAGACTCAGGCGGAACTAAGGCGATCGCCGACTCCAGCAGTTCTACAATCGGCGTATAGTCTGCGGTGCTGCCCAGGCTCAGAGAGCCTTAAAATACCACGGTTGAATTTTGTGGACTCAGCCGAACGCTATAGTCAGCGCCATTAATCTCAGTCATACCTAATTGAGCCGTCATGGAATCTTCTCTCTAATCAATGATTATTCGGTGCTTTGCGAGCGACCTGCTTTTTGGGCAATCGGAGGGCGATCGATCGCCCGGTTTCATCCGGGTCGGGGCAGCAAACGCCAGAAAGGTTTTGTACAGCAGTGAAAGGGGCCAACAATTGAGGCTATAGAAATGGTTAGGACAAGCCTTCATCTGCACGCTTATGAGAAGAACAGCTTTTAACTGAACCTCGTAATCCCTGCCCAAATCCTTTACCCCCTGCCCCCTCGCGCTCTCCTCATGGCAGATTTTGACCTACTGGCGCTACTGAAAACAGGTGTCAGCATTTGGAACCAATGGTGTTTGACCCATCCCGAAGCGGGGCGGCTGGACTTGTCTGATGCGCGGTTGCCAGAGCTTGACCTAAGCCGGGTGCTGCTGCGGGGCTGCCTCTTGCAGCGAGCCGATCTGCGCCAGACCAATCTTAGCTTCGCCAACCTGAGCCAGGCTGATTTCAGCCATGCGATTCTGGAGAGCGCCAATCTTTATCGCGCCGACCTGTATCAAGCCAACCTCGCTGGGGCAAACTTGCAAGACGCAAACTTGCAAGATGCCAGCCTGATCCGCTGTGTGCTTGTCCGGGCAGCGCTGGGGCTGGCAAACCTGCATCGCGCCAAGCTGACGGGAGCCGTATTAGAACATGCAGACTTGCAAGGGGCAGACCTGACCCAGGCAACCCTGCGTCGAGCCAAGCTTCAGGGGGCAGACCTGCGCGGAGCCGACCTCAGTGGGGCCGACCTCAGCGAAGCCGACCTGCGAGACGCAAACCTGGCGCTGACCGACCTAAAGGGGACTCAATTGCAAGGGGCAAACCTGGAAAACGCCAGCTTGCTGGGAGCCGACCTGAGCCGGGCCGTGCTGCACGATGCCAACTTGAGCGGGGCAAACCTGCGCCATGCCTATTTGCAGGACAGCAATCTGCAACGGGCGAGGCTCATCTGGGCAGACCTGCGAGAGGCTGAGCTGTGGCACGTTACGCTCGATCAGGTGAACCTGACGGCGGCCCAGCTCGATGGCGCAATGCTGAACGGCACGATCGCCCTGGAAAGCTACTCGCCGACGCAGCCCGGTGAGGAGTTGGAAGTGACGGCTAACCTGGAAACAACCGAAGACCTGATGCCGTTTGTCAGAGATGTCTGACGAGAAGCGGGAGGGGGAAAGGGGAAGAACGAAGAGGGAAGAACGAAGAGGGAAGAGGGAAAACTACCTGTGATTGAAGTTTGTGACTGCAACTCGTTGCTGTTCAAATATCGCGGCTAAGAAATCCTAGAAATCATGGTTAAAGCGTGGCGGCTAAGAAATCGCAGTTTGAGAAATCGCGATCTGAAGATGCTAAAAGCCTGTCACCAGTCCGGCGATCGCCAGCACAGCCCCACCCACCAGACAATACTTCATCGCCAGGTCGCTGGCTTTGGCGTTGCGCTCGGCCGATTTCGTCAGTTCTTCGGCATTGCGGAGCGAGATGATGAACTGTTTCCCCGATTCGGTTGGGCGCTGCAAGGTCAGTCCATTGCCCGCATCGCTCACCGTCGCCACCACCGTCACCCGCCGCTCCACTGGCACGATTACCTCCTGGTAGCGGTAGCCCAGCGTGCGGCGATCGCCCCCCAGCGGACTCAGCGCCCGCGAAAAGCCGCCAAAGGAAATAAAGTTGCCGGGCGATTCAGGCCGAAATTCATCCAGCACGGTGATCGTCTCAAAGTCGGCCTGGTTGGGGTCAACGGCGATCGCCCCGGTATCATCCTTCAGCACAAAGGGCGTGGACTGCTCGTGGCTGGCCACGGTTTCCGAGCCGCGCTCGGTGCTGCGCTCTTCGTTGCCGTCCTTGTCGCGGCGAACCACGGTTTCCTCATACTCGCGCCGCACGGTCATGTGGTAATAGACGCAGGGCTGCTGCGCCAGTTGGGAGGTGAGAGGGCGATCGCACTGCACCACGCCCGACAGCCGTACATACTCACGCCAGTTGCCGCCGCCAATTTCCTGAGCAATCTCTGCCGACATTTTCTCCAGTTCTGCCACCGTTGCCGGACGCGATACCTTGAGGCAATAGGCGCGGCCGCTGTGGTGGCGTTTCACAAAAATCAGCACGACTCCCGCAATCAGCAAAATTGCGCCAACCGTTAGCAGCACCATAGCCCGACTCCAGAACCAGCCTTTGAAAGGACTTGCTTAGGATGCCCGAAACCGTTTGCCCAGCCTCACAGGCTCAAGACATCTACACACTTCCTCTCCAATGCGATATCACCACAGGATGAGATTCGCAGCCTAATCCGCAAAATCAAACCGGGGATGAAACCGGGGATGCAGCAGCCGCTCCACAGGTTCGTCGTGCTGCAAATGCTGAGTGGCGATCGCCTCCACATCTTCCGGCTTCACGCGGCAGTACCACACGTTGTCTGGCGTGACCCGCACCGTCGGCCCAGAAGCACACTGCCCCATACAGTCGCTCGCGCTAACCAGTACTCCCGGCAGGTTCGCCTCTCGAAAGGCCGCCAGCACCGCCGCCGACCCGCTCCGTTCGCAGGAGCGATACTGACAGACCGAAACGCATCGCCGTTTTAGCGACGGGGCTTGCTGATTTTGTGAACTAGACAAACGATTCTCAGAAGGGGATTCCACAGTCAGCAGGGTGATGGGTAAAGATTTCTACTCACAGCTTATTCATTAATAAGCAGAGCTGCCACCTGCTGAGGAGAAGCGCAACGGCTGTGGTCTTGCACCATGCTAATTGCCCAAATACGCCTCTAGCACCTGGGGATTTTGCTGCACCTCTTCGGGGGTGCCCGATGCCAGGTTGCGCCCTTCTGCCATCACCCAGACGCGATCGCACAGCGACATCACCACGTCCATGTTGTGTTCAATCACCAGAAACGTGATGCCCTGACGGTTCCAGGCTTCGATATGTTCACAAATCTGGTTGATCAGCGTCGGGTTTACGCCCGCAGCGGGTTCATCCAGCAAAATCAGCCGGGGCTTCACCATCAGCGCCGTCCCAGTTCCAATAGCTTGCGCTGACCGCCCGACAGGGGAACCCCGCGTAGTCGTGCGCTTTGTGCGCCAGTCCGATGGATTCCAGAATATTCCAGGCATACTCCCGCTGGGTTTCTTCTTCTTGGGGCAATCCGGGGGCGATCGCCACCACACATTCCAAAACCGCTCGCCCCGTCTGCTCCTGCGCCGCCAGCAGCATATTCTCCAGCACCGACAGCCGCGACAACACCCGCGCCACCTGAAACGTCCGCACCAGCCCCCGCTGCGCCACCTGATGCGGCTGCAACGTCTGAATCGGCTCTCCAGCAAACTGCACTTCACCGCTGTCTGGCCGCAAAAACATCGACAGCAGGTTAAACAGCGTCGTCTTGCCCGCCCCATTCGGCCCGATCAGCCCAGTAATGCTGCCCTCTGGCACTTCGATCGAGGCCGAATCCACCGCTCGGATACCGCCGAAGGTTTTAGTAAGTTGGGTTGCCGTCAGGAGAGCCATGAGTGGGGTGGGATGTTGGAGAGATAGGAGAGGGGGAGAGGGGGAGAGGGGGAAAGAGAGAAGAGAGAAGAGAGAAGAGAGAAGAAGTTCCGTTCTTCGTTCTTCGTTTTTCGTTCTTCGTTTTTCGTTCTTCGTTTTTCGTTCTTCGTTCTTCGTTCTTCGTTCTTCGTTCTTCGTTCTTCGTTCTTCGTTCTTCGTTCTTCGTTCTTCGTTCTTCGTTCTTCGTTCTTCGTTCTTCGTTCTTCGTTCTTCTCTCTTTCCTCCCTACTTCCCAAGGGTCAGCTCGTCCTTGTTGCCCAGAATGCCCTGCGGTCGCCACACCATGAGGATCATCAGCAGCAGACCAATGAGCATGACGCGGAATGCACCGAGGCGGGCATCGTCGAGGGGAATCACGTCGCGCAAAAAGAAGCGAGTGACGGTTTGGTAGCCCCAGAAAATCGCGGCTCCCAGAATCGTGCCGACGTTATTGCCTGCGCCGCCCAACACCACAATCGTCCAGGCGTTGAAGGTGACGAGGGGCTGGAAGTTGTCGGGATAGACAGTGGTGAGCTGCCAGGCGTAAAGGGAACCCGCGATGCCCGCCAAAAAGCCGCCGATCGCCAGAGATTGCAGCTTGTAGGCGAAGACGTTTTTGCCCAGAGCGCGGGCAACGGCTTCGTCTTCGCGGATGGCTTTGAGGACGCGGCCCCAGGGCGATCGCACCAACCGCTCCAATCCCCAAAAGATCAGCGCCAACAGCACCACCGACACCAGCATCAGCCCGGCTTTGCTGGGGTTGCGGTCGTAGTGATACAGCGCCGAGGCGGAATAGCCATAGACCCAGAGGCCCAGCGCCGCGCAGACCAGCGCCGCCACCGTTCCCAAGCTGTTAGACCAGGCAGGAATTCTGGCATCTGCCAGCTTGCCCAGCCACACATAAAGCCAGACCAGCGCCACCATCGCCACTAGCAGCATTGCGCCCAGCAGCCAATAAGGAACCGTGCCCAGTTGCTTGAGCGTGCTAGAGACATAACCCAACCCAATCACCAGCAGCGTCAGAGACAGCAGGTAGCCCAGCGACAGGGCCACGCCGTTGGTCAAGTGCGCTGGAGGAATGGACTTCACCGTTTGCCGCAGCCAGCGCCAGAACCGCCAGTAGGCCAACCCGGCGATCGCCGTTAGGATCACCACCATGAGCGATCGCCCCAGCCAGTTGGGGTTCCAAGTCGCCAGCGGTAGCGGAAAGCCCTGAAGTCCAAAGGTTCCCCGTGTCAGCCAATCCTCATTTTCGGCAATCAGGCGCACCATCTCCGCCACGCCAATCGTGACGATCGCCAGATAATCTTCTCGCAGCCGCAGCGTCGCAAAGCCAATGCCCAGCCCCAGCAGCGCCGCCAGCCCCGCCCCAACCAGCGCCCCCAGCCACAGCGGCACGCCCTGCAAGCTCAGCAGCACCGTCGCATAGGCTCCGATCGTCATAAACGCGACCTGCCCAAAGTTGATCAGCCCCGTGAACCCCCATTGCAGATTCAGCCCCAGGGCAAAAATGGCAAAGATAGCCGCAAAGATCACTAGCGAGACAACAAACCCTTCCATGAGCAGTCGGGAATTAGCTTTCTTGAAGAATAGCAGGTTGGGGAAGAGGAGGGAGAGATGGAAAAAACGAAAAACGAAGAGTGAAAAATGAAACGTTCCTCCCTCTTCCTTCTTCGTTCTTCCTTCTTCGTTCTTCCTTCTTCGTTCTTCCTTCTTCGTTCTTCCTTCTTCGTTCTTCCTTCTTCGTTCTTCCTTCTTCGTTCTTCCTTCTTCGTTCTTCCTTCCTTCACTCTCCCCCCGGCCGCCACAGATATCTCCGCAAATCCACCTTTCCCTCTGGGCTAAACTCGATACCCTCTGCTTCTAAGAGCGATCGCTGCAAATAATCCGTACCGTAGCGCAGCGGCGATTCAGACACTTCGCCTCTGGCGTTGATGACGCGATGCCAGGGAATGTCGGAATTTTGCATATCGACCCGATAGAGCGCGTAGCCCACCAGCCGCGCCTTACCATACAGTTGCGCCAGATCCGCCACTTGCCCATAGGTCGCCACTTGTCCGTGGGGAATCTGCCGCACGATGTCGTAGATCACCTGATACGTGTTCATCAGTTTCAGGGTTCAGCGCAGAAGCGTGGGTGACGGCTCAGGCCAGGTCGCGATGGGTAAAGGGGCGGGCGTTTTCGCCGCTGTAGGTGTTGACGATGTGCCCATCGCCCACTAACTGATACTTATAGGTCACCAGACCTTCTAGCCCCACAGGGCCGCGGGGCGGCATTTTCTGGGTGCTGATGCCGACTTCTGCGCCAAAGCCATAGCGGAAGCCGTCGGCAAAGCGGGTAGAGCAGTTGTGAAACACGCCTGCTGCGTCCACTTGAGAAATGAAAGTCGCAGCGGCTGCGTCATCTTGTGTAGCGATCGCCTCGGTGTGGCGGGAGCCGTAGGTGTTGATGTGGGCGATCGCCGCCTCCAGCGAATCCACCACGCGAATCGCCAAAATCAGGTCACTGTATTCCGTTGCCCAGTCTGTTTCCGTGGCAGGCTTGATGGCAGCGCCACCCAAAGCCTGTGTGCGGTCATCGCCGCGCAGTTCTACGCCCGCCTGTTTGAAAAACTGGAACCATTGCGGCTAAGAATTCAGAAGCGATCGCCCTCATGCACCAGCAGGGTTTCAATGGCATTGCAGGCGGAGGGATAGTTGGTTTTTGGCATCGAGGGCGATCGCCCACCGCCTGGGCCACGTCGGCCGCCCGATCGACGTATAGGTGGCAGATGCCGTCGGCATGGCCCAGCACCGGAATCCGCGTATTCTCCTGCACAAACCGCACAAAGGCATTGGAGCCACGCGGAATAATGAGATCCACTTCTTGATCCAGCCCCAACAGCGCCACCGTTTCCTCCCGCGTCGTCAGCAGGCGCACCACCGCCGGGTCTAGGTCTACCGAACTCAGCCCCCGGTGAATCGCCCTCGTCAGCGCCTCGCAGGAGCGCACCGCTTCCCGCCCGCCTTTGAGAATCACGCCGTTGCCCGATTTGATCGCCAGCGACGCAATTTGCACCAGCGCATCGGGCCGCGACTCGAAAATTACGCCCAGCACACCCAGGGGACAGGTAATGCGCTTTAGCACCAGCCCGGTGTCCAGTTCTCGATGAAGCTGCACCTGCCCCACCGGATCAGCCAGCCGCGCCACATCGCGCACGCCCGCTATCACGCCGCGCAGCTTGGTTTCATCCAGCTTCAGCCGCCCGTAGAGCGGTTTCGCCAGCCCCTCCTCTAGCGCTGCCGCACAGTCTGCTGCATTGGCTGCCAGAATCTCTGGGGCTGCGGCTTCCAGGGCAAGGGCGATCGCCTCCACCGCCCGATTTCGCGCCTCGCCCGATAGCGCCGCCAGCCGCCGCGCCGCCGATCGAGTCTGCTGGGCCAGGGTTTTCAGGTCAGGGGTAGAGGTGAGCATAGAGGATTAGGGTTTAGATTTTAGATTTCGGATTTTGGATTTGGGAGCCAGGTCTTAGGCGACTTCCTGCCCTTCTCACCCACTATCCCCGCATTGGCATCAACCGTTCAAGCGCCAAGTCAGAGGCGGCTTGGGTGAGGCGGCTGAGGTCGGTGGGGTCGGGCAGATGGGGGATGAGGCCGAGGATGGGAACCTGGGTGAGGGACTGGATCAGGTCGGCAGGGGCCCAGTCGTCAATCTCCTGCTGGGTGCAGGGCGCAACGCAGTTTAAGACAATGCCCTTGATGTGGACGCGGGACTGGCGGGCCAGGGCGACGTTTGCCACGGCTTGCCCGATCGCCCCCAGTTTTACCGGCACGACAAGGACGGTGGGAATGCGCCAGTCCCAGGCGAGGTCGGCGACAGTCGTTTCGTGGGTAATGGGCGACCCCAGGCTGCCCAGCGCCTCAACTAGCACCCAGTCCTTTTGTTTGGAGAGGGTTTCAAAGGTGTGCCAGGCGCTATCGAGGCTGATGTGGCGACCTTCTTTGTTGGCGGCAATGGGCGGCGCTAGCGGCGAGTCAAAGTGGATGGGGTTGATCTCGCTGATGGACTGGTTGAGCGGGAAAAGGCGCTGATAGAGTTCCCGATCGCCCTTGCCAGACTGCACTGGTTTCATAATGCCGAGCGATCGCCCGCCGCTGTGGGCCTGCCAGTAGGCCGCCAGTGCCGAAATCAACACTGTTTTTCCCGTATCTGAATCCGTCGCTGCGATCAAAAGCGCACTCAAGACCAACTCCTAGTGACAATTTCTAGCTACTGATAAAAAAACTGGGGCAGAATGCTTCCCAGCAAAAACCTACATTATATCGCAGGGGTCAAGACAGTCCGAGAATGAATTTCAGATGCCCTTTGGGATACTCCTATCTGCATATCTGCAACGCAAGGCGCGTTGAATGGCTGACAGATTGGCGACGCGATGCCCGACAATTCCCGTATAGTGAAAACAGAATGACTGGCAGGAAAGCGTCATGTTTGGTTTGGGCTGGCCCGAGGTTGCCATTATTGCAGTCGTTGCAATTCTTATTTTTGGGCCCAAAAAGATCCCTGAGTTGGGTGGCGCTTTGGGCAAGACGCTGCGGGGCTTCAAGGAAGAGATGAGCAAGGTAAACGAAGAGGGCGATCGCGAACTGGAAGAATAGCCCCCAAAGTCCAGATTTGGCCGATCAAAGTGGCATTACCTCAGAGGCAATCCGAGAACGGATTGAGCGATCGCCGGATGCACTCGATATGGCAATTAGCAAATTGCTCTGCCAAGCGCGGGTAAAAGCCCTAAAAAGCCCCTGAAAAAAGCTCCTGAAAAAAGCCCCTGAAAAAAGCCATAGAAACTGTAAAGCTGCTGAACCCTGCCGCAGAGTCAGGGGTAATCTCGCTGGGAATGTTGCAAGTGCTTTTGGCAGTGCGACAGGTCAGTTCCGTTCGAGAAGGCATCATCGTGCAGCGGGCAGTCTTGCGTTTATCGCATCGAATAACTGGTTTTGTACTGATTTCGGACTGATTACGATCAGCAATCACTCATTGGGAACGTCGCCCATCTGCTCCAACAGACTTTTCCAACAGAAACCCTGGTGCATTGAGGAGCGAACGGGAACCTGCGATCGCCCAAATCCATCATATGTTCCGTCCTCTAGCGCTTTCGCTGGAAAAATCGAGGCTCCTCCAAGACATTACAGGTAATCAATCCTGCAATCGGGCAGTTTTCGGAAATCATGCTGTCAGGGGATAGAGCAAACTGACCCACACGCGCTAAAACATGAGGCGGCGAGGTTAACTGCCTCCTCTGCCCGTTTCTCTATTAGCTTTTACACTTCTTTATTTTTGGCGCTTCTTTCTCTGCCCTTCTGATTTCCTGATCTCAAAGCGCACGTCCCTTCAATCACTTTTCACCCAAACTTTCCTTTCAGTATGTCAACTCCCGGAAAACTCGATACCACCTTCAATGGCAACGGCCGCATCACCTTTGGGCTAGATGGCCTCGACCAGGCTCGCAGAGTGCTGGTTCAAGCCGATGGCAAAATTCTGGCGCTGGGCGACAGCAGTGGCAGCTTTTCGGCGGCCCGACTGACAGCGAATGGCTCCCTAGACAATAGCTTTGCGGGCAACGGCAGAACCGTGCTGAACTTCAGCGGCACGCAGGTTTTGCGCGATGCAGTGCTGCAATCCGACGGCAAGCTCATCATGGTGGGCGACAGCGATGGCGATTTTGGCATTGTCCGCTTCAATCTCAACGGTTCGCTTGACAGTTCCTTTGCCGGAAATGGCCGCCAGTCTACCAACTTTGGGGCTACAGAAACGGTTCAAAAAGTGTTGCTGCAAAACGACGGTCGCATTCTGGTGATTGGCCAAAGCAGCAGCACCTTTAGCGGCAACAGCTTTGCCGTGGCCCGCTATCGCACGGACGGTTCCCGCGACACGAGCTTTGACAGCAATGGGCGCAATTCGACCAACCTGGGAGCCACCGCGCAGGTCAGCGATGGGCTATTGCAAAATGACGGCAAGATTGTGGTGGCGGGCACCGACGGCTCGGCGTTTGCGCTGGTGCGCTATCGCACGGATGGGTCGATTGATCGAGACTTTGGCAGTCGGGGCATTGTGCGGACGCGCATCGGCAGTGGCACAACGTTTTCGATCGCCCAAAAGGTGCTGCTGCAAAACGACGGCAAGCTGATCGCCGTGGGGACGAGTAGCGATGATTTTGCGATCGCCCGCTATAACTCCGACGGGTCGCTCGACCGCAGCTTTGGGCGATCGGGCGTGCGAACTACTGATTTTGGCGGCTTCTTTACGACCGTCGATGCGGTGACAGATGCCGTGCTGCTGTCGGATGGCAAGATTTTGGTAGCAGGGACGAGCAGCGGACGGGTCGCCCTGGCGCGATACAACCGAGACGGCAGCCTCGACTCTAGCTTTGATGGCAATGGGCGCGTCACGACTAGCTTGGGCAACAACAGCACGGCAAAGAAGGTGTTGGTGCAACCCAACGGCAAGATTCTGGTGCTGGCGGTGAGCGATGGCAGGGCGGCCTTGCTGCGCTATAACAGCAACGGTTCCCTAGACAACAGCTTCGACGGCAACGGGCGCGTTACAACGGATCTGGATGCGGCAGACAATAATGCTGATATTGCGCTCCAGCCCGATGGCAACGTGGTATTGGTGGGAACCAATGTGGGCTTCTTTGACCGAGATTTTTCGGTGCGGCGCTATGTGGGCGATCGCATCGACGTGAGCCTGGGCACCCCCATCGAACCCATCGACTTTAACAACGGCCCAGCGGGCATCACCCGCAACGGCACCGCAGGCAACGACCGCATTGCGGGCACACCGGGCAACGACATCCTGCGCGGCAAACGGGGCAACGACGTGGTAGATGGCAAGCGGGGCAACGATCGCCTGTTTGGCAGTGAAGGCAATGACAGCCTGATCGGGCGAGACGGGCGCGATGAGCTGGTGGGCGGCAACGGCGACGACACGCTGAAGGGCGGCAAGCGCGGCGATATCCTGATTGGCGGGCGCGGAGCCGATGTGCTGTCGGGCGGGCAGGGCATCGATATGTTTGTCTATAACAACCTGAACGACGCAGGCGATATCATTACTGACTTTGAAGCGGTCGATCGCATTGACCTGCGCGGCATCTTCCGCAGCCCCACCTTCGCTGCGCCCAGCCCCACAGCTCAATACAACCAGTTCATTCGGCTGGTGCAAAATGGCGCGAATACGGAGGTGAAAATCGACCGCGACGGCAACGGGCTGCGGCTGGATTTCATAACGCTAGTGACGCTGCGAAACGTGTCGCTGGATGCGGTGCAGCCCAAAAATTTCGTGATCGCCTGATTCCCGTCTGGGAAAGCGCTGTTCTGTTCTAAGAATTTTGCGCTACGCTCTGAAGCGATCGCCCTTACATTCCTGCTTGTTGGGTGTGTAGGTGGGGCGATCGCTTTGCTATGTGGGTTTGCGGCTGGACTGTGGGTTCTCTGAGAAGGGCGATCGCCCAGCAGACCAGCCCTGGCGCAAACCCAACGTGCGAACCATTCATCGAGTAAAATTAGTACATTAGTACTTTACTCACTTCCCCCAAGCCCTATGGTGCAATATACGCTTGCCCAAAGCCCCGACATCATCCTGACCGTTCCCGGCAAGGACTCAGCCAAAGCCCGCGACAAAGCAATGGATCAGCTCATCGAGCTAATGGAATCCGGCAACTTGCCCACCGATCTATCCGACGGCTTCGGGCCGCACCAGTTTATCGAAGTCAAGGAGCCTGTGTTGACAAACACCGAAGACGAAGACGCAATTACTCAGGCCGTGCAGGTTCTCAGCAACCTGGCCACCCTGAAGCTGCGGGTGCAGGCCTCTCGTGCCGAAGCCCTGAAAATTCGCACCCAGATCGACACGCTGTTTACCGATGAGGTCGTCAGCGAAGAAGAAATCGCCAGCCTCAAAGAAGGCTTCAAAGTGCTAAAAACCTACGCCCAGGCAAACCTGCGCTATCGCGAAGCCCGCGCCCAGGCAGAGCAGGCGAGGACAGTGCTGGATCGAGCGCTGAAATCGGAAGCAGAGAAACCATAGCCGATGGGCTGGATCGGGGGCGGCTCCGCTACCGTAGGCTGAATAGTGGGATCTGTGAGCAATAGGAAATTGGTAGGCTGGAATCAGGCTCAGCCCTTCAGCCCTGAGCGATCAAGACCCCGTTTAACCTGGTTAGCGCTATGCACATTCACACCCTGGAACCCTGGCAACACCCGCACGACTTTTTGCTCCGTCAGGATCGGGCAGAACGCAAGACCCAAATTGTGCTGGTTCTGACTGCTGTCACGATGATTGCTGAGATTGCAGCGGGAACCCTGTTTGGCTCCATGTCGCTGCTGGCCGATGGATGGCACATGGCCACCCACGTTGCAGCGTTTGGGATTACGGTTTTTGCATACCAATACGCCCGGAAACAGGCCAACAATCCCCAATACACCTTTGGCACGGGGAAGGTTAGCGTGCTGGGTGGGTTTACGAGTGCGATCGCCCTGGCGGTGGTGGCACTGCTGATGGCGATCGAGTCGGGATATCGGCTGTTTCAGCCCCAGGAGATTCAATTTAATGAAGCCCTCTGGGTGGCGCTGCTGGGGCTGGGGGTGAACTTGGTCAGCGCTGTTCTGTTGCAAGATTCCCACGACCATTCCCACGATTATTCCCACGATCACTCCCACGATTATTCCCACGATTATTCTCATCGTCATTCCCACGACCCTGCTGCCCATTCTCACCAGCCGCATCTTCCGCAAGAGAGGGCGCACTCGTTCCATACCGACCACAACTTGCGGGCCGCCTATGTTCACGTTTTGGCAGATGCGCTGACCTCGACGCTGGCGATCGCCGCTCTGTTAGCGGGCAAATTTGGCGGGTGGACCTGGCTCGATCCAATCATGGGAGTCGTCGGCGCAGGAGTGATCGCCAGATGGGCCTATGGTCTGATCCAAGAAACAGGAGCCATTTTGCTAGACGGCGCAACCGATCGAACCGTTCGGCTAGACCTGATCAGCGCCATCGAAGCCGATGCGGACAATCGGGTGGTCGATTTGCATGTGTGGAACGTCAGCCCGGTGCATCTGGCCGCCACCGTTGCGCTGGTTACCCACGAGCCGCAGCCGCCGGAGCATTACAAAAACCTGCTGAAACATATCCCTGCGCTCTCTCACGTCATCGTCGAAGTGAACCCCTGCCAGGGAGAGGCCTGTATGAGTCTGCCGTCTAAAGCGCTGTGAGGCTGCATCCTCAGCCCAAACGCCTTTTAGGACGTTGCTATTCCAAAATGCCCATGCCTTCGAGGTGTCGAAAAAGGCTGGCATCGAGGTAATTAATCCGTGCTAAGGGAGCCAGGGCAGCGAGGACTTGCTGACCGTAGCTGCGGTAGTTGACGCGGGTATCGAGCAGGGCGACTACACCTTGAGACTCGCGGGCGGGGGCGATCGCCCGTTGCAGTTCGCTCAGGGCTTCGGGCAGCAGATACAGACGAAACCAGTCCTGGCGCTGCTGTTTGTAGTAGGCAACGCGGCCAGACACCAGCGGCTCCTCCAACGAGGGAATCGGGAGCGTGGTAATCACCAGCAGGCTGGGCGCGGGCAACACGGCCTGCTGCTCTCGCCAAAACTCCCAGCCGCAGACCAAAATGCCGCGCTCATCCAGACAGGTTTTTTCCACCTGCACGCGGGAGCCGTACTCTGCTGCCAGTTGCGACCCGAGCTGCGATCGCAGCGGCACGTCGCCCACCAGCACCACCGTCAGCCCCTGCTGCGCCACGCTGGCCGCCAGCATCGCCCGCAGTTCGCTCATCAGCGCGGGCTGAAACTGGGGCGTGTTGGGCAGCGGAAAGCGATCGGGCAGGTAGAGGTGAATCAGCTCATGCTGGCGATCGGGCGAAAACTTGAGACAGGTCACGTCCTCCAGCCCAATTCGCTGTCGATAGATCTCCGCATCGGTTTCCTGATCTACTGCGCCGCCTACCAAGACGACGGGCTGCTGCGTCCATACTGGGTGCAGGAATTCTGCTAGGTCTGCGGGCGCACAGGCGATCGCAAACTGACCCAGCCGACGGTTTACATCTGCCCAAAGCATCTGTGCTGGCTGTTGATAGTGCTGCCAAAACTGTCGCCAGACATCGGGCAGTGCTGTGGTTTCCTCCGCAAGCCGCTGCGCCAGTTCGGTCAGCACCTCTAGCTCAGTTGCATCCAGCAGATAGCACTCGTAGGGATTCGCTGGATGCTGAAACAACTGACGGGTCAGCCGCACCCGCGCATCTCGAATTGGCTCTGTTTGGCTGGGACAGGCCAGCATCAGCGCGTCCCAGTCGGCAGGACGGAGCGTAATGGTTAACTCTTGCCGGGCCCAGCGCTCTAGATCGTCTGCTCCGTCAAAAATGGTTGGCACTGCTGCGGGAAAGCGTTCCTCATTTCGCAGCCGATCTGCCAGCCAAGACTGGGGCGTGGTCAGCAGCAAACCCTGAAACCCGTCCTGTGGGAGGCGATCGCCCGCGCGAATGGCCTTGGTCGCCGGAATCCACTGGCGCAACCGGGGAATCTCCACCATCAGCAGGCGCTGCTGCACTGCCTCCGGAGCCACCAGCACCGTCGCTTCGGGCCACAGCAGCGCGGGCATCAAATAGCTCAGTCGATAGCGCCCGTGATAGCCCGACGGCGCACCCGCCTGCACCAGCGCACTGCGCCCCAGTCGCAGGGCCCGCGCCACCAGCCGCGCCATCGTCAAATGATGGGGCCAGTAGGGTTCGCCCTGCGCCCGCAAAAACGCCCGTAGCTGTTGATGAACCTCGACCTCGATCACGCGCTGGTCTCATTCTCCGGTGAACTGTCCTTCATTGTGACATACTCACCCATCCCGTCACCCCATCCCGCTGACCCGCTAGAATAACGGGGCTGTTCCCTTACCGAACGGAGCGCGGGCTGTGAAGATTGGCATTATTGGGCTGGGGCTGATTGGTGGGTCGCTGGCGTTGGACTGGCGATCGCTCGGCCACACGATTTTGGGCATCAGCCGTCGGGCGGAAACCTGTGAGCGGGCGATCGCCCTGGGGGTGGTGGATCGGGCGAGTCCTGACCTAGCGCTGATGGCAGAAGCAGCGGTGGTGGTGCTGTGTACGCCGCTGGGGGCAATGACGGCAACGGTGGAGGCGCTGCTGCCCCACTTGCAGCCCGATGCCATCTTGACGGATGTGGGATCAGTGAAGCAGCCGATTGTAGAGGCGATCGCCCCCCGCTGGCCCCACTTTGTCGGTGGACACCCAATGGCGGGCACGGCCGAAAGCGGGCTGGAGGCCGCCCAGCGCCATTTATTTGTCGATCGCCCCTACGTGCTGACCCCCATCGACAGCACCCCACCCGCCGATTTGGAAACAGTTGCGGAATTGGTGCGATCGCTCCAGGCGCGGTTGTATCAGTGCCCGCCCGTCGCCCACGATCGCGCCGTTGCCCTGATTTCCCATCTGCCTGTCATGGTCAGCGCGGGGCTGATTGCGGCTTGCCTCGCGGAACCCGATGCAGCGGTGCTGCAACTGGCACAATGCCTTGCCAGCTCTGGCTTTGCCGATACCAGTCGGGTGGGCGGCGGCAACCCCGAACTGGGCGTGATGATGGCGAAATATAACCAGACGGCGCTGCTGCACGGGCTGCATCAATACCGCGATCGCCTCGACCAAATGATTCACCACGTCGAAACCCAAAACTGGCCAGCCCTGGAAGCGCTCCTCCAGCAAACGCAGCAGGCCCGCCCCCAGTTTCTTCGCTAGCCTGCTGGTCAGTCTTCGCTATCCAGATTGCAGCCTCAAGATTGCAGCAGGGCGATCGCCGCTTCGCACCAGGCGAAAAGGGCTTTTTGGGCGCAGAGAGCTTCTTTCGGCTATTTCCACTGGGCGTGATGATGATGTCCTATTGGCGATCGTTTGAAGACCTGGAACGGTTTGCTCGCAGCCCCGCCGAGCCACACCTCCCTGCATGGCAATCGTTTAACAAAGCCGTCGGCAGCGATGGCAGCGTCGGCATCTGGCACGAAACCTATCTGATTCAGCCGGGGCAATACGAAGCGATCTATGTCAATATGCCTGTCTTTGGGCTGGGGACGGCGACGGAGCATATGCCCGTGGGTCAGCGGGGAGAGCGGGCGCGGGAGCGGGTAAAGTCAGCGGGATCATGGGAGGATGAGATGAGGTAAAAAACACAATCCCTCTCCCGCTCCTCATCGCCTTATCCCAAAAACCATGCTCACCTCGACCCAAGAACTCCTGGAGACAGCGCGGCGCAATGCTTACGCCATTGGTGCGTTTAATGTCTATAACCTGGAGGGCGTAAAGGCGGTGGTGGAGGCGGCGGAGGCGTTGCAAAGTCCGGCGATGCTGCAACTGCATCCGAGTGCGCTGAAGTATGGGCGATCGCCCCTCGTTGCGCTCTGTCTCGAAGCAGCACGAGCCGCATCGGTTCCAATTTCAGTCCATCTCGACCACAGCACCTCAGCTACCGACATTCAGGACGCACTGACGGCGGGGATGCGCTCGGTTATGGCGGACGGGTCGCCCCTGCCCTACGCCGAGAACCTTGCCTTTACCCGCGACATGACGGCCTTGGCGCACCGCTATGGCGCGGTGGTCGAGGCGGAAATCGGGCGGATCAGCGGCACCGAAGACGGGCTGACCATTGCCGAAAAGGAAGCCAAAATGACTGACCCGGATCAGGCGGTGGAATTTGTGGCGGCGACGGGGGTAGACGCGCTGGCGGTGACGATTGGCAACGTCCACGGGGAATATAAAAGCCCGCCCCGGCTAGACTTTGATCGGCTGGCGCGAATCCGGCAGCGGCTCTCGATTCCGCTGGTGCTGCACGGCGCATCGGGCTTGCCCGCAGAGATGATCAGCCGCTCGATTCAATTGGGGGTGTGCAAGTTTAACGTCAATACTGAGGTGCGGCAGGCGTATATGGCGACGCTGGCGGGGCAGGTCTGCGGCGACTATGAGCGAGACTTGCTGGATGTCACGCGAGAGGCGATCGCCGCCATGCGATCGGTCATCATGGAAAAGATCCGTCTGTTTGGCTCCGACGGCAAAGCCCATCAGCATCAAACTCCCTACGCCGCCATGCTCCTCCAGGCTCAGTCCTAGTGTGTGTTTTAAAAGCGTCCGAAAAATCAACTTTTAAGACAGAACCTAACCCCTAACCCCTGCCCCCTCCCAAATGCTTCATCTGCGCGACGTTAGCTATCATCCCGCCACCACGCCCAGCCCGATTCTGAATAACATCAGCCTGGATATGGCTCCGCAGCAGTTGGGCCTGATCGTGGGGCCGAGCGGCTCTGGTAAAAGCACGCTGCTGGAAATCCTCAGCGGGCTGGCCAAGAAAACGTCGGGCACGATCCGCTGGCGCGACCAGGACTTGAACCCGGAGTATCTGCGGGAACTGGCGGGGCTGGTGTTTCAGTTTCCAGAGCGGCACTTTTGCGGCAGCACGATTTTGGAAGAACTGCGGCTGGGCCATCCCGAACTGAGCCGCGATCGCCTCCATCACGCGCTCCAGGAAGTAGGGCTGGATCACCTGTCTTTGGGCACGTCGCCCCGCGACCTCAGCGGGGGCCAGCAGCGGCGACTGGCCCTTGCTGTGCAATTGATTCGCCAGCCCTTTTTGCTGCTGCTCGACGAACCCACCGCTGGGCTGGACTGGTCGATGCGGCAGCAGTTGGTGAGCGTGCTGGCGCGGCTCAAGCAAGACTGGTGTCTGCTGGTGGTGTCTCACGATGCCAGCGAACTGGCGGCGATCGCCGACCGCTGCTGGACGCTGCACCACGGCCAACTCCAGCCCGTCGAACCGTCCCTTTTCATCACTGCCAGCGCCTAACTGCCAACGCCTAGCCGCCGACTGCGATTCCTTTAGCATGAGCTAGCATGAGCCACGCTGCGTCATTCCCTACGCTCCCCACCCTGCCCGAACTGTGGCAGACAACCCTCGGCTGGCAGCCCACTCCCGCCCAGCAAGACCAATTCCAGCAGCTTTATAGCCACATCCTCGACGGCAACCAGCGCCTCAACCTGACCCGCATCACCGACCCCGAAGAGTTTTGGGAAAAGCATCTGTGGGACTCGATGAGTGGACTGGTGGGGGTTCGGGAGTGGGGGCTGGGAGTCCGGGCTTGTGAGAGGCGCAGCACATTTGAGACTCCTCCAGCACTCCCATCCTCCCAGCAGCTGATCGACATCGGCACCGGCGCAGGCTTCCCCGGTATTCCTGTCGCGCTGACCTTGCCCCAGGCTCAGGTAACGCTGCTGGATTCGACGCGCAAGAAGCTGGCGTTTTTGGAAACGGTGCTGGTGCAGGTGGGGGTGCAAAATGCCCAGACCCTTTGCGATCGCGCTGAATCGGTGGGGCAAGCTCCGCAACACCGCGAACAGTATGACGGGGCGCTGCTGCGGGCAGTGGCTCCGGCGGCGGTGTGTGCCGAATATGCGCTGCCGCTGCTGAAGCTAGGCGGGGTGGCGGTGCTGTATCGCGGGCAGTGGAGTGAGGCGGAAACTGCTGCGCTGAGGCCGGTGCTGAGGATATTGGGCGGGGAACTGGAGGCGATCGCCCCCTTCACCACGCCGATCAGCCGTGCCGCCCGCCACTGTTTGTATTTGCGAAAAACTGCGCCTACCCCGGCGGAGTTTCCCCGTCCGGTTGGGGTTCCCAGCCAGAAGCCCCTGGAATAGCGCTGGATCGGCGGTTAGGAATCTGGAGTCGCCACCATAATGCGATCGCGCCCAGACTGCTTGGCTCGATAGAGCGCCTGATCAGCAGCGGCAATCAGTTGGTCGGGTTCTCCGTCGAGTTGGGGAATCAGCGTGGCAATGCCCTGGCTCAGCGTGACAATGGGCGCAGCCGAAGACGCGGCGTGGGGCAGGGCCAGAGCTTTGATATTTGCTTGAATATCTTTTGCGACCTGCTGCGCTCCTTCGCTGGCGGTGTTGGGCAAGATGATTGCAAACTCTTCGCCGCCATAGCGGGCTACCAAATCTACAGCGCGTTTTGCAGCCGCGCTAATTACACTGGCAACTTGTCGGAGGCACTGGTCGCCTTCCTGGTGGCCATAGATATCGTTGTAGGCTTTGAAACAATCGACATCGCAGAGAATCAAAGAGAGGGGCTGCTGTTCGCGCAGCATGTGCTGCCATTCTTGCGCCAGATATTCGTCAAAGCGGCGACGATTGGCGACCTGAGTTAGTCCATCGGAGTGAGCGAGTCGTTTTAGCTCCAGGTTTGCAGCCTGGAGGGCGGCTTCGGCGGCCAGGCGATCGCGCATTTCCTGTTGCAGCCGCTCGTTTTGCGCCTGGAGCTGCTGCTGGAGTCGGCGCAGGGTGAGGTGCGTTTCGACTCGCGCCACCACTTCCTGTACATGAAAGGGTTTGGTGATGTAGTCCACCCCGCCTACTGCAAAGGCTTTTACTTTGTCTACGACCTCGCTGAGGGCGCTGACAAAGATGACAGAAATATCTCGCGTGCGCTGATCCGACTTGAGCTGTTCGCAAACCGTAAAGCCGTCCATTTCGGGCATTGAAATGTCGAGCAGCACCACTTCGGTTCGCGTAGCGCGGGCGATCGCCAATCCCAAAGCCCCGCTGTTTGCAGCTCTCACTTCATACCCTCTGCGCCGCAGCAAGCTGGTTAACAACTGTAGATTGGCGGGTGTATCGTCCACAATCAGAATATTAATCACATCGACATCGGGTGCTTCCATGACAGACCCGCCAAGCTTATTGCTAAAAGACGCTGCGTTAGATTTTTTCAAATGCCCTCTGATAAACTACTAGAGCTTTCAGACAAGATTTAGCCTCTTGAGCGCAGGATACCGGAGAAATAAACCATTTTGCTGTCTGACGGGGAGCGATTCAGCATGGGTCTGTTGCAGTCGTAGGGGGTTTAATCTGCTACAGCACTTTCTTGCGGGATGAGGCACACGCTGCCCTCACGAGGCAAGGGCTGATTGACCATCCATGTGCCTCACTAGCTTCAAAAATGCTGTATCGAGACCGTGATGTATATTCCCTCATTACCATAGAGTTCCCGATACTCTGTATGAGTTTGCAATAGACTGTTTAAGTTCCTCATATCTGTTCCGCTTCGTTCCTCAAATTTAGTTCATCTCAATCGCACACGCTCTAGGAGTCGATAGAACTACGGTGTCTCAGGTTGTCTTAGAAAATCTCTACAAAAGCTTTCAGAAGGGCAAAGCTGAGGGCGAATCCCAAGCGGGTTCGTCGGCGGTGCTGCGACGCATCAACCTGACTGTGCGCGATGGGGAATTTATGGTGCTGGTGGGGCCAAGCGGCTGCGGCAAAAGCACGCTGCTCCGGCTGATTGCAGGGCTAGAAACGGCGACGGCTGGAAATATTTTTGTGGGCGATCGCCTCGTCAACGACCTGCCGCCCAACCAGCGCGACATTGCGATGGTGTTCCAGAGCTACGCGCTGTATCCCCACATGACCGTGTATGACAATCTGGCCTTTGGGCTGCGGCGGTCGGCAAGCTCCCTGGCCAATGCCGAAACGTCCGATCAGCCTTCTTTGTGGCAAAACTGGCTGGTGGCGGCGACTCGTCCGCTGCCCAAGGGCTTGCGCTATCTGACCGAGCGAGAACGGGCGATCGCCCAGCGGGTGCAGACGGTGGCCCAGATGCTCCAGATCGAACCCTTGCTCAACCGCTTGCCCAAGCAGCTTTCGGGTGGGCAAAAGCAGCGGGTGGCGCTGGGGCGGGCGATGGCGCGAAATCCGCAGGTGTTTCTGATGGACGAGCCGCTGAGCAATCTGGATGCCAAGCTGCGAACGGAGACCCGCGCCCAGATTGTGAATCTCCAGCGCAAGCTGGGTACGACGACGATCTACGTGACGCATGATCAAACAGAGGCGATGACGATGGGCGATCGCATTGCTGTACTGAATGCGGGTCAGATCCAGCAAATCGCCACGCCGCTGGAACTGTATAATCGTCCAGCGAATCGATTTGTAGCAGAGTTTATCGGGTCGCCGCCGATGAATTTTCTGCCCGTGCAGGTGCAGCCGCCGCTGGTCATTGCCCATCCCCAGTTCCGCATGACGCTGCCCGAAAGCTGGGAACTGCTGCTGCGGCCTTATGCAGGGCGATCGCTCGTCCTGGGCATTCGGCCCGAACACCTCAACCTCAGCCTACCTGCTCCGAAAAACCTGCCCGGCCGCGTCCGCCGTATCGAGGCGCTGGGAGCCGACACCTTTCTCAGCATCAGTATTCACGAACCGGGCAGCGAGGAACCCTGGCTGCAAGTCCGCATTGAACCCGATCGCGCCGTTGCGCCTGGGGATGAGGTGTGGCTGTCGCTGATGCCTGATAAGCTGCACCTGTTTGACCCCGATACGGGCGAAGCGCTACGGCCAGGATAGCGGCTCCGCAGGCAGCCCAGAAGCCTGCGTTCCAGAAGGGCGCGATGGGGGGGCAACGGATGGGGCGGCTAGCTGCTGGACTGTTCGCTGCTGGGGCGATTCCCGTGGAGATCGCTTCGCGAATCGCCCGACTCAACTGCCTTGATTTGTTTCAATGGAATCTTAATCACAAACTCTGCCCCGTTGCCCGGTTCCGAGTGGCACTCTAGCGTTCCGCTGTGGCGTTCGGTCACAATCTGGTAGCTGATCGACAGCCCCATGCCCGTGCCCTTGCCAACGGCCTTGGTGGTGAAAAACGGGTCGAATAGCCGCTGCCGAACGGCTGCGGGAATGCCAGGGCCGTTATCGGAGATGCGGATAAACACCCACTGTCCGTTCAGCAAATCGGTGCGGATCTGGATGCTGGGTTTGCGAGTTTTGTCCTGAAATGGGCTATTGGGCTGGGCGATCGCCTCTTCCAGCGCGTCGATGGCATTGCTGAGGATGTTCATAAACACCTGGTTGAGCTGGCCCGCGTAGCACTCGACATGGGGCAATTTGCCATATTCCTTGAGGACAAGAATTTCGGGGCGATCGCTCTTGCCTTTGATCCGATTTTGCAGAATCATCAGCGTGCTGTCGATGCCGTCGTGGATATCGACTGACTTGAACTCGGCTTCGTCCATGCGGGAAAACGTCCGCAGCGACGCGACAATTTTCTGAATGCGTTCTGCTCCAACGCGCATCGAAGAAATTAGCTTGGGCAAATCTTCTAGCACGAAGGGCAGGTCGATGGCATCGGCTTCCGCCTGAATTTCGGGATGGGGCGTGGGATAGTGCTTCTGATAGAGGTCTAGCAGCCCCAGCAAGTCCTGGGTGTAGCCGCTGGCGTGAGACAGGTTGCCGTAGATGAAGTTCACGGGGTTGTTAATCTCATGCGCCACGCCAGCCACAAGCTGCCCCAGGCTCGACATTTTTTCGGCTTGAATCATCTGCGCCTGGGTGCGCTGAAGTTGCTGTAGCGCATTCTGGAGTTCTTCGCTGCGCTGGCGGAGGGTGGCTTCGGAGCGTTCTAGCTCTAGCTGAGCCTGCTTGCGCTGGGTGATGTTGTTCATTACACCCAAAATGCGATAGGTTTTACCCTCGACATCTTTTAGGGGAATGCTGTGATCTTCTGCAAAAATATAGCTGCCATCCGCACGAGCGAACCGGTATTCAGCATGGTAAGGTGTATGCCTCTGGACTGCCTGCTCGATTAGCATGGCAACTCGGGTTCGGTCATCTGGATGTACCCTTTCCAAACACCTATGCAGATTGACTTGCTGAAATTCCTCTGGTGTGTTGCCGGTCATCTGGGCGATCGCCCCCGCCCAGCGGATTTTTCCGCTTGCCAAATCATAGTCATAGATCAACTGCCCGGTTTGCTCAGCCACCAGGCGGAATCGCTCCTCGCTCTCTCGCAGCGCCGCCTCGGCCTGACGAAACTCACGGATGTCGCGCATTACCGTAGATAGGTAATCAACCTGCCCTTCGGCGTTTT
The DNA here is from genome assembly GCF_001548395.1 of Leptolyngbya sp. O-77. NCBI lineage: Bacteria > Bacillati > Cyanobacteriota > Cyanophyceae > Leptolyngbyales > Leptolyngbyaceae > Leptolyngbya > Leptolyngbya sp. O-77. Next base: position 737,097 of record NZ_AP017367.1, read on the forward strand.
TGTGGGCAATAATCAGTTGCGAAACGGGAATCTCTTCACCAGTTCTGTCAAGCACAGCCGTTTCGCCCAACCAGGTGCCGTCTCGCAGTGCTGCGGGAATGCCCTCGGTCATGATCTTGCGATTGGCCCAGTCAGGATGCCAATTTGCGATCTGTTGCTTGCCTATCACGGCATCTTCTGTCAGCCCTGCAACTTGCCGAAACGCACGGTTGAGGTACAGGGAAGTGCCATCGGGAGCAGCGGTGCCGATCAGGTCGGGACTGGCTTCTAGCAGGTCGATCAAGCGCGATCGCTCTTGCTGCATCTGCTTTTCGCGGGTGATGTCGCGAGCGGTGCCTGTGCTGCCCAAGATGTTCCCTTGGTCGTCGCGCAACACTGCCGCGCTAAACAGCAGCGTCACCCGCTGACCGTCCTTCGTAAGATACACCGACTCGTGGTTCAGCACCGATGTTCCAGAAACCACCCGTCGAAAGATTTCCCGATCTCGCTCTAGCTGGCCCGGTGCCAAAAAGTCGCTAAAGGGACGACCGAGCATTTCTTGAGGCTCGTAGCCCAGAATGGTGCGGGCGGCAGCATTTACAAAGCTAAAGCAGCCCTCGCGATCGCACGACCAGATTAAATCCTGCGACGTTTCTACCAGCAGTCGATAGCGGTTTTCACTGGCCGTCAGCGCATCTTCGGCGTTGCGGCGGTCGGTGATATTGATCGTGGTGCCAATGATGCGATAAATCTGCCCTTCCGCATTCCGAATTGGCGACAGGGTAGTGTCAAACCACTGGATATCGCCATCGGGATAGCGAATCCGCTCTTCGTAGGAAATTGAGATGCCCGCTCGAACACAGCGCTCATAATTTTTCTGAAAGCCTTCGGCTTGAACCGGGTCAAAAATTTCTGCCAGCGTCTTATTTCTAAAGGCTTGCTGGGGAATGCCCGTGATACGAGTCAGTGTGGCGTTGCAGTCTACGACTCGAAACGCTCCCTCTGGGCTGACATCTATGACAAAAATACCCTGCTCAGTGCCGTTGTAGATGCTGCGGAGGAATTGCTCTTGCTCCCTGAGTTCGGCTGTGCGAGCTTCGACCCGTTCTTCGAGTTCTGCCTTGGCCTGCTCTAGGGCAAGTTCTGCCCGTCGCCGATCGGTAATGTCACGGGCTGTCACAATGATGAAGCGCCGGCCCTTGGCATCTTGAAAGCACGTTTTTCGATCGAGGATGTAGCGGACTTCCCCATTAGGCAGCGTGGCAGTGTGTTCAGCTAGATATTCTTCTCCAGCTACTAATATGTGTTGATCGACCTGTCGCAGGCAATCGGCTTCTGCGGATGGAAACAGGTCATAGTCCGTTTTGCCAATGATTTCGCTGCGATCGCGCCCAAGCTGCCGACACAGCGCATCGTTGACCAAGACAAACCGAAACTGCTCATCTTTGACCACCATTAGGTCGGGGTTGCCGTTGATCACGCTGTCGAGAAATTTTTCTGAATCTCGTAGACGCTCCTCAGTTTGGCGGCGATCGCTCACATCGCTCACCATTGAAATAATGCCAATTACCTCATCGTTAGAATTTACCAGTGGTGTGTTGAACCATTCGCAGGTAATGGTGCGGCCATCTTTGGTCTGGTTTTCGTTAATGCTGTGAGTCCCGCTCTTTTGATTTAAGATCTGCCTCACGATTTCGTTGACCAGATCAAGCTGGGACTCTGGCAGGATGAATTCGTTGGCGTTGCGTCCCAGGATTTCCTCAGCGCTGAACCCAAAAATTCGCTCTGCGCTGGCATTCCAGCTTATGACTTTGAGATCGGTGTTCCACTCAATCACGGCCATCGGGCTGCGGTCGATCAGCAACGAAAGCTTTAGCTCCAGATCGAGTGATGCCTTGCAGGGGTCAGATTGGGCTGGTTTGGGTGGTTTACTAAAATCTTGAACGGAGGGATAGGCTGGCTGGCTCGGCTGAAACCCCTGAGATTCGGAAGGCTGGGAGGTCATAACTGGCTGCAAAAGTTAGGCGAACAAAGCGTGAGAGATTTAGGAAGATTCAGGGCTAGGTTGACTAGGGGCGCTGGAGAGGGCGCTGGGGGCGATCGCCTTAAGGTACGAAGTAAATGATCCTAAAGTTAAGAAAACTTGCTACTCAGAATTCCCAAATCGATTGACCAATTTACCTTGAGCCTTACGGAACAATTGAAATCTGTCTATAGGCATAAAGCTGGCAAAAATTTGGACTGACGGCGTGATTTGGGCTGCGGGGTGCTGCCGGAATCTCCACAGCCTATGCCCAACTGCTCAGCGTTCGAGGCGGGCTAGGTGACCCGCTGACAAATCTGGAGATGATGATAAAAGCACAGTCTGTTTTGCGAGAAACCCTCTACAATGTTCTGGATTTCCGCTAGTTCCCCAGGCTGCCGCTATGCCCCGCCGTACTGATATCCGCAAAATTCTTCTAATTGGCTCTGGCCCCATCGTCATTGGGCAAGCCTGCGAGTTTGACTATTCTGGCACCCAGGCCTGCAAAGCGCTGCGCGACGAAGGCTACGAAGTGGTGCTGATCAACTCCAATCCGGCAACCATCATGACCGACCCAGAGACAGCCGATCGCACCTATATTGAGCCGCTGACACCGGAGATAGTGGAAAAGGTGATCGAAAAAGAGCGTCCTGATGCGCTGCTGCCGACGATGGGTGGGCAGACGGCGCTGAACCTGGCGGTGGCGCTGGCTAAAACCGACGTGCTGGAACGCTACAACGTAGAGCTAATCGGTGCAAAGCTGCCTGCTATTGAAATGGCGGAAGACCGCAAGCTCTTTAAAGAGGCGATGGCGCGGATTGGCGTGCCCGTGTGTCCGTCGGGGTTGGCGCAAACCATGAACGAGGCGCGGGCGATCGCCCAGGAAATCGGCTCCTATCCGCTGATTATCCGCCCCGCCTTTACCCTCGGCGGCACGGGCGGCGGCATTGCCTACAACCAGGAAGAGTTTGAGGAAATTGCTCAGTCGGGTCTAGATGCCAGCCCGGTGTCGCAGATTCTCATCGAAAAGTCACTCTTGGGCTGGAAGGAATACGAACTGGAGGTGATGCGCGACCTAGCAGATAACGTTGTGATTATTTGCTCGATTGAAAACTTCGACCCGATGGGCGTTCACACGGGCGACTCGATCACCGTTGCTCCGGCGCAAACCCTGACGGATAAGGAATATCAGCGGTTGAGGGATGCATCGATCAAAATCATCCGCGAAATCGGAGTGGAAACGGGTGGGTCGAATATTCAGTTTTCGGTGAACCCAGAAACAGGCGAGTTTATCGTGATTGAGATGAACCCTCGCGTGTCGCGCAGTTCGGCGCTGGCCTCCAAGGCGACGGGCTTCCCGATCGCCAAAATGGCGGCGAAGCTAGCCGTCGGCTACACGCTGGACGAAATTCCCAACGACATTACCAAGAAAACGCCCGCCAGTTTTGAACCCACGATTGACTACGTGGTGACGAAGATTCCTCGCTTTGCCTTCGAGAAATTTCCCGGCTCCCAGCCCGTGCTGACAACGCAGATGAAGTCCGTGGGCGAAGCAATGGCGATCGGGCGGACGTTCCAGGAGTCGTTCCAAAAAGCGCTGCGATCGCTCGAAACAGGCCGTGCGGGCTGGGGCTGCGACAAAAACGAAAAACTGCCCAGCTTGGAGCAAATTCGTGCGGGTTTGCGGACTCCGAACCCGGATCGGGTGTTCACATTGCGCCACGCCATGCTGATGGGCATGACGGTGGAGGAAATCTACGAACTCACTGCGATTGACCCGTGGTTTCTCGACAAGCTGGCAGAACTGCTGGAAACCGAGAAATTCCTCAAGCGCACGCCGCTGCTGCAAATCACCCAGCCGCAAATGCTGGCGATCAAGCAGCAGGGCTTTAGCGATCGCCAAATTGCCTTTGCCACCAAAACCACCGAAGACGAGGTTCGCGCTTTCCGCAAGTCTCTGGGCATTGTTCCCGTCTACAAAACTGTAGACACCTGCGCCGCCGAGTTTGAAGCGCTAACGCCCTACTATTACTCGGCCTACGAAACACCTGTCGAAGTGGTCAATGGAGACGCAGGTTCGGAACAAGCCGCCGCAACCGAGTCGGAGGTCTTGCCCTCAACCCGGCGCAAGGTGATGATCTTGGGCGGCGGGCCCAACCGCATCGGGCAGGGCATCGAGTTTGACTATTGTTGCTGCCATGCTTCCTTTGCGCTGCGGGCAGAAGGGTTTGAGACGATCATGGTCAACTCCAACCCGGAGACGGTCTCCACAGACTATGACACGAGCGATCGCCTCTATTTTGAGCCGCTGACGAAAGAGGACGTGCTAAATATCATTGAGGCAGAGCAGCCCGCTGGCATCATCAACCAGTTTGGCGGTCAGACCCCGCTCAAGCTGGCCCTGCCGCTCAAAACGGCGCTGCCCCTCTGCGATTCGCCCGAAACCAAAATCTGGGGCACTTCTCCTGACTCCATTGATACGGCCGAAGACCGGGAAAAATTCGAGAAAATCCTGCGCGATCTAGACATCCGCCAACCCGCCAACGGCATTGCCCGCAGCACCGCCGAAGCGCTAGATGTGGCGAAAAAAATTGGCTATCCCGTGGTGGTACGCCCCAGCTACGTGCTGGGCGGACGGGCGATGGAAATCGTCTATTCCGACCAGGATCTAGAGCGCTACATGACCTACGCGGTGCTGGTGGAGCCGGATCACCCGATCCTGGTCGATCAGTACCTGGAAAATGCGATCGAGGTGGATGTGGATGCGATCGCCGATGCCACTGGCCAGGTCGTTATCGGCGGCATCATGGAACACATCGAGCAAGCGGGCATTCACTCTGGCGACTCTGCCTGCTCGATTCCCACCGTCACCCTCGGACCCGACACGCTGGAAACCATCCGCACCTGGACGACGAAACTCGCCAAAGCGCTAAACGTTGTCGGCCTGATGAACGTGCAGTACGCCATCCAGGGCACGGTCGAGGGCGATGTGGTCTACATTTTGGAAGCCAACCCCCGCGCCTCGCGCACCGTGCCTTTCGTTTCTAAGGCGATCGGCAAGCCCCTGGCCAAGCTGGCCTCGCTGGTGATGTCGGGCAAGACCCTGGCGGAGCTAAACTTCACGCAGGAAATCATTCCCCAGCACATTGCGGTGAAAGAGGCCGTGCTGCCCTTTTCCAAGTTCCCCGGCACGGATATTATTCTTGGCCCCGAAATGCGCTCCACGGGCGAAGTGATGGGCATCGACACCGACTTTGGCAAAGCCTTTGCCAAGGCAGAGCTAGCGGCTTCGCAGGTGTTGCCATTGGGAGGCACGGTCTTCGTTTCGATGAACGACCGCGACAAGCAGGCTGCTGTGCCTGTGGTGAAGGATTTGCAGGCCTTAGGGCTGCACGTTGTGGCGACGGAGGGGACTCGCCGCGTCCTCAAAGAAAATGGACTGGATGTGGATCTGGTGCTGAAGGTGCATGAAGGTCGTCCCAACGTGATGGATTCCATCAAAAACCAGCAGATTCAGCTTGTGGTCAACACGCCCTTGGGCGAAACGGCTCAGGTGGACGATCGCGCGATTCGCCGCACTGCCCTGTCTTATAAAATTCCAGTTGTCACCACAATTGCCGGAGCTAAGGCCAGCACGGCTGCGATTCGCTCCCTCCAGTCTGAGCCGCTAGAGGTCAAGGCGCTGCAAGATTATATGAGCTAGCTGCCACGCCGAAACCGTTACTCTAGCAAGCCGCTCTAACTGAAAGCTGAAAGAGGTCTTGAACCGGGATTCCAATTCAAGACCTCTCGTTTTTATATCTGTCTATGTCCTGCGCTTCTGGAGAAGCTGCCCAGACGCTTGCAATTTTCTGGAACACAGGAGAACCGAGTGAGCCATCTACAAACTCGCATTACAATTTGCAGGAATTTGTAAAAGTAGTGTGAACTCTGGCAGGAACGGCTTTTCTAGAGGGCGATGAGACTTGTATGATTCAAGCTCAGCGTAGATATTAAAGTGAAATTAAAACAAACACTACTGCGGAGTGCCATCCCTTAGCCTCAGTTCTCTACTTTTCGACCGTCTCTTGGTGAAGAGTTTCCGCCTGGTCTTCTTCGGGGAAATAGGTGTCTACATCCCACGGATCGTCTGCCACAATGTCTTGACGAATCCACAATTTCAGGCGATGCCACAGGCTTGGCTTTCGACCTGCCTTTTGATTTGGAAAGAGGGTGTTGCTAGGGGTGTTTGAGTTCATGGTTAAACGTGAGAGTGTCTGAACTTAGAGCGGGACTTCTCGAAACTGTCTTAGAAAGTTCAGCTTAGAGAGTTCAAAGAGCGGTCATCGAATCTTCTGAGTCTTAAATTCTGAGTCTCAAATGTTGGATGCTCGACCAGCGCACCGTGCGAGAACTCGCCCTTCAGAGGAGCTGTGAGCGCCTTAGCGAGATAAATCCATCTGCGGCGGCTGAAATGTGCCTTCAGCTTCTCGCAAGCTTAGCTAGCCAAACCAGGGACTAAACCGCTGATCTGACTGCACCCATACGTTAGACCTCTTTAGACTTATTCTATCCTTGCTAGGTTTGACCGGACAAAACCAGTCTGTCCAAGCAAAATTGTCAGAACGCAGCCTGTAGACGCAGCGTTTAGCCAGTTTCGATGCGTTTCAAAAACAGCGCTCAGCACTGACCACTGAAAAGAATCAGCGGCAAGGTGCTGATTCTGTCGTGCAAAGTGCCAAAGCAACCGCACGACCTGTGAATGAGTGACCCAGACAAAATAGCGAAATCAGCCTGCTGTTGAACGGTCACCAAGCTGGACAAGCTTGGCGGGCGATCGCCAGCGGCTTCAGTCATCATAACCAAGACCAGTAGCAACACTGAAGGAAGGCGTAGTGATCGAAACTTTTAGTATTAAGCAGAGTTTATTTTGGGATGTCAAGCAAAACTCGTACTTCTACGGTTGAGATTCGTCGTCTTCATCTGTTCTTTATACTAAGCCCACTGCATCAGTCCTTCTGCTGCATGGCTTTCAGAAGCAGCACTGGTTTTCCATAAAAAACATTAAGAAAATTTCACTTCGGTCATGAAATCCGCAAAAAGCAAGTACGGCCGCCTTCCGATGGCGACCGTACTCGAAATTGAAGGCTTATAAGTTAAAGACCTACAAATACCAACCTAAAAGCTACGCCATGCTGTTTTCGATCGCCCAGCGAGCCAGTTCAGTGCGATTGTGGAGTCCTGTTTTGCCCAGCATGTTGCTGACGTGGCTTTCAATCGTTCTCTGGCTTACGTTCAGCTTCTCGGCAATTTCTCGGTTTGCCATGCCCTGGGCGACAAACTGCACCACCCGCAGCTCGGTCGGCGTTAGCTCAACGTCGAAGGGCACCTGAATTTTGGGGGCGCTGTCCAGCCCTTTGTCTTGCCGCTGAATCAATCGAGAGGCTTGCTTGAGAGAAGACTCTACCTGGGCCACCAGTTCTTCTGGCTCGAAGGGCTTCACCATATACACGTCAGCGCCAGTGTTCAAGCCCTTGATTTTGTCCTGGCTCTGCCCTTTCGCAGAAAGAAACAGCACTGGAATCCAGCTCGTGCGTGGATCTTTTCTGACTTGCTCTACCAGCGAGTAGCCATCCATCTGCGGCATCATCACATCGCAGATGATCATGTCTGGTGTCTCTCTTTGCAGCACTTCTAGCGCTTCTTGACCATTTTCTGATGTGATGACCTCATACCCCCGAAACTCTAGATAATCCTTCACGAGCAAAATGAGGTTTGGGTCGTCGTCAATTAGTAAAAGTCGCTTGTGCTCTCCCACACTGGCTTCCTTTGTCATGCTACATCACTCGCCATGCCTGAGTTGAGATGAATCGTGCTAATAAATAATACCCAGTAGATCCACAGAGCGCACAATTTAGCCCAAGAACCTGAAGAAACTTTGCACTGCCTGACTTTGCGCTGAAGTCAAGGCTTTTTGAAGACATTTAGCCCTTCAGTAGACCTGTCTACATCATACTGAGCGCAAGCGGGAAATCCGCATAGTTAAGCAATGTTGAAATTAATAGATTAATCTTTGCTTTCTGACTGTAGCGCGTTCAGATTTGGTCTGCCATGTGTTTTCAATTCATCAGATGTGGAAGGTAGCGGGTGAACCAGGAAGGCGTAGTCATGAACGATTTGATTGCCAAGCAGATGCTTCTGGATAATTTCTTCAATCACAGTTGGGGTGGCGCTGTGATACCACACCCCGTCGGGATAGACCACCAAAATGGGGCCTTGCTGGCAAACTCGCAGGCAGTTGGCTTTAGTGCGAAAAACGCAGGTGGGGCGATCGCCCGTGGGTTGGTCTAGCCCCAATTCCTTTAGCCGCTTTTTTAGATAATCCCACGCCACCAGGCTGTCGCCTTTGTCGCAGCACTTGGGCACGCTCTGATCAGCGCAGATAAAGACGTGGCGCTCGATTTGTGGCAGATGGAGCGCCGCGACACAGGTAGAGAGGGGGGTAGTCATAGGAGGGACGGTTAAGGGGGATCGAGTGATAAGGGGTGAGAGAGGGAAAAAACGAAGAATGAAGAACGAAAAACGGAACCTCTTCGTTCTTCTCTCTTCGTTCTTCTCTCTTCATTCTTCTCTCTTCGTTCTTCTCTCTTCATTCTTCGCTCCAACACTCCTTAAGCTAGGGAGTGTAATCAATTAAGTAAGCTGTAATCAGCAGTGATTCAGCTATCTGACGATTATGACAACCCGACGCTACGCCCTGCGCGATGACCAATGGGAACGGCTCCAAGATTTGCTCCCTGGACGAGCGGGGGCGGTGGGAGTCACAGCAAAGGATAATCGTCTGTTTGTCGAGGCAGTGCTATATCGATATCGAGCCGGCATTCCCTGGCGAGACTTGCCAGAGCGGTTTGGTCATTTTCGCAAGGTTCACACCCGCTTTCGGCGCTGGGCAAAGACGGGCGTATGGCAACGGGTGTTTCAGGTGCTGTCTGAAGATGCAGACAACGAATACGCCATGATCGACACCACGATTGTGCGTGCTCATCAGCATAGTGCTGGGGCAAAGGGGGGGATGCCAATGCCCAAGCCATTGGTCGTAGTAAAGGGGGATTGAGCACCAAGATTCATGCGACTGTCGATGCACTGGGCAATCCGACAGGCTTTCACCTCACACCCGGGCAGGTCTGTGACCTTGATGGGGCTGATGTGCTGCTAGAGAACATTCAAGCTGATACAGTCCTGGCTGACAAAGGATATGACGCAGACCAACGGGTGGTTGAGCGACTCCAACAACAGGGCAAGGCTGCTGTGATTCCGCCCAAGCGAAACCGCAAGACACCGCGTGAATACGACAAGGAGCTATACAAAGCGCGGCATCTGATTGAGAACTTCTTTGCCAAACTCAAGCAGTATCGAGCGATTGCGACACGCTATGACAAGTTAGCCGAGACGTTTCTGAGTGCAATTTACATGGCGGCTGCCCTTATTTGGCTTAATTGATGACACGCCCTAGTAAGTTATAGGCTCATCATAGAAATCGGGGTACCAGAACCATCGGTTACATCAATAGGTGGACTACGGAAACCGGGAGCTACACGCTGTATTAATCGGTGGGGCAAACAATTTGTCGAAGATTGACCGGAATTAGTGCTTAATTCCCTTTAGAGATGTCCCTTTAGAGATACCTCAGCCCTTCTCCTATTTTCGTTAGTCAGTTAGGATTGTGGGCACACTAGGGCTAACTTAGCTCTTTGATAGCAGCTTGCGCGTCGTCAGGGTTGTTTCTGCTAGCTTGGGCTGATCTAAGTTGCTCGTGTTGGATTTAACCGATACATCCGGCTTCTCGTTGCTGGACAGGATACTTAAGAACGCATTTGCTTTGCGCCAGGCCTTGCTGAACTTCGGCAGCAATACTCCTTGCATCATTGGAGTGTAGATAGGGGGACGACCCCAAAGGAGAACTTGCTGAACTTCGGCAGCAATACTCCTTGCATCTCTGTGATTGCCTAGATTCAGTCTGTCGTTGCTCTCGTCTAACCTAGATTAAATCTGGAGGTTAATGTGAGTCTCTTCGAGAAAATTCGAGGTGAGTTTGTAGACATTATCGAGTGGTTGGACTCTACCAACGACACGATGGTCTATCGCTTCCAGCGATACAACAACGAAATCAAAATGGGGGCAAAGCTAACCGTACGCCCTGGACAAAAGGCAGTATTCGTCAACGAAGGCCGTATTGCTGACTGCTTCGAGCCGGGGATGTATACGCTGTCAACCCAGAACCTGCCCATTCTCACGACACTGATGGGTTGGCCCTATGCCTTCAACTCTCCGTTCAAGGCAGAAGTTTACTTCTTCAACACTCGAATTTTCACGAACCTCAAGTGGGGGACTTCTAACCCCATCCTGATCCGAGATGCTGATCTCGGCCCTGTTCGCTTGCGAGCCTATGGCACCTATAACGTGCGGATTGTCAAGCCTGAGGTTCTGCTCCAGGAACTCGTCAGCACCGATGGACTCTTTCAGGTCGATGAGGTCAGCGATCATATCCGCAATATGATTATCACGGCCTTTACCTCCGCTATCGGAGCAGCCCAAATCCCTCTATTTGATCTCGCATCTCGCTATAGGGAGATTAGCGACACTATCCGCTTGAATATGCAGCCAGAGGTGCAGCAGTTCGGTTTGGATCTCACTCAACTGCTGATTGAAAATATCTCTCTGCCACCAGAGGTGGAAACTGCTCTCGACAGGCGGGCTTCCATCGGGGTCTTGGGCAATATGCAGCAATATACCCAGTATCAGGTTGCCAACTCTATTGAACAGTCCGCCCAAAATCCAAGCGGCGGGAACTCCTTCTTGGAGTTGGGAGTTGGGCTGGCAATGGCGCAGCAGGTAACTAATGCGCTGCACCCCAACGCTGCTCCGCCCCAGGCAGCAGCCCCACCGCAGCCAACTGCTCAGCCCCAGCCGGCAGTTCCACCCGCAGCAGCTCCACCGCCCCCCCCGCCCCCCCTGCGTCCCAGTGGGTACCTGTCCCGATATGGGCAAACGTTCGGGCCGTTTTCAGTGAATCAGCTTCTTCAGCAGGGGCTGACGGCTCAGACCTATGTGTGGCGAGCAGGGATGAGCGGCTGGCAGTTTGCAAACGCAGTTCCAGAACTAGCTGCTTTGCTTCCACCATCACCCGCCGCCTAGTGTATAGACTCTGGGGTTCCGTATTATTTACCGCTGATTGTTTGCTGTCGAACATGTTCAGCGCCAGTGTTGCCTTAACCCTGTATTAAACCTGCGCCATACCTCCTCTTATCATGCAAAGCCAACCCTCCAGCAAGTCGCAGCTTTCCTGTCTGGGTTGCGGTGCGTCGCTAGAGTTCAATCCCAAACGAGGACAGATGGAGTGCCCCTATTGCGGGCGGCAAGAGGCGATCGCCCGAAACAAGACTTCCCTACTGGCAGAGCAGTCTTTTGAGTCTCATCTCAGTGAAAAGCATACTCAACTGGCCGCTTTATCTCAGCAGGCAGTTGAAGTGCAGTGTCCAGGGTGCCGTGCTCGATTTACGTTTGAGCCGCCGACCCGTGGCAGGGAAATGTGCATTTGTAATACCAATATCGTGGCGCAACCCCACACTGCTAGCCCAGTGGTCAGTCCAGGAGGGGTGGTACCGTTTAAGATTGGTCAAAGGCAGGCCCGAGAGAAGGTGAGTGAGTGGCTGCGTCAGCGCTGGTTCGCGCCAAAGGCGCTGAAACGCTTGTCTCAGCACGCAGGATTGCAGGGAATTTACCTGCCATTTTGGACTTATGATTGCAAAACCTGTAATCAATATCGAGGGAAGCGGGGCGATCGCTATACCAGGACTGAGACCTATACAACTACCAACGATGAAGGGAAAATAGTTACAGACACTCGCGAAGTCGAAGAAACCCGCTGGACACCCGTGTCAGGACGTTTGGATTATGCCTTTGATGACGTTCTGGTAGCGGCGGCTGAATCAGTTGACCAAAACCATTTACAGGCCGTCGAGAGATGGGATTTGTCTGAACTGGTGCCTTACAACGCCTCTTACTTGTCAGGGTTCAAGGTGCAACGATATCAGATTAACCTCAAAGCGGGTTTTGAGCGGGCGAAGAAAAAGATGGAGCCGGAAATTCGCCAGGCTGTAGAGTGCAAAATTGGCGGCGATGAACAGTGTATCGACTCTATTTCCACCTCCTACAGTGACATTACCTTCAAGCACATCCTCTTGCCAGTATGGACAGGGGCCTATGAATTTAAGGGACGGCGCTACACAGTCGTAGTGAACGGTCAGTCCGGCAAAGTTTGTGGCGATCGCCCCTTTAGCTGGCTCCAGATTGGATTAGCGATTCTCGTTGCGATCGTTATATTCGGAATTTTAATCAGCATCCTGTAGCATCCCATAGTTATTGGGGGCAAGTGTTAGAACAGCTAGAAATCGCCCCAGCCTGTAGCGAACTAGCATTCTGCCCTGGTTGCACAGCGCTACTTTGCACAGCGCCACGAAGCAATTCTTGCAACGGGATCTAGTGGTGAACGAGCAGCGTGCAGAGCGGCAGGCAAGCAGCAAATAGCCACAGCCACGGGAGGCGATCGCCCTCCACTGAGCTTGCCAACTCACCCTCAGCATCGGGCAGCAGCGCCTCAATCCGCTCTGTCAGGCGGCAGGGTGACGCGGCCTCGCCAAATGCCGCGCAGGGAAAGTCAGCCACCGTCAGTGGCGACCTCACCACCTGCACCAGCGACTCTGCCAGCAGCAGGGGATCGACGCGCTGAGCCGCCCAGCAATCGGCGCGGAGTTCTCGCAGTCGCAGCAGTTCTTGCCAGAGGGCCTCAGTGTGGGGAAGCCAGACCGTAAGACCGCGCAGCCAGCCCAGCCAGAAAAACCAGAAGGTGTCGCGATAGTGGGTGTGGGCCTGCTCGTGGGCCAGCACAGCGGCAACTTGCTCAGCGGAAAGGGTGTCCAGCAAACCCCGGCTGACCACGAGTTCGGGCTGCCAAAAACCGACCTGTGCTGCAAATAGAGCCGGGGTATCTAGCAAGCGGGCGGTTGTATGGCTAATCTCAACCACAGGCAGCGGTTTCAGCGATTCGTGCGATCGCCCTACCTGCCAGCCCAGCCGCAGCAGCATTCCACCTGCAAGGGTCAAGCTATCGACCGCTAGAACCCAGCCCAGAGATCCAACAGACAGCCCCAGCATATGCCCCTCACGGCCCATGCAAAAAACGGCGACGACGGTACACAACAGCAGCAGCGGCGCAAACAGAAACGGCCCTAGCGCCGCCGTCCACCGATGGGCAGGCGCGACGGGACGGTGCTTAGCAATCAGGCGCGAGAGAACAGCGAGGGCGATCGCCCCCAAAATCAGCATCAGGTGCATGGGCCGTCCTCCCGCTTTTGCCGTGCGGCCTTCAGCCGTTGAGTAATGGCATCAAGCTGTTCCAGGCTGGCAACATCCAGGTCATCCGCAAAGGCCGCCACCACGTCGGGATTGCTGACCGCTAGAAAGCGATGCAAATGCTCGTGCGCTTGAAGCATATGCGCCTCTTCCCGCGACACCAGCGGTCGCCAGTGAAACGCCCGCCCGTGGCGATCGCACGCCAGCCAGCCCTTGCCCGTTAGCCGATTCAGCACCGTGGTCACAGACGCATAGGCCAACTCCCGATTTGGATCTGCCAAGATGCGATCGTGGATCTCCTTAACTGTTGCCGATTCCATCTGCCACAAAATTTCTAAAATCTCGCGCTCTAGCGGCCCCAGAGAAAGCTGGCGGGGGCGAGGTTCGGGTAATGCCATACGCACCTAAATTCAGAAGTCTAAATCGGCTGATTTTAAATACTGTAGAACGGTGTTGAATCAGAGTCGAGCGAAGGCCGAAATGATCTTAAAAATACCTTTGCCGTCTTCAGTTTAGCCTAAAATCCAGCTCCGTCTTGTTATTAATGGGATATCAGGACTTCGGCGCAGTATCGCGGCTGCAAATTTGCAGAAAATTAAGCTAGAGATGAGTTTGAAAACGAATATTTTCGGAGGAGCATTGGGAGAAACAAATGATGGTTCACGCTATCAATCTCTATCAATCTAAGAATGGTTGACAAAGTTTATTGCATAAACTTATGGCTCGTATAGGAATAGATGAACTCACTAAGAAAACTAAAAGAAGATTAAGTAATCTATTGATCGGCAAGGAGTGTTTGTAAACTCTTGTAAAGGAGTGGGGTGAACTATTGCAGGCAGTTTCAGCGCTGTGGCGATCGCCGTTACAGCGCCAAATTTTGCTGAACTAATGCTCATTATGGAACGAATGTCAGTTGAAACGCTTTTGACGGAATATGCTGCGGGAAGACGCGATTTTAGCAATCTCGATTTAAGCCAATCTGACTTATTTGAATGCAATTTGCAAGACATTAATCTTCAAGGAAGCAACCTCCAACAGGCTTATCTGGCCTATGCCAACCTCAGCCGCGCAAACTTGCAGGGAACACAACTGCAAGCTGCGGAATTGGGTAATGCACGGCTACAATCGGCCAACTTGAAACAGTCGGCGCTCGATCGGGCAAACCTGTCGCGCAGCATCCTCTGCTATGCGGATCTGGCAGAGGCCTCGCTCCAGGAAGCCAATCTCCAAAGTGCGGATCTGCGCTACTCTAACTTGGCTGCGGCAAACTTGCAGGCGGCAAACCTGGTGGGGGCAGACCTCCAGCAAGCCAAGCTAGAGGGGGCGAATATTGGCCAATGTAATTTGTTTCGTGCCCAGTCGGCAAATCTGGGCGGGGCGATCGCCGATGAGGGCACGATTTTCCCAGATGGGCATCGGGGGAGTGATAGAATGATGGGTTGACCGGTAGATCTCCAACCCGCCATTGCTCCCAGCCTTCCTAAAACAAATCTAAATCTGTCACTGCGCCCCTGCTACTCGACGAAACCAGCGTGGCATATTTTGCCAAAACGCCTTTGGTATAGCGCGGCTTGGGCGGTTGCCACTGGGCGCGGCGCTGGGCTAGTTCCTCATCGGAAACGTTGAGTTGCAGCAGGCGAGCGTCTGCATCAATGGTGATGCTGTCACCTTCCTGGACTAGGGCGATCGTACCGCCGACATAGGCTTCGGGGGCGACGTGGCCGACCACCATGCCGTAGGTGCCGCCAGAGAAGCGTCCATCGGTGATCAGACCTACAGAATCGCCCAGCCCTGCGCCAATAATGGCAGACGTGGGAGCCAGCATTTCCCGCATTCCGGGACCGCCTTTCGGCCCTTCATAGCGAATCACCAGGACATCACCCGGATTAATTTTGTTGGCCAAGATCGCGTCTAGGCACTCCTCTTCAGAGTTATACACGCGGGCAGGGCCGGTGATTTTGGGCTGCTTGACCCCGGTGATTTTGGCAACTGCGCCTTCGGTGGCCAGATTGCCCCGGAGGATGGCCAAGTGGCCGGTGCTATACATAGGGTTACTCCAGGGGCGAATCACGTCCTGATCAGGGCGCGGCTCATCGGGAAGATCCCTCAGACGCTCGGCGATGGTTTCGCCGGTGATAGTGATGCAGTCGCCGTGCAATAGACCCTGGTTCAGCAGCATTTTCATCACTTGGGGAATGCCGCCGGCCTCGTGCAGATCGGTGGCGACGTAGCGGCCGGAGGGCTTTAGGTCGCACAACACGGGCACGCGCTGGCGAATGCGCTCGAAATCGTCCAGCGTCCACTCGACCCCGGCAGAATGGGCGATCGCCAAAAAGTGCAGCACCGCATTGGTGGAACCGCCGACGGCCATCACCACCGAAATGGCGTTTTCGATAGACTTGCGGGTGATAATGTCTCGCGGGCGCAGGTTCTTACGAATCGCCTCCACCAACACTTTGCCGGCCAGTTCCGTGTTCTCTGCCTTTTCAGGGTCAACCGCTGACATCGTGGAGGAATACATCAGGCTCATGCCCATCGCCTCAAAGGCCGACGACATCGTGTTGGCGGTATACATGCCACCGCAGGAACCTGCACCCGGACAGGCGTTGCGCTCCACCGACATCAGCCGCACTTCGTCAATGCGGCCGGCGCTATATTGCCCCACCGCTTCAAAGGCGCTGACAACCGTTAAATCTTCCCCTTCCAAATGTCCTGGCTTGATCGTGCCGCCGTAGACAAACACCGCGGGAATATTCATGCGGGCCATAGCAATCATCGCACCAGGCATATTCTTATCGCAGCCGCCGATCGCCAGCACACCGTCCATGCTCTGGGCGTTGCAGGCGGTTTCGATCGAGTCGGCAATCACATCCCGCGATACCAGGGAGTATTTCATACCCTCAGTGCCCATCGAGATGCCGTCGCTGACGGTAATCGTGCCAAACAGTTGCGGCATTCCACCTGCTGCTCGAATACCTGCCTCCGCTTTGACCGCCAGCGGCGCAATGCCCATGTTGCAGGGGGTAATCGTGCTGTGGGCGCTGGCAACCCCCACAATCGGCTTGTTGAAATCGTCGTCGGAAAACCCGACTGCCCGCAGCATTGCCCGATTGGGGCTGCGCTGCACACCTTGCGTAATCACCTGACTTCTGAGGGTTTCAGACATTCAACTGGTTCCTTAAGACTTCAAAACAGTTCGGTAAAACCATTCGGTATGAGGCGACACCGGAACTTTCATTTTCCCAAACCAGGGACATTTTTGGCGGAAGATCGATATCGACCTGACAACAGAATGCAGAAGAATGCAGATTCTCGGCTGCTGGCGGGCACTCTAAGAGAATCAGTTCCCTGAATAGCCTGCTCAGCAGTTTATGCTAATCCGCTGGCTCCAGTCACCGATGGGCGATCGCCCAATCCACCCGCCTGCCTACTGCTATGATGTTAACCTTCATGAACGTTGATGAACTCCTGAGCCACTATGAAGCAGGGGCACGAGATTTTCGCGAAGCCAAACTCAGTCAGTTCAATCTGAGCAATCGCGATTTGCAGGGCATCAACCTACGGCGGGCAAACCTCAGCGGCGCAAATCTACAGGGCGCAAACCTGCGAATGGCAAATCTGCGAGAGGCAAATCTCGCCGGAGCCGATTTGCGAGGCGCAGATTTGACCATTGCCAACCTGATTGGAGCAGAGTTGTATCAGGCGGATTTGAGCATAGCGACATTAACCGATGCCGGCCTGCGAAGCGCAAAACTGACGGAGGCAAACCTGAATCAAGCGGTGCTGATAGGCGCAAACCTGGCAGAGGCGCTGCTAGATCGAGCCAACCTGACCGAGGCCAACCTGACCGATGCCAGCCTCAACCGAGCGAAGCTGATTGCAGCCAACCTGACCCGCGCCACGTTGGAAAATGCAATTTTGACCAATGCTATTTTGAACGAGTCGCTGATGGAGCGGGCAAACCTGACCGGGGCCATCTTGCACGGAGCTAGCCTGGAAGAAGCCGACCTGCACGAAGCTGAGCTAAGCCGCACTCGCCTCAGCAGCGCCAACCTGATCAACGCCAGCCTCAGCCAGGCTAATGTGCGCGGCGCAAACCTAAGCTGGAGTTCGCTGCGGGGGGCAAATTTGTCTAAAGCAAACCTGTATCGCGCTAAGCTGAACTGGGCTAATCTGAGCGAAGCCAATCTAAGCGAGGCAGTGCTGATCAGCGCGACTGTTTTGCAAACCAATTTTCAAAACGCCAATCTGCGCGGGGCGATTATGCCAGATGGGTCATCGCATAGCTAGGTTCTGATTCTGACTGCTTCGCAACGCCTATGCGAGAAGGGTTTGAGGTTAGAAACAAACTAGAAACAGACAAGGAGCAATCTTGGGCGATCGCTCCTTGTTTCGAGGCTTTAGTGTGACAGATGCAGATCAGGTAATCACAAACTCCGGCGTGCGCTGTTCCGTCAGGCTGCTGATAGTTTGCCGCAGTTCGGCGATCGCCTGAAGCTGGTAATCACTGGTTTCCTGAAACTGGTTCAAAATTTGCCCGATGGATTCCAGCTTTTCGCGGACACCACCCGTGCCGCCCTGAGCCAGCGCCAAAGCATCCTGATAGGCATTTACCTTGCCCCACATCTCGCCCACAGCAGCTTTCTGCACTAGCACCTGCTGCTCTAGCTCCATTGCTCGATTCCAACGATCTTCTTGCGCCTGAGACTGCTGATCGACCGACTGCTGAGCTTGCTCGACGGCGGCTTGTAGTTCCTGTACCTGGGCTTCTGCCTGCTTGAGTTGAGCGGCCAAGTCTTGGCGGAGGGTCTCAAGCTGCGTCAACACAGGCGCAATATCGACAGTCTCTTCTGATGCGTCCGCAGTCGCTCGGCCCTGACGCTTGTCCAGCACAGTCTGATGCTGTTTTAATACGGCCTGGCGCTCTTGCAGGTTGCGGCGCTGTCCGACCAGCGTCTCCTCCAGCATCCGGTAGCGATCTTGCTCGTCGGTGAGTTCAGCTTCTAGGCGCAGGCGATCGTACTCGCTGGCTTGCTGGATCTGCTGCTGCAAGTTCTGCATTTCCTCTTGCTGTGCCGTTAGCTCCTCTTCCTGGCTATTGACAAAGCGAGACATCTTTTCCAGGTCATTGGTCAGGTCGCGGACAATATTTTCCAGTTCCTCAATAGGCATGGACTCTAGACTGCTGACATCGACCTTTGCGCCAACGGTAAAGCGATCCGACACATCGGCAAGCTGGCAAAACTGATGGTGGAGGCTGTCTTGCTGTTGCAGTTGGATGGTGAGGATTTGCACCTGTTCTTGCTTGAGTTCGAGCGATCGCCGCAAGGCTGCCAGTTCATCCCGCGCCTGATCCAAACCTGCTTTCGACTGTTGCCACTCTTGCCAGAGGGCTTGCACCTGTTGCACCTGCTGGTCGAGCGCGTCCTGCGCCTGTTGAGCGGCGTTGCGCTGTTCGTCCAGCATTTGATAATGCTGATCGAGCGTGGTTTGCTGCTGATTTAGCAGGTCAAAGGAGGTCGTCACCTGCTCCCGGGCTGCTTCGGTCGGGGCGATCGCCCCTGCCAGTCGATTCAGCAATTCTTGCAGTTCCTGAGCCTTCGCATCATCCAGCACAGCAGCCTGGGTAAACTGGGCCCTTTGCTCATCTAGCCGGCCCATCTCGCCCCGAAGCTGGGCCCAAGCTCCTTCTAGCTCCTGACTCTTGCGGTCAAACTCTGCTTTCAGCGCCTCAACTTCCTGTCGCTTGCTTTCAATCTCCTGGCGCTGTTGCTCTAGCCGCTCGAAGTCTTCCTCCATTTCCTGAAGCTGCTCCTGTCGGGCTTCCATCTCCATTTCCCGACGGTTTAGCTCCTGGCTTTGGTAGGTCAGCGATTCTTTCCACTGCTGAATTTCTTCTTCCTGAGCTTTGTAGCGCTCCTGCGCCCGCGAAAAGTTTTGCAAAATCGCAACCAACTGGCGACCTGCCTCAGCATGGCGCTGCACCTGCTTAGTGCCGCTCAGTTCCACCATCACCAACACGCCCGCCCCGTAAGTCACGTCGTCGGGTGCAGGGATGACCTCCTCACCCGGCACCGCGCTCCAGCTATTTTCAGAGCGCTGGCAGGCAAGCAACCGCAGCTCAGCCTTACTGCTGCCGATAACTCTGCTTTTTCTCTGTACTTCCGCTAAATACAGCACGCCAGTCGTCCCCTTACTTGTATCGTCTACGGTTTGGTTTACATCAGGCAGTTGCCAGCAGTGGCAGAACCGAAACCCGTCAAGATGATGATCGGGTCTGTGTTGGGCGATTTACTCAAATGAGAGCGCTACAGCGCCATATACGTAGCTACATAATTATGAGCCTAATAATTGAGCCTAATAATATGAACCTAAAGCGGACTGAAGCGACTGGGCTGGGATGCAGTAGCAGGCGATCGCCCCGCCCAAAAGACAAAGACCAGGAAAAATCTCGCCCTCTGGGGCAGCATATCGAACCTGAAACGCCAGAGAGCTTGCCGAACAAACCGCTCGTCTGGTTTAGCACCCACCCGCCCGCAAGCCATTGCTCCAGGTGGATCTAACAAGATAAGACGGCTGCTTCCATCCCTATTTCCATCAAATGTAGCATCATCATATCTCCCCTGAAGTTCGATTCTAGTTTGCAATCCAGAAAATGCAAGCAAAAAATGCAATCAAAACTGAGTGGGTCAGTCCAACCTGCTCCTCTACTGCGCTCAGACTCTATACAGGGAAATGAGAACAGGGACACCATAGGGACTCTGGAGAAGAACTCTAGCCGACCCTCACCTAGGACTGAACCCCAGAGTGCTGCAAATTCAGCGAGAGGAACCCGGCAAAACCCGCCCCCCCTAGAACAAACCCACCAAAACAGACCCAACAAGCCAAACTCTGGCAAATTTGGCAAACCTGGCGGATTTATCCTGTCCCAACTGACTATATCGGAGTTATGGACTGGGCATTCTTCGGTGAGACTGGGCTGAGCTAGCTGGATCGCTGGGATATCTGGCGATCGCCCCAACGCCTATCCGGGCTTGTGCCTACAAGACTTGCTCTAAAATCTAGCTTCCCTGCCTCCCTCTATTGCTCCTTGCCCTCGGCGCAAAGCCTGCAATTCCTGATAGTCTAGAGTGCCCAAGTCAGGGCTGGATTAACGCCTTCAGACAAAATCTGAGCGAATAGGCAAAGCTCAGGATTTGGCTGCGTCACCCCCTAGCAGCGCCAGGATAGTGGAACAATACAGACATTCGCCGGATATTCTGGGGTTTGTCTACTTTGATAGGCAATTGGGGAATCATACTGGATGACAAAGGCAGAAAAGCATTGGGCATCATGTCAGAATTGACTTTCAACGGTTGACCCAGGCCCACTTCAGCGCCTGCCCAAAGCCGCGAACCGCCCGCAGCAGACTAGCCCAAGCCCAGCACTGACCTTGAGGGGGTGATTTGGCGATATGCAGGGGAACTTGAATGAAATTGATATCCGCAGCATTCTCCAGCTGGTGGAACTGGGTCAGCGCACGGGCGAACTGTTTGTAGAGTCCTACGGGCTGGGTGGAATGCTGCCAGGAGGCGACACAAATACTGCGCCAATCGTCCTGCGAAATCGTCTCGCCAAGACCACGCCCTCGCAGTCCTGGTTTGTCTTTTTTCTAAATGGTCAAATCATCTACGCAGGCGATGCCCGGAGCGATTTGTCTCGCCTGCGCGATTATCTCCGTCGCTATCAGTTGGAAGCATCGCTGAATGGGGTAGACACCGGAGGGGCGATCGCCACTACAAACACTCCCGAATACGGACACCTCTGGGCCCTGCTGGAGCAACGTATCCTCACTCCCGCCCAGGCCCGCAGCATCATCCACAGCATGGTGCGCGAAACCCTGTTTGACCTGCTCAGCCTGCACCAGGGTAGCTTCATCTTTGAAATCGGTTCTCCCCTCGCCCCCCAACTCACCACGCTGGAAATTGGCCCGCTACTTGCCCGCATCATGACTCAGGTACAGTCCTGGAAAAAGTTTCATCCTCATATCCAATCCCCCGACCAAGGGTTAGTCGTGGTCGATGGCGATCGCCTCCGCGACTCCGTAAAAGAAGCCACCATCGCCGCCCTCAGCGACTGGATGGACGGACAAACCTCCATCCGGCAAATCTCTCGCTACCTCAACCGTGACCTCATCACCGTCGCCAAAGCCCTCTACCCCTACATCAAGCAAGGTATCGTTCAGCTTGCCGCCCCTATCCCCAACACTCTGCCCGCAAAGCCCAAGCCCACCATTCAAACCCCCGTCCCCCGCATCGTCTGCATCGATGACGGCACCTCCATCCGCAAAGCCATCGAGTCCATCCTCCGCAGCCACGGCTACGAAGCCACCTCCATCGGCAATCCCCTCAAAGCCCTCAGCCTAGTCTTTCATCTCAAGCCCGACCTCATCCTCTGCGACATCTCCATGCCCGAACTGGATGGCTATGAAATCTGCGCCATGCTCCGCACCTCCACCGCCTTCCGGCAAACCCCAATCATCATGCTCACCGGTCGCGACGGCTTTATCGATCGCGTCAAAGCACGCATCGTCGGCGCAACCGACTACCTCACAAAACCCTTCGGCGAACAAGAACTACTCACACTGGTCGAAACCTACATTGGCCCAGGGCTAGAAAACCCGCCCAACGTTGAAAGACTCCTGGCAGAAGACTTAGAAAATGCGTTAGAACTTGATATCAAACCACCCCCCACCGATACTTCTTCATTCCCACCCCATCCCGCTTAACCCGGCACAGGAGTCTGCAAAACATCCGCGAAACGCAGGCTTGCCAATGTCGTTGGTATTTTGCCAACATTCTGCCAATACAGGGGTCAGGTGTTTTGCAAATGCCAACCTTCGCTATCTTTAAAGGGCACCGCAATAAAAGGGCATTATTTTTATTAGTAAGTTTCCTAGTAGGCTTCTAGAATCCACTCAGTGTTTACCCAAGCGGTTTCGCGAAATCAACACTATGGTTGCAAAGTAAGGCGTTATGAGTAGAGTTTTGGTTGTAGAAGACAGCGTGACCCAGCGGGAAATGATTACTGACCTGCTAAAAGGCAGCGGACTCGATGTCACCGTGGCTAGCGATGGTGTAGAAGCGCTAGAACAAATAGAAGGTCATAGCCCTGACCTAGTGGTTCTCGACATCGTAATGCCCCGCATGAACGGATACGAGGTCTGCCGACAAATCAAAGCCAATCCCAAAACTCAAAACATCCCCGTTGTAATGTGTTCCTCTAAAGGGGAAGAATTCGATCGCTATTGGGGCATGAAGCAGGGTGCAGATGCATACATTGCAAAGCCGTTCCAACCAACCGAGTTAGTGGGCACGGTCAAGCAATTGCTGCGGGGATAGCTCAGATGAACCAGGTAAAGATAGGTTAATCGTCCATGATAGGCAATCCAGATTTTTTCACAGGCAGAGGGCAAGATCAGGTCGCAGAGTTTCAGGAACTAGACAGTCCTGAAGGAGAGCTACATCTGAGGTTCTTCATGACTTCGGGCGACGAGTTTGCCCTGCCCGCCGTAGGAATCAAGGAAGTGATTGCCTCGCCGCCCGATCGCATCACGCCCATTCCGAATGTCTCTCCCCTCCTGTTGGGTACTCTAAACGTGCGAGGGCGCGTTGTTTGGGTTGCTGATCTGGGTCAGTTTCTGGGAGACTCCGCGCCACTGAGTACCGATCGCTCAGAAATCTACGTTATCGCGGTTGAAGACCAAGACACCATGTTGGGGTTGGCTGTTGACCTGATTAACGGCATGGACTGGCTTCCCCTTGACGACATTCAGGTGCCAACCAACCTGCCCGACGGCATGGCTCCCTTTATTCGAGGCGAATGGGCCGTTGGAGACGCTCAAGATCGCCATTTAAGACTGCTAGATCAAGTCGCAATTCTGAGGTCGGCCCGATGGGCTGCTTGACTCAGCTTCAACCCGTTCGATAATTCACTCGACAACCCATTAGACCGAGGCACATTCGGAGACGCGCACAGGCTTAAGGAGAAGGCACATGGGATCAAGCACTGGATACGCACAGGAATATCAGCAGGCTGAAAGAGCCTATATGCAAGGAAAATACGACGATGCAGCAGCGGTGATCGATCGCCTTGTAGAAGACTATCCCGATGACCCCAATGTGCGGCTGTTGCGCGGACATATCTACTGCTACGGCCTCCAGCAATACGACATTGCGCGTGAACAGTATCAGTCAGTGCTGTCGCTGACCAATGACCCAGAGTATGTGGATTATGCCAACAGTGGGTTAGAAACGATTCAGCAGTATAGTGATGCTGGTGCGACGGTTGCCCCAGATGCCGGATTTGACGACATTGACGGTGATTTTGTTAGCACAACTGACTCCCAAACTTACTTTGAAGAGGGTGGCGATCTAGGCGACTTGGATAATGCTTTTAGCTTTGATGGGCTGGACTTTAATGGTGCCGAAGACCCATTTGCTAGCCCTGAGGGAATTCCGTCGCCCTTCGACAATCCATTCGCTGGCGACGAAGCAGACGGCGACTTTGGGCTGAATGACCCCTTTGCGGCATCCGACGATCCTCTGGCTGGGCTGGCGAATCCGGCCGATGCTGGGTTGGGCCAGCCATCGCCCTATAGTTATGACGACTCCGGTCGGTTGATCGAGAACTTTGCGGCGGCTGGATTTGATGATCCGGCGGCGGAGCCAGATTTGTCCTTTGATTCAGGGCTGGAGGATCAAGCGTATGAAGCTTTTCCGTCACCTCCTGCTGGCGGTGGTTTTTCGATGTCGGCTGAGTCTACAGGGGAAGAGACTCTGTTCATGATGTCTGATGAATTTGAAGCTCTGTCGTCTGAAGAGGACGGTGAGGCTACGTTTGGACACAGACAGCAGCAAGAGGATGAATCCTACGCTGCCCCCAATTACGGTGCATCGGACTATGGCGCATCGAACTATGGCGCATCGGACTATGGCACGCCAGGTTATGCTCCTCCTTCCTATGAGACGAATGGCTACCCAATGCCCAGCCATGGCAACGGCAGCGGCGGTTTTTCCGCCGATTTGGATGACCATACTTTTGTGGATGGCGGCAGTAGCTATGCGCTGGACGACCTGGATAGCCTAGACGATTTCTCAACTAGTGAAGACCCCCACAGTGGCAATAGAGCCGTGGGAGGGGTTGATTTTCTGGATGAGTTTGATGAGTTTGATGATTTGGGCAGCCTGCCCGACTTCGATGTGTCTGACCATTCGGCTGGCTTTACAAGTCCTTCGGTCGGCGGCGAAAGCTTTTTGGTCTCTGGGCGGTCGGGCATGGTGTCTAGCGAGAGTGGGTTTGACCTGACTGATGGAGGAGCTGATCAGTCGGTGATTCGAGAAGACGAGATCTTCAGTATTTCTGGAGTGTCTGGCGCGCTGCCGACCTTTACCCAGGGCGATGGGCGGAATGTCGAAGTTGAAGTCGCGGAGCAGCAAGGGTGGCTGGCTCCCTTGGCGAATGCGCCCCTCGACAGCAAGAAGTGGTTGATTGGTTTGGCCACGGGCATTACTTCGGCGATCGCCGTGGCAACGATCGGCTTCCTGGCATCCAACTTCCTAGTGCCCGAAGAAGACCGACCGACCATCATTCCAGCAAGCCAAAAGATGGGGCTGGTGATGGCGGTGGCGGCGGGTCTGGTTGGTGGCGGTACGGCAACGGCTCTAAGCGCTGCGTCGAATCGTCAGATTAAGCGCTCGGTGACCGATTTGCAGTCGCAGTTTAATGCAGTGTCGCAAGGCAATCTGAATGCTCGTGCAACGGTGTATTCCGAAGATGAACTGGGTCAGCTCTCGTCTGGGTTTAATCAGATGGCGCGGGTGATTTTGACGACCACTAGCGAAGCCCAGCGCAAAGCGGAGGAGCAGGAGCAAGCGAAGGAAGACCTGCAACGTCAGGTGATTCGCCTGCTGGATGATGTGGAAGGCGCGGCACGGGGCGACCTGACGGTTCAGGCAGAGGTGACCGCAGACGTGCTGGGTGCAGTCGCCGACTCGTTTAACCTGACCATTCAAAACCTGCGAGAAATCGTGCAGCAGGTGAAGCAGGCGGCGCGGCAGGTGACCAAGGGGTCTACTGAAAATGAGATTTTTGCGCGATCGCTCTCACAAGACGCTTTGCGACAGGCAGAGGAACTGGCCGTCACGCTGAACTCTGTGCAGATGATGACCGACTCGATTCAGCGGGTGGCGGAGAGCGCCCGCGAAGCCGAAGAGGTGGCGCGTTCTGCATCGACCACCGCGCTCAAGGGTGGCGAAGCAGTGGAGCGCACCGTGTCTGGCATTCTGGAAATCCGCGAAACGGTGGCAGAAACCACCCGCAAAGTAAAACGACTTGCGGAGTCGTCCCAGGAAATCTCCAAGATTGTGGCTCTGATTTCCTCCATCGCTTCTCGCACTAACCTGCTGGCGCTAAACGCCAGTATTGAGGCGGCGCGGGCAGGCGAAGCGGGACGAGGCTTTGCAATCGTGGCAGACGAGGTGCGCCAGCTTGCCGACCGGGCTGCCAAAGCATCGAAGGAAATTGAGCAAATCGTGCTGCAAATTCAAAGCGAGACTGGCTCGGTGATGACCGCGATGGAAGAAGGTACGCAGCAGGTGATCGAGGGCACCCGGCTGGCAGAACAGGCAAAGCGATCGCTCGAAGACATCATTCAGGTGTCGAACCGCATCGACGTGCTGGTGCGCTCCATTACCACCGACACCATCGAGCAAACCGAAACCTCCCGCGCCGTGGCTCAGGTGATGCAATCGGTGGAATTGACCGCCCAGGAAACCTCTCAAGAAGCACAGCGCGTGTCGGGTTCGCTGCAAAACTTGGTGGGCGTTGCCCGCGACCTGCTGAACTCGGTGGAACGGTTCCGCGTTGAAAAGTAGTGTCTTCTGCGTCTTCTTGACCGGCTTGCTCGGCACTTGATGGAGCTTTGGATGGATTCGGGTACATTAGGGTAGATTTTGAGGGGATACGCCCTCTTGCATTTTGAACCGCTCACCCCATCTTCATTTCGCGCATTTCCCCCATTTAGAAGGAACACCGCTATGCTGTCGGAACAACAACAGCGCATCCTGGGCTACTTCATTGAAGAAGCAAAAGACCATTTGAACACCATCGAGCAGGGGTTGCTGAATCTGCAAGCCACTATCGAAGACTCGGAGATGGTCAGCGAAGTGTTTCGTGCGGCGCACTCGGTCAAGGGCGGCGCGGCAATGTTGGGGCTAGACAGCATTCAAAACACGTCCCACCGCCTGGAAGACTACTTCAAGGTGCTGAAAGAGTGCCCAGTGCAGGTTGATCAAACCCTGGAAACGCTTCTGCTGGGCGTGTTTGACGCGCTGCGAGAACTGTTGGATCACCTCCAGGGTCCCTTTGGGTTGACCGATGACAAATCTGCCGAGGTGATGGCTGGGGTGGAGCCAATCTTTGGGCAGATTAACGAGCATCTGTCCCGGTTGGTGGCCCAATCGGGTGGCACACCGCCGGAGGATGTGGAGCTAGCGGTTCCTGCTGCCAAGGCAACTCCTGCCCCTGCGCCACAGCCTGCGATCGCCGAGGAAAGTGCCCTCCTGCTGATGTTCCAGAGCGACGTGCCCGCTCGTCTGCGAGAAATGCTGCAACTCTTCAAGCAGGCAGACAGCGATGCTACTCGTCAACAACTTCAGTCCCTCTGTCGGACGCTGAGCGGCTACGGCGATCCGTTTGACTTGCCTGCCTGGGCAGAGCTGCTCTCTCTGGCAGAAAGGGCGATCGCCCACCCCGATAACGAGTTTCGCACCCTCGCGCCCGTCATCATCAAAGACATCAAGCAGGCGCAAGAGCGGGTGCTAGCGAGTCGCGCCGCCGACATCACGCCCAGCAAAGCCCTACTCCAACTTCAGCCCAGCGGCGATGACCTGCTGCTGGAACCTGTAGCCGACTGGCTATCCGTTCCGTCCACAACCGACGGCGGCGTAGACGATGCTGGGTTTGGTTTGCCCGATGCCGAAGTGCTGGATACACCCAATACACCCCTAGACTTCGATCCGCTAAACTTTGATGCGGCCTTTGGGGCAGCCGCAGATGAGCAGGCAGTATCGGGCGATCGCACTCACGATTTTGAACGGTCATTTGACACTGCCGATTTTGACTTACCGGATACATCCGCTTCGGATGCACCAGGCCCCTTTGCCTCAACAGATGACAGCGCCCTGGGCCTGGATGTGTTGGATGGGCCCAGCGGCTTAGAAGAACTAGATTTTGCCGCAGCCGATGATCCTACAGGAGACGATCAAAACGGGCCAGAAGTCGGCATTGCAGAACTCAACAGCCTGGCCGACCTGTTTGAAAACGAAGCGCCCGACCTGGGAATCGTTTGGCAAGAAGAAATTCTGTCCGAAATCGAAGTGGAGCTACCAGAACCACTGGAGCCTGACCCGACCAGCGACTTCTCAGACTTGCTATTTGGGCAAGACACCGCTGGCGAGCTGAGCGATTTAGAGCTAGAGCTAGAGGGAGGTCTGGAATCCTACGGCACTGGCGACGATTCCGGCAGTTTTGAAAGCGCAGCGGACGATTCAGACGACGACCTCTCTGCAATTCTGAATGCTGCGGCAAACAGCGCGGCTCAGTTGGATGACTCCTCAGAAGTTCTGTTTGGAGCGCAGCCAGAACCGCAGTTGCCTGCCCCCGATCTGTTCGCCATGCCCGATCCGTCTGCAATGGCTGAGGAGGCATCTCTGGATGACCTGCTGGATGGTGACCTATTTGCCGAAGAATCCTCGGCTTCAAGTTTTTCTGGATTCGACGACCTAGATACTGGGCTGCTGGATGGACTCAATGAGGGGCCAGACAATCGCTTTTTGGATTTGCCTGGAACCTCCGACCCTGACCAGCAGCTTGATGCATTAGACGACTTCTTTGCAGACTTGGGCAGTGATTTAGAGCCGGAAGCACTGACCAGCATGGGCGAGGAAGCTGTGGCTGAGGTGGATTCGTCAATCCTGTTTGAGCCGTCCGCAGCGGAGATGGGTGAGAATGCTCCTGAGGATGGCTCTCTTGACCAGCCCCCTGCTGCCGAAGATCTTTTGGCGATGGACGGTTCTGGAGCGAGCAACCTTGACATGGGCCTCGAACTAGAAGAAAACCCCCAAGAAGATGCGACTGCTCAGCCAACGTCCTGGCTAGATGCACTGGATTCTGAAGATGGGCTGGCAGCGCTGACTCCGGCTCCAGCGATGTGGGATGTGGAGGCCGATCAGGATGTTACGGCTGATTTGTGGGATTCTGAGCCGTCGGCCCAATCGATCTGGGACAGCCTGGATGATCTAGAAGAAGAAGCACCTGAAACCTCTCCAGCAATCAACCCAACTGCTGACCCAGACTTGCTGGGAGTCGAAGATTTGGGGGGCTTTGACCTGAGCGATGCGGACGTAGACCGCCTAGAAGAGCCTACTGCTAGCGCTGATCTCGATGCGACAGAAGACGTTGCTGGGCCAGAAGATGAGTTTGCCCTGCTCGATCTGGGGCTAGACGAAGCTCTGGGTACGGAGGCTTTGGATGGAGACGAATTGTTTTCGGGGGTAGATGCCGAAGCCGCTGGCAGTCTGGATGCCTTGCTGGAAGAGTCGCAACTAGAGAAGACGCAGTTAGAAGCTCTGCAAGAGCTACAGACAAGCGCAGAACTTGCAGCAGAACTTGCAATTGAAGAGTCGATCGACGACGCAGCCAGCGCTTCCGCTGAGGAGCCTCCAGTAGAGGAACTTTCAGTAGAGGAACCCCTGATCTCCAGCAAGCCCTTGGAGGCGATCGCCCCCAATCCCGAAGCTGCTGCGGCCGTAGCCGACTTTGGCGACCTGGATTTGCTGTTGGGCAATGCCGACGAAACCGTCCCGCCAGATTTTGGGCTTGACCTCAGCGAAGCCAGCCTGTTTGAAAACGCATCAGACCCCAACAGCGATTTTGCTGACTTGGAAGACCTGCTGGCAGATTCCAGTCCGGTCAATGGGGACGGCGTTGGGGATGAAGCAGATGCCTTTGCAGATTTGGATGCGCTGTTAGAAGAAGAAATGGCAACAACTGATTCTAAAACGCCTATTTCAGGGTTTGGCGTGGAAGAGGCGGACGACTTTGCGGATTTGGAAGCGCTACTCGACAGAGATGTAACTTCTGTTCCGCCTACTGCTCCTCCAATTCCCAGCGAGGCCGAAGCAGATGAGTTTGAGGACTTGGAACGGCTGCTAGAAAACGCCGACCAAACCCTGTCTGACATTCCCACCATGCGGGCGGCTCGAAATGCTGCTGCGGCCCGCCGCCCTGCAACCCGCCGTAGCGCCCCCACCCTGACCGACCAGACCATGCGGGTATCGGTCAAAAACCTGGACAACCTCAACAACTTGGTGGGCGAACTGGTCGTCAACCGCAACAGTCTGGAACAAGCTGAGGAACGGCTGCGGCAGTTCCTCGACAACCTGCTCTATCAAGTGCAGCAGTTGAGCGATGTGGGTCAGCGGATGCGCGACCTGTACGAGCGATCGCTCCTGGAAAGCTCTCTGCTCTCTGGACGCAAGACCTCTGCCTTTACGGCTCCTGGCAGCGCCCCCAGCAGCAGCCAGAGCAACCACGCAACGGGCGTGAGCTTCGACGCGCTGGAGATGGATCGGTTCACGGGCTTCCACACTCTCTCACAGGAGATGATCGAGCTAATCGTGCGGGTGCGAGAATCGGCCTCAGACATTGACTTTGTGGTGGACGAGACAGATCAGATCACCCGCAACTTCCGTCAGATCACTACACAGCTTCAGGAAGGGCTGACCCGCACCCGAATGGTGCCCTTTGCCCAAACCGCCGATCGCCTCCCCCGTGCGGTTCGCGACATCTCTCTGCGCTGTGGCAAGCAGGCAGAACTGGTGCTGGAGGGACGCGAAACCCTGATCGACAAGATGATCCTGGAGCAGCTTTATGACCCGATGACCCATCTGGTCAACAACGCCATTACCCACGGCATCGAGTCGCCCCAAGAACGGGCCGCGATGGGCAAAGCACCGACCGGGCGAATTACGGTTCGCACCTTCCACCAGGGCAACCAGACGGTGATTTCGGTCAGCGACGATGGAGCCGGAATTGACCCGGAACTGGTGAAACAGAAGGCGATCGCCCGTGGGCTGATTACCCCCGCCGAAGCCAAAAATATGTCTCGGTTGGATGTTTATGACCTGCTGTTCCACCACGGCTTCAGCACCCGCGACAAGGCCGACGACCTGGCAGGACGTGGTGTGGGCATGGACGTGGTTCGCACCAGCCTCAACGAAATTCGGGGCGTGATCAACATCGACTCCTCCGTCGGGCGCGGCACGACCTTCACCATCCGCCTGCCGTTGACGCTGAGTATCTCCAAAGCGCTGTGCTGCATCAGCAACCGCGCTCGCATCGCCTTCCCAATGGACGGGGTGCAAGATATGTTGGATGTCCCGCGCGATCGCATCCAGATCAATAGCGAAGGTCAATCCTGTATCCCGTGGCGTGAACAACTGCTACCCTTCCAGCCGCTGTCGAACCTGCTGAAATACAATCGCAGCCTGGGTCGCGGCAGCGTCTATGGCGGCAACCAGGAAGACGATATTGTGTCGGTGGTGGTGCTGCGGAGCAACGCGGGCAGCTATCTGGCACTGCAAGTCGATCAGGTTTTGGGCGAACAAGAAATTGTAATCAAACAACTCGAAGGACCTGTGCCCAAACCGTTGGGCATTGCTGGGGCGACGGTGCTGGGCGACGGACGCATCATGCCCATTGCCGACGTGCTGGAACTCATCGACCTGTCGATGGGTCGCATCCGTCGCGAGGCCGGTAGCTCCCTGTGGGAAGTCAGCGAAGAGCCACCCGCCGATGCAGCCGATGCAAAGCAGGAACCCACGGTGCTGATTGTGGACGACTCCATTACCGTCCGCGAACTGCTGTCGATGACCTTTGCCAAGATTGGCTATCGGGTGGAGCAGGCTCGCGACGGACAGGAAGCCTGGGAAAAACTCCGGTCTGGCTTGCCCTGCGATTTGGTGTTCTGCGACATTGAAATGCCCCGCATGGACGGGCTAGAACTGCTATCTCGAATGCAGAAAGACGTGCACCTGGCCCACATTCCTATTGCCATGCTGACCTCTCGCGGAGCCGACCGCCACCGCCAAATGGCTATCCAGCTTGGAGCCAAGGGTTACTTTACCAAGCCCTATTTGGAGGAAATGCTGCTCGATGCGGCGCAGCGGATGCTCAAGGGCGAGGTGCTGGTGGCAGCTAGCGGAGATAGTAACTAAAGACAGTAACTAAACAGTAACTAACTAAACAGTAGCTCAGTAGCCAAGCTAGGCACTTAAACGCTTAGTCAGTTTCTTGCAGAAGATTCAGACTTTGCTGATCTGACGTTGCATCGGGCGCTTCGGGGGTGGGGCGACTTTGCAACCAAGCAAATAGCGCTGACCCTATTACCAAGTTGAGGGTGATGATAGAAACCAGTTGCAGCATCAGGACGTAGCGCATAGGGAAATAAGTCGATTCTCGATTTTGGATTTGCGATTTCGGATTGCCTGCCAAGCCCCTGTAGGGCTTCCAGCCATGTTATGTGTTCAGGACTCTGTACATGATTCTGTGAAGCCATTTACACCAGGTTGAAGTGTTCCATGTGGATGTGCGTGGGCGGCACCTGGAGATGGTGGAGTCCGGCTTCGACGGCATCCATCATGCGGGGACTGGCGCAGATAAAGTATTGACGGCTGCCGCGATATTGGGGAATGTAGCGTTCTAGCAGCGCTTCATCAACATAGCCCGATTCCCCGGTCCAGCCCTCGTGGGGATGGCGGAGAACGAAGACGATTTGCAAATCCAGCTTGTCCCTCAGGGCTTCCAACTCCTCGCGGAAGGTGAGGTCGTCCCAGCGATCGCCCGCGTAGATCAGCAGATGGGGGCGATCGTCGCCGCGTTCGGCGTGGGTGGTCAAAATGCTCATAAACGGCGTGATGCCAATGCCCCCGGCGATGAAAACAAACCCGGCGGTGTCTGGATAGCGATCGCTCGTAAACACGCCATAAGGCCCGTCCAGATAAGCCCGCGTTCCCGGCGGTACTTGCTTAATCTCGCGGGTAAAGTCGCCCAGTGCCTTAATGGTGAACCCGATGCGGTCGGGCTGGTTGCTGTCAGAAGACATCGAGAAGGGGTGTTCGCGCATGTGGAAGGGCGACACATCCAGCGTGATCCAGGCGAACTGTCCCGGCTGGAAAGTGAAGCCGCTATGTCCGTGGGGCCGCAGCACCAGTGTCCAGCTATCGCCCCGCTGTGGCTCGACAGATTCCACCAGATACGGCTTTTTCAGCATCATCCACGGCTTGACCACGCGCACGTAGACCAGCAGCCAGAGGGCTGCCAGGGCGATCGCCCCCCACAACACCGTCTTCCAAAACAGCGACAGGTAATAGCCAACGCCAATCGCGTGAGCCAGCCCCAGCCCCAGCGCCAGCACTGCCAGCAGTCCGTGCAGCGTGCGCCACACTTCGTAGGGAAGTTTCAGCCGCTTGCGCCAGATCGACGTGACGACCAGCATTACCAGCGCCAGCGTGCCCATTACGGCAAACCGCGCCCGCCACGGCGCTTCGGGAAAATTCAGCAGCGCCAGGGTTTCGGGTTGGTTGATGAACAAAATCGCCGGATGCAGCAGGATAAACAGCACCGCCACAATCGAGATATAGCGATGAAACTGCAAAATAATGTCGATGCCGTAAGACGCTTCGACCCGGTTGATCCGCGCCGTCAGCGCAAATTGCAGCGCCATCATCGCCAGTCCTACGAATCCCAGCGCCACCGAAAATTCGACCCAAAAGCCCCGCGCCTCATCAGCCATCGGCGGATAGAGCAGCAGCACCAGCAGCGGAACGAGCGTCAGTCCCAGATAGATGGAGATCCAAAAAATGGCGATCGCAACTGGACTGCCCATCAATAGGGTTTTCATAGGTGCCAAAGTCAGGTTTGGGAGATAGAGATTCAGCGCGTATCTCTGCAATGGCACAATACAAGAATATAGCGGAAACCGCTTCTCTCTGAGGCAGCGATCGCCCCCACGACGCTCTACGTCTTCAGAGAGAAATTTGGCTTTCCTGTGCCAAACCAGTCAAAAACTGCATACCAAAAACTGCAAAAAGTGTAAAAATTGTATAGTTCTGAGTAATGCGACTCCCTATTTTCTCAATGCGGTTTTGGGGCGGGACATGCGATTGAGAAGCACTTAAAATCTCTCACTCTGAATAGGAGGATCAATCGCTGATTTTTGCTCCCGCCTAGCGCTGGAAGTCGGGAACCCATACTGCTCACGAACAAGGTAAAGCGGTCTACCCTTGACTTCTTCATAGACTCGACCCAGGTACTCTCCAAGCACGCCCAAGGTAAGCAGTTGGATACCCCCCAAAAATAGAATCACGACCATTAAAGACGCATAGCCAGCAATATCAATTCCAAAGATGAGCGTTCTTAAAATCAAAAATGTGGCGTATAGAAATGCCAGGGCTGCAATTACCGATCCGACATAGATCCAAATTTTAAGAGGGGCAGTGCTGAAAGAGGCAATGCCTTCTATTGCCAGGTTCCAGAGATGCCAATAATTCCAGCTTGTCTGCCCTCCATAGCGTTCAGGGCGATCGAAGTAAATATGAGTCTGCCGATAGCCAACCCAGGCAAATAGTCCTTTCATAAACCTGGTTCGCTCTGGAAGTTGTTTTAACGCTTCAACAACGCAGCGATCTAATAATCGAAAGTCTCCTGTATCTGCTGGAATGGAAGTAGAGCTGACCTGCCTAATACACTTATAAAATACTTTTGAGGTGAACCGTTTTAACCAGCTTTCCCCCTGCCGCGATCGCCGGACTGCATAGACTACATCGTAAC
This sequence comes from Leptolyngbya sp. O-77, assembly GCF_001548395.1. Lineage (NCBI taxonomy): Bacteria > Bacillati > Cyanobacteriota > Cyanophyceae > Leptolyngbyales > Leptolyngbyaceae > Leptolyngbya > Leptolyngbya sp. O-77. Next base: position 771,421 of record NZ_AP017367.1, read on the forward strand.
CTTCTTGCCACCTGGAAATAAGTTCGGCAATGAGTTCTGGCGGATCTTGTAAATCAGCATCTAGTGGAATGACTGCCTGACCAACTGCATAATCAATTCCCGCAGTCAGGGCAATTTCCTTGCCAAAGTTGCGAGATAGATCAACAACTTTAATTTCTGGATGTAAATTATGGTACTTAAGCAAAAGAGCCAAAGTGCGATCGCTCGATCCATCATTGACACAGATGATCTCAAAATCGGCTTTGATATTAGACATGACGGCAAAAAGCCGTTCAAATAAATGATCAATATTCGGCTCTTCATCATACATTGGGATGACAATAGAAATTTGGGGGAGTGCCTCAAATTCGTTCAATTTCTGAACCATAGCCAATTAAAATTTCCTCGATGCATCTATTCCGACTGTCTTTAAAAATACTTTTAGATAAGGGATGTTTAAGATAAGGAGTTTTTCGGAAGAATCATGGCTTAATAGGTATTTCCCCGAGACAATCTGCGCTTAACCACCTCTATGGCGATCTTTGCAGCAATCTATTTGTGTACATTCATCGATGAAGTAAGTCTTGATTCCGATTGATTGATTTCTGGAGAATTTCTAAAGCGTCTTCGTATTCTATAGATAAGATGTCCATCAATTTCTTCTACTTTTCTATATCGAGTTTTAAGCGTTTTTCTTAAAAGCAGCCTTGCTTTTTCATGCTTATTTAAATATTCAACCTCATGCTGAGTAACGATAAACTCTGGATTTTGTGCCAACACTTTGGATAATTCCTGCTCTACAGTCGTTCCAGTTCCAGCAAGTACCTCTAGTAAATACTCTTTTCCGAGATTAGATGGATGAGTCGTTGCTCTAGTGATTGGTTTTTCGCCTATCAACCAGTAGATAATATGATTTGTCATTATATATACGGGTCTTTTATCAGCATTAGACTGCATGAGATAATCTGCAATCTGATAAGAAGCACCACTTTCAAAAGAATTATTACTACGCTGCTGAATCCAAAGTGAACGATAGTTTTCTAATGCAGGATAGATTGTTAAACCCGAGAGTAATAGCAGAGGAAGCGTGAGTTGTGGACGACTCAGGTATTTGGCAAGCTGATTTATTCCAAAAGCAGAAACCAATGCAGCGATTGGTATGAGTTGAATCAGATAATGCTTGTAGGCAGCACCACCTCTGACAATTGAGAAGATCGTGCTGGCTAAAATAATTCCCAGTAGAATAATTTTTTCTTGTTTCTTATAGGACAGGGTTGTCCATTTTTTAGCAATAAATAGGGTTCCCAAGATACATCCGCCCCACATCAACAGGCTGATGGGAAGTCGAGTAATGGGCTGGGGCAAGCCGTACGGAGCTTCGCCGTCATAAATCATAAACCATAAATTCGCAAGCTGTTTCTCAAAAGCATCGATCCAAGAATATTGAGAATTAGCATAGGTCAATGGAACCACAATGGCAGATTCCCATAAACTTGAAAAATGATCTGTGATCAAATATGGCAATGTCACCACAAAGAGAACAAGAGCAGAGCCGATGAAATAGGCGAATCCGCCTGATAAAGCCAGGCGAACATCTAAATATTTTCGATGTTCTCTAATACCTATTGCGAAAACAACGAAAATGCCTGCTGCTGCTGAAACATAGGCTAAGTTAAGGCGAATTAAGACCGCCAGCATCATTAATATGCTGACTCCAAAGATATTTCCTGCCTTGAGTTTTGGCTGACTGAGTATGGCGATCGCCCCCATCATTGGAATGAGCGCCAGATGCTCTGTCATCACTGCCTGTCCGGATGGAAAAATGGAGACTGAGATAATCCATAAAATGCCCGCTATGACGCCTACCTTTGTCTCCCAAATCGACTTGCCAGCAAGGTAGGTAAACCATGCAACCAAGGCAACACAAATGGCACCTAGTAACCGGATTAAGGCAATTGATTTTCCAGCAATAGCGATGAAGCCAGCAAATAAAATGGCAACCAGAGGTGGCTTGAAGTCCCATACATCTGTATAGGGCAAATGTCCATCTAATACAGATTGACCAATAAGGATAAAAGTACTTTCGTCCCAGTCGATAACATCCTTAAAGAAAAACGGAATTCGTAAAAACAGGCTTAAGAGAATGAAGCATAGGAGGATCTTCAACTCCCTGAATATCCATGATTTTTTAGAGGCAGATAAGGTCAAGTTTTTCACTACTAATACTCTCTAAGCGCGACTTGAAAACAGACTTAAGAGCAGACATCAAAACTTGTCTTTATGTTTCTTAAGAGATGCTAAACCTGTTTGTATCAATTTATCTAACTATGCGGAGCTTGCACGTAAGCACTTTAGACAGTATAAACCTCAGCCCTGCCGAGGGCAGAGACAGAAAAATGCCTGCTTGACGGATGACGCCAAACAGGCATACAAAGCTCTAAAAAGTATCCCTTGATCAGACTAGAGGCTCATAAAGAGCAATCTGATTCTGTCTATCTTTTCAGGTTTGAGCAAAATCCCTGGCTAAACCTTCCTCAGCCAGCTAAACATGGCTCGCAAATCCTTGCCAACTTCCTCAATGGGATGCTCTGCCTCGCGACGACGCATGGCAGTAAAGCCAGGCTTGCCTGCCTGATTTTCCAGCACAAACTCACGGGCAAACTGTCCCGTTTGAATTTCGGTCAGGATCTTCTTCATTTCGGCGCGGGTTTCGTCGGTGACGATGCGCGGGCCGCGAGTCAGGTCGCCATACTCTGCCGTGTTGGAGATACTGTCGCGCATCTTTGCCAGACCGCCTTCCACGATCAGATCCACAATCAGCTTGACTTCGTGCAAACACTCGAAATACGCCAGTTCTGGCTGATAGCCCGCCTCCACCAGCGTTTCAAAACCCGCCTTAATCAACGCACTGAGGCCGCCGCACAGCACCACCTGTTCCCCAAACAGGTCGGTTTCGGTTTCTTCGCGGAAGGTGGTTTCTAAGATGCCTGCGCGGGTGCCGCCGATGCCTTTTGCATAAGCCATCGCGCGATCGCGTGCCCGTCCCGTCGCGTCCTGATACACCGCGAACAGCGCCGGAACGCCCTCACCCTGCTCATAGGTGCGCCGCACCAAGTGTCCCGGCCCCTTAGGAGCCACCATCACCACATCCACATCCGCAGGGGGCACAATTTGGGCAAAGTGAATATTGAAGCCGTGGGCAAAGGCCAGCACCTTGCCTGCCGTCAGTTGCGCTTCGATCTCATTTTTGTAGACCGTTTTCATCACCTCATCCGGCAGCAGGATCATGATGAAATCCGCTGCCGCAGCAGCATCGCTCACCGTCTTCACGGTCAGCCCTTCCGCCTCAGCTTTGGCAGCCGACTTGCTACCCGGATACAGGCCAACCACCACATTCAGCCCGCTGTCGCGCAGATTCAGGGCATGGGCATGACCCTGCGAGCCGTAGCCAATAATGGCAATCGTTTTGCCAGCCAAAACGTCCAAATTCGCGTCTGCATCATAATACATCCGAGCCATAGGGAAGGAATCTCCGTGAAGCGAGGGTTATCTGTCTTGCAAATTGGTCTTTGCAAATCGGTAAATCTTGCAAATGTCAAGCATTTGATTCTACCAAACGGAGGGGAGTGGGTGAAAGGCATAGCCCAGATCAGCGCAAAAAGAAACTGGATCACCCATTAGGCAACCCAGCCCTCAACACAAGACAGTGCTTGCAAACAGCAGTTACTAACAGCTACAGCTATTGGCCGCCACAGCGGTCAACTGCTACTCCGCAGACTGAGGCAGCAACTCCCGCTTTTCACCCGGAAGCACCTTCACCTGTCCGTCTTCGCCGACATCCACAACGGCCACATCGCCATCCTTGACTCGCCCTGAGAGGATTTCCTCTGCCAGGGAGTCTTCTAGCAGGCGCATAATAGCACGACGCAAGGGACGAGCGCCATAGCTGGGGTTGTAGCCTTCTTCCACCAAGCGGTCTTTGAACTTCTCGGTGACTTCGAGGGTGATGCCCTGCTCCAGCAGGCGACCCGACACTTCCCGCAGGAGAATGTCGCCAATCCGCTTCACTTCGTCCTTCGTCAACTGGCGGAAGACGATGATTTCGTCCAAACGGTTGAGGAACTCAGGACGGAAGTACTGCTTCAGCTCCTCGTTCACCAGGGAACGAATGCGGTTGTACTGTGACTCAGCCATATCTTCCGAAGACAGGTCGAAGCCCAGACCGCCGCCACCCTTCTCGATCACCTTGGAACCGATGTTGGAGGTCATGATCAGCAGAGTGTTCTTGAAATCTACCGTGCGACCCTTGGCATCGGTCAGGCGACCGTCTTCCAGGATTTGCAGCAGCATATTGAACACGTCGGGGTGGGCTTTTTCGATTTCGTCGAATAGCACCACGGTGTATGGACGGCGACGGACGGCTTCGGTGAGCTGACCGCCCTCGTTGTAGCCGACGTAGCCTGGAGGCGACCCGATTAGCTTGGAAACGGTGTGCCGCTCCATGTATTCCGACATGTCGAGGCGAATCATCGCATCTTCGGAGCCGAAGAAGTAAGCCGCCAGAGCCTTCGTCAGTTCCGTCTTACCGACCCCGGTGGGGCCAGAGAAGATAAAGCTGGCGATCGGACGATTGGGATTCTTGAGACCGACGCGGGCACGACGGATAGCGCGAGACACGGCTTTCACGGCTTCGTCCTGACCAATCAGGCGATTATGCAGGGTGTCTTCCATGTGCAGCAACTTCTCGGACTCGGTTTCCGTCAGCTTGTTGACCGGAACGCCTGTCCACGCTGCGACAATCTGGGCAATGTCTTCTTCCGTCACGACGGGAGAATCTTCGCCACCTGTCGTCTCGCTTTGCTTGGATTGAACGATCGCCCGGATTTCTGCCCGTAGCTCCATCTCGCGATCGCGCAATTCGCCCGCCCGCTCAAAGTCCTGATTGCGAACGGCATCGTCCTTCTCTTTCTGTACCTGGCGCAGTTCCTTATCCAGCTCTTTTGCTGCCGGGGGCATTTGCGAGTGGAACAAGCGGACGCGGGAACCTGCCTCGTCGATTAGGTCGATGGCCTTGTCGGGCAGGAAGCGGTCTGAGATATAGCGGTCAGAGAGCTTGGCAGCGGCTTCCAGGGCTGCATCCGAGATTTTTAGCTTGTGGTGTTGCTCATAGCGATCGCGCAGACCCCGCAGGATCTCGATCGTGTCCTGCACCGACGGCTCACCCACCATCACAGGCTGGAAGCGGCGCTCCAGAGCCGCATCGCGCTCGATGTGCTTGCGGTATTCATCCAGCGTCGTTGCGCCGATGCACTGGAGTTCACCCCGTGCCAGAGCGGGCTTCAGGATATTAGCCGCATCGATCGCCCCTTCTGCTGCGCCTGCGCCGATCAGCGTGTGAACTTCGTCGATTACCAGAATGACGTTCCCCGCCTGGCGGATCTCGTCCATGATCTTCTTGAGGCGTTCCTCAAACTCACCGCGATATTTGGTGCCCGCCACCAGCAAGCCGATGTCAAGAGTCACCACGCGCTTCTCTTCGAGAATGTCGGGCACGTCGCCGCTGGAGATGCGCTGGGCAAGACCTTCGGCGATCGCCGTTTTGCCCACACCCGGCTCACCGATCAACACGGGATTATTCTTCGTGCGGCGACCCAGAATCTGGATCACCCGCTCGATTTCTTTCTGGCGACCGACCACTGGGTCAAGCTTGCCTTCGCCTGCCATCTGGGTCAGATTCGAGCCAAACTCGTCCAGCGTGGGGGTCTTGGTGCGTCCCTGGCTGCCACCCGGCGTGACCTCGGCAGTTTCACCCAGCATCCGAATCACCTGGGTGCGAACCTTAGAGAGATCAACGCCCAGGTTTTCGAGAACCCGGGCGGCCACACCTTCACCTTCGCGAATCAGCCCCAAAAGGAGGTGTTCTGTACCGATGTAATTGTGTCCAAGCTGGCGAGCCTCTTCGAGCGACAGTTCTAGAACTCGCTTGGCCCGTGGGGTAAAGGGAATCTCGACCGCCACAAAGCCCGACCCGCGACCGATGATCTTTTCAACTTCAATCCGAGCGTCTTTCAGGTTGACGCCCATCGACTTCAACACTTTGGCGGCGACGCCGGTCCCTTCTCCAATCAGACCCAGGAGGATCTGTTCCGTTCCTACAAAGTTATGACCCAGGCGACGAGCTTCTTCCTGGGCAAGCATGATCACCTTAATGGCTTTCTCTGTGAAGCGTTCAAACATGGCAGTCTCTATCACCTGCTGCGTGCCGGTACTGCTGATTCTAGCATAGGGTAAGTGAATCCACCCGGCTGCTCAACGGAGACAACCGACCCCAACCAAGACCCTGATCCCGAAACAAGCGCATCAAAGAATGCAAGCGAAGAATGCGATCGCACGCTTGTCGCTCCGAAGGGGATCTTGCTAGGAAAAGATACCTATGTCAAGAGGGATGGCAGAAAATCCCAGATCGCCTGCTTCTTTTGGGGTAGGGGATTGGGCGGGGATCAGGTGCCACCCATGTTGACGATGGCGATCGCCCACCCAGCCCCACCACTGCCGCAGCGTGTCTGAGAAGTCTGGCTCTTGCAGCCCCCTGCGCCAGAGAATCAGCGCGTCCTCTTCGGGGTTTTGGTAGTAGCGGGGCCGCAGACCGACATCCGTGAAGCCAAATTTTTGATAGAGGGCGATCGCCCCTATATTTGACGCTCGCACCTCTAGTGTGGCCCAATGCATCTGGCGCTGCCAGGCCACCTGCATCAGCGCCGTCAACAACAGTTGCCCCAGCCCTCGCCCCCGCTGCGCCGGATGCACCGCCAGCGTGGTGATATGCGCCTCATCCAGAATCATCCACACACAGCCCAGCCCAACGAGCGAGGTTTCCCCATCTCCTGCCACAGTGGTCAGTGCCAGCAGCGTGCTATTCGGGCTGTCAATTTCTCTCAAATAACCGTCTTCCGTCCACAGGCCACCCAAACACTGCCGATCTAGCGCCACGGCGGCATCAACTTGATCTCGTGTCAACAGCGACAGATATAGCGTGTCCATGCCTATCTGTGATCCAGAAAATCCATCTTCAATCCCTCCAAGAAGGGTAGGTGCCAATTGTAAACTAGAAAAATTGGCATTCCTTCTAGCATTCCTTTGCAAACCCTCCTGTAAAGACAAGGACAGTTCCGCCCGATGGTTTCGACTCCTGCACCTGCTCTAGACAACTCTGGTCATCAATACTTGCCTACGTTAGACCCTGCGACTGCTTCACCGAATCAAGTTCTAATGCCACTGACTGCCCGCGCCAACGCGCAAGATCATCTGGAAATCGGCGGCTGCGACGTGACAACGCTGGTGGAGAGATTTGGTTCGCCGCTGTACATATTAGATGAAGAAACGCTGCGAACAGCCTGTCGTCAATATCGAGAAGCCTTTCGTCAATACTATCCGGGCGAGTCGCTGGTGATCTACGCCTCCAAAGCCTGGAACTGTCTGGCTGTATGTGCAGTGGTAGATAGCGAAGGGTTGGGGCTGGATGTCGTCTCTGGCGGGGAACTCTACACCGCGCTGCAAGCAGGCGTGTCGCCCGACAAGATTTACCTGCATGGCAATAATAAATCTGTCGAGGAACTGTCGCTGGCCGTCAGCGCAGGCTGCACGATTGTCGTGGACAATTGGCAAGAGTTGAAAACCCTGGTGTCTCTGGCGGCCGATTCGGAAACTTCGGAAACCGCCAGCAGCCAGCCGATTCGCATTCTGCTGCGCCTGACCCCCGGCATCGAGTGCCACACCCACGAATATATTCGTACCGGACATTTGGACAGCAAGTTTGGCTTCGATCCTGAGCAGTTGGACGAAGTGTTTGCCTACGTTAGCCAGCAGCCTGCGCTGCTGTGTGTGGGGCTACACGCGCACATTGGGTCGCAAATTTTTGAGCTACAGGCCCATCAGGATTTGACCAGCGTTATGGTGCAATGGCTAAGCAAAGCGGCGCAGTATGGGCTGCCGATTAGTGAACTGGATATTGGTGGTGGACTGGGCATCCGCTATACTGAGTCGGACGATCCGCCCAGCATTGAGGAGTGGGTGAAGGTGATTTGCGAGGGCATTATTCGCGCCTGCCAGCAGCAGGGCGTGGCGTTGCCCCGGCTGATTGCGGAACCCGGGCGATCGCTCATTGGGTCAGCCTGCGTTACGGCCTATCGCGTGGGTGGACAAAAGACGGTTCCCGGCATCCGCACCTACGTTACGGTCGATGGCGGCATGTCCGATAATCCCCGCCCGATTACCTATCAGTCGGTCTATCGCGCGGTGGTGGCTAACAAACTGTCGGCTCCGATGACAGAATCAGTGGCGATCGCCGGAAAGCACTGCGAATCGGGCGATATCCTGATTAAAGACGCAAAACTGCCGCCCACTGAGCCTGGGGACGTGCTAGTGGTGATGGGCACGGGCGCATATAACTACAGCATGGCCTCCAACTACAACCGATTGCCCCGTCCGGCGGCGGTGCTAGTCAACCAGGGCGATGCTAGCCTGATCTTGCAGCGCGAAACGGTAGAAGATTTGATCCGCCAGGATCGGCTGCCAGAGCGTCTGGTGCGGCGCGAGGGCTGAGGGCTATTGGGGAAGAGAAGTTAAGTTGTGCAATGGCAACTTTAGGACTGATGCAGTTGGACGATTTTTCGTGGGCTGTGCCCGCGAAGATCGTCTAAATCCCAGAAACCTAAACTTGATGACCCGGGGTGATGAAGACAAGACTGGTCTTGGCGAGAGCAACGTGAAGGGCGATCGCCCCTCCCCTTCCAGTCGTTATCTCGCTTGTGCGCCGCAAGATTTTCCCGGCTTGCTTTCGGGTCTGATCTCCGGAGTCATCCGTCAGGGACGTGTATCAGGGAAAGGGCAACCCCCTGGTTTTCCGCTCCCATCGGTCACTCACTGGTTCTTCTTGCCTCCCGCTCTTACAATTGGGGGGTGCGTTCTGTCCTCCATAACACAGCTTTTTAACGGACGGGCAAGACGTGTCGCCTGGTCTGAGGTTTTCTCGACATCTCTTGTGGCGAAGGGACGTTTTTGGACGGTTTGCCACGGATTTCGGGAAATATCTGTCCCTAACCCCATTCTTAAAATCTATTTTCAGGTGCGATCGCGCCTGCCATAGTTGCAATTTATACGGGGCATAATGCCTAGCACCAATTAACTGATGGGATCTTTGCTGAAGCAATGGCTGACAAACCCTGGCTGGACTCAGTCCTTGCTGCTGCATGGAATTGATGTCGTATTGGTGCTAATGCTGACCTATATGGTACTGGTGATTATTGGCGATCGCCGCACGCTGTGGATGGTGCGCGGGCTAATCGTGCTGATGCTGGCTTCGGCGCTTAGCAAAGCCTTGAGCCTGCAACTGCTCAGCTTTGTGCTAGAGAAGCTAGTCATCGGGTCTGCGGTGGCGATGGCCTTTATGCTGCAAGCAGAGTTTCGGCGACTGCTGGAGCAGCTTGGGCGCGGCGAAATCTGGCAACTGCTGAAACCTGCGACTGAGGCAATACCCAAATCTGACAGCGTGATTGATGAAATCGTCGATGCAGTCAAAGAACTGTCCCAAAATCGCACGGGCGCACTGCTGATCTTGGAAACCAACCGCCCCATCGACGAGCGCGATTTTTCGGTTCCTGGGGTCAAACTCAACGCCGAAGTTTCAAAGGAACTCTTGCAAACTATTTTTCAAACCTCAACGCTGCTCCATGATGGAGCCGTGCTGATTCGCGGATCGCGGCTGGCCGCAGCAGGCGTAATTTTGCCCCTGTCAGAACGCAGCGCCTCTCGGCAACTGGGCACCCGCCATCGGGCAGCAATGGGAATCACTGAGCGAGTGGAGCAATGCCTCTGTATAGTGGTATCGGAAGAAACGGGTTCAATTTCTCTGGCAGAAGGCGGCATTTTGAACCGTCCCCTGACGAGCAGCAAGCTGCGAGAACTGCTCATTGCCCGGTTTTCTCAGTCGGTCGAGCGTGAACCCGTCGCCCCCCAGTTGCGGAGTTTGGGTCGCCAGTTTATCGATCGGCTCAAGCTCTTTTTGCCTCCTCCCTTTCGCATTTCCAAGTCGGCTTCTCGGAGAAAAAATGACAGCAAAGCCAACCGTTCTTAGAGACCTGCCCGCAGATTTGCAGCAGGAGCGACTGCCCAAACACGTTGCTGTGATTATGGACGGCAACGGTCGCTGGGCCAAACAGCGGGGCTTGCCGCGCATCATGGGTCATCGACGGGGCGTGGACACGCTCAAGGATCTGCTGCGCTGCTGCCGAGATTGGGGCATCGAAGCTCTCACTGCCTACGCCTTTTCGACAGAAAACTGGGGTCGTCCACTGGAAGAGGTGGACTTTTTAATGACTTTGTTTGAGCGGGTGCTGCGTCAGGAACTCCGCGAAATGATGGAGGAGCAGGTGCGGATTCGGTTTGTGGGGGATCTGTCGCGGCTGCCTGCGTCGCTGCGGGCCGAAATCGAGCGGTCGATGGCAGAAACCAGCCAAAATCAAGGCATTCAGTTTTCTGTGGCCACGAACTATGGCGGGCGGCAGGAGATTGTGCAGGCTTGTCGGGCGATCGCCACTCAGGTCGAGCAGGGCAAACTGCACTCCGAAGACATTGACGAGGCGCTGTTTTCTCAGCATTTATATACCCAGGGCACGGTCGATCCAGATTTGCTGATCCGCACCAGCGGCGAAATGCGGATTAGTAACTTCTTGCTGTGGCAGATGGCCTACACCGAGATTTATATTACCGATACGCTGTGGCCCGACTTTGACCGGGCAGAGTTTCACCGGGCGCTGGTGGACTATCAGCAGCGCGATCGCCGCTTTGGTCGTCTCTCTTCGTAAACCTACAATACGCATAGTATGCTTTAGCTGCTTAGTTTTCGATCGGTTGCTGAGTTCACCTGTCCTACTGGCTTCAATCGCGCACTCACTGATGAGACAAATGGCTAACCAAATGCCCACCAGCTCTATATCAGGGCAATTTATCAGGGCAATTTGTCTGGATCTGCAATGCCGTAATTTTCTGGAGTGAACCATGTCAAACCTGCGCGGAATCCTTGGACGATTTTGGACAAATCTGAACTGGGAACTGGTGGATTTACTCACCAATCCAGCGAAAGTCACGCTCTTATTCGTCTTCTTGCTGGCGTTGCTGTGGGTCGTTCCCAAACTCATGCCCGGTTCAAAAAACTGGATTCGGCAGCGAAAATCTCTAAAGCGCCTGCTGATGGGCGCGTTGGTGCTGTATTGGCTGATGGTTTCGCCGCTGGGTGCCGCTGCGCTCACCTATCCACTAGTGACTGCCCTGCCATCGGATTCGGGGCAAACCGCCGATGCCATTGTGGTGTTGACGCGCAACCACCGAGATGAAGGACGACGCTATGAGACAGCCGTGGAACTCTACAAGCAAGGGCGATCGCCCCGGATTTTTGTAACGATGGAGCACAACATGGAGCAGATCGCGGAACTGCTTGAGCAACAAAACATTCCGCTATCGGTTCTAGCAGCGACACGGTGTGCCCGTACCACCAAGGATGAAGCCGAGTCAACGGCGACCATTTTGGGGCCCCAAGGCGTGGAGACGATTATCTTGATCACCGATCCGGCTCATCTGAAGCGGGCAACGTTGACCTTTGAGGGCTATGGCTTCTCGGTCATTCCCCATGCTGAAACTGCGACAATTCCGTCTGCACGGCGATCGCTCTTGGCGCTGCGAGAATATCCTGCCCTGGTCAGCTACCTGTTGCTGGGACGGTTTCACCCAGATTCGCCCGATGCGCTGAAAAATCCGCCCGCTGAACTGCTGGAAAAAGTCCGGGAACGGAGATGCGCGATCGCCCCAAACTAAGCCAGCCATTGCACCAGCAGACTAAAGTTTTCGCCTTGCGCCGCTTAGAGCGCTGATTAACTGATTAATTAGAGCGCTGATCAATCAGAACACCAATCAACGCGATGGGTTTGCAGAAATCCGTCGCGTTTCCGTTTGCGTCGCCTTCAGCATCCTGCCTGCATTACCGCCCAACGCATCACAGCCTAATGCATCACGGCCCGACAAAAATTGCCTCATCCAGATCTCGACGGCTCAAAGAGTATTTGAACGATCGCATCAGATCCTGTCCGTTTTCGCCCGCACCAATGTAGCGAACGGCAATGGAGTCTACATCCATCACAATTTCTGCTTCCCACTGAGGCTTTTGTACATACCAGCAATGTAAATTGTCGCGATCTTGCTGGCAGCCCTGGGAAATGAGCCACTGCTCAATTTCGGGTAGCGGATGATTGTAGAGCGGCGTATCGGCAGGGGGGAGGGACATAAGGGGGTGTGAGGTGTGGGGGATGAGAAACGAAAGGGACAAAGGGGATAAAAAGGCGAGAGAAATGCCTGCGTCAATCTATCAGGGCATCACTCGTGACTTCTGGGTCAAAGTCCACTGGTTCATCATGAGAGACTTCGGGGGGAGAGACCGCAGGGTGGGCTGTGGCCTGGTGAATAATTTCGACCAGGCGCTCAGACTTGAGGCTGGCGATGGTAAGCTCGCCCCGCGAAACGCCCACCGCTAGCACCAGCAGCAGGCAGGCGACAAAGGTAACTCCTAGGATGAACAGGGCAAATAGCTCACCCGCAGACAGGGGGCGATCGCTCGGATCAAGATAAGCGCTTGATCGATAGCGGCGGGCTTCGGAAACGGGACGGTTGAAATTTGCCGGGGTCTGGATGACCGAAACGCGGGAATAGCCGTTTTTCAAGTCATAGGCGGCGCGGCGCTCTGGGCTGCTCAGCGTGGCGTAGGCCTCGTTGAGAGCGTGAAACTTGGCCGTAGCCACGTCGGGCGGCAGTTCTGTCGTGTCTGGGTGGTAGAGCTTGCTCAAGTCTCGATAGGCGCGACGAATCTCTTGCACCGATGCCGTATGGCGCAGTCCCAAAACAGTGTAGTAGCTGGCGGATGGTGGCGTGGGATAGGTCGCATCGGGTGATTGCCCTGGCACTGTAAATCCTCCGGTTTTGGAGCAGCCCCTAGTTTTAGCTGAATATTTTTAACTAATTTTAACCAGATGTCTGGGCGATCGTGCCAGGGGAACGCTTTTGAAGCAGGTCACGGAACCACTGCTCCGTGCGATCGCCCATCGCCTGCATCGAGTAGTGGGCTTCGGCGCGGCGACGACAGGCCGCCCGATCGATTTGCCCCAGCTTGCCCACAGCCGCCACCAGTTCAGCAACCTGATCCGGCTCCACCAGCCAGCCCGTTTCCCCATCGGTGACAATCTCCGACGGCCCGCCCCGGCGGTAAGCAATGACGGGCACGCCGCAGGCCAGCGCTTCTACCGCCACATTGCCAAACGCTTCGACCCATTTGGGAGTCATGACCAGCGCCCGACAGCGGCCCAAGTCTTGCTGCAATTCTTCGGTTGAAAGAAATCCCCGGTACTCGACCGGCGCATCAGGATAGCGCTGCTGGATTTGCTGCCAGTAGGCGGGATCGGGCATTGCCCCCCACACGGAGAGCGGAATCTGGGTTTGTGCGGCGAGGGCGATCGCATCCTCCAATCCCTTTTCGGGAGCCAGCCGCCCCACCCAGCCCAGCCGATGGTCTGGCTCCGCGCAAAACACATAGCGCGACAAATCCAGCCCATTGCCCAGCACGCGAAACCAGCTTGATTCTGGGAAAGTCGCCGCCTGAGCATAGCTGTGGGCAGCCAGAGTGCCCGGAAAGGTGCGGGCAACCTGCTGAATGGCAACATCCATCGCCGCCGACAGCGATCCCATGCTGATCAAATGCGCCACGGGCCGCTGAAAAAAAGGCGTGAGATACAGCGGTAGCCAGTCGTAGGCAAAGTTTACCAGCAAATCGAAGTCATACTGCACTTGGCGGGCATAGTCCCACATATTGCCCAGCACAGACTCCGGCGGCAGGGTAATCGGATCGGTGTAGTGCTGGGTTTGGGCACTGGTTTGCAGCTTGCCAGGAATCTGGGCGATCGCCATTGATGCAGCATCACCCAACTCCGGCAGATGGGAACCCTGCGGCGCGACGATTTGCACCCGGTGGCCCCGCCGGGTCATCTCCATCGCCAGGTTGTACAGCGTCAATTCCACGCCGCCACCTAGCCCCGTGCCCAGCGGTGCAACTGGGGTGGAAAGAAACAGCAGCCGCAGAGCGGAACAGTCGGAAAGGATTTGGGAGGTCATGGGGACGTGGTGAGGAGCGATCGCGCTTGGTCGCAGTCTTGCTGAATTTGCGCCTTCAGTGCGTCGAGCGAGTCAAACTTTTGTTCAGGGCGAATAAACGCCTCCAGGCTGACGATCAGCGTTTTGCCATACAGATCGCCCGCCCAGTCCAGCAGGTGAACTTCTACCCGGCGCTGGGAGCCGTCCACAGTCGGACGATAGCCCAGGTTCATCACGCCGAGTAGGGTTGGTTCTGCCGTTGTGCCTGGGGAATGGGGCACGGCATCTGGCGCGGCAGGGTTATGGAGGCACACCCGCACGGCATACACACCCAGCCGGGGCAAAAACTTTGCTTCGGGCAGGCGCAGATTTGCAGTGGGAAAGCCGAGCGATCGCCCCAACTGCTGCCCCTTCACCACTTCGCCAATGAGCGTGTAGGGTCGCCCCAGCAGCCGCGCCGCGGGCCGCACAAGTCCTTGCTGCAAATAGTCGCGGATGGTGGAACTGCTGACCCGCTCGCCGTCCAGCGTATACATGGGCACGATGTGAACGGGAATGTCGTACCGAGCGGCGATCGCCCGCAAATCTTCCGCTGTACCCGCCCGCTTGTGCCCAAAGCAAAAATTCTCGCCCACGCTAATTTCCTGCGCCGCCAGCGATCGCACCAAAATCTGATCGACAAATGCCTTGGGCGACAGACACGACAGGGCATGGTCAAACGGCAACCGCACCAGTTGCTCCACACCAAGCTGCTTGAGCTGCGCGGCCTTTTCCTCTAGCGGAGTCAGCAAATCGCGGCGCTTGCCCGTAAAAAACTCGCGGGGATGGGGGTGGAACGTTACAACAGTAGGCACAACCACACCTTCACCCGCATGGGATTCGGCCGCGTGAATTGTCTGAAACTGCTGTGCGGACAGCCAAATGGGTTCAATCACAGCTTGATGTCCTGGGTGAACGCCGTCAAAGTTTCCCAGGGCAACGACTGTCGGTTTTTTTACCGTCTCTAGGCAGGAAGTAATCCACACGCTTTACATTCTGACACAGAGCGGCTAAAGCCGAAGTGGAACCCGAACTGTGTCTGCTGGCAAGCGTCATATTTCAATCGCATCAATCGCAAACTCAGGCAGAAACACTGGCTTGTGAAGCGGCGGGTTTGCCGTCCATAGCTTCTGCCGCTTCCGCCAGCACATCAATTTCTAGTCCCTCATAGGCAACAATGCTGTTGGGAAATTGCCTGCGAGTGTCTTCTTGGACGCGATCCATGAAGTCGTCGCTGTGCAGCGGGTCATGGTGGAAGATCACGACTTTCTTGACGTTCGCTGCCTTCGCCACTTTTACCGCTTCCTGCCAAGTCGAGTGTCCCCAGCCAACCTTGCTAGATTTCTCAGAGTAATATTCTTCGTCGGTGTAGGTGGCATCGTAGATCATGACATCCGCGTTGCGACAGAGCCAGAGAACGTTTTCATCCAGCCGATCGGGAAAATGCTCGGTGTCAGTGATATAGGCAACCGCGCGATCGCCCCAGTTAACGCGATAGCCCACCGACTCGCCCGGATGGTTCAGCAGGGCGTTTTCTACCAGCACGTCCCCCACCTGCACCGACTGGCCAATCTCTAGGTCGCAGAAGTTCATATCTGCCCCCATGATTTGCAGCGGCACGGGGAAGTTGGGATGCAGCATCTGGTCATTCAGCCGCTGCTCGATGGTGGAGCCGTTGGGGGCGATCGCCCCATAAATATTGAATTTGTTGCCCTTGACAAAGGCTGGCACAAAAAACGGAAAGCCCTGGATATGATCCCAGTGGGAATGGGTAAAGAACATATTGATCCGCAGCGGCATCTCTCGCAGCAAAGACTGCCCCAGCACTCGCAGCCCCGTACCGCCATCAAAAATCAGCCGCTCTCCAGCGACGCGCATTTCCACACAGGAGGTATTCCCCCCATAGCGCACCGTCTCTGCGCCAGGACAGGCAATACTGCCCCTCACACCCCAGAAATGAATCGTAAACTGGTTTTTCACGCTAGACATTTGTGGTTCTTACTGGACTGACATTGGCCCTGCTACACAAGACCTTCTCGTTGCGTGCGCTATCACCTATGAATGCTTCGGCTCTTGAGGGTTGGTAGTTTCTAGTTGTTCGGCATTTTGAGAATGCAGGTTCCAACAATATCAGTAGTATTAGCATCAGTAGTATCGGCAGTCTCGGCAATATCTGGCAAATATCTGGTAATACTCCTGTGCCACCTACGCCAAAGTCCCCAAAGAACAATTCACCCTGTTTGCACCGTACCCCTTTTGCACCTTGAGCTATCTGGCGGTAGAACCTGGCTCAACATACCACTCACCAATCTATGCCCCATTGTAAAGGGGGAAAGACCGTCCGGCTGCATCCTTGATCCTAGAGTTCCCTCTTCATCATGACATTGCTCTAATTTCACAAGAAATTTTGTTTGCTGCAAATTCATAGAACCAAATTCACAAAAAACTTTCAGCGTCGGTGCAGCACTGGGTTTTGCCCGCGAGGGTGGAAATTTGCGACTGGCTCGTTCATCATGCTTCATTCAGTTGAAGCTGACATCCGCAATTCATAGAAAAAATTCAGATTCTGCGACCTTCTGAACTTTGTTTGAAATTTGATTGAAATTTGTCAAGAAACGAGTGCTGTTCTTTGGCTAACCGATTATCCACCTCGATCCCATACTGCATTTGCTGCATTTGCCCCCATCTCTGCCAAACTGGCCGAGTAACTGCTGGCCAAGCGACTGTAGCCTGGCTCACGGCTGAGCTTGACTCCTTATTCAACCGATAACGTCCAATCCCGGAGATGATGCAAACCGTGGGCACAGGAAAGGTTATATTGCAGCGGCGTAATGGTGATGTAGTGCTGGCGAATGGCCTGGACATCGGTCATCATTTGATTCAGCCATGTTCCGCTGGCTTCGCCGAGCCGGGTTTGCGAAGTCACTACCAGTTCCAGATCTGGCTGCGGCACGTCTTCCAGCAGCTCGCCCGCCAGCCAATAGTAGGTTTTGCCCCTGGGGTCAATTCGTTTTTCAAACTGGTCAATGTAGCGCCGGAGTCCCTGTCGAGTCACGGCTACGCCCGCAATTTTTTCGACAGGCACAGCGGGCACGTTGACATTCAGCAGCATTGGCTGGGGCAGCGGGTTGGCGCTCAAGTAAGCAACGAGCCGCTGGGCAAAGTTGGCAGCAGGCTGAAAATCTTTTGAGGAGAAGCTGGTGAGACTGAAGGCAATGCCAGTCACACCTTCAATAACACCTTCCATCGCCGCCGAAACCGTCCCCGAATACAACACATCTGTACCCAGATTGGAGCCGTGGTTGATGCCCGACAGCACCATGTCGGGGGGATTGTTGAGGAGCGCTCCCAGCGCCAGCTTTACGCAGTCAGACGGGGTGCCCGAACAGGCCCAGGCCGTGACGCTGGGCTGGAAAACGCCTTCGACTTGCTCTGCCCGAATCGGTTTGTGGAGGGTTAGCCCATGCCCAGTGGCCGACCGCTCTCGGTCGGGGCAGACGACGGTGATTTGATGCCCTGCTTGGGCAAGGGTGTTTGCCAGGGTGCGAATTCCTAAAGAAAAAATTCCGTCATCGTTGCTGATTAAGAGGTGCATAGTGGTTTGATTGAGGGTAGACCCATTCAGAATTATGAAAGCGATTGGCTGGCTTATCCATTACTATTCTTCCTCTGCTATTCTCCGCTTTCGCCATGCTTCTATCGTGGAGAGCAATTGTAAGGGATGAAGCTCGGTAAACTATCGGTAAACTAGGGTAAGAGGGATTTAGCGTCGTGCTGAGTATGGCTCTTGAAGACTCTCGCGAAGAGATTGTTCTTCTGGATTGTTTCAGACGACTTTTCCCCGATCCTTTGTTAGATATCTTTTCCAGACAACCCGCCAGATAATCCGCCAGACAACCTGTATGACCACCCAGTTGGTAGAGCTAGAAACTCAGTTGACGACGTTGCAGCAAGAAGCCGAAGGGGCGATCGCCGCTGCTGCTTCCCTCGAAGATTTAGAACAACTCCGGATCAAGTATTTGGGCAAAAAGGGCAGTCTGTCGCAAGTGCTGGGCGGCATGGGGCGGCTGAGCGCTGAAGAGCGTCCTCGCATTGGGGCCCTGGCCAACGAGGTCAAGGAAGTCGTGCAGACGGGGCTGGATCAGAAAAAGGCGGCACTGCAAGCGGCCCAGATCGAAGCCCAACTGGCCGCTGAAACGCTGGACGTGACTATGCCCGGAACGTTCCGTCCTCAGGGGCGCAACCATCCCCTGACCAGTACTATCGACCGGGTGCTCGATATTTTTGTGGGTCTGGGCTATACCGTAGCCCAGGGCCCCGAAATGGAAACCGACTACTATAACTTTGAGGCCTTGAACACGCCCGCCGACCACCCAGCGCGGGACATGCAAGACACGTTCTATCTGCCGGATGGCAACCTGCTGCGAACCCATACGTCTTCGGTGCAGATTCGCTATATGGAGGCGAACGAACCGCCGATCCGCGTGGCCGCTCCGGGGCGGGTCTATCGGCGGGATACAGTGGATGCGACCCATTCAGCGGTGTTTCACCAGATTGAAATTCTAGCGGTGGATGAGGGACTGACCTTCACCGACCTACGCGGTACGATCAAGACTTTTCTGGAAGAAATGTTCGGCGAGATTGAGGTGCGCTTTCGCCCCAGTTTCTTCCCCTTCACAGAGCCATCGGCGGAGGTCGATGTGCGCTGGCGGGGACGCTGGCTCGAGGTGCTGGGCTGCGGCATGGTCGATCCCAACGTGCTAAAGGCAGTTGGTTATGACCCGGAAATTTACACGGGCTTTGCGGCCGGCTTTGGGGTGGAGCGGTTTGCGATGGTGCTGCACCAGATGACCGACATCCGCGACCTGTATAAGAGCGATCTACGCTTTTTGCGGCAGTTTTAGTCTGGCAAGTCACGGTCTAAGTTGGCGGTTGAACCGTGCTTGCTCTGCCGAACTTGCGCCATCAAACTTGCGCCGTTGAACTTGTGCCGTCGAACTTGTGCCGTCGAACTTGCTGTGCCTGCCATGCTTTCCAATTGTGCGGTCAGATTGTGCTGTTGCAGCGAGCTGTTGAAGTGGGCTGTTGAAGGGGCTGTTTAAGTGGGCTGCCAAAACATGGCGGCAGAATGTTACGTTTATTAACGTTGGGAGCGTAAATTTCTAAGACGACCATGCGTTTACTTCGAGCGTTGCTGGGTCTGGTATTTGGGCTGTGGGTGGGGCTGATGGGGTTGCCGCAGGGAGCGATCGCCGCTAGTTCTGCTGCCATTCGCGCCTACGACGACGTAGAAGCCACCACCAAAAACTTTGCAGGGCAACAGTTGATTCAAGCTGAATTTGCCAATGCTCAGCTTGCTGGGGCAGACTTCAGCGGTGCTGACCTGCGCGGGGCCGTGTTTAATGGCTCCACGCTGACAGGGGCCAATTTGCAAGGTGTAGACATGACCGATGGCATTGCTTACCTCAGCAATTTTGCAGGAGCAGACCTGAGCAATGCCGTGCTGACTTCTGCCATGCTGCTGAAAAGCAACTTCAAGGGCGCAAAGGTTGACGGGGCAGACTTTAGCTTCGCCATGCTGGATCGAGAGCAGGTGCTACAGCTCTGCAAAACGGCATCGGGTGTGAATCCCGTGACCGGAGCCGACACGCGAGAATCGCTGGGCTGCAAGTAGAATTCTCTAGTCGTCTTGAGCTTGTTTTTCGACTGCATCCCTCACCGACCAAATGCCCTTTAGCTTGGTCAATTGGGTGACTGAAAGAACTGCTGAAGATTGCTGCGGGGCTGGTTCTTTTGCAAAAACTGGGTTGCCGCGGCAGCTTCTAGCGGGCGACTGAAGAGATAGCCCTGCATTTCCTCACACTGGAGCGATCGCAGCTTGGCGAGCTGGTCTACTGTTTCCACACCTTCGGCGACGACATTCAAATTTAGCCCCTGCCCCAGCGCCACGATTGCCGCCACGATCGCCGCATCGTCTGGGTTAACTGTGACATCCTTGACAAAGGATTGGTCAATTTTTAGCGTGTGGAGCGGAAACTGCTTGAGATAGCCCAGCGACGAGTAGCCCGTACCAAAATCGTCCATCGCAATCCGCACCCCCATTTCCTGTAGCTCGTGCAGCAGCGTGGTAGTGGATTCTACATTCTGCATCGCAGCCGTCTCGGTAATTTCTAGCTCTAGGCTGGTTGGCGGCAATTCGGTTTCTTGCAGGATGCTGGCGATCGCGCCCACCAGATTGGGCTGCTGCAACTGTCGTGCCGATAGATTCACCGCGACTCGCAGTGGGCTGAATCCAGCTTCATGCCACTGCTTATTTTGCAAACAGGCCGTGCGAAGCACCCAAAACCCAATAGGGACGATCAGCCCATTTTCTTCTGCCAAACCAATAAAGGTCTGGGGTGCAATCAGCCCAAGTTTGGGATGAGTCCAGCGCAGCAGTGCCTCCATCTGAATGATTTCGCCCGTCAGAACATTGACCTGGGGCTGGTAGTGGAGGGTAAATTCCTGGCGTTCTAGCGCGTAGTGCAGGCTGCTATCGAGGACGAGGCGCTCTGTGGACTGGCTGGTAATCGCGGGCGTGTAAAACTGGTGATTATCGCGCCCGTGCCCTTTGGCCAGGTAGAGGGCGGCATCGGCATTTTTTAGCAGCGTTTGGGCATCGGTGCCGTGGTCTGGAAACAGGGCAATGCCCATGCTGCATGTGATGTGTAGCTCGTGGTTATCGACGCAGAAGGGAGGGCGCAGAGTCTCCGAAATTCGCTCGGCGATGCGACTGGCATCCTGGGGTGACTTCAGATTGGGCAGCAGCAGGGTAAACTCGTCGCCGCCCCAGCGGGCGATGGTGTCTTCTTCGCGCAGGCAGCAGGTAAGACGCTGGGTGGTCTGTTCTAGAAGGCGATCGCCCACGGCATGACCCAGCGTATCGTTGATGGTTTTGAACCGATCTAGGTCAAGAAAAACAACGGCAAACGGCTCCTGTCCCTGGCGGGCACGAGACAGCATGAGATATAGATGGCGATTGAACATCATGCGGTTGGGCAGGCCCGTGAGTGCGTCGTGAAAAGCCTGGTAGCGCATTTTCTCTTCGGTGCGCTGACGTTTGATTGCACCGCCCAAACTGGCGGCGATCGCCCACAGGCTTGATTCTTCACTCGCCGACCATTGCCGCTCAGCGTGGCAGTCATCCAGTCCGATATACCCCCAAAACTCGTCTTCAATAAAAATTGGCACCATCAGCGAAGATAGGACTCCAGCCTGGGTGAGAGCCGTTCGTTCTGGCTGGGGAAAGTTTCGCGTGATGCCCTGGATGGATTTTCCCTGCAAAAACTGGTTGTGCCAGCGGTTGAGTTCGTGTAAACGGTAGGGTTGGTTTTGCCAGTCGGATGTGCAAGGGGCAACGGCCTCTTGCACCCACTCGTAGCGGAGGCTAAAAGCCAGCTCACCCGTGATGGGGTGGGGATGATTTTCGGCGATAAAAACCCGATCGACCCGCGCAGCCTTACCCAGAATGGCGATCGCTTGAGAGATGGCTATCGATAAATCCTCATGGGTGAGCAGGCAATTTGCGGCCTGAGCAACCCCCTGCAACAAGTTGTCGCGATTCAGCAGTTCTAGTTCTGCCTGCTTGCGTCGGGTAATGTTTTCCACGGTTCCTTCAAATCGAATCAGGTTCCCCGCCGCATCGTACAGCGCTCGCGCCGACTCCGAAATCCAGATTACGCTGCCATCCTTACGATACACTTCCGACTCAAACCCCTGAACTTCGCCCTTGGCCTGCATCAGCCGCACAAACTCTGCCCGACGCTGTGGATCTACATAGAGTTGCTGCTCGATATTGGTCAAATTCGCCATCAGGTCGGCGGGCGACTCGTAGCCATACAGCCTTGCCAGCATCGGGTTGACCATCAGATATTGCCCATCGGGCGTGCTTTGAAAAATCCCCTCCACCGCGTTTTCAAAAATGCCCCGATATTTGGCTTCGGCGGCTTGCAGGGCCGCATCTGCCCGCGCCTGCTCGATGGCAATGCCTGCCAGCGGTGCGGCAATTTCTAGGAGTGACCAGTCCGCTGGGGTCGGTGTACGGGGGGCACGGCTATGGGCGGCAATGCTGCCCAACACGTTACCCTGAGAGGAGAGAATTGGCAGCGACCAGCAAGACACCAGCCCAAACGAACGAGCAAAGTCTCGATAATCTTCCCAGAGGGGGTCTTGGTAGACATCAGGGATAATCACGGGCGATCGCCGATACATCGCCATGCCGCAGGAACCGGCCTTTGGGCCAATCTGCACGCCGACGAGTTGTTTGACATAGGTATCAGGCAGGCTGTTGGTGATGCCGTTTTCGATCCGCTGCCCCGCCGCATCGAGCAACAGGATAGAGCCGATCAGCCCGCTGGTTTGAGCTTCAATCACCTGGAGCAGCAGTTTTAGGGCGTGTCATCAATTAAGCCAAATAAGGGCAGCCGCCATGTAAATTGCACTCAGAAACGTCTCGGCTAACTTGTCATAGCGTGTCGCAATCGCTCGATACTGCTTGAGTTTGGCAAAGAAGTTCTCAATCAGATGCCGCGCTTTGTATAGCTCCTTGTCGTAATCACGCGGTGTCTTGCGGTTTCGCTTGGGCGGAATCACAGCCGTCTTGCCCTGTTGTTGGAGTCGCTCAATCACCCGTTGGTCTGCGTCATATCCTTTGTCAGCCAGGACTGTATCAGCTTGAATATTCTCTAGCAGCACATCAGCCCCATCAAGGTCACAGGTCTGCCCGGGTGTGAGGTGAAAGCCTGTCGGATTGCCCAGTGCATCGACAGTCGCATGAATCTTGGTGCTCAATCCCCCTTTACTACGACCAATGGCTTGGGCATTGGCATCCCCCCTTTGCCCCAGCACTATGCTGATGAGCACGCACAATCGTGGTGTCGATCATGGCGTATTCGTTGTCTGCATCTTCAGACAGCACCTGAAACACCCGTTGCCATACGCCCGTCTTTGCCCAGCGCCGAAAGCGGGTGTGAACCTTGCGAAAATGACCAAACCGCTCTGGCAAGTCTCGCCAGGGAATGCCGGCTCGATATCGATATAGCACTGCCTCGACAAACAGACGATTATCCTTTGCTGTGACTCCTACCGCCCCCGCTCGTCCAGGGAGCAAATCTTGGAGCCGTTCCCATTGGTCATCGCGCAGGGCGTAGCGTCGGGTTGTCATAATCGTCAGATAGCTGAATCACTGCTGATTACAGCTTATCTAATTGATGACACTCCCTAGGGTTTCCGACAAATCAGCACCCGTGGCGATTTTTTCCAGAACCCGCTTTTGCCCTGCCAGCAGTTGTTCTGACTGCTTGCGCTCAGTAATGTCGCGGGAAACGGCAATAATTTCCTGAACTTGCTGTGTCGCCGGATCGCGTAGCGCTTTACTGCGCGTTTCAAACCAGACATAGTGACCATCAGCGTGACAGATGCGATAGATCACCGGCCCACTACTCACCAGCAGAGCCTGGAGAAGGGCTGTTTTGAGCAGGTCTTCACGATCTTGGGGGTGCAGCAGATCCGCGAGCGATCGCCCGACCAGATCTTCTGGACCGTAGCCCAGCAGCGCCCGGCAAGCTGGGGAGGCATAGCGATAGGTGCCATCAGGCGCATGACCAGAAATCAGATCAGTGGCGTGTTCGGTGAGCAGCCGATAGCGAGACTCGCTCTGACGCAGGGCAGCAGCAGCCTGCGCCCGCTCCAGTGCCAGGGAAAGCCCCGCCGCCGCCGCCCGCAGCAAATCCACCTCCGCCGCCGTCCAGGTTCGCGCCTCCACGCAATTTGAAAAACCAATAAACCCAAAAAACTCGCCATTCACCAACAGCGGCAACACCAGTAGAGACAGTACGCCCTGCGGCTCCAGCACAGCCCGTTCCGAGGCAGACAGATCTGCCACAATGCCTGCGTAGGGTCGTCCTTCGGAGAGGATCTGTTCAAACTGAGTGGAATAGTCGAGATAGCGCAGCCCTTGCAGCAGCGGTCGGTCGATGTTGGGAGAGATTCCCTCGGCGCACCATTCATGCACATAGTGCATCCGCAAATTGCCGTCCGAGTCGCGGCTGTTTTCAAACACGTAGACCCGACTCGTACCGGAAATCTGCCCTAGGCGCTGGCAGACAAGGGCATAAATTTCTGCCTGATCCTCTAGCAATAGCAACTGCTGCTGCACGTCCACTATCGTCGCGAGGTACTGCTCTCGCCGGGCCAAGGCTTCTTCAGCCTGCTTGCGCTCGGTGGTGTCGTCGTAGGAGCCAAGAATGCCAATAATCTTGCCGTCGGCATCTCGAATCGGCACCTTGCTGACATCCTGCCAGATCTCGCGGCCGTCGGCCAGCACCTTTTTGCGGACCATGTGCAGTTGGGCTTGGCCAGTTGCAAGCACTTCGCGATCGCTCTTTACATAGCGCTCGGCCTGGTCGGCGGGCCAGAGGTCATGGTCAGATTTTCCCACCAAGTCTTCTGGACGCTCGAATCCGGCGGAATGGGCAAAGTTGCGGTTGCCGCCGCGATAGATGAGATCGCAGTCTTTCCAGAAAACGTGCTGGGGAATATTGTCGATAATCAGCCGCAGAAACGCCTCTTGTTCTCGCAGGGCCCGCTCAGTGCGCTTGCGCTGGGTAATATTTCGCACGCTGACAATGAAAATTGGGTCAGCGGCTTGGCAACCCACCGGGCTGTTTAACGAACAGGCAAACAGATTGCCCAGCCGGTTGTCCAAGATTTGATTGCTGCTCTGAAGCGATTCTGCACCGCAGTCAGCAATGCGAGCCTCAAAATAGCGTTCTTCACCTTGCAGCAGCAGGCTATATTCCAGGGTTTGCACGGTTCCAGTTTGCTCTGCCTGGGCGATCGCCTGCATCATCGACTGCACGACCCCAGCAGGCAACAGTTCATCAATTTGGCGACCCAGCTGATCGCTTAAGGGACACACCAGATCATCGTCTTGCTCGGCTTGAATATATAGACAAGTGCCCCGCCGATCGACAATAAACAGCATTTCTGGCAGCGCCCTCAGCAGGTTGCGGTTAAGCGCTGCGCTTTGGCGCGACGCATCTTCGGCCTGCTTGCGGTTGGTCATGTCTTCTACGATGGTAAAGGTAAATTGCAGCGCTCCTTGCTCATCGCGCACGGCGCAGACCGTCAAGTTTGCCCAAAAGATGCTGCCGTCTTTGCGAATGTAGCGCTTTTCGATTTGGTAGTGGTTGCGTCGCCCTTCGATCATGTCTTGCAGCAGAGCCAGATCAATTTCTAGATCTGCTGGGTGGGTATAATCCTTGAAGTTCATACTGTAGAACTCTTTTCGGCTATAGCCAAAGATTTGGGTCGAGGCAGTGTTGACATCAATAATGCGACCGTCTAGCGCAGTCATGCCAATGCTCATGTTGGCGTGTTCAAAAACGGCGCGAAATCGAGACTCGTTTTGCCGCAGGGTCACTTCCGTGTGACGCAACTGCATTGCCGTACCCAGCCGAGCGGCGATCGCCCCCATCAGTTGCATGATTTGAGGATCTTCAGCGCGGGCTTCGCGGCTGACAAAAACCAGCACCGCTAGCGGGCGATCGCTCTCCATCACAGGCACCGCCAGCGCCGATCGCCAGTTTGGGCCTCCGTTTAGAGCGATGTTTTGAGGAATGTTTGGAGCCAAGTTTGGAGCCAGGTTTGGGGCTAAGGCTGGATTGGTCTGCGTCGCAGGTACAGGCGATTCTTCTCGCGCCTCCGGAGGCTGCGTCGTCAGATCCACAGCCCACTCCGCCTGCCGCTGCTTCCACGCCCGCTCCAGCAGCGCCACCCCTGCACATCCCAACAGGTCTGCGACTGGCAGATTTGTAACTGGCAGGTTTGTAACTGGCGCATCTACAGTCAGCGCATCTGGCTCTACCGAACCGTCCTGCACTGCCAGCGGACTGATCCAACTCGCCGCCCATCCCTGCTGTGCTAGAGGGTCGTAGGGAAGCCAGCAGACTCCCAGCCCCCACTCGCCCGCTTCACAGACCTGCTGGAGAAAACAGCGCAAATGGGCAGCAAACTCTTCATGTCGAGTTTTCAGAATCCAGCTTTGTGGGTCAAACGAAGCCGCTAAGCGATGAAGCGCTTCTGTCCCTTTATCCCGTTTTGTAGTCGGCTCTGTAGGCGGCTCTATGGTCGGGTCTATTTCACCAAAGCTTTCAGTTTTCTGTCCTTCACCTACGCTACAGGAAACATCTGTTTCAGGAAGTAAGCGCCGCGACTGATCAGGCATCATCATGACAGATAAGGCTGGGATAAGAGACCCCTGTAAGGTGTTGCTGCATACACGATGCAGATACAACGCAAAACCGTCCCCTTTACTAATTTAAAGATGCGCTCAGTCACCCAGATTTGTATCGCTGAGCCAGAAAGATTAAGGATCTATTTTTCTTTGTAGCCAGACTTTGTAGCCAGACTTTGTAGCCAGAAACCTTCGCTAAAAGCGCCAGGATTATCTGCAAGCCTAACGGGACGAGCAATCGCTCCGCAACTGAAACATTGCGGAGAGAAACAGTTCGATTGGCAATCCCTTCCGTTTTGCGGGGTGAAATTTTACTTGGCAGCCTTCTGATGGCGATCGCGCTTCTTCTAGTTCAAGCGGTGGCTTGGGGACATATAACAGCAACAGCCTTGCTATGCCGATCCAAAGTTAAATATGGCAGTTAAGTGTGGCGTACCGGGCCCAGATATTGCTTGAGATAGGGTGAAAACACTTCGTAAATCAGCGTAATCGGGTGTCCGTGATGCCAAAAGAGATAATGTCGCCCCCAAAACGGCCCCGCTTCGCCAAACGCCAGTTCCAAACTTGGCGAATGCCCATAGTAAATTCCCTGCACATCTCGGTATAGCTCTCGGTGCGGAGCCGCGTCAGGTTGACCCCAGATCCCCAGCGAACGATTTTGCAGATATTCATCGACATGTTCAGCGTTCCACCAGGAAGTCGCATAGGCGAGGCGCTGCCCCGATGCTGTGCGAAGCCACACCTGTCGCCGCACCCGCGGCCCCGGCACTACGGAAAGTTGCTCCGGCGCATAGTCATGATCCATGCCTACCAGCGACATATCGATTACATCTACCTCAGTCGGTTCCCCTGTCAGCAATTGCAAGTGGCGGGTGGGGGAACCATCTCCCAGCAGCAGCATTTGCCACGCCGGAGCCAGTTGGTGGTGGGGCAAGCCTTTTTGCACGATGTCTTCTCCACCCTGCCAGAGCGGATTTAGGGCGTGCCAGGCAGTGGGTAGGGTTGGGCGTTGGGAAGGCTTGATAGCTGGAGTCAAGGCGCGTTGGGGGTTAGGGATTGGGGGGATGGGTTAGGTCGGCCGCTAAAGATTAACCGGACGCTTGGCCAGACGGCTGACAATGCCGCTAACCCACGACGACAGTGCTGGCTGGCTCTGGCGCTGTAGCCTCTTGAGACTCTTGGAGACATCACCCAAGACAGCCTGAGAGCAGTCCTTTACAAAACTTTAAGCTTATACTTGCATCATACCGCGAATTGCGGGCGTGGTGGGCTGGCAGAAATGCCCTACCTCCCGCAAGTCTCAGCTCTTCCCTCTTCGTTCTTCCCTCTTCGTTTTTCCCTCTTCCCTCTTCGTTTTTCCCTCTTCGTTTTTCCCTCTTCCCTCTTCCCTCTACAGGGCGATCGCCAATCCATCAGCTCTGGGTTCCGAAGCGGCAATCAGGGTGCTGCCCTGCTTTAGGATGATCTGTCCTTTACCAAACTGGCTGACTTCAGCGCTGAGCTGGATGGCGTGATGGCGATCGCCCAACGCTCGTACCACAGAAGGCGGTACGGCCTGTTCCAGCAGCACCAAGTTGTCTCGAAGGAACCGCCAGCGGGGAGCATCTAGCGCCGCTTGGGGGTTCATGCCATAGTCGGTCAAGTTCACCCACCACCTGTACATGGCCCTGGGGGCTGCATGGGTGCGCCCATTACGCCGAAGGGGCCGAGCGGCTGTCCGTTGCGGGTCAAAAAAGCCGGGGATAATCGTGTGAAACGGGCGCTTGCTGGGGCATAGTCGTTGGGGTGTCCGGGTTTTAGCGTGAAGCCCTGCGCCGCGATTGTGCAGGGCGATGCCTGTATCGGGGATCAAAATGCCGCTGCCAAAGCCTTCGTAGTTGGACTGGATGAAGGACACCATCAGATCGGGTTCGGCGGCGACGAGGAACACCGTGCCACCTTTGGGGATGCCGGGTTTTGCCAGGGGCAGGGCGGTATCGGAAATGAGGGAGCGGCGATCGCCCGCATAGCCCTTGTCTAGCAGCCACGCCGGGTCAAATTCCATACTGTGGGGGTCGGCGACATAGCGATAGGCATCAGCAAAGGCCAGCTTGATGGCCTCGATTTGCCAGTGGAAGCTGTCGGCCGAATCGCGGGGATAGCGCCCCAAATCAACGCCTTCCAGGATGTTGAGCGCCATCAGCGCGGCGATGCCCTGGCCATTGGGCGGCAGTTCCCACACCGTCAGGTCGCGGTAGGTCGTCGAAATCGGCGCAACCCAGTCGGCGGTATGACTTTCCAGATCTGCCATCGTCAAAAATCCGCCCGTGCTGGCAGCAAAGCGGGTGATTTTCTGGGCCAACTCGCCGGTGTAAAATGCCTCACCGCCGGATTGGGCGATCGCTCGCAGGGTTCTGGCATGGCCCTCGCTGCGCCAGATTTCGCCCGCCTTGGGAGCGCGATTCGCAAAGCGATCCCCACGGGAATCGCCCGCAAAAAACACTCGCTTAAACGGTTCAAACTCCTTCCCTTGTAGCGGCAAAAACACCCGCTCTGCCCGTTGCCACGCCCGCGCTGTCTCTGGCGACACCGGAAAGCCCTGTTCTGCATAGCGAATCGCGGGTTCAAACAATTGCTCAAAGGGGAGTTTGCCCCACCGCTGCCAGAGCGATCGCCAGCCCGACACCGCCCCTGGCACCGTCACCGCCCGCCAGTCGCACGGTGGCACTGTCGCCAAGTCGCCAAACGCTGCTCGCGCCAGCCCTTGGGGACTCCGCCCCGACGCATTCAGCCCGTGCAGTTGCCCGTCCCACACCATCGCAAACGCATCCGACCCGATGCCGTTGGAGGTGGGTTCCACGACCGTCAGGGCGATCGCCATTGCCAGCGCCGCATCCACCGCATTCCCCCCTGCCCAGATCATCTCAGCCCCCGCCATCGTCGCCAGCGGCTGACTCGTCGCCATCGCGCATCGCTGCCCCATGATGACGCGACGACCAGAGGGATAGGGATAGTCGGTGAGGGTCATATAGAAGCCTAGACGCGGGAAGAAGGGTTAAAAGGTTATGGACTGGATAAGGCAAAGAGTCATGACAAATTAGAAGAGTCACAATCAATAGTAGTGACACCCCATTAGTAGTGACACCCCATTAGTAGTGACACCCCATTTTCTTGCATCGTGAAAGACTTACTGCCCTAAAGAGCCAAGACGTTTCAGATCATCCCACCAGCTTCAAAAACACTGTAGGCTCAATGGAGCGCCTGCAAAAGCACCCCTTCCCTCTTCGTTCTTCCCTCTTCCCTCTTCCTATGACAGGTACTCTCTACGGTGTGGGCGCTGGCCCTGGCGACCCAGAACTGATTTCGGTCAAAGGGCTGCGGCTGTTGCAGTCGTCGCCTGTAGTGGCGTTTCCAGCGGGGGCTGGGAGGTAAGCAGGGGTGTGGCGCAGCAGATTGTGGCGCAGTGGTTGCGACCAGAACAGGTACAGTTGACGCTGGACTTTCCCTATGTGCAGGATGAGGCAACCCTAAGACAAGCCTGGGAAGCGGCTGCGGCACAGGTCTGGAACTATTTGCAGCGGGGCGACGACGTGGTGTTTGTGTCTGAAGGAGATGTCAGCTTTTATAGCACCTTTACCTATCTGGCGCAGACCGTAATGCAGCAGTATCCAGAAGCGCAGGTGGAGACAGTTCCCGGGCATCTGCTCTCCAATGGCGGCGCGGCGGCGGCGCTGGGTCTGCCGCTGACCGTGCGGGCCGAGCGGCTGGTGGTGCTGCCTGCTTTATACACGGTTGCAGATTTGGAAACGGCGCTGGATACGGCTGATGTGTTGGTTTTAATGAAAGTGAGTTCAGTGTACGAACAAGTCTGGTCTGTGCTGGAGCGGCGCGGTCTGCTTCAGCACAGTTACGTGGTCGAGCGGGCCAGCCAGCCGACGCAGGTGATCTATGCCGACTTGCGCGATCGCCCTTCCCTAAAGCTGCCCTATTTTTCGCTGCTGTTGGTGAAGTGTGGCGGAGATCAGCGATTGCCGACCCCCGCTCCGACCTCCCTACGCTAAAATTTCAGAGGCTTTCGACGAAGCGCGTATGACCTATTACTCTGCTGAACCCTATCCCGAAAATTGGCTACAACGGTGGTCGCAGGAGCCGCTATTCTGGGCGGCGCTGGCTTCAGTCGGGACGCATCTGTTGCTGTGGGGCGTTTTTTGCCATTTTTGCCAGGGCAAAAGCTGCCGAGCGAGCGGCAAGTGCAGCGGCCGGTGTCGCTGGTGCAGCTCACGCCGGAGGAACTGAGCCGCGTTCCCAGCTTTGCCCAGCCAAATTTGGAATTGCCCACCTTCTCGAATCCGTCTACGACGCTGCCCCAGCCCGCTCCGGGGTCGTCCTTTAGCCTGTCGCCGCTGCCGGGGCAAACGGGGCGATCGCCCTCTGCCCTGCCGCCCTTTTTCGTGCCGCCTGCGCCGCCCCTGCCGCCCCTACCGCCGCTGTCGTCCTTGAGTCCTCGCTACAGCGCTACCAGTCGTCCCCGGACGACGCTGCCGCCCCGCTCGACCTTTACGCTGCCCCCTTCGTCCGCGCCGTCGTCGATTCCGTCGATTGTGCCCTCGCCGTCTCCGTCCATTCCATCGCTAGACCCAGAGTTTTCGACGGATGGGCCCTCGCTGCGGCTGCCCGCTGGCTCTCAAAACAATTCGCCCCTGTTCCCCACGCTGCCATCGGTAATTGCCAGCCCCTCGCCTGCGCCGTCGATTGCGTCCTCACCCAGCCCGACAGCCTCGCCCAGCCCGGCGGCTTCGCCGACGGTCGAGGCCTCCCCAGCGCCCAGCCCGGCGGCTTCTCCAGCGGCTCCCAGTTCTCTAGCGGCTTCGCCAACCCCGACCGCGCCTGCCCTGTCGCCTGCTCAGCAGCTCGCAGCCCTCCAGCGCGATCGCCCGGAACTGTTTGCCTACAATCCTCAGGGGACGAATCCTGATGAGGCGAATCTAGCCTACATTGCCTGGTTTGATCAGCTTGGTGTGGAAATTCCCGATCCCGACGCGGTGCGTCCCCGCGAGATTGCGGTCGAACTGCCGCTGAATGCCTGCCTGCTTCAGCTAGAGCTAGATGAAGACAAAGTGCCATCGGCAGTGGTTGGCGTGGTGGTAGATGCTGAAGGCAAACAGGTGCAACCGCCGACGCTGCTGCGGAGTTCTGGCTATGGCATCTTGAATGCCGATGCGATCGCCGTCGTGCGGACTCGCCAAATTGAAAACACCACAGGCGAAACTCGTCCCTATCTGTTTGAAGTGAAATACTCGCAGGAGAATGAGCGCTGCCCCGATCTGCCTGCGCCCACTCCGTCGCCTGCCAGCTAGAAGGGAGGCAAGTGCATGGTAGAGGCAGCGTTTTTGGAACACCTGCGGGCGATCGCCCCCCGGCTGAACGCGCTGATGGATCGGTTTACCGAGGCGCGGGTGCTGGTGGTAGGCGACCTGACGCTAGACGAGTTTCTGACGGGGCAGGTGGAGCGACTGTCGCGGGAGGCTCCGGTGCTGATCCTGCGGCATGAGGAAACGCGACAGATTCCGGGCGGCGGCGCAAATGCAGTCTATAACTTGGCGAAACTGGGGGCCCAGGTCAAGTCGGTGGGGCTGGTGGGCAAGGATGAGCAAGGGGCGGTGCTGCGGCGCATTTTTGAGGCGGCAGGTATTGACACAGCCGGTATTTTGCTGGATGGCGATCGCCCCACTGTCACCAAAACGCGCATTTCGGGACACGCCCGCCAGTCGGTGACGCAGCAGATTGTGCGGGTCGATCGCAAGTCCGATGCGCCTGTCGATTCTGACTTGCAGCTTGCGCTGGCGGACTATATTCGGCAGCACCTTAATACCGTAGATGCGGTGGTTTGTTCGGACTATGGCGATGGCGTGCTGAGTGCCCCGGTGATCGAAGCAGCCTTGCAGCACTCGCTCACAGTGGTAGACACCCAAATCGACCTGCACCGCTTTGCTGGAGCCACGGTTTTCACACCCAACCTGCCGGAAGCAGAAAAAGCTGTAGGCTATGGAATTACAGGGGGCGATTCGCGAAGCGCTCCCTCCAGCAATCGCCTTGCCCAGGCAGGAGCCGATCTGTTGCGTCTGACCCGTGCCCAGCACATGCTAATCACTCGCGGCGAGGAGGGCATGAGCCTATTTAGCCAGGACGGTTCCCAGCACCATATCCCTGCGTTTAACCGGACAGATGTGTTCGACGTGACGGGCGCGGGGGATACGGTGGTGGCGGCGCTGACGCTGGGGCTAATCGTCGGCGCAACGCCTGTAGAAGCGGCAATCCTGGGCAACCTGGCCGCCAGCATTGTCGTCCGTCAATTTGGTACAGCTACGACCAGCGTGGCGGAAATGAAAGCTGCCCTCCGGAGCTTGGTGGAAGCCAGCAAGTAACCCGCCGAGAATCGAAAGATTTCTGTAGCCTGTTGGGATCTGCCTTCAAGTGATGCGATAGAGTGTTAGCACTTGAGTCGCCGTCTGCGGAGTCGCCGTCTGCGGAGTCACCGTCTGCGGAGAGGCAATCGCACCCATGAAGTGCGGTGAGGCAAATTCCTGTGCCCATTGGGATTGCGGAAAAAGGTTTAGCTGGTTACCGTTTAAGGGGTTCTCTCAAGTAAGATTGCTTCGGATTCGCACTGCGCTGCATCATGTCTTCTATCTTTCCCACCACTCGTCGTCGCCAGCGGCAATTTGGGTTTGCCAAGCTGCTGGGTGTTGCCCTGGTGCTAGGGCTGGGCTACGTTGCGCTCAAGGAGGTTAGAGCTTTGTTGCGAGAGCCGGAGGCGGTGCTGGTGCTGGGCGGGTCAACAGCGAGAGAACGGTTTGCGGCAGAGTTTGCCCGCAAGCACCCCGACCTGCCCGTTTGGATTTCGTCGGGCAGCAACCCAGAATATGCAGAATGGGTGTTTGAGGAAGCTGGAATTGGGCGCGATCGCCTCCGGTTGGACTATCGAGCAGTCGATACTCTGACCAACTTCACGACGCTGGTAGATGAGTTTGAGTCGCAGGGCATCAGCAGCATTTACCTAATTACGTCTGACTATCATATGCGCCGTGCCTGGGTAATTGGCAAAATCGTTTTGGGCAGCCGGGGCATCGAGTTTAAGCCTGTGGAAGTGCCTTCGACGCAGCCCACCGAGACTACCGATAAGGTGGTGCGCGATGCCGCCAGAGCCGTGCTATGGGTAACAACCGGGCACACAGGCGCTACCCTGGGCCGCTATTTTCGAGACTAGCCTTACTGCATCGCTCAGCCTTGCTGCCAGCGGCTACGCCAACACGTCCTGCACCAGCACGTAGGGCTGCAAAATCAGCGCGTTAAACCGCTTGTTGCGGCTGCTACTCCAGGCTTTGATTTGCTCAGAGCTGGGCTTTTGGATTAGCCCTTCGTCAATCCACCGCTGCACTAGTGTGGTGTGATCCGAGGCGATCGCCACGCCCACATCCAGCAAGTCTAGACCCGCGCCCACCAGCACCAGCGCATTTCGCTCGGCATGGGGCATCAGCCAGTCCCATTCTGCCTCGCCCATCGTGCCCGCCAGTTCTGCCCGCAAATCCTGCATTCCGACAACCCTCGCTACTCAACATGGTTGGTCTAGTCCTATAGACCGCAGTTCGATAAGATTCCCCTAAAATCAGGCGGTTCCCTTACAAAAACTCTATAGACCTTACCGAGATCTGCCGCAAAGTACAAATCATGTCACGTTCGTCGCGCAATATCCCGCAATACAAGGCCACTACACCCTAAAGCTGACGTGGACGCAGAGGCGCAAACCCGCAGCCGCAAGCCAGAAGCCGTTAGGTAATTTAAGCCTTAATTCCTAGCCCTTGATTCCCAGCCCTGACTAATTTTTAGTCCAGTCTAGGTTTATTTATAATTCTTAACATAAATTTACCGCCCCAGGTCATGCATCGCATGAATTGTGTCTACACAGTGCTGCGTGACCCGCTCTAGGGCAGAGCGATCGCCCGCGGGCGGCTGAATAGGCTGTCCTATTCGCACTGTAATGGGAACTGGGCGGGGAAATCGACTGCCCTTGGGGAGAATTGCCTCTGTACCCCAGAGGCTAACGGGCAGCAGGGGCGCCTGCATCTTAGACGCAATCATCGCTGCGCCTAATTTGGCTTCAGGGATTCGTCCGTCGGGGGTGCGCGTGCCAGATAGGAAAATTCCCACCGCCCAGCCCTGCTCAAGCTGACGCATTGCCGCTCGAATCGCGCTGCGGTCCGCCGAACCCCGCTTCACCGGATAGGCTCCGTAGAGGGCGATCGCCTGCTTTAGCACGGGCACGCGAAACAGTTCTTCCTTGGCCATGTAGGAGACGGGCCGCCGCACACAGCACGACAGCAGCGGCGGGTCAAAGTCGCTGGCATGGTTCGCCACCACAACCAGCGGCCCGTGTCGGGGCACGTTCTCTACACCATAGACCCGCCCGCGAAAGTAAAACCGCAGCATCGGGGCTACGACCGACCACTTGAACAGGTGGTAGAGAGCGAGGCTGGCCAGGGGTTCGCGATCGCGCATTTCAGGATGGTTGGGATGGTTGGGATGACGGAGGGTTTAACGGCATCATGCAGCCACGCGCTCGATATCGGCGATCGCCCCCACGTTTTCCAGCGCCACATCCGGGCAGGTGCGCTTGATAATACCCGTCAGCACCTTGCCAGGGCCGACTTCGACAACCCGCTCGATACCTGCCTGGGAAAGCTGGAGGGAGATTTCGCGCCAGCGGACGGAACCCGTCATCTGCCGATCGAGGCGGTCTTTTAGCACCGCAGCATCGGTGGCGGGCGTGGGGTCTACGTTGGACAAGACGGGGACTTGGGCCGTCTGAAACGCCACGCTATCCAGCACGGTGCGAAATTCTGCTGCTGCCTCTGCCATCAGGGGCGAGTGGAACGCGCCGCTGACGTTGAGCTTGATGGCCCGCTTGCACTTGACCCTAGACATAATGGATTCCACGGCGCTCGGCGTTCCCGAAATCACCACCTGACCCTCGTTGTTGTCGTTTGCCAGCACGACATCGGGCGTTTGGGCGATCGCTGCTTCGAGCTGCGCCCGGTCAAACCCCAGCAGCGCCGCCATCATCCCTTCGGACGCGCTATCCATGAGCGCAGCCCGGCGCTTCACCAGCCGCAAGCCCGACTCAAACTCAAACACCTGCGCCGCATACAGCGCCACATATTCACCC
Organism: Leptolyngbya sp. O-77; assembly: GCF_001548395.1. Lineage (NCBI taxonomy): Bacteria > Bacillati > Cyanobacteriota > Cyanophyceae > Leptolyngbyales > Leptolyngbyaceae > Leptolyngbya > Leptolyngbya sp. O-77. Next base: position 807,102 of record NZ_AP017367.1, read on the forward strand.
AAACTGTGACCCGCCACCAGCGAAGGTTGCAGACCTTTTTCCCGCAGCAAATCTACCAAGATGCTCTCAATTGTGTAGAGGCAGGGCTGGGTATAGAGCGTTTTAGACACCTTGTCGTCTTCGCTCTGACAAATCTCTGGCACCGACCAGCCCAAAATGTCTGCCGCCTGCTCAAACCGCTGCTGAGCGGCGGGCAAGTCAAATAGGTCAGCTCCCATCCCAATTGCCTGCGACCCCTGCCCAGGAAAGACCCACGCTGTCTTTGTCATATTTCAACGCCTAGTGATCAAGACCGTGATCCAAACTGTGATCAAAACTCTAATCGTCTAACCTTGCGCCCCAGCGAAACACCGCCGCGCCCCAGGTCAGTCCTGCGCCAAAGCCCGCTGTGGCGATAATGTCATCAGGCTTGATATCGCCCCGCCGCACGGCCTCATCTAGCGCTAGGGGAATAGACGCAGCGGAGGTGTTGCCGTAGCGGGCCATGTTGCTGATGACCTTTTCGCTAGGAATGCCCAAACGCTCCGCAACGGCATCGAGGATTCGCTGGTTTGCCTGATGCATCACCAGCCAGTCAATCTGATCGACCGTTAGCTCAGCCCGAAATAGCGCCTTCTCGATGACTTCAGGAACCCGCTTGACGGCAAAACGGTACACCTCCTGACCGTTCATCGTGATGGGCTGAAATGTGCCCTGGGCGATCGCCACTCCGTCCACCAGTTCTCTATCCTGACCCTGATAGGCCAGGTTCAGGCAGTGGTTCAGTGTGCCATCGCTGCGGAGTTCAAACCCCAACAGGCGATCGCGCTCACTGGCTTCCATCACCACCGCGCCCGCCCCATCGCCAAACAGAACACAAGTGCGGCGATCGCTCCAATCCACCCAGCGCGACAGCACATCTGCGCCAATAACCAGCGCCCTGCGATACACGCCATTCTGGATAAATTGTGCCGCCGTCACCAGACCAAACACAAAGCCCGAACAGGCCGCCGTCAGGTCAAAGGCTGTCGCCTGCGTTGCGCCCAAGTCGTGCTGAATCTGGCTGGCAGAGCCGAACAGATCATCGGGTGTAGAAGTCGCCAGCACAATCAGATCAATCTCTGAGGCAGAAACGCCTGCCATATCCAACGCATTTTGGGCGGACTGAGTGGCGATCGCCCGCAGAGAGCCTGCCGCATCTGCCAGTCGCCGCTGCCGAATGCCCGTGCGAGAGGCTATCCATTCATCCGAAGTGTCCACCACTCGGCTCAGGGCTTCGTTATCGAGGTAGCGCTCCGGCACAAAAGAGCCGCTGCCCGTAATTGCCACCCCCGCTCCAACTCGTTGCGCCATTATTCAACACTCTCTGGTTGTTCACCGCCGCGCAACAGCGACGATTGCCCATCTGCGACTGCCAGTTCTGGCGATTCATACTGCGCCCGAATCCGGCCCAAAACGCCATGATCGACCGCCTCCTTCGCCATCCGAATCGCATTGAAGATCGAAGGAGACTGAGAACTGCCGTGGCTGATAATGCAGATGCCCGCTACACCTAGCAGCAGTGCCCCCCCATGCTCAGCATGATCCATCCGCTGTTTAATGCGGCGCAGGTTCGGCTTGAGAATTGCAGTACCCAGCTTGCCGTTTAAACCCTGAGGCAATTCCTCGCGGACAATTTGCAGCATGACGCTGCCCACCGCCTCGGCAAACTTTAGCAGCACATTGCCCACAAAGCCGTCGCACACCACTACATCAAAATCGCCCGACAGCACATCGCGGCCTTCTGCGTTGCCAATAAAGGCAATGCGCGAATTTTCTTGCAGCATTTGATGGGCACGAACTGCCAGATCGTTGCCCTTAGAAGACTCTTCGCCAATATTTAGCAGTCCGACCTTGGGTTCTGGAATGCCGAGAACATACTTGGAATAAACCGACCCCATCACGGCAAACTGTTCCAAAAACTTGGGCCGACAGTCCACATTTGCGCCCACGTCCAGAATCAGCACGGGCTTAGCCGTCATCGTTGGCAGCACCGCCCCAATCGCTGGCCGATCAATCCCCGGCAGCCGCCCCAGCCGCAGCAGCGCTGCCGCCATCGCCGCACCCGAATGTCCCGCAGACACCACCGCATCGGCCCTGCCTTGACGCACCAAATCCATCGCCACGTTAATAGAAGCGTTGGGTTTGCGACGAATCGCCGTCAGCGGCTCCTCGTGCATTTCCACCATGTCTTCCGTTGGCACAATTTCCAAACCGGGAGGCACGCTATGGTGCTTGAGTGCTTCCTGAATCTGATCGGGCTTGCCGACCAGCAGAATATCTGCATCTAACTCTGCCTGGGCCCGCAGGGAACCCAAAACAATCTCCACCGGGGCAAAGTCCCCGCCCATTGCATCAACGGCAATCCGTGCTCGAGTTGAACCCATCGATCAACGTTATAGAAACCTCACAAATTTTATCAGATGGACTCTACCGGAAACCGGAGCGAGTCAGCGGAGTGCCCTGAATTCTTTGCCCTGAGTCTTCACACACCTGATCAGCGCATTGGGGTGCATTTAGGATGTGCATTAGTTTCAGGTGTATTAGCTCAAAGATGCGAGAGACAGGCGCAACGGAGACGCAAGATTACTCCACTTCACCCGGCGGCACGATCCGCTGGAACAGGTAGCCCGTTCCGCGTGCCGTGAGGATGAGTTCGGGGTTGCTGGGGTCGTCTTCGAGCTTAGCCCGCAGTCGAGAAATGTGAACATCGACCACGCGGGTATCGACATGGCGCTCTGGCGTGTAGCCCCACACTTCTTGCAGGATTTCAGAGCGGGAGAAGGGTTCGCCCGATCGCCCAACGAGCAGCTCCAACAGGCTGAACTCCATGCCGGTCAGCCGGATGCGCTCGTCGCCCTTGTAGACTTGGCGCTTGTTGGTGTCAATCCGAATCGTGTTGATTTGAATAACACCAGAGCTAGGAATACCCGTCGTACCCGTTTTTTCAACCCGGCGCAGCACCGAGCGGATGCGGGCCTCTAGCTCCTTGGGCGAGAAGGGTTTGACCACGTAGTCGTCTGCACCCAGCTCTAGCCCGGTGATGCGGTCAGCAACGTCGCCCAGGGCCGTCAGCATAATGATCGGTACGTCGGACTCTTTGCGAAGCTCCTGGCAAACCCCGTAGCCGTCGAGCTTGGGCATCATGACATCCAGCACAACCAGATCTGGATCGGAATGGCGGAAGGTTTCTAGCGCTTCTTCGCCATCGGCGGCCGTGACGACATCGTAGCCAATCATGGAGAGACGAGTTTCGAGAATGCGTCGGATGCTGGCTTCGTCGTCAACAACCAGAATTTTTTCTTTGTGATTCTCCAATTTAGTCAACACTCCTTGAAGCGATTATTTTTGATAGTTAATTCTTCCCAGACTATCATTAACAATAGTAGCCTATGCGCCTATCTTGAGCGCGTGAGATTCCCAATCTCCCTACATTTCAGGGTTTTTTAACATTTCTTGCGAATTCTAAGATAGTAATAAATCTATGGAAGATTTCGCCGCGTTTCATATTAAGAAACATTAATCTCAAACGGGTTCAAATTGCCTTTGTGGGGTTTGGGTTGCATCGAAAATTGCTGCATTGGAATGGGTCGGTTAAGATAGCCCCGCCCGGATACAGCGGTTTTGGAGCCAGTGAGGTGTGCGGATGGTTATGGTCAATAAGCCCTCGCCCTGTCAGGGCAGCGCGTGCGTCACCCCGCGAGAAGATGCTGTAAGGCCAAGACAGGAACTCCGATTCCTCTTAAAGATGTCGAGTTGAATGGAGGAGCTTTGATTAGTAGGGGGATTAGTAGGGGCTGGCGATCGCCCTTTTGAAGTAGCCAGAAGTAGCCGGAAGTAGTTCGGAAGTAGCCGGAAGCAAGCGGACAATCCGCTTTCTTCGCTGTATTGATCTAAGTAAATCACTGAATTCACTAAACTTTATTCTTGCGCTGCCTAGGTCTGCCGCTATGCCCAAGCCTCGAACGAGCTACGTCTGTAATGAGTGTGGCGCAGATTCGCCGCAGTATTTTGGCAAGTGTCCCTTTTGCGGAAGCTGGAATTCATTGGTGGAGCAGACGGTTGCACCAGCCAGCAGCGCTAAAACCGCGATGGGAGCCGTGAGCCGATCGCCCAAACGGGCCAGCGCCAATTCTAAAGGAGAGCCAAGGGCGATCGCCGCGCTCACCCTCCCCGAAATTTCCGACCATCCCCAGACCCGCATTGCCTCCGGCTATGGCGAACTGGATCGGGTGCTAGGCGGTGGCATTGTGCCCGGTTCCCTGGTGCTGGTGGGCGGCGACCCCGGCATCGGCAAATCAACGCTGCTGCTGCAAGTCGCCAATCAGCTTGCGACTCAGCACCGCGTACTCTACGTCTGCGCGGAGGAGTCGGGGCAGCAGGTGAAGCTGCGGGCGCAACGGCTGGGCGTGGGGAGCGGGGTGAAAATAGGAGAAGAAAGAAAAGAGAAAACTCAAGACCCTGTCACCCTGTCGCTCCAGCAGTCCAACGCCTCAACATCCCACTCCCTTTATCTTTTGCCGGAAATCGACCTGGAGACGATTCTGTCTGAACTGGAGTCGCTGCGGCCGACGGTGGCGGTGATCGACAGTATCCAGGCGCTCTATTTTGCTACGCTCAATTCGGCTCCGGGGTCGGTGTCGCAGGTGCGGGAGTGTACATCGGCGCTGATGCAACTGGCGAAACGGGAGCATATCACGCTGTTCATTGTGGGGCACGTCACCAAGGAAGGGGCGATCGCCGGGCCGAAGGTGCTGGAGCATCTGGTGGATACGGTGCTGTATTTTGAGGGCGATCGCTTTGCCAGCCACCGCCTGCTGCGCTCGGTGAAAAACCGCTTTGGCGCAACGAATGAGCTGGGCGTGTTTGAAATGGTGGATCGCGGGCTGGAGGAAGTGCAAAATCCCTCGGCGCTGTTTTTGAGCGATCGCGATGCAGAAACCCCCGGCACGGCCACCATTGTCGCCTGTGAGGGCACGCGCCCGCTGGTGGTGGAGCTACAAGCGCTAGCCAGCCCGACGAGCTATCCGTCACCCCGCCGCACCGCCACAGGCATTGAATACAACCGCCTGCTACAAATTCTCGCCGTGCTAGAAAAGCGCGTGGGCATTCCTCTGTCAAAGCTAGATGCCTACGTCGCCTCCTCCGGCGGCATCAACGTGGCCGAACCTGCGGCGGATTTGGGGGTGGCGATCGCCGTGGCCGCCAGTTTCCGCGATCGCGTGGTTGACCCCAGCACGGTGCTGATTGGCGAAGTGGGGCTGGGCGGCCAGGTGCGCCCCGTCTCGCAGATGGAGCTGCGGCTGAAGGAAGCGGCCAAGCTAGGCTTCAAACGGGCGATCGTGCCCGCCAGTCAGGCGGAGCATCCGGGACTGGGACTCGACATTATTCCCGTGGCGCGGGTGGTGGATGCGATCGCCGTAGCGCTGATGAGCGGCAATCGAGGGATGAGAGATGAGGGATGAATGGTTATTCCGCAGTCGATTCCGCCTTCATCCTTCCGCCTTCATCGAGCAATACATTCGCGTGATCGAGATGGAAGCCAAGCTGGTGATTAGCATGACCAAGACGCTGATTTATCCTGCTGTGCTGCGCCATTTGTCAGAGATTGCGGGGGCGATCGCCAGTCTGAAGACCATCGGGCTGCCCTTTGAAACCGCCAACGTCGAGCTAATCTCTGACCTGACCAGCAAAATGATGACCACCGTCGGTGAACTCAGCAGCGCCCTTGCTGTTCATGACTTCGCCACCACCGAGGAGCATATGCAGTATTGCGCTAAAACCCTGCGCCCGATTATGGATCGGGTGCGGAGCTATGCCGATGCGCTGGAGGACGAGGTCGCCGACGACCTGTGGCCCCTGCCCAAGTATCAGGAAATGCTGTTCATCAAGTAGCGCTTTCTCCTGCCCCTGCTGTGCCCGATTCAGCCAGGTGCGAGATGGGCAAGTTGTGGGCAATCCAAGTGCAAGGCGTTTGCCTAGACAACGCCTCCCAGGGGAACCGGGACTTCGACGAGAAGCGCGAGACGACTCCTGACCGAGACAACTCCCGATCGAAATTACTCCTAACAGTGACAAAAGGCGCACTTCTCTTCCAAGAATGTGCGCCTTTTCCCTGAATGTGGTCGAATTTAGTCGCCTACAGCGAGCTTTGGAGTCTCGAACCGCGATCGCCCGAATCCCTGGCTTCGGGAACGCTGGGGACACCTCCCTTAGGATGCCTCTAGGACTCCTCCTTTGAGGCTTCGGCCAGGTAGGCCACAGCAGGCAGCCCCTCCTGCGACACGGGCTGATTAAATAGCACCATCGTCGTCGTCTGGTTTTCCTCGAAACCGATGCGCGAGTAGAAGCGCTGCTCGTTGGTGGTCATTAGGTATACCCGCTCAGCGCGGTTGACGTGGGGATGCATCAGCACCGTTTCCACCATCTTGCGGCCCAGCCCTGCGCCCTGATAGTCGGGGTGAATCACCACGTCCCAAATGGTGGCGCGATATACACCGTCGGAGGTGGCGCGAGAGAACCCGATGAGGCGATCGCCATCCCAGGCCGTCACAACTGGGTTGCTGTGGGCGATCGCCGTGGCCAGGTCTTCGATGCGGCGGTTTTGCGCCCAAAATGCCGTCACGTTAAACAAATCCTGAAGCTGGTGCAGGTCGATTTCGCGGGCCGCAGCAGTCTGGGCAGAGGAGTCGTGTATACAAAACTGAACGTGGCTACAATCCATTTCGGCAAAACTCCTGGATTCCCTTAGGTCAAATTACGTCCAATAACATCCAATTACGTCAAACAGGTCGAGCAGGTGAAGAACGTTGGCAGCATGTCCGGCTGTCTCAAGGTTCCAATAGAACAGGTTAATCAACAGGCTGGCAAAATCAAATCCCAGACAAGTTTCGCAGCGCTTTCTTGCCGGAGTGACATTGCTGCCCATACATTACGGCATGTATCTCAAAACGTGCCTCACCCAGCCAGACGAATGCTACCCGGTAATCCGGTCGTGTAAATGGGCTGAAATGCTTGATAGAAGTGCGATCGCCCCCTTACTGCCCTCTCAAAAATCACCCCAAAAAAGCATCCATTCGTTGGGAATTCATGACAGAATGACCCGTCAGAGGCTTGGGTTCTAGGGATTTGCTTTAAAGATCTATTTTCAGGAATTCCGGTTTCGGGGAGCTATTTCCGCATTTCGTCCGTCTATCTCCACTCAAGTCATATCCCAGCCCTTGGCCAAAACTCCCAAACTTTCAGTTTCTAGTGTTCGAGAGACCTCATGGTAATCCAGCAGCTTCTTCAGTCGATCTCATCCCGCTCTCGCCGTTTCCTGAGCTGGGCCAGGCGGACATCGCTTGTGCTGGCGCTGGTCTTGGGCTGGAGCCTCAGCCTTGGCTGGGGATTGTCGCAGGTGGGTGAGGAAACGGAGCGGGCGATCGCCGCTACCCCTCCGGCAAACACGGTCGAAATTGGCACCGTCGATGTCGTGCCCACCCAACTCCAGCTTGGACAGCGACTCTATTTCCAGAACTGCTCCGGCTGCCATTTCGCCCCGCCGCCGGAGGTGATGCCGCTGCAATCCTGGGCGGCCATTCTGCAAACGCCCCAGCACTATGGCGTGGTGATTACCCCATTGCAAGACCCCGCCCGTCGCATCATGTGGAACTATGTGCGTGCATCTTCGCGCTCCATCGTGCAAAACGAAACCGTTCCCTCTCGGTTTGCCCAGTCCCGCTATATGAGAGCGCTCCATCCCGGCGTAGAGCTGCCCGAACCCCTCTCCTTTGGCTCATGCATCAGTTGCCATCCCGCCGCCATCGATTTCAACTTCCGTCGCCTCAGCCCAGAATGGCAGGCAAGGGAATAGTCCCCTGCTTTATCTGCCTTGATAACCAAGGGTGAACCTCTTACAAGAGCCTCTTACAAAAGGCCAGTCTCCAAACTACGCGAAGACTGACCCTTTTGATTGTTTTTGATTAGGATTGAGCAAGAGAGTATAAATACTCAAAAAGATTACCGATTCCCTCTTCTTCGGGCTAATCTGTAATTAAAGTTCATAAAACAGAGCAATGGTTCAAAAAAAATTACGAATCATCACAGATTTTGATGGGCCTATCATGGACGTGTCGGAGCGCTACTACCAGGTCTATCAGGTTTGCCTGGAGCAGGTGCGCCGTCCGGGGCAGACGGTCAAGCGATTGTCTAAGGCGGAGTTTTGGCAACTCAAGCGATCGCAGGTGCCAGAGCGCCAAATTGGTCAAATGTCTGGGCTGGACGAGCTACAGGCTCAAGACTTTGCCCGGATGCGGAGAAACACGGTTCACACGCCTCCCTACCTGAGTTACGACACGCCCATTCCAGGTGCAGTAGAAACTCTGGAGCGCATTCAGCAGGCGGGCATTGATCTGGCGGTGATGACCATGCGACGCACCAGCGAGCTAGACGAGGCGTTTCAGCGGTGCAATTTGGGACGATTCTTTGGGGGCGATCGCCGCTACTGTCTCAGCGATGATTACGTCAAAACGACCGATGTACAAGACAAGCCCCTGCTGATGCAGCGGGCCCTCAACGAGCTGCCTCCCGCAGAAAACTGGATGGTCGGCGATACAGAAGCCGACATTGCGGCTGCAAAATCCCACGGCATTCCCGTTGTGTCAGTCCTTAGCGGCATCCGCGATCGCACTCAGCTCAGCAAACACCAGCCCGACTGGATTGTCCACAACTTCGCCGAGGCACTCGAAATAATTTTGCAACATGCAGGTCGGGAAAGCGCGGGTCGGGAAAGTGCAGCCTGGCAAAATATAGGCAGTAGCGACACCTACTTTAATGCTGGAAATCGCTAGCGCAGGAAGCTGCTGATCAGCCAAAGGATAAGCAAGGCAATGAGCGCAGCGGCGCTGGACTCACCCAGGCTAATTTGGGCGAGCTGAGGGGCGATCGCCTGCACCAGCGCCATCCCCAGCAGCACGCCCAACAACAGCCCCGCCAGCGACAGCAGAAACGCCCGCCCAAACTTATGCTCTTTGCGGTTCAAAAAGAAAATACTAATGCCCACGCCCAGTGCCAGCGCCAGAGACGGTGAGCTCATGCCGAGCAGCCCTGCCCCTAGCAGCAATCCGCCTGGCCAAAGAATATCGGCGCGGCTGGGTGTGTCAATCCATTGCTGAAGCCAGTTGGGAGAAGGGTTGGGCGCAGCAGGCGCGAAATCTGGCGGTGGCTCTGCCGTCCGCTCAGGAAAGCGAATGCGATCGGGCACCTTGATCTTGCCCTCCTGTCGCTGTCGCAGCCGATCCATCAGGATTGCATCGTAGGATGCTTCAATCGCCTCTAGTGTGCGTGAGTCGCCCTCGTGCTCCTGGGTCAAACGCGCCTTTGCCGCCTGAATCTCTTCAAACGTCGCCGTCTCGTCTACGCCCAGTCTTTCGTAGTGGCTCATGTCCTCCATTCGTGCCCTCCAGCCGAATCCCCACGATAAATTGATTATGAATCGTCGTTTATGATGAATCGTATCAGTCGCAGCCTTAGTGCAAAAAATTGACGGAGCTTAATATTACAATCAGTTTCGTCTCAGAAATGATTAGCAACGAGGTTCAGGCAGCAGTCAACAGCAGACAAAAGGATCAAGTCGAGAACTTGCACTCAGCCAGTTCTTCTTCATCCAGTTTCCAAATCTCAGGCTGAGGTACAGTTCGATCATGATCGTTTGACCTTGAATACTGAACGCTAGGTTTAGTCAAGCACTCCTGCTGAGTCTATGCTGCTGACGAACACTTGGGTTGCTCCAGCGCTAACAATTCCCAGTCATCTATTCAGTTACCGATTACAGGCTGCCTGTCCCAGAGCCACTCGTTGAAGTCAAGCATCCAATAGTCAAACACACGAGTCAAACACACGAGTCAAACACAATGGTCAAACAATGGTCAAACAATTGTGGTCTACCACCTATGGTCTAACACTAGAGTTTCAGGATGTCACTGAACTTCGAGATGCCACTTAAATTACTTAAACTATAGCGCTTGAATCCACTGCTCCTGAGTTCACTAGTGCTAAACTCGCACTGCCTTCAGCTTCTGAGTTGAACACTTCTGATTCGAACAGCAGCGCTCCGACTGGCGATCGCCCCGATTTTTGTGCTTAAACTGATCAGGTCAGGTTTAAATTCTACCTGCATCTCCCTTCCCTCGTTCCACCCTCATGATTCCTCAGTGTAGCCACCCGGTTCTACCTGGCAAATGCATCTACAATACCAGCTCCTTCTAATACAAGCCCCTTCTCTCCGAGACAATCTCTAGCAAGCCCGCGCCTATCCAGAGCAGACCTTTGATGTCCTCACAATAATCCCTCACATAATCAACAAAATTTGTTTTACGCTTAAGTGCAACTATTTGCGACTATTACAGATTTCTATGCGGATACGGTTTTTGGGGTCTGCTTAATGTAAGTAGGGGCATGGCGGAGACTGGCGCTGGGGCTAGCCAGTAGGCTACCAGAATCTACCTACCCCCTCTGGCTTATTCTTTAATTCGCTCTTGATCCAAAAGTTCCAATCTAGAGTTTACATTTACAATTTCACTCAACGTCCCTCTATTCATCGACTCAAGGTTACAGTCATGGCTTCAGCCAAGATTCTTGTCGTTGACGATGACCGTCACATTCGTACGCTGGTGCATCGTTTTCTCTCCACCCACAGCTATCAGGTCGAATCCGCCGAAGATGGCAAAGGGGCAATGGCGATTTTTGAACAGTTCAATCCCGACCTGGTGATCTTGGATGTCAACCTGCCAGACGCAACAGGCTACACGCTTTGTCAGGAGATGCAGAGCCGGACGGGTGTGTTTGTGTTGATGCTGACGAGTCGCGCTGATGAGGCGGATAAAATCCACGGATTTTCTAAAGGCGCGGATGACTATCTCACCAAGCCGTTTGGTTTGGCGGAGCTAGAGGTGCGTGTAAAGGCGATTCTGAAACGACAGCGCCCGGTCACAGCGGCAGAGCAGCAGTGCCTCACGTTTAATGGGCTATCTATCGATCCAGTGCGGCGTGAAGTGACGCTCAACAACGAAATGGTGCCGCTGACGGCGCTGGAGTTTGATTTGCTGCATTTTTTAGCGAGTCATCCCGGTCGCGTATGGCGACGAGCGGAACTGATCCAAAAAGTGTGGGATTATGAGTATGTGGGTGATCAACGGGTGGTTGACGTTCACATCGGGCAAATCCGCAAGAAAATCGAAATTGACACTCAGCAACCCAATCTAATTCAAACTGTGCGTGGAGTGGGCTATAAGTTTGAGGCCCCTGACACCGCCGGGGAAGAGGCTGCTTCCTAGCCTTTGTCTGAGTCGCTTTTTTCGTGAAGTCGCAGAGTTAGAATTGCAGGGCTTGGGGAGAGTGTGGGGCGATCGCCCTACACTCTTCGCGCTTGCGTAGGGGATAGGGAAGAGGGAAGAATTCTACAGTATTTTCTGGACTGTGGAGGTATGGACTAGCTTGGGAAAGTTTAAGGGTTTCCTGGCTCCTATTCGTGTCTAAAATGCTGGATAGTCTTTACTTTCAGCTTTCTTTAATGAAGAAGCGATGAGTAGGAGTTAATCCGAAAGTGTTTTGTGGAACTCTAAAGAAGTCTAGAATTGTCTATCGTTAGCGGGATTCAGGGAAAATTGGCTGGTATTGGGGCAGGAACGTTAGTATTTACTTTTTTGACTTTTTTAGGGTCTTGTTTAACCCATGCCTAAACGTGTCTGGTTAAGGGTCGGATTATGAAAATCTCCGCTGGTGATAAGGCTGGAGATAGTCGAGGCGTATAATCACCAGCGGGTTTGAATGGCTGAGAAGTCATTGTGGATATTGCGTGAGGGCGATCGCCCCTGGCGTGCCGAAACTTTATGCAAAGGAGATGAGTGGTAAGGAACCGAATGCCAGACTATCCGGAACCCAGGAAGCCGCTGCCAGATGGGGATGTAGAGTCTCCTCAAGCTGATCCGGGGCTAACCGCACCTCAGCAAATGCATCAGCAAATGCATCAGCAAATGGCAGATCTGCTGGCCGAGAACAGACGGCTGCGGCAAGAGCTAGTCGAGCGGGAGTGCAGTTTGCGGCAGCGTCAGCAGGCCGATGCCACCCAACAGGAGAATCAGCGGTTTATTCAGCAGATTTTGGAAACTACGCCCAATCTGCTCTATCTCTACGCAGTAGACGCGCAACGGGTTCGATTTATCAACCGCCGGGTTTCCGAGATGCTGGGCTACCCTGCCCATCAGATTTATGAAATGGATTTGGAAGCATTGCGATCGCTCGTCCATCCATCAGACTTGCCCTTGCTCCGCAGCAGCATCCAGGAATTGCAGCAAGATTCTGTTGGACAAGGCGTAGAGGTGACATTTCGGCTGCGTCATGCCGGTGGCGAGTGGCGCTGGCTGCAATCTCGCCAGACCGTCTTTAGCCGAGATGAAGCGGGTAACCTGGTGCAACTGCTGGGCACGGCGCAGGATATTACCAGCCGCAAACAGACTCAGGAAGCGCTCGCCCAGAGCGAACAGCGGTTTCGCTCCCTGGTTTCGCATTTGCCGGGAGTGGTGTTTCGCTCCCGCTATGACCCTCAGCGCGAGGCAGAGTTTGGCTGGGTCATTGAGTTTATGAGCGAGGCGATCGCCGACTTGACGGGCTACCCCGCAGCAGATTTTTTGAACAACCAGAGGCGGCACTATGGTAGCATCGTGCATCCCGAAGACCGCGATCGCCTGTTTCAACTTGTATTCAACCATGCTCATGCAGGCCAGCCCTACACCCTGGAATATCGGCTAACTCACCGAGACGGCAGCCTTCGCTGGATCTACGAAAAAACGCAGGTGGTTGAAGAGGCTCAGGGACTAGTCATAGAAGGCGTACTGTTGGACATTACTGAGCGCCACCTGGCCGAAGCCGCGCTGGAGCGACAGCTCCAAAAAACCCTCTTGCTCCAGAAAATTACCGAGGAAATCCGCCAAAGTCTCGATCCGCAGCAGATTTTCCAGACTGCTGCTACCCAGGCAGGACAGACGTTTCGCGTCAGCCGGGTGCTAATTCATACCTATGTGGCAGCGCCAGAGCCAGAAATTCCCATCGTGGCCACCTATCTAGAGCCAGAGTATGAGTTTGAGCATGTGATGAAATCTGTACCTGTTACAGGCAACCTCCACGTTCAAACCATGATGGCGCAGGATCAGGCAGTGGCTTCTGGGGATGTATTGTGTGAACCGCTGCTGAGCAATCTGCATCCGCTGCTGCAAGCGCTGAAGATCCGCTCCATGCTGGCAGTTCGCACCTCCTACAAAGGCGAACCCAACGGCGCGATTTGCCTGCATCAGTGCGATCGCCTGCGCCGCTGGAGCGAAGACGAAATCGACCTGCTGGAGGCAGTTGCAGCCCAACTGGGCATTGCCTTGGCCCAAGCCCAGTTGTTGAAACAGGAAACCCAGCAGCGCCAGGAACTAATGCTGAAAAACAAGGCGCTAGATCAGGCCCGGCGCGATGCCGAAACCGCAAACCGCGCCAAGAGTGAGTTTCTAGCCACCATGAGTCATGAGATTCGCACGCCAATGAATGCAGTCATTGGTATGTCGTCCCTGCTACTGAGTACGCCTCTCACGCCGCAGCAAGAGGAATTTGCCCAGACCATTAGCAGCAGCGGTGAGACGCTTCTGAAAATCATCAACGACATCCTGGATTTTTCCAAGATTGAATCGGGTAGGCTGGAGCTAGAGCAAGAAGCCTTCAGCCTACGCCAGTGTGTAGAGTGTGCCATTGACTTGATCATGCCAAAGGCGCTGGAAAAAGACCTAGGGAGTGTAATCAATTAAGTAAGCTGTAATTAGCAGTGATTCAGCTATCTGATGATTATGACAACCCGCCGCTACGCCCTGCGCGATGACCAATGGGAACGGCTCCAAGATTTGCTCCCTGGACGAGCAGGGGCGGTGGGAGTCACAGCAAAGGATAATCGTCTGTTTGTCGAGGCAGTGCTATATCGATATCGAGCCGGCATTCCCTGGCGAGACTTGCCAGAGCGGTTTGGTCATTTTCGCAAGGTTCACACCCGCTTTCGGCGCTGGGCAAAGACGGGCGTATGGCAACGGGTGTTTCAGGTGCTGTCTAAAGATGCAGACAACGAATACGCCCTGATCGACACCACGATTGTGCGTGCTCATCAGCATAGTGCTGGGGCAAAGGGGGGGATGCCAATGCCCAAGCCATTGGTCGTCGTAAAGGGGGATTGAGCACCAAGATTCATGCGACTGTCGATGCACTGGGCAATCCGACAGGCTTTCACCTCACACCCGGGCAGACCTGTGACCTTGATGGGGCTGATGTGCTGCTAGAGAACATTCAAGCTGATACAGTCCTGGCTGACAAAGGATATGACGCAGACCAACGGGTGATTGAGCGACTCCAACAACAGGGCAAGGCTGCTGTGATTCCGCCCAAGCGAAACCGCAAGACACCGCGTGATTACGACAAGGAGCTATACAAAGCGCGGCATCTGATTGAGAACTTCTTTGCCAAACTCAAGCAGTATCGAGCGATTGCGACACGCTATGACAAGTTAGCCGAGACGTTTCTGAGTGCAATTTACATGGCGGCTGCCCTTATTTGGCTTAATTGATGACACGCCCTAGAGGTGGGCTGCCTGTTTGAGCCGGAGGTGCCCGATCTGGTGATTGGTGACTCGACCCGTGTGCAGCAAGTGCTGGTCAACCTGCTCAGCAATGCGGTGAAGTTTACGCCCCAGGGTGAGGTGACGGTGACGGTCAGTGCCCGCTGCATCCACCTGGACACCGCACCTGGAGATGCTGACCAGCCGACCTGCACGATTCGGCTGGCGGTTAGGGATACGGGCATTGGCGTTCCTGCCGACCGGCTCGATCGTCTATTTCAGCCCTTTTTGCAGGGTGATTCTTCTATCAACCGCACCTACGGCGGAACGGGGCTGGGGTTGGCTATCAGCCAGCGGCTTGCAGAACGGATGGGCGGTCGGCTGTGGCTGGAGAGCGAAGTAGGCGTTGGCTCGACGTTTTATTTTTCGTTTGCCACCCGAGCCTCTATCAGGGCTAGCGTGTCGGTTGACCATCGCAGCCCGTTTGAGGGGCGATCGCTCTTATTGGTAGACAGCCAGACCATTCACCGCGAAAATTTAGTTCATCAGGCAGAGTTTTTAGGGCTGCGGGTCGTGGCGGTGGGCAGCAGCGATGCAGCGCTCTATTATCTCCAGCAAAATGCACCGCAGGGCGATCGCCCAGACCTGATTGTGTTAGAAGCCCATCTTTCTACCGATTCTGGCAGGGCGCTGGCCGATGAGATCGCACAACTGCCGGGCTGCGAAACCATTCCACTTGTATTCCTGACTCGTCTCGACCGTTCTCTTCAGTTGGTTCCCTGTGTCCGGACTCATCCCACCGGGGCAATGGCTATCCCCCGTTTGGCCAAGCCCGTTAAACAGTCTCAGTTTTATGCCATGTTGAGCCACTATCTTGACACTCCGCCCTTTGACACTCCGCCCTTCGCCGCCTCAGCACATTCTGGCGATGATTCCAGCACCGCCAGCGCAACACCAAATGCCGCGTCAGAACCGAGTCTGGATCGTGGCCCTCATTCAGAAAAAACAGATGGACTGCGAATTCTCATTGCAGAAGACAATCTGGTCAACCAGAAAGTGCTGCTGAGAATGCTTCAGCAGTTGGGCCATAACGCAGATGTGGTGTCTAACGGAACCGAAGTGGTCGAAGCTGTTTTACGCCAAGCCTACGATGTCGTGCTGATGGATGTGCAAATGCCGGAAGTGGATGGCATTATGGCAACCCGCATGTTGCGCGATCGCCTCTCATCGCAGGAGTTGCCCTACATTGTGGCAGTGACGGCGAATGCCATGATGGGCGATCGCGAAGATTGTCTGATTGCTGGCATGGACGACTACATCAGTAAGCCGATTCGGCTCGATCAGCTCTCAGCCCTGCTGAAGAAATGTCCGCGACGGGCGATCGCCCGGCCCACGCCCCAGTCCACTCCGCTGGATGTACGCTTTATCAACAGCTTCATCGCAGACATGGGCGATCAAGCCGCTGCCATCTTTACAGAACTGATCGACTGCTACCTCACCGAAGCGCCCAAGATGGTCGCCAGCATTCAAAACGCAGGGGCAATGCTCGACACTGCCGCCATCATGCGGACGGCCCATACCCTCAAGTCTAGCAGCGCCGTTGTCGGAGCCACCCGACTTTCAAAGCTATGTCGCTATCTAGAAGACACCGCTCACCAAAGCAGCCCCAATGAACTCAATGCTCAGATCGACAAGCTGGTTGCAGAATATGAGCGGGTCAGCGCGGCGCTGCGGGCAGAACGTCAACGCCTAACACCGGGCTAAAGTGCGGGCCCACGTACATCCACGCCAGCCCGTCGGGGTCGAGGCTCTGCGTCCAAGCAGAGAAGTCTTCTTGATACTTGCGACGACTGAGGGTAGTGCGACTGGTGCCAAGTCGCCGGGCCAGCGCCGTTGCCGTCCAGCCCGATTTCTGGTTCGCTGGATCAGTCGTCAAATCTATGTAAAGTTGCCAGATAATTACCGCAATCAAATAGGCAACGAAAATGACTGCTTCCGGCCGCTGCCACAAATTAGATTGATTCTCCTCATCTGGAGGCACCGCTGAAGGCACTGCCACAGGGGACGCAGCGGGGGACGCACCCAAGTCTACTTCAACCCCCTCTTCAAATAGAGGTTCACCCGGCGGCGGAAAGATGTTCAAGCTTTCATCCAGATTGACGGAATCAGTTGAAGAGTCGGGATGCCCCTGAGAGTCAGGCGTTTGAATCGCAGACATGGGGGAAGGTACTGGGGAAAGAGCGGCGGGCTGGGGCGGAACATCAGCAGTGAATTCAGTCGTGAATTCAGCAATGGATTCAGGATTAGCAATGGATTCAGAGACAGATATTCCGTCCTCATCTTGCCTCCATGCTACCGAGTTATGGGTCGCAGGTTGCGTCCAATTTCTCTGCGCGTCCTGAGACAACATGGTTTCTGGCGAAGAATGCTGGGGCGAGGCCGGTGCAGGGGCGATCGCCACGGTTGGGATGTAGGGAATATTGAGCTGGCGGATCACCTGAAGCACCAACTGAGTCACGGTCGGTTCCTCCACAGGGCGCGATGCCACAAGCTGAATCTCCAGCCGAATTTCGTGCCGCACCACAGTTGCCGTCACGCCGTAAGGTTTCAGCACATGGTTGAGCAGACTGGTTAAGACGGTTGGGTCGCCAGATCGGGCTAATCGCAAGATTTCCTCAGAAGCCATAGGGAGGGGTGGGAGCGGGAAGGGGGAAGAGGGAAGAACGAAGAGGGAAAAGGAAAAAGGGAAAAGGGAAGGGGGAAGAGGGAAGAACGAAGAGGGAAAAGGGAAAAGGGAAGGGGGGATTTGCTGACGACTTCTAGATTTATCACATTCGGAGCGATGCTCAGTGTGTCCTGCGCTGACCCCAATGCCTGAGACCTCCTCTCGTCTGCGCTGTGATGCAGCAACCTCCGCTTTCTAAACTAGGGCATCCTAGATAGGGAGGCGATGCCGTTATACTCTATCCCCCTTACCACCTATACCCTGTAATTTCTCATGTTAATTGTCGCGCTATTCGTCTTTGTGGTGTGGATTGCGTCGGTGTGTCTGCATGAGTTTGGGCACGCGCTGGTGGCCTACTGGGGGGGCGATCGCTCGGTCAAAGACAAGGGCTATCTGACGCTCAACCCACTAAAGTATACCGACGTGGGCACCAGCTTGGTGATGCCGCTGATTTTTTTGATGCTGGGCGGCATTCCCCTCCCTGGCGCAGCGGTATATATCGACTCGTCCAAATTGCGGGGCCGGCTTTGGAAAAGTGCGGTATCGCTCGCGGGGCCGCTGATGACGGCGCTGGTAGCGCTGGTGCTGGCGACTCCATTTTGGCTGGACTGGGCACCCGCCAGCCCGACGGGTGGCTGGAGTCTGCCTGGCCTGCTGCGATCGCCCCTCCAATTCAGTTGGCTCTGGCCCGCTCTGGCGTTTTTGGTCACGCTAGAAGTTGCAGGGGTGCTGATCAACCTGCTGCCCGTACCGCCGCTGGATGGCTACGGCATTTTAGAACCCTGGCTGCCCGAAACCCTGCGTCACCAGGTCAATCGCTGGAGTCGATATAGCATGATTGCGCTGTTTGGGATTTTGTGGACCGTGCCAGCGGCAAACCGGGCGCTGTGGAGTGTTGTGGATGCGATCGCCATGACGCTCGGCGTGCCGTCGGATCTCTCCTGGCTGGGCTATTCGCTGTTTCGCCAGTGGGGCACGATTTTGCTGCTGGGGGCACTGGCTGTTGCTGCGATCGTCATGCGGCGATCGCCCCAGCTTCAAAATTCGGCTCAATATTGGGGCGGCGGCCTAGGAAAACGCGACCCCAGCCTGGATCGATTTCACGCCTCAGCCCAATATTTGAATTATTTGGTCGAGCAGCAGCGCTACGACTCGGCCATCGCCCTCTGCGACCAAGCTATCAAAAGTGCGCCCCACCGCTATGAACCGTGGCAGACCAAGGGCAATATCTTCCTAAAGGCAGAGCGCTACGCCGAAGCCCTCGCCGCCTACGACCAGGCGATCGCCCTAGAGCCGGACTTCTATGGCGGATACCACGGGCGGGCACTGGCCCTCAAACAGTTGCAACAGCCGCAAGACGCACTGGACTCTTTTGACGAAGCGCTGCGACGATACGAGGCTGACCCCAGCCTGTGGAGCGATCGCGGCTCTCTGCTCTACGAGCTTCAGCGCTATGAAGACACGATCGACTGCTATATTCACGCGATCGCCCTAGAGCCAGACAATGCCCTGTTTCACTACAATCTGGCCTGCTGCCATGCGCTGTTGGGACGCTCTGAAACGGCGTTGGACTGGTTAAAACAAGCGATCGCGCTGAATGACCTGTATCGGGCGATCGCCAAAACCGATCCCGACTTCAACACCCTCCACCAAAACCCAACCTTCCAAGCCCTGATGCTCGGCACCTAGCAAAACCACCCAAAAATCCAAAATCCAAACCCTAAAATCCAAAACCTCAACTTTTCTTGTTTTCACCTTTTAAGATTCAATGATGCATTCCGGGAATGATCTGGGCAACCTAGTGGCGTGTAATGCTAGCTGGAAAGACCATGGCAAGAGATGCAGGCAACACCCGGAGAACCGCTCGTCGAATTAACGTAGGGCCAAACCCCAGAGTCTTCCGAGATTCACTGAGCAGCAGCGATCGCAATGACTTCTTCCGCTTCGTGGTTCGAGCGCGAAGCAGCTTTGATGGCGAAGTCTTTAACATTCCCAGAAACGCCAACTTCAACTTTCAGCTTCAAAACGCCAACGGTCGAGTCATCGCCCGCTCAACCCGTCCCAATCGGCAGCCTGAAAACATCAACCTAAACCTCGATCCAGGCACCTACTTTGCCCGCGTCTTCTGGCGCAAGGGGCAGGGAGCCTATCGGATGCGCCTCAGCCTCACGCCCGATACAGCCGGAGAAACCCTGGACACCGCCCGCGACCTCGGCAACCTCACGAGTTCCACAGGCGTTGATGAATACATTGGACGCTCCGACCCTGCGGACATCTACCGCTTTACGATAGATGAGCGATTGACCGTCGGCGCAACCCTCACCCCCGTCAGCGCTGGGGCCGAAATTTCTCTGCTAGATGCCAGCGGCAACGTGCTTACGGGCACCTCTGGCAGCGGCACAGAAGCCCGCAGCCTCCAACGCGTGCTTGATCCAGGCACCTACTTTGTCCGAGCCACCCCCGTTCCAGGCGGTGACACCCGCTATAACCTGACGCTGAACGCCGGCCCCGCCCCCGACCAAGGCGGCAACGACTTTGGCAGCGCCTCGGCATTTCCTGGGTTTGGCTTCTTTCCAGCGTCGATTCAGGAGTATGTGGGCAACAGCGACCCGGTTGACTACTACACCTTTACAACGACCATTGCAGGCGATCTGAAGATCGACCTCACCAACCTTGCCCCGACCGCCAACCTCGACATTACCCTGTTTGACCAGTTTCAGCAGCCGCTTGCAGTTCAGGGCGGTGCTGGGCCCGGCGGCAACGAGCAGATTATCTTGAACGACGCTCTACCCGGTCAGTATTTTGTGTCGGTGCAGACCGCCGGGCCAGGCAATAACTCCACCTACAGGCTGACAGCCGTCCTCACGCCCGAAGACAAATTCGGCGACGACTTTGCGGATGCAACCTCCATTACCGACCCGCTCTCACCAGGCATCCTGACCCCGCTGAGTAATGACCTGGGAGATCCCAGCATCTATCAGGACTTTGTGGGGGCAGGCGATGTCGATGTGTTCCGGTTTACGCTGACTGAGCCAAAGAACTTCTTTGAGACCCGCCTCAAGGACTTTACCGGCAACATCATCTTGCAGCTTTTCCAGGCAGGAAACCCAACCCCGCTCTCCGGCGGCAGTTCGGCCCTGCGGGGGGCGCTTGGCCCAGGCACCTACTTCCTGCGCGTTTTGGCCGGTAGCCCCACCGATGCCTCGACCTACACCCTGGAGGCTGCCTTCGGCGAGCGTACGAGCGGTATTATCGTCCGCGACGTGAACCCAGGGGCGCTCGATGCCAATGCTAACTTCCTAACCGACGTGAATGGCGTGCTGTTCTTCGCGGGAACCGACGGGACTCCGGGCGCACCCGTCGGGCTATGGCGCAGTGAAGGCACGTTGAATACAACCGTCAAAGTTGGCTCGTTTACTAGCATTACTGGCATCGCAAACGTCAACGGTACAGTCTACATTGCAGGTAGCACAGTCCAGACAGGTAATGAATTGTGGAAGTGGCAGCCGACGGGCGGTCCGTTGGGTACGCTGTCGCTGGTGGCAGACATTGCTCCTGGTTCAGGGCTGTCGTCGTCTCCAACTAATCTGACCGCAGCTGGAAACAACCTCTTCTTCTTGGCGACTCCTACAGGTGACATCTTTGCTCAACAACTCTACTTCACCAATGGTGGTGCACCCGTGTCGCTTCCAAATTCAGGTGGCAGTCCTAGAGACTTGGTCTACGTACAGGCGACAGACACAATCTACTACACTGCGGATGTGCAAGGGGTTCCTGGCAGACTCTTGTTCCGTGTCAGCAATGCTTCGACGGCTAACCCTGTTGCAGAATCGCTTCAGACCTTGGGTAGTGGGTCTTCAGCTTTTGCCCCGCGCTTTGTACGCAGCCTGAAAGTAGTGGGCAGTGATGTATTCTTTGTTTCGAGTGAAGCTGCCAGCACTGATAACGTGGAACTGCGGAGGATTGCTGCGAATGGTAATGTATTTACGTATGACGTAGATGGTGATCCAAGCAATGGCTCGCTGGGTTCCGGAGACATAGATGTAGCAGTTGTAACATCTGGCGGGCAAAGCTACGCTTACTTCACTGCTTTTGATGTTGGTGCGGTTGCTGACCAGTTGCTCCGTGTGAACCTGGCTACTAGCGTTATTGAGCGAGTTTCAACCAACATTTCTGAGTCATTTGTTGCTAGCAACCTGACGGTGTTTAACGACAAGGTGTACTTCGTTGCAGAGACTTCCAGCGAAGGGACGGAACTGTGGGTGACTGACCCAGCAGCGACGTTACAGGTGACTGCGCTAGAGTTAGTTCCTGGAGCAGGTAGTTCGTCGCCTGCTAGCCTGGTAGTGGCTGGCGGTACGCTGTACTTTACGGCAGACGATGGCACGACGGGCACCGAACTCTATCGCCTGAACGAAACGACTGGCTTGCCAGAACTGGCGCTGGACATCAACCCTGGGCCTACATCGTCGAACCCCGACAACCTGATTGCAGCAGGAAGCTTGGCATCGGGTCTGGGGCAACTGTTCTTTGTGGCAGACGATGGCGTGAATGGACGGGAAGTGTGGACGGTGTAGGAACCTGGCTCGACCGTTTGCTTGATTTGCTGGGTCTGCTTGGTAACTAGAGACAAGGGGTTTCGGCCCCTTGTTTTTTTGTCTTTTTTGGTGGAAGCCAGTTGATGGGCCGGAATTCAGTCCGCACAAGCACCGAGCCGATTGTGAGCGGCTGATAAAGTTCAACAAAATCACCGAACACTCCAGGCTGTGCTGAAGGCAACACTGGTCGTTGGCAGTGCATCAGGAGTCTCGGAGTGACTAGCTACCCTCAACGAACGGACAGATTTCGTGAAGTCGGGCCGACTCCCTTTCGCAGTCGGGAGTCCGGTAGAACGGTGTATTCCGGGCGGCTGGGTGGCAGGAACCCGCTGGATATCATTCCGCTGCGGGTTGTTCATCGCAGCCGGGTGATGCTGGATCTGTCTGAACTGAGCGCGGGCGTGACTGCCCAGTGGTTAGATGGGAAAGGAAAAGCAGTGGGGCGATCGCACGTCCTATCCACCCCTGACTCGGTTGCGCCCAAAGTCACCTTCAAACCTGGAACCTATTACCTGAAGCTGTCGGTCAGATCGGGCGTTTCGTCCTATCGGCTGAGTCTGGCGATCGCCTCTCGTCCCCGTTCTGCCCAAAAGTCCCTGCGATCTTTTTCAGACCATGCGGGCGATCGCTTTGCGCTGAAAGTGTTGACGCTGACCAACGACTATCGCCGCCAATACGGGCTGCCTCCACTGCGGCTGAATCCGGTATTGAGTGCGATCGCCCAAGCCCACAGCCAGGACATGGCCAGCAACGACTTTTTTGACCATCGCGGGTCCAATGGCTCCACCGTTTTTGACCGCTTTTTGCAGGGGGGCTATGCCTACCGCAGCGGCGGCGAAAACATTGCCGCAGGTTTCAGCACACCAAAAAGCGTGGTGAACGCCTGGATCAAGAGTCCGGGCCACCGAGCCAATTTGCTCACGCCGTTCTTCCAGGAGATGGGTGTCGGCTTTGTGCATTTGCCCAGCGACCCCGGCAAGATCAAGCTGCGCTATTACTGGACGCAGGATTTTGGCGTGCCTGCAAACTGAGGATCAGCGATATGAACACTTCGAGCGCGTTGCGTAGAAACAGCCGACGCTACACTGTGCCATCGCCCTGGCTAGTAAAAATGGCAAACAGTCGATAGAACAGGTTCATGCTGACAATCAGCAGGGGAAACGCAACCCCTGCCAGCGCAACCCAGTTCACCAAACGCCCAGACAGCATTCCCGTCCAGCGCTTGGCCTTGCTGGTGCTAGCTCTGGAAGCTCCCACCAGGCGACTGGCAGAGGCAAGCAAGAACGAGCCACCCATTCCCAGGACGACGCTTGCCCAAAACCAGGGATTGGTGTGGGAGAAGGAGATGTGATTAAACCCAATGGCGGGCATCAGCCCAAAGGCAATGAGTTCCAGCGTCAGCCAGATGCCCAGACAGGTGAAAAAGTCGCGCCGTGCGCCTTCGCTCAGGGATAGGTGTTGCATAGGTCAAGTCGGGGAGGTCGGAACGGGCTTGATTTTGCAGGGAATTTTGGATGCCTAGATGGGGGGGTATGGGGTTGCCCAGCCGAGGTTGGTGACGCTGTTTCTGACTGTACGCCACTGCGAGAAAATAATCTAGTGCAGTGTCACGGTTTAGTTTTAGGGTGATGCCTTGGCTCGTAGTCAGCGCTTCAGCGCTAAAGCGCTGACTACCAACCTAAGTTCTAGCTGTGACATAAGCAGGGGAGCGTTGTGGAGGCCGATCTGGCTAACCTTGCTAACCTTATGGAGCTATATCGCCAAAATAGCGCCGATATATCCCGTAGCTCAGCGCCACCCGGTTGCCGTGTAAATGCACCAGTCCCATGCTGCGGAGCTTGAAGGCCTGCATCTGTTCCACTTCGATGGGCGCAGAGGCTCTGGTCACCTGATCGAACGTTGCCGCCAGGTCGGGATGTTCCTGCAACTGCCGCAGCAGGCGATGCAGGTGGTTGGCGTAAATGCCCGAATCGGTCGGAGCAGTTTGCCAAAACTCGTCCAGGGTCAAGTCTTGCCGCGCCAGGTGGTAGAGCGCGCGATGCACCAGATAGGGATGCCCACCGACCAGTTCTTGCAACTGTTGCAGGTCGGCTGCTGCAAGCGATAGCCCGTATCGCTGTGCCAAATCCATCACCTGCACCGGAGTGAATTCTTGTAGCTCCACCGCCAGCCCTACGTTGAAGGGCGACTGATTAATATCCAGCGGCAAATAGACCTCGGTGGAATGCACAATCACCAGCCGCAGGTGTTGCCAGAGGGGGTTGCCGCTGTCGCCGTAGGCCGCCTCTTCATACCAGGCCCGCAGCAGCGAAAAAAAGTCGTGGGCAATTTGCGGATGCAGAAACACATCATCCACCCGATCGAGCGCCAGCACCAGCGGCGCATTCAGGTCTGGCAGCAGGCAGTCTTCAAAATAGGCGGTGCAGTTGCCCTTGCTGCCAAAGGTGGGACTCCAGTATTCATCGACCCGATGGGGCAGGCGCAGCTTGCGGGTGATCAGCGCACAAAACCAGCGGAGAAATCCGTCCAGGTCGTTCAGCGCCTGACTGTCGGCCTGCTGCAAGCTGAGGGCGACAGTGTGAATCGGGCTGTTGCCCCCTTCCGACAAGCGCCGTGCCTGATCTAGCAGGCGCACCATGAGCGAGGTTTTGCCCATCTGGCTGGGGGCTTTAATGCGAATTAGGGCACCGGGCCGGGCGATCTCGTCGTAGCAGCGGGTTTCCGACGGGGGGCGATCGACATAGACGGGGGAATTAAGCGCGACGAGGCCGACGGGCGGGTCGAGGTCTTGCGCGGGCGGACGGTGGCAGGGTGATTGGCAGGGGGCGATCGCCCCGCTGTTCTGTCGTGCCTGTGTTGGGAGTCGCGCCATTTCGCGACGGGGACGAACTGGGCGGCTGAGCAGCCCGCTGCGACAGCACCGCCACCAGATTCGTCTTGCTGACCCGCTCTCCCAGGCTAGAGGACAGCAATTGCCACAGCTTTGGGCCAACGTCGTGTTTGATGTATTCAGGCGTATAGCCCGTTTCTTCGGCAATTTCGTCATATTTGAATCCGTGCCACGCACCTTTTAGCACCGCCACCTCAATATTTTTGAGATGGCGAGCCGCGGTCGCCAACACTGCCGCATCGGCAGCCTGAAGCGCCGCCTCAAAGAGTATCGGCTGATCGCCGCTGGATGCTCGGCTGGCATCTGGCAATGGCTCATTCATGGGCGTTTTGGTTCACGGCTTCCCGGCTCTGAGCCTAGCCTAATGCAAGAATAGAAACTCAGAGGCTCACGATTGAGATCGTCTACACAAGTTCGTTTATTTTACTCTTTCCCGCTGCGTGGATTTGCCCCTGGTATACCATCCGGATTACGTCGCGCCGCTGCCCGACAGCCATCGCTTTCCGATGGAGAAGTTTCGGCGGCTTTCTGAAATTTTGGTAGAAGATGGCGTGGCGCATCCCAGCCAGTTTCACACGCCAGAACTGCCGCCTGTGGACTGGCTGGAGCTGGTGCATACGCCGGACTATGTGCAGCAGTATCGCGCGGGCACGCTGGAGGCGCGGGCGCAGCGGCGGATCGGGCTGCCCTGGAGTCCGGCGCTGGCCCATCGCACCTGCATTGCTGTGGGCGGCACCGTGCTGACGGCAAAGCTGGCGCTGGAGTGTGGGCTGGCGTGTAATACGGCCGGTGGCACGCACCATGCCTTTCCCAGCTTTGGGTCGGGGTTTTGCATTTTCAACGATATGGCGATCGCCACTCGCGTCTTGCAACACCTGGGGCTAGTGAAAAAGGTGCTGATCGTCGATCTAGACGTGCATCAGGGCGACGGCACGGCGGTCATTTTTCAAAACGACCCCAGCGTGTTCACCTTTTCCATGCACTGCGAAGTGAACTTTCCTGGCACCAAGCAGCAGAGCGACCTGGACGTGCCGCTGCCGGAGGGCATGGAAGACGGCGACTATCTGCGGACGCTGGCAGAATACCTGCCCGATTTGCTGTCGCAGGTGCGGCCTGATCTGGTGCTGTTTGACGCAGGCGTGGATACCCATGTGGGCGATCGCCTCGGCAAGCTAGCCCTGACGGATAGCGGCCTCTATCGCCGCGAAATGCAGGTACTCAGCACTTGCGTCGCCCAGGGCTATCCGGTCGCCTGCGTCATCGGCGGCGGCTATGCCAATGATTTCAACGCGCTGGTGTATCGCCACTCGCTGGTGCATCGCGCCGCTAGCGAGGTGTTTCGGCAATATCGGCTGTGATCCCCCTAAATCCCCCTTAGTAAGGGGGACTTCCGGAGAGCGGATCGTTTTCCCCCTTGCTAAGGGGGGGCGAGGGGGGGATCGACCGTTACGCCTCGCCAAAGGTGGTGAAGTGCCATCCCTTGCGCTGGTCGCCTGTGATGTCAAACACGACATGCTTGACGATGGTGTATTCCTCCAGGGCGTAGTGCGACATGTCTTTGCCAAAGCCGCTCTGCTTGAAGCCGCCGTGGGGCATTTCGCTGGCGATGGGCAGGTGGTCGTTAATCCATACGGTTCCGGCTTGCAGCGCCTTGGCCATTCGCATGGCTCGCTGCACGTTCAGCGTCCAGCAGCTTGCGGCCAGTCCATAGGGCGTGTCGTTGGCCAGGGCGATCGCCTCTTCCTCTGTCGAAAAGCGCTTCACCACCGCCACCGGGCCAAAGATTTCCTCACAGACGCAGTTGGCAGTTTGCGGCGGGTCAACAATAATCGTCGGCGGAAAGTAGAACCCTTTGTCAGGCACGTCGCCGCAGGTGATTACCTCAAAGCCCTGCTGCTTGGCCTCTTCGACATAGCCCTTCACTTTGCTGAGCTGGGCCTGGCTAGAGAGCGGGCCAATGTCCGTTCCCTCGGCAAACGGATCGCCGACTTTGACCTGCTTCGACAGTTCCGTAAACCGCGCCAGGAATGCGTCGAAGACCGACTCGTGGACATACATCCGGGTGGCGGCGGTGCAGTCTTGCCCGGAGTTGACGTAGGCTCCGACGACCGCGCCGTGGGCGGCGGCTTCGATGTCGGCATCGTCAAATACGACAAACGGCGCTTTGCCGCCGAGTTCCAGGGTGACGCGCTTGATCATGGGGCTGGCCAGTTCCGCGATGCGCTTGCCGGTGCGGGTGCTGCCCGTAAAGCTGATCATGCCGATATCGGGGTGGGTGCAGATGGCTTCGCCGACCTCTACGCCGCCTGTGACGATGTTGATCAGTCCGGCGGGCAGTCCCGCTTCCAGGGCGATTTTGGCCAGTTCAATGGTGGTCGTGGGCGTGTTGGGGGCGGGCTTGAGGACGATCGCATTGCCAGCGGCGATCGCCGGAGCAATTTTCCACACCGCCATCATCAGCGGATAGTTCCACGGGGTGATCGCGCCTACCACGCCGATCGGCTCCCGCCGCAGCAGGCTGGTGTAGCCGCCGACGTATTCCCCAGCGGCCGCACCCTCTTGCCGCCGCACCACTGACGCAAAATAGCGAATATTGTCAATCGAGAAGGGAATATCGCCGTTGATCGTCAGCTTCAGCGCCTTGCCTGCATTTTTGCTTTCCAGGTGGGAGAGTTCTTCGCTTTTGGCTTCCAGCAGGTCGGCAAATTTCATCATGGCGGCGCAGCGCTCACCATAGGACAGCGCGGCCCAACCCGGTTGGGCGGCTTTGGCCGCTGCCACCGCCCGGTCTACGTCTGCGGCGGTGCCCATCGCCACGGTTGCAAAGGCTTCGCCCGTGGCGGGGTCAATCAAGTCCTGTCTGCCGCTGCCGACCAGCTCATTGCCAATCACCATCGGGTAGTGGATTAACTTTTCTGTCGTAGAAACCATAAAAACCTCGGTTCGGGGTAAAAATCCCACAAGCTTGTCAATTGCGTTGCGTTGGCCATCTTGCGCGATCGGGACAGGGCGCGATCGCCCCCTTGGTCGAGCAATCGCCCCATTGAATCCTTCCGCCAGCTTCGCCAATCTGTTCTGCCAATCTGTTCTGCCAATCTGTACAGATAAACGATTGCGACTCGCGGCGGAGTCTAGCTGTATACCACCCTAATATTTGTGGGCAAAAGTGGGGGGCGAACGTCATATTTTTTGAGGCGCTGATTTCATCCCAGAGCAGTTCCTTTGCTTGTGTTCTTTGAAGCAGGCTCCTGATTTCGTCCCGCGATAGAATGCGCTGACATCTTTGAACGTGCAGGAGCCGATCAAGCAGTATGGCAGCCAACCCTTCAAAAGCTGAATCCCAGCGGCTAGAGGCGGCAAACGCAAAAACCGCTGCCTGGAAAAAATGGGGCCCCTATCTCAGCGAGCGGCAGTGGGGCACGGTCCGCGAAGACTATAGCCAGACGGGCGATGCTTGGGGCTACTTTAGCCACGACCCGGCGCGATCGCGGGCCTATCGCTGGGGCGAAGACGGGCTGGGCGGCATTTCCGACGATGCACTACTTGCATAGCACCACTTGGGAGATATGAGATTACGGCTTGAGCTGGGTTGACTCGCCATTGAGATTGCGCTGGCTCACCTGCTCGACGAAAAACTCTTCGAGCGATCGCCGCGCCAGGTTCATCCCCACCAACTGCCCGCGCATTAGCTCCAGGCTGGCGATAAAGTCCTGCGGGTGGCCGTGCAAATGTCCCTGCCACAGTCCTTCTTTGAATTCCAGGTCGGGAATCCACTGCTGCAAAACGTTGGGCGTGCTGCCGCTGACTTTGACGAAATAGCGGTCGGCGGTGCCCAGCAGTTCTGTCAGCGTGCCGATGGCAATGAGTTCGCCCTGGCACAGGATGGCAATGCGATCGCACACCTTTTCCACATCCGACAAGACGTGGCTATTGAAAAAGATCGTCTTGCCCTGGTCTTTGAGCAGTTGGATAATCTCGCGGATCTGGTATCGGCCGAGCGGGTCTAGCCCAGACATCGGCTCATCTAAAAACACCACTTCGGGATTGTTGATCAGCGCTTGGGCCATGCCGACACGCTGCAACATGCCCTTGGAATATTGCCGGAGTTGCTTTTTCTCCGCAGCAGCCCGCGATAGCCCCACCAGGTCAATCAGTTCGGGAATACGCTTGCGCTGCACGTCGGCGGGAATCTGGAATAGCCCGGCGGCATATTGCAAAAACTCGCGCCCGGTCAGGTAGTCATAGAAATAGGGATTTTCCGGCAGATAGCCGACTCGCTGCTTGACGGCGCGATCGCCCAGCGGCTTGCCCAACAGCAGCCCGCGCCCTGCCGTAGGGCGAATAATGCCCAGCAAAATTTTCAGCAGCGTGGTTTTGCCTGCGCCATTTTGCCCCAGCAGCCCAAAGGTCTCCCCTTCGTAAATTTGTAGCGAACAGTCTTTGAGCGTGGAGATTTTTTGGTTGAGCCAGAAGCCTGTGCGATAGACCTTTCGCAGATGAGAAGTCAGCACCACGGCGGGGCGCTCGGCAGCGGATGAAGGTAAGGCGGGAGGAGGTGGGGACGAGTCCATTGGGAGAGCTGAAGCGCAAAATCCAGCAGAGGCTGTACACAATCTTAGAACAGGACAGGGCTTAAAGACGGCTGAAAGTGCTGATCTTTCGTATGCGCCTGGCGAAAAAATTTTGCCGGGTGGCTGTGCGTCTTCATGGAATTTGAGGCATTTTCCACAATTTTTGCGAAAAAGCTTGTAGCTTAAGCAGATTTAAATCCCTCCCTGGAGTATCTTGCAAACATCGACGCTACTGGCCAAGTCAACGTGGCGATGGATAGCGACCGATGGCGACGGAGGGCGATCGCCCTTATCTCCCTTCGAGTCTGCGGCTGATCTGCCCCTTGCTCATCTGCGGCTTGCGGAATAAGCAACAAACGACAAAGTCTATATTTTAATCTGCGACTTTTTTTCTGCCCGATCGGTGATTTCCCCCCGCCCTCTCCGACTTGCACTGCCCAGCCTCGCTCAACTTTGGAAGCAGGCTGCGGTTGCCCTGGCGTACTATGCTGCGGCTCAGTTTTCGATTGCCTATGCCACGCTGCCCGAAGCCGCTTCCACGCCCGTCTGGTTTGCAGGTGGTGTGGCGGTGGGGGCGATGCTGTCCTTTGGGGTAGACCTCTGGCTGGCAGTTTTTATCAGCATTCTGGTGCTGGAGTTTGTCTTTTTTAAGGGCTGGCTGGGGCTGGAAAACCTGATGCTGGCGATCGCCATCACGTTTATGGCCACGCTGGGAAAGGTGCTGGCGGCGGTGTGGAGCGATCGCCTCACCCAGTCCCGCTCTCCGCTCGATTCTCCGGGTGACGTGGTGCGCTTTATCCTGGCGGCGTTTCTTAGCCACCTGCCTATCGGGATGCTCTGCGCCGCGCTGGTTTGCACCTTTGGCAAAGCGCCCTGGGTAGCCTATCGTCAGGTGTTTATCACCTGGTGGCTGAGCGATGCCTTTGGCATTGTGCTGGTGGCTCCGCTACTGCTGGCCTGGAGCAGCACGCGATCGCTCGATCTGTTCCAGTTTCGTACTGCCATTCGGCAGCACTGGCTAGAGGCAGCGGCAATGGTGGCGTTGGTGATTGGCATCAGCGAGGTGGCGCTGGTGGGCGACTATCCGGTGGAATATCTGCTGATTCCAGTCATTGTGTGGGCAGCGTTTCGGTTTCGCTCACCGGGGGCGACGCTGATAATGGTGCTGCTGTCGCTGCTGGCAGTGATCAGCACGGCACAGGGTCGGGGTTCTTTTGCCCGCGCCTCGATGAATGAGTCGCTGCTGCTGCTCCAGTCTTGCATTGCGGTCATTGCTCTAACTACGCTGCTGCTCTGCGCCGTGTTGCACCAAAACGACCAATCCAAACAAGCCCTGCGAGACGCGAATCAAAGCCTAGAAGACCGTGTACAGCAGCGCACCGCAGAGCTGGCCGAGGCCAATGCAGCAATTGTGGACTTGAACGAACGGCTGAAGCAAGAAAATCTGCGAATGGCCGCCGAACTGGACGTAGTGCGCCAGATCCAAGACATGATCCTGCCTACGCCGGAGGATCTGAGCGCGATTCAAACGCTAGATGTGTCCGCCTTTAGTGACCTGGCCGATGAAGACAGTACCGACTACTTTGACGTGCTGGAAACCGATGGCATTATCACGCTCAGCGTGGGTATCGTGGGCGGGCGCGGGCTGGAAAGTGGCGTGCTGATGCTGATGGTGCAAACGGCCGTGCGGACGCTGGCAGAACTGCGCGATCGCAACTCGGTGCGCTTTTTGCAAACCCTCAACCGCACGCTGTACAAGAACATCGAGCGCATGAGTACCCAGCAGCGCCTGACCCTGGCCGTGCTGAATTATCTCAATGGCAGCCTCAGCATCAGCGGACAGCATGAGGATCTGGTCGTGGTGCGGGCATCGGGGCGCGTGGAGCGGGTCAGCATGACGGATCTAATCCTGCCGCTGGGGCTGGAGTTTGACATCACCGCTTTCACCAAACGCGCCTCCGTCGAGTTGCAACCTGGCGACGGCATCGTGCTGTATACCAGCAGCCTGCCCAGCGCCGTGGATGAAAACGGCATCATGTATGGGCTAGATCGGCTGTATAAAGTCATCGCCCAAACCTGGACACAGCCAGCAGTCTTCGTCCGTCGGGCGGTGATTCAAGACGTGCGCCAGCACATGGGCCAGGAAAACGTCCTGGACAACCTCTCGCTGCTCGTCCTCAAGCGCCGTCTGTGAAGTTAACGCAATGCCCCTTCAACGGTAAAATAGGCGATCGCTCAAGAATATTGTCAATCCTAAGTAGGTAGACCAAATTAAAAACCAGATCTTAAACCCTGCGCCGCCTGCTGCGCGGGCAGCGCAGGGTTTATAGTTTTATGTTTATTCACGTCTATCCACTCATCAATGGTTTTGGGTTTGTTCTAACCCCTAACCCCCAACCCCTAACCCCTGATCCTTAGCACGCTATGACCAAAACCTACCGCATCACCCTCCTCCCTGGCGACGGCATTGGCCCCGAAATCATTGCCGTATCCGTTGATCTGTTGAAAAAAGTGGGGCAGCAGTTGGATCTCAGCTTCGAGTTTCAGGAGGCGCTGCTGGGCGGGGCGGCGATCGACGCGACGGGTAGCCCGCTGCCCGCCGACACGCTGGAACTCTGCAAAAACAGCGATGCGGTTCTCCTGGCGGCGATTGGCGGCTACAAATGGGACACCCTGCCCAACGACCAGCGGCCAGAGCGCGGCTTGCTGGGGCTGCGGGCCGGGCTGGAGCTATTTGCCAACCTGCGCCCCGCCAGCATTTTGCCGCAGTTGGTCGATTCTTCCAGCCTCAAGCGCGAGGTGGTGGACGGCGTGGATATTATGGTAGTGCGCGAGCTGACAGGCGGCATTTACTTTGGGCAGCCACGCGGCATCTTCACCAGCGAAACGGGCGAACGGCGCGGCGTGAACACGATGGTCTACACCGAGTCGGAAGTGGAGCGGATTGGGCGCGTCGCCTTTGAAGCTGCCCGCAAGCGTCGCAAAAAACTCTGCTCCGTAGATAAATCCAACGTGCTGGAGGTGTCGCAATTGTGGCGCGACTCTATGACCAAACTCGCGGCCGATTATCCCGATGTGGAGCTGACCCACATGTACGTGGACAACGCCGCCATGCAGCTTTTGCGAAATCCCAAGCAGTTCGACACGATCGTCACGGGCAACCTGTTTGGCGACATTCTCTCCGACGCAGCGGCTATGTTGACGGGCAGCATCGGTATGTTGCCCTCCGCCAGCCTTGGCTCCTCCGGGCCAGGCCTGTTTGAACCCGTCCACGGCTCTGCCCCCGACATTGCGGGCCAAGACAAAGCCAATCCGCTGGCGCAAGTGCTGAGCGCGGCGATGATGCTGCGCTATGGGCTGAACGAACCCGAAGCGGGCGATCGCCTCGAACGGGCCGTCCTCAAAGTCCTCGACCAGGGCTACCGCACAGGCGATATCATGTCCGACGGGATGACCCTGGTGGGCTGCAAAGCGATGGGCGAGGCGCTGCTGGCGGCGCTGGAAGACTAGCAGGTTGCCCTCATCCCCCAACCCCTTTTCCCAAGTCGGGAGCAGGGGAGCAAGAGAGGCTTGAAGTCCCTCTCCTAGAGCGGGAGAAGGCTTAAAGCCTTCGGGATACCAGAAAAGGGTGAGGGGAATCAGCAACGTTGCACATCCCGTCGCTTAATCTGGCAGCGTCAGGGCCAACTGGTAGAGGTCGCGGCGGGGGAGTTGGGTCTGCTGGGCAAGCTGGCGGCTGGCCTGGGAGCGGGAGAGTCCCTGCTTGAGAAGCGCGGTCAGTTCAGCTTTCAGGGCAGATTCCGACAACACCACAGGGGCGGCTATGCTGCCTGCCAGCAGGACAGTGTATTCGCCCTGGGGGTCGCGGGTTTCGTAGTGGGCGATCGCCTCCTGCACGGTGCCGCGCCAAAATTCTTCGTGCAGCTTGGTCAGTTCCCGTGCCAGCACAATAGGGCGATCGCCGCCAAAGGTGTCCGAAAAATCCGCCAGAGTCTGCCGCAGGCGGTGGGGTGATTCGTAAAACACCAGCGTCCGCGATTCAGCCTGGAGCGCATCGAGGCGATCGCGCCGCTCTTTGCCCTTGGCGGGGAGAAATCCTTCAAACACAAAGCGGTCGGTGGGCAGACCAGCGGCGCTGAGGGCCGTCACCACGGCGCTGGCTCCCGGAATCGGCACGACGGGAATCCCCGCCTCGACGCAAGCCTGCACCAGCTCATAGCCCGGATCAGAAATTCCGGGCATTCCCGCATCGCTGACCAGCGCAATGGACTGTCCCTGCGTTAGGCGGGCAAGCAGTTCCGGCAGGCGACTGGTGCGGTTGTGGTCGTGATAGCTGATCTGAGGCGTGGTGATCTGAAAATGCTGGAGTAGCTTGCCCGTGTGGCGCGTGTCCTCAGCGGCGATCGCCTCCACCTCCCGCAAAATCCGCACTGCCCGAAAGGTCATGTCTTCCAGATTACCGATGGGCGTAGCGACGACGTAGAGCATTTTAGAAATTTCAAAGGCAATCTGGGTCAGCGACTCGCACTTGGCTAGCTTAAATGTAAGCCAACCCCGGCGGCAGGGGTTCTCCACAGCGCTGATGCACAGCGGCGATTTTTTCAAGTAGCCAGGGATGCGCGTCTCGATAGTGGGGCAGCAGCGCCAGCGGGCTGAGCAGGGCGGCGGCGGCGAGGTCGGCGGCGGTGAACTGGGTTCCCACGAGATATTCGCAGTCTTTCCAGTGCTGCTGGAGGTAGGTGAGCGCGTCAGTCAGGCGATCGCCCGCCAGCTTGACCCGCGCCGCGTTCATGCCGTATTGTCGGCGCACGATGGCAATCACAGCCTGGCTCATCAGCGAGGGGTCGATAGCTTTGCCCTCGCCAGCGCGATAGTCGTAGTAAACAAAGCGCGTAGCAACACCAACGCTCTCGTCGAGCCAGTCTTCAAGCTGTTTCACCTGGCTGCGCTGAACCGGATCGGCAGGATAGAGCGGTGGGTCGGGCTGGTGCTGGTCGAGAAATTCAAAAATGTGGCTAGAGTCGGCGATCGCCCCTGGCTGCCCCTCTAGCTCTGGCAGCAGCACAGGCACGGTGGTAGTCCCCGTCAGCGGCTTCAGCTTCAGGGCGTGCAGCCCCGGGGTCAGATTTTCCACCGTGAATGGCAGTTGCTTATAGCCCAGCGCCAACCGAGCTTTGCGGCAATAGTGGGAGGTGCTGAATTGCAGCAGGTGCATGGGTCTTGACCAATAAAAATCCACGGCAGAGGCCTCTCTCAGCATACGCGCATTGGAATACCCGTATTGCCAGAATTCCAGAGGGGCGATCGCCGTGGATAGCTGATCGAGATGAAACGTCAGGTGAATGAAGCTAGAACACGAGAATGAACTGAGTTAGCCAATACCAGCGATAGGCAGACAAGCGATGAGTAGACGGTGAATGCGAAACGGCAGGCTAACTCCCAACAAACTACGGCGTGGTCGTGGGCGAAGGAGCGGGCGACTCGGTGCCAGCGGGCGACTCGGTGCCAGCAGGCTCACTGCCACCACCGCAAGCGCCCAGCATGGCTGCCAAACCCAGCGTGCAGACCAAAGCAACTAGCTTCTTGTACATTCTTAGATCCTCATTTCGTAGGGGTTAGGTGTAAAGAAAAGCATCCGAGATGCTCGAAAGCAAGGCACTGCCTACGTTTCAGACAGTCGGCACTTTACCACAGGTAAATGAACAAAAACGAACCAAATCAGTTCTATCAGATCCCGTGAATAATGTGTCTCAGCCAACAATCAGAGGTT
The DNA here is from genome assembly GCF_001548395.1 of Leptolyngbya sp. O-77. Taxonomy (NCBI): domain Bacteria; kingdom Bacillati; phylum Cyanobacteriota; class Cyanophyceae; order Leptolyngbyales; family Leptolyngbyaceae; genus Leptolyngbya; species Leptolyngbya sp. O-77. The sequence goes on from NZ_AP017367.1 coordinate 842,291, forward strand.
TTAATCGGTCGCAGGGTGTAACTTTGGGTTGCCCCATCACTAGAAAATTTCAGGTTGTGTTTTGCTGGATCGGTTCCAGCCCGTTTTGGGAACGCTGAAGGCAGTCCCTAGCAACCGAGTGACCCATGTTCAAATTCTGCTTCAAGCTTTTTCTGTCTGGCCAGCCAGACTCCAGCAAACAAGCTTCAGAAAATGGGGAAAACGGCTCCAGACTTTCCCAGCTTGCATAAGATGTAAGGCAGATATCAGGCATCGCTTCTTTCACAAGTTCCCTGGGCAGCATGGCAAGGACGGGTGGATCATCGCGCACAACCTCAGCAAAGAAATCCCGGCTTCCCTCCGGACGGATGCTGCTGCAATGGCTCAACCTGCGGCCAGAGGAAAGCGAACGCACCTTTTTGATGTTCGCCTTCTACACCGCTACGTCGATTGGCGTGCTGTGGCTAGAGGTCAGCATTGCCGCTCTATTTTTGGATGAATATGGTGCAAACTCGCTGCCGTGGATCTATATCGTCAGCGCGGGCATTGGCACAGTTCTGGGCTTCTTTTACTCGCTGTTGCAAAAGTTTTTGCCCCTGCGCCAGGTGATCGTGGTGATTGCGGTGCTGATGGCGCTGCCGCTGCCGCTGTTTCGGCTGGGGCTGGCAATGCCGCTGATGATGGGCTACAGCGTGTTTCTGATGCGGCTGTGGATGGAGGCGATTTATGTCCTGAATGAGCTGACGACTTCAATTACTGCCAATCAGCTTTTTAATATCCGTGAGATCAAACGGGCCTATCCCATGATTAGCAGCGGCGTGCTGCTGGCAGATGTACTGAGCGGACTGTCGCTACCATTGCTGCGATCGCTCGTCGGGCTAAATAACGTGGTGCTGCTGGCAGGGGTCATGCTGATGATCGGCGCAGGCATTCTCTTTCGCCTCAGCCGCTCCTACAGCCAGTTTTTCCCTGATTCACCTCGGCGACTGCTGCAAGAGCGCCAGCCTGACTTCACTACGCGCCGACTGCGGCGACCGCTCCAGCGTTATGTGATTTTGCTGGTGGCGTTTTTTGTAATGGCGCAGGTGCTGTGGCTGCTGCTGGATTTTCAATATCTGGCGCAGCTAGAGCGGCGGGTTAGCGGCGAGGAGCTTGCCGACTTTTTGGCATTTTTTAGCGCGATTTTGGGGACGTTTGAGCTACTCGTGCAGTGGTTTGTCTCCAGTCGGGCGATCGAGCGGCTGGGCGTGTTCGTGGTGACGATGGCCCTGCCTGCACTGATCTTCATTATCAGCCTGGTGTCGATGATGGGCTGGCTCAGCCTGTTTATCGGCATGGTGATTTTGAAATTTGCCGATGAACTGCTGCGCTATACCGTGCTGGCCAGTACCGGCCCAATTCTGTTTCAGCCTGTGCCGGATAACGTTCGCAGCCGTGTGCAGTCCATTGTGCGGGGCATTGCCGAGCCGTTTTCCTCTGGGCTGACGGGCGTGGGTATGTTGACGACGCTGTGGCTGTGTCAGCGCATTTTTAACGGCAGCGACGCGGCTGCGCTGCAAGATGCCGAAAGTCTGGTGTTCATGTTCCAGATTATGCTGTGCGGGGCGCTGTGGTTTTTGACGGTGTGGCTGCTGCGATCGCGCTATGTCGATCTGCTCGTCATTAGCGCTGATCGGGGCGAACTCAGCCTGTCAGATGTAGATCTGCGGACGTTTAAGCGGGCGGTGATCGATGCGCTGGGCAGAGGAACCGATGCCGACAAGCAATCCTGCATTGAGCTACTTGCCCATATTGATCCCAAGGGCGTGGGCGAGGTGCTGGCTCCCATGCTGTCCGACTTTTCGCCCGCGCTCCAGCGCCAGAGTCTGCTGGTGATGACGGAAAATCCCAACCCACTGTTTTTGCCGCTGGTGCGATCGCTGATTGAGCAACCATTGCCACCAGACGTACTTTCCATCGCCCTGCGCTATATCTGGCTGACCGACCCTGAGCCTGATATCGAGCGGCTACGTCCCTACCTCAACCCGTCTGCTGATCCTGAAGTGCGGGGCACGGCGGCATCGCTGATGCTGCGGCGCGGCACCCCCGAACAGCGGGCCGAGGCCACCGACACGCTGCGGCGAATGCTGACCCACAAACGCGAACGAGAGCGGGTAATGGGCTGTCGGGCGCTGGGCGAGGCATTGTACCTGCAAGCGCTGCGGATCTACATCGAGCCGCTATTGCGGGATGAGTCGCTGCGGGTGCGCTGTGCCCTGCTAGAGGCGATCGCCGCCACGCGCACCGAGGAATACTACCCTTCGCTGCTGCGGGCCCTGCAATTCAAGTCCACCCGCGAAGCCGCGATGCAGGCGCTGACTCGCCTGGGCGACGACGCGATTCCCCTGCTAGTAACCCTGGGCAAAGATACCTACAAACCCGAAATCATTCGCACTTGTGCCTGGAAAACTCTGGGGCGTATTGGCACCCCCGACGCGGTTCTCGCTCTGGTTCGCAACCTGGAAACCGCTTGGGGGCCTAGCCGCCGCACGATTCTACGAACCCTGCTAAAAATTCCCAATGAAATTGGCATTGACGCAGTCGCCGACGAATTGGGGCGGAGCGGCGTAGAGGAACTGATCAACCTGGAGCTAATGCTGATTGGGCAGGTTTATGCCTGTCTGCTGGATATGCCGCCGGAGCGGGTGCCAGGGCAAGCGGCCAATCTGCTGCGCCGCGCCCTCAGCGATTTGCAAGAAGATGCCCGACAGCGCCTTTTTTTGTTGATGCGGCTGCTGTATCCCTCCAGTGCAATTCAGGCCGCCGCGTTTAATCTACAATCCCATTCCTCGGAAAGCGTGGCGCGGGGGCTAGAAATTCTGGATAACACGCTCGACATCCAGAGCAAACGGGCGCTGCTGAGCATTCTTGATAGCCGCCCTGATCTGGAAAAGCTGGAAAGCCTGGATGAGTTTGTGGACTATCAACCCCTGTCGCCGAGCGATCGCCTCCGACACCTGCTCGATCTGCGGCATTTTCTGTCCGACTGGGGGTTGGCTTGCAGCGTCCACGTGGCCCGCGAACAGCGGTGGAGTCTCACGCCCGCTCAGATTATTGCCTGTTTGCACCATCCTACGGGGTTTGTGCGGGAGGCGGCAGTGGCTTACTTAGAAGTCGCTTCGCCGCGCACCCTGCGGGAGTTGCTGCCCATGCTCCGCCGTGACCCCAATCGACTCGTCGCTGCCCAAGTCGAGCAACTGCTGCAGAAGTACAGTGCTGCTTCAACTCACAACGGCAACGGCAAGATCCTCGCCCATCCTGCAAAACCGCCCGACCCGCCGCCGCGTTTCAACCCACCCCGCCCGCCAGATTTGCCGATGGGCTGGGAGCCAACGTGATCCCTTTTTTAGGCAGACTTCATTCGTAAACTCAGCGAGTTCAGCGAATTCAGCGAGTGCAACATCGGTTCAATGCGGTTCGATAGACGTTCACATCGATCTTCCTTCAATGGACAACTCAGCCGGGAACCACTCCGGCTGGTGTCGGCTGTAAATTTTCCTTTCGGTCGTGATTCAGCGAAATTTCTGGACAAAAGATGAATAGAATTCTCTGCATGGGCAACCTACGGATGGAACAGACAACACGCAGCAGCCCACCCACAGAGTATGGGGCATTTCTGAATGGATGCTAGGTGGTTTGGGTTGATGCAGGGTTTAAGTTGGTATGCTGACGAGCGTTGATCGCCTCCTGTTTGTGCGCGGGGTCCCCATTTTCAAAGAACTGCGGGACGATTTTTTGGTGCGCCTGGCTTCCATTATGGATGAGCAGGAATTTCCGCCGCAGCATACTATTGTCAGCCAGGGGCAGGAAGGGCGATCGCTCTACATTCTGGTCAAAGGCAGCGTGCGCGTTCACCTGGCTGATCGGGAAATTACCCGACTCGAAAAGGGCGCGTGCTTTGGGGAAATGTCAGTGTTTGATGCGGAGCCGCGCTCTGCCTCTGTCACTACGATCGACCGCTGCGAGTGTCTGACGCTGACCCAGCAGCAGCTTTATGAGGCGATCGAAGAAACTCCCAGCATTGCCGTCAACATCATTCGCCTCCTGTCGCGCCGCATCCGTGAACAAAATAAAAAAATCGACGAACTCCAGAATGGCAGCGGGAACCGTCGCCTGCCGACCGCGATTTATCAACGGTTGACAGGCGTATGAGACGCGACCCATGATGGCCCCATGATTCTGGGATGGAAGTTCCGCCCCTGGCTTATAATGCAGGCTTTGTTTGTAGTGCAGGCTTTAGCCTGCTTCTGAGGGGCTAGCCGTGAATAGGGCGACTGAAGTCGCCACTACAAACGTCCGTGAATAGGGCGACTGAAGTCGCTACAAACGGCTAGCTTATTTAAGCAGCCTTGCATTAGACCGACGTTAAATGACCGTCAGATTACAAAGTTCAGCGTGCTGAGGCTGTTGATCGACGTGTTGTTGAGTTGGGCGATCGCCACGAAATCTTTGTTAGCACCATTGCCGTCTGAGTCGATTAGCACCTGAGTCGTGGTGCCGACCTGCGCCAGCTTCACAAACTCGCGCAGCCGCTGGAACGGCGTGCCGCTGCCGCCAAATGCAGGCTGTTTGAAAATGCCGCGCAGGTCGATCACATCCAGTTGGCTAAAGCCCAGAATCGTGTCGATGCCTTCGCTGAGGTTGTTAAACACGTACATATTCTTGCCGCCGCCGCCGCTCAACGTGTCATTGCCCACCCCACCAATCAGCACATCGTCGCCAGCCTGCCCAAAGAGGCGATCGTTGCCCACGCCACCCACAAGCTGATCGCCGCCGTTGCCGCCGCGCAGCAGATCATTCCCTGCGCCCCCGCTGATTAAGTCGTTGCCGCCCAGCGCCTTGGCGGTATCGTTGCCGCCACGAGCCAAAATGCGATCGCTCTTATTGGTTCCCTTAAGGCGATCGGCGCGGTTTGTCCCCTTAATTTGCTGTGGCCGCTTGCCCAGTCGGAACAGGACGGGCGTGCCTAATTCCCCATTCGGCGCGGGTGGAATATCCTCAGGTTGAGGAATGTTCGGGTCATCGAAGGACATTTGCCAGGTGTCGAAGGCGGACTGAGCCAGCGGATTGCCCACCAGGTCGGTAATGTCGTTGACATCCAGCGTCAGTTGATAGCTGCCTGTGCGCCCCGTTGAAAACTGTAGCCCGCGCAGGGTAAAGGTCTGGTTGTCGATGGTGGATAGGGTTGCGGCGACCAGTGGGGCGATCGCCCCATTGCGGCTGAGCAGCAGGTCAGACAGGTCAAAATTGCGGACGACTTCACTAAACCGGATCGTGATGGTATCCACTGCAATGCCGGGGCGTGGATCGGGCGTAACGTCAACAATATCGGCTGTTGGTGCAGTTTTATCAATGGTGTAGACGGTCGTTCCGGTAAACGGAGCCAGCAGCACGCCATCGTCTGCATCTTTGATTGTCTTGTCGTTTAGCACTGTCAGCCCTAGCGTGCCGCTGCCGGTGCCCGTGCTGACGGCAACGGTGAATGTATTGCCACCGCCCGTCACGCTGGTAATGGACGCATTGGCGATCGCCCCTGTTGTCACCAGTTCAAAGTCCGTCACATCTACGCCAGTTACAGGCTTGCTGAACGTCACAGTGAATGAGACGCTGCTGGCGTTGGTCAGCGCGGGTGGGGCGATCGCCACCGACAGCACCTCCGGCGGCACTCGAAAGACCACGTCGCTGTTGCCGTAAATATTATTGGTGCTGGGGTTACTGCTGGCGCTATTGCCCCGTGCAAACAGTCCCGACGCAGTAATGGTGGGTAGTGTGCTGGGCATATTGGCGTTGTTGCCGTTGGCGTTTGTCGTTTGATCCAGCGCAAAAATTGCGCCGCCCAGTCCGCTGCCGTTGCCACCGGGCCCGGTGCCGCCCTGAGCGCGGTTATCCAAAAACAGGCTATCGGTAATCGTGAGCGAACCAGAGCGAATGAAGATCGCGCCGCCAAAGCCGGCCCCGCCGCCACCGCCCCCCAAACCCGCCGCCGCCGCCAAAGCCGCCTGCGCTATTCAACGAACCGCCGCCGCCTGCCGCAAAGCCGCCCGCGCCGCCCTGACTGCTGTTGTTGCCGCTTGCCGGAGAAGCCGCGCCGCCGCCCCCGCCAAAGCCGCCGCTGCCGCCGTTGCCGCCGTTGTTGGTAGTGGAGCCGCCGCCGCCGCCACCCCCCGCGCCGAAGCCGCCATTAGCTCCTGAGCCACCGCCCCCGCCCGTCAAGCCTGCACTGTCGCCGCCACGTCCGCCGCTAGCGCTGCTGAGGGAACCACTGGCTCCGGTGCTGGGGCCACCTTCACCGCCTTCGCCCGCTGCACCGCCATTGCCACCGGGGCCGCCAAAGCCGCCGCCGCCCCCCGCGCCGCCAGCCGCCGACGCAATGCCACCATTGCCGCCCATGCCGCCGCCGCCGCGCCCAGCGCCCGCCAGCCCGTTGCCGCCGATCGCCTGGTTGTTGCTAAAGGTGACATTGTTGACTGTGACATTGCCGTCATAAATCAGCAGTGCGCCGCCCAGTCCTGCGCCGCCGCCGCCCCCATCGCCGCCCTGGGCCCGGCCATTTGTCAGTGTTAAGTTTGCCAGCGTTATCTGACCGCTTTCGATGAAGAAAATGCGGACATCGCCTTCATCGTTAATGCCGTTGCCATTGGCATCGCCGCTAAGCGTAATGCCCTCGCCGATGCCTCGAATCGTCAGGCTGACATCTTCTCGAATAAAAGGCAGGGCGCTGGTTAAAACAATGTTTTGCGTAATTTTGATTTCGTCTGCCTGGCCGTTGGAATTGGTGGAGTTAATGGCGGCAAGCAGTTTCTCAAAGGTGTCTACGTTATCAATAACAGCCATGACTACTCTTAATTCCCAAAAATGAGTTGACGTGGAAGGGGTGAGAAAATTGCAGATATGGGTAGATACCGTCGATGCTCTAAGTCCGTCAATCAGGGTCAAATAATTGCCCACACGCACTTTTTAATAAGGTATTTGTGAGCCTTAATAAGGCGTTTGTAAGGCTTTTCCAAGATTTATCCATGAGAAATAACCCCTCTATCTTGAAGATGGATGGGGCTATTTCATTTCAAGTGTTCAGCGCTGGATTTTCGTCAGAAACTAACGCCGAGAAAGGCGATCGCCCCTCGAAAACGAGCGGATCTTAAAAATTAGAATTGGCAGGAGGCATCAACAGGGAGAAACCTTTACACGTTCTGATCTGTGAAGCATTTTCTTACGTCTAAGCGTAAGCCGAAGCGCTCAACAGATTTACCGAAATCACTGCCAATTCATACTGTCTAGAATGGCAGGGGCGATCGCCCTTTTTCTAGCGGAAACCCCTAGCTTTTACAAAGCCTTTAGATTTTTGATAAAAAGTATGCGGCTTTTGACTTTTCTCAAAAACTATCCGGATTTTCTAAACGTTAAAAATCGAAATAAATGTAAGGCGGGCTTTCGTTGGGAGCCAGCAGCCAGGCCGCAAGCAGGCACAGCGGCACCAGCAGCAACTTAACAGGCCAGTTGAGCCGCAGCTTGAGCCAGCGGTTGACGGCATACACCAGCGTCATTCCGCCGAATAGCGCCAGCAGGAGCAGAGAGAGATGGAGGCGATCGCTCTGAAAGGTTTCGACGTAAATCTTTTGGGCAAACTGCACATCGGCGGGATGTCCCCACAGCCGCTGCACCACCAGCAGCGACTCTTGCAGGTTAGGAAGCCGGAAGAAAATCCAGGCAAAAAACACCGAAAACTGCGTCAGCACCCAGCCCAGCAGCGTTCCTGGTACACTCTTCCAACCTGCCCTCAGCCAACCCCACCGCTCGCTCAGCGCGTCTGTCAGGCGATGCACCACCAGAAATAGCCCGTGCAGCGCCCCCCACACGATGAAGCCCCAGCCCGCATCGTGCCACAGTCCGGCAATGATCATCACCATCATTAGATTCAGGCAGGTTCGCATCAGGCCCTGACGCGACCCGCCCAGCGGAAAGTAGAGATAATTTCGCAGCCAGTCGCCCAGCGTCATGTGCCAGCGTCGCCAAAAGTCCGCAATGCTGGCGCTGAAGTAGGGAAAGTTGAAATTTTGCGGCAGGGTGATGCCCAGCAGCGCAGAAAGGCCTCGCGCTACGTCTACGTAGCCGCTGAAGTCGAAATAAAGCTGGAACCCGTAGGCGGCGATCGCCAGCCACAGGTCGCCGCTACCCGCCCGCGCTATGTTGTCGAAACTGAGGTTGACCAGCGTGGCCAGATGGTCGGCAATCAGCAGCTTTTTCACTGCGCCACAGGCAATCAGCCACAGACCTTCGGCGACTTGGGGCGTAGTCAGCGACGGCTGCGCCTGAAACTGCGCCGCCAGCGGGTGAAACCGGGTAATCGGGCCCGACAGCAGCTTGGGAAAAAACAGCTTGTAGGTTGAAAACTTGAGCCAGTCAAAGGTTGCGGGCGCACCGCGATACACATCCACCAGATAGGCAATGCACTCAAAGCAAAAATAGCTGATGCCCAGCGGCGCGATGAGGGTTTGCCCAAGGGTGGCCGCCCCCGTCGTTAGCGCAGGCAGCTTGAGCCAGTTGCCCAACACTGCCCCAAAAAACGGAATGTACTTGAACCCCAGCAGCAGCAGCACATTCAGCCCAATGCCAATGATCAGCAGCCGCAGCCGCCGACGGTTCCAGTCGTGTTGGGCAAACTGCCAGTTTTCGTTCTCAATCCGCCAGTCGATGGGCGCACTCAGCCCGATGCCGATGCGATAGGTGATGATGATCATCACCAGCAGTAGCGGCACATATTGAAATTGCAGCGAGCTGTAAAACACCAGGCTGGCCGCCAGCAGCACCCACAGCTTGAGCGATCGCCCTGGCGCTGACCAATACAGCCCCAGCACGCTGAGGAAGAATAGCCCGAAGAGAATCGAGAGCAAAGTCATGGCGGCGGGATTCGTTTCAAGGGGCAGATTTCGAGTTACCAACCGAAACTGGGCAGGCAGGGATACTGAGTCGGGAGTCTAAATTTAAGACATTAATTTGGAACACTTGTTGGAACACTTGTTGGAACACTTAACTGTATCTCAGGTTTGCAGAATTCAGACGCAGTTTTTGAACAAGCGCCCCCACATCTCCACATCTAGCGTGTGTTTTCTCTAGTGCTATGTCATAGCTAGGACTTAGGTTGGTAGTCAGTGCTTTAGCGCTCGTGGCAAACAAAACCGTATTCCAAATCCTAGTTGATAGCTGGAACTTAGGTTAGTAGTCAGTGCTTTAGCGCTGAAGCGCTTACTACGAGCCAAGGCATCACCCTGAAGCTAAACCATGACACTGCACTAGGGTGGGGATTCAGCGGCGGCGATGTCCATCAGCGTCACTTCCCACACCAGGCGCGGCTGCACGTAGCCCAGTAGGTGGCGGCGGGCGGTTTCCAAACGTTCCAGGTGGGTGGCGGGCTGCTGCGATCGCCAGTAGGCTTGCTGTAAATAGTCCACCAGCCAGAGTTGCGCTTCCAGATCCAGATTTTGGTCGATGTGGCGGGCGAGTTCTAGCGCGGCGCGGAGCGTCGTTGGAACTTGGAGTGCAGTTTGCAATAGGTCGGGCGGCACGGACTGGAGCTGCTGCCACTGGGCGATCGCCTCGCCGGGGCTGCCCTGGGCCAGCGCCAAAATTTCGGGATGCTGCAAAATTTCGTCGTGCCCCAATTGCTGCAACACTTGCGCCAGATCTTCGGCGCTGAGGCGGCGAAAGGGAATCCGCTGGCAGCGCGACACCAGCGTTGGCAGGAGCGATTCCACGCTGGGCGCAATCAGAATCAGCGTGGCGCGGCCAGGTTCCTCCAGCGTTTTCAGCAGTCCATTGGCGGCGGCTTCGGCCATCGTGTGGGCATCGTCCAGCACCACCACAGCACGGGATGCTTCTAGCGGCGGACGGCTGAGGAAGGTAGCAATCTCGCGAATTTGCTCCAGGCGAATCTGCGGGGGCGATCGCCGCTTGATGCCCTGTTCTGCCGCCTCGGCCGCCGACAGTCGCTTGCCCTGGTGCAAATAGGTCGGCTCTACCCAGAGAAAATCGGGATGGTTGCGCTGGGCGATGCGCTGCTGGCGAGCGGCTGAAAATGGCTCCTGGGGATGACGCGCCAGCAGCCGCTCGGCAAAGCCCAGTGCCGCCAAGCTGCGCCCCACGCCTGCTGGCCCAGCAAACAGATAGCCCGGCGCAATGCGATCGCGCTGGAGGGCGCTTTGCAATAACTCGACGGCCTGCGGCTGGCCGACGAGATTTGCAAATGCCCTGGTTGTATTACTAGTTGGATCAACGGAACCCGTTAGGGGCTGCACCATTGGGCGATCGCCTCTTGCAAAATCTGCTGCACGTCCTGAAACACCTCGTCGGCGCTGCGGTTTGCGTCTACCCGCCGAATTCGCTGGGGGTGCGCCGCCGCCAGTTCGCAAAATCCCTGCCGCACCCGCTGATGAAATTCCACTTGGTTTTGTTCCATGCGGTCGGCGCTGCCCCGCCGCTGGGCCCGGCCGAGGCCCGTGGTCACGTCTACATCTAGCCACAGCGTTAGGTCTGGCTCTAGCCCACCTGTCGCAATCTGGTTGAGCTGATGAATCAGCGCCAGATCGAGTCCGCGCCCATAGCCCTGATAGGCCACGGTGGAATCGGTAAAGCGATCGCATAGCACTAGCGCCCCCTGCTGCAACGCCGGCCGCAAAAAGCCCTCCACATGCTGCGCCCGATCGGCCGCAAACAGCAGCAATTCTGCCCGATCCTGCGTTGGCTCTGCCAGATCGGGATGCAACAGCAGTTTCCGAATCTGCTGCCCCAGTTCTGTACCGCCTGGCTCTCGCGTTTTTACAACCGTAAAGGAACTGCCATCAAACTGGTTCATGAGCCAATCGTGCGATCGCCCCAGTTGCGTCGTTTTGCCGCTGCCTTCGCCTCCTTCAAATACGATGAGCATCCCTTTGTTAGGCAGAGGAGAGGGCTGTAATTTCAGCAAATCTAGTAAATTTTGCATTGATCAAGGGATACTTTTCAGCCGAAACTGGGCGACGGAGCAACAGCACTCAAATCAGAGACAAAGAATTGCTGAATTCTGTACAGCAGAACCGTTTTTTTCAAAAAAGGGCATGGTAGAATGCGCCAATAACTCGCTATGTTAATTTCTTTATCAACAGCCGCCGCACTCGGCACAGTCTGCCGCTCACTGCGTTTCGCTTTAGGGCATTGCGTTCTGGATTGTCCGGCAAAGTGTAACGCTCTGCAAGCCCGCTAGGCGACTGCCCTCGCTGTCGTTTGACAGTTGGCTGAATGGGTTTGCTATCATTTTTTAATTGCACTTGCGTGTCCGAGGTTACTATGGCTCGCTATACCCAGTTGTTCACGATTGCAACGCCGCTCGATCGCTTTCGGCATTTGCTAGAGGACGTACTCCAATCCTGCAACTGCGCAGTGATCTACGACGGTGAGGACTACATGGTGGCCCGCGAGAAACCCGGTGGCGTTACCTATGCCCAACTCGTCACGGTGGAAGTGCTGATCGATAAAACGGCGATCGCCTCTCCAGAGGACGAAGTACGCATGAATGTAGTTGTCAAGAATGAAGAACTGCCGCTAAAGAGTGATAATCACTGCTGGCGGATGTTTAGCCTGGTAAACCGGGCTGTTGCCGAGAATAATCACTGGAATCTGCTGAGCAGCACGGCGGGGTAAGGTTTGGCAACGCTCCTGCGAGATCTGAGCTATCGTCACCAGTGGCTCTACGACAGCATTTCCCGTCTGGCCACGGTGGCAGTCGGCGGTGAGGGCCGATTTCGGCAGCTTGCGCTGGCAGGGCTAACGTTTGACAAAAACACCCAGGTTCTTGATCTCTGCTGTGGCAGCGGGCAGACGACTCGATTTCTCGTGGAGCGATTTCCGCAGTCCGCTGATGAGCAAGCTCTGCCGGTCACTGGGCTGGATGCGTCTCCGCTGTCCATTCGCCGCGCCCAGCAGAATGTTCCCCAGGCAACCTTTGTAGAGGCCTGGGCAGAAGACATGCCCTTTCCCGATGCTCAGTTTGACCTCGTTCATACTAGTGCAGCGCTGCACGAGATGCGGCCCAACCAGCTTCGGCAAATTCTCAAAGAATGCTATCGCGTGCTAAAACCTGGTGGCATTTTTGCTGCGATCGACGTGCATAAACCGATGAATCCGCTGTATATGCCGGGTCTGGCAGTTTTTTTCTGGCTGTTTGAAACTGAGACTGCCTGGCAGCTAATTCAGACTGACTTGCCTAAGCTGCTCTCGGAGGTGGGCTTTCAGGCTGTGACCCAGACGCTTTATGCAGGGGGGAGTTTGCAGGTTTTGCGGGGGGGTAAAGCGGGAAAGCGATGCGTCGTAGCGGGATGAGGGATTGCGGTGCTGAGAGTGCTGACCTTCCATCACACCCTTGCTCCTAAGTTCCAACTTGTACCCTCGAACCATGCCCTACGACGACCTGTTTCAACAAATTTCGGATCTTGTTATGCGCCATTCGCCAAGTGGAGTGGAGGGCGAGATAGATGCCTATTTGCTGGAGCGGTTTCGGGCGCTAGGGCTGGAGGCGTGGTTAGATGAAGCAGGCAATGCGATCGCCAAAATTCCAGGACGCAACTCTGAAAAACGACCGAACGATGCAGCGCGTTCTGGGATTGCGATTACTGGTCACAAGGACGAAATTGGCGGCATCGTGAAATCAATCGGCGAGGCGGGGCGGGTGCAGGTGCGAAAGCTGGGTGGCGCGTTTCCCTGGGTCTATGGCGAGGGCGTGGTGGACTTGCTGGGCGATCGCACGACGCTGAGCGGTATCCTCAGCTTTGGGTCGCGCCACGTCTCGCACGAGTCGCCCCAAAAGGCTCAGCAAGAAGATCAGCCTGTGCGCTGGGAAGATGCCTGGATAGAAACCAAATGCACAACTGAAGAGTTGGAGGCGGCGGGCGTTCGTCCAGGTACACGCATGGTGGTGGGCAAGCACCGCAAGCGCCCCTTCCGACTGGGCGACTTTATCGCCAGCTACACACTCGACAACAAAGCCTCGATCGCCATTTTGCTAGAGCTGGCCAGCGTTCTGAAGGAACCTGCGCTGGACACCTATCTCGTCGCTTCTGCCAAAGAAGAAGTCGGCGCGGTCGGTGCGCTCTACTTCAGCCGCAATCGATCGCTGGCCGCGCTGATCGCCCTGGAGATTTGCCCGCTGTCGTCGGAATATCCGATCGTCGATGGCGAAGCACCCGTGCTGCTGTCGCAAGATGGCTACGGACTCTATGACGAAGGGCTAAATCGAGAATTGCGCCAGGCCGCAGAGCAGGCGGGCATTCCGCTCCAGCTTGCTGCTATCAGCGGCTTTGGCAGCGACGCTTCCATCGCCATGAAGATGGGCCACGCTGCTCGCGCTGCCTGCCTCAGCTTTCCCACCCAAAATACGCATGGTTACGAGATTGCTCATCTGGGGGCGATCGCCAACTGCGTTCCCGTTTTGAAAGCCTACTGCGAGACAGATTGGCAATGAGAAACGTAGCAGGGGTTGGGGGTTGGGGGTTAGGGGTTAGGGGTGCATTAAAAGTGTCTAGAAGGGTTAAGAGAGATGCCAGATGGTGTCTCTTTTACAGTTTGAGGTTTCAGACTCAATCTATAATTCCTCGCCTTTGCTATACCCATCGAGAGAGCGAAAGCACCGATCGCATCATCCACTTGCATGAGGGCAGTTTCGCTGGCCAGTGACATCGTAGAAGTAGGGGTGTATGACTCGACTTTTACGTATTGTCTATTGTCTTGGGAGGTCACTGATGACCCGCAACAAGCGCAATCGATGGCTGGCGATCGCCCTCTTCTCCACGCCATTCCTCATCACAACCCCTGCACGGGCCGAAAACCCAGATCACGTCTTGCAACTGCTGTCTACCGGAGCTTGTGCCCGCTGCGACTTGCAAGGAGCCAACTTGCAAGGGGCCCATTTGATTGGGGCTGATCTGCGCGAAGCCAATTTGCAGGGCGCAAACCTGCAAAGCGCCAATCTGGAAGGGGCAGACCTGGAAGGCGCAAACCTGACCTCGGCAAACCTGACGGATGCCTATGCCACCAACGCCAGCTTTATCAAGGCTAACCTCACCAACGCAAATCTGACCAACGCCACGGTCTTTCATGCACAAACCACTGGCGCAACGCTGCGAGGCATTAACCTGGCGGGTGCGGAAACTGCGGGCAGCAATCTGAGCGTCGGCGGTGACTAAGCCTCTGGTCTCGCAACAAAGCGCAGCCCAGCACCAAACGCGCTGAATCAAACGCGCTGAATCGTAAATAACCAAACCCTATCGCCTCAGCACCGACGTGACAATCACCGTCAGCGTTGCTGAGGCGATCAGCGTAAAGGCAAGCTGCACCACCCACTGGGTCGCCCGCTGATAGTCATTAAAGCGATCGTTAAAGCGCTCTTGCTCGTTTTCCAGTTTTGTAAAGCCTTTAGACAATTGTTCAACATCGGTCGAGAGCGTATCCACCCGCGTCGAGAGCGTATCCACCCGCGTCGAGAGCGTATCGACCTGTGTGGACAGCGTATCCATTCGGGTTGAGAGCGTATCCACCCGATTGGTCAATGAGTTGAACTGCGTTGACAGCCCTATGACCCCGGTCGAAAGCTGCTCTAGCCGGGTCAAGACCTGCTGCTCAAAACTGCTGCTATTTTCGGATTTGTCTGGATCAGTCGTCATGCCACCATCCTATCAGGTGCGTCTGCCCAGTAAAGGGCGTTCGAGGAGCCTAAAGCTATGGTGTCCAAAATATAGTGTCCAGAATATAGTGCCCAAAATGTAGTGTCCAGAATATAGTGCCCAGAATATAGTGCCCAAGATGTAGATATAGTGCCCAAAATGTAGTGTCCAAAAACTCCCAAAAATATCCTGAAGTAAGGGCGGACATGACGCTAGATATGGGATGATCTTGATTTACTTACGCTACGGGCTGTTTTATAAGGAGCTATCCTCCAAAGGACTGGGCAAGTGGCAATGATTAAGAACGACACCTGGATCAAAGAACAGGCAGCCGCCGGGATGATTAAACCCTTCGAGCCAAAACTCGTGCGATCGCTCGATGGGTTTCCGGTCATTTCCTACGGCCTTAGCAGCTTTGGCTACGACGTGCGGCTCTCGCCTGTGGAGTTTCGCATCTTCCGCCATGTGCCAGGAACCGTGGTCGATCCCAAGCATTTCAACCCCGCCAATCTGGAAAGCACTGAACTGCACGAAGACGAATCGGGCCAATATTTTGTGCTGCCGGCCCACAGCTATGGGCTGGGCGTGGCGCTAGAACGGCTGGAAGTGCCCGACTACATTACCGTCATCTGCATGGGCAAAAGCACCTATGCCCGCTGCGGCATTATCGCCAACATCACGCCTGCCGAAGCCTCCTGGCGCGGACACTTGACGCTTGAATTTTCCAATTCCTCCAGCGCTGACTGCCGCATCTATGCCAATGAAGGCGTGGTGCAGCTTCTCTTTTTGGAAGGGGAACCCTGTGCTGTGAGTTATGAGACGCGACAAGGGAAATATCAAGATCAGTCTGAGGTGGTAACGCTGGCGCGAGTATAGGTTCCTGCTCTGCTCGTCCTGCGTGTTGCTTTTTTAACCCTTTCTGCCAAGATTTGTCAGGAAACTCCACCGCTAGGGCTGAAGTCTATGAGAGTCAACATGCAAAGCCTATTGGCAAATTTGCAAGATCATTAACAAGGTCAGTCAAGAGACACGACGTTTCAGGAATCAGGGCCATGCCTTTGCCATCGGTGTCTTGTATGTGTCTTGTATATGCCTTGTACGTGGCTTGTAGATGATCGAGCAGTCAAGTAACTCAGTCGAGGATATTGTGAGAACCATGCTGAAACGATTTGAAAAGGCGAGTGTGGTATTGGCGACGGTGTTGGTTTTGGGCGGTGGGTCTTGGGTGGCGACGACTCGCCCGGCCGCTGCACAGGTGCTATTTGAGGAGCGGGGCAGCCTGGCCCCAATGCAGAATGAATACACCTTTGCGGGCAAGGCCGGCGACACGGTGACGATCTCTATGACCAGCACCGACTTTGACACGTTTTTGGTGTTGCAGTCGCCCTCAGGGCAAGAAATCGCCAGCAATGACGACTACGCCCGCAGCCTGAATTCGACCATTGTGATTACGCTGCCTTCTAACGGCACGTACAAGGTGCTGGCTCGCTCCTTTTCGGGGCAGGGCGGCAACTATCTAGTGACAGTGCGCCCCGCAACGCCATACGACCAGGCGTATTCTCGCGCTACCGAGGTGTATCGGACAGGGGACATGAACGCAGCGCTGACCGCGTTTAACGAAGCGATTCGTCTGGATTCCAGCCGTCCCGAAGCCTACCTCGATCGCGCTGATGTGCATTATGTCCAGGGCAACCTGAACGGTACGCGGGCAGACTATCAGCGGGCGATCGCCCTCTACGAGCAGCAGGGCAACAGCGACATGGCTCAGATGCTCCGCGAACAGTTGACCTACCTGGACGAAGTTCCCCCGCAGTAGGGACTTGCCCAGTTCGATATGGTTTTCTGAGGTTTGGCGATGGCTTCTCGTGGGCGCAACTCGCGAGAAGTCATTCAACTGCACCAGCCCCGACCCAATAGTCCTGGCCCAGTAATCCAGATCCAATAATCCAGCTTCAGTAATCCTGACCCTAATAAAGCGCCTGAATCCACTCCCACTCCTGCGCCAGCCCTTCTTTTAGAGAAACCTGGGGGGCGTAGCCAAGGAGTTGTCTCGCCTTAGACACGTCGGCGGCGGTGTGGCGGGCATCTCCGGCGGCGTTGCCAACGTGCTTGCGGCGCAGCGGTTTTCCGGTGATTTGCTCGATCGTGTCTAGCACGTCCGTCAGCACAACTCGGCTACCGCCGCCAATGTTAAAGGTTTCGCCGATGGCAGCCTCTACGCTGGCAGCAGCGAGATTGGCGGCGATCGCATCGCTGACAAAGGTAAAATCCCGCGTCTGCTGCCCGTCGCCGTAGATTGAAATCTCGCGGTCTTCCAGCACCGCCTTAAAGAACTTGTGAAACGCCATGTCGCTTCGTTGGCGCGGTCCATAGACCGTGAAATAGCGCAGAATGCTGACGGGCACATTGAAATTTTGGTAATAAAGCTGACACAGATGTTCGCCTGCCAGTTTGGTAATGCCGTAGGGCGAAACAGGCTGTGGACAGAGCGTTTCAGCCGTCGGTAGGGTTTCTGCATTGCCGTAGATCGAAGACGACGAAGCAAACACCAGCCGCTTTAAACTGGGAGCTTGCTTGGCGGCCTCTAGCAAAATCTGCGTGGCGTTGACATTGCGCTCGGTATAGAGGCGAAAGCCCTCGCCCCAGCTTGCCCGCACGCCGGCCTGCGCCGCCTGGTGAAACACCACATCCACGCCTTCAAGCAGCATGGTCCAATTCAGCGTTTGGATGTCGGCTTCGATCAGGTGGAAGTTGGGGTTTTGCTCCGCCGTGGCAATGTTCTTGCGCTTGAGCGCCGGGTCATAGTAGTCGTTAAACTCGTCAATGCCAATGACGCGATCGCCCCGATTGAGCAGCGCCTCCGTCAAATGTGACCCAATGAATCCCGCTGCCCCCGTCACCACACACGTCGCCATACCTGTTGCCCACTCCTCTGGAACCGCCTGCTGTGCTAACCCTGCGCTGCCGTTTCAAAATGCGATGCGCTTTTCGGCAAATCCAGATTCTACACCCCAGCCAGAGGTCTGGAAAGGGCACACTGTGACGGTTTTCCAGGGACGGTTTTCCAGGGACGGTTTTCCAGGGACGGTTTTCCAGGGACGGTTTTCCAGAGCGATTCTGCCCAACTCGTGATCAGACTTATTTCAGACTTATTGCGTTATTGCGGCGGACGGTTTAGCAATGCCTCGAACTCTTGCTGCATCGCCTGCACATTGGCAACCCTAGCCACCAAGACGTTTTCTCGGCCCGCATCTTCGAGCCGCTGCCGCCAGTGGCGCACCTGTTCGCCATTGTTCAGCCAAAAGTTCACCACGCTGTCTACCACAGCATCCAGGTTCCAACCCCGCTTTCGGGGCACCGTTTCCACGGATTCCAGAAATGCATCCAGCGTGCAGCGGTAGGCTCCCAAATACTCTGCGCCTCGGTGGGCGGGGGTGCTGTGCTGGTGGTTAAAAAACGACAGAATGGGCGAAATGCCCACCAGTTCAAATGAGTAGTTCATAGCTACATCTCACCGCTTGTGTAATCTCAGTGCTGATCGGTTAGGCGTATTGATGGGCGCGTTTGTCGAAAAAGTGAGTGCAAACCGTAAATCACTAAACGTAAATCGCTAAAAAAGAAGAAAAAAGTATCAGAGACAACCCCACGAGCGGCTTCAGCAAAAAGCGCGATCGCCCAGTTGGTATGGGATGTAACTGTTTGCCTCCCCCGTAACAACATCTTAAGCATGGGATTTTAATGGCTCTATCCGAGATTCGGAAGGCCCTGGCTAAGCAAGTTCAAAAAACTTTGAAATCCGGCGCTTCGACCTGAAATGCCGTTGGGCTGCGGCCTACGAAAAAGGTGAATGTCTGGTGTATTGGGGATATTTTGCGAGTCGCTTTTGAGGACTGGCTGTGCTCTGGGTGAGATTGGGCAATCTCAGCACAGCGGGGCAAGCAGATTGGGTAACGAATAAGCTAGAATCATTACGGCTTCTTTACATGGAATCTGGCGCTTCGGCAAGAAAAAATTTCTTAAGAGGTAGGAGCCAAGAGGTTAGAGCTAAGAGGCTAGAGGTTAGAGGCGATCGCCCCTGGCACCGAGTCCAGAGCTTTTCCAGCGGCGTTCACTCAGCTTTTGTGCCGATAGTTCCCCATATAAAGATTCCTCAATCCCGCCCGCTGCTCTTTGCTAAACCACCCAGAGAGTGCTGGCACTGCCAGGTTTCAGCCCACCCCATCCACGCATTATTCACTTTCAACCGGGACTTCTCCTTATGACACTGCCGATTCGCAATGTTGCCATCATTGCCCACGTTGACCACGGCAAGACCACGCTGGTAGACGCGCTGCTGAAACAGTCTGGCACCTTTCGAGAAGGCGAAGAAGTCCCCGACTGCGTGATGGACTCCAACGCCCTAGAGCGTGAGCGCGGCATCACCATCCTGGCGAAAAATACTGCCGTTCGCTACAAAGACACGCTGATTAACATCGTGGACACGCCCGGCCACGCCGACTTTGGCGGCGAAGTGGAGCGGGTGCTGGGCATGGTCGATGGTTGCGTGCTGATTGTGGACGCGAACGAAGGCCCGATGCCCCAGACCCGCTTTGTGCTGAAAAAAGCGCTGGAAAAGGGGCTACGTCCGGTGGTTGTGGTGAACAAAATCGACCGTCCCCAGGCAGATCCCTACGGGGCGATTGACAAGGTGTTAGATCTCTTTCTGGAACTGGGCGCAGACGACGACCAGTGCGAGTTTCCCTATCTGTTTGCGTCGGGCTTGAGCGGCTATGCGAAGAAAGACCTGGACGACGATAGCACTGACATGCAGCCCTTGTTTGAGGCAATTTTGGAGCATGTGCCCGCGCCTGTTGGTGACCCGGCCAAGCCGCTCCAGCTTCAGGTAACGACGCTCGACTATTCGGAATATCTCGGTCGCATCGTCATTGGCCGCATCCACAACGGCACGATTCAGGCAGGGCAGCAGGCTGCGCTCGTGACAGAAACGGGGGCGGTGGTCAAGGCGAAAATCAGCAAGCTGCTGGGTTTTGAGGGGCTGAAGCGGGTAGAGCTAGAAAGCGCCACGGCAGGCAATATTGTCGCGGTGGCGGGCTTTGCCGATGCCAACATTGGCGAAACCATCACCGACCCCGAAAATCCTCAGGCGTTGCCGCTGATCAAGGTCGATGAACCAACGCTGCAAATGACCTTCTGGGTCAACGATTCTCCCTTTGCAGGCAAAGAGGGCAAGTTGGTCACGTCTCGCCAAGTGCGCGATCGCCTCATGCGCGAGCTAGAAACCAACGTCGCCCTGCGGGTCGAAGAAACCGACTCGCCCGACAAGTTTGCCGTGTCGGGTCGGGGTGAAATGCACTTGGGCATTTTGATCGAAACGATGCGCCGCGAAGGGTACGAGTTTCAGGTGTCGCAGCCGCAGGTCATCTATCGAGAAGTAAACGGGCAACCCTGCGAGCCGTTTGAACTACTGGTGTTGGATGTGCCGGAAGAGAGCGTCGGCGGCTGTATTGAGCGTCTGGGACAGCGGCGCGGCGAGATGCAGGATATGCGCGTCGGCGGCAATGGTCGCACCCAGTTGGAGTTTGTGATTCCTGCTCGCGGGCTGATCGGCTTCCGGGGCGAATTTATGCGCCTGACTCGCGGCGAAGGCATCATGAGCCACAGCTTTTTGGACTATCGCCCACTGTCGGGTGAGGTGGAAACCCGTCGCAACGGTGTGCTGATTTCCTTTGAAGAGGGCGTGGCTACTTTCTATGCCATGAAAAACGCCGAAGACCGGGGCGTGTTCTTCATCACGCCAGGGACAAAGGTTTACAAAGGGATGATCATCGGCGAACACAATCGCCCCCAAGACCTAGAGCTAAACGTTTGCAAGACCAAACAGTTGACCAACCACCGAGCATCGGGCGGCGATGAACTGGTACAGCTTCAGGCCCCGGTGGAAATGAGCCTGGAGCGGGCGCTGGAATACATCGGCCCGGACGAGCTGCTGGAGGTCACGCCAGAGTCTATCCGCCTGCGAAAGATGGTGAAAAAACTGGCGAAGCGCTAACGCCGCAATGGCCAATAGGCGCTGAGGATCAGAGGTTGGATTGGCAACCGTTTTAGAAACAGAAACCGGAATGAGGCAAGCCTTATTTCGGTTTTTTTACTTCGTGATCCGGGCAGTTGCATCGAGCCTGATGGTCCTGAAATGGCTCACTAGCAATCCAAAATCTAAAGCAATCCAAAATCTAAAATCGATATGGTTCTCAAATTTGGGAAGTTTTTTCGAGTGAGGAAATGCGCCCGACTTCATAGCAGACGGCTCGATGAGATAGGCGGACTTCTCGAATAATTAAAAATACGCCTAAGACCAAGGTTCCAGTTCCCAAGAGGAATAGTCCCAGCGTCAACGTGGCGATCGCCGCTGCATTAGACGCAACCGCCAGGGCGATCGCCAACATACTAATCAGAAACACTAAAACAGCGCTGTAGATCACGATTACCGTTTTCTGTAAAAGGCGGTGATGCTGCGTGAGCAAGGGAATTTGGCGATCGATTTCCTGGAGTCGTTCCATATAAAAATAGTCCTCTTTGGAGCGCAGCAAATTGAGGCGCTCTAGCGCGAGCGATCGCATCGATTGACCAATCGCGGAATAGCGCATCAACACCGCATTTTGAATCAGCGCACAGGCCGTGACTAAAACCACGGGGGCAATGATTAATTGAATGGTTTGGGCAACCTGCTGGGCGTTCATTTCAACCCCTCTAATCCACTACGTTAAGCGAGAGAAATTATGCAGAAGGACTCTCTTTTTGCACATTGCGAGCCGTATCGCCAAAGCGACCTTTCACTAGCTCAAACTGCACCGCTGTTCCTACTGCCAGGGTGCGATACCCTTCGCCAGGAATAGCTGTGAAGTTAAAAAATACGTCCTCTCCCCCGTCGTCTCTGGTGATCATGCCGTTGCCTGATCGCAGGTCAAACCAGCGCACCACGCCGCGTAACACGGGCAGCCCGCTTTCTCCCAGCGGCGGTGCTCCGGTTGCCCAGGTCTGCTGCGGAATGCGAATCTGCCTTACCTCCGGCGCATCATAGGCTTCGTAGCGATAGTCCACGCGGGTCTGCATGATGGCGCGGAGATCTTGCCGTAGTTCCTCTAGTGTGGGCCGTCCCACAAAAAACCAGCCATTGTAAAGGCTGTAAATCGTCAGATCGGGCCGCAGCACGAAGGTATAAGGCTGCGGGCGATAGGCATATTCGCCTTCGGTTTCGTCCAGAATATTGATTTGCCGCAAGAGCGATCGCCCTTCATCGCAGAGAAACGGCCACTGCGCCCCCAGCCCTGCCCGAAACGCCGCCTGCACAATGGGCGGATCGACAGACACTGTGGCCAGCTTGCAATAGTTCACCGCCAGTTCGCCCTGAAACTGCACTAGTTGAGGCAACTGCTGGCGATCGCGCGGACAAAAGAACCCCCGATAAAACACCAGAATCAGCGGGTAGCCGTCTGTAAAGCCCAGATAGTGATCGACCAGCCCCGGCTGCGTCAGGCTGGAAAGCTGGACGGATTCACCGTCCTGGTTGGGCAGGGTTACGTCGGGAAAGCGATCGCCCACTGCGAGGTTTGTCGTCATAGCTGCGGCCCACGGCAGATGGAGCCCTCATGCTCACATACCGCTTCAGCCCTAGAATGAGGAAATGCTGAGCGTTTTTCCTAAAGCTCAAAAGCCTGACGGGAACCGCACTGCACCGATCGAAACCCGCTTCAGAAATATGCCTAACATTGCGATCGCCACGTCTGATGCCGACCTGTTGCGGTGCTTTCCGGTGATGCTGGAGCTGCGGCCGCATTTGCTCGAATCTGAATTTGTAAACCAGGTTCAGCGGCAAGCGCAGCAAGGCTTTCGGCTTGCCTACCTGAGCGAAGGAGACGACGTAAAAGCGGTTGCCGGATTTCGCCTGACGGAATCGCTGTCTGCCGGGCCGTTTCTCTATGTGGATGACCTGATCACCACCGAGTCGGCCCGCTCCAAAGGCTATGGTGAGGCGCTGTTTGGCTGGCTGGTAGACTACGCCCGCGCCCACGGCTGCCGATCGATGGAGCTAGATTCGGGGGTACAGCGGTTTGCAGCCCATCGGTTTTATCTGCGCCAGCGAATGGCGATCGTCGCGCATCATTTTTCCCTGCCGCTTATGTAACCGCTGGCATAACTTAGAAATCGCTAAAAGAAATCGCTAAAAGAAATTGCCAAAAGAAATCGCCAAAATCGCCCGCTAAAACGCAATCGCCCGCTAAAACGGTACATCGTCATCCTCTTCTGCTGCGTCGGTTTCCCCAACATCTGCACTGCTTGCGCCTGGTAGCTCTCCGTCCAGATTGACCAGTTGCCCGTTAAACATTTGCGCCAGGCTCTTGGCCGCCCGCAGCACCTCGTCCTCCGCTTCCCAGGTCGGGATGGGCGGTGGCGAAGGGGGCGCGTCGGTCGATGCTGGGGATGGGGCGATCGCCGGAGCAGGGCGACTGGGTTCGGGGGCAATAGGTGGAGAAACCGGGGCGACTGGAACTGCTGGGGCCGGCGCAGACGTTTGGGGCGGTGTTGCGGGTACAGGGGGCGCAGGGGGCGCACTGTCAGGGCTGGTCACGGCAAAGGCTTCGCTGCCTCCAGCCACCTCCAGCGTCACGCGAATCGTCTCATTCTGGAGCTTAGCAAACGCCGCTTCGATGTTCGGCAGCTTGCTCTTTGCCATGTTGAACAAGGGCTGCGAGTTTACACCAATCCGCGCCGTTTGCCCGTCAAACCCCAGCAAGCGACACTGCTGCCGCAGCAAGATGGCGGTTGAGGGCGGGTGCATCAGGCTGAGTACATCTTGCCAGATTTGGGCGAGGTCGAGGGAGGGTGGAGAAGGGGCGAGGGGGGGAGAGGGAGAGGAGGCTTGGGTGTTGGGGTATTGGGGTGTTGGGGTGAGATGTTCTGTCACGCCTGCCTGACCCCTGACTCCTGACCCCTGACCCCTAACAGAGGGGGTGTTGGGGTGTTGGGGTGTTGGGGTAGAGATGGGTGGCGCAGCAGGACTTTGGGTGGGTGCTGCGCTGGGGGCGGCCGCTGAGGAAGTTGCCGCAGATACCGAATCAGCAGGTGCGACAGAAACGGGCGCAGGAGAAACGGGCGCAGGAGAAAGGGGTGCGGGGGCAGCCATTCTGGGCACAGCGCTTCCCGCAGGCGACACGGGCACCGCCGAGGGCAGCAGCCCCATCAGCGACACCTCCAGCCAGAGGCGCGGCTGGCTGCTCTGGCGCAGGCGCGACTCGTTTTCCTGCAAGCGCTGCTGCCCCTGTTGCAGCATCTCGATGGGCAGCGATGCAACAAACTCGCACATTTCTGCCCAAGTGTTGGGCGTAATGGCAACCAAGTCGCTACGGCCGGGTGCGGTTTTGGCAATTAGCAGATCGCGGTAAAAGCTGGTCAGGTTTTGCAGCACCACCAGCGGCTCTCGTCCCCGATCCATCAGGCGGCGGGCGCTGTCGAGGACGGGGGCGGGCTGGTCGGCGGCGATCGCCTTCACCAGATCCAGCAAGTCCCGCTCTGGCACAGCACCCACCAGATCCCACACTTTTTCCGTGGAAATTTCGCCCTCCAGCAGGCTGAGCTGGTCAAGCAGGCTCTCGGCATCGCGCAGCCCACCCTGAGAAATTTGCCCCACCAGATGCAGCGCCTCCGGCGTGATGGGGATAGACTCAGCCTGGGCGATCGCCCCCAGATGCGTCACCATTGCCTCCAGCGGAATGCGGCGAAAGTCAAACCGCTGGCAGCGCGAAATAATCGTCGGCAGCACCCGCTGCGGGTCGGTCGTCGCCAACACAAACACCACATGGGGCGGCGGCTCCTCCAGCGTCTTCAGCAGAGCATTAAACGCCGCATTGCTGAGCATGTGGCATTCATCGACAACATATACCTTGTAGCGACACTGCACCGGGGCAAACTGGGCCCGCTCGATCAGTTCACGAATGTTATCAACCCCTGTGTTACTGGCAGCATCGATTTCGATCACATCTAGCGCAGTGCCCTGGGCCACCATGCGGCAGACTTCACAC
This sequence comes from Leptolyngbya sp. O-77, assembly GCF_001548395.1. Classification (NCBI taxonomy): domain Bacteria; kingdom Bacillati; phylum Cyanobacteriota; class Cyanophyceae; order Leptolyngbyales; family Leptolyngbyaceae; genus Leptolyngbya; species Leptolyngbya sp. O-77. The sequence continues at coordinate 867,072 of NZ_AP017367.1, forward strand.
TGACCGCAGGGTTTCTCGGTGGGCTGCTCGGCTTTCAGGCAGTTCAGCGATTTTGCCAAAATTCGGGCGCTGGAGGTTTTGCCCGTACCGCGTGCCCCAGTGAACAGGTACGCTGGGGCGATCTTTTGCTGGCGCAGGGCGTTGGTCAGCGTAGCGGCGATCGCCTCTTGCCCCACCAGCTCCGAAAACGTTTGGGGACGATACTTGTGATGCAGCGGTTCGTAGGTCACGATAGCAAGGGGGGAACGCTCTTACTATTCTAAGGAGTCTGAGTTCTAGAGCGGCAGCGAATGAAGAGAACCCGTTTCAATCTGCACCTCGCATAATAGGTTGCAGGCGCTGTCAAAATTCTACAAATTTCGATTTGTCGCCGTATTTATCGCCGTATCTATCACCGCTGCGGTTCGTCATGGCTGCCCAACTGTTGCCCTTTACTCTCGACCTGCCCAATGCCGCTGCAACCCAGCGATTGGGAGAACTTTTGGGGCGATCGCTCCCAGCAGGCAGCATTCTGCTTTTGGAGGGCGACCTCGGTGCAGGCAAGACCACCCTCGTCCAGGGCATTGGGTTGGGCTTAGGCATTTCAGACCCCATCGTCAGCCCGACTTTTACACTGGTCAATGAATACACCGAAGGGCGCATCCCGCTCTATCACATGGATTTATATCGACTGGAGCCAGCAGAGATAGAAGCGCTGTATTTAGACCAGTACTGGGCGGGGCAAGATTTGCCGTTGGGCATTGTCGCTATTGAATGGGCCGAGCGCCTGATTGCTATGCCCACGCCAAGCCTCCATCTGGCGCTCCAGACCTCGGCCTCCGCCAAACGACGGGCCCATCTCACTTCTGCTGGAGAATTTAACTGGACGACCTACCTGAGGAATCTACCGGAGCAGTTTACCTGAACCACAAGCCCAGACTTCATGGCAAATTGCATAAAGCTTTTACAGAAGGTTCCAATTTTGTATTGGTTTTGTGGCCTTAACGGTTCATTTAGTTAAAAGGGCTACTAAAATATTATCTTAGACATATCGAGATTCTGCGTAGGGCATTCCTTGTGGAAAGCCCTGCTTTGCACTTCACCTGATGATTCTCAGTGCGCCCTTTTGCGGGGGACGGGTTCGATATATCCGCCGTTTGGCCGATGTCTATCGGATTCTCAAAGGGGGAAATGAGGGATAGGTGGAGTGATTCACTAAGCCTGTGAGCCAACGGAGTCTGCGTGAGCTTCTGAGGGCGACCTGAACCGGCACCACGCCTAAGCTTCAGGATGCCGACCTAGATGCTAGTATACTTCCAAACCACGGTGTAGGGTGCATCTCTCGCCTCCTAAGAAAAACTTACTTATGCTATCTCTGTAAAGTTGACGCTAAGATCGCCGCAAAAGAGCGATCGCAGTGTTTGAGTTTGCTAGGTCAGTAGCGTTAGTTCAGTCGTGGGTTGGGCTTTGGTACAAACTGCCAGGGCTGTTATCCACTTGCTGAGGATGGGGTTGGTTAGCGATACAGGGCGCATTGCGCGATCGCCCAGGTTCCAGAAGCGGGCTTCGGAGAATCCTCTCAACGCTTGTTTCTGCTAACTGAAGGCTGGGTAGCGATGAGGCCGCGTAACGCTTTCGAGCCAAAATCTGAGGCTCTTTACTGATTGTTAGGGCTACGTTAAACGCTGTAGAGTTGCTGACTGAGGCAACCGCCTTTAAGCTAGGTCAAATGGTCGTTTTTGTAGACCCCTTGCGAGGCTACAGCTTCGTCCTTTGTTTGCCATAGGCTTTGCGGCATTGCGGAAGTCTGAGTCCAGCTTCTTTCCTTATGGAACACATTTTTAAGGAGCTTTGAGGAGTACACATTCTTACAGCAATGTGTCTCTCGAGAGCCTGTGTTCCCGAAAACTGTGTTTTCACAAACCTGGTTTTCGCAAGCACGTTTCCTCGAGCGTGTTCTTGAAAACCTATGAGTTCGCCTGTCGCTCCTAGAAATCTGGGTGCTTTTAGAGCGCTCAAAAGCCAAGGGGTTGTTTGTTTATAAGCGCCCTGACCGCTTGCTGTTTCTGAACTTTGGATTGCTGAGTCTGTCTGTTTGGGTCGGGTCTGCGACGCGTCTGGGACAACATTCTAGTCCACAGGGTCACGCAAGGCTGCCTTGGCTGAATGCCTGGGGGGCGATCGCCCGAAAACCGATCCCACCTCACCGCATCTGGCTAGGCACATCGGGGGATGCTTTTTGTCATCAAATTCCTGTGCAATGGAAAAAGCGTCTTAATCCCCACAACTCTGCCGACCCAGCGCTGACGGAATCTGACGGCTAAAGTTCAGAGCGCTGGCTCCTTTGTATTTCTAGGATTGGTCTTAGCCGTGCATCTTCAGCCGTGCATCTTAATTAGCTAGCTAGTTTAACGAGCTGCATTGTTTCCGTTGGTTCACCTTCTAAATCCTTCTTTAAGCCACTTGCAGGTTAGGCAATGAAGACTACGACAAATCTTGTAACAGAAGCCTGGCAACTCCTGGAGCGGTCGATTGTGTACTATGGCGATCGCCCCGTCGGCACCGTAGCAGCTTGCGACCCCAGCGTCGAAGCCCTGAACTACGATCAGTGCTTCGTTCGGGATTTTGTGTCCTCAGCACTGGTGTTTCTTACCCACGGCCGCCCCGAAATCGTCCGCAACTTTTTGGTGGAAACGCTGGCGCTCCAAAGCGGCGAGAAGCAGATGGATTACTTCTATGCCGGTCGAGGATTAATGCCCGCCAGCTTTAAGGTCGTCACCGCCGAAGGAAAGCAATACCTCGTGGCAGATTTCGGTGAACACGCTATTGGTCGTGTCACGCCCGTCGATTCCTGCCTCTGGTGGATTATTCTGCTGCGGGCCTATGTCAAGGCAACAGGCGACCTGGATCTGGCCCACCAGCCGGAGTTTCAGCAGGGCATCCTGTGGATTCTCAAGCTCTGCATGGCCGATCGCTTCGACATGTACCCCACCATGCTCGTCCCCGATGGCGCGTTCATGATCGACCGCCGCATGGGTGTAGACGGGCATCCGTTGGAAATTCAAACCCTGTTCTACGCGGCGCTAATGTCAGCCCGGGAACTGCTGGCTCCCGGCCCGCGCAACGATATCCATATCCAGATCATCAACCAGCGCCTCAGCATTTTGAACTACCACATGCGCCAGTATTACTGGCTGGATGCGCGGCGGTTGAACACGATCTATCGCTATCACGGCGAAGAATTTGGCGAGGGCGCAGTCAACAAGTTCAATATCTATCCCGATTCAATTCCCGAATGGACATTCGACTGGATGCCCGACGAAGGCGGCTACCTAGCAGGCAACTTGGGCCCAGCCCGGCTAGACTTCCGCTTTTTTGCCCTGGGCAACCTGATGGCCGTCATCTCCTCGCTAACCAACACCGAAGAATCGCAGCAGGTGATGAACCTGATCGAGCAGCGCTGGGATGACCTGGTAGGGCAAATGCCGATGAAGATTTGCTATCCTGCCGTCGTCGATCAGGAGTGGAAAATTCTGACGGGCTGCGACCCGAAGAACGTGCCCTGGTCGTATCACAATGGCGGCAGTTGGCCGATGCTGCTGTGGCTGATGGCGGCAGCCTGCCAAAAGACGGGACGCACGGATCTGTGTCGCCGAGCGATGGCCATTGCCGAACGCCGCCTCAGCGAAGACGAGTGGCCAGAGTATTATGACGGCAAGGCCGGACGCTACGTGGGCAAGGCCTCGCGGAAGTATCAAACCTGGACGATTGCAGGCTATTTGCTGGCGCAAGATTTTCTGGACAACCCTAGCCATCTTGATCTAATCTGCTTTGACGAAGATCCGCAGTTTTTTGACTGGATGTATCGTCTGCAAGAGTTCTAGCCGGCCCCAAGGCGGCGGCTTGATGCAGCTACAGACCTGACAAGGGGGCTATACGGTTGACTCAGGTTTTCCAATTTGAGCAGGATTTTGCCGATTCGCTGCGGTGCGTGCCCATGCGCGTCCGTTATAACCTCGACACCTGTGGGATAAAGCTGAAGCTGGCCCATTGGCACGCGCTGCCCTGGGGCGATCGCCAACTGCTGCTCGACTTGCCCTGCCAAAGCGAGGCAGAAATAGCCGCCTATCGCCAGCGGGTGTATAACCTGGTAGCGGCCCAAGGGGGCGATCGCCCAGCCGATTTGCCCCTTGATCCGCAGCCCGCCTGGCTCAATGCACACCAAATTCCCGACTCGGTGCAGCAGCAGGGGCAGCGCGTGGGTGTGTGCCTCACAACTGAACAGTGGAGCCGCCTCGATCCGCTCCAGCGGTTTGCGCTGATCAAGCTCAGCCAGTCTAGCCATGAACATCAAAATTTTCTGCCTGCGCTGCGAGAATTTGGCGTGCTAGAGAGCGCTGGGTCAGAGGCATAGCGGCTGATTGAGGGCGATCGCTGGGCAAAGCACATGGGAAAGCGCAGGGGAAAGCACTGGGGCGAGTTTCTTGTAAATCCACCGTTGCATAACTGTCACAAAGGTTCATAGACCCCGATTTTTAGGTTAAGCTTTTGTTTGATTCATTTCTTTGGTTCGATAGATTGAAGTTGTCCTATTGCTGATGGCAAAGCAATAGTCAGCTTTCTAGGCTCAACTGTGTTCTGTGGGCTGGTTTTTATCGTTAATCGATAGATCTGGACTTATGGGTTATCTCCAGGCGCGATCGCAGACGATTGGCGCTTATGTAGGTAACAATGTCGTAGCAGGTCGTAGCAGTGTCATAGCAGTTCGCAACGTTATAGCAGTTCGCAACGTTATAGCAGTTCATAGCAGCAGGTTACGGCGTTAGGGTATAGCGGTGGCGGGGGCAACAATCTCAGGATTTGTGGTTTTGCAAATCTTCTAGGTCTGGCCCAGCGCCACGATTGCAACCAGAGCAGTTCGATGAGTCCAAATCGGTCTTTTCCAAATTTGCTCTGTCTGTGCGGTTTCAGTGGGGAGAGTTAGCGTGACAGGTTTCTTTGATCGAGTTCAGGGCTGGGTCAAGCCAGAGGGCGATGCGCTACACAGCGGCAAGGACGACCGTCTGGCTCAAGCCTCAAGCGGCTTGGGTGTCCCGTTTGCAGACGACACTTCGACGCAGGACACGCCAGCCGATCTGCCTGTAGAAGCCTCCACTCAGGCTCCTGCGGATGCGGCGGTGCCCGTTTCTCCACCCCAGCCCGACCCGGCACTCGTGGAATGGTCAAAACCCAACCCTGATCCGGAGCCGCCTAAGCGATCGCCCCGTCGGTTCTATCAGGCCTGGTATGCCTGGGTGGTGATGGCGGCTCTGGCGGGTGCAGGTGGTTTTGGTATGGCGGCCATCGATACGGTGCGCCAGATCCAGAGCGAGCTACCCGACCCAGAAGACGCACTGACCTATACCCGCGATGGCTCGATGACCATCAAGGCGGCCGATGGCACGGTGCTGCAACAGCTTGGGCCCGCGACGCGAGAGGCGCTCTCGCTCGACCAGATCCCAGAGACGATGATTAACGCCTTCATCGCTGCTGAGGACAAAAAGTTTTATGAACACAATGGTGTCGATTATCGGGCGATCGCCCGCGCTGCGTTGGCAAACCTGTCAGCCGGTGAGGTGGTCGAAGGAGCCAGCACCATCACCCAGCAGGTGACGCGGATCGTGTTTCTGGGGCAGGAACGCACCCTCGACCGTAAGTTTCGAGAAGCGCTGATGGCGCACAAAATGGAAAACGAGCTAACCAAGGATCAAATCTTGGAGCGCTACCTGAATCTGGTCTATTTAGGTTCGGGCGCGTATGGCGTGGGCGATGCCGCCTGGATTTATTTCAGCAAGCCGATTGACCAGCTTTCACTATCTGAGATGGCCATGATTGCTGGACTGGCCCCTGCCCCCAGCGAATACTCGCCGCTGGTGAATCCCGATTTGGCCCGCAGCCGCCGCGATATTGTGCTGGAGCGAATGTATGAGTCTGGATTCATTACCGCCGCAGAACTGGCGGAGGCAAAGGCAGCAGAAATTGAGCTAACGCCCAGCCAGCCCCGTAATCTCATTAGCCAAACGCCCCACTTTACCTCCTACATCCTCCAGCAAGAACTGCCTCAGCGCGTTAGCCCGGAGGTGTTGGAAGTGGGCGGATTGACTATCGAGACGACGCTGAATCCCAAGTGGCAAGCTATTGCTCAGGAAACGGTTGCCAAAGCCGTCGAGCGCTATGGACGATGGGAGCGGTTTTCTGAGGCGGCTTTGGTATCTATCGACCCCCGCACAGGCGAAATCAAAGCGCTGGTTGGCGGAAAAGACCTGGTTGCGGGTCAGTTTAACCGAGCAACCCAGGCGCAACGACAGCCCGGATCGACCTTTAAGGCGTTTGTCTATACAGCGGCGATCGCTGCCGGACTCTCCCCCTACAAGAGCTATCTGGACTCCAAGTTCATCGTTGATGGCTACGAGGTCAAAAACTACAGCGAGCGGCACTCTGGCAACATGTCCATGCGGGATGCGCTGGCCCGTTCCATCAACGTCATCGCAGTCAAGGTGCTGCTGGATGCGGGGTTTGATCCGGTGATGGAAATTTCTAAGCGCATGGGCATTCAGTCCAAGCTGATTCCTGCCTACTCGCTGGCGCTGGGCACGCTGGAGGTCAACCTGCTGGAACTCACCAGCGCCTATGGCACTCTCGCTGCTCAAGGAAAGCACATCGAGCCACACGGCATCACGCGAATTATCGACCGCTTTGGCAACGTGATTTACGAGGCAAACTTCACGCCAGAGCAGGCCGTAGATACCGACAGCGCCAATATCATGACCTGGATGCTGCGGGGCGTGGTGAATGGCGGTACAGGCGGCAACGCAGCACTGCGGGGCCGACCCGTCGCTGGCAAAACGGGAACCACCGATGCCAAGCGCGACCTCTGGTTCATCGGCTATATTCCTCAACTGGTGACGGGGGTATGGCTGGGCAATGACAATAATCGCCCGACGGCAGGAGCCAGCAGCACGGCCGCCCTCGTATGGCGCAACTATATGGCGCAGGCAACCGAGGGAATGCCGGTTGAGTCGTTCCCCCAGCCCAACCTGCGCGGCGATCGCAAAGGTTCCATCAAGGCGGAGCGAATTCGCCCCCGGAGAATGTTCGTTGGCCCGGCAACCGGAGGTGACTCGGAGGGAGAATCTTCTGGTTCAAGCAGCCGCTCTCGCAGTCGATCCGAGGACACAGCACCCGCGCGATCGCCCAGTTCTCCTGCGGCTCGCGAAGCCTCCCCAGACACCCGTTCCGAGCCTCGCAAGATTCGCAACAGTGACCCTATGCAGTCGGCCCCATCGTCTCCCGCAGAGCCGCCGCCTGCTCGTCCGCAGTCTCCATCTGCCCCTGCCGAACCAGAGCCGCGTCCTGAACCCGTGCGGGTCGAGCGTCCCCAACCGGAACCTGTGGAAGCCCGTCCAGCGCCAGCGCCACCGCCAGCGCCACCGCCTGAGCGCCCTGCCCTGCCCCCTCGCCTAGAGCGGCCTCGCTCCGAGCCTGCGGCCCCGGCTCCGGCCCCGGCAGAAGCGCCCCCTCCTGCAACAGAGTAATTCCTGAAGGAACCCATACCTTGCAGAAAGCTGCGGAGAAACACCCGATGGGGCTTTTCACATCGTTGCCCCCGATCAGCCCTTGCCCAGAAACAGTGGTGTGAGGGGCCGATTCTACGGAATGATAATTTTAGGAATCTAAAATACTTGGAGCGTCGGTTATGGTGCTGTTGATGGATGTAGCCGCAGGTGGCGGTTTTCCAGTGTGGTTTACGGTAGTCTACGTGGTGGGGTTTATTGCGGCCGTCACCATCGGCTCGATCGCCTGGTATAACTCGAAGCGGCCGCCGGGTTGGGAAGCCAAGGAGCGCCCAGACATCGTTCCGAAGATCGACGAAGACCCCAAGTAGACGCGGAAAAGGTAAAGGATTAATTAGTAAAGATTGCTGAGAAGGGTTGCTGAGAAGGGTTGCTGAGTTCGATCGGAAATTCAATAAAAAATGGGATACAACAAAAAATGGGATACAACGGCATCACCGCTATACCCCACTGTGTTCGCTGTAGTAGCTGCTCCAATGAACGGCGGAAGGGCCAGATCTCAACTCAGGATTGCCTGCTGGAGGGCTTTTCTTTGCTGCGGCGAGAGAGAGGCGACCAGTTCCCGAACCGTAGCCGTGTCTAGTTCCTGATTGTCTCCTCTAAGCAGCGCCAGGAAGGAGTCTGGCAAGTGGTCGGCAATCCCTGGTAGCGGCGGCTCTAGGGCTTCGTCAGCTTCTGGGTGGCGGCATACGCCTGTGTCGCAGTTTAGCCCTAGCTCGTGCCAGATGAGGGTTGGCACAGCGTTGCCCCGTCGTCCTGCGTATTCCTGATTTAGCACATGGGTTTCCAGGTAGGCTTTGGGCGATTCGTAGCACGACTGGGCGCGGGCATGGGGAATCGTGAACCCACCAAACGCCTTGCGATATTCTTCTGAGTCGAGCAGCGTGGAAATTAGCCCTGTTGCGCCCTGTCGGGCCAGAATGTTGCCATAGTGCTGCATTTCTTCGTGGTTGAGCAGCGCCCGCCCCAAGAAATGCTTCAGACAGCGCTCTATAAATTTGTAGTTAGACGTGTTGAAGTAAAAGGCGTTGAGATATACCTCGGACTGTCCCAGTTCGCGCAGAAACCGCCGTACCCCGATCCGGTTGGCCAGAAAGTCCTTTTCCAACCGTCCCAAGATTCGCCGTTCATAGCTGTAGGGCTGGCGTTCGAGGACTTGCCGATAGATTTGCTGGAGGGCGGCTTCGCGCTCGGTCTGAGAGGAATTGGGATGAATCGAAATGGGTGTGTGTTGCATAGCGACCTCTGGAATGACCTCTAGACGTAGGCTAGGCGTGGGATTGCAGCGCCAGAACAACGCTATCCAGGTACGGAGAAATGAGCGTATTGGCGGCGGGCGAGAGGTTGGCGGCGATCGCCTCCTGGAGATAGCGATAGGCCGTGGCGCAGTGGCTATGGCGCTTGTGGGCCATCAGGATGGTGTCGAGCCAAGACATCATCTGCTCTTTGAAAAATGTTTCGTCATCGCGCAGCACTGAGAGGGCAATGTAGCGAACGACTTCGGTCATGTCGTATAAACAGCGCTGTCCATGCTGCTGGATTAGCTCTGGGTGCACCTGCGCCAGCTTCTTGAGCGCCTGGTGAATCATTGGCGTGCTGCGATCGCGCAATTGCTGATAGGCATCTAGCCGGGTCTGATAGGTTTGCACGTAGGCACTCAGGGTTTGCAGTCCTTGCTGATCCAGATAAGTGCCATCAGCGTTTCGCAAACTTCGATCTAGGGTGTGGCTAAGGGTGAGCATAGGACAAAGACCATGCGATGGAGACGAGTGGGAAAAGGCGGATGGCGATCGCCCTGCACCCTCTCAACCGCTGCGGCGCTGAGCAACTTGCCATCCTTAGGATCAGACTGCCCACTCCGCAAAACAGCCCCCCACAAAGATGTATTTCTTAATACATCCCGGTGCGGGTTCAACGGTTTGGGGGCTGGAATTGTCTGGGAAATCCGGAGTGAGTGTCCAGTTTGCAAAAGCGCGGCTGGGAGAGCCGGAGAGCGGTTCGATGCACCGTATGATGAGGGGTGTAAAGCAATCAACCCCAGTCATCGATGTTCAATCAGAGTACACCGGAACTAATGCCGGTGGAGTTTGAAGTGCTGACCCTATTGCCGACTGGCGAAGTGGGCGATCGCCGCACGGGTCGAGCCAAGCTCTGGAAAGAATCTCTGGCTGCGGGCGTAGCGCTGGAGATGGTGATTTTGCCGGGAGGCCCGTTTACGATGGGCGCACCCAGAGAAGAGGAGGGCTGGCATCCTTCGCAGTTTCCCCAGCATTTGGTTACGCTGCGACCTTTTTCCTTGAGCAAATATCCCGTGACGCAGGCCCAGTGGCGAGCCGTAGCGGCGCTGCCTGTGGTAGGGCGATCGCTCGACCCAGATCCCGCCCATTTCAAAGGCGATTACCATCCGGTGGAGCAGGTGTCGTGGCTGGAGGCGGTGGAATTTTGCGATCGCCTCACCGCGCACACGGGCCGTCCCTACCGCCTGCCCAGCGAGGCCGAGTGGGAATACGCCTGTCGCGGCGGCACAGAGACTCCTTTTCACGTCGGCGAAACCCTTACCACCGACCTGGCAAATTACTCCGGAGTGGACTGGGAGTATCAGGGGCGACTGTGCAACCGGGGCAGCTACGGGCAGGGGCCCCAGGGCGAAGACCGCCGCGAGACCTTGCCTGTGGGCTATTTTGCCCATGCCAATGCCTTTGGACTCTGCGACCTGCATGGCAATGTGCGCGAGTGGTGTCAGGATACCTGGCATGACACCTACGCCGATGCGCCGACAGACGGAACCGCGTGGGGAAACGGGCGCGACCCCAAACGGCGCATACTGCGGGGCGGCTCCTGGAACGTGGGGCCCCGCAGTTGTCGCTCTGCTTTTCGGTCGCGGGCCGAGGGCGATCGCGGCCTGTATGACATTGGTTTTCGGGTCGCCTGCGGCTGGGACGGGTTTGCTTGAGGTTTTCCTGAGGTTTTCCTGAGGTTTTCCTGAGCTTCTACATCCCGGCAAGTAGCAGGCCTATGCGGGATATGGCTGCCGCAAAAAGTTGAGCAGTTCGCGGTTGACCGTCTGGGGCACTTCCTGCTGAATCCAGTGGCCACAGTCGGCGATGCGAGTCAGGCGCAGCGGCGCTTTGACTAGGGCATCCAGGTTTTCCAAAAGGGACTGGTTCAGGAAATGGTCGTCTTCACCCCACAAAACGAGGGTGGGCACGGTGACGGGCAGGGGCGATCGCCCCCATTCGCGCATCAGCCGTCGGGGCGACAGCAGTTGTCGATAGTAATTGATCGCTGCCGTCAGTACGCCGGGTTTCTCTAGCGCGGCCTGATAAATGTCCATATCTCGACGGCTAAAGGCTCCCTTGCGGACGCAGAATTCCTGCATCGCTGTGGTCACAAAGTTTCGCAGGTTTTGGCGAATTAGCCATTCCGGCAGCCCCGGCACCTGAAACGCCAGCATGTACCAACTCCGCCGCAGTTGATCGAAATTGCTCGACATCTCCTGCATCAGACGGTGCGGATGGGGCGCGTTCAGAATTGCCAGCCGATGCAGCCGCTGGGGAACGGTCTGCGCCAAGTGCCAGGCGATCGCCCCGCCCCAGTCGTGCCCAACGATATGCGCCTTTAGATAGCCCAGGTTCTCAATAATGCCCTGGATGTCGGCGCTGAGCGTGTCCAGGTCGTAGCCCGCGCTGGGCTTATCGGAATCGTTGTAGCCGCGCAGATCCGGCACGACGACTTTGAAATGTTTTGCCAGTGCTGGAATCTGGTGCCGCCAGGAATACCAGAACTCCGGAAACCCATGCAGCAACACCACTAGTTCGCCCTCTCCCTGCGTCACGCAGTGCAGACGGATGCGGTTGGTTTCAATAAAGCAGTGCTGCCAGCCATTGGTTTCGGGCGATCGCGAAGCGGAAAAATCGAGGGTCATGGAACGCTGCGTAGCGGAGATTACAAAAAGTACCTATTTCCTTAATTTTACGTCTGGAGGCAGACAGTGGGACGACCGTGAATTTTCCAACCTCTTTTTTAAGATTGGCAAACTCCTAAAAAGCGTTCCATTTTTATAGGTTATTGCTACATTGAATAGTCATCGAACCGCGATTGCGGCGAGTCCTGCCGTCCAGTTTACCGCTCAAAATTTGCCGCTTTAATTTCTCCAGTCGTCATTTTGATTTCGCCATGTCTCAACCCACGTCTGCCCAGTCTCCTGCCCTGGAAAACTTGAGTTCCCAAGAGCTTGCCGATCAAGAATCGAGGGCGATCGCTGCCGCTGGTGTTTCTGGTGCGTCGGGCGTTGCGACAGAGGGCGATCGCTTTTCCATCGAGCAATATGCAGACCAACTGATGGACGACCTGTTTGGCGACTTGGAAGAAGCGTTGGAGCAGGGTCGGCTCGTTTCGACCGAGCCACCGGAAGAGTTATCTGCCAGTCGTACTCCCGTCAGCATTACTGATGTCACGATTCCACCAATCCTGGCAACTGTTTCCCAGGCGCAACGGCACGACGGCTCAGCCAAAGCGCCCGATGCCTCCGTCAGCCGAGATCCCAACTTTATGCCAGAGCTAAATCCAGAACCCGCACTGATTCCCCAACTTGAGCCGAGGACGATCCATCCTGAACCAGAAGATGACCTGGTAGCGGCAGCGCTGCATCCCCAGCCGCTCCCCATCAAACAAAAGTCTCTGGATGGACTGCTGGCGCTGCTAGTGTGCGGCTCTCTGGCGGCAGCGGTGGCGCTGTGGTATGGAATGCAGGGCCGCTGGCAGCAGGCCAACACGCCAGGCTCGACCGGCTCGTCGGAGGTGGCGGCCCAGACCGCCTCTCCCGAAAACCGCGAGTTTTTGGACTACATTCAGCGATCGCTCAACGTGCTGGAGAAAAGATCAGCCCGCCGCCAGTCCGAAACCGCTGATACTGAGGGGAACCTGCCGAGCGTTGCTGTGGCGGGCAATCCGGCCCCTGGCAATTCGGCAACCACCGATCCGGTAATTGTCCCGGTCTATCGTCCGCCAGCGGGCATGGCGCTGCCGGGTCGCAGCGGCGGCAACAGTCTCCCCAGTTTGCCAGGGTTCAACCTGCCGGGGCGATCGCCCGTCGTTTCCACTGTGCCGCTGCCCCCGTCCCCCGCCGCCGCACCCGCCCCCAACGCCAGCCCCGACTCCTCCGCGCCTCCACCCAATATTGCAGCCACCTCCACCCACACGCTCGTCGGCATCCTGGAGCTAAGTGATCCTGACCGCTCCGCCGCCCTGTTTGAAATCAACGGCACCACCCATCGCGTGCAAATCGGCGAACCCATTGGCTCAAGCGGCTGGACGCTTGTTTCTGTCAAGGGCAATGAGGTGATGGTGCGGCGCAACGGCGACGTGCGATCGATCTACACTGGACAGCAGTTCTGATCCCCTGATAGGGTTTGGGTGCGTGCTTTTGCATTTTTCTTTGCGCGTCTTTGCAGCAGTTCGCTACCCGCCCCTATCCGCTCCATAGGAGTGTTTCATGAGCCTTTTTGACGACCTCAGCACGTTTCTGGAAGCCCGCCTGGACGAGTTTTTACGCGATAATCCCCATCTGGAATTGCAAGCCCTCGAAGACAACTTGCGAGATCAAGAAGAAGAGACAATTCGCTTGCTGGGCGACCTGCGGCTGAAGGAAAGTCGGCTCCAGCAGGAAATTTTGAATACAGCGCAAGAAGTTCAGCTTTGGCACGCCCGCGTAGAAAAGGCAAAAGAGAAGGGGCGCACGGATCTAGCGCAGCCCGCCGAGGAACATGAGGCAACGCTGCTGCGCCAGGGAAACCATCTCTGGGGGCAGATGGAAGCCCTGCGCCAGCGCATTCAAGAAACGATCGCCCTCCAGAAACAGATTCAGCAAAAGCGCAAGGAAGTGTCGGCCCAGGCAGCCCAGGCGCGAACCGCCCGCCCTGCGACCTCAGTTGACCAGCAGTGGCAAACCGCTGGCTGGCAAAATTACAACACCTCGACCACGGGCGGAGCCTCTCCCCAAGATTTGGAAAAAGCCTTTCGCCAGTGGGAAATGGACGAAGAAATTGAAGAATTGAAGCGGAATATAGGCAAAGGCTAAGTCGCTAAGATTAAAATCTTTCCCATCTACCGTGGCGCTAGATGCGATGCCAGCAAATTTTCCCCTTGTTCCTGCAAAATTTCGCCTCCGCACGGCGCTTGTCGTCCCGTTTGTGTTGGAAATTGCAGCGGCTGTAGGTCTGGTAGGCTATCTATCGTTTCTGGCGGCTCAGCGGGCAGTCAATGACCTGGCTTCGCAACTGCGGACTGGTTTGTCGTCTCAGATCGAGCAGGAGCTACGGGGTTATTTTGCTACGCCACATGACATTAATCGGCTGAATGGAGCCGCTTTTATTCAGGGCAATCTCGATTTTCAAAATCCTCAAAATATTGCCCAGATGCACCAGCAGGTTCGGATTTCGCCGTACATCTTTGGCTCCTACTGCGGCACAGCGCAGGGCGAGTTTTTGGGGGCGGGACGATCGGCAGTCGGCAGCGACGAAATCCAGTTTTGGCTGACAAACGCTGCCACAAAGGGGCGCTTTTTTTACTATGAGATGGATAGCCGGGGCGATCGCCTCAGTTTTGTCAAAGAAGATGGAGAATATGATCCGCGATCGCGCCCGTGGTACAAAGACGCGATAAACAAGCGGGGCGCAGTCTGGAGCGATATTTATCTAGATTTTGCCACCTTTTTGCCCGTGCTGACGGCCAGCCTCCCGGTGTATAGCGAAGCGGGCACTACGCTGGGCGTTTGTGCGACCGATGTCCAGCTTCCGGTCGAGTTTCGCCAGTTTCTGTCCAGCCTCAAAATCGGCAAAACCGGCCAAGCTTTTGTGATCGACCGTGAGGGGCAAATTCTCTCCAGCTCTACCCAGGAGCCGCTGACCGTGGGCGAAGGCAACGAGACGCTGCTGCTGCAAGCAGTCGAAAGCAGTGAGCCGCTGATTCAAGAAACTGCAAAATTTTTGCAGCGACGATTTGGCGGTTTCCAAAAAATTCAAGAGCCGCAGCAGCTCGATTTTTCGGTCGATGGACAGCGGCAGTTCGTACAGGTGCTGCCGTTTCAAGACGGGCGCGGGCTGGACTGGCTAATTGTGATTGCGGTTCCCGAAGCCGATTTCATGAGCGACATCTACACCACTACCCGCAATGCCATCTGGCTGGCGCTGGGAGCGCTGGGGCTGGCGATCGCCCTTGGCATTCTCACAGCTCGCTGGGTCACGCGGCCAATCCAGCGCATCTCTCAAGCCTCTAACGAAATTGCTCAGGGTGCCTTGTCTCAGCACATTACGCCCAGTGCGCTACTAGAGCTAGACCAGCTTGCCACCTCGTTTAATAGCATGGCCGGACAGCTCAAATCTTCATTCACCAAACTAGAGCAGAAAAACGAAGAATTACGCATCACCGAAGAGAACTATCGCAGCATTTTTGAAAACGCGCTGGAGGGAATTTTTCAGTCCTCACCGACAGGGCAGTTTCTCAAAGTCAACCCGGCGATGGCGGCGATTTATGGCTACGATTCTCCAGAAGAAATGGTGAATTCTGTGACTAATATTCCAGAGCAAACTTATGTTGATATTCGCGATAGCCAGCGATTTTATCAATTTATGAAAGCGCATGGGCAAGTGAAAGGATTGGAGTATCAGGTCTATCGTAAAGACGGCAGTATCATCTGGATTGAAGAAGACGCAAGAGCTGTATATGACAGTCAAGGCAGGCTGCTGTATTATGAAGGGCTGATTCAAGACATCACCGAACGCCGACAGCGCGAAGATGCACTAAAGAAGCAACTGGAAGAATTGCAAATTGAAATTGACCAAAACAAACGAATGCAAGAGGTCAACTTAATTACTCAAAGTGGGTATTTCCAGGAACTTCAAGAGGAGCTATCTCAAGTTGATATTGATGAGTTTTGGAAATAAATTTTTGAGTCAATAACATCGCCCTGATTTGCCGCGCCTGATCTAGTTAATCCAAAAAACAATATGAATACGCCTGCTCATATAGTGCTGAATTTGTTGTGTTTAGGACGGCAAGATGAGGGACGTTTACTGGTTCCTGTGATTGTTGGGGCTGTGTTGCCAGATGCACCAATGTTTGTGTTTTATTTTGTGGAAAAGGTCATCCGAAATACGCCAGAATCAATCATTTGGTCGCAGTCTTATTTTGAACCTCACTGGCAAAACTTTATTGATGTATTTAACTCAGTACCGCTAATTTTAGTGGGATTGCTCCTTTCGCTGTGGGGGCGATCGCCCTTTGGTACGCTGCTTTTTATCAGTATGCTGCTACACATTGCCGGAGATTTGCCTCTGCACAACGAGGATGCTCACCGTCATTTTTTTCCCTTTTCCAACTGGCGATTTCATAGCCCCGTGTCCTATTGGGACCCGCGCTACTATGGCAACGTATTCAGTGTGATTGAGATCCTGGCGGTAGTTGTTAGCAGTTTTCTGCTATTTCACGGCTACGAAACCTGGCTAGGTAAAGGGGCGATCGCCACCACAGGCTTACTTTATCTTGTCTATTTCGGATATGTCTTTGCGGTATGGATGTAGCAGCTTTGGAACGTGATCTAGAATTCGATCGCGCAGCAAACTAGAATGCCAACCTGAATGTAACTTTTACTCAGTTTTCACTCCGTTGATTACAACATCTTCATAGAGCGCAGAAATCCTGTCGGTAAAGTCGAGACTTCCTAAATGGAACGTCTTGGTGTCTAGCGTGTAGTATTGCAGCACCCATAGCCCTTCTCCAGTTTGGCTTAGTTTGGCAAATTTGGATTGAACCCGTGGCCTAATCCTGACTGGCCCAACGCCTGATAACCGAATTCCACTGTAAAAGTAGTGGCACCCTGCTGACTGTCAACGCAAATCGTCGCGCCCAAGCGCTCCACTAGTTTTTTAACCAGTGCCAGCCCCAGCCCCGTGCCGCCCTGATTCCGAATATCATGGTCAGGAATGCGGTGAAACTTTTCAAAAATGCGATCGCACTCTGCGGCAGGAATTTCTACCCCTGTGTTGCGAACGCAAATCCGCAGCCCATCAGACATCGACCGGACGGAAAGGATAATGTGTTCTCCGGCAGGGGTGTACTTGCAGGCATTGTTTAGCAATTCGCCAAGAATGCGTTCTAGATACGATAAGTCGCTGGAAAAAGAAGGGAGCGGATCGTCCATCTGAATTTCTAAGTGTTGCTGCTGATTTCTAGCTCGCTGGCTCTTCCGGATCCGGGGTGAAAATCGTATAATATGATACTTTAAGTCAGGGGTTGCGCCAATGGACATACATCTTGATAGATTGCTTAACTTCCCTCACGTTACGGTTGAAAGTTGCATTCAAAAAGACAATGAAGTGTACTTAAAGTTGCGCTTGCTCAATCAAGAATCTAGCTGTCCACACTGTAAGAAATCAAGTTCAGAGTTGCATCAAAACCGTCCGATTTTGATTCGAGACCTATCGATTTTTGGTCAAGTCACTTATTTGAAAATTCCTCGTCGTCAGTTTTATTGTCGTGATTGCCAACGTTATTTTACTGAGTCATTGACATTTATGGATGCAGGACGGCAGTACACTCGACGCTATGAGGAGCATATTTACCAGCAAGTAAAACTGTCAAGTATGGAGCAAGTGGGTCGCGTAGAAGGGTTAAGCTTTGAGCGCATTGAAGGGATTTTCAAACATCAGTATGCACAGAAAAAAACACGGGATGGGCAGGAGTCAAACGCATTGGGATTGATGAAATCAGCAAGCGGAAAGGGCATCAAAACTTCGCCACCGTTATCGGCGACGTTGAGACCGGGAAATTGATTGAAGTGATTGACAGTCACCAACAGGAAGACATTATTGAAACCCTGAAGCAGCAGCCCCTAGAGGTGCGTGCAAAAGTTGAAGAGGTGAGCGTGGATATGTGGGGAGGATTCCCAAAGGTAGTCAAGAAAGTGTTTCCCAATGCCGTGGTAGTGATTGACCGCTTTCATGTCATGAAATTAGTCAATGAGGAGTTAAATAAAATTCGTAGACAATCGGGTGTATCAGACCGAGGTAGCAAATTCATTTTGCTCAAGAATGGCAAGGATTTAACCGCAGAAGAACAGACAAAGTTAGAAGAGATTCTGAAACGGTCAAAGCGATTAGGAAAAGCCTATGAGTGGAAAGAAGAGTTTCGCGCGATTTATGAACAACCATTAACCGTTGAGGAAGGCAAGCGTCAGATCCAAGGGTGGCTCGATAAAGCGCGAGTCGTCTATAGAGAAGCAAGCACAACGATTCGTAACCATTTAGATGGAATTAGCAACTACTTTCGGAATCGCACAACGAGTGGCGCAATGGAGGGAATCAACAACCGAATTAAATTGATTAAACGGCAAGCTTATGGCTTTGTCAATTTCAACAATTTTCGAGAAAGACTATTAGCCTGCTTCTCTGATTAAATAAAGTTATCACCGTACTGACGGGAGAACCAGCTCGCTCGATATAGGGTTCTGCAATATAAGGGATAAAAAACTGAAGCGGAATCGTGCTGATATTCAGCAAGTCAGTGCCTGCTTCTACGCGAGCCATCTCTAGCAAATTGTTAATCAGTCGAATTTCGCGCTGGCTTTCATCTTGCAGCACTCGAAAATAGCGCGTCACAATTCCTGCCTCATCTGCAAACACACCTAGGGGTTCTAGATGCACCTCCAACAGTTGAATCGCCATGAGAATGTTGGACATGGGCGATCGCATTTCATGAGATACCGTATTCAGCAGGTCGTCCTTGAGCTGGTTTAGCTCCTCCATTTCGTGAAGTTGAGTCTGGGCAGACTGATACAGGCGCGACTGGCGGAGGGCGATCGCACAGTGATTGGCCACCTGCTGTAGCAGCCGATCTTCCACCTCGCTAAAGGTTTGCTCCGCCAGGCGAAACAGCCACAAATCGCCAAGAACCCCCTGATCGTCATAAATCGGACGGGCCAAAATCGCCCATCGCCCTGCCCCATAGCGAGGACACACAGGCAAACAACAGCAGAACGGGCCAGAGTTTCCCTGCATCACTGCTGCGTACATAACTGCCGCTTCGGGCGTTAAAGCTTCGACCCTAGAGCGAGATGCAGAGCCATCTTGGTGATATTCATAATCGATCGCCACCTGCGTTTGCGTCGCGTTGTAAATTCCGGCATTGCAACCCACCAACGCCAGCCCAGCTCCTAATTCCTGCACTGCCGTCTGCAAAATCTGCCCCTCGTCCAGGCTGTCGCGCACCCGATCCGTAATCCGCTTCAGCAGCGCCTCAAACTCTAGCGCCTGTTCTAGCTCAGCCGTGCGCTGCTGCACCAGTTCTTCCAGGCGAGCATTGAGGGCTTCTAGCTCCACCTGCTTTTGCTCCAGAGCATTTCGGGCCTGCTCTAGCTCAGCATTGGCTCGAAACTGAGCCTGCATCGCGGCTTCTGCCTCACGGCGAGCTTGAAGCAAGGCCTCCTCATAATGACTCCGCTGCTGAATCGGAATCAAAATGCACTCATTCAGCACTTCCCCCTCACGCTCATGGCGAGTTGCATTGACCAGCATGGGCAGGTCTTCTCCTGTTCTGGAGCAGACTGGAAGATAAATTTCCTCAACTTTGCCTTGCAGTTTAAGCAGTGGAAAAAAATGAGTTTGGTAGAAAATTCGGCTAGCTGTCGGCAGCAGCACCTCCAGGCGCTGCCCCTTAACCTCTTCTAGCCTGCGTTGCACCAGTTCCAACAGAGTGGCGTTGGTAAGGGTAATCGTGCCATCATCTCTGAAGGCTAAAAAGCCACAGGGGGCGGTGTCTAGCACGTCATCTAAATGACAGTCACACACTTCAGCGTGCAGTTCATCATGTGGCTCTGATGACATGAGCGGCAGAGAGATAGTCTCGGATTAGCTGAATTGTTTCTTCGGGATGGCTCATGTGGGGACAGTGACCCGTTGCCTGCATGAGCTTGAGGGTGCTGTAGGGCAGATGGCGATGGAGGTAGTGACCGACTTCTGTGGGGGCGATCGCATCTTCAGCACACTGCAAGATTAGCGCAGGTACGGTTATTTCAGCCAGAATACCCCGATAATCTGACAAAAACGTGGCTTCAGCAAAGCGCCGCGCAATCACTGGGTCTGTCGAGCAAAAGCTCTCTTCCAGTTCCTTTGAGAGGGAGGGACGCTGTTCGTTTTTCATGATAACGGGAGCCAAAAAGCTAGCCCATCCGAGATAATTCTTATCCATCAGATCCAGCAATCCCAGAATATCCTCTCGCTCAAAACCGCCACAGTAGTCCGGCGGATCGTTGAGATAGCAGGGCGACGGCCCCACCAGGATGAGCCGCTCAAACCGCTGGGGGGCTTGCATCGCCGCCAGCATTCCAATCACGCTGCTCACCGAATGCCCTACAAACACGACATTCTGTAGATCCAACGCTTCACAAATCTCCAGTATATCCTGAGCGTAGCCCTCCAAGCGACTGTAGCGCTCTGGGTCGTAGGCTCGCAAGTCCGACTTGCCCAATCCCACATAGTCAAACAGCACAATTTGATAGTTGGCAGCGAAGGCTGGCGCAACGAATCGCCACATATTTTGGTCGCAGCCAAAGCCGTGGGCAAACAGCATCGGCTGAGTGCCCTGTCCTGAAACGATGACATGGTTGCGAGTAAGGACGGATTGGGAACGCTGGTGGGAAAGTTGGGGGTCGGCGGGAAAATCGTTTGGTATCAGTTGGTTTGTCATTTTTGAAGTTAATAGCTGAAAGGGGTAGCTGAAATGGGTAGCTGAAATTGATAGCTGGTGATACGGCATTTTCTTGCGGGGTGAGGCACGCACAGTCTTGACGAGGCAAACGCTTCTTGACTATTCACGTACCTCACTAGCTTCAAAAACGCTGTAGACCGATTCTTCAAGGTCGATTTTCGTAAGCCTAGCAGTGCAGCCTGTATTTATATCAAGTCTTGAGTGATAGAGATTCTAAATCTCTTCGGGCAAATCGCGTCTGAAAAATTTAATAGAGCGAAAGCAATCGGGAACCCTTTCTACACTCCTCTTCTACACGATTAGGTGCCTATGAGCCATACTCCAGATCTTCCCTATGCCTCAAATCTCTCTAGCGCTGCCCTCTGGTCTGGTCGGGGGGCGATCGCCCTCCACGCGGCAACGCCCCAACAGCAAGCCCTCTACAACCGACTGCAAGCCTTTTCGCTCGACCAGCCTGGTGCAGCGCTTAGCTTTAGCCAGCGCCTTGCCCGCGACAATTGCTGGTCTCTGCGCTATGCCCAGCGGGTGATTGAGGAATACAAAAAGTTTGCGTTTCTGGCAGTCTGTGCAGGGCATCCCGTCACGCCGTCGGATCAGGTGGATCAGGCGTGGCATCAGCATCTCACCTACAGCCGCTCCTACTGGGAGGTGTTTTGTCCGCAGGTGCTGCAAATGCCGCTGCACCACGAGCCGACCCAGGGCGGCCAGACCGAACGCCACAAGTTTAACGACTGGTATCGCAAAACCTTGCAGAGCTACGAAGCCTGGTTTGGGGAAACGCCGCCCCCAGACATCTGGCCCGATCCGAGCCTGCGGTTTGGGCGAGATTTGCAATTTCGCCGGGTCAATGTGCAGCAGCATTGGGTGCTGCCTCGACCAGACTGGGCAGGCCGGTGGGCGGCGATCTGGCAGTCTGGCTGGTGGTCTGTGCGGATGTCTCCAGTCGCTCTGGGCGGCCTGCTGGTGCTGGCATTTGGTATGACAAGCTGCACAGCGATCGCCCCCATTCCCAATCCCCTGAATCTTCGCGGCCCAGAGTTTTTGCAGTTTTATCTCTTTACGCTGAGCAGCACGCTGCTGGTGGCATGGGCGCTGCGCCGATGGCTCCGACAACCCGGCAACGTGGAGGGACAGTCGCTGCCGACGCTCGATCCCTACGAAGTTGCCTATCTGGTCGGCGGGGCAGATCGGGCGATTGATACGGCGATTGTGAGCATGGTGCGATCGCAGCCTCCCAGCATCGATACCCAAGAAAAATTCTTAGTTCCGCTGGTTTCACCAGAGTCGTCGCAGCAACCACTAGAGCGGGCGATTCTTGAAAGCATGAATGGGGAAAAAACCACGGTGGCGAGCCTCCGTCGGAATACGGTGCAAGCAACCGAAACCCTGCGATCGCGCCTACAGGAGCTTGGACTGGCCCTGTCGCCTGCCCAGGCTGCCAAAGCGCGACTTTATCCTACGCCGCTGCTGCTCTTGCCGCTGCTGCTGGGCATTGCCAAAGTGTTGGTCGGCATTTCGCGGGGGCGGCCCGTCGGGTTTCTCCTGATGATGATTTTTGTGTGGCTGGTTGTTATTGCCCTATTCCAAGTGCCGCCCTTAGCGAGTCGGTATGGCGATCGCACCTTAAAACAGATTCGAGCAACCCACCAACCTAGCGTAAACGCCCGCTCCAGCGACCTCAGCGTCATGCAGCCCACTCAACTGACGTTCCTCGTTGCCCTAGCAGGAACAACAGCACTGCGCGGTAAAGATTTCGCCAGCCTGCGGACTGCGTTCTTCTCTGCTTCCCCAACCGGGAGTAACGGCGGATATCCTTCCTGGGGTAGTGACGGCTGGAGTGGTGATAGCGGCGGAGGGGGCGGCGACGGCGGCGGTGGCTGTGGCGGCTGTGGCGGCTGTGGCGGCTGTGGCGGCTAGAAACGAAGAGGAAAGAGAGAAGAGAGAAAAGGGAAGAATCTTTCTTCGTTCTTCTCTCTTCGTTCTTCTCTCTTCGTTCTTCGTTCTTCTCTCTTCGTTTTTTACATCCGCTCCAGGACTTGAATCCCCAACAGCGACAGCCCCAGCTTGATCGTGCGGGCAGTCAGGTCTGCCAAGCTCAGCCGCGAGGTGCGCTGCGGCTCGTCGGCCTGCAAAATCGGGCAGCAGTCGTAGAACTGGTTAAAGATCTTGCTGAGGTCGAAGAGATATTCGCACAGGCGATTGGGCAGCAGGTCGGCCTCCACCGCGCTCAGCACTTCGTCAAATTGCAGCAGCGACTTGGCCAGTGCAAACTCTGCCTCGTCTTGCAGCACGACCCGGCTATTATCCCCCAGCGCCTCGAAGTCAATTCCACCCTTGCGGCTGATGCCCTGCACCCGCACGTAGGCATAAAGCATGTAGGGCGCGGTGTTGCCTTGCAGCGCCAGCATCTTGTCATAGCTGAAGATGTAGCTGCTGGTGCGGTTCTGGCTGAGGTCGGCGTATTTGATTGCGCCAATGCCGACGACGTTGGCCACATGGGCGATGAAGTCCTCAGATTCGGTGCGGTTCTCTTCTTTCAAGCGAGCTTCCAAGTCTGCGCGGGCCCGGGCGATCGCCTCCTCCAGCAAGTCCACCAGCCGCGCCGCCTCGCCGGATCGACTTTTCAGCTTCTTGCCGTCTTCGCCCAAAATATTGCCCAGCGGTGTATGCACAAACTCCGTTTCATCGGTAATCCAGCCCGCCCGCTTGCCCACCTGAAAAATCTGGGCAAAGTGATTGATTTGTTCTGCACCAACGGGATAGATTACCCGCTGTGCCCGGTCTTCTGTCACGCGATAGCGAATCGCCGCCAGGTCTGTCGTGGCGTAGTTATAGCCCCCGTCCGACTTTTGCACAATCAGCGGCAGCGGCTTCCCCTCCTTGTTGGTAAAGCCTTCTAAAAACACGCACTTCGCGCCCTGATCTTCCACCAGCAGCCCCAGTCGATCCAGTTCTGCAATCACATCCGGCAAAAGCGGGTTGTAGAAAGATTCGCCCCGCTCCTGAATCTTGGGCGACAGGCCCATCAGGTCAAAGATTTTGCGATTCGTGCGATTCGACAAATCGCAGACCACTTTCCAGGCCTGAATCGTTTCTGGATCGCCCGCCTGAAGCTTTACCACTGCCAGCCGCGCGGCTTCCTGAAAGTCCGTGTCTTCGTCAAACCGCTTTTTGGCGGCCCGGTAAAACGTTGCCAGGTCGCCCAGATCTAATTCGCCGCCCGCCAGCGCATCGGGATAGGCTTCGCGCAAATAGGCAATCAGCATCCCAAAGGGCGTGCCCCAGTCGCCGATGTGACTCAGCCGCAGCACGTCGTGCCCCAGAAACTCCAGAATTCGCGCCAGGGCATCGCCAATGACGCAGGGGCGCAGATGCCCCACATGCATTTCCTTAGCGATGTTGGGGCTGGGATAATCGACGATGACGCGCTTGGGGTTGGCTATGGGCGTAACACCGAGGCGCGGGTCTGCCTGGATTGCCTTGAGCTGCGCTTCTAGATACTCGGTCTTGAGCCGCAGGTTGATGAAGCCCGGCCCGGCCACCTCTGGCGGGTCGCACAGGTCGGACACGTCGAGGTGGTCGAGAAGCTGAGTGGCGATCGCCCTCGGAGCCATGCCCAGTCGTTTTGCCAGGCCCATTGCGCCATTGGCCTGATAGTCCCCAAATTTGGGATTGCTGGCAGGTACCAGTACCGGGTCAGCATCAGCCAAATCCGGCCCAAACGCCGCAACTAGCGCAGCTTCTAATCGGCTTCTCAACAGTGCAAGGGTAGAATTCATGGCGTTTTAGGCAGGCAGAGGAACCGAGCAGCAACCGTACAATAGGAAGAATTCTGGTGAAACGGCTGATCCCACGTCTCAGAACGCGCTTCATCAGGACGCGCTTCATCCGTAGTGATTATATACAAACGTTAACTCTCCCGATCATGACGCAGACCCAGCGCGATTCGCGAAACGATCCCTATGGGAATCGCCCCACCTTGCCCCCCTCCGCCAAGCTGCCACCCCTGGAAAACGGCGACCATCTCTCGCGGGCCGAGTTTGAGCGGCGCTACGAGGCGATGCCCCATCTCAAAAAAGCCGAACTGATCGAAGGAGTCGTCTACGTGCCCGCCGCCCTCCGCTTTAAGAGTCACGCAAAACCTCACGGTTGGCTGATCACCTGGTTAGGCACTTACGAAATGGCAACGCCAGGAGTTGAAATGGGCGACAACCCAACTGTGCGGCTCGACCTAGATAATGAACCCCAGCCCGACATCGTGCTGCTGATTGACCCCGCAGCGGGCGGACAGTCTCGGATCAGCGAAGACGATTATGTTGAGGGCGCACCAGAACTGATTGTCGAAATTGCCGCCAGCAGCGCCTCCATCGACCTCCATACTAAAAAACAGGTCTATCGCCGCAACGGGGTTCAAGAATACATCGTGTGGCGGAGCTTAGAAAACGGGCTGGACTGGTTCTCTTTGAATGAGGGTGAATATCTTGCGCTGCCGCCTGATGCCGATGGCATGATTCGCAGCCGCATCTTTCCAGGGTTGTGGCTGGATGTAGCGGCGCTCTGTGGGGGAAACATGATGCAGGTGATGCAGGGGTTGCAGACTGGCATTCAGTCTTCTGCCCATGCCGAGTTTGTGCAGCAGTTGGCAGCGCGGCGCAGCAAACAGATTTAGGAGATGCTGCTTCAGGAAACTCTGCTTTAGAAGACTCTGCGCCAGGGAACCCGATTAGGGAACCACATGGACTGGCGTACCCACCTGCACCATTTCAAATAGGGCAATCACATCATCGTTATACATGCGGATGCAGCCGTGGGAGGCAGCACGTCCAATCGTCTCCTCGTTGGGCGTGCCGTGAAAGCCGATGGTATTTTTCCCATCTGTCCAGAAGCCGATCCAGCGGACTCCCAGCGGGTTGCCATTTCCGGGCGGCACGATTTCGCCCGTAAACGGATGCTGCCAGGTGGGGTGTTCCACCATGCTGATGACCTCGTAGCGACCCGTTGGTGTTTCCCAGCCCGCCCGCCCCACGGCAATGCGAAAGCTGGTTTTCACCCGCTCCTCTTCGTACACATACACACGGCGATCGCTCAGATCGACCACCAGCGACAGGGGCGATCGCCCTTCTGGCTCTGGCACAAACGACTCAGCAGCGCCCAAGTCGAGGACATCGGGCCAGGTCACGGCGGGCGCACCGGGGATGGTGCTGGGCGGCGGCGAAACAGGCGCTACGACGGGTTCAGTTCGCAGCGACCCCCACTCGACCAAGCTCCCCGGATTGGCGATCGCCGGACGTAGCCCCACCAGACCTACTATTGCCGGAGAAACCAGCCCCGCCGCAAACTGTATTGCTAACCGCCTCGCTGACCGCCTTGCTAATTGCCGAACGCCACGCACCAGCACCACCGCCTCCCCACGCAAAAGCTGAGCCTAGTATAGCCCAGGGGTTGAGCGTGGAAAGTCGTAGAGGATTGGCGCAGGAGAGACACAACGCCAACCCTCTATCCCCTTCATCGCCCTATCGCAGGCTCCTTTGCCAGGAATTTTTCCAACTCCGTCAACGCTTCCGCATCCACCTTGGTCTGCATCGGGCAAAACTTCGGCCCGCACATCGAGCAAAACTCTGCGGTTTTGTAAATGTCGGCGGGCAGGGTTTCGTCGTGATACTCGCGGGCGCGTTCTGGATCGAGCGACAGTTCAAATTGGCGATTCCAGTCGAAGTGGTAGCGGGCGCGAGAAAGCTCATCGTCGCGATCGCGGGCATGGGGGCGATGGCGGGCGATATCAGCGGCGTGGGCAGCGATTTTGTAGGCAATCAGCCCGTTTCGCACGTCTTCTGCATTGGGCAGCCCCAAATGCTCCTTCGGCGTGACGTAGCAAAGCATCGCTGTACCATGCCATCCCGCCAGCGCTGCGCCAATCGCCGAGGTGATGTGGTCGTATCCGGGTGCAATGTCGGTGACGAGCGGCCCCAAGACGTAAAACGGTGCTTCGGAGCATTCCTCCATCTGCTTTTTCACGTTAAATTCGATTTGATCCATCGGGACATGGCCCGGGCCTTCCACCATCACTTGCACGTCCGATTCCCATGCTTTGCGCGTGAGATGACCGAGCGTTTTCAGTTCCGCAAGCTGGGCCGCATCCGATGCATCGTGCAGGCAACCGGGACGCAACGAGTCGCCCAAGCTGAAGGATACGTCGTACTTTTTGAAAATTTCGATGATGTCCCGAAAGTGCGTATAGAGCGGGTTTTGCTGGTGGTGCGCCAGCATCCAGCGGGCGATGATGCCGCCGCCGCGAGAGACGATTCCCGTGAGGCGATCGCGCACCAGCGGCAAATGCTCAATCAAAATTCCTGCATGAATCGTCATGTAGTCCACACCCTGCTGTGCGTGCGTCTCGATGACGTGCAAAAAGTCGTCGGGGGTCAGCTTTTCAATATTGCCGTGGACGCTCTCTAGCGCCTGATAAATCGGCACCGTGCCGATGGGCACAGGCGACGCAGCGATAATCGCCGATCGGATGGCATCCAGATCGCCGCCGCCCGTAGACAAGTCCATCACCGTGTCTGCACCGTATTTCACCGCCAGTTTCAGCTTGTCCACTTCTTCTTGCAAACTGGAAGAGTTGGGCGACGCGCCAATATTGGCATTCACCTTGCATCGCGTGGCAATGCCAATGCCCATCGGCTCCAGGTTCACATGATTGATATTGGCAGGGATGATCAGCCGTCCCCGCGCCACTTCCGAGCGAATCAGCTCCACAGGCAACTGCTCACGCTCCGCCACAAACTGCATTTCTTCCGTCACAACGCCTTGTCGAGCAAAGTGCATTTGAGACACGTTGCTCTGTCCGCGTCGCTTGGCGACCCAGGATGCTCTCATATTTGGTTCCTCAGATAAACAGCTTCCCTCCGCTGGTGCTAACCAGTCTCAGGTTCTCAGGGTGTAATCTCAGCCTGAACCGCTCAGGCACCCCTAGCTGCGTTTGTTATACCATCCCTGGCAGGAGAATCCAAGCAACCGATTGCAAAACAGAGGAATTCTTTGCAAAACGTTCGATGCAAAACGTTCGATCGCAGGTGTTCAGTCCTGGTCGCGTCTGGTTCTGGTCGCCTAGTTCTGTTCACCCAACTGGGCTTGCTCCATGCTGTCCAGCAGCGGGCTATTCCGCAACATGGAAGATTGGGCCAGCCGCTGACTGTCTGCCACAAGGACTGCGCCTGCTTCGCCAGCCTCATCTCCGCCACAGGCAACGGCCCGCAGTTTGGCATAAAACGCCGACGCTTCAATGCGGGGAATAATCGGCACGTACTGATGGATTGGGTTCTGGGCCACACTGCCCCGCCCCCACCAGCCGAAAGAATCTTCGTCTTTGGTTGGGCCCGATGCGTCTGATTGATCGTCGTCTGCCGCAGACACACTGCTCGACTGCGAAGCCGGTTGAGGGTCTGATTGATACGCTGATTGGAGGTCTGATTGGGAGCCTGAAACGGGGGGGGCTGCAATCGACTCAGGACGATCAGCAGGTGTTTCAGCATTTACAGATCTCCTCTCACCGCTAATCTCATCCAGTGCAGCTTCCGATGAAAGGGCGGGGCTGGACTGGTTCTGGCGATCGGGCGTTTGAGAAGCAGGCAACTGAGACACGGGGGCAGGTGAAACCGAAGCACCTGCTGACGATGCCACTGCAAATCCACCGAATCGACCGCTCACCACTCGCTCAAAATCCGGCGTGTAGTGAAGAATAGGCTGCCCGCGCCGCCGCCACACGGCCAAGATCTGCCCCACCGACACAGCTCGGTAGCGTCCTTGATAGAGCGCTTCCACGATGGCTGCCCGAATCCAATGGGCCGGATGGTTCACCGCCCAATAGCTCACCAAGTAATCCGCCGCGAAGCCGTCCATGTCGAACCCGTAGCTGTTGAGCAATGCCACGGCATCCAGAATGGCGGGATCGTGGGCTGAATGGGTCATAACGGTTTAGTAGGGTTCGTATCGTCGAGCAATGTTGCCAAGAAATTAGCTAAAGCGAGGATTATAGCTTGCTTACACCATATCCCAAGAAACAAAATGACGCATCTATCTTGCAATAGTCGGCAATGTTATTGGCTGGTCATCTGTTTTGTTTGTTTGTTTGTTTGCTGGTCTATGGCGATCGCCTTTATAAACGCCATCCCTGAAAAGTGTTTACAATTCTTAGCGAAACTGTTACATTAATTTACATAGGATTTTTAGGAGATTTGCAATGAGAGGCGTTGTTACCGAAGAACAAGGTAGACAAAATATTTACGCCGTTGAGCCGCAAATGTATGTGGACAGCGAAGTGCGTACAGGCTTCACAGAATATGCTGAAAAGCTCAACGGTCGTCTGGCAATGATTGGATTTGTATCGATGCTGCTCCTAGAAGTTCTCACTCACCAAGGGTTGGTGAGCCTTCTGCAAAGCCTCTAAGGGTTTGGTTAGCAGGTGCGCCCTAAGGTAGCGCTTTAAACCTTAAGCAGCGCTCTAAGCTGAGAGATGGCTTAGGAGAGTCAGGCAGGGATTTTCTGTCTGGCTCTCGTTGTCGTTTTTAGGATGTTTTTTTAGGATGTTTTTGAGACTGCGGGTTCCTGATTATCAAGGCTAGGGCATTTCGGCGATCGCCATCAGAGACAGCACTCTCGGCAATACTGCTTCCGGCTGAATCGGCTTATTGATACAAGCGTCGGCAGCGGCGATCGCGGGTGCAGCATAGGGTGAGGCTTCATCGCTTGCCAGGGCAATCACCTTTAAGTGCCGAGTAAGGGGGCTGTGGCGCAAGTTATGAATCAACTCTGCACCCGCATTTTCGGGCGATTGCACATCAACGATGACGGCATCGGGCTGGAGTAGCTCGATCTGGCTAAAGGCAGTAGACCCCTCCAAGACCCACACCACCTGATAGCCAGCGGCCGTCAGCATGTCGCAGATGATGTTAGCCGTTAGCTCATCATTTTCTACCAGCACCACCCGCCCCAAAATGGTGCGCCCCAGCCCATCCAAGGCCGGAATGGGCGCAGTCGCCTCCGCTGCATCGTCTTTTGAGCGGGTCGGAAGCTGAACCGTAAACACCGACCCCACGCCCACCGTAGAATCGACCATAATCCGCCCGCCGTGCAGATCCACGAGTTGCTTGGTTAGCGCTAGCCCCAAGCCTGTGCCCTGATAGAGCCGCTGGTAGGAGCTATCAAGCTGCTGAAATTTCTGGAAGAGCAAAGGGCGCTGCTGTTCGGGAATGCCGATGCCCGTGTCGATCACCTGGAATATGGCGTGTTGAGGATCGGTCATCACCCGTAGCGTTACCTTGCCGCCCGCGGCAGTAAACTTTACAGCATTGCTGAGCAGATTCAGCAAAATTTGCTTGACCCGATGCGGATCAGCTACAAAGCGATCGCGGCTAGGGTCAACTCGCAAGTCCAAAATTAGCTCCACCCCCTGCTTCATCGCCGTTTCTTCGACTGCCTTCATACTCTGCTGGGCAATCATCGTCAGCGAAAACGGACTCAGCTTTAGCACGGCCCGCCCCGACTCGACTTGTGACAGGTCAAGGATGTCGTTGATGAGTTCTAGCAGGTGCTGCCCGCTGTCGTGAATCGTCTGCAAAAAGCTGCGCTGGCGCGGACTCAGTTCTCCCAAAGACCAGCGCAGCAGCGTTGCAGACATGCCGATAATGGTGGTCAACGGGGTTCTCAGTTCATGGCTAACCGCAGCCAGAAACTCACTCTTGGCACGGTTCGCAGTCTGGGCGGCCAGCACCGCCTCCTGCAAATCGTGGGTACGGGCAACGACCTGCTGCTCCAGCGACGAGCGCTCTGGCAGTAGAACGCGATTTGTCAACAGCGCCACCAGTCGCCGGGTAAATTCCGTTTGGGCGAGTGGGTCGTTAGGCTGGAGGCGATCGCCCGCTGCCTGTAGCTCCGCCATCAGGTCTGCATCCGCCTCACACCCCTTGCTTAGCGTCTGCAAAAAGGTGGCGATCGCCCCCGGCTCAAAGGTCAAATCCACCCGCTGCGATCGCTCAGCAACATCCAAATCGCCAGGCCCGCCAGACACACCACCCTCCTGCGCCCGCCAGCCGCTCAGCAGCACACTAAACGGACGAGACACCAGCACCATAAACTGCTTGCCATCCAGCAGTCGCGCCTGCACTGCTAACGGCAGCGTCGTCGCATTCAACAGCAGCACCTCCCCAGAGGACTGACCGGAGGACTGAACCCACAGCGCCATCTGTTGAAGCAAATCCTGAAGCTGATGCAGTACTGCCAGCGGCAAAATCAGAGAATCAACCGACGGTTCGGGCGTGGGCATATCAGATTGGTGCAGCAGGAACGGAAACATATCTCTCTCCGCTGCCTGGAGACGAGATGCAGGGGACACGATAGGACTCTAGACCAAGGGTTTAACAACCGTTCATTATGGTATCCTGCGAGTCTGCCTGGCCCTGAAAGGCATAAGGATCTTGAAAGATGTTTACCGCAGAGCATAGCTTTTCAACAATACTATGCATCGACTAGCTGCCAGCCCCGGCGGCTGGAATCCCCGACACCGAAGGCGTGATTTTTCTGGAGCAAACGCCCCGCGCCCATCGTCTTTCTTACTGCCGCCGACACAGATATCCAGAGCCTTGCCCATGCCCTGCCCCATCTGCCTACTGGCGTTCCCGTCCTGCGCGTTGCCAGCTTGCTTCAGCTTCAGCAGCAGCTCAGCATCGACACCTACGCTGAAGAAGTCCTCAACAAGGCCCAGGTCATTATTCTGCGCCTGCTGGGTGGACGCGCCTACTGGCCCTACGGGCTAGACGTGCTGAAACAAACCGTTGCCCAAACGGGCGCAACGCTGTTTGTGCTGCCCGGAGACGATCGCCCCGACCCCGACCTGCTTAGCCATTCCACTGCCCCCCTCACCGCGGTTCATCGCCTCTGGCAATACCTCACCGAAGGCGGACAAGAAAACTGGATCAACGCTCTCCTATTTTTGTCTGACGAATACTTTGGGCAGACTTTTAACCCACCGCCCCCCCGACCTGTTCCCAAAATCGGCATATATCCAGGAACAGGGAGCTACAACAAACCCTGCAAGCAGACGTCTGCCCCCCCACCCGCCCCAAACGCCGCCCTCCTCTTCTATCGGGCCCACTACCTGGCGGGTAACACGCAGCCCATTGACACGCTGTGCGAAATGCTCTCCGCGCGGGGAATGCGACCGCTTCCGGTGTTTGTCTCCTCACTGCGCGATCCAGAAGTCCAGGCAGAACTGCTGACGCTGCTCCAGCCGCAGAGCGAAGAACCCGTGCAGGTAGTGCTGAACACGACGAGCTTTTCGCTGGCTCGACTGGAAGACAATGCGCCGGATGTAGATTTGTGGACGCAACTGGATGTGCCTGTGCTTCAGGTGATTCTCAGCGGTGGCACGCGGGAACAGTGGCAGGTGCAAAGCCGGGGGCTGTCGCCGCGCGATGTGGCAATGAATGTGGCGCTGCCAGAGGTAGACGGGCGGATCATCAGCCGGGCTGTGTCGTTCAAAACGGTGCAAACGCGGCATGATGGGTTAGAAACCGATGTGGTGGGCTATGAAGCGGTGGGCGATCGCCTCCAGTTTGTCGCCGATCTGGCCGCCGCCTGGGTGCGCCTTCGCCAAACGCCCCCCGCAGAGCGCCGCGTTGCCCTGATCCTGGCTAACTATCCCACCCGCAACGGCCGCCTCGCCAATGGCGTTGGCCTCGACACCCCCGCCAGCACCGTCGAAATCCTGAAGGCTCTAAAGCAAGCGGGCTACACTCTGGGCGATATTCCCGCCACAGGCGACGACCTGATCCGCCGCCTCACCGCCGGCCCCACCAACGACCCCGAAGCCCAGCACCGCCCCCATTGCCCAATCCCCTTGCGCTGGGCGATTACCAAGCCTATTTCCAAACCCTGCCGCCGACAGTGCAGCAACAACTGGGCGATCGCTGGGGAGACTGCGGGAGTCCTGATTCCCAGGACTGCCTTCCCATTCCCGGCATTCAGCTTGGCAATCTTTTTATCGGTATCCAGCCCAGTCGTGGCTATGACCTTGATCCCAGCCTAAACTACCACGCGCCAGACCTGGAGCCAACCCATGCGTACCTGGCGTTTTATCATTGGGTGCGATCGCACTTTGGGGCCCATGCGATCGTTCATGTGGGCAAGCACGGCAACCTGGAGTGGCTACCCTGGCAAGGGCGTGGCGCTCTCGGCCACCCTGCTATCCCGAAATTGCCCTGGGCCCGCTGCCCCATCTCTATCCCCTTTATCGTCAACGATCCGGGCGAAGGCTCCCAGGCAAAGCGCCCGCGCCCCAGGCGGGTGATTATTGACCACCTGACGCCGCCCCCTCACCCCGCGCCGAACTTTACGGCCCCGCTCCAGCAGCTTGAGACGCTGGTGGATGAATACTACGAGGCGCAAAGCCTTGACCCCATCGCGGCTACCTGTTATCCGCGATCGCCTCCTGACCCTGTTCCAGCAAACCCAGGTTTTGCAGGATTTGGGGGCTAACGGCTGACTCTGCCGATTCTAGGGAAATTGAGGCACTCCTGCCCAACCCTCGACACCTATCTATGCGAACTCAAAGAAGCCCAGATCCGCGATGGGCTGCATATTTTAGGACAATGCCCCCAGCGGACGGCAGTTGCGAGATCTGGTGGTGGCGATCGCCCGCCATCCCACCCCCCCGCTATCCGGGCCTCACACGGGCGATCGCCCAACACTGGCACCTCGACGTTGACCCGCTCACCGCCGATCCCGCCCAGCCCCCTCACGCCTGACCAAATTCACCAGGCGCTCACCGTTCCCAAGCTTGCCCCCAACCCCGCCATCCTTCGAAACGCCGCCGACCTAATCGACCTGATCGAGCAAGAAGCCGCCCTTCAGGTCGATCAAGCAATTGGAGAGCCAGTTGGGGGAACTGTATCATGTCACAGCGCGCTCGGATCACGAAGCCAGTCATCTCCTCCCCTTTGCCCTCCTGCCCTGCCCTCCCGCGCCACCACCCCCCAGGAACTTAGTCACCTGTTGCGGGGGGGCTAGAGGGGCGCTACGTGCCCAGCGGGGCTTCTGGTGCGCCGACGCGGGGGGCGACCCGAAGTGCTGCCGACAGGGCGCAATTTCTACTCGGTGGATATCCGGGCGATTCCCACAGAAAGCGCCTGGGACGTGGGGCGCAGGGCAGCAGAGGCGCTGATCGAGCGCTATACCCAGGAAAACGGCGAATATCCGCAAACGCTGGGGCTGTCGATGTGGGGCACGGCGACCATGCGGACGGGCGGCGACGACCTGGCAGAAGCGCTGGCGCTGCTGGGGCGTGCGTCCGGTGTGGGGATGGCGCGTCGCGGCGCGTGGTAGATTTCGAGGTTTTGCCGGTGTCGCTTTTGGGACGGCCGCGAGTGGATGTGACGCTGCGAATTTCTGGCTTTTTCCGCGATGCGTTTCCCAATCTGATCGATCTGTTTCACCAGGCGGTGACGGTCGTTTCTCAGCTTGATGAGCCGCCCGCAGACAATCCCCTAGCGGCGCGGGTGCGGCAAGAGGCGGCCCAGTGGCAGGCAGCGGGGCTGACCCCAGAGCAGGCAGAAGGGCGATCGCGCTACCGAATTTTTGGCTCGAAGCCAGGAGCCTACGGGGCGGGTCTACAGGGCCTAATCGACGCGCAAAACTGGACAACCGACGCCGACCTGGCCCGCGCCTATATCAATTGGAGCTGCTATGCCTACACAGGACAGGGCGAAGGCAGAGCTGCGCCGGAAGCCTTTGAGTCGCGCCTGAAATCCCTGCAAATCGTGCTGCACAACCAGGACAACCGCGAACACGACCTGCTCGATTCAGACGACTATTATCAGTTTCAGGGCGGCATGACGGTGGCTACCCGCGCCCTCACGGGGCAAACCCCGCAGGTGTATTTCGGTGACCACGCCTTACCCGAAAAGCCTAAAATTCGCACCCTCCGGGAAGAGATCGCCCGTGTCTATCGCTCTCGCGTGGTCAACCCTAAGTGGATCGAGGGCGTGATGCGGCATGGCTATAAGGGTGCCTTCGAGATGGCAGCGACCGTGGATTATCTGTTTGCCTATGATGCAACGACGCGCTGCGTGGCGGACTATATGTATGAAGGCGTGGCGCAAGCCTACGTGCTGGATGAAACAGTGCAGGCGTTCGTGCAGGAAAAAAATCCCTGGGCCCTGCGCGACATGACCGAGCGGCTGCTAGAGGCGCACCAGCGGGGGCTATGGGCGCAGGCTCCGGGGGATATGCTAAATCGACTGAGGGCGATCGCCCTCCAGGCTGAAGCCCACATCGAATCTCGCCTGTAAGTCTCCCGATAAGTCTCCCGAAATATACGCATCCCGAAATGGAAGTCTCTTAAAAACACAGATCTCGCAAAGGAAAATCAGTACACGGTTCTTTAGCGTTGCCATGTGCATTACGCTTTGAGCCGATTTGAAAGCGCTACTATACAGGCAAGCTCTCTAATTTTTTGCCAGCCCTCTCTAAACGCATGACTCCCTTCCGCCGGGTTCTCACGGGCGCGGTCTTGTTCCTGATTACCATCATCGTGGCAACCGCCGGATACATGATCGCGGGCTGGACGTTTCTAGATGCGATTTATCAGGTTGTCATCACGGTCTTTGGCGTTGGCTTTGGCGAAGTGAATCCGATTACAACGCCAGTCCTGCGCCTATTTACCATGCTGGTGATCATTGGCGGCACCTCCTCAGCAGTCTACGCCGTGGGGGGGATTGTGCAGATGATTACCGAGGGAGAAATCAATCGGGCACTGGGAGTCAGACGCATGTTAAAAGCCATTGAAACCCTGGAAAACCACACAATTATTTGCGGCTTTGGGCGCATGGGACAAATCCTGGCGCGGGAGCTGACGGACAAGCAGAAGCCTTTCGTCATTATCGATAACGATGCCGGCCGCGTGGTTGAGGCCCAGGAAATGAGCTATCTGGTAATCAGCGGCAACGCCACCGATGAAGAAGTGCTAGAGCTAGCAGGGATTCGGCGAGCCAGATATCTAGCGACGGTGCTGCCGGATGACGCGGCGAATGTGTTCATCACGCTGACCGCACGGGGTATGAACCCAGCACTATCCATTTTGGCGCGGGGGGAATATCCCAGCACCGAGCGCAAACTCCGGCTTGCGGGCGCAAACCACGTCGTGCTGCCTGCCACCATCTGCGCGATGCGAATGTCCCAAATGATCACGCACCCGGCCTCCCTTGACTTGCTGAACCACAACGACGGCAGCAGTACGCTGAATGAATTGCTGGGAAATCTGGACATGCAGCTCGACGAGTTGCGGGTGTCTCGTGGTTCGGCTCTAATTGGCAGCTTTGTAAAAGATCTGGAAGTGAGGGGGCGCGGGCAGGTCGGCCGCACCTATCTGATTGTGGCCCTGCGACGAGCAGACGGAACCTTGATTATGAATCCTGGTTCCACGGTTGTGCTGCATGAGGATGACACGGTGATTGTGATGGGGCACAGGGGCGACATGCCCAAGTTGGCAGAAGAGTTATCGCTCAAACGGCAAATTCGCTATCGCGGTGCAAAGCTTTAGTCAACGAATGCATTTAATGCGTATTTTAATGCAATCGTTTAATGAAACATTGGGGGCGATCGCCCCAGATCTTCCTGCCCAATTTGTGCTGCATTTCTTAAGAGAATCTAACGTTCTTTCTGACCCATCCGTCTCTAAACTGGCACTCAGATAAGCTTCAAAGATCAGTGAGATGGTTGTTATGTTGTTTCACAGGAAACACTAACACGATGAGGATTAGTAAAAAATGGGCAGTGCTAGCAGGCTTTTTGCTAGCGCTAGTTACGTCAGTCTCAATTAGCTTTGCAAACACCCCATCAGGGTTATCTGAAGCAGAGGCTTTATTGGCTGCTGCCGCACGGGAATCAGGTCGTCCGAGCTATTCTGAAAGCACGGCTGTTAGCTTTAAACCAAGCGAAAACCAAGCGACAATGTGTATCTGAAAAGCGCGTTGGCAGTTGACTTTACGCCGGACAAAGCAACTGTTAAATTGCCGCTTTATCGAGGTCTTTCACCCCAAGGCGAGTCCGTTTATTACATTCTGACTGAGGCTTCCGATTTTGAGGTAGCTAAAAAATTGGGCATCAATTTTGCACCCAAAATGAGGAATGTAATTGGCACTTCGGGGGCGCAATCTGTCACGCTTGAAAACGGAATTATTCGGTTTCGAGGCAACGTCGATTTCTCACCCCGCTACGAAGTAGAACCGGGCAGTCCGTATCCTTTTCCACCCAAAGTGGCGAAGCCTGGGGCGATCGCCGATGCACAATGGTCTTCAATGGCAGTGCTGCCCAGCAATGTGGTACTCAATGCTCAGATGGTTCACAATGCTTCTGGAAGCCACGATCGCCTGGTCGATATTGACCTTGAAAAGCGAACCGCTACGATGTCTATCCTCGACGGGTTTCAGGGTGGGCGGCAGTATTTCTATCACCTGGTCACGGATGTATCGGCAGACGTTCCCTCGGTGCTAGAAAAGGGCGTTTTTGCGCCAGCCCTGGCCAACATCCCCGCCTTTGGCAAATCGCTACCCTCTGACCAATCTGCGCTGTTGGGATTTTCGCCCGTACTCAACGGCATCACTGACACTAGCACGGGTGAGCATCAGGGGTTTGCGGCCTCCCTTGCAAACAATGGCATCGACCCAATCAACGTGTTTCCCTACGCTCCATCCAACGACGATCCCTCAGCTTCTAACAACTACAGCCCGCTGTGGGATGCCCATGTGAGCATGTGGACTGAAAGGGCGATCGCCGAAAACAAAGGCAGACGCATCACCTCGTTTGAGGATCTGGAGGGATTGATCAAATCTGGCATGGTCACAAGCGCCTACATCAACCCAGAGGGTCCGGGAAATGCCTGGCTCTACGGACTGCGACCCACAAGGGCAACGATCAACTGCCCCGTGATTGCTCACCCAATTCTCTAACCCTGGCAAGAGTTCTATAAAACAGTTTTCCGTGAGCATGTACGCCCACGGAAAACTGCTGCTTTTGCTTTTTTTGAAAGCCTGATCTACTGCAAAGCGTTTGCGCCTGCAACCACTTCAAGAATTTCTTGAGTAATTGCTGCCTGGCGTGCCTTGTTGTAGGTCAGCGTCAGAGTCTTCATCAGTTCGCTGGCGTTGTCGCTGGCGTTATTCATTGCCGTCATTCGAGCAGCCAACTCGCTAGCTGCTGACTCTTGCAGGGCCCGCAGCAGTTGGTTATTCAGATAAAGCGGCAGCAGCGCATTCAAAATTTGCACCGGATCTTGTTCAAAAATCATGTCTTGGGGAAACGAGCGGGCATCCGGTGCGGCCACCTTCTGTCGCTCCACCGCAAACTCACCGCCTCGGGTCGTCAGCCGGAAGATCTCGTCATCGGGTGTTTCAAGTCCTTGCGGATCTAGAGGCAGCAAGGTTTGAATCACCGGGCGAGAGCTGACCAGCGACACAAACTTGGTATAAATCAGCTCGACCCGATCCACCGTTTCTGATAGGAACAGAGACAGCACTTCATCGGAAATTTTAGCGGCTTCGGCTGCGGTCGGAATTTGCTCCAAGCCAGAAAAGCTCGCATCGATGGGCTGGCTGCGGCGTTGGAAATACTGCAAAGCTTTCCGCCCAACGATGACAAAGCGATAGTTGAGACCTTCGGCCTGTAGCTCACGGGCACGGGACTCGGCCCGCTTGATGATGTTGCTGTTGTAGCCGCCGCATAGACCGCGATCGCCCGAAATCACCAGCAGGCCAACTGTTTGAACCTCCCGCGACTTTAGCAGCGGCAGATCCACATCTTCAAACTGCATCCGCGCCTGCAAGCCGTATAGCACCTGCGCCAGGCGATCGGCAAAGGGACGAGTCGCGATGACCTGTTCCTGGGCGCGACGGACTTTTGCAGAGGCCACCAAGCGCATCGCCTCTGTAATTTTTTTGGTATTCTTGACCGACTGAATGCGATCGCGAATTGCCTTCAGGTTTGCCATAGTTTAGGAGTTAGGAATTAAGGGTTAGGGGTCGAAGCGGTTGAAGGGAAGAGGCAGGCATTAGAAACACAAACCCATGCTGATTCATAATGCCTGTCCCCTAACACCTCATCCCTACTTCAGTCCTGCCAGGAAGGTTTGCTTGTATTCGGCGATCGCCTCTTTCAGCAGTCCTTCTGCCTCATCCGTCAGCACCTTTTGCCCCTGGACGATTTCGATGTACTTGGCCTTGCTGGTCTTCAAATAGTCGCGCAGTCCCTTGGTGAACGCAGTCACCTTTTCCACCGGAATATCATCCAGATAGCCATTAATGCCGGAGTAAATCACAGCCACCTGCTCCGCCACCGACAGCGGCGAATACTGCGGCTGCTTCAGCAATTCCCGCAGGCGCTGACCCCGCGCTAGCTGATCCTGGGTCGCCTTGTCTAGGTCAGATGCAAACTGAGTAAAGGCTTCCAGTTCAGCAAACTGAGCCAGTTCCAGCTTCACCTTACCTGCGACTTTCTTCATCGCCTTGGTCTGCGCCGCAGATCCCACGCGAGACACCGAGATACCAGCGTTCACCGCCGGACGCAAGCCGGAGTTAAACAGGTCAGAAGACAGGAAGATTTGTCCGTCCGTAATCGAAATGACATTCGTTGGAATATAGGCCGACACGTCACCCGCTTGGGTTTCCACGATTGGCAGTGCCGTCATGCTGCCTTCGCCCAGTTCGGGGCTAAGCTTTGCAGCCCGCTCTAGCAGGCGTGAGTGGAGATAAAACACATCGCCAGGGTAGGCTTCCCGTCCGGGTGGGCGACGCAACAGCAGCGACATCTGGCGGTATGCCTGAGCTTGCTTGGAAAGGTCGTCATACACCACCAGCGTATGCTTGCCTTTGTACATGAAGTACTCTGCCAGGGTTGCCCCGGTGTAGGGCGCTAGATATTGCAGCGGAGCAGGGTCACTGGCGTTTGCTGCCACAACGATGGTGTATTCCAACGCGCCACGAGACTGGAGTGCATCTACCACCTGAGCCACCGTCGAAGCTTTCTGTCCGACTGCAACGTAGACGCAGATCACGTCTTCGCCCTTCTGGTTCAGGATGGTGTCCAGCGCAACGGCAGTTTTGCCCGTTTGACGGTCACCGATAATCAGCTCACGCTGACCACGACCAATCGGAATCATGGCATCAATTGCCGTAATCCCGGTCTGCATTGGCTCATACACCGATTTCCGTTCCACAATAC
This sequence comes from Leptolyngbya sp. O-77, assembly GCF_001548395.1. NCBI lineage: Bacteria > Bacillati > Cyanobacteriota > Cyanophyceae > Leptolyngbyales > Leptolyngbyaceae > Leptolyngbya > Leptolyngbya sp. O-77. The sequence goes on from NZ_AP017367.1 coordinate 906,695, forward strand.
CAGGTGCAGGAGATTCCAGGAGGCGAGAATCGGTCGCAGCAATGTCCCCTTTACCGTCGATTGGACGCGCCAGCGCATCGACTACACGACCCAGATAGGCTTCCCCCACAGGAATCGAGGCGACTCGACCCGTCGAGCGCACGGTGCTGCCCTCTTGAATATTCAGACCTTCGCCCATCAGCACAGCACCCACGCTGTCTTCTTCCAGGTTCAGCGCCAGACCAATCGTGCCGTCTTCAAACTCCAGCAGTTCGCTGGCCATGACATTTTCTAATCCATAGACGCGGGCAATGCCGTCGCCGACCTGCAACACGGTTCCCACGTTAGAAACCTTAACTTGCTGGTCGTATTGCTCGATTTGCTGGCGAATAATGCTGCTAATTTCGTCTGGTCTAATTGCTACCATTGCGTTTTTCTCCAGTTAAACGGTGGGGGATCAGGTCGTAATACCCGTCGGGATGAAAGTAATAGATTCCAGTAAGAGATTCCCTACTGATTAAGGGGAGCATTAGGGAGAGCCAATAAAGTCCGCCAGTCGTCCGGGGCGCTTCCTAGCTGGAACCCGTCAGCTTTAGCCCAATGCGTCGCAGTTGACCCCGCAGGCTTGTGTCATAAACCTGAGAACCCACCTTGATCACAACCCCGCCAATCAAGTCAGGATTGATGCGAGTTTCCAGATCAACTTGCTGGGCCCCTGTTAGCTCCTTGACCTTGTTGCGGACGGCCTCTTGCTGGGCTTCGGTCAATTCAACAGGCGCACTGACCTCCGCCAGAACGGCTTGCTTCAGTTCGCGCAGGAGCGCTTGATACTGCTTGCAAATGTTGTCTAAGAACAGAATTCGACCCCGATCCACCAGCAGAAACAGAAAGTTGAGCGTATAGGGATGAACCTGATCTGATGCAAGCTGGCGCAAAATGCCCTTCTTGGCATCAGGCTTGATCAGCGGGTTTGCCAGGACTTGCTGAAGCTCTTCTGATTCAGCCAGGAGCGATCGCAAGAATGCGACATCTTCACCAAAGCGGTCAATCAAATCATTGGATTTGGCAAGCGACATCAAAGCCTGTGCATAAGGCTCCGAGACTTCGGATGCTGTAATTGAATCTCTCATTTCGCTAACCTCCCAATGCCGCAATGCCGCGATCGATTAACTGCTGCTGGGCATCTTCGCTCAGTCCGCCTTTCAACCTTGCCTCGACCTGCTGGAGCGCAAGCGCTGCCACTCGCTGACGCAGTTCGTTCACCACTCGCTGCTCTTCTGCGGCGACATCCTGATCCGCCGCCGCCTGCATTCGAGCCACATCCTGCGTCGCCTGCTCTAGAATTGCGGCACTCGCTGCGGCTGCCTGAGTCTCTGCTTCTAAGCGAATACGAGCCGCCCTCTTCTTGAGCCCTGTGCCAGCTTTTGCTGCTGCTCTGCCCAGGAGAGCGGCGGCTTCCTGCTTGCGCTGCTCTGCTTCCCTGATCGAAGCTTCGATTTTCGCCCGCCGATCGCTCAGCGTTTTCCCTAAAAAGCCGCGACCAAAATACACCAAGACACCAATGATGATGGCGAGGTTAATCAGGTTTGTGTCTAGCAGGTCAAAATTCAGCCCAAAGCCGCCCTCCTCGGACGCTTCAGCCGCTTCTCCCGCTGTTGCGGCGATCGCCAACAAACTCCCTAGTATCTCCATCTGTGAATGCCCGAATCTGCGTCTTTGATTGATTCACGAGTTAAAAACAGGTCTCTGGAAAGCCCGACCGAGGAGCAACGTCAACTAGCACAACACCAGAAAACGCTGCAATACAGCAGCTTGCCCCGTCAGCGCTAGCCAAGCGCAACACCACCCGTCACCTTTTCCAAAATCTGACGGCTCAATTCATCCACCCTGCTGCTCTAAGGACTGCAATGCCGCAGCCTTTTTGAGCATCTAAATCCTTTTGCGCCTGCTCTCGCTGAGCCTGAGCAACCTGCTGGGCTTCTGCAATCTTTTGGGCTGCGATCTTTTGAGCATCTGCCTCGGCCGCCGAGACAATTGCGATCGACTGACGACGAACCTCGGCTGCCTCAGTCTCATACTGCTTAGCTAGTGCCTCTGCTTTTGCCAGACGCTCCTTCGCCTCCGACTGATTGGCGCGGATGTAGCCCTCGCGGTCATCCAGGGCCTTGCCCAACGGCTTGTAAAAAGTGACGTTGAGCACTGCAACCAGCAGCATAAACTGGAGCGCCATCAGCGGCAGCGTGGCATCCAGGTCAAACAGACCGCCCCCGCCCTCTTCAGCCAGTAAGAATGTCCAATAAACCCATATTTATTCGCCCCCGATTAACTCTTTGGGGGTTCTACTAACCAAACCATTTGCAACGATCTTGAAATCGTCGTCGAGGGGCGTTGCTCAAAGTTGGATACCTGACTCGAGCGCGATCGCCCAACAACAATACACTCAAGCCTAAGCAAGCCTGTGGCTGAAATGCTCTGCACCCCAGCCACACGGCCCACCTCTTAGGCAAAGGGGTTGGCAAACAGCAGCACCAGCGCCACCACCAGACCGTAGATTGTCAGCGCTTCCATGAACGCCAAGCTCAGCAGCAGCGTACCGCGAATCTTGCCCTCTGCTTCGGGCTGACGAGCAATCCCTTCAACTGCCTGACCAGCGGCATTCCCCTTGACCAATGCCAGGGCCGATCGCTGCCAGACCCTACAGCCAGTGCAGCAGCCACAACCGAAGCAGCAGAAATAATCGGATCCATGATGTTTTCCTTCCCTAAAAATTACAGAACGAGAAACACGTCAGCAAATGCGTGATCTGGCTTGCAGAATCAGCCCATGTAAAGGCGATCGCACACCTCACACAACGACTGTCGATTGCACTGACGACTGCTGCAATCGAGTCGCATGAACGGGGAATTCACACACCCCAACTGAGGATGCTAGTGCTCCTCATGCCCTTCACCGTGATGATCCTCCATTGCCTCGCCGATGTAGGCGGCCGCCAGCGTCGCAAAGATGAGCGCCTGAATTGCACTCGTAAAGAGGCCAAGCGCCATCACGGGCAGCGGCACAAACAGCGGCACTAGGAGAACCAGCACACCCACCACCAGCTCATCCGCCAAGATGTTTCCGAAAAGTCGGAAGCTGAGGGAGAGCGGCTTGGTGAAATCTTCAATAATCTTGAACGGCAGCATAAACGGCACAGGCTGCACGTAGTTGCCGAAATAGCCCAATCCCTTGCGGCTAAACCCTGCGTAGAAATAGGCCAGCGAGGTCAGCAGCGCCAGCGCAACTGTGGTGTTGATATCGGCAGTCGGCGCACCCAGTTCACCCTCTGGTAGCTTAAAGAGCTTCCAGGGAACCAGCGCACCCGACCAGTTACTCACGAAGATGAACAGAAACAGCGTGCCCACAAACGGAACCCAGGGGCGATATTCCTTTTCACCAATCTGGTTTTTCGCCAGATCGCGAATGAACTCTAGCCCGTATTCCATCAGGTTTTGCAGCCCAGAGGGAACGCGCTGGATATTACGGCTTGCCAGGAACGTGACCAGCACCAAAAGGCCGATTACAAACCACGAGGTGAGGAACACCTGCCCATGCAGCTTTAGATTTCCTAACTGCCAATAGAAGTGTTTGCCGACTTCTAGCTCAGCAAGCGGAAAGGCATTGAAGACGTTAAGAGAAAGCAACGTTTCCATGAAAATGGCTTGCCCGAATTAACTGGAGGGATGCTAGGATATCTAAACCTATCCCTGCGAGGGGAGGATAGATGTCCGCAACATATAAAAGATGACCGCAGCTTTATAGGTCAGAAAGCCTAAAAAAATAGGCATGATTTGAAGCTGATTCCAGCGAGAAGCAACCAGAATCAAACCCACAAGGAGAACAAGACGGGTATTTCCGAGCCGTCCTCTTTGTCGCCCTAGCTGCTCAACGTTTCTGGCCAACATTCTCAAGTAAACCACACCTGTGCACGCTCCAATCAGGTAATTGAGAGCAATGTTCAGGGAGTATACTGCCCACACAGAACTAAAAATGACAACAGCCATAACAAGCGTCGTTAGCAGCAGATGACTCTGAAGCTTGTAGTATTCCTGCATGGATGCATCGGGTTGGGCTGGCAGTGCGGCAGAGGAGTCGTTGCTCTCTGGAGCAGCAGGATCAGCCAGAGCGTTCGTATTGGTTTCGGGTGGGAGATCTGGCGTGGTCACGATTGAGAACCGAGTCCAGATAGGTCTTTTGGAGTCATGAGCGCATCATTGTCAACGCAGTGATGAACCGTCTCTAATCATATCATCGCAGGGTAACAATACTTAATGACGGTGATTCAAAATCATTCAATTCCCAGAAATTTCTAAGCAAGATTTTTTGAAAAGAATTTATTCAAAGAGCTTAGAAGGCTTTTGCAACTGAAATCCTGGGGGTCAGCTTGGGTTCAAGTTGCTGGGGTTAGCAGCAGCAATTGTTGGCGCTGGAGGGTGCGAACGCTGTCTAGGGGTAACGGCTGGTCTTGCAGGATTTGGGCGATCGCCCTCCCAGCCTCTTTCTCACAAGCCTTGAGAAAGCCCCACTCGGACTCGCTGAGGTTGATGATCTGGTAGTCGTAGTTAAACACGCAGCGACTATCCCAGCCGTCGATGCAAGGGCTGAGGGCGGGAATAGCGCTGAGCAGGTCGGCATCGGATGACCAGTCGCAGATTTCCAGCGGTGGCCGACCCAAAAAGAATTCGTAGTGCGTAATCGTGTCGGGATCGAGCAGTTCGATCAGGCGGTAACGCTGGCGATCGCCCAGACCTTCGGCCCGCTGCATCAACTCCGGCGACTTGCCCAGCAGCCGCTCCAAGTCCCACACGCGAGGGTTTGAGAAGCCCAAGAATTCCAGCCCCGACGCATCAACGAGTTCAAACAGGGTGTCGATGTTGTAGTCGATTTCCTGCGGATGTACGTACATATCGGCAAAGCACTCGTCTTTTTGGTTTTCTAGCGACCAGCGTTCTTGCTCGCGTCGCACCAGGCGGTTGTTTTCGGGCAGGGCTGGCGAAGATGGCTCGCCCCTAGCTGCACGCCGTCGGTATAGTCACCCCGCTGGTCTTGCTGGAGGAGGGCGATCGCCTGCTGCATCAGTTTAATTTCCCAGCGTCCCAATTCCCCATAGACAAAAATATGCATTATGCCACCCCGGAGCCAGCTTTTTCGCCAACGCCTGAATCCCGCGCGAATCGGGTCAGGCAGGTGGTGCAGCACGCCGACGCAGTTAATCAGGTCAAACTCGCCCGGTAGCTGATCCGCATCGTACAAACTCAGGTGGTGAAAGGTCGCGCGATTGGCCCCAGACCGCCGACACCGCTCCTGCGCCACCGACAACGCCCCCGCGCTCAGGTCAATCCCCGTCACCTGCGCTTGCGGATTTAGATGCACCAGATATTCTGTCCCCACGCCCGTCCCACAGCCCGCATCCAAAATCCGAATATCCTGCCGTGCGGGTCTGCGTCCAGTGCAAAAGCTGTGGGCCGCTAGCCAGTTCCAGCGCCAGTTATAACCCGGTGGCGGTTCATCCAGCAGCGGCTCTGGGGGAAACGGATAGGTGTCATATAGCCGCGCAACCGCTGCGCTCACAGCCTGAGAATCGGACATAGAAGAGGAATTGGATAGGAAGGGCAATCCGAATTATAAGGGGGGCGGGGGTGTGGGAGGGTGGGAATCGTTTGAACCCGCAGACTGGAGATGAGGCGAATTGGGTTACCGCTTGCCTCTTAAGATACAAGCAGAGAGCGCGGCGCGAGAGACGAGAGCCAGGTCTTGATTGTCTTCTCTACGCGATGTGCAACTTTCAATCTGCCCTCATCCCCCAATTGCTTCTCCTGACTTGGGAGAAGAGGAGCAAGAGCGGCTTGACCTGCTTCTGTTCAAGCCTTTTTTCTGCCTCGCTTTCTATAAACCAATAACCCCAATCCCTTCAAACCTGTGTCCAAAGCCCGCTCACTTGCCGGAATCGCTGGAATCGTTGCCATTGCTACGCTATTGAGCAAGATATTTGGCTTGTTTCGCCAGCAGGCGATCGCCGCTGCCTTTGGCACGGGCCCGGTGTTTGGCGCGTTCAACTTTGCCTACGTGATTCCCGGCTTTTTGCTGATTTTGCTGGGCGGGATCAACGGGCCCTTTCACAGTGCGATTGTCAGCGTCTTGTCGAAGCGCAAGCAAGAAGAAGTCGCGCCGATTGTGGAAGGAATCACGACGCTGGTGGTCAGCATTTTGCTGCTGGTGACGGTGGGCTTGATCGCGTTTGCAGAGCCAATGATGAGCCTAGTGGCTCCGGGGGCTGTTTCTTTCGCGGCCGATGCGGCGCGGGAGGGGATGTCGGCGGAAACATATGCCACGCTCCAGCAGACGCGAGACATCGCCATTCAGCAGTTCAAGATTATGGCTCCGATGGCGGTGCTGGCAGGGCTGGTGGGCATCGGCTTTGGCGCGTTGAATGCGGCCAATCAATACTGGCTGCCGTCGATCAGCCCGCTGTTTAGCAGCGTCACGGTGCTGCTGGGGTTGGGGGGTCTAGCGTGGTATCTGGGCGATCGCATCACCGATCCACAGTACGCCATGCTGGGCGGCGCAGTGCTGGCCGGGTCTACCCTAGCCGGAGCGCTGCTGCAATGGCTGGTGCAGCTACCCGCCCAGTGGAAATCCGGCTTGGGCACACTGCGACCCCGGTTCAATTTCAACGATCCGGCGGTGCGCGAAGTAATTAACGTCATGGGCCCGGCGACGTTTTCTTCGGGCATGATGCAGATTAACGTGTGGACGGATCTGTTCTTCGCGTCGTTCATTCCCAACGCGGCGGCGGCCGTTTCGGCAATGGGCTATGCAGGGCTGCTGGCGCTGACCCCGCTGGGCATTTTGTCAAACGTCATCCTGGTGCCGCTGCTGCCCGTCTTTTCGCGCCTCACCGCGCCGCAGGACTGGCCCGAACTTAAGCTCCGCATCCGTCAGGGGCTAGTCACTACCGCCCTCACCATGCTGCCCATCAGCGCCTTGATGATCGTGCTGGCTGTCCCCATTTCGCGGGTGGTCTACGAGCGCTATGCCTTCCGCCCCGAAGACTCGCTGCTCACCGCTACCGTGCTGATGGCCTATTCCGTCGGCATGTTTGTATATTTGGGACGCGATGTGCTGGTGCGCGTGTTTTATGCCCTGGAAGACAGCCTCACGCCCTTCCGCATTAGCATTGCCAATATTTTCCTAAACGCACTGCTGGACTTTTTGCTGGTGCGTCCCTACGGTGCGGTGGGGCTGGTGCTGGCGACCGTCGGCGTGAACCTGATTTCGATGCTGATTATGCTGGCTATTTTGCACCGTCGCCTGCAAGGGCTGCCGCTGCGTCAGTGGGGAGGACTGACGGCGCTGCTGGCCCTGGGCAGCGGGCTGGCAGGCGGTGTGGCGTGGGCGGTGCTTCAGGGCTGCGAGGAATGGCTTGGCAATCAGGGCTTTGGCGTGCTGCTGGTGAATCTGTGCCTTGCAGGTGGCGCAGGGCTGCTGGTGTTTGGGTGGTTTGCTACGCGGCTACGGCTGCCAGAGGTGGATGCGTTTGTGAGTCGGTTAAGTCAGCGATTTTTGAGGCGATAATTTGAGTCGATAATTTTGAGGCGACAAAATGACCTCCGGCCCTTCCCCCGACACCCGCTACCCGATCCCCGGCCAGACCCGGCTAGCATTTCTGAAGAATATCGTTAAAAATCCCAACATTATTGTGGGGGACTACACCTACTATGACGATTTTGAAGATCCACAGAACTTTGAGCGCAATGTGCTGTATCACTTCGACTTTGAGGGCGATCGCCTAATCATCGGCAAGTTTTGCTCCATCGCCTCGGATGTCAAATTCATCATGAACGGCGGCAACCACCGCACCGACTGGTTCACCAACTATCCCTTTCCCGTGTTTGGCAACGGCTGGGAACACGCCATGCCCGATTCCTGGCCCAACAAAGGCGACACCATCATCGGCAACGACGTGTGGATCGGCTACGGCGCGATGCTAATGCCGGGAGTGCAGGTGGGCGACGGAGCCATTATCGCCACGGGTGCGGTCGTCACCCGCAACGTAGAACCCTACGCCATCGTCGGCGGCAACCCCGCAGCCCTGATTCGCAGGCGCTTTGACGACGCAGTGATCCAGGAACTCCTGCAAATCCGCTGGTGGGACTGGGACATCCAGGCAATTACCCGCCACCTGCCTGCTATCTGCGGCGGCGATTTGGCCATGCTACGACAAGCCGCACAGGGGGGGTAACGGGAAGGACAGTTTGACGAGTGGGAAAGTCGTAGCGTGTTGGATTCTAAGGAACCTCGATTAATTCAAATTGAGGCAAACACGGGTCTCAGATGAGACAAAGAACCCTGTAGTGCTGAAGCTATTGCATCATAGCTGATAAACAGAATGCACCCCCTGTTTCAACTCCCACCATGATCTCACAGCAGTCTCATCCAGGCGACTCCAGCACGAGCTAATCCTCAATAGCATCGAGGGAAGCGACAAAGCCGAGGGGAAAAGACGGCTCCGCAAGTTGGGTGGCGTAGGCCGCCGTGAGAAACGGGCGATAGTCCTCGTTGCCAGCGACGTGGGTCTGGAAAAATGCCAGCGTCAGGGCGTGGTGATAGCGCTCGGAGATGGCTTTGATGTCTTCCCAGGAGGGGCGAGTCTTGGGGCGATCTGACCCAGAATCTCCTCCAGCAGTGCGGCCGGCGATTTCGTAGCTAATGCGGGCGTGGGGCAGTCCTTTGGTCAGCACGAAGTAGCGCTCTGCTTGGGGCGCGGAGGGGGTAAGCTGCTGAAACGAGGGAACCTGTTCTTTGAGCAGGGGCGTTAGCAAGTCCTCGTCGGACGCTTCCCACAGAACGGGCACGTCAATTTTCGAGAGACCCGTTCCAAACAGGCTCTTACCAAAGGGCAAAAAGGCGTAGACCGCCTTGATGCGAGCATCGCGCAGGTTGGGCGGCGGCGGGGCTTCGAGCGCCTGACACTGATACAGCAGCGAAATATTGAGAATGAACGAATCGGACTGGCAGGCCGGCTCCAGCGACGAAAGCTGTATCTCTGCACCCGCCAGGGAAAAGGCCGTCGTGCCGCCAAAGGAATAGCCAAACGCCCCCACCCGCTCTAGGTCGATGCGTTGGAATTGCCCCTGCTGCTGCATTTCGCCCAACGCATCTAGCAAAAAGGAGATATCCAGCGGGCGATTGGCAAACTCGGCGGGGTCAAAGTTTTCTCGGTGCAGCCCGTCGTAAAAATCCTGGAGGCGATCGCGATCGCTCCCTGGATGATCGGGAATGGCCACCGCAAAGCCGTGCGATGCCAGATGGCTGGCCAGCCGCGTAAAGCGATCGCGCCGTGCGCCTAGTCCATTTGACACGACGATCAGCGGCGCGGGCGTGGCTACCGTTGGCAGATATAGGTCAACCGTCAGCGGGCGACTGCGCTGCGCGTCCACCAGCCGCAGCGTTTGTTGTTGGAACGCGACGGAACCGGGCTGACGCGGGTCGATGGGCGGCAGGGTTTGCAGCACGCTGGCTTCCTGCTGGGCGATCGCCTGCGTTGCGTCGATTACCTGATTGGTCACCTGCGCTGTGCGTTGCAACAGCCCCGCCAGTCGCCGCTGAAAGGCGATCGCCTGCCGCACGTCGATCTGCATATCCACGGGCAAATTCCGCAGAAAGCTCAGCACGCTAAAGCCGTCCGGGTCTGCCGCCGCCAGGATGCCCGCGCTCCGCAGACTGCCCGCGCCGTTTTGCCCAGAGGCCGTTCGCAGCAGCCCCCCCACCTCTTGCAGCAGTCGCTCTCCCGACCGCGTATAGCTAAACTGCGACACCATCATCAAGTCCACGTCGTAGGTGGCGTTGAGGGTGTTTTGAAGCTGCGATCGCTGATGGGGCGCAAGCCGCTTGAGATAGAACCTGAGGCGGGGGTCGTCGCCTGTTTTGCCAAAGTTCTCAATCGCCTGCACCGGAACATTCAGGCGGAGCGGGCCATAGCGCAGGTAAATTTGGGTGGTGGCCCAGCCGGGAAGCGCGGTTCCCATGATTCCGACAGCGCTGATTCCCAGAGCGCTCAGCAGCGCCAAAGCCGTGTAGCGACGAACTCCTCTCATCCGATGCCAGTATGCCAAATCGACTGATTGCCAAATCGACACTTCATTCTAGCTAGTCGCGATGCGGATCGGGTGTCAGGTGCCAGTCCGGTACAAAGTCAAAATCCACCAAGACCTGAAGCGTTGCGGGATGGGGTTCGGGGTCGGCATCGCTCCACAGATCTACCGCAGCGCCCTCCAGCAGCAGATGTACTTCGGGCACAGCGGTTTCAATTTGCTGCATGACGTGGTCGTTCAGTTGCGCCAAGGGCGTGGGCTGTTGCAGCGACAGCGGCGGCAGGGCGGCATTGGGCTGGGCCTCAAACGCCAGGTCGCCCGCTTGCAGCACCACGTCCGCCGCCAGCGGAAACACGGTCGGTTCCGGCATTTGCCCCGTCGCTAGGTCAATATACCAGTCCATTTCCGGCGTTTGCAGCTTCAGCGTCACCAGCAGCCGCAGCGTGCCTGCATCCCACGAGGCTTCCGGTTGTAGCATTCGCACCTTCACGCCGCCGAGGAGCTGCATCATTGCTGGGCTGCTGCGGCTGAGGCTCCACAAGAGGCGCGATCGCAGGCGATCGCCCGGCATCCGGTCTTGCCAGCGGTCGATCGGCGCAAACAGCGGCGAGTCAGTCTGTAAATCCAGCAGCAGGCAGGCATCTGCAACCAACCGTGGCACCACCTCTTCCGCAGGCAGCGGGAAGACGGCTTCGGATACCATACGACAGCCGCTCAGATGCAGGACTTGATGGGCGAGCGCATAGTCTCTCAGGTGGGTGCAATAGCGCTGGAGCCAGGCCCCCGGCGTGAACTGGAGGGTGGTCGGCAGGGTTTCCTCCTCGTTCGATGGCAGCGCATCGGGTAGTTCCGAAGCCCCAGCAGCCCAAGCCGCCGCACCATTCGGCAACTCCGGCGAGGCAGGCAGTCCACCCGGCACAAACTCCAGCTCCAGATGCAGGCGCAGCGTTGCGGGCTGCCAGTCATATTCCGGCAGTAGCAGTTGAATCGGCAGACCCACCAAGAGGGGCGACAGGGCCGGCGTGACCAGTTCCACCTGCTGGGCGATCGCCGTCAAGATTTGCCCAGCCGTGAGCGTGCCCGAAACCGCTGTGCCATCCAGTTCGTAGACCTGGGCATCGGGCGACAGGGGCGATTGCCCTGGCTGATGCATCACCAGGTCATGGCGCTGGCTGCCGTCCTCAGCGTGTAGCTCCAGCACCGCCGCCAGCCGCAGCCGCCCCCGCTGGCGCACCGCCCTCGCCGGAGCCACCGTTGCAGACACACTTTCCAATAGCCGCATCGTCTCTACGGCGCTGCGGGCCAGTCCCCACAGCAGCCGGGGGGTGAGGCTGTCGAGTGTGCAGTAGGGGGGCCACAGCGGGGCCAGTTTGGGCGAGTCGGCTGCCTCGCTGGGAAACGTGCGGTCGGTCGCCTCTGCTGCCAGCGCTTCCGACGTTTCTAGCGCTTCTAGCAGGTCACAGGCTTCGTCGGCGACGTAGGGGGCGATCGCCTCTGGGGTCGGCAGCGTGTTTGCATCCCAGCCGTTTTCGGGCGATCGCACCTCATCGACCAGCGCCATCAGCGTTTGCATAGCCCGCACCACCTGCCCCGATGCCACCCGATCGGCAGCGTCGGGCATCGGCAACTGCAAAATGGCCGCCGTCAGCAGGTGGGGCGAGGCCAGCGCAAAGTTTGGAGGTGCGGCAGTAAAAGACACCATGAGCGGATCGGGGGATGGGGTGAGGTCGGGCGCTTGTTCTCAGAATGCCCAGGGCGATCGCAGCACTAGAGATAGCCGTGTGAATTTTTGCAGCGTGAATTTTTGCAGCGTGAATTTTTGCAGCGTGAATTTTTGCAGTACCAGCCGTTGTCATCGTTTCGCGGGGGTCCCAGGGTTGGGCTATTCCGGTTCCACCACCTCCACCACGCCCGTCTCTCCGTCCAGCCGCACCCGCTGGCCAGATCGAAGCTGTTGCGTGGCGCTGGCCAGGTTCATCACGGCGGGAACCTGGTATTCGCGGGCGACGATCGCCCCGTGGGAGAGCCGCCCTCCAACTTCGGCAATTAGCCCGCCGACCTGCGCTAGCAGCGGGGCCCAGCCTGCGTCGGTGTAGGGCACAACGAGAATATAGGAGCGGTCGAGGGGCGGCGCGTCTTGGGGCGATCGCACTACCATGACCGTTCCCACCGCGATGCCAGGGCTGGCTCCGATGCCGATCAGTCTGCTGAGGGCAGGCCGTTCTGGCTGGGTTTCTGGGCACGGCGGCTCGTAGCCATAGGCCAGCAGGGGAATATTGGTCTGCTGGGAATCTTCCTCGAAGCGCGATCGCCGCTCCTGCACCCGCCGTTTTACCGAACTCCAGTTGGCATCCTGTTCCGTCACCAGCGCCCGAATTTCCGAAATTTCCAGGAAGAAAATATCGCCAGCCGCTTTCAGCAAGCCGTCAGCCAGCCAGCACCGCTCTAGCGCTACAACGCTCCAGCGAAGTTCTGCCAGCAGGCGATTGTAGACCTCAGCCACGCGCCCCTTGAGGTCGAGCCGCTGCTGGAGGGTTCGCACCTTGCCAGCGGGTGGTTTAGACTGCGACGCAGTGGGCATGGGCGCAAGCTGGTTAAGCTGGGCAAATTGGGCAAGCTGGCGCTGCACAGCCTGGGGAGCCTCGCGCCAAGTCGGAACGGCGATATCTGTCCCCACCTCGCTGAGGTAGCCATAGCGGTCGAGGAACTGGTCAAACTGGTGGAGAATGTCCCGTCCCGCCGGGGTTTCCCTAAGCTGCATCAACAGCACGTCAGGGTCAGCAGGGGGCGCAGGCAGGTGCGATCGCGCTTGTTGGGCCAAGGTTTGGAGCGATCGCACGGCCGCCACCTCCGGCATCACGCGGTTATCGAGCGCCGCTTCATCCACCCGGAACAAGGCGCGTCGGGCGGCAAATCCCAGCGGTGCGAGGATATTGAAGTAGGTGGCAGGGCGCAGCAGTTCCAAAATCTGGTCGATGCGATCGAGCAGATCGGCAGGGGCCAGCAAGTCGGCGGGCTGGGCGGCCAGGTCGGACAGCGCCGGGGCAAACTGCTGGCGATCGCACTGGGTAAACTCCTTTAGCAGTCGTCGTTCGCGCTGCACCAGCCGCAGCAGTCCAGATACGTTTCGCAGCGTGGAAGCCAGCGGCGGCTTGCTGAATTTTGCGCCGCGTGTGAGAAATTCCAGGCTCTCCGGCGGCAGCCCCATCCGACGAAAGATATCGCCCAGCAGCGTCGCGTTAAAGTAGGCAGCGGAGTGGTGCAGCGTCGCCGTTTCCTCAAAGTCCAGCCCCTGAGCGCGATCGCCCAGCACGATGGTAAAAATCTCGCCCCACACGCCGCAGGTCAGCGGCCGGTTGATCGACCAGGTGAGCGGCCGGATAAAGCCGGGAATCACCTCAGCAGCAATCTTGCGCGTCCAGATGGGCACCAGCGTGGTGATCGGGCGCGACTGCAAAATCCACACCTGCTGCCCGTCGTCGCTCCATTCCACGTCCTGCGGAATGCCGTGAAAGTGGGACTCTAGCTGTCGAGTTAGCCACGCCACCCGGCGAATCACCGCCAGCGGCACGTCGCCCGACCCTTCCACCTGAAACGCGGCGGGGTCGTCTGCGTCCTCCAGGGACTCCGGCAGCCACACGCGATAGGATTCCGGCGTGACCCGACCTGACACCACCTGATCCGCCCGCCCCGGCAGTGCCTCGATCACCACCGCTTCGCCCTGCCGCTGGATCGGGTCGCGGCTGAAGGCCACCCCCGAAAACGCGCCCGCCACCTGCCGCTGCACCAGCACCGCCATGCCGCCGTCTGGAGTGCCCTGGCGCTGGCGATATTGCACCGCTCTGGGCAGGTTGTAGGACCCCTGACAGCGCAAGATTGCCTGCTCCAGCGCGGGCAGACTGGTGATGTCCAGAAACGACTCGTACTGCCCCGCCGCCGAAGCCGTGTCAGAATCTTCGCCAATGGCAGAGGAGCGCACCACCAGCGGCGCGTCGGCGCTGGGCGAGAGGGCATTCAGCAGCGGCGCAGGGTCGTCTCCCGGCGGCAGCACCCAGCCCTCAGGCACGGCATAGCCTAGCCGCTTGAGGGTCGCCAGGGTGGCGGCTTTGGAGCCAAATTTTTCTGGTGAAAGGGGTTGGTCGAGCGATCGCAACGCCCGGTCGCCCCGAAAAAACTGAAACACGCGCTTCGACTCCTGCTGAGCTTCCTCAGCCGACAGGTCTAAATCATCGGGAATTTTTTGATAAATCCACGCCAGCAGCAGGCTGAGCAGGGCTGTCGCAGCAACGCGCTTGCCGTCATAGGGATGCAGCAGCGCCACGATGACGGGCATCAGGACGAGGACGCTGAGCTTGCCAAGCGTGCGATCGCGCAACAGTGTAAACCCGATGCCGCCGATCAGCGCGATCAGCCCTGCCGCCGCCGGGTCGTGCAGCACAAAGCCCCACACCACGTTGGTCGTGCCCGCGCCGCGCCCGCCCCAATAGCGCCCCATCACCAGCGCCATCAGCGCCACCACTTCCCACAGCGACCCCGCCGGAAAAAACTGCCGCGCCAGCATCACCGCCGCCAGCCCTTTGCCCGCCTCCGACAGCACCGCGAGAATGCCCGCCATCTGCCCACCGTGATAAAACGCCGCCGACACGCTAACGTTGCCCGTGCCCAGCTTTGACAGGCGCTTCCCCGTCAGCCCGCGCACGACCCACTCGATCAGCGGCAGCGCCCCCAGCACGGGGCACAGCACAAAAATCAGAAAAACGCCCCAAACTTGCATCAGCGACATCAGGCACCCCAACTCCAAACAGCTTGGTTCCTCCATTATCTGGCTGCACGAAAGAAGGCATAGAGCGCGACCATCTGCACCAGATGATAGAGGTCATTAGGCATGAGCCAGGGCCGCAGGGCAAGCTGCACCACCTGCACCCCAGCGGCGGCAAATGACAGACCTACCCCGCCCACCAGCCACCGTGTGGCAACCCGCTGCGCCGGAACCGCGAAAACCACCCCCGACCCTACCAGGCCCACGACCACCAGCATAGACAGCAGATAGTCGGCGATCGCCCCTCCAAAGGATTTCGCCTGCCACGCCCACAGCCCATACATCGCTAGCTTGCCCAGCGCCAGCCGCCGCACCCAGACCCTTGTGTTGCCCAGTGCATAGTTCGCACTTGCGCCAGCTACCAACCCATAGCTTGCAACCCCCAGCGCCAGCAGCATGACTCGCCACAGACCCACGGCCCAGAGGGGCGATACCCTCTCGATAAACCCATGCAGCGTGCCGCCCAGGGCCGCAGCCAGCGCCGTGCTGCCAAAGGCCAGTATCCACCCCTTTGTGGGCTTGGGGGGTTCCGCCTGTTTCAGCAAGCAGACCGCAAAGATCAGGCACTCCAGGGCGATCGCATAATCGGTCAGCGTGGTAATGGGTTCGCTCAGCGTCATCGCATGGGGCCTGCGGGCAGTGGGTTCAGCGGACTGGGCTGGCCAGGGCAACGCGCAACTGTTCGAGGCGATCGCCCACCAGTCGGTAATATATCCAGTTGCCGCGCCGCTCTTTTTGCAACAGGCCCGCTTCGTACATCACCTTGAGGTGGTGGCTGATGGTCGGCTGCGACAAACCTAGCGGCTCGGTCAATTCGCAGACGCAGGCTTCCTGACCCGGTTGGGACGCAATCAGGCTGAGCAGTTGCAGGCGGGCCGGTTCGCCCAACACGCGAAACAGGGCAGCAAGCCGGGCCGCGTCTTCGGGCGGTAATGCGCCTGCCAGCAGCGGAGTGCAGCAGGTCGGCACGGCAGTTGGCGGAGCAGATTTAGGTAAATTCATATTTTCATATTGACACTCATCGATATAGAGTGCCAGTATATTGATGGGAATCGATATTGATGGCTGTCAATATGAACGGCTGTCAAGATTGATGACTGTCAAGATTGAATGACTGATGCCAACTTCCACTCAGGAGAAACTCGATGTCTCGCGTACAACTGGCGCTGAATGTGAGCAATATTGATGAAGCTGTTGTGTTTTATAGCAAGCTATTGGGTGCGGAGCCTGCCAAGCAACGGCCCGGCTATGCCAACTTTGCGATCGCTCAGCCGCCGCTGAAGCTGGTGCTGATCGAAAATCCCAACGCTACCGGACGGCTCAACCATCTGGGGGTGGAGGTGGAAACGTCGGAGGAGGTGAAGATGGCGGGCGATCGCCTCGCGCAGCTCGACCTGACCACCGTGCCCGAATCGCAAACCAACTGCTGCTATGCGCTGCAAGATAAGGTTTGGGTTCGCGACCCCGACGGCGCTCCGTGGGAAATCTACACCGTCCTGGCAGATTCGCCCGTGCCCCCAACCGGAGGACTGCACCCCGTTCCAGCAGCGGCTGCCTCCCAAGACTGTGCAATGTGCAAGAGCTAATGCTGCGTTACAGCAACTTAGGTTGGTAGTCAGTGCTTTAGCGCTGAAGCGCTGACTACCAACCAAGGCATCACCCTAAAACTTAACCATGACACTGCACTAGTCTCCTTATTTTCCAGGGCTGTTTCCAAGGCCTTTTCTACAGGCACTGGCCTTTTCGTTTTCCAGTTTTTTCTAAGCTTCTATCCAGAAGCATCTGTCAGAACTGAACCATCGATGAGCATTAAACCGATGAGCGTTAAATGGCATGTGAACGGCAAATTTCTCAATAGGCAGTTGCGCGACTCTCCATTTTGTATAAAGCTTCTTGTAGATAGCTTTTTATAAAGCCTTAAGGATTGGCTCTAGACTGCCTTGCAAAGGGTCTGGACTGATGGATGCGCTTTGTTAATTTGTTAAAATTAATACCAAATCAAACCCAGGAGAACTCGCCGCCATGACCCTGCCCACCTCACAAAAGCCCATCGTCATTGCCCCGTCGATTTTGTCTGCTGACTTCAGCCGCCTGGGTGACGAAATCAAAGCGGTTGACCAGGCCGGAGCCGACTGGATTCACGTAGACGTAATGGATGGTCGCTTTGTCCCCAACATCACCATTGGCCCGCTGATCGTAGACGCGATTCGTCCCTACACCCAAAAGCCCCTGGACGTGCATCTGATGATTGTGGAGCCAGAAAAGTATGTGGCAGACTTCGCCAAAGCCGGAGCCGACATTATCTCTATCCATGCCGAACACAACGCCTCTCCCCACCTGCACCGAACCCTCTGCCAGATCAAGGAACTGGGCAAACAGGCCGGAGTCGTGCTGAATCCGTCTACCCCGCTGACGCTGATCGAGTATGTGCTGGAGGTGTGCGACTTGGTGCTGATTATGAGCGTCAACCCCGGTTTTGGCGGCCAGAGCTTCATTCCGGCAGTGCTGCCCAAGATCCGCAAGCTGCGTGAAATGTGCGCCGAGCGCGGCCTCGACCCCTGGATCGAAGTTGATGGCGGGCTGAAGGTGAACAATACGTGGCAAGTGCTGGAAGCAGGCGCAAACGCAATCGTGGCCGGGTCTGCGGTCTTCGGCGCGAAGGACTATGCCGAAGCCATTGAAGGCATTCGCCACAGCAAGCGCCCAGAACCCGCCCTGGCAACGGCTTAGGGTTCAGGTCTAGGGTTCAGGCGGGAGAAAACCGGGCAGGTGATAGGATGAATCCGGATTCCTAAAACCTGACCCCTCTAATGGCTTCTATTCAAAACCAAATTGTTCTGATTACGGGTGCAAGCAGTGGGATTGGTGCAGCTTGTGCCCATTTTTTTGCAGAGGCGGGGGCGCGGCTGATTTTGGTAGCGCGGCGATTGGAGCGACTGGAGGCGCTAGCGGCTGCGCTCAAGACCCAGTTTGGAACAGAGACCCTGCTGCTGCAACTGGATGTGGGCGATCGCCCCAGGGTCGAATCCACGCTGGGCGCACTGCCCGAAGCCTGGGCTGCGGTGGATATTTTGGTAAACAATGCTGGGCTGAGCCGAGGGCTAGACAAACTCTACGAGGGCATAATTCAAGACTGGGAAGAAATGATCGACACCAACGTGAAGGGGCTGCTCTACGTGACGCGGGCGATCCTTCCTGGCATGGTGCAGCGCGATCGCGGCCATATCATCAACATCGGCTCCATCGCCGGACACCAGCCCTATCCTGGCGGCAATGTATATTGCGCCACGAAGGCCGCCGTCAAAAGCCTGACGGAATGCATCAAGTTAGATTTGCTAGGAACCGCCGTGCGAATTACTTCAGTCGATCCCGGCATGGTGGAAACCGAATTTAGCGAGGTGCGGTTTCACGGGGATGGCGATCGCGCTCGCAAGGTCTATCAGGGCCTCACCCCACTGACAGCCGACGACGTGGCAGATGTTGTGCTGTACTGCGCCACGCGGCCCGCCCATGTCAATATTAACGATGTGATTCTTATGCCTGTGGCTCAGGCGAGTACCACGATGGCCCATCGCCGCTCCTAGAAGTCTATGCAAAAGAGGAATCCTGCAACCGCAGGATTGGACGAAAGGCTTCACAGAAACTTTGCAAAAGATGACCTATCCCTTCTAAGATTGTGTTCGGATGAGTCAAGCGTTTTAGGAAATAAGAAGTGAGAGTGATTGGTAGAGCAATTGCTAGAGTTCCAGAGCAATCTCTAGAGCATTTTCTAGACCAGTCCCTAAGCAATTTTGGGAATCGCTACTCACCGTTTCTAAACCCATTAATCCGGGCACAATTAGTCCTTATCTAGATCTAGACTGCCATCAGCGCACCCATGTCTGACATCTCCAGATGGCTCGTGCCTGAGTAGAGCATCTTGTAGTGGTCAAGCACCACTAGCGCTTCCTTCTCAGAGTTAAACCGCAGCTTGATTTTGTAGAGAAACGGTAACTCTCGCCCGCTGCCAATGGGTGCGGGTTCCCAGATCTTCAGCAACCAGTCCGTTCCAGTGTGAGTAATTGTGTATTTCATAGATCAACAAAGAACACACCATGTCGTAGAGGCGTGCATAACTGTAAGAAGACCGGTCTATGAACTAATCGAACGTATCCTGTGGGTGCTTAGCCCATAAAAGGCAGACGCTTCGCTAGGTAGGGTTTGACCTGCTCAAGATTAGGAACTAAAACACTCCTTACAAAGAGAGAAGCCAATTATCAGGACAACTTTACGTAAATCTACTCTGGTAGATTCCCTGAACCAGTAGATTTTTTTGAAAATGCCCTAGTCGGGCAATTCTTACTATTAATAAGGCTATAGCGGAGCTTTTGCTGTATCATGCAGCAAATTGCTGAGATATTCTCCGCATTTCTAGCAAACTTACTATTCTCGCCCAGCAGCCAGACCAGATTAGCAGACATATAAGACAGTTAAAAAACCGTCTACTGCAAGCTTTAACTATTGGTGTAGAGATCCGCATCAGTAGAACTTAAATGATCCTACGGAGGGCTTGTATCGTAGAGATCATACATAGATCTTATGGAGCTAGCCCAAAACTTCAAGTCCGCCGGGACAGGCTTCATAAAAACTTGCGCTTGCTCGAAACCTTGCTGGGCAAACCGCCAACCTGAATCGCCGCACTGGCCGCTTGTAAAGCCAATGTCTAGATGACTTGGCCGAGTAAGTCGAGCATATAGTCTTCACATAATCCTAATTTTGAGACACGCATCTCCTACTCTGTCCGGGCGAGATGGTGCCTGAGAAGCAATGAACAGAACTAAACCCTCGATTGAAAGCCCCAGGTTGGTTTAAACCGAATAGGTCAATCGGATACAGCATTTTTGAAGCAAGTGAGGTGCGACGCGGATGCTCAAGAAGCCCTCGCCTTCTCAGGGCAGCGCCTGCTTCACCCCGCAAGAAAATGCTGTAAGCAAATTGACCTAATCAATTGCACAATTGCAGGTCAGTCGAAGATCGCTGAGCGCAAGAACCTACAAACCAGAACTAAGCCAGCGGGCGGCATCCTTCGCGTGGTAAGTCAGAATCAAATCTGCCCCAGCACGCTTAAAACTCGTGAGCGTCTCCAAAACGACGCGCTGCTCATCAATCCAGCCGTTGAGAGCCGCTGCCTTGATCATAGCGTACTCGCCTGAAACGTTATACGCCGCAACAGGCAGGTTGGATGCCTGCTTCACCTGCCAGATGATGTCCATATAGGACAGTGCGGGTTTGACCATCAGCATATCCGCTCCTTCAGCGATGTCTAGCTCAATTTCCTTCAGCGCTTCGCGGCGGTTGCCAGGGTCCATCTGATAGGTGCGGCGATCGCCAAACTGCGGAGCCGACTCGGCCGCATCGCGGAACGGGCCATAATACGCCGACGCATACTTCGCCGCATAGGACAGAATCGGAATATCTTGAAACCCACCTTCGTCTAGCCCCTCGCGGATCGCCTTGACAAAGCCGTCCATCATCCCCGACGGCGCGATGATGTCTGCTCCCGCCTTTGCCTGCGAGACGGCGGTTTTCTTGAGTAGCTCCAGTGTTGGGTCGTTTAGCACGCGCCCCGTCAGGTCGCCCACTTCCAGATAGCCGCAATGTCCGTGGGAGGTGTATTCACACAGGCAGGTATCAACAATCACAATCAGGTTGGGCACGGCTTCCTTCACCGCCGTTGCCGCCTGTTGCACAATGCCATGGTCGTGCCACGCTCCCGTCGCGTCGGTATCCTTGTCGGCAGGAATGCCAAACAGAATGATGGCAGGAATGCCCAAATCGTAGACTTCCTTTGCTTCCTCTACGATTTTGTCGATCGACAGTTGGTATACTCCTGGCATCGATCGCACCTCAGTCGCAATTCCCTCCCCCGGCACCGCAAACAGCGGATAGATCAGGTCGCTAATGTTCAGCACCGTTTCGCTGACCATGCGGCGCAACTGGGGATGACTGCGGAGACGACGAGGACGCTGAATGGGAAACATAGTTCTTAAAAAAGACCTGCGTATGAAGGATGAAGCTGGGTATAGGACTGAAAGCGGGGGTCAGCCAGAAGTTAGGTGTTAGGCATTTATCAAGTCTACGGTGTGGGTTGGCCTCCTGGCTCAATGCAAACGTTACAAACTGTAAAAGCTCGCTGGGGGCCGGGGCTACGCGGTTCTCAAGTTCTGTCTTCAGACCCTGAGAGTTCCACATCTTCACAGAAACTTGCCTGTAAAGATTTCAAATCATTTGTAAAAGAGTTCGAGAAGTTGAACGTCCGCGCCTGGCCGCTGACCCTACTCAGCTTCTTCAATGAAAGTCGTTGCTGGATGGATGAACCATGACACAAGCTCAGGCAAGATTTCCACGGTGGGCGATCGCCCTGCTGGCGGCGGCCACAAGCTGCTCATACACGCCGCTTGCGGTTTCTGGTGCAGCCAATCTCACTAACGTTGCATCGTCAGCAGAATCTTCCCACCCTACTTTGCTCAGTCGTGCGACACCTCAATCGCGAGTTCTGTGGCGCGGCAACTTTGGACAGGGCTGGGAACAGCGCTGGGGCGTGCAGCAACGCGGCGGCTTTGGCCCGCAAAATCGACAGATCGCAAGCGAACGGGGCGGTACTCATCCCCTATTCCTGCGCGTCCGCTATCCCCAGGGTTCCATCAGCCCCGGAGCCGTGAGCCGATATAACGTGCCCCTGGGCGGCAGCCAGTTCTTCGCTCGCCTGCCCATTGGCCCCCAGGAAGCAGTGCGGCTCAGCTATGCTGTGCGGTTTTCCAGCAACTTTAATTTCGTGCGCGGCGGCAAGCTGCCCGGACTCTACGGCGGTGCTGGCAACACGGGCGGCAATATTCCCAATGGCACCGATGGGTTCTCAACCCGATTTATGTGGCGGCAAAACGGCGCAGGGGAGGTCTATGCCTATTTGCCGACGAGCCGGGGCTATGGCACCTCGATTGGGCAGGGAAACTGGCGCTTTAGCCCGGGCGTTTGGCACCGCATTGATCAAGAGGTGACGCTGAACACACCCGGTCAGGCGAATGGCCGCATCCGCGTCTGGTTCAACGGCCGTCAGGTTTTGGATCAGCGGGGTGTGACGTTCCGCACCGTGCCACAACTTCAGATCGACGGCATCCTGTTTTCTACCTTCTTTGGCGGAGAAGACCCCTCTTGGGCAACGCCGCGCTCGGTTCATGCCGATTTTGCGGACTTTGTTGTCTACTCAGTTCCGTAAGTCCACCCGATCAGCTAATTTGATCGGCCGATTTAGCGGTCTGGCTTTCCCGCTGGAGATATTCAAACACGCTCTTGTCGCCGATATCCGGCGGGATTGCCTGGACACACTTTCGCACCGCAAAGATCAGCATTAGCACAGCCCAGGCAAGCAGCAGTTTACTTTCGATGCCCGGTGACAACACCCCCGCCATGTGGCCCAGCAGCAGCAGCGGCACCAGTGGGGTCAGCAGTTTTGTTTCCAGACGGTTAAAGCAAAACGCTTCTTTGAAGAAAATGCCCGTGAGCGCCGCAAAGGTAAATCCCACACCCAAAATCGTCTGCGGGTGCAGATAGACCGACTGCACGAATGGCTCTGGATATAGGTGGGCAACGGCGATCGCGGCGATCGCCCCTACCAGCCAGAACGCTTGGAGCGCTCGATGCAGCGGCTTCATATAAATATGAATCAGCATCAGGCTTGTGCCCAGCGCCAGTGAAAACAGCGTATACAGCGGACTAAGCCACCGCAGCACCGTCGGGTCGTCGCCGCGTCCCAGCACCAGCCCTGTGCCCGCTGCAAAACATAGCGCCGCCACCATCAGCGCCGCCCGGTAAAGAATAACCCCCAGGCGATCGCCCTTCGTAATCGTGAACTCACCAAACTGTCCCTGATAAACCTCCGGCTCCGCAAGGGTGTGGGTCATGGCTATACCTCGCTCGACAGACCAATCTGCAAAAGGTCAGATGCGACCTAACACAAACCTACCCCACAATAATATTCCCTGCGCCCAGCGACGGTCGATTGCTCAGCGTGCCAATCAACACCTGACGCTGGCTGCCTGTGCCGTCGGGGTCAAAGAACAGGCGACTCGTGGCGGCATCGTAAATGAAGCGATCGCTCTGGCGACGGGCGCTTGTTCCCCGGATAAACTGGGCTGCATCGATTCGTCCAGCCGATAGCCCCGTCCCCCGCACCAGAATCCGATCTTGACGCAGATTGAAGTCCGTTACGATGCTGCGACCCAGCCCCCTGCCCACGCCAAACACAAACGTATCTCGTCCCTGTCCGCCTGTCAGGATATTCCGGCCACGCCCACCCTCCAGCAGGTCGTTGCCGTCCTCCCCCAGCAGGGTATCCGCACCGGCCAGCCCCAGCAGCGTGTCGTTCCCCGCGCCGCCTTGCAGCAGATTTCTCAGCGCATTGCCCGTAATGCGGTTGTTCTGCGCGTTGCCCGTGCCATTTCTGGCGTTATCAATCAGCACCAAATTCTCAACGTGATCCGGCAGCGTGTAGTTCACGGCGGCTTGCACCGTATCGTTGCCTTCGTTGGGGCGTTCAATAATCGTATCCGCTGGATTCCTGACAATGTAGACATCATTGCCCAGTCCGCCAATTAGCGTATTGTTGCCCGTGCCGCCATCCAGCGTGTCGTTGCCAATGCCGCCCACCAGATAATCATCAAAATTATCTGCGCCAATCATCAGCGCATTGCCCCGGAACCCGCTCAAGTCAAAGACTTCAAACTCAGTGACCAGCGTTCCTGGGGAAATGTCAGGAAGCTGGCTATTGAAATTGCCAACATTGACAGTGATTGACCCTGTGCCATCGGTTAGTACAAGGGTATCTACCCCCGGCCCACCGCGAATCACGTCCTGCTGCCGCAAATTGGCCAACGTAGACCGGACGATATCATTTCCGGCTCTGCCCGAAAGCAAATCTGTGTTTGGCGTGGTTACCAGCACATCGTCCCCATTCGTACCATCGACTTGAGAGAGTCCGACAAAGCTAAGTGTGGTGAAGGCGATGGGGCTAAAGGTTTGCCCATCAGACGCAGCGGCAAAAATCGTCCGAGTAGATGTGTTGGGCACAGCCGCCGAGTTTTCGTAGGTAATGGTACGTAAGACCTGCTGATAGACAGAGGCAGGGGCACTGCCCCAGATCGTGAGTACGCCCGTGGGGTTATAGTTGGTTCGCAGGTTAGTGCCGCTGACATCGGCGATCAGGCGCTCGCTGGCTCCATTGATCGGGTTGGTCAGATTGACCACGAGCTGAGTCAGGTTGGTGGGGCTGGTTTTGGTGATGGTGGCGTTTGGCGCAGCCACTTTGATTGATGCAACTGTCGGCGCACCAATGCTGAAGTCGATTCCCGCAGCCGTGCCATTTAGGTCAACCACGATTGGGGCCGAGATGCTAGACGGGGTTTCATTCACATCCAGCACGCTGATGATGAATACTTTTTCAAAGCTGCCGCCGCTGGGGTCGGTGGTGCGGACGCGGATGCTGTAGGAATTTTTGGATTCAAAGTCTGGCGAAGAGAGAATGCGGAGGCGATCGCCCTCAATCAGAAACGCAGCATTGTCCGTACTGCCTGCGCCGCTGACCAGCGTATAGGTAAACCCGCTGGAATGATCCGGATCGGAACTGTCGAACGTGCCGATGATTGTATTAGCCGGAACGTTTTCTAGGACGCTGAGGCTGCTGAGAGCAATATCTGTGGGCGGCTGATTAACAACAGGAGGAAGCTCTGACAGGTCGTTAATCGTAATCGTGAACGACTGCTCGAAGAACAGGCTGCCGCTGTCGGTGGTGCGGACGCGAATCGTGTAGCTGTTCTTGGTTTCAAAGTCGGGTGAAACGTTCAGCCGGAGTTGGTTGCCGACAATCGCGAAGCTGGCGTTGTCGGTGTCGCCTGTGCCGGAGACGAGTGTGTAGGTGTGGGTGTCGCCCGTGTCGGGGTCGGTGGTTGTGAATGTACCGACGGTGGTTCCGACCGGGACGTTCTCATCGACGTTGGTGGCGCTAAGGGCGATCGCCGTGGGGGCTTGGTTGGGCAGCGTTTCGTCGAGGTCGTTGATGGTGATGGTGAACGACTGCTCGAAGAACAAGTTGCCGCTGTCAGTCGTGCGGACGCGAATCGTATAGCTATCTTTCGTTTCAAAATCAGGAGAAACGTTCAGCCGGAGTTGGTTGCCGACAATCGTGAAGCTGGCGTTGTCGGTGTCGCCTGTGCCGGAGACGAGTGTGTAGGTGTGGGTGTCGCCCGTGTCGGGGTCGGTGGTTGTGAATGTACCGACGGTGGTTCCGACCGGGACGTTCTCATCGACGTTGGTGGCGCTAAGGGCGATCGCCGTGGGGGCTTGGTTGGGCAGCGTTTCGTCGAGGTCGTTGATGGTGATGGTGAACGACTGCTCGAAGAACAAGTTGCCGCTGTCAGTCGTGCGGACGCGAATCGTATAGCTATCTTTCGTTTCAAAATCAGGAGAAACGTTCAGCCGGAGTTGGTTGCCGACAATCGTGAAGCTGGCGTTGTCGGTGTCGCCTGTGCCGGAGACGAGTGTGTAGGTGTGGGTGTCGCCCGTGTCGGGGTCGGTGGTTGTGAATGTACCGACGGTGGTTCCGACCGGGACGTTCTCATCGACGTTGGTGGCGCTAAGGGCGATCGCCGTGGGGGCTTGGTTGGGCAGCGTTTCGTCGAGGTCGTTGATGGTGATGGTGAACGACTGCTCGAAGAACAAGTTGCCGCTGTCAGTCGTGCGGACGCGAATCGTGTAGCTGTTCTTGGTTTCAAAATCAGGAGAAACGTTCAGCCGGAGTTGGTTGCCGACAATCGTGAAGCTGGCGTTGTCGGTGTCGCCTGTGCCGGAGACGAGTGTGTAGGTGTGGGTGTCGCCCGTGTCGGGGTCGGTGGTTGTGAATGTGCCGACGGTGGTTCCGACCGGGACGTTTTCATCGACGTTGTTGGGAGAAAGGGCGATCGCCGTTGGGGCCTGGTTGACGGGGGTTTCGGCGATGTCGTTAATCGTGATGGTGAACGACTGCTCAAAGAACAGCGTGCCATTGTCGGTGGTGCGGACGCGGATCGTGTAGCTGCTCTTAGTTTCAAAATCGGGTGAAACGGCGAGGCGGAGTTGGTTGCCAACAATCGTGAAGCTGGCGTTGTCGGTGTCGCCTGTGCCGGAAACGAGTGTGTAGGTGTGGGTGTCGCCTGTGTCGGGGTCGGTGGTTGTGAATGTGCCGACGGTGGTTCCGACCGGGACGTTTTCATCGACAGAATTGGTGCTGAGGGCGATCGCCGTTGGGGCTTGGTTGACGGGGGTTTCGGCGATGTCGTTAATCGTGATGGTGAACGACTGCTCAAAGAACAGCGTGCCATTGTCGGTGGTGCGGACGCGGATGGTGTAGCTATTTTTAGTTTCAAAATCGGGTGAAACTGCTAATTTCAGAGCATTTCCATCAATTGTGAAGCTGGCGTTGTCGGTGTCGCCTGCGCCGGAAACAAGCGAGTAAGTAAACGTGTTTCCGGTATCTGGATCGGTGGTGCTGAAAGTGCCAACCGTAGTACCAACGGGAACATTCTCATCAACGTCTGTTTCGCTCAGTATGAGAGCGGTTGGGGCTTCATTAACGTTGTTGATGTTGATGGTGAACGACTGCTCAAAGAACAGCGTGCCGCTGTCGGTGGTGCGGACGCGGATCGTGTAGCTATCTTTAGTTTCAAAATCGGGTGAAACGGCGAGGCGGAGTTGGTTGCCGACAATCGTGAAGCTGGCGTTGTCGGTGTCGCCTGTGCCGGAAACGAGCGTGTAGGTGTGGGTGTCGCCTGTGTCTGGGTCGGTGGTTGTGAATGTGCCGACGGTGGTTCCGACCGGGACGTTTTCATCGACGTTGTTGGGAGAAAGGGCGATCGCCGTTGGGGCTTGGTTGGGCGGCGTTTCGTCGAGGTCGTTGATGGTGATGGTGAACGACTGCTCGAAGAACAAGTTGCCGCTGTCAGTCGTGCGGACGCGAATGGTATAACTATCTTTCGTTTCAAAATCAGGAGAAACGTTCAGCCGGAGTTGGTTGCCGACAATCGCGAAGCTGGCGTTGTCGGTGTCGCCTGTGCCGGAGACGAGTGTGTAGGTGTGGGTGTCGCCCGTGTCGGGGTCGGTGGTTGTGAATGTACCGACGGTGGTTCCGACCGGGACGTTTTCATCGACGTTGGTGGCGCTAAGGGCGATCGCCGTTGGGGCTTGGTTGGGCGGCGTTTCGTCGAGGTCGTTGATGGTGATGGTGAACGACTGCTCAAAGAACAAGTTGCCGCTGTCGGTGGTGCGAACCCGAATGGTATAGCTATCTTTCGTTTCAAAGTCGGGGGAAACGTTCAGCCGGAGTTGGTTGCCGACAATCGCGAAGCTGGCGTTGTCGGTGTCGCCTGTGCCGGAGACGAGTGTGTAGGTGTGGGTGTCAACAAAATCAGGATCAATGGTTGTGAATATGCCAACTTCTGTGCCAATGGGCGAGTTCTCATCCACAGACTGCGGATCAAGATTAATAGCAGTGGGTGCCTCATTGACGTTCGTCACCGCCACCACCACTTCTTTTTCGTAGCTCAATCCGTTTGGATCGGTTGCCCGAATTTTGATGGTGTAGCTGTTCTTTGTCTCAAAATCTGCCGCTGCCCGCAGCACCAAAATCGGCCCGCCGGGCCCAGTTTGAATTTCAAAACTAGCGTTATCTGGAAAATTGACTGAATCAATCAGTTCAAAATTGGTGACAGTATCTCCATCGGGGTCAATGGCGGAGAGATTCCCAATGACGGTATCTAGCGGGGAGTTTTCTGGAAAACTGGCAGGCGTTAGCAGGATATCGGTCGGCGCGGTGCTGGTGGGCGGCGAAAACCGCTGTCCATAGACACCGGTGCCGTTAGCGTCGGGCCCCGTCCAAACGACGACAAAATTGCCGCTGGGAGCAACACCAACGGCAGGGAAGCGCTGATCGCCTGGGGTGGTGGTGTTGACCAGAAACTCGTCACCCAGAGGAGTGCCCGTTCTGCTGAAGCGCCGCGCCACAATGCCCGTGGTCGTCACAGTTTCAGAAGGCTGGCTAAAGCTTTGCCAGGTGACGACAAAGTTGCCGTCGCTATCCATTGCCACCGTGGAATAACGCTGCTCGCCCGTGGTGAACTGGTTGACAAGGATTTCGCCCGTCAGCGGGTCACCATTGCTGTCAAACAGGCGGGCGTACACGCCCCAGCTAGAGCCGTCCTGGTTTTCGCTCGACCAGGTAATGACAAAGTTGCCATCAGGGGCGATCGCCACATGGGAATTTTGCTGATTGCTTGCAGTGGTGCTGTTGACAGGGAATTCCGTGCCGACTCGTGCGCCCGTACTGCTGAACTTTTGGGCATAAACGCCGAAGCCACTGCCGTCTTGCCCAACGCTCGACCAGGTGACCACAAAGCTGCCATCGGGGGCGATCGCCACGTTAGAAAAACGCTGATCCAGGTCTGTCGTTGTATTGACCTGGATATCGTCGGTGCTGGCAGGGCCTATCGGTGGTTCGATTGGCTGCGCCACGCCCGCGCTGTTGAACCGTCGCACAAAAACCCCAGTGCCGTTGCCATCGCCTACGTCGCTTGTCCAGCTGACGACAAACTCGCCCGTGGGAGACATTGCCACGCTCACTTCGGTCTGGTCGCCTAGCGTGCCGGTATGAATCTGCGTTTCGCCACCGATGCGGTTGCCGTCTTTGTCAAAGCGCTGAGCGTAAATGCCTGAATCGCCTGTCACCGGGTCTTGGATGCTTTCCCACACCACAATGAAATTGCCCTCGGCATCGGCTGCAACGCTGGCGAGTTGTTGAATATTCGCTGTCGTCGTGTTGATGCGGGCATCGTTTGTAGTGAGTCCAGAAGATGCGCCATCAAACAAGTTCTGCGCTACACCCGCACTGTTAAATCGACGAGCATAGATTCCTGTGTTTGAGCCACTGCCGTCTGGTCCAGTCCATACCACCACAAACCCGCCATTGCCATCTACTGCGATCGCCCTCGTCGAGAATGCCTCAGCGGTGAGTAGTGACGTACTCTGACTGCCTGTTGTAATTGTGTTGATGGGAAACTCGGAGCCGACGAAGTTTACAGATGACATGGCAGGTTGCTCGCAATGGGCTGGGTAGACGACCGACTGAGGCTAAAGCAGGCGCTAGACTGAGGTTTGGACGGCAGCCAACCGTCGAAATAAGGAAGATCCGCACACATCGTACCCAAATCGGCATATTTTCCCATCAGGGAGCGATCGCCCTTTCTCCGTATTTTCCGGTCTATTTTTGCGCTCTCAACAGGTTCCGCCGATTCGCCTTCCATGAATACGCCATTACCCAGTTCACAAATCGATAATCTATATGAGGTTGTGGTGATCGGCAGCGGCATTGGCGGGCTGACGGCGGCAGCGCTGCTGGCGCGATATGGGCGGCGGGTGCTGGTGTGCGAAAGCCACGCAATTCCGGGTGGTGCGGCCCACAGCTTTTCGCGGCAGGGCTTTCATTTTGATTCAGGCCCCTCCTTCTATTGCGGGCTGAGTGAGGGGCGATCGCTCAATCCGCTCAAGCAGGTTTTGGATGTGCTGGGCGAGTCGGTTGCGGCTGTGCCCTACGACCCACTGGGTCACTACCACTTTCCAGAGGGCACGTTTCCGGTCCATTGCCAGAGCGATTGCTATCGGGCTGCCGTGGCCGAGATCACGCCCCAGGGTGCGCGAGAGCTTGCCCAGCTAGAGCAGCGGTTCCTCCAGATTTACAACGGGCTGCGCGACATCCCCACCCTGGCGCTGCGGGCAGACTGGCAACTGGTGCCAGTTTTGCTCAGCCGCTATCCCTGGGCGCTGCTCAAGCTGCTGCCCCAAGTGCGATCGCTCCAGTCCTCGGCGGGTGATCTGCTGGATCAAACTGTGCGCGATCCGTGGGTGCGGCGGTTGGTAGACCTGGAATGCTTCTTGCTGTCGGGGCTGCCTGCGGCGGGAACGGTCGCGCCAGAGATGGCGTTTATGTTTGGCGAACGCACAAATTCTGTGGTGGACTATCCGCTGGGCGGCAGCGGGGCGATCGTGCAAGCCCTCGTGCGTGGGCTGGAGAAATGGGGCGGCAGGCTGCGGCTGAATGCCCATGTGGAGCAAATTTTGGTAGAAAACGGGCAGGCGGTGGGCGTGCGGCTGCGGTCGGGCGAGGCGATCGCTGCAAAGACCGTCATTTCCAACGCCACCCTCTGGGACACCTACACGCACCTGCTCAAGCCCGGTGATTTGCCCGAAGACTACCGTCAGAGCGCTCTGGAAACCCCCGCTGTAGATAGCTTTATGCACCTGCACTTGGGCATCCGCGCCGACGGGCTAGAGGGACTCACTGGCCATCATGTCGTGGTGCAAGATCCGGTTGAGCGCTACGACCTGGCTGCGCCGGGCCACACCTGCATGATTTCGATTCCCTCGGTGTGGGATGCCAGCCTCGCGCCGTCAGGTCATCACGTCGTCCATGCCTATACCCTGGAACCCTACGACGGCTGGCAGCGCGATGCCACCTACGAAGCCCGCAAGCGAGAGCGGGCAGAGCCGCTTTATCGGGCGCTGGAGCGGGTGATTCCCGACGTGCGCGATCGCCTCGTGCTAGAGCGAATCGGCACACCGCTCACCCATGCCCGCTACCTGCGCCGCCATCGGGGGACCTACGGCCCGGCGATCGCCGCCCATCAGGGCCGGTTTCCCAGCACACACACGCCCATTCGCGGACTCTACCGCGTCGGCGACAGCACCCTGCCAGGAATTGGGGTTCCGGCGGTCGCTGCGTCGGGGATTCTCTGTGCCAATACGCTAGTAACGCCTACCGCTACGGCAGCACTGCTTAGGGAACTGGCCTGACTCCATCATTTGGCTAGAGGGGGCATTTGGCTAGAGGGGGCAAACGCCAGTGGGCAAAGCGCTTTCGTCAGAAAGTGCAAAAGGAAGTGCAAACTCAGCCCGCTGCCTAAAGCCAAGGCTTTCTCCCCTCTTCCATGACACGAAAAAAGGCAGTACGATAGAAGGCTTTTTTGTTTTTCTCTTGATTTTTTAAAATTTGTGCTTAGAATGGATGCTATCTGCTTCCAGCCCGCTGAACTTATTGAAAACGTTTCTTGGGAAAGTTTCTTAAGAATCGGTTTACTCTCAAGCCAGGGGCAATCGCTAAAGATTCAGGAATGAAATTTAATTGAGGACATCAACTTAGGTAGGTGCGGATTGATGTTCTGACACAGTTCTTTCTAACACAGTTCTTAAGATTCGTTCGGCAAATACGGTCTTAGAATGATTGAGAATTTAGCAGATTGAAATCCAGAATCATACCTTATCTTTAAGGGATCTGAGTTTTGAAGCAGGATTTTGACTGTCTTGACTGTAGCTAGTTGCTGTCTTTAGAACTGTTGTTGCATTTTGCAATGCCTAGCCCCTATGCTCTAGCTCCCATCTGAAGTTAGTGCTTTTTGGTCTAGCGTCTCTCCGTGAAAGCAGCCTGGGGCAGGGGCTTTGGCGTAGCCTCGCGACCACCTTGTAATTGGAAAAGGTTCCGTAAACTCAGGGATTTACTTTGCCTGAGTCGTGTTTTTAATGTTTTGTTGAATTTGGATCACTATAATCTATGACAGGTGCAGAGTGGATCTTTATTGGGTTTGCATTTGCGTGTTCATTCTTGTTCAACAAGCCTGCTGAGAAGAAAAAGGAAAAAACTAAGGAAGAAGAGTTTGCTGATCTGATTAAGCACTTCATGACCGAGGGAATCCCTGTAAAGATCAAGGGCGCATCCGAGGGTGAAAAAGCCGAAAAACCGTCCTGAAGTTCGGTTCAGGAAATCTGATTGATCGGCCGGTTGATTGGCCGAAAAATATGGGTGTATGGCTGCTCAATAAACGCGAGGGTTCTAATTGCTTGACGACCTTTTTCTGTGGGGGCGATCGCCCCAAAATAACCATCCCCTATTTGGTTTTTCGAGTTGATGCCATCTTTCAATTTGCCCCGTTCATTCGCGCCCTTTAGCAAGTGTGTCGAAGGTGTATTTGGGGCGATCGCCCCCACCCCAAATACCCAAGCTAAATCCCCATTCCTCATCGGCGTATCGGCATCGGCGTATCGACTCATCGGCGTATCGGCGCAGATTGCAGATTATAGACAGCGCGGCTCACGCGGCTAAAAGTTCTATTGGCCACAAATTCACTTTGGAGTATACTTAAGCCTCGATTCACTTACCCAGACACAGCGCTGAGTTGAACGCCAGCGGGGAGGTTCTTATTCCTGAGACACTTACTTTAACGGTGAGCCTGCGCGGCACTCGGGAGGTGCGAGACAACAGCCAGGTCTTCCGCCTCGCGGGGCTTCTCGATGCGTTTTCTGAACCCACCTTCCGCAAAGTCGTCGATAAATATATCGAGGAGGGGCCGTCTAGCGTCATCCTCGACATGTCCCAGATTGACTTTATTGATAGCTCCGGCATTGGGGCGCTGGTGCAGGTGGCAAAGAAAGTGCAGCAGGCAAGTGGCAAGCTGCAACTGATCGCCAACTCCCGCGTCATGCAGACGATCAAAATGGTGCGTTTGGAGCAATTTTTCAAGATTCAACCCAACGTCGAGGCGGCTCTGGAGAATGCCAAGCGGTCTTGATGCGGCTGGGTCGTGCCCCGCTGAGAAGGGACTCCGGGAGCAAGACCTCCAGCGGCTCTCTCCGGCTGCTCTGGCCTACGTGGGCGATGCAGTGTATGAGCTGCATGTGCGGGTAGCCTGCTTGCTGCCGCCCAAACGCATTCAAGATTATCATCGGCAAGTCGTGGAGCAGGTGCGGGCCGAAAGCCAGGCCGCCCAGGTGCGATCGCTCTCTATCCATCTCACCGAACAGGAGCAAGACATTGTGCGGCGAGGGCGCAATGCGGCTCAGCGAGGCCCCCGGCGGGTGGATGCCGAGATCTATCGTCAGGCCACAGGTCTAGAAACGCTGCTGGGGTACTTGTATCTCAGCAACCCAGGGCGGTTGCAGGAGTTGCTGACACGGATGCAGCCGCTAGAAAACTTGCCTGAAGAGGGCAGCGAAAAAGCCTGACCGTTTAGATGCAGCAAGCTTAAGCAACCGCAACAAAATTGCAAGAAATCTTTGGTCAGGGAATCGTGTTGGTTTTCCCCCAATTCGGGGCTGGCTCCGCTATGCTAGAAACCCGGAGATGCTGACGGTTTTACTGCCCGGCGCGTCTTAGACATTTAGACACTACGACTACGTCAGGGAAGGAGACTCATGGCTGCTCAAAACCGCGATTCCAATCGGGGGTCGTCCCCACGCAAAGGACAGGGTTCATCCCGACCGGGCAAGCCGCGTGCAGGCGGGGGCGGGCGAAAGTTTTCGGGCGGAAAGTCGGCGGGCAGCAAGTCGGCAGGCGGAAAGTCGGTGGGCGATCGCTACTCCGGTGAGCGGGCCGCAGGCGATGCTTCGGGCGATCGCTACGGTGAGGGATCTACGAGTCGAAAGCCCTCTGGCGATCGCTACGGCAAACCTGCGGGCAGAAAGTTTTCGGGCGATCGCCCGGATCGTCCTGCCAGAGACTCCTACAGCGCTAAACCGTCGGACCAGAGCCGGTCAGAGCAATCCGCAGGCGATCGCCCCCCCCGTCGTCGCAGTGATGCAGACAAGCCCGCCAAAGCCAAATTTAGCCCAGACCGGCCCGTCCGTCTTTCCGGCGATCAGGTTCGACCTATTTCCCGCCGCCCGGCCGCTGCGCCAGGCAGAGACGGGAGCGATCGCCCCGGCCGCAAACCGCCCCGACCAGCTTGGGAGAGCGATCGCGGCGCATCCCAACCGAGGGACTTTAGGGACGTTTCGGAAGCCCGCTATGGGGCCACGGAGAGCCTCGGCAATGAACTGCATGAATCCGAAGAAGCCAGCCCCGATTTGATCTATGGTCGTCATACGCTGGTGGCGGCGCTGGAGGGCGATCGCCAGCTTAACCGCATTTGGGTCACGCCGCGCCTGCGCTACGATCCCCGCTTCCATACGCTACTGCAAAAGGCCAAGAGCAACGGAGCCGTCATCGACGAAGTAGACAATCGACGGCTCGATCAGTTGACGCATGGCGCAACGCATCAGGGCATTGTGGCCCAGGTGGCTCCCTATGAATATCTGGAACTAGGCGACCTGATTGCCCAGGCCAAAGCCGCTACCGAACAGCCCGTGCTGGTGGCAGTGGACAGCATCACCGATCCCCACAACCTGGGCGCAATTATTCGCACTGCCGAAGCACTGGGCGCTCAAGGGATTGTGATTCCCCAGCGGCGATCGGTCGGGGTCACCTCAACGGTGATGAAAGTTGCGGCGGGTGCGCTGGAAAACCTGGCGATCGCCCGCGTGGTCAACCTGGGACGAGCGCTCGAAGCGTTGAAAGCCGAAGGGTTCTGGATTTACGGCACCGACGCAGAAGCGGGGCAGTCAATCAACACGGTCACGTTTCACAAGGCGACGGTGCTGGTGGTCGGCTCCGAAGGCGACGGGCTGAACCTGCTGACACAGCGCAGTTGCGATGTGCTGGTGTCGATTCCGCTGCGGGGCAAAACGGCCAGCCTGAATGCCTCAGTGGCCGCGGGCATGGCGCTGTATGAGGTCTATCGCCAGCGCTGGACGAGTACGCTCTCGCTCAGTCCGGCGATCGCCAAGTGATTCACGACCTGGGTATACATCTGCCCCCCGAAACAAGAAAACATGCCCCAAAAAATGCAGAAAAAAACGCAGAGGCAAAATATAGAGTGAAATCCGGAGTGATCAGAATTTTTGCCTAAACGTCACACACAATACGATCTGGGGGGCAGATTTCAAGGGATGCTGTAGGCGGGACAAAACTTGAGCTAGAAGTCTTAGGGATGGAAGGGGATAGAAGCTTAGCCCCCTTGAACAGACTGGCTCACAGCATGCCTTATTTTGCTGAAGCTGGTTCATAAAGGATTGTAATAAATATTGAATTTTCCTGAAGAGAACCCTACAGTTTAAGCCAAAGACTTACATCCCAACGCCTTATGAAAGAAACCTGGATCTCGATCTTGCAAACGGTGGGTGCGGCCTGGTGGGTGGAAATTGTAACCGACTCGCCCCGCTGCACCTATTACTTCGGCCCCTTCGCCAGTGCAACGGAAGCAGAACAACACAAGGGCGGCTACGTCGAGGATCTAGTGCAAGAAGGCGCACAGGGAATCAAGCTCAGCATTAAACGCTGCAAGCCCCACAAACTGACGATCGACGATGAGCAGGAAATGCCCACCCGCAGCGCGGCTGCGTTTGGCTAGGTCGAGCGAAGCCGGGTTTTGTCAGAATTGAGCGATCGCCCTCCTTCTGGCAATTGTGAGGAGGGCGATCGCATTTGATCACCCAGTCCCAGCTTAGTACATAAGCTCTGCTTAAGAAAAATTGCACCCACTGAGCAATTCTGCTTATCAGAGGTAGGATCAGAGTGTAAGCCAAAGCCTATAGAAAACGCTTCAAACTCTCTATCCGCAAGGCTTCTACCAGAAAACCTGATCGCTGATCAGGAGGAGGGTGCCTGCCATGACGCTGCACACAGATTTCCATCCTACTTTTTTCAAAGACGCTCATCTCCGCCCAATTTTGCTGTCTTCCCTGATTGCACTGTGCGTTGGTTCCGCCGTATACGGCCTTCAGGAATATCGCTACTACGGACAGCGCCTTGCCTTTTCTGGTATAGAAGGCAAAGTTGCTGACCTGAATCATCAGCTTGAGGAGGCGGCTGAGGCGCTGGATAGCACGAAAACAGAACTGCAAAGTGCGAAGGACTACGGCAAACGGAAGAACGACGAACTCTACGATACAAAACTGGCGCTAGAGGAGTCGAAAAAACAAGCGCAAACACTTAATGATCGGCTTTACGATGCGAACCAGCAGGTGAAAAGCCTGAGCAGCCAGCTTGAGGCAACCCAGCGCAGTCTGGCGGAAAGCCAGCAGGCCCGCTGGTCTTTGGGCAACCAACTGGAACGGACGCGCACCACAACACAACTGATGGGTCAATGTCTGGCGGATGTTCAGCCGTTTATGGAACATGCTCCAGCGGTATACAGCTATTTGAATAACCCGTTACCATCGGCGCTATTTGGAGATGGGGGAAATACTCGTGGTCGAGAAGACCTGCATACGCTCATGAATTCCTGGCAGTTTGGCAACTGTAGCCGAGTCGTGCCGTCTATTGCCAGCTATCGGTAGAGTGGGCGATCGCCCCTGGTTTAGTCAATGGGTGGATGGGCGGCGGCGACGACGGGCGTGGGGGCGATCGCCCTGAGAACCTCGACGAAAATCCTGAGTCGGGTTCACCGCTGCAAACTCAGCCACGTAGGGATTTTCCGGCACGGGTGTCGCGTAGGTCGAAAACACCTGCCGATGATCCCGCCAAAATAGCCCCGAATCTGGATAGCCCGCCCGCTGAAACTGCTGCACCAGCACCCGGCCGTAGTACTGGTGATACAGTTCTGCAAGGTGCGAGAAGGGAACCCACGGCCTACCGCTTCTGGCAGATTCCATTCGCAGCAGCGTACAAAGCTGACGGCTTAATTCTTCAGTCCCAGCATCCAAACAATCCGACCGAACCTGAGAGAGTGTGCCGCAAGTAGTCCTGCAAGGGTTAATGTTCATCGCGATTTTCAGAATTGGCTAAACGCTTGCCCCAAGTGCCTTCTGGGGATATCAGAGAGCTACAGGTCGCTCGTTTTGCGTTTCTGGCCCATCTGGGTACGGATCTCTGCACCGAAAAACGACTGAACCGATCTCGTTGATAATGAGAAGAGACACGTTACAGTTCTTCATCATGGCGCGAGACCTGCGGGGATTTTTGAACCAGCTAGAGCAGCGGGGGCAGTTGCGGCGCATTACGGCGCTGGTTGATCCCGAACTGGAAATTGCCGAAATTGCCAATCGGCTGTTGCAAAGCGGCGGTCCGGCGTTGCTGTTTGAAAACGTGAAGGGGGCTGAGTATCCCGTCGCGGTGAATGTGATGGGCACGGTGCAGCGCGTCTGCTGGGCGATGAACATGGAGCAGCCCGAAGAACTGGAAGCGCTGGGCAAGAAGCTGGCCCTGCTGTATCAACCCCGCCCGCCCAAGAAGATTTCTCAGGCGGTTGACTTGGGCAAGGCCCTGTTTGACGTGGTGAAGGCCAAACCCCAACGGGAGCTGCTGCCGCCGTGTCAGCAGGTGGTGCTGAAGGGCGACGAGGTAGACCTGACCAAGCTGCCGCTGCTGCGGGTGTATCCGGGCGACGCGGGCAAGGTGATCACGCTGGGGCTGATGATTACCAAAGACCCCGAAAACAAGATTGTGAATGTGGGTGTCTATCGCCTCCAGTTGCAATCCAAAACCACGATGACGGTGCAATGGCTCTCGGTGCGCGGCGCAACGCGGCATTTGCGGAAGGCGGCGGAGCGGGGCGAAAAACTGGAAGTGGCGATCGCCCTTGGGGTAGACCCGATGCTGGTGATGGCGGCCGCGACCCCGCTGCCCATTGATATGTCGGAGTGGCTGTTTGCCGGACTCTACGGCGGCGGCGGTGTGCATCTGGCAAAGTGTAAGACGGTGGATCTGGAAGTGCCCGCCGATTCAGAATTTGTGCTGGAGGGTACGATTACCCCCGGCGAGGTGGCGATGGACGGCCCCGCAGGCGACCACATGGGCTACTACGGCCCTGCCAACCCCAACGGCCCGCTGATCCGCTTCCACTGCATAACCCATCGCAAAAATCCGATTTACCTCACTGCCTTCAGCGGTCGCCCGCCCAAGGAAGACGCGATGATGGCACTGGCGCTGAACCGGATTTACACGCCCATTCTGCGGCAGCAAGTCCCGGAAATTGTGGACTTTTTCTTGCCAATGGAGGGCTTGAGCTACAAAGTAGCCGTCCTGTCCATCGACAAGTCCTATCCAGGGCAGGCGCGGCGGGCGGCGCTGGCGTTTTGGAGTGCGCTGCCGCAGTTTAGCTATACGAAATTTGTGGTGGTGGTAGACAAAGATATCAACGTCCGCGATCCGCGCCAGGTGGTCTGGTCGATCACGTCAAAGGTAGACCCAGCGCGGGATGTGTTCATCTTGCCCGACAATCCCTTCGACTCGCTGGACTTTGCCACCGAGCGCCCCGGCCTCGGCAGCAAAATGGGCATCGACGCGACGACCAAGATCTATCCAGAGAGCGATCGCCCCTGGGGTAAGCAGCTCGAACCCGACCCCGACACGGCGGATTTGGTGTCGCGCCGCTGGGCTGAATATGGCCTCGCTGACCTGAATCTGGACGAGGTAGACCCCAATCTGTTTGGCTATGACATGAAGTGAGTAGTCTAGCAGCGCTATTGGTCTGAAAAGTCGGCAATGGGTTTAAGGGTTACACCACTGGCGAGCGCCGCTTTGACCTGGCGATTGTCTACACTTGCTAGCGGACAGCCCAATTCTAGCGCGAGGGCAATATAGAGCGAATCGTACACAGCTAAACCATGACTAAGCGCAATTTTGAGAGCGTTTGGCAGGAGCAAATAAACTGCGACCACTTGAAAAGGCAGATCGAGAAAATCTGCAATGATCGACTCTGCGTCTACTTGGGGAAATCCGTTGAAGCGAACCTGTTTCCACAACACATTCGTGCATTCCAAAAGGCAAAACTCTGGAATGTAAAGTTCGTGGCCATCGACTAAACCCGATAAAAGATTGGCAGCTTCAGCTGTGTAACGATCAGGATTCAGGTCATGGGCTAAAACACTGGCATCTACGACATACCTTGCCGCCACTGGTTGCGCTCCTCTAAAATCATTTGGCTGGCTGTGGGAGCGCTGACCGGGGGTGTCCAACGACGGTTAGCAGTCGCCTTCGAAAGTGCCCGCACTTGGTCTGGCTCAGCGGGTGTTGCAGGACGCAAAACAAGCCTAAACTTCATGTCTACGGTTTTGATGATGAGCGACTCTAGCTCTGTTATCGTCATGTCACCAACTTTTTTGGGTGCCATAGAAGTCTCTCAACAGTTGATGTAGTCCTACTCTAATCCAGACACGCTAAGCTTGCAGACTTTGCCTTTGGCGATCGCCCGCTCGTCCATCGTCTGATCGCCTCAAGTCCAGCGATGCAGAATGGGACGCGGCGCTAAAGGCAATGAGCGCCGAACCCGAATTGGCGATCGCCGACTCGCCTGAACCTTCGCCCGTGCAGGTCAACGTAGCGCCAGCCCCGCTCAAGCTGGTGGAAACAGCGTTTTTATCCAGCACGGCGGGGCTGCTGTGGCTGGTGAGCTACTATCTCAGCCTGGTGCCCTGGATGCGGATCGTCTTTCCGCTGCCGATCGCCCTGGTGTATCTGCGCTGGGGAGCGCGAGCAGCCTGGATGTCGCTGCTGGTGACGGGGCTGCTGCTGTCGGTGCTGATGGGCCCGTTTCTCAGCGCTTTATTTATCATTCCCTACGGGCTGCTGGGTGTACAGCTCGGCTTTTTGTGGCGGCGGGGCGCGGGCTGGCCCGTGTCGATTGGCCTGGGCGCGATGTTGGCGACGTTTGGCCTGTTTGCGCGAGTCTTGCTCACGTCTGCCTTTGTGGGCGAAGACCTGTGGGTGTATCTAACACGCCGCATCGCCGATCTGCTGGAGTGGCTGGTGACTCGTCTGGTGGATTGGGGGCTGCTGGGCGTGGGCGCACTGGGACAGATCAATCTGCCTGCGGTGCAAGCGTTGACGGTAGGCGCGTTTTTGCTCAGCGACCTAGTGTATGTGTTTACGATTCACCTGGCGGCGTGGCTACTGCTGGGGCGGCTGGGCAACGCCATTCCCGAACCGCCG
Source organism: Leptolyngbya sp. O-77 (assembly GCF_001548395.1). Taxonomy (NCBI): domain Bacteria; kingdom Bacillati; phylum Cyanobacteriota; class Cyanophyceae; order Leptolyngbyales; family Leptolyngbyaceae; genus Leptolyngbya; species Leptolyngbya sp. O-77. Next base: position 946,476 of record NZ_AP017367.1, read on the forward strand.
CGCTGGGTGCGGATCTTGCTGGAAGAAGAGTAAACATTAAATTTAAGACGGCTGAGACGGCTGAGACGGCTGAGATGCTGAGATGCTGAGATGCTGAGATGCTGAGACGCTGCGATAGAGAGTTTAGATTGATATCGCAAAACGATATTGACAAATCTCTCCGGAATAGCCTATCGTGAAAATGTAATACTTTGTAGTACGAAGCTGACTCTGGTTCACCTGGGCGATCGCCCTCGCAACCTGGGTCAGCAAGCTGAAGAATGATTGAACAACCTGCGATGCGATCGCTTCAAGCACCTGAATTCGTCATTTTCTTTCGATTCGTGGCTTTTCTGGCTATATCAATTTTCTGAATTCGCTGATTGAAATCATCCTGAAATCATTTTGTGAGACGCGCTCATAAAATGCATCTCACAAGCTAATCGATCTAATCGATTGCGTCATCTCGAAGAAATGATATTAGCCGTTAAGCAGACCCTGTTAAACGCTACCAAACAGACAGCTAATTAGAAACAGATCGAAAGATAGGACTTTCTATTAAGTCGAAGATTTTTGCCGTCTATAAATTGCTCTCATGCTGTGGCAAAAGTTGACCCCATCGCCTTGAAATTTGAAACCTCCAGATTTGAATGTGCGAGTTTCTAAGCTGTGCGATAAATTTCGTGAACCTTTAACAGGTTAGCTTTCAGGTTTAACCCTTGATTTCTAACCCCAGCCCCCTGTTGTAGGCATATATCATGATCCCCAATTCACTCTTTGAAAGTTTGTTAGACGGTATTCTCATCGCGACGGAAAACGAGTTAGTAATTGCCAACGATGCGTCCCGACAAATCTGCCAGAGATTGATGCATCAGGTACAGGCTGAGCAGCGATCGCCCCTCCAGGTGCCAGCCGACGTTTGGCAAGTGTGCCAGCTCGTGACCACAGGACGCATCGCCAAGCTGACCGTGCAAGACGGCGAATATTTTGTGGAGCCGCGCCAGCAAATTCGGATGCGATCGCACTGGATGACGCTAGCTGAGGGCGATCGCCCTTATCTGATGGTGATTTTGGAAGATCAAGACAACCTGCGCCGCCGCGCCGCCCGTGCCGAAGCTCGCCGCTTTTGCCTGACCCGGCGCGAAACGGAAATTTGGGAACTGCACCGCACGGGCCACACCCGCCAGGAAATTGCCCAAATTTGCTATATCACGCTGGAAACCGTGAAAAAGCACCTGAAAAGCGTCCGCGCCAAAATCGACCCTTGGGAAGCAGCGGGTTGAGGGGAGTTTCGTGGCAATCCGCGATTTTCCAAAATGATGCAGAACCCATCACCCACCATCTAATGTCGATTCTCGATTTTGGATTTGCGATTTTGGATTGCCCGTCAAGTGTCTGCGGGGCCTCCAGCAATTCCAGTCGTGGCTCTGCTTAGGAGAATAGATATAAAATTCACTGCGTAAAACCCGGACGTAGCGCTGATAACTGCATTAGCTCTACCAAATTTACCTCGGTATTTAGAATGATCTGGCTGAGTTCCTGATTGCATTGATTGTTCTGTTGCCTTTGCGATCGCCCTTAGGGTTTCCCAAGGGCAACCGTGGCGCGTTACCCGGCGGCATCGTTTGTGGCAGTGTTTTTCATCTACCTGATCTGCGCTGCGCCGCTGAATAATTCCCGCCCAATCCGACGACCAATCTCCGGTGTGGCAACTCAGTTAAACGCTTAATCTGTGATTTTCTATTGCCAAAACACCCCATCCGGAACAGCAGTTTGCATAGTGGCACAGTGCCATCTGTAGAAAGTGGGAGCAACAAAAAATCCCGCCTCTAGCAAGAAAACGCTGCGACCTCAACGAATGATGCTGACGCTTGTGTTTTGCCCCCGCGTCGCCAGAGCAATCAGTCAGGAACCTGAGCAATCAGGGAACCTGAGCTTCTGTCATTCGCCGAGGCAATGCAGTGTATTTTTGGAAAGCCCCCCATGAACAACAATTTTTTACTGCAAGCGATTTTCGAGAGTTTCATCGATGGTGTGCTGATTGTGAGCGATCGCGGCGAGGTCATCTACGCCAACCGTTCGGCTCACGAAATTTGCCGGATGCTGTCGTCTGACGGGCTAAAAGCCATGCAATTGCCCAGCCAAATCTGGCGCGTTTGCCAAATGCTGGTTAACAATCGGGCGCTGCATCAAGATACGACGGTGATTCTAGAAGATGAAATTCTCACCAGTAGCAACAGTCCGCTGCGGATTCGGGTGGAGTGGATCGCGCTGGAATCGGTAGAGCGGCCCTGCCTGCGCGTGACGCTAGAAGACCGGATGCAGTCTGCCCGCAAACGGGCGATCGCCGAACGGGAACGCTATGGCCTTACGGAACGCGAGGCGGAAGTCTGGCTGTTGCGCCACTTGAACTGGAAATATAAGGCGATCGCCGCCAGTCTGCACATCACCGTAGACACCGTGAAAAAGCACGTCCACAATATCTACGCCAAGCGCGATGCCTTTGAATGGGCGCAAGAATAGCGGCGATCTTGATAGTCAAATCTTCCTGATGCGTCGGGTGCCCCTCACAGGGCACCTGTTTTTTGCATAGGGCCCTACGGATGGCAGGATATGGAAGCTAGGAGAAGATAGAAGCACCTCACGCCCCTTAATCAGGAGTTTTTGATGAGTCAGGAAATTCCCCCAACTCTTGGCAACGTCATTCGGAACGCCGTCACTCGGAAATATAGGCTGGCGAGTGGACTAGTTGCCGCCGGACTAGCGCTCACCGTCGGCTGGAGCAGCCTCGCCAGCCCACCCGAACCGCTTTTGCAAATTCGTCGCGACCTGGCTGAGCTGGGCACCAGCGGAGATGCTGATGCGAAGTCGGCGGCCCTGGCGCTGGCAGCAGATGGCAATTTTTCACAGGCGCTGGCGATCGCCCGGTCTATCCAGAGTGAGCCTGACAAAGCCCTGACCTTGCAGGCGATCGCCGCTATTGCGGGTGAGGTGGGAGGTGCCAGTACGGTATTTACTTTCTTGCAAGAGGCGCTGGCAGCCGCGATCGCAATTCCCCCTGGAGACGAGGATTGGACGGAGGAGACCAAACCTCAGGTTTTGAGCGTGATTGCCTTTACCGCCAACGAACTCGGAGAACCCGGCCTGGCCCAAGCTGCCCTGCAAGAGGCGATCGCCACCACGAAAGAAATCCATGAGTTTAGCAAGCCGGGAGCCTTGATGACGATCGCAGTCGCAGCGGGCAAGTTTGAGGATGTCAGCCTGGCCCAGCCCATTTTGCAGGAGGTGCTCGCCATCGCGAAACCCATGCAGGACGGGGACGGGCCCAATGGCATCATGTTCAACACGATTTTGCGGGCGATCGCCTTTGCAGTGAGCGAATTGGGAGACACCCGCCTGGCCCAATCCACGCTGCCAGAGCTGCTGGTCATTGCCAAATCCATGCCAGATGAGGCGGGCAAATCTGCTGTCCTGGATGCGATCGCGTCTGCGGTGGGCAAGCTGGAAACCCCCAGCCTAGCTCGTCCCATTTTGCAAGAGATCCTGGCGATGGCAAAGCCTATGCAAAATGAGCGGCATAACGCCTGGGTGTTGCGGGCGATCGCAGAAGCGGTAGGCGAGGTGGGAGACGCCAATCTTGCCCAACCCGTTCTGCTAGAGGCGCTGGCTTTGACAAAACCCATGCAAGATGAAAACCACAAAATCATGGTTTTGAACGCGATCGTCATTGCGGTGGGCGACCTGGGAGACATCAGCCTGGCTCAGCCCATTTTGCGAGAGGCGCTGGCTACGGCGAAAACCGTGCAGCCGGACAATACTGCTTATGCATTGGGCGCGATCGCCATTGCAGCGGGCGACCTGGGAGAAACCAGCCTGGCCCAATCCGTTTTGCAAGAGGTTCTCGCCATCGCGCAAGCCATACCGGATGAGTACGGCAAGTATGCAACCTTGAACGCGATCGCACTTGCGGTGGGCGACCTGGGAGACGCGACGCTTGCCCAGTCCGTTTTGCAGGAGGCGCAGACAACTGCGAGAGCCATGCAGAATGGAGAGGCCAAAGCTCAAACCCTGAGCGCGATCGCCTCTGCGGCAGGCAAACTTGGCGAGAGCAGCCTGGTTCGGCCGATCTTGCAGGAAGCGCTAGCAACCGCGAAAGCCATTCAGGATGAACAAACCAAAGCTAATACCTTGAGCGTGATCGCAAGCACAGCGAATGAGCTGGGAGAAACCAGCTTGGCCCAGGCAGCCTTGCAGGAGGCGCTGGCGTTCGTCAAAACTACTCAGGATGAGTTTAGCCGAGCAGATTTCTTGCGTGAGGTCGCATTGACAGCAGGCGAATTTGGCGACGCCAGCCTGACCCGGCCTGTCCTCCAGGAGGCGATCGCCATCGCGCAGACCATCCAGGACGAGGATGCCAAAACCAGATCATTGAGCGCGATCGCCGCCAGCGCTACCAAAATCGGCGACTGGGAACTCGTCGCCTTGGTCACCTCGATCTGCCGCACGGATAGCTGCCTGACACAGACCCAAGCAGGCGCTCTGCGGGCACAGGCCGAGAACCAAAACCCCGCTCTGGCAGAGCTATATTGGCAGTTACAGAACCCGATCTCGTATCTCTCAGAGCTTCCCATCCAGATGTTTTAGCAACGCATTGGAGATCTCAAAGTCCCCCTTATTTCTAGCGTAGCGGCGCGTCAGCGCGGGGATTTAGGGGGATCTGGCACACTTTGCTACAAACAGTAGGAATTTTCAAACGTTCTCTTAGACTGCGATCGCCCCAACACCCCAACACCCCAACACCCCAACACCCCAACACCCCAACACCCCATCACTCCTCCCGCCTCAATCTGGGAATCCTAAAAGCAACTCTCTCCGCTTTTCCCTCCGCGATGCATCTCACCGATTCCGTTTCTGCGCCAGAGTGGGCGCGTGTCCGGGCGACGTTTCAGCTGGTTTGGGGCTACGACGACTTTCGACCGCCGCAGGGCGACATCGTGCGATCGCTCCTCTCTGGGTGCGATGCCCTGGTGGTCATGCCCACGGGGGGCGGCAAGTCGCTTTGCTTCCAGCTTCCGGCGCTGCTGCAAACGGGGCTGACGCTGGTGGTGTCGCCGCTGGTGGCGCTGATGGAAAACCAGGTGCAGGAGTTGCGCGAAAAGCGGCTGCCCGCTGCCCTGCTGCATAGCGAGCTGCCGCCCCGCCAGCGCCAGCAAACGCTGTGGCAGTTGGAGCAGGGCAAATTGCGGCTGCTGTATCTGTCGCCAGAGACGCTGCTGAGTATGCCAGTGTGGAACCTCCTGAGCCAGCCGCAGGTGCAGATTCGCGGGCTAATTTTGGATGAGGCACATTGCCTGGTGCAGTGGGGCGACTCGTTTCGGCCGGCTTATCGGCGGCTGGGGGCGGTGCGACCGGCGCTGCTGGCAGCGAAACCCGCAGGCACAACACTGGCGATCGCCGCGTTCACCGCCACGGCCGACCCGCAGGCGCAGCGGACGATTTCCGAAGTGCTGGGGCTGAACCAGCCGCAGGTGTTTTTGCAAAATCCTTACCGAGCAAACCTGGCGCTGTCCGTGCAAACGGTGTGGAGTCCACGCGGGCGCAGGCGATCGCTCCTCCAGTTCATCCAGGCGCGGCGGGGCAAGGCGGGGCTGGTCTACGTGCGATCGCGCCGCGAAGGGGAAGACCTGGCAGACTGGCTGAATCAGGCAGGCTTTCGCACGGCGGCGTATCATGCGGGGCTGGGCCCGGCGCAGCGGCGGCAGATCGAGCAGGCGTGGCTGGGCGGGCAGATGCCGTTTGTGGTTTGCACGAGCGCCTTTGGCATGGGCATTAATCATCCCCACGTCCGCTGGGTGGTCCACTATCACGCGCCGCTGCTGCTGAGCGAATATGTGCAGGAGGTGGGGCGGGCTGGGCGCGACGGCAAACCCGCCGAAGCGTTGACTCTGGTGAGCGATCGCCCCGGTTGGCTAAACCCAGACGATCGCCAGCGGCAGCAGTTTTTTACCGAAAAAGCGCGATCGCAGCACCAAACTGCCCAATCGCTGATCCGCAAGCTGCCCAAAGCAGGGCCCGTGGCCGGGGTGGCCCGCCAGTTTCCCGATGGGGCAATCGCCCTGGCCCTGCTCCACCGCAACGGTCAGCTGGTCTGGGACGATCCGTTTCACTACCGCATCCTGCCTGGCGCGACACCGCAGCCCTTCCGGGCAGACCCCGCCATCCGCCAAATGCAGGACTACCTCTATACTCGCGAGTGTCGCTGGCGGCTGTTGCTGCGGAGCTTTGGCTTTGCGAAAGAGGCAGAGGCGCTGCGCTGCCAAACGTGCGATCGCTGTGGGTTCTGTTTGTAGTGGATCTTCAAGGAGGCATTGTAACTTTTGACACGTTTTAGTCTATGTGTACTATCAGGGATATCCTCTCAGCCTGAGTTGTTTGACCAGGTTCGCAGCGTGCTTCGCCGTAGGCATTATTCCTACATGACTGAAAAAAGCTACGTTCACTGGATGAAGCAGTTTGTTACGAGTGCATCCCGCTTTTGCGATGAGTACAAGAGCTTAGTTCTAGGCTTTACCGATAGCGCCAAACTTTGAGCATCGTACCTTTACCCCATACCTGTCATGGACGCTGAGAAAAAAGCCCAAATCCAAGCCCACGCTCGTGCCCTTGCTGCTCTGCTGTAAGGGGAAACCAACCCGGAGCCAGTGAAAACGTTGGCAGGGATTGAGGCGGCAGTGCGCGGGCACCTGCTTGAACACGTCAGCCCAGAGATTGGGAATTTTCTAGGGCAACCAGCAGCGGCACCACAAGAGGACGAAAACGTAGCCTCGAGAGCATCCTCGGTCGACTGCGCTTGAGTGAAAAACAAGCTCAAATTCTGGATATGAGCAGGCCGCAGAAGACATCGAAGTGTCGACTGGGGGTAGCAGTTTCTCACAGGACGCAACAACGGCCCGTGCATCGTCAAACCCTTGAGCTGCCACAAGTGGAAGGAACAGTTGAGGAGATCGGTGTAGATAGAGGTAAAGTGCGATTGCGAACAGCCCAAGGACAACCGAGTGAATGGCGCGATTACAAAGCAGTGAAGCTGCACGAGTCCTGTGTTGCTGCCTTGCTCCAGGACAATGAGCCGTTGGTGAACTGGGTCAAGGTTTAGCCTTTGTCTGACCCACGGTCTGGAGCTAGACATCCCACCCAAGACCAGTTGAGCCGCCATACTGAGAATTGCTAGGGGGAGAGCGTCCGGGCTTGATTCCCCCTTGGCCCCTTTTTAGAAGGCAAAACCCGGCCGCTCCGGCAAGGGAGCGATAAGATCAAGATGTAGAAATGTTAAGCATCTGGATTCTGTGGGGGCAGTTGCCATGTATCTCACCTGGCTAGACAATAACTTTTGGATGATCGACCTGGACGAGGTGCGGATTTTGCTCGATCCGTGGCTGGTGGGGCCGCTGACGGTGGGCAACCAAGAGTGGCTATTGAAGGTGACGCATCGCACGCCGCCCGCCATCCCCGGTAGGGTGGATATGATCCTGCTGTCGCAGGGGCTAGAGGATCATGCCCATGTGGAGACGCTGAAGGCGCTGGACAAGGCGATTCCGGTGGTGTGTTCGCCGAATGCGGTCAGCCTTGTGATGGGGCTGGGCTATCGCTCGGTGACGGCGCTGGCGCACGGCGAAACGTATACCTACGAAACGTATGCCCACAAGGGCGTTTCGATTCAAGCGTTTCCGGGGTCACCCATTGGCCCGTTTTTGACGGAAAACGCCTATGTGCTGACGGGGCAAACCGAGGGGACGCGCTTGTATTACGAGCCACATGGCTTTCACGCGCCCACGCTAGAGGAGCTTGCGCCAGTGGATGTGGCGATCGCCCCGCTGATGACGGTGAAGCTGCCACTAGTGGGAGCCATCATCAAAGGCCAGGAGAGTGCCGTAGAGCTGGCGCGATCGCTCCAATTGCGATACCTGCTGCCGACGGGGGCGGGGCAGGCGGTGGACTATGCTGGGCTGCTGCCGTCGCTGCTGAAGGGGGAGGGTGGCCCAGCAGAGTGTCGAGCGCTGTTGGCGCAGGCGGGCTTGGCGACGGAAGTGCTGGAACCCAAACCGGGCGATCGCCTTTTGATTTCTCCAGCCTCCTCTCCGGAAACTTCCTCCGTGGCGGCGTAGGATTGCCGTTCGCGCTGCTCTCAAGAGACAGAGGTTTTTTGACCACTGGCATCCCTCAGTGGTTTCAAAAACGCTGTATAATGATTGCTTGTGCCAATTAATGACTTGAGAAAACCGCTATGAGCCGCACTTGTGAACTCACGGGCAAGAAGGCCAACAATGGCTACGCCGTTTCCCACTCGCATCGCCGCACGAAAAAGCTGCAACAGGTGAACCTGCAAGAAAAGCGAGTCTGGTGGCCGCAGGGCAAGCGGTTTGTGACGCTGCGCCTGTCTACCAAGGCGATCAAGACCCTCGAGAAGAAGGGGATTGACGCAATGGCCAAAGCTGCGGGCATTGACCTGAACAAGATGTAATGAAGCTGGTGAGCATGAAACTGTAAGAATGAAGCGGTCAGTTTGAAACGCTGGACGACTTCGTAGCAGTTTTAGATCCTCACTCCCTTTCAGGACTTCAGGGTTTCAATCAAAGTTTCAAAATTAAACCCAGGCGTGAGACACTGCTCTTGCGCCTGGGTTTGTGTTGTCAGGGCGATCGCACGACACCTTGTTGGGCGATTGGCTGTTGGGCGATTGGCTGTTGGGCGATTAATTAGCTTGCTGGGCGATTCAGCACGGCCGCAATGCACTGCCCTGCAAGGCTTCGAGCCGTTACTTCAGCTTTTGCTTGATAAACGTAAGCAACTGGGCCATCTGCTTCTTGAGCGTGTCGATTTCGACCTGCATTTTGTCAATCTTCTGGTTCAGCGCGGCTACCTCTGCGCTGCTGGAGGCGGTGCTTGCTGGGGCTGCCGCAGCCGCGCCCACAGGCTGGGGCCATTTCTTGAACTTGGCCATGGCGGATTTGATCGCTTCGACCAGATCCTTTTGCTCAAAGGGCTTTTCGATGAACTCGAAATATTCGAACGGCTCCGGAAGTTTTTCCGTCACCTCTTCTCGGCGACCCGACATCAGCACCAGCGGCGCACGCAGTTCGGGTTTTGCCTGAATTTCCTGAAACACTTCCCATCCGCTCATGCGGGGCAGCAGGAAGTCCAGCATGATCAGGTTGGGATGCTCTTGGTGAATCAGGTTGATGCCCTCCACCCCATCTTTGGCTTCCAACACCTCAAAATTTCCCTTGGGCAGCATGTCGCGCACCATGTTGCGGATGACTCGGCTGTCGTCGATAACCAGGATTTTGTGACTTGCCACGGTGGACTCCTGCGGTAGTGACTGGAAGGTAGTAACGAGCGGGAAAAGCAGCGAATCTAGAATTCTAAATAAAGCGGGCAGCAGGCGGAGACACAGGAAGAGCAGCGTAATAAAAACGCGCTTGCTTCAGAATAACGGATGCAACTTTCTGAGACCTACTTTTTGATACTAATACCCAATACTAATACGACTCAGTTTAGCGGTTCATGCTTGAGATCACGCGATCGCCCGTCAAGATTCGCCCGAAAACGTCACCCTCCCTCGGTGTTGCTCCGAAACTGGGCTTGCTCAACTCAACTCGTGCTTGCGGCGAGTTCTTCTAGAAATCCCTCTAGAATCGAGGGAAGGGCGATCGCCCCCTCTCCTTCGTTATTGTGCCCCCATGAGCCAACCTGTAGAACAGTTGCCTCCAGAATTTACGCAGGAATTTTCTACGTCGCAGCCTGCAAGCTCGAATCCTGCTGTCTCTGTGCGACCCAGCTTGCCCGACTGGCTACGGCGACCCATCGGCAATGCCCGCGACCTGTCCACGGTTCAGCGAATCATCAAAAAGCGGCAGATCCACACCATCTGCGAAGAGGGGCGCTGTCCCAACCGGGGCGAGTGCTACAGTCAGAAGACCGCTACGTTTCTGCTGATGGGGCCGACCTGCACGCGCAGTTGCGCCTTTTGCCAGGTGGATAAAGGTCACGCCCCGATGCCGCTCGATCCAGAGGAGCCGCAAAAAGTGGCGGAGGCGGTGCAGCTTTTGGGGTTGCGCTATGTAGTGCTGACTTCGGTGGCGCGGGATGATCTGCCTGATGGTGGCGCAGGCTGGTTCGCTCAGACGATGGCGGCAATTCGGCTGCGAAACCCTGATACCCAGGTCGAGGTGCTGACTCCAGATTTTTGGGGTGGCCCTGGGGGCGAAGCCGCCCAGCTCGAGCGCATCCAAACCGTGGTGAATGCCCAACCTGCCTGCTATAACCACAATGTGGAAACGGTGCGGCGGCTGCAAGGGCCCGTGCGGCGGGGGGCAAAGTATGAGCGATCGCTCTTTGTCTTGCAGCAGGTCAAGGTCTTGAACCCCCAGATTCCCACCAAATCGGGGCTGATGCTGGGGCATGGCGAAACCGAGGCGGAGGTGTTGGAAACCCTGCGGGATTTACGTGCTGTAGGCTGCGATCGCCTCACGCTGGGTCAATATATGCAGCCGTCGCTCGACCATTTGCCCGTGCAGAAATATTGGACACCTGCCGAATTTGAGCGGCTGGGGGCGATCGCCCGCGAGATGGGCTTTCGCCATGTGCGCTCTGGCCCGCTGGTGCGGAGTTCGTATCACGCAGGCGAAGAGGCATAGCGGCTAATGCAAACGCAAAGCGGCGATCGGCTAGCTCTCTTCAAGCTGCGATCGCAGGCGGGTTAGGTCGTCGTCTTCGGGCAGTTGTCTGGCCGGCTCGCCGGACGCTAGCTCATGGGCGGGTTTCCCGATCAGTTCTGCCTTCATCGCGGCCAGTTCGCTGTCGATGTCGCCACCGCTTTCAATCTGGGCAAAGCGTTCTTCGAGCTTGTCGGCATTCAGTTCGGCGATCGCCTCCGACCGCGCTTCCAGATCTAGCACCTTTTGCTCCATCCGCTCGAAGGCCGCCAGTGCGCCCCCAGGGTTATACTTGCCGATCATTTCGTTCAGCCGCTCAGACGCTTTGGCAGAGCGGGCGCGGGCAATGTAGAGATCCTTCTTGGTCTTTGCCTCTGCCAGCTTGCTTTCCAGCATGATCATGTTTTGCTTCATCTGGGCGACAATGCCCGACTGCTGCTCGATCTGCCCCTTCAGCGCGTCGGCTGTGTCTTGGTAAGTCTTGCGGCGAGTGAGCGCCTCTCGCGCCAGGGCTTCTTCGCCTTTTTGCAGCGCCAGTTGCGCCCGCTGATACCACTCGCGAGACTGCGCCTCTGCCTGGGCCTGCTGCCGCTCGGTGCGCTTTTGGGTGGCGATCGCCTGGGCCACCGCCTGCCGCAGCCGGATCAGGTCTTCTTGCATATCGATGACGGTCTGCTCCAGAATTTTCTCTGGATCTTCGGCCTGGCTGATCAGGCTATTCAGGTTGGCTCGAATCACGCGCCAGATTCGGTCAAGCAGTCCCATGATGACTCCAGATGACAAGGTACAAAAACTGATGCACGGCGAGTTGTCTTACATCGTAACGTAGTCGGTGTTTGGGGGGCAGGCAAGCAAGTTGTAGAAAATTGCTCTGGTAGCCTCTTCACAAAGATGGATTCACAAAGACGGATTCACAAAGACGTAAAATTTTGAAATTCCTGGCATCCTCGATGTTAGCCCTCCCTTTTTCGGCGTTCGACCTTGCAGATTCTCAACCTGTTTACCAAAACCGCGTCTGGCAAACCGCCCACGCCGTGCGATCGCCTCTGGTTGCGGCGGGGGCTGGGCATTGAGGGCGATGCCCATGCGCGGGCGGGCAGTCCCCGACAGGTGTTGCTGGGCAGCGCTCCGGTGCTGATGGAACACGGGCTGCGGCCGGGCGACTTGCGAGAAAACATCCTGCTGGATAGCTTGGTGGAAGCACTGGTATCGGGTCAGGTGTTGCAGCTTGGCAACGCGGCGCAGGTGCGGATCATGGGTGAGTGCGAACCCTGCGCCTATCTGAACACGCTCCAGCCGGGGCTGGCAAAGCGGATCAACGGACGGCGGGGAGTGCTGGCGATGGTGATTTCCGACGGCATGGTGCAGGTGGGCGATCGCGCTATTGTGTTGCCGCAGACCTTTCCCGCCATACCCAACGACACGCGGGGCAAACTGCACGAGTTTGTGGCGCGGATTCCGCTGGGGCGCGTCGTGCGGACGACAGAACTGCTGGTGGCGCTGGGGCTAACCGCCAGCCACTATCGCGCCATTCCGGTGATGCTAAAGAAAGCGGAGGCAGGACTGCCCGTGCATCGCGTGGTGGGCGCAGGCGGTCGGCTGCTGACCCAGCACTTGCCCAATCAGGCAGAACGGCTGACGGCAGAGGGCGTGCCGATCGAAGAGGCAGCGGTGCCGTCAGTGTACTCCTGGGAACCGGCGCAGTTTCACGCGCTGGATGTGTGATTGGGACAATGCGTGATTAGGAGGCTGACGCAGCGGCTGATTCGCGGTGGTAGGGAAATCCGAACTCGCGCAACCGAAACCCCAGCCAACTAAAATAAGAGGCGATCGCAGGATGCATCACCTGCTCGAAGGATTGCGCCGAAATTCATCCTTCACCCCTCCGCCTTCATCCTTTCCACTCACCTTATCCCTTCATTCCAAAACCTATGACGACGATTCTGGAACAGGGCAATATTTCAATTCATACCGAGAATATTTTCCCGATTATCAAAAAGTGGCTCTATTCCGACCACGAGATTTTCCTGCGGGAACTGGTGTCCAACGCCGTAGACGCGATTCAGAAGCTGCGAATGGTGTCGCACTCCGGCGAATATTCCGGCGATCTGGGCGATCCGCTGATCGAGATCAAGATCGACAAGGATGCCAAAACGCTGTCGGTGTCCGACAACGGCATCGGCATGACCGCCGACGAGGTGAAAAAGTACATCAACCAGGTGGCGTTTTCTAGCGCCGAAGAGTTTGTTGAAAAGTACAAAGCCAGCAGCGACCAGCAGATTATTGGGCACTTTGGTCTGGGGTTCTATTCGTCCTTTATGGTGGCGAAGCACGTCCGCATCGATACGCTGTCCTACAAAGACGGATCTCAGCCCGTCCGGTGGGATTGTGACGGCTCGACCGAGTTCCAGCTTTCCGAATCGGATCGCACGACGCGGGGTACAACCGTTACCCTAACGCTGCAAGACGAAGAAGAGGAATACCTGGAAACCGCCCGCATTCAGCAACTGGTGCGGAAATATTGCGACTTTATGCCCGTGCCGATCCATCTGGACGGGGAGCAAATCAACCGCCAAAAGGCACCCTGGAAAGAATCACCCAGTTCGCTGACCAAGGACGACTATCTGGAGTTCTATCGCTATCTCTACCCGTTCCAGGAAGACCCGCTGCTGTGGGTGCATCTGAACACGGATTATCCCTTCGTGGTGAATGGCATCCTCTACTTCCCTAAGCTGCGCCCCGATGTGGACGTGACCAAGGGACAGATCAAGCTGTTCTGCAATCAGGTCTTTGTCAGCGACAACTGCGAAGAGGTGATTCCCCGATTCCTGATGCCGCTGCGGGGCGTGATCGATAGCTCCGACATTCCGCTGAACGTGTCGCGCAGCTTCTTGCAAAACGACCGCACGGTGCGCCGCATTGCGGACTATATTGCCAAGAAAGTGGGCGATCGCCTCAAGGAACTCTACCGCGACGACCGCGAAGCCTATATCCGCAGTTGGCAAGACCTGGGAACCTTCGTCAAGTTCGGCTCGATGAACGACGACAAGTTCAAAAAGCAGGTCGAGGATATCCTGATTTTCCGCACGACCCATCAGGAGCCACCCGCCGAGAAACCCACTGTAGAAGTGAAACCCACTGTAGAAGTTCAGACTGCTGAGGGCGACGTGTGGGAGTCGGGTTCTGCCGCTCCGTCCAATACGGTCGATGGCAAAACCTATACCACGCTCAAAGACTATCTGGAGCGGGTAAAAGAGCGCCACGAAAACCGCGTCTTTTATTGCAACGACGAATCTAGCCAGGCGACCTATGTAGAACTTCACAAGAGCCAGGGGCTAGAGGTGCTGTTCCTGGATTCCTTCATCGATTCGCACTTCGTCAGCTTCTTGGAGCGGGAACATCCCAACGTGCGCTTCTCGCGGGTCGATTCGGAACTCGATGACACACTGATCGACAAAGATCAGGCAAACGAAATCGTTGACCCGACCACCAACAAAACCCGCAGCGAACAGATTAAAGAACTGTTTGAAAAGGCGCTGAACAAGCCCAAGCTGACCATCCGCACCGAGGCGCTCAAGTCCGACAATGCCGAAGCTGCGCCGCCTGCGATGGTGCTGCTGCCCGAAAGCCTGCGCCGCCTCCAGGAAATGACCGCGCTGCTGCAACAGCAGGAAATGGCGTTCCCAGAAGAACATATCCTGCTGGTGAACACAGCCCATCCGCTGGTGCAAAACCTACTGTCGCGCAGCCAGGGCACGATTCTCCGGTCGGATGGTTCCGCCGCGTCGGATGACCTCTCGACGCTGCTCTGCCAGCACATCTATGACCTGGCGCTGATGAGCCAGAAGGGCTTTGACGCAGAGGGCATGAAGGCGTTTGTGGAGCGATCGAACCAGGTTCTGACGCGGTTGACTCGTTAGAATTGGGCGGTGAGAAAACATCAGTAAAAAGGGGAGCCTTCAGAAGGTTCCCCTTTTTCATTGCAAGCCCAAATCTCTTACAGCCCTACGGGTCAGGGTTGGGGCGTGTCCTCTGCGAACCTGGGGGACACGCTTCTTGATTGTCCTGATGCAAAAGCGGATGCTATGTGCCTAGAGGGTTCCAAACCCTTTCTTCTTTTTGTCCTTCTTCTTTTTCTTAGAGGGTGGCCCGCTTGGATAGCCGCGCCAGCCGGGTGGTGGGGCGTTGCGCGGGCCGCCCATTGCGGGAGCGCCGCCGCCAAAAAGTCCGCCCATGCCCGGCATTCCCATACCTGGCATTTGCCCCTGGCCCATCTGCTGCATGAGCGATCGCATCTTTTGGAAATCGCTGACGAGCTTGCTCACGTCGTCCAGTCCATAGCCTGCGCCCCTGGCGATGCGGCGGCGACGGCTAGGCGAACTAGACAGCAAATCTGGATTTTTGCGCTCCTCGCGGGTCATGGAATTGATCATTGCCTCCGCCCGTTTAAGCTGCAATTCGCCCTGCTCTAGCTGCTCGCTCGAAATCTTGTTCATACCGGGGATCATTTTCATGATGCCACCCAGCGACCCCATCGCTTTCAGCAGCCGGGTTTGCTTCAAAAAGTCGTCAAAGTCGAACTGGGCATTGAGAATTTTCTCTTGCAGTTTTTCGGCTTCGGCGATATCGACTTCTTCCTGGGCTTTTTCGACCAGCGTCAGCACGTCGCCCATGCCCAAAATCCGCGATGCCATCCGGTCAGGATAGAACGGTTGCAGCGCCTCGACCTTTTCGCCCACGCCTACAAACTTGATCGGCTGCCCCGAAATCCGCCGCACCGACAGCGCCGCACCGCCCCGCGTGTCGCCGTCCAGCTTGGTCAAAATTGCGCCTGTAATGCCGATGCGGTCGTGAAACGTGCGGGTGAGGTTTGCCGCCTCTTGGCCTGTCATCGCGTCTACCACCAGCAGCACTTCATGGGGCTGCACGGTGTCTTTAATCTGCGCCAGCTCGGCCATCATGTCGGCATCGATTTGCAGACGGCCCGCCGTGTCGATGATGACGGTGTTAATGCCGTCTTCTTTGGCTTTGGCTACGCCTTGTCGAGCAATTTCTACCGGGTTAGCATCCGTGCCTAGCTCAAACACAGGCACGTTGATCTGCTTGCCCAGCGTGATCAGCTGATCGATCGCCGCAGGACGGTACACGTCCGTCGCCACCAGCAGCGTGCTGCGATTCTGCTTGCGGAGATGCAGCGCCAGCTTTGCTGTAGCCGTCGTTTTACCTGTACCCTGGAGACCCGCCATCAGCACGATAGTCGGCGCAGGCTCTGCCTCGGCGAGGGGAACGTTGGTTTCTCCCATGACCTCTACAAGCTGGTCATGGACGATTTTGATGAACTGCTGATCGGGGCGGACACCGGAAATCACCTCCGCACCCAGCGCTTTTTCTTGCACTTCCGCGACAAAATCCTTCACCACCTGGAGGTTTACGTCTGCCTCCAGCAGGGCCCGCCGCACTTCGCGCAGGGCTTCTTGGATGTTGGCTTCGGAGATTTTGTCTTGACCGCGAAGTTTTTTCCAGGCTCCTTCAAGGCGATCGGCTAGGGCTTCAAACATAGGGAAATCAGGGGTGAACTCGAAGTTGATCTGTGGCTGATGGGGTTAAGACTTTTTAAGACTTTTGGATCTCTATCCTAGCGTTATTGGGAGTGTATACAAAAAGCGGAACGCTCCGAGGTGGAACGTCCCGCCTGATGAAAATGCTTGAGAAAAGGATGACAAGATTGCTAAGCGATCGCCCTCCTCAGATGCCCCAAAAGGGCGATCGCCCCTCAAGTCTACTAGCCTATCGAGTCTCAGCGCTCAGCAGTTCCGTAATCGCCTGATGCTCGATCGGCGTTTCGGCAGGAATGTCGCCCCGTGTGTCGGCGATCAGCCAGTCGAGCGCAGCCGCCTGCACGTCGATGGATGCGCCCGTCTTGTCTACGCAATAGCGACCAAACACGAGCTTATCGACCAGGCGCACGCCGGGCCCTAGGCGCGAATATTCAAAAATCACGCTGTTATCAACCGTTGCGCCGCTGCAAATGTGGCAGTTGGGGCCAATCATCGACGGGCCGACAATGCGTGCGCCGTCCTCAATCTTGGTCATGCCGCCAATGTATACCGGGCCCTGAATGTCTACCTTGTCCCAGTTCACGGCGACATTGATGCCCGTGTAGATGCCGGGGCGCACTTCTCGGCCGGGAATTTCGACATTCTTGACCTCACCCCTTAAGACGCTGCGAATGGCGTGCCAATAGTCGGGCACTTTGCCAATATCCACCCACTCAAAATCCATCGAAATGCCGTAGAAGGGTGCGCCCTTTTCAACCAGCTTGGGGAATAGCTCACTGCCGATGTCGTATTCCACACCAGAAGGAATGTAGTCAAAAATTTCTGGCTCAAAGATATAAATCCCGGTGTTGATTGTGGTGCTGAGGGCTTCTTCGATCGAGGGCTTTTCCTGGAAGGTTTGGATGCGGCCCGACTCATCGGTGACCACAACCCCATAGCTCGACACCTCTTCGCGGGGCACATCTTTCATAATAATGGTGGCGATCGCCCCCTTTTCTCGATGCCAGCGCACCGCCTCGGTCAAATTCAGGTCGATCAGCGCATCACCACACAGCACCACGAACGTATCGTCAAAAAACGGCGCAAAGTCCTGAATCTTCCGCATTCCGCCCGCAGAACCGATAGCCTGACCTTCGAGTTGACCATCCACAATCCGCCCTTCAAAGGAATAGGCAATTTGCACGCCAAAGCGCTGTCCATCGCGGAAATAGCTCTCGATTTCGTAAGCCAGGTGACTCACGTTCACCATGATTTCATCGAAGCCGTGCTGCCGCAGCAGCTCTAGCAGGAACTCCATCACGGGCTTTTGCAGAATGGGAATCATCGGTTTGGGAATCGTGTAGGTGATGGGACGCACACGAGTTCCCTTACCAGCAGCGAGGATCATGGCTTTCATAGCGTTTGCTCTAACCTTTGGGGCAATTTGCTTGGGTTGGTGTGGAATAATTTACTACAGACAAAAGAAAGTTAACTCTACGTAATCTAAACTTAGTGTTCTCCAATTTAGGAAGACCGTCCAAGAATTGGCTGTGGAATTCACAGAATCTTTGCCAGCAAAACAGATTGGAAGAAACTCTAATTAAGCCTTGAGTATCCCTTCACAGAAACCGGTTCTAGCCGCGCTCATCCTGAAATGACTCCTCCTGAGACTATGCGTGGTCTAAACCAATTTCTAAACCCACTAGACCAATTCAGAAATTGATTCAGTCGCGACGGGACGAAACCCCTTCCATACCCTAGCCTCCCTCTATCTAATCCAGCAAGTTGGACACAGCAGAGTTTTCCAGGGAATCCGTCTCAGATCCCGCCAGACTCCGCACTCGCAAATCCTGATAGAACTCTTCCTGGAGCAGTTCTACCTTAGATTGGGCAGAGAGATAAAGGAGCGCCCAAAACACCCCCACGCGATCGCCCTGAGGCGTTGCATGGTGGCCCTCTTGTCGGGTTTCTGCTGCTGCGTCCGATGCCACCCACAGTTCTAGCAACTGCTCAAACTCCATCCACTCATCACCCTGGCTCACCGCGTCCCAATGCTCTTGCAAAAACTGCTCCAGCACAGCGGCAATTTCAGACAGGTTTTCCTGGTGAGCCAGTTGGGTAATGACGCGCACCGCCTGACTGCGCGACTGAGGACGGGGACGACGAACGCGCTGTCGAGGTCGGGGGTCGGACACTGCCGCCGCCATCATCTCTAGCTGAGAAATGAGCTCTTGCAGCGTCACCTGGCGACTCTGCATCGGTCGGGCCACCGCTCTCCGCCGCAACCGCCGCTCTAGGCTGAGGGGCAAGGGCGCACCCGCAGTCCCGTCAGATTTTTCTAGAAACTCGTCTTCTAATGGCGCTTCGTCTTGAGTGGCGCGGGCTAGCGTATCGGCCTTGAGCAGCACCAGCATAGAAGCATAGAGAAATGCCTGACCCGACTCGGACAAGTCAGCCTCATAGGGGGCACGGCCCGCTTCTACCGCTTGCAAGGGCTTAAGCTGGCTGAGAAATCGATCAATAACGTCGATAACCTTGACATCCCACGGGTCAATTTCGCCCCGTTCAGACAGGTCGATCAGCAGGGCGATCGCATTTTGCGCTAGCGAAAGAGCCATTTGCCAGGCAGCCCCAGTTTCCCTAAGGACTAATCTCTATTGGGTACTAATGTAGACGAAATAACCAGCCATCAACCCAATCAGACCCAGCAATAATAGCGGCACCCACAGACTGGCAATGTTGACCATGCGATTGACCCTGCAGCTATTCCTGCGCCAGCGAGGACACCTACTTGGCGAAGACCTCGGTCACTTCCACGTCTTGAGGGGCAGGCTGCGAAGCAGGCAGCAGGCGCTGCTGTGCTTCCAACTCCACCTTATAGCGCTGGATGTCCTGTTCCAATTCCTGAATCCGCACATCTCGCTGCCGCAACTCGCGCCCGGACTCCAGCAAATTTTGAATTTGATTCCACACGCTAAAGACCCAGGCCAAGACTGCGCCAATGCCCATTGCTAGCAAAAGCTCGATCGACAGCGGAGCCTGAAGATCTAGCCCCTCCACCACATGAATGACCGCAGGCTCAGTATTTTCGATGCCAAACAGCACTAGGGCCAGACAAATCACAAAGATGACGACAAAGTTGATTTGGCGCATGGATGTTGTCCCTCAATCTTTCACTCACACAGCAGACATCCAACAATCTTACAAACTTTCTTGCGACAGATGGAGTTCGGAGCCTGGTTGATCTTTTCTGCCAGCATTACCCATTGTCTGGGATGCCTGCCCTAAAAGACTTTTGGAGCAAGATTTGGGTGATAGATTGCCAGCAAACGAACGATTGACAGGTCACTTCGGTACTTGAGGCTGCTAGCACTCGATGTAACGGTCAGTCTCCATCCACTTTGGCGATCGCCCCCACTGTCAGATTGGGCTAAAGCTCATCGGTCGAAGAACAAGGGTTAGGAACAACAAGAACAATTCTCAGAATTTCTACCTAGCAATGGAGAACTTAAAGTGTAAGAAATCAGCCACTCTCCGGATAGCAACATCGTTTCACGAATACTGAGATAGCGTGTTCAGATATCACTTATCCACGCAAGGGTGTACCGATCGAGGATCTACGAGCAGCGCTACAAACAGCCACAGGGTGACAGACTGGTCTTTTTTCCCTGAACCGCCTGGGTCAGTGTTAGCGAGTCAAGTCTCTCGCTTTATCAAATCTCCCTGATAGAGACTGGCAGACCCGAATCAGTATTGACTGGGCGATCGCGCTGACTAGGGCTGTTCTTGCAATTGTTCATTTAATCTGCGATTTCAAGACCACAAAATGCCCCAGAAGATAGCTTCAGAAAATCCACGGTTGTCCTGATCGAATCACTGAGAACAGGAATATTCTCCTCAGTATTAAGGAGTTTATTCGAGTATCAAGAAAAAGTCACATCTGTTCAGTATTTACTGAGCAAACCCTGAAACAAACGGCATTTCGGGGACTGTTTCCTATGTCAAAACGTTCCGATCTTTGTGAGCAGAACCTGATACGTTGCTTCCCTACCAGAACTTTAAAAAAGTCTCAAACAAATTAAAGCTTCGGGCAACCTTGTCATACGGTTCTATCCAGGCTTGGGGACGACTTCATAGCATAGGGATCAGGAGCTAACCAGAACTGATGAATTCTCAAGTCAATCTCCTTTTCCAGTCCACTCGCCGTGAAGGAGCGCAAGCAAATCGTGATAGTCACCTCTGGCCAACTTTCTTCCGTCATGAACTACTCCTCAAGACTGATGCAAATCGCTGAGCGACGAGCCGAATTGAAGGAAGTGCATCCCTCGGTGACCAGTAAGGCAAAGCGCTTGATTGACATTCTGGGCGCACTGGTAGGGTTGGCGATTACAGGGGCAATCCTAATTCCAGTGGCGATCGCCATCTGGGTAGATGACCCCGGGCCCATCTTCTACAGCCAAATCCGCTGCGGACTCAACGGTCAGTTTTTCCGCATCTGGAAGTTCCGCTCAATGGTCGTCGATGCCGATAAGGTCAAGCACCTGGTTAAAAACGAAGCTCAAGGACTCATTTTTAAGAACGAAAAAGACCCCAGAATCACTCGCGTCGGACGGTTTCTCCGTCGAACCAGCCTCGACGAACTGCCCCAGTTTTGGAATGTCCTGATGGGACAGATGAGCCTGGTAGGGACTCGTCCCCCCCACCCAGGATGAAGTGTCGAAATACAGCCCCCCACCACTTCCAGCGTCTCGCCGTAAAACCCGGAATCACGGGAGAATGGCAAGCAAACGGGCGCTCTACCGTCAAAGACTTTGAAGAAATCGTCAAGATGGATCTGGCTTATCAGAAAAAGTGGTCTGTGGGCTATGATATTCAGCTCATTCTTAAGACGATCCAGGCTGTGCTTAACAAGAGTGGTGCTTGCTAAGCGGCTCTCTCCTGCCCTTACGCTGGGTTAACGTCTTCTGAGTCAGCAGGCTATCCTGCGACTCCGGGAGACGTTTTGCCATGAAGGAAGGGTTTGGGCTTGGGAGAACCCTTTTAGTGAGGGCTAGTAATAGACTGATCCATCTTGTCGCTTGAAAAAGCGATAAGACGGCTTGATTCCAAGCCACGTCGTCAGTGTACTTTTCGCATCTATACAAATGCACAGATCTTGATTAGGGAGGCGATCGTAGCGATCGATTTGAAACGTGACTTTTGCTGTTTCAAGCTGTCGCTCGATCAGGGGTTGATCTTCAGCATCCCGATCGAGTTGCTCATAAGACCATTGTTCTACCTCCGCACCGACACAATCGGTCTCGACCCTCAGCAGTCTCCAGTGTGAGCGATAGCGTTCTAGAAACATCATGCTCCGAACGACGCTCACAGCGACCCGCGCTCCAACCAGGCCCGCATCTTACCTGGATTCAGCAGTCCATAGGGGTCTATCTGCTCTTTAAAGGCAAGCTGCACTGGATCGATACTTTTGCGTCCGCCATCTTCCAGAATGTAGGTGTGAGGATTGGCAATAAACGCGCCCTGATCCTCGTGATATTTGATAATCTCCATCAGCCGCTCTGGGGTAGAGTAGCGTACCAACTGGAGCGCTGCCGGAACTGCCGTGCCGCCCGTCCGCAGAAACTCCAGGTGCATCATCACCTCATCGCCAAAATGGTGATACATATGCTCAACGAGCGTGAGCTGTTTGTCATCCGGAAACAGCGTTTGCAAGTAGGTCAGAGTTGGGTCAACGCTGCGGGCATGGAGCGTGGTGTGGTTCCAGGTAAATTCCATCAGCAGCGTGCCTTTGCTGGCTTCCTGGGCAGATTTCTGATAGCAAACTGCGCCGCCAAACTCTTTCACCAAATCGGCAAACGGCTCCAGGCTGGGTTCTGCCACCATCACAAAGGCGCAGTGTTTGCCGTCGGGAATGCTGTTACGAAGCGCTGCGAAATAGGTCGGGACTGGATGGGCAAAGACGGTGACGAGCTTTTTGGTGATGCCGTCGGAGTCGCTGAGCGCCTGACCAAAGCGAGCAGCGGTCATAAAGTCGTCAAAGGTAATGATTAGCTCGGCCCAGGGATAGGCGGGCGCTAGAGGAATTTCGAGTTCGGTGATAATGCCGTTGGTGCCGTAGGCATGGTTCACCTTTTGCACCTCATCCCCCCGCAGTTCGATGATGCGGGGCGTGTCTTCCATCGTGACGACGCGCACGGCGTGGAGATTGCCGCGATCGCGCAATTGTCCATAGGTAACCGAGCCAATGCCGCCGCTGCCGCCGCCAATAAAGCCGCCAATCGTCGCTGTGCGGTAAGTGGAGGGAGCCATACGAATCTCCCAGCCCAGTTCTCGCGTTTGCTTGTCGATATTGACCAGCTTTGCGCCCGGCTCCACGCAGGCTAGCCCTGGCTTGACCCATTTCACGGCCTGCATCCGGGTCAGATCCAGAATGACACCGCCTTCCAGTGGCACACATTGACCATAGTTGCCTGTGCCAGCGCCGCGCACGGTCAGCGGAATGCGATGCCGAACGCAGACCTGTGCCACTTGCAACACCTCTGCTTCGCTGACGGGTCGCACCACCAGATCCGCCACTTTGTCGTCTAGCAGCGGCCGCAGGATTGGACTGTAGGTGTAGTAGTCCTTTGACAGCTTGGCGACTTGCGCGGCATCGCGAATCACCTCTATCCCCGCGAGTTCTGCGGCAATGGCATCCCAATCGATGGTGCGCGGTGCGGTCAGCGTCATTCAAAATCCTCCTTAGATTTGCCCACTTAGATTTACCCAGTGGGGCGATCGCCCAGTTAATTAAAAATTCTTTACTTACTGTGGTCTTAATCTAGCCAGATTGCAACCTGCGGTTGGGTGAAGTGGGCTACGGATTTGTGCGGATTATTTGTGCGGATTATTTGTGAGGATTAATTTCTGCGGATTAATTTCTGCGGATCAGTTTGCGCTGATTACCGATCAGGTTGCGCTAATTAGAAAATGGCGATCTCTTTCAGTACGCTTTAGGTTCTGGCATAGCGGTCTAGACCTTTCCGGGGGATTTATGCGACACCGATGGTATGAATGCAAACGTTGCATCAACCCACAGCAGGATAATTCCTATGGCAAGCGAACAATTTCGGCGGCAACTCCGGCGCGAAGCCGAGCAGTGGCGGATTGACGGGCTGATTGAGCCGGGCCAGTATGAGCAACTGGCCGCACAGTATGACTTTGAGGCGCTGGAGACGGGCGCACGCGATCGCTTCGTGGTCATTTTGCTAGGGCTGGGCTGCATTTTGCTGGGGCTGGGGGTGATTACCTTCGTCGCGGCAAACTGGCAGGCAATTCCCCGCATGGGCAAGATGGCGCTGCTGTTCAGCCTGTTTTTGGCGGCCAATGCAGCGGGCTTTTACCTGTGGCGGCGACCCAAACCCAACGGGCGAGAGCGCTGGCAGCACCGCTTGGGGCACGGGCTGCTGCTGCTGGGGGCGCTGGTGCTGGGGGCAAACCTGGCGCTGGCGGGGCAGCTATTTCACCGCAGCGGCGCGTTTTATGAACTGTGCCTGGTGTGGGGATTGGGCGTGCTGGCGATGGCGTTTGGGCTGCGGCTGCGATCGCTCGCGCTGCTATCCATTTTGCTGATGGGCGTGGGCTATTGGTCGGGGATGTGGGAAGCCACCCAAATGCAGGCCCTGGGGGGCTTAAATGGCCTGATGAGCCTGATGCCGCTGGTGGCGGGGGGACTGTTTACGCTGCTGGCTTATCAGTGTCGCTCGAAGGTGATTTTTGCGCTGGGGGCGATCGCCACTGTTTCGGCGCTGCTCGTCACCCTGAGCGATGTGGGGAACCAGTTTAGTGGTCCTGCTGCTCCTGGCTTTTTGGTGGCGATCGCCTGCACGCTGCCCCCAGCCCTGCTGTGGAGCTATGACGACGCGCTTTGGTGGCGGCTGAGAAACGCGCCACTACCGCTGACCCGCCCATTTCGTCCGGTTGCCCAAGCGATCGCGCTGATTTTCCTGACGGCAACTTGCTACTGGTTCTCGTTTCGCAGCATCTGGACACCAATGTCTGAACAGCCCAGCTTTGCACAACAGGTTCGGGCTTTGTTCAGCCACAGCGGCGACCTGCTGCTCAATCCCAACCTGTTTGTTTACACAGCGCTGATGCTGATTGGCTGGTTTTATCTGGCGTATCCGCGCCACCGGGGGCAACGCTGGGGACTGTCACAACACGATGCAATTATGCTGGTTTTCTTGCTGACGGTGGGGCTGATTCCGCTCTGGCACTGGGGCATTTCGCCCATTCAGGCAATTGCCACTTACTTATTTAACGTGCTGCTGTTCCTCCTGTCGGCAGCGTTTATCCGGCAGGGACTCGCCCAGGGCAATCGCAGCCTGTTTTGGTACGGCATGGTAATGCTGGTGCTGCAAATCATCAGCCGCATGTTGGAATACGAAACCGGGCTGCTGCTGAAGTCTGCCGTCTTCGTCCTCTGCGGGCTGGCTGTGCTATTTGTCGGACTCTGGTTCGAGCGCCACGTCCGCACCCTCGCCCCCGCCGCTACGCTCACCCCCGCCTCTCAGGAAGAAACGGTTTAGCGAGGTTTAGGTGTGCCTCTTGCTTCAAATCCAGCCAGGGCAGGATTCGTGCAGCAGTTGCTTGATTTCGTTGCCTGATTTCGCCGCCTGATTTCGATGTTCTCTAGTTTTTCCTTGTCGAGCGTCCTATGAATTCCGAATCTCGTCCCTCCAACCGTCACCCCCTCGTCCCCGCTCCCCCGAGCGCACCCACTCCGCAGCATCCCCTCCCGCCTACTCCCCCGTCGCCCCTCGCGCCTGCCCCGTCTGCCCGCTGGCGCTTCTGGCTGCCCCTGGCGATTCAGGCAGCGCTGATTTTGGTGATTCCCCTGCAAGCCACCTATACCCAGGCAACGGGACAGACCATAATTTTGCAGACGGGCCCTGTTGACCCCTATCATCCCCTGCGCGGCTATTATGTGACGCTGGGCTACGACATTTCCCAGCCGGGTGAACTGGAGAAACTGCCGGGCTGGAAGGCATTTGAAGCAGAAGCGCAGCAGCGGCGATCGCACTTTGCCGCTCGGACAATCTACGTCATTCTGGAAGCGCCTGCCTCGGACACTGCAAACAGCCAGCCGCCCAAAGCCTGGAAACCCGTCGCCGTGTCGGGCGATCGCCCCCGCAACCTGCCCACCAATCAGGTTGCACTGAAGGGCATCTATCGCAACGGCTGGGTGAACTATGGGCTAGAGCGATACTACATGCCCGAAGCCAAGCGACTCGACATCAACAACCGCATCGCCGAACTGCAACAGGCCAATCCACAATCGCCCAACTTTGTCATGGAAGCCAAAGTCGGAGCCAATGGCGAAGCCGTGCTGACCCGAATGTGGCTCGCTGACCAGCCCTATCAGTTTTGAGGACGGTCAAGGCTTTTAGCAATTGCGCCTGGGTAAAAACGCCGTAACAACCGTCGCCAGCCCAAAAATTCCCAAAATTGAGGACAAGCGCCCTCCGCACACGGCACACTGAAGTATGGGGTTTGCCTTGGCCTGTCGCACTCACCCAGCATTAGGGGCAATCCAAAATCCAAAATCCAAAATCCAAAATCCAAAATCAACCCCTGCCTGAATGGAGGACACCAAGCCCAGAGCCAAAGATCAAATCTTGCACCTGCTGAAAATGCGGGGGGCACAGACGGCGGCGGCCTTGGCAGAGCAGCTTGCGATTTCGCCGATGGCAGTGCGGCAGCATCTCCAAACGCTGAAGGCAGAGCAGTGGGTGACCTATCGCCAGGAGCGCCGCCCCACGGGTCGCCCGGTGAAGCTGTGGCAGTTGACTGAGCATTCCGTCAGCCGATTCCCTGATAGCCACGCTGACCTGATGCTGGACGTGTTGCGGGGGGTGGAGACGGTGTTTGGGGCGGAAGGGCTAGAGCGAGTGATTTTGGAACGCAGCCGCCGCCAGGTTCAGACCTATCGGGCGCAACTGGCTGGGGTGGAGTCCTGGCAGGCGCAGGTGAGGGCGATCGCCCACTTCCGCAGCCAGGAAGGATACATGGCCGAGGTTTTGGAACAACCCGACGGGCTATTGCTGGTGGAAAACCACTGCCCCATCTGCGCCGCCGCCCAGACCTGTCCGGGGCTTTGCACCGCTGAGCTGGAGGTTTTTCGTTCTGTTTTGGGAGCGGGCGTGGTGGTCGAACGGGTGGAGCATCTGATGCAGGGCGATCGCCGCTGTGCTTACCGCATCCAGCCAGTCCATTAAACCCACTAAACTTTTTCCAGACTTGCTTACCACTCCATCTCTCCCCGCGCCCTCCAACCTGGTGTATTTTTGTAATGAGGGTTGGGAATTTTCAGAAATGACACATTTCTTTAAGCAAACAGATCGGAAACGAGTGGGTCAACTGTTGCGATCGCTCCATAGCCGGATGGGTGCGATCGCCCTAGCCTTGGGAGTCTTGCTGTGGCTGGGCGGCGCGGCCCCTGCCCTAGCAACTGGCGTATACGAGATGCCCGCCGTCAGCCCGACAGAGTGGGTGGTGGACGAGGGCGACGTGCTGAGCCGTCTGAATGAAAGCAACATCAACGGCAAGCTGAGCAGCTTATCCAAGAAGACGGGCAACGACGTGCGCTTGGTGACGATTCATCGATTGGACTATGGCGAAACCGTCCAAAGCTTTACTGACCAGTTGTTTGAGCAGTGGTTTCCCGAACCCGCAGATCAAGCGCATGAAGTGCTGCTGGTGCTGGATACGGTGACGAATAACGCCGCCATTCGCGTGGGCGAAGCTGCAAAGGAACTGCTGAGCGATGACATTGCCACCAGCGTTGTGGATGAAACGCTGGCTGTGCCTCTACGTCAGGGCGATCGCTACAACCAGGCATTTCTCGACGTGACCACGCGCCTGTCGGAAGTGCTGGCGGGCAATCCTGACCCCGGTCCGCCCGTCGTGGTCGAAGTCGATCAAAGCGAGGGCACTTTTGCCACGCCTGAAGAGACGGCTGAAAGCAATGCCACCGTATGGGTGATTGGGCTACTCTTTGCAGCGACGGTAATTCCAATGGCGACTTATTACTGGTATCAGATGCGATAGTCGCAGCAGGCTGACAATAAACCTAGTCATTGGAGAAGCGTGGGACAGGATTCCATGCTTCTTTGCTTTGTCCTTATTTTCTAATTTTGGTCAGAGCAGGCGCAACTGGGTGTTTGCAGTCTCTTCCAAGGCAGCGGCCGTGGCATCGGTTGAATCGATTTCTGGCAGCGCGTCACTGAGCGCAAGATCCTCAGGACAATCCCCTGCCAGCAAGTTTTTCGCAGCAGCCAGCATGTCGTCCGCCAGCCCGCTCAGGTGGTAGGGTTGATTCTCTACCCGGAAGAATACAGATTGGAAGAGATGAGATCAAGGCGAAGAGATGGGAGTAGAGGCATTAATTGAACAATTAGAAACGATTCCAGATTGGCGGCGGGGACGGAAAGTCCAATATCCCCTGTGGTTGATGCTGTTGATGACCTTGTTGGGTGTCATGAGCGGGTATAGCAGCCTCAGAGGGCTAGAAGACTTCATGAAGCGTCACCAGCAGGAGGTCGCTGAATTATTCGACTTAGCGAAAGCGAAACTCCCCAGTTACTCCACCTTGCGGGATATGACTCTGCATGTGGATGCCCTCAAGGTTACTGAAATATTCATGCGATGGGCGAACCAAGCATTGCCGACAGAACCAGGGGAGGTGATATCGCTGGATGGCAAAGCGTTAGCTAGTACCCTGAAGGACTGCTATGGCGAGCAGCAAGATTTTGTCACCGTCGTGAGTGCCTGTGTGCAACGGTGGGATGTGGTGATTGGGCAAGTGAGCTTCCATAATGGCGAAAGCAGTGAGATTGTAAGCGTTAGACACTTGCTGCAACAGCTTGATGTCAAAGGCGTGTGGGTGACCTTGGATGCGTTGCACACCCAAAAAAACGGTTTGTGAGATTATCGACGTTGGCAATCATTACTGCATTGGACTCAAAGCCAATCAACGCAAGTTGCTGGAGCAGGCACAGCAGTGCGCTCAAACTCAAGTTCCTCTGAGTTCTCACGAGTTCCTCGATACCTCTCATGGTCGGGTTGTGACTCGTCGGGTTCGAGTCTTTGCTGCTCCCCCAGAGCTATCCCAAGATTGGCAAGCGTTAGCGGCATTTGTCTGCGTTGAGCGTTCGGGAGTCCGTCAGCGACAGCCTTTTAAGCGACAGTCCTGGTTTATCATCTCTCAAGTCATAGACGCTCAACAGCTGAGTGGGATGATTCAAGCCCATCGGGGCACAACAGAAAACAAATTACATTGGGTTAAAGATGTCGTGCAGGGTGAAGATGCTTCCTGGATTCGCGCTGCTAACCCTGCAACGCTGATGGCACTGTTGCGCTCCTGGGCAATTTCTTTGTTTCGTAAAGCTGGCTATTCCTCCATTACAAAAGCCATTCGCTTGTTCCAGCATGATTTGCCGACTCTGATTTCTTTTATCTAGAGAATCAGCCCTACGCTCAGGTGGGGGTGATGCTCCAGGTAGGTTTTCAGGGCTTCAATCGGGTCTAGCTCGTTGCCTGCACCTAACTCTGGCAGGCGTGGTCGGGCAAGCTGGCTCTGCACTTCGGGATAGATGCTGTAGGTATGGGCGGATTTCAGAACTTCGTGCAGAGCGGCCTGATCGATTTCCTCAGATTGCTCTGGCAGGATTTTATAGACTAGGCGCACCACCGCGTCGGCCATCAGGGTTTGCTGGAGATGGCTTAGGAGCGTTGCTTGTGGGTCTGCTGCATCCGTCAGATCCACGCTGAGGGTCTGAAAGGGGCGCACGGGCAGCGGGCAAAATTCCACCACTGCTTTGCCGCGCTCTAGGGACACCAGCACATAGCCCTTGTCTTCGGCTTCTTCGCTAAAGTCTACCCGCTCGATGCTGCCTGGATAGACCACGGGCGGCTGGTCGCAGAGAATCTGGTGGCGATGAACGTGACCCAGCGCCACGTAGTCAAAGCAGGGACGCGCCAGCAGCGCCATCGGCACGGTGAACCCCTTGCTGGCGGCGAGAAAGCGCTCTGCGCCAAAGCGGGCGGTGTCGGTCATCAGGTGCGCCAGCAGGATGGTGGGCAAATCTGGGTCGAGCCGCCGAATCTCGCCCTCCAGCGCCACTCGCAGCCGTTCCAGGAGCAAGTGATCTACATCTGCCAGCGATCGCCCTTCGGTGTCGGGGCGGCTAAGCAGGGTAGAGCGGGTTAGCCAGGGCAGCGTGATGACCTGAACCTCTCCGCTGCGGGTGGCAATGCGGTGCGTTTCCAGGCGATCGCCCACGACAAACCCTGGTACGCCCAGCGTCCGATAAATGCACAAACTCGCGCCGCCCTGTCCCTGCGTGTGCTGGTCGTGGTTGCCCACCAGCAGGACGGTGGGAATCTGCGCGTCTACCAAACGGCGAAACTGCTGGGCAAAGACTTCCTGCACCTTGGGCGGCGGCGTGGCATCGGGAAAGGCATCGCCCCCAAACAGCACCAGGTCAACGGATTCGGCGATCGCCCGATCGATACACCGCTCCAGCGATCGCCCAAAGTCCTCCAGCCGCGTATTTGCGCCCGTCTCTGGGTTCACGCGCCCGTGCAACAGTCCACTGCCGAGATGAATATCCGACAGGTGCAGCAGTCGAATCATGGCGATCGCCCCATGCGTTTCAGTACAAGTGTTTAGAGCATTTATACTATATCAGGACTGTTGAATTTTGGATTTTGGATTGGCGATTTTGGGGCGCTCTAGCCGTCTTCATCTGGTGTGATCCGGGTGGCATCAGCGCGGCAACCGCAAACCTGATAGGCTGGATGCCAGAGATTTGCATCGCTTGCGAAAGGCACGGTTTCCATGAACCCCGATGACGAAATTAGCCGCCTGGTTGAAATCATGCCTGCCTCTGGGCGGATGTATGTAAAGCTAATCGACCGCCCAGCACAGGCGGAGGTAATTACAGCAAACCTGCCCCTGCCCTGGCAGCAAAGCCGCCCAATTTACCTGAACTTTGACCTGTGGGAAGAATTGAGTCGTTCTCAGCGCGATTTGCTGCTGCTGCGAACCGTGGCATGGGTGAACGCGACGCGGTGGTTTCAGCCCGGTTGGCCGCAGTTGCTCCTGGCTGCGGGCACGCTGGGAACGGTCGTGGAACTGGCACAGGGCGATGCAATGGGAACCGTGGCCGCGGCGGGGCTGACGGCCTTTTCGGGCTATCGCATCTGGAAAAATAGCCGCAGCTCACAAATCGAGCTAGAAGCAGACGAGCGAGCCATTAATTTTGCCCGACAGCGGGGCTATACCGAACAAGAGGCTGCCCGCAGTCTGCTGAGCGCGATCGAGGCGGTGGCGCAGATCGAAAGTCGCTTTTCGCTGGATTTTACCGAACTGCTACGTTGCCAAAACCTGCGGGCGATCGCCGGACTCTCCAACACGCCCGTCCCCGAACGCCTGCGCGAAAAGTAACATCACATCCGCTTTTGAAATAGCACATTCAAGAGGCGTAAACTTCCCACTTTGCCAGGATTCTCCGCTCAAACCTTAGCCCGCAAAGCGATCGATCAACCTAGGGAGTGTCATCAATTAGATAAGCTGTAATCAGCAGTGATTCAGCTATCTGACGATTATGACAACCCGACGCTACGCCCTGCGCGATGACCAATGGGAACGGCTCCAAGATTTGCTCCTGGACGAGCGGGGCGGTAGGAGTCACAGCAAAGGATAATCGTCTGTTTGTCGAGGCAGTGCTATATCGATATCGAGCCGGCATTCCCTGGCGAGACTTGCCAGAGCGGTTTGGTCATTTTCGCAAGGTTCACACCCGCTTTCGGCGCTGGGCAAAGACGGGCGTATGGCAACGGGTGTTTCAGGTGCTGTCTGAAGATGCAGACAACGAATACGCCATGATCGACACCACGATTGTGCGTGCTCATCAGCATAGTGCGGGGCAAAGGGGGGATGCCAATGCCCAAGCCATTGGTCGTAGTAAAGGGGGATTGAGCACCAAGATTCATGCGACTGTCGATGCACTGGGCAATCCGACAGGCTTTCACCTCACACCCGGGCAGACCTGTGACCTTGATGGGGCTGATGTGCTGCTAGAGAATATTCAAGCTGATACAGTCCTGGCTGACAAAGGATATGACGCAGACCAACGGGTGATTGAGCGACTCCAACAACAGGGCAAGACGGCTGTGATTCCGCCCAAGCGAAACCGCAAGACACCGCGTGATTACGACAAGGAGCTATACAAAGCGCGGCATCTGATTGAGAACTTCTTTGCCAAACTCAAGCAGTATCGAGCGATTGCGACACGCTATGACAAGTTAGCCGAGACGTTTCTGAGTGCAATTTACATGGCGGCTGCCCTTATTTGGCTTAATTGATGACACGCCCTAGAAATCGAAGCTGGAGTCTGGGCAAGCTTGGGGAACAATCTCTTCAGAATTATCGTCGGGGCTTTATTTGTGTGAAGAATTTATAAGCTTTTATCTTCTTAAGCGGATTTTCAGAATCCAGGTTGTCTAAGGGAGTAACAGACAGGTTAACTCAGGGTTTTCCTTGTCTGACCAAGCCAGGGCTGCATAACTGGATTCACAGCGACTCTGATGAGCGAAAAGCAAGCTTTTTGCCGAGGACTACTAAAATCTGTCACATCTCCAATCAAAGCTTTAGTTTTGATAACGCTCCAGCAATCTTAGCCCCCGCTGGCTTAAAGCGTTTCCAGCAGCGATTTCGTGTCTGAAAATTGCCGTTTTGCATTTGCTCACACTTGCGGTTTCGGCAAACAGCCACGTTTTGCCCGTTGGCGATCGCCCTTCAGCATAGCCTGTGCCCCAGGCTGTGCAGAGAGTTGCGATTTCTAACCTGAGCTGCCATGCGAGGTTAAGAAAACCCAGCGCATCAGATTCCCCTGTCTCGATCAAAGGATTACCAGATTCGGTCAGGTTGCCTTCTGACCTGCGCTAGCTTGGGCTGGCATTTAGCAGACTGAACCATTTGTCAGAGTCGGTCTTTCAATCCTCAAGAACAGACAAACGACCGTTTATACATCTCACAACCATTACAACTATGCGTTTAGCTCCCATCGCGTTTTCTGCGCTGGCGATGCTTGGCTTTTTGGACGCAAATCGCCAGGCCAACGCCAGCCCCCTCTCGGAAGGGGACTTTGTAGAACCGATTGCGCCCGTGGAAACCGCTGCTCCGGCTGTGCCCCAGCCAAAAGCAGCGATCGCTCCACCAGAACCAATCCAGACCGCTCCTCAAGCCCGTTCCACTGCCCCTCGTCCAATCGAAAAGGCCGCGCAAAAGGCTGAAAAAGTTGCTGCATCGGCTCCTAGTTCACAGGTTACGCCGCCGCCTGCGCCCGCTCCGGAGAGAATTGCCGCCAGCCCCGTGAATCGATCTGCGACTCCTCAGCCCGTTGGGTCGGCTGAAGAAACTCCAGCAGCAGTCTTAGAACCGGCGGCGCGTCCCGTGGCGCAGCGGGTTGAGCGTGAGGCTCCGGTGGTCGCAGTGGCAGCGGTGTCTGAGTCGGACTCTCCAATAGCAGCAAGCGCCGAAGCAGCACCACCCGTGCGGGCGATCGCCCCGCGAATTGCGGAAAAACAAACGGCTCAGTCCGCGACGATTCCTGCATCTGCGGCTACTCCGACACCAGCCGTCACAGGCTCGTCTGCGCCGTCCTACGTCGCAGATGCCACCGTCGAACGGGTCTCCCCAGCCCCCGTTTCCCCCGTCGAGGTGAGCGCTCCGGCAGAAGTGACTGAGGTGATTGTGCCTCCGGCCGTACCAGTCACCTTTGTCGAGCCGACCACGCCCCGCATTTCCTACAGCGAACCAATCCCGCTGCTGAAGGATGATCCGCTGAACGATCCGCGAGAATTTCGGGCTGGCTCGATGCACCTGGAAACCCTGCCAGTGGTGGTGTCTCCGGCAACTGATCCCAGCCTTCGGGCCGGCGCAACGTTGACCGCCGATGCTTCGACGCTGAGGGTTCCAGACGCGACAAGCGCGGTTGCCGAATCGAGGAGCGATCGCCATGAGGCGGCAGTGCGTTCCTGCCTGGGCGAAAATCCCAACCTGTTTCGTCTGGTGGAGCGCGAGGAAGGACGCTATCTGTCTCAGGTGCTTTATAACGGGCAACCTGGAAGGATTGCGCGTGGCTCAGATGGACGGCTGGTGTGTCCCGACGCGGTGCCCGTTGCGCGGACGATAGAAACCACGCCCGGTGTGCAAGTTGCCGCTGCGCCCGCACAAGCGCCCGTGGCGATCGCCCCTGTCGAGGCAGAAGTCGTGACCGAGGGCACTTCTCACCGTCGTCATCGCTATTACTACGGCTATCGGCCCTACTATCCGCCAGTGGTGGTGTCTTACCCGCGCCCGGTGGTGGTCGAACGTGCCGTGCCCGTAGTTGTGGAGCGCCCCGTGCCCGTAGTTGTGGAGCGCCCCGTGCCCGTAGTTGTGGAGCGCCCCGTGCCCGTAGTTGTGGAGCGCCCCGTGCCCGTCCTGCTGCGCCAACTGCCAGTGCTAGAAATCCGCTATGACCGACGCACTCGCCGAGCGCTGCGGCATCATCCCTACCGCCTGGTGCATTATCACTATCCCTACTACTATCCAGAGCTGGCCTACGGCGGTTGGCCCTATGCTTTTGGGCTGCGGGAAGAAAACGCCGATTCGCAGTTGACTCAGCCGCAGCGAGAAGCCGAGACCTTAAACCCGACCCATCGGTTTGAGGGAACTTTGGAGGCCGCAGCGCCCGCAGAGATCACGACGCTCTCTGTTTCAACGGATGCTGCTAGCGTGGCGATCGCCCCCAGCGGCAGCCGCACCGCCGCCCCCGTCTATGCCAGAGCAAACGAGAGCGTGGTGGCGATTCGCGATCGCTTTTCGGGCAGCGGTTTTTTCGTTGAACCCGCCAGCGGCCCTGGCGGGAACCCCAACACCCTGATCGTGACCAATGCCCATGTGGTGGAAAATCTCCAGCAAGGGCAAGTTTCTCGTGTCACCCTGGCAGACAACAGCGACCGTCGCGCTCGTCTGGTGGGCTTTGATCCCAGTGGCACTGACCTGGCGCTGCTGACCCTGGAACCGTCTCGCTATCCCAACCTGGATCGGCTCAACGGGCGCGAATCGACCTTTACGGGGCAACCGCTGAGGCTGGCGGATACTCGCTCGGTGCAGCCGGGTGATCCCGCCTATGTCATTGGCACGCCCTTTGGGCAGGAGCGGTTTCGCAATGCGCTGACCAGCGGCGTGGTGAGCAAGATCAACCCCGATGAAGTGCTGACCGATGCCCAGATTAATCCCGGTAATTCGGGTGGGCCGCTGCTGGATCAAGACGGCAATGTGATGGGAGTCGTGGCGCTGTCTTTTGCGCGGGGCGGCAATCGCGGCCTCAGCAGCGCCATCAGCAGCGATCGCGTGCGGCATCTGCTGGCAAGCGCCCACACTGGGCATCTAGCCACCACTGCGCCGCTGTCGCGGGTCACTAATGCTACGCCGTTGTCCTTTGGGCAAGATTCGCATGGCATTGTCGCCAGGGCGGAAGGGATTATTGACGGGGGCGATCGCCTGTCTGACAACGGGCGGCGCTTCGAGACCTTCTCCTTCCAGCTTCCCGCTCCGGCCCAGGTGTCGATTCAGATCCGCAGCGCATTCGACTCGTTTCTCGCCCTGAGACGAGACGTGTCGCGCTTCAATGATCAGACGGCGCTGGAGCCAGTCGCGGAAAACGACGATGCCAACATTAACCCCAACGCACGGGATGCCGCCATTCGCGCCAACCTTCCGGCGGGAACCTATGTGGTGTTTGCGGGTAGCTACGGCGCAGGGGACGCAGGGCGCTATGACCTGAGCGTGCGCGTCAGTCCGCAGGGCACTCGCGTCGCGACGCCGGCGCGTGGACTTGCGGAAGGAAACGCCGTAATGGTGTAGTCAACCAAAGCGAGATTCGATTCGGCTAGAGTTCCATTCCAGATGAATCGTTGTGTGGTGAATCTGCACAACGATTCATTTTGTTTGGAATATCTTACTTGAGTCTCAATGCTTCTGAGTGGCGCTACGAATAGGATTACTGGAAGTCCCGCAGGCGCTTGACTGGCAATCTAAAATCGCCAATCCAAAATCCAAAATCAACATGATCGGGCATCAGGTCAAGCCCTTAGCCAGCAGACCGGCGATCGCCCCGCCTAGCACCAGCCACGCCGAGTTGATCTTGAATCGAAACACGGCAATCAGCGACACAACCGCCAGAATCCCCGTCACCCAGTCCACCACGGCGGCGCGGGCCAGCGTCCAGGTGACGACGGCCATGAGTCCGAGGGAAGCCGCGTTGACCCCATCCAGAAAGCCGCTGACCCAGCATGACTGGCGTAGCTTGGGCAAAAACGGGTTGATGATTAGCACCAGAGCAAAGGCGGGCAAAAAGATGGCAATAGTGGCGGCGATCGCCCCGCCATTGCCCGCCAGCAGATAGCCAACAAAAGTCGCCGTGGTGAACACCGGCCCCGGCGTGACTTGCCCCACAGCCACCGCATCGAGAATCTGCTGCGACGTGAGCCAGCCCGTGCGCTGCACAAACTCGCGCTCCAAAAACGCCAGCAGCACGTAGCCGCTGCCATACAGCACCGCCCCAATTTTCAAAAACAGCAGAAACACGCTGCCCCAGGTGGGGGAATTGGCGGGCGAGGCTGCCGGAGCCGCACTGGTTTGGGCTAGTAGCGATAGGGGAAACAGCAGCAGCGGCGAACCGGGTTCGCGTTGACCCAGGTTTTTGATCAGCATGACGGCGACTCCGCCTAGCAGCAGCAGCGCGATTTCGTTTAGCCCGGTGGCAAAGAGCGCGATGACGGCGATCGCCACTATCCAGGTGGGCCAGTCCTTCAGCGCCTTTTTCCCCAGTTTCCACAGCGCTTGCACGATGATGGCGATGACCACCGCCTTCACACCGTAGAGCAGCCATTCCACCTGGGGAATCGCCTGGTAACGGATGTAGACCGCCGCCAGCGCCCAGACGATCAGCATGGCAGGTAAGATAAAAGCAGGTGCCCGCCAAAACCAGCCCGCGCCAGCCCGCCCGGTCATACCCCAGGTAAATCGCTAGCTAGTTCCGTCGAGTTTGGGCCAGGAATCAGGTTGGGTGATGCCCAGAAAATCGAGCAGCTTCTCACGGCTGAGCCAGCGGCGGCGGGTAACGATTTCGTCGTCCATCATGGCGATGTGGGCGGCGGGCCCACCAAAGGCGATCGCCCCCAGTTTCAGAAACACGCCCGCCAGTTCGCCCAGTCGCTGCCGCTGTGCGGCCGGACTCAAGGTGTTGTAAGGAATGGTTTCGTTGCTAAAGTCTTCTAGGGGCTGAGATGGCTGAGACATGGCTAAGGTCGAGTGCTATGCAGGATTGAATCCGATGAGCTTGGCGTAATTTCGTCCTCAACCTATCAACTCAATTGGGTTCAACACCAGCCCAAGCAGTCACATTCTTCTCGGCCCAGAGGCAGATTTTAGCCTGGTGTAGTTGGTATCCCGGAGTGCAATTTGAGCGCACCTGCTCCGCTTACCATCCAGCGTAGATTACGATTTGGCAAAAGACTTTTAAAACCTCCCAACTCCACCCTGGTTTAATGCGGCTATGGCCTCAGATTCCCACATTCAGACCGACCTGCAATACACTCAGGCAAACAGCCTTTCCGACCTGTTTGCCGCAGACACCGCAGACGCGCCCCACGCCTTCATCCTCAACTATCCGGCAACCGCAAGCTGGGCCGCCTATCCCAATACCGAAAAGTACTTTCTGCAAGACGGCAGCGACGAAGCCACCAAGGTCAGCTATGACAAATCGTGCAGCAGGGAGCCTTGGAAAAAAACCTGGCCGTGTTGGGCGATCGCCTCACGGGGATTGTCATCCGCCCGCCGCGCAACCTCCTGATCGACTACTGGCGCGAGCATTTTGGCTTTCGTTACGAAAACCTGGAAGTGCTGCAACGGTCGGTTTACCTGGATTACCTGAGCCAGAGCGATCGCTTTGCCAAGGTGCTAACGCTGTTTCCCTTTGACCACCTCGCGCCCGAAAAGCACGCCGTCCCGCCCGACATCCACTATCGCCTGCTGAGTAAGGAAACCCTGTCCGAACTGGGTGTGCCCTGCCCGCACTACGTCACCTATCACCTGGACGAAACGCCGCTAGAGGACGTGCCGCTGCCTGCCGCGTTTCCTTACCTGATCAAAACGACCCACGGACTCTCTGGCGAAGGCACTTACATCATCCAGAACCCCAGCGACCTTGACTATTGCCTGCGAGAAATTCGCAAATATCGGGAAATTAATCTGGTTCGCAGCATCGTCGTGTCAGATTTTGTGAAAAACGCCGTGCAGAACTACTGTATGCAGTTCTACGTCAGCAAGACGGGCGCAGTGGCGCTAATCGGCGTGACGGGGCAGCTCGTCACCGAAGAAGGCGGCTATCTGGGCGGGCTGATTGATTACCAAAATACGCCCGTCGAGCGATTTGCGCCGCATATTCTGGCGATCGCCCGCTATGCCCACCAGCAGGGCTATTTCGGCATCATCGGCTGCGACGTGCTGGAAGACACCGATGGTCAGCTCCACGCCATCGATGCCAACTTTCGGGTAAATGGCTCCACGCCGCTCTGTTTGCAACGACAACCCTTGCTGAAGGCAGGAAAGGCGATCGCCAAATACTCCACCGACTATCAAATGGCGGGCACGCTCGACTCGATTCTGGTAGACCTCAAGCCCGAACTCGATCGCAAAGATTTCCTCATCCTGTCCGCCCTGGAAAAGGTGAAGTACGGCAAAATCTACACTGCCCTCTATGGAATCGTCGCGGGCGAAACGCTGGAAGAGATGCAGCAAATTGAGCAAACGCTCCAGTCTAAAGGGCTGATGCTGAGCTAAGCACCACCAGTTTGCGGCGATCGCTGCTATTCTTCGTCTTCCAAATCCATTTCTTCGTCTTCGAGCGCCTGAATCGCTAGCAGCAGCGCCTCTTCCTGCTCCTCAAACTCGTCTTCGGGCAGTTCGCCCATGTCGAAGGCGAGTTGCAGCGCCAGCAGTTCTTTTTTCAGATTTTCTTTTTCATCCAGCAGCGGCTCTGCCTGCTCCAAAATCTTGCTGGCGATCCAGTTCATGCCGTTGATGGGCGCGGTGACAGGGGCGAGGAGGAGGTCAAAGATCATAGCGGGGGTTGGGAGGGAAGTAATAAAAGATGGGTGCTATCTTACTCTGCGTCTAGCTGGGCAAAGTTGTAGGGCGCGGTGAAGTTGTTGTAGCGGATGGTGAGGCGGCCGCTGAACTGCGTGTCCAGTTGCTCGACCTGTTGCCCAAAGGCGGGTTCTGCGTCCCAGGGAATCAGGTAGGCGGCGTTGTAGATCATGCCTGGAACGCTCGGCAGCAGATCGTTTTCGGCAATTTCAACGGCATGGGCGTTGAGGCGATCGCGGCAGGTTTGGATGATCGCGTCTTTGCGAACAGTCATGGCGTGTTCGATGGATTGCCCAATGCGAACGATTTCGTCCATGCTGAGGGTTTTGCCTTCGAGGCGATCGCGCTCGGCTCTGAGCAGATCGTTTTCCTGCATCAGCGCCTCTAGCTCCGCCTCCTGGTTCCACACCAGCTTGATGCCCACCTCGCGGCGACCCTCCAGCCGCTGAAACAACTGCCGCAGCGCCTCTCCTTTGGGCACGATAAGCTGCGCCTCCACGCTCTCCCAGTCTTTCGTCACCATGCCAAACTGGAGCGGCAGCAGGGTGCGATAGCCCTTTTCCATTGCTTGCTCCAGCACGCGCTCATGGCCCAGCAGGTTTTTGCGGCTAGAGAGATAGCGCTTTTGCTGCGCCTCGGAATAGAGGAATACGAAGTCGCCAATGGCGTGGGAATCAACGGGCTGCGCGTCTAGACCTTCGAGAGTCAGCCCGATAGGGCCGGGACTGGGGAAGATGCCGTAGAGATAAAAACCGTATGCCATGATGCGTGGGGGAAACAGGGCCACTGAGAGCAAATGGGCGCAAATCGTCGGGGTATTGGCTGACCCAATCTGCCTACTCGCTGAGAATGCCCAGTTTAGAGGGGGCGATCGCCAACCGTCCCCAGATTGCGACACAGCGTTACATCCAGGCAGAAGCCCAACGCTACAGCGGCTTGGAAGTCAGCACAAGGCGGAGCTTGGCGTGAATTAAGTTGAGCTGCGCCAGCCCCAGATCTACGTCGCCCTCGACCACCACGCCCGTATTTAGCAGGCGATCAAGCAGTTCTAAAATCGATGGATTGGCAGACTGTTCACCCGGATAGTAGCCGCCCGCCTTGGGCAGCAGCGTGCCGATTTCGCCCAGGTCAATGTTGAGATCAGCCGGATCGACTTCAAAAATTTCGCAGAGCTGCACGACCTGTTCTTCTAGCTTTCGCAGGCTTTCGGCAGCGCGATCCAGGTCAGCATCAGCCAACAGGCCCGCTTCCATCCGGCGGATCACCTGCGCCTCCATCAACTGTCGCACTAGCTCAACAACCGTCAGCAGCAGCGGAGCCAATCCCGCATCCGATTTGCCCGCAGGCATCAGGGAGACATCCGCAGGCAGCGCCGCCAAATCCCCGGATAGAGCATCCCCAAGCAGAGCATCTGATGGAGGAGAGGCCGCCGCAGCATCAGGAGATGCCGAATCGGACATCGAATCCGTAGAGGTTGATGCCGAAGCAGATGCAGAATTGGGCACAAAATTGACAGGTTCCATGCCTCCATCATGCCCAAAATTTATCAAGTTTCTCCGTGAATTGTTACAGCATCCGTCACAATCTGTGTCGTCTTGTGTTCACCATGCACCAGCGACAAATTGGATGAGTATGGTATAGAAAATAAAGAAAACCTTAAGGAGGCGGTATGAGTCCTCTAATGCTCCGGCAACTCTGGATGGTCGTAGACGAGGCCCAATCAAGTGTATTACTGAACCTGGATGACCACACCCTTACCAAGTGGCTAATCGGGCAATTTTATCAAAGGCGATCGCTCAATCCCAGCGAATCTGATCTCCTCAGCGAATACATTCGCAACCGCATTCCGCTCATTCGCGAGATGGCACAAGGACGCTAAGCAACACGTCACGGGGTCAACATTTAACCCACTTTGCGCTCACAAATAGTCCTGAAATATTACTCAATATCGCTCAGCACTTGTCCCAGCATTTGTTTAGGCTATCTCAAAGCTGATTCAAGCACTCTTCAGGAATCATCCAGGTTATCTCCCGTCAAGCTGCATTCGTTCAAAATAATTCTCTGTAATTTTCTTCAGGCTACAAACCGCCAAGCGATGCGCCACTCCGGCATGCCACTCCGGCATGAAGGATATCGCTCTCGTTTGGCTGGCGCTGCCAATTTCTAAAACTAGCTCAGTCGGCGATCGCAATTTGGCAGAGCTTTTCTTCTTGTAGGAGGGATTAGCGATAGCATATCCATGCGGTCAAAAGATCTGCTTGACGCACCCTACCACACCCCACATTTGAGCAGGGCTAACGATAAAATCCTCACAGGATGAGGCGGAAAAAACTCCAAATCATCCTG
Organism: Leptolyngbya sp. O-77; assembly: GCF_001548395.1. Taxonomy (NCBI): domain Bacteria; kingdom Bacillati; phylum Cyanobacteriota; class Cyanophyceae; order Leptolyngbyales; family Leptolyngbyaceae; genus Leptolyngbya; species Leptolyngbya sp. O-77. The sequence goes on from NZ_AP017367.1 coordinate 987,293, forward strand.
ATTTTTAGTGGCACTTTGCCCGCTTCTGATTTTTATCTTGCCAAGGGTTTTTCGCCAATTTTACAGCCCTATGACAACGCCATGAAATGTATAGCGATATACAAACGGAATTCCGGAAGCAGTAGACTGTTAAGAAAGTTCAAAGCAGTCGGCTGGAAGAACGTTGAGTCTGCGTCCTGGCGGATGCCTGGTTTTTGATTGCGGATGCGCTTCTTTCAGGCAAGTTGCTACCCTGATATTTTTTTGAAGTTCTGTTTGAAGTGAGTGAGACAACTATGCGTAAGTGGGGTTCTTTGCTGCTGGCAGCAAGCCTGTCTGTAGCCGCAATCTCTGCCTGTACCTCAGCGCCGACGGATACTGCGGGTTCGCCGGGTGCCGAAGGGGCTTCTCCAGCGGCAACTGCTGCGGGCAGAAGCCGTCTGGACATGGTGAAAGAGCGGGGCAAGTTGATCTGCGGCGTTGAGGGAACGATTCCTGGGTTTAGCTTTGTTGACCCCAGTGGCACCTATTCGGGGCTGGATGTGGATGTCTGCCGCGCCGTAGCTGCTGCGGTTTTTGGCACATCGGAAGATATTGACAGCAAGATTGAGTATCGAAATCTCGACTCTACGGCTCGCTTCCCTGCCCTACAAAACGGCGAAGTGGATATGCTGTCTCGTAACACCACTTGGACGGCTAGCCGAGATGCAGCGGGCGGAAACGGTCTGGAGTTTGCGCCGACCACATTCTATGACGGTCAAGGGCTATTGGTGAGTAAGGCCAGCGGTATCCAAGATGTGGCCGGTCTAGCAGGCAAGTCGGTGTGTGTGGAAACGGGCACTACAACCGAGCTAAACCTGGCCAGCCGCACCAAAGAAGCGGGTGTGACGATTAATGAAGTAAAGTTCCAGGACTCCAACGCGGCGATCGCCGCCTTTGCTGAGGGTCGCTGCGAAGCCTTCACGTCCGACCGCTCTCAGCTTGCCGCCAAGCGCACCTCCCTGCCCAACCCTGACGACTACGTGCTGCTCGACGTGGTGATGTCCAAGGAGCCTCTGGGCCCAGTAACCATCAACGGCGATTCTCGCTGGTATGACGTGGTGAAGTGGGTCACCTACGGACTGATCCAAGCAGAAGAGTTTGGCATTACCCAGGCTAACGTCGATCAAATGAAGCAAGACCCGAACCCCGACATTCAAAACTTCCTGGGTGTCCAGGGTGAATTGGGGAGCCAACTGGGTCTGCCTGCTGATTTCATGGTTCATGTTATCAAGGCAGTGGGCAACTACGGCGAAATCTACGAGCGCAACGTGGGCAGCGGCTCCGAGCTAAACATTTCTCGCGGCCCCAATGAACTGTGGACTAAGGGTGGTCTAATGTATTCGCCGCCGTTCCGCTAGAGCCTGCGCTAACGTTACCTAGTACGCCGGAGGGCAGGTTTCGTCAACATTTAACCGTCATTTCAGGCGGCAGTGTTGCAGAGCCTGCCCTTCCTGATATCTTTTCTGCAAAGGGCAAGTTCTGCAAAGGGCAAGTTCTGCAAAGGGCAAGTTCTGCAAAGGGCAGCCCCGCTCAACCATTTCCTTTCCTCAAGTCTCGATAGACATAGCAGATCGGCATGACGCAATCCACTGACGGCAGCGAAAAGATTCCCTTTTGGCGAGACGACCGGGTCTGGCGAATCATCATCCAACTGATTGTGCTGGGCGTTGTGTTGCTAATCGGGTCAATCCTGCTTGGCAATATGTTTCGCAACCTGGCGCAGCTAGGGCGGCAGTTTGACTTTGGATTTTTGAGGAACCAGGCCGGGTTCAACATTGGCGAAACCATCGTGCCCTACCAGACCAACGATCGCTACTGGTGGGCGCTGGTGGTGGGCTTTTTGAACACGCTGCGGCTGATTTTGGTGGGCTTTGTGCTGGCGACGGTAATCGGCGTGCTGGCGGGAATCGCTAGTTTTTCCGACAACTGGCTGCTGCGTAAGCTCAACGTGTTTTATGTAGAGATTGTGCGGAACGTGCCGCTGCTACTCCAGCTCTTTTTCTGGATTTTTGTGGTGTTCTATAGCCTTGCGCCGCAGCGTAACCTCAGTGATCCACCGACCCCGCTGCTGGGCAGGGGCTTTATCAACAAAGCTGGTATGTTTGTTCCCTGGCCCGCCAACACCACAGGCGACTGGCTAGCGCTGTTGGGAGTGGTGCTGGGGGCGATCGCCGCTTTCTTCATCTGGCGCTGGCGCATCAAGCTGATGGAAACCGCAGGCGCGTCGGGCAAACCGCAGCAGTGGATGCTGATTGGGCTGGCGCTCATCGGTCTGCTCGTCCTGCTGTTTGGCATGAAGTGGGAAACGCCGACCCTGGGCGAAAACAACAGCATCACGGGTGGACTGCGAATCTCGCTGGAATACGCCGCCGTGCTGGCTGGGCTGTCGTTTTATACGGGCGCATTCATCGCCGAAATCGTCCGCGCAGGCATCCAGTCCGTCTCGAAAGGGCAGTGGGAAGCGGCTCGTGCGCTGGGATTGCACACTGGACTGGCGATGCAGCTTGTCGTCTTGCCCCAGGCCCTGCGCGTCATTATTCCCTCGCTCAACAGCCAGTATCAAAACCTGGCAAAAAACTCGACCCTGGCCCTGGCCATTGGCTATCCTGACTTTTTCTCGACTTTTCAGACGACGCAAAACCAGACCGGACGCGCTGTTGAGATGATCCTCATCCTGATGGCGGTGTATCTCATCGTCAATCTGGTGATTACGACGCTAATGAATTTGCTTAACCGATCCGTTCAGCTTAAGGAACGCTAGCCCATACGCTGCATTCCTCTCGATGCTCGCTCTGCAAAACAGCAGCCCTGAAAGCCCTGAATCCTCATTTCCCATTCCCAGTTCCTCTAGCCCATGACCACTAGCTACCCCCCCGCCGCTGCCTCTCCTCCACCAATTGCCCAAGTTGGCCCAGTCGCCTGGATGCGGAAGAACCTGTTCAATAGCTGGTTCAACGGCATTCTCACCATTTTGCTGGTGTGGCTTTTGGGCAGCACGGTGATTAATTTCGTGCGCTGGGCCTTTTCGCTGGCGCAGTGGCAGGTGATTCCGGCAAACCTGCCGCTGTATTTTGTAGGGCGCTTTCCGGCGAGTCAGTATTGGCGGGTCTGGGTGCTGGTGGCGCTGCTGGCGGCGCTGGCGGGGCAGACGTGGGGCATTTTGGCAAAGACGGCTCCGCGCCTGTTTAGCCGTCCGGTGCTGATTGGGCTGGCGATCGCCGCGCTGATTGCCGTTATCTTTCCCACGCCGCCACTCTATCGCCTGCTGATTTTGGGCGTTGTACTGGTGGTTGCCGCGAGCGCCTGGGTGGGCTGGCAGATTGGCAGCAAGATCCCCGGTTTTGGCAAGTGGCTGTCGATAGCTTGGGCGATCGCCCTGCCGATTGCGCTATGGCTGCTGCTGGGGGGCTTTGGTCTGCGCCCGGTGAATATCAACGACTGGGGCGGGATGCTGCTGACGGTGTTTGTGTCGGTACTCAGTATTTTGCTGTCGTTTCCGCTGGGGGTTTTGCTGGCGCTGGGCCGCCAAAGCACGCTGCCCGTCATCCGCTGGCTGTCCACGGCCTACATCGAACTGGTGCGCGGGCTGCCGCTGCTGTCAATTTTGTTTTTTGCGTCGGTGATGGTGCCGCTGTTTATTCCGGGCAATATCCGGCTGAACCTGGTGATTCGCGCCATCATTGGTCTGACGCTGTTCACCGCTGCCTATCTGGCGGAAACGATTCGCGGCGGGCTGCAATCCATCCCTCGCGGCCAAACCGAAGCCTCCCGCGCCCTGGGGCTGAGTACGCCGCTGACGCTGGGGCTAATTATCCTGCCGCAGGCGCTGAAGGTGTCGATTCCGGCGATCGTGGGCTTGTTCATCAGCCTGCTGCAAGACACAACGCTGCTGCTAATCATCGGTCTGTTTGAGCTATTGGGCATCAGCCGCGCCATCCTGGCAAACCCGCAGTTTATCGGGCGCTATGCCGAAGTGTATCTATTTATTGGGCTGATTTTCTGGGTGCTGTGCTATGCCATGTCCTGGGGCAGCCGCCGACTGGAGCAAAGCCTGAATACGACGCATTAGGGGTTGAGATCCCCCTAAATCCCCCTTAAAAAGGGGGACTTTGAACGGTTGGGCTGCGTTGCGCGAATCGCTAACGCAGCCTACGGGTTTGGGTGTCTTGTGCAAGATCCGCTGGCTTGGCAAGAAGCTGTCCCTATCAACTGACTGGCGTTCCGGACATTTATACGCTACGACTATAGCAAATGGGGATCCGTCAAGCCCCCCGTTTCTGCCCATGAATGCTGCCGACGTATTACGCCGCTACGCCAACGGAGAGCGCGACTTTCGCCGGGCCAACTTGCGCGGTGCAAATTTCCAGGGAAAAGACCTGTCAGGAGCCAACTTTAGCGAAGCCGATCTGTGCGGCGCAAACTTTAGCAATGCCAACCTGCAGGGCGCAACCTTCATCAACGCCAGAGCCGGAGTGCAGAAACGCTGGCGGGTGGCGCAGTGGGTGATTGGGTTTGTGATATCTGCACTGATGAATTTTTTCTCAGCCGTCATTTATGCTGTGTTTCTTGCTGAGCTTTTGAGTCCACGAGGTATTGAAAGCTACACGATTTTTCCAGGTTTGGCAGTTCTGCTGGTGCTGGCCGTCACTCTCTATGCGATCGCCCGCCAAGGACTCACCACCAGAGCAGCCGGAACGATTTTGATCGCTGGAGCTGTAGCTGTAGCTGGAGCTGGAGCTGGAGCTGTAGCTGTAGCTGTAGCTGGAGCTGGAGCTGTAGCTGTAGCTGGAGCTGTAGCTGTAGCTGTAGCTGTAGCTGTAGCTGGAGCTGTAGCTGGAGCTGTAGCTGTAGCTGTAGCTGTAGCTGGAGCTGGAGCTGGAGCTGTAGCTGTAGCTGTAGCTGTAGCTGTAGCTGTAGCTGTAGCTGTAGCTGTAGCTGTAGCTGTAGCTGTAGCTGTAGCTGTAGCTGGAGCTGTAGCTGGAGCTGTAGCTGGAGCTGTAGCTGTGCTCGGCCTGTATATCGCCCGCAGGGCGATCCGAGGCGACGAAAAATTTGCCCTCGCCCGATCGATGGGGCTGGCGCTGGGGGCGCTGGGCGGCACGCGCTTTTGCGGGGCCAATTTGTCTGGGGCCAGCTTTGCGAAAGCCACGCTGGGGCGGGCGAGCTTCCACGCCTCGCGCCAGCGCCCCACCATCCTCGCTCAAGTCTGCTGGCGCGAAGTCAAACAGCTCGATCGGGCGCGGCTGGGCGGGTCGATCTTGGCAGACCAGGCGGTGCGCGAGCTGCTGGTGTCGGGCTATGGCTACAAAAAAGACTATACCGACGCCAATTTGCAGGACGCAGACCTGAGCGGCGCAAACCTGAATGGCGCAAACCTGACGCGGGCAAATCTCAGCCAGGCCAGACTCCACAACGCGGATCTGCGCGAGGCCACCCTGACCGCGGCGCTGGCCGTCGGGACAGATTTTGCTGGAGCCGCGCTCACCGGAGCCTGCTTAGAAGCATGGAACATCGACCACACCACCAACCTGAGCCAGGTAGACTGCCAGTTTGTGTTTTTGCTAGAACGTCCCAACGCGCTGGGCAGCCGCGAGCGCCGTCCCCACGAGCCGGATGCGGTGTTTGGGCCGGGTGATTTTGAAAAGCTGTATCGCAAAGTGATGAACACGGTGCAACTGCTGCTGCGGAACGGGGTGAATCCTGAGGCGTTTGCGGCGGCATTTCAGCAGCTCATGCAGGAGCATCCCGACCTGTCCTACGATTCGATCATCGGCATCGAAAAGAAGGACGGCGACGTGCTGCTGACGCTGGAGGTGCCAGACACAGCCGACAAAGCAGCCGTGTCTCGCAGCTTCTTGCATCCCTATGAAACGAAAGTGCGCCAGCTCGAAGCAGAAGTGACCCGCTTGCAAGAACTCCGCTCTGCCGACCTCAAGGAAATTGCCCTGACCATTGCCCGCCAAAAGAACACGACGATTGCTCAACAAGTCATTGGAGACGGACGCGCCATGACCGAAAACACCGACAAAAGCCAAGCCTTTAACGTGGGCGGCGATTTTACCGTCAACGCGACCAATTCGGTTGTGTCGCTGGGCGAACTCAGCGGCACGGTCACCAATACGATTCAGCAGATTCCGGCATCTGCCGAGGGCGACCAGCTTCGGGAACTGCTGACCCAGCTCCAGGCGACGCTATTGGGTGCAGACGACGCGGCCCTTTCGCCCGACGACAAGACCGACGCGCTGGCGGAGGTAAAGCTGCTGGCAGAAGCCGCCCAACAGCCCGACCCCGAACAGAAGAAAACCCTGGCGGGCAAAGCCATGCGGAGCCTCAAACGAATTGCGGGCGGCATTCCCACGGCAGTGCCAGCCACCACCGCGCTAATCGAGTCCGTGAATAAACTGCTGCCAGCGATCGCCACCCTGCTTGGCATTTTAGTTTGAGTTACTTTGAGGCTCGTGCTTCAAATCCGGCGATCGCCGTGTGCAGCGTTAGATAAATCCGGTCGGCTCCGATTTTTTCTAGCAGGCCCGATCGCCGCAGTTGGGCATAGAGGTCTTGCTTCACCCGCGCCAGGGCAAAGGTGATGTGGTGGCTGGCTAGCTCGTCGGAAAACTCCGAGAGCATATCGGCGGCGGTGATGTCGATTTCGACGATCGCCTCGGTATTCAGCACAAACCACTCGACGGGAGCGTGTTCTGCGGCGATCGCTGCCAGCGCCCGCTGCTTAAAGTCTTCCGCATTGGCAAAGCAGAGCGGCGCGTCGTAGCGATAGATGACCAGACCAGGAATCGTGACTGCGCCGGGCCAGTCGTCGATGTCATGCAGGCCGGGCACGTCGGGCGTGGTTCCCAGCACTGCGTCGTGGGGGTGCGTGATGCGGGCAAACAGATCGATCACCGAAAGCCCGACGGCGATCGCCACGCCGACCAAAATATCCGTGAGCAATACGCCAAATAAAGTGGCGATCGCCAGCAAAAACTCGCTCTGGCGAAACCGCCTCAGCCGCTTCAGTTCGGGAACTTCAATCAGCTTGGTAGCCGCATAAATCACGATCGCCCCCAGCGCCGCCTTGGGAAACAGCGCCAGCAGCGGCCGCAAAAATAGGAGTACGACAATGACGACTCCGAAGGCCACCAGCGAAAACAACTGCGACTTGCTGCCCAGGGAATCGCCAATCACCGTGCGGCTGCCGCTGCTGCTGACGGGGAAGCCCTGCATCAGCCCTGTGCCCAGGTTGGCCGCGCCTAGCGCCAGCAATTCCTGATTTGCGTTAACTTCGTAGCCGTTGCGCGTGGCAAAGGCGCGGGCCGTCAGCACGTTGTCCGAATAGCCCACCACCGCAATACCCACCGCCGCCGCCAACAGCGCAGGCAGTTCCGACAGGCTGGCCAGGGGCAGCGCCAGATGCGGCAATCCGGCGGGGATTTCACCTACCACGTCAATGCCCCGTTGATCCAACCCCAGCAGCGCGACGGCTGCCGTCGCCAGTAGCACCGCCAGCAGCGGCCCCGGAGCCGTGCGCCACCGCCGCTGGATGCCAAACAAAAACGCCAGCACCAGCAGCGACAGGAGAAACGTGGGTCGATGAATTTGGTCAAGCTGGCTGAAAAATTCGCCAAACTGGCCAAACACGTTGTCTGACTGGATGGCCACGCCGCTGATTTTGCTCAACTGCCCACCGATCATGATCAGCGCCACGCCGGCCATATAGCCAATCAGAATTGGCTTGGACAGCAGATTCGCCAGGAAGCCCAGCCGCAGCGCCGAGCCAACAATGCACACCAGCCCCACCAGCAGCGCCAACAGTGCCGCCAGACTGGCATAGCTGCTGGGAGAAGTAGCCACTAAAGGGGCGATCGCCGCTGCGGTCATTACGGCGGTGGTGGATTCCGGCCCGACGGAAAGCTGGGGCGACGACCCCAAAACAGCGTAAATCAGCATCGGCGGCAAAATCGCCCACAGCCCCGCCACCGGCCCCACGCCCGCTAGTTCACCATAGGCCATGCACTGAGGAATTAGATACGCTGCCACCGTCACGCCAGCCAGCACATCGCCCCGCAGCCAGTCGCGGCGATAGGACAGCAGCCGACGTAGCCCCGGCATTGGCAGGCGATTCGGTCTCAGCAGGTTTGACTTGACGGCCACGGCAGTTCCTCGGGTTGCGACGGGTTAAGAAGAGATTAAGTCGCATCCTCTAGCCTAACGAAAAGGTGTCTCGGAATACCGTTATTCGCCGTTTTAGTAAGTCCTATCAGTAAACCTTTTCAAAATAATGGGTGTCTGGCATGTCGCGGCGCTGCCCCAGATCGACCCAGCCGCGCTTTTGGTAGAAGGCGATCGCCACCAGGTTAGTTGGGCTGGCGCTGAGGCGGGCCCGCCCATAGCCGTGCTGCCCAAAGAACTCAGCCGCATATTCATCCAGCCGCGCCCCCAGCCCTTGCCCCCGGTACTCTGGAGCCAGGTAAAACAAATTCACATAGCCCACGCTGGCATCGCGCTTCCAGCGGCCTAGCTCGATTTGCCCAATAATTTGCCCGGTTTTCCACAAATGCACGCAACCATTGGGCAACTCCGCAATCCGCCGCTCTAGCCACCGCAAATACTGCACGGCCCCGGCTCCATTTGGCTCGTAAAACCGCTCCGCCGACCCAAAGCTGCACACAAACGCATCCGCCCTGAACTGCACGCACACCTGATGGTGTTTCGCCAGATCAATGGGCTTGAACTCGAAGGCAGCGTCAGAAGAGGACATTGGATGGAGCGTCCTGAGGGTCTGGAGTGCTTTGGGGAAAGCAAGCACGGGGCGATCGCCCCCTGAAACCCTGGATTGCAGAGCCGGTTGCCCGCTGTTGTGCATAGTTTTGCACAATCCTTAGCCAGCGAGATTCATGACTCATGCAATTCCTTAATTTTATTCCTTTATTCCAGGTGTAAATTTTATTCCAGGTGTAAATTGGCAGGGCAAGGGCTGGAATATCGGCTGCGTCTGTCCTAATTAGCATCAACTCGGCCGGCTTCCCAGCTTAGCAAAGCCGACTTGCGCGGCAGCCCCCAGCGATAGCCGCCCAGCTCGCCCGACTCGCGGATGACGCGGTGGCAGGGAATCAGCAGTGCTATTGGGTTACTGCCGATGGCGTTGCCGACGGCGCGGATGGCGGTGGGTCGGCCGAGGTGCTGGGCGATTTGCCGATAGGTGGTCAGGCTGCCGGGGGGAAGCTGGAGCAGCGATCGCCACACCTGAATCTGAAAATTGGTGCCTTTAACCCACAGGCTGATGGGCCGGGGATTGTCGAGCGGGTTCAGGAGGCGATCGCCCACGGGCGCAGTCGCAGCCGGGTCATAGCGCAGCACGGCGTTTGGCCAAAGCCGCCGCAATTCGGCTTCTCCAGCATCCCTGGCAGCGGCATCCGGCACATCCAAAAACAGCAGATTGCATACGCCCCGCGCCGTCGTTGCCACCAGCGCCCGTCCAAACCGCGTCGGGTGAATGCCGTAGACGATTTCCAGCCCTGCGCCGCCCGCCTTATATTCTCCGGGCGACATCGCCTCCAGCGACACAAACAGGTCATGCAGCCGCCCCGGACTCGACAGCCCCGCTTCCAGGCTCAAGTCCAGCAGGCTCTCGGTTTCCGCAATTTTGGACTTGGCATATTCCACCGTCAGATATTGCAAGAACCGCTTGGGGCTGATGCCTGCCCAGCGAGTAAATAGCCGCTGCACATGGGATTCGCTGAGGTGGAGATGCTGGGCTACGGCGGCCAGGTCGGGCTGCTCAACTCGGTGCGCCCGCAAAAAGGCGATCGCCGCTGCAATGCGCTGATAGTCGTCTAGGTCGTCTCCTGCGACCGATCCGGCGACCGGGATTTGATGGGGTTGGAGTGTGTTCATTGCCAAAAAGCTAAGCCAAAATTTTGACTCACTTGCCTACTTTAGCGATCGCCCCTGGCAAAACTCCACCCGATTTTTGCAATCCTGCACCGCAAGTCCCAAAAAACACTGAGCGGGAAGCATACCAGGCGTTTATCTGTCAGCATGATCGAGAACGGTGCGATCGCCTTCCCAACTAAACCTCGGCGACACCTTCAAACATCCAGAGCATCGAGCAGAGATGGGCATCAGCGCGGCAAATCCTGCTCGATGCTTCTATTTAACTCAGCCTCAGCTAAGTTTTAGCCCGAAAATAGAGCGATAATCTGTGCCGATAGTTTTTTATTCTAAATTCCTGCTTTGTGCTTCTGGCTAATCGCGCTAGGCTTATCACATGAATCTTTTACCGAAGCCACGTCGAGTTGCGATCGCCGGGCTTTTCTTCCGTAAGCCTCCAAGTCCGTTGATGGCTTGAATGAGATAGACCAAGCCGCTAAAGGACTATGATAACTATATCGAACGCTTGATATACAAAAAGCCTGGTTTTGAATCCCCCACTTTAGTCAATGCCAAAGATTGTTGACCACGAAGAATATCGCAAAGAGCTGCTGAGCAAGTGTTTTGAGGTGATTGCAGAAAAGGGCTACAACGCAGTCACCATGCGGCAAATCGCTCAGCGCATTGGTGTTTCTACGGGCACGCTTTATCACTACTTTCCTAGCAAGGAAAGTCTGTTCGAGCAGCTTGTGGGTTTTGTTTGCGAACAGGACTCCTTCGAGTTTATGTCCCGCACTGCCCACCTAGAGAGCGTTGCAGAGCGGCTCAGGGTGGGGTTTGAGCTATTGGCGGAGCGCGAAGAATACTTTCAGCACCAAACGCTGATGATGCTGGACTTTGCCCGCCAGCTCAGCCTAGAAGAGGTGAATTGCAATGAAACCTTGCAAAGCTCGGTGGAGGGCACGGAGCAGGGCATGATGCACTGTCTCGGCATTGACGACATCGAACTGGTGCGCTTTTTGGGCAATTTTGTAGATGGACTGTTGCTGCGACGACTGTACGTGGGCGATCGCACGTCGATCCCGCGCCAGGCCGCGCTGCTGGGTGAAATGCTGCAAGCCTACCTCGCCTCTAAGCAAGCCACCCCGAGTGAGCCATCTGCTGCATCCCCCTGCCACGCCCTGAAGCAAACCCTGGAAGAAAAGCTCGGCAAAGATCTGGATGCCACCGCCCTGCTGAGTCAGGACGAGCGCAACTAAGCGACCTTGACGCATTCATAGAAACAGCAGGCGTTTGTGGAGCCTGGGGCTGAATCTGGCTGTCTGCAATCTGCTGGAATTTTTTCAAAAAAGGGCGTGACAAATTGAAACAATGCGCCTATATTGATTTTATAACTCCTGTTCGATATAAATTGTCTTGGCGATCGCCCTGACCTGGATCTTGCCTGTGCGGGCTGCGACAGGGCAGCTGGGTTTCAAGTAAAAAAGCTTTTAAGAAGTTGGGACAGTATTTGCTTGCAGGGTGGTATTTGCTTGCAGGGTAAAGTACGCGCCGCCCTTGGGAGACAGGAGTTTGATGGATGTCTGCGGATCTCACGAGGTGCAAAGGCGCTGCATTGGTTTAGGGTCGAATGCCCCTGCCTCAGCGATTAAGTGCTTGCCTGAGCGCCGCCTTTAGATTGCGCCGCGCGTCAAATCTGGTTCGCTTCCTGGAAATCCTGGCATCTTCCCCTGTCCCCATCGTCTGGAGAGGCTTGCACGATTCGTTAACCCCCGCTCACCACGTTCTCGGAGGAGTGCGTCTGTATGTTTCAGTTTTCATATCGAGCGTTCGATTTGCACCACGAAAAATATCGAACGGTTGATATACAAAAACGCTCCGTCAATTCTTGCGATTCTTGCTCATACTCAACCATGACCCGCTGATGCCGTTTCCAAGGTTCGTGCTGTCTTAAAGCAACACCGCGCTAGATCGCTGAATTCTGGTTTTGCTTTTGGTCAGCTTTGGCTACAAGATTTCCTCAAGAGCAGGTGTTCTTCTATGCAACCAATCAGCCCGTCTCCGCTTGCAAAGCCCAACCTAAAGCTTGCGTTTCTCCCGGTCAAGCAAGCCCGTCGCCGAGCCTCTAGTGTCCTTTCCATCCGCGAACAAGAGGTACTACAGCTTATTGTCGATGGGTGCCGCACCTCTGAAATTGCCAAACGACTGCACCTCAGCCAGAACACTGTCAAGGTTCACGTTCGCAATATCTTTAACAAGTTCGGCGTGAATGATCGCGTGCAAATGGTTGTTCATGCATTTCGGAATGACCTAGTTCACTAGTGCAAATAACCCTAATTATTGGCAAGTCTTTGTAGGATGCACTAGCTTTGTAGGATGCACTAGCGTCAACGTAGCGCACTGAAGTTTTTCGAGTCAGTGTGTTTCTAGAGCGGATCGTGCTAACAAAAAAGCGCCATCAACTAGGCGCTTTTGGGTGTGAGGACTCAGTAAAATGTCTCAGTGAAAAAATGTCCCAGTGAACAGTGACACATTCATCGACCCATTGAGCTTCAGGAATTGGGAGAGAAAAGCTGCCCAATTCCTGGCTTTATAGCGCCTTTATAGCTAGGTTAAGCTTCCGCTTCGGTCGGCTCTTGTTGTTTTTTAGCCTTGTATTGCAGCACTGCCTGAGACAGTTCCGTTGCAACCAGCGTGATGAGCAGTGCATCGTCAATTTGACCCAGGAACGGGATCATGTCTGGTGAAAAGTCGAAGGGGCTGATGAGATAAATCAGTGATGCGCCGACGATCCACCAGCGGTATTTGGGGTTGGCAACCAGCTTGCGAAGCAACCCATAAAACGGCTGAGCAAAAAATTTCTTCATTTCAGTGACTCGATTCGCTTGACCACGACCTTACGTTATTGATCATCGCGGATTGCCCAGGGTTTTGAAAGCGTCTAGAGGTGAGGTTTATAGGGCTGTTTTGGGGGTGAAAACCAGCCTTGGGGTGCAAATTGGGCAAGTGATTTTGGATTTTCAATTGTTTTTTTGAGATGCAGATTGCTTGCAGCCTGGCTTTTGATTCCTAACGTCTCAACGCAGATTGTGCAGCTTGCGTCAGTGCTTTGAGGGCAGTGGCATCGGGGGGTGCTTTGGTGCTGTCTAGGTTGAGCCAGAGCAGGTATTCCAGGTTGCCTGCGGGGCCAACGAGGGGCGACCAAGTGAGATCGGCATAGCGCCAGCCGAGGGTCTGGGCAGCGGTCAACACCTGGGCGATCGCCCCTGCCTGATCCGCCGCCTCTCGCACCACGCCCTTTTTGCCAATTTTTTCCTTGCCCACCTCAAACTGGGGCTTCACCAGCAGAATTACGTCGCGGGGCGGCTCCAGCAGGCTCCACAGCGCCGGTAGCACTTTGGTCAAAGAAATAAACGATACGTCCACAACGCCCAAATCGGGATGTGGATCGCCTGGGCCGTAGAGGTCGGCGGGCGCGAGGTGGCGCAGATTGGTGCGTTCGCGCAGCACCACGCGCTCGTCTTGGCGAATGCTCCAGGCCACCTGGCCATAGCCCACGTCGATGCCATAGACTCGTGCCGCGCCCGCTTGCAGCAGGCAGTCGGTAAAGCCGCCAGTGGAGATGCCGCCATCCAAACACACGCGCCCCGCGACAGGGACTTGAAAGTCTTCCAGCGCCTTGGCTAGCTTTTCGCCGCCGCGAGAAACGAAGGGCGATCGCGCTTTGACTTCGATCTGGGCAGTTGGGTCAATTTCCGTACCCGGTTTGTCGATGACCTGCTGGTTTACCCGCACTTCGCCAGCCCGGATCAGCCGTTGTGCCTGCTGCCGCGACTCGCACAGTCCCAGTTCTACCAGTTGTGCGTCTAGCCGCTGTCGCGCCACGCGATCGCCCCCAAGGTTTCCTACGTCGATTTTAGAGGTTAGATTGGGGATTTTTTAGATTGTCCTGCTGAGAGAGCGCGGGATTTCCAGCGATCGAAAAGCATCAAGAAGCCAGGGGTAGGCGCATTCCTTTAGTTCTGATTCTGATTTCTGATTCTGATTCATGTCGCTGAACAGCCAATGGAGGCTTCCCTCTTCGTTCTTCCCTCTTCGTTCTTCCCTCTTCGTTCTTCCCTCTTCGTTCTTCCCTCTTCGTTCTTCCCTCTTCCCCATGCCCCATGCCGCTGATCAATCGAAATAGCGCTGCTGATCAGCGACCCAGCGACGCGCAATAGCCAGCCCCGCAGGGACAGCGCCAGGGCGATCGCCCCAAGAACCAGCGCCAGAGTTAGAGCATCTTCTGGAACGTGCAGGTTCATAGCAAAGTCTTTGTGCAAAATGGCTCGGCTAGCCTAGCATGTTCTCCGGGCGGTCGGGTGTGCGGGGCGATCGCTTTTGGCAACGGGGGAGCAGAAGTTTTCTTTAAAAAATTCTGTGCAGCGTCACCCCATTTTTCCGAATTTTTGACAAGAACTGCCCTATCTGGAGATCTCGCAGCCGTGAACTTACGGGAAGATAGAGGCTGAATGCTAGTCCATCTCTATCAATTTTTGGTGTAAGCGAGTGAGCGCGATTCCCCCTCTGGATTTAACACAGCAATTTCAGACCATTAGTGCTGAGGTGAATGAAGCGGTGCTGGCGGTGCTAGCTTCGGGACAATATATCAACGGGCCGCGAGTGCAGCAGTTTGAGCAGGCGTTTGCGGCGTATATTGGCAGCTCAGAGGCGATCGCTTGCAATTCGGGGACAGACGCGCTGTATCTGGCGCTGCGGGCGTATGACATCGGTGCGGGAGATGAGGTAATCACCACGCCGTTTACCTTCATCGCGTCGGCAGAAACCATTAGTCAGGCCCAGGCAACGCCCGTCTTTGTGGATATTGACCCGGCCACGTTTAACCTGGATCTGGCGCAGGTCGAAGCGGCGATCACGCCCCGCACTAAGGCGATTATTCCGGTGCATCTGTTTGGGCAGCCCGTGGACATGACGCGGCTGATGGCGATCGCCCAAGCCCACAATCTCATCGTCATCGAAGACAGCGCCCAAGCGGCCGGGGCCGAGTGGAATGGCCAGCGAGTAGGCAGCATTGGGCACATCGGCTGCTTTAGCTTTTTTCCGACCAAAAACCTGGGAGCCTGCGGCGATGGGGGCGCGGTGACGACGAGCGATCCGGCGATCGCCGCCCGCATCCGTGCCCTGCGAGAACACGGCAGCCACACCCGCTACTATCACGACGAAATTGGACTCACGAGTCGCCTAGATGCAGTGCAAGCTGCCATCTTGCAAGTAAAGCTGCGGTATCTGGAAACCTGGAATGATCAGCGACGGGCGATCGCCGCTCGCTATACGGAACTGCTCCGCCCTATTCCGGGCGTGATCCCACCGCTGCCCGTTGCTGGCGGCAAGCCCGTCTGGCATCAGTACACGATTCGCCTGTCGCCGCTGCCTGCGGGAACTGTAGGCGGGGAATACCGCGATCGCGTCCGGCAGTCTATGCAGCAGCAGGGCGTTAGCTCAATGGTCTACTACCCATTGCCGCTGCACCTGCAAAAGGTCTACGAACCGCTGGGCTATGGCCCTGGCTCTTTCCCCATCACAGAGCAGCTTTGCCACGAAGTCCTATCGCTGCCCATGTTCCCCGAACTGACCCCAGAGCAGCAGGAGCAGGTCGTCTACGCCCTGAAGGACAGCCTGAATCTCCAGGGGTAATCGGAACACGCCGCCCACCCAGAAAACCTGCCTCAAACCTCCGCCTGACTCACCACCTGATTCTCCTGCCGCAGGCTGGCTTCAATGAAGGCATCCAGGTCGCCATTCATCACGTCGGTCACGGCAGTGGTTTCGACATTCGTGCGAACGTCTTTCACCATCTGGTACGGATGAAACACATAGTTGCGAATCTGGTTGCCCCAGGCGGCTTCTACCATGTCGCCCCGGATGTCGGCAATTTCTTTGGCACGTTGCTCTTTGGCAATTACCAGCAGCTTGGCCTTCAGGCGGGCCAGGGCTTTTTCTTTGTTCTGAAGCTGCGATCGCTCTTCGGTACAGCGCACTAAAATCCCCGTTGGCAAGTGTCGCACCAGCACCCCTGTTTCCACCTTGTTCACATTCTGACCGCCCTTGCCGCCAGAGCGCATGGTGGTAATTTCCAGGTCTTTTTCGGGAATGTCGAGAGTCACCGAGTCGTCGAGAATCGGCATCACTTCTACACCCGCAAAGCTAGTTTGCCGCTTGTCATTGGCGTTGAAGGGCGAAATTCTCACCAGACGATGCGTTCCCTTTTCGTTTTTCAAATAGCCGTAGGCGTAGCGCCCGTCGATTTCTAGCGTGGCAGATTTGATCCCTGCTTCGTCGCCCTCTGACAGTTCCGACAGCGACACCTTATAGCCGTGACTCTCACCCCAGCGGGTATACATCCGCAGCAGCATCTCGGCCCAGTCTTGCGCGTCGGTGCCGCCTGCGCCCGCGTTAATCGTTAGCACTGCGCCCCGGTCATCGTATTCGCCAGAGAGCAACTGCTGAAGCTCCCACTGGTCGAGTTCGCGGCTCATCTGGCTGAGGCTGTCCTGCGCCTCTTGCAGCAGCGATTCGTCGGATTCCAGTTCCAACAGTTCCAGCACTGCCTGGGCATCGTCTAGGGTGGTTTTCCAGCGCTGCACCTGCTCGACGTGGGATTTTAGGTCGTTGAGTTCTTGCAGCACTCGCTGGGCCTGGGTCTGGTTGTCCCAAAAGTCGGGCTGCGAGGCGACCTGCTCTAGGTCTTGGATTTTGGCGTTTAGAGCAGGCAGGTCAAAGATAGTCCTGGGTATGACCCAGGCGATCAGACAACTGTTCGATGCTGCGCTTAATGTCGGACGAATCGATCATTAGGGGTTGGGAGTAAGGGGTCAGGTTAAATTCTGCGGCAGGTGTTAGCGGGGCTAAAAGTCAGGGTCTTTGCGAATCCCTGTCCCCTTAGTTCTGATCCGTAGAACCCTTATTTTACCTCTGCGGCCGGGGCCTTGGGGGTGGCGATCGCCTTCGGGTAGGCAATCCGCTGGTGGTTAAACTGTTGCCACACCTGCACGAAGACTTCGGCAATCCGAGGCATTTCCGATCGCTCTAGGCCCGAATCGACCAACTGATTGTCTTGCCAGCGGGCATAGAGGATGCGGTTGACCATCGCCAGCGCGTCTTTGGGTGTGGCATCTTTGAGCGATCGCAGCGCGGCTTCGCAGGAATCGGCCAGCATGACAATGCCCGTCTCGCGAGATTGGGGAATCGGCCCATCGTAGCGAAAATCTGCCTCACGCAGGGTGAGCGATGGGTCGGCTTTGACGCGCTGCTGGGCTTCGTGGAAAAAGTAGCCGACCAGCATCGTGCCCTGGTGTTCAGGAATAAAGGCGCGGATGGCGCGAGGCAGGCGATAGCGGCGGGCCATGGCCTCGCCTTCGGTGACGTGCTTTTTAATAATGCTGGCGCTCACCCAGGGGTCGTCAATGCTGTCGTGCTTGTTGGGGCCGCCCATCTGGTTTTCGATAAAGCCCAGCGGGTCGTGCATCTTGCCAATGTCGTGGTAGAGGGTCCCTGCCCGCACCAGCTCCACATTGCAGCCCAGCTCGCGGGCGGCTGCCTCCGCCAGCGTAGACACAAACAGCGTGTGCTGAAAGGTGCCAGGGGCCTCCTCGGCCAGCCGCTTGAGCAGGGGCCGGTTGGGGTTCGACAGTTCCACTAGCCGAATCGGGGTCACTAGGTCAAAGGCTTGCTCCAGGTAGGGACTGATGCCTAGCGCGACGATGCTCCAGGCAACGCCCAGCAAGCCCTGCGTCACCGAGGCCATGAGGATGGTGTACCAGACAATGCCGCTGCCGCCGCTGACAATCAGGCTCAGCAGCAGGTAGACCAGCCCTTGCGTCAGCCCGATGGCTCCGCCCAGCAGGGCGATCTCTTCGCGCGATCGCAGTCGGCCCGCCATCACCGCCCCCAGCAGGCTGCTGACGGAACTGGCAAACAGGTGGCGACTGCCGACATTCATCCCCAGCGGCAGGGCCAAGCTGAGAAATGCTGCAACCGTCGCGCCCAGTGGCGATCCGTAAAACGTGCTGACCAATAGCCCCACAGCGGGTAGCGTCGTGGTCGATGCGCCCAGCGCTAGCAGCACCGGGGTACTCAGCACCAGCAGCATCACCAGCACATAGTCGCGCCGTCGAAAACCGGGGTGAAAGCGTCTTTCCAGCAGGAGAAATGCCGCCACGCCGCCGCTCACTAGGGCCGCAAAGCTGGTCAGCCCAAACCAGTTGATCCCGCGCTGGCTCAGCCCAAAGTGGTCGAGCAGCACAAAGTCTTCCTGGGTAATGACATCTCCCTGCTCGACAATGACTTCACCCCGTCGAATGGTCACCATAACTGGCTCAACTGCCTGGGCAGCCTGCTCTGCCTGGAGCCGAGTTTGGGCTGGGTCTTGGATCAAGTTTGGCTCGATGGCAGAAATCAGCAGGGTGCTGGCCAGGGGCAACGTGTTGGCGGGTAGGTCGGTTCCCATCTGAATGCGAATGGCATCTTTCAAGATGCCGTTGGGCAGCCCTGGTGGCACTCCCTGCGTGAGAATTCGCTCCAAGGCGCGGCGGATTTTGACTTTAGTGTCTAGCCATTCGGTATCGGACAGTTGCAGCACGGCGGGCGAGTAGAGGCGGCTTATGCCTTCTGTGGGGGTAGATAGCTCCGCACGGGCGATCGCATAGTTTTGGCGGGCCCGCACGATGACTCGCTTCAGCGCCGAAAAGTCTTCTTCTGACATGGAGCGTCGCTGATTTTGCAGTTCCAGAATGGCGAGCTGCTGAGCCGACCGCGACGATGGCTCTCGCCCGCCTGAGGTGGAGGGAGTCGAGGGCAATGGCAGGCGGCTGGCGGTCGATTCGACCGCTGCAATCATCGATTCCCACTCTGCCTTTGAGGTTTGCCGCAGGTGGGATTGCGTTGCAGTAGACAGAGTGCCTGTAGAAACGTAAGGAAAGGGGCCAGCCATCTGGCGCAGTGCGTCTCCTTCATCCAAGAGGCGCTGAATGTTTTGATAAACGCGCTGGTTGACCACTGAATCGATCATCAGCACGGGCAGCGCACCCAGGCGGGCAGCCATCCGCTTTTCTTCGGTTGACTTGCTATCTAGCACCGTCGCATTCTCTGCGGCCCGCAGTGTTTGGGGAGCAACGGTGCCAACGGCAAGCTGAGGCTCGTTATAAAACCGATAGCCAATCACGCTCGTCAGCGTCAGCACTGCCAGTAGCGCGTAGGCCCGGGGGTATGCACAGGTCGAAGAAAAGGACGACTTGCGACGACGAGCCGGGGGACAGAGCCAGTCTTGTCCCAAGCGAGCCGCCTGGGAAACCTGGAGCCACAGACGATTGGCATGTTCGTTAGAAAAGCGAGTCGGCAGGGTACCAGATTGCCTACCAGGGCGCAGAGTGCCTGGTTCAGAGCGATGTCTTTGCCGCCCCGCTTCAAACTGTTTGGAAGATCCTCGGAACAGTTTCATCAGCGCACCAAGTGGCACTCAATTAAAGGGCTATGGCGATCGCACCAAGTACGAGACGATTTTTTCTCTAAGCGTTCTTAACCGAAGCGTTCTTAACCAACCAGTCAAACACCTAAACCCATCTCGCCAGCTACAGATCTCTAGTATAAGCGAGGGGTTTCTTTACAAGAAGATGGGGCCGGGTTGATTCGTGGAGCAACGGGGAAACACACCTCGAAGGATGGGGTTCACTCGCAGGCTTGCACCTGAGCCATCCGCAGCACCAAATCGTCTATCGTTGGGCGGACGGTTCGCACAGGCTGGTCAAAATGGTTGACCAGAATGCTAATCACTAGGGGTGGATGCTGGAGTGGCTCCAGATAGCCCGATAGCGCGGCGATGCCGCTGATGGCTCCTGTCTTGCCCCAGAACCTTCCCTGGACGGGCGTATTGCGGAAGCGGCTCTGCAAGGTGCCGCTGCTGCCAGCCACGGCCAGAGAGTCGCGAAACACGCGGGCGTTGGGTGTGTGGGCGATCGCCCTCAGGGTTTCCACCAGCGATTCTGGGCTAGCCAGGTTTTTGCGAGCCAGCCCAGAACCATCAACAGGAGCGTAGCTGTCGGCGGATACGCCCAGTTGGGTCAGCGTCGCCTTGAGAGCCATGATTCCGGCAGAGAGGCTATTGGCGGACTGGTCGGGCAATTGCTCTGCGCCGAGAATTCTCAGCATTGCCTCGGCGTAGAGGTTTTCGCTGTTGGCGTTGGTGGGTTTGAGCAATTCCGACAGTGGTGCAGAGGCGATGCTGGCGATTTCGGGTTCCGTGAGGCGAGTGGGTGTGGTGGTGATCGCCACAGGGCCGAGCGCAATGCCCTGGCTACGGAGCGATCGCCGCAGTCGGTTGATGAAATGGCGAGTCGGGTCGGTGACGGGGACGATTTCCAGTTCTGCGGCGCTGCCGACCCGCAACTGACCGCCCACCCGCAGCAGCAGTCGGTCAAAGGCGCGGCGGACGGCTGTAAATTCGGCTTCGCTGGCGGCGACGGTGCGAGAGCGATTGTCGATGGCCCAACCCGCACCATCGGCCGGGTCGCGCCACACGACACGGAGGGGCTGCCCCTGCGCCTGGGGAACCAACTGGAGGGCGATCGCATTGCCATCCACCATCACACTGCTGACGGGTGCGCCGTAGCCCGCCTGGGCATCTTCCCAGTCCCAGTTGGGGTTCACCTCGTCGCCTTGGAAGTAGGAGGCATCGACCGTCAGGTGATCGATGCGGGTGATGCCCTGTGCCTTGAGTTGTGTGGTCAGCGTATCAAGTTGGGCAGTGGTGAGCGTAGGGTCGCCGCGCCCCACCAGCCGCAGCCGAACTTGCCCTGTCTCTGCTGTCTCACGATCGCTTGCGTCTCGGTAGATAGAGGTGCGAATGCGAAAGGCGGGGCCGAGGGCCGTCAGCGTGGCTGCTGTGGTGAAGATTTTGGCATTGGAAGCGGGAATGAAAAACTGGTCTGCTTCGCGGGCATAGAGCGTGTCGCCCGTGTCGAGCGATCGCACCAATACGCCCCAGCGCGATCGCGGCACAGGCTCTGCATTCAGTAGCGCGTCCAGTTGCCCTGGCAAATCTGCCGCGCAGAAACTGCCGGGAGATTGGGCAATTTGGGGATTTTGGATTTTGGATTTTGGATTTTGGTTGGGGCCTGGGTTAGGAACTTGGCTTTGGGCGATTGCCGTGGAAGGGTTCCCACTGCCCAACAGCGCCAAGAGCGCGGCGAAGACAATCGGGGCTTTCTGGCTGCGGTGCCAGCCCTGCCACCCGCCCTGCCAGCCGATGCTCAAAGCCGCTCCTCTAGGGGCTTGCAGAAAGTCTCCACGCCCGTTTTTTGTACGTAAATGGCAACCAACGTCGCCAGATCAACGGGCAGCACCATTTCGGCTGCTAGAAGCTGGATGCCCAGGGCGATCGCCCCTGTTTCCAGGTGACCTCGAACACCAGACTGGCAAACGTAGACCCGCCAGCGCTTGGCAAAACCATCGAGCCAGCCTTCTGACTGATCGGGTTCCTGTCCTTCCCGCAGCGCTAGGGCGATCGCCGCGTCTTCCAAATCTCCTTCGCAATCTTCCAGCATGATCAATGCTGCCAGGGCCTCAGGATTTTCGGCTAGTTCGGCGCGATAACGAACCAATTCATCAGGCGAGACAATCATGCAGGTTTTGGGCAAACGTAAAAGGGTGACGACTCTGGTACATCATAGAGCAGCGTTGAGCAGCATTGGGAAAGACGCGCCGTGAGTCTTCAGGAACCCAATGATTAACGCGGCTTGTTGCAAGCCTGCGGCACTCTTGCGAAGCACCAAAATCGTCAACTATGAAACACTGCCAGATGAAACACTGCCAGATGAAACACTGCCAGACCCTGCCTACAGAGATCTTGGCGGCTTCTGCTAGCTTCTTGGGGCTATAGTGCGCCCATGCTGGCTAGTCCCAAAATCACTCCCGCGCCAAGGATGTGACCGAGAGAGGTCGTTCCCAGCAGCGCTCCCAGTCCCATGCCGCCAAACATGTTAGAGGAGGGCAACTCCGGCCCAACGCTGGGCTGTTGAATTGTGAATTTGCCAATGGCGATCGCCAGAATGTTGCACAGGATCATGACAATTGCCGTTTTGGGGCCCCATTCCAGGGTGGTGGGCACGGCAGCAAGTAACGGGGAAATGAACAAGGCTCGATCTCCTAAGTCATGAAAAGAGGAATGAATCAGAATGCTGATCTTTCCCACGCTCCGCAGGCCCCCGGCCAGCAAACCTGCCTCCCCGAAACCTCCGGCGGGCGAAAGACTAGCTTAAGGGCACTAGTATCAAAAAACGGACAACCTCTGGCATAGTTTGCATCAATAGTTAACGTTTGCCGCAACAAAATTCTACAAAAGGCGATCGCCCCCAGTCGCACTGGTTGCAGGTTGCGCCCTATGCGTTTTGCTAACCAAGCCTAGAAAGATCCGTCATGATCGAGAGTGATAGTCTCATTTCGCCTTGATCCCCCTCGCCCCTGACCCCTCTCACCCCCCGGAGGGCCAACATGTCCAACCGACTGCCGCTACGCGATCGCCAGGATGCCGGACAACAGCTTGCACCGCTGGTGGCTGCCGAGGTGAGCCTGCTGCGGTTTCGCTATCCCGATGCTCAACCGCTGGTCTACGCGCTGCCTAGGGGTGGCATTCCGGTGGCAGCGCCGATTGCCCAGAGCTTGCGCTGTCCGCTGGACGTGATGGTAGCCAAAAAGGTGACGCGCCCCGACAATCCAGAGTTGGCGATTGGGGCGGTGACGGCCGACGGCCAGGTGATGCGATCGCGCCATGCCGGGATGATGGAAACGCGAACATTGCTATGGCGGAGCGCAGTGCAAACCGCACAGGCGAGCGCTCGTATCCAGCAAGACTTGTTTTCGGGAGGCATGAAGCCGAATGATCCCCGTGGGGCGATCGCCATTCTGGTCGATGACGGCATTGCCACTGGGCTGACGATGGCCGCCGCTGCTCGTGCCCTGCAAGCCAAGCATCCGGCAGCAGTGCTAATCTGTGCGCCCGTTGCGCCCTCGCGGGTTGTGCCGTTTCTCAAGCATTGGGGCGACCGCATCGTCCTGTTGGCGGCTCCGCGCTCTTTTCTCAGCGTCAGCCGCTTCTATGTCGAGTTTCCCCAGGTCGAAACCGAAGAAGCCCTAGACATTCTCAAGCGCCACAATCAAACGCTCCAGGAGTCAGGGCTTCGTTAAGTTGGATGCTGTAATGCTCTGAAACCTGAAGGTGCAATCTAGCCGTGAACCCTGCATTCAGGCTTCTAGGTCAACGTTCCAGCGGTGAAGACTCCAGCGGTGAAGTGCGTTCAGGACTCGTCGTAGGCTTCCATGTCTAGCAGGTAGTAGTAGGGTTCTGCCAGTTCGGGGCGCTGGAAGGCGATCGCCCTCAGCAGGTGCCAGTCGCGCAGCCCTTCAAAGACGTTTGCATAGTCGTCTTGTTCGAGCCGCTTCGCCAGGTTTTCTACCTCGCCCTCGGTCATTTTGGCGACATCTTGCTCGCAAAAATCTAGTGTACGCATGGCTCGCCCTCCAAATTCCGACTAGTCAGAAAGCAATCCTTCAGAAAGCAATTCTCCAGAGCAGACCCCCATCCATACCTCCGCGGACTTCGCTGCCTGCGTAGGCTTCGCTGAGAGCCATAGACCTCTACATCTCCTATCCTATTCGCTCCGGCTCGCTGACAACCGTATTTCTTCTGTAAAGTTTTGCGCCAATTTCAGCACCTCTGGGGTAATTTCGTGACCCGTTGATAGCTCGTGATACCGCACCGATAGCCCCGCTGATTGCAGGACATCGCGCGATCGCCGGGCCGCACCAATCGGCACCACCAAATCTTGCTGACCATGCACCATCAGCACGGGTGGGGGCAGCGCGATCCCCAGTTGGGGTGGCCCGTGCAAATAGCCGCTCAGCACCAGCAGCCCCGCCAGCGGCAGACTCAGACCGACCTCCAAAGCCATCGCGCCGCCCTGCGAAAAGCCTGCCAGCAGCGTTTTTTCTAGCGGCACACCCGTGATCGAAACGAGCGATCGCAGCCATTCTGTTAGTCGGACAGCGCTCTCCCGCAGCTTGGGTTGATTCACGAATTCTGGATCGCTCTCGAAGGAATAGCCATCGGGCAAGTCGTACCAAACGCAACCTGTGGGCCCGTAGGGATAGGGAAACGGCGCATCAGGAAATAGCAGTTGCATCGTCGGCAAATCCAGCATCAGCGCCAGCGAAGCCACATCCTGGGCATTGGCTCCCCAGCCATGCAGCATGACCAGCAGCGCTTCCGGCGGTTTGCCGCTGCGGGGCGGGATGGAAATCGCTCTCAGAGACACAGTCTTCCTCTTGGTAGAAATTCAGCAGGAGTGTAAAAAGGATTGATGCGTGTGGACTCTGGATAGTGGTTGTTAGGGGTAATTTTGGGCGGCGACTCTAGAGGTTAAGGGGAGCTTGGCGCTAACTCTGCCTTGGCGGAGCCATTCAGCCAGAGTGCGAATTTAGCGAACCCAGGTTTAGACCTCCAGACGGCGATCGCCCTGAACGCAGTTCCATCAAAATCAAACGCAGTTCGATCAAATCATTCGATCAAATCATAAGTTTCCCAGCCCATTGTTTCCATATACTCTGAGTATTCTGAGGAAGCGTCAACCGCAGCTTTTGAGCAGTCCTTTAGTCCTTTCATGCAAGTGCGTCAGCCAGATGAACTGGTTAAGTGTTTTCATGAAGTGGTGAGGCGCTTGCGTGAAGTATTTCAGTCGTTATGCCGCCATCATTCGGGTTCGAGTCGGTTTAGAGTCGTTTTTGAGTTAGTAGAGTGCCATGACCCGTTTAGCTCTTCTGAGCGTTTCTGACAAAACCGGACTGGTGGCGTTTGCCCGCCAGCTTGTAGAAACGTTCAATTTTTCGATTATCAGTAGCGGTGGCACTGCCGAAGCGCTGAAGGCGGCAGGCATCCCAGTTACCAAAGTTTCTGACTACACGGGTTCCCCCGAAATCCTGGGTGGGCGCGTAAAGACATTGCATCCCCGCATTCACGGCGGCATTCTGGCCCGACGGGACATTCCCCAAGACCTGACCGATCTAGAGGCAAACCAGATTCAGCCGATTGACCTGGTGGTGGTGAATCTCTATCCCTTTGAGCAGACCATTGCCCAACCGGGTGTGTCGCTGGCAGACGCGGTGGAGCAGATCGATATCGGCGGCCCGGCAATGCTGCGGGCTTCGGCTAAAAACTTTGCCCATGTCACCGTGCTGTGCAATCCGGCGCAGTATGACGAATATCTGACGGAATTGCGGCAGGGGGATGGTCAGGTGTCGTTTGAGTTTCGCCGAGCCTGCGCCTTGGCAGGATTTTCGCACACGGCGAAGTATGACGC
Organism: Leptolyngbya sp. O-77; assembly: GCF_001548395.1. Classification (NCBI taxonomy): domain Bacteria; kingdom Bacillati; phylum Cyanobacteriota; class Cyanophyceae; order Leptolyngbyales; family Leptolyngbyaceae; genus Leptolyngbya; species Leptolyngbya sp. O-77. The sequence continues at coordinate 1,012,585 of NZ_AP017367.1, forward strand.
GGCGATCGCCACCTACCTGGCCGCGCAATCGGCAACCCGCGAACCCATTGCCGCAGAATCGACCAGCGAGCATCCAGCTTCGATTGCCCTTACGGGTCGCCTGCTGCAACCCCTGCGCTATGGCGAAAACCCCCATCAGCCTGCCGCCTGGTATCAAACTGGGGAATCGCCTAGGGGCTGGGCAGCAGCAACCCAGATCCAGGGCAAGGAGTTGAGCTATAACAACTTGGTCGATCTGGAGGCGGCGCGGCAGATTGTGGCGGAGTTTGACGATGCGCCTGGTGCGCCTGCCGCTGCTGTGATTATCAAACACACCAATCCCTGCGGCGTGGCGCTAGGCAATACCCTGCTGGAGGCGTATACCAAAGCCTATGCGGCCGACTCGACCTCGGCCTTTGGCGGCATTGTGGCGCTGAATCAACCCATCGATGGGGAGACGGCGGCAGCATTGACCCAGACCTTTTTGGAATGCGTCGTTGCGCCGGGGTGTGATGCGGCAGCGGCAGAAATCCTGGCGGCAAAGTCCAAGGTGCGGGTGCTGACGCTGCCCGACCTGCACACGGGCCCAGCGCAGACGGTGAGGGCGATCGCCGGAGGGCTGCTGCTCCAGGCATCCGACGACCTCCCCATCGACATCAGCCAGTGGAAAGTCGCCACCGAAAAAGCGCCGACCGACGACCAGTGGGCAGAACTGCGCTTTGCCTGGGCGGTCTGCAAGCACGTCAAATCCAACGCCATTGTGGTCACAAACCACCGCACCACGCTGGGCATTGGCGCAGGACAGATGAACCGGGTCGGCTCTGTGAAGCTGGCGCTGGAGCAGGCGGGCGATCGCGCTAGGGGCGCAATTTTAGCCAGTGACGGCTTTTTCCCGTTTGACGATTCGGTGCGGCAGGCGGCGGCAGCGGGGATCGTGGCGATCGCCCAACCTGGCGGCAGTCTGCGCGATGCCGAGTCGATTCAGGCCGCAAACGAGCTGGGATTGGCTATGATTTTCACGGGCGTTCGCCATTTCTTGCATTAGGTTTTCCTGATTGCACTTCGTCGCCCAGATGTTCAAGTCGTAAAACTGCATAACAACTAGCAGCCCATCGCTCGACTTTCCAGTAATTTCCCGATTTCCGTCTTATTTCGCGGGAAACGTGCAACAGGACTCGTCAAGATTCAGCCATTGGGCTGCCGTTCTGCGCGAACTCCCTGTTTTAAGTTTTCACTCAAGCTGTTGTTCAGCATTCACTTTATATTTAGGTAATCGCATGGTTTCTGATGCACCCCTGCCCCAAGAAGTCGCTGTCACCATCCTGCTCGATGGCGGCACGCAGCAAACGGTCACAATTCAGTCCAACAACATGCTCCTGCAAGAGCTGTTTGAGACACTGGTCGCACCCCCTGAAAACCGCCCCCAGCGCCTTTTCCAGATTCCAATTACCGAAGGCAAAGCGATTCTCTGCTTTCCGAGCGATCGCCTGGTGGGTCTGGTCACCGAGCCGCCCATCATCCTGCGCCAACAGCCCCAGAACGAACCCAGCAACGCGACTGACTCGCTCTTGCCAGGGATGTAGCGCGATCGCCCCCTGAGAGAAGGGTTACTAGCCCTACGCCCAGGCTTTCATTAGCAAAAGCAAACAAGTCTCCAAGCAAGTTCTCGCTGGGAGGCTTTTTTTGAGGTGACCTTTTCGGAACTGATCTGATTCGGAACTGATCTGACCGCATCCTCCTCCTGTCCCTCCTGCTAGTCTCTTCCCAGTGACGCTAACTGTGCTAATTTTTATTACAGTGCAGTTAGATTTTTTTAAGATTTGAGGCGCAGAGAGGGAGAGCGTAATGAGTCCTGAGCTTTTGCAGTCGCTCAAGGTTTACAGCCAGTTTGTTCACCCGATCCTAATGTGGATTTTGTTTGGGCTAACGATCTACGCCATGTATCTGGGCGTTCAGCTTCGGCGCACGCGCTCCGCCGAGGGCGAGGTCAAAAAAGCATTGCTCAAAGGGCGTTTCAATATCCGCCATCACCAGATTGGCTCGATCTTGCTGGCAACGATGGTGCTGGGCACGCTGGGCGGCATGGCTGCCACCTATATCAACAGCGGCAAGCTGTTTGTCAATCCCCACCTGCTGGTGGGCTTGGGCATGACGGGCATAATTGCCACCTCTGCTGCACTGACCCCGTTTATGCAGAAGGGCAACGATGCGGCCCGCTATGCCCACATCACGCTGAACGTGATCCTGCTGGTTCTGTTTGGCTGGCAGGCTATCACCGGGATGCAGATTGTGCAAAACGTCGTGAACCGCATGACGGGTAACGCCTGAGGACTAAGGGTTGCTGGGTTGGCGTTTCGTGCTGGGGCGATCGCCAACTCAAGTTATGATGAAGAACGACGCTTTTTCCCAATTTTTGATTTTGACGGTCGCTTTCCAATTGCCGATTTTTAGTTGCCGAGGTTCTATGAAGACTTTTCTAACTCGTCTGTTTGCCCTGGTGCTGGTGTGTGTCATTGGATTGACGGGCTGCTCCAGTGCGTCGGGAAATCTCAGCGGCAACTATCGGCAAGATACGCTGGCGCTGATCGGTAGCCTGCGGAATGCATTGGAACTGCCTGATGGCACGCCTGAAAAGGCCGCCGCCCAATCCGAAGCCCGCCAGCTAATTAACGACTTCTCAGCCCGATATCGTCGAGACAACTCGCTGCTCAAGCTGGGTTCCTTTACCACCATGCGAACGGCACTGAATTCTCTGGCGGGGCACTATAGCTCCTATCCAAATCGTCCTGTGCCTGCCAAACTGAAGGAGCGTTTGGAGCTTGAATTCAAGCAGGTCGAGTCTGCACTGAAGCGCGAAGCATAGTGTTTTTCTGAGAATTAGTTAGGACTTACGCAGTTGGACGATTTCTATTGGGCTGCGCCTGCGAGAAATCATCCAAAGTCCAAAGAGATGATCGCAAGTGCGTAAGTCCTGTCAGTTTGAGAATTAGTTGGAATTGGTGGAAGGGAGAGCGAATCTGCCCTTCCTTTCTTATTCTCGCATTGTTATACGTTATATGTCCGGTTCAACACCCAACGCTCTTAGCTGCTCTGTCAATCGTTGTGCCGATTCTTGTGGAGACAGCACCAGGTTACCTGTTTCTGTAAAATAGCGCAGCATCCCAGCTTGAATACCTAAATAGAGTCCTAAGGTATGACTCCACAGCCAGCCCGAATCAGTTTCAGTAATCGATTCATACTGCTGGTTAACTAAGCGATAGCCTGAAAATTCCAAAGTCTCAGGAGAAAACCAGAAATACTCTGGTGTGCGAAATCGGTTTTGATAGAGTTCCTTCTTTAAATTTCGATCGATTTGGGCTGTTGAGTCCGATAAGAGTTCGATAATCAAATCCGGGTACCTGCCGCCTTCCTCCCAGACAACCCAAGATTTTCGCGGGCGCTTTTCGGTGTTTTTCACTAAAAAGAAATCGGGGCCGCGAAACTCTTTGTTTTTGAGCTGCTCCCGGCTGAAATAAATTGTCAAGTTTGCCCCAATAAAAAAATCAGAGCGATCGCGCCAAAGCCACTCTAAACAAGCAACCAGCAGGGCTAGTTGGGCATAGTGTAGTGAACTCTCCATCTCTGGCTCGTCACTTTCTAATTGAGTGGCATCAGGCATCAAAGCAGCTAACTGTTGAGCAGTGAGTGACATTTGGTATCAACTCCTGAGCCAGAGCGTTATTTAACGTTGTTTAGCGTTGCTTAAATTTTAAGGGGTTAGACTTGAGCGGTTGCAACCAGTTTTGCGGATTTTGAAGGATTTTTGTGGGTGCGGGATTTCTGGCTGGAGGTGTTGCCACTGCCCCCAGCCAGCTTTTGCTGCGAGTCTTGCAGACCGATGGCTAGCGCGAGGACTCTGTTACCTCTTGTGCCACAGCATTGAATTGTCCGTTGCCGTTGCCTGAGCGCGGGAACTCCTCAGATGGCTCTGCATCAGCCCGTAAAATGGTACTTAATATTAGCTCTGGTCGCTGCGGATGAGTCCAGGCAAAGGCATGGCGGAAGGCGGCATCCTGGCAGGCTTTTAGCTCCTCAAAGCCAATGATGTCGTAGGTCAGCAGCGTTTCATATTCAAACGGCAACCGCACGTTATGCAGTCCAGCGTTGTCAGTACAGATGGCGATATCCACGCCCGCCTCAAAGCAGCGGTCGAAGACGACCTTAAGCTGATGCAGGTCTTGCAGCGTGCCGGTTTTCAGATACGTGGTGGGGCAGACCTCCAGGCATTGATCCTGGGCGGCCACCTGGGGCAACAGTTCGGGGTGCTTTAGCGGAATCTGGATGCCGTGGCCGATCCGCATCAGGTAGGGCAAAAGTTCGGGGTAGCAGCCTTCTTCGGTTTCATACAAGTGCCCGGTGGTGTTGAGACCGAGCGATCGCGCGTAGTCATATAGCCGGATGAATTCATCGAGGCGATCGCCATACAGCCCGTCTCCACCTGCCAAATCCACGCCACACACCACGTCGCGCCGCGCCGCCGCCAGATCGACGATCGCCCGGTTTACTTCGTAGGGTAGCCGCGAGTGCATACAGAGGATTTGGCTAGTGACGATGGGATACTCGACAATCTGGCTGGCGCGGCCCACGACCTCCACAATCTGGCTCATTAATGAGATGCGATCGCCCTGGCTAAGATGCTCCGGTGTCCGCAAATACGGCGTATAGCGCAATTCCAAATACGCCAAATTTTCAAACACGTAAGCCCCACGCATCAGGCGATAGATAAAGTAGGGTAGCGTGTCTTCCGTCTGCACGCTTTCCACCAGCGTATGCAACTCTAGATATTCCGCCAGCGTATTGCGCGGGCGCGTATAAAAATCCTCAAACTCGGCATAGTCGGCAAATCGTCCCGCCAGATCTGCCTGATTGCGCTGAAAGTAGCGCCAAAGAATACGCGGGACTACGGAGCCACCCAGATGGCGGTGCAATTCGGCATATAGCGTCACAAGATACCTCTCAATCTAGTTGTTAACTCGCCTAATTTCTCACTCGAAATCATGTACTGCGTGGTTCTAAAGCCAGGCCTGAGAATCAGCATTTCCAGACAGAGTAGCAGCGTCTTGCTCCCAAGCATTGACACCAGGAACACGCGCTGTTGATAATGGGAGTTTGCGTATTTCTGAAAATTCTAGCAACTTAAACCCTTGGCAAACGTTGTAGTAATCGGGGCCCAGTGGGGCGACGAAGGAAAAGGGAAGATTACCGACCTGTTGAGCAAGTCCGCCGATGTGGTGGTGCGCTATCAGGGCGGGGTCAACGCGGGTCATACGGTCGTGGTGCAGGGGCAAACCTTCAAGCTGCACCTGATTCCGTCGGGGATTTTATATCCCGCAACGGAGTGCATTATCGGCTCTGGCACGGTGATTGATCCAAAAGTGCTGCTGAGTGAACTGGATCAGCTAGAGAAACTGGGCATTTCCAGCGCAAATCTGCTGATTTCCGAGACGGCTCACGTCACCATGCCCTATCACCGCATGATCGACGCAGCCGCAGAGGAGCAGCGCGGCAGCCACAAGATCGGCACGACCAAGCGCGGCATCGGCCCCACCTATGCTGACAAGTCTGAGCGCACGGGCATTCGCGTGGTGGATTTGATGGATGCAGAGGGACTGCGCGACCAGTTGACCTGGACGATCGAATACAAAAACGTCATTTTAGAGAAGCTGTATAATCTGCCGCCGCTCGACCCCGACGCGGTGATCGACGAATACCTGGGCTATGCCGAGCGGCTGCGGCCCCATGTGGTCGATAGCTCCCTGCGAATTAGCCAGGCCGTGCGCCAGCGCCGCAATATCCTGTTTGAGGGCGCACAGGGCACGCTGCTGGATCTCGATCACGGCACTTATCCCTATGTCACCTCGTCGAACCCGGTTTCGGGTGGCGCGTGCGTGGGGGCGGGCGTGGGGCCGACGATCATCGATCGGGTGATCGGCGTGGCCAAGGCCTATACCACTCGCGTCGGCGAAGGGCCGTTTCCGACGGAACTGCTGGGCGATGTGGGCGAAGCGTTGTGCGATCGCGGCGCGGAATTTGGCACCACCACCGGACGCAAGCGGCGCTGCGGCTGGTTTGATGCGGTGATCGGTCGCTATGCCGTCCGCATCAACGGGTTAGACTGCCTGGCCATCACCAAGCTCGACGTGCTGGATGACCTCGACGAAATCAAAGTCTGCACCGCCTATGAAATCGACGGTCAGCAAATTCGCGATTTTCCATCCAATGCGCGGCTGTTTGCTCGCTGTCAGCCCGTTTATAAAACCCTACCGGGCTGGAAGCAAGACACTTCCCACTGTCGATCGCTCGATGACCTGCCGCGTCAAGCGCTGGACTATCTCAAGTTTCTGGCAGAGCTGATGGAAGTGCCGATCGCCATCGTGTCGCTTGGAGCCAGCCGCGACCAGACGATCATCGTCGAAGACCCGATCCACGGGCCAAAGCGAGCGCTGCTGTATACCAACGGCGCAGTCGAAACGGCGCAGTAAGACCTGTCTTCAGCGCCAGCAGTTCACGATTCGTTTCAGAATACGATTGCAGATGCGCTTGGAAACCTTCCAGGCGCATTTATTCTAGTGAAAAGCCAAACGGCAACCCCTAACCCCCAACCCCTAACCCCCAACCCCTAACCCCCAACCCCTAACCTCCAACCCCTCATGTCCGACTCTGCCCTACCGCCTGTCATCCAGCATATGCTCCAGCCGGGATTTTACCCGCATCCGGTGCCGCCCGACCCGCTGAAAACCGGGGCAGGCGATCCGCCAGAATATCCTGAAGATTTCTATCCGTCGGATGCGTCGCCCGTACAGTTGATTCAGACACATATTTCCTATGTGCTGCTGACGGGCGAATATGCCTACAAGGTCAAAAAGCCGCTGAACTTTGGATTTCTGGACTATTCCACGTTGGAAAAGCGGCAGCATTTTTGTCAGGAGGAACTGCGGCTGAATCAGCGGGCGGCGGCGGCAATCTATCTGGACGTGCTGCCGATCACCCAAACGGTGGAAAACGGCGTGCCGACCTTTCATCTGGACGGGCCAGGCGAGGTGGTGGAATATGCAGTGAAGATGCGGCAGTTTCCGCAATCGACGCTGCTGACCAACCTTTACGAGCAGGGCGAGGTGACCGAAGCTCTGCTGAAAGAACTGGCGCGGGCGATCGCCACGTTCCACCTCGCCACCGAAACCAGCGACTACATCCGAGAATTCGGCCGCGTTGGGCGCGTGCGGCAGGCCTTTGACGAAAACTGGGCGCAGACCACGCAATACATCGGCGGGCCCCAGACGCAGACGCAGTATGACGAGACGCGGGCCTACTGCGATCGCTTCTTTGCCGAAAACGCCGGTCTGTTTGACGAGCGCATTCAGCAAAACTGGATTCGCGAGTGCCACGGCGACCTGCACCTGCGGAATATCGCCTACTGGAACCAGCAGTTTTTGCTATTTGACTGCATCGAGTTCAACGAGCCGTTTCGGTTTGTCGATGTCATGTTTGACATTGCCTACATCGTGATGGATTTGGACGCGCGGCAGCGACCTGACCTGCGGACGGTGTTTTTGAACGAATATGTGGAGCAGACGGGCGATTGGGAAGGGCTGCGGGTGCTGCCAATCTACGTCAACCGCCAGACCTACGTGCGGGCAAAGGTCACGTCTTTCTTGCTGAATGATCCGGGTGTGCCAGAAGAGGAAAAGCGCAAAGCCCACGATACCGCCGCGCTCTATTATCGACTGGCGTGGGAGTATACCCAGCCCAAAGCCGGGCGGCTGATGCTGATGAGCGGGCTATCAGGATCGGGCAAGAGTACCACGGCGCGGGCGATCGCCCAAAAGCTGGGTGCCGTCTACATCCGCTCCGATGCAGTCCGCAAACACCTGGGCGGCGTGCCCCTGACAGAGCGTGGCGGCGACGACCTCTACACCCCAGAGATGACCCAAAAGACCTACAATCGGCTGCTGCACTTGGGCACGACGCTGGCCGCCGAAGGCTATACGGTAATCCTGGATGCCAAGTACGATCGGCAGGCGCTGCGAGAAGGGGCGATCGCCCAGGCCAGCGCCCACGGCATTCCGCTCGATATCATCCACTGCACGGCTCCGCTGGAAGTGTTGGGCGATCGCCTCAGTCAGCGCACGGGCGACATCGCCGATGCCACACCGGAAATTTTGGCAAAGCAGACCTTTGACCCCTTCACGCCCGCCGAAGCAGAATACGTTAGAACAGTAGACACGACCCAGCCCCTCGACGCGCTCCTGGATTCGCTTTGACAGAGACTCACTATGACCCACGAGCTGATTGTTGAAAAGCTAGACACCCTCGATTCCCACGTTGCAGCGGTAGATACCCGCATCGAAGTGCTGGATCAGCGCCTGACTCAACGACTCGACACGCTGGCCGAGAGCGTGCAGATTTTGTCTGATCAGGTTGGGCGAATGACGGAAGAACTGACTCGTCTGGAAATTTCTATGCGAGATGGGTTTGCTGAAATCAGAGCAGGCTTTCGCGAGATGCATGAGGGCTTTCGGGAAATGCGGGAACAGTCCAAAAAGCGCGACGAGCAAATCGATCGCCTGCTGACGATTTTGGAGCGGCTGATTCCGGCGAGAGAGTAGCTTTGCGGGGGCAAGGGGTCAGGGGTCAGGGGTCAGCGCTGAACGTGAGAGAGGTTGTGGCTTGTAGGCTTTCTCGTGGTTTACACGCTCTCGTTTACTGCGGCTCACGGCATGGGAAGGAATTGCACTGGAGGGATTGTGATGGGCAACAATGATCCGGTGATTGTCGGCATCAAGCTCTGGATTGTGTTTCTCATCGGCTTTGCGCTGTTGGGCTACTGGGTGCCGCTGAGCATTGGGCTGGGGGCGATCGCCGGACTGTCGGGCGGGCTAATCGCCAGCTACCGCAAACAGGCCAAGCCCCTGCCGCCAGAGCAAAAAAGCCAGCGCGATCTGATTCCCCGGCTCAGCCTGGGGCGAAAGTCCGAAGAGGAACCAGGGGAAAAGGCGATCGCCCGCCCCCGTCGTGGATTGTTCAGCCGTCAATCAGGGCCGAGCTTTAAATCGCGCCGGCGCTGAGCGAGGCCTGTCAAAAAAATGCCCGTTTGGGAAACATCATACTTTCATAAAATTGGGGCAATGGCCACCGAGAATTTACGGTTGTAGCTGCCAGGAAGTCGGGGATAAAACTAGAGCGTTGCAGTCTCCATAGAGAGCCTGCCTATCAGGGTTGGAGAATAAATTGCAAGATTCCATAGAAGTTTGCTGAGTTCCGTAAAACTACGCCAGCTTGTATATTTTTTTACTAAACTTTTGAGCTGCTCAGCAAGCCTCACACCGAACCGAACAATCTTGAAATTCCAAGTGCATCCTACTCAAGAACGAGCCATGATACCGACTGTTGTAAATGAGCGCTCTGTCCGCTCGTTCTGGTTCTATAGAGACGGCTACCTCTGTGAAGGCATCCGCTACGGCAATACGCTGTATCGCCTAGTTAATACCTTTGGTAAGCATGAAGAAGAGAGCGCCTATTCCTGTTGCAGTCATCTTCTTCTTCACGCTAGTGCAGATCACCCAGCCGCTATCCTCACAGTCTCCTCACAGCAGTATCGACTCTGGGCAGAGTTGCGAATCGAACTGCCCGTGGAGGCTGAAGTGGCGGTGCAATATGCGTAGCCAACGCCTTTGGGCAGGGGGCGCAGTCCGCTCGGCTACGATAGGAATGCGATGAACTGGATATCGGAGTGCCCCAAGCACTTCGTTTGGCACGACTTGTTTGGCTCAAGTCAGACTCACCCCGCTTACCAACTTGCCCCGCTCACCAAATTAGTTGCGCGATCGCCCTTCTGCTAGATGCACCCTCTGCTTGCCCTCTACCTGCCCCGTGCTGAAAACAAAGCCCAAGTCCAAAGCCCAGCCCAGCTCGGTTCTAGCGGTTGAATCGCCCCAACCCACCCTGCGTCAGCGTCTTGCTCAGCGCCGCAAAGCCAATCGCCTGCGGCAAGAGCTGGTTACCTTCACGATTTGTGCTGCGTTATTTGCCACAGTCGTTGGTTTTGTCGTGGGTCTGGCTGCCGGGGTTCGCCCGGGCATTGGCACCTTCATTGGTACGCTCTGCACCGCGCTGTCGTTTAAGTATCCCCGCCACGCGCTTTGGGCCTTTTTGATCTATATGCCCCTCAGCGGATCGGTCACCTATGCGCTGGGCAGCAGCCCCCTGCTTCAGCTTGCCAAAGACGGATTCTATATTCCTGCCCTCTTCGGCGTGATTCAATATTGCCGCCGCGAAAAGCTGCCTGTGCTGATTCCCCGGCAAATGATTGCACCTGTAGGCATTTTGCTGGGGCTGTGTCTGATGACGCTGCTGGTGGTGAACGGAGGCCAGCAGCTTAACCCAGCGCCCGGAGAGCAGCCGATTTTGATGGGTATTTTGGGACTAAAGGTGCTGATGGGCTATATGCCGCTGGTGGTGTGTGCGTATTATCTGCTGCGCGATCGCCGCGATTTGCTGTTTCTCATGCGGCTTACCGTCGTCATCATCCTCACCTGCTGCGCTCTCGCCTTTATTCAATATCTCCTGCTCAAAACGGGGCAATGTCCGGGAACGCGCTTTGCCCAGGGACCAGACCTCTACCGCGCTTCCCTCAATGCCCGCTGCTTTGTGGGCGGGTCGTTGCTCTATACGCCCCAACACAACCAGATTCGCTTGCCTGGAACCTTTGTTGCGCCCTGGCAATGGGGCTGGTTCCTGATTTCTGCTGCATTTCTGGCATTTGCGACGGCATTTAGCGACCCCAGAGCGCAATGGCGCACGACAGGGCTGATTTCTCTCGCATCGGTTTTCATTATGGCGGTGCTATCGGGGCAGCGAGTGGCGCTGATTCTGGTGCCCGGTGTATTTCTGACGCTGCTGGTGTTGACGGGGCAGGTGGTGAACCTAAAGCGCTTTATCCCTGGTGCAGTCATTCTCGGCGCTGTGCTGGGCTACGCTGCCCTGCGGAACCCCGACATCCTATCCCGACGCTTTGAGAGTCTGCAAAGCCGCTGGGAAGCCTCGCCACCGCACCTGTTTATTTTGGAACAGTTTCAGTGGTCGATTGATAATCAAAACTTTTTGGGCAACGGGCTAGGACGCGCTACTAATGCCGCCCGCACGCTGGGCGACACAGAACTGATCGAAACCTATTATCCCAAGCTGCTGTATGAAATTGGGATGCTGGGGACGCTGGCGTTTTTGGCGCTGGTAACCATGCTGACGGTGCTGACCTTTTTGGCCTACCGCTCCATGCGCGATCGCACCTTGCGGGGCTATGGCGCAGCACTATGGCTATTCGTACTGTTCATTAGCTACAACACGTATTACTATCCTCTCGATGTAGACCCCGTTGCGGTTTACTACTGGTTTTTTGCCGGGGTCGTGCTGAAATTGCCAGAACTGGAGCGCCAAGAACGCCTAGAAGCCACTGCTGCCCAGCCCCAGGCTCAACGCCGACGGTTCAAGCGACTGGGCTTTGCTTAGGTGAGGCATGAGGCAGGGTCTAAAAAAAATCAGGGAGGCATCGGTTCGATACCTCCCTGACAGAGCGGAGCAAAAGGGTGGATTTGGGCGATCGCCCAAGGTTTCAAACCAGGTCTTCCAAACCAGGTCTAAAATCGAATTCCTGTTTAACGGGATTGCGGAGCTAGTCCCCTGGCAACCTAGCTCATGGTCGAGCCGCTGCGGTCATAGCTCTGCACAAAAGACGGATGGGGCTTGCCCTGAACATGATTCCAGAGGGTGGGCGTTTCAGCAGGTAGGCCGATTTCGGCTGCGGCACGGCTGAGCATCGATTGCTGGCGATTCTTGATGTTGTGGTGGTGGCGCATCATCAGGGCGCGGGCTTGATCTTGAGTAGACATAGTGAAATCCTTCTGGTGGTGTTAAGTGATGGAACCTTGACGCTTATTGTTTAATCATAGCAGTAAATTCTGTATCTAAAAATACAGAATGGCGCTTTATTGGAAAAATTAATGCTTCTTCATGGCGTGTGTTGCCATGCTGAGTGGCTACGCCAGATTGCCACACTAAATACAGAGCAGCTTGATACAGAGCAGCTTGGTGGGCGATCGCGCTCTCAGGGCAGCGTATTGAGCAGCGTATTGAACGGCTTAAACCGCAACGCGGGAACAATCAGGGTCGCTTAGGACGGTGATGACGCACCCGGCTAGCCTTGTCCCGCTCGTAGGCGATCAGGCGGCCGTAAATTTCGTGCTTGCTCAGGTTCATCGACAGATAAACATGGCGACGGGGATTGCCAAACCCCTTGCGCCGAAAGAACTTGATCGCAGGTTCATTAGCCGGATCGGTGTCCACCAGCATGAACCGAGCGCCCTCCTCGATCATGCGCTCAACGATTTTGTCCACCAGCTTATCCGCCACGCCGCGCCGCTGAAACTTGGGACTGACTCCTAGCCAGATAATGTAGCCGTAGACCCAGGATGCCTTGCTGATAATCGTGCCCAGCACAAAGCCTGCCAGTTCGCCTTCGATTTCTGCAACCAGGCAATATTCTGGGTCGGTGTTGTATTGCCCAATCACTTCCCACTCGTCCCAGGTGCGATACAGGTAGGGATAGAGGTCGCTAGTAAACAGGCTTTCCCCCAAATGAAACACCGGAGCGAGGTCGTCGATGTCCATGTCCCGAATCTCGACGGGCAGGGTATTGGCGATCGCCCGTTCCCGCTCAGCCTTATTGCTTTCGGAATCAGAAGCCATAGTTAGACGTCAGGAGGTCAGAAATAGAGGTTAAGAAATAGGGATTAGGGCAAAAAGCGAGCTTCGGGAAAGACATTCGGAATGCCTTGCGGAAACGTCGAGATAACCAGTTGAGACAGCGGATCGAGATGACGGGTCGGGGCAATGGAGCATGTCTGATAATTCTGATCTGATAATTCTCTGATAATTCTGATAATTCTGACCCGCTTCGATGGCAACACCACTCATCCCACTCAACCTTATCGCGATTCTGGTGGGGGATTGGGCCGGTTTCCCCCGCGATTGATCCTGCAAAAGCCTCGCTTTTTGGGCGGAAACCCGCCTTTTGAAAAACCCGTCTGCGATAGGACGGTGTAGAATAGCCAGTCAGACCCAATCGGGGATCGCTAGACCGAAGAATTAGGTTAGACCGCATGGATCGATTGAACAATGCGCTGACGCTGTTTTTCAGCCTGCTCGTGGAGGCGATGCCCTTTTTGCTGCTGGGCGTGCTGTTTTCGAGTGTGCTGCTGCTATTCGTGGATGAGCGGCGGCTGATTGCGGCAGTGCCCAAACATCCGCTGCTGGCGGCGATGATTGGCGGCGGCATTGGCTTCTTGTTTCCCGTGTGCGAGTGCGGCAACGTGCCTGTAGCGCGGCGGCTGATTGTGCAGGGTGCGCCCGCGTCGATGGCGGTGGGCTTCTTGCTGGCGGCTCCCACCGTGAATCCGGTGGTGTTTTGGGCAACGTGGATTGCCTTTCGGGATCAGCCGGAGATCGTGTTTTTGCGGGTGGGGCTGTCGCTGCTGGTGGCAGTAATTGTGGGCTGGGTGTTTAGCGCTCAGGCAGACCTGCGGCCGCTGATGCAGCTGGGAGTGGCGCGGGCCATGCCAGCAGTGCGCGGGGCGGCTGCAAAGCCCGCGGGTGAGTCGTCCCTGTTGCAGTCAGGGACCTATTGGCTGGGACAGGCGGATCAGCCCATTCGCCCGGATGGGTCGCTGTCTTCGTCGGCGATCGCCATCAATCCCGTCCTCACCCAGCCCCTGTCAGACAAGCTGTGGCTATTGGTGAACAACATTGTGCAGGAAATGCGCGAGTTGGGCGGTGTGCTGATTTTGGGAACGGCGATCGCCGCAATCGTTCAAGTCTTTGTGCCGCGCGAGTGGGTGATTGGGTTGGGGCAGGGCCCAGTCACGTCGATTTTGGCGATGATGCTACTGGCGTGGATTGTGTCGATTTGCTCAACGGTGGATTCGTTTTTTGCCCTGTCCTTTGCCTCTACCTTTACTAGCGGCGCATTGCTGGCGTTTCTGGTATTTGGCCCGATGATTGACCTGAAAAACATTGCGCTGCTGCTGTCGATGTTTCGCGGTCGGGCGATCGCCTATCTGTTTATCCTGGCGGGTCAGCTCACGTTTTTGTTTTGCTTGCTGATTAATCTGTATATCAGCTAGAACAGGAGGGCTGGAGGGCTGGGATGACAGGGGGACGGAGCAACGGAGTGATGGTGTGACCGAATGATGGTGTGACGGAGTGACGGAGTGACGGACTGATGGCAAGCAGGAGCAGTAATCGGCCTCGGAAAAATCGGACAGGGCTTTGGCTAGTCTGGCTAGATGCAGGGATGCTGCTGGCCTGGGGCGGGCTGATGCTGCGCTTTTGGCTGACTGGGCGCATCAACATCCTGCTGCATCCGGATTATGTCTGGTTGGCGATCGCCGCTGGGTTTGCGCTGTTGGGGCTGGGCGTGGCCAAACTGTGGGAGGGGCTGCGGCTGCTGCGACGCGGCATTGCTATTACCCAGCCCTCAGAGTCCCACGCGAACCTACTGCCGCCCGGATGGAGTAGCGCCCTGCTGCTGGCGATCGCCCTGTTTGGCCTCCAGTTTACGCCCCGCGCCTTTGCCAGCCAGGTCGCCATCGAGCGCGGCGTAGCAGATACGCTCACCCTGACGCGATCGCAGCCTCAGTCCTTCCGCACCAACACCCGCCCCGAAGATCGCTCGCTCATTGACTGGGTGCGCCTGCTGAACGTTTACCCCGAACCCGATGCCTACACGGGTCAAAAAGCCTCGGTCGAAGGGTTCGTCATCCATTCGCCCAACCTCCCTAGCAACTATTTCACCATCACCCGCTTTGTGATTACCTGCTGCGCTGCCGATGTCTATCCGGTCGGGCTTCCCGTGCGGATCGAGGGCGATCGCACAATCTACGAACAAGACCAATGGCTCCGCGTAGAAGGCAACATGGCGACGGAAACCCTCGATGGTCAGCGCCAACTGGTTATCCAGGCCGCCTCTTTGACCCCAATCGAGGAACCTCAGAATCCGTATGACTATTGAGGTTTGCTGAGGTTTGCGTGTGAGGCGTGCGTGTGAGGCGTGCGGAGACTTCAGACTTCCTTGATTTCCACAGGCGGCAATCCCAAGAATGCTCGAATCGCTTCGGCCGCTTCCTGTTTGCTTTCCAGATTGCTGCTATAAGTCTCAGTCAGGGGATAGCGATCGCCCCGCTGCGTCAGCAGCACTACGCCATACCCCGTTAAATCTTCACCGCTACACTGCTCAATGACCACAGACTGAACCTCTCGCAGCCATAGCTCCTGCTTAAGGCGGCCATTTGCTCCAAACGCCTGCATTTTGCCCATCAAGCGATCAAACTCGAAGCGATGGGGTCTGCGCCGCAGGAGGGCGATCGCCAGACCGGCCAGCCCCAGTGGGCCCCATGTAAAGCTCCAGATAGACCGGGTTTGTAGGGCGATCGCAGGGCGACCAGGATTGACCAGAAACCGTTGAACCGCTTCAGCCATCTGCTGAGCGCGAGCTTGATCCATCGTATTCAGCCCCAGTTGCGTCACCGCCTCAGTTCCACTCAGCTTCAGGTCATAGACCAGATAGTCCCCGTCATCTGAACGACGAGTTTCACTAATAACCTGAACTGTGGTCAGGGAGCCAAGCCGAACCGTCTCACGAGGAATTAGGCCCACTCCAAGGGTGCGAACCACCTGGCAGTGGGTAGTAGATAGGGTGGGGCGATCGCACGTCAGGCGATTATTGCTGAAAACCCCAAGCCATAGACAGGAGATTATCAGTAGGACAAATGCAGAAGGACGCTCCCAGGATGGACATTTCAGCACCAAATGTCCGCCTTCTTGATGGGTGGGTTTGGGCCCCAAATCAAAGTTGACTATTCCGCCCATACCGCTTGTTTGCCTCCATGTAGCCTGCCATCCAGCGTTGACGTAATCTGGTTGGATGCTACGGTGCTAACAAAAAGATCTACCTCCTGACAAGTGCAAAAAACCCACCCGTGGGTAAGGTGGGGCAAGCTAAACTCTGGCAGGATCATCAGCGAATAACTCGGCACACGCTAACAATCAAAGCCTTTCGCGCTTAATTGGCTCTTGAAAACTATAGATGCTTTTCAAGCGTGCTGGCGAGGGTCGTCTTGGGAACTGCGCCGACTACCATGTCTACACGCTGACCACCCTTGAAAATCATCAGCGTAGGGATGCTGCGGATGCCATACTGAGTGGCAACGCTGGGGTTCTCGTCGGTATTCACTTTTACGACCTTTACCTGTCCCGCGTATTGCTCGGCAATCTCATCGACTACAGGAGCAACCATCCGGCAGGGACCACACCAAGGGGCCCAGAAATCTACCAGAACGGGGACATCGCTATCAAGAACTTCTTGCTTAAAAGTGGAATCTGTAACTTGTGCGGCTGCTGACATGCCTAATAAGTCCTTCGCCTTCAATATCAATGGAAATCTTACCATAGCGAACTCACCCGCTTCAGCAGCCAGAGTCTTAATAGTGAGTTACATTTGGGCACTCAGCGCGTTGTGGGGATCGCTTGATTCGATTGGGTCACCTATAGAATTCCGTGTAGGAATTTTTCTAGCCGCTCCATGCCGCGCTTGATGGTGTCTAGATCGGTCGCATAGGACAGCCGGATGCAGTCGTCTGCGCCAAAAGCCGCGCCCGGAACTGTAGCAACTTGATGCTGATCTAGCAGTTCGCTGCAAAAATCGAGGGAAGACCGTCCCGTTTTGGCGATGCTGGGGAACATATAGAATGCGCCATCGGGTTTGGGACACTCTAGCCCTGGCATGGCGTTGAGGGCATCCAGCATATAGCGGCGGCGCTCGGCAAAGGCGGCTAGCATTTCCTGTACGCAGTCTTGGGAATTTTCATAGGCGGCGATCGCCCCATATTGGGCAAAGGTGCAGACATTGGAGGTGCTGTGGCCCTGGATTTTTGTTGCCGCCTTTACCAGGGGCACTGGCCCTGCCAAGAAGCCAACGCGCCAGCCCGTCATGGCGTAGGTTTTGGCAAACCCGCTGCACACGACAGAGCGTTCGTAGGCTTCTGGGCTGGCTGCGCCGATGCTGAGATGCTGAGCGCCGTCATAAAGAATTTTTTCGTAGATTTCGTCCGACAGTATCCAAAGGTCGGACTCGACGGCGACCTGGGCGATCGCCCTCACTTCGTCTGGCGTGTAGACCATGCCCGTCGGGTTGGAGGGCGTGTTGAAGACGAGCAGCTTGGTCTTAGGAGTGATGGCTTGCCGGATCTGCTCTGGCGAGACTTTGAACTGGTTTTCCACGGTGGTCGGCAGAATCACGGGTGTGCCCTCTGCCAGCTTCACCATTTCGGGATAGCTGACCCAAAAGGGCGCGGGGATAATCACCTCATCGCCCGGCTCAATCATCGCCAGCATCAGGTTAAAGATGGACTGCTTACCGCCGTTGGTGACCAGAATGTTGTCTGCGCCGTAACATAGCCCGTTGTCGCGCTGGAGCTTCTGGGCGATCGCCTCTCGCAATCTGGGTTCCCCAGCGGCCGGGCCGTAGCGGGTTTTGCCCTGCTCTAGCGCGGCTTTGGCGGCTTCTACAATATGCTTGGGCGTGTTGAAATCTGGCTCTCCGGCGCTAAAGCTGCATACGTCAATACCCTCTGCCTTCATGGCTTTGGCCTTTGCGTCAATAATCAGCGTCATCGACGGCGATACGCTTTCTACCCGTGCTGCCAGTTTCATGCCTACCCCAAATACTTGACCGTTCAAGACGTTTTAGCTGAATGTAGCTCACTTCAGCCTACTGTGAATGCTGACGTAGGCTGGAAAATGTCAGGCGTTTTTTACAAAGTGCGATTCTGCCAGAGGCAGCTTGTCCACAATGCTTTCAGGCAGGAAATTCATGCAGAACTCTTCAAGCCTCAAGTGAGACGCAGGAAACGCTTAGAGCGTGTCTGGGTCGATGCCGTGCGATCGCAGCTTGTCTCGCAACTCTGCAAGCTGCTGCTCGGCTGCTTTCTGCTGAGCCTGTGCCTCTGCGGACTGGGTTTGCAAATCGGCAATCTTTTGTTCTGCGTTTAGTCGAGCTTGCTCCGCTTCCTCATAGGTCAGCAGTTGTGCGCCCGACTGGGGATCAAACAGGCGCAGTTCGCGGGCAATAGGCAGCAGATGGGCAATCGCGAGTGGGGCCTGAGGGGGCAGCAGGCGCAGGTCTAACCCCAGCATCTGGCTATGCAGTGACAGGCTTCCATCTGCCAGGGTTTCAGGGGCGATCGGCTCATATTGCCCATTGACCAAGCGCTGTCCCTTGAGCTGCGAGGGCAAATAGTCGCCGGTAGGGTCATATTGAAAATATTCAGGAATTTCCAGGCTGGCGTAGAGCTTGGGCTTGATTTCCTCGTCTTGTTTCTGAGTGGAAAGGGAGGTGATTTCTAGCACAAAGGACGGCAGTTTGCCGCCTTCCTGCCAGGTTTTATAGCTGCGTCGTTCTCGCTTGTTCACGCCAAAAATGACGAACACATCCGGTGAGATACTCTTTTGTGGCTTTCCCTCTTCGTAGTAGATAAACAGATTCCCAGAAACGTATACCTGGGGGCGGCTCTGAAAAAACAGCCGCAACGCGCTGATGCAATAAATCAGGTAGGCACGAGTTGCATCACTCTCGGTCATAGGCTGGCCGTCGGTTTCGGGATATTTAATCAAACTGGGGCGTGGCGGTTCCAGCATGACATCGTGCAAGTATGTGACAAGTTGCGATGAGTTGCGATGATCTTAACCCGGTTGATCAAGCCCTTGGCGGATTGGGGGGAGATGGGGGTAAGGGCGATCGCCGCCAAACCGGTTTAGGAATGATAAGGTGACGAAATATTAGCCGAAAGAGAGTGTCGCAGCACCCTCAGATTGCAGTAAGTTACACATCAGCTAGACCGCTAGACCGCTCATTACGCCAATCCCTATTTACGTCAGTCCCATTACGCCAATCCCCATTACGCCAAGACCCATTACGCCAAGACCCTAACCCCCTCTTCCAAAAAAATATGCCCAACCACAGTCACAACGGTCTGTATATTGCGCTGATCAGTGTGCATGGCTTGATTCGGGGTCAGAATATGGAGCTAGGGCGCGATTCTGACACAGGCGGCCAGGTGAAGTACGTGGTGGAGCTGGCCCGCGCCCTGGCCCAGCAACCCGGCGTGGCAGCGGTCGATTTGTTTACCCGGCTGATTGCCTCGCCCGATGTGGATCAAGACTATGGCGAGGACCTTGAGCCGCTGGGCGGCAAGGCCCGGATTGTGCGAATTGTGGCGGGCCCGCCAGAAGAATACATCCCCAAGGAGCAACTGTGGGATCACTTGGACAGCTTTGTGGACAATATGCTGGCGTTTTTTCGCACGAGCGATCGCGTGCCAGACCTGATCCACAGCCACTATGCCGATGCAGGCTACGTAGGCAGTCGCTTAGCAAACTTCCTAAATGTGCCGCTGGTGCATACTGGGCACTCGCTGGGACGGGTCAAGCGGACGCGGCTTCTGGCCAACGGGTTGTCGTCGCAGGATATTGACCAGCGCTATAACATGCTGCGCCGAATCGAGGCAGAAGAGCTAACCCTGGCAAGCGCTGAGTTAATTATTACCAGCACGCGCCAGGAGGTGGAGGAACAGTACGAACTGTACGACTGCTACCAGCCGGAGCGGATGCGTGTGATTCCCCCTGGTACAGACCTGACGCTGTTTTATCCGCCCCAGGGGGATGAGTGGGAAACGGCGATCGCCCAGGATATTTGCCGCTTTTTGCGCGAACCCCAAAAGCCACTGATCCTGGCGCTGTCTCGTCCCGATGCCCGCAAAAACATTGGGGCACTGGTGAAGGCCTACGGCAGTTCCGAGCAGCTCCAGGAATTGGCCAATCTGCTGATTGTGGCGGGCAGCCGGAACAATATTAAGGATATGGACGCAGGCGCTCAGGAAGTGCTGACGGAGCTATTCCTGGCATTCGATTACTATGACCTCTACGGTCGCGTTGCCTATCCCAAGCGCCACAAAGCCGACGAAGTGCCCTATATCTACCGACTGGCAGCGCTATCTGGCGGCGTATTCGTCAACCCAGCGCTAACGGAACCCTTTGGGCTGACGCTCATCGAGGCAGCGGCCAGCGGCTTGCCGATTGTGGCAACGGAGGACGGCGGCCCGCGCGACATCATCGGCAACTGCAACAACGGCATCCTGATCGATCCGCTGGACAGTGATACGATTGTTGCCGCGTTGCTGACGCTGCTAGAAAACCCAGAAAAACGGCAGCTTGCTGTTGAAAACGGGCTGCGGGGTGTGCGCGAACACTATTCCTGGGAAGCCCACGCATCCAGCTACCTGGAGGTGATTCGACCGCTGCTCGACAAGACCCAGGTAGTGGAGCGAGTGCCGCTGTCACGCCGCGCTATGGTCTACAACGATCGGGCGATCGTTACCAGCCTCGATCAAAACCTGCTGGGCAACCCGGTTGATATTCCCTACTTTGTCGAAGTACTGCGCGAGAATCGCAAGTCTACGGCTTTCGCTGTGGCCACCGGGCGGACACTAGAGTCTGCCCTGAAAGTGATGCGCCAGTATCATATTCCCGAACCCGATGTGCTAATCAGCAGCAGCGGCACGGTGATTCACTATCGTCCAGATTTTACAGAAGATACCTGGTGGAAGCGGCATATCGACCACCGCTGGACCCCCGGAGAAGTGCGGCGTGTTTTAGCCGATCTGCCAGGTCTAGAGTTGCAGCCTGGCATCCACCAGAGCCAATTCAAAATCAGCTACTTCTATGATGCGGAGGTCGCGCCCGCGATTCAGGAAATCAAGAGCCTGCTCTATCAAGAAGATTTGGCAGTGAATGTGATCTTCTCCTTTGGGCAATATCTGGATATCTTACCCATCCGCGCCTCCAAGGGACAGGCGTTGCGCTACGTCGCCGATCGCTGGGGTATTCCGCTAGAGCATATCCTGGTAGCGGGCGGCTCTGGGGCAGATGAAGACATGATGCGCGGTAATACGCTGGCGGTCGTAGTCGCCAATCGCCACCATGAGGAGTTGTCGCATCTGATGGATGGAGAACGGATTTATTACGCCAAGCAGGCCCACGCGCTGGGGATTGTGGAGGCGATCGCCCATTTTGACTTTTTCAACACCATGACAGAAGTCTAAGCGACCCAAGCTTCTGCAATTTCTGGTGTCCTAACCCCTCACTGCGCCGGCCATCATGCGCTGCTTTAGCCGCTGCGGATCGCCCGATTCCACAATGCGCCCCCCTTCCATAAAAAACGCTCCGTCGGCGTAGTTCAGTTCATCTAGGCGATGCGTCACCCAGAGCGCCGTCATGCCGCGTGTTTTCACCAGTTGCCGGACTTGATCGACCAAATCAAGCTGGCTATCGGGGTCAAGCAGGGCGGTGGGTTCGTCTAGCAGCAGCACTTCGCAATGGCGGGCGATCGCCCCTGCAATGGCCACCCGCTGCTTTTGTCCACCGCTCAGCGCGTAAATGGGCCGTCGCTGCAAATGCAGCAGGTTCACCGCCGTT
The DNA here is from genome assembly GCF_001548395.1 of Leptolyngbya sp. O-77. Lineage (NCBI taxonomy): Bacteria > Bacillati > Cyanobacteriota > Cyanophyceae > Leptolyngbyales > Leptolyngbyaceae > Leptolyngbya > Leptolyngbya sp. O-77. Next base: position 1,034,182 of record NZ_AP017367.1, read on the forward strand.
AGCGCCTCCTGCACCCGCCGCTGGGTGTCTGCCGTAGACAGATTTTCTGCCACCAGTCCAAAGGCCACATCTGCCCCCACCGTTGGCATCACCAGTTGATGATCGGGATTTTGAAACACAAATCCGACGGGCTGCACCAAGTTGACCTGCCCCGACTGGGGAGCCAGTAGCCCCGTCATCAGCTTTAACAGCGTAGACTTGCCGCTGCCATTGGTGCCCAGCAGCATCCAAAATTGCCCTTTGGGGACATGCAGCGAACAGTTTTGCAATACTGGCGATTGTGCCGACCAGGCAAAGCTTACAGACTCAATGGCGATCGCCCACTCACTCATCTAACCCACCTTCAATTACAGGAGCAGCCCCCAAGAGCATTCAGGAAATTCGCCTACAGTCAGGACGGCTCCGTCAGCGCAAAAAATCCCGGCGGACGAGCCGTGCCGCTGGCTCCAGCCTTCTCCGACACCTGAACCGCCGAAATCTCGCTGACCAACACGCCCAGTTTCTTGTCCGGCTGTTTTTCGCAGGTCAACTCCAACGCCACCGGGCTGCCCGACCGAATCGCGTTCAAAATCTCTTGATACACCGCCTCCGCATCTTCTGCGGTCTTCCGCTGAATCGACAGCATCGACGGCGTATTTTTCAGCACAATGTCAACAATAAACATCTAAATCCAGACCTTTACGCACAGAAACAAATGCTACCTCTTCAGTATCTCAGACAGACCTGATTTCAGGGGAAAGGACACAAACCCGTTCTCACGCCTAAATCTCCAAAATCCAAAACCCAAAATCCAACCCCTCCTCACTCAATTCTTAAGCTAATCCGATCTCACCGATAGCTTTCCCAGAAACTATCTGTATAATGAGGGGGAAAGTAAAGAAACGTAAACTCTGCTCATACTCCGTTGTCGATTTGTGCAGCTTTGTTGCACGATCACTCACAGGTATAGGCAGAGCCTTTCAGTACTCGTACTTAATTCATTGGAGATCCGCGCTATGACCATAGCAATGGGAAGAGCGCAAGCCCAGCGAGGATGGTTTGACGTTCTCGACGACTGGCTAAAGCGCGACCGATTTGTCTTCGTAGGATGGTCAGGCATTCTGCTATTCCCCTGCGCCTACCTGGCGCTGGGAGGCTGGCTGACCGGCACCACCTTCGTCACCTCCTGGTACACCCACGGCATTGCCAGTTCCTACCTAGAGGGCTGCAACTTTTTGACCGCCGCCGTATCCACCCCGCCCAACAGCCTGGGTCATAGCCTGCTGTTTTTGTGGGGCCCCGAAGCCCAGTGGAACTTCACCCGCTGGTGTCAGCTCGGCGGCTTGTGGACGTTCGTCGCCCTGCACGGGGCTTTTGGACTGATCGGCTTCATGCTGCGACAGTTTGAGATTGCCCGTCTGGTTGGCATCCGTCCCTACAACGCCCTGGCATTTTCCGGTCCCATCGCCGTGTTTGTCAGCGTGTTTCTGCTGTACCCACTAGGACAATCGGGCTGGTTTTTTGCCCCCAGCTTTGGGGTTGCCGCCATCTTCCGATTCATCCTATTCGTGCAAGGGTTCCACAACTTTACCCTCAACCCCTTCCATATGATGGGAGTAGCGGGCATTTTGGGGGGTGCGCTGCTGTGCGCCATTCATGGCGCGACGGTGGAGAACACCCTGTACGAAGACGGCGACAAGGCGAACACCTTCCGCGCCTTCAACCCGACGCAGTCTGAAGAAACCTACTCGATGGTGACGGCCAACCGCTTCTGGTCTCAGATTTTTGGGATTGCGTTTTCCAACAAGCGCTGGCTGCACTTCTTCATGCTGTTTGTGCCAGTCACAGGCTTGTGGATGGCGAGCATCGGGATTGCGGGCTTAGCGCTGAACCTGCGGGCGTATGACTTTGTATCGCAGGAGATTCGTGCGGCGGAAGACCCAGAGTTTGAGACGTTCTACACCAAGAACATTCTGCTAAACGAGGGCATCCGCGCTTGGATGGCTCCGCAAGACCAGCCTCACGAACAATTTGTATTCCCTGAAGAGGTACTGCCTCGCGGTAACGCGCTGTAAGGGGCTTCAGCAAAGATTTGCAGCTTTGACTGAGTTTTTATTGACAGCGATTATTGCTGTTCTCTCCGCCTTCACAGTTTTGTGGAGGCGTTTTTTTTCAATGCCGTATTTCTGCCTCAAAAAATCTCCTGAAGCCCCCGTCATCTGAGACACTCAGCCGTTAGCTGTGCTATATTCTGGGGTAAGCCACGGAGAAAAGCCTAGCTTTTCACAGCGGCGCTAATGCAGTCAATACGATTAAAAGAACAGGAGGTGTTGCCCATGCAGGACAGCAGTAAACGTATGGGTCGTCAGGTTGAGATGTACTGGCTGTGCGCCGGGGCTGTTCTCTTGTAGCTTGACCCAGCTTCAATCAGAATCAAGTTTTCTGGGAGATCTTGAGATAGTTCAGAGATCCTCCCGGCAGTCTAGGTCAATTTGAAGGCCCGCTAGACCGCCCTTGCTACTGGTGTTTTGGTTTCGACGGTTAGTTTCGATCCAAGGCACTCCCAGCAAGGGCGGATAGTTTTTTGGATAGTTTTTGGGGCAGTTTCAGGGCAATTTCCAGGTCATTTTTTGGGTTGGTTTTCGATGGTTTTTCGGCAGGGATTTCAATGTGGCGATCGCCCCAACCCCTGCTAAACCGTCCTACTGTGAAGTTAGATCAAGGAGTTAGATCAACCCATCAAGCGTACTCCCGGAGGAGGTTCACCATGTCTCAAACGCTAACCGACGCTGAAATTCAGGCTCAGATGGCGCAAGTGCCTGGCTGGACTGTGGAGGGCGATCGCCTCCAGCGCACCTATCGGTTTAAGGATTTCGTAGAGGCGATCGCCTTTGTAAACAAGCTGGTCGAACCTGCCGAAGCCGCCGGACACCACCCCGACATTGCCATTTCCTACAACCGCGTCACCGTTACCCTCACCACCCACGACGCAGGCGGACTCACCCAAAAAGACTTTGACCTAGCAGCCAGCCTGGCCAACTTGTAGGCAAGCACGTAGGCGAGAACTATGAAACTCATTCGCAAACCCAGAATTTAGTCACGATTTTAGTCGTCTTAGTCGTCTTAGTCGTCTTAGTCACTGTAGTTAGTCACTATAGCCCTCAGAGGCTTACCCCCCAGAACCGAGTTCCTGGGGGGCTTCTTATTTGGGTCACTTCCGAAACCTGCCAGTGGAGCAAACCAGCGTCATCTCCAATTGCAAATCTCTTGCATTTTGGTTTCAAACTTGGTATTTTTTTTCTGGATCTAGTTGATATAGATTCTCAACTAGTGAGCCTCTTTGGAAGAGGGCCGAACGTACATCCTTTAAGGCTGTTCGGTTCATTTGCCAGGATGATTCGTCTGGCAAACTCGATAGAGGAGCCGTCTACTATTGCAACTTTTGCAGTAAGACAATCTTCGGTTGTAAACAGGTTTAGTTGCAAATTAAATTCAGGTGTGAGGACACAAGCAATGCTGTCAAAGGTTCTTTGGAACTCTTTGCTGGTCACTCCAGCAGTTTTGGGCGCTGCCCTGGTCACTGCGATTGCCCCTGCCAGCGCTCAGGTTCAGTCTGAGCCTTCCGTGGCAACCCTCGATCAGGTGATGCAGTACAGCAACGAAGGTCGCAACAGTGGCTCTCTGGCCCAGGTGACCTCGGTCACTGAGTTTTCAGATGTCAGCCCCGGAGACTGGGCTTACGAAGCGCTCGCCTACCTGGCCAACTCCGAAGCGCAAGGCGGTCTAGACTGCTTGGAAGGATATCCCGACGGCACCTATCGCGGGGGTCGGGCAATGACCCGCTTCGAGTTTGCGGCTGGTCTGGCTTCCTGCTTGGATGCAGTGGTGGGTCGTCTGGAAAGCCTCGACCCGGAAGCACTGGCCCGCATCGAAGCCCTCCAGCGCGAGTTCGCTGCTGAGCTGGCTGTGCTGCGCGGTCGCGTGGATGCCCTGGAAGCAGCAGTGGAAGAACTGGAAGCCAACCAGTTCTCAACCACCACCCGTTTGAGCGGCACTGCTATCTTTGCCTTCTCTGATGCCTTTGGAAGTGATGTCTATGAAGATGCAAACAACACCGTGTTCCAAAGCCGAGTTCGCCTGGGCTTCAATACCAGCTTCACAGGTCGAGATCGACTTCTAACTCGGTTGCAAGGGGGCAACTTCAAGGACTTTGTGAATGTTCCGAGTATCTTTATCACCCCAGCAACCGAGGCATCCAGCACTCGCTTCTTTGACGAGTACGGCGATTTCTCCTTTGATAGCGGCGGCGACTTTGCCGTGGCAGTAGACCGCCTAGAATACTACTTTCCCTTTGGGCTAGGTCGTGTTTACCTCGGCGCACAAGGGCAGCGCATCTCAGATATGGTGTCTACGATTAGCTCCTTCGACAGTGGCGAGCAAGGAGCGTTATCCTCCTTCAATCGCAATCCCATCTACGACGTGGGAAAAAACGAGCAACGGGTCGGCTTTGGAGTCACCCTTGACCTATCCGATGATCTCCAGCTTGGGTTGGGCTATCTCACGGGCAGAGGCAATGAGCCGAATGATCGTGCAGGGTTATTTGATGGCGGCTACACGGCCTTTGGCCAGTTAACCTTTACTCCGGGCAACCTGAAGCTTGGTTTAACCTACACGAATGTCTACAGTTCTCATCAGGTCGCAAGCGGTATCTTTGCCCCGTCGGTCTATAACAGCTACGGCATCAGCTTTGAGCTAGGCCTGACTGACAGTAACAGCATCTTCATCGGCGGCTGGGGCATGTATACAGACACCCGCACCTTCGGAGGGCCACTGGCTTTTCGGGGGGATGGAGAAGCTTGGTCCTATGCACTGACCCTCGGCTTTCGTGACCTCGGTAGCCGAGGTAGCCTGCTAGGGATTATTGCTGGCGTGCCGCCCTACCAAGGCTCTTTTGGCAACAGCACACTAGGAAACGCCAGTCCCTTTAACACAGGAGGGGCATTTCACGCAGAAGCGTTTTACCGCTTTCAAGTGTCTGACAATATTTCTTTGACTCCAGGAGTCATTTTCGTAACGGATGTTGCAGATTCTGGAACCGATTTATTCATTCCTGTGCTTCGCACCTCTTTCCGATTCTAATGTTCGATGTCCTGTGGTCAACTTTCAGCCCTCGGAATTGGCCACAGGGCACCGAGTTTTATGTTCCCTTAATCGATTTACTCACGCCAAATAGAGAGCAACCTGCTACACTGAGGGGTGTTTGAGTGAGCGCAGTCTGTAGAGTTAGCAATCATTGTTGTAAAAGATTTCTCATCCGCCACGCAGATTTCTCCGTGTTGCTTGGGTAGAAGTCTCGAGCAGTCAATGTTATAACGATTATTGATTGCGAGTTCTTTATTTTAGGTGTGAGGACACAAGCAATGCTGTCAAAGGTTCTTTGGAACTCTTTGCTGGTCACTCCAGCAGTTTTGGGCGCTGCCCTGGTCACTGCGATCGCCCCTGCCAGCGCTCAGGTTCAGTCTGAGCCTTCCGTGGCAACCCTCGATCAGGTGATGCAGTACAGCAACGAAGGTCGCAACAGTGGCTCTCTGGCCCAGGTGACCTCGGTCACTGAGTTTTCAGATGTCAGCCCCGGAGACTGGGCTTACGAAGCGCTCGCCTACCTGGCCAACTCCGAAGCGCAAGGCGGTCTAGACTGCTTGGAAGGATATCCCGACGGCACCTATCGCGGGGGTCGGGCAATGACCCGCTTCGAGTTTGCGGCTGGTCTGGCTTCCTGCTTGGATGCAGTGGTGGGTCGTCTGGAAAGCCTCGACCCGGAAGCACTGGCCCGCATCGAAGCCCTCCAGCGCGAGTTCGCTGCTGAGCTGGCTGTGCTGCGCGGTCGCGTAGATGCGCTGGAAGCAGCAGTGGAAGAACTGGAAGCCAACCAGTTCTCAACCACCACTCGCTTGAATGGTCGCGCGATCTTCGCCTTTTCCGATATTTTCGGTAGCAGCAGCATCGAAGACGCAAACAACACGGTGTTCCAAAGCCGCGTTCGTTTGAACTTTGACACCAGCTTCACAGGTGAAGACCGCTTGAGAACTCGTCTGCAAGCCGGCAACTTCGTCGATTTCAACGCAGTTCCGGGTGCTCAAATCTCTCCCGTCAGCCAGGATTACACGGAACCCACTGATTTCTCCTTCGACAGCGGCGGTGCCTTCAATGTGACTGTTACTCGTCTGGAGTACTACTTCCCTCTCGGCCCTGCCACAGTTTACTTGGGCGCTCGTGGTCAAGGGATCTCCGACATCGTGACTTCGGTCAGCTCACTCGACGACCCTGAGCAGGGTTCGCTGTCCTACTTTGGCTACAACCCGATTTATGACTTGGGTGGCGCTGCTCAGGATATCGGCTTTGGTCTGACTTTTGACCTGAGCGATGCATTCCAGCTTGGTTTGGGCTACCTGACTGGCGAAGGTAACGATCCCTCCAACGGTGCAGGTCTGTTCAATGGTGACTACACTGCCTTTGGTCAGTTGACCTTCTCTCCTGGCGATCTGACGGTGGCACTGACCTACGTCAACAGCTACATTTCTGAGCCGAACAGCCTGGGTGATTTCTCGCCTTCTGTTTACAACGGTTACGGTATTAGCTTTGAGTTCGGTCTGTCGGATGCCTTCACCATCGGTGGTTGGGGTATGTATGTCGATACCCGCACCTTTGGTGGTCCTCTGGCATTCCGGGGTGACGGCGAAGCTTGGTCCTATGCTCTGACTCTGGGTATTGGTGACTTGGGTGTTGAAGGCAGCTTGCTGGGCATCATTGCTGGTGTACCTCCCTATCAAGGTTCCTTCGGCAACTCTACCCTGGGCAACGTTGCTCCTTTCAACACGGGTGGTTCCTTCCATGCTGAAGTGTTCTACCGCTTCCCGGTGTCTGACAACATCTCTCTGACTCCTGGCGTGATCTTCGTGAGCAACATTGGGGACACCAATGATGATGCCTTCATCGGTGTACTCCGTACCTCCTTCCGCTTCTAGAGTTCAGGTTTCATCAGGGCTTATGTCCTGCTGATCAGTTTCGATGAATGCTAGAAAGACCCTGCTTCGGCGGGGTCTTTTATTTTGGGCAGTTGAATCCAAGAAAAACCAAAACCCCGGTGGAGAACCGGGGTATACTGAGGAAGCTACTGATTTTTGATGAGCTTGTGGAACTTTCCTGTAAGACTGAGTATGCCCTGCTGGCACTTCTAGAATTGACGAATCACTACAGCAGTGGAGAGCCGCTGCAAATTCGCCAAATCGCTGCGGAGCAGAACATTCCAGACCGCTATCTAGAGCAACTGCTGGCCACGCTGAGGCGTGGGGGACTGGTGCGGAGCCAGCGGGGAGCGAAAGGCGGTTATGTACTGGCACGAGAACCCTGGAAGATCAGCTTACTGGAAGTCGTGAACTGTATTGAGGGACAGGACGCACAGACCACCGACACGAGACGTGATACCAAAACCGTTGAGGGAATGGTGATTTGGGAGGTGTGGCAGGAGGCGGGGCAGGCAGCCGATGCGGTTTTGCAAAAACAGACTTTGCAGGATCTGTCTGACAAGCGCGAAGCTCGCCGCCGTTTAGACATCATGTATTACATCTGATACATCATAAAGTTGGACTGAATCTAACCATGCGAATAGCTCAAAATATTACTCAGTTGATTGGCGGCACGCCGCTTGTGCAGTTGAACCGGATTCCCCAGGCGGAGGGCTGTGTCGCTCAGATTGTGGTGAAACTGGAGGGCATGAATCCTTCTGCCTCAGTTAAAGACCGCATTGGGATTAGCATGATTGAGGCGGCGGAACAGGCGGGCAAGATTGAGCCGGGCAAGACCGTTTTGGTGGAGCCGACCTCTGGGAATACGGGCATTGCGCTGGCGATGGCGGCGGCGGCAAAGGGCTATCGGCTGATCCTGACGATGCCAGACACGATGAGTTCAGAGCGGCGAGCGATGTTGCGGGCGTTTGGGGCAGAGTTGGAGCTAACGCCTGGAATCGAGGGCATGAGCGGCTGCATTCAGCGGGCGCAGCAGATTGTTGCCCTGTTGCCGGATGCCTACATGCTGCAACAGTTTAGCAACCCGGCAAATCCTCAAATTCATCGAGACACAACGGCGCTGGAAATCTGGCAAGACACCGACGGCGGAGTCGATATTTTGGTTGCGGGCGTGGGCACGGGTGGTACGTTGACGGGCGTGGCTGAAGTGCTGAAGGAGAAGAAGCCGGGATTTCGGGCGATCGCCGTTGAACCCGCCAACAGCCCGGTGATCTCTGGCGGCCGCCCCGGCCCGCACAAAATCCAGGGTATTGGCGCAGGCTTTATTCCCCAAGTATTGAACACAGAAATCATCGACGAAGTGGTGACCGTGACCGATGACGAGGCGATCGCCTTTGGTCGTCGGCTAGCCCGCGAAGAAGGGTTGCTCTCTGGGATTTCCAGCGGCGCGGCATTGGCGGCCGCCATCAAAGTGGGCCAGCGCCCCGAAAACGCCAACAAGCTGATTGTCATGATTCAACCCAGCTTTGGTGAGCGCTACCTCAGCACTCCCCTCTTCCAAGATCCCGAACTGGTTGCGTCTGGTTCGCTGAGTACCTAAGTCTTTGAAAGACGCGCTTTACACACGCCTTACAATAGGCGTATGCAGCAGCAAGACCACTATAAAACTCTGGACGTTCACCAGACGGCGACCCAGGCTGAGATCAAGCAGTCCTATCGCCGCCTGGTGAAGCAGTTTCATCCCGATCACAATCCCGACCTAGACGGGCACGATCAGATTGCAACCATTAACGCTGCCTACGAAGTGCTGGGCGATCCCCAGCGTCGCCGCACCTATGACCGGGAGTTGCACGACGCAGAACGGCTAAAAGCGGCAGGGTTTGACATTTATGAAGAGTCTGCAAGCAGCCGCCAGCAGCGCACGGCCGAAGCGCAGCGTCGCTATCGGCAGCGCCAGACCGGGCAAGACGACGACCAGCAGCTCAAGCTATGGCTGACGCGAGTTTATCAGCCGGTCAACCGACTGATTTCTAAAATTCTGAATCCGCTTAAAGAGCAGCTTGATGATCTTGCCTATGATCCATTTGATGACGAATTGCTAGAGGCATTTCAGGCGTATCTAGACGAATCCCGCGAATTGCTGCACAAGGCCCAGACTACGTTTAAATCGATGTCAAACCCGCCCAGCACGGCAAAGGCCGCTGCCGATTTGTTCTATTGCCTGAGCCAAGTGGGAGATGGCATCGATGAGCTAGAGCGATTTGTCACCAGCTACAACGAGCAGTACTTGCACACAGGTAAGGAATTATTTCGGATTGCCAAAGGGCTGAAGCGGGAGGCGCAGGCAGCAGTGAAGCGAATTGGGTAAGAGCAAAAATCAGGAACCCCTAGAATTCCCCTTTGATTCTGTTGTCGGGGCAATCGGTTTCAAGTTCATAAGTCCTGACCCCTGATCCCTGGGTTGTGCGTCACAATAGAAAAGCTGTGTCAATTTGGGTTGCGGGATCAAGGCTGAACCAGTCCCTAACTGCCAACCCTCAGTCCTCCCATGTCCCTTCCGATTGTTGCCGTTATTGGTCGCCCCAACGTAGGTAAGTCTACCCTTGTCAACCGACTGGCAGAGGGTGCGGGATGCGATTTGTGCATAATGAGCCGGGGGTGACGCGCGATCGCACGTACAAGCCTGCCTTTTGGAATGACCGCGACTTTTTGGTGGTGGATACCGGCGGGCTGGTGTTCGATGACGACACCGAATTTTTGCCGCTGATTCGAGAGCAGGCAATGGCGGCGCTGGCGGAGGCGAGCGTGGCGGTGATGGTGGTAGACGGACAGGCAGGCGTGACGGCGGCCGACGAGGCGATCGCCACCTGGCTGCGGCAACAGTCTGTCCCCGTGCTGCTGGCGGTCAACAAATGCGAATCGGTGGAGCAAGGGCTGATTCAGGCGGCGGAATTTTGGAGCCTAGGGCTGGGGGAACCTTATCCTGTGTCGGCGATTCATGGCAGCGGCACAGGCGACCTGCTGGACAAACTGATTCCCTTCTTGCCGCCGACCGATCAGCTGGAAGAAACTGAGGAGATTCGGGTTGCAATTGTGGGTCGCCCCAACGTAGGTAAATCTAGCCTGCTAAATGCATTTGTGGGAGAAAAGCGGGCGATCGTCAGCCCTATTTCGGGCACAACCCGCGACGCAATCGATATGCAGGTCGAGCGCAACGGCCAGCGCTATCGGCTGATCGACACCGCAGGCATCCGCAAGAAAAAGCAGGTGGAATATGGCCCAGAATTCTTTGGGATCAACCGAGCGTTTAAGGCAATTCGGCGGGCGGATGTGGTGCTGCTGGTGATCGACGCAATCGACGGCGTGACGGAACAGGATCAGAAGCTGGCTGGGCGCATTGCCGATGACGGGCGGGCTTGCGTCGTCGTGATCAACAAATGGGACGCGATTGAAAAAGATTCCCACACGATTTATGAATACGAGCGGCATCTGGAAGATCGACTGCACTTTACCAACTGGGCAGAGACAATCTTTGTCAGCGCGATGACCGGGCAGCGGGTGGAAAAGATTTTGGAACTGGTGAACCGGGCTGCCGAGCAGCATCGCCGCCGCGTTTCGACCTCGGTGATTAACGAAGTGCTGGAGGAGGCGGGCAACTGGCACTCGCCGCCGACCACGCGCCAGGGTCGCCAGGGCAAGATTTATTACGGTACACAGGTCAGCACCCAACCCCCGGCGATCGCCCTATTTGTCAACGATCCCAACCTGTTTAACGACAACTATCGTCGCTATATCGAGCGCCAGTTTCGCCAGTCGCTCGGCTTTGTGGGTACGCCAGTTCGCTTCTTTTGGCGAGGCAAAAAGCTGCGAGAAGTGGAGCGTGGCTCTGCAAACCGAGCGACGAAGGTGTAAGCGGAACGGCTATGGATCTGCTGCGATCGCTCCCCATCGGGCTATATCTAGAGCAACCCGTTACCTGGCTACATCGGCTTGATCCCCGCGTCAAAGCGGCCTGGCTGATGGCATTCGTGCTAACCCCGATCGCCGCAACCCCCTACTGGCGGCTGTCGCTGGTAGGCTGGCTGCTAGCGCTGATGGTGAGTACGCTGCTGCCGCTGCGCGTCTGGAAGCGGCAGGTCGGGCTGGCGGCGGGATTTAGCCTGCTGCTGTTTTTGGTGACGCTGGTCGTGCCTGACGGGTTGACGGTTACTCATCAGCCGCGCACCCCTGCGGACGAGCTAAGCATCACCGTGCCTCCGTCGTCCTCATCTGCAACTCCGTCCGTCGGGGAGGATGCGCCCATAACGCTGAACCTGGGCAATGGCTATCAGTATGTACTGCTTCAGGCAGGGCCGCTGCGCGTCACGCGGCGATCGCTCAATCTGGGCATCCGAGTCGGCACGCTGGTTTTCACGCTGCTGGTCAGCACGAACCTATTTTTGCTAACCACTGCGCCAGAGGAGATCACCGCTGGGCTAGAGCGCTTGCTAAGACCGCTAGGACGGTTTGGCATCCCTGTTACCGAAATCGTGCTGACGCTGACGCTCTCGCTGCGCTTTATTCCGCTGGTGCTAGAGGAGATTCAAAACCTAATCCGCTCCGTGCGAACCCGCGCCATCAACTGGCGAAAGCTGGGGTTTCGAGGCAGTTCCCAAGTCGCCCTCACCGTCGCAGAACGCCTAGTCGATAACCTGCTGGTTCGCGCCACCCAGATTGCCAGCGCCATGCAGGTGCGAGGCTTCACCAGTCCCAACCGCCATCAGGTCAAGTGGCATCAGTTTCACGTGTTTTGGCTCGATTGGCTAGCGATCGCCGTTCTGATGCTATTCATCCTCGCCCGCATCCGCTGGGGCAGCTAGCAGGCACGCCCAGAGCGTAGCCCAGACAAGCAGCAGGAAATGTTGCAAACTCGTGCAGAACTCCTTAACCTAGCGATAAAAACTTAAAGAAAACTTGTTTTTGTAGCGCCACTATACAAACTAGCATACAGTATTACTGTGAACGCATTTTGAGGCACGATTGAACAGCTCTCTAAACATCTCTCTAGGGACGGATATCGTCCATATTCCTCGAATCAGGGCGTTGATTGACCGTTTTGGCGATCGCTTTTTGAAAAAGGTCTACACTGTTATCGAGCAGCAAGACTATTGGCAAGCCTGCGCCCAGGCCATCGAAAATCAGGTTGGCATTACCAGACTGGCAGGACGATGGGCGGCAAAAGAGGCGGTAGTTAAAGCAATGGGCACTGGCTGGCGAGGAATTCGCTACACCGATATCGAAATTCAGCGACAGGGAAACGGCGCGCCAACGGTTTGTCTACACGGCACAGCAGCCCAGTGGGCAACTCAAGTGGGTGGCGGAAACTGGCGACTCAGCCTCAGCCATGACGGAGAGTATGCGATCGCCACGGCACTGTTTCTGGGCCTCGCAGCCGAATAAGATCCACCTGGGCAAAGTGAGCTGGTCGAAATCACCTGGGCAGGTTCACTGAGTCAAGGTCTTATCGTTTCAACATGCAGTCGGGCTGTCTGCATGAACTGCTCAGTCAAAACGCTTGATGAGGAGCTTCTTTCAATAAACCTCTTTGGGTGAGCGTTTTGCGTTTTGGTTAAGTTTTTACCGAACTTGTTAGACCACTTTAGACAACTTGTTAGACCAAACGGTTCAGCCAAAGCTCTTAGCCTGCCTCCAAAACATCCTGAACGTTGCGCTTCTCTGTCGTTCCACACTCTGCTAATCTGCTGTCATCATTTAACAATTTTATGAAATTTGCTCAATCGCTATCTGCCCCACCATCAGGAGCTAATGCAACTCGAATGAGTCGCGAATCCTACCTGAACCACCCAACCTTTGGGCTGCTCTATCAGGTTTGCGAAGTTACCGCAAATCAAGATTTGTTTGCGACACTCTACGCGCAGCGGCTGTTCTTTTTGGTGACGGCCTCCTCAGAAGGCTTGCAGTTTGAGCCGATCGGTCGCTCAGATGCCCGCATTTTGCTGGAGAATCGTTTGCGGGGTCTGCGTCGCAGCGGCAGCGAAGCGGAGTATGCCGCGTTGCAACTGGTCTATAAACAGACCTTTCAGTAGTCTGCTAAATGAACACTGCGCGGAATATCTGAAAGGTCGCAGAACCATCATTCCAGAAGTCCACGTCAGAAGGGATCGGCATGAGTGCTGCTGCGCCTGAGGCGATCGCCCAAACGATTCATCAAATTCGTCAAACGCTGCCCGATACGGTGCGGCTGATGGCAGTCACCAAGCAAGTGTCTCCCGCCGCAATGCGGGCCGCCTATGCCGCAGGCATCCGCGACTTTGGTGAAAGTCGGCTGCAAGAGGCGATCGCCAAACAAGCCGAACTGCGCGACCTGAGCGATGTGACCTGGCACCTGATCGGGCATTTGCAAAGCAACAAGGCCGCCAAAGTCCTCGACCATTTCCACTGGATTCACTCCGTAGACAGCCTCAAGCTGGCCCAGCGCCTCAATCAGCTAGCGGGCGATCGCCCCACCCGCCCACGCGTCTGCCTCCAGGTTAAAATTCTTCCTGACCCCAATAAATTTGGCTGGACGGTGCCAGCGTTGCTAGCTGACCTGCCCCTGCTCGACGAGTGTCAGCACTTGAATATCGTTGGGCTGATGACGATTCCGCCCTATGGACTAGAGCCAGCTGTAACGAAATCAGTCTTTGTGCAAACTCGCGAACTGGCTGAAAAAATTCGTCATCAAACCCTCAAAACGATCCGAATGGAAGAACTGTCGATGGGAATGTCAGAAGATTATCCCCTGGCCATCGAAGCCGGAGCGACCATCGTCCGGCTAGGTCGGGTCTTGTTTGGCGAACGAACCGCAACCTGATTATCGGTCAGGTAACCGACCAGCGATCATATTTCGTTTTTCATGAAGATGCCAGTGGAAGGGCGATCGCATGGCACACTAGCTAATGCAAAAGCCGCATTCCATTCAGCATGACGCGACCGATTGATTCCCTTTCTCCTGCCACTGCCCAAGCCCTTAGTGCCCCTTCCGAGCAGGCGATCGCCACCCAAGCCCGCAAAGCCGAACACATCCGCGTCTGCCTGGAAGAAAACGTCCAGTCGCACCTCACCACGGGTCTAGAGCGCTATCGGTTTACCCACTGCTGTTTGCCGGAACTGGCTCCAGCTGATTTGAACTTGCATACAACCTTTTTGGGCAAGGCGCTGACGGCTCCGCTGCTGATTTCTTCTATGACAGGCGGCACAGATTTGGCGCGAGTGATCAACCTACGGCTGGCGGCGGGCGGCGCAGCGACACGGGCTGGCGATGGGGCGTGGGGTCGCAGCGCGTCGCCATCGAAAATCCAGAGGTGGTGTCTACCTTTGCCGTGCGCTCCGCTGCGCCAGATATTCTGCTCTTTGCCAACCTGGGCGCGGTGCAGTTGAACTATACCTACGGCGTGGAGGAGTGTCTGCGGGTGGTGGACTGGCTCCAGGCGGACGCGCTGGTGTTGCACCTGAACCCGCTGCAAGAGTGTGTGCAAACGCGGGGGCGATCGCAACTTTCGCGGCCTGTTCGACAAAAATCGCGGCGCTGTGCACGCCCTGCCCGTGCCCGTGATTGCCAAAGAAGTCGGCAACGGCATTTCTGCGCGAATGGCGCAGCGGCTGATTGATTGTGGGGTGGGGGCAATCGACGTGGCGGGTGCTGGCGGCACGTCCTGGGCCCGAGTAGAAAGCGAACGCGCCCAAGATCCGCTCCAGCGCCGCCTGGGCAATACCTTTGCTGACTGGGGCATTCCCACGGCGGAATGCATCACCTCGATCCGAGCGATCGCCCCCCAGATTCCCCTAATTGCCTCTGGCGGTCTGCGAAATGGGCTGGATGTGGCCAAGGCGATCGCCCTGGGTGCAGACCTGGGTGGACTCGCCCTCCCCTTCTTGCAAGCCGCTGCCGACTCCGATGCCGCCCTAGATGAGCTGATCAAAGCCCTGATCGCAGAACTTAACACCGTCCTGCTTTGTACGGGCAGCGCTGCATTGCGGGATTTGCGGGAGCCGGGGATCTTGGTCAAAGCGGGGGCGAGAATGGAGTGATGCAATCCCCCTCGATTCCACGGTTCTCCATTCTCGCGCTGCGAACCTACTCCGGCTTTTCTTCAAAGGTCAGCGAAGCGGAGTTGATGCAATAGCGCATTCCCGTGGGTGCGGGGCCGTCGTTGAACACATGGCCCAAGTGAGCGCCACAGGTTTCGCAGTGGACTTCGACCCGGCGCATAAAGAAACTGTTGTCTTCCTCGTAGCCCACGTTTTCGGCCGCCAGCGGGGCCCAATAGCTCGGCCAGCCCGTGCCAGAGTCAAACTTGGTTTCGGAGCTAAACAGCGGCGTGCCGCAGCAGACGCACTTGTAAATACCAGGAGCCTTGTGGTTGTGATAGGCCCCGGTAAAGGCGCGTTCGGTGCCCTTTTTGCGGGTGACGTTGTACTGCTCTGGTGTCAACTGCGCTTTCCACTCAGCGTCAGACTTCACAATTTTTTCTGCCATGATGATTCCTTCAATCCTGCTTCTATTGTAAAGCTGTGTAAAGCTTTCGAGGCAGGACTGGTTTGCAAGTCTGGGTCGAGGGGTGCAGCAACGCCTCAGGCAGTCGCCACGGGTTCTAGCGCCAGCGCACTCATCAGCCGCTCCAGGTCAAAATGGCTCTGCATCAACTGGCGGATGTGCTGCACTTTGATCGATTCATGCAGGCGCACCTGACCAAAGGTGCGATCGATAATTTCCACCGTGGTCAGCGTGTCTAGATCAACAGAGAGAATGGGCACTTCCAGGTCTTCGGCACGGCTGAGGACGGCGGGTGTTGGCGGAATTTGCCCGGTCAGAATCAGGCAGTGCGTCGAGGTTTCCAGCGCTGCAAGCTGAATATCGGGGCGATCGCCCCCCGTCACCACCGCCATGTTGCGCGATTTGCGAAAATACTTGAGCGCCGAGTTCACATTCATCGCGCCAATTTTCAGGCTTTCCACCATTAAGTCCAGCCGATCCGGGCGACACAGCACCTCTGCATTCAGCTGATGCACCAGTTCCGCTACGCTGACGCTCCGCAGCAAGTCGCTCCGGGGCAACACCGCCAGCACTGGAATCCCCTTGCTTTCCAGAAATGAGCGGACGTTGGCATCCACCGCGTCTACCTGATCCAGCGGCACATCGTTCAGCAGCACCCCCTGGAGGCGATCGCCCAGCACCCGCTTCGAGGCCAGCAGCGAATCCACCACCAATTCTGAGTGATAGCGAGATACCAGCAGCACAGGCGCATCCAGCACCTCCGCCATCTGCGGCAGCGTCAGGTCAAACAAAGAGCCTTCGTCCAGGGTTCCTGGCCCCTCCAACAGCACCAAACTGCCGCCCTGCATCCGCTCATAGGCAGACAGCGCCTGCTGATAGTGGGTAGAGTCTTCGCCCCTGATGCGGCGGGCGATCGTGTTCGGGTCGAGCGAGAGCAGCGTGGGACGCAACCGACTTTCTGGCAGGTTCAGGGTGGCCGCGATGAACCGCACGTCTTCATCTAGCGTGTCTGCTTCCGACTCGCTCAGGCAAGTCCCCATCGGTTTGCCGTAGGCAATATCCACCCCTCTCTCTTGAAACAGGTGCGCCAACCCCAGAATAATTGCAGACTTGCCACTATACGCTTCGGGAGACCCAACGAGTAAATACTGCACAGACTCACCCACCCACCTTTTCTGAAAGACACGCTTTTGCTGCAAGACACGTCCGACGCTGCGGACTTCTCCCCATTGTAGAAGAGGTCTTTGCTTTCACAAGGGGGGGGCGGGCGAGTTCAGAAACCCCGCTTATTCATCCAAACGCAGCAGCTTGCGATAGAAACCCTGCGAAAAGTCTGCTATGCGGTTGGATTTGAAGTAAAAAATCACGTCGATTAAAAAATCGACAAACTCAAAATTTGCCAGCGTGACTTCATAGCTCAGCTCGGCGTTGCCATCAAACTGCATCCGGCAGCGCGTTAGGTCAGCAGGCAGCGACGACACGCTCCAGCTTGCCACGAACGGAATGCTCTCTCCCCCCTCGATCTTGCGAGACCCCTCCAGGCTGCCCTTTTGATAAAGGCTGATGGCGAGGGGCAGGGCGTTGCGCTTGCGGCCCTGATAGTAGGGTGCGTACACGTTCACGTCGCGAGGATTTGCAGGTTGAAGGGTCTCGATGGACATGCTCAAATCGTCCTTGGAGTCTCAATAGTTAGCAGGTGAAGAGTTGCAAACCAGCAGCGTGGGGATAGCAGGCTGGGCGATCGCCAGGATCTAGCCAAGATTTGCACCCTCCCCAGCAGCTATAGATGGACAAAGATGGACAACGGGTAGTGGATCACGACTAATGATTCACTACTGATTCAGTATGCCCTGTTCCCCCGGTTTGATAGCACCGCCTGCGAGAAAAATCGCAGAGAGACCACGTCATGACCTGAATCAGTGCTTCCCCAGTTGCAACCTTTTCAACGGTTTCAAGACGGGATCGCTCTCGAGACGTTAATTTAGACGGCGATCGACGACTTACAAGGCGGAACAAACTTTTGGCAGACTAAAAGAAAGTAAAAATGTATCAGAAATCACAATGAACTCTGGGCGACAACTTTAGCATGAGGGCTTTATGACTTGGTTTAGGACGATGCCTTTTGTGCCAGCATTACTGATTTTGAAGCGTCCCTGTTTGTAGCATAGGGCGCGTTCTGTCTGAGCTTGGTTCTGGGCTGAAGATGGGCTGAATGAACGGGTGAATTGAATGGGCTGAGGGTGGGCGCTTTCTCTCTCGACTCCTTCACTTTTCTATGGGGTTCTATGAGGCGGTTCTACGAGGCGATCGCCTCTGAGTCTCTCCTTCACCCTTGCGCTATCTAAACCAGGGAAATTGCAACCAACTATCACATCGTTAAAGCGATAGGGAGGATCAACTATGGAGCCTGAGGTTCTCCAGTCGGAACCCGGATCGCCTACGCCGCAATACAGCGGCATTTGGGCTAAGCTGGCAAACTTTTTTCGGTTCGACCAACACGGTACAAACTTTCGGACTGAGACGCTGGCGGGGTTCACCATTTTCATGACCATGGCCTACATCCTGGTCGTCAACCCGCTGATTCTGTCGGATGCAATTTTCCTGCAAGAACCGCGAGATCTGTTCGGTGAACAGGTGTTTGCGACGGCAATCTCAGCGGCGATCGCCACCCTAGTCATGGCCCTGATCGCCAACTATCCCTTCGCCCTGGCTCCTGGCATGGGGCTAAATGCCTTCTTTGCCTACTCCGTCGTGTTGACGCTGGGCTTTGACTGGCGGCTCGCTCTGGCGGCAGTGCTAGTGGAAGGCATCATCTTTATCCTTCTCACCTTTACCAATGTCCGTAAGCAGATTGTCGATGCCATCCCGATGACGCTGAAAACGGCGACCTCTGTGGGCATCGGCTTTTTCATCGCCTACATTGGGCTGGCGGGCGACCCGGCCACCGGCGGTGCTGGGCTGATTGCTGCCAGCCCAGTCACCAAGACCACGCTGGGCAGCTTGGGCAATCCCAATGCGCTGCTGGCCCTGTTTGGCATTGCCCTAACGACGGCCTTCTTGGTGCGGCGAGTGCGCGGAGCATTGCTCTGGGGAATTTTGGCAACGGCGGTGCTGGGCTGGATTTTGGGCGTGTCGCCCTGGCCTAGGGGCATTGTTGGCGCACCCCAGTTTCCGGTCGATCTGTTCGGCCAGGCGTTTAGCGGACTGGGCATGGTCACGGGCAGCAACTGGATCGATTTCCTGGCGGTGCTGCTGGTGTTTCTATTTGTGGATATGTTTGATACCGTAGGCACGCTGTCGGGCGTAGGCAAGCGGGCCGGCTTTTTGACAGAAACGGGCGAACTGCCCCGCACCAATCAGGCGCTATTGGCTGATGCGGTGGGCACAACAGCCGGGGCGATTGTCGGCACTTCGACCGTCACTACCTATGTAGAATCGGCAGCGGGCGTAGCCGAAGGCGGCCGCACGGGCTTTACGGCCCTGGTGACAGGCATCCTGTTTGCCCTGGCGATTTTCCTGGTGCCGTTGTTTGAGGCGATTCCTGCCTACGCCACGACTCCAGCCCTGGTGATTACGGGTGTGCTAATGATGGCAGGCGCAGCAGACATTCGCTGGGCCGACCCTGCCGAAGCGGTTCCCGCCTTCCTCACCATCTTCTTCATCCCGCTGTCCTTCTCCATTGCGACGGGCCTTTCCCTGGGCTTCATTGCCTATCCCCTGGCCAAGACCTTCCAGGGCAAAGCCCATGAAGTGAGCCTGGCCACCTGGATTTTGGCAGCGATTTTCGTAGCACGGTTTATCTTTATGACGCTGCGCTTTGGCTCAGCGGAGTAATCGGGTGATGGAGGCACGGGCGAATGGGGAGTGGGACGGTGGCTTTCTAGCACTCCCTAACCCCGTGACTCCATGACTCCACCCCTGCTGGTACTGTTCCGATGTCTATCCAATGCTTCTCTCAACTCGCAATCCTTTTGCAATATCATCCAGTTGTCCTGGCGACGGTCATCCAGGTGAGGGGATCGGTGCCGCGTGAGGTGGGGGCGCGGATGCTGGTTTGGAACGATGGCCAGATCTGGGGGACGATTGGCGGCGGGGCGGGTGAGGCCAAGGTCATTCGCGCCGCGCAGGCGGTACTGGCATCGGGCGAAAAGCAGCAGGTGCAAATTGACCTGTCGGGTGCGCCAAACCGCGAGATTCAGGGCGTGTGCGGCGGCTGGATGCAGGTGTGGGTAGAGCGCTGGCAGGGGGAAGGGGCGATCGCCCTGGCCCGGTCTATCTGCGATCGCCTCCAGTCGGGACAGCCCGCCACGCTAGTTACGCCCCTTGCTATTGACCTTGCTCCTGATCAGTCGCCTTACCTGGCCGATGAGTTGGGGAATGGACGGGCGATCGCCCTCAGCGAATCTGCCTTTGTCGAAACGCTACAGCCGCCGCCTGCTTTGCTGATCGTCGGCGCGGGTCACGTTGGCGAACAGTTGGCCAAAGTCGCAGCTCTCATTGGCTTTCAGGTGATGGTGCAGGACGATCGTCCAGAGTGGGCCAACGCCGACCGCTATCCCCAGGCGACGCGCATCTTTGCCGAGCCGATTGCTAGCGCTCTGCGCCAGCTAGCGCCTCATCCCCAGCTTTATGTCGCCCTGGTGACTCGCGGCTACCAATATGACCTAGAGGCGCTGGACTGTTTGCTAAGCCGCAATTTGCCTTGTTGCTACCTGGGTATGATTGGCAGCGAAAAGCGCGTGCGCCAGGTCTATCAGGCGATCGCCCAGCGCGGCATTGATCCCAGCAGGTTGCAAACCCTCTACGCC
Source organism: Leptolyngbya sp. O-77 (assembly GCF_001548395.1). NCBI lineage: Bacteria > Bacillati > Cyanobacteriota > Cyanophyceae > Leptolyngbyales > Leptolyngbyaceae > Leptolyngbya > Leptolyngbya sp. O-77. The sequence goes on from NZ_AP017367.1 coordinate 1,054,530, forward strand.
CCCATCGGGTTAGACATCGGTGCCCTCACTCCAGAAGAAATTGCCGTCAGCATCGCTGCCGAGCTAATCCTGGTTCGGCGCGGCGGCACAGGGCGATCGCTCTCCGCATCCCTCCGCCAGTCCGCCACCCCTCTTTAGCGTTCGCGTTTACGATTCCATCCCTCTGCCACCCTGTCACCCCCTCGTGTCCTAATGTCTTTCAACCCCTCTACGCCCGCCCTCGCCAAATCGCCCATTGTCCTGGTTGCACCCTTCTTCTTTTTGGGGACGGCGATGGTGGTGATGAAATTTGTTCTGCCGCATACCACGCCGCTGTTTCTGGCAGGATTTCGGCTCCTGCCTGCGGGGCTGCTGGTGCTGCTGGTGGGGGCGATCGCCAAACTGCCGCAACCTCAGGGCTGGAAAGCGTGGAGTTGGATCGCGCTATTTGGTCTGGTCGATGGCGCACTGTTCCAGGGCTTTCTGAGCGAAGGACTGGTGCATACAGGTGCGGGGCTGGGAGCCGTGCTAATCGACGCGCAGCCGATGATTGTGGCAGTGTTGTCGCGGTTCATTCTGAACGATGTGATTGGGCTTTGGGGCTGGATTGGGCTGGCGATTGGGGTGCTGGGCGTAGCGCTGTGCGGTTTGCCAGAAGCAGCGTGATTCGTGATTTTGCTTCGTTGTTCTGACGAATGGATGGATGCTTATGCCCAAAGAGCGATCGTTTTGTGTCGCTTTACCCGGTCTTAACTTTAGACAGGCTTAAATAGGGGAGGCGATGCCTTGCTATGGCTTCCTGAACGCAACTTCCTGAAACCGTCTCCCTTGCGATAGGTCTGAATTGGTCAATGCTCATTTCACTGTCTGATTTCATCTCTCGAACAACCCCTACAGGGGCGGCGCTGTTTCTGCGGTGGGAGGGCTATCACGTCTTTTCGATTCCCCGGAGAGAACTGACCCACGGCGGCGATCGCCTGCGTTTTTTTGGAGTGGGCGGCAAGCGGCGATCGCCCGACGAGTCCTGGACAGACTGCGCCCTGCGAGAGAGCGCTGAAGAAATCGGCGCGGTGGTTTCTGCGATTCACAGCGCTGAGCAGACCTATTTTCTGAGCGCTGAGGGGGAAGTCCTCACGGTGCGTCTGCTGGAATCAGGCCTGCGCCCCCGGCTGATTTTAGAAAAGCGAGCGCACTCCAGCTACGGCAGCCTGGCCAGCAGCCAACAGACCTACTACTTGCTTGCCTTTGATGCGTCTCTGCGGGCAAAACCCCAGCCCAGCAGCGAAATCGCAGCACTCCTGTACCTACGCGACGAGCATTTGCAGCAGATGCAGACGGGCGATCGCCCCACCCTCGGACACTTGCTCAGCACGGGTGCAAAAATCGACCTGCAACCGGGCATCCGGCTCAGCCCAGACGTGGTGTGTGTTCCCCACGGCACGGCCGCTTTTTTGACGCATCAGGGCGCGAGGGGTTGGGGATTGGGGACTACTACGCCACAGCGCTAATGCGAGGAAGGTTGGCGGTTTGGGATTAGCGCTTTAGAAGCGATTCAGCGTTGAAGTGCAACCTTGCCACAGCGTTTTTGAAGCTAGTGGGGTGTGCGGATGGCCAAGAAGCCCTTGCCTTATCAAAAACAGTGAGTGCCTCACCCCGCAAGACAATGCTGTAGTGCTGGGCAACATTAAACAGGCTGGCTGCCTGTAGTGGTGACTTTAGTTGCCCGGTTCAACGACCGTTTGTAGTGCAGACTTTAGTCTGCCTGTTCACGGCTAGCCCCTCGCAGGCAGACTAATATCAAATCCTTTGAATTGCCCATAATTGCAACTCAGTTACGACCAGGCTTTTGGCTTCTCTGTATTATGGCTAATCAACTGGATTTGATATAAAGTCTGCGCTAGAAATCTGGCAGACCAAAGACTAAAGTCTGCGCTACAAACCTGGCAGACTAAAGTCTGCACTACGAACTTAGGGCAGAACTTTCGCCTCAGAGTACATACAGGGCAGCGCGTTGAGTCTGCTTTCCCTAACGAATCGCTAATCTCTGCCCGCTGATTAGGCGTGTGCTTCAAACTTGTGGGCGTAGGCTTTGAGCAGCGTACTCACCTGACCCAGCACTTCGTCGCTGGTGCTCTTGCCCAAGGCCTGGCGTTCGGGATAGAAGTCGGGGCGGTTGACGCTGCGGGCAATCGCCTCTGCCACCTGTTCTGAAATCAGCGGTTGCAGATCTTCGCGGGCGCGGCTGCGCTGATAGTCTGCGCCTTCCTCCGTTGTGGCATACATGGGCGGCAGTCGGTTCAGCGCGTAGGCGGCAATGTCGCCCAAGTCGAGAGTGCAATCGCTGGTGGCTTCGATTTCGGCAACGCGGGCGATCGCCTCCGTCAGCACCATTTCTTCCATCACGTTAATAAACTGTTTGCGGGGCACCGCGACCACCTCGCCGGTCAATAGCGCCCCCATGAGCCGATCGAGGGCCATGTACTCTTCGATAGACAATTCGGAAGCCGTATCGCAAATGCGCCCAACCTCAGCTTCCATCGCAGGGGTAAGGTAGCCATCTTGAAGCGCTTGCTCGACGATTTTCTCAATGCTCATGTCGCCCTCAAATCTTCACAGCAAAACGGAATGGGTCACTCGAATCCATCAGGCTTATACCCATTAGGCTTAGTGTGCCCTGGAATTCCACAACTGCACCAAACCCATTTAACGATTGTGTGAAGATCTATCCGGATAGTGATCCGGATAGGGGCGCATATATTGCCTGATCTGGGGTTAGCATCTATGGGTTTCGTGATGACGTTATAGCATTTTCTTGCGAGGTGAGGCACGCGCTGTCCTCACCCTGCAAGAAAATGCTGTAGCTTCAAAAACGCTGTACAAACAATTCAACTGCTTTACGAAAAAATGACAATGCTCGCGCCTCAAGCTTGCCCCGTTCAGCAAATTAAGTTAAGTAAAGCCAATTTCAACAAAAACAGCCCGCTGGTGTTCGATTTGGCAAGGCTCAATCTGGCTCAACGTAGCCCTGGATATTTTCGGGGTCAAATTGTTTCAAGATTTTCGTGGCCTGATTCGTCAGGTTGGGTTGCCCCTTCACCACGACAAGATATTTCCCTGCCTTGAGGCGATTCCGGTAGGGCAAAGCATCGCCCCCGCCAAAGACCAGCCCCGTGCCGCCGCCGACAAAGAAGCTGCCCATTGCCCCGGCGATCGCCCCCAAAACGCCACCGATGATCTGATTGCCCAACACGCCCGCCGAGGGCACCAGTTGATACGCGGTCGCCAGGTTAAACGCCACCCCTGCAATAAAGCCAAATGGCACCAGCCACGTCGCCATCAGCAGTGCCTGCTTGCGGGCGGGCTTTTTGGGGTCAAGGAAGCCATACTCATCAGCGCTTTTATAGCCGCGCCCCAAAATGCTCACCTGATTCATGGGCAGGTTTGCCGCCTCCAGTGCTGAATAGGCCGCCTCTGCCTGAATGCGGTCAGGAAGGATTGCTACAACATAATTCATGGCGATCGCACTCCGTGCCTTCTCTGCAACGTCAGCTTGCAAGGTTTCCAACTGCTGGTTCCATTATCGGCTGAGATGGCAGCGCAAGCGTCGTTCGCGGGGTCAGGTGCAAAGCTGCCGATTAGGATAAAGATAGAGAAATTTAGATGCTGGCCCGGAGGACACAGTTCGATGGCATTGCAACAAGATTCACGCCAAGCAGCCCCGGCAGAGCAGGTGAGCGATGAGGGGATGCGCGGGGTAGACACCGCCGCGCCCCAGCCCAACGACGGCGAAATCATTACCGTGCGTCCCGATGCAGAAACCCTGACGCGCCAGCGGTTGCCCTATTTCGTCGGCATTTCTGGTAACACCGCAGGGACGCAGGGCATCTCCATGAACCTGGTGATGATTCCACCCGGAGCCTCTGCCGAGCCGCATTTCCACCGCGACTACGAAACCGCCATCTACATCCTGGAGGGGCGCGTCGAAACCCGCTACGGGCTGGGACTTCGGCAGTCGGTCATCAACGAAACAGGCGATTTCCTCTTTATTCCACCTGGCGTGCCCCACCAGCCCCACAACCTCAGCCAGACCGAACCCGCCCGCGCCCTCGTTTCCCGCAACGACCCTAACGAGCAAGAAAACGTCGTCCTCTACAATCCAGCACACCACAATCCAGCAGGTAATGATCCAGCAGGCAATCATCTAGCAGGTGATGATCCGGCAGGCTAGCACATCGCGCTAAAAAAGTTTCTTCCCTCTTCGTTCTTCCCTCTTCGTTCTTCCCTCTTCGTTTTCCCTCTTCCCCCACATCCCCCACCCACTCACCATCCCAACGGCGTTGGCGGGACGGGCGCAATCTCCGGGCGATCGCCCCCCACCTGGCAGGTTTGCAGCACCCAAATCCGTGCGCCCTGATTGAGAAACTGGCGGGCAATGGTTTCGCAGGCGAGGCGGGGCAGCAGCGTCCGCCAGCTAATCAGCCCGACGGTGAGGTTATAGAGAATTTCGCTTTCGGGGCTAACGCCGAGGGTGCTGTCGTTCGTTTTCCAGTCGGCGCGAGCCGTGCCGAGCGGCAGCATCTCTCGTTTGATAAACTGCCCCAGCCGCACCAGTTGGTCAAATCGCGCTGCCTGGTCGGGCTGTTCATCCAGCCAGTCCTTGAGTTCGGGCATCCGGTTGAGCGCGTCGCCCAGGTTTTTCACCGCCGCGTAGAGGGCCTGGTTAGAGTCTTGCGAGCAGTTGTGAGCGGGGCCGACGTAGGTGCCGCCAGTGCCGTCGCCGACGCGATAGCGGGCGGTCATGATTTCGAGTTGGGTCACGAGTCCGTCTAGCGCCGAGGCTTTTACGCCGCCAAAATCGAAGGGATTGGTGAACGGATCGTATTGAATCACTAGGTCACACACTGGTCGCACGCCCAGCCAGCCAAACTGGCGATCGCCCAAAAATCGCTGCCACGATAGTCTTCCCGCAATCACCCCATCGGTGTTGTGGGTATAGACTTGGTGATAGTGAATGTCGAAGATTAGCTCGTCGGCCAGCGGCTCACGCACCACCGTTGCCACGCCGTAGGCAAAGTGCCCAAAGTACAGCGGCCCCTGCGCCTGGGGTTCTGCTTTTGCGCCGCCGATGCCCCCATAGAGGTGAATCACCAGCGCCCGTGAGCCTTCGCAAACAGCGGGCTGGTGATTGGCGGGTTGAAGGGCATCCTGAGGGGCAGTCGGGGAATCTGCCAGGCACTCGTTCAAGAGCAGCGTTGAGCGGACGTTGCCTTTCAGCGCTGCTATGTTTTCCCAGATGCCGCGCCTAAGGAACTGCCAGGCCTCGCGGCGATCGCCAATGGTTTGATCCGGCTGCAAGCGCAGGAGCGCACGGGGGGCGATCGCCTGCACCACAAACCGACCCGCTGCGTCCTTTGCGCCATAGAGATACCAGCCATCGCGCCCCGCAGGAGACTTTTCCAGTCCCCGATTCCCAGCAGGCGGCAGGTTGTTTGCATCGGGAATGACCGGGGGAAAACGCACAATTTCCGTGGGCCCGTCAAACTGGCGCGTGGCCCGGTTGAAATGCTGAATGCGGAAAAATTCTGGCTCAGAGGCATCGGAGTCTGGCAGGGGTTGTCCCTGGGCATTGACGGGTTCCAGCACCGTCGCCAGGGCATAATAGCGACCTGTAATCTGCACGGGTTCTCGCGTAATCGCGAGGAGCGATCGCCCTTCGCCACAAATTTGGATGTCCTGCACCTGTGGCTCGTCCAGCATCACCAGCACGTCATCGTAGGGGCGGCTGCCTGCCAGCGACTCTAGCGGATCGACCCGCTGCCAGCGGTCAATTCGCAGCGGATGCACCAAGCCCTGGCAAATGCTGTATTCCGTCTCTTCGCTAAAAAAGACATCGCGGGTGGTCTGCTGCAAAAAGAACTGAATCCCCGGCGTTTGCTGCCAGCGCAGCACCACCACCTGTCCCATCAGATGGGCATATTCTGGCGGCGTGTGATGCACCTCAAACCACACGCCGCGCACCTGCCGCCGCTCGTTCGGTTTGGGCAAAATCAGCCGCCCCGTCCAGGGGGCGATTCGCGGAGCGATCCCTGCGGGAATCGCCCGATACAGCGATGGATCTACAGTTTGGTCGAGCGGATAATAGTCGGGTCGGTTAAACTCGGCTTGCCAATAGCGCTCATAGTTGCTGGGTTTGGCGACCTGCGTCTTGCTCACCAGCGCCGACTTGCCCTGCAAAATGTCGGATACAGCGCGGACAGTTGCCTCCAGGTGCGTGCGGCCGTCGGGCAGGCGCTCGGTGACGCTGTAGGGGCCGTCGGCTCCGTTGTGCCCTATCGAGCCAAGGGAAGAAATGGTAATCTTGCGGCGCTGGCGGGCGCGATTCCACGGTGACAGCGGAAACAGCCGCCAGCGCTGGGGAAACAGCACTGCGCCTTGTTTTTCTACCCAGTCGCGATCGCCCACCAAATGATAAAGATGCTCTAACTCCAGCAAATTGTGGTTGCCGCTGACCACGCCCGCCAGCGAAATCACGTCGATGGGTGCTTTGAGCAATCGCTTGAGCGTCAGCGCCGCCCGCAGCGCCACCTGCGCCCCGCCGCTATAGCCCAGCAGCGTCACCGGAACGCCGCTATTGGGCTGATACCCGTAGTGGGTCAAGCTGTTGAAGATGACCTGCGCCGTGCCCTGGCCGTAAATCGGACCGTAGCGCTGATCGGCAGTCACGGCGACGACCAGCACGTTGCGGATGTTAATCAAAAACGAGAGCAATAGCCCAAAGATGCCGCTGGAGGGCGACATTTGCAGCCGATCGACGATGCGCCAAAAGAACGCCAGTATTCGTCGCTCGGTAAGGGAGCGATTCATCACGGAGTAAGACATGATGCCCTGGATTAGCACGATGTCATCGGGCATGTCGGCCGCCAGCGTCGCCAGGAATTCCTCCACATCGGGCAAGTAAGTATACTTTCCTTGGGCGATGCCATCCAGGTAAACGACGTAGCGAGTGATGGTGCTGGGTTCGGGCAGCGGTTCTGCCAGGATTCCCGGTGCTTCCAGGGTTTGCAGATCCTCACCATACCAGCCCGCCCACCAGCCCAGGGCCTCCAGCGGGGCCAGCAGGCTGGCGATCAGGACTGCAATGCCGCCCACCAGCAGCAGGTCTTTGGTAATGCTGAGGGTGGCCGCCAGCACCAGCAGCGTGTGCGAGAGCCAGCCACTGACCGCCGGAATCAGCGTGGACGATGCTGCTAGAAATGCTGCCAGAACCGTGCCCGCGATACTGGCGACTCTCCAGGGCGCTTTCCAGGGCGATCGCCCTCGTTTGGCAGCACGAGTCGTGGTTGGGCTGGGCTGTTCCATAGACTCTCAGGGCTGAAACTCAGGCTCGGCGTTCGGCCTTATCGTCCAAGATTACGGCCCGGCGAGGTGTCTCAGCAAGCTTGAATCCCTTTAGCAGGATGGCTACGCTAAGGGCAAACAGCGTGGCAGGATGGGCAGATGCAAATCGTCAAGCGGAACGTGGAACTGCGGGTGGATGACAGCCTGATGCGGGTGTATGTGGCTGCGCCCAAGCCAGAGGGCCGCTATCCCGGCATCGTCTTCTTTTCGGATATTTACCAACTGGGCGGCCCGATTACGCGGCTGGCGGATCGGCTAGCGGGCTATGGATATGTGGTGGCTGCGCCGGAAATCTTCCATCGGCTGGAACCCGTGGGCACGGTGATTGAACCCAGCGACCTGGGGCGGATGCGGGGTAATGATGACGCTCGACGAACGGCGATCGCCCACTACGATGCCGACACCCGCGCCGTCCTCGATTTCCTCAAGTCTGAAGTCTCGGTGTTGCCCGATAAGCTAGGCAGTATGGGCTTTTGCATTGGGGGGCACTTGGCCTACCGCGCCGCCTTCCAGCCAGAGGTGAAGGCGACGGTAAGCTGCTACCCTACGGGCATCCCTATTGGCAAACTGGGTAAGGGCGTGGCCGATACGCTCCAGCGCACGAGTGAAATCCACGGCGAACTGCTGCTTATCTTTGGCACCCTCGACCCGCATATCAAAGAACCCGATCGCCACACCCTTGCCCAAACCCTGGCCAAAACAGGCGTAAAGCACCAAATTCTGATTTACGAAGCCGACCACACCTTTATGCGCGACGATGGCCCCCGCTACGACCCCGCCGCCACTGATGCTGCCTGGAATGAACTCATCCCGTTCCTGAGACGGGTAATTGGTTAGCGCCTCACTGCGACTGGCGGCGCGAGGTATAGTTGTAGGCGGCGATCGCCAGCAGAATCATGGCAAAGGAAAACAGCGTCGTCAGGGTGCCCAGAGCATACAGCGCAGGCGAGGTAACGTTGGTGGTCATGCCGAAGATTTCCAGCGGCAGCGTGTTCTTTTGCCCTGACACCAGCGACGTGCGCGTAAATTCGTCGTAGGACAGCGTAAAGCCCAATAGCCCAATGCCGATCAGCGCCGGCAGAATCAACGGAAACACAATCTCCCAGAAGGTTTTGGTGTCGTTTGCGCCCAGGTCGCGGGAAGCCTCTTCGTAGGACGGGTTAAATCGGTTGAAAATGCCCAGCATGATTAGAAAGGCAAAGGGAACCGTCCAGGTTAGGTGTGCGCCTAGACCCGACGAGAACCAGTTCGTTTCCAAATCCAGCACCTGAAATACAATGCCAATGCCTAGAGAAATCAGCACGCTGGGCACGATCAGGCTGGCAATCGTCAGATAGAACAGGGTTCCAGCCCCTTTGAACCGCTGCCGGAAGGCCAAGGCAGACATGACCGTGACGATAACCGATAGCAGCGTCACGATCAGTCCCAAGAGGAGCGATCGCCAGAAGGCATCTGTAAAGTTGCCCACGCGCTGTTCCTGGAAGACCTGCCCCAACCAGTAGAAGCTAAAGCCTTTCATCGGAAACGTCAGCGTGCCCTCTTCGCCTTGCAGCGACAGGATAAAGATCGCCAGCATGGGGCCGTAGAGAAACAGGACAAATAGCCCAAAGAAGCCCGCCAGCAGGTAGTAAGTCAGGGAGCGTTTCTGTTGCATCACAACTCCTTGCGAATATCGACCACGCGCAAAATTGCCATGACCAGCAGCAGCGTCACCAGCAGCAAAATTACCGCGTTTGCCGCCGCCAGCGGATACTGCAAGCTGCCGATTTGGGTCTGAATCATCTTGCCGACGGAGGCCGCCTGCCCGCCGCCCATCATTCGCACCCGTGACGAATTCGCCCCATCACCAACGTCACCACAAAAATGGAGCCGATGGCAATCCCCGGAGCCGCCAGCGGCAGGATGATTTCTTTGAGAATTTGAAACCCGGATGCGCCCATGTCTCGTGCGGCGGTGATCAGGTTGCGATCGATCCGCATGAGGCTATTGAAAATGGGCGCAATCATAAAAAAGTTATACAAATGCACCATGCCCAGCACAATGGCAAAATCCGAAAACAGCAGCCACTCCAGCGGTTGATTAATCAGCCCCAGGCGCAGCAGCGTGCTGTTTACCAGACCTTCCCGCCCCAGCACGGGCACCCAGGAAATCATCCGGATAATATTTGAAGTCCAGAATGGTACTGTACACACTAAAAAGAGAATGATTTGCCACTTTTGGTCTTCGATGAAGAATGCCAGAAAGTACGCCACAGGAAAGGCGATCGCCAGACAAAAGAACCACACCAGGAACACATACTTGAACGTGTTTAGGTAGGTTCTCAGCGTCACGTCGGACGTGAAGATACTTTTGTAGTTATCCAGCGTAAAGCTGGGAATCATCTGAATGCCGTCAAACTGCCAGAAGCTGACCACAAAGATCATGAGAATCGGCAGCACCAGAAACAGCAGCAGCACGAGTGTTTGCGGCGTTGCCAGTGCATAGGGCTGAATGCTTTTCCAAGATTTCAGCATCGCAAGTTAACTGAATAGCTGCGGCGCTTTGAGGGGGCAGGTCGCTCAAAGCACCGCAATGGACAGGAATTAGTAGAGATTAGCAGGCGATCGCTACGACGCGATAAACTCGTTCCACTTTTGCACCAGGTACACGTTCTCCTTCATCGTGGAGTTCCAACACACGATGTTGCCGAAGCGATCCTTGAAGGAGCCGCCATCCCGCACTGCGCCTTTTTTCTCAAGGGTTTTGCCGAAGGGGTCTACCATATCTTCGGCGGCGGGCTTGCCTTCGTACCAGAAGTCCCACTCTGCCTGCGACATATATTTCTTGGCATTTTCTGGCACGGCGCTGTAGTAGCCCTGGCGACCCAGGAAGGAGCCGACCCAGCCCTCTAGCATCCAGTTGATGTACTCATAGGCTGCGTCAAGCTGGATGCCCGACAGGTTCTTCGACAGGCCAATGCCGCCGCCCCAGCCGCGATAGCCTTCCTTCAGTGGTGCATAGATGCACTCCATGCCTTTAGACTTCACGGCGGTCACCGCAGGCGACCACATGGATTGCAACACTACCTCGCCAGAAGTCATCAGGTTCACCGATTCATCAAAGGTCTTCCAGAAAGCCCGGAACTGACCCGCCCGCTTCTGTTCCTTAAGAATATTGGTAATCTGGTCGATTTCTTCGCGGGTCATGTTGCCCTTGTCGCCAAATTTCATCAGCCCCAGCGACTCGGCTACCATTGCCGCGTCCATGATGCCGATTTGGGGGATGTCCAGAATCGAAGTCTTGCCTTTGAATTCGGGATTGAACAATTCGCCCCAGGTTTCGATCTTGCGGCCCACCAAGTCGGGACGGTAGCCCAGCGTGTCTGCGTTGTACTGGAATGGGATCAGCGTAGCGTAGTCGGTGGGGGTCGGTGAAAACTCTTTGGAGTCTGGCCCAGTAAGGTACTGCACCTTGTAAGGCGCTGTGCCTTGGGATTGTTCTACAGGCATCCCCTCAAACTTGCCCTGGGTAAAGAAGGGCACGATCTTGTCGTAGTCTTTGATCTTGCTAACATCGATGGGCTGGAGATTGCCCGACGGCACCACTAGCGGCAAGCTGAAATATTCCCCGTCAAAGATGTCGTACTGTTTGGGCTGAGTAATGGCGATCTGGTTGTTTTCTTCGGTGCTGAGGGCCCGCATGTCTAGCTTAAAGCCGAGATCTTGCTGCGCTTTATCGCGAATTTCATTGATCTGCGATACGCCGGTGCCAATCAGCCGCAGGGTCACGTCCTTGGTCTGGTTGGTGTTTACCTCCGGGCCCGTAGCCGGGTTGTTGGGGGTGCCGACGGGGGCTTCGCTGCGGGCGCAACGGGTCGCAGCCAGCGCGGCTCCGGCAGCGAGTCCAGTGCGGATGACTTGACGACGAGAGATTTTAGCCATAGTGCCTAGATGTGTAGAGAATGAATGAGGGGTAAACGTTGCTGGGCTGTTTGAGTTGCTCTGCTGGCGCTAGCTTTGCATCTATAGCGGTGACTGCGGGGTAGGTGCTGCGGATGATGGACAAGAGAGAGGGCGATCGCCCCACGCCAGATCACCAGTCACCCATAATCTCACCAGTCACCCATAATCTGCCGCAGACCCACCAGTCGCCAAGCTACTCGGCTCTGAGATCGCGTCATGGCTGGTGCGACGTTAATGCGACAAGAACACACAGTCATCAGCCAGCCAGCTTAGCGCCACGACCTGCCCTTCCTGGAGCGCTTGGCTCACCCAGTCGGTGCTGCGGACTTTGTACAGCACTTCCTGTCCGGTCTTTTCCAGCGCCAGGGTAACGCGAGTGACGTAGCCCGTGAATTCGACGGCTACAATTCGCGCTGTCACCTGATTCACCAGAGCGCGGGGTGATGTGTCCGCCGCCGACAGCGGCTCCACCTTCACCCGGTCTGCCCGCACCGAGCAGGCGGCCGCTGCGCCAGCCTGGGCATAGTCACCCCGGCAGAGGAGCGTTCCCAACTTTGGCACATCCATCTGCACTAGGTAGCCTTCGGCATCCTGGTCGGCGCGGCTGACGGTTCCTTTGAAGATGTTGTTGTCGCCTGTGAATTTTGCGACGAACTGGGAAATTGGCTTGACGAAGATTTCCTGAGGCGTGCCCACCTGGTCGATCCGCCCATGATCCATGACCACGATCATGTCCGACAGGGAATAGGCTTCGTCCTGGTTGTGCGTCACCTGGATGAAGGTCATGCCAAACTGCTTTTGCAGGCGGCGCAACTCACCCCGCGTTTTTACCCGCAGGTTTTCGTCGAGGGCGCTGAGGGGTTCGTCGAGCATCAGCACTTGGGGACGAGTGACGAGCGATCGCGCTAGGGCTACGCGCTGCTGCTGTCCGCCGCTGAGTTGGGCGGGCTTGCGGCTGGCAAACGGGGTCAGCCCGACGATTTCCAGGATTTCACCCACGCGCTGGTCGCGTTCGGGCTTGGGGATATCGCGCATCCGCAGCCCAAACTCGACATTCTGCCAGACCGTCTTGTGGGGAAATAGGGCATAGTTTTGGAACATCATGGCGGTGCTGCGCTGGGCAGGCGGCAGGTCGTTCACCCGCAGGTCGCCAATGTATACGTCGCCCTGAGTAATGTCTTCGTGACCTGCAATCATCCGCATCGTGGTGGTTTTGCCGCAGCCGCTTGGTCCCAGCAGACAGCAGTAGGAACCGGGCGGGATGTCCAGGGTGATGTTCTCAACTGCCGTCACGGGGCCGTATTTTTTGGTAACCGAGCGGAGAGATACGCCTACGGTCGTGGATGGCATGTCGTAGGGAATTGGTGCAACTCCGCCCCCATCGACGGTCGGCGAAGCTGAAGCTGAGACAGATGATTGAGTCATTAAAACATCCCCAAAAAGCCTTAAAAGAGCTTTGCAGCATGGACAGCGGCGAAGTGAGTCAGGTGATACCTCGAGTTCAACCAGAGATCCTGAAACGTTCTACAGGATCGGAGTTGCATCTGCCTGCTTTATGATTCGGATTTGCAATTCAGATGCCAGACATCTTAATGCCGAACGAATGTCATCTATCAAAAGGCTTTAAAGATCTACACGTTGTATCTGATGCTACATTCGCCAACCTCTGCAACCTCTAGAGCTTTCAGTCGCAAGTAATGGCAGATTACAGAAAAATTCCGATTCCTGGAGGATTGCCAGGGTTTCTGGTAGTTTATAGCTCTTTATTATGATTAAGCGTTCAAAAACGGCCGTGAAAGACTTTCCACGGCCGCTGAACGGTTTCTATAAGGCTCCCTATGGGCCTTTTTAAGGCCTTTTAAGCATAGATCGAGTCGAGCTTGATCAGCGTGTGAAGCAGCACGTCCGCGCCCTGGGTGCATTGCTCTGGCGAGGTGTATTCCATGCCGGAGTGGCTGAGTCCCTCCTGGCTGGGTACGAAGATCATACCCATGTCGGTAAAGCGGCCCATCTCCATTGCGTCGTGGCCGGCGCGGCTGGGCATGTAGAGGTAGCTCAGGTTCAGGTCTTGGGAAACAGCTTCAATCGCTGCCTGGACATTGAGAGAGGCCAGAGTCGGCTCGACGGTGAGGACGGGCGCGATGTCGATGCGGGTGTGGGTGGCGATCGCAATCTCGCGCAGGGCTTGCTTCAGCTTCTCCAGCATTTGCTCCAGCACCACCTGCGACAGGTCGCGCATATCGACCCGATAGCTCTACGGGTTCCCGGCACAATGTTCATGGCGTTGGGGGCGACGGTGAGATAGCCCACCGTGGCGACGGGCTGGCTGGGCTGCTCTAGGGCGATCGCCTGCACTGACAGAATTACCTTTGCGGCGGCAATCAGCGCGTCCTGGCGCATGTCCATCGGGGTGGTGCCTGCGTGGTTGGGCTGGCCGTGAATCGTGATCAGATGCCGCTGCATCCCTACTACGCCCTGCACCACGCCAATCGCCTGAGCTTTGCGCTCCAGCACGCAGCCCTGCTCCACATGCAGTTCCACAAAGGCGGCAATGTCGGCGCGGGTGCGGCGGGCGCTGGGCAGTTGGCTCCAGTCGCCGCCAATTTTCTCCAGGCACGACTCAATCGGCTGATTGATTTTGGGCAGGTAGCGTTCTGGCTGATCTAGCAGCACTGTCCCGGCGATCGCCTGTCCGCCAATCATGCTGCTCTCCTCATCGGTAAACACGATGACCTCAATGGGATGCCGCAGCCGCAGGTTATTTTCCTTCAGCGTCCGCACGACTTCGATGCCGCCCAGCACCCCCAGGGCCCCGTCGAAGGGGCCGCCAGAGGGCACGGTGTCGATATGGGAACCTGTGGCCAGGGCGGGTGCGTCGGGGTCGGTGCCCTCGTAGCGGCCGATTAGGTTTCCGGCGGCATCCGTCCGCACGGTCATCCCCGCCTCGATCATCCACTGCTGCACTAGATAGCGAGCCTGCAAGTCTTCTGGCGAAAAGGCTAGGCGGCAGATGTCTCCATTGGGCTGTCGCCCGATTTTGGCCAGCCGATCAATAGACTGCATGAGGCGATCGCCATTGACTGCAAGCTGTTTAGAAAGAACAACCATTCCATCCCCTAAATATGGATTTTCTGTGATTTCAGCGTCAACACGGGTCACTGAGGCGATTCCCATCCCAGGTTTGATCCTGTCGGTGGCGCTGCGTCCTGGAAGATCGGCGAATCAGCACACGCCCTCAAGCTACCCAGCATAAATTGGCTTCTATATGCATACTGTATACAAAGATGCGGAAATCGCAAACTTTTGGATTTGCAGGTTGTTGCCGCCATTGCTCACCCTTGCTAACTAAAAGGCAACCGTTTAGCGGTGATCGCTAACCAGCAACAAACCCGCAGCGCTCTGCCGATCTCCCCCTTTCCCCGTCACCCTCTATACACCACTGCCCGCCATGCAAACTGCGGCAGGGCCAGCATTCGCCGCCAGCGCCACGGTTCTTGATAGAGCCGATAAACCCACTCCAGGTTATTGTTCCGCAGCCAGCCAGGAGCGCGGGTTTTGGTGCCCGACCAGATATCGAAGCTGCCGCCCACGCCGATCCAAATTGCGTTGGGGCAAACATGGCGGTGTTGGGCAATCCAAAATTCTTGTCGAGGAACCCCCAGCCCCACCAAAATCAGGCGCGGCTGGAGTTCTCGGAGCCGTTCCAGCAGCGGGGCTTGCTCTTCGGGCGGGAGGTAGCCGTGCTGCACCCCGGCGATCGCCAGTCCTGGCACTTGTTCTTGCCACACCCGCGCCGCTTCATCTGCGACCCCGGGCGCACCGCCAAAGAAAAATAGCGAGTAAGGTGCATTGGGCAAGGCTGAGTCGGCAGACGCTCGAATCACCCGCTCTGATAGCTCAATGCCCGGACAGCGGTTGACGCGATGGCCGCGCAATCGCAGATATAGCACCACGCCCGCCCCGTCAGGAATCACCAGTTCTGCCTGCCGGATCACCGCTGCCAGCGCGTCGTTTTGCTCTGCCTGCATAGCCATTTCGGCATTCAGCGTGACCACATGCACGCCGCGATCGCCCTGCGCGAGTTGCGCCAGCAGCCAGTCGCAATAGTCTGGCAGCAGGTGAATCGGCAGCCCCAGCACGTCCGCCATTGCAGGTTGGAGGTTGTCTGGCAGCGCGTCGATTACGTCAGGCATGTTGAGCTTGTTCCCTCAAAACCACCGCTGATCATTATGCCCCAATGGGTCGGCGCTGATGGTTTTCTCCTGGGAGGGCGCATGAGAGGAAATTTCTCGATAGGCGATCGCCACCGTAGGGAACTTTATTTTAAGGACAGGTTGGCTGGGTGCATCTCTCACACTCTGATGAATCTCTATGAAAGCTTTGACTCGTTTGGGGGCAGGGTCTTTGCCCCCTGCGGTTCGAGCGCAACGTGGCGATGGGGTTTACGCTGATTGAGAAATTGCGGTCGTGGCGATTATTGCGGTTCTGATGGCGATCGCCGCCCCTAGCTGGATTACTTTCTTTAGCGCCCGCAGTCTCAACGTAGCCCAGGATGAAGTCTTTCAAACCATGCGGCTGGCCCAGTTTCGGGCAGAGCAAACCCGTTCTACCTGGCAGGTCAGCCTTCGGACAGACTCCTACGGCTTTGTGCAAGTTGCTGCCCACCCGATCAACACACCCATTGAACAGATTTTGTGGCGCGACCTCGACCCCAGGATTCAGCTTCATCCAACAGAAATGACGCTGTATCAAACAGGTGGGCTATATCGCGTTCAGTTTAATCATCAAGGTCGCGTCCTTGGGCAACTAGGACGGGTAACCCTGATCCGGCAGAACAACCTCCAGGTAAAACGATGCGTTACGGTATCTACATTGCTGGGAGCCGTTCGGAAGGGCTGTCCGCAGCCATAGCTTAGGTGAGCCATAGCTTTAAGTATTTAGATGCATGGTCAAACGCAGAATAGAACGAAACTTGTCTTGGAACCTTGGAACCTGCTTTTGAGGGTTGCCAGATGTCGCCGTGTATTTCTGCCATTGTCTGTACGCATAATCGGGCTGGCTATCTAGCTGGGGCGATCGCCAGTCTGCTGCGTCAAGACCTGACGGAACCCTACGAGGTTTTGGTGGTAGACAACGCCTCCACCGATGCCACGCGGACTGTGGTGGAGCCGTTTTTGCAGGATTCTCGGCTGCGCTATCTGCCAGAGCCGACGCTGGGGCTATCCGTCGCTCGCAACACCGGAGCCGTCAACGCTGCCGCGCCCCTGCTGGCCTATCTAGATGACGATGCGATCGCCGCTCCACAATGGCTGCGGACGCTATCCGAAGCGTTTCAGGCAGACGAGAATTTGGCGATCGCAGGCGGGCGTGTCTTGCTGGATTGGGAAGGACGACTGCCCCCCCGCTGGCTCTCGGCAAACCTGGCGGGCAGCCTCGGCGCATACGACCTGGGCAATGCACCAGTGAAGATTCAGCAGCCAGGGCAAACGCCACGCGGCGTGAACTACGCCCTGCGGCGCGACTTTTGGGAATCGGTCGGTGGCTTTTCGGTGCAGCTTGGCCGCATCGGCAATACGCTGTTATCCAACGAAGAGTTGCACCTGACAGAACTGGCGCTACGCCAGGGCAAAACCGTCCGCTATTTGCCCGATGCCGAAGTCACCCACCGGGTCGCGCCCGAACGCCGCCAGCAGGCTTGGTTTTTGGAAAGAAGCTGGTGGCAGGGCGTGAGCGAATATCAGCGGGAACGCCTGACCGGAAAAGCCGGCCTGGGGCAGGTTCAACGGGGGGGCGATCGCCTCCTGCGCGGGCTATATCACGCGCTGCGATATGGCAATGACCCCGCCCTGCGGTTCGATAATCTGGTCTATGCCTACGGCCAGATTAGCTACCTGGGGCTGGCACTCCGACATTTGATATTGCCCCAATGATGATTGTTCGTAGTGGCGACTTCAGTCGCCCTGAACATTCGTAGTAGTGACTTCAGCCGCCCTAAACGTTTGTAGTGGCGACTTCAGTCGCCCTGAACATTCGTAGTAGTGACTTCAGTCGCCCTGAACGTCCGTAGTGGTGAGTTCAGCCGCCCGATTCACAGCTAGTCCCTCGGAGGCAGACTAAAGTCTGCACTACGAACTGGAGGCAGAACTTCCGCCTTAGAGCAATAGTCTCAATTCCTGCAAACAGCCTAAACGATGAAAGCGCTAGATGTGTCACAGATACTTGATCGGCAATCCAAAATCGGCCACCTAAACATAAAACCGCTAATCCAAAATCGCCAATCCAAAATCCAAAATCGATATAAGTTTGGTATGGCGCTAGAGGTTTTGGCACTCACGTGATGGCACTTGACAAACCGACAATAGAGACCCAAGCGATGGATGCTGGGGCGATCGCCCCCCGCCAAACGCAGCATCGCCCCTGGGCGCTGGGGCTTTGGGCCGTGCTGGTATTCGGCTTTCTGTATTTGCCCATCGGTGTGCTGGTGCTGATGAGCTTCAACAACTCGCGCATTCTGTCGCTGCCGTTTCAGGGCTTTACCCTGCGCTGGTATCGCACGGCTCTGCAAGATGCAGCGATGCGCGTGGCGCTGGGCAACTCGATTCGGGTGGCGGCGGTGGCGACGGTGCTGGCATCCGTCTTTGCGCTGCTGGCAGCCTTTGCCATCTATCGCTACCAGTTTTGGGGCAAAAATGCCTTTCGCATCGCGCTGAATCTGCCGATCTTGCTGCCGGGAATTGTGACGGGCGTGGCAATGCTAGCCTATTTCTCGGATTTGGGGCTGTCGCTGTCGCTGTGGACCGTGATTTTGGGACATGCCATCTTTGGCTTGCCCGTGGCGCTGGGGCCAATGCTGACGCGCCTGGGCCAGTTTCCCCGCAGCCTCGAAGAAGCCGCCTATGACCTGGGAGCCACGCCCGTTCAGGTGTTTCGCGATGTGCTGTTTCCCTACCTTCGCAGTGCCGTGGTTGCTGGGGCTTTGCTGGCCTTCACGCTATCCTTTGATGAAGTTGTTGTCACTATTTTTCTCACTGGCCGCGACAATACTTTACCGATGGAGATCTGGGGTCGCCTCCGCACCAACATCACGCCAGAAATTGCGGCGATCGCCACCCTGATTCTGACTGTGAGTACCGTCCTGGTGCTGTTGAGCCAGCAGGCGCAGCGAGACGGTTGATGGCGTGAAGCGGCTGTCTATATCCCCAGCAACCCTTTCCAACTCTTCCACTCCTCCATCCCCAACCCCTCTCCATGCCTTCCCAACCCATCGTCTCCCTCGATCGCGTCAGCAAAATCTACGGCAGTGGACAAAAAGAGGTCTACGCGGTGAAAGACGTAACGCTGGCGGTGCAGCCGGGGGAATTTTTTTCGCTGCTGGGGTCGAGCGGGTCGGGCAAAACAACCACCCTGCGGCTGATTGGCGGATTCGAGATTCCAGAGTATGGGCAGGTTTGCATCGGTGGTGAGGATGTGACTACGCTGCCGCCCTACCGACGGGCGGTGCATACGGTGTTTCAGAGCTATGCGCTGTTTCCCCACATGACGGTGGCGGAAAATATTGCCTATCCGCTGCAAATTGCAAGCGTGGCGCGGGCAGAGGCAGAACCGCGCGTGGCAGAGGCGATGCGGATGTTTCGGATTGAGGGGCTGGGCGATCGCCGTCCGTCGCAGCTTTCGGGCGGGCAGCAGCAGCGAGTCGCGCTGGCACGGGCGCTAATCAGTCGGCCCAAGGTGCTGCTGTTGGATGAGCCGCTGTCGGCGCTGGATGCCAAGATTCGGGAAGAGGTGCGACAAGAACTGCGAGAGCTTCAGCGCGAGACGGGGCTGACCTTTATCTATGTGACGCATGACCAGGAAGAGGCGCTGGCCCTGAGCGATCGCATTGCCGTGATGCACAGCGGCCAAGTGCAGCAGTTGGGCAGCCCGAAAGACATTTACAACCGACCCGCTTCGCATTTTGTGGCGCAGTTTATCGGCAAGGCAAATTTTCTGCAAGGCACGGTGCAGGCGATCGAGGGCGAATGGGCGGCGATCGCCCTCAAAGGCTTTTCCCTCCGGGCGCTGTCTACTGGAACCCCGCTGACCGTGGGCGATGCAGCGACTGTCATGCTGCGGCCAGAGCGGGTGCGGCTGGTCGCAACAGAGGCTCCAGGGGCGATCGCCGCGACGATTCGCCAGGTCACCTACATTGGCCAGGTCTGGGAATGCAGGTTGGATACGCCGGTGGGCCCCCTGATGGCGACCCAGCTTGGAGGAATGGTCTCCCCTGCAGAGGGTGATGCCTGTGGAGTCATTTGGGAAGAGGACGCTTGCATCGTGCTGCCAAACTAGAGGGGCGACTGATGTCGAAACCCAGACGAGACCCAGTAGTCACCGCATCTTCTGAGATAAGATCGAAGTGCCGACTTTACATGAAGGCAACAGAACTTCACGCCATATACGCATTTTCTTGCGGGGTGAGACACGCATAATCCTGACGAGGCAAACGCTTCTTGACTATCCACGTACCTCACCAGCTTCAAAAACGCTCTATCTTGGACATTTTTTAAAGGTTTCAGCGTTTTTGACTTTATCCATCGAAAAACTGACGGATAGATTTGCTTTTTAGGCAAAAGTCGCTTTTTCGGATTTTTTTGGCATTTCTGGGATTTATTAAAACAAGCCCCCTCCTAAGATGTCCTGTCTGCAAGATGCCTGCGTAACGCAACTATGCCATTTGATGTTCAGCCCTTCTGGGTCCTGTTTGATGATTCTCTAGACGGGGTGGTGGCGATTGATGCCAGGGGCTGCGTCGTGGGCTGCAATGCAGCGGCTTGCAAACTATTGGGGCGATCGCGCGAAGCATTGGTGGGGCAGCCTGCTGCGGAGGTACTGCCTGCGTTCCTCTGGGCCGGTTTGCAGCGGAGCCAGAAGGCCGACGGGGCAGCAACGGAACCCATCAAGGGTGAGCTAGATTGGTTTGCACAAGACGGCACTGCTCGACAGATTGCCTACAAAATCGCAGGTCATGCCCTGCCCGACCTGAGTTTAATCACCTTGCGGGAGGTCGGCCACTCTAGAGCGAATTGCTCTGCAAACTGCCAGCAGATAGAGGAACTGCTCCACCAGCAAATTCAGCGCGAACAGGTTTTGCGGGGCATTACTCAGCGCATCCGCCAGTCGCTCAGTGTGGAAACCATTCTGGCGACGGCAGTGGATGAGGTACGACAGGTCCTCCAAGTCGATCGAGCGCTGATCTTTCGGCTGATCAGCGCTGAGGTGGGTGTGGTGATCCAAGAATCGCTGAACCCGGCCTACCCGCTGACTCTGGAGATGAAGCTGGAAGATCGGTGCTTTGGGGGCAGCTGTCGAGACTTTTATCAGCAGCACAAGACGCGGCTGGTTCCCGATGTGCGGCAGGATGCTTGGGCTGGGTGTCTAGCAGACTACATGCAACAGTTTCGCGTCAAGTCCAAAATGGTGGCGGCGATTTTGCAGCGAAACTCTCTCCAGCCCTCGGATCAGCCCACCAAGGGCAAGGATTTGGTGGACGACGCTGACAATGCTGACAATTTAGACGGCTCGCCTGAAATGCCCACGCTCTGGGGGCTGCTGATTGTGCATAGCTGCGAAACCCATCGCCAGTGGCAGCCCAGCGAAGCAGACCTGTTGCAACACATTGCTGATCAGTTGGCGATCGCCCTTCAGCAGGCAGAACTCTACGACCAGGTGCGGCAGTTAAACCTGAACCTAGAAGACAAGGTGCAGCAGCGCACGGCAGAACTGGAGCGATCGCTCAATTATGAAGCCCTGCTGCGCCGCATTAGCGATCGCCTGCGCGACAGCCTCAACGAGCATCAGATTTTGCAAACGGCGGTGCAAGAACTCGCCGAGCAACTCCACCTGTCTACCTGTGAAGTCGGTTTTTTTAGCAGCGACGGCCAGTCCTATCGAATTGCCTACGAATTTCCGACTAGTTTGCCGCCGATTCGAGGAGCCGAGTTTCGCTGCGAAGAGCATTATGAGCTGGCAGTTTGCCTGAAAGCCCGTTCCTACACGCACACCTGCGGGCAGCACCCGCTGGCGGGCTGGGTCGGTCTGTTTCGCTGCCCCATTGCCGACGAACAGGGTAACCTGGGTATCTTGACGCTGGTGTGCCCGCCGGAGCGGGTGTTTACGGAGCCAGAAATTCGCCTAGCGGAACAGGTCGCGATTCAATGTGCGATCGCCATTCGCCAGGCTCGCCTGTTTCAAGCCGCCCAAACCCAGGTCGCCGAGCTAGAGCGCCTCAACCAGCTCAAGGACGACTTTCTCAATACAGTGTCTCACGAGTTGCGAACGCCCCTGTCGAATATCTCGATGGCGACGCAGATGCTCGAAATCATTCTGCGCGACATGACCGACAGCGTGACCGAACCGCTAGCCGCCCAATTGCTCCGGCACGCCGCCCCTTTTGTGCAAATTCTCAGAGAAGAGAGCCTCCGTGAAATCAGCTTGGTCAACGACCTGCTCGACCTGGCCCGCATCGACTCAGAAACAGAGCCGCTGCTGTGGACGACGGTGAACCTGCGCGACATCTTGCCCCACGTCGCTGAGCCGTTTTTGCCATATGTCCATCGGCAGCACCAGCACCTGGAAATCCATGTTCCAGATGACCTGAAGCCGTTGACCACCGACCTGAACTATCTGGAGCGCATTCTTTCGGAGTTGCTGCACAATGCCTGCAAGTACACGCCCGCCGGAGGCAAGATTCAAGTCTTGATTGAACAGGATCAAGAATCGTTTGGAGAACAGGGTCGAGAACAGGCTAGAACACCAGCAGAAGGGGTATCGGTTCTCGGTCAACTGCGGCTTTGCGTAACGAATACTGGGGTGGAGATTCCCGACCAAGAGCGCGATCGCATCTTTGAAAAGTTCTATCGCATTCCCAACAACGACCCCTGGAAATATGGCGGCACGGGCCTGGGTCTGGCGCTGGCTCGAAAGCTGGCCACGCTCATCGGGGGGCAACTGTCGGTTCAAAGCGCTCCAGGTCAGACGACCTTTGTGCTTGCCCTACCACAGTTTGGGCTGTTTCACGATGGAACTGTTGCTACACCCAGCAGCACCCACACCAACGCATGAACGCCGATGCCAGTGCCAAATGCCAGTGCCCTGCTACCTCGAGCCTTTCTGGCAGCAAATTTAGCAGCTTAGCGCTCGCCCTGAGCGCCAAACTGGTACAACCGCACCCTCACGCTCCGCAGCGCCCTGTCGTGTATTCAAACTCATCCAGCACTACAGGCGGCTTTCCATCCCCTTTCAAGCCATAAGTCTTAACCTGCAATCGCTGATCCGGCGTGAAGTGAAGCTGCGTAAACACATGCATCGTATTGTTGCGATAGGCAGTCCAGGGGGGCGCAGTGTCGCTTTGAAAGATGGAAAACGAGCCGCTCTTGTTGCTCTCTTTGCCGCCAGGACTCGATTTGAGCCAGGTCACGCCATCTTCCAGGGTATAGCAAGACTTTGAAGTAGACGTTGCGGTAATAGACTGGGGTACATTAACCAGCGGATAGGTGCGCTCGTAGGCTTGATCATGGGAGGAAACAATCAGCTTCACGCCGTACTTTTCAAGCAGCGGCCCAAGCTGCGCTCGCAATGCCAGGTTAGACGGATGGCTCTTGCCCTCAGCAAAAGCAGACACATGGGTAAACGGAATAATCCACTGCTTGCCTGCTGCTTGCGCTGCTTTGAGGTCTTCCTCCAGCCAGTTCAGTGTCCCACTAGAAACGCCCTGCTCTTCAAAAATCGTGAGCAGCGAGATGAAATGCACATTGCCCACGTCAAAAGAATAATTCAAGTTGTGGTCAAATCCGGCGGGCGTTGGGAAGCGCTGCGACCAGAGATCGACACTCTCCTGCAATATAGCTTCGTGATTGCCATAGGTCGGCATCAGCGGGGCCTTGCTGGCCACGGGCATCATCTGGTTAAACCAGGCATCGATCGCCCGATCGAGTGGTCGAAAGCGCTTGTCGCCATCGTAGTAGGCATAGTCGCCTCCACCCAGCACAAGCAAGGGATTCAGCTTGGCAATTTCGTCGATGATTTGCTGGGTTCCGGTCGAAAGTCCGTCCTTGCGGCCCACCAGTCCTGTATCTGCGACATACACCACATCAAACTCACTTGCGCCCCCCGATGGAGCCGTGCGGAACGTGTAAATATCGCTCCAGACTGACCAGTAGTCGCCTTTTACGCGGTATTCGTATTCAGTGTTGGGCGAAAGATCTTCAAGGGTAACCTCATGCAACATGCCCTCTGTGCCAGAGGGACGGTGGACTCCTACCCACTCTTGCCACTCTTCAGCGCCCTTCGGGCGATATTGCACATGGGAGGGGGTGTAGTCCCGGTAGGTGCGCCAGGTGACGGTCATGGTGGTTGCGGGGTCTTTGATCCAGGCGAGATGCACCTGATCGGGCGGGCGACGGCGATGTGCTTTGTAGGCGGAATAAGCAACCGTCGCGCTAAAGAAGAGAAACAGCAGCGCTAGCGCCAGCGAAATCAGCCATTTGGGAAGGGATTTGCTAACGAATTGCCAGCGTGGAACTGGGGAAGTGCGATGACGAGCCATGATGGTTTCGGTAGAGAGATTTTACAAGGGTTTACAGACTCTAGAACTTTAGGAACTTTGGGAAAAACAGCCCGAAGCGTGTGTGAGGTCAGTCCCCAGAGGAAGGGATTAAGAACATCGGCCTCAGGGCTATTGAGTGTGGTCTATCGGTCTAGCGGTCTAACGATCTATCGTTTTGCAGCGATCGCCCGTTGATAAATCTCAACGGTGCTTGCAGCAATCTTTGACCAGTTCAGGTCAGTTTGGCAGCGGGCTAGACCAGCGGCCGCGAAGCGCTCTTGTAAAGCGCGATCGCCCAACAGGTGAATGATTGCGTCTGCCAGAGCGCGGCTATCTCCGGGAGGCACGAGCAGCCCGTCTTGTCCGTGGTTGACCATTTCTGCCAGTCCGCCAATGTTAGAGGCAATGACCGGAGTTCCCATCGCAAACGCCACAGCCGCCACGCCACTCTGGGAAGACTCGACATAAGGTAAAACCGCCACAGTGCTGCGCTGAAATAGCCCCGCCACCGCCTTGAGGGGAATAAACTCGTTCAAAATTTCAAACTGGCGGGGGTCCGGTTCCCCAGAAAAATACTGGCTCAGGTTTTCCCCCCGCCCCGCAACAATCAGTCGCACATCGGGGAAGCGCTCTGCTACCAGCGGCATGGCTTCCACCAGATACTTCAAGCCCTTGTAAGGCCAGATGCGACCGAAAAATAGCAGAGTATAGGGTTCGCGCGGCAAATGCACGCCATCGGCCCAGGTCTGAAAAAAGCTGCCAATTTCGCCATGAGGCAAGACCGAAATGCGATCGCCCGACACCCGAAACTGGTTCACTAGGGCTTCTTTGAGCGGATTGGCATGGACGATCAGCGCCTGCGACTTGTAGAACGCGATGCGCCGGGTATATTCAGACCCCCATACATTGTCGCGATCGCCCGGATGTCGAAACACATCGTGAATCGTGGTCACCAGCGGCGGCATTGAGTTGAAGAACAGCGTCAGGTCATACCAAAAGTCGTTTGTCTCCTGCACATGCAGCACATCGGGTTGAGCCTCCCAAATCAGCCGCATCATCTCCGCCATTGCAAACACATTGCGCGGATCGCGAATCCGAGGCTTGGCAAACGTCCGCACCTTGACGCGCGGATCGAGCGCTTTGTGACAGTCCGCAGAAATCTTTTCTGGATGAATCAACGTTAAATCAACATAATTCGCCAATCCATTGGCCAGCCCAACAGTATATTCCGTAAAGCAAAAGTGTAATAGAACAACCTTCATCAATGACCCCGTCTATTTCTGCAACAGCTTTGTGTAAACTACTCTGACTCCACCCGCCTGAAACGTCACCATCGCACCCACGAGCAAAAGATAAACCACAGTTGAAATGGTGGTAATCTTCAAAATTTCTTGAACATGGCTTTCGAGAACCCAAAATACTAACGTCATCAGCGCTGTGATTAAAAGGGGACGCTTGAGGGACTTCCAAAAGCGAACTGAGAATAAGTTAAACGAAACGCCGTAGACATACTGTCCAAGACTGATGAATCGCATGAGCAAAACGCAAACTGCCGCCCCCATTAGTTGAAACCGAGAAATCAAAACAATACCCGTGATACCTGTTAGCGTTGTGGTTACCATCACTTCACGCATATTGATATGTTCGAGATGATTGGCAACCAGAAGATAGCTCAGAGGGCGAATATATGAAGATGCAATCAGCCCCAGCGAAACAATAGCTAGGGGAGCTGCGGCATTTCCAAAATCAGATCTGTGGTAAACCAGGTTTAGCAACTCTTTGCCAAAAAAGATCAGCGCCATGACCAAGGGCAAAGACACCGTCAGCAGCAACTCTATGCTCATTTCAGCAAGCTGCCGCTGCCTGTGTCGCCCAAGATCCACCGCCTTTGACATGCTCGGAAAAACGCCGACCGTGAGGCTAGTCGATAAAATGTCGAAGGGCTGCATTAATTGCATAATGGCCCCGTAAAGACCAACGATAACCTCTCCGCCTAGCACCGAAAGAATCAGGATTTGCATCCGAGCGTTGATCACTGAAACGCCTTCAATTGCAACAAACGTCCGCACCGACTGCATCGATTGTCGGATAAATGCTCGATCAACCTTCCAACAGGGAATGACCGATCTCAGAAGCAACCCCCACTGAAAAAATAAGATGAGTATTTCCGAGAAAAACATCACCAAGCTCAGCCCAACAACCCCGTACCCCGCCTGCATTGCCCAAATCATCACGGGCAGACGCAAAATGTAAACCGGAACCGTGGTAACAGTAATCAGATACATCTTCTCTTTGGACTGGAAGATAGCCTCTGATATGTTTGACAAAGAGAATGGAAAAATAGTTAGCCCCATGACGTAACACACCAGCGTTGTGTTGTCTTGATAGGGCAGAAAATACACAATAAGCACCAAAACCGCGTAGGCAATGGTGCTGAATAGAAGTTGCAGGAGCGTGCCGCTAACTAGGTAGGTGGGCGTTTGTTCTGGATGGCGAGAAAGCTCTCGCGTGAATAAAACTTTGAACCCCTGCGAGGCGAGGCTCATGAAGATAAAATAGTATCCAAAGGCAAGGAGATATTGACCCAGCTCGTATGCGCCTAATAAACGGGCAATGAAAGCGCTGAGCGCAAACGTTGTAATACTTTGAGTTAGGCGCGTGACAAAAATGGAGAATGAATTCCCAAGCAGTCGCTTTCCCATCATCAATAGCGCTCCTCTCTTGGATATATCGAAATCGAATCTCTGCTGCGATCGCCCTTCTAATCTCCCTACTGAGATCCCTTAGCTAAAAGGCTTTGGCGAGGATCGCGATTGGTTGAGTGATTGAAACCATTGAGAGTTATTGAGAACTATTGATTGGATAAGCGAGTTTCGTAGGCCAGCGTATTTTTTTGGAAATAGTAGCGCCAGCGTCTTTGCAGAATGTTGCTAATCTGCCCTGCAAAATGCACAAAGAAATAGGGATTTTGCACTGCGGCAAGCAAGGCTTTGAAATACTGCTGTTGCTTCAGTGGTTCAACGACCCGATAGTAGGCTCGGTTGCGCTTGAAGACAGCAAGATTGTGAGAGAGCGATCGCACGAGACGAGGATTACTCCTGACCTGCTCCTTTTGCAAGCAGCTTTGTGCTGCGCGGCAGTAGCCGTCTAGTCGAGCAATTTTGCTCTGCTTGACCAAGGAGTTGGGGCGGAAGCGATAGTAGTAATATGGCTCTGGCACGAGAAAATAGCGTGCGCCATTGATCAGGCAGTTCATATACAGCCAAAAGTCTTGCCCAAGGCGCAGCGAGAGGTCATACTCAATGCCGTGTTTAATCAAGAACTGACGGCGCATCAGCGGCTTGCTCAATCCCAGGTGTAGCCCCTGCTGTCCGTAGACATCGGTTTCCACAAAGAAGACCGGATCGACGCGGCGGATCTCTGTAATCGCGTGCCCGCTTCCCTGGATTAACGTGCTTAGAGGGGTGTCGCTGCCATCCTGCACGTAGTACAGGTCGTCGGCTACCATATCTGCCTGTTCTGCTTGGGCAACCTGGAGAAGACGTTCTAGGCGCTCCGGGGCGTACCAGTCATCGGAGTCTAGCACAGCAATCCAGTTGCCTCGGGCTTCTCGCAGAGCGCGATTGCGAGCGCCCGCTGCCCCCATATTCCGGTCATTCACAAAGACCCGAACCCGCTCATCTTGAAAGCGTCTGGCGACCTCTGCTGTGCTATCGGTCGAGGCATCGTCTACTACGAGAACCTCGATGTTGTGCAGCGTTTGGTTCAGGGCCGAGGCGATCGCCCGTGCGATATACGACTCAGTGTTGTAAGCAGGGATGATAACAGAGACTTCGGGACTCATAGGAAGCGCTGGGGTAGATCTGCAAAATCGGTTGCTTATGAGGCAGGACGGGCTGCAAGTTCGACGATATCGCCTCCACAGCCCGCGCCTCGATTCATGAATGTGGAAGTCTGGATGATAGAAGTCTCTTACCGAATAGCCGCCGACCGAACGGAGGACACTTCCAGCAGCGGCGTTCCATCCAGGCGATCGGGAATGGGCGCACCCAGCAGACCCAAAATCGTCGGCGCAATATCGAGTGCCTGACCGCGCTCAATGCTGGAATTAGGAGCAATACCCGGCCCCTGAGCCATGAAGAATCCTCTAGACCGATGCCCGCCCGCCCGGAAGTGGGGAATGGGGCCAATTCGCCCAAAGTCGGGGCTGTCTACCACATCGGTAATCACTTCTTCCCAGACCACCACAATGTCTGCATCCGAGAGATTGCCCTCGTCAAACGGCGTGCGGCGAGTGCGAGAAATTTGCCGCACGATGGACTTGCCTGTTCTGGCATCCTTGAGCTTCCAAAGCTTTTCGATCACCTCTTCACAGACGGCATCATATTCAGACGGCGGCACAATGCCACTGCCCTCGCGCCCCTGGACATTGATGCGAACGTGTCCATCGGCAAAGTAGGGCAGCGCGAAGGCCCGCATCTGCGACCACAGCGGGCGATACCACATGGCTGGCATCCAGAACAGCGGCGCGTTTTGCTCCATTAGCACGTAGGGCGATTCCAACCCATTCAGGCGATCGTGCAGAAGCTTGCTGGGCAGATAAGGACGCAGCGCCCGCTTAAGGGGATTTTGCTCGTAGTTCCGCGCCCACATTTCACCCATCCAAGACTTGCGGAACGGATGGCTGATGACCGGGCCTGGCTCCTCGTCCGGATTTCCGGGGGCGATCGCCGCTTTGCCAAAGTTAAAGCGATACATCATCTCCGGCAGCACAGCCATGCTCAGCAAGTCGGTATAGTTTGCGCCCATGCCGTGGGGCGAGAAGAGCGTAATGTAGGCATTTTCTGGCACGGCATCTAAAATCTCGCCGATCGCTCGGTCGATATTCTCAAAGGCCTCCAGCATCAGCGGGCCCGCAGGCTTGCCGTGGAATTCGTATACAGGATGATCGGGATGGGTATACCAGAGGTCATGCCCAGCGGTATGGGCTTCTCCAAACCCAACAAAGAAGAAATCCCAATCCTCCTTCTTGAGATAGTCGCGGCAAACCTGGGCACGCTTCTCCACACTGTCCTTGATTGCGCTGGGAACCCACTTTTCGTAAGCCTTGTCCCACCAGATGCCATCGTCTTTGTAGAGAACCGGATTTTCCCCATATTCCCGAATCATTTCCGGCAGCACCTCTGCGGGAACAGACACACTGGGAGTGAAGGGATAATGTCCGCCCCACGCGAGAACCTGAAGCCCGTTGACCTGGCTCGACAATCCCGAAGTCGGCGGGTCTAGCACAAATACCCGATAGTCTTCGCCAAGGGCATAAAAGGGAGGATTCTGCTCAAAATCGCAGCCGACCTTGAGAATGTCTCGGTCAATGCCGTAGCTTTCGGGATAAAACTTGGACGTGCCCCAAAAGCCTGTCTTGTCAGGCATGCAGCCTGTCCAGGTCATAGCCCACAGCCGCTCAGTCGAAGCAGCGGGTGTCGGCACACCGCAGTAGTTCACGATGTTTTCTAAGCGACCGTAGGCACCCTGCTCACGGATACGACTAAGATTCTTGAGATGCCCCTGAGACATCCACTCCTCGAGAACCACTGGGTCAGCAGCGTCTAATCCAATCGCAACTACAGGAGTTTTCACACTATCCTCCGACAAAACAATGCACTACCAATGAACTAAAACCAGGCGAAGACGTGCCCAGCCTTGGGAAACCGAGCGCCAGACAACGAAGGCTACTGCCCACCGTCGGAAACTGGCGATGCATGAACGAGTGCTGTGAACTTAGTGCAGACTGATTCCCTGGCGATCGCCCGCTCCAAGAACGCTTGCCTAAGGACTCAGCGGTCTACCTAAACAACCATCCGACAGATTCGGAAACCGCTCAAGCGCACGCCTTAAGCACTATGCAAAAACTTTGTGAGAAAAACTCGCAAGCCAAAACCAAGCCAGACCCAATCTAAAACTATGTGAAATCACGGAGCTTTATACTGTGTTGCTCGAAATCATAGTCAAATTACGGACAGGCTTCTAGCCCTCACTGAGAACTTTATGGAAACTTTGTCTAGAATCTGAAATTCTCTCCTTTTTTGTAAGGGATAGTGAAGCTCTCGATTCAGTAAGCTTCTGACTTATACCGCTTTAGAAAATAGTTTTGGAGCCACACATAGCGGTTCGTGAATTCATGGATAACCAGGTTAGGTTTGCTTTCCAGGGCGAGATCCGGGTTATTTACAGGCGTTGATTGTAATGTCTTGATTAATTTTTGAAGGACGACAAACCAAACTGATAGGAGGAATTGAGAGACTAGTTTTTTCTCCAGAATGATTCTTCAGAGAGTCTTTAAACAGTCTTTAAAGACTCTTCAAACATTCATCTAGCACAACTCCATTGTCTGTATTTTGGGGCGGATAAGGTTTCTCTTTATACGACAATCACATTTTCTTTCCTAGGATTAGACTCAAACTTCAAAGCAAAACCACTATGTAAGCCTTGATACAGACTAGCTACAGCATTTTTGAAGCTAGTGAGGCACACGGATGGTCAATAAGCCCTTGCCTCGTGAGGGCAGCGTGTGCCTCACCCCGCAAGAAAATGCTGTATACAAACTGGCTGTGTTGAAATCTGAGTTGAAATCTGACTTTATGGCTCGGATTTTATGGCTCGGTTCTCAAGCCAGCTTTCACAAATCTGTGGGCGATCGCCCTTCCTAGTGCTTACGCATCCGCACAGCGCTTGCATGGCAATTGTGCGAACGAGAGAACTGCGTAACAATTCAACGTATAACCCACCCGACTCAACGCGATTCAACGCCTGTGATGGCTCATCATGGTTGAAGTTTTGGCCATTCTTTCGATTTCAGCCGCTACGGGGATGCGGATTGCCCTGCCGCTGCTGCTGATCGGGCTGTTGCAGCGCGAGTCGCTCTGGTCGTCGGTGCCGCTGCTGTCGCAGGTGCCGCCGCCGCTGGTGTTGGGGGTGCTGGTGAGCTGGTCGCTGGTGGAGCTGCTGTTTTCTAAAGACCGACTCGCTCAGCGGTTGCTGCAAATTGTGGAGATGGTGTGCAGCCCGGTGGTGGGGGCGATCGCCGGAATAACAGTCGCCCGCCTCATGCAAACGAGCCAAGAGCTAGTACCCGTGGCGGCGCTGGTGAGCGGGCTGCTGGCGCTGGTGTTTCAGTTGGTGCAGGTGGGCTGGTTTTATCGGCTGCGGGGGCTGCCGCTCTGGGCCATTTTTCTGCAAGATTTTCTCTGTGTGCTGCTGGTGCTATTTGCCTTTGATGCGCCGCGCCAAGGGGGGCTGATTGCGCTGCTGTTGCTATGGCTGGCGATTCGCAGCACGGCAGAGTGGCAACAGTGGTATCAAGCCCAGGCTAGCGCGGGCGATCGCCGTTTTCCCCGGCGCGGCAAGCAAGATCCTGATTAGCCAGGAAAAACACGCTATGCCAGATGAGCTGAGCCAGGAACAGACTGGGTGGGCGAGTGTGTGGAGCTTGCGATCGCATCTGGAGGTGGCGCTGGCAACCTGCTGGCGGGGGGCGATCGCTCGTCACCCCTTGCCTGACCTGCCAGATTTGCAAAACCAAATTAGACTGCGCCGAGTGGATGCGCCGACGGGAGTGGTCTATAGCTCGGCGATCGCCCCCCGACTGGCGGCGAGTCTAGATATGACAACCGAAGAGATAGCAACCCTGTTGGCCCACAGTTGGCAACCTCCGGCTGAACCCCAAGCAGACTGGGCCGATAGCCTGCTCACCGTCACCCAGCGGCATCTGATCCAAATTCGCCTGGGCGATCGCCTGCTGGCGGCATGGTTGCAGCAATTTGCAAAATCTGCCAGCGCCAGAGCGCCAGATTCCCCAACCCCTGCGACACTGTCTGTTCCAATCTCGCCGCCCCTAATCCAGCCGTCTCGATCTCTCCGCCAGAACGAATACTTTCAGAACGAATACTTTGAAATGCAGGCTGCTCACGCCCGATGTTGCGCCTTGCTAACCCTAGCAGAACGGCTCGGTCTGATTCGCTTTGAGGCACCCGTAATGATCGACGGTGCGCTGGTCTGGCCAGCGCCGCTGCCCTGGCTGGAGGCAGATGGGACGCTTCGCACTCAGCAGCCCACAGAGCTGCGCCTGCTTCTGCAAGTGGTGGATAGTGTAGACGCTCTGGCGCAAGCTCAAAACGGTTCGGCGATCGCCCTAGCTCTGTCCCTCAGCCGCTGTGTGTATGACTTTGACGCAAGCTGCCGCATCTTTGGCGACGTGGCAGTTAACCAACTGGAACTGGCGCAGGCGAGGCTGGGGCTGGTGCGAGCCGCGCAGCAGACGTTGCGCTGGCTGCTAGAAGGGCCTCTGCGGGTGGCGGCTCCATGCTCCCTATAGGCATTTTCTTGCAGAGAGGAACGTGTAAAGACTGTGACAATTATAGGAATTGCTAATCATTGGCACTGGGACGCTGACAAGACTGGGAAGGGTCTGATATATTTTCATC
This sequence comes from Leptolyngbya sp. O-77, assembly GCF_001548395.1. Lineage (NCBI taxonomy): Bacteria > Bacillati > Cyanobacteriota > Cyanophyceae > Leptolyngbyales > Leptolyngbyaceae > Leptolyngbya > Leptolyngbya sp. O-77. The sequence goes on from NZ_AP017367.1 coordinate 1,086,911, forward strand.
AGTGTGAGGAGCGAACCAGCAAGGGCATCGAGACGAAACACGGTCAGTCGCCGATGCCCTTCCTGATTTCTAAGCTCCACCTCTCAGGTGAGGGGCTTTATGTTGCTAGCTTTTTGAGCTTTCAGAGTTTTGACGTAGGTTTTAATCGCTGAGCGACTTCCATCTTTTCAGGCAGGGAGTGAGCAAGCGTAGCAAGGATTTAGGCGGATTTTGTTTTACCGAACCACGCTTGCGCTGCGGGCTGGATTCTGGCTTCTCGGTTTAGGAACTTGCTTCAGCCCAGAATGAACTTTTCGATGGCGATCGCCGCTCCGTCTTCTTCTACGGAAGGGGCGACCCAGTTGGCGATCGCCTGCACGCCCTCCGGCGCGTTGCCCATTGCCACGCCAATGCCTGCATATTGCAGCATCTCAAAGTCATTGAAGTTATCGCCGATCGCCATTACCTGGTTGGCACGGAGTCCCAGAATGGTCTCCGCTAGATAGCGAACCGCGTTGCCCTTATTCACCTTTGGGTGGGTCGCTTCCAGGAAAATATCCACAGATTTGGTCAGGTATAGCTCGGTCGGGGCGTAGCGCTGCCGCAGCTTTTCCAGCAGGTCGTCAATCAGTTCTACGTTGCTGCTTTGGGCGAGGATCTTGGTCAGGTCGGCATCGAGCAGGGTTCGCAGGTCGCCAACAGCAATCGGCTCAATGCTGGAGCGTTCTGCATAGGCTTCGGTTTCGGCGGTGATCTCGCGGACGTAGAGCTGGTCATTAATATAAAAATGCACCGAGACTTCTTTTCGCACCGAGGGCTGCTCGTAAAACTCTAACAATTGCTGCGCGTAGACCCTGGGCAAGTGCCAGTGGCGATGCAGCGTGTCGTCGGCAGGATCTTTGATTAATGCGCCCTGATAGCTCATCAGCGGCAGGGTAGAGCCAAGATCTGCATGAAAACGGCAGGCTGATTGATACATCCGCCCCGTGGCGATCGCCACAGGAATGCCCTGCGCCTGCACCGCTTGCACCGCCTGTTTCACTCGCGCCGAAATCTGGTTCGACGCGCCCACAACTGTCCCGTCCAGATCCACTACTAGCAGGCGAATCTCTCCCGATTGGGCTGCCGAGTTTTCCACAAATGCCCCTTGCGCTGTCCCTGCCGCTAAATTTCCCATCCCAGCTTACCGCAAGCTTCAGTTTTCATTAAGCCAAGCCAGGTCAGCAATTAGCGCTTGTTATGATTTGAGCCGAAATAGCGAGTTGAGTTCATCCAACCATGACTACTGCAACTGTGCTGGAATTTATGCATCGCACTGCCGCCGACGACACCCTGCGACAACAGCTTGAAGCCCTGCTCGGTGTGGGCGACGGCAACATCAGCAGCGAATCTGAGCTAGACCCGGCCGAAACTGCCGCTCTGACGGGCGATCGCGCTCCGGATGTGGCAGCCTTTGCGGCTCAAAAGGGCTTCCAGTTTTCTGCCGATGAGCTAATCGCCGTGGTCAGCGCTTTTCAGCAGCATCAAGACGGCACATTATCAGACGAGGAGTTTGCCCAGATCTTGGGAACCTCGTTTACCAACAGTTCCGACAAAGTGCAGTCTCAGATGAAGCGGCTGGCCCAGTTTCTCAGCAAGACCTATTTAGGCATTGATTTGAAATAAGGTTTAACGACTAGCGGTCAGGTTTCAGGACTTGCGCCTTCTCCGTCCTAGAACCCTGATTGCTAGTCCAGTGCAGATGCTTCGCTCCTTGCCTCCGGCAAGATGAGCATGGCATCGCCGAAGGAATAAAAGCGATATTCTTGGACGATCGCCTCCTGATAAAGCGCCAGCAGTCGCTCTCGTCCCGTGAGGGCGCTGACGAGCATCATCAGGCTAGATTTGGGCAGGTGGAAGTTGGTAATCAGCCCGTCCACCACGCGCCATTGGTAGCCGGGATAAATAAATAGCTCTGTTTTGCCGCAGTAGGGCTGGAGTGACCCGCTCTGGGATGCGCCTTCGAGGGCGCGGGTGGCGGTGGTGCCCACGGCAATTACCCGGCCGCCGCTGGCTTTTGTGGTGGCGATCGCCGCTACGGTTTCTGGCGAAATCTCTAGCCACTCGCCGTGCATCTTGTGGTCGGTGATGGTTTCCGCTTCCACCGGGCGAAAGGTTCCCACGCCCACATGCAGCGTGATAAAGCTGCGCCGGATGCCCTGCTGCTCCAGGCGATCGAGCAGTTCGGGCGTGAAGTGTAGTCCGGCAGTGGGGGCGGCGGCAGAACCGGGGCGATCGCCATAGACCGTCTGATACTGCTCTGGATCGACGTGGGAATTCTCGATATAGGGGGGCAGGGGCACCTGACCCAGCAGGTGTAGCACTGACAAGAAGGGCTTGTTTTCTGCAACCTGAAATTCCAGAATCCTGCCAGAAGTGGCTGTATCCACCGCCAGCACGGTCGCCGTCAGCAGCGGTTCCGCGCCTTCCGGCTGATCCGGCTGAAAAAATTCAATCATTGCGCCCACCTTGAGCCGTCGCCCAGGTCGCACCAGCGCCAGCCAGCGGTTTTCTGCCTGTTCCTCCAGCAGCAGCACCTCTACCTTTGCGCCACCCAACTTGCGCCCAAACAGCCGCGCCGGTAAGACGCGAGTGTTGTTTAGCACTAACAAATCGCCCGGTCGCAGCAGATCTGGCAAATCCCGAAAAATGCAGTGCTGATGGGAGTTTGGCGAATCCACCACCAGCAGCCGCGAGCGATCGCGCGGCACCACCGGATTTTGGGCAATCCGCTCGGCAGGCAAATGATAGTCATAAGATGTCAGCCGCAGGTCGAGGGAAGTTGGCGCTTCTGAGCCTGGCGGAGAGTCTGGAGGGAACGGGGCTGATGCGGGGTGCTGCGGCGACGGGTTCAAAGACATGCTCAACTAAATCCACTAAATCCAGGCAGATTGGGGAGAAACACCCCCCCAGGTAGGGGGTCTTTCCCCTATGAAACGTCAGGGTTTATTACGAAAATAAAACTGTAGTTGAAATTGCATTTGCTGGGGTTGGACGCATGGAATACATCTATTACCTCGCGAATGCCAGTTTAACGCTTCGGGTGGTTGAATATCTTCACAACACGCCCTGGCTCCCCGTTCGCTTCATGACGGTTATTCATCAGATCGACGGTTGGGTAGTTAAGGTTAAACTGGAGCGCTGCCTGGATGCCGATCGGGACGGTGACTTTCGCGCTTTTTTGAATGAGTTGGGCATTGCCTACGAGCCGGATATCCGCGTGCGGATGGCGCTGTGGGGGCTGGAAACTGGCCAGTCGCCTGTGGACGTAATGCGCCGCTACCAGGTGGCGGTCGTGTCTCACGGCAGCCCTGATGGCGAAGAAATCGAAGAGTTTCGTCAGCAGTTTGTGCAAGGGCTGGGCTATTGCCCCGAAACTCTGGCCTAGTGCGCCACCCGCTTTGCAACGCTAGGTGACCTGCTTGGTCAACCCACTTAAGTTTATCGTCACTCCAAGTTTGAACGCAGCTTGAACTCTATTACGCCATCTCACCCGATGCGGCTTGAGGTGGCGTTTTTTGTTGGGCAGCTTTTATGAACGACCCAAACTCCGGTCCTGGATTGCGGAAAATTGGCAAGGGGCGATCGCGCTAAAATGCACCCAACCCTCCGATCTCTCAGCCCTCCACCACCCATGACCTCCCTCCTTCCCGCGGCCACGCCTACCGAAATTTTCTACCCCTCTTCTGATGGTGAACCCGTGGCAGAAACCTATGTGCATCTCTATGCCATGCTCGTCACGCTGGAAGTGTTGCGCCAATATCTGGAGGGGCAGCAGGCGACTGTGCTGGCGAATCAGTTTATGTATTACGCGCAGGGCTATCCCAAGCTGCGGGTTGCGCCGGATGTGATGGTGATTTTTGACGTGGCTCCGGGCGGACGCGACAACTACAAAATCTGGGAAGAGGGACAGGTTCCATCCGTCATCTTTGAGATGACCTCGAAGGGCACTCAGGCCGAAGATCAGGTCTTCAAACGAACGCTGTATGAGCAGCTCGGCGTGCGCGAATACTGGCTCTTTGACCCGCGGGGCGAATGGATCGACGGGCAACTTCAGGGCTATCGCCTGCACAACGACACCTACGAGCCTATTACCGATGGCCGCAGCGACCCGCTGAAACTGCGTCTGGAAATCGACGGACAACTGATCGCGTTTTATCGAGAAGACACGGGCGAAAAGCTACTGATTCCTGGCGAACTGGCGCAGGCGTTGAGAACCGAGGCCCAGGCCCGCCAGGACGCTGAAGCGCGGGCGCAGGCGCTAGAAGCAGAGGTCGAAAGACTGCGATCGCGCCTGAGAGAGTTGGGCGCAGAGGAAGGCTAGCGGCTGGATCAGTCGGCGGCGCGGCTGGTCTGCTACGCTGATATATTGCGGAATGTTGATAGGCTGATAAAGGGTCAGCTTCCCGCAACACGCGGCCGTTGGCGATCGCCGCGCCCCAGCGCCCAGATCTGCCTGCTCATCTCTCCTCCTTTACCCAATCACTCTATGCTTCAAGCTGGAATTGTCGGACTGCCCAACGTGGGCAAATCGACCCTCTTCAATGCGGTGGTGGCCAATGCCAAAGCGCAGGCGGCCAACTTTCCCTTTTGCACCATCGAACCCAATACGGGGGTCGTCGCTGTGCCCCGACGAGCGGCTGGCAGTGCTGGCCAAGATTTCCAACTCTGCCCGAAATCATTCCGGGCGCGGGTAGAGTTTGTAGACATTGCTGGTCTGGTGAAAGGGGCCAGCAAAGGTGAAGGCTTGGGCAACCAGTTTTTGGCGAATATCCGCGAGGTGGATGCGATCGTCCATGTGGTGCGCTGTTTTGAAAACGACGACATTATTCATGTTGCCGGCTCGGTCGATCCGGTGCGAGATATCGAAGTGATTAACCTGGAGCTGGCGCTGGCGGATTTGTCGCAGCTCGAAAAGCGGGCCGATCGCACTCGTAAGCAGGCAAAAACCAGCAAAGATGCTCAGGCAGAGTTGGCCGTGTTAGACAAGCTGCTGGTGGTGCTGAACGAGGGCAAGTCAGCGCGACTGGTGGAATTGACGGACGAGGAGGAGGCGATCATTAAACCGCTGGGGCTATTGACGCGCAAGCCCGTGATCTACGCAGCAAACGTGTCGGAAGATGACCTGGCGACGGGCAATGAGTGGGTAGAACAGGTGCGGGCGATCGCCGCTGCGGAAAACGCCCAAGTCGTTGTCGTGTCAGCCCAGGTTGAATCGGAACTCATCGAGCTATCGGAAGAAGAACGTGCTGATTTTCTAGAATCGCTGGGTGTGCAAGAAGGCGGGCTGAAATCCCTGATTCGCGCAACTTACGACCTGTTAGGATTGCGAACCTATTTCACCACGGGGCCAAAAGAAACTCGCGCCTGGACGATTCGCGCTGGAATGCTGGCTCCCCAGGCGGCGGGGGTGATTCATACTGACTTCGAGCGGGGCTTTATCCGTGCAGAAACGGTGGCCTATGATGACTTGGTAGCCACAGGTTCTATGGCGGCGGCAAAGGAAAAGGGATTGGTTCGCAGCGAGGGCAAGGAATATTTGGTGCAGGAAGGGGATGTCATGCTATTCCGCTTTAACGTGTAGTTCTAATGTGCAGCTTGGGAACGGTGAATCAGCTTTATAGGCCCCGTGACTGAAGTCTTTAATTTTGATATTTGGTTTTGATGAGGGAAAGCGCAATGGGAGACTCGAAGCGACGCAAGGAATCTCTGGGCGAGAAATACGGGCAAGAAGATAATATTCTGCCGGGTATCCCCATCAAGCCCAGTCAGGCAAGACTGTTTTCGCAAATCACAACGCGCGGTGCATGGATTGGGATCGCGCTGTTGGTGGTGTATTGGGTCGTGGTGCGGTTCGTCGGCCCTAGCTTGGGCTGGTGGGAATTGAACTAAGGAACTGGTTGGCAGGGCGATCGCCCTAGGGGCGACCTTGCTAGGTTGGCACGTGACCTTTTTTCTCAAAAACTTTTCGCCTATAAAAATCCAGCGTGGAGGCATGTCCGTATATTCCTCTAGACGGGCGCAGTTCACCTCTTTAGCGACCTAACGAGCGCTTGAAGAAGCGCTCCAGAGGGTTAGCGTGTCGGCTGAACTGGAGCTATCTGGCGATTTGAGCAAGTTTCAGAACTGTCAACTCTGGTGCAGCGTTTAGCACAGAGTTGACAAGGGCTGAGCCAGCACAGGTCGTCTGCTTTGTCTTGCCCTTTTCGCAGAACTTTTGTAGGAGAACGCTGACAATGAACCGACGCAAATCTGAATGGCTGGGTCGCGCTCGACGGGCGCAGGGCTTGTCTCGTCGCCAAATGCTGACAGGCGGAGCTGTGGTGGGTGCGGCGAGTGTGCTGAGCGTGCCGCTCATTGCCGGAACGGCCGATGCTTCGACGGAGAGCGATCGCCTCAATGATATTGAGATCCTCAACAAAGCCCTGTTTTATGAACACGCTGCCATCTGGGCCTACAGCGCGGCCGCTGGCAGGCTGACCAACTCTGAGGTGGGCAATGCGGTGAAGGCGATCGCCCTAGCGAACCAGGCGGATCACATGCAGCACCGCGATGCTTTGGCAAATGTCATCCGCAGTCTGGGCGGCACGCCCGTTCAGGCAGAAGCCAGCTACGATTTGTCCTCCTATCTTCAACGGGGCGAAGGAAACTTGGATTCGGACGTGAATATTGCAAAACTGGCGCTGGCACTGGAAACCGACGCGGCGATCGCCTATAGCCAGGAAATCGCCATGCTCAAGACGCCCGCGCTAATCACTGCTGGAGCCAGCATCGGCTCGACCGAAGCCAGCCACGCGACCCTGATTCGGGCGGCGATTCAATCTCTCGGCGTAGACATCCAGCCCGTCCCCGCTTCCTTTGTCAGTGCCGAAACCCGAAACGCCTGGGTTTTAAAAGTCTAGGTAGGTTGATATCCCCAAAAAAATGCGCTCCGAAAAAATGCGCTCCGAACTGCTCCGGAGCGCATTTCCTGTTTTTCAACTTGTGGACTCTGCTAGTTTCTCAAGACCCAAATTCTAGTCAGACTCCATGCAAGAACGCTTACTCCAAATCGCGCAGCAGTTGGCGAATCTTTGAGCCTTGCCGTGCATCCAGGTGTGCAGGGAACGAGACCTCGACATCCGCCGTCACGCCGCCTGCCGAGCGATTCACCAAAAACACCACGCCGTCAGATGACTGGGCATTGGAAACCCGCACGTCTTCGATCTGCCCCACCAGACGCTTCGGATTGTCATCTGTCGTGTGCTGGCTCAGCAGCAAACCCACAGGTGGCTGAGCTTGCTGCAACATCTCGATGTTGGGCAGCAGGTTGCCGTCCATTTCAATCCGCAAGCTGCGCGAACTAATCTCCTTGGCAATGCCAGGATAAAACTGCCCTTCCCAATAAATCTGGGCGGCAGCATGGATTTGTTTACGGATTTCGGTGGGCATGGCGGGTTTTGGATCGCGGAAGGCCCGCAGCAAGCCCGTCGCCAAAAACGCCAGTGATTGGAACGGGCGATCGATCTCAGTCCGCTTCTGTGCGTACCATTCCTCTACGTCGGAATACAGCACCAACACCAGCGCATCATTTTGGGACTGCGACAGGTTCACAAAGTCCACTGCTACGACAACTTGGTCTTCGCTAATTGGATCGACTCGAATCACTCGCGCCTCCAAAAATGCCCGCTTACCAAAGTCGCCAATGAGTTCAATTTCAACCGCATCGGGCAGGTTCGGCCAGCTATCCAGCACAATCCGCGCCCCGTTCTCGCTGACATCCAGCGTCTTGCCAGACAGGGTTTCGTTGTTGTTGCCATAAATCACCGCACCCAGCTTGCGTTCCAGACGGTGTGCCCGACGCAACTGTGGCTGTTCGTAGGCCACCAGCAGCGCTGCTACCAGCAAGATCAGGTTAAATATGCACCAGGCGGCGTTGATAATGACTGCTTCTTTTGCTTCCGGCTGAAGCACCAGCCAGAATGGCACCGCTAGCAGTGACAACACCAGGAGCGACACCACAATCAGGGATGCTTTTGAGGATTCGTAGTCGAAGCTTCGCTTCGTCACTTTCACGCCCTTGTCGGTCACGTTGAAGCTGCCCAGCTTGGGGTTAATCAGCGCCATAAAGGTCACAATGCCATCCTGAAATGCCATCGCGTATTCAAACACTTCGTTCCAGAACGAAAAGCGAACCTCTTTGGCGGTGATGTAGTTGGCATTGAGCGCCAGAGCGATATGAGGCAGCGCATAAACCAGCGTTTCTACGCCCAGACCGCGAATCAGGTTAATGCCGAACAGCAGGTAAAGCACTGGCGACAGCGCGTACATAATGCGCGGAAACCCAAAGAAGAAGTGGGTGGTAGCAGAGGTGTAGCACAACCGCTGCGGCAGCGTTAGCTTGAGCTTGCGGTTAAACAGTGGATTTTCTAGCCGCAGGATCTGCGCCATGCCTCGTGCCCAGCGCACCTGCTGCCCTACATAGGAGGAGAACTTCTCTGGTGCCAGACCTGCAACCATAATTTTGTCGTAGTAGACCGACTCATAGCCCAGAGAGTGCAGCCGCAGTGAGGTGTGGCAGTCTTCGGTCACGGTTTCCACCGCGATGCCGCCGATCCGCAGCACGTAGTCGCGCCGAATCACTGCCGCAGAGCCGCAGAAGAAGGTGGCGTTCCAAAAGTCGTTGCCCTTTTGCACCACTTTGTAGAACAGCTCGTTGCCGACGGGGACGCGCCCCTGGGTCAACAGGTTGCGTTCAAAGGGGTCTGGGTTGTAGAACCAGTGCGGTGTTTGCACTAGCGCGACTTTGGCGTTGTAGAAGAAGCCGACCGTTTCCTGAAGAAATTGTCGTGATGGGATGTGGTCACAGTCCAAAATCAGCACCAGATCGCCTCGCGTGCGGCGCATGGCAGTGTTGATGTTGCCCGCTTTGGCGTGGTCGTTGTTGTCGCGCGTTAGCATGGTGCAGCCGATTTCTTCGCACATGCGGCGCAGCTTTTCACGGCGATCGGGGAATTTTCGCCCGTCGTCTAGCACATAGACTCGCTTTTTCTCTTCGGGATAGTCTATTGCCAGTGCCGCGAGGGCGGTTTTGCGGACGATCTCGACATCCTCGTTGTACGTAGGAATGTAGATGTCAACGTTGAACCACTGACTCTGGGGAATGCCGGACAGATCGACGGGCTGGCGATCGCGCAATTTCAGCGTTTGAAAATAGGACAGAAACAGCGTGGCGATCGCATATAGCTCCGCCATAAACAGCACGATACTGAAGGTTGCATTCAGCCAGCCATCCAGGTTGAGCGTGTAGCTGGTGCGGTAATAGAGATACCGCATCGTCGTGACAATACTCAGCCACGCTAGGAACAGATGCAGATATTCGCTCGACTGGCGCTGGGTTTGCCACTGCTCCAGCTTCACCACGGACCAGCCCAGCAAAATCAGAATTACTGCCACAATGCCCTGCTGCCAGATCTTCAGCGGTGTGACGATCAGCGGCACAGACAGCACCATCAGACCAATGACCAGCCAAAAGAGATGCGTGCTGCGTGCCTTTGGAAAAAAGCGATCAAACCAATTCGGCAGGCGCAGCAGCCACCGTGCGATCCACGGCTGCTGACGAGAGGCGGGTTCGACAGGAGCTTGAGACATAGAACTCGTCATTTTACCTCTCCTGACTTGGCAAGCCGGTTAACGTAGAGCTGAGAAATGCCATACAGCAGCAGCGAGATTAACAGCATGCCCGTTGGCAGCAGAAACCAGTTGTCCTGAATAAAGATGGAGATTCGGCTCAAGAATCCAGTTTTTTGCACCTGCTGGAGCGGTTCCTCCCGCAAGATATCGAGCTTGTAGGCATAGGGATCGTTGGGCGACGGGTTAGGCTTGTTGCGGCTGATCAGCACCGTGTCGCCATTTAACTGCGAGAACAGCGGATCGCGCTTGAAGACCTCGGCTGCATCGGTCAAGCCCTGTTCGCTTTGGCCAGTGATGGCTAGCACAGCGCGATCGCCATTATTCGGCGACACCATCAGCTTCACCACACCCTGGCCATCCGGCAAAGCCTGTACACGACTGCCGCGCCAGCCCCGCGAGAACAGGTTGCGGAGTTCAAAACCACCAGACTCCATCACTTCCGGTAATGGAAAGCGATCGCGCGTCCCAATTCCCACCAAGTTCATACCCCGCGCCTCAGCAGGCAGATTGCCGCCTGTATAAACTTGCAAGTTCACCGAAGGGGCACGACTCAGCCGACCCAGTCGCTCACTCACCGCCAGCATGGTTCGCACATCTGCATCGCGTGGCGCACTTGGCATCACAAAAGCCGTTTCCGACAAATCCTGCGGCGCAGTAAACGGATAACCAGCTTGCAGCAGCCTCAAATCGGGCATCCGGGTAAAGATGTCTCGCTTCAGGTTAAAGTCTGTATCGCCATGCAGCGTTCCCCAGAGGGACTGATCTTTAGACAGTCCACAGACCTCAGCAGAGCGCGGATTTAAGTTAAACACCACATTCAACTGCGAATCTGGCTGAATCAGCTCTGCGGGCAAATCTACATCCAGCGAATCGCGACCCCCTCTCGCAGAATTCAGCCGCTTAGAGCCAATCGTTACATCATCCAAGCGCACTTCCACCGTCGAAGTGCGTGGATCAACCTGAGCGCTATAGCTATAGTCCACCCTCATGCGGCTGCCCCGCGAAAAGCGGTCATCGGGCAGCGCCCGGAACGGAATTTCAATCGGTGGTGCATTCGTGCCATGCACCGTAATGTCTTCAAAGTTTTGTCCGCCGAGCGTGGTTAAATCACGCAGGGTAAAGCTATTGCGCGTGGGCAGATAGCCCGGCCACTCGCGGGGCGGAGGCGACGGCTCAGCGACCAGATTGGTCACGGTCAACACCTGCCCCGTACCAATCTGCGCTTCTTTGGTTTGCACCAGGAACTGCACCGCCTTTTGCACACCCGCTGCTGAATTTCCCGTTGCGACAAGAACGGGTAAACCGTTGTCTTCCAATGTGGTCAACATTAAAACGCCTGTATCGCCGGGCAGCGGCGTGTTGTTGCCGTCCAACAGCTGACCGTTGCGAATCGGCAGCGGCAGCGATAATTCTGACAGAACAGGCTGCTCTGCTGGCGTGCCCAGAATGACGACGCGATCGTTCCACTGGAGGTTATCCAAACTGCCCACCAGCCGAGTGTTGAGCGGGCGAAAGTCCACGAGTCGCCCCGCCTCAGCCTGAAAGATGGCTGCTGCATTCAGCCAGGTGTCGCTATAAGCGCGGGGCCGGAGATACGTGATCTGATTGGTATCGAGACTGAGGGTGTCAATGAAGGGGAACGGATAGCGGCTAAAATCTAGCGGCACAGACTCTAGCGCGTAGTCCAGAATGACCTTGGAATCAGGCAGAATCTCGGTCCACAGGGTTGGATCGGTGGCAACCGTACAATCTTCATTCGTTTGCTGTTCTGCCAGAATCGAAATTTCGTTGTAGTCCTGAATTAGATTAGACGGGATCTCGAAGACCACCTGACCAATCTGAGAATTGGGACGATTGAGCGGCACGCTGCCCACGCTGGTATCATTCACCCGAACCGTTAGGCTTGAGCGATCGGACAGCAGCGATGGAGAATGCTGGAACCGCAGTACGAGCTTGGCAGTTTTGACATCCCACTGACGGGGACGGTTAAACCCAAGCCGAGCCGTTGGGTACACGCCTTCCATGCGGAGGCGATTGCCCACCACCGGGCTGCGATTGAACTCAATCACATGCTGGTAGGTGGGTTCTGGCTTGGGCGCAGCGGGCGATGCGGTGGCAGCGGGCGGGTTCGCTGGCTGGGGGTTGGCGGCTGGCCGGGCTGGGCTGGCCGGGGCCGCAGGACGAGCGGCCGGGCGAGATGGCTGGCTGGGCGGCTGGGCAGGCGCGGCCCGGCGCACGGCAGGGGCAGGGCGGGGTGCAGGCTGAAAGTTTGGCGGAGAGGCTGGCCGATTGGGCAAGGACAATTCTCGGATCAGCGTATTTTCTCGCTGCTGCACGCTGGTTTGCGCGGAGGCACCGGGCAGCAGGCTCAGGCCCGCTCCTAGACCCAAGAGAATGAGCAGAATTGCCAGGGTTTGGTTTCGTTTGACACGCTTCCGGCGTGTCCGACCAGCGGGAGAGGCGTTGGGTGAGTGGTCTCGATTAAACGTAAGGAACCATTGACGCAGCGAACGAAACATAGACCTGTCTCTCTACTAGTAAAGGGGGTTTACGGGGCGGTCTAAGGCTGAAGCCAATTCACAGCCACATCAGTAGATGCAAGTAGCCCAAACCAAGCCAGATTTTGTGCGTAGTATGCAGAGTTGTTATCCCAAAAGCCGTTTTGATAAACAGGAAGAATTTTTTGCTGATAAATTTGCTCAGCAATTTGAGGGTTGGTTAATTGAAATGCCGCAAACAACATGCCGTATTGGGATGTAGATTCGTAAGGCACAAGGGGCTGACCTTGTAGGTCAATCTGTGCTGGAATCTTTTGCTGGGTTTTCCATTTGGATTCCAGCGACGGCAAGTGCTGCTGCAAGTATTCCCAGGCGGCAGGTTCGTTAAACCACTGGGCATCAATTCCAACGCGCCACCAGACCCGATATGCGTCGAATCCGTAGATGCTACGGATTGGGCTGGGTGGACGTAGGGGGATGTAGCTGCCGGTGGTGGTGTTGAGAGCGACCCAATCGCTGGGTAGCTTGGCGGAAGAAAGCTGGGAGGATTCGCGCAGGATTTTGTAGCTGCTGTCTACCAGGCTCATCCAGTTGCGATCGCCATCGACTTGGGCAAACAGGCGAAAGGCGTAGGGCGCGAGGTAGGAGGGATTGAGGTGGAGCAGGTCTGGCTGAGGCTGAAACGCTTCCTTGGGCCCTGGCAGCAGATAGCGCTGCTCGCGGGCTGGCTGAGAATTGGAGGAACGGGCGGAGTGGAGGGGGACAGCCACAGTGGAGAGAGTCCAAAGATCTCTCAGCTTTATACGCGCTAGCTGGAGATAATCCGGACGGTTCCAGCGGCGGGCTGCGAGAATGAGGGCGGTCACCGCGTCGATATCGGCATCGCTGGCGAAATTCTCGTCCAAAATCGTCCAATTGCCGTCTGCGTCTTTTCCCCACTTCCAGGCCCAGAGGTTGTCTCGGCGTTTGCCGCTGGCATCTAACCGCTGGAGGTTTTCTTCAGCCCAGTTCAGGGTTTGAGCAAAGGTTTCTGGGTCATCTATAAAGACGGCGCGGAGCATGGCGTAGGCCTGCCCCTCGGAGGTGGTGCGCTCGTCAGCTTCCCAGTCGATGACGCGGCCGTCTTGCTGGATGAATCTTTCTCGGTAGGCACTCCAACTTTCGGCGAGGAGGAGTTGCTTGGAGGCGATCGCCGCTGGAGTTGGCTCCGAAGTGTTGCCCGGTTGGGACACGACAGTTGCATCGGGTGGTGTACTTTGGGATAGCCCGGAGTTGTTGCAGCCCGCCAGGGTTGAGCCAAATACTAGCACTAGGGCGATCGCCCACGGTCTCAGGCTGGAGGCAGCGAATTGGAAGAATTGCATAGACCAGCATTCAAAGTGCGCTCTTTTCAGGAAGTCTCAGCAGAAATTTTTAGAGAGAAAATCTCAACAGGATTGAGCAAGGAAAAAATAAGACGGTTCTTTATCCATGACAATCTAAAATCATCCGCACATCCAACGAAAAATGCCGCGCCTTACTGAAGATTCATATTTGACTAAAGATTTGTATTCAGGTTGCAAATTCGCTGGGCGATCGCCATTCCCCTAACCTAGCTGCTGCGATGAAGTGTCCGAAAATGCCTTAAGATCCAGTAAAAATCCTGTGTTTATTGGGCTTGAAGGCTTTTGCCAGATAGGAGTCTTAGCCTTTGCCCAAACATTCCGAATGGGGGCAATCCTAGAGCGGTATAAATTAATGAAAAGCGCTTCGGTAAGAAGACCGAATCATAAAGACAACACCGACTATCGAGCATCGAAAGGGTCTGCTAAACAGTCGGTGTTGAGGAAGTGAGAGTTGAGGATTGGGTTACTTTTTAGACAGGTTTCCAGCCTTAGAAACGCTCCCAGTAAGGCTGAAATCCACGCTGCTGCAAGAAGCTTTCTTCGATTTGCTGGGCCTGGCGGACGAGAACTGGATTCATGCCGCCCATCTGCGCTGCTTGGGACTGCATGGCTGCAATTTGCGCCAGCGCTTCGAGCTTATTGCCCTGAGCGGCGGTTAATCCCAATAGCGCACTTTGGGCTGTCGGGTTATTGGGCTGAATGGCTAGCACCTCGCTGTAAATCATTGAGGCCGAGTTATAGCGACGCTGCTGGAATCGAACGCCGCCTAGGGCGGATAGTGCATCGATATTGCCGGGCGATCGCCGCAAAATTTCCTCATAGGCCTGGGCCGAAAGCCCCAAATTGCCCTGCTCTTGAGCAAGCTGGGCCTGCACAAAGTAAGCGCCGAGGTTGTTTGGGTCGCGGGCGATAATCTGGCGAATCTGCGCCTGAGCAAGCTGCGGATTGCGAACTGACACGACCTGGAGCTGGCGAATTCGCACCGGGATATTTTCCGGGTCTGCCTGGAGCAGCGCGTTATACAGCGGCTCTCGCTGCGGGGCGGCGGGCAGCGCTCCGGCCAGGCTGTATAATTCTGGCGGCGTATCGGTCAGCGGGCGACTGGCCAGCCACGCATTCAGCACGGCTTCGGCCTCGCCTACACCGAGGAAGCCCGCCTGATAGGCCAGGCTCGTGCGCCCCAGCACTTTGGCGTAGTCCGTCGGGTCGAGGGCGACAATCTGATCGTAAATGGTTAGTGCTTCGGCAGCGCGCCCTTGGGACTGGCGGATGCCTGCTAACCCTTGCAGCGCTCCGATGACCACGCCGCGATCGCCTGGATTGCTAACCAGAATGGACTGATAGCGCTGGGCGGCAGCTTCGGGATTGCCCTCGCGACGGTCGATTTCTGCCAGCAGCAGTTGAATGGCGAAGGGGTCTTGCTGACCCGCCGAGGTGGCAGAATAGGCCGCCAGCGCACTGCGGGCAGAGGCTAAATCTCCCCGGCGGATGTGGATTTGGGCAATGCGGAAATGCAGAAACGGCTCGTTGACCCCAGAATTTACCAAAGCCTGGTAGTAGGGCAGTAGCTCAATGCCGGGAGAATCGAGCCGAATCAGGGCTTGGGCGATCGCCTTCAGTTGTGCCGGATCAGCAGGAAGCGGCTGAAAATAGGTCTGGAGCCGCTGTTGGAAGGTTTGATTGGTAATCAGCCCGACTTGTCGTTCCAGAACTGCCACCTGCACCTGCAAGCCTACATCGGTCGGCTGCTGCTGGGCCAGTTGGCGATAAATTTCCAGGGCAAAGGCTTGTTCCGAAGGATAGCCACTCAGCACGTCTGCGATTTCTCGTGCCATGCCCACGGTCAACTGTGGCGACTGAAGCACCTCTCGATACAGGGCGATCGCCTCCTGAGCATAGGCAGGGCTGTTGCTGTAGCGGGCAATATCATTCAGTGCCCGCGCCAGGGCCAGGCGAGAATCCTGACGACCCCGCAGCGGCGTAATTACGGAAGCGGCTTGATTCACCTGGCCGTTGGCCGCATAGGCCGAAGCTAGCGCCGAGCGGATTTGAATCGTGGTGCTGTCGAGGGTGCGCGATTCGCGAGGCGATCCCTGCGGGAATCGCCGCAGTTCTGCCTCTAGCACCTCTACCGCCTGGCCCGCACTACCCGTTTCCCGCAGGGCCAGTGCATAGGCGATCGCCTGTCCACCCCGAATGGGCCGGCCCGTCGCTCGATAGCGATTAAATAAGTCCAGACTGCGCTGATATTCTCCGGCGTAGGCGTGGATTTCTGCCGCACCCAGCACTGCTTCTGGCGTTGGGTTATTTTGCAGCACAATGGCATAGTCTGCCAGCGACTCGGCAAACCGCCCCTGATAGCCCAGCAACAGCGCCCGCTGGGCCCGCGCTTCGTTGTCGTTAGGGTTGATGGTCAGCAGTCGGTTTAGCGCTTCGATGCCCTGCGCCTGCCATTCGGGACGAAATCCGCCCAGCACGCCCACCGTCAGCAGCGCCAGCCGATTGTTGGGATCAAGCTCCAGCACGCGCCGATAGGCATTGAACGCATCGGCATCGCGACCTGCCCGCCGAAGGGCGATCGCCAGACCCAACTGCGCCTCCAGCGATTGCGAATCAGAGCGGAGTACTTGCTGAAAAACGCGAATCGCCTGATCCACCAAGCCCTGGTTGAGCAGCGTATAGCCCCGACGCACTTCCGACGGAACCGCTTGGGCCAGGGCGGGTGGCGCGGTTAGCGGCAGCGTTCCCAGCAGAGAACTGCTCAACAGCGCCAGCCCAGCCAAACAACCGATTTGTGTTTGCAACTGTTTCATCAGTCTGCCAATCTGCCTCAAAATGGGGTTTTCATAATGGGGTTTCCGCCTTGGGCGATCGCCTCTACGGATTGCCTCAACAGGCGGCCTCTCATCAAAATCATGCTCTGGCCAGAATTAATCTGAACCAAAATTAATGGCTCTGGATGACTAATCTGAGGAACCTGGGCGGGCGCAGATCAACTACGCCCGTTGGATACTCCACTTCAACCGTGTAATCGAACAAGGGAGACCGAACCAAGGGGACTCAGCAAGGGTGACTTAGAAACTGCCGCGTGGCAGCACATCAAAATCAGCCCGCAGACGAACGCCAGCAACGGATTCTGAGAATTCATTGAGCTGCTGGAAGGTAAAGCCCATACGGATATTGCGGGCTACAGGCAGATCATAGAAGACCTCTAGCACATCAGGGCGGCGTGCCCCTGCACTTTGACGTAGCCCCGCGTTGGAAAGTGCCTGACCATATCCCAAACCGAGGCGATCGCCATCGCGGAACAGGTCAAACAAGTTAAACCCAAAGCTGTAGGTATCACCCGACTCATCCAGATCCCGGTTGTAATACTGACCATAGCGCCCAAACAGACCCAGATTGAGTTCAGGAATAAAGAGTTCAGCATTCACGCCATACGCACTTTCCTGATCGTCCGAGTCGATCCCAAACGTGCCGTCTCCTCGTGAAGCGCTGCCCGACTCGCGGAAGCCGTCATTTTTACCGCCGTCGATCGACGAGGTGTACGTTCCTCGCAGGATTAGATTGCCGACTCGGAACCCGATTTCGCCCGCAAAGGCATTCAGCGCGAAGTCATCAATACTCCGATCCGAGGAGAAGGTCGCAACCTTCGCTTCTAAGTTATCAGTAATGCTCCAGTTCAGCAGAAATACCGGACGGGAACCAATGGCCGCTGCCGCCAGTGCCGGGTTGGTCTGAAACACGGGATTGAAGAAGTGGGTCAGCGAGTCTTTGGCAAAGCTATTGCGGTCAAAATAGGAGGTCAAGTCCATCTGCCCTGCTACCAAGCGCAGACTGGGAATGTCCGGTAGCGATGCCGCAATGTAAAGCTCGTTCAGGTTCAGACCATCGTCATCGGTGAAGGCCTCGCCCGTCGCCAAATCCAGCGACCCCCCCACCAGAAAGTTAGGAGAAAACGGATAGATGCCGCTCAGCCGTCCCCGTGCCGAAAACTCATCGGCCTGGTAAATTGCCCCTGCTTGAAATTGCAGGACGGGTTGAGTCAGGGCTTCGCGTCGCCCTGGCAGCGACTCCTGGCCAGTCGTCGCAGGAAAGGGCTGACCCAACACAGGCGCAGTGGGAACGGGCGCAAGCTGATTCGCCGTACCCGGTGGTGCGACAGGAATCGCTTGAATCCCTGGCTGCTGAAACCCCGGTTGCTGAAAGCCAAAGCCTGGATTTTGCGTCGGCAGCGGCGCAGCCTGGATAGGCTGGGTGTTTGGCACAAAGGTAGGGGGTAAAATCTGTGCTAGCACAGGGCCCACTGGCGCTGCACCCCCGGCAGGAACGGTCTGGCTTTGGTAAGGCGGCGGCGGCAGCGGCGTAGAGGGGTTGCCGGTTCTAGAAGGCGCAGCGGGGACGCTCAGCGGCGCGAACTCTAGCGGTGGAATTGTGGGGACTGCGGCGGGCCCTTGCCAGGTCGGCATCGGCCACCCCGGAGTTTGGTACTGCATCGCACTCCCAGACATGCCCATCGGTAGGGTTGGAGCGCTGGCGCTCATGCCACTTTGGGTTGCATTGCCATAGCCATATCCGCCATAGCCATAGCTGGGCTGTCCTATGCTGGTCTGCCCCATATAGCCATAGTTGGGCTGCCCTGTAGCAACGCTGCCTGGAGCGCTGTAGGGTGTGGCATAGCCCGGAGCCATGCCGTAGCCAGGAATGCTGGGAACCCCACCGGGTGTGATGCCCATCGGGCTGGCCTGTGGCTGACCGCCGTAGCCATATCCCGGCATTCCACCGGGCATCGATAGAGCCGCGCCCTGGGGCATAGGCGGTTGAAAGACAAAGCTTGCATTTGGATTCAAAGCTTGTCCGGGAAAGGCTTGTCCAGGAAAGGCTTGTCCGGAAACCGAGACAGGTGCGTAGGGATTGGCATAGCCGATGGCCGATCCGCTAGGGTAGCCATAGCCTGCTCCTGCTACGGGCATCTGCACGACGACGGGGACAGGCGTGCCGTTGGGCAGATAGCCGATGACGGTGGCTGGATAAGTGGCTGGGCCGCCTGCAATGTTGCCCAGTCCATTACTAAAGCCGTTACCAGCGCTGGGCACAGGCTGGACTGGATAACCTGGCTGAGCTGGCATGTAGAACACGAAGGGAGCCGAGGAACTGGGGCTTTGGCCCTGGAGCAATGCACCAGCCATTCCAGACTGTGGTGTGCCGTAGGCGGTTGGGAGGGGAGAACTTGGGGTTCCAGGAACCAGTCCGGGCATTTGCCCAGTCATCTGGACAGGCATTGGAGAGATGGCAGCCGTACCGCCGACTGGAGCGCCCGGAGTGACGGGGTAAAACGTGAAGGGAGTAGAGGAACCCGCGATCGCCCCCGGAAGTCCTGAAGATAGGGTTGAAGGTGCAGCCGGAGAGATGGTTGAGGCTGACGCTGGGGGGGCAGGTTCGACAGCCGCCCCGATCCTGCTAAAACCGTTTGGGTTGATTGAGACCCCTGCGGCATGTGCCGCTGCGGATTCGGCCGCTGCGATCGCACGGGTCATTTCAGGATTTGAGCTATCTGTATTGGAATCGGCATTGGAAGCAATTGGCGCGGCAGGTGGATGATGTTGGGCGATCGCCGGACGCAGAGCCTCGGATAAATTTTTGCTAACCGTTACGGATTCAGGGGCGACACCACCGCTGGCTGAGTCAGTCGGAATCTCTGGAGTCGCGCTCTGTGCCAGAAAGTTTGAATCAGAGGGGGGCTGATCCGGCACATCAGAGGCAGATGCGGTGGCAGTGTTGGCAAGCACGAGTCCCAATCCTAGCCAGATCAGGGCAGAACTGGAGGTGGATCGGCTATTCAGCAAGATACTCTTGAGCAAACTGGTTAATATCCAAGCCATGGATCACTTCCGCATCATGATGAAGGTTTTAAGGGTTGGGGGCAACCTTTCAGCATTTTTTGCGTGGTGGGATACGCGCTGCCCTGAACGGGTGGGGGGGGGGTCTGACCGCCCGCGTACCTCACTGGCTTCAAAAACGCTGTATGTAGGTTAGATGAAGTTTGAGGCGGATTTACGTTCAAACTTTGTGGATTTCGTGCGATCGCCCAACTCATGTTTAGACTCGACTTGTACCGATCGTCAATCAAAATCTGGTTCATCGGTTAACCCATCCCGTCCACTGTACAGTGTCCCCATCGACGAATCCGGTTCAGATCCTGAAAATTGTCCATTCCTAAACATTCTCACCCCCCCTTATCGGTTCTCATGTTGTCGTTCCTACGCCAAGCTAGCCAAATCGCTCTCATTCAAGCGCAAAACCAAGCTCGAAAAATAGCCTTCAGCACTATGTCCCGAACCCTGTCCAACACAACTTGTCAAACGACGAATTTGATCTTCAAAAGACTGGTTCTCTTAGGGCTGATTTCGGTTATGACAGTTGGCTCTCTAAGCTGCTCGTCTGCCCCTGCGAACTTGCGTGGTCTGACCAACTCCGGCACCCCACTTAACTTATCTATTCGCGAAATCCAGGACGAAGGCGGTGGTACGTATACGGTTTCGGGCACGACCTCCCTGCCCAGCAAGACCAAAATCACGGTTTCTGCGGTTCGATATTTGGTCGAAGGCGCAAACCCTGAAACCAATAGCGAAACCGATATTCCCTACGCCATTCTGGATCGTCAGATTGCTGAAGTCGGACAAGGAAACTGGCAGGCGGAGCTAAACCTGTGGCAGATTGCGCCAGATGGAAAGTTTCAGGAAGCCTGGCAATTGAGCCAGCAAGATGCGAATGTGATCTTCACTCCGGATGCCAACGTGACATTTTTGGCAACCTTTGATCCGGTCAATCAACCTGAAAACTTTAAGGCAGAAGTAGAAAAGCTGGATACGTCGCTCCAGGCTGCTCTGGCACGCTTTACGCCCGACGGTGAGCTTTATCTGCAAGCGAGTCGGGTGATGGCGATCGCCCTGCCCACAGGACAAACCACCCCACCCCAACCCTCTCGACTCGCAGATGGAGTTCGTCGCAGTAAGCGCACAGCCGCCTCGCGCACCAGTCAGGCTAATGCAACCCAGGAACCCACCTCCTGGCGTAAAACCACTGCGCCGCTCAAGCCAGCCGAAATGCTGCGATAGATTGCCAACCCTGGAGTTGTTCTCATTAGACGAGTTAGGCAAGTTAGAGTTTGAATTCGGCTCTACAGCATTTTCTTGCGGGGTGAGGCACATGCTGCCCTCACGAGGCAAGGGCTTATTGACCATCCGTGCGCCTCACTAGCTTCAAAAACGCTGTAGCAGAGTTTTCTTAAGCCCTTCCTAGAAGGGACTTACCAGAAGGGAATTAAACGACAGAAACCATCTTTCCAGAGGATTGAAGCGAGAGGATTGCAGCGCTTTATAATTCCTGGAGAGATGGTTTTATTTTTTGTTTTTGTGTTGCGTTAAATGAAGTTATAAAAAGATTGCAAATAATGAAACTTTTGGGGTGAGCGATCGCCTCAAATTCACCTTTTGCGAGAGGCATATCGAGTCTTTTAGTAGTCGATTTGACAGTTTACATGAGTAGCTGAGCATACGATACGAAGTTGCTAAACTGCTTTTTAACCTGGTTTCAGATATTGTTTGAAGTACGCAATTAAGCAGTAATGTCTGTTAATTTGAAGCCCTATAAAACAAATAATATCTGACCCAAAATCTGACCCAAACAAAACAAGTAAATAGAGGTTTTCCTATGCCGAAGACGTTATTTAAGATAGATTTGACCAAGCCAATGAACGAGCAAGAATTGCCTGGGCACAATCGCTGGCATCCAGAAATTCCCGCCGTCGTGTCTGTCAATCCGGGGGATATCTTTCGGATTGAATGTAAGGACTGGACCGATGGGCAAATCAAGAACAACGACAGTCCTGATGATATCCGCGATGTGGATTTGACCGTGGTGCATGTCCTCAGCGGGCCAATCTGGGTCAATGGGGCCCAGCCAGGCGATATTCTTGTGGTTGACCTGCTAGACATTGGGGCTTTGCAAGGGGACGAATGGGGCTTTACAGGTATTTTTGATAAGAAAAATGGGGGTGGCTTTTTAACCGATCATTTCCCAAATCCTGCGAAAGCAATTTGGGATTTTCAAGGCATTTACACTACCTCAAGACATATTCCAGGGGTGCGGTTTGCAGGCATTATTCACCCTGGACTGATCGGCTGCGCTCCCTCTCACGAACTGCTTAAAACCTGGAACCAGCGCGAAGCCGAACTGGTACAGACTGCGCCCGATTTGCGAACCTACGGAGCGGGGCTTTCAGGCGATGCACCCGTCCTGGCTGCCTTGCCGAACCCGACGAACGCCATTCTGGGTACGCTTCCTGCGTCTGAGTATGGGCGAGTTGCGGCCGAAGCGGCGCGAACCGTGCCACCGCGAGAACATGGAGGCAACTGCGACATCAAAAATCTCTCAAAGGGAACTCGTATCTACTTCCCGGTTTACGTCGAAGGCGCAAAGCTTTCGATGGGCGATATTCACTTCTCCCAAGGGGATGGAGAAATTTCGTTCTGCGGTGCGATCGAAATGTCGGGCTATATCGATCTGCATGTGGACATTATCAAGGGCGGCATGGAGAAATATGGCATGGTGAATCCTATCTTTAAGCCGGGCCCTGTTGAACCTAGATATTCGGAATACCTGGTTTTTGAGGGAATTTCGGTCGATGAATTCACGGGCAAGCAATATTACATGGATGTCCACATTGCGTATCGGCGGGCCTGTTTGAATGCGATTGAGTATTTGAAGAAGTTTGGCTATACGGGCGAACAGGCTTATCTATTGCTCAGTTGCGCCCCGGTGGAAGGGCGGGTGAGCGGCATTGTAGATATTCCAAATGCCTGCGCGACGCTGGCGATTCCGACAGAAATTTTTGACCAGAATATCTTACCTGTTTAGCGATCGCCCCTTTTGTCCTACTGCCTCGCCCCGCTACCTTTTTTAGGTATCGCATTTTAGGTATCGCAGAGAAGGAGCTAAAGGTAAAAACTGAAAGTATGAACCAAAATTGCAGGATGCAGAACAACTATGCCGTTATACGAATTTCGCTGTCCGGAGTGTGGCATTTTTGATCAGTGGCGATCGCTCGATGAGCGCAACCTCCCTGCTGAATGTCCCACCTGTCAGCAGCCAGCCCAGCGCATTTTCTCGCCGCCGGCCATCCTGTCAGGCTCTCTCCGCCTCAAGCAGGAAGCGAAGGAACCCAAACTGATTCAGCGCACAGAAGAGCGATCGCCCCCAGGGGTCAAAAATCACACCGGGGGTCGCCCGTGGATGATTAGCCATTAGGATGATGCTGATTCCGCTTTCAGTTCATCTTCCCGATCCTGCTGCGGATGGAAATAATCGTAAATCTGCTGCGCCATTTTGGGGCCGATGCCGGGAACTTCGGTGATTTGTTGGGCAGTGGCTTCGCGCAGATAGTCGATCGAGCGGAAGTGGGCCAGAAGCTGCTTTTGACGGTGATGCCCCCAGACCCGGATATCCTCCAGGCGAGAGCGCCTCATGCGATCGCTCCGCTGCTGTCGGTGGAAGCTGACGGCAAAGCGGTGTGCCTCATCGCGCAGTCGCCGCAAAAGCTGCACCCCCGGCTGCTCGGCCTCCGTCGTCAGCGGTAGGGATTCCCCCGGCAGAAAAATCTCTTCGCGCTGCTTGGCCAGGCTAACCACCTTCACGTCTTCTAGCAGATTCATTTCTCGCAGCACGGCAACCACCGCCGAAAGCTGCCCCTTGCCGCCGTCGATCATCACCAGGTCAGGAAAATCGGGATTGCCCACCCGCTGCACATTCGGGTCTTGGGCATAGCGGCGGAAGCGGCGCTGAATCACCTCTGCCATGCTGGCGAAGTCGTCGGAATGCCCCGATTTCACAGTGGGATTTTTGATCTTGTAGCGGCGATAGTGCTGCTTGGCGGGCATTCCGTCCACAAACACCACCTGCGACGCGACCGCATCTGACCCCTGAATGTGGGAAATGTCGTAGCCCTCGATGCGGTGGGGCAGGTCGGGCAGGTCGAGGATTTCCGCCAGGTCGAGCATGGCCTGATTATTGCGATCGGCAAAGCGCTGGGTGCGGGCCAGCTCATAGCCCGCGTTGCGCTCCACCATATCGATCAGGTCGGCTTTGGTCTGGCGCTGCGGCAGGAAAATGTGAACCTTGCGCCCGCGCCGCTGGGTGAGAAACTCCGCCAGAATGTCGCCGTCGGGCAGCTCGTGCTGCACCAAAATTTCCGCCGGAATCTCGATCGCCTCAACGGTTTGATAATGTTCCTCTAGCACCCGCTGCAAGATGGCTCCCGGCGTGCCCGACTGGGCATCCGCCACAAAGCCCAGCCGCCCCACCAGCCGCCCCGCGCGAATTTGAAAAAGCTGAATACAGGCGTGGTGTTCGTCGGCTGCTAGGGCGATCGCATCTCGTGACACCGTATCATCCGGCGACTGCACCTTCTGGTCTGCCCCCAGCGACTGAATCCCGCGAATCTGGTCGCGCAGCCGCGCCGCATACTCAAAGTTCAGATCCTCGGCCGCTTTTTCCATTGCCGTTGTCAGGATCGCTTCCAACTCCTGCGTCCGCCCCTGAAAGATCATCGCCACCTTTTGCAGCGTCTTGCGATAGTCTTCCGGGCTGATCAGCC
Source organism: Leptolyngbya sp. O-77 (assembly GCF_001548395.1). Taxonomy (NCBI): domain Bacteria; kingdom Bacillati; phylum Cyanobacteriota; class Cyanophyceae; order Leptolyngbyales; family Leptolyngbyaceae; genus Leptolyngbya; species Leptolyngbya sp. O-77. The sequence continues at coordinate 1,111,138 of NZ_AP017367.1, forward strand.
GCTGGCACACGCCAGGACAGCGCCCAATGTCATAGTTCAGGCAGGGGCGGTCTTTAAATAGCGGCTGGGGACGCTGGCGCAGCGGAAACACGCGCTTCACCAGATTTAGCGTGCGCCGCAGCAGTCCCACGTCCACATAGGGGCCGTAGTAACGATCCTTGCTGTTGAGCTTGCGCTTACGGGTGATAAAGATGCGCGGATACTCCTCGCTCCAGGTGATACAGAGAAACGGATACTTCTTGTCATCCTTCAGCAGCACGTTGAAATGGGGCTGGTGCTGCTTGATCAGATTGGCCTCTAGCGCCAGCGCTTCGGCTTCGGTATCTGTGACGATGAACTCAATTTCCACCACCTGTTTGGTCATGCAGGCGATTCGATATTCTCGGTAGGGGTCTTCCCGAAAATAGGACCGCACGCGGCTCCGCAGGCTTTTGGACTTGCCGATGTAGATAATGTTATCGGCGGCATCGCGCATAAAGTAGACCCCTGGCTCTTGAGGAATTTCCTTGAGCCGCGCCTCTAGGCGATCGGGATCTTTGAGTAGGGGCGTGAGGTGGGGCGATGAGGACACGCGGGAAAGGGGGGTTAGAGATGGGGCGGGTTGATTTTGGATTTTAGATTGACTAGATTGACGATTTTGGATTGCCAATCCGAGGCGCTGTCAGCTTTCCAGCTATTCCATGATATTAGGGACAGAGGTTAGAAGTTGCGCGTCGAGACTCAGAGCGTCGAGACTAGGCGATGTGTACTGCTGTATGTACTACTATTTTAGGTATTTTAGGCGGCTGTACAGTCTGCTGGGCGATCGCAGTTATTGAAACAGGAAGAGGCGCTGGGCGGCGCGGGTGACGGCGACATAGAGGAGCTGGTTGCGTTCGCGGATATTTCGGTTGATCAGGGCGTTGGGCACGTCTACGAATACGTTTTGGAACGTAGATCCCTGGGACTTGTGAATCGTCAGGCAGTAGGCATAGTGGACATCGGCAAAGGCGCTTTTGAGCTGCCAAAACTCGCTCCAGCGCTTGTCTTGGGCGTAGGCGTTAAGCAGGCGAGTGTATTGCCCCTGGCTGAGTTCGTGGAGGACGCTGAGGCTGCGGTTTTTGCCATCGTCCGTTAGGACATGCAGCCGCCAAACGTGCCAGTCGCCCTCGTCGGCCTCGTCTACTGACAGCACTTCGCACTCGCTGGAGGTTTGCAGAATTACGGCATCGCCGACGATGTAAGGGGTGTTGGCGACGAGGCGATCGCCCTTCACAAAGCGCGGCGTTTTGTCTCCGTGGATGGCGCGGCGGATCTTGTGGTTTAGCTCCCGGACGCGCTGGTTGGTGTAGGCGAGGGCGCGGACGTAATCGGGGTCTGCTTGATAGGACTCGCTCTGGAAGGCGCGGATCAGTAGGCGTTCCCAGTCCATGCGGCGGGTGACGATCACGCCTTCGGTGCGATCGCCATTCGCATCCGTTTCAAACGCGGGCAGGTCTCGCCGGGTGAGATTATTGCGGATGGATTCGGCCAGGAGGGCGATCGCCCCGCCATAGCGCACCACTTCGGTCAGATCCGAGCGGTGGTGAATCTGGCTGAAGACCAGGGATTCCGGCTCGCCAATCGGCGGCAGTTGGGCGATATCGCCGACGAATAGAATCTGCGTTTGGCTGAGGAGGCTGTTGACGGCGTTGGTGAGCAGTCCCCACATTTCTGCGTTGATCATCGAGGCTTCGTCCACCACGACGAGGTGATAGCGATCAAAGTGGTTTTCGCTGTCGCGGTCGGGTCTGAAGACTTGCTTTCCTGAAACCGAGTCGATTTCTGGCCGCAGCCCCAGCAGCTTGCAGCAGGTCATACAGTCGATTTCGAGCTGCCACTCGTCGGCCATGCGTTCCAGAACTTTGGTGGCTTTGTTGCTAAAGGCAGTGAACACGATACGGCGGCGATCGCCCTTGTCGCGCAGGCGGCGGATCAGCGCTTGCAGCAGCGTGGTTTTGCCTGTGCCCGCGTAGCCCGTCAGCAGATACAGTTTTTCGCTGCTCTGGGCAAATTTCTCTAGCTCTCGCAGGGCTTTGCGCTGCGGACGGCTGAGCCGGATTCCGGGCAGCGAGTTGGCGATGTCCTTATCCTTGGAAGAGGGAGTAGGGGTCATGGCGAGTGCCCCCGACGACCAAGGTCAGTGATCAGGGTTTTGTCCCAAACGAGGCGGGTGAGGTCGGTGTCCAGCTTGGACTCCCGATAGATACGATGGGCCGCAGATCCTACCGTGGCCAGCGCGAGGGCGATCGCCGGCGTGGCCACCGGAATCCACACCTGCTGCCCAAACAGCCAAACGCTGCTGCCGATGAGAATGCCGATTGCCGCCACGCCGCCAGCCCCCAGCCTGGCCGGATGTCGCAGAAACCAGCCTAGCCCGCTGCCCACTCCAACCCAGCCGATGATCCACAGTCCCTCTGCCCAGTCTGGCCAATAGCCTATGAGCCGTCGCCCGTCTTGCACAAGGCTCAAGAGCTGGCTGGTGATTTGGGCATGAATAACCACGCCCGGCATCTGGTGCTCGGTTTGCTGGCCGGCGCTGAAGGGTGTGTAGTACAGATCCTTACCGCTGGGCGCAGTCGTGCCAATTAGCACGATGCGATCACGCACCCGATCCCTTGACACGCGCCCATTTAGCACATCGGCAAAGGATACGACAGGGGCAGGCGCAGCGGGCGATCGATAGCGCAATAAAAGCTGATAGCCGCCCGCATCTAGCCGCTGATAGCCGCCCGCAGTCGATTCGAGCGGAGGTAGCGGAGTTTCCCCCAGTTCAGTGATGCCAGGATGGGCAGGGCTGGTGCGGAGACCAACATTTTCACTTGCCAGATATTTTTGCGCCAGCCGCATGGCAAAGGAATGAAACTCGCCGCCAAAAATTAGCCCCCGCCGCACGACTCTATCGGCATCCACTAGCAAATCGCTAAAGCCCACCTGCACAGACGGCACGCCAGGCGGCGGCGGAATTTGGGGGGTGGTGACGCTGCCCAACTGCATAAAGGTGATGACATTGGGCGATCGCAGTTCTTCCAAAAGCGCTGCTCGACCCGGTTCCTGGGGCAGGTCGCGCCATAGCCCCAGCCCAATGACCCGTGGCCCTGCCTGTTGCAGAGTTTGCAATACCTTGGCCACGTCAGCATCCGACGGCGTAGCCCGCTCCAGCGCTTGCAAATCTGCCTCAGCAATGCCCACGATGAGCAGACGATCGTCTGGCGGCAGGGCAGGTTGCAACCGGGTCATCTGGTCGTAGGCGAGGCGCTCTAGGGGTTCCGTCCAGCCGAGGTGTTTTAGCCCCAGAGATAGGGCAGCGGCGGTAGCCGTGGCGATCGCCAGTCCCCGCCAGCCCATCCGCAGGCGATCGCGCCAAGACAGCGGCGGCAAGGACTGCGTGCGATGGGCAACCCCAGGCGGCAGCAGCGATGTGGGTGTGTCAATCAAATCGGTGGGCAGGTCTGCCAGTTGCGCTAGGGCGTGCTGAACCTCTGCCGCCGACTGATAGCGTTGGCTAAAGTCATAGCGCACCAGGTGGTCGAGAATCAGCTTCAAACCGGGGCTAATCTCTGTTGCCTGGTGCTGCCAAAGGATATCTAGGGTTTCCGGGTCTTCTGGTAATTGCGATGGCAAGCAGCCCGTCACGGCTTGCACTACGGTCATTCCTAGGGCATAGAGGTCGCTGCAATAGCGGGGCCGCCCCATGAGCTGCTCGCTGGGCGTGTAGCCCTGGGTGCCAATGCCCACGGTCATCTCGGTTTGTCCAGAAATACCCGTCAGCCGCGTCTGAATTTCCTTGACTGCGCCAAAATCAATCAGCACCAGCTTGCCATCAGCTTTGCGGCGGATTAGGTTGGCGGGCTTGATGTCGCGGTGGATGACCTGATTTTGATGGACGAAGCTCAGCACGTTCAGCACGTCTTGCAAGAGAGCGATCGCCTCGGGTTCCGAAAACCGTTGTCTCTCCCCCAACTCTTCGCTTAGTGCGTGTCCTTCGATGAATTCTTGCACCAGATAAAACTCTTCGCCCTCCTGAAACGAGTCGTAGAGTTCGGGAATCTGGTCGTGCTGCCCCAGGCGACGCAGCGTTTCCACCTCCGTATCAAACAGGCGACGCGCCACCACCAGCAGGTGCAAATCTTGGCTGACGGGCTTGAACTGCTTGACCACGCATCGGCGCGGCTGCTGCTCATCTTCGGCCAGGTAGGTTTGGCCAAAGCCACCTGCCCCCAAAATGGTAATAATGCGATAACGCCCGCCAAGCACAGTCCCCAGCATGGACAATTCGTCGCTCAGTGCTCAATAGATGTAATGATTCTGACACACATCCCTGATACAAAGGTTCGATTCGGATCTCCGATCTGTCTCCTCAACCTGCTCCCTCGATTTGCACCTACAAAGCACCTATAAAGCACCTATGATGACCAGTATGAGGATCAGGATTACTGGCACGACAAAACTTTTAGGCGTAATTGGGCATCCCGTGTCTCACTCGCTGTCGCCCGTGATGCACAACGCCGCGATCGCCCATCTCGGTGTGGATTATGTATACCTGCCGTTGCCCGTTGCGCCAGAAGACCTGCCCCAGGCGATCGCCGGGTTTGCCGCCATCGGGCTGCGCGGCTTCAACGTCACCCTTCCCCACAAGCAGGCTGTTATGCCGTTTCTGAATCATATTTCAGAGATTGCCCAAGCCGTGGGCGCGGTGAACACAATCTGGCGCACAGACACGGGCTGGGCCGGCACGAACACCGACGTGGAGGGGTTCCTGTCGCCGCTGCTAACCCTGCCCCCAGAGCGATCGCCCGACTGGAGCCAGAGCGCAGCGGTGATTTTGGGAAACGGCGGCTCGGCGCGGGCCGTCGTCGCGGGCTGTGCCCAACTGGGCCTGGCGCAAATCCACGTCGTCGGGCGCGACCTAGACAAGCTCAAAGCCTTTCAGCAAAGCTGGCGAAACTCGCCGATTGCCGCGCTCTCGGTGCATCTCTGGGAGGATTTGCCGAAGCTCCTCCCTAGGGCAACTCTGCTGGTCAACACCACGCCCATTGGGATGCACCCCCATACTCAGGCTTCGCCGCTGGGCGCAGAGCCAGGGCTGACGATGAAATCGGGGATGAAATCGGGGGCGATCGCCTACGACCTGATCTATACCCCAAACCCCACTCGCTTTTTGCAGCAGGCCACCGCCCTTGGCGCAATGCCCATCAGCGGTCTGGAAATGCTGGTGCAGCAGGGAGCCGCCGCCCTGCGTCTGTGGCTAGGGCAGGAGGTTCCGGTCGAGGTCATGCGGCAGGCGTTGATTGAGCAGTTGAGGGGCTAAGGGAAAAGGTGGCTGGGTTGGCAGGGTTCATGCTCAGGTCAGCCCGCGCCTATCGTTGCATGATCTGCTCCACAAAATTGGTGTAAACGCGCCCGTCTGCAAAATCCTGCGTTTCCAGAATCCGCTGGTGGAAGCCGATGGTGGTGGGCAGTCCGGTAATGGCAAACTCGCGCAGGGCCCGCTTCATGCGGCGGATGGCGGTGGGGCGATCGCTCCCCCACACGATCAGCTTGCCAATGAGCGAGTCGTAGTAGGGCGGAATTTCGTAGTCGGTGTAGACGTGAGAATCGATACGGACACCGTTGCCGCCGGGGGGCAGGTAGCCGCTGATGCGTCCAGGGGCGGGGCGAAAGTTTTGGTCTGGGTCTTCGGCGTTGATGCGGCACTCGATGGCGTGGCCGCGCAGTTGCACTTGCTCCTGGGTGAGTTGGAGGCGATCGCCCTGGGCCACGCGAATTTGTTCGGCAATCAAGTCCGTCCCGGTGATCATCTCCGTGACGGGATGCTCAACCTGGATGCGCGTATTCATTTCCATGAAATAAAACTGACCGGACGAGTCCAGCAGAAACTCAATCGTGCCTGCGCCGAGGTAGTTGATTGCCTGGGCCACGCGCACTGCCGCCGAACCCATTTTTTCCCGCAGTTCCGGCGTGAGGGCCGGGCTGGGGGCTTCTTCCAGCAGCTTTTGGTGGCGACGCTGAATCGAGCAGTCGCGTTCGCCCAGGTGGATCACGTTGCCATAGCCGTCAGCGAGAATCTGAAACTCGATGTGTCGCGGCCGCTCAATAAATTTCTCTAGATATACGCCAGGGTTGCCGAAGGCAGCCTCTGCTTCGCCCTGGGCCGCCAGGAAAGACTTGATCAGATCTTCCTCGCTGCGAACCAGGCGCATTCCCCGTCCACCGCCGCCCGCTGTTGCTTTGATGATGACGGGATAGCCAATTTTGCGGGCGATCGCCATCGCTTCTTTTTCATCCGTCAGCAGCCCATCGCTCCCTGGCACGGTGGGCACACCGATCCGCTGCATCGTTTCCTTGGCCGTAGACTTGTCGCCCATTGCCCGCATTGCCGAGGGAGACGGCCCAATAAAGGCGATCTGGTGATCGGCGCAAATCTCCGCAAAGCGAGCATTCTCCGCCAAAAAGCCATAGCCCGGATGAATCGCGCTGACGTTGCGGGTCAGCGCCGCCGCAATGATATTGGGAATGTTCAGGTAGCTCTTGCTGCTGGGCGGTTCGCCAATGCACACCGCCTCGTCTGCAAGCTGTACGTGCAGCGCGTTGCGGTCGATCGTGGAATGCACCGCCACGGTGGCAATGCCCATTTCTTCACAAGTCCGCAAAATGCGGAGGGCAATTTCGCCACGGTTGGCAATCAGAATCTTTTCAAAACGCATCTCGTAAGGCCCGGCGCAAGGAATCAACGGCCAGGGATTGACTAGCCAGTGTTTTGAATTTTACGCCGAATCGGGGCCCAGGGTTTAGGGATGGGGTTCAGGGTCGGTTTCAGGAGTTAGAACGAGGTCGGGCGATCGCCCCAAATTGGCAAAAAACAGCGTTACTTCTAGCTGTACAAGTCCTGGCTGTGCAAAAACCATGTTGTAAAAAACAATCGGGTCAATCCTTTTGGCCAGAACGCTCGGCTTCAGTGCGAACGCTCCAACCCAAAAGACTCACCCGATTTGTCGGGATGCCGCATGAGAACCCCAAATGAGTCCCCAAGTTGCAATCCCTAAATTTGAATCTCTGATCCTCTGATCCCTACTCTGCCGTTGCCAGTTCGGTGCTGCCGCGACGGGTGCGACGGGTGAGCAGGTTAAAGAGCTGAATGCCGATCGCCTTGATCAGGTTGCCTTCTAGCTCCTTGAACATGGCCATGTTCATGCCAAAGGCGGCATTGGCTTCGTCTACGATGCGGTCGGCAGTGGCTTCGTCCACGGGCAGGCTGTCGAGGCGATCGCGATACATCACCTTAAACGCCTTCTCGTCGGGAATCTGCTCAAACTCGTAGAAGCTGGTGCCCTGTCCATCTGACAGGTTCATGGCGTTTTGGGCAATCTTCTTGAGGATTTGCCCACCAGAGAGGTCACCCAGATAGCGAGTGTAGAGATGGGAAACCAGCAGTTCGGGGTTCTCGTTCGAGACTTCCCGAATGCGGGTCACATAGTCTTGGGCGGCGGCCGACGGCGCAACCTGCTCTTTCCAGTTTTGACCAAAGTAGTAGGTCAAGTCTTGCTCCAGGCTGGCTTTGCGGTTTAGCTCTGGAAAATAGAGCTGAGAGAGCAGCGGATGTTCGCGGTGACGCTGCATTTCTTCTTCCATTGCCGAGTAGACAAAGTAGAGATTTGCCACCAGCTTGCGATAAGAAGTGGGTTCCACCGTGCCTTTCAGAAAACAGGCGACAAAGCCCGTATTCTCCGCCATTGAGTGAGATTTTTTGGTTCCCTCGCGGAGTTTGGATGCTAAATTGCTGCTCATGCTAAATGTCCTGCTAAATATCCCAACTAAATGCGTCTACTAGCGAAAATCCACTAGCGGTTTCGGTGCCTTTTCCAGCGTGTTCTCACAGCTCTCTTAACCAGCTTATTCGACACAACCCGACAACCTGAAGCAGGAACCCCAGACTTGCGCTCTGGCTTTCCAGCCTGTTTGCCAAGCTTGCGCCCCCCATCGACCCACCACGCCTAGCGCTGAATGACTGAATCGGGTGATGGCGTGTTTCCTCTTGAATCGGCACTAAACCGTTGCAAAGAGCACCTAAATTGTTACAGTAGTCTGATTTGATGAGAGTTTTTGTTAAAAATTCTTACGCTCTGTCGGCTGAACCTATAGTCAAGATAGGTAGTTAAGACAGGTAGTTAAGACAGGTCTTGGGGCGGCTCGAACTGACGCAGCGGAAAGCGATAAAACACTCCGCCTTGCTCATCTACTTCAAAGTTGGCCTCAAACTCTTTTGCCCGCTCGTCCAGGTATTGCTTGGCCATGTTGCCCGATATGTTGGCGGCCATTGCAAACTGCATCACGCTGAAGCAGCCGTTATGGGCCCGCGCCGTTTCAAAGAAAAGACTGCGGAGGCGATCGCCCTCCTCCTCTCGCCAATCTCGGCGCAACCCCCACAGCAGCCAGCCACCCCCAAGCATCATCGGCACCCCCAGCATCAGCCCGCCCAGCACCATGTCTCGCCGTTCTTCAGGGGGTTCGCTTTCATCAAATGGCGCAAGGGCCGCCACCATCAGAAACAGCATACTCAGGCTGAGCAGCACACCGGAGGCTATTTGACGAAGAAGTTTCATAGGTCGGGTGAATAGCGCAAACGAATAGATGAGCAATGCACCCGTAGAATGCCCTGAATCAGCCGCTTAGAAAACCCTGTGGAAGGCAAAAGTATGGCAAGCGCTTAGCGAACGGCCTCCAGCAGGCGCGAAAAGTAAAACTGCGTCTTGGTCATGGCATTGCGCTTCACCGTCCATCCTTGGCTTTCCAGCACCACCACCACATCAACTTCGCGGTGCAGATAGGCGCGAGTGGCTTTGCTGGGGCCGGGGAAAAAGTCGCCGATTTTCTTCAGCAGGCTGTAGGCCAGCGTCTTAGGCGCAAAGCTGAGAATCAGCCGCGACTCTGCCAGGGAACCCAGATGGGCAATCATCCGCGCTGCATCTGCTTGCGGGTAGTGGATCAGCACATCCAAACAGATGACCGTGTGATACTTGCCACTGAGCGATTCCAGGTCTTGCACTGCAAAGGTGGGATTGCCGGACAAACCCAGCGCTTCGGCCCGCTCTTTGGCTTCGCCCACCATTTTTTCGGAAATGTCGCTAGAGAAAACCGTTGCGCCCATCTGCGCCAGGGGAATGCTGAGGCTGCCCACGCCACAGCCCGCATCGCAAACGGTGAGGTCGCTGGTGTTGCCGTCGTCCCGCAGCCAGCCCAGCACGGTGTCCACGGTTTGCTGATGGCCTTTGCGGATGTCGAGTTGGACTTTGTTTACTTCGCCGTCGCCGTAGATGCGTCGCCAGCGGTCAAATCCGGTCGCATTGAAATAGTCCCGGACGATGGTTTTGTCGTCGAGTGCGTTGGTCATTTAGGGGTTAGGGGTTGGGGTTTAGGGGTTAGGGCGCAAATTTACGTCAATTACTTTGCGCCGCCCATGCGGATTTCGGAGCAGAAGGTGGCCATGCTGAAGCCGCCGAAGCGCTTGAGAATGCTGGTACGCAGGCGCAAGTTGGGGCTGGCAAACCAGAGTCGCTCTTCGGAATACATAGTCTCGTATTCGGTAATCAGCGTTAGGGAGTCGTCATCGCCCATGACGTAGCGTCCGGCCACGGGGGCCTTTTCGGCGTATCCCTGTTCGCGCAGCATTTTGCCTTCGTTGGGCTGGTCGGCATCAGCAACGGGCACAATCACGGTGGAGCCTTCGTGCTTTTCTTTGTCCCACTCCATCGTGCCATCCCAAGTGACGCGGGCCCCGCACAGCGCCAGGGCCGGGTCGATTTCATACTGCTGGCACAGCGCAACGACGGCCGGGTCATCCTTGCTCAGCAGGTCGATGACGATGTCGGACTTGCCGCTCTCCGTTTGCTTGAACGCGAGGTGATGGCTGGTGCGCTGGGAGAACCATTTGCCGCTGCTCTGTTCAAAAAATTCGACGATATCCATTGTTGTTTTGTGAGGATTAAAACCTAAATTCTGGTCAAAGCGAAACCTGGGCGGGCAGCGGCTTCACAGAGCGCGATGTCCTGCAACATTCCTTATCTTATAGCGATCGCCCCCCGCAATTTGCACCGTCTCTAGAAATCGCCGAAAGCGGCGGCTGTTTAGCAATGTGCCTAAATGTGCCTAAAAGCCCAAATTTAACTGCCAGCCCAGCAGCCGCCCGACGTGCTGCGGCGCACAGTCTACCAGTCGCAGTTGCCACACGCCCCGGGCCGAGCGATTTAACACCGTCCGCAACAGCGGCGTGGTTTGCAGCGTGTAGGTCGTTTGCAGGCGGGTACGGCGGCCGAGGATGCGGCTTTGCAACAGGATGGGTTCGCCCTGGGGCGGCAGCAGGGTGATTTCCAGGTCGCCCAGGTAGCTATGTTCTACGTCTACGGTAATTCGCAGGTCGCGCAGGGGGCGATCCGCGCGATCCCCACGAGAATCGCCCTGCACTTGCAGGATGCTGGTCGCGCCACGGGGGGTGTCGTCGGGGATGGCGACGGGGGTAGTGTTGGAAAGCTGCTGCCATTCTGTAGGGGCGATCGCTGCCGGAATCCTGCGCCGTGCTGCCTCCACTGCCCGTGCCGCGTTCACCCTGCCATAGCCAAACCATTTGGAATGGCCGCTGGCATCATAAGTGCCAAACCGCAATCCCAGTTGGGGATCAGGGTCGGTGTCCACAATTTTGTCGGCGGTTTCCTGCAAAATTTGCTTGACTTCCCGCGCCGTCAGGTCTGGATTGACCGACAGCACCAGCGCCGCCACGCCCGCCACCACCGGACAGGCGCTCGATGTGCCGCCGAAGGTGTTGGTAAAGCTGCCGGGGTCATAACCTGCCGCCCCCAGGCGATCGGTCGTGAACACGCCCACCCCCGGCAGCGCCGCCCGAATTTGTGGGCCCGTGTAGGTGTAGCCCGTCTGCGGCAGCCACATCCCCGGCGGCGCGTTGTTGCTGGGGGCGGCGACCGAAATCGCGTCGCCCCAGTTGCTATAGGCGGCTTTTTTGTCGAGGCTGGTGCTGGCGGACACGGCGATCACGTCGGGATGCACCGCAAACCCGTTTAGCCACTGGGTATTGCCGCGCAGGACGTTGTTCACCCAGCCCTGCTCGTTGATCGTGCCGCTGGTGGGGCGGTTGGCGTTGCCTGCGGCAAAGACGACGACGCAGCCCTTGCCGCCGCGTCCCTGCGTCGCCGCCCGATTAATCGCCGCCCGCTGCCGCAGCGACAGCGGAAAGTAGGCCGCGCTGGCTCCCCAGCTACAGGAAATCACCGCCGCGCCCTTTTGCAGCGCCCAGTCAAATAGCGACTCGATCGCTTGGTCGTCCAGAAATCCAGTGGTGCGGAGCGGCATCAGGCTGCATCCCGGCGCAACGCCAACGATGCCAAACTGGTTTTCTTCGGCGATCGCCACACCCGCACAAGCCGTACCGTGGTTTTCGTGCGACGCTTCCGGCAGCGGCAGACTGGTTTGCAGCTTAAAGTCTCGCGGCTGCACGATTTTTCCTGGCCCCTGAAAGTCGGGATGGTTCAGGTCAAAGCCGTCGTCGGTGACGGCCACAACGACCGCCCGACTGCCCCGCGTGATGTCCCAGGCGGGTTCGACAGAAATGTGGGCCGTCGGCGCAATCTGGGAGCCGCCCTGGGTTTGCAGATACCACTGGCGGGGATATTCTGGCTCCTGGGGGCGATAAAGCTGCTGGGCGCGGATGACGATGTTGGGTTCCGCCAGCAGCACATCCGGGCGGTGCATGAGTTGGTTGGCCAGCTTGATCGGGTTTGCCCTGGCTTGCGGGGTTACCTCAAACACGTAGGTCTGGGGAATGCCGACGACGGGCTGGGCGGGCCTGAGGCCGAGGTCAAGGGCGATCGCCCCCATCGCTTCCGTCGTCACGCTGTTGGCAAACTGCACCGTCAGCTCATCGGTCAGGTAAACCCGCGTTTGCGGATTTTGCGCCAGTTGATAGACATGGCTCGCAAAGGCAACGTGCGGATGCGCTCTGGCTCGGTCGATCCCCGCATCCGCCTGACCCGCTGCCGTTTTCACCTCGATCAAGTCCACGCCAGGAACCGGGCGCATAGATTCTACGTCTAACTGCTGAACCCAATCCTCCAGGGTCATTTCGTCGGGCGCTTCTGCCGTCGGGCGAAACGTAAAGCGATCGCCCAGCTTTTGCAGCTGCAATTCCTCGCCGCCCCGCTGCAAAATCATGCCCTCCTGCTCCGCCAATACACCAGAGGCAGGCAGCATCGCGTCTACCGGATTTCCTTCTGCCTGAAAATCGTCCCCACCCCTCGGTGATGCACTGGAAGAGGGGCGATCGGGCGGCACAGATCCAGTCATAGGGGTCTACTCAACTTCAAACGACAATAAACCCTCAGTACATAGCACAATTGGTTGCGCTCAGTGCTTTTTGGTCACGAAGTTTAAGCAAGAATAAATAGACAAAGCATCCAAGTGGTAGTATTTACTCTGTGCATTCGCAGGTGCATTTGGTCAGGTTCACGTCTATTCTCTTCAACCTTCTCAAGTCTACGCAGAGGCCCATGGTATCTTTCAACGCCCTTCGTCCACGCTCCTTGACCTGGCTTTTGGCGATGCCCGCCGCAGTCGCGACTGCGCTCGTTTCCAGCGTCGTTGTCGCCCAAACGCCCAGCCCTGCCGACCCCGATGCGGGCTTGCAGCAGCTTGAGCCAGTCACCCCTGCAAACCCCAGCCTTCCGGCTCCCAACGTCGCCCCCAGCAATCCTGATGACCTCCGTCCGCTGGCTCAGGACGGCAGCCTATTGAGCGTGCGATCGGGTCAGCGAATGCTAGAAGAAGCCCGCGCCGCAGCAGCCGTGCAAAACTATGATCTGGCCGTGCGGCGGCTGCAAGAAGCCCGCCAAGTCTTCAACCAACTGTCTAATTTCTACCAAGAGCTATTTAATAGCTTCACGGCAATCGACAACCGCATCGCCGACAGCCAGCGCCGTAGCGCCCTAGAAACGGCTCAACTGCGGGACGAAGCCACCTATCAACTTGCCCTGGTGCATCGGGCCCAAAACAAGCCTGACTTGGCTGTCCCGCTGCTGGTGCAAATCGTTCGCAGCCAGAACCCCACTCGTGATTTGGGGCAGCGGGCCTATCGCCAGCTTTATGAACTGGGCTTTGTTGATTCGCCCTTCCCCCGCAACCAAGATCCCGCTTCGACCTCCACTGCACCGCGTCAGTAGGGAAGCAGGCTCAGCAGTCTCTTGAAGTGACTCTTGAGGCAGCGTTTGAGACTGCTCATGGGGTAGCCTGGCTTTAGGCAGCACAATGCTTTAGGCAGCACAATCTAGGAGCGCGGAGATGATTAGTCCCAGCCAGGTAGAGGCGATGATTAAAGAAGCGATGCCCGACGCGCAGGTACAGATTCAAGACCTGACGGGCGGCGGTGACCATTATCAGGCGATTGTGGTTTCTTCAGCGTTTGAGGGCAAAAGCCTGATTCAGCAGCATCAGTTGGTGTATCGCGCGGTTGGCCCAGCGATGGCATCGGAAGCCATTCACGCCCTTTCACTGAAGACCTACACCCCCGAATCCTGGGCCGCAGGGCAGACGGCTTCCTGATTCAACTGAGATGAGCGTGGGGAGGTTCGCAGGATTGAGCCTCCCCGCTACACTATTAGCAGGATGCGGAACTTTAGAAAGCTACGCATTTGAAGTCTGCACTTTCCCAACTCTTCAGAACTTTTTCTACACAAGACCATGACTCCAGAACTCAAAGCAAGAATTGACGATCTGATCGCCCAAAACAAAATTCTGGTTTTCATGAAGGGCAATAAGCTGATGCCCCAGTGCGGCTTTTCTAACAACGTTGTGCAAATTTTGAATTCTCTCGGTGTGCCCTACGAAACGGTAGATGTGCTGGAAGACTACGAGATTCGGCAGGGCATCAAGGAATATTCAAGCTGGCCGACGATTCCCCAGGTGTATATCAATGGGGAATTTATTGGCGGGTCGGACGTGATGATCGAGCTGTATCAGCAGGGCGAACTTCAGCAAAAAGTCGAGGTGGCGCTCGCGTCTTAGGATGGATGCTGGGTCGAGCGATCGCCCCTAAGCTTGAGAGTATAAATCTCAAGAGAAAAATCTCCAGGGAAAAGTATGACCGAGCCAGGGAACTCCCGGTTTTGTGTTCAGAATGTGGTTCACAATGCGGGCGAGGCGATCGCCAGACCATGACCAAACAACTGCAAAAGTGTCTTCTATGGATGGAAACTCAGTAGCATAGAAATGGCTTAGCAGCTTGCTAGGGCGACCGATTTTACCTATTGGCAGCAACAGCCCGTTTCTCTGTGAAAGAACTGCTCGACGAACTTTGGAACCAGTTGCGACCGCCCCGGACGTTTTCCTGGCAGACACTGGTGCTACTGAGCTTGTTTTCGTGGGCGCTGTCGATCTTAGTTGAGACGCTGATTCTCAAGGATTTGCTGTCGCGGTTTGGCTGGCTGTTTCTGACGGTCGGAGTTGGCTGGGCGCTGTCGGGCAACAAGCTGAATATCCTGGGACTGGAAATCCAAACCGGCCCGTGGATCACGGGGGCGCTGGCCTGTGTGGTGCTGTTTGCAGGATGGGTGGGCGATTTGGGGCGCGTGGCGTGGGTCAGTTGGCCAATCTTTTCGGCAATTTCGGCGGCAGTGCCCTACTTTTTTCCCCGGTTTACCTTCAGCATCCCCGACCCCAAGGTGCGGCAAGACCTGATCCTGCGGGCGGTGCTGGCAGGCACCATGAGCTGCTGGATTCAGTTTCATTTTGTGGTGCAAGATTGGCTGCGCGACTATCCGACGCTGTTGTCGGACGATTTTCGGCGGAGTGCGTTTGTCGTGCGCCTGGATGAAGAGCAGCGCGACTCCAGCCGCAGCGTACCCCGTGCGGAACTGCTGATGAATCTGGCGGAGGGCTATATTCGGGGATCGCTCGAAGGAATTCCCTGGAGCGACACCGAGCGCTGGCTGATTGCGCTGGATCAGCAAGTTCCAGCCCTGCAAGACTATGTCTTTGAGGTGGCAAACCGATCGACAGCCCAAGAACTGGCTGAGGATAGGCTCTGGCGATTTAGCGCGGTGGTGCCTCCGGGCGAGCCGGAATATACCCTGCGGCTGCGGATGCTCTGGACGGGCCCAACCAGCACCAATTTTCCCTATGTCTATGAAAAGGCTTGCCTGATTTCTCAGGTTACGCCGCCGCTGGGTGCAGGCGAAGTGGTAGCGGGTGCGCCGCTGACGCGGGTGGAATGCAATCCCTTTCGGCGCATTTCGCTGGCGCAACCGCCGTAAAATCGAAATGCGGCGCGAACTGCCAGCGGGGTTGATGAGTGATACGCTTGCAGACGGCAGGCGAGTGGGCTTGGGACGTAAGGGAGTAAGGAGACGGTGAATCTCGGTCGCGTGTGGGTGATTGCCGTGAATGTGTTTCGTGAAGTGATTCGCGATCGCATTCTGTATTTGCTGGGCGTGTTTGCGATCGCGCTGGTGGCGATCGCCGCGCTGCTGCCCGAAGTGGCAGCAGGCACGGAACTGAAGATTTTGCTAGACGTGGGGCTGGCGGCTATCGGGTCTGACGGGGCTGGTGATTGCCATTTCGTCGGCACGGGCCTGGTGAACAAAGAAATCGAGAAGCGTACGGTCTATGTACTGATTGCCAAACCCGTCAGCAAGGCAGAATTCATTCTGGGCAAACATTTGGGGCTGTCGGCAGTGCTGGCGGTGCTAGTGGCCGCCATGACGCTGATTTTCGTAACGGTGGTCAGCTTTTATCGAGCGCCCTTTCCGCTGGCGAGCCTCTTGATTGCGGCGCTGTTCCAGTTTTTGGAACTCTCGCTGATGGTGGCGGTGGCGATTCTATTTGGGGTGTTTACCAGTTCTCTGCTGGCGATCGCCCTGACGGTGGGCATTTACCTCATGGGGCACTTTAGCCGCGATCTGGTCAGCCTGGGCAACCTCAGCCAAAACCCAGTGATGGAGCGGATAACGCAGGGACTCTACCTGCTGCTACCTGACCTCGCTCGGCTCAACCTGAAAAATCAGGCCGTGTATGGCTTGGCGGCTCTGCCTCCTGCATCGGAACTGTGGGCCAACGCGGCCTACGGGGTGCTGTATACGGCGCTGCTGCTGGCGATCGCCACGGTCATCTTTTCTCGCCGCCAGTTTTAGCCGCGTCCCGCGATCTCTCCTACACCCCCACGCTCAGCGCCGCCAGCACCCCTTCAAAGAGCTTCAGCCCGTCGGTATTGCCCAAGGCGGGGTCGGCGGCGCGTTCCGGGTGGGGCATCATGCCCAGCACATTGCCCCGGCGGTTGCAGATGCCCGCAATGTGGCCCAGAGATCCGTTGGGGTTGCTGGCTTCCGTCAGGGAACCGTCTGCCGCGCAATAGCGGAACAGAATTTGCTGATGATCTTCCAGAGCCGCCAGCGTGTCTGCATCGGCATAGTAGCAGCCTTCGCCGTGGGCGATCGGCAGCGTAATCACCTGCTGGGGTGCATAGCGCTGGGTCCAGGGCAAATCGACCCGCTCGACGCGCAGCGAAACGCGATCGCAGATAAAGTGCAAATCCCGATTTCGCACTAGCGCCCCCGGCAGCAGCCCCGCCTCCGTCAAGACCTGAAAGCCATTGCAGATGCCCAGCACCAAACCGCCCCGCTCGGCGTGCTGCACCACGGACTGCATCGCGGGCGAAAACCGGGCGATCGCCCCACAGCGCAAATAGTCGCCATAGCTGAACCCACCGGGCACAATCACCAGATCCAGTCCCGACAGGTCGCTCTCTTCGTGCCACACCATCCGCGTCGGCAGCCCCAGCAAATCGCGGGTCACCATTGCCGCGTCGCGATCGCAGTTGGAGCCAGGGAAGACGATGACACCAGTTTTCATGGGGGTTTAGGGGTTAGGGGTTAGCTCAAACCGATAATTCTCAATCACCGGATTGGCCAAAAGCTGGTCACACATCCGGTCAAGCTGGGTGCGGGCATCGCTTTCGTTGGCAGCGGTGAGGGTCAGTTCTACATACTTGCCAATGCGAACCGGGCCAACGTTGTCATACCCAAGGTGCTGGAGTCCGGACTGTACAGCGGTTCCAGCCGGATCGAGAACGGAGGGACGCAGGGTGACGTATACCTTGGCCTGGTAGGTCTGATTCATGGGAAGGGGTGGGTGCAATGCAGCAGATTAGCGAGGATTAGCCCAGGAGCAGGACAAACTCGCATCCCATTTTATAGCGCTTTGGAGCGTCTGGTGGCGATCGGAGCGCGATCGCCCCGCAGGTTTCCCCACAAGTGGATGGGCGATCGCGATTATGATGAGACAGAACAGGACTCACGATCCCACTGCGTCGAAACTCAATCATTCGCGCTGCCGCATTGCCCAATCCCCCTGAAACCGCCATGAGAACGCGCCGCACCCGCAACCAAGAGCGAATTCTCACCTTGCTCAAGACTTTGAATCGGGCTGTTTCAGCGCAGGAAATCTTTCTGGAACTGCGAAAGGAGGGGCATAATATCGGGCTGGCGACGGTCTATCGGTCGCTGGAGGCCCTGAAGTTGGAGGGCGTGGTGCAAAGCCGTCAGCTCAGCACAGGCGAAGCGCTCTACAGTTCCACGCAGGAAGATCGCCACCACCTGACCTGCCTACGCTGCGGCAGTTCTCTGCCCATCGACGAGTGCCCAGTGCATGAACTGGAGGAGCAGCTCAATCAGTCCTACCGGTTCAAGATTTACTACCACATGCTGGAGTTTTATGGGTTGTGTACCCAGTGCCAGGAGGCGATCGCCAGCTCGACGCAGCAAGACCAAGGCGCAGAGGGTTAAATCCGTCCTATACGCAGCCAACTAGCCCTCTAGCGGAATTGCAAACACCCAGTCACGAAACTCCGGGTCGCGGTTTTCGGTGATGGCGGTCAGTTTGTCCCGCAGTTGGTCGGTCACAGGGCGCTGAGGAGAATACTCGTAGTTTTCGACACGACGAACGGGCGTGACGCGGGCCGCCGTGCCGCTGAGAAAAACTTCATCGGCGATGAACAGTTCCGACTTGTCCACTGGCCGCTCGATCACCTCAATCCCCAGCGACCGGGCAACGGTAATCACGCTGTCGCGGGTAATGCCTTCCAAAATGTCTTGGTCAAACCCCGGCGTGATCAGCTTGCCATTCCGCACGATGAAAATATTCATGCCCGATGCTTCGCTGACTTTGCCCTGAGAATTGAGCAAAATCGCCTCGTCGAAGCCCGACTCCACGGCTTCTGTCTTGGCCAGCGACGAGGTAATGTAAGCTCCACTAATCTTGCCACGCAGAGGCAGGCTGCGGTCTTCCTGACGATGCCAGGAGCTAATGCGACAGCTCACGCCTTCCGGCGAAAGGTAGTCGCCCAGTTCTAGCCCGTAGACAAAGAAATCCTTTTCAACACTGTGGAGCCGGGGCGAGATGCCTAGATCGGACGTGTAGACAAAAGGGCGAATGTAGAAAGAGGTCGTGGGGCTGTTCTTTTTTACAAAGTCGATGATCACCTGCTGGATCTTGTCAGGTGGCAGGTCATAATGCATAAAGCGGGCGCTCTGGCTAAGGCGCTGGCTGTGGCGATCCAGCCGAAACAGCAGGATTTGCCCAGGATTCTGCGGATCAGGAAGGCCGCGCATTCCCCCAAAAGCGCCCGTTCCGTAGTGGAGTGCGTGGGTCGCGATTGAAACGTTGGCCTCGGCAAACGGAACGAACTGGTGTCGGAAATATGCGATCGGCAGAAAATTGTGCATGGTTAATGAAGATAGAGCGGCAAGCTGAAGGGGCCGCAGGATTTCATCGTAATGGATAGCCTACGCGCAAGGCGATTGTTCGATCAAGTCTTGTAATGATCAGCAAGGCTTGCAGCCAAGGTTTGTAACAAACGCTGCAACAGAGTGTTCATGCAACGGGCTAGGTCATGAGCATTCGCTCTAGTGCGTCGATGTCGGGAATTCGCAGCGTGTCGCGATCGCGAGCAATCAGGCCCTTGCGCTCCAGTTTGCTTAACACGCGCGTCACGGTTTCTCTCGCCAGTCCGCTGAGGCTGCTTAGCTCTCGGTGCGGCAAGTTGGGAATTTCGATACCGCCCTCGGCCTTTTTGCCCTGACCATCTGCCAAAAACAGGATGATATCCGCGACCCGCGATTGGCTATCTGACTCGCGCAGCCGCAGCCGTCGGTTTACCTGCCGTAGCCGTCGGGCCATCAATTGTGCCAGCCGAATGCCTGCTTCTGGCTCTGTCTTCAGCAGCTTCACAAAATCCTGCGCGGGCATGTTGCCGATGACCGTCGGCACGAGCGTCAGCACGTCGGTTGAGCGGGGAACTTCATCTAGCGGAGCCATTTCACCAAACAGTTCACCCTTGCCCAAAATATTCAGCGTCACCTCTTTGCCGTCCAGGTTGTAGGTGCGGATCTTGACCCAGCCTTCCAGGATGAAATAAACCGAACTGCCCCAGTCGTTTTCTAGCAGCAAGACCTGTCCGGGGGGGTGGCTGCGCGTGACAACATGTACCGTGGCGTTTTCCACGGCATCTTCGGGTAATCCTTCAAAAAACGGGGCAGTGCGAATCAGCGCGGCATCACGAGATTCGCGGGGGCCAAGTCGATCGGGCATGGAGGCCTTGCTAAACGCTTGAAATCAAAAGCTTCGTCGCTTTTATGGGCACACGTAACGATCTATTAAATCATAGTCTGCCCATAGTCTGCCGAAGGCGGATTGAGCGTTTGTTTTCAACCGTTGCCAGAACCTTGGGGCCGTGGGCGCGGCGGTCGAGAGTGAGATGGGAATTATTTTCCCTTAGTTTGCAACACAGGCTACAAAAAAGGCTGCAACATTGAGCAATAAAGGCTGGTTGGCATCTGACCTTGGGCTATGATGAGCGCAGTTTCTAGCAGTGGTTTTGCGTCATCGTTTTCGGTAATTTTTTAGCAGCTATTTTTTATTGAGGGGGCGATCGCCCTATCCAGGTTCACCTGCCTATCCAGGTTCACCTGATAGATTCACCTGAAACCAGTAGGAGCAAGGTCATGTTTACAAATGGCGCACGCAGCGTTCCAGAGGTCGTTCAAACCGGCTATTCGGTGGACATCGGCAAGTACCTGGGCGAAGGCTGGGAGGTGTTTAAGAAAAACGCAGGCGGCTTTGCCGGGTTTACGCTGATTATGCTGTTGGTGTCGATAATTCCGCAGATCTTGCCGGAGCGCATCAAGCCTTTGGGCAGCATTGCCAGCAGCGTGTTGTCTGGGCCACTGGGCGCGGGTTTCTACATCGTGGCTTTCAAGCTGATGAAGCAAAGAGCCACAACCTTTAGCGATTTCTTCCGGGGATTCAACCATTTTCTGCCGCTATTTCTGGCTAGCCTAGTGACGGGTATTTTGACAGTAATTGGCTTTGCCTTGCTCGTTATTCCAGGCGTCTACTTGGCGGTCGCCTGGATGTTTACGACCCCGTTCATTGTCGATCGTAAGTTTGATTTTTGGGATGCGATGGAGTCGAGCCGCAAAGTGATTTCCAGAAACTGGTTTTCCTGGTTCAGTTTCCTGATTGTGCTGGCTTTGCTGAACTTTGTTGGAGTTCTGTTATTTGGGGTGGGTGCTTTGGTAACGATTCCCCTGTCGGCCTGTGCGGTGGCGATCGCCTATCAGGAGGTCATGGGGCTTTCCAACTCGGGTATCGCTGACGAAGGAGCGGGCATCACCGATAGTTTCTAGGATTCGGCTTCTAGAATTCGGCTTTCAGGATTCGGCTTCTGGGATTCCGCTGGCGATTTCTGACATCCAGTTGGCGATCGCAGGTTTTAGGATATAGAAAGTGGTTTCACGCTGCTTCTCTTCGTCCACCGCTATTTCTCCGTTGCCTACTGCACTGAACCCTGCTGTGAAATCTTCTAAACTCGCATTGATGGTCACCTTGGTTCCTGTGGCTGCCGTCTATTTTGGCGCTCTCTCCACGCTAGACAGCGCTTTTGTGGCCAAGAGCCTGCTGGTCGTCCTGCCAGTGCAGGTGGCGGCTTGTGTGTATTTGGTCTATCGCTATTGGAGCGGACGGCTTCTGAGGTAGGCGGTGGGCAGTGAGATTTAGAGGGAAGAAGGAAGAGAGAAGAAGGAAGAAGGAAAAGGGAAGCGAATAGTGAGTCTTTGAATTCCTTCTTTAGATAAAGTGATTTGCTTTGGGTTTCCCGGCGGTTTCCCAGTTCGCTCCTGTAAGCGTTGTAGAGTAACTATCCTTAGCCCCCGTAAAATTTGCCGATGCAACTGATTCCCAAGTCGCAAGCCCTCGCCGCGCAATCTTCTGAGCGCAAAGCCCTGACGCTGGACGTAGGCGGAATGAAGTGTGCGGGCTGCGTGAAGGCTGTGGAGACAGAACTGTTGCAGCAGCCGGGTGTGGTGGCGGCGACGGTGAACTTGGTGACGGAGATGGCGCTGGTGGAGGCAGAACCGGGCGTGGAGGGCGAAGCGCTGGCGATCGCCCTTACGGCGGCTGGCTTTCCTGCTCAACTGCGCGGCGATTCGGCGGCGAATGGGGCAACAGAAACACCCGCCGAACGCCAGCAGCGCGAAACGCGGGAACGGATGGGGCAATTGGCGATCGCCTGCACGCTGCTGGTTCTCTCGTTTTTGGGCCACCTCAGCGCCTTTGGACTAACATTGCCTGGGCTGAGCAATATCTGGTTTCATGCAGGGCTGGCGACGCTGGCGCTGCTGTTTCCTGGCCGCAGCATGGTGATCGACGGCTGGCGCGGGCTGCGGCGCGGCGCACCGAATATGAATACGCTGGTCAGCCTGGGCACGCTGACGGCCTACAGCGTTAGCGTGGTAGCGCTGCTGGTTCCGACCCTGGGCTGGGAGTGCTTTTTTGATGAACCCGTAATGCTGGTGGGCTTTATCTTGCTGGGGCGTACGCTAGAGCAGCAGGCCCGCAGTAAGGCGACCGCATCCCTACAATCCCTGGCGGCAATGCAGCCCAGCACGTCCCGCCGGATTCCTGCTGCGATGGCCACGCTGACGGGCGAGGAGTCGGTGACGCTGGCAACAGAGCAGGTGCGGGTGGGAGACTGGCTGCTGGTGCTGCCAGGTGAAAAAATTCCGGTGGATGGCGAGGTGACGGTCGGCCAAACAACGGTCGATGAGTCGATGCTGACGGGCGAATCGAGTCCGGTGCTAAAGCAGGCGGGCGATCGGGTGGCAGCGGGCACGGTAAACCAAACGGGGGCGATCGCTCTCCGCACCACGCGCACCGGAAAAGACACAACCCTGGCGCAAATCATCGCCCTGGTCGAAACCGCCCAAACCCGCAAAGCGCCGATCCAGCGGCTGGCGGATAGCGTGGCAGGCTACTTTACCTATGGCGTGCTGACGCTGGCGCTACTGACGTTTCTATTCTGGTATTTCGTAGGGCTACCCCTCTGGCACGACTCCATTGCCGCGCTGGGTATTCATGAGATCGGGCTGGGCACGGCCCACACCGCCCACCTCGCCCACACGGGGATGACTGGCGACTCGGCTATGATGCACGCCGCTATGCCGTCGCCGCTGTTGCTGAGCCTGAAGCTGGCGATCGCCGTCTTGGTGATTGCTTGTCCCTGTGCGCTGGGCCTGGCCACGCCGACCGCCATTCTGGTTGGCTCTAGCCTGGGGGCAGAGCGGGGCCTGCTGATTCGCGGCGGCGACGTGCTGGAAAAGGCGCAGGCTTTGGACACCCTCGTTTTCGACAAGACGGGCACGCTGACCCAGGGCCGCCCGCTGGTGACGGACTGCGTACCGCTAGCGGCGGGCTGGACGACAGCGCGGCTGCTGCAACTGGCGGCGACGGTTGAAGCCGGGACTACTCACCCGCTTTCTGCGGCGATTCGCCAAGCCGCGCAGCAGCAGGCGTTGTCCCTGTTGCCCGCCGCCGAATTCCAGACGCAGCCCGGGCTGGGTGTATCTGCACGGGTAGAGGGCGCACGGGTCTACCTGGGTACAGCAAACTGGCTGCGGCAGAATGGCGTTTCGCTAGAAGAGGCGGTTTGCAAACAGGCGGAGGCGATTGCCGAAACGGGCAAAACCGTTGTCTACATTGGCGTGGAACAACAGTGTGTGGGCTTCATGGCGATGCAAGATCCACTGCGGCCCGATGCCCTCCACGCCGTGCAGCGGCTTCGCGAAGCCGGACTGGAATTGCGCCTGTTGACGGGTGATCAGCCTGCGGCGGCAAGGGCGATCGCCCAGATGTTGGGCTTTGCGCCTGAAGACGTGCAAGCTGGCCTGTTGCCCCAAGAAAAAGTAGCGGCGATCGCCCAGCTTCAGGCCCAGGGACGGCGGGTGGGCATGGTGGGCGACGGCATCAACGACGCGCCCGCGCTGGCCCAGGCGGATGTCAGCATTTCTCTGCACTCTGGCACGGATGCAGCGATCGAGGCCTCGGAGATTGTGCTAATGGGCGATCGCCTGACGGACATCAGCGCCGCCCTGTGCCTCAGCCGCGCCACCTTCAACAAGATCCGCCAAAACCTGTTCTGGGCCTTTGCCTATAACCTGCTGGGTATTCCCGTTGCGGCGGGCGTGCTGCTGCCCACGCTGGGTCTGATTCTCAGTCCGTCGGCGGCGGGCGGGCTGATGGCGCTCAGTTCCGTCAGCGTCATCACTAATTCGCTGCTGTTGCGCCTGACAGACAAGGGCGATCGCTAATTCACGTTTGGCAAAATTATTCCCGCACGGTCACGGGCGTTCCCAGCGCCACTTCGTCATACAGCGCCTCGATGTCGGCATTTCGCATTCGCAAGCAGCCGTGAGACACCGCCTGCCCCACCGAGTCGTCGCGGTTGGTGCCGTGAAAACCGATCGAGTGAACTCCGTCTGTCCAGAAGCTAATCCACCTTGTCCCCAGGGGGTTGCGCGGGTCGTTGCCGATTAGCTCTTTCGTAATCGGATGCTCCCACAGGGGATAGGTCTGTCGATCGATGACGCGAAACGTGCCCTGCGGCGTTTCCCAGCCGTCTTGTCCAATAGCAACGGGGTAGCTGGCCTTGATCTGATCGCCGTGATAAAAGTACACCTGGCGATCGCTCAGATCCACCACCAGTCGGGGCGTATGCAGTGGGAGCGTTGTCAGCGTCTTGCGGGCAGATTGCACCGGGACAAAGCCGGAGGCTTGCGGACGGGGGGAACCCGCTGTGCGAGGCTGGACACGAGGATCAGCCTGCGAGGGAGTAGGCGGCAGGATGCCCGTGGCTAGGGCGGCGAGCGCCCGCTCAGGAGCAGACCTGTCCGAATTCCTGGATGAAACTGAAACCGCCTGCACCTGTGCTGAAGATAAGGAACGAGATGCAGAACCCGTCTGCACCAAAGCTGGCGGGGATGTAGCAGACAAGGCAGAGGGCACAGGGCTAGACGAGGGAGATGGCGGCGCTGGCGAAGGAACTGCTGCGGGAGCAGGCTGGGGTGAAGGGGTTGAGCCTGTCTGGGGAGCGGGTGGTGTAGCGGACTGGGGAGCAACGGGCACAATCGGCGCGATCGCCCTTGGCTGCCACCCACCAGGACGGCTGGGCAGGTCGCCCGAAGGCGAGACAGGCGGCACGGGAGAAACCGTTGCAGATGGCTGTGGGGCAGATAAGCGATGGGCAGCGTGGGGAGAGCGGCTGCGCGACGGCTGATAGGTCAACACCAGCAGCCCAGCCGCCGCAAAACATAGCATCATGAAACCGCGGGCGATCGCCCACTGTCCGTCCGTGCCCACTGTTCCCAGCGATTCGCGTCTCGCCCTCACCACCGCTATTCGTTCAAATCGTTATTCATTCAAATCGCTCAAACTTGCCCCAGCGCCCCTCTATCTTAGTCCGCCTTGCCAGCCAAAAGCTTGCCAAGTTCATCACAACCTGGCAGGATTTCAATCCAGAGACTGCCTATCGATTAACCCTAGCGGCGACGCACCGACCGAGCCGTCTGCCGTCTGGGGCGCTGCCTGGTCCGACCGGTCGCTAGACCCGTCATGCTGGCCAGACCCATCAGCACACCGGGCAGCATGGCTCCTGGGCTGGCGTGAACCTTGGCAGCCGTCGGGCGCAAGTCATTTGCCTCAAGGCGCGGGCTGGAGCTATATCCTGGCACAAGGCTCAGCAGGGCCGAGACACCCGTGGCAATCAGCAGGGCGATCGCCCCCGTCTCGTCCGTCGGCTTAGCAAACTCATTCTTCATGCCAAAGGAGGCGTAGAGAAAATAGAGCGAAATCAACGCGCTCAGCAAAATGAGAAACGTGATCACGCCAGGACTATTGGCAAAGGTGTAGATCGGGCCCTTTGCGGCGGAAAACTCTTCAAATGTAGAAAACGGGCTACTCATGGGGTGTATCTCCTGTCTAAACCTAATCCATCGCCAACTCAGAAGAGGTCGGAGCCTGGGGCGTGCCATTGCCCCCAACCCCTTTAGTAATGCTGGAAATCAGCGTCATGGTGGGATATTCGGGATAGCCTTCAATGCCCAGATCGGCAATGTCTAGACCCATCACCTCTTCTTCCCGCGACACCCGCAACAGGTTAAACCGCTTCAGCAGCCAGCTTACGCCGTAGCCTGGGATAAAGCCCAGCAGCACCACAGACACCAGCGCTCCGATCAGTTGTCCAACAAAATTGATGGGCGGAATGTCGGCTCCTTGGGGATAGCCCGCCGCAAAGATGCCCGTCAGCACCGCTCCCAGCAGTCTGCAAACACCGTGAACCCCGACTGCGCCCACGGCATCGTCAATGCCTGCTTTCTCAATTGCCACAATCACCTTGGGCATGAGAAATGCGCCCGCGAACGCCAGCACAATCACCAGCGCCGGATGGTACAGATCCAGCCCTGCACCCACGGTAATAATGCCTGCCAGTCCACCGGAGATTGTGAAGAAAGGCTCACTCCTAGAGGAAATGTAGGCTCCCACCAGTCCTGCGGCCAGCGCCAAGGTAGTGTTCACGCCAATCGAGGCCAGCGTCATCGGCGTGCCGTAGATCGTCGTCTCACCTGTGTATCCGGGCAAAAAGATGACGCAAGCCGCTAAAAAGGCATAGAATCCCACAAAAATCAGCATCAGCCCCACCATCGTCAGCGGTAGGTTGTGGGGCAAGATGGGGCGCGGGTTGCCCGCTTCGTCATACTTGCCGACCCGCGGCCCCAGGTTAATCAGCACGCCTAGAGCAAAGAAGCCCGAAATACCGTGGACGATGGCCGAGCAGCCGAAATCGTGATAGCCCAGGTTGGTCACAAACCAGCCGAAGGGGTTCCAGCCCCAGGCCGCCCCGACCACCCAGGTAAACGCGCCCAACACGACGGACAGAACCAAGTACGCGCCCACCTTGACCCGCTCGATCAGCGCTCCTGACAAGATGGAGGCCGTGGTCATGGCGAATAGCGCAAAGGCAAAGAAGAAGACCCCTGTCAGATGGTCTCCAGTGTTGGGCGCTAGGGCTGGCGACCAGGGGTAAGACGCTTCGACCAGTTCCATTGCGGACTGGATGGTTTCGCTTTGCTCAGGGTTTGTCCAGGGGCCAAGAATGCCGCCCGTCACGGGGAACAATGGGAAGGCGTTATACACCCACCAGCCAAAGAAGAAAAAGGCAAGCCCAACGCTGGCAAGCGTCAGCAGGTTTTTGACCATCGTGGCCAGGACGTTTTTGGTGCGCGATGCGCCGCCCTCGTAGGCGAGGAATCCGGCGTGGATCAGCAGCATAAACACAGATGCCCAGTAGTAAAACGTCTCTGAGGCAAATGTTCCGAGGAATTCTTGTGCTTCGGGTGACATGGGTTAGGAGGTGGAGTTACGAGTCAACGGCAGGCTATTGAAAATGAAAATAGCCAGCAATGAAAATAGCTAGAAACAGCGATTGGTGAAGATTGGCCAGAGGAACCAGAGGCTTGTGAGGAGGCAGGAAAAGACTCAGCAAGATTCAGGGGTGCTTCTGTTAAACCCCTGCGCGGGCTGATGACGATGGCACGCAGCCGACGATGCAGGGGTCAGCATTCTGATATGAAGCGAATATTAAAGTCAGCCCGTCTTGACAAATGTATTCCAGTTAACCATCCGTAACCGGGTTCTGGAAGATGACCGCAAGGGCGATCGCCGTTCCCAGCATCAGCAGCAGTCCCAGCGCCCCGGCCAGCGGTTTGCCATCCAACCCCGTGATCCAGGCAGGAACTCGTCCGGTCGGTTCTAGAGCGCCTAGAGTCTCTAGGCTGGCGATCGCCATGATCCAGCCTGCATGTAGCCCCCACGCCAGTCCCAGGTTTCCTCTGGCGATCCAGCAGGCTCTGCTGAGAACCAGCCCCATGACCAGCAGCCCAGGCAGTTGCGGCACGGTTGCCCGCCCGTCCCAAACCAGATGCAGCAGAGCAAACAGCAGGTTGGCGATCGCCACAGCAGTCAGCGTTTCCAGGTCAAAGCCCAGTACCCGCGGCAAAAATCCCCGAAAGACCAGTTCCTCAATTAACCCCACCACCAGCCCCAGCCCTGCCACGGCAACCAGAGATATCACTGCGCTGTGGCTCGGCGGCTGCATCTGCCAGTGGCTCCAGCCCAGCCCCACCTGCACCCCCAGCCACAGCCCAACGCCAGCAATCGCCATAAGCAGCCCTAGCCCTAGCCCTTGCCACAGGGACTCACCCATCGTTAGCCCATAGACCTCGAAGCCGCTGCGGGCCGAAAGTCGAGGACTCAACCGCCCGGCGATCCACAGCGCTGCCGGAGCCAGCAGGTATAGTCCCAGCAGCAGCGGGATTTTTTGGGAGGGTGAAATGGGTTTGCCCGGTCGCCACCGGAGGGCGATCGCCATCGGCAGCAAAATCGGCAGCCCCAAACCTATCCACACTGCAAAAAAGAGCGCCGCCTCACCAAAGTTCAGCAGCGCCAACAGTTCGACATCAAATTTGAGGTCAAAAAACATGAGCAGCACTATTCTTCATCCGAGTCTTCGCCGTCCTTGTCGCGGTCAATTTGAATGAGATGAATGTGCTTATAACCCAGCTTGATTTCAAACTCATCGCCAGGTTTTAGGCCCATTTTGTCAGTGTAGGTGGCACCGATTACGATCTGTCCATTTTTGTGGACACTGACGCGATAGGTCGGCTCTCGCCCGCGCCCGTCTCGATCTGATCCGGTTTCTAGAGAAATTCCTCGGGCTGCCAGCAAAGCCTCATAAAAAGCCGCCATGTTGACGCGAGGCTGCTGATTTTTGCCGACGGTCTGATAGCCGCACTGAATAGCTTTATCTCGCGCCTTGAGATGCGAAACTTCCTTTAGCTTCTGAAGCAGTGCCTTTCCGGTCAATGGAGATGTCGCGATTTCTGTCATTGCGTTTAGAGCATCCTCTATTCCAAGACGACTAT
Source organism: Leptolyngbya sp. O-77 (assembly GCF_001548395.1). Classification (NCBI taxonomy): domain Bacteria; kingdom Bacillati; phylum Cyanobacteriota; class Cyanophyceae; order Leptolyngbyales; family Leptolyngbyaceae; genus Leptolyngbya; species Leptolyngbya sp. O-77. Next base: position 1,139,520 of record NZ_AP017367.1, read on the forward strand.
GTTCAAAAACGACTCGAACACGAGATGGACTTAAACCTGCCGTGGGCGATCGCCCTTGAGAAATTTTGTGGAGATGTTTGGTGCGGAGCAGCGCTGTTCTGAAATTTTGAACCCAGACTACCGTACCCCAATGAACCAAAACGCTCTAAAAAAGACCTAGCGGTAGAGAGGTTTTCAAGCAGAGATTGAGAGGAACTCTATATCAGGTCTGAAAGCTCTCAATACTGCTGTAGCTAAAGCTAAACGCACCTTGCTTGACGACTATTTTCCACAAGCTTGACCACCAAAGCGTTGAAAATACGAGCTTTTGCCTGTGTCATCCAGAATTCGAAAGATTTAGCTTGATAGAAATAGAGCAGTCCCGTTGAATGCTGGCCTGGACTTAATCTATCCCGATCTCTATCCTGAGCTGCCCCCTCTAGGCTGACCTATTGGCTAACCTCATTGGGCTATCTAGAGCAAAAATCTTCTTAGGATTACCTGCTCAGAGTCACCGATTCAGGATTACGACACTCAACTTAGCCTCCCAACGCTTGCAAGCGCAGCCAAACCTGGAAAATGCCAAAACAAAAGTGAGAGTAGCTTGAACTACATACCCTAAATTATAGCCTTAAGCTTTACCCAGTTTAAAGCGTTAATCAAAGGTCAAGGTTTTATAAAAAACTGAGACCGCTTTGCAAGCTTGAAACCAGATTGACATAGTAGAACTCTCAATTTTTCAATTTACTAGAATTTTGGATTGCGGTAAAGTGCAACTTGCCTTATGAACTAAATCTTGGGATCTCCCATTGCTCAATCAATGCAAAACAATGCGGTATTTACCTGTGAATGCCGTTGAATCCCTAGAAATTAAGAAAGACTACGAAGGTTTCACGACTATCAAAGACTGCTGGCATTGACGAGATAACCTATTTGAAGGATTGACAAACGATGGAGGGCTGAGAAAATACCAAGTAAACATGAACTAGATCCAGAAAAGTATCCGGGCGATCGCCCAGGGTAAGTCGCAATTTTTCTACGGCATTTTCTTGCGAGGCGAGGTATGCGCTACTCCAAAAAGACGTGAGTTTCGCAACCACCTGCACACTTCACTAGCTTCAAAAACGCCTCAAAAACGCTGTCCAAGAATTAGCCGTCTTGCATAGCAGCAAAGTTGTGCTTCAACGTAGGGACTGGACCTGCCTTCAGACTGAATCAACCTAGCAGCGGATCGCTTTCAGAATTGGTATCCTTGAGTGCTGAAAGAAGGGGAAATTGGGCGATCGCCCGCAGTTTCTGCCTGAATTCTTGACCTGCATTCTCGATTAACTCGATTGGGAATATATCGTTGACCCCGCCCGCCGTAGGAGGCTGAACTGGATGCGTTCCCAGAGCAGGGGTTGGGGTCAGCGCTGGATGAACTTAAGATAAGCATGGGATGAGCATGGAGTTCAGCATTCAGCGCAGCCAAGATTTCCCGTTTCAGACTAGGATAGTGGCAGAACAATCTAGAACAATCCCCCGCTTGTTTTAAGCGAAGCAACCGGTAGACGAAATCAAACCGACAAAGTCAAATAGACGAAATCAAGCAGACGAAATCCATCTGTTTGTTTCTTCTAGACCCCCTTGTCAAAATTGGGCAGCCAGTCGCTCGCAGCTTCCGTTTCACAATGCCCGTTTAGTCTGGCAACGGGCTGGCGACCATTCCCCGCTTACTCGCAACCCACAGCCCATGCGCGTTCAATTCAAGATTCTTCGGCAACATGAAAAATTGGCTCCCTACACGGCCACCTACGAGCTAGAGGTAGACCCCGGCAATACGATCCTGGACTGCCTGAACCGCATTAAGTGGGAGCAGGACGGGGGGCTTGCCTTCCGCAAAAACTGTCGAAATACGATCTGTGGCAGTTGCTCAATGCGGATTAATGGACGCTCGGCGCTGGCCTGTAAAGAAAGCGTCGGCAGCGAGATGGCGCGGCTGCAAGCGATTGCCGCAATGGGCGATCGCCCCGCTGAGCAAAATGGTCATAGCGGCAAGGCGATTTCTGTGGCGGCATCCGCAGAGGCAGGGGCAGATGCCGCATTACACGAAGTCCCCACTTTCTTCATCGCGCCGATGGGCAATATGCCGGTGATTAAGGATCTCGTCGTGGACATGCAGAGCTTTTGGGACGGGCTGGAGGCAGTCGATCCCTATGTCAGCACGGCGGGACGACAGGTGCCCGAACGCGAGTTTTTGCAAACCCCAGAGGAGCGCGATCGCCTGAATCAAACAGGAAACTGTATTCTCTGCGGCGCGTGCTATTCCGAATGCAATGCCCGTGAGGTCAACCCAGACTTTGTAGGGCCCCACGCCCTAGCCAAGGCCTATCGCATGGTGGCCGACTCTCGCGATGCCCAAACCGAAGCCCGGCTAGAGGACTACAACCAGCCCGAATCTGGCGTGTGGGCCTGCACCCGCTGCTATTACTGCAATTCCGTCTGCCCGATGGAGGTTGCGCCGCTGGATCAGATCAGCAAGATTAAGCAGGAAATTCTCGACCGCAAGGATGCTAGCACCAGCCGATCGGTGCGCCATCGCAAGGTGCTTGTGGAGTTGGTGAAACAGGGCGGCTGGATCGATGAACGGCGCTTTGGACTGGCGGTAGTCGGCAATTCGTTCCGCGATTTGCAAGGGCTGGTCAGCCTTGGCCCGCTGGGTCTGCGGATGCTGGTGCGGGGCAAATTGCCGCTGCGGTTCGAGCCGTCGGAGGGTACGGGCGAAGTGCGATCGCTCATCGAAGCAGTTCAGGCCGTCGAGTCTGCCTCTACACCCAGTCGCCCGCCTCAACTCTGAGCCTGCCACTCGTTCTATTCTTGAACCATTTCTCTTGTTTTGAATTCGCTATGACAACTGAAACCCCCAAGCCCAATCCACCCGCACTCGACCCAGTACCACAGCCAGAGCCAGCGTTTGGCTGGACGCGCTATGCCGAGCAAATCAACGGCCGCTTTGCCATGATTGGCTTTGTGGCGCTGCTGCTGCTGGAGCTATTTACCCGGCAAGACTTTTTTACGTGGATTGGGCTGCGCTGATCCCTAGGGCGAATCCTTAGCGAACCGTCAGCACGTAGCGTCCGCGCCCGTTGCGATCGTAAGCATTGGCAATGATGCGATAGGTGCCCGTGCGCGGCAGCGTTACCGTCAGCCGAGAGTTTGTGCTGGTTGGAGATTCGTCATCGTTTTGCCCGACGACTCGGCCGTTGGCATCTAGCAGGATCAGGTACGTGTCAAACTCAATGCTCTCCATCGTGATGGTCACGGTTTGTCCGGCTCGTCCATCCAGTGCATATTCCTGATACAGGCTATTGTCTTCTGCCCAAACCAGCGAGTTGGGGCCCAGGGAACCCTCAACCTGAAGCAGGACACGGGTATTGGGACTGGGGGGCGTGGTGGCGGTGCCTGAGCCAGCGCCGGTGATCGCACTGAGGCGATAGCGACCCGTTTCCCCGGCTTCAAAGGTGTTCGCCAGGATGGTGTATAGCCCCGTTTCCGGCAGGACAGCGGTTAACCGAGCGTTGCGATCGCCCGCGCTGTCATTATCTTGAGCTAGGTCGCTGCCATCAGGGCGCAGCAAAATCAAATACGGATTCACCTCGCGGCTCGTCATTTCAATCGTCACTTCCTGCCCCGCCTGTCCTTGAAACGTGTAGGCGTTGAAGAAGCTGCCGTCGGAAGACAACACACCGCTGCTCGATGACAAGACCCCCTGAACCGGAGCGCCATTCAGCGTAATCCGTCGGGCGTTTGGTCCGCCGCCCAGTTGGGGAGCCTGCTGCGCGGTGCGGGGGGCCCGACCTTCCCGCACGGCCACCAAAAACGGCTGCACCCGATCCATCGAGATTGCGAATCCGATGCCCGTATTGCCCGATGTGCCTCGTGGCGAAAAAATTGCCGAGTTGACTCCAATCATTTGCCCTTGGCTGTTGAGCAAGGGCCCACCAGAGTTGCCAGGATTAATCGCGGCATCCGTCTGAATTAGTCCCCGATTTGTATCCAAACGGCTGACGATGCCCGTTGTAAAGGTGCCCTGAAACTGCCCAAAAGGGGTGCCAATCGCAAAGGCCCGCTGCCCGACTTCTACAGAACCGGGGTTGGCTAGGGGAACCGTCGGCAGATTTTGCGCCCGCACGCGCACTGCCGCCAAATCCAGCCCGCCCTCTGCAAAGGCAATCACTTCTCCATCGAGCCGCCGCCCGTCTGCCAAAATCACGCGCACCTGCCGAGCATTGCTGACCACATGGGCATTCGTGAGAATCAACCCGTCTGGGCTAATGATGCTGCCGCTGCCCGTGCTAGTCTGCGTCTGGATGGAGACGACCGCAGGGCTAGCCTGTCGATAGACCCGGACGTTGACTTCTTCGATGTCTTGCGCCTGGGCTACCCCGCGAGCGCCCAATCTAGTGGGAGCGGGAACGATTACATCAGCCAGCAAGACGCTACCCAAGGTGCCGAAGGCGAGCAGACCGGAGGTGACTTGGCGCAACAAGAAATAGCTCATGGTGAGGAGAGGAAATGCAGTGCAAAAGCAGACAGTGTTTTAAGCCGTTTCAAGCAGTGGTGAAGACCATTCGGCGTGAAGACCGATGGCAGGAACCATCCCGGCTATCAGCGCGGTGCGTCAATGACGCTGCGTGAGGGGACAAATCTGAACAGGGGTCTGGCGACTCAAGATCTGGTGACTTAGAATTTGGCAACTCAGAATTTGGCGATCGCCCTTGCCAGGGTTCTACTGGCTATGGTTCCCATTTTGACAACAACCCGCGAACTCGTCATCTGGAAACGGCAAAAGCATACGAAGATGTCTGGGATTAGGGAAGCAGATTTGTCCCCGCGGACTGGGGGCGATCGCCCTTGCGAGGTGCTTCATTGTCTCATTCTTCATTGGCTCCAGACAGTTGTCCGGTTAACTCAACGGCTTCAGGAAACGTTACAGGCGCGTCGATTTGAGAGCGTGGAGATTGAGAGTTTGGAGGGGGCGGGGGCAGCGGGGCGATCGCCGGACTGGGCGCAGCCTCGTCAGACGCTTGCGGCGGGGCATTAGACGCTTGCGGCTCTGCGGCTGATGGGGCGAAATTTGGCAGGGCCGAGTCAACCGCTGGGGCATCTGTGGGTGGCGGCTCGAGGGGCAGCGGAAAAGCGGGCGATGCCTCACGCTCCGGGTTTGCTTTAGTAAGCTTCTCACCTGGCGATTTTTCACCTAGCGATTTTCCACTCGGCGATTTCTCATCCGGTGAGGCTGTATCCAGAGGAGTTGCAGATAAATCGAGGGGCTTGCCAGCGCGATCGCACAGCACAATGTCCCAATGGCCGCTGGCGTTGGATTCGTAGGCGATGCGCTGCCCATCGGCGCTGATGCTGGGGTTGCGGACGCTAGCATTGAGTCCATCTGTCAGATTGCGGCGATATTGAATCTGGCGATCGTAGAGATAAATATCTTGTCGCCCCTGGCGACTGGCCGCAAACACGATGAACCGTCCATTGGCCGAAACGCTGGGATGTTCTGCGGCCATGTCGATGGCGTTGAGGCCGGGCAAATCCACCAAGCGACGATGCGGCAGGTCGTAGAGATAGACATCCTGGCTGCCGTTTCGGTCGGAAACGAAGACGAGATAATCTCCCGATAGCTGCGGCTCTTGCTGGGCAAAGGGACTGTTGAGGGTCTGCCCGCTGGCATCGGACGGTAGGTTCAGCAGGTGGGGGTAGGTGCAGCCGCCCAGCAGCAACAGGAGGGCGATCGCCAGCACCCATCGGAGATATCTCACAACATCAACCCGGGCGTATCGAACATTGATCGCTGCAATGGGCCTTGCCCTGCTGCGTCTAGTTCCATTGTTCCAGTTCTAGCGCACATCGGAGCGAATTCAGCCAGGGGCAAGGAGTCAGCATAGCACGGTCAGCCGTCCAGCAAGTCTGGCTCGATGCCGGGGCCCCGATCTAACACCTGGATCATCCATTTGCCGTCGCGGCCTAGCTCAAAAGCGACGTAGCGCCCGTCGGGGCTGATGCTGGGGTTTCGCACCCAGCCGCGATAGCCAGAGGTTAGCACCTGAGCTTGCTTGGTGATGCGATCGTAGAGTTCGACCTCTGGGCGACCACTGCCGCTGGCAACGTAGACAATATAGCGGGCGGTGTTGCTGAGGCTGGGATGTTCGGCGACAGCATCCCATCGATTCAGCCGGGGCAAATCGACAAACTGCTGCCGCTTCAGGTCATAGAGCAAAATGCCGCGATTGCCCTTGCGGTTCGAGACAAATGCCACATACTGCCCATTGCCGCTGAGGGCGGGCTGTTCGTCGGTATAGCGGCTATTGAGCGGTACGGGTGGCTCAGAGCGCTCTGGCTGAATGGCGATCGCCCGACTGCAAGCGGTGTTCAGACCCAGCAGGAGTAGCGCTAGAACCGGAAGCACGGAGCGAACAGCAGCACGGAGGGCGATCGCCTGATGGAAGCGCCGCAATCGGGCCATCATTTGACAAAACTTCCAGCCCAGCGATCGCCTAAGGGGTGTGAACCCTGCCCAGTTAAAATACAGGGACTTCCAGAACTTGCGCCAGCCCCAATGCCAATCCCAGTGCCAGGTCCCAGTCCAGACCCTAATCAAAGTTAGAAGAGTTGTCCGCCTCGTCATCGGAATAATCCACCGGCTGATAATCGACATAATCAGCCGAGGGGCGTGCAGGCTCATCATCGTCCCAGCGAGCATTGACATCCTCTACTGAGCGAGGACGGCGGGGGCGGGAACCAGAGTCTCGACTGCTCGACCGGGAACTGCTGCGGCTCGAAGCATAGTCACTGCCGTAGTCACTGGCAGAATAGCCGGAAGCGTAGTCAGAAGAATAATCGCTGCTGTAATCGGTAGACGGCTCTTCCCAAGAGCGATCGCGCCCATAGGATGAAGCGCTATAGTCGTCATCCCAAGCGTCGCGCTCTGGGCGGACGGGTGGGCGAGTCTCTCCAGAACTGCGGCGACGACGGCTAGAAGAACCAGAGCGATCGGCACTGCCGCGAATGGCGGGGCGACGGCTGCTGCTGCCGTAATCTTCCGTTGGCTCAGTGCGATAGTCGCGGCTGGCTCGGATGCGTCGGCTAGCCGGACGCTCATCTACTGCGCCCAATTCGTCTAGCTCAGCGCGATAGACGCGGCTAACCGGACGTTCATCATCTACGATTTGCCCACCCCCGCCAAAGCGCTTGGCTTGCTCGGTCGTCGCCCCCCGCAGGCGCAGCGTTTCCAGCGCAAAGGCCGTCGCTGCACCAGCCATCAGATAAAAGCCAAAGGTCAGAATCGGGTCGAGTCGCCACCCCTGGAACATCAGGATCGTTCCACACAAGAGCGACACAGCGGACAGCGCGATGTCCTGATCGCGGGCAACCTGCGGGCGAAAGTTTCGCAAGAAGTAGAGCCCAGCGCCACCGACTGCCAGAGCAATTCCCAGAAAGGCAGCCGGATTGCCGCCAAACACCACCTGTGCCAGAACGGGTTGGGGCTGTATCCAGGCGGCACTGACCATTCCCATCGCAGCGTGTCCGAAATCCACCAACATCTATAGTTTCTCCCTTAATCTGCCCTAACCCTAGCGACTCTCATCCTAACGATTTGTCAAGGAAAGCACCACCGCATCGATAAGCAGCCGTGCCCAAAGTACCTGTCTAGCTTGTCTAGCCGGTTCAGAACACTGCATTTTTATGCTAGCCCTATTAAACAAGTTTGGGCGAGACTTGCTCGCCCAGACACCTATCTCCGCGTTGCGCCGACTCGGGAGCACACAACCGGCCCGCCAAAGTCAGATCGTCAGCAGCCTCAGAGGCAGCTTCGGAATTATCCTTACAGAAGCACTAGGAGCGCTGAATTTTATCCTTTTGGCTGATAAAGATGAGACCGACTGCTGTTGGCACAACCACAATCAGGAGGCCAGCTAGCAAGCTGTAGAAGAAGTTCATCAAAGAGGGAGTCATGGGTGTTTAACCTTAAAGTTTGGCGACTTTGTTATAAACAATTCTATCGGTCGGTTAACCGCTTGAGAAGCGTTTTGCGGGAAAGGATTTTTGGTGAGGCTGCTGACGGGAGAGCGATCGCCCTAAAATGACGGCACGACAGTCGGCTAACGGACACAGGCTCAGCGTAAAATGGGAGTCGAGAGGGTTGCTAAATGTAACAATCTTGTCTGACTTTTCTCAGAAATCTGGGTTCTGGGAGCCGGTCTTTCGGGAATTTGGGTTAGCCGTTTTAGCAAATATGGCGGGTTGAGCTATGACTTCGGTGGCGATCGCTTCTTTGGTATTAAGCCTTGGGCTGGGGCTGATGATTCTCCTCTGCATTTTTCGCATCGTCCTCACCTGGTATCCCCAGATCGACCTGACCCAAATGCCATTTAAGCTGGTGGCGCTGCCAACGGAACCCTTCCTTGCGCCCACCCGAAAAATCGTCAAACCCTTTGGAGGGGTTGATATTTCCCCCATCATCTGGGTTGGCATTTTTAGCCTGCTCCGCGAACTGCTCCTAGGGCAGCAGGGCTTATTAACCATGCTCACCTATTAAGACATCTATTAAGACAGACATCTATTAAGACATCCGTAAGATACCTACTAGGACTTACGCATTTGCAATCAAATTTTCTGGGTTTTGGACGAGTTCTCGTGGTCTGCGCCCGAAAGAACTCGTCCAACTGCGTAAGTCCTAACCTAATTAAGAATTTAGAGCGGGACTAATGTGACGAGAGGAATTGTGTGTCTTCTCCCTCACGTTCTTGTTGCTTACTACCCCTGCTGTCGCCCCCTACTCTATGCCTTCCAGCAAGGTCTGCACTCGCCCATCGGGATACAGCACCACCCGCAGCGTGGCGCGGCGACCTGTGGGCAGGGGTGACACCAACGTTTCGCCCATCAGCGGCATTCCAGAGCGATCGACGTAAATGCCTGCTGCTTCGCCCAGAGGAACAACTTGCTGCACCACGCCGTTTGCAGCGACAATCACGCGATATTCCAGCGCCCGGTTCAGGTTTTCGGGCGGCTGCCAGCGAGACTGAAAGTATTGCTGTGCTTCGCCAACCTGGGGAATGCTGCCCGTGGACAAACGGGACGGGGCAGAACGCATCGCTGCGTCGGGTCGGGACGAGTCGGCAGCAAAGGAGCCGCTGGCGGCTTCAGCGTTTTCTTCTGGCAGGCCCATCACAGTTGGGTCAGGCAAATCCCCGGTTCGCGCTATTGCGGCGGGATCTTCGGGAAGCAGCACTGGAGCAGGAGCCGCCGCCGGACGCTGGACAGGTGGCTGGGGAATGACCTGGGGCGGCGCGGCTGGGACTGCTGGCGGGCGGACTGGGGCTGCCTGGGGTGCGGGCTGCGGGAGGGTGGCTTGTCCGGGAGCGGCTCCAGTAGGCGGAGTGGGCAGCGGCAGGGTGGCTCCTGGCGGAATGGTGGGGATCGGCGGCGGGCTGGGCAGCGCGGCGGGGCTGGGAACCTGGGCGGTTGCTTCAGGAAGCGTTGTGGTGCTGTAGGCTTCTGGCGCAGGCTGGTTTGCGCTCAGTTCCGATGGCTCTGCGTTTTCTGTGGCAACCGTTGCGCTGGGCGGTGCGTTCACGTCCATCACAAACTTGGCAATGCTGCCCGTCACCCCGACAGCCAGCACGGCTACCGCGGCCACCCGCAGCCATTCGGGCGATCGCCTCGTTCCCCCAACATGGGGCAAATCTACCGCTAGCGACTCGGCTGTGTAGGCATCTAGCGCCTCTGCCAGATCCACCAACTGCGTTGTGCTAAGGCGAACCGTGTCTACCGCTGCGCTCGCCGCCAGCGTCCCTAGATGCAGTTCATGGGCCAGCAGACCTAGCGGCTTCAGTTGGATGCCTTCTGCGCCAACCCGCAGGTCTACCCCGTCGCGATTGACGATTTCAAGGCCCTGAGCTGGGGTCTTGTCCTCCGGCAGACCTTGGGCGACCACTGCGACCAAGGGCGATCGCTCTGGGGCCAGCCGCAGCAGTGCCTCATCCGCCAACCCTGCATCGGAACCAAGCAGACGCGCCACATACTCGCTGACGGTTGCGTGCAGCGCTTCTAGCTGACGGCGATCGCCCTGTACCTCCAACTGCTGCTCTGTCGGGCGACGCGGATCGTCAAACCGCAGATTGAACCGCACGTTTTTCATGACCGTCTGATCAGTCCAGCGCGACAGCGCCGACCCAGTGGCCCGCACCTCTAGCGTGCAGGTTGGGGGGGTGTATCGTCGGAGAACGGCAGGTGGCATGTTAGGCGTTGGCAGTGAGGGATCAAGGGTTCGGAGGAAAATCAGGGACGGCTCTGCGGTTCACTTAGCTCGGTCAATCAGCGCCAGCCACAGCCGCCGGGGGCCATGCGGGGTGCTATAAAACAGCAGGTCGATCAGCAGCTTGAGGGCGAGGTAGGTGAGATGGTCAGGAGTCACTGCATCGTCGTCCATCCGCTCCTGATAGGTGTTGTGGAAGGTGTCGAGGTAGTCGCCCAAGAGCGCGGTTTGGTGCGGTTCGCGGCCCTGCTCGGTGAGTTGCTCTAGCAGCGTGACAGCCCGACGGATGAGTTCCTGGTGCTGCTGGGCCAGGTGGCAGATGATCAGCACGAGCGATCGCGCTTCGTCCACGTCCATGCGTTTGCGCCCTTGCCCCTTCCGCAGCGGGCTGGATTGTCGCAGCCGCCACAGCGCTACCCGATCGGCAACGACTTCCGTCAAACCTAGCGTTTCTGCTGCCTGGAGCATCGCGTCGGAGCCAATGCCCGCCAGTGCCTCTAGCGCCAGCAGCACCAAGTCAAGCTGAGCCTTGATGCTGTCTAGCTGGGCGGGGTCGGGCTGGTTGGCTAGGGGCAGCGCGTCCTGCACAGAGGCGCGGGGCTTGGTGGTCGGCGGCATAAGTCTAGACTAAGGCAGGCGTAACGCGAAGGAGACTCGGTTACAGGTCTTGAAACCAGACGCGCAGAATCAGCGGTCGAGTTCCCTCCAATCGTACCGCGTTGGCTGGAGGATCAGGCTGCAACTATGCCGATCGCCAAGTGCCGTGGAAGCCGATGGGGATGACGCTGGGCAGCCCCAGCCGGCAGATGGGGCCTGCTTCTAGGCGATCGCCCGCGTAGATCCAGACCTCGCTCTGGTGGCGATTGCCATCGTAGACCACCGTCAGCAGCCAGCCCTGAGCAGGATGCTCTGGATCGGGCGCAAAAATTGGCTCCACGACGTAGCGGCGGGGCCCGGCGGCGGCGACAGTGAGCGTGTCGGTGGTGTGGTCATAGCGGGCGATCGCCCCAAACAGCTCTCCTTGCTCCTCCGCTTTCGGTAGGTGAACCGTGAGGTAGGTGTGCTTCCAGGGCTGCCCCACGTCTCTCGGTGCAACAGTGGGAAACTCGCAGCCCCGCTCCACCACAGCGCTCATGCCCAGCACCCTGGCAGACTGCGGATCGAGGCGCAGTTCCCACAGTGTGCCCGTGGTGCGGGTGGTGGTGTGGCCTGTAGCGACTTCCTTGAGGAACTGATTCGTCGAAAAATCGGGATAGCGAACCAGATTCAGCAGGATGTCTCCCTCTGCCGTTTCTGCGCCGTTGCCTAAGTGCCACTGAAACCAGGGTTCTGCCTCGCCCCGGCTAACCAGGGACAGGCTTTCCCGATCAAAGATCCAGATTTGCGTACCCATCTCCGGCTTCCAGGCGAAGGCATCGCTGGCGCTTTGTAGATTCAGCAACAGCGGCAGCGCCTTAATCCGCACCGGATTCACCAAAAACACGAGGTATCGTCCCGCCAGCACAAAGTCATGCACCAGCGGAATACCCTCCAGCGGAATTGCCGCCCGCCGCTTCACTGTGCCATCTGCTGCACAGTGATAGAGATTTAGCACGGCGCTGTGCCCAAAGGACAAGCCAAAGTTAAAAATTTCTCCCGTGCGGCCGTCGCGCTTGGGATGGGCCGAAAAAGGCAGCCCGTCCAGTCCAGCGACGTTCTCCGCGCCGAGGGTTTCCAGGGTTTCCAGGTCGAGCGCGTGGGGCAGTCCGGCTTCCCACAGCGCCAAAAGGCGATCGCCCAGTGCCAGGACGGCGGTATTCGCCACGTTTTTAGGCGATTTGCCAAATCTTGCCCACAGCGGCCCTGGCGGGGTCATGCCGTAATTTCCAAACAGCAGCCGTCTCGCCGCTTCCTCTGCCCGATAGCCCGCCGTTTGCACATAGCGATAGGTGGCCGTAGCCGCGCCCTTGGCAAACCGCACCGCCAGAATCGCCCCGTCACCGTCGAACCAGTGTCCCATGCGCTGCCCGCCGCGCTCCAACCGCCCTGGCCCGTTGCGATAGAGCGTGCCTTGCAGTCCAAAAGGAACCTGCCCTTCTAGAACAGGCAGGGGGGTGGGCGAAAATTCTTGGGCCGTGTGCAGAACCGCTGCGGCCCAGGCAGGTGAGGATGTTGGGGAGTGGAGACTGGCAGAAACGGAACGCATAATCGCTGAAGGCTGCTAGCGATAGCGTAGCGTACTCGTGGGATACGGGGCGATTGGCAGGCTGTCTAACGGGCGATCGCTCGCTATTGCTCTTGATGATGCTCTCCCTCGATCATCCTCTACGGAGATTCCCCTTTAGTATTTGTTTTAGTATTCAACCCAGGGTTCCTCCACTAAGTCCGCTGAATCCGCAGGCGCGTCATCTGGATCATCCCCAATCGCGGCTGGCTCTGCCTCTGAGGCGGGTTCGCTCAGGTTGGCATCCGCCGCAGGAACAGGCGCTTCAACTGGGGCGATCGCCCCTTCAGCAGCAGGTGCCGGAGTCATGGGCGGAGCCACGTTTGGCTGAACAGCGGGGTTGGAAATTGCCTTCGCAGGTTCGGGAGCTTTGTGGGTTGGAGACGCCTCGGCTCCGCTGGGCAAGATTCTGGGCGAGAGGGGTTCCTCGGTGGAATAGTCGATAAAGCTGTCGCCGGGCGCATGACCCGGATCGGCGGGCGTGTCGGTAAAGGACTTGGCGGGTGCGTCAGAGGGCGAAGCGGCAGGATCTGCCGGGAGGGGAGCCTGACGATCCAGAATAATCGGTGTCTTGAGCGGCTGGTCAAACAGGGCCGAGGCTTGCTCCAGGTAGCGCAGAATGTCTTGGCCTTTATCGGCGGGGGCGATCGCCGCCTTATTCTGCTTCACCTGCACGGGCAAAAACTCCAGCCGCATCTGTTCTTCGCGCAGCGACACCTTCAGCATGGCGGTGTCATAGTCGGCTGGCTCGGTGCTGGTAGATTTGTCGGGATTTTCTGGTTGAAAGATAAAGTCGCCCAGAGAATAGGCGATCGCCCGTCCCTTGTAGATCTCTGCCCCTTGCAGCACGGTGGGATGATAGCCCACAACGAGATCGGCACCGTGGTCAATCGCAAAGCGGCAGAGCCGCATCTGGCGATCGCTCGGAAAGCTGGCCAACGCCTCGCCCCAGCGATAGTTCACCACTACCCAATCGACCTGGCTGCGAATCGCGTCGATATCCTCAGCGATTTGCTCCTCTAGCGCCGGATTGGTGCCCGCCCGCCAGAAACTTGCCGCCTGCAAGTCTGAATCGCTATACCCCAGGTAGGCAATGCGCTTGCCCCGCACCTCCACAATTTCGGGCTGGCGGGCTTCGCGGCGGTTGCGCCCCGCCCCGACCGGACGTAGCCCCTGCTGCTCTAGGGTTTGAATCGCCTGCCTGATCTGAGCAGCAGGCGTATCTGCCGACCCAGTTCCTGCGACGTGATTTCCTGCTGCCACACTTACCATCGTCAGCCCTGCATTGGGCAAGGGCGACGGTTCTGCCGCGATATCTTCCAATACGGGCGGGTCGAGCCGCGTCAGCAGCACATCGGGATAGGGATAGGGCGTAGGAGCCGCGTCTGGCACGGGGCCATGCAGAGAGGGCACGCGGAAAGGCGACTCGCTGCTAAAGGCCAGCGTTACGGTGGTGGGGTCGGGCACGGTAGAGAGGTCAGACGCGGGCCGCAGCACCGGAATCCGACCCGTTGGCGTGGTTACCGTAGGCGTTCCCGTCAGCAGGGCCACCGGATCGAGTCGTCGCATTAGCTCAACACCGCAGCCCACCAAAAACACTGCTGCCGCTGTGGTTGCCATGCGGCCAACCTGAGACGGACTGACCCGCTCTGCCGTGTCCAACAGCCGATCGACTGTGATATTAAACGCCTGCACCGTGGCATCCATTGCCGCATCGAAGGTTTGCACGGTGGACATGCCCCACGCCTGCCAATCAGGCAGGGTCAGCGTCACGGTCGGCCAGTCCATGCGGGGCAGTTCTACGGAAATGGGCGGAAGGTGAACGGTTGGAAGGTGAACGGTTGGAAGATGAACGGTTGGAAGATGAACGGTTGGAAGATGAACAGCGGGCAACGCCACCCGTGGCAGCGTTACTGCGACGGGACGGAGCGGCCGACGCTGAGCAGTCTTGCGGTGGCGTGGGCGGACTGCACGACTGGAATGAACCACCAGCGCGTTTGGGGGAGTGGTTGCCGGACGACGCGGGCGAATGGGCCGTGCCACCAGACGTTCTGCCACCTGCTCAGGGGCGGGCTGCACTGGGGCAACGGTTCGGCCGCGTAAAGAAGCCGTGCGGCGTGGCGATCGCCCCATCGGTTGTCGCTGAGTCCTGCGGCGCGGCGTACTTACCAGAGGAGGTACAGGATTTGGCGCAGGCGCGGCGGATAGCCGAAAGGACTGATCCCAGCGGATATCGGCAGACCCCATGACGCGCCCCAGCACGCGCACCCCCTCAATCAAATGAGAATTGAGCCGGACGAGGCGGCTGCAAATGAAGCGATTGAGGCGATCGCGCTCTGGCTCTCGGAAAAACTCCACCATCACCAGCAGCCAGCCGGGCCGATCCAGCGCGACACGGGCATAGATATTTTGCGGCACAAGGTAGGTGTTCAACCAGTAGGCGATCGCCCGAAAATCTCCGGCCCGCGCCAGTTGCAATACAGACGGTTGAGAGAAGGTATCCAAGTCCATAGCCATTTCAAAACATCTTTGAAGGTTCAACCAAATAACCGCCCGCCGCGCCGACCGAAGCCCGGTTTAGCAGATCGCTTGTCTCATCGAACAAGAGTACCCACAGTGTATCGAAAGAAGCGGAAACTTAACGAATTTTGTCTGTGATCAATATCACCCATAGTCTGCGTTTAGCATCACGGGTTAGGAGCGATCGCCGTCAAGCCAGGAAATACGGAAGTCCCTAACAATTAGATACTTAGACTAGGTTTTTCAGTTTCTAAAGACTTTGGTGAAACGCACCCATCATGCACCAGTACAGTTGCGCTTAGACCCATTGCTTAGATAGGTCTTTCAGATGGGTCGCTTGGGTCGTTGCGCTCAAGCCATTGTCAAATTTCACCTCAGGTTGCGCTCAGAGTTCCTGCCCAAGTCCCCCAATTCAGCCACAGAAAACTCGTTATGTCTAACCGTGGTTCTATGATTGATCGGCTCGTTCGCTCGGCGCTCCAGACGGGCTGCCTCAGCGTCGAATCCGAAGGTTTGATTCGCCAGATCCTTAACACCCAGTTGCAGAGCGAGGTAGACCTGAAAGCGCTGCAACTGCTCCATAGCGCTGTGCAGCAGGGACGAGTGCAGCGGGAAGCGCCGGAATCCGTTGCGCCACCGGGGCTGTAGCGATCGCCCATCCAGTTTTGGCAGACTCTTGGCGCTGATTCCAGGGCAGTTTTAGCGCGAGCGATACGCCGTGCCCTGGTGTTTGCGTCTAGAATCTGCGGTAGGTTTTAGCTGCGATCGCCCCAATGTCCATCATGCCCGACCCCAATTCACCACCGCGCCCGCCAGAGCATCCTCTATCTTCCGATGCCGCTGCCGACTTGACGGTTTCCCTCTCTTCTGCTGCCAGCAGCGACGAAGACGAGGTGGCAAAGCTCCCCCGCACGGTCACACGGCTGGCTAGTCCTAGAAATCGCGGGCTAATCACGGTTGATCGGGGCAATCAATACGCCCCCATGCGGGCTGAAGAGTTAGAAGCGCTGCCCGCCGGCCAGCAAAAGCCCATGCTGCTGGCGCTGGGCGTGGCAATCGCCGTAACGCTGGTGGGACTGGCGTTTAATCTGGGCTGGCTGGGCATTGTTGGGTCGCTAGTGGCGCTGCTGCTATCGGTGCAGGTGGTTTGGGAAGATCTCTATGCGGCCTTTCGAGAAGTGCTGTCGGCTCGACAGCAGGTGTTGGCGATCGCCCTAGTGGGGCTGAGTGTTGGGCTGGTTGGGCTGGTGCGGTTTAGCCCTCTGGGAACCTGGATGAGTGCCTGGGCGGCACAGCTGGATTGGGATGCCGTGGGTGCGCTGGGCGAGGTCTTTGGGGCAATCGGGCAGATCTTAATCGCCGTGATTGCGGTCTATGTGGCCTGGCGGCAATATGTGATTTCCAAAGACCTGACGATTCAGCAAAACCTGATTACCCAGCAGCAGACCATCGATTCTTACTTTCAGGGCATTTCTGAACTGGTGCTGGACTCCGAGGGGTTGCTAGAAGATTGGCCCCAAGAACGGGCGATCGCCGCTGGACGCACCGCCGCGATTCTCAGCAGCGTCGATGCGGGTGGCAAAGCCAAGGTGATTCGGTTTCTGTCGCGATCGCGCCTGTTGACCCCGTTAAAGCGCGATCGCCTACTGGGACGCGCCATCCTGGACGGGGTGGGCGGCTACGAAGAAGACCGCACCTTTGGCGTGCGCGTGATTGATTTGGGGGTGATGCTGGCGGGTGCGAACCTGGCGGGCACTGACCTGCGCTGGACCGATCTCAGCGACGCAAATCTAATCCGCGCCAACCTCAGCGATTGTGACCTAGTGAAGGCAAACTTTTCCCGAACCATTCTCTGCGAAGCGAGTTTGGCAGGAGCAGACTTGCAAAGCGCCCGCTTCTTCTACGGTTCCGCCAAAACTGCCACCCCCCGCAGCCGCACGCACCCACCCGACTACGCCACAGGAGCCTACACGGGTGCAGTGATCGAAGATGCCGATTTCACCAACGCCACCCGCATGTCTGAGGAATTGCGGTGGTATTGCTGCGCCTGGGGCGGCGAAAAAACCCGTGCTACGATTCCCGGCGGCTGCGAAGGGATTCCCAATCTGCTGGATGCGTCCCGCTAGCAGCAGGGAGACTGAAACCGGGGCGATCGCCCTCCGCGTTCAAGCGGCAGATTTTTTGAGGCTCCAGATTTTTTGAGGAGATCTTCACCTCCCTGCTTCCCTGCTAAAATAGCAAGGCGTCAATACGAATGATGCCCATCGGGGGAGTTAGCTCAGTTGGTAGAGCGCTGCGATCGCACCGCAGAGGCCAGGGATTCGAGTTCCCTACTCTCCATTTCCAAAACACACTTCCAGGGCTGTTTTCCAAAACCTTTTCCAGGGCCTTCATCGGCTAATTGGGAGCTTTTTTGTAGGAGTTAGAGGGGTTTAGCGGGCGATCGCCCCCTGCCTTGGGGTTGCCTGGTTCGTGCTGCCTTCCCTTGCGCTTTGTCACCAAGATATTGAGCAATGTAAACCGATTTCAACTTTGGTAAAAGGGCTTCCAAATCTAAATAGGTTAGTGTTAGTTTAAATGCAGGCACAAATCTGGTTAAGAACCCAGAAAAACCAAGTCTTTTGGAGATGAGCGTTGTGCCTCCGGCTTAATCTCCGGCATCACACTCGATGCGATTAGTCTTTACATCCTATGGTCAGAGCGAGTCGTACATTTCAAGTTGCTAGACCGCTATCTACAGTCCGAAGGTCAGCAGCAAGTCAATGTCACTCCATAGCTTCAACACCTTCTATAGAGGTTGGATGAAAGGCTAATAGGCAAGAGCTTTGTGATGGCTTCTGGTCAACCCTTAGTAAATCGAACTGAGCTTCACTGACAACTACTTCGTATAGTTTTCAACTAGTGGCTGATGCTGTTCAGCTAGGAGAGTTCATTCAGTTTTGATCCGATCAATTTGATTGATCGAGATTAGGTTCAAATCGAGTTCAAGTTCAATTGGAACCGTTCAATTTGGTTCAGTGTTCAAGTTAAGTTGAATCCAGAAAAAGGGGGCTAGTCGCAAATGTCTAGTCCCCTTTTACATGTTTTGATATTTGCTATTTTTATATCTGCTCGGTGGCGATCGCTGCGTCCCTAAGTAACCCGAGTCGAGGCTACCTTCATCAAGGCTGGATTCGCAAAGGCTACATTCGCAGCGATCGCCCCTTAGCTCCCTGACGAGATCAATCCCAAGTTCGCCAGCAGAGTCGATACCTTATCCACCAGCGAATCTGCCTGCACCCACACCGACACCGACCCACCGTTGCAGCGAAACTCGCCCCAGCCATCCGCATTTGTCTGCACTGGCTCTTTCACATGTTCAGTAATGTCGTAAAACACGGCATTGGGCTTGCCCACTTCCATCCATTTGCTGCCACTTGGGCCATCGCTCATGATTACGGCCAAGGCGCGGGGATGCGCTTCATTGCCTAGACGAGTCCAGCCGATTACGTCTTCATGGTCAAAGTAGGTATACTGCTCGCCGTAGGCAAAGTGCTTGCGGGCAAACAGCAGCTTATCCAGGATGTCCTTGTGGCAATCCATCCAGATTTCATACTCGCTGCCATCGCGCCCTTTGTCTTTGTAATGGGCACCGTAGTAATCAGCATAAAACACGCAGGGATAGCCCTCTGCCCGCAGCAAGATCAGCGCGTAGGCCAGCGGCTTGAACCAGTTTTCAACAGGAGATTCTAGCGCCTGGAGTGGCTGCGTATCGTGATTGTCTACAAAGGTAGCAGCCAGCAGCGGCACCTGCTGCATTAGGGTGTTGTCCAAGATTTTCCGCATGTCATAATAGCCGCCTGCCTTGCTCGCTTCATAGAAGTTGTAGTGCAGCGGCACGTCAAACAGCGACAGCCGACCTTCGGTATTGGCGAGATACCAGTGCAGTGTGCCCAAGTCTTTGGTCCAATATTCACCCACGGCAAAGAGGCTGCGTTTGGCGTAGGCTTCGAGATGATCCAGCCAGTCGTTGAAAAAGTCGCCGTGGATATGTTTGATTGCGTCTAGGCGGAAGCCGTCTACGCCTATGGTGTCCAGCGTCCACTCACCCCAATACTTGAGTTCGCCGCGCACTTCTGGATGGGTCATGTCCAGGTCGCAACCCATGAGATAGTCGTAGTTGCCGTGGGCTAGCTCTACTTTGTCTTGGAAATTTTTGTCCTTAAAGCGATAGATCTGATAGCGCCCTGGCTGATACATATTGTGATCCACCGAGTCAAAGTGCCACCAGCGCCACTTCATGCTGGAGTATTTGTCGCCCCGACCGGGAAAGTCGAACTGTGTCCAAACTTTGATTTTTTCAACACCGCCGACGGCCGCCAGGCGGTTGTCGGAATCTACAGGCACGGCTTCTACTTCTTCTTCTGCATCGCCGCCCATTTTGTGGTTAAACACGACATCGGCGTAGATTTGTAGTCCGGCCTCTTTGGCTGCTTTGACGGCGGTCAGGTATTCGTCTTTTGTGCCGTATTTGGTGCGGACGGTGCCTTTCTGGTCAAACTCACCCAGGTCAAACAGGTCGTATACGCCATAGCCCACGTCGTAGATGCCGCCGTTTGCTTTGTAGGCTGGGGGTAGCCAGAGGGCTGTGAAGCCTGCTTTGGCGATCGCCCCTGCGTCTTGTTGCAGCGTTTTCCAGAGGGTGCCATCAGGCGGCAAATACCAGTGGAAATATTGCATGAAGACCCCGTTGTATTCGGTGCTGGGGTTGTTGTGAGAAAGTTCAGCAGCGTTTTGGTTTAGCCAGTCGATAACAGAGCGCTTCGCTTCTTCGAGAATCTCCTTACTAAGCTGCGTCCCAAGAGACTTGAACCGTTCGCGAAGCTGCTGAAATGTGTTGTTACTCATAGCGCATCCCTATATAAAACCTCTGCGAAATATAAACCTCTGTGAGAGGATGTTTGAAAAGT
Organism: Leptolyngbya sp. O-77; assembly: GCF_001548395.1. Classification (NCBI taxonomy): domain Bacteria; kingdom Bacillati; phylum Cyanobacteriota; class Cyanophyceae; order Leptolyngbyales; family Leptolyngbyaceae; genus Leptolyngbya; species Leptolyngbya sp. O-77. Next base: position 1,159,471 of record NZ_AP017367.1, read on the forward strand.
CCTACTGTTTGTAGCAAAGCGTGCAAGATCCCCCTAAATCCCCCTTAAAAAGGGGGACTTTAAGGCGGTTTCCCCACTTTTTTAGGGGGGCTGGGGGGATCTCTGAGTGCTTAACATTACAGGCGATACCTTTTCAAACATCCTCTGAAAGGGGCAGTTCAGATACAGCGTTTTTTGAAGCTAGTGAGGTACGCCAATGATCCAGAAGCCCTCGCCTTGTCAGGGCAGCACATACCTCATCCCGCAAGCCAGAAAGTTCTGTAACAGGAGTTCAGATAACAGGGTTAAAGGATTCTATCGTGAGCTAGAGCCTGGGGGTTGTGATGGTTGGCACGGTGCGGGCGTGTTGGAACGGCAAGAGAAGAGATGGAGAACTGGTGTTCTATTATTTCATGACTGCCAATCCGCCAATCATGACTGTCATTTCAGGATTGCCAATCATGACTGCCAACACTTTATGAGTTCCAGTCATAAGTTCTGGTTCCTCTTGCCTTTTGCTGTATCTGCCATATCATCGGCTCATCTCTATTTCTTTCCTAATCTCTGATGCTCTATCTGCTGCGGAACCCAAGCCTGATCTGGAACCTGACGCTGGAGCACTTGCAGATGACGCTGGCAGCGCTGGCGATCGCCCTTCTGGTTGCCCTGCCTGTGGCGCTCCTGGTGACGCGCTATCGCTGGCTGTCGGTGCCCGTGCTGGGCGGGCTAGGCATTTTGTATACGATTCCGAGTCTGGCGCTGATTATTTTTCTCGTTCCTGTGTTTGGGCTAAATGCGCGATCGGTAGTCGTGGCGATGGTGCTATATACGCAGGTGATTTTAGTACGGAACCTGGTGGTGGGGCTGGCGGGGATTAAGCCGTCGGTGCTAGAGGCAGCGCGGGGCATGGGCATGAGTCCGTGGCAGCGCTGGTGGCGGGTGCAGGTGCCGCTGATTTTGCCAATTTTTCTGGCGGGGCTGCGGCTGGCGGCCATCGTGGCGATCGCCATTGCTACTATCGGCGCAAAGTTTGGCGCGGGCGGACTGGGGACGCTCTTGTTCGACGGCATTGCTCAGAGCCGCTACGACAAGATTTGGGCAGGGGCGATCGCCGTCTCTCTGCTGGCCTTTGCCATCAACGCCCTACTGCTCTCGCTGGAATGGGTCACCAGCCCGACTCGCCGCCTCCAGCGCAGCATGGGGCGGCTCAAAGCAGGGTTTAGGGTTCGGAACCTGACCCCTTAGCTCACAGCCGCTTCGATCACAGGATGATAGAAAAAGGCGATGCCAAGAATCGCGTAGGTTGCCAGCAGCAGCACACCTTCCAGCCAATTGGACTTGCCATCGGAGCTAATGGAGTTGGCAATCAGCACTGCTACTGCTACCGCGACGACCTCAAAGGGGTTGAAGTTCAAATCCATCGGCTGATGCAAAATCAGCCCCGCCAGCACCAGGATTGGCGCAACAAATAGGGCGACCTGCATACTGGCCCCCAGCGACACGGAAACGGACAAATCCATCTTGTTTTTGATGGCCACGACGACCGCTGCCACGTTCTCGGCGGCGTTGCCAATAATCGGCAGCAAAATCACGCCTGTAAACAATTCCGTGAGTCCCAGTTTGCTGGTTGCCACCTCCAGCGACCCCACCAAAATTTCCGACTCCAGCGCGATAAAGGTGGTTGCGCCCAGCAGCACCGCCGTCCACAGCACCGGGTTGGGCTTGTGGTCGCTGTGTTCATCCGATGCAGAGGATTCATCGTTCTCTAGTTCTGCCACACCGACATCGTGCAAATAGCTGTGGGTTTTCATCGAAAATAGCAGCGTTAGCACATATACCAAAATCAGCACAATGGCGACGGCAACCGACAGCTTTTGCATCAGTGGTTCGTCTAGCCCGGCTGAGGTGGCATTGACGGCGGTCGGCAGCAACAGCGCAATCACTGCTAGGTTCATAGCAGAAGCGTTGACGCGGGCGACGACTGGCTGAAAGCTTTGCTCTTTGTATCGCAGTCCACCCAGCAGCATCGATAACCCCATCACCAGCAGCAGGTTGCCAATAATTGAACCCGTGAGACTGGCTTTGACGACTTCTAGTAGTCCAGAACGCAGAGCGGCGATCGCAATGATTAGCTCTGCCGCATTGCCAAACGTCGCATTCAGCAAGCCGCCGAGCGTGGGGCCGACGACGACGGCTAGTTCTTCAGTTGCCGTGCCCATCCAGGCTGCCAGCGGCAAAATGGCCAGACACGCCAGCGCAAATTGCACCAGTTCTCCCCAATGAAACACGTAATGCGAGAGCAGCGAGATTGGCACGAAAATGAGCAAAACTGAAAAGATTAAATTTTTAGTACTCATGCAAGCGTCCTGGACGGGGTTTGAAAAGGATGACAGGGGATGAAGGGGCGATCGCCCGACTTAATCAAGTAGCACTCAGCACTAGTGCAGGGTCATGGTTTAGTTTTCAGGGTGATGCCTTGGCTCGTAGTCAGCGCTTCAGCGCTAAAGCGCTGACTACCAACCTAAGTTTTAGCTGTGACATAGCACCAGGCCTAAGCCGCACTCAGGGCGATCAAACTGTGATTAAACCATGACTGAACTCGTTCTCCCAGAATCATAGGGGTTTTCCGCATTTTGGGAACCTGGGTTAGGATCAAGACTAGTTTTTACAAAAGTCAACAATCTCTCACCCTTCGCTATGACAGTTGTTTACCCCCGCAAACTGCAAAGCTCCCTGGGCAGCCTCAGCGCCCGTGATGTGATGAAACAAGTGATCCGAGATCGCGACATTCACCTGATTACGCTTAATCGCTATCGCTATAGCGAGCAGCGGAGTTGCAAAGACCTGACCACCCTGATCGAACAACTGAATGGGAAGCCTGCTGAACTGGTCAAAGACCTATCGCGGCATGTGTCGGACGAAGCTCGCCACGCCATGTGGCTGACGGATTTGCTGGTAGACTTGGGCAGCAGCGTAGGCACGCCTCCCGGCATGTCCTATATCGAAGAGTTTGAGCGATTGCTCGATCAGGAGTCGCCTAGTCCTGAGAGTCTGGACGACTTTGTGATTTCATCACTGGCAGCCATTAACGTGACTGAAAAGCGCGGCTGTGAATACTTTTCGGGTCATATCCACGCGCTCAAACACGCACCGCAGACCGAGGAGAACGTCAAGATCCGCGAAACCCTAGAGCGCATTTTGCCCGAAGAAGCTGCCCACGTCCGCTGGGGCAACCGCTGGCTGGCCAAAATGGCTGACAAAAGCCCGGAGTATCGCGCTAAGGTCGAACACGCCAAGCGCAAGCACGCCGCGATTGAGGAGGCTGCGTTTGAGTCGGGCATGGACATTACTGCCGGGGCTGAGCTGCGTCGTGTAGGGCATTTGCTGGATATCGCCAACACCCTGCCCGCGTGGCAGCGCCCGCAATATCTGATGGAGCGCCTGCCCCAGAGTCTGCTGTCGCCCGACCTCCAGCGCACCCGCATCGACGCGATCCAGCGCGTCTGGAACCGCGACCCGCAGGCATTTGTGGAGCGGTTTGTGCCGCTGTTCTTGAGCGGGCTGACGCGGGATGTCAATGGCAAGAAGCCGCAGCCTAACAAGGCTAGTGCTGCCAACGCTGCTGCCAATTAGCGCCGTTAGGCACACAGGACTACCGTAAGTGCGGAAGTCCAAGCATAGTGACTAGTACAGTGAACCGGCATAATTTGGGCGAGGCGGACGAAGCGTTTGGACTGCCCTCTCTGGGCAAGCGCTTGGGTGAATCCCTGAGAAAGGGTGTCCAGCGCTTCGTCGTTTAGTTGTTTTCAGGCGGGGCGATCGCCCCTGATCCCCGACCATCTACCCTTCCACCCCAGCTTTTTCTGGCAGGGTCGCTTGCAGTTTTAGGCAATTGCGCCCACTTACCTGGAGGCGGTATTCTACCTTGTCCATCAGGCGATTCAGGATTAGCCAGCCATAGCCGCCATCCTGCATGTCGTCTGGAGCGGGCGGCAGATAGGTCGAAAGGTCGTAGCCTTGGCCGTGATCCCAGATTTCCAGATGGATATCCCGGTCGATTAGCTCCAGGCGGATTAGTACGGGCAGGTTGGGCTGGTCGCGGTGGGCGTGGCGCACCACGTTGGAGTAGGCCTCCACCAGCACCAGCCGCAGCCGATTAGACTGATGGCTCCAGTCCACCAGATCGCCCAGTTCTAGCTCCAGCGAATTGAGCAGCCAGTTTTCGACGACTTGCAGAAACTTCAGGTCGCTGGGAATATGTAACTCGGTCTTCATGGGCTACAGAACCTCCAGCGAGAGTATGGTTTGATCATCTTCCTGGGCATGGCTTTGTGACTGTATGCAGGAAAGCAGTTTAGACAGGTCGAGCGGTTGAGGCTGCCGTTTAAGCAACTCCCAAAGACCCTGCTGGCCAAGCATTGGGCTGTTGCCAGCAGCGTGGGGATGGGCCAGGGTGGCTTCGGTGATACCGTCACTGATGAGCAGCAACAGATCGCCCGGTTGCAGCCTCAGTCGGCCGGCGATCGCCCTCCACACGGGCAAGATGCCCAACGGCACCCCCCGCTCTTTTAGATAAATCGGTTCGGCAGATGGCTTGTCAACCGACCAAACCATCGGGTAGATGTGCCCTGCATTGGCATACACCAATTCTTGGGTGGCGGGGCTGTAGCGGGCCAGCGCCATCGTGATGAAGCAGTTGTTGCTCACTAGGTCATCCATCAGGCTGCTGTTGAGGTTTTGCATCACCTGGGCCGGATCGGGTGGATTTTCCTGATAAATTTCGCGCCGCAGCACCGAAATGGCGCTGGCCATAAACAGCGCCGCCGGAACGCCCTTGCCCGACACATCCCCGACTCCCAGCCAGAGGTCGCCCTGGGGATGCTCGTAAACCTCGAAAAAGTCGCCGCCGACCTCCCGCGCTGGGTGGCAGCAGGCCTGAATTTTGGCGCTGTCTAGTTCGGGCAAGCTCTGGCGCAGCAGGTTGGTCTGGATTTGACGAGCAACGGCCAGTTCTGCCTGCATTTGCTCGGTTTGTCGCTGGATGCGCTGATACAGCTTGGCCTGGGAAATGGCCAGGGCGACCCGTTCTGCGACTTCCTGAATTAGGTCAAGGTCTTCTTCTGACCAGGCGATCGCCTGTCCCTGGCGGTGGAGGCTGGCGATCGCCAACAATTCCTGCTGATAGATCAGCGGCAGCGCCAGCCGGGTCTCTTGCTTGTCTGATTCCGAAAGCTGCACCCGACGGCTCTGCAAAGCGGCCAGCAGCGCATCATTGGGCAGGAGCAATGGACTAATCTCCTCGCTGGAGTTAGAGCTGAAGCTGAATAGGTCGGGCAGCAGGCGATAGGCGTTGCCGTCGCCCGTTAGCACGCCGTCTGAATCTCGCTCCACTGGATGCAGCACGCAGGTTGCCCCAAAGGTTTGCCCCAGCACCTCTGCGATCCGCTGCATCATGCTCTGGTAATCCAGCGATTCGCGGGTTGCCGTGGAAACTTTATTGAAAATGGACTCCCGCCGCAGGGCGCGATGCAGCTCGTTGGTGCGTTGTTTGACTACGCGATAGGTATCGGCGGCCTGCTGCACCACGGTCATCAGGTCTTCTGGGTTCCAGGGCTTGGTGATGTATTTGAAGACCTTGCCCGCGTTAATCGCGTTTACCAAATCTTCGACATCAGTGTAGCCCGTTAGTAGAATCCGAATCGTATCGGGAAACTGGCGGGCGACATGGCTGAGAAACTCGGTGCCGTTCATCTTGGGCATCCGCTGGTCGGAAATAATGATGCCCATTTCGCCCACCTGCTCCAGCAGATTGAGCGCATCCAGGGCGCTGTCTGCTCGAAACACCTGAAAGTCGCGCCGAAACGTGCGGTGTAGCAGATCCAGGTTGTCGGCTTCGTCGTCTACCACCATCAGCCGCAACTTGTTTCGCTCTACCGGGGATTTGTTTTGCACGGGTTGTTTTAGGTCGTATGCGATCGCCAAATCGCCATTCTCCAGGGTTCACGCTCTTACACCCAAAGTACCCAGAGGAAGGCGATCGCTATCAGAGGAGTGGCTGGCTCATTACAGTCTCTTCATCTTATTCTCCCACGCCGATCATCCGTCTACCTAGCTGACGCAGCCAGGCCCATACACGTCGGAAGCGGGAGGGCTTTTGGGGTTTGCAGGATTGGGCAAGGAGGGCGATCGCCCCGGTTGCATCGGGTGCAATGTCGATCACTTCGTACAGTCGATACTCGCCGCTCTTGCCAGGGAGCGAGACTTCGCACTGGCGGCCGAGGCTGATCAGCGGCTGCACCTGTTGATAGACAGCCTCGGAGACTAAGAGGCTGGTGCCCACGGCTTTGTTGGCAGCTTCAATCCGACTGGCCAGATTCACCGTATCGCCAATGGCGGTCATTTGCTGGCTCTTGGGCGAAGCGCCGACCGCGCCCACCACCACCGAGCCGTAGTGGATGCCAATGCCAATTTTTAGCTGACGCTGATACAGCGTTTCCAGGTAGATATTGAAGGCTTCCATCGCGGACTGCATTTCTATGGCGGCGCGGACGGCTCTTTCTGCGGGGCGATCGCGGTTGTTCCAGCCAAACAGCGCCATCAGCCCATCGCCCATGTAGTTGTTGATAATGCCGCCATAGCGCTCGATGATTTGCCCCATGCGGCTGAAATAGCGATTCAACACGTAAATCACGTCGTAGGCGGGCAGCGCTTCTGAAAACGCGGTAAAGCCCCGCAAATCAGCAAACAACACCGCCAGCATTTGTTCTTCGCCAATGGCGCGGCGCTGCCCAGCGAGCTGCTGTTCCACCAGCGACACGTCTTCGGCATCGACCACCAGCCGCCGCACCGTGACCTGGCCTTCGCCCAGAATCTGGGTCTGGCAGGCAAGGCGCATCTTGGGGTCAAAGCACAGCCGCTTTGCCAGGTTTTCTTCTGCGTCGTTGCGCGGCGAGCAGTATTCCAGCCCTTCCAAAACCCAGACGCGGCACGTCGAGCAGCGGGCGCTGCCGCCACAAACATGGGTGTGGGGAATCCCTGCATAGAGCGAGGACGTGAGAATCGTGTCGGTTTCCTCGATCTCGATGTAGCGCTCGTCGGGAAGATAGTAGAGCAGCGGCATGGGCGTAGACGCTTCAGGAAAAATGAGGTGACTGAACCTACCTTTCCCTTTTCTACAGGAGCTACCACAGCAATTCAGCAGAATCCACGCAGTTTGTATAGCAGGGGTCAGGGGTCAGGGGTTAGGGGTCAGGTCTGAAAGCCAGCCTGATCAGGGTTTACAGAATCTCTGCTCGTCCTAACTCTCTCGTCCATTGCTATAACAGCGCACTGGATCGACCTATGGAGGCCTGTGTAGGCCTGTGGAGCGATAGCGCTTAAATGACAAAGCTGATAGGAATCGCTCCTTTGTGGACATAGAGCGGGTGGCGGGGCTGCTGTTGTTGAGTCAGGCCCAGGCAATGGAGCGGGTAGCCCGACAGCAGGGCCAGGGCGGCGCGATCGCGCTCGTATAGACTGCCCCAGTTTCCCCAGGCGAGGAGAATCTGGTTGGCTCGGCTAGCAGCAGCTACCAAAGCGCGATCGCCCTCACGACCGACCGGATCGGCGGCCTGTTTCAGCGCCTGCGGTCGCGTGGCCCGATAGGCAAACAGGTTGACCACTTCCAGCCCGCCAAAGCCCCAGGCTTTTGCCAGACCCATGCAGCGGCGAATCGTGGGGTCGTTGCGCTCGGCATCGGCGGTGCTGGGATTGAGCATGACAAACGCCACGCGGGGCGCGGCAAATTCCCACACGCGCCACAGCGAATAGCGATATTGTCCCGTCGGGTCGAACGCCGCACCCGATGGCTGAGTGAATTGGAGCGGGCGATCGCCCTCTACCGGAAGACCTTCTAGCTGAAGCGCGTCTGGAAGCGCGTCTACATAAAACACTTCACCCGCTGCCATTGCCCCTGCTCGTCCTGGCAATAGTAGCAGCCTTCCCACCAGATGCAGCGGTCAAACACCGCATCAATCTGGCGGCTCTTTTTGGGCTGTTCGCCACTGAGCAGGTCTACGATTTCATCCTTGCGGTCTTTGGCACTGGAGGCGATCTGGTTTAGGGTGGACTGGAGATCGCGAGAGACAAAATTTTCAGTTTGCTGCGACATGATCCAAAGTCAAACACTCGATAGCAAAAAGGGAAACATCAATATGAAAAGTGGTCAGGGAATCCGTTAGAAGGGATTCTCTAGAGAAGACTTTCTACGAGGAGCGTTCCACCTCGTGTATTGACCTGACGGTGGGGAATCCCTATGGAGTTCTTCGATTCCACTCTATCCTCCCTGAAATGGGGTGGTCTTGAATTGAAAACATACTTAACTCTTATATGTGCTATAAGCGACACCTATTTGTGAGGTGGATTTTACGGCGCTCTGGAGCGGACGGCACGCTCAACCACGCCGTGTAAGCCATACAAATTTAAGCCGTACAGATTTAAGCCTTACAATCTGACACGCCGTGCTGCCATGCGACAGTTCTTCTAAAACTCCAAACGGGCTGATTTCTATGGGCATCGTGACCATTGGCATGATCAGCAGCTATGACGACCTCAGCCCGCCGCCGTGGGACTGGCTGTGGCGGCAGAGTCCGCACCCGTTTGGCCAGTGGAAGGGGATTCAGATTTTAGCGAATTGCCCCCAGCCCGACGCGCTGCTGTTGTATAACTTTCACGAGTTTCCGCGTGAGCGATCGCCCAAGCCCTCCCGCCGCCGTCGCTGGCCGTGGCAGCCTCAGCCGCCGACCTACGAGGCGCAGGTGCAGGCGTTTCGCAAAAAAGTGCGATCGCTCCCACCCGAAAAGATCCTGTTTTCTATGCGAGAGCCGCCCTTTGCCGAAAAGCGGCAGGCACGCATCGACACCTATCGGCTGGCGCAGCAGTGGTGTGGTGTGGTGTCGGGGCCAGACGAGTTTGCACCCATTTCGGAGCCAATGCCCGCGATCTGGTACGTTTCGCAGCCGTTTGACTACTTGCAAGCCGCGCCGCCGCCTGAAAAGCTCCGCCCCTGTAGCTGGATCACGTCGGGCATCGACCGCACCGCAAACCATCGCCAGCGGCTTGAGTTTTTGCAGCGGCTGCAAGCCAGCGACGTGCCGTTTGACTTGTATGGACGGGGCTTGCCAGACTGGGCGCAGGTCAATCGCGGCGCAACGCGGACGCTCGGCCCGGTGGCCAACAAGTGGCACGCGATCGCCCCTTATACCTACAACCTGGCGATCGAAAACTTTGCCGACAACGAATGGTACGTCAGCGAAAAGCTGTGGGATGCCCTGCTGGGCTGGAGTTTGCCGATTTACTACGGCGGCAGCGCGGCGGATCGGCTGCTGCCCCCCGGCAGTTTTTTGCGGCTGCCCAGCCTGGATGAGCGCGGGATCGCCTACATTCGCGACATCACTGCCACGCCGGAAGCCTGGTATGTCGCCAAAGAGGCGATCGCCGAGGCGCGGCAAATCATCCTGCATGAGCTGAACTTGCTAAACTGGCTGGCAGTTAGGGGTAAGGGGTAAGGGGTTGGGGGTTAGGGATGGGTCTTTCATGGCGATTCTTTGATGGCGATTCTTTGTAGGTATCAACGTGTCGGCCTTATTTCACTTAATAAAAAACAGAGGGCAAGCGGCATATTGTGGACGGCATTTATACGCTGGCGAATGATGTAGTGTGCAACCAACTGGTGGCGCTGCTGAACAGCATTGAGGTTCACGCGGGGCGCGAGATGCCCGTGGCGGTAATTGCCTATGACGACCGTCTGGCAAGCGTGCGGGCGGCGATCGCCCATCGTCCGCAGGTGATGTTGCTGGATGATCCGGCGCTGTTTGCTCCCTGGGAGGCGTTTTCGCGGCAGGTGTGGCGGGCCCACCCGACGGCGATCGCCACCTGGCGCAAACGGGGCATTGCGGATATTTATCGACTGAGCTGTAATCGTCGCTATGCGGCGTTTGATGAACGTGCGCCGTTCGATCGATTTCTATATCTAGATGCTGATACGCTGCTGCTCAATTCGCCTCAGATTTTCTTCGATGCGCTGACTCAGCATGAGCTGGTCACGTATGATTTTCAACACAAAGATCCGTCGCACATTTTTGATGTGAATTCTGCAAAACTGGCGCAGATTTTTAGCCAGCCAGAGATCCATCGCTCAATTTTTTGCTCCGGATGTTTCGCATCTCGACGGGGCTTGCTGAATGCGGAGCAGCGCGACTGGCTTTTGCAAAATCTGGCGACAGGCGAAGCCGAAATTCTCTATCCCAATGCGCCCAATCAATCAGTTTTGAACTATGCGGTCATGCGGCTGGCGCAGCGCAAGAAAGAGTCGTTTTCAATTCACAATTTGGCGCTGCATCTGCCGCCAGAGCGGGCGACGGGAAATTCCGTTACGTCCAGTCATTTTGTCGAGCAGACTGGAACCGTATGCGATCGCGGTATGCCGCTGACCTATTTGCATTACATTGGGCTATCTTCTAAGCTATTCGATCGGCTTTGCAAGGGCGTAGAGATTGATTTTCCCTACCGCGATACGTTCTTGCACTATCGCTATTTGCATGAACCCAAAAATCGTCCGATTCTTCGCAAAAAAACAGCTTTATTGCAAAAAATCACTCCGATCAACGCAGTGCGGCGAGTGCTGAAAAGTCTTCGACTGGTCTATTGACGGGTTTTGTACCTGCGAATTTTGAATTGGCAATTTTTGATTTTGGGTCTTTTCTCAAGGAGCGGTGAAACGCTTGGAAAACGAAGACGAGCGGAATCAAAACCGAATTTATATATTGGGAAATGATTCTGTATTGGAGCAGGCGATCGCCCTGCTCAACAGCATTCGGCTGTATGACACCGAAACGCCCATCGTGCTGATTCCCTACAACGATAAATATAAAGAGGCGGCGGCGGTCTTGGGCGATCGCTTCGGGGTGACGCTGTTTCCCGATTTGACCATTTTGGAGTGGCTAGATGCGACGGTGGAGGAAACCTTTGGCAGCGACTTTTTTGCTCGGCCACAGCAGTTTCGCAAGCAGGCGGCATGGTTTGGAAAACCCGGTCGATTTCTCTATATCGACACCGATATTGTGGTGTTTGAACGCATTATTGCGGTTTTAGAGTATTTGCAGACTTACGACTTTATCTGCTGCGACTATCAGCATCGCGGCGGCATTCAAAATGTGTTTACCTCAGCAATTCTGGAGGCTCCAGGATTTAACGAAAGCGTCCTGGCAGAAATCTTTAACTGTGGCTTTTGGGGTAGCAAAGCGGGTCTAATTTCTGCGTCGGATCTGCAAGATGTTTTTGCAGAATGCGCTGCCCATCCCGAATATTTTGACTTTAGCCAAAAAACATCCGACCAGCCCGTCATTAACTATCTGGTGCTAAAGCAAATTCCCCGCCGGTTTAACCTGGTGCATCGGCCCGGCGGCGCACCGGGAAGCTGGGCCGGCAGCAAGTTTCGCCAGCGGGATTGGCGACTGTTCGACCCCAACCTGAATCAGCCGCTGCAATACCTGCACTGGGCAGGCTTTCGGCTGCGGCCGGGGTGTCCTTACTGGGCACTGTGGCAGCACTACCGAAACTTGAATGAGCCAAAACTGCGATCGCCCAGATCGCCCAAATTGCGATTCAGCCCGCCGTGGCGATCTTAACGGACGGTCTTGATGCTCTCGATGCGGCGCGAGAACAGGTCGGTGAAGATGCTCAATACCGTGCGATCGCGCGTGATGATGTTAGCCGTCACCGCCATCCCCGACTGGAGTGGGATTTCTCTACCGTTCACCTTCAAAACCTGGCTATCCAGCCGAATCTTGGCCGGAAACCGATAGAAGGGATAAATCTGATCCGGAGGCAGCGCGTCTTCGCCAATATTCACGACTTCTCCCTTAATATCGCCAAATTCGCTAAAAGGGAAGGAGTCGATTCGCACGTCTACAGGTAGCCCTTCGCTGACAAAGCCAATGTCTTTGTTGGTGATGTAAACCTCAGCCAGGAGGTTGTCTGTAGGCACGACTTTCAGAATCGGCTCGCTCGTGTTTGCTACAAAACCAATGCCCTTTGCCTTCAGGTCAAACACCACGCCATCAATCGGGGCGCGGAGTTCCTGATATTTCAGCGTGAGTTCGGTTTGGCTAAGCTGGCTGTTGATTTCGGCAATGCGACGCTCGTTGTCTACGATCGCCCGGTTAATCTGGCTGTCAATATCCGCAATCCGCTTTTCGTTGTCGGCAACTCTGGCCAACAGGTCGGTGCTAGTGGTGGCAACGGTGTTGGAAAGGCGCTGACGAGCCTGATCCACTGCTAAACTCAATCGCTGCTGCTCCAGCATCAGCCGATTCACCTCAGCCCTGCGATCCATCATTTGCTGCCGCTGCCGCAGCATTTGAATCCGCGACAGTGCGCCCTGTTCTGCGAGCGGCTCGATATCACGCAAAATGCCTTCGTCAATCGCCAGCGTTTGGCGGGCGGTGGAAAGTTGCTCCTGGGTTTGGATTAACTGCTGCTGGAGTTGAGCCACCTCAAGTTGAGCAGCGGCCGCACGCGACTGCGCCTCAAGCTGGTTTGCCGACAGGCGAATCCGCTCTTCGTCGGAGAAGCTGCCATCTCCGCCGTAGACCTGCGCCCGGTATAGCGCCGTTTCCGATGCGAGGGCGGCCCGGTTGGTCAGCAGCGCCCGCATTTCGGGAGGAATGCTCTGGGGTTGGCTGGTGGGTTCTAGCGAAATGCCGCTGAGGGCGCTGCGATAGAACTGATTCTCGGCTAAGTAGGAATCCCGCACCTGCTCCAGTGAGCGACGCTGAGCCGCCGCCGCCGTTGGGTCAAAGCGGATGAGAACCTGTCCTTTTTGAACCCGTTCGCCCTCTTCTACCAAAATTTCCTCGACTACGCCGCCCACGGGTGCCTGAATCTCTTGGACGCGATCGCCCGGTTCCAGTTTGCCCGTCGCAGGCACGGCTTCCTCAATTCGTGCCACTGCCGCCCACAGCAGCACCGCCGAGGTCACGCCGATGATACCGCCCACCACTAGCTTTGACCACAGCGACGTTTGCTGCAAAATTACAGGCTGGTCAAACGCTTGGGCCCGCACCTGCTTTTGCGACGGCAACTGATTGCCCGTTTCCTCATCCGGGGAAACCAGCACCAGTTCCGTTTCTTCTGGCTGGAGCTGAGTCTTTGCAGAACCGTTGGCAGCTCCGTTTCCGTTGTGTCTGGGGGAGGTTTGGGTCATGGGAAGGGGGAGAGAGGGAGGAGGAGATGAGGAGTGACGGGGTGTTGGGGGGTTGGGGTGACGGGATGGCTGAGTTATGCGACCTAACCCCTAACCCCTGATCCCTACAACTGCGCTTCTTGCTGCTGATAGAGACAATAGTAGCGGCCGCGCATCGCCATGAGGTCTTCGTGGGTGCCCTGCTCGACGACAGAGCCTTGATCCATCATCAGGATGAGATCGGCATGGCGGATCGTGCTGAGGCGGTGGGTAATGAAGAAGACGGTGCGGCCACGAAAATGCTCCGCCAAGTTCATACAGACGCGACGCTCGGAGTCGTAGTCGAGGGCGCTGGTGGCTTCGTCCATAATCAGCAGGCGCGGATTCTGCATGACCGTGCGGGCGATCGCAATCCGCTGGCGCTGTCCCCCAGAGAGCGACGCACCCCGTTCCCCAACGCGGGTGTTATAGCCATTCGGCAGACCCATGATGAACTCATGGGCAGCAGCAACTTTGGCCGCTTCGATAATTTCCTCAGCAGAGGCATCGGGGGCATTCAGCGCGATGTTTTCCTGCACCGTGCCATCAAACAGCAGCGTGTCTTGGGGCACAATGCCGATTTGTTGTCGCAGCGAATAGAGTTCTACCTTGGTAATGTCGTAGCCGTCGATCAGGATGCGGCCTGACTCCAGATCATAGAGGCGAGGCAGCAATTTCATCAGGGTACTCTTGCCAGAACCGCTCTGTCCCACAATACCAACGAAGGAGCCGGGGGCAAATTCCAGGTTGATGTTGCTAAGCTGGAGCGGCCCCGTTGTGCCAAAGCGGAAGGACACGTTTTCGTAGGCGACCTCACCCTGGATGGGCGGCATGGGAATGTTTAGGCGATCGAGTTCGTCGGCCTCAGGGGCAGAGTCTACAATGTCGCTGAGGCGCTCGATGGACAGGCCCACTTCCTGGAAGTTTTGCCAGAGCTGGGCCAGACGCAGCAGGGGACTGGTGACATAGCCCGCGATGATGCGGAAGGCGATCAGTTGCCCTAGGCTCAGCTCTTGCTTTAGCACCAGATACGCGCCTACCCAGAGGACGAGCAAACCCGAAAGCTGGTTCAAGAAGTTGCTCAAGGAGCCCGCGAAGGTGGAGGTTTGCACCGTGTTGAATCCGGCGCTGACATAGCGGGCGTAGCGCTGTTGCCACTGCCAGCGCGATCGCAGTTCCATGTTTTGCGCTTTCACCGTCTGGATGCCGCCCAGCACTTCCACCAGATAGGACTGAGTTTCGGCGTTGCGCTCTGCCTTGACCCGCAATTGGTTGCGGATGATCGGCGAGAAGACGATCGCCAGCGCAATGAAGAAAGGAATCGTCGCCAGCGCCACCAGCGTCAGCAGCGGGCTGTAAAACAGCATGACGACGATGTAGACGACGGAGAAGAAGGCATCCAGCACGACGGTCAGCGCTGTGCCCGTCATAAAGGAGCGGATATTTTCCAGTTCGCCAATGCGGGTTGAGAGTTCGCCCACAGGACGCTTCTCGAAATACCGCAGCGGCAGCCGCAGCAGGTGGTCGATAATTTGCGACCCCAGCGTCATGTCGATGCGGTTGGTGGTGTCTACGAACAGATAGGTTCGCAGCGCCCCCAGCAGCGCCTCAAAAAATGCCAGCAGCAGCAGCAAAATGCCCAGCACTTGCAGCGTGTCGGGGCTGTTTTGCACGATCACCTTGTCGATGATCACCTGGATCATCAGCGGGTTTGCCAGGGCAAAAAGCTGCACAAAGAAAGAGGCGAGAAACACCAGCATCAGAACGCCGCGATATTTCGTCACCGAGGGCAAAAACCAGCTCAGATTAAAGCGTTTTTGCGGCGTTTGCTTGGTAGCCCGCAGCAGCAGCACGTCGCCCTGTTCGCCCCAGGTGGCGGCAAATTCTGACGGCTTGCGGCGCAGCAGCCCCAGTTCCGGATCGGCGATTACCATTTCGCGCTCGCTGACGCTGTAGAGCAGCACCGGGCGATCTTGCCAACGCACCATTGCCGGAGCCTCTAGCCGACCGACCGATGGGGCGGGCACCGTGACCAACTGGGCGCTGAGGCCCATAAATTCGGCGATCGCCCCACACAGATCCAGCGGCAGCCCGCCCGTGCGCTCCATCTGGTTCACCAAAATGCGGCGCACTACGTCTCGTCGGAACGGCAGGTTCAAATGCTGACAGAGCATCTGGAAGCAGGCCATCGTCGCCTCGAGCTGCCCCCGCCCGCGCACGATGGGGTATTCCTTGGCTTTGCCCTTGCCGTCGATGATGACGGGTTCCAGTTCTTCTGGGCGCTCCGGCGCGTAGGGAATATCGAGCGCTCCAAGCGCTGCGTCTGCCTGACTGGTGTTTTGCGGGTCTTCTGGGGCAGAACGGCGGAACAGGGATAGCGGAAAGCTGACCAGCCGCGCGGGTTTCTCGCCCGCCACCTCGATTTCGTCGAGTAGCCCCAAATTGAGCCGACTGCCGACAGGATAGCCCGTGATTTCGCCGCTGCTGACCAGCCACAGGCGATCGCGCTGGAGCGAGTGCGTGGCAAAGGTTCCCGGCGGAATGCGGCGCACCTCTGCCTGAGATAGCCCTGCGTGGGTCAACTCCTTCAGATCTAGCGTGCCATCGGCCTGACGCGACAGTTCTTCCCCCAGCAGATCAAACACCTCAATCGGCGCAGCCTGAGCAGACAGGGCGCTGGCGACGGCTGGCTCTTTTTCCAGCAGATCTAGGAAGACGCGGGCTGGCAGCGTCAGGCAGATGGATTCCTCGGAGGCGATCGCCGTTTCGCAGGCCACACGGCGCATCAGGCTGACGGCCCCCAAAACTGCGCCCGGTTGCAGTAGCCCCAGCGTGGTGGGGGCTTGTCGGTGCGGGGGGTCATAGCCGAGCGATCGCGCCTGCCCTTGATACAAAATCGTCACCTGAGCGGGCATTTTTTCGCGCACCAAAATTGTCTGCCCCATCTTGTAGCGGAAGGGCTGAACCTGTTCGAGCAGGCGAACCAGGGCTGTGTTGGAAAGCTGGGTAAACGGAAAGACCGTTGCCAGAAATTTTTGAACCGTCTCTTTGGGAAGGTTTTGGGTAAACGTCATGATTCAACACTGGGGGCAACGGTGGGGGCGGCAGGCGGGGAAGAAGATAGCGTAGTCGGTTTTACAGTTTTCGGTTCGGGCGCACTCAGTAAGATGGAGGTTGGCACCAGCTTGGGCTGGGCAGCAGGAGAATGACCACCATTGCCCTGCCCATCTGCTGCACCAGACGACGGCTCAGGCGCTCCGGGCTTAGCGGGCGGCACTGTGGATGGGGCAGTTGATGAGGAGACTGGCGGCTGGGAAGATACGTCTGCCGCAGAAGGCTCGCTGGGTTCGGCGGTGGGCAGAGATCCGGCAGCAAGCGGCACTGTCGGTAGCGCATCCGGCAGAGGACTCAGCGACACTTTATCCAACTGCTGCTGGAGCCACTGGTTAAATGACTCATTGAGCAGGCGGCGGCGCATTTGCTCGTCCATCTGGGCAGGGATGAATTTTTCCAGACGAATGATCACAATCCACTCGCCAATGCGGTGGGGCGGCCAGAGTTGCCCCGGCTGGCTAATGGAGAGCATATGCGCCAGTTGGGGATGGGGCACACTTAGCTCCACTGGGCCGATCAGCCCGTCGGTTTGGGCTTCGGGGCCCTGAGAATAGATGCGGGCGAGTTCGGCGAAGCTCTGTTCGCCTTCCATAACGCGGAAGTAGATTTCTTGAGCGATGCCCATGTCCTGGGTGCGAATGAGCGAGTAGATGACTTTATCTAGCTTGCTCTTGCGCTCCAGGAAGTAGGATTCGAGCTTGGCTCCCCAGGTGGCTTCTTTGAATTTTTCGATGCGGAGCGATCGCGTGGCCAGGGCATCGAGCTGAGCCAGGGTCATGCCGTGTCGGTTTAGCCATTGCTGACGGGTGGCTTCGTCTACGATCTGGTGCTGGGCGTAGAACTGGTCGCGGGCCCCGATGAGTTCTTCTTCGGCGCAGGTGATAGGGGCGATCGCCTCATCAATCAACACTTCCTGCACCAACTGCGGCAGCATTTGATAGCCCGCCAGCAGCGACGGCAATTCTTCCGAGGTGATCGACCGATTTCCAATCTGCAATACGTGTCCCATGCAAATCCATCCATCAACAGCGGAAAACCCTGATGCGTCATAGTTAACTATCAGGCGTTTGGTGTCTAGCTACGCATATAGTCCCAGCCCGATCGCACAACCCCAACCTAAATTATGGGTTTCCAGGGTTGGAAATCAAAGGATAGTTACGAAAACTTTTAGCTTTGACCCATATAGGACTTACGCACTTGCGATTAAACTTTTTGGGTTTTGGACGATTTCTCGCGGGCGCGGCCCGCGAGAAATCGTCCAACTGCGTCAGTCCTACCATAAATCTTAGGTAAATCTCTGGGCGAATATTTACGGACACAGCGCGTTGCTGGGCATAGCATTCCCAAATTTTGGACGGTTCTCTACTTTTGGTATTCAGCCAGAAGATTTAGACAGCAGGATGGTTGCTCGCAGGTTTTTTTGCATGGCTTGTTCAGATGACAGGCAGGCTGCTAAAGCATACGAACCCTTCAGTGAACTATTCAGCTGATGATGCAAGCTGCTATGCACACTATGCAAACTGCTGGGCATAGAACTGGGCATAGCGTCCGTCTTGGGCCAAGAGTTCTGTATGCGTGCCAGATTCCACCACGCGCCCCTGTTCTAGCACGAGGATGCGATCGGCGCGGCGGACGGTGGCTAGCCGATGGGCAATGATGAACACCGTGCGCCCCTGCATCAGCCGCTCCAGCGCCTCCTGCACCAGCGCTTCCGACTCTGAATCCAGTGCCGAAGTCGCCTCATCCAAAATCAGAATGCGCGGATCGAGCAGCACGGCCCGGGCGATCGCAATTCGCTGGCGCTGCCCGCCCGACAGGTTTACGCCGCGCTCACCCACCCACGAGTCATAGCCATCGGGAAATTGGGAGATAAAGGCGTGGGCGTTGGCGATTTTTGCGGCTTCGACCACCGCTTTCTGGTCATAGTCTGTTTGCCCAAAGGCGATGTTTTGGGCGATTGTACCAGAAAACAGCACCGTTTCCTGAGGCACAATGCCGATTTGCCGCCGCAGGCTATACAGCGTTACGGTGCGGATATCCACGCCGTCGATCAAAATTTGCCCCTGCTGCGGGTCATAAAAGCGTGGCAATAGGTTCACCAGCGTCGTCTTGCCTGCGCCGGAGGGGCCGACTAGGGCGATCGCCTCGCCAGGGAAGGCCAGCAGGCTGAGTTGGTGGAGGACGGGTGATGGAGCGGAAGCAGAATCCTGGTTCCCAACCCCTGACTGGGGATAGGCAAAGCTGACGTTGCGGTATTCCACTTTGCCTGTGACAGGCGGCAGAACAAGGGCATTTGAGGCTTCATAGACGGCGGGTTCCACGTCCAGCAGTTCAAAAATGCGATCGACCGAGGCTTGCCCCTGCTTGAACTCGTTGTAATTATCCGTGAGGTGGGCGATCGGGTCTACCAGCATTGCCACTGCAAAGACGTAGCTGCCAAACTGTTCGCCCGTCAGGTTGCCCCGCGAAATTTGCCAACCGCCGAGCAGCAGCAGCAGCAGCACGCTAACGGCATACATAAAGCCCACCACGGGATACTGCACTGCCTTGAGCCAGGCGGCGGCATATTTTGCTCGGCGATTGCGCTCGGCTTCGCGGGCAAAGCGGCGAATTTCGTAATCCTCGGCAGCAAAAGCCCGCACTAGGCGGATGCCGCTAAAGACTTCGGTGAGGAGCGAGGACAGGTCGGAGACAAGGTTCTGGCTGCGGCGCGAAATCTTCAACATGCGATCGCCAAACCAGCTAATCAGCAGCCCCATCAGCGGCACCATTACGAGGCTGGCCAGGGTCAACTGCCAGTTGAGATAGACCATGTAGCCGAACACGAAAACAAGCTGCAAGATGCAGGGCGTAAAGTCGTGAAACACTTTATTCACCACTTCGCCGATGCGGTCGATGTCTTCCGTGAGGCGATAGGACAGGTCGCCTGTTTGGGCCCGCTCAAAATAGCCGAGGCTGAGGGTTTGCAGGTGGGCGTAGGTGCGCGTGCGGAGGTCGAGGGCGATCGCCAGTGCAGCTTTGGCCATCAGCGCGTCCTGCCCGTACTGGGCAATTTTTTGCACCAAAAACACGCCCGCCACGATGCTTGCCATCTGCGCCAGCGATCGCACGTCTCCCGCGACCAAAAAGCGCAGCAGCCGCCCCGCCAGCCATGCCAGCAGCGGCCAGGCCGCCGTAAAGATGAGCGTGCAGCAAAACGCCCGCACCACAGTTCCCCAGTGGGGTTTGAGATAGGGCAGCAGTCGCCAATAGCCAGACCGAGAATCCAATGCAAACCTAGCCGAATAACTATTCCGAATATTCCGAATACTCCAATGAACCAGAAACCGGGGGCAGGAAGCAACGGCGTGGCGGTAGAGGCGATCGCCGCAGGCTGACAGCAGCAAAAGGAAAAATGTTGGAGACTTTCGGTAGAGATGTTCTAAGGGCGATCGCCCCCCAGTTCCAGATCCACACATCAGGCAAATTACGGTTGACGAATAGCTGAATAGGCTGAGTTCTTCACATTTTCCTAGCCTATCAAGCCTGTCAATCATTCAGCGTAGCTCGAAGAATTTCCACATACATCCACAGAGAACGCCCGCAAATCAGGCATTTCAGCCCTTCTCTAAATTTCCTAGAGAGAGAGTCTCTAGTTGGGATACCTCTGCCAAAACTCGCAATTTATGCCGAAATCAAGCTGAAATGTAAAGAAAAAAGAACAAAGTCTCCTAGAATATACGGACATAGCTCTATTATGACCGGGTACTGGCAATATAAGCCGTTCAGGTTGTTTCAAAAGCCTGTAATAGACGCAGGTTACGAAAAAACAGAGGATTAAGCGCTCCTCTCTCGCATTTTCAGTTTCGCATTTTCAAAAAATCAGGCAATCTACTGGCGATTCACGATCGAAAAACAGCATTAGAAAACCAGAGCAAGTTCGCGAAAACCACGCTCATGCCAAATTTGCTGCTGTTTACCCAATGTCTGGTGTCGTGCCCCCAGGGGTCAAACGCAACAGACATTGTTCCCTCTGAGATTGACCTCAGCATTTGAGTCATGCTCTATTGACGTTTGTTTTTTGTTACCAGGGTTTAAAATTTCATGGCAATCGATCCTAATGTTTCTCCCGCAGGCGGTGCTCTGCCCAGCGGTGTCACCATCATTGGTGGTATCGTTCTCGACCTTGTTGGTGTCAATGGTCAGCGCCTTGTTGCACAGCTTGCTGCGTCTGATCTGTACGAAGGTACAGTTACCACTAGCCAGCAACTCATCGGCACCCAGACTGGGCTAACCCCCACCTTTATCAATACGCTTGGCGGCGGGCTAAGTCGGGTTGCGGTGCGTGTTACTCTGTTCGACGGGGATAACGCGCCCTCAGACTTTGACTTTAACCAAAACCGACTCCTGCTTAACAGTTTCGACATCGGCAACTGGAGCGATGTCGAAACCATCACCACAGACGGGCTGGGAAATCCAATTAGCTCTCCCCGCCCTAACTTTGGCTTTGCCAATGAAGAGCTAGACACAGGCTGGTTCTTTGCCCAAGACCCCACCTTCCTGGCGAACTTCTATAATTCGCTGGTTTCGGGACAGAGGGTTGATTACACCTTCGTGGATAATACTGTCGCCGAAAACTTCCTGAACTTTAAGCAAGGGCTAGACGGTAGCCTGATTGGTGGTGGCGGGGGCGGGGGCCCTATCATCGATCCTGGCGGCGGCGGCAACGGTGGCGGCGGTAATGGTGGCGGCAATGGCGGCGGCAATGGCGGCGGCAATGGTGGTGGCCCCGGTGGTCCAGGGACGCTCCCTGGTGATGTGATTGTGGGGGATGGGCAAACGGGTAATTCGGCGATTCCGCTGAGATGCCGAAACGGTACGCCTGTCCCCTTCCTCACCCCCAGAGGGCAGCGTCGTTTGCAGCCGCTGACGTTAACGAGTGGGCCCAACACGCTGACGGTAGAACTGGTGTCTACACAGCCGGGACAGCCACGCAGTTGGCGAGCCGCAGCCGCAGGTTCCCCTGCAAGGGCCCGCAAGTTCAATCGGGCAGGCTATAGACCCGGTGGCGGTTTTGAGATGTTTGGTGGTGGAGGAAACGACGTATTGCAGGTGCGGCAGCGGCAGAACATCCTCCGGGGTCAACAGGGTAATGACATCCTGACGGGCGGTCCACGGCGAGATTTCCTGCTGGGCGGACGAGGCGATGACGTGATCAATGGCGGTGGCGGCAAGAACACGATTGTTGGCGGTGCAGGAAATGACACGCTCATCGGCGGTCTAGACCGCGATATGTTTGTTTATCGCCGGGTCAATCACGGAACGGATTTGATTCAGAACTATCAGCCAGGGGTTGACGTGATTGACCTGCGGCGCATCTTCGCCCGCGCTCCTTTCCAGGTTGCAGGACGCAGCAACTATCAGCGGCTCAACACGTTTGTGCGGTTGATTGAACGCCAGGGGAATACGCTGGTGCAAATTGATAGGAATGGCAAGCAAGCAGGTAAGTCCTTCAATACGCTGGCGGTTTTGGAAGGAATCGCCGTGAGCCAGCTTAGCTCCTGCGATTTTGTGGTGTAAGGGGGCGATCGCCCTTTCATTGCCCGCCCTTTCATCGCCCGCCCTTTCATCGCTCGTCAAGTCTTTCGTCTCTCTCGTTAGAGGTTGACGACGCGAATTCACTAAAACTGCTGCATGAACCCTACGCGATTGGGTTTGTGCGGCTTTCTTTTTGGGCGATTTTGGTGGGGAGTGGAATCGTCAATGTTTTCTGAGAATGTTTTCTGAGAATGTTTTCCGAGGTTGATGGCGATCGCCCTTGAACTTGCGCCGACCCCGTGCCTATAGTGGAAAGCATTTGACCCCTTTCTTCTTCGATGAGCAAGCGCCTTCCTGAAACCACCGCTTACGTTCGGATTACCCATCAATCCTGGCAGCAGGGCAAAATTGAGGGCGAAGTGCGGGCGAATGCCTACGAGTGGCAGTTCCAGTGGTGCTTTCGGCAGGGGCAACTGATTGTGCAGCCGTCCCTGGGGCGGGCGCTGATCAAAGACCCGCTAGAGCGATTTTTGGAGCGCAGCGACTATCAGCTAGAGCTGGGTGGTGACTATTCGTTTACCATTCGGGCAGAAATTTGAAGCCTGGCCTGGCCGCGTCTAAACTGGCTCAGACAGGCGATCGAGGTAGCGCTCAATCAGCAAGATTGCCACAATATCGTCGATGGGGCGTGGCGGCGTTCTCATTCCCTGGGGCAACAGGCGCTGGAGTCCCTTGGGTGGATACATTTGCCAGTAGCGATCGCGGGCTTCCAGCGTCGAGTAGCGTTCATCAACCATGACCACGCGGATTGGGTCGCTGAAGGCTTCGCTGAGCGATTGTTTCCACTGGCGGGCGCTAGTTTGATCGCCCATGACCAGCAGCGAAATCGGGTATTGCTGGCGGAGTGTCTGAATTGTGGCGATCGCCCGCTCTGCTGCGACGACTTGATGCATAAACAGGTTGCGATCGACCCCCATCACGGCCAGCCCACACTTTTGCCGACCCGGATCGAACCCAAGAATGACGGGCTGCCCCAAGGCTTCAGGTGCAGAAGTGGAATAGGACATGGGCAAACGGCAGGGGTGAAAGGCAAACGGCAGCAGGGCGGTTTAGTTCGTTGGCGCGAAGGGCGATCGCTGCGGGGGCGGGGTGGTGTTGACTCTGCTGTCCGTGCTGAACAGAACCCGCCCATTTTGCACGGCGGCCAGGTCGAGCCGGACGGGCCCAGCGGTGAAAATGGTTTCAGAGGCGATCGCATGGAGTTCTACCGGGCGACCGTAGGCTCGAATATCTTGCAATAACCTAACCACGGCCTCGGTCTGTCCGTCCGCAATTTGCAGCACATCGCCCAGCACCCCAGCCTGTCGCGAGCGAAACTGAGCGTTGGCAATCAAAAGATTCACGCGCTCCACCAATTCTTCATCTCGCATCCGGGTGGGATCGAGCGCAATCGTGACCACCAGATCGCCCTCTCGAAACACCACTTGATTGGGCGCAGCGTTGACATAAACCTGGATGCAAGCCTCGCCCGCCAAGACGCAGGGTTCGCCGATGATGTAATTGCCCGCCGACAAAATCCGCACGACATAATCTTTGCCGTCCTGGATTTGATTGATCAACTGCTCCACCTGGGCGTTGGTAATTTGAATCACCTGCTTGTCTACATTCACCGTGCCCGGTTGGATGCGCTGGCTGGCAAAACGGTTAGCCTCTAGCAGGAGGCGATTGACCGCGCTGGGGGCAGCCTCTGGGGTAATGACACGCACCACGCCGGAGGCCATGGGCTGGTTTCTCAGCACCGCCACACTGCCCTGGCGCAGCCCTTGAAATTCGCGCTCCAGGGTTTGCACTTCTGCCAGCAGAGCGCTGCGCTGGGCTTCGAGATCATCGAGTTGCAATTCTTTTTCGCGGATTTGGGCGGTGCGTTCGGCAATCTGGCGATCGCGCTCGGCTACGTCTCGGTCGCGCTGGGCAATCTGCCGCTGGCGATCGGCCTGGAGTTGCTGAATTTCAGCACGAAGCTGGGTGGCCTGCTGGGATACGTCCGTGAGCAATGTCTGTGCCTGCTGATAGTTGGCAGCGACTTGGCTCAACTGCGACTGGGTGCTTTGCAATTCCTCGCGGGTGCGGGTTTCCTGGGCGATCGCCGTTTGTAGAGACTCGTTGGTGCGGCGCAGGCGGCGCTGGGCAGACTGCTGCTCTCGTTCGGCGCGATCGCGCTGTCGCTGCACTTCGGCGGTTTGCTGCTGCGCTTGGTTTAGTTCTGCCAGCGCTGCGTCTCGCTCCTGCTGCACATCTTCTAGCTCAAACACACCCGTTCGCAGTTGGTCATCGACCGCAAACAAAATGCCAAAGGTCATCGCCGAGATGAGAATCCCCGTCATCACGGTGATCAGCGTGGCAGTTTGACGGGGACGCAGGCCAAACAGACTGAGGCGAGCCTTGCCCACCTTCATCCCAAGGCGATCGCCCACCGTGGCCACCACAGCCCCCAGCACCAAAATTGCCGCAATCAAGACCAGCCCGGTGGTCATCGCCGATAAAACTCACACTCAGCTACACCATACTGCAATTGTGCCGTTGAAAGGCGTAGCTCACAGTCGCCTGCACACCGCAACACCGCAAAACGCCTCCACAGGTTGGCCCCCGCAAAACGCCTCCACAGGTCGGCCCCCGCCAGGACTTTTGCCGCATTAGGCGAGCCATCGACCTGAGTCCTGTTTTCATAAGCGTCCTAACGCTAGGTACGCTCTCTCAACCCTGACCGCTATCCAAATCTCTAAGTAAAATCTCTAAGTAAACTGCTGACTCAGCGCCACTGGGTTATAAACCGTGATCTTCTTCTTGTGAATAGAGATCATTCGATCCTGGCGCAGGTCACCCAGCAGGCGCGTTACCGTTACGCGGGTCGAGCCAATTGCTTCGGCGATCGCCTGGTGAGACAGCTTCAGGTCGATCGTGATGCCCTCGGACGTAGGAACCCCAAAATCGCGGCACAAAATTAGCAAAAAGCTGACTAAACGTGACCCCATGTCTCGGTGGGCCAACGTTTCAATCATCATTTCGGTTTGCAAAATCCGAGACGACAGCCCCTTCAGCATCAGCATCGACAGGTCGGGATTTTCCTTTAGCGCCTTTTCGACCTGCTCAATCGGCACTGACAGTAGCTCCACTGGCGTAAACGCGACAGAATGATAAAATCGGTCTGCCTTTTGCCCCGTAATCAGCGACAGTACGCCAAACACGCTATTCTCTCTTAGCAGCGCCACGGTGATTTCTTCGCCTGCCTCATAGACTCGCGACAGCTTTACTGCGCCCTTGAGCAAGAAATAAACCCGCTCAGCCGGATCGCCCGGAAAGAAAATCGTCTTTCCCCGGTCAAAGGTTTCTACCATCGGCGGAAACGCGCTGCCGCTCAATTGGCGAAACACATCTGCTAAAGGCTTTTCATGTGAGGCAACCATACCGTCCGATTCCCAGCGCCCTCAGGGAGCGAATATGACCGAAATATGACCGAGACATGACTGGAACAAAAGATGAAAGCAAAACCCAGATTTTGCCCAAGAGGCGAAAAACCAGGATAAACGCAGTCTTAGAACACTTAAACTAAGTTTGGGGCCGCTTTTTGTATCTAAAAACACGCTTCCATAGGAAGAATGATCGTTTCGATACCAATTTCTGCGTTTGCTCTATCGGTAGACCCGGCTGAGAGAACCCAGACTCTATTCTGGAAACTGGGCGATCGCCCTCAATCCTGCGTTCCAGACAGCATATCGCAATTGTATCTGACAGATACAATTTAGGAAAAAATTTTCCCGTCTCGCCCTCATCTCTTGCCATCTTCTCTTCCCTCGCTTTACCCCACCCTCCCCTATCCGTCCTGCCCCGTTTTTGAGTATTTTGTGAATTGCCCTCGAAATTTGGATGCCGTTACCCATGCTTGACCTCACCGGAAAAAATGCGCTCGTCACAGGCATTGCCAACAATCGCTCAATTGCCTGGGGCATCGCCCAACAGCTCCACAAAGCCGGGGCAAACCTGGGCATCACCTACCTGCCCGACGACAAAGGCAAGCTAGAGAAGAAAGTGGCGGAATTGGTTGAGCCGCTCCAGCCCAGCCTGTTTGTGCCCTGCGATGTGCAAAATGATGAGCAAGTCGAGGCGGCATTTGCCACTGTGCGCGAAAAGTGGGGGCGGCTGGATGTGCTGATTCACTGCCTCGCCTTCGCCAATCGCGACGATCTCAGCGGCGACTTCAGCAATGTTTCCCGCGAGGGCTTTAACCTGGCGCTGGACGTGAGCGCCTACTCGCTGGTGCAGCTTTGCCGCGCTGCCAAGCCGCTGATGACTGAGGGCGGCGCAGTGGTGACGCTGACCTATCTGGGCGGCGTGCGCGTTGTGCCCAATTATAACGTCATGGGCATTGCCAAGGCCGCGCTAGAGATGAACGTGAAATACTTGGCAGCAGAACTGGGCCCGCAAAACATCCGGGTGAACGCCATCTCAGCCGGGCCGATTCGGACGCTGGCCTCCTCTGCCGTTGGTGGCATTTTGGACATGATTCACCATGTCGAAGAAGTCGCGCCCCTGCGCCGCACCGTCACCCAGACCGAGGTGGGCAACACGGCCGCATTCCTGTGCAGCGATCTGTCTACGGGCATCACCGGGCAAGTGCTGTACGTCGATGCGGGCTACGAGATTATGGGGATGTAGGAATGTGGGTCTGCTTTGAGTGTTTTCGAGTGTTTTTGAGCGTTGGATTTTTTGGGGCGCAGGGTGCAAAGCTACTAAACCAGCTCTAGTTTTCCTCAAAGGCGATCGCCACCGGAACAGGCGCAGCATCGGGCACTGCATCGGGGTCAAAGATCGGCGGCGTGCCATTGCGGGTTTTGGTGAGTCGCTGGAGGTGACTAAAGACCTTGCGGGCGTTGGTTTCGTTGCCTTGCTCAGCGAAGAGTTCGAGGGCTTGCTGCAAATCGGCGATCGCCCCAGCGGGGTTGCTGGCACGGGCCAGCCCCCGATAGTAATAGGGGGTGGGCACCTGGGGGGCAAGCTGGATGGCGGCGGCGTAGTCGCGAAAAGCAGATTTGATTTCGCCCAGCTTTTGCGCGGCCAGCCCCCGGAAGAAGTAGATCATGGCGCAGTTGGGCTGGATGGTGAGGGCGTTGGTAAAGTCGGCGATCGCCCCGATCAGGTCGCCCTGCTCTGAGCGCAGATAGCCCCGGTTGCAATGGGCATCCATCTGGTTGCGGTCGAGTTGGAGGGCGGTGCTAAAGTCGGCGATCGCCTGCTGCCGCTCTCCCAGCTCATCGTGACACAGCCCGCGCAGATTCCACACTAGCGCCTGATCGGGGCGAATGCGTAAAATTTGCTCCACATCGCTGAGGGCCCCCTGCGGGTCGCCTAGCTCATAGCGCGTCACGGCCCGATTCCAGTGAGATTGCACATCGGTGGGGTGCAGCACCGGATTTTCAAACCGCTGCGTCAACTGTTGCACGGTGGCAGGGTCGCTAGTCCGCAGTTTGAGTTCTAGATGGGGAATGCCCAGGTCGTCTACCAGCGACTCATCCAGCCCCAGCACGGCGTAGCGATCGTCTGATACCAGAAAATTTTCCCGTGTTCCCAAAATCTTGAACTGAAACTGGCTGGGAAACTGCCGCTTCAGTTCCAGCAGGTTTTGCAGCGTCTCTTGCAGGCTGCGGGCTTGCTCAGACGGGGCGTGCCATCGCTGCACCATCGCGCTGAGAAAGCGGGGCAAATCCTGGTCAGCGCTGTAGCACCAGCCGATTTCCAGCTGCCGACCCTGGGCCAGAAAATCGTGCAAACGGCGCACCATTGGGCGATCGATCGGGCACTGGCTCGACCAAGGCAGCGTTATCAACAGGCGATCGCCCGTGGTATCCAGCGCTTGCTCCAGCACCAGCCGACTGTTGGGCACATCGAGCAGCGCCGCCGCCGTGAACTCGTCATACAGCGCCGGGTGCAGGGCTGTGGCCGCATCGGCGGCGGCGGGCGGGCCGCCGCGAAAATCCAGGACAAACTCGTAGCGTGGCCCCGTTGGATAGGTGCGGAGGTGCTGGTTTAGCTCTTGCAGCACGCCCAACACCGTTGCCTCCATCTGCATCTGAAAGGTGCCGCCTGTGGGGAGCGATCGCAACTGCTGGCTGATGCGCTGTAGCTCTTGCCGGAGCATGGCTTCGACTTGGGCCTTAAACAGCGCTTCGGCAGTTTCGGTTGAGTCGGCCGGGTCAGCGCTGGGAGCCAGAGCCACAGGGCGATCGCCTGTCTCCGCATGATTTCCAGCCATCAAATCTTGCAGCTGCTGGCTGATGATCCGTAGTTCTGCTTGCAGCGCTTGCTCCACCTGCGCTTGAAATTCCTGCTGCTGCTGCAAGGCGCTGACTTGGCCCACCAGTCCGCTGAAATCTCGCTGAGGAACTAGATCGCCCACCACCCGCAGCAGCCGAGCAATTTCTCGCCGCAAAGAGGTTGGATCAAAGGGGGGCGGCAGATTTTCCACCTGCTGGCTCAGGTGATTGACCTGCTGCTGGAGCGAGTGTAGCGTTTCGCGGCTAGGCTGGTCGCGCAGTTGTTGGGTCAGGTCTTGCACCTTGCGCCGCAGCAGTTCCTCGGCCCGCGCCTGCGCGTCCTGCTGCTCATGAAGCGACTGCATTTCAGTCACCAGTGCCGTCCAGTCGCGCCGGGGCACTAGATCGGACACCACACGAATCAGTTCGGATACTTCCTGGCGCAGCGTGCTGGCATCGAAGGGCGGCGGCAAGGCCTGAAACTGGCGATTCAGCCGATTGATTTGCTCTTGTAGCGTGTTGAGCGCAGGGCGCGTCTGGTCGCTAAAGACTTGCAGGCTGGTTTGCAGATGGGCAGTGTCGGAGCGAATCTGGGCGATCGCCGTTTCCAGATCCTCGACCCGGTGCGAACTAGACAGGTCGTGCAGCCGTTCGGTGATATGCACCATGTCGTCGCAAAGCTGGCTATATTGGTCGCGCAGCCGCCGCACCTCGCCGCGCACGCTGCCCAGGTCGCCCGCCTCCAGCGCATCCAGCCGAATTTGCAGATCTTGCTGCAAGGTTTTCAGGTCAGCCGCAAAGGCCTCCGAGGCTTCCCGGCTTTTCACCAGCATGGATTTTTTCAGGCTGCCCATCATCTCCGGCGTGGGCAGTGAGCCAATCTGCTGATTCAGCAGTTCCACATGCATCGAGAGGCGCTTTTCAATTTCGTCGATGGCAACACCGACCTGATTTTGCATGGATTGCTCAAATCGACTGCGGTTGGCCAGATTGAGCAACACCAGCAGCGAAATTGGCGCAGAGGTGTAGACCAGTTGTGATGTGGTGAAAGAAGCGACGGAACCCACGCCCAAGCCCACCAGCGATGCATACTCCGCCAGATCCAGCCAGTGATATTTCTTACTCACGCTTTGCCCCTTAATGCTGTCAAATCTTGCTAGGAAATCCTGCCAGAAAACCTTGCTAGCCCGGTGCGATCGCCCTTCAGCTAAACTGCCGCGATCAGCCGCGAGCAGCCGTCACAAGGCGAATCGTCCCAAAACAGTGTGTAATATTTTCCTTCTTCCGCTGTGGGTCGCTGGGATCAGGAAACCTGACACACCTTGAAGCAATTTAGGAATTCGCAAGTCTTGAGGGGCTGGAGGCGGAGGGGCAAGAGAAGGGCGCGATTCTCTTGAAGGTCATCCCCTAAAGAGACAAGCAGTAGACCGATGCTCCTTAATTTTTGCTTGCCTGCCTTCAGCCTGCCGTATCTCCAATCTGGGCAAACTCTGCCTGCCCAAAAATCGCGCTGGCGTGGCGATAAAACTTAAACTCCATCAAGTTATGGAAGGGGTCCTCTAGAAAAAATGTGCGGTGTTCCAGCGGCGTGCCGACGAAGCGCTCCTTGGGCGGCTGATAGAAGGAGAGTCCCTGGCGCTGCGATCGCTCTAAAAGGGCTTCCCAATCGGCCTCGTCGGTAAAAATCACGCCAAAGTGCCGGGGATATACGCCACGCTGGGGCATCAGCGGTTCGTAGGCCAGGTGCGCTACGATCTGATGTCCGTAGAGGTTCATAATCACCGAGCTGGCGTTTTCGCGGCCGATCTCGCAGCCCAGCCCATCGGCATAATAGGCTTTGGCTTCGGCCAGATCACTCACCGGAAACGCTAGATGAAAGAGAGTGGTTGCCATAATGCTTTGCGGGGGAGTTGCAAACGGTAAGAGACAGCGCCAGGGTTGGAACGCAATTACAGATGCGATCACTGACGCTGAGATACTGAACTTTAATCTCAGATGCTAAATTAACATCTTGCTCAAAGCCCCGTCCGGTTAGCGCTTTACCATAACCCCACTGCTTTTATCTTTCCAATACGGAAAGGCGATCGCCCCTTGGCTGTTGGCAATCTCAACGCAGATTGAAAGCGCGGGTTGAAATTGCCAACATTCGGAGCTAAGTGCAAAACGCCTCGTTCGCCCTACTCACAGCACACGTCAAACTCAGCCTGATCAAAGCGCAGAAGTATTAAAGCGCACTCACCACAGGCTTAATCTTGGCGATCGCTTCAACGGGTGCTGAGACTGCCGCTGAGACTGGCGCTGTTTCGATACTTGGCAGATAGGCTTTCAATAAAACAAGCGAATCGTGGGCTGATGGCTATCTAGCGTTGCCCCCGTCCCAACTGAAGGTACTCAGGATCAGTGCCCCAGTTCAGCACCTTCGAGAGCAACTCAATGGGTGTTTGGGAATAGATGGAGCAAGCAACCTTCATAATACATTCAGCAAGGGCTTGCTTGATTTGGCTATCGGCACTTGTAGGGTCATTGAGAACCTTCCGCACAGCAGCCAACTCAGCTTCTAGACGCTCAAAACAGCAGGGCAAAACAGGAGTCACAATAAAGTCACCAGAGGCATCAACTCGACTCGACACTTTTTCGATCGCGTTGACTAATAAGTTGAACGCTGAGGGATCGTCCCAATCTACATTGCCCCGAAAGAAGCCCTCTTCATAGCCGACTGGCGAACCCTGAAAATAAATTGGAATGTTCTTTCCAGATTGCAGGATCTTGTATAAAGCAACCTCTAGGGTTTCAACCGGCCAGCCCAGATTTCGACAGACCAAAAATTCCAGATTTCTGGGCTTAGCAACCACGAGACTGTTAAGCAGTAGGCTGACCGCCTCATGGACATTTTGACCACAAACATACTTATCGGGCGCATGAATGTTGACAATTTTCCCGCGTTTGACTTGCTGGTCAAATTGCTCACAGGCTGCGCTATTATCCAGCATGTGAGTAAACCTCACCATGCCATAGACAGTTGAACCGGATTGAGCCGCCTGATCAAAAAGCCATTCACACACCTTTTTGGTGGCTGCATAGACTTCTCCAGTAACATAGCGTGATGCTTTGCCCGTAGAGGAGAATATGCACTTTTCGACCCCATACTTTTCACAAAACTGAATTACATTATGGGTTCCCATAATATTCGTTGAAACAGCATCCCTAACACGCTGCTCTGCCATTCCAGGGAGGCGTATGGCTGCCAGATGAAATACGAGGTCGGGCTTTTTCTTGGAGGAAAACCTTCTCTAGTCTATTCTGATCTCTAATATCAACGTCATAGAATGTGAATTGTTTCAACGAAATCACCCTCCTTGTTTGGAGAAGATGATTCATCCGCAGTAGATCCAGGCAAACAATTTTCTCAGGCTCAAAGGTTTTCAATTCCTGGATCAGTTGACTGCCGACGCAGCCATTTCCACCAGTCACCAGAATACGCCGCCCCTTGACCTGCTCTGCGACCAGATCTCGATAGCAGTGAACCCGGCGATTCCATGCATCTGCGAAGGGATCTTCCCTCAGTTGTCCAGCTGCTTGATAGACCTTCGTGAGTTCTTGTGTCAAGCTTGCTAGCTGGTTTAAGACTTGTTCATCCTCAGGTTCAGGAGAACCAGCGGGGACAAGCATCTTAATTTCATTGATAATCTCGACTCTTGATCTTAAAGAAGGTTTTGTACTGCTGCCCAAACTCAGGCATTTTTCGGGTGCTTCATTCGTTTCCAAAGCGAAACCCTGATCTACCGATGTCAGCATAGCCAAAGAGTTCCTTGAATGAGTAGTTAGGCGTAGATTCCCTGTCTTCTTGACCTCGAACGTTCCGCGCAACAGACATGCCGCCGTCCGACAGATGTTGTAAAAATATGATCCTGATAACAAAGACTTTATAGAGATGCTCTTAGGGGTGGGGCAACGGTTCTTGTTCAAAAATTATTAGCTTCACTCTTGATAAACGCATCCGTGTGGTGCAGATGAATGCGAATCTTTACGGAGAAAACTGAAATTATGAAGCTTCAGTGATCGTCTGCCTTAACAAAAGTCAATATGGTGTAAATAAATAAAAGACTATGAAAAAGCCCAGAAGTGTTGAATCCAGATAGAAAACTTTACATTTTAGCTTACAAGAGTCATACGAGTGTTTCGGGCAGCAGATCGTAGCTCCAATGAACCATTGAGCAGCGACGGCTCAGTTCCAGTTGTAAATACCGAAACTTGTCGAGCAATTCACTGCCATAGAATGCTGGAATTTCGATTAACAATAAGATTAAATACGTGATGAGCACCATATAAATCTGAATACTCACCCCATTCACATTCTTGGTGATGAGACGATGAGCTTTAAGTGCATCTTGAGAAACTTCCATAACACCTCAATTTGCCAACGATGCCGATAGGTATCACTGATTTCTTCGTCGCTCATCTCATTGACATTAGTTGCCAGACGAAACTCGCTCCGACTCTCCAAATCACAGAACCAAACCACGCGGTAACGGTCGTGGTCAAGTTCAGTCTTCATATTGTTCTTGATTCGCACCACAAACTTTGTTTGAGTGAGACTCATTTGGTCGAGAAATTCCCAGCTTGCGAAGCCTCTATCCATGATGCCGATGCCGTTTTCGGGAATCATCGTGCTAATCGAATCGGCAAACTTTGCATCATGTCCTTGCCCAAAATGAATCAAGCATTCACTCGAATATCCTTGCTCTAAGTTGATTCCATTCAGTAATTTAACTTGGTGATATCCTTGCAGCCAAAATAGCTTGCTGGTAAGTGTAACGATGGTTGAATCAATCGGAAAAAGTATCTGAGCCGCGGTCGGCTGTTTGCGCTTTACTTGCTCAATCAACTGTGCATAGATTCGACAAAAGTGCCCATCCGTTCGAGTTTTGCAAGCTTTAGAAAAGGTGGATATATCGACCTCAACACCTGTACGATTTAGGCGGTAAAATAAGTCTCTCATGCTGGTTAAGCCCTTGTCCAACACAAAGGTCAACCAGATTTCAAAGAACAAGCGCGAGTTCAAAACGGGATAGTCATGCGGACAAAGCTGCATCAAGATCGATTTGACAAGCTTCGGAAATGAGGCTATCATCAGGCATCATTTTTTGTTTACTAGGGGACAGAATACTGCATTCTGTCCCTTTTTTTCGTCGCTTAATCTATCTTTCAACACTTCTGGAAAAAGCCGGAATCATAAAGCTTTTACAATTGATTCTTGAAATAGCATGGGCACTCATCGATTGTGTCGATTCTCGATTTTGAATCTGTGATTCTGGATTGTTAGTCCCGTATCTGTTGGGGCTTCCAGTAATTTCATTGGTGCAGCGCGATCGCCCATCCTGCTTGAGCTTGGTAAAGAAGCGTCCACTTACAGAGCGTGTTTTATATAGTGTTCTGTATAGCGCTTTACCGGATTCACGCGGCATCCGTCAGGGTGCGATTTTAAGGCATTGCACAGCGTGTGGCGTTGGCTTAGCATCCCGCTGTAGCTGATAGCTGAAATATCGTTTATCCAAGCTCCTTTGAGTGATAAGTAGATGAACTACTCCAAATTTAAGGAGGCGTTCTCGCTAAACCTCTTGCTCTCGATGGGTGACTCGTTTTCTTAAATCGCAGCACAAGGTTTTGACGGCTTTCAGTACACGCGAACTCTATTCCAGGCTGTCCTTTGCTACAGTAAGCCTTAGAGATTGAGTCTGTTGTCTTTTCGCAACGCTTCGTGCATGACTGCCCAAAACGCGACCGCTCCCACGCCGCCGACGCTGCGCCCCTATCAGGTGCAGTTGATTAAGGATCTCTACAACAAGCTGGGCGAGGGCTATAAGCGCGTGGCGGTGATTGCTGGAACAGGTGCAGGAAAAACGGTGATTGCGGGGCAAATTTGCGCCCATGCGGAGGCGCGGGGCTGTCGGCTGCTGTTTTTGGTGCATCTGGATGTACTCGTAGGGCAGACCTACGATAAGATGCGGGCCTTTGGGCTACACTGCGGCTTTATCAAAGCGGGCTGGAAAGAAGACCCGACTGCACCGATCCAGATTGCCAGCGTGCAAACCATGACCAAGCGCCACTGGTGGAAAAAGTGGCACGCCGATGTGGTGCTGTTTGACGAGGCGCATACGACGGTCTTTAGCCAGGTGGGGCAGCAGGTGCTTTACAAAACCCATCCCAATGCGGTGCATCTGGCGCTGACGGCGACTCCATATCGCCTGGGCAAGTCGCAACTGGGCGACCATATGGAAACGCTGGTGGCCTCGCCCGTGCCATCGGTGCTGCAAAAGATGGGCTATCTTGCGCCGATGAAGTATTACGGTCTGTCGGCGGAGCATCAGATCGACCTGTCGGGTGTGGGCACGGTGGCGGGCGACTATGACGAGCGGGCACTGAAAAATGCGTGCGATCGCCCCGAATTAGTCGAACGCATTGTCGAAGAATGGCTGCGGCTGGTGCCCGACAAGCGGACGATCGCCTTTTGCGTAGATGTAGAACACGCCCGGCACGTTGCCGATGCGTTTAACCAGGCAAATGTTCCAGCGGCAACGGTGGACGGTGAAACGCCGATTAAGGATCGTCAGAAGCTCTACGCCGACCTGCGCGACGGGCACATTCTGGTGCTGACTTCCTGCAACGTGATCAGCATTGGCTTTGACGAGCCGAGCGTAGAGGTGGGGCTGCTGCTGCGGCCCACCTCAGTCGCGGGCGCTGCACCACCAGCAGATTGGGCGCGTCATGCGAATTGCGCCGCATACGGGCAAGCTGCACGGCACGATTCTCGACCAGGCGGGCAATTTGGCGCGGCTGGGCTTTCCCGAAGACATCCAGTTCTATCACCTGCCTACAAAAGAAGACCCCGAAGGCACAGGCATCGGCAGCGCCCCGACAAAGCAGTGCCCCGGCTGCGGGCGGATTGTGCCGATTTTTTTGATGACCTGCCCCGATTGCAAGCACGAATGGCGAGACGAAAGCCAGGTATGTCTGGATGACCTGGAAGAGGTGCTGAGCGACGAACAGGTGCAAATGCTCCAGGAACAGGAAATGCTGAGGTTTTTCCACGCCCAGCGCAAGCGCACGTATCAGGAAGGGGCGGCCCCGTCGTGGAGCGATCGCCGCTTTTTTGAGAAATTCAACTGTATGCCTAAGGATGCCTGGTGCCTCGGCTCGATTTTCGGCCCAGCACCCACCCTAGACGACAAGCACAACTACAAGCATTATTTGATGCGCGTTGCCCAGCGCCAGGGCAAGTCGATCGCCTGGGTGATCAGCGAGTTTCAAAAAGAGTTTGGCACGCACGGCTGGGAAGCGATTTTTTTGAAAAACGCTTGAGTTGCTTTTGATACGCCGAAATGCAAGAAGCAGACAGCCAGTAGCCCCCACCGCTGTCTGCTCCTGCGAGAGTGATCGGAGTCACTCTCCCGTTTAGAATAAACGGTCTGGCTCAAAATGGTGTGAAAGCAACCATTGATTTTTCAAAAGAAATATGAGGAAGTTTGAGGTTATGCAACCTTGTCCCTCAGTTACTCATTATCCAAACGCATAGGC
Organism: Leptolyngbya sp. O-77; assembly: GCF_001548395.1. Lineage (NCBI taxonomy): Bacteria > Bacillati > Cyanobacteriota > Cyanophyceae > Leptolyngbyales > Leptolyngbyaceae > Leptolyngbya > Leptolyngbya sp. O-77. The sequence continues at coordinate 1,195,225 of NZ_AP017367.1, forward strand.
CGCCATGCTGAGAATGCCGTAGGTGGTGCTGTGGTGTAGTTGGGTGCCGCGATCGCCCCCTGCGCCCAGCGCCACCAGCAGCGGCAAAAAGTGTTCTTCGCTGGGGTGGTTTTTGGCGGCGTGGGGGGCGACCTGGCGATAGTTCAGCAGCGCATCGGTGTCTCCCTGGGCGATCGCCGTTTCTAGCCACTGGTCAAATTCCGTCACCCAGTCCGGCGGCGCAGCATCAAAGGCGTAGCCGCCAAAGGCCCGCAGGTTGTGGGTGGCGGCTCCGCTGGCAAGGATCAGCACGTTTTCCTGACGCAGGGGGGCGATCGCCCGGCCCACTTGCAGGTGATGCGCGGCTCCCAAATGCGGCTGCACCGAGAGTTGTGTTACGGGAATGTCTGCGTCGGGATACATCAGCAGCAGTGGCTCCCATGCGCCGTGGTCGAGTCCGCGATTGGGGTCGAGCGCTACGGTCGTGCCCGCCTCCGTCAGCAGCTTTTCGACCCGCTCTGCCAGTTCCGGCGCACCGGGCGCAGGATATTGCAGGGCGTAGGTTTCTGGCGGAAAGCCGCCAAAGTCGTGAATCGTTTTCGGCTGGAGAGCGGTACTCACAGCGGGCGATCGCGTTTCCCAGTGGGCCGACACAGCGAGGATGGCTTTGGGGCGCGGTAGCTGTGTGCCAAGTTGCTTGAGAAACTCCACGGCGGGCGCAGTTTCATATAGCGGTAAATCGGGTGCGCCGTGCGAAACGAAGAGTGAAGGAAGAGTCCTAGGACTTAGGACACCTTGTTGAGATGTTGAGTTGAGATGTTGACGGAGAAACTGAGTTAGCTCTTGCCACGCATCCTCAGCGGCGGCGGCATTATAGGACGATCGCTCGTGGCAGAAAAATCCGTGGTCGGCATCGGGGTAAACTTTGAGCCGATATGCTTTGCCCAGGTCTTTGAATCGCGCCTCGATGTGCTGCACGCGCTCCGGCGGAATGAACGGATCAGCACCGCCGTGAAACAGGTAGACGGGCATGGTGATGTCCTGGATCGCCTCCACCCAATCGTCCAACACCATGCCGTAAAAGGGAGCTGCTGCCGCGATGTCGCTGGAAAATCGACACGCTGTTAAAAAGGTCAACCCCCCGCCCAGGCAAAACCCGGTAACGCCAATTCGGTCGGGTGAAACGTCGGGTTGTGCCTTGAGGAAGGCGATCGCCGCCTTTAGATCCTGTTCCACGGGCTGCCCAAAATCCATGCGATACATGGTCGCCATCGCCTGTTCCACCTCCTCATAGCCAAATTTGTTGTGGGGCAATTCGCGGTAGTACAGGTCTGGCGTGAGGACAATGTAGCCCTCGGCGGCGATGCGAGCCGCTACGTCCCGAATGTGGGGGGTTAGTCCAAAGGCTTCCATCAGCAAGAGAACGGCGGGACTGGATGCCGACGCAGCGGGCGCAGCGGGGCGATAGAGAAAGGCGGGCATCTCTCCACTGGGCGTGGGGATGATTGCCTCAGTTTCCACGATTGCCGTTTTGAGAACCATTGGGCATCCTCCTGCGTAGGCTATTCAGCCTATGGTAGGACAGGGATGCTTGAATTGACTTTTGGAGCGTTGGGATGCAGCAGGCTTGTAGCAGCAGACTTGTATTGGTCGGGGTATGGCTGGACACGTCGGCGATCGCCCCAGCACGGCATCATGAAAAGCAGCCCTCTGGTGAGGTGTTTGCCCTATGCTCTCCTGGTTTTCTGTTGCGTCCCATCGCGCCATGCCTGTTGCGTCTGGTAAGTCATGGCTGCCGCTTGCAGTAAAAGCGGCTCAAACCGATCCTCATCATCTGCTGAACCAGCTCGAGACGCGTCCCTATGGGCTAACGGCCTTGCAGGCTCGCCAGCGCCGCCGCCAGTTTGGGCCTAATGAAATTGCCCACGACTGCACCCCCACCTGGTATCAGCAGCTATTCCGCGCCTTCAATAGCCCGTTTGTGTATTTGCTGCTGGTGCTGGCGATCGCCGCCTGGTTCACTCGCGATCAGCGGGGCGCAGCGCTGCTTCTGGGGATTGTGTTGCTCAGCGGGGTGCTGCGGTTTGCGCGGGAATATCGCTCCAGCCGCGCCGCCGAAAAGCTGCGGGCCCTGGTCGAAACCACCGCCACCGTCAGCCGCTACGACGATTTGCTGCCAGCCGAGCGCCGCCAAGAAGTTCCCATTCGCCAGCTCGTGCCGGGGGATGTCGTACATTTGGCTCCGGGAGATATGGTGCCTGCGGATGTGCGGCTGCTGGAGGCCAATAACTTCTTTGTGGGCCAGTCGATCCTCACGGGGGAATCTGACTTGGTGCAAAAATATAGCGCCGTCCGCGCCGTGCCATCGCCCGACGGAGACTGGTGGGATCTGCCCAACCTTTGCTTTATGGGAACCACAGTGTTGGGGGGCAGCGCTCGCGCCGTGGTCATAGCCACTGGAGCGCAGACCTATTTGGGAATGCTGTCGAAAACGCTGATCGGGCGGCGATCGCCCACTAGCTTTGACACGGGCATTAACCACATCACCTGGCTGCTGATCGGGTTCATCGCCATCATGGCCCCCAGTGCGGTTTTGCTCAACGGCCTGGTTCGCGGGCAGTGGACAACTTCTCTGATCTTTGGAGTGGCGGTCGCTGTGGGTCTGGTGCCAGAGCTATTGCCCCTGATTCTCAGCATTGGACTGACACGCGGGGTCAGTGCCCTGGCCCGACAGCAGATGCTGGCCAAGCGGCTGGACGCGGTGCAAAACCTGGGCGCAGTTGACCTGCTGTGTACCGACAAGACGGGCACCCTCACCCAAAACCAGGTGTCGTTTCACAGTGCGATCGCCCCCCTGGGCCAGCCCAGCCCCGATCCGCTGGCCGATGCCTACTTGAACAGTTACTACCAGACGGGCATTCAAAACCGATTGGACGATGCCATTTTGGAAGCGGCCGACGCGAGTGCCTTGTCCCAGATTGCATTGACCCATCGCAAGCTGGGGGAAGTGCCCTTCGATTTTGCGCGACGGCGGCTGTCTGTGGTGGTCGAACAGGAGGGTTTTCCGCTGCTAATCTGCAAAGGGGCTGTGGAGGAGGTGCTGGGTCTATGCAGCCACCTCCAGCACCAGGGAGAGCCAACGCCCCTGACCGAAGCGCTGCATCAGCAGACCCTCCAAACAGCCCAGCAGTTTAGCCGGCAGGGGTTTCGGGTGCTGGCCGTGGCCTGCAAGCGGCTGGATGCACCGCAGGATCACTATGACCCGACAGATGAGGCGGGGCTAAGGCTGGTGGGATACCTGACGTTTCTCGATCCGCCGCAGGAGACGGCAAAGGGGGCGATCGCCGCCTTGCAGCAGTACAACGTGCGTGTCAAGGTGCTAACTGGAGACAATGAGCATGTCGCCCGCACGATTTGTCAGGAGGTCGGGCTGCCCGTTCAGCAAGTCTGCCTCGGTTCGGCGATTGACCCGATGACCGACGAGGAACTGGCTGCCGTTGCTGAGAACACGACGCTGTTTGCCAAGCTGTCGCCCCTGCAAAAAGCCCGAATTGTGCAGGTTCTCAAACAGCAGGGACACACGGTGGGCTATTTGGGCGATGGGGTCAACGATGCGCTGGCCCTGCGAGAGGCGGATGTGGGCATTTCGGTGGAGTCGGCGGTGGATGTGGCCAAGGAGTCGGCCGATGTGATTTTGCTTGAAAAGAGCCTGCTGGTGCTAGAACAGGGCATTGTGGAGGGTCGCCGCACCTTTGGCAATATCATCAAGTATCTGAAGATGGCGACCAGCTCCAACTTTGGCAATGTGCTGAGCGTGATGGGCGCTAGCGCTCTGCTGCCCTTCTTACCGATGCAGCCGCTGCAACTGCTGGTGCAAAACCTGCTTTACGACCTGTCCCAAACGGCGATTCCCTTTGACCGAGTAGATGAGTCCTATCTGGTGCAGCCCCAGCGCTGGTCTGTGCGGGATTTGCGGCGGTTTATGTTGTGCTTTGGTCCCGTCAGTTCCATTTTTGACTATGTGACGTTTGCGGTGCTGTGGGGGGTGCTGGGGTTCAACGTGCCCGCTGATGCGGCGCTGTTTCAGTCGGGCTGGTTTGTCTACGGGCTGTTGTCCCAAACCCTGATTATTCATTTGATTCGCACGGTTAAGGCTCCGTTTACCCAGAGCACGGCCGCCTTGCCTGTGTTGGGGATGACGGGGCTGGTGATGGCGATCGCCCTGCTGCTCCCCTTTACGCCCCTGGGTGAGAGTATTGGGCTGGTGCCGCTGCCGGCCCGCTATTTCCTCTGGCTGGTTGCCATTCTCCTGGGCTACTGGCTGGTCACTCGCGGGGTCAAAGCCGCCTATATCCGCCGCTTCAAGACCTGGCTTTAGAAGGGTTCATCTGCTAGGTTTGCTAGGCTTCTGCCCGCCTAGGCCGATGACCGCCTCCGCCAGGTGAGCCATCCCAGCAGCACCGCCATCGCCAGCGTCGGCATTAGCACGATCGCCCACACGACTTCATCCCTGGCAGGCACCAGCGCCAGCGGTGGAAAATACTTGATGGCGATCGCCCCCACAGCCGACCCACCCATCACCTTCGCCAGTAGCCACACACTATCCTTCATTCCTGCTCTAGCAAAGACTGCATGGTTTAGTTAATCGTTTAATTAATCGCTGTCGCCCGCAGGACAAAGTTCACCGTCTGGTTGGCGCTCACGTCGATCTGATAGCGGCCCGACTGCGGCAGCCCCGGCCCGATTTGCAGCGTGCCGCCCGATGCACTGGAGAGCGATCGCCCATTGGGATCGCGGATATCCACCAGCACATCACCCTGAATGATCTCAACAACCAGGCCCTGGTCGCTCTGCAAATCCACCAGATAGCGCCGCATCCGGTTGGCCCGCACCTGGTTATCCACTTCTTGCGACTCCCCTGGCGACAGATTCAGCGCTTCGGTGCGGATATCGACTTCCGGCGGCGGCTCTGGCATGGGTGACGGATCAGGCGGCGGCGGTGGCGGAGGTGTGGGACTCGGCGGCACGCCTTCTAAACTCAGATTCAACGCATAGTCCGTCTGCGAAATGCCCGACAGCGGCTTCACCTGCACGACGTAATCTCCTGCATAGGCCGCCGTGCCGCGCCACTGCAACACCTGCGAGGCCTGTCCGTCCACAGGCTGGCGATCAGGATTCAGCACCGTCATGATCACGCCATCGCCATCCAGCCGGGCCGTCAGCGCCTCTCCTGCTTCCATCGAAATCAGGTAGTTGATGGTTTGGTTATCTCGCAGGCTGCCCCGTGCTGTGGTGTTGGAACCGGGCCGCAAATTGAGCCGCTGGTCAAACTCGACGGGCTGGCTGGGCGAGGGACTGGGCGAGGGCGACGCCGTTGGGCTGGGGCTAGGCGAGGGCGACACCGTTGGGCTGGGCGTAATCGTTACGGTCGGCGACGGCGTTGCCACAGGCGGACTGCCGTTCAGCAGCGCACTCACCACTGCCCAAGACGCAATGCCCGTAATCGTCGCCAGCCCAATGCCAATCGCCAGCACTGCCAGCGGATTGTCCCACACCGAGGTCTGGCGCGGCGCAGGAATTAACCGATTGGGCACTTGCCGACCCGCATTGCCCACTGCCTGCGTATGCGCCGTCGTCGTGCTGGGCGGCACGGGGCGGCCCACGGCCACTGTCTGCATCTGCGAAAGGGGGTCGGGCGGCGGGCTGGCGGCGGGCTGGGGCGTTTGGGATGGGTGCGCGGCCGGATAGCCCGGTTGCGAATAGCCTGGCTGGGGATAGCCCGCTTGGGGATAGCTGGGCTGGGGATAGGTGGGCGACTGGTAGCCGGGCGGCTGGTAGGTGGGCGGCTGCGTTGTGGGATAGGTTGCCGCATTGGTTACTGCCTGGAGCGCCTGGGCAACTTCGGCCACCGATTGATAGCGATCGCCCGGCCGATAGCTCAGCATCTTGTTCAACACCTGCGCCAGCCCAGGGCTAACGTTGGCGTAGCGCTGCCAGTGCCAGGTCAGGTTCATGTCATCGTATAAATCCTGCGGCTCTCGCCCCGTCAGCAGCACCACCGCCGTCACCGCCAGCGCGTAGAGATCGCTGTTGGGATAGGCACGTCCCGTCTGCATTTGCTCACTCGGCGCATAGCCCAGCTTGCCGACGGTGGTCGATTGCGTCGCCGTTTGCAGCCGTGTGGCAATTTCCTTCACCACGCCAAAGTCGATCAGCACTGGAAGCTGATCCGCTTGCCGCAGCATGATGTTATCTGGCGCAATGTCGCGGTGAATGATGCCACGGGCATGGATATGGGCTAGCACAGGCAGCAGTTGCCGTAGCAGTTGCACCACTTCTGGTTCTGAAAATGTTTGTCCGCTCAGCTTGCGCTCCGTCAGCAAATCCCGGTAGGACTTACCTTCCACATAATCCTGCGCCAAAAACAAGCGCTGATTTTCCTCAAACGTGGCGCGAAACTGCGGAATCTGCGGATGCTGAATCTGATACAGGATCGCCGCCTCCCGCTGAAACAGTTCCTTAGACTTTTCCAGCGCATAGTCTCCCGACTGCGACGGAATGAATTCCTTCAGCGCACACCGCTCGCTAAACCGCCCCAAATCCTCTGCCAAATACGTGCGCCCAAACCCGCCCTGGCCAAGCAGCTTCACCAGGCGATAGCGATTTTGCAAAACAGTTCCAGCGGACAAGGGAGGTTGCATGTTAAGGCGTGGGATTAAGGGAGTAGGGAACGAGAAGATGAGTCCAACAAGTTCAACATTATAGATACATTGATTGCGGGGTTAATTTCGGAAGAGGACGGCTTGGGGCTTTGGATTTTTGGGTTTTAGAGTTTGGGTTTTGGATTGATAGCGACCGTGGCTTGCTCTCGCATCTCAAGCGTCCTTTCGCTCAAGTCCGCTCCTTATCGCAGGCGAAATAGCAAAAACTGCGTCACCTGGAGCGGGTTGAAGTTGTCATCGCTGACCAGTAGCAGGCTGGCGGAGCCGTCAGGCAGACGGGGGCCGAGGGTCATGGCTTCCAGGTTATCTAACCGGATGCCTAAGTTGCTCAGGTTGAGCAGGAGGCGCTTGCGGACGGGCTGGATGCCGCTCAGGTCGCCCTGGAGTTGGGGCATTGCAGACGTGTCGGTGGCGTTGCCCATCACCATCTGGAAGAGTTGCGCGGTCACGCCTGTGTGTGGCGTAAAGGCCCGCTCTAGGCTGAGGAAGTGGCCACCCGCGTCGATCGCCAGGAGTTCCGTCAGCCCGGGTTCGCCTTGCTCTGGCGGCAGCGCGTCTCGGTCATAGAGATGCTCGGCCAGCAGGGTTGCCTGGTCTTCGCCGATGAGGTAGTGCAGCAGGCGCAGGGGAGGCAATTCACCCGGCGAGCCAGCGTCCCGATCCTGAAGCAGCGAAGACTCGGTGGCGGCAAACAGGCGAAAGGGTTCTAGATAGCCGGCCGTGCCGAGGGCGCTGGGGTCGGGGGTGAGAGACTCAAAGCCCAGGTTTTCCTGCACGCCGCGTGGCGGCTCGTCGGCGGACGGTAGCAAATAGCGCTCTGGAAGTTTGAGACGAGATTTTCGGCGGCCAGTTTCCAGGTCGAACTCGTCGATGAAGGGCGGAATGCTCTGGCTAGGGATGCCTTCACTGGCGATGTAGAGGGATTGGCGGGGCGTGAGGGCGATCGCCTCTGGATCGATCGTCCCTGCTGCAAAGGGCTGGCCGTCTTCAGTCAGCAGCGGCGTGACGGATTCCACCTCAACGGACGACAGCTTGGGGTTGTCAGGATCAACGGCGTTCAGAGTCAACCTGAGCGTATAGAATCGGGCGGGGCCAAAATTGCTGCGGTCATCGGAGAGGGCATAGAGGCGATCGCGCTGACGGTCATAGGCCAGCCCCGACAGACCGCCCACGGGCACACCCTCAAACTCCTGCGGTGGTAGTCGGTATTCGCCCAAAAAATCTACCGACAGGGGCAACAATAGCCGTTCCTCTGCGCTGACGCGGGGCAGCGTGCAGCCTGCGGTTCCCAACAGCAGCAGGAACAGAAGGGGAAGGGCGATCGCCCTCCGTCCGTTCAACGTTTTGCTGAGCCACCGCCCCAAAACCCTCACCAAAACTCGCAGTCCGTTCATTCGCAGCAGCGGCTGAACGCCAGAACCCGTAGAGAACAACCCGAAACCCATAGCAATAGCAGACAAGCGCAGCTAGCAGCAGCATAGCGCAAGCGTTGCTTCTTCCGCCGTCGTGAAAGCGGGCCTGACTATCAGGACAGAGAATGCAGCGCCGCTCGGTGGTTGTGGTTTGGGCTGGGTTGAGACGCGGCAACCGGGCCTTGCCCGGCCACCTCGATATTGAAGCGATAGCCTACGTTACGGACGGTTTGGATGAGATTAGGCTGGCGCGGATCGACCTCGATTTTTTTACGCAGAGAAAGAACGTGCGTATCCACAGTGCGGTGATTGTCAATGGCATCGGGCCAGGCTTTGCGGAGCAGTTCCGAACGGCTGAGGGGTAAGCCACCTGCCTGCGCCAGCACATAGAGCAGGCTAAATTCTTGCGGGGTCAGGTCGATTAGCTCGTGCTTGAGATGAACGCGGCGCTGCACTAGGTCAATTTTCAGATCGCCATAGTCCAAGATAGCAGGGGCAACAGTGGGGCGACTGCGGCGGGTCAGCGCTTCTACCCGCGCCAAAAACTCCTGCATTCCAAAGGGCTTGGTGAGATAGTCATCCGCGCCAGCCCGCAATCCAGCTACAATATCCGACTCGGTGCTGCGGGCCGAGAGAATCAGCACAAAGGGCTGGCTCTGTTGACGCAGCCATCGGCAAAACTCCAGCCCGTTTCCGTCGGACAGATCTGAATCCAGCACTACAAGCTGGGGCTTGCGGTTCAAGTAGACATCTTTGGCCTGCTGCAAGCTGGCAGATTGATAGACCGAATAGCCGACCTGCTGGAGGTGCCACCCGAGAAGCGATCGCAAATGGGGATTTCCCTCGACAATTTGGATGCAGACAGCGCTCACAATGTCTAGCTACGATTTAGCTAATGATATGGATTGTTCCTAAAGCTAACAGAGCGCTTGTCAAGGTTTTGTAACCACTGCTACGGGCTAAGCGACTCAAGCCTTGACAAATGCGCCGTTTGTGGGAACCAAGCTGGCGCTATTGTGGGTGGCTAGAAACTTCGTATTCATATTCATATTCATAATGCTTATCTGTCTGCCAAGAATGGGGCGATCGCTCTTCGCCCACCCCAGTCTTCGGGGTAAAATAGGGCATAGCATTGCACCATCTCTCCATGCTTCAGGACGCACAAATTATCCGGTTCTATCAGCGCCTCACCGACGCGCTGAACGAGCAGTGGCATCGGGGCTATCGCTTCGATGAGCTGCGCCTATACCTCGATGGATATCTGGCCGCCCTTCGGCATACGAACGTCGTCGAACCTTATCTGGTTCACCAGCTCGAAGAAGAAGCCACTCGCTATCTCTACGACCCCTCCAGCTTTGTCGAGCCGCAGCCTGAACCAGAAGTCGATTTCTACTAAATAGTACTAAATAACCGTTACCAGCCATTTCGCCGCGATTTACTGTATCACTTGACCAGTTAGCCGCTTTTTTTGAGATGCCGATTTACCCTTTGGAGCGTGCGCGAGGCTGCTTGCTGGGGCTAGCCGTGGGTGATGCCGTTGGCACCACGGTCGAGTTTCAGCCGCGTGGCTCGTTTCCCCCGATGGCTGACATGGTGGGCGGCGGCCCCTTTCGACTGGCCAAAGGACAGTGGACGGATGACACCTCGATGGCGCTGTGTCTCGCCACAAGCCTGGTGGAACTGGGCACCTTCGACGCAGCCGACCAGATGGAGCGCTACTGCGCCTGGTTTGAGCGGGGCTATCTCAGCAGCACTGGGGTCTGTTTTGACATTGGCAACACGACCCGACAGGCATTGCAGGCTTACAAAGCGTCTGGCAATCCTTTTAGCGGCTCGACTCATCCCAGAGCAGCAGGGAATGGCTGCCTGATGCGTCTGGCTCCCGTGCCGATTTTCTACTTTCCCGATAGCGATCGCACGCGGCATTTTTCTGGCGAGAGTGCCCGCACCACCCACGGCGCAGCGGAGTGCGTCGCAGCCTCGCAGCTATTTGGCGAGATTTTGCACCGCGCTTTAGCAGGCGCAAGCAAAGCCGAAATTCTGCTGGGAAGTGATCCGGCATCCTTTGCCGAAGAGTCCGTGGGGGCGATCGCCCAAGGCACGTATCGCGACAAACCCATCGACCAGATCCACGGCACAGGCTATGTCATCCAAAGCCTGGAAGCCGCCCTCTGGTGCTTCTGGAACACCGACACCTACGAGCAGGCAATTCTCGCCGCTGCCAACTTGGGCGACGATGCCGACACCACCGCCGCCATTTGCGGCCAGGTCGCAGGCGCGTTTTATGGCGAGTCGGGCATTCCGCCCCACTGGCTGGAGCCGCTGACGTTGCGCGACGAAATTGGGCAACTGGCAGAAAAGCTGGTGGCAGCCACAGGCTAACCCCGCCCTACTGAATGCTGCTCAACTTAATCCGTGGATCAACCGCCTTCAGCAGCAGATCTGCCAGCAAATTACCAATGATCAGCATCGCCGCGCCCATCATCAAACTCGCCATCACCAGATACAAATCCTGTGCGGTGATCGCCTCCAGCACCAGCCGCCCCAAGCCGGGCCAATTAAAGAAATTCTCCACAATGAACGAGCCGCCCAGCAAACTGGCAAACTCGAAGCCCAGCAGCGTCACCAGCGGGTTCAGCGCATTTCGCAGCGCGTGGACATAAATCACCCGATTTTCCGGCAGACCCTTGGCGCGGGCGGTTTGAATATAGTCTTGCCGCAGCACGTCCAGCAGTTCGCCTCGCGTAATCCGCTGAAGCCCCGCAAACCCAACCAGGCTCAGCGCCAGCGTCGGGAAAATCATGTGCCAGCCAATATCCAGCGCCTTGCCAATCAGGGTCAGGTCGGTGTGGTTGATGCTGGTCATGCCGCCGACGGGCACCAGCGGCGAGAGCTGCTGCGCCAAAAACAGCAGCAGCAGCCCCATAATCAGCGCGGGCATCCCCTGACCGATGTAGCTGATCACGCGGAAGATGCGGTCGATCAGCTTGTTCTGATTCACCGCACCGATGATGCCCAGGGGGAGGGCGATCGCCCAGGTAATCACCAAAGAGGCGATCGACAGCAGCAGCGTTGCCGGAATCCGCTCCCACAGCAGCGAGGTCACCGGCCGCTGAGAATAGATAAAGCTCACGCCAAAATTGCCGCGCGTGAAAATCTGCCACAGCCAGCGACAATACTGCTCAATCGGCGACTTATCCAGCCCAAACTGTTCGCGAAACGCACTTAGCGTCTCTTCCGAAATCTGCGGATTCTGGCGCAGCGTGTCCAGATAGTCCCCCGGCGCAAGCTGAATAATAAAAAAGCTCAGCGCCGAAGCCAGCAGCAGCGTCAGCCCCCCTTGCAACAGCCGTTTCACCACATAGCCGAAGGTTTCACTGGCAAAAAACCGCCGCACCTGCACCAGCCCTTCCGAAAATCGCTGTTGCGCCGAAGCCGTGTCGCGAGAAGTCATAGTCGCCCTGCCTAACCTGAGCCTAGTATTCCACCAGGGTAACAACTGGAACGTCCGGCAGTTTCTTGCGACCTTCCAGCCCAGTGAGTTCAATAATGAACCCAAACCCCGCCAGTTCACAGCCTGTGTGTTCCACCAGCTTAGCCGTTGCAGCAGCCGTGCCCCCAGTCGCAATCACGTCATCCACAATCAAGATCCGGGCGGGCGGCTCAGCCGCATCGCGGTGAATCTCCAGCTTGTCGGTGCCATATTCCAGTTCATATTCGACGCTATGGACTGGGGCCGGCAGCTTTCCGGGCTTGCGGACAGGAATGAACCCCGCATCCATCTTGTAAGCCAGCGGCGCACCAAAGATAAATCCGCGAGACTCCATGCCAATGATGTAATCCACCGACAGATCGGCACAGCGATCGGCCATGCTGTCAATCGTATAGCGCAGTCCTTCGGGGTCGCGCAGCAGCGTAGTAATATCTCGAAACAAAATTCCCGGCTGGGGGAAATCGGGAATATCACGAATCAGCGATTTCAAATCCATATTGCAAATCTACAAAGTCTGTGGAGAGTCTCTAGCTTGAAGAACTGGGCACGCAGAGATTGTAAACTGTTTGCTCAGCAGTTCAACCAAACGGACAAATCCAGCGCTAGTCTTCCCGGATTCCTGAATAATTTTCAAACCAGCCGCGCTTCCAAAAATAAAACAGCAGCCCCGCCGAGGTCAGCAGCATGATGCCCCAGCACAACGGATAGCCCCAGTACCAGTTCAGTTCGGGCATATTCCAGGGAGAAGCATCAGGATTGAAGTTCATGCCATAGACTCCCACAATAAACGTTAGCGGAATGAAGATGGAGGAAATCAGCGTGAGCTGCTTCATCAGTTCGTTCATGCGGTTGCCCACAGACGACACGTAGACATCCATCAAGCTAGAGGCTACTTCCCGGTAGGTTTCCACCATGTCCAGCACCTGCACTGCATGGTCGTAGCAGTCTCGCAGATACATCCGTGCTTCGTCCTGAAGCAGGTCTTCGCCATCGCGGATGAGGGCACTGATGGCATCTCGCATGGGCCAGATCGAGCGACGCAGGTTAAGTAATTCTCGCTTGAGCGTGTGGATTTTTTCTAGAGTTGTGCGAACGGGTTTTGCAACGACCTCGTCTTCTAGTTCTTCTAGCTCCTCGCCGTAGGTTTCTAGCACCGGAAAGAAGCCGTCCACAATCGAGTCGAGCAAACAGTAGGCTAAGTAATCTGCTCCACGACTGCGGATGGTGCCTTTTCCCAGGCGGATACGCTCGCGCACTGGCCCGAAGGAGTCGTATTCAGGCTCTTCTTGCACCGTCAGCAGATAGTTTTTCCCCAGAATAAAGCTCACCTGCTCGGTGAAAAAGCCGCGACCGCTGTCCTTTAGGGTCACCATGCGGGTGATGAGCAGCAGTTGGTCGCCATATTCCTCGACTTTTGGACGCTGGGGCACGTTGACGATATCTTCTAGAACGAGCGGATGCAGGTTAAAAATATTGCCCAGGCGCTTGAGCACGTCTTCGCTGCCCAGTCCTTTGACATCTACCCAGGAAACTGAGTCGGCATCCAGGTAGGGAATCGCTTCTTCTGGTTCGTTAATAGGAATCCGAGTTGCACTGTCTTCGCAATAGTCAATCAGGGTAATGACGGGGGGCGGTGCGTCGTCCTCAATGGTGAGCGTTCCTGGTAGGGCACCCGGCTCATGGTAGGAATATTCTAGGTAGGGGTTATCGTCCTCTTCTTCATCGGTCAAACCCTCGACAAAGAAGGCGCGGGAGAGTGCCTCGGCCGTCGGTTGTTCCACCCTGTTATGGGCTTGTTTTGCATGAGAACTGGAGGGTTTGGCTGCCATAGATTTAGTCCTAAGCATTGGGATCTGACTGCTGAACGGGGGCAGACGGGAAGACCCGGGCCAGCGTCATCCGGTGTTACCAGAAGAAGTCAAGAAGAAGCTGTGTCAAGCATACTCCAGGTCTGCCTGCGTGCCTGTAGCGTAGCCTCTGGCATGGATGGGGGGTTGGGGGCAGAATTGAAAACCAAGCTGCCCAGATCCCTGGTGATTTTATTCAACGGGGTATAGATTAGCTTAAGCGCGTTGCCGCCAACCCCTACGATGTGCGGATTACTTCGTCTTCGGGGTTGACCAGCCGCAGCAGCTTTTGCTTGAGCTGCGCGTCAAATACTTCCCACTTGAGGCGAGTGTAGTCGCTGTTTTCGTTGAACCCAGAGAGAAACCCCATCGGGATCTCGAAGCCGCCTGCCATCGATCGCCCGCCGCCAAAGTATCTTCCCTGGGCATCTTGCCCAAAGGCTTCTTTGATAAACTCGTCGGGGTCGAGGGTTAGTTTGTTGGTGCGGAGGGAGCCAATAACGATTTCTAGGTCTTCGTCTTCGTCGTGGACAATGCCGTAGACGACCGCCGTGTGGACGTTTTCTTCTGTGACTAGGAAATCGGCTGCTTGGGGAATTGCGTCGCGGTCGTCGTAGCGCAAGTAGCCGACCCCAGCAATTGAGAAGTTGTTGCGGAGGATGCGGTTGCGGAGCGATCGCTCGATGACATCCATCACCCGCTTTGAGCGAGAAGATTGCAGCACCGCATTCAGCAGTTGCGCGTCGGCATAGCGACTGAGGTAGGCGGCCGCCAGAAAGTCTTCTTCTTGGGCTTGCATCAGTCGATTGGTATCGCAGCGCAGCCCGTGCATCAGCGCCGTGGCACATTTCACATGCTCGTTATTGCTGGTGTCCAGTCGCACCATGCCGGACTGAATGTATTGCGTCAGGATGGTGGCTGTGGCGCGGGTTTGGGGGCGGATGTCGGAAAACTCGGCGTGGAGATCGCTCTGCAAGCTGTGATGGTCAATCACAACCGCCACAGGAATCTTGAGATGCTCAATCAGCGGCAGTAACTGCGTGGTGGTGCCTTGGTTGTCTACAAACACTGCGCCGCCGTAGACCGAGAGGTCTTTTTCCTTGGCAGCTTGATAGCTCCAGCGCTGCACGGGCAACCCTGTCAGCCGCACAAGGGCAATATTTTCCTGGTGGCTGAGGGTGCCTGCGTAGACAATATCGCAGCGAATGTTGAACTGGTCGGCGATGAGCTTGTAGACCCAGGCGCTAGAGAGCGCATCCGGGTCAGGAAAGTCTTGCAGGATAATCAGTTGGCGATCGCCCCGATGCTGCTCCAAAAGCTGTCGCAATGCGGTGGTTTTTTGCTCCGTTAGCCGTCGCCCTTGAGGAGTTGAGAGCGTCCAGTCGGCTCGCCGTTGAAAGGGGTCGTCGCTGTCTGTTGTGGGGCGATCGCCCGCACCAAAGGCAACCGAACCAGATCCTACATCTGTCGGCAGTACATCTAGAGAAGGAACTGAATTCAATTGCATGGCTTTAGAAATTGATGTCAAAAGATGTCAAAAGATGTCAAAAAAAGATACTAAGTTGCGCTCACAGGTTCACTTTCAGGTTGTATTCACGGGCTGCCATAGTCCCTTGCGAGGCTTAGATCCACCGTATGGGAGGGCTGCACCCCTAGTCAACCGAGTCGGCGATCGCCGGGGAGTCTTTTCGTCGCTGCGCTTATCCCCCAGACGATGCCTCAGGCAATTCGCCCTGTTCAGACCTACCCTGCTAAACCGTAAAGAGTGTCTCACAGAGGTGGGTTTCGTTCTTCTGCTTCGATCATGACAAAAAAAGCATTGCTTCGCAGTCCACCCAGGGCCAATTTCCCGACCTGTCGCCAGAGGTGGCTCTAAAACCCCAAAAACCCAAAAACCCAAAAAACCTTGTGAACCAAAGCTTGGGGCGATCGCCCAAGCAAAAACCCCCGCGCGATCGCCGCACAGGGGTCATATGCCGATGACATACTTCTGCCACTCTTGATGCACACCGCTTTTTATGTGCTTGGTGACTTCAAAGTACAGCCCGCTGTGGGGGCGATGGGGTGGACGACGCAAAATCATACTGGCTTCTTTGGGCGTGCGGCTTCCTTTCTTAACGTTGCAGCGGACACAGGCGGTCACAATATTTTCCCAGGTGTCTTCGCCCCCTCGCGATCGGGGCAGGACGTGATCCAGCGTCAGTTCGTCGCCCGTATAGCCGCAATACTGACAGGAGTGGCTGTCTCGGTGGAGGATGTTGCGGCGAGTCAGCGGAATTTCTTTATAGGGAACTCGGACGTAGTGGCGCAATCGGATCACCGTCGGCAGGGGAAATTTGTCGTATACAAGCTTGCCATTATGCTCAACTTGCTCCGCCTTCCCTTTAATCAGCAGGATCACTGCGCGTCGCCAACTGGTGATGTTAAGCGGTTCATACGAGGCGTTGAGAACCAGAACCTTGCCCATTGATGGCTGGATTTATAGAAAGGTTTAAAGGATGTTAACACGCATACTAGCATAGTTAGCACTTGGCCAGAGAGAGTGTGAGGAGTGAGGCATGTTGAGCTGGGAACACACGCCAAGCCTAATCCCGATGCAACGGGAACGGGCCTGGGTGGAGATTGACCTATCGGCGCTGGCGTACAATGTCCAGCAGTTGCAGGCGCGGCTGGCAGCGGGGACGGAACTGATGGCAGTGGTAAAGGCGGATGCCTATGGACATGGGGCCGTGGCGATCGCCCAAACCGCGCTGCAAGCCGGAGCAACCTGGCTGGGCGTGGCCACGATTCCCGAAGGCATTGAGCTGCGGGAGGCGGGCGTTCAAGCGCCGATCCTGGTGCTGGGCGCAACGAACACGGCGGAACAGGTGCAGGCGATCGCCCGCTGGCGGCTCCAGCCGACGCTCTGCACCCCCCGGCAAGCGCTGATTTTTTCAGAAACCGCAGGCAAGCTGAATCTACGGCAGCCGCTGCCCGTCCATCTAAAGCTGGATACGGGGATGTCGCGGCTGGGTGCGCCCTGGACAGAGGCAGCGGCGTTTGGGCAACTGGTGCAGGGGTTGCCGCACTTGCACATCGCCAGCGCCTATTCTCACCTGGCAACAGCGGATGAACCCGATGAAACCGTGATGCGGCTCCAGCAGCGGCGCTTTGAAGCGGCGATCGCCCAGTTGCGGCAGGCAGGGGTCAATCCGCCCAAGCTGCATTTGGCTAACTCGGCGGCGACGCTGGCCGATCCGGCGCTGCACTACGATCGGGTGCGCGTCGGGCTGGGGCTATACGGACTCTACCCCGCCCCGCATTTAGCCAGCGGCATCGACCTGCGCCCGGTGATGCAGGTGAAGGCGCGGGTGACGCAGGTGAAGGCGATCGCTGCTGGAACGGGTGTCAGCTATGGCTATCGCTTCATTGCCGAGCGAGACATGACCATTGCCACCGTGGCGATCGGCTATGCCGACGGCGTGCCGCGCAACCTGTCGAACCGGATGACGGTGCTGGTGCGGGGACGGCACGTTCCCCAAATCGGTGCAATCACAATGGATCAGCTCATGCTAGATGTCAGCACCATTCCCAACCTGCAAGAGGGCGAAGTGGTGACGCTGCTGGGGCAAGACGGACAGGCGCGGATCTCCGCCGACGACTGGGCGGAAACTCTCGGCACGATTTCCTGGGAAATTTTGTGCAGCTTCAAGCATCGCCTGCCCCGGCTGACCATTAACCAATCGCAGCCTGCCCACAGCGCCCAGCAGCCTACAGCACGCCCTTCGAGCTAGGGATGGCTCCGCCCCGACGCGGGTCAACTTCCACTGCCATCCGCAGGGCGCGGGCAAAGGCTTTGAACGTCGCCTCGATGATGTGATGCGAGTTGATGCCGTCGAGCTGGCGGATGTGCAGCGTGATCTGGGCGTGGTTGACGACGGCCACAAAAAACTCGCGCACGAGCTGGGTGTCGTAGGTGCCGACGCGCTGCGTAGGAATTTGCAGCCCGTAGCTGAGGTGGGGACGACCGGAAAAATCCAGCGCCACCTGCACCAGCGCCTCGTCTAGCGGCGCGACAAAATGCCCAAAGCGGTGAATCCCCTTGCGATCGCCCAACGCCTTAGCCAGCGCCATGCCCAGCGTAATGCCCACGTCTTCATTCGTGTGGTGGTCGTCGATATGCACATCGCCCGTCGCCCGCACCTCCAGGTCGATCAGCCCGTGAGACGCAATCTGATCCAGCATGTGGTCGAGAAACGGCACGCCCGTTTGCGCTACGCAGCGCCCCTGCCCGTCCAGGTTCAGGCTCACCTGTACGTCGGTTTCTTTGGTGGTGCGGCTGATAGCGGCAGTGCGATCGCTCGTGATGCTGGACGAATTCGGAGTAACCGTTACGGGTTCGCGGGTCTGCATGAAGAATCCTGTGAGACGAGATCTCTAGCTATTATCCCAAAAGCTGAGGCTGTGAATGAGCGATCGCCCTGCCTCCTGACCTAACCCTAACCCCTAACCCCCAACACCGGATCACCGTGGATTCTGTCGCATCAACTCCCGCACTTGCTCTGCGTGGTAGGAACTGCGCGTCAGCGGCGAAGACACGACTTGCAAAAAGCCCATGGCCTCGCCCGCCACGCGCCACGCATCGAACTGTTCCGGCGTAACGAATGCCTGCAACGGCAAGTGCTTGGGGCTGGGCTGGAGATATTGCCCAATCGTGAGAATGTCGCAATCCACCGAGCGCAAGTCCTGCATCACCTGGCGCACTTCTTCATCCGTTTCGCCCAAGCCCACCATGATGCCCGACTTGGTGTAGACTGAGGGAGCCAGTTCGCGCGATCGCCTTAATAACTCCAGCGTGCGGGCATAATCGCCCTGCGGACGCACCCGCCGATACAGCCGAGGAATGGTTTCGGTGTTGTGATTTAGCACTTCGGGACGAGCGTCCAGAATCTGCGCCAGCGCCTCCCAGTTGCCGCACAGGTCGGGAATCAGCACCTCAATCGTCGTCTGGGGCGACACCCGCCGCACCGCTTCGATGCACGCGACAAATTGGGCCGCGCCGCCGTCGGGCAGGTCGTCCCGGTTCACCGAGGTAATCACCACATGGTTTAGCTTCATGCGGCGCACGGCTTCGGCCAGGTTTTCTGGCTCCTGCGGGTCAAGCGCTTTTGGCTTTTTCTCGAAGTCAATATCGCAATAGGGGCAGGCGCGGGTGCAGGCGGGCCCCATGATCAAAAACGTCGCCGTGCCCGCATTAAAACACTCGCCAATGTTGGGGCAGGAGGCCTCTTCGCAGACCGTGTTTAGCCCCAAGTCCCGCAGGATTTCTTTGACCGTTCCGACTCGTTCCCACTGCGGCGCTTTTACCCGCAGCCAGTCTGGTTTCGTTAGCTTGACCGTCACGCGCTGTTGCCCAAATCACACTGCACTTGAATTATAAAATCTCAAAGCATCAGAGCGCTAAGGCAGCTTTTGTAGAAGCTGGTGAAGTAAGCCCAGAACTTGACCTAAGTCCGTACGTATTGCTTGGTACTCTATATGCAGCGCTTGGATTTCAGTTTCAATTGCTGCGAGCCGTTGATGCACCTCATGCCCTGCGGCTTTAGGAAGGGGTTTGGCTTTTGGGGTTGCTCGGTCAGACTGGGGCAGACTGGGTTGGGCAGATGGTCGCGGTTTGGCTGATGCTTGATTTAGTTTGGCGGCTAGTGCTTCCCAACCACGTGCTTTCAATTTGAAATAGGCTTTTGCATCTTCGAGGGAGGGAAATTGCTGTTTGAGTTTTTCAGCAGAATAAGCCTGCTCGGGCTGAACTTTTAGGGTAGCGATTTCTTGGGCTGTCAAGTCTTCTTCGACCATCTCTACCACTTCGTCAATGAGGCGGTCGTGCTTAACGGCCAGTTGGGCTGCTGCTCCTAAGAGGCGCGAAGTGGCTTTGATCTGTACGTTTCGCTCCTGACGAAGTTTTTGGGTCAGCTCTCGAATGCGATCGCCCATCGAATCATCTTTGCTGGAGGAAGAGATCACGGTCGGCTGAATTGGGGTGGAATCGTTGCTCATAACAGCAAAAAATTATTGTGAGAGGATTTCTCTCACGGCTTGCCAAATGCGCCGAAACTTTTGCAGCAGGCTGATCGGATCTTGAGGTGAGTCCTCCTCAGCAGAATTGATGAGCGTTTGAATCCGATCCATGCGTTGGGCGATCGCATCCAGACTGGCTAGAGCATTCTCCTCTCTAGACATAGACTCCCGCAGAATGGTTGCCATTTCCTCAATTTCTTGCTTTAGGCGTTCATTCTCTCGCTTGCGGCGAGTCTCCCAGCTTTTGATTCCTGCCTTTGAACGGCGCTCAAGCTTGAGCTGGCTTTCTACCTCTGAATACAACGCCAAATATTTCTGGCTTTCCGCCTTTGCCGCTTCATACTGAGTCAATAACTCAGCACTTCTAGCCTGCTCCTGGTTGTACAGAGTCAAATACGACTCCGCTTCCGTTTTAGCAGTTTCGTAAAGAGCCAGCGTAGACTGATACTTTTGTTGCGCTTCTAAGAAAAGCTGGTGATTCTGCGCTGCCTTTTGAGCTTCTGCTTGGGCCAAGCCTTCTGCCTCTCTAAGATTTGCGCGAACGGTTGATAAACTTGCCTTTAGCTCGTGGTAAGACAGCGGCTCTTTCGATTTAGATTTAGGATGACGAAGCGAATTTTCGTAAGACTCATCCCGTCGATCCGATCTACGCATTGGCATAGGTCACCTTATCAATCGTCGCGCTTGACTCAGTAAATTTATATTCAATCTAATCTATAATATTCAGTCTAATCCTAATCTAAGTATTCCCTGACTTGGACAAACTGAACTGTTCTTCAGATCTTTTAGCGTCAGCGTCCCATCCGACTGGATAATCTAAGTATTCCCTGACTTGGACAAACTGAACTGCTCTAAACCGTAGCCTTAACAGGCTGCTTAACATGAACAGAACAGTCCGATAGGAGTTTTACAAATCGAGCCAGAACTTGCTGTGATAGGATAGAATATTCAAAGTGAACTTCACTAAAGCATTTTCTTGCAGGGTGAGGCGCGCACAGTCCTGATGAGGCAAACGCTTCTTGACTATCCACGTGCCTCACTAGCTTCAAAAATGCTGTATCGGGATGTAGCGCAGCTTGGTAGCGCACCTCGTTCGGGACGAGGGGGCCGAAGGTTCAAATCCTTTCATCCCGATTTTTAGATTGATCTCAAGCGCTCTGGCTAGATTGAGCTGAGATAGCGGTTTAATCTTCCGCATTCAGGCGTGCTGATAGAGCGCGATCGTCCCTTTGCGCCAAGCCTCCAACTAAAAAGCGGCGCTGGGTTTGTAGGTCAGCACCGCCTTTTCAGAGATTTTACGACAACCCTCAGCCAGGCTCAGACGGCGAACTGGGTGGAGTGGCGATCGCCTCGTCGCCAGGCTTCTCTTCCTTAGCCTTCGCCCGTTCTTCTTTTTTCTTGCGGTCTGCCTTCAGAATATCCTCCAGTACGGCCCGCGCCTGGGTCATCTTGTCCAAGTTGCTGCGATAGAGTTCCAGATCTTTCTGCATTTTGTCAGCAGATAGGTTCAGTGCATCACCAAGGGACTGAAGCACCGCTGCTCGGCGAGCTTCGTCCTTCATCATGTCGCTGTCCATCTGTTCCAACAGGGTATATAGCCCAATGGCAAACAGGCGGCTGTACTTAAAGTTTGGATTGCTCGCCACACCGCGCAGCACGCCGACCAACCCATCCGTCGGTTCCGTTGATTCTCGCACCTTAGACACCACATCCTCTGGTGAAAGATGGGCTGCCTCTGCAAGCAAACGCTCTGCGTCTTGCCGATAGACTTGCGGGTCGCCGCCGACCGCCTGACACAGCGCGTTGAAGATTGACACCTGATCTTGCTCAGGCCGATAGCCCTGCATGAAGCGATCGTAGGTCGTTACTACGCCCAGGGCATACACGGGGTCGTAGCGAAAGTTAGCGTTGACCATCAGCAGGTGCGTTTCTACCATTAGCTCTTCCACTACGCGCCGATAGATCGAGTTAATCGGGCGCGTGTGCAGGCTGTAGAAAGCACGCTTGGTATCAGAAACAGTGCGAACGTCGTTCACGGGAAGTCTTAAATTATTGTGATCCCATTATCCCATATCGCGGAGGAATGGGGCGCGATGGGACACGAGGTGGCAGCATTGGGGCGATCGCCCATTATCTGCCCTGTCTGACCCGTTAGCCCGTAACCACGCTGCGGGGCACGCCTTCTAGCGCTTCTTCCTCGGTTTCAAAAATTTCAAACACCGAGTCCATCATGGTCACCTCAAATACCAGCTTGGCTTCGGGGTGGACGTTGCAAATTCGGAAGCTGCCCTTCACTTTGTCAGCATCGCGCATCCCAGCCACCAACGACGTGAGGCCAGAACTGTCGATAAAGTTTACCTGTGACAAATTCACGACAATGTGGGGGCTGAGTCGGGAAATCGACTCTTGCAGCTTCAGGCGAAACTGCCAGGCCGTCGTGATATCCAAGCGTCCGGTGGGCATCAGGACGATGACCGTTTTCCCGTCTGGAGTGGTGTGTGTCCGCTGCTCCATAGTGTTGCTTCAGTCTCCCCGTTGTCCAAAAGGTTTGTAAAAGTTTCTACCAGTGTTCCCAGGAAGCTACCCTGGCCAAACAATCTACGAGAAAACTTGATTCGGTCAGGAAACGCCATCAGGTTTACAATAGCCGACGCTGGGTTTAAGTTTCAGTAGACTATATTTCTTCAAGGCAAGAACTTATGCAAAATCGCCGCCACCCGTCCGCTTAGCAGGGCAAGTCTAGGTCAGAGTTGACCTGTAGATTGCAAAATTAGGCAGAATGTTAGGGGTTCTGTCCTAACCAACCAAACCGGATGACGCAATCCATCCAGCCCCTTTCGGACGCAGTCGTGAATCTCATTGCGGCGGGCGAGGTGATCGACTCGCTGGGGGCAGTGGTGCGAGAGCTGGCGGAAAACGCGCTGGACGCGGGCGCAACTCACGTCAGCATTGCCGTATGGCCCGAGCGGTGGTCGCTGCGCGTGGCGGACAATGGCAGCGGCATGAGCCATGCTGATTTGCGCCGAGCGGCCGCGCCCCACAGCACCAGCAAAATTCACGCTAGCGAAGACCTGTGGAAGATTCGCAGCCTGGGCTTTCGGGGTGAGGCGCTGCACAGTTTGGCGCAATTGGCCGATTTGGAAATTGGCAGCCGTCTGGCAGATTCGACGGAAGGCTGGTGGGTGCGCTACGACCGCCAAGGCCACCCTGTGTCGGAAACCACGGTGGCGATCGCCCCTGGCACAGTGGTCACGGTTTCGCACCTGTTTGGCAACTGGCTGCCCCGCCGCGAGGGATTGCCGCCGATGACCCAACAACTCCGCGCCATCCAGCAGATGGTCTATCATCTGGCGCTGGGTCATCCGCAGGTGACGTGGGTGGTGCAGCAGGGCGATCGCTCCTGGTTTAGCCTGTGGGCTAGCCAGTCAGCGCGATACCTCTTGCCGCAAATTTTGCGCGACGTGCAGCCGGGGGATTTGGTGGAGGTTGAGTTGGGAGCGGATGGGCGTAGTGGGGACGTAAGAACGCTCGATCCCTCGCGCTCCACACTCCTGCTGGGTCTACCCGACCGCTGCCATCGCCGCCGTCCAGACTGGGTCAAGGTGGCCGTGAATGGGCGGGTTGTTCAGGTTCCAGAACTGGAACAAGCCATCCTGGGTGCGTTTCGCCGGACGCTGCCGCGCGATCGCCATCCAGTTTGTTTTCTGCATCTGCACCTGCCGCCAGAGCAAATTGACTGGAATCGCCACCCCGCCAAAGCCGAGATTTACCTGAAGGAACTGGACAGGCTGCAAGCACAGGTACAAGAGGCGATCGCCCACGCCCTCAGCCTTCATGCCAATAGCCTGAGCGACACTGCCCACAGCCAGCGCATCGGGCAAGTGCTGCGGACTGCCGAGTCTGGTGGGGGCTATACGCTGGGCAGACTGGGCGAACCAAATGAATCCATCGGTGAGGAATCTCCTGAGGAATCTTCCGCGCCTGCGCTCCCGCCCCATGCCGCGCCCACTCCGCTGCGGGCGATCGCCCAGGTTCACAATATGTACATCCTGGCGGAACACCCCGCAGGGATTTGGCTGATCGAACAGCACATTGCCCATGAGCGGGTGCTGTATGAAGAATTGTGCGATCGCTGGATAGTCGTGCCCCTCGAACCGCCTGCCCTATTGCCCAACCTCTCTACAGTCCAGGTCGAACAACTCGTTCGCATTGGGCTGACGGTGGAACCCTTCGGGGACACACTGTGGGCCGTCCGCACGGCTCCGGCTCCGCTGGCGCAGCGGGAAGATTGTGCAGCGGCCCTGCTGGAACTAAGCTTGGGCGGTGATTTGGAGACAGCGCTAGTGGCGACGGCCTGCCGCACGGCCATCCGCAACGGAACCCCCCTGACGCTGCCCGAAATGCAAACCCTGCTCGACCGCTGGCAGGAGACCCGCAACCCGCGCACCTGCCCCCACGGTCGCCCAATTTGCCTGTCGCTGCAAGAATCTAGCCTGTCGCGCTTTTTCAGACGGCATTGGGTGATTGGCAAGAGTCACGGGATTTGAAAGAAGGTAAGGGGAATTTATAAGGTAGGGAGCGCGATGCTCGCTCCACAAGCTCGCCTATGGTTGTGGCGATGCGTCCAGCGTGACGGTGGTGCTGCCTTCTTCTTGCGGCGCAGTCCGAGGTACTTGCCCTGGAGCCAGCGTTTGAATGGTGAGCGCTTGGGGGGGCGTGGCATCGGGCGGATAGACCAGCTCAACCTGCACTTGACGGCGATCGCCCCGTCTCAGGTTTAACGTCAACAATGGTTCGCCCTGCTGCCCTCGCCGCTGCACCACATGCACATAGCGAGTTTGGGTCACCCCCCAGTCGTTGACATATCGCAGCCGCAGCGTCCCCCGGAAAAACACTCGGCGATCGGGCGGATTCAGGAAGCGCAATGCCTGACCCCGCAGCGATTCGTCCTTCATTGGCGTTTGGAACAGCAGCGCCACGGTCTGCTCTTGGTTGGTGTTGTTATACAGCGGCAGCGTCAGATTATATCGAACCCCGTAGTTGCCATGTCCCCGGTAGGCGGTGTCTGGGTAGCGAACCAGCATGGGCGCACTCTGAATTTGCCCAGTGCCCAGCGTGTGCCGATCGACCGTGCTAATTGCGTAGGAAATTGCCCCACCCTGCTGGGGAATCGTCAAGTGATCCACCCCATCGCCATCCGTCAGCACGGCATCCCACCGAGAGCCTTGCGACACGCCAGACACCCGGCTGTAATAGAACCGACCAATTTGGCGGGCGTTGGGGGGGGTGGGAATGCGATCGCGCGGGCCGGCCACATCGCCCTGCTGCAAGAGCGCCAGCCACTCCTCCATGCGGGGCGATCGCTCGGTGCCGTTGCCATTCACTCTGGCAAACATGCCCAAACTTGCCAGATGCACAGGGCCATCGCTGGACAAATGCAGCAGCGCCGATCGCCCGTTGATGGGCAGATTGGCATTGGATGGACGAGCCGGGCGACGCGCCTCACCGTTTTGCACCACATCGGCTGCCTCTGCCGCGTCTAGCCCCATATCTTCCGGATCGACAATAGGCAACGGCTCACGATTACGGTACGACTGCAAGCTCCGCAGGGGAATGGGTTCGTTTAGCAGCAGTTGCACATAGCGGGGTGGAATCGTGACCCGCTCCGGCAAAATGGCTTGACTCAGCCCTCGCAAGATGTCGCCCATCGTGCGACTGCCCGGCCCTGCAAACACTGTGGGCCCGGCGTTTGCCACGTAGGAGGGCAGGTCGTAGAAAGGGGCTTCCTGGCTCAGGTAACTGGCAGACTGATGAACCTGAATCGTCACCGGGCGATCGGACGGGTTATAAGCTAAAAGACCGATATAGAGCGTCCGTACATCGTTTGGCGTGCGCCCTTTGGCAATGTGGTGAGCGAATACGTCAAAGCGCCCTTCAAAGGCATAGTTCAAGTGAGCAGATGGAACGCGCATCCCCTGCGGCGGAAAAGTTGATAGCAAAATGCCTTCCTGCTGCACCAGTTCTGGACTGTTGCTGTTAAACACAGGAACTGAATCCAGTTGTCCTGGCAGCGGGCGCACCTCTTGAGCTTCGACCACATGGCTGAGCCGGGGTGTAGGCGGCGGTTCGGGTATATAGATTTCGGCTGGGGTGGCTTGAGCAAGGGGAAACAGTGTCAAAAATGGAAGCATGAGAACCTGCGAGAAACCCAAATCTAAAAGACTCCAAATCACCCTGAGAGGGGCAAAAGTAACAGGACAAATCAGGGCCAGCTCAAGCAGAAATGTCGAGCTTGAGCAGATTGAATGAACTTACCCAAAAAGCCCCAATTTTTACTTTTGGCAAAAGCACCTGAGGAGTGCGCTTCATCCTCAAAAGCGGATGTGCTAGTCCGCCTATCGCGCTGAGCCGCGTCTTCTGGCGGTCAGCGGTTTACCAGAGTCAAAAGCGCATCTGTAAAAAAGTCCCAAGGGGAAGGGAGGGTTGACTGTGTTCCACAATGCAACGTCTCATAACGCAACGTTTCACCATATCACTCCAAACCACTACACACTACTTTCACAACTAGGGCACACCCGGAAGTCGTGACAGCGAGCAAGGGGGGCATAAGCTGCTGGTCGCGGTTCCTCAATCAGGTTACCCAGAGATTGACCAGAAGACACATGTGCCTCATGTCTCAGCTTGGAAACCCTGTCAAAACTATACGGGAAATTGATACAAGATGAAGGAATCTTAGGGGAGTTGATCCAGGATTTTTTTTATGCCTGGTCGAGGTTTATGCCTCCTTTCAGGAAAGAAGGCATAAGTTCATCAAAAATTCATAAACTAGCCTGGGAATCAAGGGGAATTCGCGTCAAAAAGCAACCGGTTAGGAATTGAGGGTGCCCCGCGTCACGCCGAGCTGATTTCGCAGCTTGAGATCTTTCCACAGGGCCGCCCCGGCCAGCTCTCCATTCAGCAACGCTCGATATCGCCGGATTGTCTGAGTGACCTGCGCGGGCGTTTCATCGAGAAATTCCAGACGAAACTGCTGCACCCCAAGCTGCACGAGGCGGTGAACTGCTTCTGCGCCAGTTTGGGCGGTGCCGTTAAACACGGTGTTGCGGCAGCCCGCATCGGCTTGCAGGATGTGTTCTACACCCGTGCGATCGCGCAACTTGACCTCATGCTTTTCGCAGGGGCGACCGCAGTTTGTGTAGTCGGTGCCATCTGACAGAAACGCACAAAAGACGCAATGCTCCATGTGAAACATCGGCATGTGCTGGTGAATCGTAATCTCGAACCAGGCAGGCGGGCAACTGGTCAATAGCCCCTCAAGCTGCTGAAGGTTGAGGTCATAGGAGGCCGTCAGGCGCTCCAGCCCCATCCGCCGGAAATAGTCGGCAGAGAGCGCATTTGCCACATTCAGCGAGAAATCGCCAATGCAGCGCTGGTCGGCAAAAAACTGGAGATGGTCGTAGTTTCGCACCAGATAGCCGTCTGCCTGGGCACGTTGCACCTGCTGCAAGATCCAGGTTTCGCCGGGTTTGGTGATGCGGGGCGGCGCGACGAAGATTTCCAGGGAGTCAGAGCTGGGGTGACTCCGAACTAGCCCGACTGCTTCGCGGTATCTGCGCGGGTCTTCAAATTCGCAGTAGAGCGTCTGAATTCCTGCATCGAGGGCGGCTTGCAGTTGAGATAGGGTGCGCGTGAGGGCGATCAGGCTGGGGGGAACAGGGGAGCGGGCGGGAAGGGGAGGGAGGAGGGTGTGCAGGGTGGCGTGGGGGTTGAGATGCCAGGGTTTTGGCTGGATGCGCTGGGCTTCGAGCTGGGCGACGAGTTCTCGGCGGAGACGGTTGAGTTCGCGGATGGGTAGCATGGTGGCGTTGCCCAAGTGATTTTGCAGGGAGCCAAGGCAAAAGGGCGTGTTGCCAAGCCGTCCGAATTGCGCCCGCAGTCGTTCGGTGGTGAGGGGTTGGGTTTGGGCGATCGCCAATGGCAGTTCCGATTCTACCTGGGCGATGTGGCCCTGCTCATCGCGGGCGATCGCCACTAGCGGCTGCCCCACGTCGCCATGCACCTCGATCGAGATGGGCTGCTGAAACCTGGGCGTGTCGCCTGCGTAGCTTTGCCGAAGCTGCCGATCGAGGTCGGGGTCGCTGGTTTTCCAGAGGCGATCGCCCACGCGCACCCGCCGCCAATCCACCGCGCCGCGCCCAAAGGTGAGGGTTGCTTCGTCACCCTGCATTTCGACGGAATACACCCGGCCGCCTTCTTCCGGGGCATCGGGGTGGCCGCTGTCGAACACCACACCATCGCCCGGTTTTAGCGGAGCCTGGAGCCTTATCATGGCTCGCTCATTGCGGATGCGGGTCACTTCGCCCAGATAGACACCCCGCTTTTTGCCAAATCGCGCATGGACAAGTTCTTGGTTGTTGATGCCGCGAAACCATCCCGTGTAGAGGCCGCGAGAGAAAGCCATTTCAAGGTTGTAGCGGTCTTCAGGAGATGAGGCGCTGGGGCGTTCTGCAAATTCATCGCTCTGGCGCTCTGAGACCATCTGCCAAACGCGATCGAGCGCGTTGCGATAGACCCGTGTGACGTTGGCGACGTATTCTGGCGATTTCAGGCGACCTTCGATTTTCAGGCAGGCTACGCCTGTGGCCACTAGGTCGGGCAATACATCGAGTCCGGATAAATCCTGCGGGCTGAGCAAATAGTGGCGATCGCCCAAATCCACCTTCTGCCCGTCTGCAATGAGATCGTAGGGCATTCGACAGGCCTGGGCACACTCGCCCCGGTTGGCAGAGCGGCCACCGAGGGATTCGCTGGTGAGGCATTGCCCAGAGTAGGCAACACACAGCGCCCCGTGAACGAAAACTTCGAGCGGCATGGCGACAGCGCGATTACCCATTTGCTGCTGGATTTTGCGGATGTCCTTGAGGGAACACTCGCGGGCCAGCACCACCAAGTTGCAGCCCAGCGCCTGGGCAAACTCGACTCCGGCAGCACTGGTGACGGTCATCTGCGTAGAGGCGTGGATGGGGAAGTCGGGCGACAGGTGGCGAATTAGGCGGCAAATGCCGATATCTTGAACAATCGCCGCATCCACCCCCGCTGCGATCATGGTTCGCACATACTGCTCGGCTTCGGCGAGTTCTGCCGGAAAGACCAGCGTGTTCAGCGTGACATAGCCCTTCACGCTGCGCCGATGTAGAAATGCCATCAATTCTGGCAAATCAGCTTCGGTAAAGTTTTGCGCCCGCATTCGCGCGTTGAACCGATCCAGCCCGAAATAGATTGCGTCGGCTCCGTTTTCGACCGCAGCACGGGCGCAATCCCAGTTTCCCGCCGGAGCCAGCAATTCGGGACAGCGCGGACGGGCGATCGCCATCGGACTCGAAGACAAAAGAGTATCCATAAGGCTGGAGCTTAGGGGCCATCTATGGCTTAATCGGCGGCTCAATCGACAGAAATCTCTTGCGCCTCGCGCTCATCAGCTTCTGGCTTGGCCGCAGAAGGAACTTCGAGCGGAGGCACATCGGGTGGAGTATGGGCTTCGACACGGGGCGCAGAGCCAGCCTCAGCGGCGATCGCCTCTGGTTTGCGCTCCGAAAAGCCCCAGGCAAACAGCAGCGCAATCACCAAAATCATGACCCACTGCGGCGGCACCAGGCTATCGTTAAACACCTTAATCAGCAGGCGCAGCCCCACCAGCCCCACGGTAATGTAGCCTGCGTCTTCTAAATGCATATATTCATCCAGCCAGCGGATAAACAGCCCCGCCAGCAGTCGCAGCGTGATGATGCCGATCAGCCCACCCGTCAGCACCAGCCACACTTCTTGAGACAGGGCGATCGCCGTAGTGACGCTATCCAGCGAAAACGCCAGATCGGTCACAGCGATGATCGGAATTGCCTGCCAGAGTGATGTGAAACGCGGCCCGTGGTGATGGTGTTCGCCGTCCTCTGTTTCATCGGAGGTGAAATACTTGAACACGAGCCAGAGCAAATAGAGCGCACCCGCCAGCTCAAACTGCCAAAACCGGATCACCCAGGTTGCTGTGAGGATTAGAATGACGCGGAAAACAAACGCCACAACCAGCCCAAAATTCAGCGCGTCTCGCTGCATTTTTTTGCCGTCTAGCCCTTGGGCGATGGCTGCCAGCGCGATCGCATTGTCGGCTGATAGCAGCGTTTCAAGCGCGACTAGCACCGTCAGCAGAAGGAACGTGTCTACGCCCAAGTTGGGAGACAAGTCGAGCAATCTATCTAGCATGGCGGCAATCTCTAGGCAAACAGCAACGCAAACAGTAATGATCTCAGCAAAAAACCTGCAAAAACCCGCAAAACGGCAGCAGTGGGACGCAAGTTGGACAAACCGTATCCTTCACAGCATATCGAATTTAAGCCCAAATCTCCCTCTCAGAAAATTCCCGTGATAGATCCCAGTAGTGTTGCCTGCTGAGCAAAATAGAACCCAACGCAACTCGCTTCGTTAGGCTGAAATCCGGGTATGGTGAGGAGGCGATCGCACGCCTGCAAACCCGTCCGCTGCTACACTGCTTTTCCGAGCGTTCCCTCAAGTTGTTGGTCATGTCGCCTTTTTCTGTTGATTCTGCTAAAAATTTGCCTGAAAACTGGTCTGAGAATTTGCCCGCGCTACTGGCGCAATTTCGGGCTACATACCCGGCCGCCGGACTGATTGCCGACCTGCTGACCGTGCAAAACAGTCGCTATGTTGTGCGGGCTAGCGTAGTGATGGGCGGGCTGACGCTGGCCACAGGGTTGGCCGAAAGCACCAGTCTCGAAGACGCAGAAGATCGGGCGCTGGGGCGATCGCTCCGGGCGCTAGGGCTGTATGGATTGGGCATGAATGACGGATTGACTGCCTCTGTCCAGACATTTGGGCAAGCTAGCGGGCAAGTTGGCGGGCAAGTTGGCGAAACTAACCTTGGGCACACGCCTGGATCTGCACCGATGGATGCACCCTGGAATCGCTCACCGAGCGTTTTGCCCAGCGCCAGTTCACCGGTGGATAACACTGTTTCTGCCGTGCCGCCGATTGCCCCAGCGAGTGACCCTGCGACCAAAGCGGCGATACTCCCGACTGAAAGCGACTGGGACAAACCCGACCCAACTGACCCGCCCCTGCCGCCCGAAGACGAGCTAGACCCCGGCCCCGTTGTGGCAGATTTCTACGCCCATATTTCCGCATCTGACGACGGTTTTCCAGAAGCCTCCGAACCCGTTGATTTATCCCAAATCACTAAGCCCGCCTCGCAGATCAGCGCCAAACCCTCTCGCAAAAAATCCACCAGTCCGTCGCCCGCGCCCGAACCCGCGCCGCCCGACCCAGCTCCGACTGCCATTGACTTTTCCGACATCCTCGCTGAAACCGATGTAGAACTGCGCCGCCTGGGCTGGGACGCAAAACGCGGCCGCGAACACCTGAAAGCCACCTACAGTAAGCGATCGCGCCAGGAACTCAACGAAACCGAACTCTACGACTTTCTGGATTTTCTCAAGTCTCAGCCCAATCCCTGACCCACAGCGCTTCATCCTCTGCTTAATCCTCTGATGTCTCTAGATGCGATCGCCGCTCAACTCGAACGCTTCGCTACGGTGCAATATCCGCTAGGGTAGTGCCTTTTAATAAAGGACGGAGAAAATTAGGAGTCGATATCATAGAGCAGCCCTGATTGTGTACCCACTCACGAACTTGATCCATCATGAAGCCGTATCTCCTCTGCCCGAGCTGTGATTCCGATGACATCATGAAAAATGGCACAACTCGTCGGGGCAAACAAAACTATAAATGTCGCGATTGTGGTCGTCAGTTTGTGGAGAATCCTCAATGGAAACCGAAAGACAAGGACACCTGTGCGCTGATTGATTGCATGCTGCTCGAACGCATTCCCCTTCTGGCATTGCCCGGGTCTGCAATTGTCCGAGAGTTGGTTGCAACAGTACGTGAATGCTAGCTATGCCGAGGTACCTCAGCAAGCGGAGGTGGTTGCCAAACCAACGTGCCGACTGGTGGTGCAGATGGATGAGTTGTGCTCATTTGTGGATGAGAAGGGAAACAAACACTGGGGCTGGCTGGCGATTGATAGAGCAAGCCGTGAAATTATCGGGTGTCATGTGGGAAACCGTTCTGCTCAATCGGCACAAGCGTTATGGCAGTCTCTACCGAGTGCATCCCACTTTTGCGATGAGTAAAAGTGCTTAGTTCTAGACTTTGGCGATAGCGATAAACTTTGAGTATTGTACTTTTACCCGATACCTGTCATGGACGCTGAGAAAAAAGCCCAAATCCAAGCCCATGCTCGTGCCCTTGCCGCTCTGCTATACGAGGAAACTGACCCAGAGCAAGTGAAAACGTTGGCAGGGATTGAGGCGGCAGTGCGAGGACATCTGCTCGAACATGTCAGCCCAGAGATCGGGGATTTTTTATTGCAACAAGTAGCGGCACGACAAGTGGACGAAAGCGTCGCATCGAGAGCATCCTTGGACAACTGCAAGTGAGTGAGAAACAAGCTCAAATTCTGGAGGTGAAAGCGTACACACGATGGAGTCCTTACCTGGAGCGGTGTTGTTTGTTGGTGAGTGCCAATGAATCGTATGAGCGGGCGGCAGAAGACATTGAAGTGTTGACTGGGATAAAGGTTTCTCACAGTACTCAACAGCGATTAGTGCATCGTCAAATCTTTGAGTTACCGCAAGTGGAAGAAACGGTTGAGGAGATGAGTATCGATGGAGGTAAAGTGCGATTGCGAACACCCGAAGGAGAACCGAGTGAATGGCGAGATTACAAGGCAGTGAATCTGCACGAGTCCTGTGTTGCTGCCTTCTTTCAAGACAATGAGCAGTTGGTCAACTGGGTCAATGTTCAGTCTTTATCTGACCCATTGACTTGTATTGGAGATGGGCATGATGGGATCTGGAATGTCTACACCCAGATTGGCAACCAGACCCAAAGACGGGAGATTTTGGACTGGTATCACTTGGTTGAGAATTTGGGCAAAGTGGGTGGTTCTGTGCAACGTTTAGATGCCGTGGAAACCTGTTTGTGGCAAGGCGATGTCGAGGGCGCAATTGCACAGTTTGAGGATTGGCAACACGAGCGGGTTACGAATTTCGTTAGCTACCTTAACAAGCATCGACAGCGGATTGTCAATTATGGCTACTATCAAGCTGAAGGAGTCTCCATTGGTTCCGGGGCAATTGAATCGACCGTTAAACAACTTGGGCGGCGAATCAAGATATCGGGGGCGCAGTGGGACAAAGATAACGTTCCGCAGGTGCTGAAGCAACGTTGTGCCTACCTCAATGGGCAATTCTCAACATGAGTCTTGCAAAATTGGGATGCACTCGTCTCTACCTCGTCAATACCGTCAGTATGCACGGATTTACACCGACCATTGGGAGGCTTATAGGAGTGTACTGCCCAGTAAACGGCATTTTGCAGTGGATAAAGATTCGGGTTTAACGAGTCATATTGAGCGATTAAATAATACGTTGCGCCAGCGCATCTCCCGGTTAGTGCGACGGAGTTTGTCATTTTCAAAGAAGCTCGAAAATCACATTGGGGCGATTTGGAACTTCATCCATCACTACAACCAAAAGATTCGAGAGAAACTGCAACGAGAGCAAACAACTGATTTTTCCCATCCTTTACCTAATGGTACTACCCCAACTTCTACAAGCCACCCGGCGGGTTCTTGGGAGAAGGATTTAGAATCACCTCAG
The DNA here is from genome assembly GCF_001548395.1 of Leptolyngbya sp. O-77. Lineage (NCBI taxonomy): Bacteria > Bacillati > Cyanobacteriota > Cyanophyceae > Leptolyngbyales > Leptolyngbyaceae > Leptolyngbya > Leptolyngbya sp. O-77. The sequence goes on from NZ_AP017367.1 coordinate 1,228,465, forward strand.
CCGCCGCCAAACACTTCAACTTCCTTAAAGGCACACAGTGGAGAGCCATGCCCTACGCGAATTGCCTGGTTGGGTTCTCCTTTGCCGCAGTAGGGCGTGCCGTAGATTTCCCAGGTTTCTGAATTGCCAATGCGGCTCAGCCGATGCCAGAAGTCAAGCGTTGTGCCGCGATAGTTAGGATTTCGCAGCGTTTTGGTCAGCTTGCCGTTTTCAATGCGCTTGGCATATTCGCAGCCAAACTGAAACTTGTAGCGCTGATCGTCGATGGACCAGGAGCGGTTTGCCTCCATATACACGCCCTCTTCAATGTCAGCAATGATGGCGGCGGGCGACTCTTCTCCTGGCTCCAGGTTCAAATTCGCCATGCGGTCGATGGGTGGGCGGTTCCAGGACGAGGCGCGGGCACAAGACACCCCCGGAACCCCCAGTCGCGCCTGACTTTCCAGGCTACCCAGCCCCCGCTGCAACACGCCCTCGCGAATCAGATATTCCCGACTGGCGGGTGCCCCTGTGTCGTCAAATCGGTAGCTGGCAAATTCATGGGAGACGGTGGGGTTGAAGGTGATGTTCATCAACCGAGAGCCATAGGAGAGGCGGCCAAAGTCCGACGGCTTCACGAAGCTGCCGCCCGCGTAGTTGCGCTCATCCCCCAGAATGCGGTCTAGCTCTAGCGGATGACCAACGCTTTCGTGAATTTGCAGCATCATCTGGTCGGGAGCGAGGACGAGGGTGGTGCGGGTGGTGGGGCATTCTTCGGCCGTCAGCAGTTCGACCGTTTGCTGGCCAATCTGCTGGGCGCGGCTCCAAAGCTGGTCATCTAGAAATAGCTCCCATCCTCCTTGATAACAGTGCGCCAAGTGGCCATTGTTGCTGCGCTGTTGCACAATGGGCCCGTCCTGGGCGATCGCCCCATAGTGTGTTTCTATTAGCGAAAACTGCTGATAGACTTCTGATCCGTTGCTACTGACAAACCAAGAATCCACGGTCTCATGATGAGCGGCGGCAAGCGTCTGCACAATTTGCTCCGAGACTTTCAGCGTCTTGCAAAGGCGCACGAGGAGATCATTGATTTCTGCTGGCGAGAGGGCATTTAGTGGCTTTTGGAACGGCGACGCATATTGCCCAACCACTTTGGGGCGAATAGCGGGCGTAGCGGGATAAATGCTCCAGCGGCTGGCGGCGATCGCCTGCTGATAGGCAGTTTTAGCTGCAGCGCGGATCTGTTCCGGCTGAAAGGAATTGACTGCTCCATAGCCAATCTGCCCCTGCGCCATCACCTCCACCATCACGCCCTGATTCAGCGACTTGGCATTGCCCTCTGGCAGTCCATCGCGGATATAGCAACTGGCAGCGGTTTCCCTGACTGCCCGGAGGCCAATCCAGTCTGCGTCCAAATCTAGGGTAGAGAGCAGATGTTGCAGGTCAGAAATCATAGGAATGTCAGGGTTTCAGGATTGATGCGAGGATTGATGCGGTCAAGTTTGCAGAAGGCTTGCTCCGTGCCAAGTCGCTCCACTGCCCAGCCAAGCATTCAGAGCAACTGGAGCATTGGAAAAGTGTCTGAATGCATGGTAGCTGAATTTTTTAGCTGAAGGTCTGTTAGCCGACCCTTGAGTTCAGCGCAGCAAGCAAGCTTCAGGCAAGCTTCAGGAGGAGTCAGCGCCCTGACATGCCCCAATTAGTCAAGTGCTTGCGAAGAACCTTAACGACTTCTACGGATTTCACTCCGCAGACTCGGTATAAAATGATAGAAGTACTTAACAAAGTGACACTACAAGATTATCTTGATAACCGAATCGAGTCAGGAGAGTTGAGTCAGGGCAGCGGATTTAAGCTGTCAAGTCGGCAGATTAAGGCGGTTTCGTTTAACTGCACATGGCTGTTCAAAGTCCGATACTGAGTTTTTGGTTTGGGTGCTTCTACTGGTGGCTGGAGCGGTGGCTCTGGTAGCTTTTGTGTCAGAAACTGCGATTTGGGATTGGAGATTATCAAGGAAGCAGCCCATGCAAAAGGTTCTGTGTATTCTGGGTGAGTTGAGCGATCGCGATATTGACTGGCTCGTGCAGGTCGGTCGCAAGCAGCCGGTGCCCGCGGGCAGCGTCCTGATTTCCGAGGGGCATCCGGTAGACACGCTCTATATCTTGTTGGATGGGACGCTAGTGGTGTCGATTTCGGCGCTGGACGGCCGACAGATCGCGCGCCTATCGAGTGGCGAGGTGGTAGGAGAAATGTCGTTTATCGATGCTCGTCCGCCTTCGGCAACGGTGCAAACGCTTGAAGATTCTACGGTGCTGGCGATTCCTCGCGCCCAGCTTGCCGACAAGCTCCAGCAAGATGAAGGCTTTGGCTGCCGCTTTTATCGAGCGCTGGCGATTTTGCTGTCGCAGCGACTGCGGGGCACGGTGAAGCAGCTGGGCGACGAGGGCGCAAAACCTACCGCCAATGGTCATATTTCCCATGAAGAAGGGGCGGCGATCGCCCAACTGCGGTTCGAGCGCCTGCTCAATCAGCTTCAGGTTCAGTCAGCGGGGCCGGCCTAAGAGCCGCTTATTTGCGCCATCAGATTACGAATCAACTCGGCATCTCTAGCGGTGGGAACTTGGTCAAGATAGGCTTCTAGATCCAGCGATGCCTCCGGCCAGCGACCCAGGTGATAATACAAAATGCCGCGATCGCGCTGTTCTTGGGGCGCATCGGGAAACAGCATCAGGATGCGCTCGACCATTGAGAGCGATCGCGGCAAATCTTCCTGGTTCAAATAAATCATCTTCAGATTGGTCAGCATCCGCGCCAAAAACTGACGATTGCTGACTGGCTGCAAAAACTCTGGGCGCAGTTCCACAGGCCGCCCATACACCTGGCTCAGCCGCTCCTGACAGTCCTCAGCAAACATCACCGCACCCTGATGAAATGGGTCGATCAATATATCCATATCGGCCACGGTCGGGCGAATCAGGAAGTGGCCGGGCATCCCCACACCCGCTATCGGAAAGCCAATTCGTTTTGCAACTTCCAGATACACCAGCGACAGCGTAATCGGAATGCCCCGTCGCCGCTCGATCACGTCATTCAGGTAGCTGTTGCGCGGGTCGTAATATTGGGCGGCATTGCCCGCAAAGCCCAGATCTTGATAGAGATAGCGGTTCAGCGTTTGAACAATCCGCAGCGGATAGCGTTCGGGTGGCAAGCGCTCTTCAACTTCTGTTGCCATCACGTCCAGCGCGTTGAGATACTCTTCCGGGTCGAGCAGGGGATATTCTTCCTGCGCGATATACAGCGCAGCCCGCGCCAAGTCGATGGCTTCATCGGGCTGGTGAATCTCCTGATAGAACCGCTGTCGTGCTGGCGGGAAATCCATAGGGCAACGCCGGGAAGGTCATATTTGGGCTAATGCGTCACTGAGCTAATGCGTCACTAGCCACTCTAGGCGGGCTTTTGCCAGATCCAGGTTATCGAACACCTGGGGGTTGTGGTGGTCCGGCGATTCGTCATCGGGCACGTTGGGCGAGTCGCCGCCGTAGCCCAGACGGCTGACGGTCGTTCGCAGGCGATCGCTCAAAAAGGCTGCCAGCGCCCGATAGAAGTTTGACGAAAAGGCAACATCCTGCGACAGCTTTGCTGTCAACTGCATCCGGGGAATGGACCAGACCACCGAATTCTCCACCGCCCTCACCGTCGCCGTGGGCGGGCGCGAGTCGATAAAGGAAATTTCCCCTAACACCTCGCCAGAGGACAGCACAGCAATGGGGCGATCGCCCTCTGGCGAAGCCACCGACACCACAAATCGCCCGCTCAGCACCACATACAGCGCATCGATTGGCTGTCCTTCAGAAATTAGCACTGAACTTTTAGGCACGCCCTGTCGCTTGCCTGCCTGCAACAGCCACTCAAAATCGCGATCGCTAATCGCCGCCAGCAGATATAACGCCTTTTTCATACCCTTCAGTTTCTATTAAAATACTGTAAAATACTGTTAAAAATTAGCCTGTTGAACAAACGAATAAACCCGTTTTTAAGCCATATTCCCTCAGCATAGCGATTTTTTGGAATTTTTTTGGGAATTTTCTTTGGAGAGTTTCCTAGTGTAATTCTGAATGTCACAGCGGCGGAGTTTGCACGGGCGGGCGCACCCGCTGCACCAGCGTAAATCCCTCTGCTTGTCCCAAAACTCTTTTCTGAGGCAATTTCAAAGATTTCAGCGCCGCCTCATCCAACAAGAGATAAACCTGCGGTTCGTTCGTCCATAGCTTTTGCAGTCGCTCGGCATTGGCCGGCAGAACCCGGCGATCGCTGTAAAACTCCAAAGACGGGCGGCGATCGCCATAGGAGCTATAGACCGTTTCTCCGGCCGGGGTGTGCGATCGCACCAGCGCCGCCACAGGCTGAACCGGAAACGCCTCTGCCAACTCCCACAGCCAGTGGGGGGTCAGCATCAGCAACAGCAGCGATAGATACATCCCCCAAATCAACACACCGATAAACTGCGGGTTTTGCCGCCTGACCAGCACCGCCGCCACCGTGAGCGCCGCCGCCAGCGTCGCCATCACAATCCCCACATCCACCTCGCGTGGCTGCTGAATCCATCCCAGATACACCGCCCCGCCCCAGCCCAACAGCCCCAGCCCGCCCAACACCCACCACCAGAGCGGCGCATAGCCCTCTCCCGGCATTTGCCGCACGCCCACCTGCCGCCCCTCCCGCCACAGATCAGCCAGTTTGCCCCCCACCAGCAGCGCCAGCGCCGGATACAGCGGCAGCACGTACCACGGTAGCTTAGTAGACATGAGGGAAATGGCGGCAAAATAGAGACCGCTCCACACCAGCGCCAGCTTTGCCCAACCAAAAATCAGATTATTCTGCGCTAAGCGAATCCCCGCTGGCAGAAACACCACCCACGGCACGCCATACTTCACAATTTCTAGGAGGTAATACCAGGGCGGGCCGTCGTTTTGCTCGACGGGCTTCCAGATGCGGCTGGCGGACTGCTGCACCAGGTTTCGCCCCAGAAACTCCCTGCCATAGTGCCCCCACTGAGCTGCATACCAGAAGGCGACCGGAGCGCTGCCCAGAGCAATCCCCGCCCACAGATAGGGCTGCTGCAACAGACGCGGCGTATCCCAAATCAAGAAAACGAGCAAAATGCTCCCCAGCAGCAGCCCCAGCAGCAGTCCCTTGGTCAGGCAAATCAGCCCCAAGCTAAGGCCAATTCCCAGGGCGAAGCGTGTGTCTCGGCGCGATCGCAGCCCACACCACACCAGCAGCAACAGCCAGCACAGCACGGCCCCATCCAGCATTGCCAGCCGACCGTTGCGAACAACAGGCAGCCAGGTAAGATAGACCAGCGCCGACAGCAGCGAGGGAAAGCGACCAGGAAACAGTTCGCGCCCAATGGCGTATAGCAGCGGCACCGAGAGCGCGGTCAGGATCGCCCCCGGCAGCCGCGAAGTCCACTCATTAACCCCGCCGATGCGATAGGCGATCGCCATCAGGCAGTGCATCAGCGGCGGCTTATTCAGGTAGGGTTCGCCACCCAAAGTCGGAAACAGCCAGGCCCGCGCTTCCGGGGGCGATCGCCAAATCTCCCGCGCCACTTGGGCGACGGTGCCTTCGTCCCAGTCGCGCAGCGGCACGCCACCCAAGTTGACCGTCATCAGCAACAGCGCCACGATGAGCAGCGCGGTTATCCAGGCCCAATCTTGCCGGATGGGATAGGCACTGGCTTTGGCACCGGAGTAGCTCAGAATAGACATGCCAGCATTATCGCAACATTGGCACACCCTCGGACACCGAGATTCTGCCAGATTGGAAATTCTGGACAGGCGGGGTTTGCAAAATACGGCTTGCTCCGGGTTACCAAGGCCGGGCTACGCTGCGGCGCTATACAGGCTTCGTTAGCGCCTCCAGAGGCATCGGCTGGCGGCGGCGAGCCATCACACGGGCTGGGTCAATTTGCACCGATGCTTCGGCCAGGGGCAGCACTCGCGCTTCCTGAGTTTGCGCGTTGACCTGATAAACCCGCTGGTGGGTATAGTCTAGCCCAGTGAGCCAGCCGCTGCGGGGATGATAGGCTCCAGTATCGATGTCGAGCCAGCCCCGCCCTTGGGCGATCGCCCCTGGCGGCACGCTGGGCAGTGTAAAGGTAATCGTGTGGCCCGTGATGATGAGCTTATCGGGAAAGTAGGGGCGGGTCATGCTATGAAATTCGTCGCGCACCCAGCAATATTCTTGGGCAGTATGGTCGGCGACGGACAGGGCGGGGTGCATTCCCGCATGAGACAGCCAGATGTCGCCCAAGTCGAGGTGGGTAGGGAGCGATCGCATCCAGGTCACATGTTCCATCAGCAGGTCGTCAGACTTGCCATAGCTCTGCATCGTGGTCTGACCACCGCTAAATAGCCACACCTGTAGCGCCTGATAGGAGAGCTTGCCGTGGGGCATGACCTCTAGCAGCATTTGCTCGTGGTTTCCCAGCAGCGAAACGTAGCCCTGCTGCCGCACAAAGGAAACCACCTGCGCGCTTTTGGGCCCTCGATCGATCAGATCTCCAAGAAAATAGACCTGATCCCTTGCGCCCGGGGCGATCACCTCTAGCAGGCGCATCAAGCCATCATAGTGCCCGTGTACGTCTCCAATAAAAATGCGCCGATTGCCCACCGCAAACCTTCCTATCGATTGGCTAGACCACCCAAAGCTCAAACCAAGGCTCAAATTCGTCTGATACACACTGATGGCTATGCCGAACGCTAAAAACTCCTCGGCTCAGCATTCATCCGACCCAATTGGTCAGCGAGGCAAAGCAAGAACTTCTAAAAACGCTCCATAAGGAACAAATACAGCCTCAACCGATCTTCTTCCGGAGCCAAAAACCTGCTCAGCAGATCAGCACTCTGCCCAGCCTTCTTATCACAGCAATTCACAGACTTAAACTGAACCAGAACTGAACCAGAGATGAGCAAGGAATTTCTGACTCGCTCTGATGAGTGAGGCCGCTATCAGAGCGATACCCAGCGCATCCCAAATGGGTGGAAAATGGGGGTATTTCTTTCATTATGCCCAGAGAGGCTAATCTTTCGCCGCGATCGCCCGTGAATTTTTTGACAAGTTCCCGTAAAGCTTGCCCGGTGATTTCCAGAGGCGCTACTGACTCAGGGCCCGCAAAAACCGCTGCAACTCAGCAAACAACCCCCGATTGGGGACGGGGGAACTGGGTTCCTGCCCCATCGCCCGCAGCAGAATCGTGTCTAGCGCTTCTCCGGCGGGGCGCTGCGCCTCTTCAGCGACCAGCTGATAGGTCTCGTCCTGCTCTAACCAAACCTGCCACAGTGCGGGATACGCGCGAAACACGGCGGCGTTCTCTAGCGGACGAATCGAGTAGCAGGGCTGGAACTGGTTTAGGAATCGCTCCCGGAGTTGCCGTCCAGCATAGCCAATGCCGATGGTTGCTACATCCTCTAGCCGGGGGTTGAAGAACACCACCGGGCGATCGCCCGCCTGCTGACACAGCGCCTCGACCTTCCCCACCTCTACCGAAGACGGCTGAATAAAAAGGATCAGCGTTTCCTCCGGCTGAATTTCGGTCTTGACATCCTCAATGCCGCGAACCGCGTAGGGCACCTCGCCCCAGTCGCGCCGGGCCAGGGCAGCCGCCCCTGCATCGGGGAAAAACACCCGTAGCCCGCTGCCCCGCTCTGCAAAACCCGCCACAAACGCTTGCGCCACAGGCATTATGGGCAATTCAGGAAACAATAGCTCTACCTGAAGGCGCGTCAGCCCGTCGGCGATCGCCGCTTCGGTGGATCGCACCGCTTGGGCGATCGCCTCATCTAGAGAATCTGGAAGCTGGGTCATAGGTTGCTGTGGAAACAAGTCAGAACAACGCAAAGCCGATTAGAGCCGACCAAAGCCAATCCACAAAATGAACATTTGTGAAAATTCACAAAATCATTTGCAGACTCCCCAGTGTATAGCGAAAGCTATGGCAAATGGTAAAAAGCGGACGCTGCAAGATCTGTCCCTGTCTCGTCCCGAAATCCCGCCCAAGCTGATGAAAAGGTAACTGAAGGGATAGGCATTCTCCGTCTGGCGACAGTTTTATTGAGCCTTAAGGCTTCTTTAAGATTTACGTGGTGGAGGATATATGCGCCAAGGCTACTTAGCGCAATCGGTTTGCAAGAGGGCTTTAACCCAGTTCTAGCAGACCGTGCAGTTGTAGTAGCCAGGCTGATTTTTGCTGCGATCGCCCGAAAGCAAGCGCCCACTTGTGAATTTGTGTGACGTGGGAGATTCCTCCAGTGATGTGGGAACGCTTAAAGTATGAAACGCTCAATCACCAGATAGGCAATTGTTTTCTGCCCTAGAACCGCTAGACCGTCGCAGTTCCAGCGTTGACAACAGGTTGCCCATTCAGTCTGGTGAACTTTCCCTCGGTGACATGATTCCCTGACGTTTCTCCATTCGTCTGCTAAACCCCTAGTTCTTTTAGCTGTTTGCCGACCTATGACTTCCAGATCTTTCTTCTCCTCCGTTCTTTGGCATTACCTGAATCAGCGCGTATTCGACCGGAATAGTCCTATTATCTTAGACATTCATCGATTCTCACGCTTTTATCGAGTGCAGCATCTAGAGCGATGCTTTTGTCGGCAATATCAGCCAGAAGAACGCTATCGAAACCAGGGTTAGGACAGGCTCTAGCACTCTTTCTTTCCAGGTTTCGCACCAAGAAAAAGCGTCCCTTCAGTCAGCCTAAAAGCACATCCTGGAGTGTAAAATCCTCTCAAGCATCGCTAAGAACTTGTAGAGATTATCGGTTGCCCTAAAAGCAGATTTTTGGATAGCCGATCGCGATGGCTAGAACACGGCGATCGCAGGCATAGTTGCATGACTAGTGAAGTCATTATAGTTTTGAAGATGCGCTTGGGCGTGGGAGGGTGACTCTCACGCCTTTGTTTTTTCCAGTCCTCGTCTTTGACAAAAGATATACAAAAGACTTTCAAAAGGCTCTCAAAACCACTGAAATGCTGAATCTGGACTCGTCCCTGGCACAACACCGACAGCAGTTTCCGGCATTGTCTACCCAGTCCTATTTCAACTATGGCGGACAGGGCCCGATGCCTCAGGGGGCGATCGCCGCAATTTCGTCTGGGCATGAATATATGCAGGCCCACGGGCCCTTTTCCAATAGGGTCAATGGCTGGGCCCATCAGCAGATGCAGCAGGTGCGGGGGGCGATCGCCGCTGAACTCCAGATTTCCCCCACCACGCTCACGCTGACTGAAAATGTGACCGTCGGCTGCAACATTGCCCTATGGGGGCTGGACTGGCAGGCGGGCGACCACATCGTGCTGTCGGACTGTGAGCATCCGGGCGTGATGGGCATTGTGCGGGAACTGGCCCGCCGATTTGACCTGGCAGTGTCGATTTGCCCGCTGCTGTCCACCCTCAATGATGGCGATCCGGTGCAGGCGATCGCCCAACACCTCCACCCCGAAACGCGGCTGGTTGTGATTAGCCATATTTTGTGGAACACGGGTCAGGTGTTGCCGTTGGCAGAGATTGTAGCGCTGTGTCATGGCTATGCAGGGCGGCGCGGGCAGGTGCGCGTGCTGGTGGATGCGGCGCAGTCCGTCGGTGTGTTGCCGCTGGATCTGGGGGCAATCGCCGCTGATTTTTACGCCTTTACGGGGCACAAGTGGCTGTGCGGCCCGGCGGGCATTGGCGGGCTATACGTTGCGCCCGATGCGCTCGCTGACCTGCACCCCACCTTCATCGGCTGGCGCAGCGTGACAAAAGACGCACAGGGCAACCCCACAGGCTGGCAGCCGGACGGGCGGCGGTTTGAAGTGGCGACCTCCGACGTTCCGCTGTATGGGGCGATGTGCGAGGCGATCGCCACTCACCACCGCTGGGGTAGCGCTGCCGATCGCTATCGTCGCATCTGTCAGCTCAGTCGGTTTCTGTGGGAGGGACTGACCCAACTGCCGCAGGTTTCCTGCTTGCGGACTGCACCACCAGAAGCGGGTCTGGTTTCGTTCCAGCTTGCAGACGGTCACCATGATCGGGCCGTTCAAACCTTAGAGCAAGAGGGGTTTCTCCTGCGAACGCTATTGTATCCAAATTGCATTCGCGCCTGCGTTCACTATTTCACGCTAGAGTCGGAAATTGAGCGGCTACTAGGGGCGATCGCCAATCTGGCTCACTAATTCCCAAGGGATCTATTACAAATACTGTAGTTCAGTCCGGGGGCACACCAGCCAGGATTAAGGGCGTGGTATTCTAACCATGCTCCAGTTCCAGCGCCCCAGATCCTTGAAATTGCTCGATTTCCCGGAGATTTGCCATGCAGCAGAATCGTAATCTGCGTGCCCTATTATTGACAATTGCCCTGCTTTTGGTCGTTAGTGTCGCCTTTCTCTACAGCGTTAGCCGTCCCCATCCGCGCTATGCCCACAGTCAAGTCCTCCATCCGCCTGCGCTGAGTCAGGTGGAATCGAGCGGGTCAGGGTTGAGAGCGGAAGCACTCATGGAAGGAGCGGTGGCAGGTGGACGGGCCCGGGGTGGCGGGTTTGGGTCGTCGCCTGCGCCGTCTGCGCCTCGCCCCATGCCGCGATCGCCCTCTAGCGGGGGCTACTATCCCACGCCCATTCCGGGGCCCGTGTTCGTGCCTATTCCCGACTATGGCTATCGCCCATCGCCAACGGTGGTCGTGCCTGTGGGCGGCGGCGGGTTTGACTTGGGCTTTGTGTTTATTCTGGCGATCGTCGGATTTGCCCTGCTGCCTGTGGTGTTGAACTATGTGCGGTCAGGGGCGAGCGGCAGCAGCACGACGGCCGCGCCTGCGGGATCGACCAGCGAACTGTACAACGACATTGTCACCGTGTCCCAAATTCAAATCGGGCTACTGGCAGGGGCACGGGACTTGCAGCGAGACCTCAATGCGCTGGCGAAACAGGCCAACTGGGGCAATCAGGAGAGCTTGTCAGATCTGCTGCGAGAAACGGTGCTGGCGTTGCTGCGATCGCCCGAATATTGGACGCACGTTCGCGCCACGTCGCAAACAGTCAAGAGCCGGGAAGCCGGGTCACGCCTGTTTGAGCAACTTTCGCTGGCTGAGCGCAGCAAACTGAGCGCCGAAACGCTGGTGAACATTGGCGGGCGCGTGCGCCAGCAGCCCGCAGCCCAGTCGAACGACAGCGACCCAGCGGCCTATATCGTGGTGACGCTGCTGGTAGGCACCGCAGACGATCGCCCCCTGTTTAGCGAAATTCGCTCAACCGAGGCGCTAGCGGCTGCACTGCGCCGCCTGGGCAGCCTGCCGCCCAGCTATCTGCTGATTTACGAGTTGCTATGGGCCCCACAGGACGAGTCTTCTAGTCTCAGCCGCGATGAACTTGTGGCTAGCTATCCCGATCTGATGCAGATTTAGAAGGGAGATAAGGCACCAACAAGACAGTGGCAGAAAGGCGATCGCCCACCCAAACGCCTAGCTAGGTTAGCCAAGCGGAAAAACTGGGAAACGAGGTTGAAGCCGGGTTCTAAGATGACATCACCCGATAAAGAATCGGCCTCGAGCTATCAAGCACTCCCAAAAGTTTGACAGTTTTTAATGTTGCCTAGAATACAGAATGCCATCGCTCTAGCTATTAGAGCAGAAATTTGAAAACCTCTGTATAAGCCCCACTTATAGAGGATTCTGGCGACTCTAAAGCAATCCTGACTCAACCCCTAGAGCTAGCTAAAATCAAGAGAGTATTGTGCGGTTGCATCGCTTTGGAATTTTCGGCAAAAGATATATACGTTTTGCTGACATGCTACTGCCATTTACTAATAGATCAGCTATGATGACAGCGAAGTAGCGTTCGACTAATGGAAGACTCAGGCGTGTCAGCATTTGCTGTTGCAGGTTTATCCATCGAACGAGCCCCCCCGCGTTATTAGGTTTGGAGAGGATTGTGACTATTTACGTTGGAAACCTGTCTTTTCAGGCTACCGAAGAAGATTTGCGTGAAGTGTTTGCTGAGTATGGGAAGGTGAGTCGCGTTAGCTTGCCAACCGACCGCGAAACTGGCAGAAAAAGAGGTTTTGCCTTTGTAGAAATGGAAGACGAGGAGCAGGAAGACAAAGCGATCGCCGATCTGGACGGTGCTGAGTGGCTCGGTCGTGAGATTCGAGTCAACAAGGCCAAGCCTCGCGAAGGCGGCGGTGGCGGTGGCGGACGACCCCGCAACGGTGGAATGTAGGTTCTTCTAATTCTTAATTCTCTCTATACCTACTAGATGGGTTTTCAACTTCAGGGCTTCTGGAGTTTTTTCATAGGTATAGCCTGTTTCCGTGAGCCTGTAGCCTTGAGTCTTTGAAGGATCTAGACCCTGGTTTGTTGCACTGGCTCTAGACACCTTTGCTAAGAGTCTATTCCCCGTCCGGTGAAGGCTCTGTTGGCAGTTTGGATTCGAGCTTGGTTTCATGAGTGTTTCATAGGTATAGCTTGCTGTGTGGCATTGGCCATACAGCAATTTTTTTGCCGGGCTTAACCCACGCCTTGGCGTTGCTCGTTTGCCATTTGCCCTTTCCTCGCTGCCCCCCCCCCGGAGGCTAGAATCAAGACACCCTGAAATCAAGACACCCTGAATGGTCTACCGGGCGCAATTTTCGCCACTTCGCTCAATTCTCCGCTGCTGTCTCTCTTGCACTGGCTGCCATGACGCGATCGCGCTTGTTGCTCATTATTCTTGCCCTGTTGATAGGGCTGGGGTTTGCGCTGTGGCTGGTCACTTCGCTGACGCAGCTTTACACTCAGCTTGCGGCAGTGTCGGCGGCGTTGGCAAACCTGGTGGTAGGGAGCGTGGTAGCGCTGCTGGTGGGGCTGTTGGTAGCGTTGGGCTATTACGCTTACCTATTCTTGCGGCCGGCAAAAACGGTGCGATCGCACGTCAAAGTGCCCCTCGACCGCACCGAAGCTGCCGAAGTAAACCTGCAAGCCGTGCAGCAACAAGTCGAGCAGATTCAGGATGAGGTGACTCGTCAAGCGCTCATCGACCGCTCTCGCGAAATCGCGCAAAACATGGCGAGAGGCGAGTTTCGGGTGGTGGTCTTTGGTACGGGATCTGCGGGCAAAACGTCGCTGGTCAACGCAATTTTGGGGCTGGGCGTGGGGGATGTCGGGCCCGCAATGGGCACCACAACCCAGGAAAAGACGGCTCGATTTTTGCTGCGGGGGGTCGATCGAGAAATTTGGATTACCGACACCCCAGGCATTTTGGAAGCAGGCATCGCGGGCACGGCGCGGGAGCAACAGGCGCGACAACTAGCCGCCGAGGCCGACCTGCTGCTGTTTGTGATTGATAGCGACCTGCGCCGTTCGGAATATGACCCGCTGCGATCGCTCTCCAGCATGGGCAAGCGGTCGATCCTGGTGTTGAATAAGGCAGATTTGTACAGCGAGGCAGATTTGCAGGCGATTTTGCAGCAGTTGCGCGATCGCCCTCCAGTCGGTGCTGTCGCCTGCCGATATCGTAGCGGTGGCGCCAGACCGCAACCGTTTACCCTGCCCAACGGCGAACGAGTGCAGCCCCAGCCTGCTATTTTGCCACTGCTGCGTCGCCTGTCGTCTGTGCTGCGCGAAGAGGGTGAAGACCTGATTGCCGACAATATCCTGCTGCAATCTCAGCAGTTGGGCGACGAAGCCCGCCAGATTCTCGACCAGCAGCGGTTGCGTCAGGCAGAACAAGTGGTAGAACGCTTCCAGTGGATTGGCGCAGGAGTCGTTTCGATCACGCCGCTGCCGATGGTGGATTTGCTCGCTGCTGCCGCCGTCAACGCGCAAATGGTGGTGGAACTGGGTCGGGTCTACGGCTGCGAGATGAACATCGACCAGGGTAAAGAACTCGCGCGATCGCTCGCCAAAACCCTCGTTAGCCTGGGCGTGGTGCGGGGCGCAGTGGAAATTTTTTCGCTGGCGCTGCAAACCAATGCTGGAACGTTTGTCATCGGCCGCGCCATCCAGGGAGCCACCGCCGCCTACCTAACGCGCATCGCAGGCAAAAGCTTTATCGAATACTTCCGTCGCAACCAGGACTGGGGCGACGGCGGCATTAGCGAAGTCGTGCAGGAACAGTTTCAGCTCAACCGCCGCGACGAATTCATGAAAGGCTTTCTCAAAGAGGCGATCGCCCGCGTAGTGGAGCCGCTGCAAAGCAAATAGGGCGATGGGAGTCAGGGATCAGGGATCAGGAGGGGTCCGAGATCAGAGACATCACTCCCCAACGCCCGCGTAGCTCGACGCTTGCAGCCGAAACATCTCAGCATATTTCCCGCCGAGCGCTATTAGCTCCTCATGGCTGCCCAGTTCCGCGATTTGCCCATGCTCCAGCACCACGATGCGATCGGCCATGCGAACGGTAGAAAAGCGATGACTGACCAGGAAGGTCATTTTGTCCTGCGTGAGCTGTCGGAAACGCTGGAAGAGATCGTATTCGGCGATCGCATCCAGCGCCGCCGTCGGCTCGTCCAGAATCAGCACTTGGGCAGGAGTCATAAACGCTCGCGCCAGCCCCAGCTTTTGCCACTGCCCGCCCGAAAGCTCCGCACTGTCAGAAAAAGTTTTACCCAAAATCGTTTCATAGCCCCGGTCGAGGGTGGCGATTACCCCAGTCGCGCCTGCGTTTTGGGCCGCTCGTTCGATCTGCGTCAGGTCATCGCGGTGGCGCAGGTCGCCAAAGCCGATATTGTCTTGCACGCTTAGGTGATAGCGTGAAAAATCCTGAAACACTACGCCCACATTGCGCCGCAAATCTTCCAGGTCGAAGGCAGTCAGCGGAATGCCATCAATCGTGATTTCTCCTGACTCCACATCATAAAAGCGGGTCAGCAGCTTCAGCAGCGTTGTTTTACCCGCGCCATTCATCCCCCACCAGCGCAATACTCTCCCCCCGGTTTCACCGTCAGGTTGATATGGTGCAGCGTGGGTTCACTCGCGCCGGGATAGCGAAAGCTGACCTCCCGCAGTTCCAGCCCCCGCCGCATCGGATTAGGGAAGGCGATCGGTTGCGATGGACTCACAACCTCAGGTTTTAGGTTCAGAAATTCAAAATACTGGGACACATATAGATTAAATTCATAAATCAATGCGATCTGAAACAAGATGCCCTGGATCAAGCCCTGCGCCTGCTGAAACGCGCCAGAATACATAGTCAAATCGCCCAGAGAAATCGCCCCCTGAACCGTCCGCACAATGACCCAGGCGTAGGCGGCGTAAAAGCCCAAATTTGCAATCAGCCCTACGCCGACGCGGAGCCACGCATTTCGCGCCAGCACTTCGGCCATTTCCCGGTTGAACTGGAGGCGAATGTCTTGCCACTGACGCAGCAGATAATCGCCCAGGTTAAACAGGCGCACCTCTTTGACAAATTCCTGCGTGGTCAACACCTGCTGCAAATAGTCCGCCAGACGGCCGCTCTGGGTCTGGCGGCGTTTCAGCCAAAAGCGCACCCCCGAAAAGCGAATGCCGACCCAAAGCGCGGGCATCGAGGTTAGCAGCAGCAGCCCCAGCAGCAGCGGATTAAACGCCACCAGCAGCGACAGCAGGCCCGTAAAGGTAATGGCTTGACCCGCCAGGTCAATCAGCGTTTCAAATACCCGCACGGGGTAGGCACTGCCGCTCTGCTGGGCGCGGTTCAGCGTGTCATAAAACTCTGGCAGTTCGTAGTGGGCCAGATCGAGCCGAATTGCCTGTTTTAGCAAGATTTGGTTGGCATACAGCGTGAAGCGGTCATTCAAAACCTGGGTGGTGTAGGTCTCAGCTTGATTAAAACCAACTTGCGCCAGCGTAATGCCCAGCCCCAACCCGACCAAGCGACCTAAAACCGTCCAATCGACTCCGGGCTGCGATAGCTCCAAGACCACCTGATCGACGATGAGCTTGCTGATATAGAGCTGGGCGACGGGAATGAGGGCGTTGCTCAGCGTGATCCCCAGTTGCAGCAGTAGCAACCGGGGTGCCGCTTGCCAGACGAGGTGGACGAGGCGGGGCGTGTTTGCCAGGACGGCCCAAAAGCGATCGCGCGGAGAAGGTTTTTCGGGGTTGCGGGAGAGGAACTTGGTACGTTTTGACATAACACCCATGAATGTGATACCATAACATGATAGCTTTAGTCTTTTGATATCGAATAAAGTGGCATCAGGTACAGCTAGAGGACAACGGACTGAACGCAAAAATCCTCTCTTCCCCTTCACTGCGCTTCGCATTACCCCACAGATTGCCTTAGAGACACTGCAAGTTTGGATTGCTCGGTTCAACGGAACAAGGCTGAGGTTGGGAAGGCCGAAAACTGAAAGGCTGAAATTGACGGGAGAAAAGTCTAAGAAAAACAAAAATTATATAAAGTTTCCGTGAAGTAAGTTTGCGGAAGAAAAACCTCAAATACGCTTGGGGAGAAGGATTTACCTGACAAATCCGTATTAAGCTTGTGTAAAGTTTTCTAGGCATGTTGGGGAACCCTGATCCCCAGGCAAAATTTCCTATGCTAGGCTAAGTCAGTTCCACAGCCATAAGTTGAACACGAAATGAGTACGAGTTGAGCAGTCATCCGTTAGGCGATTCAAAGATTTTCTGCCTGGTGCAGATCTTTTGAGGTGCTTCGCGGACGGTCTGCTCCGATTGAACCCGATACGGCGCTGGCTTACTACTGGTCAATGCGTCCATGTTTAGTGTGCTTGGCGTGATGGACGGCCGTCAGAGTATTTTTGCGGCGATCGCCATCCTAAAGCTGGTTCAGGGTCTCGGCTCACCATGTCCTTCACTATGGAGTGTATGTCTCAGAAACTTTGGAGCGGCCTCACGACTGCCGCCTTCCTGCTTACCGCTCTAGCGCCTGTCTCGGCTGCATTTGCAGACGTACAGACAGACTCTGCTAGCGAGGGTGACGAGGTTCCCCAAGCAAAGGTTCCCTCTCTGGATGCCTCGACCGAGCCAGGTTTACCTGCACCACTGTCAGCATCCGCAGGTCAAGCCTCGGAAACAGATACAGTCCCGTCGGGAGCCATTTCGGAAACCCTGCCGACCAATCGGATTGCTGCCGCCCTTGGCGAAGTCCGCAAGGTGGGCGAGTATCAAGACCAGGAAGAAACAGATATCGCTGAAGACCTGACGGTCACCATCATTCCGCATGAGGTGAACAACCGCTCATCAGCCACGCTCCGTATTCAGAGCATCCCTGTCTTCACGTTTTTGGGTGCCGTCACCCAGCCAGATCCTCCGTCTGCTCCTGCAACGATCGCCCCTGGTGGCACAGGTGAGCTTGCCGCAGCCGATGACGAATCGGAAACGGTCAAGCGACCAACGCCGCCCGAAGTAGATGCGTCTGCGGTAGTGCCTGGACAGCCAGAGTCAAGTCCCGGTGAAACTGCGGAATCTTCTGCTGATCCGATGCAGCGAGCTGGGGCGATCGCGGCTCGATTGCGCCAGATCCACCGAGATGGCACCAGCGCCGAAACGATTACCGTCCGCTGGGATGCTCAGCGTGAGCGCTACGTCATCCAGGTTGGCAGTGAAGAGCTAATCGAGATGAACGCCGACATCATCTTGCCGGACACCACGCGCAACCCAGCCGAAGACGCGCTGCAAGCCACCAATCGTCTTCGTCGCTTGTTGGGAAGCGCCCCACCGCTGCAAGATATCCAAGATCGTCCCCGTCCTGCGGTCCGAGTGTCGGTGTCTCCTGCGAACCGAGCAGGCAGTACGAGAGTTGCATCAGGGATTGCATCCTGGTACGGCCCCGGATTCCACGGCAACCGCAGCGCCAGCGGTGAAGTGTTTAACCAAAACGCCATGACCGCTGCCCATCGCTATCTGCCCTTTGGAACCCAGGTGCGCGTGACCAACCTCAACACCGGACAATCGGTGGTGGTTCGCATCAACGATCGGGGCCCATTCTCACGGGGTCGAGTGATTGACCTATCGGCGGGGGCTGCCCGCGCCATCGGCATGATCGGTAGCGGCATCGCACCTGTCAGTCTGGAGGTTATCGGTCGCAGCCAAACGGCATCGCGCTAACACCAGAGGATGTAGCCCTGCTTTGCTAGCGTCTATGTTTTGCTAGCGTCTATATCAATAAGCGCAGTTTGGAAAGCCCCTTTTGGTACGCATGTTTGAAGCAACGGACTGTCGCTGAAGCGATTATCTCGCAATCAGAACTGTCCCAGTGTCAACAACACGGCTGTGGAACGCATCGGCTAGATGTTGCTGCCAAAACCAAACTTGCAGATCTCAGTCATGCTTGCGGGTAGAGTTCGACCCCCATTTATGAGTCTGCCCAAGCAAGCTGAATTGACCTAACTCAAATAAAGCTGGGAGCGATTCACCAATGAACTCCCAGCTTTTTGTTTGACTTTAGCCTGGGCTAAAGCCCCAAAATCAAGGTTCGAGGATGGCAGGTTCCTGTATAGGTGCAAACGTTGTCACCAGCGCGACTTTT
The DNA here is from genome assembly GCF_001548395.1 of Leptolyngbya sp. O-77. Classification (NCBI taxonomy): domain Bacteria; kingdom Bacillati; phylum Cyanobacteriota; class Cyanophyceae; order Leptolyngbyales; family Leptolyngbyaceae; genus Leptolyngbya; species Leptolyngbya sp. O-77. Next base: position 1,246,932 of record NZ_AP017367.1, read on the forward strand.
GTCGGGTCGGCGGAGGGGCAGAGATCGGCCAACTGGCAGCGATCGCACGCTGGATTTCGCGCATTGCACACCGCCCGCCCGTGATAAATCAGGCGAATCGACCAGTTTTCCCAATCCGGCTGGGGCAGTAGCTTCATCAGGTCGCGCTCAATCCGCACGGGGTCAGTGTGCGTGGTCAGGCCCAGGCGGTTGGTCAGCCGCTTGACGTGCGTATCCACCGTCACGCCCGCATTGATGCCAAAAGCGTGAGCCAGCACCACGTTCCCCGTCTTGCGGGCCACACCGGGCAGCGTCAGCAGTTCTTCCATCGTCTGCGGCACCTGCCCCCCAAAGTCCGTCATGATTTTGCGGCAGGCTGCCTGGATATTTTTCGCTTTGTTGCGATAGAACCCCGTCGAGCGCACCAGATTTTCGATTTCTGCCAGATCAGCGCTAGCCATAGACGCTGCATCCGGGAAGCGGCGAAATAGCTCCGGTGTTACTTTATTCACTCGCTCATCGGTACACTGCGCCGACAAAATCGTTGCCACGAGCAGTTGCACGGGCGTTTCATAATCCAGTGAACAGGTTGCATCCGGATACAACCGCTTCAGACGCAACAAAATCTCCAGCGATCGCTGTTTCTTCCCCGCCCGTCTTGGCACACGCCTTCTTCCTTGATTGGAGCAAATTATTGAAGCAAATTTCTGAAAAAGGACAGTTGGGTAGTGTCGCGCACAATCAAGAACACGCCCAGCCCCAGCAGCAGCATCAGGCCCGTTTGCATCACGCTTTCCTGGAAGCGAGTGGGCAGTGGCTTGCCGCGTAGTGCCTCGATTAGCAGAAATGCCAACTGACCACCATCCAGCGCAGGCAGCGGCAGGATGTTGATAATTGCCAGGTTGATACTGATGATGGCGGTGAAAGGAAAGAGGTTGATCCAGTCGTTTGCCGCGAGGCTTGCGCCCTGCTCCACAATCTTGACCGGGCCAGCTACCTGCCCCGACACCGACGAAAAGTTCGTAATTAGCGAGACAAAGCCCTGAACCGTCCGCGAGAACATATCCTGAAACTCTCTGGCGGCAAGGCTGAACACCTCAAAGAGTCCGTTTGGACGACGAAACTCGACCTTGCCATTCGGATTCAACACCACGCCGATCTTGCCCACGCCTTCGGCATCTGGCTTTGGCGTAACGCTGAGATTGACCTGACCCGAATTACGCTGAACGGTCAGATTAATGGGGCGATTTGGACTTGTAGTAATAGCTTCCATCAGCGCTTTCTGAGCGGCTTCGCCTTCGCCCAGGCTTTGCCCATTGACCGCCAGCACAATGTCGCCATCCTGCACACCCGCTAGCGCGGCCGGCGAATCGGCCGACACTACCTGGGGAATCATCACCCCCGGTTCGTAATTAAATGCCTGCGGCACGCCGACGATCGCCACCTGAGTCACAAACACCAGATAAGCAAACAGCAGATTAGCAATCACCCCAGCGCTGATGACGATCGCCCGATCGAGTACGCCACGATTCCGCATCAGGTTGGGGTCGTTGGGCAGAATGTCGCTGTCTGGGTCGTCGTCTGGAAAACCCACGAAGCCGCCCAGCGGAATGGCGCGAATCGCATACTCCGTTTCGGGGCCCTGATACTTCCACAGGATCGGCCCAAAGCCCAGAGAGAACCGATTGACATGAATCCCCTGGAGTCGCGCCGCCAGGAAGTGCCCCAGCTCGTGAACAAAGATCAGGAGTGCAAGAACTGCGATCGCCGCCAAAACCGACATAAGCAAGCCTGAGTTACTACTTTACGATGCGTATCCATAACGCATATTTGTCCATTCTAAAGGGATTCCCGGATTGATGGGTTACCCCTCCTCTCCCTCCACCAGCGCCACATACTCTTCCATCGACAGCGCATCGTCTAACTCGGCTCCATCGCTGACCTCCACTTTGAGCAGCCAGGCCGTACCGTAGGGGTCGTCGGCAAGCTGCTCTGGCGCGTCGAGCAGGGGGTCGTTGCGCTCGATCACCTTGCCAGAGAGGGGCGCTTTCAGGTCTTCGACGGCCTTAACCGATTCCACCGTGCCAAAGGTTTCGCCCTTTTCTAGCGCATCGCCAACTTCGGGCAGTTCTAAAAACACGATGTCGCCAAGCTGGTCAACGGCAAAGGCTGTGATGCCTATTGTGGCGGTGTCTCCATCCAGGCGGATGTACTCGTGAGAATCTGTGTATTTCAGATCTTCGGGATATTCCAGGCTCATAGGTTGGGGCGCAATGAGGCGTACAGGAAAAGATTACCGTAATTTTTGCCGATGGTCGGCCTGATTTCTAACGTGGCTTAGCGCTTATAAAAGGGACGCTTGACGATGGTAGCGGGATAGCTTTTGCTGCGAATTTCGACTTCTAGGATTTGGCCGACTTTTGCAAGATCGGTGAGGACATAGGCCATGGCGACTGGATAACCAAGCGTGGGCGAGAGCGTGCCGCTGGTGACTTTGCCAATAGGTTCGCCGCTGTGCAGCACGGGATAGTCGTGGCGGGCGATGTTGCGGCCTGTGAGCTGCAAGCCGACGAGCCTGCGGGAAACGCCGTCTTGCTTTTGCCGCATCAGCACGTCGCGCCCGATGAAATCCGGCACTTTGTCGAGATGCACCAGCCAGCCGAGGCCAGCTTCGAGCGGCGTGGTGGTGTCGTCGATGTCCTGTCCGTAGAGCGCCATTGCCGCCTCTAGACGCAGTGTGTCGCGGGCCCCCAGTCCGCAGGGCACTACGCCCGCGTCTAGGAGCGATCGCCACAATTCGCGTCCTGTTTCTGGCTCCACCATCACCTCAAAGCCATCTTCGCCCGTATAGCCCGTCCGTGCCAAAAAGCCTGGTTTTCCTAAAACATGACCTTCGAGATGCCCGAATTTCGACACATTAGACAAGTCTTCTTCGACAAACTTTTGCAGGGTGGCAACGGCATCGGGCCCCTGGATGGCCAGTAAAGCGCGATCGCCCGATACATCTTCCAATTCCACCCCTGGGAGATGCTCCAAGAGCCATGCCTTGTCTTTCTCAGTCGTCGCCGCGTTCACAATCAGGTCTGCCCGGTCTGGCCCCTGGGCATAGATAATGAAGTCATCTACAATGCCGCCCTGCGGATTCAGCAGCACGGTGTATTGCGCCATGCCCGGTTGCAGCCTGCCCAGATCCGTGGGCACTAGCCGCTGAAGCTGGGTCAAGATTGCCTCACCACGCAGCACAAACTTGCCCATGTGGGAAATGTCGAACACGCCGACGCTCTGCCGCACCGCCTGATGCTCTTGCGTAATGCCGCTAAATTGCACAGGCATCTCCCAGCCCGAAAACGGGGTCATGCGGGCTTTTTGGGCGATCGCCAAATCATACAGCGGCGTTCTGCGGAGCGCGTCAGTCATAGGAGAACTTACTTGAAATGGGCTAAGTATTAGCTGACTGTAGCCCGAGTTGGAAGGCGGAGCAAGGTGGGATGGGATCAGCAGGAAGTCCCTCTTCCCCCATGCCCTGTCACTTCAAAGCCCTGCCCTAGAATAAAAGGGAACACAGCAACGGAGACACGAGAGGCGAACGCTATGAGAATGCTGCATACGATGTTGCGCGTAGGCAACCTGGAAAAGTCGCTGGCGTTTTATTGCAACGTGCTGGGAATGAAGCTGCTGCGCCAGAAAGATTATCCCGGTGGCGAGTTCACGCTGGCGTTTGTGGGCTATGGCGACGAGGCAGATCACACCGTGCTGGAATTGACCTACAACTGGGGCACTGATAAGTATGACTTGGGCAATGGCTATGGCCACATTGCGCTGGGCGTGGAAGATATTTACAAGACGTGCGATCGCATTCGAGAACTGGGCGGCAAGGTGACGCGAGAACCTGGCCCAATGAAGCATGGCTCGACGGTGATTGCTTTTGTGGAGGATCCCGACGGCTATAAGGTGGAACTGATTCAACTGGGCACCCAGGGATCGGCACAAAAGCAGGAAACGGCCGCAACCGCATAGCGAAAAGAGGGGCAGGAGGCCGCTGTGCATCTGTCGCTCAGCCGGCCTCCTGCCCCCTTGCAGAAGCCTGAATCCCTAGCTTGCAATCCCAATCGGATATTCCAACTCCGCTAGCGCAGCGCGAGCCGTCACAAAATCAAACGGCATCGGCGGTTTCATTGGGCGATAGTCTTTGGGATGGGCATCGCCGTGGCGCAGCACCGCGTTCACCAAGAAGCACGGCTCGGAACCCAGATGAATCGCGGCGTGGGGAATGCCGGGGGGAATGGTGACCACGGTGGGATGGCGATCGCTCAGGGGAATATATTGATACTCGCGATTTTGCAGCACTACCAGCACAAAACTGCCGCGCACTACAAGAAGCTGGTCAGTTTGGAAATGGTGAACAAACAAATCGTCAATCATGCCTGGTGGAATACTGACCAGCATCGTTTCATGGCTAGACTGGGGGGTATAAAACTCAGCCATGCCGCCCTTGATCGAGGTCAACGGGCGAATTTCAACACGACCTTTCAGACCCATATCAGCACCTCATCTGTGAGCGTAATCTGTGAGCGTACAGTTTTAGCCTATACATCCACTATAAAAAGATTGTTACTGAAATGGCAAAATCGGTACGTTTCGTGATAGAGAAGTTTCTTCTTTTTTACAAGGCGTGATGATACAGGGGCGGGGGCAGAGCGCTAAACTCCCACCCCCGCCAAACGGGTTGATTTTTCGCACCTGTTGCGCCAGAGACTCAACCCGTAAACCCAATTAGCGGCCAGAAACCGTCAGGCTGCCGGGCTGGCCCAGATCCCCAGACAGCGTAATGCCGCGACCGTTGGCGCTGAGATGACGAACGATGAGATAAACCGTTTCCACTTGGTCAGACGCGCCAATCTTGTCTGCTAGTTCTGCCAGCGAGAGGGGCTGCCCCGTCGCCTTGAGGGTGGCGACGATCTGCCGCTGCAACTCCAGCACCGAGGCTGCTGCCTTTTTGCCCGCTTCTACACCAGGCTGGTGGTAGGCGTTGATATTCACCAACGAAGCGTAGAGGCTAACGGCCCGTTCGTATAGCGCGATCAGTGCACCGACGATACGCGGCGTGACCTGGGGAACCGTCACTGTGATCGAGTCGCGCTGGTTTTCGTAGAGCGCCTGACGAGTGCCTTGCAGCAGCCCCGACAGAAAATCGCCGCTGGTGGCGCCAGGTTCCACTTCGATCGAGTCGCCCTGGCGATCGCCCAGCACCTCGATAAACGTGACAAAGAAATTGGGCACGCCCTCGCGGAGTTGCTGCACGTAGGCGTGTTGGTCAGTAGACCCCTTGTTGCCATAGACCGCAATGCCCTGATAGACCTTGTTGCCGTCGAGATCGGTTTCTTTGCCCAGCGACTCCATCACCAGCTGCTGCAAATAGCGCGAAAACAGCAGCAGGCTGTCTTTGTAGGGCAGCATCACCATGTCTTTTTCGCCCTTGCCGTTGCCTGCGTAATACCAGCACAGCGCTAGGAGGGCGGCGGGATTGTTGCGAAGATCGGGGACGCGGGTGGCTTCGTCCATTTCCTTTGCGCCGTCCAGCATTCCCTGAATATCAATACCTTGCAGCGCCGCAGGCAGCAAGCCCACGCTGGAGAGTTCGGAGGTGCGACCGCCCACCCAGTCTTGCATGGGGAACGTGGCCAGCCAGCCCTCGGACTTTGCCACGCCGTCCATTTTGCTACCGGGCATGGTGACGGCGACGGCGTGTTGCCCAAAGTTTAGCCCGTGCTTTTCATAAAACTGCTTAACTTCCAACATGCCGTTGCGGGTTTCGGGCGTGCCACCGGATTTGCTGGTAATCACCACAAGCGTGCTGTTTAGTCGGTCTTTGAGCCGATTTAACACGCGATCCATGCCTGCGGGGTCAGTGTTGTCAATGAAGTGAATTTTGAGCGGCGCGGGTTCTGGGGCGAGCGCTTCGGCGACAAACTGCGGGCCAAGGGCGGAGCCACCAATGCCGACCGATAGCAGGTCGGTGAATTTCGTTGCCTGGGGTGGACGGATTTCGCCCGCATGAATTTTGGCGGCAAATGCTTTGATGCTGGCCAGGGTATCCACGATTTCGGCTTTGATCTCTGGACTGGGCGAGAGGTCGGGGTTTCGCAGCCAGTAGTGGCCGACCATGCGGTTTTCATCAGGGTTGGCGATCGCCCCTGCTTCCAGCGCCGCCATGTCCTTAAACGCCTTCTCAAACTTGGGTTTCATGCGCTCCACAAAGTCATCCGTAAAGCGCATCCGGCTAATATCGAGATAAAGACCCAGCCCTTCATGGAAGTAAAGCCAGTCTTGATAGCGTTGCCAGAGTGCAGTGGCATCCATAGTTGCTTTTACCCTTTGCATTCATCACCCCACAGTTTAGCGGCCAGCTTTGAAGGACGGATGAAGCTTTGGACACGTCAATTATTCAATTATTTAGATTTCCCGTAGCTCGGCTGAGTTTTTGTCTGGACTCGCTTAGCGTTGCCGTACCTTTGCTGGAAGAAGACCAGGGGCGATCGCCCCTACCCAAATCATCCCGACGAACGGCTCAACCCACCTTACTGCAACTGAGACAGCCATTTGGGGCATGGCACAGACGACCCTTGGTTCAGGGGCATCTGTCAATGATCAATCTATGGTGCAGACTATGGTGCAGACTATGGTGCAGACTATAGTGCAGACTATAGTGCAGACTATGGTGCAGAGAGGATTGCCGCCATCCCCACGCCGCTGGGAAATGATATGGTGTTCTAGATGAAAGACCTCGAACACTACTACAGAGTCCTAGATTTGGAGCCTGGCGCGTCCCTCGAAGAGGTGAACCAGGCTTACAAGGATTTGGTGTTTGTGTGGCATCCCGATCGAATTCCGACCGACAACGAGCGACTGCATCAGAAGGCGCAGGAAAAGATTAAGGAAATTAACCAGGCACGCGATCGCCTCCGCACGTTTCTAAAATCCAACGCCGGGTCTGCTACCCCTGCCAGCGCGGCTGCCCAACCCGCCAGCCCCCGCCCAGAGCCATCTCGCCCGTCCTATTCTCGCGCCCGCTATCGCCCACCCGCCCGCCCTGGCTATGCCCAAGGCTCCACCTACAAAGGCGCTTCCGACCCCAGTTCCTCCTATCGCGGCGCGGGCTATTCTAGCGCGGGACAAGCTGGCTCCAATCATTCAAGTTCCAGCCATTCAAGTTATTCCGGCTCAACCCATTCCGGCTCGACCTATTCCGGTTCGACCTATTCCAGTTCCAGCGCCAACAGACAGACCTCGCCGCCGCCGCCATACTCTGCCTATAATCCCGACTGGCACACCAGCGCCAGACCCAGCAGCGCCCACGCCCCCAACGGCAGCAGCGATCGCCCCACCGAAGCCCACGCCACTCCACCTCCCAAAGAGCCGCCGCGTCCCCCCCGTCGCCAAGATCCTGACCTCAGCGGCACCGACCTCAGCGGCCATGACCTGCGCGAAAAAGATCTCTCTGGGCGAAACCTCAGCAACGCCAACCTGCAAGACGCAAACCTTAGCGACACGTTTTTGCATCGCATCAACCTTAGCAGCGCCAACCTCCAGCGGGCCAACCTGTTTCGCGCCAACCTGCTAGAAGCCGACCTCAGCAACGCCAACCTGCAAGATGCAAACCTGATCGGCGCAGACCTTAGCGGTGCAGACCTGCGGGGGGCAAACCTGCGCGGGGCCCGCATGGGCGTGAAGGACAGGATTATGGTGAAGATGACGGGAGCATACCTGAGTGGGGCGATTATGCCAGATGGGGAGGTTCATGGGTGATGGAGTGTTGGGGTGTTGGGGAGGAGTTGTTGATGTTGATGAGGGGATGAGGAGATAAAGGGATGATGGGAAATGCTCAGCAAGATTCTCCTCATCTCATCATCTCCTCATCCACTAATCTCATCATCCCGTTCTCTCTCCCATCACTCCATCACTCCAACACCCCATCACCCTCCACCACCACCAGATAGCCCGCTATCTCCGACGCAGACACTGCGCCACTCGCCTGGGTCAGGACTTGTAGAATAGCAGGCATATCGGCCTGTTGCAGGTTGCCGGATTCGTCGTATTGTTCCAAGGCAGACAGGCAGCCGATGGCAGGACTCCAGCCGTAGCTGTGGGGGAAGCGGGCGCTGTTGGCAAAAAAGGCGGGGTCTTCGCCGGAGCCGTGGATGCGAAAGAGTCCCCGGCCGATGCGTCCGGCCCAATAGCTTTGGTAAATCGGGAAATAGCTGCGCCAGGACGGTGGCAGCAGGGCGCGATATTGGGCGATCGCCCCCACGGTTCCCGGTTGCCCCGGCAGGAATTCTCGCACGCCTGCTTCGTGGGGCACGTATAGATTCACACGGGGAAACTGCCCGTAGGCGCGGAAGGTGTCGGCGCTGGGCGATCGCACACCTTCGATGCGGTAAATACCCTGGGGCGTGTCGCCCCGCGTCAGGTTCCAGCGCAGCCCGTGGAGCGATCGCCGCCGCAGAGGCACTGACCAAGGCGATCCGTCTGTCTGGGGCACAAACGCGCCGCTGCGGTCTTTGACCATCAGCCGACAGAGGGCAGTGCGATCGCCCGGACACAAGACATAGGCGTGCATCTGGTCAGGCGCGATTTGCCAGTCCAGCAAATCTTGCAGCGGCGGCAGAGTGGACGGTGAATCTAGCTCCGCTACGTCGCGCAGGGTGGTTTCTAGAATTGGCTCCTGTCGCCAGTTTGGAAAGCGCTGACGGACGCGATCGCCCCACTGCCGACGATCTGCCGCATGGTCTGTAGCCTGCGCCAGAGCCGAGAGGGCGATCGCCACCCAGCGGGGGTTCTCGCTGCGCTCCAGGACTTGCTGAAACGGTGCTGCAATTTGCGGAGACGGAGTGTTGCTGAGTAAGAGCTGCGTCCCCACCTGAAGCGCCATTTCCACCACCGACCGCTGTGCCGACGAGAACCCTTCCCCATTGGGCGAATAGGCAAACTCCAGCAGTTGTGCGATAGACGTATCAATCGATTGGTCAGCAGGTTCCACGATTGCCGTCGCCCACAGCAGCCCGCGCCAGTGACCGACCATCTCCTCCGTCAGGGGATATCGCGCCAAGTCGTAGTGTTCTGGACGAATTTTGTCCTGCTGTTCTTGGCGGAATGCCTGACGTGCAGCGGCGGTAGCCTGCGGCTGGCGGGTTCCAGCAAGGGCAGCCGTAGCCATGCCGACACTGAGCAGCACCCCCAAGGCCAGCACTCGCCCAGCCCAAAACGCCAAAGCAACAGGCTGAACGGCTGTCTGGGACGGGTCGGGCGATCGCCCATGCGTTAAACGGTTCGCTAAACTGCTGGAATTTACTGAGAAGAAAACCATCGAAACATCAGGCACATCGCTGTCCCTGCAAATCTTAGCAAACCTGCATTTCTGCGATCCCGCCCTATGCGCCGACGGCTTCTTTGGCCGCGTAGAGGACTTCGGCGGTGATGGTTTCAATACCGCGATCGCGGGCAAATTTTTCGGTGTTGCGCTTCACCTTGCCGCGCACAAAGCCGGGAATGCGGTTCAGTTCTGCTAGACCATCCTTGCTCCACGCCAGATCAGAATCCGCCGAAACACCCTTCGTAATGACCTCTTTGGTATCGTGCCCGCCAAAGATTTCCAGCAGGTGATCTTCCATGCCCAGCGTGAAGGAGTTGTAAATCAAATCCGCGATCTGATTCGTCCCTTCGTAGCCCATAAACGGCTTATAGCCGATGGGGAAATTCTGAATGTGGATCGGCGCGGCAATCACCCCACAGGGAATATCCAACCGCTTGCCGACGTGGCGTTCCATTTGCGTGCCAAAGATGGCAGCGGGTTCCAACCGGGCGATCGCATCGCCAATTGCACCATTGTCATCGCTGATCAAAACCTCATCGCAGTAGTCGCGCACCTGTTCACGAAACCATTCCGCATCGTATTTGCAATAGGTTCCCGCCAGCACCACGCGAACGCCCATTTCCCGCGCCAGGATCTTGGTAATCGCTGCTGCGTGAGTGTTGTCGCCAAACACGACCGCCTTTTTACCCGTCAGGTTTTGACAGTCAATCGAGCGCGAAAACCAGGCAGCCTGCGAGACAAACAGCGTCTGGTCTTGAATAAACGATTCATAGTCTACGTTTGCGCCCTGCTGGTTCAAAATGGTTTGAATTGCGCGAATACAGCGGGCTGTTTCCACCACACCCATCGGCGTAATGTCTACAAAGGGCATTTCAAATTCAGCCTGCAAATACTCAGCCGTCATTCGCCCCAGTTCGCGGTAGGGAACCAGGTTAAACCAAGCGCGGGGCAGGTTCTTTAGCTCATGCACTGATGCGCCTTCAGGAATGACCGCGTTGACCTGAATGCCCAGGTCGCCCATCAGTTTTTTCAGTTCGCGACAGTCGTGCTGATTGTGAAATCCCAGCGTAGAAATGCCAATGATATTGACGGACGGCGCTGCGGTTTTGTTCGTCCGCAAATCATCTTTTTTGCGTGCCTTTTCGATGTAAAACTGCACAATTTGATGCAGCGTGCGATCGCCCGCTTGCAGTTCATTCACGCGGTAATGATTCACGTCCGCCAGCAGCACATCGCTTTTCGCTTCGAGCTGCGCCCGCTCGACAAAGTTCTGCAAATCTTCTTGCAAAATGCTGGACGTGCAGGTGGGCGTTAGCACGATCAAATCGGGGTGCTCTTCTTTGTCTTTGCGCGTGATGTTGTCTACCACTTTTTCTTGCGAACCGCGTGCCAGCACATTGCGATCGACAATGCTCGCCGTAACGGGCGTAAAATCTCGCTCGCGTTCCAACATCGATCGCATCACATTGAAATAGTCATCCCCCAACGGCGCGTGCATGATGGCGTGGACGTTCTTGAAGGAACTGGCCACTCGCAATGTGCCAATGTGGGCTGGGCCAGCGTACATCCAGTAGGCAAGTTTCATAGGGGTTTGGAGTTGGGGACGAGGGGACGCAGCAAGCCCAGATGTAGAGCGGGCACTGGCTCCGTTTACGATATTTGATTGTCGCAGAGGATGGGGAACCCGGAGTGTAGGCTGTAACGGACGGAAATGTGGGGTTTAGCCAGAGAGCGATCGCCCAATCTCTTGCCTGGTCGATGTTGTGGCGATCGTCCTCCACCTATGCTCCCGCACCCACCGCAATGATTCTTGAGATTTCGTCATAACCTGCAAGCTCTGAAACCTACCCCCCGGCGCAGGGCAAACGGATGCGCTTGCGGCCTCAACAAGATCAACGAGATTGCTGAAGAGAACCACTGGCTAAACCTGCGTCAGGCATTGGATATAGAGCTTGAGTTTAGTCTACTGGCGTGGCTTCTGCTGCATGGCTTGACAGGTCAGTAGCGGGTGCTGGAACGACAATGTAGCCCTGAGTGCGATCGCCCAGCACCCAGTTTCTTGCCTCGCCCCAATACCACCAGTGTGCAGCGATATAGGCGCAGACAATGCTATCGAGCCTATCTTCTACAGCTTTTAGATCCACGCCGCGAGTGGGAATGTCGGGCAAGGTTTGATCGGGCCTAAAATGCAGCGCTGGGGTCAGGGCAGGCAGCACGGTCAGGACATAATGCCGCAGTTTAGCGAGTTCGGCACGACGTTCGGCAACGGTGCCCTTTTTATATTTCAAAATGCGCGACAGCCCAAACAAATGCACCATGGCCGGATGTGGGAAAGATTCGATTTGAAAGCGGATGGGAACCAGGGGCTGAATCGTCGGGGCATGGGCAAAGCCGCGAGCCTCCAGGCTAAGACCAAGCTGCACCGTGCGCTGGGCAAACGGGAGTCCCAGATTGGCCGGATAGCAGCCCGCGTGATAGCGCCCAAAGTGCTTGTGGGCCAGGCGATCGGGCAGGCGCATTCCGGTGGCATTGGGAATTAGCGTGGGCGCATCAACTGCCACCCCCGCAGGCTCTTCTGGCGACACGCAGGCATCGATCCAGGCCAACAAGTCGGGAATATCGGCAAGACGGGTGAGATCCTTCAGCCACAGGGCGTTGTCCTGAAACACCAAGCAACAAAGACCACTGGGCTGAGAAGTCCAGCCAAAATCGATGCCAAGAAACTTCATAGAAAGAATTTAGAAGGGATTGACGTAATTTTGATATCTCAGACTGATATCTATTTACATGGCCCAGGCTGCATAACTTAAGGCTGAATGGCAGTAAGTATCGGTAGCTGAAAGCCTTGGTTTCCCAGATGATGATTGACTGCTCCTGCCCCCACTTTAAGGAGACTCCTCATGGCTGAAATTGTTGAGTGCCCAAGCTGCGGCAAGAAGACTGTGGTACTGGCTGGCCCCAATCTCTATCAGTGCCTTTCTTGCGACTTTAAGCGTGACCTTTCAACCCCCAAAGATCCTTCGCCCAACAACGACTTTCCCTGGATTTGGATCACGCTCATTATTCTGATGCTAATGTCTTACTTCCAGCCCATTCTGCGGGATAACCGCCCGGTTCAACAAACACGCCGAGTCGCACCGTCTTCAATGCTTTATTTTTGAAGCATTTGGGACTGATGCAGTTGGATGATTTCTCGCAGGTGCAGTCCGCGAGAAATCATCCAAAACCCAGAAACTTTATCGCAGGTGCGTAGCTCCTAGCGTTTTTGAAGTAGGTTTGCAGCTTAATCGAGCGTACTACCCGGTGGGCAGTGTTTGCCGCAGGTACAATTGCAGCGCTGCCCGCCACACCAGGTAACCCTGCGAATTGAGATGCAAACCGTCCGTGCTGAGGAACATCTTAAGGTTGCCCTGGGCGTTGGCAAAGAGCGGATATAGATCGAGATAGTAGGCTCCCTCGGACTGGGCGATCGCCGCGAGTTGTTGATTGAGCGCCCGAATGCGGCTGTTGGGTAAGGCTAAAAGGCGATCGCGCCCTTCCCAAGTCGCCTGCTCTGCGGCATGAGGCAAGATGGATTGCACCAACACTTGCGTTCCAGGGTGGGTGCGGCGCAGATAGCGCACAATCTCTCGATAGTGAGCCAAAATGCTGGCATTGTCTGCGCCCCAGATTAAATCGTTGATGCCGATCATTACCACGATGGTTTGCGGTTGTACCGGATCGAGTAGATGGAGCCGTGCCCGCAGCCGCTCGGTTGTATCCCCTGAAATGCCCTGGTTGATCCAGTTTCGCTCGGGCGGCAGCAGGTCAGGCGGGAACCACAGACTGATGGAATCGCCCAGCAGCACGGCCAGTCGCTCTGGTGGATTTTCGGCAGCGGCGATCGCCTCTTGCTGCAACAGGTCAACCCACTGCTGATAGTTCAGCAGGTGGCGTGTTCCTGTCTGGGTGGCGGGTGGGGGCACAGCTTGTGGGGTCTGGGGCAACGCCTGAGACAGAGCGCTGGACGCAAGGCTGGCGTGGTGATGCCGCATCAGCGTCCCTGTGAGCAGGGTCAGCATTACTGCATTGGCGATCAGGGAAGCCCGCACAATTGGCGGCTGCGATCGCCACTTTGCCCGCACTTGCCGCAACCGAGCTTGCAGCCGGGCCCAGTAGGGCGCGAGGTAGATTGCAAACTGAAGAGAGCGATCGCGCATCGGTCTTGTCTCTCAGTACCTTTTCTCTCAGGATTTGGAATCGGATGCAAAAAGCGGCAAGTCTGATCAAGCATCAAGACTCACCGCTTATGATACTGAATCTCTTCTAGTTCTGAGGGAACCTAAAACAGAAAGTCAGCGATTAGTTCGGATTACCCGCAATGCCCGTAGAGGTGCTGCTGGTGGTATAAACTCCCGAAGGAGCGCCCGTTGCGTCTTTCACAAAGCCAGCGTAAGCTTCCATGCCGTGCTCGCCAATGTCCAGACCCACCAGTTCTTCCTCAGCAGAAACTCGAATGCCCATGATGGCCTTGAGCGCGTACCAGAAGATGGCAGACAGCACTGTGATAATCAAGCCGCACAGCAGCGTGCCGCCAAGCTGAATGCCAAACTGGGTCAAGCCGCCGCCATAGAACAGGCCTGCTAGCGGGCCACCACCCTCTTCGTAGAGCGTGCCATCGGGCCCCTTGGCAAACAGACCCACTGCCAGCGTGCCCCACAAGCCGTTTACCAGGTGAACTGAGGTTGCGCCAACGGGGTCATCAATGCGGATGCGGTCAAAGAAGCCAACTGCCAGCACCACCAGAATGCCGCCGATCAGGCCAATGATGGCAGCAGCACCCGCCGTCACCCAGGCGCAGGGGGCAGTAATCGCCACCAAACCTGCCAGGATGCCATTAATCGTCATCGACAGGTCAGGCTTGCCCAGCAGAGACCAGGCCGTGAAGGTCGCCGCCACGCCGCCGAAGGCAGCCGCAATGTTTGTGGTTAGCGCGATGTGGGCGATCGCCGAGCCATCGCCAACGCCCATTGTCGAACCGGGGTTAAAGCCAAACCAGCCCAGCCACAGGATCAAGCAGCCCAGCGTGGCAATGCTCATGTTGTGACCCGGCAGCGCATTGGGAGTGCCGTCTTCGTTGTACTTACCAAGACGGGGCCCAAGGATAGCCGCACCCATCAGCGCAGCCCAGCCGCCCACCGCGTGAACCGTAGTCGAGCCAGCAAAATCCCAGAAGCCACCGCTAGCCAGGAGACCACCACCCCAGATCATGTGACCCGTGATGGGGTAGGCAATGCCGACTAGCAACAGGCTGAAGAGCATGAAGTCGATGAACTTGATGCGTTCGGCCACTGCCCCCGAAACAATCGTTGCGGCAGTTCCAGCGAACACCAGTTGGAAGAAGAACTTGGCGGCTAAAGGAACACCCGCCCAGCTAATGGCGCTGTAAACGCCTTCGTAGGCATCCCCTGTGGCAGGGCTATTGTCTGCGCCAGACAAAAAGAAGGGCGCAGCCGTGCCAAAGAAGGGATTGCCATCGCTGAACATTAGACCCCAGCCAATGAACCAGTAAGCGATTGTAGACAGAGCGAACACAATCAGGTTCTTAGAGAGGATATTAACAGCGTTCTTTTGACGACAAAAGCCCGTTTCCAACATGCCGAAGCCAGCGTTCATGAAGAACACCAGCACGCCCGCCAGAACCACCCAGAGGGTGTCAAGACCCACTTGCAGAGTGGAGGTTGTCTCAGCTAGAGACTCGACCGTAGGCGCATCCTGGGCAACGGCAGCCGTGCTGCTAACCAACAGAATCAGCGCTGCTAGAGGAATACAGGCTTGCCAAGTTGGAGCAAGAGAATTAATGGTCGCCCGTGGGCGTTCCAAAAGCATTTTGGCGATCGCAGACAAGCCACGCCGATCGATTAGCGGCTGCCGTCTGTTTCGTTTTTTGAGAACTAATCTAGACATTGGTGGACGTTCCTTGAACGTAGATAGACTAATGACGCGGCTCAAAACTGACACCGCATCCCCAAACCGAAGAGGAGGATAATAGACCAGCCCAGACTTTAAAGAGCCAGGTCAGCTTGGCAGATTAGGCAGATTATATGATTGCCGTTGCTCCAAACAGTCGCACCTGTGGCAAAAAACGCCAGCAAACGCGAACCTATAGGCAGAAGCCCACAGAAACTTGGCGCAGGGCGTGAATCAATTAATACAGATTCCACCAATGAAGAGAAAGTAAATCTGTATCTCAGATTACAAAACTCGATCTTCGACTCGAATCCCTGTACTGACAGGATGCTGGGGCGAGTCTGTTGTTGCTAAATTTGCCAGGATTTTTGCGCCGCAATAGAGTCGCCGAGGCACAGTTTTAGGGCGCTGAGTTTTAGGGCGCTGAGGGCGAGATGCTCATACGGCGCTTTGCTGCAAGCTCTGCCCAGCAGTCAGACGCTCCAGGATTTGGCGGAGGGCGATCGCCGTCCAGTCGATATCGGCTTCGGTCGTGTAGCGTCCCAGCGTGAGCCGAATGCCGCCTGTGGCCTGGCGATCGCCCAATCCCATCGCCTGCAACACCGGACTGGGCTGGAGCTTGCCGCTGTTGCAGGCAGAGCCAGCGCTGATGCCAATGCCCGCCAAGTTCATCTGGCGCACCAGGGTTCGCCCGGTCAGGGTTTGCCCATCGGCATGGCGCAGGCAAAAGCTAACGTGGTGGGGCAGCCGGTGCAGGCGATCGCCCGTAGGGATAAGCTCCGGCACGTCGGCCAACTGGTCAAACAGGCGATCGCGCAGGGAAGCCAACCGGGGCGTTTCGCTGGGCAGTTCGCGGGCCGCGAGTTCTGCGGCCACGCCAAACCCGGCGATCGCCCCCACTGCCTGGGTTCCCGATCGCAGCCCTTGCTCTTGTCCGCCGCCGCCCAAAAGTGGAACCAGCGCCATGCCGGGCCGTACATACAAAGCCCCCACACCCTGTGGCCCGTAGAGCTTGTGGCTGGACAGCGAGAGCAGATCGACAGGCAACCGCTGCACGTCTAGCGGCAGTCGCCCTGCCACCTGCACCGCGTCGGTATGAAACCGTGCGCCGTGATCGCGGGCGATCTGTCCTAGCAATTCGATCGGCTGGAGCGTCCCGATTTCACTCTGCCCGTAAATGATCGAAACCAGTACCGTGTTGGGTCGCAGGGCTGCCTGCAAGTCGGCCGGATCGACCCGCCCCTGGCGGTTGACCGGAAGCCACGTCACCTGCCAGCCCTGGCGCTCTAGCTGGCGGGCTGGTTCGGCCACAGCCGAATGCTCGACGCTGGACACGATCAAATGCTGGGGCGCGGAATATTGACGTGCTATGCCGTAGAGGGCCAGGTTATCAGACTCGGTGCCGCCGGAGGTAAACACAATGCTGTCAGGTGGTGCATTGATCAGGGCAGCGACCTGAGCGCGGGCCAGTTCCAGGACTTCGGCAGCCCGTTGCCCCCACTGGTGCAGGCTGGAGGGGTTGCCCCACTGCTGGGTCAAGACTGCGTGCCAGCGGGCGATCGCCTCTGGGCGGGTGGGCGTGGTGGCGCTGTAGTCCAGATAGATCTGCATCAAGATTCCCCGCAAACTCCAATTCTCAGGATATCGCGCCCCGATGGCAGCAGCCGAACACACCTGTTCTGACTCAATCAACCCATCCCGATGGAGATGGAGTGGCTTGTTTTTCCCATGCAAATATAAAAAATGCCAACAACTCGACTGATCCCCCAAACTGCCCAGTAGGATAGAACCATTCTGTGGTTGCCCCACAGTTTCTCTACGGCTTCCCCCACCGCTTCTCATAAGTTGTATCTACCATGAGCGATTCGGCATCCGGGTCTGCTGCTGCGTCTTCTGCGCCTTCTCTTCCTGACAACATTACAGGCATTCGCATGGCGGATGTGCTGCTGCTACCCGACGAACAGCAGTCAGTCGTGCGCTGGCTGCTGCGCCATAATGTTGTTTCCCTGAGCGAAACGGCGGCCCACTTTCAGCAGACTGAAGCCGAAATGCAGGCGTTCTTGCTGCCGCTGTTAGAAAAGCGCATTGTCCGTCAGCTAGAGCAGGATGGGGCGATCGCCTACGAAGTAAAGCTGGCGCACAAGTCTAACCGCCGGATGCCCAAGGACATCTGGAAGATTCTGGACGTGTCCAGCGAAACGGCAAACGTCTTTGTGTCCTATTCCCGTCGCAACAAGCCCTTTGTGCAAACGCTGGTGCAGGCGCTCCAAAAGCGGGGGCGCGAGGTCTGGGTTGATTGGGACAGCATTCCGTCGGGAGCGGACTGGTGGGAAGAAATTAAGCTGGGCATTGAGGTCGCCGACACGATGATCTTTGTCCTCAGCCCAGAGTCGGCGGCTTCGGAGGTGTGTGGCCGCGAGTTAGAACATGCCCTGCAACATCAGAAGCGGCTGCTGCCTGTAGTTTGCAAAGACGTTGACCCGGCGCTGGTGCATCCCGAGCTGGGCAAAATCAACTGGATTTTTTTGCGAGATACAGACAACTTTGAGGTTGGGTTTCGCAGCCTGGTGGCGGCGCTGGATGCCGATTTGTCTTATGTGCGAACCCACACGCGGCTGCTGGTGCGGGCAACGGAGTGGAACGCACGCGGCAAGGACCGCAGCCTGCTGCTGCGGGGCAGCGAAATTCAGGAGGCGCGGCGCTGGCTGGCAGAGAGCGATCGCAAGTCCCCCCAGGCGCTGCAAGTGCAGAAGGAATACATCTGGGCTTCGTACAACGAAGAGATGGATCATCAGCAGGAGGAACTGGCAGAGCAAAAGCAGATTCTCCGGCAGCAGCGGTTGCTGACCCAGACGATCGCAGCGGCAGGAGCGATGGCGATCGCCCTTGGGATCGTGTCCTTCAGCCTGTATCGCTCGGCGGAAAGTAGCCGCAGCCTTGCGGAACGGGAGCGACTGACGGCGCTGACGGAGGCTTCGGGGGCGCTGTATGGCTCGGGGCAAACCTTTGAGGCGCTGGTGAAGGCCGTAGAAGCAGGGTTTACGCTGAAAACCCTGAAGCGGAGAGAACAGGCGCAGAATTCAGACGTGCGATCGCGCGTGTTGTCTTCTTTGCAGCAGGCAATTTACTGGGTGCATGAGCGCAACCAACTGCGGGGGCACGCCGGAGCCGTGTGGCAGGTGGCCCTCAGTCCTGATGAACAACGGCTCGCCTCTGCTAGCGCCGACGGCACGGTGCGCCTGTGGCAGATGGATGGAACACCTGTGCAAACGCTGGCAGGCGACACCTCCCAGGCACTCAGCGTTGTCGTACTGCCTTACGACCGAATTGTCAGCGCCCATGACGACGGTAGCCTCTGGTTTCGCAAGCTCAACGGCACGGGGATTCGCCAGTTTGCCCACGGTCAGGCGGTCAATGCGCTGAGTGTCGCGCCCAATGGAGGGGCGATCGCCGCCGCCAGCGAAGACGGCACGGTGAGCCTGTGGGACGAAACGGGCCGGCGCTTGGGCACGCTGCCCAGCCAGAACACACCCGTCCGCGCTGTTGCCCATAGCCCCGATGGAACAATCCTGGCAACGGGCAGCGCTGACGGGATGATCCGCCTCTGGCAGCCGGATGGAACCCGCTGGAAAACCCTTCCCAGCAGCGATTTGGCAGTGACCAGTCTAGCCTTTAGTCCCAACGGGCAAATCCTGGCTGCCAGCGGGCTGGATGGGCAGGTGCGGCTGTGGCGGCTGGACGGCACGCCCATCCACACCTTCCAGGGGCATTCTTCGCCGATTTACAGCCTGGTGTTTAGCCCGACAGACGACTTGCTGGCCACTGCGAGCGCCGACAAGACGATTAAGCTCTGGCGACTGGATGGTACACTGCTGTCTACGCTGGGCGGCCACACCTCCCAGGTTCACAGCCTCCGCTTCAGCCGCGACGGCAAGACGCTGATTTCTGGCAGTGGCGATCGCACGCTGCGGCTGTGGCGCGTGAGTCACACGCTGCTGAGCCAACTGTATGACCACACGGATCGGGTGTATGATGTGGACTTTTCCCCCGATGGTGACCTGATTGCCTCCGCCAGCGGCGATCGCACGGTGCGCCTGTGGAACCGAAACGGCCAGTTGCAGAAGACCCTGACAGGACATACAGAACCCGTGCGCGGCGTGGCCTTCAGCACCGATAATCAAACCCTGGCTTCGGCCAGCGCCGATCGCACGGTAAAGCTCTGGAAGCGAAACGGCGACCTGTTGCAAACCCTGACCGGCCACACCGCCGCCGTGAACGAAGTCGCCTTTTCACCCAGCCGCGACCAGCTTGCCTCCGCCAGCGACGATGGTGTGGTGCGCCTCTGGCAGCGCGACGGCCGCCTCGTGAACACGCTCCAGGGGCATCGCGGCGGCGTTCTCAGCGTGGACTATAGCCGCGACGGGCAAATGCTCGCTACAGGCGGCACTGATAAGGTTGTCATTCTGTGGACGGCAGAGGGTCGCAAACTCCGCACGCTGCGCGGCCACAGCGGCAAGGTGTATCACGCCAGCTTTAGCCCCGACGGACGGGCGATCGCCACCGCCAGCTACGACAACACGGTCAAGCTCTGGAAGCCGGACGGTGTGCTGCTGACAACCCTGGAAGGTCATAGCGATGGCGTATTGCACGTCAGCTTTAGCCCCGATGGGCAAACCCTGACAACCGCCAGCTACGACGGCACAATCAAACTCTGGACGCTGGACGGCAGGCTGATTAGCACGCTGCGCGGCCACCGCGACGGGGTCAACGCTGCCGTCTATAGCCCCGACGGGCAGACCCTCGCCACCGCCAGCAACGACCACACGGTTTTGCTGTGGACGCTGACCCAGATGAATGACCTGGAACATCTGCTGAACCTGGGGTGTGGACTGCTGCAAGACTATCGTCACAGTCTGCCCGCGATAGAGCAAGGCCGATTGGCAGAGTGTGAATCAAGGGAATGAGGAGATAGAGCGATGAGCGATAGGAGGCGATAATTTGGAGAGCCGCCTCTTCCTAAACGCCTGACTCCCAAACCCCTGACTATGCCCGTCTATACCCTGACTGAATTGCAGCGGGCGATCGCCCAAAATCCTGACCAGTGGCGACCGCTGGTGTTTACCAATGGCTGTTTTGACCTGATCCACGCGGGGCATGTGCGCTACTTGCAGGCGGCGGCAAACCAGGGGCGATCGCTCGTCGTCGGGCTGAACAGTGACGCTTCGGTGCAGCGCATCAAGCCCGC
The DNA here is from genome assembly GCF_001548395.1 of Leptolyngbya sp. O-77. Taxonomy (NCBI): domain Bacteria; kingdom Bacillati; phylum Cyanobacteriota; class Cyanophyceae; order Leptolyngbyales; family Leptolyngbyaceae; genus Leptolyngbya; species Leptolyngbya sp. O-77. Next base: position 1,267,475 of record NZ_AP017367.1, read on the forward strand.
CAAACCCGGACAGCCGCCGCGTCCCATCGTGCCCGCAGCCCAGCGAGCCGAAGTGTTGGCCGCGCTAAAACCTGTGGATGGCGTGGTGGTGTTTGAGGAACCCACGGCGATCGCCCTGATATCGGTCCTCCAGCCCGATATCTACGTCAAAGGCGGCGATTACACCGTTGAAACCCTGCCCGAAGCCCCCACCGTCCAAGCCTACGGCGGGCGAATCGAGCTAATTCAGGTAGAAGTGCCCAGTTCCACTACAGCGATCATTCAGCGCATTCTGGCAGGCGCAGTCGGCAAAGAGTAGAGGAGGAGATTAAAGGTTAAAATGAGAAGTCGCGTAAAACTCGCGCTTTTGCTCGGTGCTGCTGCAAATCATGGATAACGTGCAAGCCAATCTGTCGCAATCTCCGCTAGATATCACTGCTTTGTCCGAGCCTGGCGCGTCTGACTTCATGACCGATTTCCTTGCCCGCCTCCAGTCTGAAAACGAGAAGACCCAGTTGCAGCTAATTCAAGACATTGCCGCCCAGGGCGAATCCGGGCTGACGGTGCTGATGCGGGTGCTGCAAGACCGCCAGGGCAGCAAACCAGGGCCCCTGGAAGGCAAGGCCGTGCAGATTTTGTCCGCCGCTGAATCCCCCAAAGCGCAGGAGTTTTTGCAGACCCAGTTTCCCCAGGGGCTAGTGCCTGGGCGATCGCAGCGCGGGATAGATTACCAACCGCTACAAACGCTGCTGGTTCAGCAAGACTTTCAGGCAGCCGATCGCCTCACCCTAGAAAAACTGTGTGAACTGGCGGGCCCGACCGCTGTGCAGCGCCGCTGGATTTATTTCACCGAGGTCGATGACTTTCCCATTGAGGACTTGCAGACCATCAACACGCTCTGGCTAGTCTACTCCGAAGGTAAGTTTGGCTTTTCGGTGCAGCGCGATCTGTGGCTTAGCGTGGGCAAAAACTGGGATCGGCTCTGGCCGCTGATCGGCTGGAAGTCGGGGAATAACTGGACACGCTATCCGGGCGGCTTTACCTGGAGTTTGACGGCTCCGCGCGGTCATCTGCCCCTGTCAAACCAACTGCGAGGCGTTCGCACAATGGCTTCACTAATGGCGCACCCGGCCTGGACAGCGCAGTAGAGGTGAAGCTGGTTTTGGAGTTTGGATGGGTGATTTTGGATGGGCGATTTTGGGCCGCACGAAGCGCTGACGGTCTAGTGCTGAAGCTGAACGAGTAGCGGCTCGTCTGGCTGGATGATTCGGCCGGTGGTGGTCGATTCGCCTGAGTGACTTCCGCCGGAGTCTGCATCCTGCCAGAGGAGCCAGCGGCTTTGGGGCGGCAGGCTGTTGCAGCGCTGGAGAGACGGTGTGAGCCAGATGCAGGGAGATTGCGTGGGCGGGTGATTGGGGGCCAGTTCACCGGGCTGCACGGCGGCGAGGGCTTCTAGCACAAGGCGATCGCCCCGCAGACTCCCTGTTCCAGCCGTCCACAGGCTGACGGTCATGCTCTGGCGCAGCGCATAAGCATAGAGCGAGGCAGCCGCGATAACGGCCTGTTCAAAAGCGTCGGGCTGCCAGAGGGCGGCGCTGTCCAGCACAATCACGACTTCCTGTCCACCTGTGAAGCGCTCCAGTTCTCGTAGCCGCAATTCGCCGTAGCGGGCACTGGTGCGCCAGTGAATCAGCCGAGTCGGGTCGCCCCAACGATAGGGGCGCAGCGTCCGCGTCACGCCTTCGGTCGCCATCTGGGCACGGCGCTGGCTTTCGGTGGCGTGGCTGAGGTCTTGCCCCATTTCGTCGATCAGGCGGCACTGGCTAAGGGGCAGCACGGTCGGGTAGACCACGGCCGAGGCATCGACTGAGTGCGATCGCCGTCCCCAAAACAAGCCCAGCGGTGTTGCAGTCCGCAAATCCACCCCATCCCAGCGATACACACCCCGTCGATCTGCGGTACGGCTATAGACCCAGCGATAGGTCTGGCCGGGCGCTAGCGACTCAATGACGGTCGTTTCTGCTGGGCCCAGTGCTGGCGGCGGGCGATCGCACACCTGCAACAGCGTTTTTGCCTGTCGCCCAGTGTTTTCAACGGCCAGTTCTAAGTGCAAAGCATCGCCCGCGCTGACGGGTTCAATTGGCATTCGGCGAACGGACAGCGACCGCAGCGATCGCCCCGGCAGCAGCGCCCCCAGCACCAGCAGCGCCCCCATCAGCCCGCTGGTGGCATAGAGCCAGCCTGCCATCGTGTTCGTCGCTGCGCCGAAGAAAAATAGCGCCAGGCCAAGGGCGACCCAGCCGCCATAGGACGGCGCGACCCAGCGCGTCTCTAGTCGGTTTACCAGGGTTGCCCCCAGCCGCCGAATCCCAAACCGTTTAATCCCTAGCCTCATAGTTCTTATAGGCCCACTTCTCGGTCAAAGCGCAGCATCTCCAGACTGCGATCGCCATACACGCCCTCGATTTGCTGGCGGCAACAGTCGATCGCAAAATCATTTAGCGCCTCTGGCTCAATGCCGAATAAATCCTGGAACACGGCTGGCTCTACCCGGCAAAAGCGGGGGCGCTTCTCGTAAATGGTGCATTCCCGCGAGTCTGGCTCGAAGTGAATGCACCAGCCGTCGGGGCCGACTAGGCTCAGGTACTCCGCTAGTTCCGGCGGCGACAGGTATTCTTCCAGATCAGGACGCTCTGCCGGATCAAGGTGGCAGCAAGCCCCACACTGTTTCACGCAACGCCAGGTCGCCATAGCCTCTTAACTCCCAAGTGCGATCGCCCCTTCCAAAGTGCCCAGAAATACCCAGATATGCGCCGCATGGCTCTATCAGCGCAGACAGCCCCATCGACGGAAAACCCAGACCAAAAACTCAGGGGAAAGTTTTGTAACGTTTTTTAATTATTCTGATGCAGCTTCGCAGGGCGATCGCCACACGGCTCTGCCAAACCAATTCAGGTTGAACAACTTCTGAAAATCCTGCAAGAAAAACGTTTGGCGGAACCTGCTCAATCCCCTCACCCCGCGCCAAAACTCCCCATTACCAGACCGTCCCAGACAACCACCGGATTTTTGTTAACTTTCTGAGAATCGGGTTCCCCACACAGGTAAAATGGGCGAAGACATTTGACTTAACTAAACCTAACCTAAATTTCGCGGCACGTGAGGGCGCAATGGATCTGATTAGTAATCTGGTTGGCAATGTTAACTGGGAAGCCATTGTTCAGTTGACCCTGGTGGGCATGATTATGATTGCCGGGCCAGTGGTGATTTTTCTGCTGGCTTTTCGCGGCGGCGACCTGTAAGTTTTCCGTGGTTTGAAGTGGTTGACGAGCGTTTACGTTGACGAGATACACCGAGAGCTTACACACTGGCCGGGTTCAATTGCTATCATGAGAGACTGTAGGCGATCGCCGCTTTTTGGTGCATTGCCTCAGTTCTTATGTTTTTTTGCCTTCTTATATGGTTTTGTCCAGTTAAAGCCTCTAGAGCCTCACTGGTTTTTGTTTCGATTCGATTAGGGTGTACGGGTCGTTTCAGAGACGGGTCGTTTCGGAAACATCCGGGTGGCGCTGAGTTATCGAGTTTTCTCTGCTTTTTCACCCCGACCGTTCCTTTCTTTAAGGCTATATTTGGCAGTTTTACTTTTTCCAGTATTTATTAATTTCCCTGGAAATCTGAGCGGCTGTTGTCAAATTGGAATGATAAGATTGCGGTGACTATTTCCCGAGGAACTGTTGTGATCCGCTCGGCAGCTTTGTCTCTTCAGCCTCCTCTGCCTCAAATTGCCGACAATAGCCGTCTTAGGCTGTTTTCGGGTTCTGCCAATGTTCCCCTCTCCCAAGAGGTGGCCCGCTACCTTGGCATGGACTTGGGGCCGATGGTTCGTAAGCGGTTCGCAGATGGTGAACTATACGTTCAAATTCAAGAGTCCATTCGCGGGTGCGACGTTTACCTGATGCAGCCCACCTGCTGCCCGGTCAACGACCACCTGATGGAACTGTTAATTATGATTGATGCCTGCCATCGGGCATCAGCCCGCCAGATTACGGCAGTGATTCCCTACTACGGCTATGCTCGCGCAGACCGGAAAACCGCCGGACGGGAATCCATTACGGCTAAGCTTGTGGCTAACCTGATTACTCAGGCAGGCGCAGATCGAGTCTTGGCAATGGATTTGCACTCGGCCCAGATTCAAGGCTATTTCGACATTCCGTTTGATCATGTCTACGGTTCGCCCGTCCTGATTGACTACATCGCCAATAAGCAACTGTCAGACATTGTGGTGGTGTCGCCGGATGTCGGTGGTGTGGCTCGTGCCCGCGCCTTCGCCAAAAAGCTAGATGACGCGCCACTGGCCATCATCGACAAGCGCCGCCAAGCCCACAATGTGGCTGAGGTGATGAATGTGATTGGGGATGTGGCTGGCAAGACCGCTGTGCTAGTGGACGACATGATCGACACCGCTGGCACAATTTGTGAAGGGGCGAAAATTTTGCGGGAACAGGGCGCGCGCCAGGTCTATGCTTGTGCCACCCATGCTGTGTTCTCGCCACCTGCGACCGAGCGCCTGTCTAGCGGGTTGTTTGAAGAGGTGATCGTTACCAACAGCATCCCTGTGCCCGAAGACCGTTGCTTTGAGCAGCTTACGGTGCTGTCTGTAGCCAACATCATTGGCGAAACGATTTGGCGGATTCATGAAGATAGCTCGGTGAGCAGCATGTTCCGCTAGCCAATGCCAAGTTTTTCCAACCAAACCCATGACCGAGCCAGCCGATACTCTGTTTCTCAAAATTATTCGCCGCGACATTCCTGCGGATATTGTGTACGAGGATGATCTGGCGATCGCCTTCAAAGACATTAATCCTCAGGCTCCTGTTCATATTCTCGTCGTGCCCAAAAAGCCAATTCCCTGCCTGGCCGATGCAGTTCCCGAAGATCATCGCATTCTAGGGCATCTGTTGATGACGGTGAAGCGGGTGGCAGACCAAGTGGGTTTGGACAACGGCTATCGCGTTGTGATCAACACCAAAACCGACGGTGGGCAGACGGTCGATCACCTGCATCTGCATCTATTGGGCGGCCGCCCGATGACCTGGCCGCCCGGCTGAGGCACGTTCATGCGGTTTGATTGATGCTTTTGCTTGTTGGAGGGCGATCGCACGTCTGGGTCTAAAGAAACCCCGTAACTCCCTTGCCGATTTGAGGATAAGCCTTAGAATCTAAAGGAAAAATCGTTTCGCCTTAAGATAAGCCCTAATGAATACCGACAAACTCAGCTTTCTGGACGAAAATCAATCGGTCGCCTCCGTCGTTACCAAGCTGCATGAGTATTTCAAAAACTCCTACTCTCATTGCAAGGTTAAACGTAGCCAGTGCTTGAGCCAGCTAGATGCAGCGACTGGAGAAAAGGAACAGGCGATTTTGCAAGATTTGGAAAAAATTGACCAGGAAATGGCGCTGTTTGGCGTGCTGAATGATGCACTCTCGATTGCGGATCGTGTGGTGCATTCCAAAGCCATGTCGAGTGCGCTGGGGCTAGACAGCGAAATCTACCAGATTCACCACGAAACAGAAACAGAGCAGCGGGCAGAGTGGGCTTTGGCAGAATATCGCCTCTCGCAGCAGCGGCAGACGCAGCAGTGAGCGATCGCCCAATCTACTTCCTGCTCCAGCACACACCCAATGGGACTAACGCTTTACTTCCTGCGGCATGGGGAAACGCCCTATAGCCAGACAGGCCACTACTGCGGCGAGATTGATGCCGAGCTAACGCCCGAAGGACATCAAATGGCAGCGGCCTTTGCGGCGGCCTATTCCAGTGTGTCCTGGGACGCGGTCTACGTCAGCCCGATGAAGCGCACGATTGCGACCGCTGCGCCGCTGTGTCAGGCGGTGGGGCTAGAAATGCAGTTGCGCGACGGGCTAAAGGAAATTCGCTATGGCAAATGGGAAGATCAGTCGCCAGAATTCGTCAAGGAACACTATCTCGAAGATTACATCCGCTGGATGACGGAACCCGCCTGGAACCCGCCAACGGGTGGCGAAACGGCGGTGGAAATTGCCAGTCGCGCCTCGCTAGTGGTGGCCGAGATCGAGGAAAAATATCCGGCAGGTACCGTGCTGCTGGTGTCGCACAAGGCGACGATTCGGATTTTGCTTTGCACGCTGCTGGGCATTGACCTGGGGCGCTACCGCGATCGCCTCAACGCCTACGCTGGATCGGTGAGCATCGTAAAATTTGGCGACCACGGGCCCATGCTGGAGGTGTTGGGCGATCGCACCTATATGGGCGACCTGCGGCATCGCACCGGAACTTAGGAGCGGTCAGGAAGTTGGCCCAGCCAGCGAGACGGCGGCGGCAATTTGCTGCATATGGCGAATGGGGTCATAGTCGCGATCGCCCACCAGCACAAATCGGGCCAGGCTGCCCCTGGCTAAAATTTCCTCTCCTTCTGGGTCGTCGGCCATTTGCACCAACAGGCTGCGGAGGCGCGTGCGGATAGAGGTAGGCACCGCCATAGACACCAGCCAAGGCGGACTAGGACTGGGGCCGAGCGTATCGATAATGCGAATCTGGCGTTGCAGGGACGGATCTTCGCGCAGCGCGTGTTCTAGCACCGTGCTGTCAATTGCCGAGGCATCCACTTCGCCGCTGAGAACTTGCTGGAGCGAAGTCTGGTGTGCGCCCGACTCGACCACGCTGCCAAAAAAGCCGCGGCTTTCTTCTAGCATAGCCAGGTGATAGCGCGTCAGAAAATAGCCAGAGTGCGATCGCGGCTCGTTGTAGGCCCAGCGGGTGCCGCGCAGATCCATAAACCGCTGAAACGGGCTTTCGCGCTGCACCACCACGTCTGAAAAATAAATCGGCCGATTTTGGTAGCGATCGCCCCGCATCACAGGCGCAGCCAGCAACTCTATTTGTGGGTCTGGCTGATCTGCCTTCTGCACATAGGGCACCCCGCAAATCCAGCAGACCTGAATCTCACCCCGGTCAAAGCGCTCCTCACGCTGCTGCCAGGGAATCTGATCGATAAACTCAGTCGGAAGTCCAAGTCTGCGCTCTGCATAGGCCGCAATTTCTGCCATTACAGGCAGCGTGTTATCTGCCATACAAGAGGTAAAGGTTAAGGGACTGGCTCCAGATTGATCTGGTCGATGATCCATACGTCTATCAGAACAAGCTCACAGGGCGATCGCCATCTCTTATGGCTGAAAGGACTGAGATGCCTAAACTGACATGCCTAAAAGGACTAAGAAAAGACCAATCTACCAAACTTGTTACAACAGCCAACAGGCTGCTATGCCAATCCTCTAGCCGCCCCCGCATCCACCAGACAGCCGCTACAGCCACAGCGCCCATAGGCCAACATCAGCCGTTGACCCAGTGCCCCCTTTGTCGATGCGCTCCCTTGCCGCGCTCCCTGTCTCGCAAACCGGGCCGCCTGCGTGCTAAAGGGGTTTATGCTGGCGTTGCCATAGGACACGGTATGGCCCAGGTCATTTAGCACTGCAATATCAAGAACGGTTGCCCGCTTGCGCTGGCCGCGCTGGGCAAAAGGAGTCATCAGAGGTTCCCCCACGCCGCCAAACGTGTAGCCATTGCGGATATGCTCGGAACTATCCAGCGGCAGGGGGTTGCCGCCATTCTGCGCTATGGTACTTGACCCACCAAAGCCGCTACTGAGCTTGAGCCGACTGAAAGCGCGGCTGGTGCCGAAGCCCAATACATGGGCAATTTCATGCAGCGCGGTTGAGAAAAAGTCCTGCTGATTGCTGGGAATATCGCTGGTGCTGTCGAGCGTGCGGTCAAAATACCAATCTGTCGTGATGTCGAACGCCATCGAGCCAATCCACGGCTGAAACGCATCGCCCTCATAGCGGCTCTCGCCCACAAAATAGCCCGACGGCCCAGACAGCGCCAGCGTCGTGCCGCCCAGTTCTCGCGCCCCGGCAAAGATGGTCAAATCGTCAATTGGGCGATCGGTCACAAAGGTTCGCACGGTTCCCCCCGTGGCCGGATTTCGGACGTTTGGCGTGCGTTTCCCCGTCGGCACGTCAGGAAACTCACTCCGGATAATCGTAGACCAGACCTCTGCTGCTGCCTCTAGTACGGCTCGCCGTAGCGGGGTAAACCAACCCCTCGTGTCAAAGCGATAGTCGATTTCAATTTTGAAGTCGCTAGTCTTTAGCGGCGCAGCCGACAGCATAAGCTTGTAATTTGTCCGCTGGTTTGCCCGATTGGGCACAACGCGGATAAAGTAGGTGCCTGCTGCCAGAGTGTCGCGAATTACCTCCGGGCGCTTCCCCTTTCGAGCCGACTGGAGCAGGGCTGTGCCCTGGTCATCCAGCAGAGCCACATCTGCATTTGCCGTTAGCTCCGACAGATTCAGCGAAAACTGGCTGGCTCGCAGCACTCGAAATTGGTAGAAATCCAGATCCTTGCCGCCTACGAAATCCCGAAAGGACTTGGGCGTTTCTGATAGGCGAATACGCCGCGCGGCGTTTAAGGTATTTCCAGCGCGATCGGGAGGAGTCATAGCGTGTTTACCCAGTTGGCGGGCTTGCTAGTTTGCCACTTCAGACATCTCAAAAATCCGACCGTCCCAGTCTTTTACCAAAAAGTTCAGCGGCTTGTCGCTACGAATTTTGTACTGTGCGCCTCGGCTCTGAATTCGCAACAGCATTTGCTCCAGACAGTCATGATCAAAGCAGACATGGCGCTGGCGGTTCTTTTCGCCCAGGCTTGCACCCGTAATCACATGAAGTTGGGTCTTTTTGCGGAGTTGGTACCACAGTCCGTCGGGATTGCTGAGCGAGGGGCTGGTGGAATAGCCAGTGGTGCCCGATAGGTAGAGCGGGTCTAACCCAGCCCCGCCAATGGTCTGCTCGTAGTTGTAGTAATAATGCAGCGGCACATCGGCGGCGGGCAAATCCAGCACCTCTTCATAAAACCGCCGCGCCAGTTCCAAATCCGACACCATGATGGTGTAGACCTTGGGGGCGCTGGAAAGGAACATCCACATGGCTCCGGCGTAGGCGACCAGCAGCATTACCATCACGCCCTGAGTAGACAACAGCCCATCAATTGGGATCGCCAGGAAGAGGGAGAACAACTGGGTGAATAGAAGCTTGGTGAACAGGGGGTCTGCTAGTGAAGCGGTCATTAGAGGGAGAGCCATGAGCATCTGCACAGTAGAGCGAGCGCTAGAAGAACGAAGAAGGAAGAACAAAAAGGGAAACCAGAGCCATGAGCATCTGCACAGTAGAGCGAGCGCTAGAGGCGCTGGGTGGGCGCGATTACTGACTCCAGTGTATCAAGAACGTCTGGGTCATCAAGGCCGACGTTGCAGCTTGAGAGGGGAGGGGGGAGGCGGGGCGATCGCCCTTCCTGCTTCATTGGGCGCATCCCAGTGCTGCAAGTTTGCCCTCATCCCCCAGCCCCTTCTCCCAACAAGGGAGAAGGGGAGCCAGATTGGAAGCCCCTCTCCCACTTTGGGAGAGGGATATTAGGGTGAGGGTTACAAAAGTGGGATACACCCGTTTCATTTCCCGAATTTTCCCAATTGGCACGATGAATAAGCGTGGAATAAACGTACTGGAAGCCCTGCGAAGGCTTGACGGGCAATCCAAAAATCGCAAATCCAAAATCGAGAATTGACGCTTGATTGACGCTTAATTAACACTTGGATGTTTCCGAGATGTTTCCGACATTGGCACAAAGATGTTTCCGACATTGGCACAAACATGGACACAAAGCAATCTAACCCTGAGCCACATCGTTGCCCTATTTTCCGCAATGGTCGTTCTGGCAGCCATTCCCAGCGTCAGTGTCCTCAACAGTCTCCTCGCGGGCCGCCAGCCTTGGGTTTCTGCATGGCGTGTTGACGGCAGCAGGTATCGTGGTGGGTGATCTCCTGTTTATTGCGATCGCCCTGTGGGGACTCTCATTTCTATCCAGCGCCCTGGGCAGCCTGGTGTTTCTGATCAAATATCTGGGCGGAGCCTATCTAATCTGGCTGGGCGTTCGGCTCTTTCGGGCTAGGGCGCAGCCTGTGGAAACGCAGGCCCTCTCCTACTCGTCGAGGGTCTCCAGTTTTCTAACCGGGCTGCTGATTACCCTGGCTGATCAGAAGGCGACGCTGTTTTACCTCGGCTTTTTCCCTGCGTTTCTGGATATGTCTCAGGTGTCCTATGTCGATGCAGGCGTGATTATGCTGGTGGCGATCGCCGCGGTTGGGGGCGTGAAGGTCATCTACGCGCTGCTAGCAGACCAAACCCGGTTCCTCCTGGGCGCGGGGCTAAGCACTCGGCTGAATGCGATCGCAGGCGGTGTGATGATAGCAGTTGGGCTATTGCTGATTCTCACTGCGGCATGAGGCAACCGTCACGCTGCGGCCAGCGCCTTTTGCAGCAGCGCCTCCAGTTGCGCCACGCCGGCCCGGGGCGACAGGCGGGGCAGTGGAACCAAGTCGGGCGGGGAATCGGGGCGATCGCGCTGCCAGACCAGCACCGGAATCTCATACTGATAGGCCTGAAACCAGTCGTCGCGAGTGGTGATGTCACGAATTTCCAGATCGACGGAAATGCTTTGCACCTGCGTCAGCTTTTCTTGAAGTCCCTCGCACAAGTGGCATCCGGGCTTGCTGTAGAGAATGAGCTTCATCGTAAACCCCTGACTCTTCTCAATCCCCATTTCCCCATCGGCTTATGCGCCTTTTATCGTAAAATATACTCATTGAGATTTTCCCAAACTGGCCATCTTCACCCTTAAACACGCATTATGACTCAATCCGTAGACGCTCCGGCGCAGACACAGCCGTTCGACCTAGACGCGCTCAATCAGCAGTTTGACACCGCCCATCCCAAAGACATCCTCGCCTGGAGCGTAGAAAATATCCCCACTGGCCTTGTGCAAACCAGCGCTTTTAACGTCGATGACCTGGTGCTGACGGACATTCTTTACAAGCAGCTTAAGCCCGCTCAGCCCGTTCCTGTGCTGTTTTTGGACACGCTTCACCACTTTCCTCAAACCCTAGAACTGGTCGCCAAAGCAAAAGATTTGTACACCCTCAACCTCCAGGTCTACAAAATTCAGGACGTAGACACCCGCGAAGCCTTTGCCGCAAAGTACGGCGAGGCGCTGTGGAATAGCGACATCCTCAAGTTCCACGACCTGACCAAAATCGAGCCGCTTCAGCGCGGACTGAGCGAACTCAACACCGTCGCCTGGATCACCGGCCGCCGCCGCGACCAGGCCACCACCCGCGCCGAGATGCCCGTGTTTGAGCTAGACAAGCAGGGCCGCCTCAAGATCAATCCTCTAGCCTCGTGGACGCGCAAAGATAGCTGGGCCTACGTCGCAGAACACGGCATGATCTATAACCCGCTGCACGACCAGGGCTATCCCAGCATTGGCGACGAGCCGATCACCACGCCCGTCAGCGAAGGCGAAGACGAGCGGGCCGGACGCTGGCGCGGTACTGGCAAGACCGAGTGCGGCATTCACATTTAGGATTTTGCATTTCGGCTCACGTTCAGGTTCAACAAACTTTTCCCATTCGCTATGGTGTAGAGGCGTACAGTCGTGCGCCTTTTTCTTTTATTCCTGTCGAGTCTTTCCGCCGATGACTCTGATTACCGTTCGCCCTGAAGGACTCTATTGCGAGGCGGGCGACTTTTTTATCGACCCGTGGCGACCTGTAAATACTGCACTGATTACCCACGCCCATTCTGACCATGCGCGATCGGGGTCGGCTCGCTACATTGCAACCGAGATTTCAGCAGGCGTGCTGAAAAAACGACTGGGCGAGAACATTCGGCTTCAGGGCGCGACCTACGGCGAAAAACTGAAGTTGGGAGAAACCTGGGTCTCGTTTCATGCGGCGGGGCATGTGCTGGGTTCGGCGCAGATCCGCGTGGAACATCAGGACGAAGTGTGGGTCGTGTCGGGCGACTATAAGCGCGATGCAGACCCGACCTGCGAACCGTTTGAGGTGGTGGAGTGCGATCGCTTTATTACCGAAGCAACTTTTGGTTTGCCGATTTACAACTGGCAGAGCGGAACGGAGGTGTGCAGGCAAATTTACGACTGGTGGCAAAGCGACTTGGAACGTCCCTCGCTGCTGTTTTGCTATGCCTTTGGCAAGGCGCAGCGAATTCTCAGTGAACTCAGGCATTTCTGCGATCGCCCTGTTTATGTACATGGCGCAATTCACGCACTGACCGAAATTTATCGCAGCCTGGGAATCCCAATGGTGCAAACGATTCCCACCTCCGAGATGCCGCGCAGCTACAAGTTTCAGGGCGACCTGGTGCTATCGCCGCCGTCGGGGCATCGCTCAAGCTGGATGAAGCGATTTCAGCATCCGCAGACCGCCTTTGCGTCTGGCTGGATGGCGGTGCGTGGCGCACGACGCAGACGCGGCTATGAACGGGGATTTGTGCTGTCAGACCATGCCGACTGGAACGGGTTAGTGAACACTGTTCTGCAAACTAAGGCGAAAACAGTGTATGTCACTCATGGACAAACGGATGTGTTGTCAAGATTCTTGAAAGAAGCTCATCACATTGATGCGATGCCGCTGAAGACCCTGTTTGAAGGAGAGGGTGATATTTGAATAGAGCCGTAAATAAATCGGTGATTCTGCTTTACAGTTTGCGGGCATAGAGCGTGTAACGCCGAATGGGATAGGCATAACGGCTGCTCAGATTGCGAGAATTGTTGTCATCGTGCATGAGGGCGTGAATGGCGCGACGATAGCCCAGATGATGGGCGATCGCCTGCACTCGCGCCACCAACACATTACCCAGCCCCGCGTAGGCGCGACCCGGCAACACCGCCACCGTTTTGATAATCACCGTATCCACTGTTTCGCCGCGCTGCGCCTGGAGCAAATCGGGCACGGCAAACAAAAAACCGACTAGGTTTTCACCCTGTTCTGCCAGCAGCACTAGCTCCGGTTGCACATAGGGATGTACCTGGCGATATTGCGTCAGAAATTCTGCCTGGGAAATTGGGCTATAGAGGAAGTTTTGCCGAAACGCTACCAGCGACAGCGTGTGAATTCGCTCTAGCTCGGTGTCGAACTGGTCGAGTGCCAGCGGGCGAATCTTCACGCCTGCTGTGTCCAACCGCTGTTCCACAGCCGCCAGTCGCGGATCGACCTGGGTCAAGTCCGTTGCCAGCGCTGAGGAATAGTGTGCGATCGCCCCAAAGCCTGCCGCCTCAAACTGTTCGCACCAGTTATCGGGATTATCCGGCTCCAGAAAAAACAGCGGCTCCGTTCCGCGATCGCTCAGCAGCCGATAGCGCCGCCAGGTGTTGCCGTCGATGGGGGCGATCGCCAGCGTGCAGCCACGAGCCAGCAGTTCCCCTGCGGCATGGTTGAGCAATCCTGCCGCAGCCGACCCATCTGCCACGTTGTAATGCCCAATCAAGCCCAGCCGTTCACCCGGATAAGCGGGCACCGAGCGCCACCAGAGAGAGCAATACCCGACAACGGCTTCAGATCGCTGCAAAACCCAGTGGGCATCGGGCTGGTGCAGTTCCAATCGCCGCGCTTCTAAGAGCGGAAAACCGTCCTGATTTGCCAGGGAAGCCAAGTCAGCAGAATTGTTAATCTGGATGTAACGTTCTGTAAGCATGGTGTGAGGGCGTGCAAGACCGATCGGCAGCGAATCTGAGGCTGTCTCTGTCATAGCTTTAATATCGCAACTTAAGAAATGCTGGAACCAATTATTTACCTGACGCTGTTTGGGCTGGCGGGATGGGCGATCGCCCAACTGGTGCGCTGGCTGGCAACAGGGAAGCGGCCCCGCTCGTTTCATGGGAAACCCGCAGCGGGTGTCAAGCCTGTTCTAGAAAGGCGACTGGTACGCCTGCTGAATGGCGATCGCGCCGCAGCCCACCGCCTGGTGGAATCTGTCCAGCAGCGCTACCCCGATCGCCCGACGGCCTGGTGCTGGGAGAAAGCGATCTTTGACCTGGAGCGCGATCGCTTCCGCTAGTCCCTGACCCCTGGCGGCATAAAATACTTTCATGCAGATTCTCCTAGTAGACGACGAAATCGAACTCACCGAGCCGCTGACCCACGTCCTCAAGCGTGAAGGCTACGCGGTCGATGTGGCGCACGACGGGGCAGAGGGGGGAACCTTGGCGACTCAGGGCAGCTACGACCTGCTGATTTTGGACTGGATGCTGCCGCACCAGAGCGGACTAGAAATCTGCCAATCGCTCCGCGCCAAAGGCGACACCACACCCGTTCTATTCCTCACCGCCAAAGACACGATCGACGACCGGGTGGCCGGACTGGATGCTGGTGCAGACGATTATCTGGTGAAACCGTTTGAGCTGCGAGAGTTGCTAGCGCGGGTGCGGGCGCTGCTGCGGCGGCCGCCCAGTTTGGAACCGAGCGCGCCAGCCCGGCCTGCATCCCGGCTCGCGGTCGGCGATCTGGAACTGGATGTAGACAACCAAGTCGCCTACCGGCAAGGGCGCACCATTGAGCTATCTGACAAAGAGAGCCAGCTCCTGGACTATCTTATGCGGCATCCAAACCAACTGCTGACTCATACTCAGATCCATGAGCAGGTCTGGGGCGATGCCGAAAAAATCGGCAGCAACGTGCTGGCGGCGCAAATTCGCCTGCTGCGCCGCAAGATCGAGGGCAAGGGGGAGAGTACGCTGATTCACACGGTATATGGGAAAGGGTATCGGTTTGGGGAGTGAGTGAGGAGGAGAGGGAGTGTTGGGGTGTTGGGGTGTTGGGGTGTTGGGGTGTTGGGGTGATAGAGAAGGGTGATCCTCTGTAGTTTCTGCTGACCCCTAACCCCTGACCCCTGCCCCCTAACCCCTAGTTTGAATAACTCAACATTTCGCGGAATAACTCAACATTTTGCGGTTCAACGGTGTGCAATCATCATGAATCATGGAGACACATCACAGCGCACCGTAAGTTGTTAATAAAATGCAAAACTCTCAGCAACCGACCGTAATCATAACCGGAGCCTCTTCGGGAGTGGGGCTATACGCTACCAAAGCCCTGGCCCAGCGAGGATGGCATGTCGTCATGGCCTGTCGAGATCTAGCCAAAGCCGAAGCTGCTGCACAGTCTGTCGGTGTTCCCAAAGATCACTACACGCTACTGCATATTGATCTGGGTTCGCTCGACAGCGTTCGCAAGTTTGTGGATGAGTTTCATGCCACCGGGCGATCGCTCGATGCACTGGTCTGCAATGCTGCCGTCTACATGCCGCTGCTCAAAGAGCCGCTCCGCAGCCCCGAAGGTTACGAACTCAGCGTCGCCACCAATCATCTTGGGCACTTCCTGCTATGCAACCTGCTGCTGGGCGACCTCAAGGATTCCCCCGCAGCGGACAAGCGCCTAGTCATTTTGGGAACCGTCACTGCCAACTCCAAGGAACTGGGTGGCAAGATCCCCATTCCCGCGCCCGCTGACCTGGGCAACCTGGAAGGGCTAGAGGCCGGCTTCAAAGCGCCGGTTTCCATGATCGACGGCAAAAAGTTCAAGGCCGGCAAAGCCTACAAAGACAGCAAGCTCTGCAACATGATTACCGTGCGCGAGTTGCATCGCCGCTATCACGACACCACGGGCATTACCTTCAGTTCACTCTATCCTGGCTGCGTCGCCGACACGCCGCTGTTCCGCAATAGCTACCCAATTTTCCAAAAAGTCTTCCCCTGGTTCCAAAAGAACATCACAGGCGGCTATGTCTCGCAAGAACTGGCGGGCGAGCGCGTGGCGCAGGTCGTAGCTGATCCGGCGTTCAAGCAGTCCGGAGTTCACTGGAGCTGGGGCAACCGTCAAAAGCAGGGGCGCGAGTCCTTTGTGCAGGAGCTTTCGGAAAAGGCCACAAATGATGCCCTGGGCGATCGCCTCTGGACGCTCAGCGCTAAGCTCGTTGGGCTATAGTGACCTGGCTATCCTGCACGCCAAACAATACTCCCTTTGCGTAAAAGTTCTCCGAGGACGTGCATTGTTGCGCGATATCGTCGCACGTCTCTCAGCAGGCAAACTCCTCCTCGCACAGGTCGGCTCTTGAAACAGAATTAGGCTCTACAGTCTGAATAAAAGCTGTAGAGCCTGTTTTATAGCAATCGAAGTGTTGCACAACACCCAAAATCCCGATCCCTCGTGGCAAAATTTACCTGAATCAATCGGCGCAGCCAAGTGCTGGATATGAACAGAGTTTACATGCATCAGCAGAATAGTTTGATGCATTCTGCTATTCAGCACCCCATTCAGCAACCCCGCTGAATTTGTTTTACACCGAGGCAAAAAGATGAGTCTTATCTTTGACGTTTTAAGCGCGATCAACAACCCCAACCAGCAAGCCAGCGTTAGTTCGCTGGGTTCCATTGTCAATACTGTCTCTCAACTTGCAGGGAACCAGGGTCTCAGTCCTGCGACGACCCAGAGTGCCTTCTCTGTGGTGGGCAACCTGGCTCGTACTGCGCTGAAGCAGCAGCAAACCACCGCAGGGATGGGGGGATTGGAAAGCATGATCGGTCAACTCGCGGGCGGTTCCGCTAGCGGGGCAGCGCTGCAATCCCTGATTCCTGCCGGACTACAGCAACAGGCCGTCCAGACTATTTCCTCTGCGACTGGCATCAGCCCCACGATTGTCCAGGGAATGCTGCCAGGGCTGATTACGGCTGCGATGGGGATGCTGAACCTGGGCGCACCCAAACCTGGCACCCGTGGCGGCAACCCCCTGCTA
The DNA here is from genome assembly GCF_001548395.1 of Leptolyngbya sp. O-77. Lineage (NCBI taxonomy): Bacteria > Bacillati > Cyanobacteriota > Cyanophyceae > Leptolyngbyales > Leptolyngbyaceae > Leptolyngbya > Leptolyngbya sp. O-77. Next base: position 1,284,194 of record NZ_AP017367.1, read on the forward strand.
GCTGCTTTCCTAGGCGGCGATGAAAAATCGACCGACCTCGGCGAAACGCTGAAATTTGCCAGCCGTTTCCTGAATCCGCCTCGTTAGGTTCTAGCACCTAGTTTGACCAGTTTAACAATCAGGCTTCCTGGAGATTCTTGCGCCGCAAATCTCTAGGGAGTCTTTTTTATGGGTTTGTTTTATCAGTAGGAAAAGGAGTGGAAAAATCGACCGGTTGTAGATCTGCTGAACCGACGGTTTTCTGGTCTTATAGCGTCTGACCTCACTTTTCTAGGTGACGCCACGAATGACATTCCTGGCAGCCCCACAAATGCCTGACTAGCAATCCCAAATCCCAAATCCCAAATCGAGAATCGCTTGGGATGTAACGCCTATGTCACCAAAAATTCACGAATCCTTGCAGAAAGTTTCAGGAATTATACGGAGGCTCTGTGTAGTTTCTTCGTAGACAACCAAATGCTGAACGTCTGACTCGGCGGAACTTTCATAGATTCTGCATCGTCAATTGCCAGGGGTGCGCTGCTATTTCAGGTGAAAAAGAATTTTCCGTACTTTCAACCTGACACTACTTTGGGCTTTGAGAGACATTAACAGGTGGAAAGGCGGATAACGCGGGTTCTAAAGGCATATACACCCTGGCACTGACTGAAATACACCACGAGGATGTCATGAACATGCGCTCTTCTACAGGTCGGCAAGAAAAAGCGAACAATGCAGATCGGTCGCGCAATGGTCTTAGCACGACTGCCCGGCCAGCCCTTAGAGTGCAGAAGCGCTGGCAGCCCAGAGTGCGACGAGTAGACACGGCGATCGCCCCTCGTGCTGCGGCTCCCATCAGCCAGACCGAGTTGGAAACGGCGCTGCGTCAGGAAGCCCTCCAGGCAGCCCAGCGCGGCGATCATCAAGAGGCGATCGCCCTATTCACCATCATTCTGGAGCAAAACCCCAGCAGCGCCCGTGACTACAACAATCGTGGCCTGGTCTACTTCCAAAGCGGAGACATGGAGCGGGCGATCGCCGACTATAACCAAGCGCTCGCGCTAGATTCCACGCTCGACAGCGTGTATAACAATCGCGCCAACTACTACGCCGCTCAGGGCAAGTTTCTAGAAGCCATCCTGGACTACGACGCAGCCCTTGATCTGAACCCAACCAACGTCCGCGCCTGGCTCAATCAGGGGATTACGCTGCGTGAGCTAGAGATGCACGAGCGCGCTCTAGAATGCTTTGACTTTGCGCTGCGGCTGGGTCGTCTGGAAGCCCACATCTACGCCGAGCGGGGTCGCACACATCACCTCTGGGGCGACTGGAACGCTGCCCTGGCAGACTATCAGCGAGCAATTGAGCGGCTATTGCTGCCCAATACGGCCACGCCTGGTGGAGCCGCTCGACTGCGCCTTCAGATCGAAGTCTGGAGAGATGAACTGCTTGCGCCGCTGGAATCGGAGCCATAAGCCAAATTCGGTTTACCCAAACGCACCCGAAAGCCAGCTTGCTGCAAACGGTGAATTACTGCAAATAGCGCGAATAAAACTGCGAAACTGGCTCAAAATTACAGAAAAACCCTCGGAACCTATCCTGAAAGTCGCAAAATACCAAGGTGAATATTACTTTAGCTAATACTTTAGCTAAGCTACTTTCGCTAGGCTACTCCAGAAGAACGTGGGTGAGATGGTGAACCAGGGCGCGAAGTCCAAGAACATAGCTAAACGCGCCAAACCCACTGATCTGTCCAACTGCAACGGGTGCAATGTAGGAATGATGCCGAAAGGACTCCCGCCGATAGACGTTGCTGAGATGAACCTCGACCGTGGGCAGCGCTACAGCGGCGATCGCGTCTCGAATGGCAATGCTAGTGTGGGTATACGCTCCGGGATTAATCAGTAGTCCATCCTGAACGCCCATCGCCCCGTGAATCGCATCGACCAAAGCGCCTTCATGGTTAGACTGAAACGAATCTAGCTGAACACCAAGCTGAACTGCTGCATCCTGCAATGACTGATTAATGCTATCAAGAGTCTCCCGTCCGTAAATCCCCGGCTCTCTGTGTCCCAGCAGGTTCAGATTTGGGCCATGCAAGACTAGGATGCTCAGATTGGACACAAAAATTGGACACAAAAAATCGCTAGAACAACAAATCAGACGCAGTTACGCGTAAGGCTCGTCAAGGCAATCGAACCTAAACAGCACGACTGCCAGAAGCGTCAGGCTAAACAAATGTCCAGTACAAACTTATCCACTCACGTTGCCTAGATTCGACCCAAAGACCATTGCCAACGTCAACAGATCTTCAGGGTCGAAACACACTGCTCGGAAGCAACTTAGCGGCGACGGCTGCGGTCATCGACTGGAATGGGAATAGGTTCTGGCTCCGGCTGAACGTCTGGGCCCAGCAGCGCCTCTACTAGCTTGCGTGCCCACTCTTTAAGCTTTTCCAAAACCTTATCGATATAATCCATTGACTCAGACTGCTCCTTGATGCAGACCTAGATCGTGTCTTGCTCGAAAGAATTCCAGACTGTTTGTTACGTCGGTTACAACGTATATTTACTATGACCCATCCAAGTGGAAGTTGACAAGGGCACCAAAGCCAGAGAGTGCAAATCCAACAACCTCAAGTTCAGAAGCCCAAAACTCAGACTGTGTCAATCCACTCGGTCACAGAGCCAGAACAACAAAAGCGGAATCGTAAGCTGCTACCTAAAATCATAACCAAATGTCCAGAATTATCAACCCTAATCAGAGACCTACAGGTGCATGGATCTGCATCTCTGCTCCAGAAATGGGTTAGAGAGTTAGGGCGATCGCCCTGATTCTGACCATCGCCCAGTTCGTAGAGATTTCTGGTTCGCTGGCTACTCCAGTTCGCCTAGCTCAGCAGACTGCGGAACGCTGACCACATATCGATAGCCCGTTTCAGCCGAACCCTGGATGTTGATCGTGCCTCCGTGGAGTTCTGCGAGCTGCCGACTGAGCATCAGCCCCAGGCTTTGGCGGAGCATGTTCTGTGGGACCGAGCCGTCAGCAGTGTCACTTTGAAAAAGTGCAGACTTCTGGGGATCGCCCGCAGACCAGCCGTAGGACGACGCATGGGCTTGAGACAATTCGGCTGGGGTCAGCATTTGCCCGGTATACAGGTCAGCAGCCGGAAGCCCCTCACCCAGCCAGGGATGCGAAGTCCACACGGTAATGGTCAGCGCCGACTGCTTGCGAGAAATGTGGACGCGGATAATGCTTTCGGTGCTGGCAGACTGAATCACGCTGAACACCAGGTGATAGAGCATCTGACGCATTTTTTCTTTGTCGAGCATCCAAATGCGGTTGCCCGGCTCGACGGTCAGCCGAATGCGCTGTTCTCGCCGTTGTGCCACCTGCTGGAGGGTGCTAAACGCCTGTTGACACAGCATTTCTATGTCAATTGGCGCAAGGTTTAGGACGCAGTTTGTGTCGTTGAGTGCGCCCAGTTCTAAAATTTCATTGATTAGCGAGAGCAAGGTTTGACCGCTGTTGTGGACGATTGCCAGATACTCCTTCTGCTTTTCTGTCAGCGGGCCGTAGATTTCACGGTTGAGGACGCTGGCCATGCCCAGGATCGACGTGAGGGGGGTGCGGAGTTCCTGAGCCATTTGAGCAATTAGATCTGCCTTGATCGAGGTGGTGGGCGACGCGGCGATCGCCCCCTTGGGAGATTTCATCATGGGCTGGGGCGATCGCCGCAGGAGATAGTTGCGCTCATACTCGCTCATACTCCAGCGGGCAATTAGCTCCAGCAGTTCCACTTCACGGGTCGAAAAATCACGCGGCTGCAAGCTCAGGACGGCGAGCGTCCCAACACATTGACCATTGCCCGCAATCAGAGGAGCGCTGAGGTAGGCTCGAATGCCATAGTGCCGCACCAGCAGGGTGTCCGCAAAATCGGGATGGGCCGAAGCGTCATTTAGCACAAGCACCTGGCGGCTTTCGACCACATGGCGACACAGCGCGTCGGCGCGGGGAAGCTGGCGGGTTGTCGCCAGTTCATTCATCAGCCCAATTCGCGATAGCCCGACCGCAGATTTGAACCACTGGCGCTGCTTGTCCATCAGCCCCAGCACACAAATTCGAGCATCCAAAAGATGGGCAGCCGTTTGAGTCGCTTCCTCAAAAATCGGCACACTTTCAGCATCCATTAACCCAAGGTCGTTCAGGGTTTTAAGGCGCTGTTCTTCTATGCTCTTTTCGACACTGTGCGCTGGCTCTCCGTTCTGGGAGAACGAATCCTGATCTGGGCTAGGCATCGCGACCCTCTTCCTTAACATGTCCTCTGGTTAGCCGTCTCTTTTAAGGATGTAAAAGTCTTTCAATACACCTAGAGTTCCCTAACTTTAATTTCAACAAACATTGACAGAAATGAGACTTACACCCGGCCCGGACTAACCATTTCTTTATCAACTACAAGGTTGAAAATGAGGAGGAAACATCCACAATAGTCGGAAAAAATGGAGCGATCGCCGCAAAAACACGCAGGACAAACCCTGTTACAGGTCTTTGTGTTTGCGGTCAGTTCCTTACAATCCCTTTACCAAAAACATAGGCGAACAGGAAAATCAGGATCATTCAAATATTCTCGCGACAAAACAAGTGCCCCCGATATAGGGTGTTTGAAACTAGGGTAGAGGCGGATGGACAAGAAGCCCTTGCCTCGTCAGGGCAGCGCTAACCTTACCCCGCAAGAAAAGGCTGTACCGTTGGAAGAGAGCCATTAAAAAGTCGATTAGAAGGTGGCACCACCGCCTAGTTGCTCCATCTCGCAGATATCCCAGAAAGCAGTACCGGGTATAACTGCGCCAGGATCGCGTCAGGATTGCGTTAGACGGTTTTGTTCAACTTCTCATTTCCAGTTTTTGGTTCAACAGCGCTGTTTAGCCTGTTCAAACTTGCTGTTCTATTGTGTCGTTCTATTGCTCGACCTTTGCTCAACTTTTTGTTTGACTTTTGTTTAACTTTCTGTGTGTTTAACTTTTTGTTCGACTTTTTGCTCAACACCGTGCGATCGCTCTCTTTGTAGTGGCAGAGAGCGAGGCGGTAGCCACAGAATCGACCAACGAAGCGCCAGTGAGTTTGCTACTGAATTCTAGAGTGGGGCGGTGACAGATGAAACGTCTGGGCAGATTCTACATGCTCAACCCCAGGCACCTGGCGGAGCGCGGGCAAATCACCAGACGGGCAGGAACCCGTAACAATCCCTACCTGATCCATCACCTGATCAATTTTCATGCCGTGTTCTTGCAGTCCTTCGGCAACTTCTAGAAGGCGATCAAGGTGATCGTCTGCAACGGAAACAGTTATTTGAACATTTGCCATATCACTCTGGTTGGTAGAGGAACCGTCGAAATCTCATCTCGAAGACATCTCAAGCTTGAGGAGATACTCTAGATTTTAGGGCGATCGCTCGTTCCCCTGTCTCTTCCTTTAGAAGAATACACCTGCTACCTGCGTGGTGAATTGACAAGCCTGCCATCGGGCAGTCGGGCGATCGCCCGGGCCGCCTCCGGAAACGAGCTGCGTCGCTGTCCACCGCTCCGAGCCGCCGCACAAAACACATCCAGCGGGGTATCGAGCAAGCGATCCCACGGCTCCTGCCCTTTCAGTACATGGGGCGCAACGTCTGGAAGTTCTTTGAGCAACCACCGAGCTAGACGAGCCACCGCATCTTGCAAGGTGAGCAATCGCATGGGGGCTGAGCCATGTAACTCGTGCAGGTGGGCATCGGAACGGCCGTAGCGCTGCCACTGTTCCCAGAGCGCAGACAGCGTGGCGCGGTGGCGATGGCGGGCGATCGCCCCTTCCGCAAAGCGAATTTGCCAATGCCCGGTCTGCAAGATGCGCCAGCACAAGTCTGCATCACCGCCGCTGGTCAGGTGGGGACGAAACAGCCCGACAGCTTCGAGGGGCGATCGCCGCACAGCCAGGTTAGCCGTCTGTCCGTAGGGCAAAAATCTGTGAGCCAGCGTGTGTCGCTGCGAGAGAATCCCCCGGCGGGCGGCGTACCGCTCTAGCCAGGTGGCCGGTTCAAGGGGCAACACTTCTCCTGCTACTAGCCCGACCTGGGGATCAGCGAAGGGGGGCAGCAGGTTCCGCAGCCAGTCCGGATCAGGCCGACAATCGACATCTATAAAGGCAACAATCTCGCAAGGTGCATCACCCGACAGGGCGGCCACAATACCCGCATTGCGGGCGGCATAGGCGCTTTGAATGTCTGAAACAGCCAGCAAATGCATGGCAAGACCGAGCGCTTGAAACTGCACGGCAGCAGCCTGGAGCAAATCGGGCGTGCGATCGCGGCTCCCGTTATCCACCAAGACGTATTGAATTTGCTCTCGTGGATAGGCTTGCTGAGAGAGACAGGACAATAGTTCCGGCAAATCGGCTGCTCCGTTAAAAATCGGAACCACCACTCCGACTCGCGGATACAGTTCGGGAAATAGCTCCTCCTCTAAAAGTTCCACTTTTTCTTCAGAAGTTTAAGATGTCTAAAATATTACGATGCAGTGTGTAAGGCATAGTCAGAGTATGTCATCAACTCTCACTGAATTCTTTTTAGAAAACTGCCTGAAGTTCATGGCTCATTCTAATCTTTTGTGAGCCAGATCACAGGCTCCCTGTTGCCTTAAATACAGATTCAATAAAGAAAACTAAAGCTCGAAAATTCTGGCCGCTTTCGGCGTTAAGCTTTAAATACTGAGCCTTGGTCAGCGTTAATCACGTTCATCAATTGTTCAAGAATCCGTTTAGGAATCTGTTTAGGAATTACCTCGTTTACAAGGTGCTTTCAGGATTCTTTATAAAGTTACCTATTCTTAAAAATTTCATGGATTGCATTCCATATATTTCACATTTCAGAGAGGGGGAAAGGCGATGAACGCTATCTGCCAACTGAATCGGCACGGCAAAACCAGCATTCGGACTCTGCGGCAAACTGTCCGATTCTCTCTCATTGCGGTTAGTGCGCTGACGCTGTTGTTGGGCACAGCCAATCGGGCGATCGCCAACCCAGAGGCAGTCACCCCAGAGACAGTCGCCCCAGAGACAGTCGCCCTAGAGACAACTTCTGACGCTGCTGATCCGGCTGACATCGAGGAAATCAACACCTCCATTACGCAGGACTATATGCCTGCGATTGTCTACTTGCCCGATCCCAACACCCAAGAACTCGTTCCGCAATCGGTACTGGTGACTGCCGACGAACCAGTGGCCGGTGCTGTCACCCAAATCGTCGAGTCCTACGAAGGGCAAGACGTGGGCATCACGGGCTACGAAGTCAGTGTGGATGAGGCAGCAAAGCAGGCCGAAATTAACTTCGCAGTCAACAATCCCCGCGGCGGGCGTGCGTTTCAAAGCCTCAGCAGCGCCAATCAATATTGCTTGTTTGAGGCCATTCGAGAAACGCTATTGACTCAGCCTGCCTATGGCATTCAGCAGGTCATTTTTCAGGCCAATAGCGTTGACTTTGATATTTAGCCTTGAATATTTAGCCTCCTTCTAGCGGGTGTCCTAAAAAACATCCATAAAGCGATATACTACAAGCGCAATCGCTTTATGGGTTTGGCTCATTGGCCTTGTTCATAGATTCCCGGTTCATGGATTATAGGCTGTGGCTCCGGCCATGTCCCCACGCTTGAGAGGTATTGGTCATCTTGACAGAATCATCTGAGAGCGAAAAAGACCGATTTTTCTATCCCATTGGGCGCTATCGAGGTGATTTCTCTCCTCAAAGGCTGGCGTTCAATGCTAATCTTCAAGAATTTGCCCAGCGTATCGGCATTATTTGCAGCCTAGAAACAGGCGGCAAGATTTCTCCTGAGGAAGCCTACGACCAGATCAAAGCGCTCTGGAAACAGCTCAAAGCTTCAAAATCGGCCCTGATCGATACACTTCAAGACCGGCCTGAGTTGCCGCCAGAAGAGTAGCGCCCAGGGTAGCGCACCAAATAGCGACCAAAACCAGAGCCAGTGAAACGTCATTAAATAACCACATTAAATAAATATCCCAAGGGGAACTAGGAGCTTTGGGCAGGGCCATGAGGTTTGCGTGAAACCTCTCCCTACCCAAAACTCTGCTAAGGTCTGTTTTAGCAGATACCTTTCAGCGAGCTTTAAAGCACGCCCTGGCTTTTCTCGTCATCGTCCTCTCAACCCCTCACCTTCTGGACACAGAGACTAGCCTGCCAAAGTTGATAAACCAGGCGCTCTATGGCAGCAGGCAGGGCTGCGAGAAAAACGCCCTCGTGAGCGTAGGGACTGGACGATAGCCAACTTCCATAGAGTGTGACTTCAACCCAGTCTGCGTCTGCTGGCGCCAGGGCGATTGCCTCAGGTTGTGCCTTCAGGAGTTGCTGTAGCTGCGCCAATTGAGGCACGTTGGCCCATAGCAAGAAACTGGCGGAGTTTGGCGTGACGTGCAGCGTTTCGCCGCAGCGCAGGGCCAGCGTCACCCGTTGGGCGATCGCCGTTTCGATGGGCGTAGACAGGCACTCTATATAAACGTCGGCATCGGTATAGGTAAGCTTTAGCATGACAAACGCTGTTCCTTCAGAAAGATGCGGTTAGCAAGCAGAAGGTTCGGGTTTGCGGCAAGTGGCAAAAAAGAACCCCCGCTTCTGACGATCAGGAGCGGGGGACAAAGAAAACCGGGTCGCTTTGCCTCTAGGTGGGTGACAGGATAACCCTGCACCTCCCGCTCATATTGTTGAGTTGCGTTTTGTTGAGTTGCGTTGCAATGCGGCCCAAGATGGCCAGGGCAGCATTAAAAAATCCAAGCTGGAATCCAATGGGAAGGTCACTCGTGGGCAAGGGCGATCGCATCCCAATGGCGCAGGCTGCTGCATCGAAATCGGGATCTAGTTCTGCCTGAGAGCGAACGAGCAAGCAATCCGAGCAATGAGAGAGGGCAGATAGATCAATCCCTTGAAGCCCAACGCCAGTTCCAGCGCCCTTGCGCCGCCCCAACTGGCAGCCTGCCCACAGCGTCACGCCAAAATGCTGCCCCCCTTCAAGCAAAGACAGCCCAACCGATTGAGCCAGTCCGGCTTTGGACGGGTCAATCCGCGTGCTGTAAAGGATGGACAGAGCGAGGCTTAACATAGAACTTGCAAAAACTGGGGTTACCCAAAAACAGGGTTGCAAAAGCGTGCAAAAGAACTGCGAAAAAGCGCGAAAGCACTGCAAGGCTGGAAACCGACAAAGCGACAGGATTCAGGAAGGGAAACAGCAGAAAAGTGGAAATAGAGGCTGGTAAGCAGGAGCGCGTGATACCAGGAATTAAACAAGCGGCGACAAAACTACTAATATTACAGTTGTAGTATAGCCGCATTGCTTTGGCAAGCCAATAACCGACACTTGCTTTATCTGGCGACCTCACTCAAAATACGCAAAATTCCGGAGTGTTTTACAAAACTTTAGATTTTTGATTCGGAATGACGGGCTAAATGTCGGGGGCGGCCATAAAGCGAGAGACTTCGGCGTGCATCAGCGCGATTTCCGGATCTCGTTGAATCGCACGAAAATAGCCCTTTTCCAGCTCTGTACCAAATTCTGACGGCTGCATCAGCACCCGCGCTCGGTTGAACAATTCATCTACTTGCTCCATCGAGACGGGCTTTTTGGACAGCACCACATCATCAATTTGCACCACAAACTGAGAAATGGGGCGCAGCCAGCTAAACCAACCGTCATCCTCGATCACCAGCTTAAAAAACTCCGTATTCGAGCGAATCGGGCCGTGAAATTCTTCATAAATGCTGCGCTCCGATTCCAGCAGGGCTTTGTGAATCCGCAAAATCGCTAACCGAAGCTGACGAAGCCGCTGCAATTCAGACTCAAGGGAAGGGCGAGAAGAAGACATCAGAAGTTAACCATGGAAACCGAATCACAAACCAGGATGCAGTGCCTAGACGATGGAGCGACCCGTCAAGACAGCTTCACCCTTTATCCCATCATCGCATCCTCTCCGATTCCCAAAACCCAATCTTTGATCAGCGCGTTTACCTGCTCCGGCACTTCGTCATGGGGACAATGCCCCGCGTTTAGGTAATGCTCTGTCAGGTTGGGATAGTGCTGGCGGAAGAGCGCTCCTCGACTGCGGGCATTCATCCACGGATCGCCCTCGCCCCAGAGCATCAGCAGCGGACACCGCATCTGGCTCAGCAGCACGTCATTCTTTTCGCCACGGGGAGACTTGAACACAGCCGCGAACACGGCGGGTGCGCCCGGATCGCAAGAGGGGCGGTAGATATCCTCAACCAACTGGTCGGTGACGGCGCTGCGGTCTAGATAGACCTTTTCCAGCGTTTTGCGAATGACAGATTTTTGCCGGACGTATTGAAACAGCAGAAAACTGGGGAGCGGCTGCAACAAGAGCGATCGCACGATGTCTCCCAACCACTGCTGCACGAGGTTGGGCTGAGCCGCTTGCGCCGTTTCGGTAAAGGCTCCAGCGCAGTTCAGCAGCACTAGCCCTGCTGCGGATTGTGGACGCTGGGCCACCACACACAGCGATGCATAGCCGCCCAGCGAGTTGCCCGCCAGCACCACAGGTCGCCGAATCACGTCGGTAATAAAGTCGTGCAACTGATCGCGCCAGAGGTCGCCGCTGTAGACGATATCGGGTTTCTGCGATCGCCCAAAGCCCAGCAGGTCGATTGCCCACACTTCAAAGTCGGCGCTTAGCCCGGCCACGTTCTTGCGCCAGTGATCGGTAGACGCACCGAAGCCATGCACCAGCAGCAGCGGCGGGCGATCCGCCAGGCCATCCCTGTGGGAATCGCCCCGTCGTTCTCCTGCCCGGACGTAGTAAATGGAATAGCCGCGCCAGTTCCAGTAGGCTCCCACCGCAGGGGCAATCGCAGTTTGCATGAAACCCAGTGTGTAAAGGAATGTAAACATTCTAGCTCTACCCCTGGGATGGCTCAAGCCAGGCGTAGGGGTCAGAGATCCGTTTTGCCTCGACCCCTGCCCCTTGCACTTACTCGACAGGAACAACGGGCGCGAGGACGATTTCCTCTTCGTCTTTGCCCAGTTCCAATACCTCCAGCAGTTCCATCCAGGCCTCTAGCACGTCGAGATTGTCGGGATCTTCTCGGCGCAAATTGCCCAAAAGGGTGAGCGCGTCGTACCAGATGCCGTTTTCTGCATACAGGGCCGCCTGGCCGAGCGGCAGGGCGCGGTCGATTTCGGCAGTGAGCTCGACATCCAGGGCGGTTCGCTGAATCCAGCCTTCCACAAACACGACTTCGCCGCCGCATTGAGTCTGGAAGTTCCACCGATACATGCGCCCGACTTCTAGCGCTGGCGCGGTTTCGGGGAGAGCGATGCCAATAATACCGGGTGCATCGCTCAGGGCAATGTTTTGTTTTCGGTAAATAATGCGGCGCTGATCGTCGAACAGCACAAATTCGGCAGGCTCATCGCCCGTAATTGCGTAGGGAACGTAAAACCAGAAGGTGGGATGGGCGGCGGCAGTGAGGGCCCAAACGCTAGTGTACTCTCTGCCGTTGCGCCCAACCTCACGAGTGGACGGAACTAGGGCTGCCAGCGATTGGCAGATGGGAAGATCGCCGCTACCTCGACTGGCTCCGCCGAAGGGTCGCCCAGCCGGTGCGCCTGCTTCGGGCGGCAGCGGGGCCCGATAGCGATGACCCCCGCCCCCAATTGCCCGGTCTGCACCGGGTGCGTCGCCGCTGGACGATTCATAGCGCTGCGCCACAGCCGGAGCAGCAGACAAAACCAGAACCACAGCAGCGATTGCCGCAGACTTTAACCAAAACTTAGATGCATTCATGTCGGTGACCTCAACTCAAGGGGGGCTGGTGGGGAGGCACACGTATAAGGTGTTTGGGGTCTTGGGCAACCTCGCGCTGGAGGTTCCTGATTCTTCCCACAATCTTCACTTCAGGAAATCTCTGCTCTTTTACGCAGCAAGACGAAAAGAGCGGGCCGGAGTTTCCTAGCAATGGGTTTGGAGTCTTGGGAAGACTGGACTTTGCAGCCCTTTATTTGAAGCGCTGACCGCGAGTCATGATCAGGATGAGATTGACGAAAAAGAGGAGCGTCAGTTGCACCAGGCGATAGCGGTAGACGATGACCAGGACGGAGCTGAGGCCAAAGGCCAAAAACGCAGGAACCAGCGGCAGCCAACCGCCCCAGGCGATAAAGATACCCTGAGCGATCGCCCCCAAGAGCAGCAGCCCCAGGGCGATCGCCCCCAGCAGCCGAAAAGGCCCCTTAAACAGCAGCACCAGCAGCCCGCCCAGCGCCGCCCAGCCGCCAATCCACAGCACTTCTAGCCCGTCGGGCAACGTCCACAGCAGCGGCCGCTCGTTGAAAGCGGCACTGAGCAACTGGCTGGTCATCTGAGCCTGCACCAGTACCCCGTCCATTGTGGAAGCGATGGGCGTTCTCCAGATATCGGTCGATTGCTGCGGATCATGCGGAATGTATCCAACGATAACCACGCGATCCTGAAACAGATCTGGCTGTACGCGCTCACTCAGCACATCGCTGATTTTCACCTGCCTAAACGGACTGTCGTAGAGCGGGCGCACGGTGCGGTAGTTGAGCAAGACCTGCGCCCCGCGATAGTCAAAATTGGGGGCTTTATAGCCGCCCGATCGCCGTCGCAAGAGCGGATAGGTGCGATCGCCCAGCTTCAACACCTCCGACGTAATTTCTATGGGAATCTGCTCGGCTTCTAGATACCGACTGGCGAGCAGCGTGCTGAATGCAAAGTCGGGTAGGCAGCCTGTTTCGTCCGACAGTTCTTCGCGCATGGCCAGCAGGTGGCGGCGCACCATTCCAGGCTGGGACTGCGGCTGGCTCGATGGGGATACAGCAGCACTCGCAACTGGATGGGGGGCGATTCCCCCAGGGATCGCTTCGCCAATCGCCCGCGCTTCTGCATTGCTCTGGTGAACCTTCCGCTCTTTTTTGTCCTCAACAAAATCTGAAAACCCCAGCCGAGTTGCCGCCATGTCCGCTGGGGGAGCAATACCGCCCTCGCCCCGCACAGGCACTTTGCAAACGCCGATGACCTTTGGATTTTCGCGAAACTGTCGAGCCAGCGACGCAGCTTCGGGTTCGATCGGCAGGTCACGATACAGGTCAATGCCGATTAACCGGGCACCGCTCTTGTCCAAGATTTCAATCAGGCGGTTCAGGTTCGCGTTCGATACCGAATACCAGTAGGGGCCAGACTGCTGCCCAAGGTCTTGCCGCTCTTGTTCGTCAATCGTGACAATCAACAGGCGCGGGTCTTGTTCTTGCTCGGCAGGGCGCAGGCGCAGCATTTGGTCGTAGGTGGCGAGTTCGACAGGTTGCAGCCAGCCGAGCGATCGCCCCCCGATGACCACTCCTGCTGCCAACGCACTGAGGGCGATCGCCATTGGCACGCGGCGCAGCACCCGGCGCAGCTGGCGCTGCCAGACTTCGCGGCGATGCAGGCGGCGGCGGTGCAGGCGAGTAGCGGCAACAGGAAGGGGACTGGGCGACTCTGCGGGTTTGGACGATCGCCCCAGCAGGGTTTTCCAGGTAGGGGGGCGCTCTGCCGGGTTTTGGCAAATAACGGGCAGCCAAGTGGCGCAAAGAAACTCGTTTTCGAGTGCCTGGAGTTGCTCTCGCGCCCGCCGCACCGAGAGATAGAGCGACTCGCCCCGCACAAAGGTTCGCAGGAAACTGGTGAGGAATTCCTGCGCCACCCGGTCGGGCACGGGTTCGCGCATCACCACTAGTTGGGGAATGTGCAGGTCGGCCAGGGCGCGGGCCAGCCCCAGCCCGTCGCAGGAGTTGAAAATCGCCAGCTTGAGTCCCTGAGCAGCGGCATTTCGCAGAGCATAATGCAACTCTTCGATCGTCAGGGAATCGCTGGGGTTGATGGCGATGCGCCCGGTGTCGCCGTCTGCCGCGTCTGCGGCTAGTTCGGTAGAACTGTGCCCCGCAAAAAACAAAATGTCCCACGGCTGATCCCAGAGGCGATCGCTCAGTTCTTTGCGGTCGGGTTCTACCAGAAAGGTCACGTCAGCCCGGGGCGACAGGTGCATCAGCAGCGTGCGATCGCCCTGCACGTCGATGCCTGCGCTATTGCCCAAAATCGCCAAAATCCGCACCTTTCCCTTGGGCTTGGGCGGTTGCAGCACCCGCTGATAGGTGGGGGCACTGAGGGCAATTTCCAGGTGGGAATGCTGCTCAAATAGCTCCAGCAGATGCCACGGCAGCCGTTGCAGCAGCCGATCTTCCGTCTGCACAATCAGCCGCACAGTGTCAGTCGGCGACAGCGCTGCAAACCAGGTTTCGCGCACCCGCCGAAAGGATTCTGCCCGCAGCCACTCATTCAGGCGATCGCGCAATTGCCGGGCTGCCTGCTGACACGCCGCTCGACTCGCCGACCACGACACATTTTTGATTTGATGGTCGGGCGCATTCAGCCGCGTGGCAATGCCCAACTGTCGATAGGCCGTTTGCCACTGTTGATATAACGCCACCACCTCCGGCGCGGGCGGCAGTTTCCCTACCACCTCGGTTGTCAGTTGCATCGCCAGCCCTGCGGCTGCGTCTGTCTCTTCGCCGACCTGGAGCGTCGCCGGAAACCCCTGCTCAAGGCTGCCTTCACCAAATCGCAGCGTTACTAATTTGCCCACGGCTCTAAATCAAAAATGCTTCTGTTGCGGTCGTATCACCCAAGGCAACTTGCACCCCAAAGGTTTCGCCAGAGACTCCGCTAAATTGCAGTTGCAGATAGTCTTCGAGCGTGGTGGACTGAGCCTCTAAAAAAACACCGCCCGACTCGTCCAGAATGCGGAGATGCACGTCTGGCGGCAGGCTGGGCGTACCAGGACTGGGATAAAGCTGGACACAAATATCGGTCTGTCCAGGTTGTGTCGTGCTGAGGCTAAGTTCCATCACCAGCGGCAGCGAAACACCCACCTCCACCAGTTTGGCTCGGCGCACAGCGGTACTGTTGAGCTGACGAAAGGCATAGGCGGGGCTGAGTTGCTCTGCACTCAGGACAGCATCCACCGCGCTCCAGCCTGCGTCGATCGCCCCTTGCAGCCATCGTCCCAACTGGTTGAGGCTGACTCCTGCCCGCGCCAGCGTCGTTGCTACCAGGGGATGCAGCAGCCGATCGAGATGATCCATCAGATCTTCAGGCGGCTGGAGATAATCAGGATGCAGGGCTAAACCATCATCACCTGGCTCTAGGGTGGGGGTAAAGCCCAGAATGGAGGCTTCGCGCTGCGATGCGTCGATATGAACCGCGACATACCCGATGCGATCGCCCCACACTTCGGGTGGCACTGGGCAGGGCGTGGATACATTTTGAACAGGGCGGCATTCCAGTCTTCCCGCGCCAATGACTTCCAAATCGGCAACGTCAGCCGCAAGACGGGCGATCGCATTCCAGCTATCTCCCCGCTCCAGATCAGTCTCGATGCCCATCATTTGTAAATAATCATTGACCACCCACACCGCCAGCGTATTATGACGCACCTGTTCGGCTTTGGTCGGGGTTGGCTGCTGGCTGGCAAACCGCTGGGCAAGCTGTCGGGCTGCCTGCGGCAGGGGCAGCGTTAATGCGAAATCGTCAATCTCGGCGGTGTTGTATGTCATAGGGCAAGTCTTGGGTCACGGCCTCGGGCAAGTCCTCCTCTACAGATATCCCTCGGACTCGCCAAATTTACGCAACCGGGGTAAACACTGTCGCTGATAAAAACTACTCAGGGTGGAAATCGGCAGCCCAAACTCGGCCGAAATGTCTTCCCAGCTTGCTTCTGGCGGCAGCCGTCGCAGCAGCAGTGCCTGACAGTTCACCTCTGGTCGCCCTTTGATGTGGGTTTTCACCAGATCACCACTGCCGTCCGCTTCTACCCAGTCCCGCACCTCCTGCAAAATGGGCGGCACGTCAGGATTTGCTGCCAGGTTATCCACCGGATCGATCAGTTCCCCGGTCTCGCCAGAGCGCGAGGCCATGCCCCGGATAGAGGCCCGCCGAGTTTCCTGCTCTCGACCTTGAATGTAAAAATCTTGCAGCCGCCGCTTTAGATAGGCGCTCAACCAGGTCACCACGCTGCTCTGAGTGGGGTCGTATTTGCGGCCGGTCGTGGCTTCGCAGACGTTCTGGCAGAAATAGACCCAGGTCTGCTGGAGCGCATCTTCATAGTAGGCGACATTCTCCCGCCAGAGTTTGCGCGATGCCAGCCGAATTACCTTAGTCAAGGCTCGCTGACGCTGGGGGCTGCCGGGGGGATGGCGACAGGCTTCGATGACCAGTTCTTGCAGTTCGTCCATCTCAGGGATCGGGGTTAAGGGCAGGGGCGGCAGCCAAAAAGGCGAAGTCCAGCGGGTTCACAGGTTGGCGCATAGGGGCAGCAGCCCAGTTGCCAGACATGCACCTAACCCATAACCCACTACACAGAATGCTTTACTCGTATCACAGTTCTGAACGCGATAAAGTTCCAAATTCTATAGAGTTTGTTGCAAGAGTTTGTTGCAAGAGTTTGTTGTCACTTACTCTGGGTTTTCTGGCGATCGCGCTCCGATGAAATCATCCTGAGCAGTAGACCCTGATTCCTGACGACCCAACTGGGCGATCGCCCTCATTAGCCGCTCGACCAGCCCCAAATCCTTGTCGCCGGGGGAACGCTCCACGCCGCTGGAGAGGTCGATGCCGTAGGGATGGGCCGCCCTTAGCGCGTGCTGCACGTTGTCGGGCGTGAGGCCGCCAGCCAGTAGCCAGGGACAGCCAGGGTCAAAGTCTCGCAGCATTGCCCAGTCAAGGGTTGCGCCTGTGCCGCCGTAGAGGTGGGGGTGGTAGGCATCCAGCAAGAGCGTGTCAATGTAGGGCGTGTAGCGGTGGGCCAGGTCGAGCGTGGCAGCATCGCGCACCCGCAGTGCTTTGATGAGTTCGATATGGGGCACGGCCTCGCGCACCCGCTGGCAGCCATCTGGCGATTCGTTGCCATGCAGTTGCACAGCCGTGAGTTGGGCGATCGCCACCACCTGCTGGATCTCTTCCAGGGTCGCATCCACAAATACGCCCACCCGATCTACCGGGACTTCCGGCGGAAGTGCCTCAACCACTGCCCGAATCTGTGCTGGAGCAATGTAGCGCGGCGATGCAGCCACACAGATAAAGCCCAGCGCCGAAACACCCATCTGGGCGATCGCCCGCCCCTGGGCCGGCTGCGTGATACCGCAGATCTTGACCCGTAGCGGCATAGATTGCGCCAGGGGGAACTCAGCAGCAAAAGACTCGCCAGGACTCTGCATAGTTTTGTATCGGTATTGCCCAAAACTGTTAACTCTTTCAACAAATTGTGTTTTGTCAGACCCGCCTCTCTAAAATCAGGAATGATTTTGCACTATGCCTTGAGCGTGGTGCCGTCAGATCGACGAGTTCAAAGAAGGGGAGATTTCACATTGTTTCACGTTGCGTTTCACACTGCACTCATCGCTACGGCGACAACGGCCCCCTGGTCGATTAACACTGCAATTGTTATGACCGCAGCGAATTTGTTTGCGATCGCCATCGGCTATTACGCCATCCAAAAGCGCGGCGTTGGCCCAGCACTGCCCGTCGAGCTACCCGCCATGTTCACAGGCTTTGGCTTGCCAGAACTGCTCGCCACCATGAGCTTTGGCCACCTGCTGGGGGCTGGGTTTGTGCTAGGTCTGTCGAATGCTGGTCTGCTCTAGCGCCTAAAGACTCTACGGGCAGGAAACAAGGTGGGCTTGTTCAAGGAACATTCGCCGCTAGAGTCCTGCCCGTCCTCGTTCTGTATTTTAGGGCCAGTATTTTCAGAGCCAGTGTTTTCAGAGCCAGCGTCTTCAGAGTCAGTATTTTCAGAGCCAATATTCTCAAGAATTGATATCGGAAGCCATTCTCCAGGCTCATCTGTTTGCCAGGTCAGCCTAGTAGAATGAGAGCAAGCCTGACGGGACTGGCGCGAGTCTTAGCGGTTTATCGCAGTTGCAGAGAGTTGAACCAGTTGAACCAGAAGATTGGATTCAGAGAGTTGGATCAGAGTTGGATCAACGAGTTGGATCAACGCCTGAAAGCTTTGCTGACTTGTCTCAAGCTTGCTTTCAGCCCAAGTCTCATCTACTCCTCTCGCACGAGTGCTGCGGAGTCTTCACTCCCAACCCCTGCTATCCGCGTTAACGGTCTCCCAGGCAATGTCTTATCAGGCGGTGGGTTTTGCCGCCCCAATGCAGCCAGGAGGGCAGATGAGGGCAGGTTGGCGAGTTGGCTCGATTTTTGGCATTCCACTGCTGGTTGATTCCTCATGGTTCCTGATCCTGGGGCTGTTTACCTATTCCAACAGCCTGATGTTGCAACAAAGCCCAGGCTACCCAGCGGGCGTTGCCTGGATGACGGGACTGGGGCTGGCGCTGGCGCTATTTGGGTCGGTGCTGCTGCATGAGCTGGGCCACAGCCTGACGGCGCGATCGCAGGGCATTGGGGTCAACTCAATCACGCTGTTTCTCTTTGGCGGCATCGCGTCTATCGACCGCGAATCCAAAACCCCAGGGCAAATGTTTCAGGTGGCGATCGCCGGCCCAGCCGTCAGCTTCGCGCTATTTCTGCTGCTGGCGGGAGCAGCCCAGGTACTTCCCACGGATACTCCCCTGCACCTCATTGCCACACGGCTTTCTGCCATCAACCTGGTGCTGGCGCTGTTTGACCTGATTCCGGGTCTGCCGCTGGATGGTGGACAAGTGCTGAAGGCAGCAGTATGGAAGCTGACGGGCAGCCGCATCCAGGGAATGCGCTGGGCCGCCCGATCGGGACAGGCACTGGGCTGGTTTGGCATTGCGCTGGCGGTCATGGCTTACATCCAGTCTCCCGCAGGCAGCATCAACGCCATCTGGCTGGGGCTAATCGCCTGGTTTATTTTGAGCAATGCCCGCGCCTACAGCCGCGTTTCGGATGTGCAGGAGGCAGTGGGCAAGCTGACAGCAGCAGACGCGATGACCCGCGAGTTTCGCGTGGTTGATGCCGACCTCAGCCTGGAACGCTTCATCAGCGATTATGTGCAGCAGGAGGAGGGCTATCCACCTGCTTTCTATGCTGCGTCGGAGGGGCGCTATCGGGGCCAGGTCTTGGTCGAAGATGTGCAGCAGATCGAGCGCAGCCAGTGGAATCGGACGCTTCAGGAGATAGCTCATCCACTCACAGAAATCCCTAGCGTTGCGGAAGCATCGCCCCTGTCAGATGCCATCGGTAAACTGGAAGCCGAAACTTTGAAGCGGATTACAGTCCTCTCTCCGGCCGGAGCAGTGGCGGGCGTGCTAGATCGGGGCGACATTGTGCGGGCGGTGGCTAAGCAGTTGAATGTGCCCGTGCCCGATGCGTTGATCACTCGCATTAAAGAGGAAGGCGTGTACCCGCCAGGGCTGCCGCTGCCTGCGATTGCCACTTCGCTCAATGAAGACCGAAACGGCTGAAGAATCGTAACGAATAGAAACATATTGGGTTGATGTCTCTGATCTAGCAGCCTCCCTTAGAGAATTGCAGATTCTCCTGTGGCGTAATGGGTATAGCGATCGCCGCAGGTGTTGCTATATTAGTCTGTTGATACGGGTTGTCTACAGGAAACGTGCGATCGCCAGACTTATGGCTACAGCGTTTGGCCAGCTTGTCTGTAGGTTGCTTCTACCGCTCTGTTATTACAGCACTCTCTTACACAGTTAGATGCGCGATGTCCACAAGCGGACAAGGGTTTCGCAGCGTCCTGTCTACCGCACTGGCTTTAAGAAAGTTGTGGATAATTAACAGATTTGTTACGTCTTTGCAGGTTCGTTTTGTTTTCCATTTTTGTTTTCCATTGTTGAGCGAGTCATCGTTGCATGTCAGCATCGCACCCCAATCACCTGATCATCATCGAAGACAACAAGGGACGGCGCGAATACGCGCTGGACAGTGAAGTTTATTCGGTAGGTCGAGATCCGACCTGCGATATCCGCCTCGTTTCTCCGTTTGTTTCCAGACACCACGCCACGCTAGTTCGCATGGAAGACGACCGGGGCAACTATTACTACCGAATTGTAGATGGCAATGGCAAGAGCAAACCCAGCGCCAACGGGCTTTTGATCAACGGCAAAAAGCTGCCTGCCCATAACCTAGAAAATCAGGATAAGGTGGTGTTTGGGCCAGACGTTGCGGCTACCTACTACATGCTGAACTGCGAGAATGTGGCTACTGTACCGCCCGATCCTTACGATATTACGCTGATCAGCCCAAATATGGTTGATGAAGAGGGCGAGGGCAGCGCGGCAGCAACGGCACCCCCCGAAGATTTGGAAGACGATGATGAGCCAGATCATGAGCCAGATCATGAGCCAGAAGATAATGCTGAACTCTCTTCAACATCCAGCCTGGTAACAGAAGAGTAGTACGGGGATTCATGACTAGCCCCACAGCCATTCTCCTGGTTTCTTGCCCAGACCAGCCTGGACTCGTCGCCAAGGTTGCCAGTTTTATCTACTCCAACGGTGGCAATATCATTCACGCCGATCAGCATACCGATGCCTCCGCTGGCCTCTTTCTCATGCGGATTGAGTGGCAGCTCGACGGATTTAACCTGCCGCGAGAGGTGATCGGCGTAGCCTGGCAGGCGATCGCCCAGCCGCTCAATGCCCACTGGGAGCTACACTTTTCCGACGAAATTCCCCGCATCGCCATCTGGGTTAGCAAGCAAGACCATTGCCTGTTTGACTTGATCTGGCGACAGCGGGCCGGCGAGTTTGCCGCAGAGATCCCGCTAATCATCAGCAATCATCCAAACCTGGGGGCGATCGCCCAGCAATTCGGCATCGACTATCACCTCATCCCCATCACCCCCGACACCAAACCCCAGCAAGAAGCCAAACAACTGGAGCTACTGCGCCACTATCGCATCGATCTCGTCGTCCTGGCAAAATACATGCAGGTCTTGAGCGCCGACTTCATTGCCCAGTTTCCCCGCGTGATCAACATTCATCACTCCTTCCTGCCGGCCTTTGCCGGAGCCAACCCCTACCAGCGAGCCTACGAACGCGGCGTAAAAATCATCGGCGCAACGGCCCACTACGTCACCCAAGACTTGGACGAAGGCCCCATCATTGAGCAAGACGTGGTGCGCGTTAGCCATCGCGACCAAGTTGCAGACCTCATCCGCAAAGGCAAAGACCTAGAGCGCATCGTCCTAGCCCGCGCCGTCCGCTATCACCTGCAAAACCGCGTTCTCGTCTACGGCAACCGCACCGTTGTCTTTGCCTAGTCCTCCTCCTGCATCTCCATTTCTCCGTCTTCAAACCCCAACCCCGCCAATGCCCCACCCCATCTGCATTATCCTTGGCACTCGCCCCGAAGCCATCAAGCTGGCCCCGGTGATTCAACGGTTTCGGGCCAACCCTGCCTTTGACACTCAGGTCGTGCTAACCGGGCAGCACCGGGAAATGGTAGATCAGGTGATGCAGTTGTTTCACCTGACGGCCGATCGTGATCTTGCCATCATGCAGCCCCAACAAAGTCTGACGGATATCACCTGTCTCAGCCTGCGCGGGCTAGAGGCGCTGTTTGCCGAACTCAACCCCCAAATGGTGCTGGTGCAGGGCGATACCACAACCGCATTTGCCGCCGCCCTGGCCGCGTTTTACCAAAAGATTCCAGTGGGTCATGTCGAAGCGGGCCTCCGCACAGACAATCTGTTTAACCCCTTTCCCGAAGAGGCAAACCGTCGCTTGATTTCCCAAATTGCCCAACTTAACTTTGCGCCGACGGACCTTGCCGTGCAGCATCTCCAGCAGTCGGGCGTAACGGGCGCGATTCACCACACAGGCAACACCGTGATCGACGCGCTGCTGACCGTAGCAGCCCGCCATCCCGACTGTCCGGTGCCTAATTTGAACTGGGATCAATACCGCGTGTTACTGGCAACGGTGCATCGTCGAGAAAACTGGGGCGCGCCGCTCCAGAGCATCGCTCAGGGGTTTCTCGCAATCTTGGACAAGTTTCCTGATACGGCACTGCTGCTGCCGCTGCACCGCAACCCAACCGTGCGGGAACCGCTGACAGCCCTGCTGGGCAACCATCCCCGTGTCTATCTGACGGAACCGCTCGATTATGCAGAACTGGTCGGGGCAATCCAGCGATGCTATCTGCTGCTGACAGATTCCGGCGGCATTCAGGAAGAAGCGCCCAGTTTGGGCAAGCCAGTGCTGGTGCTGCGGGAAACCACCGAGCGCCCCGAAGCCGTGACTGCCGGAACAGCGCGGCTGATTGGCACGCAACCGGATGCTATTCTGGCGGCGGCCGCCAGCCTGCTAGGAAGTGCCGATGCCTACAGCGCCATGGCCAATGCGGTCAATCCTTTTGGGGACGGGCGGGCCGCCGAGCGGATTGAAGCGATCGTGCAGGACTACTTTCGCAGAACTACTGTTGCGTAGAGCAGCCAATTTAAGGCACGAACAGTTGAATCCTGTTTCGTAGGCACAGGGTGAAGAAGTCCTGTAGTGGGAAATTTTCAACCGGAAATCATTGAACGACGGAAGTCTTGCCCGATTAGGATGGAAGGGAAATTGCGCTTTTTCCCGATTCCTCCATGACCTCTCGCTTTCGCTTTGCCATCATCAGCGATCCCCATATCGCGCTGCCCCATACCATTTGGGATAATCCCCATCGGTTTCATCTGGTCGAAGTCAGCGTTCCGGCGCTGGAGCAAGTTTTGGCAGCGCTGGCAACAGCGGAGCTAGACTTTTTGCTGCTGCCGGGTGATCTAACCCAGCATGGGGAGTGGGAAAACCACCAGTGGCTTGTACAGCGGTTGGGGCAGTTGCCGTATCCGGTTTATGTTGTACCGGGAAATCACGACATCATTGCGCGGGATGCTGAGAAGCAGGCGATTGGGCTACGCGATTTTCCGCAGCTTTATCAGCCGTTTGGGTATACGGGCGATCGCCCCTATTACGCCCGCGAAATTTTGCCGGGGGTATGGCTAATCGGGCTGAACTCGATCGCCTTTGATGAAAACGGTGTGCAGTTGCCGACGGGCTGGCTGGATGAGGCACAGTTGCGCTGGCTGGCAGAAACGCTAGACACGGTGGGCGATGATCTGGTGCTAGTAATGGTGCATCACAACGTACTGGAGCATTTGCCGGGTCAGGCTCGCCACGGGATGGGCCAGCGCTATATGCTGCAAAATGCGGCTGATTTGTTGAAAGTATTGGAGCCTGTGGGGGTGCGGCTAATTTTCACAGGGCATCTGCATGTGCAAGATGTGGCGCAGCGGGGAAACTCCTATGAAATTACTACAGGGTCCCTGGTCAGCTATCCCCATCCCTACCGGGTGCTGATGGCAACTCAGGACGAGCGGGGCTTCTGGCAAATTGAGGTAGACACGACTCGCGTTGAGGCCGTATCTGGCTGGGACAACTTGCAGGCCTATTCGCGAGACTGGATGGGCGATCGCTCGTTTTCCTTTATGCATCGCCTGCTAACGCTGCCGCCCCTGGCGCTAGCCGATGCCGAAGCGAGGGCGATCGCCCCCCACCTACGCCATTTCTGGGCAGACATTGCTCAAGGCGATGCCTGGTTTGACTTTCACCACCTGCCGCCTGCGGTTCGTCAGTTTCTCCACCGCTTTAGCGCATTAGATGCCAGCGGCAACTATTGCCCGATTGATAACCAAGCTCTGCTGCGAATTTGAGCCATTCTTTTGCATCAGCAATCAAGAGGCAGCCTGGGGAACGGCTTGATCGATTTCCACAAACTGGATCAGATCGCGGCGCGGATCGACGTAGGACACTTTCACATCGAGGCGATCGCCCACTTGCACGGTTCGGCTAAAGCGCATCGCCATCTCCAATCCCAAATCTTCCAGCAGCACCAGCCCAAAGTTTTCATGTTCCCGCAGCCAGCGTAGCACCAGCGCCGGCCAGACCTCGTTTGCATTGCGCCGCAAATATTCTAGGCTCCAGTAGCGATTGGTCTGTCGCTCGACCTGCACCATCTCGTAGGTCGTGGAGCCGATGCCTTGCAGCAGTTCCGTCATCTCCTCTGGTGAGAACGGCAGCGGGTCACCCTGCAAATGCGCCTTAAGTTGAAAATGAGCCAGCAGGTCAGCATAGCGGCGAATCGGCGACGTGACCTGAACGTAGACATCCAGCCCTAACCCAGAGTGGCGCATTGGAGTTACACTCATTTCGCTGCGCTTCATGCAACGGCGCACCGCGCAGCCCCGCACCGGCCCCGGTGGCAGTAGCATCAGTTCCTCTTCGGGCGGCAGTTCGGGCTGCTCTTGACCTCGATAGGGCAGCGGCAAGCCGTGCGCCTCGCCATAGCGGCCGGCCACCTCGCCCGCCAGGATCATCATTTCTGATACCAAGATTCGGGAAGCGGATTCTTCAAACACATCAATCCGAATCTCGTCTTCTTCAGTGACTTTGATGGAGGATTCTGGCATTTGAATGCTGATTGCGCCCTGCTGCATCCGCCAGCGCTGCCGCCGACTTGCCGTTTGAAACAGAATTTCTAGCTCCGGCTCTGCCTGGATGCCCAGTTGCAGCATCTCATCTACATCGTCATAGGTCAGGCGGTAGGTGGGCTTGATGAGCGTCGGGTGCATTTCGTAGGACTGAATTGCGCCGTCTGCATCCACCAACACCCCAAAACTAAAGGCATGACACAACTGCCCTTGCACCAAGCTCATCGGCCCGGTCGCCAGTTCTGGCGGAAACATGGGGGTCATGCCTGTCGGCAGATAGAGCGTGATACAGCGCCGCCGCGCCTCCAGATCGAGGGCATCTCCTGGAGTGAGCCAGCGGCTAGGATCGGCGATGTGAACCCAGATGCGGTGCTGCCCGTCGGGCAAAAACTCGACGCTCAAGCCGTCGTCGATCTCTCGCGTACTTTCGTCGTCGATAGTGTAGACCTTGAGGTGCGTCAGGTCTAGGCGATCGCGGCTAGAGTCGGCGGGTGGGTCAGTAAGACAGCGTTGGGCCACTTCGAGGACTCGGCTAGGGAACTGGGTCGGAATCTGGCTGCGCCGCAGAAACAAATTCTCATGGGGATGCCAGATCCGCAGATCGACCAAAAGCTGAAAGGCTTCCTCCGGCGTTTCGGGACGACCCAGCGCCGACAAAACTTCCAGCGCGGGCATGCGGTGGCTGGCTTCTTCTCCTAGCGTAGCAAACCGCTCTAGGGCTTCTAGCCAGGGGCGATCGCCCGCTGCCCATTCCAGCGATTCTCCTGCCAAAACCTGGCGCAATCTTGCAAAAAAATCTTCCCACTCCTGCTGCCGCTGGAGCGTGACCGAAAGCTGATGCTTCAGTTCCTTCACCTGTGCCGCCGGACGCGGTTCGTAGCGATCGCCCTTTTGCTTGAAATAGAGGCGATCGTCCGACAGCAGGCAGTGAGCAGCATACTGCAAGGGTGGGCTGTCATCGGAAAACAGCAGCAGCGCCATCTCTGCCGGGTTAACGGTCTCTCCATCTTCGCTCAGCAGTTCCCAGGCAACTTCAAGGCTGTCGGGATCAAGATAGGGCTGCACCGCTTCAAGAAAGGCGCTAATTTCAGACGGCTTGTAGGTTTGATTTGTGACGGCGTAGGTGACATCGCGAGGATGCAGCGTGTGAGCCTGCCCACGCTCATCAATCACCACCCACAGCTTTTTTCCTTCTGGGCGATCGACCACGGCCAATCGACGCGGCCGGGTAGCCCCCGCTCTGCCCTCGCCGCTCGGTCGAAATTCAACTAATGTTCCCTTGTCCATAGCGCCGTAGAATCGGGGGATGACGTTATCAGGACGTTATTTCAGATGGTTTGCCGGGAAACAAACTGGGAAGCAATCTTAAACGAGGGCGATCGCCCACCAATCGCCCCAAAGCCAACAACCTAGCCTTCTTGATTGACAAAGGGCAGCAGCGCCAGCAGTCGGGCCCGCTTAATGGACTGAGTAAGGTCGCGCTGTTGCTTTGCCGTTAGCCCAGTGATGCGACGGGGCAGAATCTTGCCACGCTCAGTGATGAACTTACGCAGCAGTTCTACATCTTTATAGTCGATGGGATCTCCGGGCTTGATGGGAGAAACGCGACGGCGGTAGTAGGTCATAGGAATTGGGATTCAGAGTTGTGAAAGTTGTGAATATTTAGATGCAAAATGCCGCAAGAGGGGAGATTACTTAATCTCTTTATGAACCGTATGCTTGTTGCAGTGCGGACAGAACTTCTTCAGTTCGATCCGGTTGGTGGTGTTCCGACGGTTCTTGGTGGTGGTATAGCGCGACACTCCGGGCGATCGCTTGTCCGGATTGGTGCGGCACTCAGTACACTCCAGCGTAATAATGACACGAACGCCCTTAGCCATAGCGAGTCCAGTCCTGCTGAGTCAGTAATTAAACACAAACCCTTATTTTTTCATATCAAGGGCAAGATCGACAACTCTTTAGCTAGAGCCAGACAAGAATTTTTAGAGCCGAACCCAGAATTTGCCGAACCTGACCTGTCCTCAGCGTGCTGGTAGATGGTGTAGCCTAAGCATCACCGGGTTTACCAAACCTGGAACCCTAAACCTGCACCTCCCTCGACCTTCATGCTGCCTGTCCTCGAAGCCGAAACGCGAATTCTCAGCCTGACGCACCCTCTCAATCCTCAGGATGACCTGGAGTGGGTGCCGCTATCGGCCGCAGCAGGGCGTATTCTGGCACAGCCCGTCAGCAGCCAGCTTGATTTTCCTCATTGGGACAATTCGGCGATGGACGGCTATGCCGTGCGGCAGGCAGATGTGGGCACCAGTTGCCCTGATGCGCCAACTGCCCTAACGGTGGTGGAGGAGATTCCAGCAGGATATCAGCCACAGCAGACTATCCAGCCAGGGCAGGCAGCGCGAATTTTGACGGGGGCAATGATGCCGCTGGGAGCAGATGCGGTGGTGATGCAGGAGGAAACGCGGCGAGAGGGCGATCGCGTCTATATTCTCTCTGCACCCACGCCGCAGCAGTTTGTTCGCCGTCGGGGTGAGTTTTATCGGGCGGGCGATCGCCTCTTGCCTGCGGGAATTCGGCTGGGGGCAGCAGAAATCGCCGTGCTGGCGGCGGCCCAGTGTGTCACGATTCCGGTCTATCGGCGGCTACGGGTGGCAATTCTATCTACGGGTGACGAACTGGTGTCCCCCGACCAGCCGCTCCAGCCAGGACAAATCGTTGATTCCAATCAGTACGCCCTAGCAGCGCTGGTCGCTGAAGCCGGAGCCGAACCGCTAATGCTGGGAATCGTGCCCGACCAGCCGGAAGCTTTGCAAACGGCGATCGCCCAAGCGGTGTCCACGGCCGATGTGGTGCTGTCTTCCGGCGGCGTGTCGGTGGGCGACTACGACTATGTGGATCGCCTGCTGGAGGCTCTCGGAGCCACGATCCACATCCGGGCGATCGCCATCAAACCCGGCAAGCCCCTTACCTTCGCAACTTTTGAGTCATCTCAGTCCCAGCCGCCAACGTCTTACTTTGGCTTGCCTGGCAATCCGGTGTCTGCGCTGGTCACCTTTTGGCGGTTTGTGCTGCCCGCACTGCGGAAACAGGCGGGACTGTCGGCGGGTTGGGGGCCGGTGTGGATCTGGGGGCGATCGCCCCACGATCTGGAGGCAGATGGTAAGCGCGAAACCTATCTCTGGGGGACGCTACGTGTGACAGAAGAGGGGCATGAGTTTTCCCAATCATCCGGCAGCTTCAGTTCTGGAAATCTCATCAATCTGGCCCAGACCAACGCCCTGGCACAGGTGCCTGTGGGACAAACCCGGATTCTCGCAGGCACTCCAATTCGGCTGATGCAGACGGGTGGAGGGGCGATTGCCTTTCCCTGAGCCACGTCAACAGTTCCAGACTTTGGCGGAGCAGAAAGTATGACGGGAAGGGAAACAGAATCTCCCTAATCTGTTTTCAGCAGCGCTTTCCGTCATCCGGAGTGCCAGATCCCAATTCCGCATAATGGCGGAACAGGTTACGCTTTTCGTTTAGACAGTTCAAACGGCAAAGCCCGTTACGCTGGAGTCACCCCTGAGGAAAATTCAAAATATATCTGGCACATTCCGCAATCTATGGCTAGAGTATTGATCTGATTCGGAATATCCAAACTTCTGAATCAGACTTTAGCAGCACCTCTGGGTGGGGCTTATTAGGTTTCTATGACCAAAGCGGGGTTGAGGCGTGCAAGTTTTGTGAGAAAGGCTACAATCAGGAAGTCTTGCATATTTTGCATATTGAAGTCTTGCAACTTAAGATTCCTGAGTTTGTTGCTAAGCCTCAACTAAGGCAAATTGGGAATGGGCAGGTTTGGGAAAGGCGCGTGCCGTAGGGCAGCAGAATTTGGAATTCATTGGCCTTCTCCCTCGGTTTCCTCCATTGCTTAGGTCTAGATGGATTGCTAGTTTGTCTAGAAACCGTCACTATTTCATTCATTACCTTCTGGTTTGACCAGTTTTTTGACCTTTGACATAAGGAGCATGAGGAGCGCGGCATGACCCAGGCGAATGACGTACTCGAAACTGTTGACCCAATCGAGACTGATTTTGAATTCGTCGATGAGGGTGACGACGGGCGTGAGGATGTCTTTGATATCCAGCCGGAAGATGAAGCTGAGGAAGACGACGGGAAGCCGGTCAAAGGCCGCTCTCGCCGCCGAACCCAGGTTAAGAAAAAGCATTACACCGAAGACTCCATTCGTCTCTATCTGCAAGAAATCGGCCGCATTCGCCTGCTGCGGGCTGATGAGGAGATCGAGCTAGCTCGGAAGATTGCAGATTTGCTGGAGCTAGAGCGCGTTCGCGAGCGGCTGGTGCAAGACCTGGCCCGCGAACCCAAGCACGCTGAGTGGGCAAGTGCCGTTGAGATGGAGTTGCCTGCATTCCGCCATCGTCTTCATGTTGGACGACGTGCCAAGGACAAGATGGTGCAGTCGAACCTGCGACTGGTGGTGTCTATCGCCAAGAAGTATATGAACCGCGGCCTGTCTTTCCAGGATTTGATTCAGGAAGGCAGTTTGGGTCTGATTCGGGCGGCTGAAAAGTTTGACCACGAAAAGGGCTACAAGTTCTCGACCTACGCGACTTGGTGGATTCGTCAGGCCATTACACGGGCGATCGCCGATCAATCTCGCACCATCCGCCTTCCGGTTCACCTCTACGAAACCATTTCTCGCATCAAGAAGACCACTAAGTTGCTCTCTCAGGAAATGGGCCGCAAGCCGACTGAGGAAGAAATCGCCACTCGCATGGAAATGACCATCGAGAAACTGCGATTTATTGCCAAGTCTGCTCAACTGCCGATTTCGCTAGAAACGCCAATTGGCAAAGAAGAGGACTCTCGCCTGGGCGATTTCATCGAGTCGGATGGCGAAACGCCTGAAGACCAAGTTTCTAAGAGCCTGCTGCGGGAAGATCTCGAAGGTGTGCTGAGTACGCTCAGTGCTCGTGAGCGCGACGTGCTGCGCCTGCGCTACGGCTTGGATGACGGTCGCATGAAGACGCTGGAAGAGATCGGGCAGATCTTTAACGTAACCCGTGAGCGGATTCGTCAGATCGAGGCAAAGGCCCTCCGCAAGCTGCGTCATCCTAACCGGAATAGCGTGCTAAAGGAATATATTCGCTAGGCTTGGCCACGACCTGTCGGTGAGCCAAAGCGCCGGAGAAATGATATTGAAGGGCTGACATAGTTGTGTCGGCTCTTTTTTGTTTGTTATTCAGTAAACCAAGTCCAGGGATGGGAAAGCTGGGTGAATAGGTGCTGGACTGACCATCCGAGCATAGGATAGATCCAGGATTTACGCGCTGCGTTGATTCTAAGCCCATCGTTTGTTTTTTCAGATCCCCATGCAGGTTTACGTTTTGCTATTCAACGCCGGAACGGAGAATGAGGGTATCCACACGCTCAAAATTCAGGACGGCGATCGCAATGTGGTGCTGATGTTTGAGTCGGAAGACGACGCGACGCGCTACGGGCTGATGTTAGAAGCGCAGGATTTCCTCAGTCCAGTGGTGGAATGCTTTGAGTCGGAAGAAATCGAGGAATTCTGCGAAGGGGCGCATTACGAATGTGTGCTAGTTCCGGAAGGGACGCTGGCGCTGCCGCCGGAGACGAATGTGGAAGAACTGGACTGGAAGCCGGAGGACGATGGGCGATCGCCCCACTCCGCCCCGCCCGATTCCGACGCACCTTTGAGTAGTCTCTCTGACGCGGAGCTAGAGCGGATTCGACGGCAGCTTGAGGGCTTGCTGTAGCAGGGGCATTGAGCGGCTGGAAATTAGCAGTTTACGATCCTCACCTCAGTTAATTCGCCTCCGTCGAGGAGGCTTAGCCAATTTGCCTTGGCGATCGCTCGTTGTTTGCTGAACGTTTGTCTGAGTTTGCCCATATGACCGATTCCCCGATCCTCCAAAATATTCCGTCTGGCGATTCGCGAAGCGATCCCTACGGGAATCGCGGCCACCTGCTGACCGAGCAAGCCAACCCCGCCAGCCACTCCCTCGATCAGCTCAGCACGGGCGAGATCGTAGACCTGTTTAACCAAGAAGATGCGCGGGCGATCGCCGCTGTGGCGGGAGCGCGGGATGCGCTGGCAGCAGCAATTGACTGTGCGGCGGCACGGCTGCGACAGGGCGGGCGGTTGTTCTACGTGGGCGCAGGTACGAGTGGGCGATTGGGCGTGCTGGATGCGGCGGAGTGTCCGCCTACGTTTTGCACGCCGCCGGAACTGGTGCAGGGGATCATTGCAGGCGGTGCAGGGGCGCTAGTTCGCAGTTCCGAAGACCTGGAAGATCGGGCAGAAGATGGGGCAGCGGCGATCGCCCATCACCAGATTCACGCCCAGGATGTGGTCGTGGGCATTACCGCAGGTGGCACCACGCCCTACGTCCACGGCGCACTCCGGGCAGCACGGCAGCGAGGCGCGGCCACGGTGTTTATGGCCTGCGTCCCTGCGGAACAGGTCGGCGCAGAAGTGGATATCGACATTCGCCTGATCACCGGCCCCGAAATCCTGGCAGGCTCAACTCGGCTGAAGGCAGGCACAGCCACCAAACTGGCGCTGAATATTCTCTCGACGGGCGTAATGGTGAAGCTGGGCAAGGTCTACGGCAACCGCATGGTGGATGTGGCGGTGACCAACAAAAAGCTGCACGACCGGGCACTGCGGATTCTCACTGACCTCACGGGGCTGAGCCGTCCCGACGCGGCGCTGCTGCTAGAAAACAGCGGTCGTCGCGTGAAGTTAGCGCTGCTGATGCACTGGGCAGGGGTAGATGCTGAAACGGGCGATCGCCTGCTGGCGGAACACGACGGGAATTTGCGGCTGGCAGTGGCGAGTGTCGCGGGGTGAAGGCGGGTCGGGGTTCGAGAGGATGCAGCATTTTCTGAGAGGGTGAGAAATGCGTCGCCGCGAGGAGACGGGGTTTTCTTGACCGTCTGCATCACTCACTCGCTTCAAAAACACTGTAGGGTGATTAAATAAGCAAAATCGCTTAGTTGAGCGTCCTATCCCTCCTTCTCAAAGTCTGAAAATGCCTCTCACTGCGCTTATTTTGGCGGCGGCGATCGCCATCCTCGGCTGGGGCTTTTATCGCGCTCGTCCGATGGGACAGGTCGGCATTCTGGCCTGGCTGCAATCTCTGGTGCTGATGCTGCCCTGGCTCCTGTTTTTTGGGCTATTTACTGTCGGCGTGTATCTCAATCTGGCGGCGGTGCTGCTGCTGATTGTCGCGTCTACGGGACTCTATATTGCTCTAGGACGACGGCTGCGAACCCTGGCAGCAGAGCAAAAGCGGACACAGGGCGAGGCAAATGCCGCCGCAGAAGCGCGATCGCCCCACCTCTCCTCAGCCCCCGCAGAATCCTTCCACACCGACGAGGATGCTCAGTCTCCGACCGCTGAACCCCAAGCGTCCCCTTCGACAACGGACAGCGCCGAACCCGCCAAAATTCCAGCCGAAGACCTGGCCGCCATCCGCGAGATCTTTGGCATCGACACGTTTTTTGCAACGGAAACCGTGCCCTATCTAAACGGCGCAATTTTCAAGGGAAACCTGCGGGGTGAAGTGTCAGAGAGCCACGCGAAACTGTCGGAGCGGCTGAAGGAGCGAGTGGGCGATCGCTACCGGCTGTTTTTGCTGAGCGGGCCCGATGATCGCCCCACAGTGGTAGTTCTCCCGGCTACGGCCGATCCCAGCCCTGCAACCCCGGTTCAGTTTGGGCTGGCGGGTGTGTTGGCGATCGCCACGGTTCTCACCTGTTTAGAAACTGCTGGACTGCTGCAAAGCTTTGACCTATTTGCAGACTGGTCAAAGTTTGGGCAAGCCCTCCCCATCGCGCTGGGGCTAATACTCATCCTTGGGGTTCACGAACTCGGTCATCGTGTCGTAGCCCGTCGTTTGGGAATCCACCTCGGCCCGCCGTTCTTCATTCCCGCGCTCCAACTCGGCTCCTTTGGCAGCATCACCCGATTTGCCTCGCTGCTGCCCAATCGCAAAGCCCTATTCGATATTGCTGTGGCTGGCCCGCTGGCAGGCGGTCTGCTTTCGTTTACAATCCTGATTCTTGGTCTATCATTATCCCATCAGGGTAGCGTCTTTCAGATTCCATCAGAGTTCTTCCAGGGTTCCATCCTGGTGGGCACGCTGGCACGAGTCGTTCTGGGCACAACCCTTCAACAATCCCTGGTAGATGTACATCCGCTAGTGCTCGTTGGATGGATTGGGCTGGTGATCACGGCAATTAATCTGATGCCCGCTGGGCAACTGGATGGCGGTCGCATTGTGCAGTCGATTTACGGGCGCAAAACGGCTGGACGCGCTACAGTGGCAACCTTGGTGTTGCTGGGCTTAGTGTCTCTCACAAACCCCCTGGCGCTGTATTGGGCCGTGCTGATTTTGTTTTTGCAACGTGAGCTAGAGCGCCCTGCCCTTGAAGATTTATCGGAACCGGATGATGCGCGGGCGGCATTGGGTTTGCTGGTTTTGTTTTTAATGGCGGCAACATTGCTGCCCCTTACGCCAGGATTGGCAGGTCGTCTGGGCATTGGAGGCTAACGCATGTCATTGACCCCCCCAGTTTTGCTGGTTCTCGATATCAGTGCGCTAGCCAGCAGCACTCCCAAGGAGTGGATTGAGTTTTCGCGCATTGGCTCTACGTATATTCCTCAGGCCGTCTATGAGGAAATGAAGTTGCTGTTCGATCGCTCTCCTGATCCTGATCTGGAGGAGCTTTGCAAATCTTTCAATCATTTTTATCCCCATAGCGGCTGGACGATTACTGAAGCTCACGCACACCATCCGTCGCTGGCAGCGGCCGGACAAGCGCTGACCCGACGGGCCCGCATTACACTGGCCTCCGCCCGCTGCGCCTATGCTCTGGCACTGTCTTCACCGGGGCATTTGGCGGTACTGGTGACAAATGATCAGTCGTCGCTCCAGCGAATCTATCAGTTGCCTTCGACCAACCTATGCGCGATCCGCACGTCGGAGTTGTTGCAATGGTGTCGGGCGGGGCAGCGTCCGGTAATGGTGAGCCAGAAGATGCAGCAGCTTCGGGCAACCAGTGGTGTCGCGGCCGCAGTTACCACCACCAACAGTGGCCGCGTGCGAACCAGCCCGACCCGGGTTCACCCTGGCACTTTGAGTACCCCGCCGCGATCGCCCTCTATGACCGCCCGCCGCTACGCCCAGCCGCCGTCCCGTGCCTCTCGCAGCAGAGTCCGCGCCGATAACAGCCTGCCCGACTGGATTACGCAATTGCTCTCCCTAGTCCTTGCTTTTGGCGGGCTTGCCCTGGCCGCGTGGGTTATGTGGAGCGTCATCCACAATACCGAATGGCTGGCTCCGCTGCGGCAACCGCTTGACCCAACCCAGCCAACGCCTCAGTGATCTCTGGCTCCTTTGTCTTCTGCCTTTGATCTTTTGCCTTGCGACATTAGCCTATCTCAGCCATCAGCCCGTCTCAGCATCGTTGACCCGGCGAAGCTGCACCACGTCGCTCATTTTGCGGATCTGGGTAAAGGTGCGCTCTAGCTGATTGTGGTCGCGAATGTCGATACCGAGATTGATCACCGCCGTCTGGCCGGGGAAGGTTTTCACCTGAGCATTGCGGACGTTGATGTTGTAGTCGCTGAGGCGCGAGAGGATATCCTTTAGCACACCTACCCGGTCGATGACCTCTAGCTGAATTTGCACCGGATAGGTCTGGGTGCGGCTGCTGGTGGTTTCGGCTGCGTTCCAGCTCACGGGAATGAGGCGATCGCCCGGTACACTGTCTGTATTCGAGCAGCCCTGACGGTGAATCGAGATGCCCCGGCTGCCCTGCGTCACCACCCCAATAATCGGCTCACCGGGGATCGGCGTACAGCAGCCCGCCAGATGATACAGCAGCCCTTCCACGCCTTGAATTGGAGAATCATGCGTTTTGGGTGCGGGGCGCGTGGGCTGCGGCGGCGGATTGAGCAGCAGCGCCTCTTCCTCCGCCGTTGTGGCCACCGGAGTCACTGGCTGGAGCGCCTTGGTAGCATCCCGCAGCCGATTCAGCACATGATTAATCGTCACCTCGCCATAGCCCACGGCCGCCAGCAGGTCTTCCGGCGTTTGATAGTTGCAGCGCACCGCCGTTACCTGCATCTGCTCCGACTTCAGCAGCGCTTCAAACCCCTTCTTGCCCAACTCCCGCTCCAACATGTCGCGCCCGCGCTGCACGTTCTCCTCTCGATTCGACCGCTTATACCACTGGCGAATCTTGTTGCGGGCCCCCGGTGTCACCACAAAATTCAGCCAATCCAGCGACGGATGAGCGTTTTTCTGGGTAATGATTTCCACAATGTCGCCATTCCGCAGCACCGTATCCAGCGGCACAATACGCCCATTAATCTTGGCTCCAGCACAGCGATTGCCCACCTCGGTATGAATCCGGTAGGCAAAGTCTACCGGCGTAGATCGCTGCGCCAGCGGAATCACGTCGCCCTGCGGCGTAAACACATACACATCATCGTCAAACAGGTTGGTGCGGACGCTTTCCAAATATTCCTGCGCGTCCTTGAGGTCGTTTTGCCAGTCCAGCAGTTGCCGTAGCCAAGTCAGCTTTTCGTCATCCGGGCTAAAGCGGGTCACGGTAGATTTGCCCGTTTCCTTGTACTTCCAGTGGGCGGCGATCCCGTATTCTGCAACGTGATGCATCTCCACAGTGCGGATTTGAACCTCGACCGGGCGGCCGCCATGACCAATCACAACCGTATGAAGCGACTGATAGCGGTTAGGCTTGGGCAGGCCGATGTAGTCTTTGAAGCGGCCGGGAATCGGGCGAAACAGGTTGTGAACCACAGCCAGACTGCGATAGCACTCATCAATAGTGTTGACGATAATGCGAACCGCCGTGATGTCAAAAATTTCGTGGAATTCCTTTTGTTGCCGCTGCATCTTTTGGTAGATGCCGTAGAGATGTTTGGGGCGGCCCTTGAGTTCAACACAGTGAATGCCAGATCGCGTTAGTTCCTCGCGCACTTCCTCCACCGTGGTCTCCAAATAAGACTCGCGATCGCCCCGCTTTTCGATCACCAGCGCCTGAATCTCACGATAAGCCTCTGGCTCTAGATACTTAAAGGCAAGATCTTCTAACTCCCACTTAAAGCGCCCGATCCCTAAGCGGTTTGCCAGCGGTGCAAAGATTTCGCGGGTTTCCAGAGCAATCTGGCGACGCTTGGCATCGGGCAGATGCTCCAGGGTTCGCATATTGTGGAGGCGATCGGCCAGCTTCACTACAATCACCCGGATATCCTGCGCCATCGCCATAAACATGCGGCGAAAGTTTTCGGCCTGGCGCTCGGTTTTGCTCTCAAAGTTAAACTTCGATAGCTTGGTTACGCCCTCTACTAGGCGACTCACTTCGCTGCCAAAGCGCTCCTCCAGTTCCTCAACCGTGACCTCCGTATCTTCGACCACATCATGCAGGAACCCAGCGGCGATGACAGCGCTGCTGCCCCCCAGATCGCGCAACAGCCCCGCAACGGCGATGGGATGAGCGATATAGGGTTCGCCAGAGGCCCGCTTTTGCCCTTCATGAAGCTGATAAGCAAAGTTGAACGCATCGCAGACAACCGACGCATCCGAGCGGGGATTGTCAGAACGATCTCCGGTGACTGGACAGGCTTGAGAAATCAGGCATTCTCGGAGCCAGTCAGGCAGTTCAACATCAGTGGGTAGCGTGAGGGTTGTGGCGTTCATGAGGCAACTCCTGATAGGAGAGAGGGAGCGTAGATACGATTTAATTGCCCTGGCTGAGGGAAAGTACTGAAAGCTAGGAGCCTGGAAACTCCCTGTGCGATGCGGTGGATTTTAGCTATTAAACTGTTCGATGGGAACGTTTGGGAAGAGATTTGGCAATTGAAATCCTAAAGGGGTCGTCTTTCTGCTGAGCCATTGAACCGAATTGCTGGAGAAGTTCTAGCAGTTCTCAGTTCCCAAGCCATCTCCCTGAGTTGCACAAATGCTGCGCCAGCTAGGGTGTTTGCGAGGCGGCGCTTACTTATTAGTTACGTTTATTAACGAGATAGACCGGACTAATAAAAGCGTTTTGGCGGAGATCAGGTGAAAGATTGATGAGAGGTTCTAAAGACTTGGAGACTAAAGGCTTGGAGATATGAGGAAAATGATATGAGGAAAATACTGTCAGACTGAGGCGCAAATTCGCTCAAATACACCACTTGGCTTAAGGTTGTGAGCCAAAGCGATGAGTTTGAATCAGCTATTTCTCTACTATATACAGAATTCTTAACATTCGTTTAAGAATGTAGGCGGGAGCTGCCACATTGTCATGGCTTTATCAGAATGGGAGACCTATCGTCCGGTTTACGAGGCCCTGCGATCGCTCTCTTGCTCTATGCTGGCACAGGTTTCGGGTGAGGGGGCAGCCCCCACAGGGGTTGCAGATTTGCGTTCATTATTTAACCGATTACAGACGCAGTTTCAGCAGCAGATTTTAACGCTCGATTTGAGCGGGCTGGATGGGACAATCGCGGCTCAAGTCTCTGCACTCCATACTGAAATGGCAAAGCAACTGCGGCTGTTAAGTATGGACCTGCTGTTTTTGCAAACGGCGCGACAGCCCGAAACTACCCGGCAGCGAACCGAGCAGATGGGCGATCGCCTGCGCTTGCTGATGCGCTATTGTGATGCTGTTTTGGGAGAGGAGGCATGATGGACTGCCTGAAAGATCGGGGAGTGCAACTGGTAGATGTGGTGCTGCGGGGAAACCTGCCCGCTCAGCAATGCCCAGACTGTGACGGCTGCTGGATCGCGCCAGAAGACTATCACGCTTGGAAGCAGGGTCAGCCCCAGCCCATGCCCGAAACCGTGAACCTGGAGGCCGCCGCCAACCATCCACCCGCTCCGCTGGACACGCGGACTGCCCTCTGCCCCGACTGCGGCGGTTTTCTGTCGCGGGTGAAAACGGGCGCAACCATGAACCCGTTTTATGTGGAGCGGTGTCCCCAGTGTGGCGGCATCTGGTGCGATCGCGGCGAATGGGACGCACTCAGAGCAATGGGCATTAGCGCCATCATCGACCAGTTGTTTTCTAGCGATTGGCAAAGCCGAATGCGAACCCGCGAAATGCTGCATCGAGAGCGCCTAGCCATGATCGACAAGCTCGGCGAAGACCTGGCGCTGCAAGTCTTTGCTCTAGCACAGCAGCTTGAGCATCACCCCAATGGAGATTTTGGCGTGGCCTATTTGATGCGGCGGGTCGGCGGGAGTGAGGCAGGGCTGGAGTGAGCGCATGACCTATGCCTTTCCCGACTCCTTCTTTTGGGGTGCTGCGACCTCGTCTTATCAGATCGAGGGAGCGATCGCCGCTGAGGGCCGCAAGCCCAGCGTGTGGGATACCTTCGCCGAAACGCCAGGACGGGTGCTGAATGGGGATACTGGGGCGATCGCCTGCGACCACTACCACCGATTTCGAGAAGACGTGGCGCTGATGGCGGAGCTGGGGATCAGGCACTATCGCTTCAGCATCGCCTGGCCCCGCGTGATCCCCGACGGGCGCGGCGCAGTGAACGAGGCAGGCGTGGATTTTTATCGGCGGCTGGTGGACTGCCTGGAGGAACATGGGATCACGCCCTACGCAACCCTGTTTCACTGGGACAGTCCCCAGGCGCTAGAAGACCGCTACGGCTCCTGGCGCAGCCGCGAGATGGCACAGGACTTTGCAGAGTACGTGGCGGCGGTGGTGGCACGGCTGGGCGATCGCATTTCGCACTGGATCACCATGAACGAAATTTCCTGCTTTACGCACCTGGGCTATGGCGTGGGGCAGGTTCCCACTCACGCACCGGGAACTGTCGTGGACACGCCAAAAGACGTGTGGCAAACGTCGCACCACGCGCTGCTGGGGCACGGGCTGGCCTGCCAAGCCATCCGCGCTGCGTCGCCCGGCCCCTGCACCGTAGCACTGGTGGATAACTACGCCGTCACTGTGCCGATCGCCGAAACGCCAGCACATATCGCCGCCGCCCAAACCGCCTTTCACACCGCCTGGGCCAACGGCGGCATCATTTTTCCGGCACTGACCGGAGCCTACAGCCCGCTGCTGCTGGCACAACTGGGAGCCGACGCGCCCGACATTCAAGACGGCGACTTGCAGACCATTTGCCAACCGCTGGATGCGCTGGGGCTGAATGTCTACTCTGGCAGCTATGTGCGAGCGGCGGATCATGCCGACGGGTTTGAGATGCTGCCCTTTCCGGCCAGCTATCCCCGACTGCACATGCCCTGGCTATGGCTGCTGCCAGACTGCCTCTACTGGGGTGTGCGCCATGTGAGCGAAGTGCTGGGGCAGGGCCAACTGCCCATATGGGTGACGGAAAACGGCTGCGCGGTGGAAGACGTGCTGACAGAGCAGGGAGAGGTGCTGGACTGCGATCGCATTCTTTACCTGCGGCAACACCTGCAAGCTGCCCACCGCGCCGTGTCCGAAGGCTACCCCCCTGCGCGGCTACTTTGTCTGGAGCCTGCTGGATAACTTTGAGTGGGCCTGGGGGCTACGATCGCCGCTTCGGGGCTGACCTATGTGGATTTTGACACCCAGCAGCGCATCCCCAAAGCCAGCGCCCACTGGTACGCCGAGTGCATCCGACAACATCGGGTGGTCTAGGCGGGGTAAGATGATCTTTTGCAAATCTGCCTTGTGCCAGTCCCAGTATTCGTGCAACAAGCCGGATGCAGTCTATAGGACAAGCGCAGGATTCGGACACACTGCCTATGCCGTCGGCTTATGTAATTGGGTTAGGAAAGTCAGGCGTTGCTGCCGCGCGGCTGCTGCATCGGCAGGGCTGGCAGGTGACAGTCAGCGACTCTGGCAGTTCCGATGCCCTGCGATCGATTCAGCAGAGCCTCCAGGCAGAGGGCA
The DNA here is from genome assembly GCF_001548395.1 of Leptolyngbya sp. O-77. Lineage (NCBI taxonomy): Bacteria > Bacillati > Cyanobacteriota > Cyanophyceae > Leptolyngbyales > Leptolyngbyaceae > Leptolyngbya > Leptolyngbya sp. O-77. Next base: position 1,323,627 of record NZ_AP017367.1, read on the forward strand.
TTTCCGTTCTGCTGGGGCATCGGCTAGAGCCAGATCCCGCCCAGATGCAGCAGATCGTCGTCAGCCCCGGTGTGCGGTGGGACTTGCCCGCGCTAGAAACCGCCCGCGCCCTCGGCATCGAAACCATCGGGGAAATGGAACTGGCGTGGCGATCGCTCTCCAGCATTCCCTGGGTCGCCATTACGGGCACCAACGGCAAAACCACCACCACCGCCCTCACTGCCGCCATCTTCCGAGCCGCCGGGTTAAACGCGCCCGCCTGTGGAAATATTGGCTACGCCGCCTGCGAAGTCGTGCTGAGTAAAGAGGGAAAAACGACTAGCCGCCTCTCTCCTGATGCGCCTATCCCCCAAAATCCAACATCCCCTGACTGGATTATCGCCGAGATCAGCAGCTACCAGATCGAATCCTCCTCAACCCTAGCGCCCCAGATTGCCGTCTGGACAACCTTCACGCCCGACCACCTCAGCCGCCACTACACGCTGGAAAATTACTACAGCATCAAGGCATCGCTGCTGGCGCGATCGCCCCTGCAAATTTTCAACGGCGACGATCCTTACCTGCGTAGCACGTCCGACCGCTGGCCCGACGCCTGCTGGACAAGCGTGGCGGGCAAAGACAAGCTGCTGGGCGATCCGACGCGGGGCGCGTATGTGGCAGACGGCTGGGCGATCGCCCTGGGGGAACGCATCGTGCCCATAGACGCGCTGAAAATGGTGGGCCCCCACAACACCCAAAACCTGCTGATGGCAGTGCTGGCGGCGCGGCTGGCGGGCGTGGAGAAAGAGGCGATCGCCCATGCCGTCGAAACCTTTCCCGGTGTGCCGCATCGGCTGGAACATATCCGCACCTGGCGGGGCATCGACTTTATTAACGACAGCAAAGCGACGAACTACGACGCGGCGCAGGTGGGACTGGCGGCCGTGCCCGCACCCGCCATCCTGATCGCTGGGGGGGAAGCCAAAGAAGGCGACGACACCGTCTGGCTGACCACGATTCAGCAAAAAGCCGCCGCCGTTTTGCTCATTGGCAGCGCTGCCGAAGCCTTTGCAAAACGCCTGGATCGCATTGGCTACTCGCGCTACGAAATCGTCGAAACGCTCGATCGCGCCGTGAAGCGCAGCGCCGAGATTGGTCAGCAGCTGAACGCCCAAATCGGACTCCACACTGTACTCTTTTCACCCGCCTGCGCCAGCTTTGACCAATATCCTAACTTTGAAGCGCGGGGCGACCACTTTCGCACGCTGTGTCTGGCGCTGTAGCCCCTGGTCAGACAACGGATGATATTAGCGATGATGACCGGGTTATCGGGTCTATTTTGAACGCCGACGGCGCGGTTCCTGGCTTGGCGATCGCCTCTAGGTATCATCCTCATCCAGGAAGCTCCTGGCAGATCGGGTCAAGGCATACAATAAAGCCAGGACGATTTGCTCCCTGCCGCTTACAATCCATGATTCAGACCCGGCCCCGGTTTCTCAGCTTTGAAGAGTATCTGTCTTATCACGACGAGACAGAGAATTTGTATGAACTATTTAATGGAGAGCTAGTCGAAGTGCCGCCAGAGTCCGGATTGAATACGGAGATAGCAAATTTTTTGTTCTCGCTCTTTTTGCCCATTGTTGGACACCGTCGAGTCCGCGGGCACGGGCTGGAACTGGAAGTGCGCGGAGAGCCTAAAAACCGCTATCCCGACCTCACCATTCTTCGAGAAGAACACATTCAGTTGCTCAAAAGCCGCAACACGATTCGGCTGAACATGGCTCCGCCGTTGCTGGTAATTGAAGTTGTCAGCCCTGGAGACTTGCAGCGCGATCGCGATTATATTGCCAAGCGATCGCAATATCAGGACATCGGCATTCCTGAGTATTGGATTGTCGATCCACAGGACAACGCGGTCACGGTTCTGACGCTGCTGGAGACTACTTATTCCCAGGTAGAACGCTTTCAGGGAGAGGAAAGGGTGCGATCGCCCCAATTCCCTAACCTGCAAATCACCAGCGCACAAATCTTTGGCGCTGGAGCCGATGGCTGAGCAATCTACCGATGGCTGAGTAATTTGGGGGAATTGAGTCAAGCGCAAGTGAAGCGCGATCGCCCTGGGGAACCGATTCAGTAGATTCAGTGGACGCGCTGAACCGTTATCCCTCTGCAACTTCCTCTACTCATCGGGTTCTCGCTCGATGGGGTTCGTGGAAAAATCCATTGGTTCTTCATCAGGATCGGGCGGCACTGGGCTGAATGCAGGACAATAGCCTTCTGGTGTAACTTTGAAGCCAAAGAGGGACGAGGCCTGGCTCCAGCAGCGCTGCCCCCGATAGTGGATGCAGTTGCCGCAGCATTCGGTTCCTGGCAAAATGTCTGGCTCGTCGCCGCGATTTAACAACTCTCGCTGAGACACGCCCCGCAGCACCAAACTGTCGCCCTGCCAGCGCACTTCCACAATGCCCGTGTCGGCAAAGGACTGCCAGCGCGGATCGGTGAGCAGGACAGGCGGCAGCATCACCAGTGCGCCGTCTTCGTACTCGGTCAGTTCGCCTTCATACTGCGTTTCGGGCGCAGCAGGCTGAAGGAAAGTTTCGCCCACAGGCAGATCGACGCGCATTCCGGCCAGCGGCGTGTGCAGGTGATAGCGGTTTTGCAGCTCCTCCAGGCTGGCCAGGTCAGCCAGATAGTTGGCCGGGCCATGCACCAGAACGACGTGCTGGGGCCGCAGGTTGTGGATCAGTTGAGTGGTGCCGATGCCGTCGCAGTGTTCGCCCAGTAGGTAGGTGTCGAGAGTGAGGCGACCCGATTTGAGGAGCGATCGCAGCGATTTGGAGGCTTGAATGCGCTGTTCGGTGAGCGCGTCGATCGCCCCTTCGCGGCCCGGCTGCTGGGGCACCAGCAATAGCCAGGGCAGCAGGCTGGCGTGGACGTATTGGCTGAGTTCGGTGTCATAGTGGGTCAGCACGATGGCAGGCGTGGGGCCCGACAGGGCGATTTGCCGCAGCCCTGGATCGAGCGGCAGCCGTCGCACATGGGGGCGAATGCGTTCATCCCAAAAGAGGGGCTGGTGTCGCGCAAAGTTTTGCACACTGCTGGGGAAATGATGCAGCAGTTCCAAATAGGCATCGCATCCGGCGGCGATGCGCTCGTCTACCCAGATGTCGATCGCCCGTCCGGTGAAGTGGTGGTGGCTGCGGAGGAGGAGCAACAGTTCTTGCCCCAGCCCCAGCGTTGGCACGGGAAACAGGACAGATTGCGAAGCGGCGATCGCCTGATGGATGCGCTCTGCAAGCTGGTTTTCCTGCTGGCGGCGGTGGGGAAAGCGGGCCGTGCCATAGCTGCCCTCGGCAATCAGCACGTCGGGCTTGAGGCCGCGCAATTCCTCCAGCGGCAGCCCTTCCGCCAGCCGCGAGTTGGACAGTAGAAAATCGCCCGTATAGAAGACGGTGTAGGTGCGCTCCGAGGTGGCGTAGGTGAGCAGGAGCGCTGTGGCCCCCGGCAGGTGTCCGGCAGGAATCAGTTCGGCGCTGAGACCATCGGCAAATTCGACGGGCGATCGCCAGGGCAGCGCATGGCAAAAGTCTGGCACGTCTGGCTCATCCAGCCAGTTCAGCGGCAGCAGTTGGGCCGTCACCTCGCTAGCGTACACAGGCAAATGGGGAAACGCCCGGTGCAGCGCCAGCAGCCCCCGCGCATGGTCGCCGTGGGCGTGAGTACATAGCACCAGATCCGCAGGTGGCTCAGCATCTGCCGTCAGCGCCTCAATCTGTTCTAGCCCGCAGTCCAACAGAATCCGATGAGGCCCCATCCGAACCAGCAGACAGACCCCTTCATCGGTGTTTCCCACACCATAGGGCAGGCATTCAAGTTCAGTCACGGCTTCAGCAGGTCGCGTTTCTTGCTCATGAGGAAACCGCAACGCGGCGGGGCGACGTGCGGGGCTGGGGCGGACAGGAGAGCGCAGTCAGCACCACAGGAGTGTAGTTAAAGTGCGACTTAGTGGGCAGAGCCGTTGCCGTGATAGTTATCTGAATCATAGAAGCCGTTGCGCGTGCCAAAGAACAGGCAAGCCGCAATAAACACCGGCGTTATTCCCAGAAGAATTAGTTTAACGTCCATTTTTTTAACCTCGTTTGCGGTCTAGTATAAAGCTGAGACGATTGAAATCAAGAGTTATTAGAGTTTGTTTAAGGTTGCTGGATTGGTGAGGCACAGCCACTAGTGCTGGGCAGCGTAAACAGACTGACCGTTCGTAGTGGTGACTTCAGTCACCCGATTCACAGCTAGTTCCTTGGAAGCAGGCTTAGGAGGCAGACTCAAGTCTGCACTACCAACTAGGGGCAGAACTTCCGCCTCAGAGTACTAGCCCCCAAGCTACACTTCTGCTGAATCGGTACTACTGTTTTCCAGACTATTTTCGAGACTCACTTCCAATCCAAACTATTTTCCAGACACTATTTTCCAAACCCAGCAGGGTTTTGGCAAACCCTGTTTTCATCCTACTCAATCTGTTTAGCACTAGACAAACGCCCGTGCGATCGCCCTCTTCCCCCGCTCTCAACATCTCGACACCCTCTCCAAATATCATTGCTCCCGCCTGGCTAAGCCGCTGCGCCACCCAGGTTGCACCCGATTTGCTGGGCTGTGTGCTAGTCCGCCAGTTGCCCACCGGGGAAACCCTGCGCGGCGTGATTGTAGAAACCGAAGCCTACACCCCCGGCGACCCTGCCTGCCATGCCTATCGCCGCCGCACACCGCGCAACGCCGTCATGTTTGGCCCGGCGGGGTGGGCCTATGTGTATCTCATCTATGGCATGTACCACTGCTTTAACGTCGTCACTGATTTGGACGGGGTCCCCAGTGCTGTGCTGGTGCGAGCGCTGGAGCTAGACCACCTGCCGCCTGGCCTCGACCCCGGCCGCGATAAGTTGCACCGCGTGGCGGCGGGCCCCGGAAAGCTCTGCCGCGCTTTGCAAATCGACCTCAGCCTGACGGTAACACCGCTCGCGCCGGGTCAAGGGCTGTGGCTAGAGGGGCGATCGCCCGCATTCCAGTCTCAGCTCGACGCAGGACAACTCTCCTTTGTCCAAACCACCCGCATCGGACTGACCCAAGGCGCAGACCGCCCCTGGCGCTGGTACGTTGCCGAAAGCAAAGCCGTATCGAGGCGGTAACCCCAACCTTCCGCCAACCATAAAGGTTCAGGACTTACGCATTTGCGATAGGCTCTTTGGGTTTTGGACAATTTCTCACGGGCTGCGCCCGCGAGAAATTGTCCAACTGCGTAAGTCCTAAGGTTTTTGAAAGGTTTTTGGAAAAGTTGAAATAACCCCACAGGACGTTACACAAAATCCACCCCCGTAATGAGGTTTCTAGAAACCCCCACCAAAATCGCCAATACCTCGCTAGACCCCTTGTGCTGAATCAACGTATTACCCGACTCCAGACCGCTTCCTCTCATAATCTTGAGGTCTTCAAACCGCAATCCACGGCCCAACTGGAGGCGATCGCTCCCATCTTCAAAATCAACAATCCGATCAACCCCTTCCCGTCGTCCCAGCACAAAAGTATCCTTGCCGCCACCGCCAGTCAACCAATCGTTTCCAAGCCCACCCTGCAACAAATCATCCCCTCGCCCGCCGTCCAACTCATCATCCCCAGCCCCGCCAATCAGCGTGTCATTCCCCAGCCCCCCAACTAAGACATCATCTCCACTCTTACCAACCAAACGATCCGCATTACCCAGTCCATACAACTCATCATTGGCAGCCGTGCCAACCAGCTTATCCTTGAGGCGCTTGCCAAACTTGCTGATTCCCCTAAAGGCCGAAAGCGACCACAGCTCCAAGCCGGTTGCACCATCGTCTGCCCGAAACACCAGCCTATTCCCAAGCACACTAAACTCCCGTGGGAACGACCCTTCTTGACCAGGTCGAATATCCTTTACAAGCTTCGTGCCAGCCGTGGTGCCATCCGTCATCCAGAGTTCTCGCCCGTGGACACCATCATCAGCTTCAAAGAAAAGCCTATTCCCAAACGCCGTGAAGCCCATCGGCAGCGAACTCCTGCTACCCGGAGCAATATCTTTCACCAAGTGAGTACCAGCCGCAGTCCCATCCGTCACCCACAGTTCCTCACCATTCGTGCCATTGTCCGCTGCAAAGTACAGCTTGTCGTTAAAAACTACAAACTCACCCGGACTAGAATCGCCCCAACCCGGCCGAATATCCTTCAGGAGTTGAGTACCTGCCGCCGTTCCATCACTTACCCAAAGTTCCGTACCATTGGTGCCATCGTCCGCTGCAAAATACAGCTTGCCATTAAAGACCGTAAAGTTTCCAGGAAAAGAACCGCTACTCCCTGGGTCGATATCTTTCAACAAAGTAGTCCCAGCCGCAGTCCCATCCGTCACCCAGAGTTCTCTTCCGCTAGAGTTGTTGTCAGCCGCAAAGTACAGCTTGCCCCCCAAGGCCGTAAAGCCCAGCGGATTAGAGGAATCCGTCGGGTGAATATTCTTTAACAACTGAGTCCCTGCGGCAGTGCCATCGCTGATCCAAAGCTCAAAGCCGTGAATCCCGTCTTCTGCCCGAAAAACCAGCTTATCCCCAAGCACCGCAAAAAGATGCGGAAACAGGGCAGTCGCCGAACTGCCACTAAAAACTTCACTAAGATTGATATCCTTCAGCAACTCCGTGCCCTCAGGGGTGCCATCGCTAACCCAAGGTTCATAACCATAAGCCGGATGGAATGCCCCAAAAAACAGCTTGTTCTTCAACACCACCACATTGGTAATAGTCATCCCTTGACCCCGAATGTTAAGGTCCTTAAGCAAGCTCGTGCCCGCAGCAGTGCCATCCGTTACCCACAGTTCTTCCTCATGGACCCCATCATCTGCCTGAAAGTACAGCTTGTTATTGAAAACCGTAAAGTTATACGGAAGAGCGTTTCCTCCCCCTGGGTAAATGTCTTTCAACAACTGGGTGCCCGCGAGCGTACCGTCCGTCATCCACAGTTCTCGACCAAAGGTGCTACCAGTTGCCTGAAAGAACAACCAATCCTTGAAGCGAGTAAGCCCACTAGGGATAGAACTGGTTGCGCCAGAGTAGATGTCTTTAATCAAAGAAACGATGTAAGTCATAGTCTATGCAAGTCCTACCAAGTTCTACGAGTCCTCTTAAGAGGAATAGAATCGACCTCGACCAATCGGCTCAGACCCAACCAATCGGCTCAGGCAATAGGGAAGCGTTTTCTTGCCGAGCGTTCTAGCCTTAGAGAAGCCAGGAAAAACAGTCAACCGATTTTGCAAACTTCAATCCCTGTCCCTGCAATAGAATCCTTTGGCATCTCCAAAAAACTCACAGCAGACAGGGTATCTGTGCCACCCAAGACAGGGTTTCCCTCTGAAGATTCACCAGAGGAGGGCATTTTCCAAAAAGACCAAAACAGCCTTACCGTAACTTCATGGATTAACCCTTCTGCATGAAGTCTTTTTTGAAGGCGTGAATCGTTACGTAGCGTTGCCAAACACCCATTCATTCATACAGAAGATGGATTGAGCTAAAGTCCAAACAGAAAGGACTTACGCACTTGCAAAAGAAAAACTGTTCTACTGCGTAAGTCCTACGGTCTTGCCAAGACTCATACCATCAGCATGCTAGGCTTGCTTTGCCCAGTTCGCACACTTTGCGATGGGTTTACGATACAAAATCTGCAACCGTGATAGCACTCTTGGGCACCCCAACCAGCACCGCCAAAAGGTCGTTGGTTCCTCTGACCTGAATCAGCGTATTGCCCGCTTCGTCTCCCTTGCCCCGCACCATTTTCATCTGGCTAAAGTTTAGCCCACCGGCTAGTTTCAGCTTGTCGATGCCGTCAGCAAAGTCCATAATCCGATCGGCATCGGGCCCCTTCCGTAAAACGAGTTATTGTCAAATCTGGTGTATGAAGAAGAATTAAGCAGCGTCCTGGCGAGCGGCTGAATCGTCTTTTTGATCTGCACGAATCCCATCTTTAAACTTCACTCCTTCAATCACCTCCCCTAGTCGCTTAAACCCTCGAATCTTAAGCCAGCGTTTTTGAGCACTCTGTACCAACTTGAACACCAACGACAAAATACTGTCTTGTGAAACACAACCTCGTGTTTTATCCGTTCTCAAACGCACCGTTGCAAAGGTCGATTCAATGGGATTGGTCGTGCGAATATGCACCCAATGTTCAGCCGGAAAATCATAGAATGCCAACAGCGCATCACGGTCTTTAGACAAGCACTCGACCGCTTTGGGATACTTGACATCATAGGTTTTGATAAATCGCTCAAATGCTGTCTGTGCATCGGCTTTGGTTTCTGCCATGTAGATCTCATGCAAGGCAGATTTGGCTTTCGGTTGCTGACTCTTCGGCAAGTTGTTGAGCACATTGGCAGTTTTATGCACCCAGCACCGTTGCACACGAGTGGTGGGAAAGACTTGCGCTAGCGCTTTCCAAAACCCTAATGCTCCATCGCCAATTGCCAACTCTGGAGCTTCTTTCAGCCCTTGGTCTTGCAGCCGTAACAACAACGGCTTCCAACTCAATTCAGATTCTCGAAATCCTGCTTCCAACCCCAGCAGTTCCTTGGTTCCGGTATCGGTGACACCGATGATAACCAGAATGCACTGGCGGTCATCCTCGTTGCGGATATTGAAGTAGATGCCATCTGCCCAAATGTAAACGTAGCGTTTACCGATCAGGAGCGTTTCTGCCACTGTTGATGCTCCTCTATCCATTGCGTTTTCAGTCGGCTAATCGTACTGGACGACAAACCTTTTGCCTGGGCTCCTAGCAACGATGCCAACGCTTCTGCAAAATCCCCCGTTGAGACGCCTTTGAGATATAGCCAAGGCAGTACTTCCTCGACACTCTGGGAACGCTTGAGATACGGGGCAACAACGATGAGTTGAACTTGATACCGCTGCCACTGCGGTCGCGCACCTTCGGCACTTGAATTTCAACTTCCCCAACCCCTGTCATAATTGTTCGCTCTGGTAAGTAGCCGTTGCGAACGATCGCCTGTCGTCCCTGGTCGTCTTTAAGGGACTGGTACTGGGCGAGAAACTCTTTCAACTCTGCTTCAACAGCTTGAGCAATGATTTGGCGAGCACCCTGGCGTACTAGTTCACTCAAGGCATCGCTGAAAAATGCGGCTGTTTCTGACGGTTGAAATGCAATAACATTATCCTTACTCATGGTGTATCCTCGTCTGGTCTTTTTCCTTATCCAGCAGGATACGCCGTTTCTTCTCCTTTAGGCATACACCACAAATAAACATAGCTCCCGTAAAACAAAGGTATCTGCACCCAAACCGCCAACCAGCGTGTCGTTCCCCTTGCCGCCAACCAGCAAATCCTTTCCATCGTTCCCAACCAGGAAATCGTTGCCGCCGTTGCCCAGCAAAGTATCGTCGCCTGCGCCGCCAATCAACGTATCGGCAGTTCGCCTGCCGTTGAGGGCTTGTCCGGGTGGTATGCTTGCAGGGCGAACCAGAACGTAGACCGTGGCCGTATCTGCCAGCCCCGTGCCGTCTGTCAGGGTGTAGGTGAATTGCGCCAGACCGCTAAAGCCCGCCGTCGGGGTAAAGACCACGGTTCCAGTAGTAGCGTTGAAGGCGGCCGCGCCGTTCGTTACACCGCTGACCTGGGTAACGCTGAGGGAACTGCCGTCCGGGTCGGTGTCATTGGCTAGCAATTGGCTGACAGTGATCGTCAACGGTGTTCCGAAATTCGTCTCGAAGCTGTCGCTCCGAGCCAGGGGCGCATTGCCCTGCAACACAAACAATTCATAACCGAAGCCGCCGTTGGCTCCACTAAAAATCAGCTTGCTCCCAAAAACCTCAAAGTCGCTATTGAAAGCATCCAAACCGCTATTTGCTCCCGGATTGAGATCGGTCACCAGTTTCGTGCCTGCTGCCGTGCCATCGGTCACCCACAGTTCCCGCCCGTGGGTTCCGTCGCCTGCGGAGAAAAACAGCTTATTATCAAAAATTGTGAAGTTGTAAGGAAAGGAACTGCCACTGCCAGGGTTAATATCCTTTAGCAACATCGTGCCCGCAGATGTGCCGTCGGTAACCCAAAGCTCACTACCGTTGGCGCTGTTCGTCGCTACAAAGAACAGCTGGTTGTTGAAGACTGTGAATCCGTCGGGGAAGGAATCATTAGAGCCAGGGTTGATGTCTTTTAGGAGGGTAGTGCCCGCAGGTGTGCCGTCGGTAACCCAAAGCTCACGACCGTTGGCGCTGTTCCTCGCTCCAAAGAACAGCTGGTTGTTGAAGACTGTGAATCCGTAGGGGAAGGAATCATTAGAGCCAGGGTTGATGTCTTTTAGGAGGGTAGTGCCCGCAGGTGTGCCGTCGGTAACCCAAAGCTCACGACCGTTGGCGCTGTTCCTCGCTGAAAAGAACAGCTGGTTGTTGAAGACTGTGAATCCGTAGGGGGCGGAATCATTAGAGCCAGGGTTGATGTCTTTTAGGAGGGTAGTGTTCGCAGGTGTGCCGTCGGTAATCCAAAGCTCACGACCGTTGGCGCTGTTCGCCGCTGAAAAGAACAGCTGGTTGTTGAAGACTGTGAATTCGTAGGGGAAGGAGTTGTCTATCCCAAGGTAAATATCTTTTAGCAGAGAAATCGAGTAACTCATGATTTGTCCTCTTAGGCGCAGTAATTGGGGAGCTTGCCTGCGGTTTCCTGCCACTTTTAGAGATTGGTGCTTGTTGTAAACAACACAACAATCACTGGGACACACTGCCTTATCGCATTCTTATCGCAAAAGGCGCAGGAAGAGCTTTTCGCTTCTAACCAGGAGGCATGACCTACCCGAATTTTCACGGAGTCGGTTTTTCCCTCCGGAAGAATTCTGAAGGAAGGACTGTATATTTTTGTGTTAGCCATGCTGACAATTTCCCGTATATTCAACGGGTTCTGGCAGGCAGTGAGGCGGTGATGGGGTCGCTATTGCGTTTTATGCCTGATGCGGTGGGTGAGTATATCTACTGAGCAGTCTTGATGCCAGAAAAACGCAAGCTACAAGACATCTCGATGGACAACCTCAATCCAGAAGCCCTCGTCAACTGATGGTGGCTGAAAAAAACTAGTTACATGGTGAAAAACGTCTTCTGTGTCAAACTGTACCCGCTCTGGATTGGTTTCCCTCCGCTTCCTAATTCCCTCCAAGCAAGTCTCGTCATCAACATCAAGGTATATCAACTTATGAGGTATGTTTTCAGATAACAGTATCTCTTTGAACCATGCTCTTTGATTGACTGTGTTTGCTGGGAAGTCCATTACTACAGAAAGTCCAGCTTTGATTAGGCTTCTTACATGATTTTTCAACACGGATCTTAATCGCCTTGAGTATTTTACATAATCATCAAAATTTTGTATTTCTTCAGGATAAATGGTTGATAGCCACTCATCCTCCGACAACAAAATGGCGTTTAGTTCTTTAGCAATTTTGCAAGATAGGGTGGATTTACCAGACCCCATTTTCCCGCAGAAGAATATCAAAGTTCCCATCTGGTTCATTTCTGCTTCCTCGCATAACGGTGAAGGGCCGTCCTAATTTGGACACCTCGAAAAATTCAATCCTTCTTGAGAATTAAGAATAACAAGGAGATTTAAACAGTTTAAGTCCTAAAAATTCGCAATAAGGTAATTAATCCGGGTGCCCACTCGAATATTTGTGAAGGCGCTGCTGGAGGAACAGGTCGGGGGCGCTGCGGCACAGAAGGTGGGAGGGGGCGATCGCCCATCTTGCCCCTACCCATGACCATTGTGTTCAGTAACTCAGGTCATATTCAGCAAGTCTTCAAGCTTATCTTAGCCACCTATCAGCATGGCTTCAGGGGTCGGTGTCATCTTGATCAACATAGATTTTCAGCCAGCCGCAAGCCGCAAACGTCTCCTCCCAAACGGCTGCTGAAGTCAGATCCATAAAATGGAGGCTCGAATATGTTGAAGCGAATTTTACTCGCTGGATTATCTGTGGTTTTGCTGTCTGCGGCGGCACCCCTGTCGGCCCCTGCAAGTGCGAGTTCCTACCGCTTAAATCCGTTTAAGCTGGTGAATTTAGCTCGAAATGGCGTTTTTCGCGATCATGGAGTGCCTGGTTTTGGACGGTTGAGTGCTGCTCATCAGGCGGGTCAAATTACTGCTAGAGACGTAATCCGTGCGGCGATCGCCGACGGTCGCTTGTCGTCCGAAGTCTTGGACGATTCGCGCTATGTGCGCTCGGTGGAACACCACCTGATCGACATCAATGGCAGCCGGGAGCGCTAGTATCAATTCCACTGAGGTAGGGTCTATTTTTTTGCAGAAGCCTGGCAATGCAAGGCTTCTGCATTCAGATTTGTTTTCCTAACTGAACTTATCTCCAGACTGATATCTTCGGAGTCGTTTACCTACACCAATTCGCCCTGGGTAATTTACTTTGGGCTAATTTTTGGACTAGTTCGCGACAGATTCGGGCGGACACAACCCTCTGCCTTCTTCAATGGCGGTGTAAACGCAGCCTGCGTATTGACCAGCAGGCGTGCCCGATGGCGTGAACACCATAATCGCAGCGGAACCGGAAGCGTCGCCGTGCTTCACCAGCAGGTCATTTCCTAGATAGCCGATGTTGATTAAATCCCGCATCGGGTAAGTGGTGAACTCGTCCTGCAACATTCGTTCGCCTGGAACCTGTACCCGGTAGAGGGCGTGGCCGCTGCCTTGTGGATCGATAACAAACACCGCGCTGAGCTGCGTTTCCACGCATTCTTGCAGAATTACACCGACGGCGACATTGCCTGTTTGGGGATCAATACCAACAGACGGATGGAATCGCTGCCCGTTCAGTGTTTGCTCTGGCTCAATTTGCAGCCTTTCGCAGTTCACACCGTCCAGAACGCGCACGTTCATGCTGTTGGCCGAAATGGTCTGCGATCGCCCTTCCGAGGTGAGCCGGAGCTGCGTGCCGTCTTCACTCATGCGAACGCGAGTGCCGCCGCGCTGCCCCCCTGCAACGGACATTTGGGGCAACAACAGGGCGATCGCCCCCGCGCCAGCCACCAACCCCGCCGCCATCGTCATCCAAAAAACCTTTTTCATCAGGAACTTCCTTTTTCAGAAACACACCAGAGAAATAGACACAATCTGCCTGACGTAAGTTGCGGAAAATCCAAAATATTTTGTGGCGATATGTTTCCAACATCTATTTCAGCATCTATGCAACCTCAGACTTGCAGCGCCGATTTTGGGCAGACAGGGCGCAAGGCTTGATTCTGGGGAACCTAGCCCCTAGACTAGGTGGAACTGCATCCCCTATCTAACTCCCAGCCATGTTCTCTGCCGACTCTGCCGACTCTATTGATTTGGAACGCTACGCTGAACAGACTGCCGCCCTCATTGGTCTGCCCATTCCCCCTGACTGTAAACCTGGTGTGATTGCCAATCTAGAACGCACCGCGGCGATCGCCCAGTTGGTCTTAGAGTTTCCCCTGTCGCCAGAGGCGGAGAGTGCGGCGGTGTTTGTGCCGATTGGAGGCGGAACTGGTGGCGTGACGGGGTAATGGCGTGACGGAGCCACTCAGCAACCCCGACATCTTGCCCCCCCACCTCCCCTCCCCCCTCTCATGTTCGACCTTTCCCATGCCGATGCAACGGCGATCGCCACTGCGGTTCGCGCCCAGAAACTCACTGCTGAGACGGTAGTGAGGGCTGCGCTGGCGCAGATTGATGCGCTGGATGGCAAGCTGAATGCTTTTACTGACGTGCTGCGGGAGCAGGCGTTGCAGGAGGCAGTGGCCGTGGATAGGGCGATCGCCGCTGGGCAAGATCCGGGGCCCCTGGCAGGCGTGCCCTTTGCAGTCAAAAACCTGCTGGATATTGCAGGGGTCGTCACGCTGGCAGGCTCCAAAATCAACCGCGACAAGCCCCCAGCCTCGACGGATGCGACAACTGTGGCTGCCCTGCGAAAAGCGGGCGCGGTGCTGCTGGGCGGGCTGAATATGGACGAATACGCCTATGGGTTTGTGACGGAAAACAGCCACTACGGCGCAACGCATAATCCCCACGACCTGAGCCGGGTCGCAGGCGGATCGTCTGGCGGGTCGGCGGCGGCGGTGGCGGGCGGGCTAGTGCCCCTCTCGCTGGGGTCAGATACAAACGGATCAATCCGCGTTCCGGCAGCGTTTTGCGGCATTTTTGGGCTAAAGCCGACCTATGGACGAGTTTCCCGCGCCGGTTCTGCCCTATTCTGCGCCAGCCTTGACCATATCGGCCCCTTTGCTCGCTCGGTGCGCGATATTGCCCTCAGCTTTGATCTCATGCACGGGCCCGATCCCCGCGATCCGGTGTGCAGTTCTCGACCCGCCGAACCAACCCTGTCACAATTGGATCGGGGCATCGACGGATTGCGAATTGCTGTCGCTGATGGCTACTTTGCCACAGGCGGACAGCCAGAGGTGTTTGCCGCTGTGGAAACTGTCGCCCGGGCCTTGGGCGCGACGGAGCGCATTATCTTACCTGAAGCACACCGCGCCCGCGCTGCTGCGTATCTAATCACCACCTGCGAAGGCAGCAATCTGCACTTGCCAAACCTGAAGACGCGCCCCCACGACTTTGACCCCGCCACGCGCGATCGCTTTTTGTCCGGTGCGCTTATCCCTGCCAGTTGGTATCTCCAGGCGCAGCGGTTTCGGCGCTGGTATGGCGATCGCCTTGCGGAACTCTTTCAGCACGTCGATCTAATCCTTGCACCCACCACGCCCTGTGCCGCGCCGCTGATTGGGCAAGAAACCATAACCCTTGGCGGGCAAGAAATGCTCACCCGCCCCAACTTGGGATTGTATACACAACCGCTTTCTTTCATTGGGCTGCCGATCTTATCTGTCCCCGTACAGCAGTCAGGCGGGCTGCCCCTCGGCGTGCAAATCATCGCCGCGCCCTACAATGAATCACTGGTGCTCCGAGCAGGCGCATTTTTGGAACAGGCTGGCGTAGTTGCGGCTCCGGTGGCACGGGTTTGAAGCAGGATACTGCCGATCTTTTGGGGGCTTACCCAACCTGCAAAAAGTGGATCAAATCGCCTGCCGTGTGGAACACCTCGCTGCCAATCTGGAAGCGTTCCATATTCCAGATGGTTTGCGTCCAGGCGGAATCCCTACCTTGTCCATTCTGTGTTCCAACGATGCGTAAACCGCTATTGCCCAAAGCGGTCACCGTCATGGTCTGCAAATCGAGAAAATCCAGGATCACCAGATCATTCCCTGTGCCGCCGTCCAGCGTTCCCTGGCCGATGCCGACTTGGAATGTATCGTCCCCACTGCCGCCAGAAATCAGCGCATCCTGGATGGCAAACGTCGTTCCTGAAATTGTGATCAGGTCATTTCCGTCGCCACCACTGACGCTGCTATTCACAGTGCCATACGCTGTATGACTGTAGAACCCATCACGACTGTAAGGGGTTGGGATACTAGAAACCCCTCCAGAGATTCTGATAACATCATTGCCATCGCCGCCCTCGACGTGCCCGTCCTGCACACCATAGGCAACGCTTTGGCTACCGGGCACTTCCCGAGCGGTCGTTGCCGCAGAAATGATGGCAGAAATGATGATTGTGTCATTGCCGCGATCGCCTAAAACATTTGCCCTATAGACTCCGTAGGCGATCGCCGTCTGACTCTCGCTAGGCAAGTCAACGACAGACTGTGCCCTAGCCTCGATCTGCAATATATCGTCACCATTCCCCCCGCTCAGACTACTATGGGAAATGCCATAACTAGCAGCTTGGACTCCGCTTGTGCCTCGCCCTAGATAAGAATTTGTGCTTGTCCCACTGACAATTGCGACCAAATCGTCGCCATCACCCCCTGCAACTGATGAATGGTCGATGCCATAGGCCAAAGCCTTTGCTCCTCCATAGGCAAATGCAGAAGTGTGCACGTTGATGCGAATCGTGTCGTTGCCTTGATCGCCGCGCACGTCGCTGCGCTGAACCCCATAGCCAGCACCAATCGCGACACCAAATCGCTGCGAACTCGCAATGGTTGTAGCATTGAGAATAATTTCATCATCGTCCTCGCCGCCAGAAATTGTGCTGCTGCTTACGCCATAGCTTTCAGGTTGGTTACCAATCACTTGGCCAACTGCGTAGGCAGAAACCATAATGCGATCGCCCCCATTGCCCCCCTCGACAAGGCTGCGATCCACACCGTAGCTTTTGCTCGTTCCTGAAAAGTAATCTCTAGACAGGCTGTTGGCCGCAAGATCGAGCGTGTCGTTTCCGTCGCCCATCTGCACAGCGCTATCTACAAGCCCGTAGGTCAGTGTATTCGCAAACCCTGTACCTTCGCCCGTTGCCGTGATGGTGACGATATCATTGCCGCCATGAGTGGCGATCGCCCCCTGCTTCACCCCATATCCTGCACCCGTCGTTTGGGAACCCGACCCGCGTCCGATTGCTGTAATGTTGATTCGGTCGTCGCCTGTGCCCACGGTAATGGAGCCACTCAGCAGACCGTAGCCGCTGGCAGGGTGGAAAAACCATCGGTCACCCGTTTCGGCCAGACCGCTGATGGAAATGGTGTGGTTGCCATTGCCGCCATCAAGGGTTGTATTTGATAGCCCAATTCCCGTACTACCGGAGGAAGGAATGCGCGCTGTGATCAAACTCCGGGCGGTAATGGTGAATGTGTCGTCGCCATCGCCCCCGTGCAGCGAGCTAAAGCGTATCCCATAGGCTGTTGAAAAAATGCCGTTAGCCGTTGCGGCAACCTCCAGGCGATCGCCCCCTGCGCCAAGTATGATCTCGCTATTCAGCACACCCGTTGCAGCAGGATTGCCCGCCAAGTTCGTAATCGACACCTGTGCTGTTACCGTGTCGCTACCCTCAAATGTTTCGATGCGAGCGCGGGCGATCGCCGTCCCAAGGGTTTCGGTTTCACCCGGATCAACCACCTCCAGCGCAACATTCGCCGCAAACACATCGTCGAACGCCGTTCCCAGTAGCAGCCCTGTAAGCTGACCCATAACAGCACCTCAGACAAAAGTAAGAATAAGTAATCCGAGATTGTGCAATCTGGCATGAACGAAGTTCTGTGATCCGCACAACAGAACCCACCAGAGCACACACTCACCTATATTCTTTCCCAAACTGCTATTTTGGCTACAAAATTTTTGTATTTCTTTATCAGACTGTGTTTTACGGCACAAATCAAACAACAACTCAAGCAGATCTGGATAATTTACTAATCCATCTCTATCTGCATCACTTACATTCACACCTTACCTTCACACAGGTCTTGAGAAGAGTATCGTAGCTACCGTCAACCATCAGCGTTTCTACATGTCAATGAGTTCTGAAGAAATGAGTTCTGAAGATTAGAAACACTGATGAGTTGGGCAGGAGACACAGCCAGCCCAAAAAGCCGCGATCTCTCGGAGCAAACGACTGCTCTAAGCTCATGCATGGCTCCAGTACGAGGCATGTTGCCACTAGAGAGCATATAAATCCAGGCGTTGAGTCTAGATTTAGATAAGTCCACAAAACGCTTGAAAAAGGTTAACTGGAAAAAAGCTTGGTTTAAAGCAGCGAAACCCCGCATTGCTGCGAGGTTTCATCCAATCGGAGCGGCGGGATTCGAACCCACGACCCCTACTACCCCAAAGTAGTGCGCTACCAAGCTGCGCTACGCCCCGATATTGCTGTAGGGTATGCGCGAAATGCGCTTAACAAATATAGCACAGTAAGTGGGCATGATGGCAAAGGTCTGGCTAACCAAAATTTGCGAGCAACCTGAGTGCAGCGATGACCAGTCCCTAAAAATAGCCGCAGATCGGGTGAATCCGTCTCCTGCGGAACAGCGGTATGATCAAAACTCTGGGAAAGCAGGACGACCCTCTCATCCCCCGGCCTTCTTGACCTTGATGCAACAACCTGAAACAACCTTGGGAGCGTGCGTGTGACTCAAACAAACTGGGATCTTTTAGTAGAAACCGATCCGCTAGTGGCAGGCCTGATTCAAAAAGAGCTAAAGCGCCAGCAAGACCATCTAGAGCTAATCGCCAGCGAAAACTTCACTTCAGCGGCAGTGCTGGCGGCGCAGGGGTCTGTATTGACGAATAAGTATGCGGAAGGGCTGCCGGGCAAGCGCTATTACGGCGGGTGCGAGTTTGTGGACGAAGTGGAGCAACTGGCAATCGACCGAGCCAAGCAGCTTTTTGGCGCAGCCCATGCCAACGTGCAGCCGCACTCCGGCGCACAGGCAAATATGGCGGTGTTTCTGACGCTGCTGGAACCGGGCGACACGTTTATGGGTATGGATCTGTCTCACGGCGGCCACCTGACCCACGGTTCGCCGGTGAACGTGTCGGGCAAGTGGTTTAAGGCGTGTCACTATGGCGTGAACCGCGACACCGAGCAGCTTGATTTTGACGAAATCCGGGAGGTGGCGCTGCACCACCGTCCCAAGCTGATTATTTGCGGCTATTCGGCCTATCCCCGCGTGATCGATTTTGAGAAATTCCGGGCGATCGCCGATGAGGTTGGAGCCTACCTGCTGGCCGATATCGCCCACATCGCCGGCCTCGTCGCCACGGGCCACCACCCCAGCCCCATTCCCCACTGCGATGTCGTCACCACTACAACGCACAAAACCTTGCGCGGGCCTCGCGGCGGCCTCATTCTCACCCGCGATGCCGAACTGGGCAAGAAGCTGGACAAGTCTGTTTTTCCGGGAACCCAGGGTGGGCCGCTGGAACATGTCATCGCGGGCAAAGCCGTGGCCTTTGGCGAAGCGCTCCAGCCCAGCTTCAGCACCTATTCGGGGCAGGTGATTCAAAACGCCAAGGCAATGGCCGCCCAACTCCAGGCACGGGGACTGAAGCTGGTGTCGAACGGCACGGACAACCACCTGATGCTAGTCGATCTGCGCTCGATTGGTATGACGGGTAAAGTGGCCGACCAACTGGTGAGCGGTGTCCGCATTACCGCCAACAAAAACACCGTCCCCTTCGACCCCGAATCGCCCTTCGTCACCAGCGGTTTGCGGCTGGGTTCCCCCGCCATGACCACTCGCGGCATGGGCACGGCAGAATTCACCGAGATTGCCAATATTATCAGCGATCGCCTCTTAAACCCAGAGGACGAAAGCGTAGCCCAAACCTGCCGCGATCGCATCGCTGCTTTGTGCAGTTGCTTCCCGCTTTACCCGCATCTCAGTGCCCCAGTGCCTGCGCTGGTGTAAACCCATTCATGAAATACACGGCCGATTAACCCTAAATCGAAGCTTAACGCCCAATCAAGAAGGAGGTGAGTTATGATACTTGCCTCTTTTTTTAATACTCATTTTTAAGGTTTGATATTTGCGTGATTCACCAGATCATTCGTAGACATTCGGCAATTCATCGGGCGTATTTGATTGTATTGAGCATCACAGTATTCAGCATCACAATCCTAATGGAGGGTATGCCGCCTTGATTTTATATTTTTTAAGGTGAATTGTATCCAAAGCTTGCTGCATCGCCTCAACAGCTAATTCCTCAGCTAGGTCAAGAGATATTAACAATTACTTGTTTCGGTCAGACTCAGGTGGTATCTTGTGGGCGGAAATTCATAGGTTGCCACGTCTTCATCTATTGCTATTTCTCGATAGACATCTTTATTTATCCCAGGTTTTTATCTAGCGATCTGTCTCATTTCATCAGCCTGGGTTTGCGAGTGGCGATCGCAAGATTTGGCACTAACTTGAAACTAAGTTTAGGGCACCTCGATCAATTGCTTTATTGAGAATTTTAGAAGCCTGAAATCCTCGTTTTCTTGTAGCCATTCTCAAGAGGAACTGAATTTTTCGAGGTGCCCTTTAATTGCAGGTATTGTAAAAAAGTGCATCTAGCCAGCTTTAGAAAAGCTACTAGGTCTACGTTAAGTTGTGAATAGAAAGCATATGGGTTCCCGATTTCGATACTCGGCTATCTTAGGAATCATTTTCCTTATTCTGATTGGTCTAGCAACGCAGGTAGGCTGGGCGCAGAGCCAACCTGCTATGAACTTTCCAAATCCGGGCATCAATCGCGTTGTGTTTCAAAATGTGCGGGTGTTTGATGGCACGTCTCCCCGGCTGTCGGGCCCGACTAATGTATTAGTCATTGACAACAAGATTGAGCGTATTTCCACTTCGCCAATTCCGGTTCCTGCCGATCTCCGTACCCTCCTGATCAACGGGGAAGGCAAAGTGCTGATGCCAGGATTGATCGATGCCCATGCTCACCTGTTTCTGGAAGGGGTTGCGGGTCAGGCGGCTCTGTTCGAGGCGGGGGCTGGGGGAGATGCCTTGGTTCAGCGGGTGTTTCGGGCTGCGGCTGAGAGTTCTACTCAGATGCTGATGAACGGGTTCACGAGTGCGCGGGACATGGCGGGGCCGGTGTTTGATCTGAAAAAGGCGATCGATCAGGGTCAACTCGCGGGGCCGCGACTCTGGCCGTCGGGCGCGATGATTTCTCAAACGTCGGGTCATGGGGACTTTCGCACGCTGGATGAACTGCCCCGAACGCCGACTTCGGAACTGAGTCTGGCTGAGAAATATGGCGTGGGGGCGATCGCCGATGGTGTGCCCGAAGTCCTTCGGGCAACCCGTGAGCAGCTAATGCGGGGAGCCACTCAAATCAAGCTGGCGGCAGGTGGCGGTGTGGCTTCGGTCTATGACCCCCTCGATGTATCCCAATACACCGAGGATGAATTTCGCGCTGCCGTGGATGCGGCCGCAGATTGGAACACCTACGTCACGGTTCATGCCTACACGCCAAGAGCAATTCAGACTGCGATTCGAGCTGGGGTGAAGTGTATTGAACATGGTCAGTTGATGGATGAGCCAACGGCCAGACTGATGGCCGAAAAGGGAGTCTGGCTGAGTATGCAGCCCTTTCTAGATGACGAAGATGCCAACCCCTATCCCGAAGGCAGTGACAGCCGCAGGAAGCAGTTGCAAGTAGCACAGGGTACTGATATCGCCTATGGGCTAGCCAAGAAATACAACATCAAAACTGCTTGGGGAACCGACATCCTGTATGACCCTGAAAAAACGGCTCGACGGGGCAGGCTGCTGTCAAAAATGGTGCGCTGGTATACGCCCGCGGAAGTGCTGAAGATGGCAACGCACGACAATGCCGAACTGCTGGCGATGGCCGGGCCGCGCAATCCCTATCCAGGCAAGCTCGGTGTGGTCGAGGAGGGCGCTCTGGCAGATTTGCTGCTGGTGAATGGCGACCCTCTGGAAAACATTCGGCTGATTGATAATCCTGCTGAAAACTTCCTGGTGATTATGAAAGACGGCAAGATTTACAAGAATCTGCTGAGCTAATGGGGATTCTCTGGCTCATCCATCTGGCTTCTGGGAGGACAGATGGATGAGATTGCATTGCGCTCCGGTTCTCGCATCCAATCTGCAACCCGTGGTTTCGTCCAATTGTCGAAATTGTCGAATTCTAAGCTTGTTGCCCACTGCTTTGCTGATATTTTGCTGAAATGTTTTGCTGAAGTTTTAGGTCTGTTGAGCTAGTTTTACGAAACTTCGGTTTTGACAAACTCGCTTCACTGAACTTTAGTTTCACTTAACTTTGTGCTATACATTTTGCATTTCAATTTGCCATTTCTCAGAGTTTTTATCATGCTTCGCCAATCTGCATTTTCCCAAGGTTATTTTTCTCAGCATTTTTCCCAAACCGTGGGGCTGGAGGAGTGTCGGTCATCCAAGAGGCGCATGAGGGCGATCGCCCAGACGCTCTCTATTGCAGCGTCGGTGGCAGCGGTCGGATGGGTCGCCCCAGCCTACGCCACAGAACCGCGTCCATCCGCCCCCGAATCGGCTGAATCCATCCACCGGGATACTCCAGAAAGTTCAGCACTGGCGGTGGTTTCTGATGCTGCCTTGGGAGAGTTGCGCGAAGCCTCTAAGTTTTCATCCATCACACTGCATCCCGATTCCATCCCCGCTGCCACCCCTCAGCCCGAACCTGTAACCATTGCAGACCTTCAAATCCAGCAGATCCAGAGGGACACCCCTGCACAGCCGTCATTGCTCGAACCGCAGCCACGACCCACTGCACAGTTGCTCCTGGATGAATTGCCCGTCGAAGAACCCATTGTTGATGAATCCTCCCTGGATGAATCGTCCCTGGCGCAGACCTCGCTTGATCCGCTGGATGAGCCATCTGAGCCTGCGCTGGAGCCTGTTGATTTGCCGGAACTGGAACCGGCCGATTTGCCCGAAGGCGAGTTTTCTTCTGAATCTGCACCCTTTGATCCGGAGGGGCAGTTGGCTGGTTCCGCAGAGTCCGGAGGGGCGAGGTCGGGTAGCCGCTGGCAGGTTACCGTAGAGCCGTATTTCTTTATCCCGCTGGATGTGAGGGCAGACATTGCAGCCGTGGGGCGATCGACTACAATTCGGGCGGATTTGGACGACTTTTTGAATCTTGATCGCGCCTTCGATGGCGGCCTGCGGGTTGATGCCCAGAACGGTCGATTTGGGATTTTGCTCGACGGCTTCTATCTGTCGCTGGCCCAGAGTGGCACGCTGCCCGTCACGTTCCCCGCAGGAAGCCTCCTGCGCTTTGGCATTCCCTTTGAGGTAGAGGGTAGGGCCGATGCCAGTGCTTCTCTGCGCCAGGGCAAGATTGATTTGGCCGCATACTACCGCGTGGTTAACCAATCCCTGCGGCGATCGCCCACCCCCACCAACCCATTCCCTTTTCTGGTCGTCGATCCCATTCTAGGACTCCGCACCAATATTTCGAGACAGGAGATCGAAGTAGACGAGGTGCGGATCGGCCCCAACACCATCCCAATCAATCGAGAATTCAGTTCCTCCCGAACCACCCTTGAGCCGCTGGTTGGGCTGCGAGTGGGGCTACAGCTTTCGCCACGCTGGAGCCTGGGACTGGAAAGCAGCGTGTCTGGGTTCAACATCAACGCCGAACGCGACACCACTTTTAATTTTCAGGCTGGCGTGGGCTATAGCTTTTCTCGCTCCGTCACTCTGCGGGTAGCCTACGTTTACAATGGCTACGAATTTCGCGATGGCAGCGGCCTCAGACGCAGCGAAATCGACCTGGATCAGCACGGACTAGGACTGCGGCTATCTATTCGCTTCTAGGGTTCTGTTCTGGAGTTCTGTTCTGGGGTTCTGAGCCAGGGCAGCGCCGGACTATCGGGCGGCAGAACCTCCAGCCGGAAGGTAGCCCTGCTCAGTCAAAAATGCTTCGAGGGCGGCAGGAAAGTCGGGATACCGATAGACAACCTGCCCGTCTTTGTAGATTTCTAGTCCCCAATCTGAGGTGCGATCATAGTTGGCCAGCATGAACGCCCAGCCCTGCTCGTATTCGCCCAGCAGAATCATCTGCGCCACGTAGCCTGCTAGAATGCCGTTGACTTCGTTGGTGTCTGCTTGAACGGTCAGTACGGCTTCGCGCATCTGGTTGGCGATCGCCCTCAGTTCTTCTGGATACTGCCGGGTCACGTCTACAAACTGTCCGTCTTGCAGCGCCCAAATTTGAGATGGCGGAAATGAGCCAGCGTAGCTGCTAAAGGCATAGAGAAAGGCATTGTCAAACGCGACAAACTCCAGTCGTCCGTCGCCATCTAGATCTCGAAAACTGCCGCCTTCGCCATCGCGGAAACCTGTTTCTGTGGTCTGGAAGCGATTGCCCTGCCAGCGGTGAATGGTGTGGTTAGTGCAGCAGTGCGCCCCACCAGAATAGGTGCGGATGATCACTTCAGCCGTGCCGTCTGCATCTAGGTCTTGCAACCTTACTCCACCGTAGGCTGTGCTTTCCTGGGTTTGTTCTAGCTGGGGCTGCCCGTTATACAGCAGCGTATACTGGACTTCGCCGCTCCAGGCTTCGGCATCCTGACGATAGCGAAAGCGCACCTGCACCGGCCCTTCACGCAGTTCTTTCGGCTGATCTAGCGCGTCGTTCAGTTCTACCTCAGTCGCCTCGGTTGTCGTGGCCGCTACGTTGCTGACTGGCTCGCCTGCGAGTACATTCGGGGTTCCAACCCTAGTCGCCTCAATCGCCGTTTCAGCGCAACTGCTCAGGCATAGCGCGATCGCCACAGAGAGCGATCGCCGCCAAACATTCGGCCCGTGGCTCAACCCGCAATTGACAAATTGGCTGGGCAAATCGCTGGGCAAATCGCTGGGCAAATCGCTGGGCGAATCACTCGGCGAATCACTGGGCAAATCACTTGATAGTCGCTGCCATTTTCCTGCACTTCGGCTCATCCCGCCCTCCAGAAGAAACAGACCCCGCATCAGAGTCCTCCAATAAGATTCCCTCTAGATCAGCGTACTAACGGTTCTCTTCAAGATCCGGGTGCTTCCGTCTTCCAGCTTTAGGGCCTTCAAACTTTTAAAGTTCAAACCTTTTTCAAACCCTTTGAAAGTACAAATACACGATTTATTTACCCATCGCCACTAGCGCGACTGGCCTGCTTCCTGAATCTCCGCACCCACTCGCGCAATCAAAGGAACACTCCCAAACAGCGCCAGCGTTCCACCCACTGTCGCCACGCACAAAAACAGACCCAGTAACCGACTTGCCATCGCCTCAGAGATCCTCAGCTTCATAAGCGCTCCTTTTCTAAGTTTGCACCGTTGCACCTGTATATACCTGTATATATCTGTACGCAATGTGCAGCTTTGCCGATCCCCCCTCACCCTTTTCTGGTATGCCGCAGGCTTTGAGCCATCTCCCAGAGCGGGAGAGGACTTCAAGCCTCTCTTGCTCCTCTTCTCCCGACTTGGGAGAGGGTTGGGGGATGAGGGCAGTTTGCAAGCTGCACATTGCGTTGTCTGTAGTTGTCTGTATCAGTCAGACCTGCTCCGGTCACACCTGCTCCGGTCATTTCCGCTTAATTCGCATCTGTCCTAAGTTGGATCTGTGTTCAATGCGCGTTCACGCAAGAGACATCCTTGGATTCAGTAGCAGTTTCAATATTTACATTTCTTAACAAAGTGCAGCATAGTCCATTTGGCGGAATCTGGCAAAATCGCCAGCCATGTCAGCCGATGGATGCATAGCCCGTTTACCTTGCCCTCAACAGCACGCTCACCCGACCTGCTTTTACCTACGAACTCATTCCAAAAAAGGATTTAGTTTTTGGCGTTTCATGCCATGCTTTCTTCAGCATTGTAATCGGCACTATCCGCCGTCTTGACCCATCTCGGCTTATGCCAGGTTCTCACTCCGATATCGACCTCGCCGCGTTTATTGATCAGGCGCTGCTCAGCCCAGTGGCCACGTCTGAGCAAGTCGCCGAGTGTTGCGAAGCCGCTGACCGCTTTAATTTCGCAGCGGTGTGCGTGTTTCCAGTCCATGTCCGGCAGGCGGTGTCTCTGCTGCACCACAAATCGCCCCAGGTTTGCGCCGTGATTGGCTTTCCGACAGGTGCTTCCACCTCAACCACCAAGCTGTATGAAGCTCAGGAAGCCACCGAAAATGGCGCAACCGAACTGGACGTGGTGATTAATCTGGGCTGGCTGCGGGAAGGCAAAACCGACGCGCTGCACCGGGAACTGGCAGAAATTTGCGAGGCAACGGGGCAACCGGTCAAGGCAATTCTGGAATTGGGACTGCTGACTCCGGCAGAAAAGCGGCTGGCGGCAGAAATCTGTATGGACGCAGGCGCAGCCTATTTGAAAACCAGCACGGGCTGGAATGGGGGCGCAACGGTCGCCGATGTGCGCCTGCTGAAGGAGATTGTGCGCGATCGCATTGGCATTAAAGCCTCCGGCGGCATCCGCACGGCTGAGCAAGCCCTTGACCTGATCCGGGCAGGAGCCACCCGCATCGGCACCTCTCGCGGCCCAGAACTCGTCCAGCAGTTTGATACCCTGGATCAAGGGGGTTGAGGGAGACCCGTTGGGGAATGGAGTAACGGAATGCCGAAGCTTTCACGCCCCTATGCCCCCATTACCTCGCTGCCCCGTTACTCTATTTCTCTCCCTATGAGCGGCACCTACAAGACCGTTGGAATCAATCTCAAAGGAATGCCGATGGGCGAGAGCGATCGCCTTTTGACGGTGCTGACTCGCGAACATGGGCTGATTCGGGTCGTAGCTCCCGGATCGCGCAAACACGAATCCAGCCTGCGGGGACGCAGCGGACTGTTTGTGGTGAATCAACTGCTGATTGCCAAGGGCCGGACTCTAGACAAGATTATTCAGGCAGAGGGAGTCGAGTCTTTCACGGGGCTGAGCCAGGATTTGCGAAAACTCACTGCGGGGCAATATCTAGCAGAACTGGCGCTATGTCAGGCCCTCAGCAATCAGCCCCAGGATGAGCTGTTTACTCAGCTCAGTGAATCCCTCCGCCGCATCGAGCAGTTGCCCGCCAGCGCTACGCTGCCCTGCCTAGTGCAGGCAACCTATCAACTGCTAAAACTGGCGGGCGTTGCACCGCAGGTTCATGACTGTTGCGTGACCCAGCAGCCGATTGCGCCTCCTAGTGGGATGAGTCCTGAAGCGAGGGGTGAATGGCGGGCGGGATTTCACGCAGCAGCCGGCGGGGTGGTGTGCTGGGAGGTGCTGTCTCGAATGGAGCCTGGGGAGATTCTCTCTGAAAATCCACAGGATTCGCAAAATCCGCATGACCCCGCCCTAGCATCGACGACCGCTGTGCTTGAGAATAGAGAGAGCCTGAATGCTGCTGTTCGATCCAAGCCAAAGCCCATTAAGAAGGTCAAGGCATCCAGCAATTCTATGACTCCCGCAGCAAAAAGCCCTGCTACGCTGGCAGAACCGGAAGGACGATATGCGATCGCCCGCTCCCGGCCTCAATCCACCGCCGGGTCTCGCTTGGGCACGCCCATCTCAGCCGCCGAGCTTGCAGTTTTACAGCGCCTTGGCGACTCGGCGTTGATTGCAATGTGGCTCCAGGCAGATAGGTCGCCAGCGGTCGCTTCTCCGTGGGATAGTCATCCCCCTCATGAAGTCTGGATGCGGGTGGAACGACTGCTGCGCCATTACGCCCAGTACCATTTTGACCGTCCGATTCAGTCAGCCGCCCTAATCGAGACCTGCTTCGCGGCTGTTTCGCCCCTGTCCTGTTCTCCTACGCAAGATGCAACGGATTGATCCCGACCTGGTTCCCCTGCGGATGATCACTTCTGATGAAGAAGGCGATCGCCCCCAACCGCCCACCCCTGCTGAGCGGCACAGTTCCGACCGCTATCGAGGCCAGGTCGGACAGTGGGAATCCCCCACATCAGATGATCCGTCACCCCTCCAGAACGCGGCGAAAAACGGCAAGTTGCCGGAGAACGGCAAGTCTTCTCAAAATGGCAAGGCGGCGGACACCCCCGATTTAGCCGTGCCTGAACCCTCGGCTGCATCTCTGCTAGAAACCAGCCCAGAACCCAGCGGCCACCAGACCGACGAACCTGCCAACCCAGACGCTGCCACTATCCACGCGGGAAAATCTACAGGAGACGACTCTCAGGACTCCGACACGCTAGACTCGGAGCGCGGCTTTTTGCCCGTGCTGCGGAACCGCAACTTTTTGGCGCTGTGGAGTGGGCAGGTGTTTTCCCAGCTTGCCGATAAGGTCTACCTGGTGCTAATGATCATGCTCATCACCAGCCGCTTTCAGTCCGCGGGGCAAACGGTGAGCGGCTGGGTGTCGTCGGTGATGGTGGCGTTCACCATTCCGGCGGTGCTGTTTGGCTCGGTAGCTGGCGTGTTTGTCGATCATTGGTCCAAAAAGGCCGTACTGGTGGCGACGAACCTGCTGCGGGGTGGGCTGGTGCTGGTGCTGCCGCCGCTGTTGTGGATTTCTCAGGGCTGGTCGCCGCTGGCGGGCATTCCGGTTGGCTTTTTGGTGCTGCTGAGCGTAACGTTTCTGGTGTCCACGCTGACGCAATTTTTCGCCCCGGCAGAGCAGGCGGCGATTCCCATGCTGGTAGAGCGCAAGCATTTGCTGTCTGCCAATTCGCTCTATACCACGACGATGATGGCCTCGGTGATCGTGGGGTTTGCCGTAGGGGAACCACTGCTGGCGCTGGCCGATGGGGCGATCGCCCACGTTGCGGCCCAGTTTGGGCTAACCCTGAACATCGGCAAGGAACTCATTGTTGGTCTGAGCTACGCCCTGGCAGGAATACTGCTGCTGCTGATCCAGCCCCACGAAACCATCGACCAGTCCAAAGACGACCTACCCCCCGTCTGGGAAAACATCCGCGACGGGCTGCGCTATCTCAAACAGCAAAGGCGAGTGCGGGCGGCGCTGATCCAGCTCATTGTGCTGTTCTCCATCTTTGCGGCACTGGCAGTGCTGGCGGTGCGACTGGCGGAGGTGATGCCCGCCATCAAGTCATCGCAGTTTGGCTTCTTGCTGGCAGCGGGTGGGGTCGGCATGGCGCTGGGCGCGGTGACTCTGGGGCATTTGGGCACGCGCCTGCGGAGACATCGCCTCAGCCTCTATGGGGCGCTGGGCATGGGTGCAGCATTGGCGGCCTTGTCCTTCTTTACCCAACAGTTGGTGCCGACACTGCTGTTGCTTGTGCTGTTTGGCGCTTGCGCGGCGATCGTGGCCATTCCGCTGCAAACCGTCATTCAAGAAGAAACGCCAGAAGAGATGCGAGGCAAAGTGTTTGGGTTGCAAAACAATGCAGTGAACATCGCCCTCAGTCTGCCGCTGGCGCTGGCGGGTGTGGCAGAGACGCTGCTGGGTCTGCGGGTGGTGTTTCTGGGGCTGGCGGCTGTGGCGATCGCCGCTGGTGTCCTCACTCGGTCCATCAGCGCTTCTGATCCTGCCACCGTATCGCAAACGATTAAATGATGATTAAATTCTTGTATTCATACCCAACTTTTCTCAATTATTCTTTCGATAAGTTGAATGCATATTGCTTGGCTCGGTAAGAAATCTCCCTTCTGTGGCAATGTCACCTATGGGCGCGAAGTCACCAACGCGCTCCTGGAGAGGGGGCATCAGGTTAGCTTTCTCCACTTTGCCCAGGAGGAATTCCCTCCAGAATCTCAGGCAGAGCCTCCGGAGGAAATCCAGGAAGAACTTCAAGAAGTCTCTATTCCTTGTCTCTACAAGTCACAGATTTATACCATTCCCTCGCCCAAGTCGAGCAAAGTGCTGACCCAAGCGCTCCAGCGGCTCAAGCCTGACCTAGTTCATGCGTCGCTAACGCTCTCGCCGCTGGATTTCGTGCTGCCAGAAATTTGCGAAGAGCTAAACCTACCGCTAGTCTCCACATTTCACCCACCCTTTGACCGCAAGCGCCGCAACCTGACATCGGGCACCCAGCACTTGATGTATCAGCTCTACGCGCCATTTCTGGCCCACTACCACCAGGTCATCATTTTCTCTGAAATTCAGCGCGAATTGCTGGTGCGGCTGGGAGTTCCGGATAACCGTTTGGCGGTGATTCCCAACGGTGTAGACGTGGAGAAATATTCACCCGGCCCGTCGAACATCAAAGCAGAACTGGATGCCCGTCGCCTGTTTGTTTATCAGGGACGCATTGCAACCGAAAAGAACGTAGAAGCGCTGCTCAAGGCCTGGAAACAATCGGAAATGCCCCCCGGCAGCAAACTGGCGATCGTGGGCAACGGGCCGCTTGCGCCGACGCTGCGCCCGTTTTATGGTGAAGACTTAGGCATTGTATGGCTGGGCTTTGTTGCCGATGAGCAGCGGCGCATTGAAATCCTGCGGGGAGCCGATGTGTTCATTCTGCCTTCTCTAGTGGAAGGTCTGTCGCTGTCGCTGCTGGAGGCAATGGCCTGCGGGGTGGCCTGTATGGCAACGGATGCTGGGGC
Source organism: Leptolyngbya sp. O-77 (assembly GCF_001548395.1). NCBI lineage: Bacteria > Bacillati > Cyanobacteriota > Cyanophyceae > Leptolyngbyales > Leptolyngbyaceae > Leptolyngbya > Leptolyngbya sp. O-77. Next base: position 1,353,439 of record NZ_AP017367.1, read on the forward strand.
CGACGGCGAAGTGCTGGAGGCAGGCGCGGGCATCGTCCTCAGCACTCAGCGCGTACTGTCTCAGTTGCAAACGCTGCTACCGCTGTTTGGCGATCATCCCGAAATGACACTGCTGCTGGGGCAAAAGGCCCGCCAGCGCGTGCTAGACCGCTACACCCTCAGCCGCAACATCAGCCGACTCGAAGATCTGTATCGACAGGTGCTAGCCCAGCATCGAACTCAGCTGATCTCGTCGCCCCCATCGATTCAGCGAAACTGGTATGGCCACTAGACGTCCACTTTTCTGATGCGTCCTCTCGCTTTCTTGCGTCAGGGTAGCTTTAATTATCTGTGTTATGATGGGAAAGCGCAATTTAGGCCTGGGGTGGTTGCTGCTGCGGCTGGTGTGCAACAGATTGTCTAAAAAGAGATAAGAAAATATATTAGAGTGCCTCTGCGCTTTGGCTTTTTCTGTCTCTCTTTACAGTCTAGTGTGAAGCACTTTGACGCGGATAGGCAGGTCGTCCGCCCTTCAGGTGCGCGTTTTTCTCCATCTATTCCCCGTTCAGGCAAGGAGTGTGATCGTGGCAGAGAAAAAAGAGGAAACGGCTCAGGATGTCGCCAAGTCTACGGAGACGAAGCCTGCCAAGGGGGCTGACTCAAAGGCGATCGCCGAAAAATCAGGGTTTAACGTTTCTGAGTTCCTCAAAGGAACCAAAGAAGAATTAGATAAAGTCGTCTGGCCGAGCCGTCAGCAGTTGGTCAGTGAATCGCTTGCCGTCATCCTGATGGTGACCCTCTCCGCTACGATCATTTATCTATTTGATAACTTCTTCATCTGGGCTGCCGGAAAGGTGTTCTAAGGGGGTTCTGAATCATGCTTGCATCGGATGAGTCAGACAATCTGCTGTCTGTTGAGGAAGAAGCCGCCAATCCCGAGCATTACGAAGATGAGTCGTCACCTCGTGGAACGCCCCGTTGGTATGCCGTCCAGGTTGCCTCAGGCTGTGAAAACCGGGTCAAGATGAACTTGGAGCAGCGAATCGAGACGCTCGATGTGGCCGATCGCATTCTCCAAATCGAGATTCCCCAAACGCCAATCCTAAAGCCGCAAAAGGGCAACAAGCCCAAGGAGGCCGCAGAAAAAGTGTTTCCGGGATATGTCCTGATCCGAATGGTGATGGACGACGAAGCATGGCAGGTCGTGAAAAACACGCCCAACGTCATTAACTTCGTTGGCGCTGAGCAAAAGCGCCGCTATGGACGGGGGCGGGGACATGTCAAGCCAATGCCACTCGGACATTCAGAAGTCGAACGGATCTTCAAGCGTGCCCAAGAGCAAAAGCCAGTTGTCAAAATTGACATGGCCGCTGGAGACAAGATTATGGTCTTGTCAGGGCCGTTTAAGGATTTTGAAGGCGAAGTGATTGAGGTCAGCCCAGAGCGCAGCAAGCTCAAGGCACTGCTCTCAATCTTCGGGCGAGATACCCCGGTCGAGTTGGAATTTAACCAGGTTCAAAAGCAGAGTTAGTGAGGCAATGGCAAAAAAGGTAGTCGCGATTATTAAGCTGGCAATCGACGCAGGTAAAGCAAACCCTGCACCGCCGATTGGGCCTGCGCTGGGTCAGCACGGGGTCAATATTATGATGTTCTGCAAGGAATATAACGCCAGAACGGCTGACCAGGTTGGCATGGTGATTCCAGTAGAAATCTCGGTGTTTGAAGACCGCAGTTTTACATTTGTGCTGAAAACGCCTCCGGCATCCAAGCTGATTGCCAAGGCAGCGAAGATCGACCGGGGATCGGGTGAGCCGAATAAGAAAAAGGTGGGTTCGATTACTCGCGCACAACTGCGGGAAATCGCCCAGACCAAGCTTCCTGACCTGAACGCAAATGATATCGAGGCGGCGATGAGGATTGTGGAAGGTACCGCCCGCAACATGGGCGTGACGGTTGCTGACTAAAGTTTGAGATTGGGTTTGATTGGTTTAGCTTGTTCATTGATTCGGGGGAGGGCGATCGCCCGTTAGCACCCCAAGGAGATTCTCAAAATGGTGAAAAAGGTATCGAAACGCTTGCGCGAACTGCAAGCCAAGGTTGAAGATCGCCCCTACGCACCGCTAGAGGCACTGGCCCTGCTCAAGGAAACCGCGACGGCGAAGTTCCCGGAATCTGCCGAAGCCCACATCCGCCTAGGGATTGACCCCAAATACACGGATCAGCAGCTCCGAACCACGGTGGCGCTGCCCAAGGGAACGGGTCAGGTTGTGCGGGTCGCGGTCATTGCTCGCGGCGAAAAGGTGACAGAAGCCACGAATGCGGGCGCAGATCTGGCGGGGTCTGAGGAGCTAATTGACGAAATCCAGAAGGGCATGATGGATTTTGACGTGTTGATTGCCACGCCAGACGTGATGCCGCAGGTGGCAAAGCTGGGTCGTCAGCTTGGGCCTCGCGGTCTGATGCCCTCTCCCAAAGGCGGCACGGTGACCTTTGATCTGGCTCAAGCCATTGACGAATTTAAGGCAGGTAAGCTAGAGTTTCGGGCTGACAAGTCAGGCATCGTTCACGTGATGTTTGGCAAAGCCAGCTTTTCGCCTGAAGACCTGCTGATCAACCTGAAGGCGCTGCAAGAAACCATCGACCGCAACCGTCCTTCGGGCGCGAAGGGTCGCTACTGGCAAACGATGTACGTCGCTTCCACAATGGGGCCTTCGATTGAAGTAGACATTGCGGCACTGCGCGACATGAAGACGAGTGACGCAGCCTGAGCGCTGAGTCTTCATCTAATGAGCCGTTTGTTTAGGTTTGTTCCAATCCAAGGAGCGTAGACGCAGACTCAAAATTGACCGTTTTACAACTGAATCCTGATGGCCAGAGACAGCAGGGGCAAATGGCTTAATCATCCTGCCGAGGTCAAGTGTTGATGTTGGGTTAGAACTCGCCAAATGGTGGAGTATCTAACTCTATCTGGACTTGCCCTGGCGATCGCCGGGGCTTTTTCTTTTTATTTCATGTTCAGGATTCAGCGCAACCAAGTTTGGTGATTCACACCCAACGCTAAGGAGGTGAGACAGAGATGGGTAGAACACTAGAGGACAAAAAAGAGATTGTGGCAGAACTCAAAGAGAGTTTGAGCCAGTCTCAAATGGCCGTAGTGATTGACTACAAGGGGCTAACCGTTGCCGAAATCACCGATTTGCGGCGGCGGCTGCGTCCTTCGGGAACAGAGTGCAAAGTAACCAAGAACACGCTCATGCGGATTGCCGTGCAGGGCGACGAAACTTGGGAACCGATGACGGCTCTGTGCAAAGAGTCTTCGGCCTTTTTGCTAATCAAAGAGGACGTAGGTGGCGCGATCAAGGCCTATCAGGAGTTCCAGAAGGTCTCCAAAAAGACCGTGCTGCGTGGCGGCGTAATGGAAGGGCGTGCCCTGACCGAAGACGACGTGAAGGCCATCGGCGATCTGCCGTCGAAGGAACAACTGATGGGCCAAATCGCAGGCGCAATCAACGCGGTGGCGACCAAGGTGGCCGTGGGCATCAAGGAAGTGCCGTCTTCGCTGGCTCGCGTGACGCAGGCGATCGCCGACAAAGACAAGGACGCTGCCTAGCAAAATGTGTGGCCCGGTTAGGGCGATCGCGCTTTTGCCACTGGCTCAACATTGGCTCGTATCGTTTCGTGTTTTGAAAACTCAACTCGTAGAGGAAAACTATGTCTACTGCAACCGATGAAATTTTGGAAAAGCTCAAGTCGCTGACCCTGCTGGAAGCGGCTGAACTGGTAAAGCAAATCGAAGAAGCCTTCGGCGTGACGGCTGCGGCTCCTGTTGGCGGCATGATGATGATGGCTCCAGGCGCAGGTGGCGGTGCGGCTGCGGCTGAGGAAGTCGAAGAAAAGACCGAATTCGACGTGATTCTCGAAGAAGTGCCCGCCGACAAGAAGATCGCCGTGCTGAAGATCGTCCGCGAACTGACGGGTCTGGGACTGAAGGAAGCCAAGGAAGTAGTGGAATCCACGCCCAAGGCTGTACGCGAAGGGGTGCCCAAGGAAGCCGCCGAAGAAGCCAAGAAGAAACTGGAAGAAGCGGGTGGCAAGGTCGCTATCAAGTAGGTTTCAGGCGTCAGGAGTTGGGTTTAGGACTAAAAACCATCCCATTCAGGGCTTTCCAGGCTCCTTAGCCTAACGCTTCCTTTACCCGTAGGGAGTGCTTCGTAAGAGGGGGTTGTCTCAGATTGGAGGCGACCTCTTCTTTTTTGCTATTGTTACTTTTTGCTATTGTTAAGAGCCAGAGGACACCGAAAGCGCGATTGATGAAAACCCTGAGTCTATTTGAAGAAGAGCGGATGACGCTGCCGAAGAGTATTGAACTATCGGCAGCGTCTTTGCGCCACTACGGTTCCCTTTACAAGCACTGGGCGATCGCCTTCTCTGGTGGCAAAGATTCCTCCGCAACCGTCACCCTGGTTGCCCACCTAATCGAAACAGGGCAAATTCCCAAACCTGAGAGCTTAACCGTCCTGTATGCCGATACCCGCCAAGAGCTACCGCCGCTACACTTGGCGGCGATGGGCATTCTCAAGGAACTGGAGCGGCGAGGGTTTCACACTCGCGTCGTTTTGCCAGATCTGGACTACCGCTATTTCGTCTACATGCTGGGTCGGGGCGTGCCGCCGCCATCCAATACCTTCCGCTGGTGTACGCCCAAGCTCAAGGTGATGAGCATGGAGCGGGAGCTAGGGGCGCTGCGACAGGCACGGGGCGAAAAGTTCCTGATGATGACGGGGGTGCGGATTGGCGAAAGCGCCGCCCGTGACCAGCGGATTGCCGTTAGCTGCACGAAGGATGGTGGAGAGTGCGGACAGGGCTGGTTTCAGCAAAGTACGTCAGAGGCGATCGCCGACGTGTTAGCCCCCATCGTCCACTGGCGCGTCTGCCATGTGTGGGACTGGTTGGTGAAAGCGGATGTTGAGTTGGGATTTCCCACCTTTGAGATCGCTAAGGTCTATGGTCAGGACGTGAGCGACGGCGAGGAACCCATAAACGCTCGCACGGGCTGTATTGGCTGCCCGTTGGTGCAAAAAGACGCTGCCCTTGACCGCGTGGTGGCCCAGCCAGAATGGGCTTATCTTGCACCCCTGCAACGGCTCCGCCCCCTATATTGGGAAATCAAAAAGCCCCAATATCGCCACCGCAAAAACGGCGAGGTGAACAAAGACGGAAGGCTGGCAGCCAAGCAAAATCGGCTGGGGCCACTGACGCTAGAGGCGCGGCGCTGGATGTTAGCGCAGGTGCTTGGCATTCAGGCCGAGGTGAACCAGGTCGCAGAACGACTGGGGCGATCGCCCATTAGCCTCATCAACGATGAAGAACTGGCACGGATTGAAGAACTGATCGCAGCGGGCACATACCCTGAAAAGTGGGACGGCACAGAACCCCACGGCGATGAGTGGCTACCGGAAATCTTTCCCGACGGCAGTATGCAGCCCCTCCTGTTTGATCGGCTTTAGAACAAATGAGGCGGCGATCGCCCGTTAACTGAGTGCAATCGTGACGCGCAACCCCCAGGACTTTCCTACCAATAGAATGCAGGTCTTTACGCCTGAGGCACTGCTGCAACGGCTTTCTCAATCAAGGAATCAATCGCTTTGATGGAGGGGTCACCAGCCAGGTAGCCAATGCCCCGGTGCAAGTGTAGGCGCAACTGGGTGGCAAGGGTTTCCTGATCGGAAAGCAGGCCATCGGCATGGCAGCGCTGCTTGAGCGCCAGGAGCAGCAGATCAGCCATGTCGCCGCCAAAGGTCTGCCACGACATTTCCACATTACTATCAGCAGGGATGGGCACGGGGGAGGGGGGAGACGGTTCGGCCAGCGAACGGCACAGGGCCCAGCGGCAGAGAATGTTCCACTGGTCGATTTTGGTGCTGCGCTTGAGCTTGATGAGTTGGTCTTTGGCGGCTTGGGAAAGCTTGATGCGATCGACAGGTGGTTCCATCAGGGTGAAGCGAGGCTAACCTACCAGAAGTAACTTGATTCTACTGTGGTTTGCTGGGTGGCAGGGTCGTAGTGTAGCAGGTATTCGCGGGCGATCGCCCCTTGCTGGCGAAGAGCGGTGGCTTCTTCCTGACGAATTTCGGTGTCGGTGGACAACAAGATGACTTGGTGGCTGGCCTGGGGAAAGTAGCGCTCGACGAGGTTTTGGCGGTGGGCCGCATCGAGGCGACCGAGGGGTGTATCGATGGCGACGGGCAAGGGACGACGACTGGCCCGGGCCAGACCCCAAAGGAGGGCGATCGCCAAAAGCTGCTTTTCTCCGGCGGAGAGACGATGCTTGGGCAAGGGGGTCTCCGCTGGTGTCGAATAGTGCGAGCCGAAAGGTGTCGGCTTTATCTATGGCCAAAAAACCGCCGAATGGCGACTGCAATCACTTCTTTAGAGTTTTGAAGCGCAATTAGGCGGCTCCACTCGCTCCCCCGCACGTATTTGAGTTGGTGCAGGTCGTTGATGGCGCGTTTGACGGCGCAGCGGGAGCCTGTGAGGGTGATTCTGACAGGTTCGTCGTCGGCTGAGTGGTCGGTCGAGCCAGCAGGCGGCTGATGGGGAGGGTTGGAAGCATTGCTGTCGATAAAGCTCATACACTGACCTTTGGATAACTATTGACCGATTGTAGTCTAAATGGACTACAGACTTTTGAACAGTATACTCCTCTGTAGTCCACTTGGACTCAGATTCTTTACGAGTTCCTCATCCTTTGACAGGATGAGGGCATGGGAAAAGCGGGAAATGCTCTAAAAACGGCCCTTGAAACTTATGGCATTAGCCAGACCCAACTGGCTAAGACACTAGGCATTGGCCGCTCAAACGTGTATCGATGGGTCAATGGCGTAAGAGATCCCAATTCGGAAACGTTGGTTTTAATTGTTAAGGCTCTCTCCGAACTGAATCCAGAGGCGGCTTCTTTGTTTAAGAGACTCTATATGGACGAGTCGCCACTACAAGACTAGTGTTATTGATTGGCAAGCCTCAATAGTATGGGTGCATGGGAAAGGCTGGACAAGCACTTAAGCAGGTGCTAGAAACTTACAACATTAGCCAATACAGCCTGTCGGTTGAAATGAATGTGGAGCGCAACAACATTTACCGATGGGTCAATGAGAAGCGTGATCCAACCGCAGAAACCGTAATTGAAATTGTGCGGGCACTGAAAACACTCAATCCAGAAGCAGCAAAGGCATTCGCGAAGCTGTATCTGATGGATGAGGTAGACTAGGAAACTTTCCAAAAAGAGCGATGCCATTGCAGCGCTTCGACTCTGGGCTGATGTTGCTCTGGGAGCAAGATTGGCTCTTGATGGAAGTCTTTGAGCGATCGCAATCCTGGGGGTGATTCTTCTTCAAATCGGTCTGAACAAACAATCACCCGATAATTATCATCAATGCTAAACCAGCCGCGATCGAAGGCCCAATGATGGTTCTTACAAAGCGATAGACCATTATCAAACCTGTCATCTCGAAACTCGGCAAACGGTTTAATGTGTGCTCCATCCACAATAGTTTGATTGTTAGAGCTGACGATTTTCAATCGACATAAGGCACATTGATGTTGATAGAGACGGACTACACTCCGCCGGAAGGCAGTATCCCTAACATAGGCTCTCTCTTCATCTTTCAAATCTGAAATATCATAGACTGCGCCACCTTTCTCAAAGAGTCGAAGCTGAATATCTTCCAACTCGTCTCTTCCTTGAATGCCCTCAAATTGCTGAGCCTCTTTTGGAAAGTAAGTCTGAATCAATACTTCACTAAATCTTAGTCGATTGGCTGGTTCTTGAAGGTATTCAAATAATTCCTTATCTAAATAAGCATATTTGACGACCTCTCTCAGAGCAGTCAAACCTCTAATTTTTACCTTCCTAGCAATAGTTGCTTCAAATCCCGGATTTGCCATTAGATGCCAGAATTTGTCTCCTTTTAGATGAAAGAAAGGGAGAGAAATATCGGAGTGATATTTGGGATCTTTTACCAAGCTTCCCCAATATTTAAGAAATGCTGCCACCAACTCTGGAGACAAGTAGATCTGATTATGCTGAATTTGTCCACGATCAATCAACTCAAGGACCTGGTTTCCCTAAAAATCTAGGCTAACGCTGAGTGACTTCACTTAGTGCCTCTCGCAGTACTTCATCACTTACACCATGTCGCTTCAAGCTAGCAATGAGAGCAGAAACTGTATCCCCCTCTAGACGCTCCAAGTCAGCACGAAGCCCCTGTCCAATGTAAGCACGTACCAAAGGCTGATACCCAGAGAAACCAAGCAACGGGGCAACTCGCTTCAAATCCTCAATCACATCTTCAGGCATCCGAATTGTAATCGTCGTCATGGGGCGATTTCTATCCAGCCGTTTCCTTAATGCCTCAACTTTCATAGTATTTACGTTCCTTGCGGGTCGCTTTACGAGCTGAAATGATCCGAATGATGTCATTTTCACGCTCAATGTAGACGACGTACAAAAGATTCCATCGCCTATCTAAGCCAATGACAGCATCTCGCGCTTCATCATTGCGACTTGCATCAACGACCACAAGCAATGGGTCGAAGAAGACTTCTGCGGCTTGCTGAAACGTAACACCATCATGGTTGATCGGGTTGATCCTGGCTTTTTCGTCATTCCAAACGAAAGTAACGCCATTGAGCACAAAATACACATCCATACCTGTAGTGTAGGCAGAGTGTATTTACATTGTCAATACGTTTGCGCTGTAAGCACATTGATCCAAGAGCTTTCCGCGCCCAACCAAAGCGACTTCAGAACCGTCCTACGGAAAATGAGAAGCAGCCCAACCTCTAAAATGATTTGCACCTGCCTGTAGCTCGTTTCGCAGCAGCAAAGCAGAGCCAGCACAAAGGGTGACGCAGGCAGGTGCCAGATCCATCGCCTTGTTCAGCTAATTATTTTGCCAAGCGATATGCTGCTTCAAGCGCCATAGATACTGCTGCTCGCATTTCTTCATTGTTCACAATATCTGCACCGTAGCAGAAGTGTTGAATCCAGATAGAAAACTTTACATTTTAGCTTACAAGAGTCATACGAGTGTTTCGGGCAGCAGATCGTAGCTCCAATGAACCATTGAGCAGCGACGGCTCAGTTCCAGTTGTAAATACCGAAACTTGTCGAGCAATTCACTGCCATAGAATGCTGGAATTTCGATTAACAATAAGATTAAATACGTGATGAGCACCATATAAATCTGAATACTGAGAGTGTCAATTTTTTTGTGTAAGGCTTAGAACTGAGGAAAGCGATCGGGGAACTCAATGGCAAAACGCATGAGTGCTGCTTTCCAATCGCGGATCGGCATCGTCCACTTTTTGGCAATATTGTTAAGCGCCAAGTAGAGCAGCTTGTAGACCGATTCCTCATTGGGGAAGCATCCCTTTGTCTTGAGCACCTTACGCAACGAGCGATTGAGCGACTCGATTGCATTGGTGGTGTAAATCACTTTGCGAATGTCTGGTGGATAGTCAAAGAAGGGGATGATGTTGTTCCAGTGACGCAACCAGATCTGGGAAATCGTGGGATAGAGCCTGTCCCACTTATCAGCGAAGTTTTCTAGTGCGGTCTCAGCCTCCTCTACCGTGGCCGCTTGATAAATCGGCTTGAGGTCGGCAATGACTTCGGCTTGGCTGCCCCAGGGCACATAGCGCAAAGAGTTGCGAATCAGATGCACGATACACAACTGCACTCGTGTTTTGGGAAAGACCGCTGCAATCGCATCGGGGAAGCCTTTGAGTCCATCTACACAGGCGATGAAAATGTCTTCTACGCCGCGATTCTTGAGGTCGGTCAGCACTTTGAGCCAAAACTTTGCCCCTTCATTGGCAGACATCCATAGCCCTAGGACTTCCTTAATCCCGTCAAGCGTTACACCTAAGACAACGTAAACGGCATGATTGCTCACCCGCCCGTCTTCTCGCACATGAACGTGAATGGCATCGAGGTAAACAATCGGATACAGCTTAGCCAGCGGGCGGTTCTGCCACTGACGCACCTCGTCACTGACCGCATCGGTGACTTGGCTAATCAACGTGGGAGAAACCTCCACCCCATAGAGTTCCTCCAGTTGCGCTTGAATATCTCGAGTGCTCAAGCCTCGGGCATACATTGCCATGATTTTGTCATCCAGCCCACTCAAGCGTCGCTCTCCTTTGGGCACCAAAATCGGCTCAAAGGTGCTGTTACGGTCGCGGGGAATCGAGAGTGCCAATTCTCCACAGTCTGCTTTGACGGTTTTAGAGGAGTACCCGTTACGACTATTGCGACGCTTGCTGGAACTGGTTTCTTCAGGAGGCGGAGCTTGGACTTCGGTTTCCAGTGATGGCTCAATTCTGCTTGCAGTGCTCGTTCCACCAGTCGTTTGGTCAGTTGTTTGAGCAGTCCTTGTTCTCCCAGGATTTGCTCGGGGGTGGAGTAATCGGCAAGCAGCTCATCCAGCAGGTGGTCTACTTTATCTTGGGGGCGACGACGGCGAGGCATGGGCGGTCTCCTGATGTTTGAACTAATTTTGACCGCTTACACAAAATAATTTACAGTCTCGAATACTCACCCCATTCACATTCTTGGTGATGAGACGATCGAGCTTTAAGTGCATCTTGAGAAACTTCCATAACACCTCAATTTGCCAACGATGCCGATAGGTATCACTGATTTCTTCGTCGCTCATCTCATTGACATTAGTTGCCAGACGAAACTCGCTCCGACTCTCCAAATCACAGAACCAAACCACGCGGTAACGGTCGTGGTCAAGTTCAGTCTTCATATTGTTCTTGATTCGCACCATAAACTTTGTTTGAGTGAGACTCATTTGGTCGAGAAATTCCCAGCTTGCGAAGCCTCTATCCATGATGCCGATGCCGTTTTCGGGAATCATCGTGCTAATCGAATCGGCAAACTTTGCATCATGTCCTTGCCCAAAATGAATCAAGCATTCACTCGAATATCCTTGCTCTAAGTTGATTCCATTCAGTAATTTAACTTGGTGATATCCTTGCAGCCAAAATAGCTTGCTGGTAAGTGTAACGATGGTTGAATCAATCGGAAAAAGTATCTGAGCCGCGGTCGGCTGTTTGCGCTTTACTTGCTCAATTAACTGTGCATAGATTCGACAAAAGTGCCCATCCGTTCGAGTTTTGCAAGCTTTAGAAAAGGTGGATATATCGACCTCAACACCTGTACGATTTAGGCGGTAAAATAAGTCTCTCATGCTGGTTAAGCCCTTGTCCAACACAAAGGTCAACCAGATTTCAAAGAACAAGCGCGAGTTCAAAACGGGATAGTCATGCGGACAAAGCTGCATCAAGATCGATTTGACAAGCTTCGGAAATGAGGCTATCATCAGGCATCATTTTTTGTTTACTAGGGGACAGAATACTGCATTCTGTCCCTTTTTTTCGTCGCTTAATCTATCTTTCAACACTTCTGGCACCGTAGTTATGCAGCTTTACTTTAAGCCACACCTTGAGGCAATCCAAATCCTCTAGGAAATCAAACATTTCGTTTGGGCTAAATGCCGCAAATTCATTAATAAGATGGGTTCCGCGTTGCATTTTCTCTTCTAGTGTCATATTTTCGTTAGTCATCCTGTGTTGATTGGTTGACAGAACCTGTGTTGATTGGTTGACAGAAGAAGCAGGCATTTTCTTCACTACTTCTGGAAGGAGCTTATGCCCGACGAGTCTCCGGACGGCTCGTAGGTAGTCTTCGAGGAAGGTGATAAAACCGTCCTTCCCGGCGAACTCAACGCGATACTCTTTCGATCTGAACATCACAACGCCGTCGGACGGGAAGGACACATTGGGATTGGACTTTTCCTGGCAGTCGTCAGCGATGAAATCGGGCAGGTGTGCCATCGCATTCCGGATTGTTTGAATGACGTTCTCCAAGGTCAGCTCCGAGGGCTGCTCCTTATCATGTATGTAGTACTTGATCCCGTATTTCGAGGGTTCAATCTTTGAGAGTTCAATCTTTTCCTATTCGTCCTTCTTGATGTTCACTGCAAAGAAAACAGTTATCATCAGAATTGACAGCGTGGTCTTGAGTTGTATGAACGGAAGAAAACCGGGCAGTCCGTCGGGATTCGACTGATACCGCTGCTGGAAGAATTGCTCTACTAGCCTGCGAGAGTTGTCCTGACCATTTTCGTAAGACTCGTCCACGAACTGGAGAAAATGAACTATTGTCAAATCTGGTGTACGAGGAAGAATTAAGCAGCGTCCTGGTTCAGTTGTGAATCGTCTTGTTGATCCACTCGAATCCCATCTTTGAATTTCACCCCTTCAATCACCTCCCCTAATCGTTTGAATCCTCGAATACGTAACCATCGCTTCTGAGCACTCTGCACCAGCTTGAACACCAACGATAGGATGCTGTCCTGGGAAACACAGCCTCGTGTCTTATCGGTCCTTAAACGGACAGTGGCAAAGGTTGATTCAATTGGATTGGTGGTACGAAGATGCACCCAATGCTCAGCCGGAAAATCATAGAACGCCAACAGTGCCTCCCGGTCTTTGACTAAACACTCGACGGCTTTGGGATACTTGGCTTGGTAGATTTTGACAAAACGGTCGAACGCCTTGTTTGCCTCGTCCTTCGTCGCTGCCAGATAGATTTCGTGTAGGGCAGATTTCGCCTGCGGTTGCTGAGTTTTGGGGAGTTTGTTAAGCACATTGGCAGTTTTATGCACCCAACAGCGTTGGGTTTTAGTCGTGGGAAACACCAGTGCCAGTGCCTTCCAAAACCCTAACGCGCCATCCCCAACTGCCAGTTCCGGTGCCACTTTGAGTCCCTGGTCTTGCAAGCGGAGCAATAACGGCTTCCAACTTAACTCGGATTCGCGAAAGCCTGCTTCCAGTCCCAGTAATTCCTTGACTCCAGTGTCCGTCACCCCGATGATCACCAGAATGCACTGGCGGTCATTTTCGTTGCGGATGTTGAAGTAGATGCCGTCCGCCCACAGATACACGTACCTCTTACCCGCTAAAGATCGCTTTTGCCATTGTTGATGTTCTTCAATCCATTTCGCTTTGAGGCGACTAATCGTACTGGCTGATAGCCCTTCCGCTTGGGCACCGAGCAATGATGCCAGTGCCTCTGAAAAATCCCCGGTGGATACGCCTTTAAGATACAGCCAGGGTAACACCTCTTCCACGCTTTGAGCGCGTTTCAGATACGGTGGCAACAATGAGGAATTGAATTTGATGCCGCTATGGGTGCGATCTCGCACTTTCGGCACTTGAATTTCAACTTCCCCCACCCCGGTGACAATCGTGCGTTCCGGCAGATAGCCGTTGCGAACCACAGCCTTGCGTCCCTGCTCGTCCTTGAGGTCTTTGTATTGAGCTAAAAACTCTTGCAACTCTGCCTCCACTGCTTCGGCAATGATCTGGCGAGCACCGTTACGAACCAGTTCCGTTAGCGCATCTCGAAACGATGCCGATGATTCTCCAGCTTGAAATGCAATAAGATTATCCTTACTCATGGTGTATCCTCGTCTGGTCTTTTTTCCTTATCCAGCAGGATACGCCCTTTCTTTCCCCTTACCGTACACCACAAATAAACATAGCTCGGAGAAAATCGAAGACGTTTAGGGTCTTGACAATAATGTCTGCTAGTTCTTCATGCTTCATCTGTGTCGGCTCCCATCAAACAGTCTTTCAGGTTACAGATTTGCGTGCTTTGCTGCCCCACGTTTAGCTTGAGGGGCTGAGCTTCGGTTTCATAAGTAACAGTACCCACCAAGCGGGAAAAAATAGCGTCTCAACCGAGGTTTTAAGGAGCCTAACGGTGCCCATCACCCGCTGCAGACAACCTAGAATACCCATTGGATAACCTCTCGACGGTCGGCTTCATCGTGGTTGAGGGGTTGGGGTTGTGGGTGTGGTCGTCATGGTCAACCTTGCCTCCGGGTGTAGTTTAGCCGCCCCACCCCATCCGCGCCTCTTGTACGTCAGCCATCAGTCTTGTCCTTCACGCTCTTGTCCTACATTTTGCGGTTGGCTATGAAACATCTGGAGCAGCCAGCGGTTAATCTCGCCGTCTTCTTCCGTCTGGCTGCGCTGGAGGGCTTCTTCCACAAGGGCGATCGCCAGTCCTGGCAGCACCTCCGACTCGCGGATTTGCCGACTGCCCCCATCCGCCACTGCAAAGGCGATCACCTCACCCTGCTCCACATCCACCACCCAGTATTCCTGCACCCCCAGCCGCTCGTAGAGCAGGCGCTTGCGTCCGAGGTCATCGCTGAGGGTTGTAGAGGCCACTTCGATCACCAATTGCGGCGCACCAAACTCGTTGACATCAATGGGCTGAGAAGATTTGGGTGGAATGCGGAACGCGGCACCAATGTAATACGCCAGGTCAGGCTGACACTCGCGCACGCCTGGTTTGCGAAAACTGCCATTGGTCAAACCGACAATCCGAATATTTTTGACCGTGCCGTAGAGACTGACCGTTTGGGCCAGCAGGCTATTATCTCGTCCGTGTCCAGCCCCAATCGGCATCGTCTCAATCCTCATCGAGTCAGCGTCGTAATAGAACCGGGCTTGTTCTAGTTCAGGGCGATCGCCCAGCGCCAGAAACGCCTCCCAACTCGCTTTGACCCACGCATCGGTGACCAAGTTTTGCGGTGCGGGTAAGGTATTCACCATTGGCTAAGGCTCCTTTGCAGGGCGACTCTGACCCGTGCCAGTCTACCCCTCGACTGCGATGATCTCAGTGTACTCAAACTCGTTGGGGCTGCGGCGCACGAGGGAGTAGGACGTGCCGTTGAGGGCGATCGCATCTGGCTCCACATCCGCCTTGGGCGAGTGATAGACCAGCACATACTGTCGCCCCAAGTAGGGATCGAGTTCTTCTGCCACCTCGCCGCGCCACTGGGTCTTGCTCACCAGCACCACCAGTTGATTGGCCAGTGTGGGGAGCGATCGCCCCACCTGCCGCCGATAGGTTTCGTCTAGGCTGCCAAAGGGCGAATCCATCACCATCGGGTAGTTGCCTGCATCCGGCGGCATCAGGTATCGGTTTTGCTGATCGCGGCGGCTCCAGTCGCGCACCCGGTCGATAATGGCGCCGATAAACGACAGACTCAAGACCTGGTTTTCTCCGGTCGAGGCCGGCACCAGCCGCTCTTGCCCGGTGGTGCTTTCGACTAAGTGCAGCTCATACTTCTCCGTCAGGCGCGGCACATAGGGCGCAACCACAATCCGCTGAAAAATCTCCCGCACCCGTCGTTCTAGGTCGCTGCGAAACACCCGATCCACATTCGTCTGCACTTGCTTGAGACGGGCGATCGCCTCTTCGGTGGCGGCAATCCGGCGCTGCGCTTGGGCCTGTCGCGTTTCCGTCGCCTGGTGTTTTTCGATCTGTCGCCGCAGATCCTCAATCTGCTGGCTCAGGTCTTTCACGCGCTGGTCGTTTTCGCCCTGCTCTCGGTTCAATGCTTGAATTTTCGCGTCAATGTCTTCATGGCGCTTTTCCAGGTTGCGGATATCTTCGATGGGGCTGTTGCGGAGCTGCTCGTGGATGGTGTCTAGCTCCGTCTCGATGCGGGATAGGGTCTGGCGCAGGTCGCCAATCTTGCGCTGCTCTTCGTCTACCGTTTGCCAAAAGACCGGAATCTGGCGGGCGATCGCCTCCATTTGCGCCCCCATGCGGATCACCGTCTCCTCCACATCCGCCAGCCCCGCCCGCTCTAGATATGCTTTCACCTGATGGTAATGGTTGCTGCCAGCCTCTAGCACGGTTCCACAGATGCAGCGCTGGCGATCGAGCAGATCTTGCACAAACTGCTGCTTGATATCGGCAGGCAATTCGCCGCGCTGGCGCAGTCCTTGCTCTAGCGCCCGAAACTGGGCGATCGCCCCCGGCAGCAGCACCGTATAGCCCTGCGTCGAAAGGGTCGATTTCAGCCGCACTCGACATTGCTCCAGGGCATCTCGCACCGACTGCTTCTGGCTTTCCAGGTCATCGCGCCGCTTTTGCTCTGCCCGCACCGCCTCCGACTCGCGTAGTGCGTTTGCCACTGCCTGCCGCAGACGTTTGAACTGCTCAATTTCTGACTCAATCTCGCCCTGCCGCGCTGCGATTTGCTCCCGCTCTTCCTCCCGCGTTTGCTTTTGCTGCACCAGCGTTTGGGTCTCCGGGTCGCCAAACCGTTCCAGTTCTTTTTCTAGGGTTTTGCGGGCCTCTCCCAAATGGCGAATGGCGCGGGTCAACACCTCCACCCCCAACAGGGCCTTGGTGGCCTCGGCAATCTCCGTTTTCTTATTCGAGCGCACGATTTGCTCAATCCGCTCTCCATCAAAGAAGAAGTATTGATGCAAACTCACGGGCAGAATGCGCCCAATGACGTCATCTAGGTGCTGCTCAGAATTTCGCCAGCGCCCATCTTCCCCAGCATATTTCAGCGATAAGTCGCTCCTAGTCGGCACAATCTCCCCAGTGTCAGTCCGATAGGCACGGCAGGAACGACGGATGCGATATTGGGTAGCGCCATGCTCACAGGCCAATTCCACCCAGCATTCGACGGGTTCATTAACTGCTGCCTCTGCCAGCGCCCGCTTATTCACCAACTGATCCGGCGAGGCAAAGGCCGCCGTCGTCTTTTTATACAGCGCCCAAGTAAAGGCATTGAGCAGGGAGGTTTTTCCTGCCCCATTGTTGCCATGAATCACCGTTACCTTGCGATCGCCACTGGCAGCCAGTCGTAGCTCTGGTGTAGTGCCATAAAACTGGCGGAAATTGTGCAACTGAATCGACAGCAGCCTCATTGCACCTCCTCTTTGACAATCTGCAAAATGTCATCGTTAATACCCATTGGTTTTTCGAGATGCAGCTTGTCGTTCTCTGCTCTCAGCACTCGCGTGATCAAGCGCTTGACCTCCGGCGGAGCAGACTCAATCGGCTCCATCACAGAGTGAGCAGAAGAGGGGGGTGAGGACTGATCTGGCTGTTCTGAGGTCATGGTTCGTCGGAGGTTCGAGTGAGTTGCGGTGATTGGGCTATCTTGTCTATTGTTTGTCCATCGAATTTGTCTATCGAAAGTAGCCGTATAGTCAGCTTATCCGTTGGACTCTAGATCCAGGAACCCTTGGGAAGCAATGACGACTAGAATTGACTAAGATTTTAGACACTGGTGTTCATCATTATTCCCTTATGTCACTCCAGGACGCTAAAGAACAAGCCTTCAAATTGTCGCTAAGCGATCGGTTGACGCTGGTCAATCTCATTATTCAGTCGCTTCAGCAGGAGCTTAACAAGCAGGTCAGCCAAACAGAGACAGCCGCGCAACCATCTTCTACTTATATTCCTACTGATATTCCTAGTAGTTCTATGCGGGGGCGTTTACGGGCAGAACGAACGGCTTTAATTGACCAAATGCGTGGATTATTGAAAACAGACAAGCCTGCTCCTACAGATGCTGAAGTCAAAGCCCTGTTGAAAGAGCGACTGGTCGAAAAGTATTCTCAATAATTTCTTAATGGGAGTTTTAGTTGATACAAATCTTATTTTGGATTTTTTACTGGAAAGAGAGCCATTTTTTCAGGATGCGGAGGCTTTATTTCAGGAAATAGCTTCTGGTCAGATTGTCGGTTATGTGACGGCAACAACGCTAACAGATGTTTTCTATATTGCGAGACGACACACTCAAAGCATCGAACGAGCTAGACAAGTCATCGCAATCACCTTGTCGACAATGGAAATTTGCCCCGTTGACCGATCTGTGCTGGAATTAGCTCTGGCATTCACTACGCCAGATTTTGAGGATGCTGTACAAATTGCAGGTGCATCGGTTCAAGGCTTAGATGCAATTGTTACCCGTGATGCTGAGTTATCTACCACCTTAGTACCAGTGCTGTCTATCAGGCAGGTCTTGCAAGCGCTAGAAAAGTCTGAGTAGTTGTTGTGTCGTGCTAGCAGCCCAACCCTGCATTGGTGGGATCAGAACATTGGCAGGGATAGCATAGAGGTTACTAGCGGGCGTTCAAGGTTATCTATCATCCGTTATCTATCATCTAGCCACTGCATCGATAAACTGCATCGATAAGTAGATACACATTGTGATTTGTAGAATGTGCTAGCGTCAGCGTAACGCATCAAAGGCTTACGGAGTGGTGGATTGCGGCTACGTCTAACAGCGTTCTACAGGGCTGAGGCTTACAAGTCCAGCAGTCCATAGCGCTGCTGCAAGTCGAGCAACTGGCTCCGTGCTTCGCCTGCGTTATCCGCCAGGTCGGCAAATTCCACAAAGCGGGTCAGTTCTTTTCTGAATAAATTTCGCTCTACTTCTAAGGTTTCCCGCCCCAAATCGGGCGGCAACACAATCATGTCGAAAACGGTAGCGCGGCGTTTGCCCGGATGGGGTCGCAGCACTCGCCCCCGCCGCTGGATAAACTGCCGGGGGTTGCCGCTGCTGGCTAAGATCACTGCCGTTTCGATCGCCGGAATGTCTACCCCTTCATCTAGGCAGCGAATTGCCACCAGCCCTTGCAGTTCTCCGGTTTCAAACTGATGCCGCAGGTCTTCGCGTTCATCCAGCGTGGTTTCAGCGGTGTAGGTGTTGACCCGATAGCCCAGGTCGCGCCCCAGCAGGCGGGTCACGGCTTCTAGCTGTCGCTGGCTTTCGGCGCTGGTGTCGTCTTCGACCGACCCGTCGCCGCAGTAAATCAGGGTGTGGCTGGTGTCTAGGCGCGATCGCATGACCTCCCGCAGCGCCTCTAACTTATTCGCTGCCGCCCCCACCAGTCGTGCCCGCTGGTTGAGCAGTGCCGCCAGTCCCTCGTTTTCGTCCGGGTCTTCCCCCATGGCCATCGCTCGCCCAATCCGCGTGGTCAATTCCGAATAGCGCTCCGTTTCTGATTCCGTCAGCTCAACCAAAATCGGGTAATACAAGTAGTGAACCAGCGCCCCCTGGGCGATCGCATCTTTTAGGGTAAATTCTGGCTCCAGCACCGGGCCAAAATAGCCCAGCAGCGCTTCCGTTCCCTGCTCGTCGAAGTAGCGTTCTGGAGTAGCCGACAGTGCCAACCGCAGCCCGATATTCCTCGGCAGGCTGGCTTCTAATCGTTTTGCTCCGAGGTTGTGAGCTTCATCGCCTACGATGAGTGTTTTCTTGGGAAAGTAGGGCAGTTGTGACTGAAAACCATCGCTGATCAGTGTAGCGTTGGTCGTGATCACGGCCAGAAAGGGTTGATGACCAGCCTTAACGTTATAAAGCTGATTAGATAAGCAACCCTGCCACTGATGCCGGCTCTCGAACGCCAGGAGGGGGTCGGTGATGCCAAACTTGCGGCATTCCCGCGCCCACTGCTGCACCAGATGCCGATAGGGGCAAATGATAATCAGCGCTTGCAGTTGAATCTTTTGATAGAGTTCCGCTGCGATCGCCAGCGCTGTAATGGTTTTGCCGCTGCCCGTCGCCATCTTCAAGGTGCCCCGACCGTTGTTGGCAAACCAGTTGGCGATCGCCTGCTGCTGGTAGGGGCGCAGCGTCAGCCAGAAGGGCAGGGTGGGGATGCCCGCTGGCTGCTGGGGCAGATGGATGCTCTCAAACCCATAGCTGCCGCTCGACGATGCCACCTTTGGTTCTCGCGTTGGCGCTTCGGATGGGCAGCGTTGGAGGAGCGATCGCTGCGCCGCTTCTGGAAAAGCGAGCACCTCTAGGTTGGGCGTTTCGTTGTCCCATAGCCGCTGAAAATCCTCCGTTTTTTCTGCAATGCGCTCCGCATCGCCAACCTGCCACGAACGGAAGACATCGATGCATTCAAAATTGTCGCTAAGGGCATTAGCGCTTTCATTGGCAGATCCTGTGAAGACGATCTGGTGGCCCGACGCATCACTAAAAATGCCCAGCTTCTCGTGATAAACTCCTCGTCGCCGGATGTTGCAAGGAACTGCCAATTTGATTTCTAAAACTTCATTCCTCAGCAGCCAGGCCAAGCAAGCGAGACGATCCTGAACGACCTCTTCAAACTCTTGATCCAGCTCTCGCAACAGCGCCTCTGTAACCGCGTCCTGCCGCTGTTTTAGCCCCTGTTCGATCGCCCGAATGTCTTCATCTGATAAATATGGGGACGCAATCAGGCGCATTTTCCCGCCCGTTTTCACAAGCGCGGCTAGCCCCTGAGCCGCCAGCACCAGAGACGTGCTGGAGAAGAAACCGACGGCACGATCATAGGCGATCGCTCGCTCCAAACAGGGGATGTAGAAATCCGCCAGCAAGTTATGGCGATCGCTACGATACTGATTTCGCAACGAGAGGTCTTTGAGGCCCATACCAATTGTGGATACAGCGTTTTTGCAGCCAGTGAGGTATGTTGATCAGCAAATAGACCAACCATGAGAAACGCACTCGTGACCAACTTTCCCCACTGTTCAAGCTGCTCGTAACCCGTTTGCGATTTTGGGTTGCCAGTCAAGCATCTAGGAGGCTTTCAGCAATCTTAATTCATTGCTCTATTTACTCTATCTATCTTTATCTACTTGGGAGAATTGACATAACGGGCTGCCGGTTCTGTTTGGCTGATGCCCGATTGAGCATAGACCCGATCGGCGACCTGCGCGAGTCGGCGCATCGCCTCAGCCAGCTCCGACTCGGAGGCAGTCAGGCTGATCCGGAAACATTCCTGCGTGTGCGTCCAGTCCTCTTGCAGACCGGGGAAAAACGGGCTACCGGGTACGACGATCACTCCCGCCTGCTTCAGATGCTGATAAAACTCCCAATCGCTCATTGGCAAATCCTTGAGCCAGAGCCAAGCAAAGATCGCCCCTTCGCCCCGATGCAAGAACCAGGGCAAATTAGCGGGCATGGCCTCGTCTAGCGCAGCCTCTAGGGCGGCAAATTTCTGCTGATAGTGGGGACGGATGACCTGTTCAGAAATCGCTGCCAGCCGACCAGAGCGGATAGCGCGGGCGGCGATCGCCTGTCCATAGCGTGGCGAATGCAGGCAAAGATTCGTGAGAAATGCCTCCAGGTGTTGAATCACCCGCTCGTCGCCAATGGCTATGCCCACGCGCTCACCGGGCAGCCCTGCTTTCGACAGGCTCGTGCAGTGGACAATATTGGGGCCAAAAATCGGGGTCATCTCGGTGAAATTCAAACACGGGAACGGCGGCGCATAGGCCGAATCGACAAACACAGGCACATCGTAGGGTTCCGCCATTGCCGCGATTTTCCGCACCTCGTCATCCGTCAGCACGTTGCCCGTGGGGTTGCAGGGCCGCGAAAACAGCACAAACCCTGAGGTTTCGTTGATTTCAAGCTGGTCAAAGTTGGGGCGATACTTGAAGCGATGGGCAGTGGCATCAATCTCTAAACGGGGGCGATAGGCCCGCAGCGCTTCGGGAATCAGCGTCACACCGCCATAGCCCGTATAGTCGGGGCTAAGGGGCAGCACGATCTGCTTCAGCCGTCCGTCGGTGGTATAGCCGCCTAGCGCGTTTGCTGCCAAAAAGTAGAGCGACTGGCTACCGGGGGTGATGAGGATGTTGCGATCGCCCAAATTCAGCCCATATCGCTGGTTGTATTCCGCTGCCACTGCATCGATCAGCGGCTGATAACCCTGGCTGGAGCCATAGCGACATACCACCTCACCATATTCTGGGCTGTCCAACAGTTCCATCGTACAGTCGCGCCAAAGCTGTTCCACCTCTGGCAAAATCACCGGATTGCCCGCACTCAGGTTAATAAACTCGCGTCCCTGGGCAGTTCGCAGCGTTTCGATGATGTCTTTCATAATCGCCCGCACCCCGGTCAGGTGGGACATCTGTTCGCCAAACTGAGTGAGAGCAGGAAGCATAGGCGGGTATGGGATGAGGAAGATGGCTCCGAAACGCTGAGTTGGAAAGGGATCGACGGGATGTAGAGAGAGGCAAGGTGCAACGGATTCCTCGCGCCTGATTCTCGACTCCAGATTTATGTCCAGATTTATGTAATGTGCGCGACAAAAGGGCTTCTGTCAATCCGACAGTTGGGGCGATTTTTGGATGGAATTGTGCCAGGCGGCGGGCAAACTTGAGAGGGAAGAGGGCGATCGCCCCTGTTTCTAACCCAAACCGCCCAGCCCAGCCTGTTCCACCAAAGCGTAGGCCAGCAGGGCGCTGCCGATGGGCACGGTGAGATTATCGATGCCCCATTTTGAGAAAGTTTCAAGAACCGTAGCGGCGATCGCCACCAGGGCCGCCACGCCCCACAGCGCCGAGGTTCCCTGAGAAATTCCCAGCACCAGCCCGCCAATCACAAAGCTCACCAGCGCCATCGTCAGCGTGCCTTCCCAGCTTTTCTCGATGTCGCCAATTTTGTAGCGATGCTGCCCAAAGGACTGGCCCACCAGCGCCGCCAGCCCGTCGCCCCACGCCATGATCAAAATGCCGAGCGCAGCATAGTGCGGACGCGCCTGCCAGAACAGGGCAATCAGCACGCCGATGCTGACGGCATAGAAAAAAGTGCCTAGGCTCTTGCGCCCGACGCTGTTGATCCCAGGCAGAATCGGGAACCGATAGGACACCAGCGCCACCAGGCTAAACAACACCGAAAAGCTCAGCCCCACCCAAGGCGGAATCTTGAGCCACCAGGCAATCAGAATCACGTTACCGGTGCCGATGTGGACGATTTTGCGGACGGTTTCCGGCTCGACTAGCTGAAACCGATTTAGCCCTTCTGCCAGCAGCGTAATGCCCGCCACCCACAGCGCCGCCGCCGCCAGTTGCAGCCACAGCGGCGGAGCAGATGCATACCAGGGGAGGGCACTCAGCAAGGGTTATCCTTTGGTGGAATATCTGGTGGAGTATCCATCCGGCGAGCCACGCGGCAACTAGGCCATGACCTGATGGGCGATCGCCTCCACCACGTTCGTCAGCGGGTTGTTGGGATACTTCATTGTAAAAATACCCGTGCTGGCCAGCACCATCATGTCGTCCGAGTGGGGCAAAATGCCTGCCACAGGCGCATCGTAGGTTTCTTCAATGCGCTGTTTAAGCTGGTTGAAATCCAGCACTTGTGGAGCCTTGTTGACCACGATCAGCAGCTTGGGGACTTCTAGCTTGCGGGCAACGTCTACCGTCACGGCAGTTCCCTGATAGTCTTGCTGGTCGGGACGCAGGATCAGCACCAGCACATCGGAAATCGTAATCGACAGCAGCGTTTCCTCGTTTAAGCCGGGGTGCGTGTCAATAAACAGATAGTCGAGCTTTAGCGTTTCGATCAGCTCACGAAAGCCCTCATTCAGCAGCCCCACGTCGTAGCCCTCGCGCAGCACGCGGGCGATTTCTCCTGCTTTGACGCTGGAGGGAACGAGGTAGACCTTACTGCGATCGCCCCCTTTGCCCTCCAGCACCGAAGTTACGTCATGGGCAACATCCGAAATCGAGCGCCGCCCCCACAGATAGTCGTTGAGCGATCCTTCTATGTCGTCTTCGCCAAAGCCAAACAGGACGTGGATTCCGGGAGACTGAATATCGGTATCTACAATGCCCACGCGATAGCCCTGCCGCGCAATCATGGTGGCCAGATTAGCGGTCGTGTTGGACTTTCCGGTGCCGCCTCGATAGGAGTGAACGGAAACCACTTTGGACATGAAAAACCTCGAAAGAAATCGTCTGCGGAGCGGATAGAGGACGGGTTAATGCTGCTAGTATCCGTCTGATTCGGCAAGGTGGAGGGTTTGACCTTGATAATTTTCTAGCCAGTAGCCCTGCTCGTCGGCGTGAACCTGAGTCTCCCAAAGGGGAATCTTACCCAGCTTCGTGGTGACGATATATTGCGGTACGGCAAACCCAGTGGTATGACCCAATAATCCTCGCATGATTTCCCGTCCTTTTTCCACACTGGTGGCAAAGTGCGATACGCCCGTCACGTTGTCGCAGTGATAGAGATAGTAAGGCCGGACGCGGATTTTGAGCAGTTCGTGCAGGAGCGATCGCATGGTTTCCAGGTCATCGTTGATGCCCTTCAGCAGCACGCTCTGATTTTGCACCGGAATGCCGTGCCGCAAGAGGCGATCGCACGCGGCTGCCGCTTCTGGCGTGATCTCCTTGGGATGGTTGAAATGCGTATTCAGCCAGATCGGGTGATATTTCTCTAGCATGGCGCAAAACTCTGGCGTAATCCGCATCGGCAGCAGCACCGGATAGCGACTGCCAATCCGAATAATCTCTACGTGGGGAATCTTGCGTAATCGGGAAATAATCAGCTCTAGCTTTTCGTCAGAATAAGTGAGCGGGTCGCCGCCCGTCAGCAGCACATCGCGAATTTCGGGGTGGCTGGCGATGTATTCAAAATCCTGCTCCCAGGAGGCGGCTTCGCTGGTTTCAAAGTAGGTGCCTTCCAGGTCGGTGGTGTGAAACTTGCGGGTGCAGTGGCGGCAATACACGGCGCAAACCTCCGTCACCAGCAGTACGATGCGGTCGGGATATTTGTGAACGACGCGGTTGGTTTTGCGGTATTGAGTATCGCCCACGGGGTCTGGGTCTGCGCCAGGAAAAGACTGAAACTCTTGTAGCGCAGGCACCGACTGGAGGCGGATTGGGCAGTTTGGGTCGTTGCGATCCATCAGTGAAGCATAGTAAGGCGTGATGCTCCAGCGATATTTCCCCGCCGATGCCTGGATTGCCGCTGCCTCTTCGGGTGTGACGTTGATCCACTGCTGCAACCCTTCGAGGGTGCTGATGCGGTGCTGGAGCTGCGATCGCCAGTCTGACCAAACCAAATCCTGTGTTTTCGGCATGGATGAATTCCCCCGATTTCAGCCAAAATTTACGACAAGGAGCTTTAATCACGCAGACTTGCGCGGTTAATCCCTGAAAATCGAAATTTCTACACTTTGCTGCCCTGTCGCTTAGCCTGTTGCTTTTAGAGAGACAGTCGAGCTGTGAGCGTGTGTTGGAGAGCCAGCGCATCAGCCTGATTGGCCGCCAGAATGGCGTAGCCGATTTGATGCCGGGCTAGCCCGGCGCTGTTTGTGATCACCACGCCCCAGCCCGACAGGTTTGGAAACAGCAGATCGGCGATCGCCCGCTCCAGCTCGGCCCAATTTCCCACCGCAGGACAGGGCGCACTGGTGCAACTGAGCAGCGTCGCCGTTTGCGCCCGCCGCTCTCCCAGCAAAAACTGGGCCAATTCATACACATGCGTTCCCCCGGTGCGCCGAGCGTTGACCTCCAACAGGTATAGGGTTCCCGCATCATCCACAATTCCATCGAGATCGAAGTGCCCAATGTAGCCCATCGCTCGAAGTTTTTGAGCAACTTCTAGGGCGGCCGCGCTCAGGTCGGCATACCAGGGCGCGTTTCTCCAGGCCGGGCTGACCATTTCTCCGGCATAGGCCCCCGACGGCAACACCTGCTGAGCGCAAATGGCAATTAGGTAGGGCGGTTCCGACGGGTTAGCAGGCACAACCACCTCCGCCGAAGGCGAAAGCCCCTGAGCGCTGGGAATGAGCGCTTCTACAATCAGCAGATCCCCAGCGTAGTAAGGGTTCTGCTGGAGGGTGGCGCAAATTTCCGCTAGTTCGAGAGCAGCTTCCGGGCGAAACACCGTATGCCCAATGCCCAAAAAGCCCGTATTGGCCTTGACGATGCAGCCCTGACCGCGCTGAAGAAAGGTGTGGGCGATCGCCCCCGCTTCTTCGACACTCCGCGCCGCATAGCCCTCCGGCAGCCGACCCGCCAACCACTGCCCCACCAGCATCCGAAAGCCCAGCTTGGTTTGCACATACTCCCGCAGCCAGAGCCGATCTGGGGCAGGGCTTTCCGGCAGATACACCGTCAGCCCGTGTTCTTGCCGCAGCGCATCGGCTAGCTTGTGAACCGCAGGCGTGGTGGCGTAGGGAACGAGCTGCACCGCGCCCGCATCGCCCGCATAGTTTACTATCTTCTGGAGCAGGGCAGGTTCTCGCAAAATGTCAGCACAAATGGAGTCTGAAGGACGCTCCGGGCAGGCGTGCTGAAGCTGTGAGTAGCCCAGCCGATCGCGCAGATAGTCTAGATGAGCGATGGGTGCTTCGGTGATCACCAGCTTGCGATCGCCCAGCCATAAGAGCGATCGCTCATTTGCCACCCGAAACCCACGAATCAGCACCTCCCGCTGCGCCAGATCTGGCTCTCGATATAGCAAGTAGCCGTTTGCCTCCAGCGTGTTGCCGAGAATGACCAAGGGAGGGGGAGATGCCAGCATCATCTGGATTAAGCAGGTGAATGGTAATGCAACAACAGAGATGCCCCCATCATTTGGATTCAGCAGGGAGATTCAGCAGGGAGATTCAGCAGGGAGATTCAGTAAAGAGACTGTGACGCAGCCCAGCCACACAACCATTCACATCCGTCACATCCGATTGATTTCACATCGGATTTTATTTTTCCATTGGCCGATTTCGCAGCTTCCGCGCCTTAACGACCAAATCCTGAAAGAAATCGGTTTCCACAATTTCTTTCACCTGCTTTCGGCGTTTTACCTGATCAATTTCGATTTTGAGGCTGGCGACCTGCTGTTTGAGGGATTCTTCCCGTTGGCGCACCTTATCCACCATGAGTTGAAACACGCGGGCGAGGGTAGAAATTTCGTCTTGAATGGCGCTTTTGCTGAGCGTGTTGAGATCCTGACTATAGTCGCCTTCGCCAATACGCTCGGCAGCGGCGGCTAGTTCCTTTAGCGGGCGCGACAAAATGCCCGACAGCAGATAGACCAAGCCGAACAGCGTGCCGTAGGTTGCCAAGAACGACAGCAGGAGGCGATCGCGCAACTGCTGCTGTACCTCAAAGACATGGTCGGCTTCGATGTCGGCTCCCAGCACGGCGACGATTTTTCCGCTCTTGTCACGAATCGGGGTGTAGGCAGAAATCCAGCTTCCCCACTGGTCAGTGTAGAGGTCGCGGTTGACCGTTTCACCCTGCTGAAAGGCCCGCAGCGAATAGGGTGAAGGCTTGTCGGGTTCCAAAAACGGCAGCGCCCGTTCTGGCAAAAATCGCCAGAGGGAATCGACCAGATATATCACCTCCAGTTCATCACCTGTCGTGGCCGGTTTTCCGATGCGGCGGTTTTCGCTCGGCTTGCCCAAAATGAAGCTGTAGGCGTAGACGTTGGGGGAAATGCGGTGGGCGGTTGCAAACCATTCCAACTGGTGCAGGTAGCGTGGATCGTCTGAAAAGCCCTCTGCGTTTCGCTGCCCGGTCTGATACAGCGCCAGCAGTTCCTCGGCATTGACACCATAGGCAGTGCCGATGGCGGTGCTTTCCAGGTCTTGTTTGAGGCGGGCGATCGCCTTTTCGGTTGAAAAGTTATAGAACCACCAGTACACCACTGCAAAAACGGCGCTGAATACGAGCGTAAAGCCCGTGAGCAGTTTCCAGCGGAGGCTCCAAAAGCGCTGTTTCTCCGCCAAATTGGCAGCAGATGCAGAGGAGACAATCTGGCTCATGGCAACCTTTTGCACGCTAAAACTCCAGTTTATCGAGGACGCTCTTGCCTCGCTGACGACGCTTTAGCCGCCAGTTGAGCAGGCTTTTGTCATACACGGCTCGCATTTGCAAAACGGCCCATAGCGATAGCAGCGCCATCAGCCCCGCAACGCCCAGATATAGCAGGTGAGAGGGCAGGCGATCGCCCCCTCCTAAACGCCCCACTAGCAAGATAGTTCCCGTAATCAGCGCCCCAAGAATACTGCCCAGGGAAACCAGATAGCTGTCCAGAAACAGGCTGACTCGCCCCCGCCGCTCTTCGGGAACCAGTCCGGCAAAGGCTTTGCGGGCAGTTTCGTCGATGCTGTACTGGGGCAGCTTTTGCAGCGATACGCCAGCGATCGCTCCGCCCAGCCCCGGAGCTGCCAGCATTGTCGAAGCGCCCAGCAAACTGCTGACAGGCTGAATCAGAAACAGGTCTTTAAGCTGGAGATTGGCAATGAGGCGCTGAGTAATGAACGTCTGGATGCCCAGATAGGCGACGGTGCGCCCCAGCGTGAACAGGCTGAGGAAGGTTTGGTAGGTGCCTGCATCGGCGATCGCCCCGCCCGACACGGTATAAAATCGGTATTCGACAATCGTCTCGCTGACAATCATCGCCAAAATCGAAATCATCAAATAGCGAAACGCAGGCACCTGATTCACAAACTCCCATCCTTCAGACAAGGCTTCGCGCATGGTTTCTGGCTTTTGATGAGTTCGCCGCAGCTTGATGTCCTTTAGCCCAATTTCCAGCCCCACATACATCAGGAAATAGAGCAGGATATTCAGCATTAGCAGCTCTTCCGGCTTGACCTGCAAATGCACAAACAGCCCCGGCGACAGCGCTGTAACCCCGATTCCCACCAGGCTGCCCGCAAAGCCCAAACTGCCCAGCAGCGGAAACAGGCGCTTGCTCTGCGCCACGTCGAACACATCGCTAGACAGCACCCAAAACGCCATCGGAAAGAAAATCAACTGCTGATCCGACAGCAGGTAAAACAGCCCGTAGTTTAGCCAGCCAGGGGTTCTCAGCAAAAACATCAGCCGCAGCACCATAAACGACAGCGCCAAAATTGCGCTGATGCCGCGTACCATCGTCAGCCGATCAAACCGATCGACCCAGAGGGACTGCAAGCCCGTCATAGCAATGGTGACCAGGCTGCTGAGAATCAGCACCACCAAAAATTGCGACGGCCCCACATCCACCAGAAAATTGCTGAGGGAGGCGATTTCCGAAACTTTTTGAGCGAGGGCATTGGCAAACAGCGCAAAACCCAGCATCAGCACCAGCCGGGTTTCGTCGAGTCGCACGTTCAGAAATTGATTAATGTTCAAGGGCATGGGTGATTCCGCAGGGCTGGAAGAATAGGGATGCACCCCTCTCATCGCGACGCTGCGTGTTGTGCGGTTCGCAGTCTTTCTTATTTCGTAGGTTTCCCGGAATCAGAGAGAGTCCACCAGCCGATTGACAAGCTTTCGTGAAGGAACACGGCCTCAGGAGGGATGGTTTAAGGACTGCTATTTGAGGACTGCTATTTAGAAATTGGTTTAGAAATTGGTAGTTTGGAGACTCCTTGCCGATTTCAGCCAACTCCACAGGCGCGGATCGGTGAAGTCCTGAATCACCAGCCGCGTGCCCAACTGGCTCAGCTCCTCGGCTGAGTGGGTCGCCGCCACGCCCACCGTGGGAATGCCCGCCCCCACTGCCGAGCAAATGCCAGAGGGTGAATCTTCAAAGGCGATCGCCTCTGTCGCTGACACGCCCAGCCGTTCCAGCGCCGTTTGGTAGGGCAGCGGATCGGGCTTACCTTTGGGCAACTCGTCGCCCAGCACCACCACAGGAAACAGCGGCTTTAGGGCCAGCGTTTGCATCAGGAATTCTGCATTTTCCACGGGTGCATTCGTCACCACGGCCCGCCGCAACTCATGATGCTGCATCCAGTGCAGCACGTCCCACAGGCCCGGCGTTGGCTCTAGACTCGTTGCCTGCTGGCGAAACCGCGCTTCTTTTTCAGCACTCAGCTTTGCGCCCTCTTCTGCCGACAGGTGCGGCAGCAAATCGCGGACAATTTGCTCATTTAGCCGCCCGCTGAAGTTTGCGTCATAAAACTTGCGGTCGATTTCCATGCCCAACTCCGCCATCACCGCTTTCCAGGTCTGGTAGTGCAGTGGGTCTGTGTTGGCCACAGTTCCATCTAGATCGAACAACAGCGCTTTCAACATGCCAAACGTCCTTCTGCCTGCGTCTTGTCACCCGCAGTATGACAGAAAGAAGAGGGATTAGAATTTTGGGATTTTGGATTTTGGCGAGGCGAGTCCGCAATCCAAAATCCAACATTAGGAATCTAAACTCCAAGCTCCTTCACGCTTCGCTGGAGTCGGCCAGCACGCCGTGGAGAAAGATATCGGCGATGCCTTCGGCCATTTCCTGCATAGCGGCGGGGGAAGACTGTTCGGGCATGATAGTATCGCGGCTAAAGCCTGCCACCGTGAACATTCCCAGAAACACTTGCGCGACGGTGCGCGGGTTCATGCGGCGATAGATGCCATTGTCCATTGCGGTTTGAAAGAAGGCTTCGGCGACATCGGTCATTTTGCTGATGACTTCGGTCTGGATGCGATCGCGCAAATCGGGGTGGAACTGTGCTTCCAAAAAGCACACCCGCAGCATGTCGGCGTTTTGATGCAAGTTGAGCATTCGCTTTCGCATGACCTGGGCGATCGCCCTAGAGCTGCCCATTTCGCTCAGTTCCGTCAGCAAATCAGTGAGCAGTTCCACCCAGCCCTGCGTTACGACTTCGACCAAAATTGCTTTCTTGTTTTCGAAGTGTCGAAACAGCGTCCCCTCGGCCACACCTGCTTCGATTGCCAGATCGTGTGTCGTTGTGCCGTCATAGCCCCGCCGCGCAAACAGCCGCTGCGCCGCCCGCAGGATGCGCGTGCGCGTTTCGCCTTCGGTCTGGGGGGGTCGCTGAAACAGAGGCATAGCGCCAGTCGGAGGGGACGGGGAGCGGGGAGATGGAGGGAGTCGCGGGGTAAGTGGTCAAGAAATGGAAGACGGAAGGGCGATCGCCCCACCGCTTACCGCTTATCCGTATGCAACATTGTCGATCGGGAAACCCAGAAAAGACGCACCTGTTACAGAAATTAGAGATTAGGGCACTGATAAAGCCGCTTCTCCTCAATGTATTCACGCACGGCATCGGGGACGAGCGTGTCGATAGGCAGACGATCGCCCACGCGCTGCCGAATTTGGCTAGAGGAAATGTCTAGCGGCGACAGGTCGAGCTGCTGCCAGCGGATGTCAATTCCCTGGGACTGGAGAATCTGGATGGTGGCAGCGGGAGTGGCAGCGGGAGTGGCAGCGGGGCTGAGGGGACGGCGCGGCGCAACCAGCCAGGTGCAGCGGGGAATGAGATCCCGACGACGATACCAGCGGGGCAGCGTGGCAAAGGCATCCTGCCCGATAATCCAAAACCATTGATTATCGGCAGATCCGATTTCATGATTGTTACTTATATATTGCGTGTATTGCGTTTCTAGTTGGTGGAGCAGGTCGATGGCGTAGGAGCGATCGCCCGCTGTTTTGGGATCGACGCAGCAGAGCGCAAAGGACTGGTGAGGCGCGATCGCCCGCTTCACCAGTTCCAGCCGATGGGCGATCGCCAGCACGTCCTGTCCCTTGCGATGCGGCGGCACCACCGCAGGAATCCACAACACCTGGTCAAGCTGCACCTGGTGCAACGCCGCCTCCGCAATGTGCAAATGCCCCCAATGGGGCGGGTTAAACGTGCCGCCAAAAATGCCCAGGCGTTGCATAGAGGGTTGAAATTGCAGACAAAGTTTCAGAGGCAGAGTTTCAGAGGCAGAGTTTCAGAGGCAGAGTTTCAGAGGCAGAGTTTTAGGGGCAGGTTGTTTCTAGCCTGTTCGACTTGTCCCGAAATCAGGGGGATGCGCGGTGTATTCATAGGGTGTACTCATAGGGTGTTAGTAAATTGCAGCGCCGCCGAACGGTGGTTCAACCCACGCCTGCCGTTATCAGAGTAATGGATGGGTGTAACGGATAGGCGTAATGAATGGGTGAGTCGGGTCGAATCCCATTGCTTTGCAGCCAAGTGCATCAGGGCGATCGCCCAATCAAGTCGCATCACCAAGTCTCAGCGCACTCCAAGACGCGCTCAGGAATCAGTGATTTCAGTAATTACTGTAATAAATTCGGAATCTTAAGTAAGATTGTGTAAATTCCAGGCCGGCTTTGAACAATCAGCAGTTTTTCACGTCTTTGTAGTGTAACGAAACAGTGGTGTAACAAAACAGTGGTGTAACGAAACAGTGGTGTAACGAAACAGTGGTGTAACGAAACAGAATGCTCTAAAGCAGAGTTCTCTGGTAGGTTTCCCAAAGCATTAGGGGTTGCATCAGATGTCAGCTTAATCGGCGATGCACAATTCATGCATGGTTTCGGAGTTTACTGAATTAGGGACTGGGAAGATTGAGCAAAGCTGATTTTAATCCGCTTCGTAGGGGCAAAAATCAGAGCAAACTTTCATTGACTTGAATGTTTGTTAATCGCTCTATCACTCACCAGCCAAGAGCTGCAAATGGCTTGTCGAGGCTGACTTTATGCTGATTTTATAAAGTGTCTGGCTCGGACTGAATGAGTTTATGAACTAGACTTTTTGCAGTTATTCAAGGCAATATCTAAAGGCAAGTTTTAGAGCAGCAGGCAGGCGCTTTACTAGACTCTGTTTACACAATCCTGCAACTTGGCAGTCATGCAATGAGGGGCTAACCGACTCAGTTCTCGCAGACGATTTATCCATTTCAATTATCACCCCCTTTGGCTTGCAAAATTAATCAATCGGCCATTTGAGCCATTCAGCCTCTCGATAAACACCTCTGGACAGGATGCTGGACAGGATGTGAATTATCACCTTAGCTATCCCGAAAAAGTAATTCTTGCTATGATATCGCGTGACATTGTGTGGTGTGGTGTAGAAGGAGTGAGGACGTTGAATCCTGTTGATTTTAGCGGTATGCCGTTCCATTTCATTGGCATCGGCGGTATTGGCATGTCGGCGCTTGCCTATATCCTAGCCAAGCGAAACCTGCCTGTTTCTGGGTCAGATATCTGCCTGAACGACATTACTCGACGATTGCAGGCAGAAGGCGCTCACATCTTTTTGAGCCAAGATGCTTCTAACCTAGAATTTTTTGGAGCGGATGCCAACGGCAAAGCAGTGGTGCGGGCTGTTCCCGAAGAAGCTGGCAATCTGGCCGTTGTTAGCATTGGTGCAGAACCCGTTGCTCGTGGGGCGATCGCCCCGCATCCCTTGCCTGTTTCCCATCTGTTGCCGCAGGTCATCTGTTCGACCGCAA
Source organism: Leptolyngbya sp. O-77 (assembly GCF_001548395.1). NCBI lineage: Bacteria > Bacillati > Cyanobacteriota > Cyanophyceae > Leptolyngbyales > Leptolyngbyaceae > Leptolyngbya > Leptolyngbya sp. O-77. The sequence goes on from NZ_AP017367.1 coordinate 1,386,278, forward strand.
TCAACCCCAATAACTCTGAATATCGGGCAGCGCTGGACTTGGGCTGTCCGATTTTTCATCGTTCTGACCTGCTGGCGGCGCTGATGCAGGAGTATCGGGGCATCGCCGTTGCGGGCACCCACGGCAAAACCACCACCAGCAGCATGATCGGCTATCTGCTGCTGCGGGCAGGAATTGACCCGACGATTGTGGTCGGGGGCGAAGTTAGCGCTTGGGAAGGCAATGCGCGGTTAGGGCAGGGCGAATATCTGGTGGCTGAGGCAGATGAGTCGGACGGGTCGCTGGTGAAACTGGCGGCTGAGATCGGTGTGATTACCAATATCGAGCTGGATCACCCCGATCATTACGCTACGGTGGATGAGGTCGTCAAAACCTTCCAGGCGTTTGCTAACAATTGCAAGGTGCTGGTGGGCTGCTGGGACTGTGACCTGCTGCGGGCAGAAGTGCCGCCCCATATCAGCTATAGCCTCAATCCTGCATCGGGCGCTGATTACACCGTGGATCAGGTGATGTATGGAGCCGCAGGGACGACAGCCCGCGTATGGGAGCGGGGCACGCTGCTGGGCACGTTGAAGCTAACGGTGCTGGGTCGCCACAACCTGAGTAATTCGCTGGCGGCGATCGCCGTGGGTCGCTATCTCAATCTAGAGTTTGATCAGATCGCCACAATCCTCAAGAGCTTCCAGGGGGCGCGTCGTCGGTTCGAGCTGCGCGGCGAAGCCAACGAAATTCTCTTTATCGACGACTATGCCCACCACCCCAGCGAAATTCAGGTGACGCTGGCAGCGGCGCGGCTGCGGGTCGAGTCGTTTGCCAGCGAGCAGCGGCGCGTGGTGGCAATTTTCCAGCCGCACCGCTACAGCCGTACCCAGGTCTTTTTGGAGGAGTTTTCCCGCTCCTTTAGCGATGCAGATCTGGTCATTACAACCGACATCTACAGCGCAGGCGAAGTCAACACGACGGGCATTTCTGGAGAAGACCTGGCAGGGGCGATCGCCCAACACCATCCAAATGTCATCTACCAGCCCACGCTCAACGATGTGTCAGCCTTCCTCACCCGTGCCCTCAAGCCGGGAGATCTGGCGCTATTCCTGGGTGCAGGCAACTTGAATCGGATTATCCCAGAACTGGTATCTGCCCATCAAACCCTGGAAACCCAAAACGCTCTGGCAACTTACCAGTCTGCCTAGCAATATCGTCTGCTAGCCGTACAACGATCGATGCTGGTGCAGATTTTGGGAAATTCTGGGTGCAGATTCTTGCGGGGTGGTTTGAATCCGGCCCAATCCGGGTTCAATCCCGATTTAAACTGATAGGCGGCACAATCAGGACGGTATCGCTAGAAACCGCCTGCGCTTGGGCCGCGCTCGGAGTGGTATGCGCTCTAGCACCCGCACTGCGTTTTTTCAGGTTATGACCTTGGCCAACCCCGTTCCTCAGTCCAGTTTTGAACATCGCCTCTCCTTTACGCCAGTCGGCGCGACCTGTGCCGTTCGCCCACTGGTGTCGCTGGCAGGGTTCACCTCTTACCGAGTGGGTGGGCCAGCAGAATGGTTTGTCTCGCCGCGCACGCTAGACGATTTGCGGGCCTGCTTTGCCTGGGCCACATCAGAAGGGCTGCCCATCACGCTGCTAGGGCTGGGGTCTAACCTGCTGGTGAGCGATCGCGGCTTGCCGGGATTAGTAATCTGCACACGCCGCTTGCGCCAGACTCAGTTCGATGACGCAACGGGGCAGATCATTGCGGCGGCCGGAGAGCCGATCGCCCGTCTGGCCTGGAAAGCAGCCAATCGGGGCTGGGCGGGGCTAGAGTGGGCCGTGGGCATTCCGGGAACCGTGGGTGGCGCAGTAGCCATGAACGCGGGCGCACACCAGGCTTGCACCGCCGATATTTTGGTGAAGGCTCAGCTGGTGACGCAAACGGGTGAAACGCAGGAACTCTCGCCAGCGGATCTAGGCTTTCGCTATCGTACGTCCATTCTTCAAGGCGACACCAGCCGCCTAGTGACCCAGGCAACCTTCCAGCTTCGTCCCGAGGTAGGCGCAGCGGCGGTGACGGCTGAAACTCGCGCCTGCCAAGAGCGCCGCCACTCTACCCAGCCTTACCACTTGCCCAGTTGCGGTAGCGTCTTTCGCAATCCAGAGCCGCATACATCGGGCTGGCTGATCGAGCAAACGGGGTTAAAGGGGTTTCAAATCGGTGGAGCGCAGGTGTCGCCCATGCACGCGAACTTCATTGTGAATTTGGGCAATGCCACCGCCAGCGACGTGTATCGCGTGATTCGGCACGTCCAGGAAAAAGTGTCTCAGCGCTGGGACATTACGCTGGAGCCAGAAGTGAAGATTTGGGGAGAATTTTAGCGGCTCGCGACACGCTAGAACCCGTCAGGGTCGGTCGGGGCGATCGCACTCTTCAGCGGCGACGGCAACTGCGGATTGGTTGCACCGGGCAGCCCATTACCCAGATCAGGATTTGCAGTGCGGATCTGGCGCATCAGCGTCGCCATCTCGATCGCGCTCATGGCGTAGTCCCAGCCCTTATTACTCTTGATGCCTGCCCGCTCTAGCGCTTGCTGCATCGAGTCCGTTGTCAACACGCCAAACACGACCCGGCACACCCGTTTGAAAACGAGGCAGCCGCGATGCCCTTTGACACTTCTCCTGCCACATAGTCAAAATGCGGCGTTTGCCCTTTGATGACTGCGCCGATGCAGATGATCGCGTCATAGCGGCGAGTTAGCGCCAGTTGCCGAGCCACCTGCGGAATCTCAAAAGAACCCGGCACCCAGGCATAATCGACCTGAGTGCCCTGCGGATCTGGATTAATGCCGTGGCGCTTCAGGCAGTCCTGACAGCCCTCCAGCAGCTTACCCGTCACCAAATCGTTGAACCGCCCAATCACGATAGCAAAGCGCAACGACTCGGTTTGGGTAAACGTTCCCTCAAAAACGGCCATGAATTTACCAGACTTGGTTTTCTACACCACGAAATAATTTAAGACACCGACCACAATCACCAGCGCCACCCAGGCAAAAGACCCCAGAAATAGAAGCTGCTTGGACTGATCCCAGTTGCGGGGCGAAGCGTAGGCCACAGGCACGCCCACCACCATCACAAACGACAGCAAGACCAGAGCCGCAAGCGCAAGCTGGAACAAAATGGACATCGCGTTTCCTCCCAACACAGCTAAAGATGAAATGTTATAAGGCAGACTAGAAGCAAACCCCGTGCCCCAATAGCCCCAGTAGTTAAGCTATCAGAAATTGAACCCTCATGGATCTCATCCTCTGCCATACCACGGCTGATTTTGACACGCTGGGTGCGGCGGTGGGCCTGTCGCGGCTGTGGGCAGGGGCGCGGATCGTGCTGACGGGGGGCAGTCATCCTGCGGTCAAACAGTTTCTAGCGCTACACCGAGATGAGTATGCGCTCATCGAGCGGCGGGCGGTGAACCCGCAAAATATTCGGGCGATCGCCGTTGTAGACACACAGTGGCGCGATCGCCTCGGTAAAGCAGCAGAATGGCTGGATCTCCCGGTTGAGATTACAATTTACGACCATCATCCAGAGGGGGGCGGCGATATTCCCGCCAAAACACGGCTGGTCGAGGCCGTCGGGGCAACCACGACGCTGATCGCGGAAGCTTTGCAGCAGCGCCAAATTCGCCTCACGCCTGCGGAAGCAACGGTCATGGCGCTGGGGGTTCATGTCGATACGGGGTCGCTGACCTACGACCATACCACCGTGCGCGATGCGGCGGCGCTCACCTGGCTGATGCAGCAGGGAGCCAGCCTCCAGGCGATCGCCGCTTATGTGGAACCGGGTCTGTCGCCCCAGCTTCAGGACTTGCTGGCGATCGCCCTCGAGCAGATCCACACCGAAACCGTGCAGGGCTACCGATTGGCGTGGGTGCTGCTGCCCACGGCAGACTATATTCCCGGCCTCTCCAGCCTGGCCAGCCACCTGACCACGCTGACGGAAAGCGACGTGCTGCTGCTGGCGGCGCAGTATGGCCAAGTCGAATCGGGCAGGTCGGAGGAACACCTGAACGAGTCGCGTCTGACGGTGATCGGGCGCAGTCGCGGCGCAGTGGCAGACCTGGGGGCACTGTTCAAGCCGCTGGGTGGCGGGGGGCATCCCACGGCAGCGGCGGTAACGCTGCGAACGAGCGCTCCTCAAGCCACGCTAACGGAACTGGTGCAGCAGCTACGCACTGCGATTCCAACCCCGCCCACGGCCCGCAGCCTGATGTCGTCCCCCGTCCGCACCATTCGTCCCGATGTCACCATTGCCGAAGCCCAGCGAATTCTGTTGCGCTACGGGCATTCTGGTCTGTCGGTGGTAGACGAGCAGGATCGGCTGGTGGGCGTGATTTCTCGGCGCGACCTGGATATCGCCTTTCACCACGGCTTTGGCCACGCCCCAGTGAAAGGCTACATGACCACCAATGTCAAAACCATTACGCCCAGTACGCCGCTGCCAGAAATCGAGTCGCTGATGGTGACCTATGACATTGGGCGGCTGCCCGTGCTGGATGAGGGACGGCTCGTGGGCATCGTCACCCGGACAGATGTGCTGCGACAGGTGTGGCAGCAGCGAGAAGCAGAAGCACTGAACGGCGCAGTCGGACGCGGCGGCCTATGCCCGCTGCCGGATGCGATTTGGGAGATGCTGGGCGATCGCCTCGTGCCTGCCCTGTGGGATATTTTGCGAGACACAGCCGACCTAGCCGCAGCGCGGGGCTGGCAGCTCTACATGGTGGGCGGGTCGGTGCGCGATTTGCTGCTGCAAACCGATGGGCCGCTCCTGTTGCCAGACATTGATCTCGTGGTAGATGGCTGCCATCAAGCGGCGGATCAGGCGGCGGGCGTGGAACTAGCGCGATCGCTCCAGCAGCAGCACCCCGAAGCCCGCCTCCAGGTCCACGGCAAGTTTCAAACCGCCGCCCTCACCTGGCATCACCATCCCCAGCTTGACTCCCTCTGGATCGACATCGCCACCGCCCGCACCGAATTTTATCCCTACCCCGCCGCCAACCCCGAAGTCGAAGCCAGTTCCATCCGCCAGGATCTCTATCGCCGCGATTTCACCATCAACGCAATGGCAATTCGCCTGACCCAACCGCGCCGGGGAGAATTGCTCGACTTCTTTGGCGGTCTTCTCGATCTGCGCGATCGCCAGATTCGAGTCCTCCACGCCAACAGCTTTATCGAAGACCCCACCCGCATCTATCGAGCGGTGCGCTTTGCTGTGCGTCTGGGGTTCACCCTCGACCCACAAACGGAGGCGCAAATTCGCCATGCGATCGCCAGCGGCGTGTATTTCCGCATTCAGGAAGAAATGAACCGGGCCCCAGCACTGCAAACTCGGCTGCGACGCGAACTCAAGTTCATCCTAGAAGCGCCCTACTGGAAAGCCGCAATTCGGCAACTGGCTGACCTGGACGCGCTGCGCTGCCTGCATCCTGCCCTGACGCTGGATGCAGAACTGTGGCGACAACTGCGGCTGGGCGATCGCTGGCTGACCCGATTTGACCCTAACCATCGGCTAGAACACTGGCTGCTGCTGCTAGAAGTGGCGATCGCCCACCTGCCCGCCGACTCCTCCACAGACCCACCAGAACCCGCCATGCCAAATGATCCGTCCAGCGTCCGAGAGCGGATCGCCACTGGCCTTCAGCTTCCTGCCGACAGCATCCAGCGCCTCGCCAGCCTGCACGCCATTGAAACTGCCCTGTCCAACTTCGAGCAATTGATGCAGCACGCTACCGAGCCGCCACGTCCCAGCCAGATCGTGCGCCATTTCGCCGCCTATGACCTGCCCACGCTGGCCCTGCTAACGGTTCGCAGCCCCCGCCCCCGCCGCCGCCTGATCTGGCACTATCTCACCGTCTGGTCGCAGGTGAAGCCGCCCCTCGACGGCAACGACCTCAAGCGCCTTGGATACAAACCCGGCAAGCAGTTCAAGCCGATGTTAGACAGGCTGCTAGCAGCGACCCTGGATGGCGAGTTGCAGGGCGACCCAGAAACCCTGCGCCAACAGGCAGAACATCTCCTAGCTCGCCAATTTCCCCAGCGCTAGCGCTGCAAATCGCTGTAAATCGCTGTAAACATAGGAGCATCCCGGTCACGGTAGGATGGTAGGGAATGGTGAAGTATTCTAAACAACACGGCGGCTGTCCTTCACAAGCAATCCATGTCCATCCTCTGGAAATGACTACCTAACAATCCGCAGTGATCCTCCCCACCACTCCGCCTATGACTCCACCTAACGACTCTGGCTCCAATCCCATCCCCTTATCCGACAGCCTCGACGTAGAGATGAACGGCAGCGGGGCCAGCCGCAATGGCAGCCAGTTGCCTCAGGAGCCATCTCAGGAAACGCTCCAGAAAACGCCTCAGGAAACGGCTCAGGAAAGGACTCAGGCAGCCTCCCAGAAGCCACATGAGAAGCTGCATCAGGGGGCGATCGCCCATGCAACAGGTAGAAAGCCCAAAACGACGATTATAGTTTCGCCAACCAATGCTTCTCCCTCGCCTGGCAAGGGCAGACAGGGCTGGCTAATCGCGTCGCTGCTGCTAACCTCTGTGGTCGCGGGGTTGGGGGGGGCAGCCTTGGGCTGGGCCATCCGCCACCAAGCTCAAAATCCTCATGCCGGAGAGCCACCGGCCTTGCTCGATCCGTTCGTGAATAATGAGCAATCCTTTCCGCCGATCGAAGGCTGGGTGGGGGATGATCCAGTCAGGCGGTATTCCCCAGAAGCTTTTTCGGAAGAGGTGCTACCCGAAGCGCCACCGCACACAGCACCAATTCGAGAACGACAGTTCCAGGAATCTCCTCCAATCCAAAGCCGTCGCCAGATTCCGGAGGAGTTCGCCGACCCGCTGAGCCCTCCCCCGGTCGATGAACCGGCCTGGACTGCTCCAGATGCGGTTCCCGTAGAGCCACCTTCTCCAGTTTCACAGCCCCCAACCCCCGCCGGCTTTTCGTCTGAGCCTGCTCCACCTGAACCTCCCCCTCCTGTGCAAGCACCTCCCCTTTCAGAGAGCATTCAAAAAAACAAACCCAGTTCTGACATACCCGAACCCCCTCGACAAACTCAGTCCGTCGAAATCCCGGTTTTGCCAGCCCCCTCGTCGCCGCCATTCCCCTAGCCCCTCCGGCCCCTGCCTTTTTTGGACTGCTCAGAGAGAGTACGCAATTGCCACAAGCTGGATGTTCGGGAAATAACAACGAGTGGATGCTCTGGGATTCGAGTTTTTCGCGGACTATTCTGTTAAACGGTTGAAAAATCGGGCATCTTAAGTAGTGAGATCCATCGCCAGATTCAGCACATCCCAGCGCTGGCCTTCCTAGCCTGGATTGAGACCTGGATCGAGATTGTGCCAGTTATGTCCTTAGACTTTTTGCCTCGCAGCGCTCGCTTTAGCTACTCTCCTTCACAGCCTCGCCATCCTTTTATGAGCCTCCAATTCAAGCTCATGCTGGGCTTTGCGATAGCTAGCGGGCTGGTTTTTGTCGGGTTATACGGCTGGCTTTATAGCAAAGCGCTAAATCGGGTGAGGGAGGGGCTAAGGCAGGACATGGTGAATACGCTCGACGGGGCGATCGCCGGTGTTGATGCGACCGAGTTTTCCCAGCTTTCCCAGTTGCCTGTGCCGCAGGATGAGCCAGTACCCGCCTCAAACCCCCTCTATCAGCGCCATCAAGAATGGCTGATGAGAATTCATAATGTAGAGCCACGGGCTAATCCCTATACCCTGGTGAAGGGAGCCAAACCCTACGAGGCTCTTTGGATTGGGGACAGCCTGCGAGTTTTGCAGCCGGAGAACGCCACGAGCTTTCGGGAAGCCTACCTCGCCACACCGGACAAAACGCGCCTCTATCAGGGATTTTCGGAAGTGACGCTGACGCTCTCGCCCTACACCGACGCTTGGGGAAGCTGGATTTCTGCCTATGGCCCGATTAAAAATGCTGAGGGGCAGGTGATTGGGCTGCTGGGGATCGATTTTCGGGCCGACGAGATCCGAAATCTTGAGCGAGAAGTTCGCAGAAGCTTAGCAATCGCCTTTGGCAGCACCTATTTGCTGCTGCTGGGTCTGGTGGTGCTGCTGGCCCGCTCCTTTACGCGACCGATTATCGACCTGACCGATGCTACTGAGCAAATGAGCCGGGGCGAATATGATCGGGCGCTGACGCAGTTTCATCGTCGCTATGTGCGAGATGAGATTAGCCAACTGGCAAGCAGCTTTGAGCGAATGGTAGAGCAGGTGCAGCAGCGCGAGGCAGACCTGGCCAGTGCCAACAGCAGTCTGGAAGAACAGGTGCGGCAGCGCACTCAGGAGTTAGTAGACAACAACGCTCACCTCGAACAGGCTTTGCAAGATCTTAGGGCAACTCAGTCGCAACTGATTCAAACGGAAAAGATGTCGAGCCTGGGACAGCTTGTGGCAGGGCTGGCCCATGAGATTAACAATCCCCTTAGTTTTATCCGCTCCAATTTGCTCCACGCTCAAGAGTATATGCAGCATATTCTAGAAATGCTGCATCTTTACCAATCCCATGTTCCTGATCTGCCTGCTGCTTGTGAAAAGGCAGAGGAACTGGGGCTGGAATTCATTCAGGATGATCTGCCCAAGCTGCTGGGGTCAATGCAGGTCGGCACGCAGCGGATTAGCGAAATCGTGCGATCGCTCCGCGTGTTTGCCCGACTGGATGAGTCCGAGGTGAAGTCTGTCGATTTGCACGAAGGGCTGGACAGTACGCTACTTTTGCTCAACAGCCGCCTCCGGGGTACGCCAAACCGCGCCGATATCCGCATTGTCCGAGAATATGGCGACCTGCCGCTTGTCGAGTGCTACGCCGGACAGATCAACCAGGTGTTTATGAACCTTCTGAGCAACGCAGTCGATGCTCTGGAGCCGATGAGAGAACAGGCAAATTCCAGCAATACCGCTGGAGAGGGTGGAAATCTGGCCTATTGTCTGGACTGTGCCAAGGATTTATTGCTAGAAGAACACGACGAGATTCCCACCATCTGGATCAGAACCTGCCTGGTCGAAGGGGATCGCGTCTCTGTGTGTATTACAGACAACGGTATAGGCATGACGACGGACGTGCAGCAGCGCATCTTTAATCCCTTTTTCACCACCAAACCTGTGGGACGCGGAACCGGCCTAGGGCTATCGATTTGCCATCAGATTATTGCCGAGCGTCATGGTGGCACGCTGAAATGCACCTCAGCTCCAGCGGAAGGGTCGGAATTTTGCTTTGAGGTCCCTCTGAAGCTGCCCTCCAACCAGCCCCAACAGGCCCAGGCTTAGTCAAAGGCACAGAGTAGAGAGTTCGGCTCACTGAGGGAACTCTGAATTAGGCCGTAGCTGCTCAGGCTTGCTAAAAGATGAGCAATCAGATTAACAGGCTGTCGGCGCGGCTCATTCCCTCTACTTTGGAGACATTGCTATGGGTTTGTTCGATCGAATGTTTGGCGTACAAAACACAGTTCAGGAAACCTTTAGCCCCGCCGAAGCCTACGCAGCGATCGCCCTGGCCGCAGTTGCTTCTGACGGCTATCTGGCAGACGAAGAGCTGTCGGGGCTGATGAGTACGCTGAACCGGATGCAACTCTTCCGCAGCTATTCGAGCGACATTATGCGGCGGATGTTTGACAAGCTGTTTAGCATCCTACGGCGAGATGGGGTTGGGGTTTTGTTTGCGATCGCCAAAGACTCTCTCCCCTTTGAACTGAAGGAATCGGCCTTTGCCGTTGCCACTGATCTGGTTTTGGCCGATGGTCTTGTCACCCAGGAAGAGCGGCAATTCCTCAATGACCTCTATCAAGCCCTGGACATTTCCGACGCTGTGGCCGAGAAGATTGTAGACGTGATGCTCATCAAAAATCGCGGCTAGTGCTATGTCACAGCTAGAACTTAGGTTGGTAGTAAGCGCTTTAGCGCTGAAGCGCTTACTACGAGCCAAGGCATCACTTCCAAACAACGATCTTGACTTCATGGGCGTTGAGGCGCTGAAGCGCTTACTACGAGCCAAGGCATCACCCTAAAACTAAACCATGACACCACTGCACTAGGTTGTAAGTCGGTTCATCGTGAGAGGCGATCGCTTGGCGCAAGAGGCGATCGCCCTTTTTCATCGCTCTACTCCTGACACCCGGCTGCACGAAACTGCTCCATCAGCGCTGCGGGCCAGGTAGGGGCGATCGCAGGCGGACGCTGGGCAGCATACACCTGCATATTTCCCGTTGGCTCCACCGTTGCCAAAAACTCGCTCTCGTAATCCATCACCGGCGCTTGCCGCAAGAGCGATCGCGCAGATTGCGTGTTGCTGGCCAGCAGTTGCCCCTCCACCACCTGCGCCACAGAAAATTCCAGCGGCGTGTCATACACCTCAAACGGCACGGTTACGGTTTCCTGCTTGCTATAGCGCACCAAGCACACGCGCCCTGGTACTTCCGACGGAAACACCGTCATAAAGTAATGGGGCAGCATATCCCACTCTTTTTCCCAGGTTCCCAGAAACGGTGCAATGTCTGGGTCTGTTTCTGCCCAGGTCTGTCGGTAGGCAAGCAAATCTGGAGAAATCGGCGACCCCACCGAGCCGATCTTGCCCAAACCCAACAAGTCCAGATCAGCCTGAATCCGCTGCTGCATCTCGGCTTCTGCCTGACGGAGCGCGGCTTCTGTCAGCGGCGGCCGCAGCGGTGCATCTACCGGATGCAGCACCACATCAGGGTCGGGAGTAGCTGGGTTGGGCGCAGACGGCGTACACGCTACGGCTGCCCCCAGTCCCGCCGTCAGCACCAGGGCCGCCGCCCACTTCACCCGCATTGCACAAGTCATCCATCGTTTCACCATAGACCTCATAACCCAGACCATCAATCTCTGGGGCCTTCTCTATAAGGTCTACAATTCCTGACATCAGGTTCCGCACCCCAAAAAAGCCCCACCTCACCCATCGGGAAGCGGGGGCAGTCTGTTCTATTTGAGAGCCAACTTGTTAAGAGCCAACGTCCCTCAGACTTAGACAGACGGGCAGGTGCCTGGCTTGAGACAGTTGTTAGTAAGGACGCAGCACGCCGCGCAGCTCGCCTGCCCGGTTGCGCGTGGTGTGAATATCCAGATAGAGATTGCCGCTTTCCAGCGCTTGCCGTTGTTCTGGCGTGAGGGTGTATTCTCCCGCAAAGCGACCGTCGCGATCGCCCCTCATCGTCACCGTCAGCGCGTACTGGAAGGGGCCGTTGGCTGTGGGTTCGCCCCGGTGAATGTGAACTGCTGAGGTGATGTTGGGATTGGGCGGATCGGTGGGGTCAACCGTGTAGTCGCGCAGGGGGCCGGCCAGGTTGCGAAAGTCCCCCCGCACCACCAGGCGATCGCCCACCAGTACGGCTCCGGCCGCGCCCGTCGCCCGCCCAGAAGGAGACGCGCCCACCACCGCATCTCGGCTCAAGGTTGCCGCAAAGCGCTGGAAAGAGCGACGGGTCATGCCCTGGGCCAGCAGCACGGTTTCTGCCTGACGCACTTCTGCAATAAGGGCGGGGTCGGCTGGACGCACCCACCCAAAGACGGCTTGGGCCAGGGACGGCGTAGACAGACCCACCAGAGACAGGCATGTCAGCACACCCAGCATGAAATGGAAAAGAATCTTTTTGGAGTGAATCATGGCTTTGAAGCTTACGATAGCGCTTGCAGTGTCGCGATGAATCCTAATGAACACTACGCCCAATGCCGAAGCTTGGATTCATGATTCAATCCTCCAGCTTGAATTTGCGCCGGAAATCTGTACCCAGCCCGACAGAATTTATCAAAAGACGGGGGATAATGCTCTCTGTTCTGGGTGAGGCGATCGCCAGTATTTGAACCCATCACAACTGGTCGTGCGCTACTCAAGCAAAGGCGCTGCTTAGATTTAGGAAGGCTGCTCATGAAAGTGCAAGATTTAAAGGGAAAAACCGTCGCGTTTGCCGGGTCGGGCGGGCTAGATAGCTGCACCATTACGCGCTGGCTGACAAATCAGGGTGTGAATGTGGTGTGCTTTACAGCCGATCTGGGGCAGCCGGATGAGGAAGACATGGATGCCGTGCGCCAGCGGATGCTGAAGGCGGGTGCGGTGGATTTTGTGCTGTTGCCCGTGCGAGAGGCGATCGCCGAAGATGGTCTGAAGGTGATCCAGTCGCAGGCCTGCTACGAAGGGCGCTATTGGAACACGACGGGAATTGCGCGGTGTTCCCTGACCAAAGCGATGATCTTGGAAATGAAGCAGCGCGGGCTGACAGTGTTTAGCCACGGCGCGACCGGACGCGGCAACGACCAGGTGCGGTTCCAACTCATCACCAATATGCTGGCTCCAGAGTTTGAAGTCTACGCCCCCTGGCGAGACGAGAGCTTTCTGGCGCGGTTCCCCGGCCGCAGCGAGATGATTGATTTCTGCGAGGAAAACGGGCTGCCCGTCACGGCGACCAAAGACAAGCCCTACTCCACCGATGCCAACCTGCTGGGGCTGACACATGAATCGGGAATGCTGGAGTCGCTGACCACGCCCGCCCAGTTCGTAAAGCCGATTATGGGCTGCTACCCGCAGGATGCGCCCGACTCGCCAGAAGCCTTTACCGTGCGGTTTGAAAAAGGTCGCCCGGTGAGCGTGAATGGAGAATCGGTGAATCTGGTGGATGCGTTTTTGAAGACGAATGCGATCGCCGGAAAGCACGGCATCGGCATCGGCACGCACCTGGTGGAAAACCGCTTTGTGGGCATCAAGTCACGCGGTGTGTACGAAAGCCCCGGCGTAGAAACCCTTGGCACTTGCTACGCTTACCTGCTGCAACTGATTCTGGATCGGCGGGCGCGGGAGTTTTATGACCAGCTTTCGCTCCTGGTGGCCAAGCAAATCTATCAGGGCTACTGGTTTGACCGGGCAACGCAGATGATGCTGGCGGCGATCGCCAACACGGCCGAACTTGCCACCGGAACCATCGGCGTGTCGCTCTACAAGGGCAATATCTCGTTTGTGTCTGCCGACGACGTGCCCCACATCCTCTATTCCGAAGAAAACGCCTCAATGGAGGGCGTGGGCGACTATAACCACGGCGACTCGGAGGGGCTGCTGCGGGTCTTTGGCGTGAGCGCCCGCGTGCTGGCCACCAGCGGCCAGGTCGGTCTTTGAAGAACTGGGGACTGCGTTGAACGTGGCCCGAAACTGGGATGCGAGTTGATTGTTCGTGTGCGACGCACCCAAGCAGTCAACTCGCATCTCCGGGGACTTGCGCTTTGGCAGGCAAAACAGCAGCAGGCGAAACCCTAACGTTTTAGCACAATCCGATACCGCGCCTTGCCCGATACCAGATGCTCAAGGGCTTCATTAAGCAAACTAAGCAAACGGTGAATGAAGAACTGGAGTGGTGGATAAATCACCAAACAGATGAACAGGATTCACCCATGCTGCCGCTGATGATAGGGGCTTTCTAGGGTGGCAACAATCCTATGTCTGGGTGATTCCGTATCCTCTGCGCCTTGTCGATCCCCAGTTGGGCGGCTAGAGTCTTAATGAGTGCATCCAGCTTGGGCATTTTGCAGATGGGGATGGAGTTGCGCGATCGCCCCTTGGTAGGATAAACACGAGGGCGATCGCCCCCTCAAAACCCTGTCGGATGGTTCTCCTAAGCCCTCATTGCATGGTTCGTTGCATAAGATGCACAGGAGATGCATAGGACTGTCGAATTCATTGGCTGTGAATCCGTAATGGCGTTTGGGTAACTTGAAAGAAGTTGAGTCAAACGCATCGCCCTGTTTCTATCTGGAACTGCCATGAGTGCCCCTTCCTCGCATCTACATTCCGCGTCCTCCCCATCGGCCAACCCGCTTGATGGGGACAATGCAACGGTTACGGTAGAGGTGGAGGTAGAAGTCCTCGCCGATGGTTCGAGTGATGGGCAACTGACTGGGCGATCGCAGCCACCAGAATCACCCGCTTCCCCCCCCGTCCCTCCCCCCAATCCAAACAGCGATCCAAACGCCACCAGCCCCTCCAGCAGCGCCAACCCCGGCAGCGCCCTGGCCACCACCAAGGGATCTTTCTCGTCCTTTCTCGCGCCGCTGACCCAGGATACGTTCAAGCAGGTCGTCACCGATGTTGAGCAAAAGCTAAGAGTGGTCAATCAAACCCTCTCGATGCTCGACAACCTGATGGATTCTCAGGGATTTGATGCCATCTTGAACGAGATGCTGCATTCCATCACCCTAAAAACCGGGGAACTGCTGAATGCCGATCGCACCACAATATTTTTACTAGACGAAGAAAAAGACGAACTCTGGGCGATCGTCGCTGAAGACGAAAACGGCAACAACCTGGAACTGCGAATCCCCAAGCATGTTGGCATTGCAGGCGAAGTCGCTACTACCCGGCAGGTCGTCAATATTCCCTACGACTTTTATGACGACCCCCGCTCTGAGGCGGCTCAGGCGCTCGACAAGAAAAACCACTACCGCACTTACACCATGCTGGCCATGCCCCTGCTGAACGATCAGGGCGACTTGGTAGCAGTGGTGCAGTTGATTAACAAACTCAAGCCCAACTGCGACCCGCAGGCCCATCTCGACGAGCGCATCGACCTGAGCGGCTTTACCGCGCAAGACGAGCAGGTGTTTGAAGACTTTGCACCCTCGATTCGGCTGATTTTGGAATCTTCTCGCTCGTTCTACAAGGCAACCCAGCAGCAACGAGCCGCCTCAGCGCTAATGAAAGCGACCAAATCTCTCAGCCAGAGCAGCCTGGATTTGGAAGAAACGCTGAGCCGCGTGATGGAAGAGGCTCAGGAGCTAATGCAAGCAGATCGCAGCACACTCTGGCTACTGGATCGAGAGCAGCACCAGCTCTGGACGAAGCTACCCATTAACGGCGTGCTGCAAGAAATTCGCATTCCGATGGATGCAGGCTTTGCGGGGCAGGTGGCGATGTCGGGTGAGCCAGTCCTCATTCCCTACGACCTCTACAACCATCCCAACTCCGACACTGCCAAGGAAACCGACAAAAAGACGGGCTATCGCACATGCAGCATGTTGTGTATGCCCGTGTTCAACGCAGATGGCGAACTGATCGCCGTCACTCAGTTGATTAACAAGAAAAAGCAGGGCGACCATCCACCCTATGACCCGGCAAACTATCCGGAAGCACCTGAGATCTGGCGTGCCAGCTTTAATCGCAATGATCAAGAGTTCATGCAGGCGTTCAACATTCAAGCCGGGGTGGCCCTGCAAAACGCCAAGCTGTTTGCCACGGTGAAGCAGCAGGAACAGCTCCAGCGCGATATTCTGCGATCGCTCTCCAATAGCGTCATTTCCACCGACAAAGAAGGTCGCATCATCGCCGCCAACGAAAGTGCCCGCAAACTGCTGGGGCTAAGCGACACCGATCCGCTGGAGGGACTGCACGCTGAGGAACTGATTGGGCTAGAAAAAGGCGATTTTTCCAAGTGGTTCAAAATGGCGCTGGCTCCGACAGATGAAAAATGCCGTCAGCAATACTATCCTGATCAAACGCTGAACGCGGCTAAGGGTGTAGAGCAGCACAGCATTAACCTGTCGATTAACACGATTGCCGATGCTAGCGACCCGGAGCAAGTGTCGGGGGCGCTGGTGGTAATGGACGACATCAGCGGCGAAAAGCGGCTAAAAAGCACGATGTCGCGCTATATGTCGCAGGAAGTCGCGCAGTTGCTGTTTGAAAACCCCGACGCGGCCAAGATGGGGGGCGATCGCAAGGAAGTCTCCGTTCTCTTTTCCGACATTCGCAGCTACACCACGCTGACCGAAAGCATGACTGCCGAAGAGGTCGTCGAAATGCTCAACCAGTATTTCGAGAGCATGGTGGACGCTGTGTTTACCCACAAGGGCACGCTGGATAAATACATCGGCGATGCCATTATGGCGGTGTTTGGTTCGCCCTTGCCCCTGGATGACCACCAGTGGATGGCCGTGCAAACGGCGGTCGAAATGCGGCATCGCCTGGCTGCGTTTAACGCCGAGCGAGTCGAGCGCCAAAAGCCACCGATTCGCATTGGCATTGGTGTCAATTCTGACATCGTAATCAGTGGCAACATCGGCTCTAGCCGCCGCATGGAGTTCACTGCGATTGGCGACGGAGTAAACCTGGGATCGCGCTTGGAAAGCGCCAGCAAGCAATACGGCACCGACATCATCATCAGCGAGACCACCTACAAGCCCTGCGCCGATCGGATCTGGGCACGAGAGCTAGACTGTATCCGGGTAAAGGGCAAGACGCAGCCCGTCAGTATTTACGAACTCGTCGGGCTACGTGACGAAATCGTTCCCGATGAGAAAAAGCGGCTGATCGATCTTTATCACGAAGGGCGAAAGCATTACCTGAACCGCGATTTTGTCAAAGCGATGAGCGCTTTTGCCACGCTGCTGCAAGACGTGAACAACGAAGACAAAGCCGCCAAGCTCCACCTCGACCGCTGCATGCACTGGCTCAGCCATCCGCCCAACGACGAAACCTGGCAAGACGGCGTGTGGACGATGACGGAGAAGTGAGGATTTAAGGGGTCAGGAGCCAGGGGTTGGGGGCTAGGGATTCGGGCATTCACCTAGCACCTGAAACCTGATCCCTGAAACCTGAAACCTGCCCCCTCAATCCTCTTCTTCTAACGGGGTAGGCAGCGTCAGGTTGTAGCGCAGCGCCAGCATTCGGAGCAGGACAATGGTGCAAAACCCGGCGACGGTGGCGATCGCCACATCGACCTGCCAAGCCACCAGCAGCAGATAGACCCAGCAGCCAACAAACGCGCAGGTGGCGTACAGCGTGGCGGTTTTCCGGAATACGACTGGAATCTCCACCAGCAAAATGTCGCGCAGCACGCCGCCCACTACGCCCGTAATCACGCCCAGCAGCGATGCAGTAAACGGCGGCATCCGATATTCCAGCGCAAAGGCCGTACCCGAAATGCTAAACAGCGCCAGCCCAAACGCATCCAACAGCGCAAAGACTCGATAGGCAGGCGCTTTGACCGGCCTCAGCAGGCGCGACCCATAGACATACAGCGCCGCCAACAGCAGCACCAGCACTGCATAGCCCTCATAGCGCACCCAAAAGAACGGTCGCCGATCCAGCAGCACATCGCGCAATGTCCCACCCCCGAAGGCGTTCACAAAGGCGATCGCATACACGCCCACCAAATCCAGCCCCTTCTTGCGGGCAGCGATCATCCCCGACAGCGCCGAGGTGATCACGGCCGACACTTCTAGCGGAGGTAGTGCCATTAGGTAAAGGATGGGGAAAAATCAGTTGTTTGCTCTCGTTGCAGTTTCTCTCGAATCTTTTGGTTGTAGTGATGGATGAAGTTCCAAATCGCCCCAATGTGATTTTCGAGCTTCTTTGAAAATGACAAACTCCGTCGCACTAACCGGGAGATGCGCTGGCGCAACGTATTATTTAATCGCTCAATATGACTCGTTAAACCCGAATCTTTATCCACTGCAAAATGCCGTTTACTGGGCAGTACACTCCTATAAGCCTCCCAATGGTCGGTGTAAATCCGTGCATACTGACGGTATTGACGAGGTAGAGACTGCCATAACGCTTGTGCCGATTGAGCAGAACGGTTTCCCACATGACACCCGATAATTTCACGGCTTGCTCTATCAATCGCCAGCCAGCCCCAGTGTTTGTTGCCCTTCTCATCCACAAATGAGCACAACTCATCCATCTGCACCACCAGTCGGCACGTTGGTTTGGCAACCACCTCCGCTTGCTGAGGTACCTCGGCATAGCTAGCATTCACGTACTGTTGCAACCAACTCTCGGACAATTGCAGCACCCGGGCAATGCCAGCAAGGGGAATGCGTTCGAGCAGCATGCAATCAATCAGCGCACAGGTGTCCTTGTCTTTCGGTTTCCATTGAGGATTCTCCACAAACTGACGACCACAATCGCGACATTTATAGTTTTGTTTGCCCCGACGAGTTGTGCCATTTTTCATGATGTCATCGGAATCACAGCTCGGGCAGAGGAGATACGGCTTCATGATGGATCAAGTTCGTGAGTGGGTACACAATCAGGGCTGCTCTATGATATCGACTCCTAATTTTCTCCGTCCTTTATTAAAAGGCACTACCCATCACTCCGTAAGCAAGTGCTGTATCGAGCTTTTCTCAACAAGCATCCATATCTTTCAAGGCTCCTCAAATTTAGTGACGCTGAGTAATGCTCAGCCCTACAGAGCTTTGTTCAGTAGAGGATTGAGTTAGGATTTATACCTGGATTCCCGCTAGTAGAAGCGTCGAGTTAAATCTCCTTTTGACACAAAATTTAAGAAGATAAGTAACACTACTGACCCAGTGTAATCACGTGTCCTGAGAAAGGCTTCATCAAATCTTCATGAAAAATTGGCTAAGACTTTATAGTTGAGTGTCGCTTCGCTTCTTGCTGCTCCTTATCGTTCCTCAAGTCTTCTCAGAGGGGATGAGTTAGGCAAGATTTGCGCTGAAATTAACGAGTAGGATGTAAGCGTATGTTTTAGTAGTCGCAGGACGTGGGGTAAGCGTGACACATCTCGAGATGTCCCTAGAAACGGCAGTTGTTTTAGATCATCTGGAAACCGAGTTTGCGGCGTTGACCGAAGCGATCGCCGATCAGCTTTTGCCGGAGGAGCAGTTTACGCTGGGGCTAAATGCCGAACAGAGCCAGTTTGTACGGTTTAACCACGCCCGCGTGCGGCAGACGGGGGGTATTGTGGACTGCCAGGTGGGGCTGACGCTAATGGCAAACCAGCGCACCGCATCCTGGCGGTTTCCGCTGACGGGCCATTGGGACACAGACTGGGCGATCGCCGCCGATGCGTTGGCCGACCTGCGGGCCGACTTGCCTCATTTGCCGCTCGATCCCTATCAGGTGTTGCCGTCGGGCAATGCCACTAGCCGCGAGGTGCATTCCGGTCGCCTGCTCGATCCGAATGCGGTCGTGGATGCTGTACTGCCGGAGGTCGATGGGCTGGACTTTACGGGCATCTACGCAGGTGGGCGAATGCTGCAAGCCTATGCTGACTCGGTGGGGCAGCGGCACTGGTTTGCCACGGAGTCTTTCTCGCTGGATTATTCACTATTTACCGCCGACGGGCAGGCTGTGAAGGGCACAATGGCAGGCAGTGAGTGGGATGCGACGGCCTACACTACCAAACTAGCCGATTCTAAACAGCAACTCGATCGCCTCGCCTGCACCCCTAAACCCATTCCCAAGGGCGGCTATCGCGTTTATCTGGCTCCAGCGGCCTTAGCAGACATTGTGGCAATGTTCTCTTGGGGCGGGGTCAGCGAGGCATCGCTACAGCAGGGCGAAAGTGCCTTGGGCGCGTTGCAGCGGGGCGATCGCACGCTGTCCTCTCAGTTCACCCTGGGCGAAAACTTCGCTTCTGGTTTGGTGCCCCGATTCAACCACTTGGGCGAAATTGCGCCAATGGAGTTGACCATTATCGACCGGGGCAAGCTGGTGAATACCCTGGTCAACTCGCGCACGGCAAAGGAATATGGCAAAGCCGCCAATGGTGCAAACAGTGCCGAATCGCTGCGATCGCCCGAAGTGCTTCCGGGCAGTTTGCTGGCTGCCGATGTGCTGAAGGCGCTGGATACAGGGCTATACCTGTCAAATTTGCATTATCTAAACTGGAGCGATCGCCCCACGGGCCGCATCACAGGCATGACCCGCTACGCCTGCTTCTGGGTGGAGCAGGGCGAGATCGTTGCTCCGATTGAAAACCTCCGCTTTGACGAAAGCCTCTATCGCTGCCTCGGCGACAACTTGGTTGCTCTGACACAGCAGTCTGAATTTATCGCCGATGTGGACACCTACAATCGTCGCAGCCTGGGTGGCGTGCGGGTTCCCGGTGCGCTGGTAGAGGATTTCACCTTCACACTTTAGCGGGTTGTCGATGGGGCTTCATATCGATTCTTGCCCATATCGATTCTGGATTGTGGACTTACTTTTGGCTTGCCTGTTGGAGATTTGCAAGGCTTTCAGCCATCTCACTTGTGGCTCTGCTCAGAAGACTTGACATCAGAAACTGCAAAAGACACTACGAACGTTAGCGAGTCTCTGGGCAGAGCAGCCCACCAGCGACTATTTGGGCAAAAGTAGAGACTTTCTGGCTCGTATCTTTCACAACATGGCAAACCCATCGCGCTGGCTTAGACTAGGCGCTAGTTTTTGCACCGTTTCACAGTAGATTAAAACACTCCAAAAGCTTTGAGAGAATTTCCGCTTCTTCTGGTTCAATGCTATGGGAAGCGCAACGTGTAACCTTCACGTCCATTTTACGAATTGCGAATTCACGAAATTATTTGAGGATTAATCACTATGGCGGCGATCGCATCCATTAAAGCCCGCGAAATTCTGGACTCTCGCGGCAACCCAACGGTAGAAGTAGACGTGACGCTGGAGGATGGCAGCTTTGGGCGGGCGGCGGTGCCGTCGGGGGCTTCAACGGGTATCCGCGAAGCGCTGGAACTGCGCGATGGCGACAAGAGCCGCTATGGGGGCAAGGGCGTGCTGAAGGCGGTGGCAAACGTGAACGGGGCGATCGCCGACAAGCTAAAGGGCGCAGATGCCTCCAACCAGCAGGCGATCGACCAGGCCATGCTGGATCTAGACGGCACCGAGTTCAAGAGCAATCTGGGGGCAAACGCGCTGCTGGGCGTGTCGATGGCGGTGGCGCGGGCCGCGGCCGCTTCGGCCAAGCTGCCGCTCTATCGCTACCTGGGCGGCGACGCGGCGGTGCTGCTGCCGGTGCCCTGCTTCAACGTGCTGAACGGCGGCGCACACGCCGACAACAGTGTGGACTTTCAGGAGTTCATGATTGCGCCGGTGGGAGCAACAAATTTTCGCATGGCGATGGAGATGGGAGCCGAAACCTATCATGCGCTGAAGTCGATTCTCAAGGGCAAGGGCTACAGCACGGGCATTGGCGACGAAGGCGGCTTTGCGCCCAACCTGAAGTCCAATGTGGAAGCGGTAGACCTGATTCTGGAAGCCGTCACGAAAGTGGGGCTGAAACCCGGCGACGACATAGCGATCGCCCTCGACCCCGCCACCAGCGAGATGTATCGCGAAAACGGCACCTACCTCAACTTCAAGTCAGACAACGCGACTCGCACCACCGAAGACATGATTGCCCTGTGGGAAAGCTGGGTGGCGCAGTATCCCATTGTGTCGCTGGAGGACGGTCTGGGCGAGCAAGATTGGGAAGGCTGGAAGGAACTCACCAAGCGCCTAGGCGACAAGATTCGGCTAGTCGGCGATGATGCCTTTGTGACCAATCCCGCCATCATCAAGCAGGCGATCGCGCCGACGGCGTGGGCAACTCCTCGCTGATCAAAGGTAAACCCAGATCGGCACCATCAGCGAAACCCTCAGCGCCATTGAGCTGTCGCGCAGCGCGGGCTACACCGTGATGATCAGCCACCGCTCCGGCGAAACGCCCGACGACTTCATCGCTGATTTGGCCGTCGCCACCAACGCCGGACAAATCAAAACCGGCGCACCCTGTCGGGGCGAGCGTCTGTCGAAGTACAACCAGCTTCTGCGGATTGAGGAAGACCTGGGCGATCGCGCTCAATATCCTGGGATTGCAGCCTTCAAGAAGTAGCAATGGCTGAAAAACTCTGCCAACATCTCTCAGCTATTGCTACAAGCTATTTCTACAATCGGCTGACTAAAAATTATTCCGTCCCTGTTCTGTCCCTATGCGATGGACACAGGGACAGAATGCCTCTAAGCCCACTCAACCTGTGCTGCCGCCAAATTCTAGGGAGACGACCTGGGATGTGGCTGACAGCACGGGTCATTTTTGTGGAGTATGGGGGAAGATCCGAAAACTGGAGCGCCCCTCAATGCCTTTAGCTGCTCTTGTAGCAATACGCAGGTTAGTTAGGACGTTTGCAATGAGGACTTAAGTCCTCACTACTAGCCTCAACAGCAACTATGTCCGTCCCATATGTCCTAACTAATCCTAACTAACAAGTTAGCTACCATAGCTTTGACAAGCCGTCTTTTGACAAGCTTTCAGCCGATTTTTATATTAGACATGAGTGGCTTTGTAAACTTTTGTATAGCGCCAGCCTTGAATTATGAAAAGCGTTAGGTGTGTAGCGGCTGTTATTTTGGCAATTGTTTTGAGCGTCGCCTTTCCCCAGAAGGCTCTTGCGAGTGATTTGGCTCGTGGGGCACAGCTCTTCTCTGCAAACTGTGCTGTATGTCACTTGGGCGGTGGTAACAGCATCATGAGCATTAAAACCCTGAAAAAAGATGCCTTGGAAAAGTTTCTGGCAGGCTACGGCCCGAACCACAACGAGAATGCAATTGTGAAGCAGGTCACCTATGGCAAGGGCATGATGCCAGCTTTCAAAAATCGTCTAACAGAAGATCAAATTGCTGACATTGCAGCTTATGTACAGTCCCAAGCCGAAAAAGACTGGGAGGGATAAGTAATTTTGTAAGTCGGTAACGTTAGCAACTTTTAAGCAACTTTACATTTACAAATCAATCAATTTTCCATCGCCGCCGCCAACTTGTGGTCGATTCTAGCGGAGCCTGCTGCTGCTCCTGATAGTGTCGCGTCAGGATGGCGGCGGCGCTGTCGTTGAGGTTGGGATCGCGGTAGGGCACAGCGGCGCGGGTGTGTAGATGCTCTTCCTCCATCGGCGAGAGAGGCGGCAAGCCATCGGGCAACCAGGCGGCGACCGTCCCCTGGGACCACTCGTGGGGACGGCGTGCGGCTCCGGCGGGCAGGGGAATGTTGCCCAGATGCAGTCCAGCGGTTCGCATCGCCGCTCGCACCGAGGCCGAGCGCGAATAGGTGGCTAAAATTCCCGTCGGGCTGAGGCATTTTGCCACCTGTGAGAAAAATTCCACCGTCCAAAGCTGGGGGCAACGGCGCGGCGAAAACGGGTCGAAGAAGATTGCGTCTGCCTGGAAGCCCTGTGTCGCCACATGCTGAATCGTCTGCCGGGCATCGCCGATTAGCAGGCGGGCACTGAGTCGAGAATCCTGGAATTCGCACGTCTGGGCGATCGCCCTCAGCACGTTTTGCACTGGGGGCGACCAGGCGGTGAGCAGATCCGGGGCGATCGCCGCCTGGGGCACGGTCGGGTCTAGCTCTAGGGCGATCGCCTCCACTCGACAGTCCGGATTCTCTGCCCACAGCGTTTCCAGCGCAGCGGCCGTGTTGTACCCCAGCCCGTAGCACACATCGAGCAGGCGGATCGGCGGCGCAGCAGGTTCGGCAAACTGCCGCGCCAGCAATGCCAGCCGCGTCACCTGGGCAAACTTTTCAAACGCCTCGGCCCGTGCGCCCAGCCGACTGTGAAACGTTTCGCCAAAGGCTTCCGAAAAAAAGGTAAACGAACCGTCTTCGGTGCGCTGGGGCACCCAAGCTGGTTCCTTTGGCAGGCTGTCAGTCGGCTGCAACGCTCGTCAATCTGGGAAAAACTGCCTGGTGAAAAACTGCCGCTAAACCCGCGCTTCCATCGACTGGAGCTTGAGAAACTCGGTATTCACGCCCGACTCACGCACCAGGGCGATCTTGCCCGTGCGGGCCACTTCGCGGATGCCAAATCGTCCAAGCTGCTGCACGATTGCCACCATTTTGCCAGGGTCGCCTACGACTTCCAGTGTCAGTGAGTCTTCGCCCACATCCACGACCCGCGCCCGGAAAATCTGCGCCAGCTCGATAATTTCCGACCGGGTGACGCTGGTGGCGTTGACCTTGAGCAGCATCAGTTCCCGCTCAACACAGGGCGTTTCAGTAATATCTTGCACTTTGAGGACGTTGACCAGCTTGTAAAGCTGCTTGGTCAACTGCTCGATAATCGCGTCGTCGCCAGGAACAACCATCGTAATGCGCGAAATGCCAGATTGTTCCGCCGGGCCAACCGCCAGACTTTCGATGTTGAAACCCCGTCGGGCAAACAGGCCCGCAATCCGGGTCAACACGCCCGCTTCATCTTCGACCAACACAGAGATAGTATGCTTCATGGGATGCGATGGGACTGCGAACCGCCACCAAGGTTAGCGTTTAGGAATTGGATTAAACGTAGTGTTTATCAATGGGTTTATCAATCTTAGCCCGACCCATGCGCTCTATTCCTGTCTGAACGTTAAGGGATTGCGAGAATTTTTGCACCAGTCTATTCAGAGCGAGTTCAGAGCGTATGATGAAAAGATGTTAAGAAATACAGGAACACAATCTCATCCGCGTTTTGGATAAGCTGTCTTAAATCACTCTTACGTAATCACTCGTCTTGAATACCCGTCTTAGAATAACCCGTCTTAAATAGGTTGAGAGACCCCTCTATCGAGCCTTTTTCGCAACTACTCATCTCAAACGGCGACGGCGTATGCATGGGGACGCACTCAAAGACCTCTACGGGTTGGGGCAGATCCAGCCTGCTGACCGAACGGAGGTCGGAGACAAAGCCTACTATTTGGGACTGCTGGAGCAGCGGGGATTCCCGGTCTTGCCGGGGGTTGTGGTGGGGGCGCGAGTGCTGCGGCGGTTTCTGTCAAGTTTGGACTGGCAGGAGCCGCTATTTGCGGATTTGCCTGATTCGTCGCTGCATGTGGATGTCGATCGGCCGCAGCAGCTTCAGGCGATCGCCCAAACCATTCGCCAGTCTATTCTCTCTACACCGCTCTGGGACGACTGGCTGGCGGGGGTCGAGGCGCAGGTACGGCAGTGGCAGTCGCCGATGGTGATTGTGCGGCCGTCGCTGGGGCTGGCGGCAGGACTCGACCCGACCTTCAGCGGACGGATGCGGGGGCTATTGGGGTCGCAGATTTGTGAGGCAAACCGAGGGGCGATCGCCCTGGCGCTGCGGCTGGTGTGGGCAGAGCTGTTTCGGGCCAAAAGCCTATTCGTTTGGCAGCGATCGCGCCTCCAGCTTCATCAGCTCCATCTGGGCGTGCTAATACAGCCGATTTGCGACGGGGTGGCGGCAGGAACGGCTTGCGTCAGTCCGACAAACTGCGAAATTCAGTCGATTTGGGGATTGGGAACCGCTCTGACCTGGGGAGAACTGGTTCCGGATCGCTTTTTGTTCACAAACCCTCCTGTCAGCCAAGAACCCGCCGCAGAGGCAACTGTCAATCGAAAACTTCTGCCAGTGGTTCGGCAGGTTCACCCCAAGCCCTATTGCTATCGGCTGTGTCAGAAGTCGTCTGCTTCTGTCCCCAGCAGCCTGCGCTCTTCTGCATCGGCTCTACGGATCGAACTGCTAGAGCCGTCCCAACAGCATCAACCTAGCCTGAGTGACTCGCAACTTCAGGCATTGCTCGCACTGTCGCACCAGATTCAGCAAACGCTTGGCAGTAGCGTCGATCTAGAGTGGACGCTGGGGCCGCTTGAGTCGGGCGAACTGCCCCAGTTTCAACTGACCCAACTAAATGTTGTATTTCCCCGTGCAGTGGGGACTGCTCCGGGGTCGTCTATTGCCACGACTGTTCTAGCAATCGATGCTCAAGAGACTAATGCTCAAGAGACTAATGCCCAAGCGACTGAACCATTACCATTGTGCGGGCTGGCGGCGGCAACGGGTCGGGTTTCGGCTGAGGTCTGGGTGGTGGAGGATGTGAATCAGCTACCGCCAGACTTTCCAGCAGGGCAACTGTTGGTGATGTCGCATGTGCCGCCGAGGTGGTTGGGGTTGATACAGCGGGCGGGTGGCATTGTGACAGAGCAGGGTGGCATGACCAGTCATGGCGCGATTTTGGCGCGAGAACTCGGCATTCCGGCAGTGGTGGGCGTGGCGGGCGTGACGCAGATTTTGCGGACGGGCGAATGGGTAACGGTAGATGGCGATCGCGGTTTGATTCATCGCCTCCCAGTTGCACCCAATGAGTTTCAGGAAACACGCTATCCAGAACTGGCCCCAGTGTCTACGTCTGACCTGGATGCCCTAGGAGCCTCCCCTCTACCCAGGACTCACACGAAACTGCTGCTAGCGCTAGGGCACGCTGCTGATTTGAATACGCTCACAAACTTGCCCAGCGAGGGGGTTGGGTTGCTGCGGGCAGAGCATCTGCTGATGCCGCTGTTGCATCAATGGAGCAGCCAGACCAGGCGCGAGGGGACGATTCCTCAAGGTGAGAGAGCGCGCGCTGAAATATCCGCAAACAGGACTGGCGCGTTTCCGGCAGAATTCGGCAAGGAGGTGGCAGAGGAAGTGGCAGAGGCGATCGCCCAAAAAATCCTTCCCATTGCCGCCGCCTTTGCGCCCCGCCCCGTGTTTTATCGGTCGCTAGACGTGCGATCGCAGGACTTTCTGGGTGCTTTCTCCAGTTCCCAGCCTGGTTCTCCGGAGCCAAACCCAACCCTGGGAATGCACGGTGCCTTTAGCTACAAAAACAGCCCCGCCTGGTTTGAGGCGGAGCTTTTGGCGCTGCGACAGGTACAGCAGGCTGGCTATGCCAATCTTCGACTTATTTTGCCCTTTGTGCGCGGGGTCGAAGAGGTGCGCTTTTGCCGCCAGCGGACGCTGGAAGCGGGGTTATGGAATGCGCCCGACTTTCAGCTTTGGAGCATGGCAGAGGTGCCATCGGTGCTGTTTTTATTGCCGGAGCTAGTGCAGGCCGGGGTGCAGGGCATTGCCATTGGCAGCAATGACCTGGCGCAACTGCTGCTGGCGGCCGATCGCGACCTGCCGCACCTCTCCGAGGCGTTTCCGCCGCGCCATCCCGCTGTGCAGCGTGCGATTCGACACTTGGTTCAAACGGCTCGCCAGCTTGGGATTCCCTGCACGCTCTGCGGCGAATTGCCCAGTCAGCATCTTGATCTGGTAGAAGAATGGGTGCGCTGGGGAATCACCGCGCTCTGCGTAGCGCCGGGTGCAGCCCGCAGTGTGCAATGGGCGATCGCCCGCGCCGAAACCGTCATCGCAGAGCGCGAACTGCTGGGATGAGCGTGAACTGAGGCAATTCACTGGGGCAATCGGAAGGTGCAATCAGACGAGATGCAGGCGGACGGTGCCATTCGGTGCAATTAGATGCACTTAGAAAGTGCAGCTAGAAAGCGACGGAGTGACGGAGGCGCAAAATCGCTTCAGCAACTTGCTCTAGCCCTCCAACACTCCAATCACTCCAATCACCCAACGCTACTCTTGCGCTCGACTATACTTCCTGATTCAGCTTTTCCTCATGCTTCATCACGGCCCAGAGTCCGTGAATCGCCCCCGGCACAAAGCCCAGAAGCGTCAACAGGATATTGATCAGTAGCGTGGAGCTGAAGCCATAGGTCAGATACACGCCGACGGGGGGCAACAGAACCGATAGGAGAATGCGTACTAATTTCATAAGCCACCTACTCAATCAAGGGAAACGGAAACGTTGCTAGAGCAGTCGTATGAACCTGTGGCCCATGATTTTAGAGCCAAGTTCAAGACTTCAGAAATCTAAAGAACTTTGAACAACAGGTGCAGTGAACTGTACTTTTCCATAGTAGCGAACTATTATCTTTGGAAACGGTTCCAAAAGTAGATTTAGCGGGTAAAATCCGAACCTGAATGTTACGGAGATCACATTCATTAATTTCGTGATTATTCGTTTCTATTTCTTTAGAAGTGGATGGTCGGTATTCTCTTATGTCAAAGGTCGGAAATTACCCTTTTTAGCGGTTCGGCTGCGAATGATTAATGTGCTGAGTTTTACATTGTGGAGTTTTAATATTCGTCAATATTCATCGAGCGATCGCCCGAAAAAAGCTCTAAGTCGCTTTAATGGCAAGCTTTTTGAGGGTCACTTCGCAGGCAGGATGTGGAGATCTGAGAGTAATAAGCATAAATTTTGACGTTGTGTGATTGGAAACAGGTCGTATTTTCTAAATCAATTGAGTAGAGATGACCATAAAGACAGATGCTTTAGTGTGAAATTAATCGGTACTATACTGAATCTATGAGATGAAGTGACGTGAATGGAGTGAATCAAACGTTCACTAGTCAATGGTTATCCACACCAGTTATCCGTCTAGTTATTCATCCTGTTGAACCATTGCGATCGCAGGATGTACGAGATAACAAAAAGCAGATAACAAAAAGCATTAGTGAAACGGCGGTTCACAGATTCGATGAAGGCTTCAAGTTGTTTTGATTCAACCTGGATGGAACTGCTATGTTGGGATACTTGTTGACGACTTTGATTACAGCCCTGAGCCTGCTGGTGGTAGACATCGTAGTGCCAGGGGTAACTTTGGCTAACTTTCCTGCGGCCCTACTCGCTGGGGTGTCGATTGGTGTGGTGAACACGCTGGTTAAACCGGTTCTGTCGCTGCTGTCGCTGCCAATTAACTTCTTGACGCTGGGCCTATTTGGCTTTGTGGTCAACGGGTTCTGCTTCTGGCTGGCATCGCTGTTTGTGCCTGGATTTGCGGTCAGTGGTCTGCTGGCCTTCCTGTTGGGGCCGGTGGTACTCACCTTCGCCAGCACCTTGCTAAACCGCTACTTTGCTGAGAAGCAAGCGGCTAAGACGCTGAATGCTGGCTCTACGCCTGCGGTGACGCTGGAAACCAAAGAAGTTGAGAAGGCAAGCTAGACCACTGTTCTGGCAAGGGGTGAAGCGTTGAGTGGGGGCGATCGCCCTCCCTGCTTCCCCAGCTTGAGGATTCGCGATAAAGCTGAAAAGCGGGATGGTTCGAGGCGCTGTGCCTGGCCGTCCCGCTTTTCGTTCCCAAGTTTTAATTCTCCAACTCGAATCGCTAAACCAGCGTCACCTGCTTCAGATGCTCCGCCAGACGGATGGCCATTGCTGCCAGCGTCAGCGTTGGGTTGGCGGCGGGCGACGAGGGAAATACCGACAGGTCGCAGACATAGAGATTGTCGTACCCCAGAAACTTGAGGTTTGTATCCACCACGCCATCGTTGAGCGCTACACCATCCTGTGTTTCGCCGCTCATTCGCAGCGTGCCGACTTCATGGGCAACGCCGCCCAATCCGGCGGGCTTGAGGCTGAGGTCGTTGCCCACCAGCGGCTGTCCCCCCAGCGCGGCAATCAGCTGATCTTTGAGTCGATTCATCTCGGCAAACAGCGCCCCATCCACCGGGCAGGGCTGCATCTGCACCACAGGTCTGACGTAGGACGGCCCCAACTGCCGCACGGTATTTTGCTCCATCAGCGGCGCATCCAGCAAAAACACGATTTCGCAGAGCATGACGTTGCCCCGCTCGCGCCGATGCCGCTCCAGTAGTTCCAGATCCACATAGCGCCCCTGGTTAAAGTCCGCGCCAAACTCCAGCACGATATTGAACGGATTGGGCCCTTCGCGATATTGACACAGCACCTTGCTGGAAGAGGTGGGGTCGTAAAGCTCGGCAGTAGCAGGCAGGACAAAATGCGTGAAGAAAATGGGATGGTCGGTGATGCCAACGCCGATTTTGCCGTTGGGGTCGCTGAGTCTGCTGAGTTGGGCGATTTTAGCGCTTTCGATTGTCCCTGCGGCAAGCACCACTTGCTTTGCTTGATAGCGGCGCTCTTGCTGGGCGATGAGGTCGTAGGCAACCACCTGCGTGACCGATGTGCCTGCCGTTTCGACCCGCACCACGGGATGGTTGAGGTTGATGGAGAGGTTTTGATTGCCCTGGGGACCGTTGGTTAGCATCGACTCCATCAGCAGATCTGCCGTAGAAAACATGCCCGTGGGAATAGTGCTGAGGTCTTGCGTGTTGGAATATTGCACCGCCATTGGCGCGTCGAAATGGTTGAACTGGTCGAGGGTCTGCTGCAAAAAGCGCTTGACCCGGCGGCGGTAGGGCGTAGGCGGCAGGGGCACGCGGTTCATCAGGTCTTCGGCCTGCTGATAGCCGCCGTCTTCTAGGAACCAGCGGACGCTGCGGGGCCAGGACTCCATTTCCCAGGTGGTCATGCGCGGAATCAGCCCGCCCCAAAAGAGCGATCGCCCGCCCAAGCTAAAGGCTTGCCCTCCGTCGAACTGGGAGCCGTAGCCGTTGGCGTAGTTGGTGACTTTGAACTCGTCGTAGAGGCTCCAGACGTGCTTGTCAAACTGGCCGATGCGATGCTGGCGTGGCAGGTTGGCGGTATGCGTAGGAAACAGATAGCTGCCCGCCTCCAGCACCAGCACATCCATGCCGCGATTGGAAAGCTGATCGGCCAGGATGCCGCCGCCAATGCCAGAGCCAATCACAATCACGTCAAATAGATGGGCTTCGTCCAGGTTGGGCGGAAAGAACATCTGCTGGACATGACCGTTTTCCACGACCATTTCCTGAATCGGCGGAAACTGAATGTCTGGCTCTTGATAGAAAAAGTCGCTCCCCGCTTGGGGCTGGATGAACCGATCGGCTCCAGTCATCCAGTAGGTGCGCTCTAGCACAAACTTGAAGGTGAGTCCGTTGGGGTAGCGGGCTTCCGGCAGCTCAAACCGCCATTCGCCGCTGTCATAGATGCCGGGGAGGTCTTTGTCCCAGCCGTCGATGTTGTTTCGCAGCGTAATCAGGCGATCGGGGCGATAGTTAACGGTTCTAAAGCGGATGGTGAACATGGGGGCTTGTTTCCTCTAAGGGGGCTTGCATAAAAAGGCGGCGCTAGCCAGCGACGAACCCTTTCATGCAGATCTCCAGCGCGATCGCCCCAAAATCCTGAAAGATAAGATAGGTCTATGTCAAAAAGCAAAGACATTAGATCGACCCCAGCCTCAGGAGATTGCTCAGCGCTGCACAAAGGGGCGATCGCC
This sequence comes from Leptolyngbya sp. O-77, assembly GCF_001548395.1. Taxonomy (NCBI): domain Bacteria; kingdom Bacillati; phylum Cyanobacteriota; class Cyanophyceae; order Leptolyngbyales; family Leptolyngbyaceae; genus Leptolyngbya; species Leptolyngbya sp. O-77. The sequence continues at coordinate 1,417,029 of NZ_AP017367.1, forward strand.
CTTCCCAGACCTCCCGGATATTCTTATCCCACAAAATTGGGCTGAGAAAATCGTGCTAAAAAATATGGGGCGGTGATGCTTGGCGATCGCCCGTCCTATGCTGTAATACATTGCGCCATAGCTGTCGTGCGAGCAGCTTGTTTTCCCCCGAAATTTTGGTCGTTTAGTCACTTACGGCGCTGGCAGGTGCGACCAACACCCACCAACGCCTGACCCCTCGACAGATCCAGGCTGTCTCAGGGCTGCGTCCATTGTAGGCCGCCCTGTCCCAGCGCTTCACCTCCGGGGGCGGCCAACATTTCGGGGTTTCCTACCCCACTTGTTTCCAGGAGGAAACCCCAAATGCTAACAATTCAATACACCTGGTCGTCCCCACGCTCGGAGGCGACCCAGTTTTCGCTGCCCCCGCTCACCTGCGAACTGCCCCACCGTCGCCGCCTGCGCCACTACATCATCGGCCTGCCCGAAGACGCGCAACTGGCGATCGACCGGCTGCACCTGCTCCGCTACGCCGAACGCTTCGAGTGGACTCGCGCCCTGGAATTCCCACCCAACGGCATCGTCCTCAACGCCGAGCAACCCGGCGAAGTGCTGCGCTGCCTGCACCGCGAAATGCGGAGCAACCCTGGCGTGAATGAGTAAGAACAGATAAGGGAGATTTTGGGTTTTGGATTTTGGTGGTTCAATCCCCCAATCCAAAATCCAAACTCCCCAGTCTAAAATCCCCAATCCCCAATCGAAAATTTCAAACAGGTTACACAGGGCATCTCTGCCATTGCCTCTCCAGCTACAGGCTTGATGCCAAAATGCCCGGAGTTTGTCAAGCTTACTGATAGTCAGGTGATTTGAATCTTCCTTAGCTATTAGCGATTTTTAGAGAAGTTCTAGGATTACGATTTAGGCGGATCTGTAGGCTTCGGCTCTCGTGCCGCGGGTCGAGGTTCAGAAACAGCGCCACTCCGCTCCCGTGTCGTTGGTGTAGGTGTCCCTCCCTGAGCGGCCATCGCAACTGCTTCTAAGCTGAGGCTGGCATTGATGATTGCCCCTGCGATGGAGACGTTAGTCGGCAAACTTGATAACTTAACCGCATTATCCAGCTTGGCTTGTCCAGCTTCCAATGCCTTGAGCGCCTGATCGGGTTGACTGGCAGGTGCAGCGGACGCATCGCCGCCAGGAGGTTTTGCAGACTCCCCTGGCTTGGAGGCATCTCCCGGCTTGGGTGTATCCCCAGTTTTAGCTGGAGCGGGCGGTGGAGCCAGAGCAGACTCAGTCGCTTTGAGTGCAGCAGCGGCACCAGCGCTACTGGCGGTGCTAGTGCTCTTACCTAAATCTTGAGCCAGACCTACAACATTCGATAGGCCGGATGCATCGCGGAAGAGGTTGGCTGTTGCTAACGCCTGGATTGCAGCAAAGTTTGGATCAGGCATAGCAGAAGGGTTGATGAGGTTAATCGCGGGGGTGCCAACTGCCCAGATGTGGTGTTGTCTGCGATCGCCCGACTACCTGGTTTAATTCCTTCAATGTTAGGGGCTTGGATTGGAATCGGCGAGTCCTGCCAGTTCCAGAAGCGAGTCAAATCCAGTTTTTCTGACGCATTAAATCGACCTAGCACTGCTTCGGCAAAAGTACCCCCTGTCCCAATTGCCACCGTTGACTGCTCAATTTTGGCAAAGTCAACATGTTTCCTCTTCCAGGCTTTCCACTTTTGTAGATCTTGCTTTTTCTCATCCGACAAGGCATCCATCTCGGCCTTGGTGTAGCTGGCATCATCAAAATGATAGGGAAACACCAAATAATTGCCGTAAATAGTCAGAGAGAAGCATTAAATCTTAAGGGATTCCAGACTTCCCCAGCCGCTATGCCAAAATAGGCTCTGATAGCGGCGCTGGTTGCCCGTTAGCCTGGTCTGGAGGTCTTTATGGAGCCGAAACGAGAATTTCCTGCGTCTACCGTATTGGGGCTGGTGGCGATCGCCCTGCTGCTGGCGGTGGCGGGCGTAGGCGTGGCGCTTTGCAAAAGCCTGTTTGGCGCGGGCACGGGCGCAGAGATCGAAACGCTGACTGCGGGCAATCTGTTGGGAATCCTGCTGCTGGCGCTGGGTTTGCTGGCGGCGCGGGGCTTTTTGACGGTGCAGCCCAACCAGGCGGTGGTGCTGGTGTTTCTCGGCAAATATATCGGAACCGTGCGAAAAGAGGGCTTTTGGTGGATCAATCCGTTTGCGGCGCGTCGATTTGTGTCGCTGCGGGTGCGAAACCTGAACAGCGATCGCCTCAAGGTGAATGATTCGGTGGGCAACCCGATCGAAATCGGCGCGGTGGTGGTGTGGCGCGTGGCGGATTCGGCCCAGGCCGTGTTTGACGTAGACAGCTACGAAAAATTTGTCGAAATCCAGAGCGAGACGGCCATCCGCACGCTGGCGATTCGCTATCCCTATGATGCGGGCGATGCCGACACGCCCTCGCTGCGGAGTAGCCAGGACGAAGTGGCGATCGCCCTGCGCGAAGAACTGCAAGCCCGCCTGCAAGTGGCCGGAGTCGAAGTGATCGAAAGCCGCTTATCTTATCTTGCTTATGCGCCCGAAATTGCTCAGGTGATGCTGCGTCGTCAGCAGGCGCAAGCCGTGGTCGCCGCCCGCCAGCAAATCATCGAAGGCGCACTGGGCATGGTAGAGCTGTCGCTGCAACGCCTCAACGACGGCAACCTGATCGAACTCGATCCTGCGACTAAAGCTGCCCTGATTAATAACTTACTGGTAGTGCTGACTTCCGAGCAAAACGTACAGCCCATCATCGATACGCGAATTTAGCTGATTGCTGAGAGAGATAAGATAAGCTTGCGCTAAATCGGCACCTGCACTCGCGTTGTTACCGTAGTCATGGGCGGTGCTTCAGGGGCTTGCTCATGCTGGGTAAATTTCCAGCCGACGATCGCCCGATAATCGACCATCATCGTCAGCAGACCAATGCCGGAAGCGGTGTGTTCGTCGCTGAGGGCGTTTTGCTCTAGCTGCTGGATATAGAGTTCCAGCGGTTGGGCCGCGAGAATTTCCTGGATAAAGCGCTGAAAGGGGGCGATCGCCTCTGGTTTGACGCTGTTCGTCACCCAAAACACCAGGCGATCGGGGTGGAGTTGTAGCTTGATGCTGATGGGTTGGCGGGAAGCGTCGTCGTGAAACTTCATCGCGTTTTCCAGCAGCTCGTTGGCAATGTAGCGGACGGCATCCTGCATTTCGGTGCGGCGGTTCAGCGTTTTGGGGTCGCGCTCGTCGGCAGGAAAGAACGTCACCATGTAATCCGCCAGAAAATTAGCGGACAGCCCGTTATTGCGCCAGCGCTGGCGAATCGATTTGGCGCTGGGCGAAAAGCCCAAAATCAGATATTCCTGATTGGGCTGTAAAGCGTCGTCAAATTCTCCAAAAATTTGATTCATGCAGGAGGCCGGGGGCGGATCATTGAGGACGAATCATGCAGGAGCAAGTTGCAGGCTCATAGGCAAAGTTACCAAATCCACAGAAATGAGCAAAAATGAGGAAACACGATCGGAATGAATGCACAAAATTCTAATTGGCTTTTTCGATTTTGATCCACAAACAAGCGGGATTTAGCGAACTATCAAGCAGCCTCCTAGCGCTGTTTCACAATTAAAAGCGTGATGTCATCAAACACTTTTTGCTGTCCGATGTGACGACGCACATCGTCAATCACCGCCTGCCGAATCTCAATGGCTGAGCGCTGCCAGTGCTGGCTAATCACCTGACACAGCCGCTCAATGCCATATAGCTCATGGATTTCGTTGGCGGCTTCGGTGATGCCGTCGGTATACAGCACCACGCCATCGCCCGGTTGCAGGTGAATGTGGGTGTGGGTGATGAAGTCGGAAATATCTTCCACTAGACCCACCGGAAAGCCCAGCGTCATGGTGTTAATCGACTCGATTTCGCCATTCGCCCGCACGACCAACACTTCTTCATGCTGTCCGCTGAGGCGCAGTTGTCCGGCTTCGTAGTCCAATAGGGCCAGGGTTAGGCTGCGATCGCAGTTCATGCGCTGCACGTTGTCGTAGATCACGCGATTGAGCGTGCTGAGAAAGCGCACTGAGTCGGTTTCCTGCGTGGAGAGCAGCGTTCGCACTGCCGTCTGCACCATGAGCATCAGCATACCGCTTTCCAATCCGTGACCCGTGATATCGCCAATCCCAATCTTGACCGCGCCGTTGTCGTGCAGCACGTCATAATAGTCGCCGCCAACTTCATCAGCGGGTTCCATAAACCCAGCAATTTCCAATCCTTCGATTTGATCTAGCTCGTGATCTTTGGGCAGCATCATTTGCTGAATTTGGCGGGTAATGGCCAGTTCTGCGCCCATTCGCAGGTTTTCTGACTGCAACTGCTGGTTCAGCAGCGTAATTTCGTCGTTGGCGCGGGCAAGCTGGGCGGTACGCTCTTCAACTTTTTGCTCTAGCGTGCGGTAGAACTGGGCATTTTCCAGGGCGATCGCCGCTTGCGCCGAGAGAATATTTAGCACCGTCACCCGCTCTGGTGTGAAGGTATCGGTGGCCAGGTTGTTTTCCAGATACAGCAGCCCAATCAGATTGCCCTGGTTCAAAATGGGCGAACACAAGACAGAACGCAACTGGTGCTGCACGATATATGGATCGGTGGTGAACAGACCCTCCTCCACCGCATCCCGCAGCACCACGTCTTCGCGGGTGCGCTGCACATAATAGATCAGCGACAGCGGCAGGGTTTGCTCGTCGGGCGATCGCGACTGCACCCGCACCAATTCCTCCTCCTCCAACTGTCCTTCTGCCTCAATTCGCAGTTCATCGCCCTGAAGCAGCAGCAGACAGCCCTTCTGTGCGCCTGCATTTTCGATGGCCAGCTTTAGCAACTTCTCCAGCAGGTTCGCCAGCACAATTTCCCCAGAAATCGCCTGCGCCGCCTTGATCACCGTATCCAAATCCAGGTTTAGCCCCTGAGTTCCGCCTGTAGAACTGCTCGACCCCAGCACTATTGTTTGGTTCATTAGCTCAGTTCTGGACGAGGCTTCCATCCGTCGGTCCAGCAGTTGCGGATAGAGCGTGTTGAGCGCGTCTACTTTGTAAGTTGCGCCCCAGCGCAGGTAAGTATAGCGGGCATCGATTAGATAAGATTGGGCCAGTCGTTCTTTACCTAGCGCCAGATAAAACTTGCCCGCTAGCTCCTGGGCTAGCGCCAGGTCGTTGATAAAGTTATTGTCTTTAGCAGCCTGAATTGCCTGATCGTAGGCATCGATGGCTTCGGCCGTGCGCCCCAGCACCCGCAGCCGCTCGGCTTCTAGCAGCAGATGGCGATGCAGGTAGTTGGCAGGGCAGTAGGTCGCCCAGCGTTTGGTCATTCGCAGAAATTTGTTAATCTGGCGCAGATATTGCCGCTGCACCTTGGGCGAAACGCTGTTGTAATGCGCCAGGTAGGCCAGCGGCCAATAAAAATAGAAGAGGGCATAGAGGGAGGTCATGGGCGACGATTCTTGATATGCCACAGCCTGTTTTCCGGTTTTGATCGCCGTGGCATAGTCGCCGATGTGATACGCCCAGATCACCTTGGCAATAGAGCCGTAGAATAGTGGCACTCCCAGTTGCCTGTCTATAAACTGGGGCATCATTTCGTCTTCGTTGTAGATGCTGCCAACCAGGCGATTCGCGTAGTGATCTGTTCCAGAATCGCCCTCGATACCCTGGCCGCGCAGGTGCAGCACGAGCTGATGCCACGGCAGCATGGAATAGACCACCTGCTCCTGTCCAAAGCTGAGAAGCTGGGTTTCATATTGCTGAAAGGCTTCGGCCACCTCATACAGCGGTTCGCCCAGCAGCAGTTGGTGAAAGCAGTAGACCGAGGCAGCCAGCGAAGCCGCCTCCTGGTTGCCCAGTTCCAGCCCTTCGGCATAGGCGGCGAGGAGTTCAGGGGGCGATCGCCGCAGCGGTTCTTTCCAGTGGCGCAGGCAGGTTTCAAAGCCGACAATGACGATCGTTTTGAACTGGCGGGCGTTGAGCCGTTCTACGACGCGCAGACTGAGCTGGCCAAAGTCATAGGCCCGGTCAATATCGCCCAGCCCTGCCCGCAGCATCACGCCATAGGCCACGCCCTGTGCCGCCGTTTGAGGCGAGCTGCCATATTTCACCATCAGGTTGATCACGCGCAGCGCCGTGACTGCAATCAGATAAGGGGCAGCATTGGCAGCCGCCATGATGGGTGAGCTAACGAGCCGCATGATGCCTTCTTTGACCGGATCGGTCATCGGCGGCAGCGCTTCCAGATCGCGAGAGGAGCGATTGCCAATCACCCAAAAGCGCGTCCGCATTAGCTCCAGCCCGACCTGGAGGCGGCTGGGATGGCGCGGAATTTTCAGCCCCAGGCGATTGATCGCCGTCACGAAGACATCGAGCGCCGCGTCCATGTTGTTTTGGGCGGAATAGGCGGAGATTTGCGTTTGGTAAGCCTTCACGGTGTCTAGGTTGGCGCGGGCGTGATGCAGGATCATGTCGGCAAGCTGGTTGACCAGATCAAAATCGCCTTTCAGGTAAGCGGCTTCGGCAGCCTCTTCGTACAGCGCCAGAGTGAGTTCGTATTGATTTTGCCAACTGTGCTGGTCGAGCAGGTCGGCTCCGACCCGCAGATAGCGCAGCGCCGTGTCGTAGGCGTTGGATTCTTTGGCTTTGGTGCCTGCTTTCAGGTTTAGCCGAGCCAACTCGTGCCGCTCGACGGGGTTGGCAATCAGCCCGATGCCTGTGTTCAGGTGATTCACGATGTCAAACAGGCGCTCCTCCTGCTGGTCTGCGGAACTGTGGGTGAGGAGCGATCGCCCAATGCGATAGTGGATCGTTTCGCGTTCGGCTTCGGGAATTAGCGAGTAGGCCGCCTGCTGCACCCGGTCGTGTAGAAATCGAAACACCAGGTCGCGATTCCACGCCGGATCGCTCTGCAACTCGTCTGCGCTGGACGACTCCTGCCCATTCTGCTCCAGGCTGGCAAACGGATAGCCACCGCCCAGCGGCATCACCAGCCCTTCCTGCACACTCTGCCAGAGGTCGGCCGCCACTGCGCTCTGGGACAAGTCGGCGGCGATCGCCAGTGTAGGCACGTCGAACTGGTTGCCCAGGCAGGCCGCCAGCCGCAATACGCGCTGGGTGTCTGGCTCTAGCTTTTGGATCTTGTCGGCCATCAGCTCAACGACATCTTCGGGTAGCCCCGTATCGCGAATCTGGCTCAGATCCCACTGCCAGTTTCCCGACGACGCATCGTAGTTGAGTAGCCCTTCGGCATACAGCGACTTGAGAAATTCCGTCAGAAAAAACGGGTTGCCTTCGGTAATTTGCATCACATAGTTGGCCAGGGGGGCGATCGCCTGGGGCGCGACACAGCACGTATCGGCCACAATCTGCTGCACGGTGTCTGCATCCAGCGGAGCCAAGTCGATCTGGCTAATCCGCACGCCCTCCTGCCGAATCTGATCCAGCGTCAGCATCAGCGGGTGGGCCGGGCTGACTTCGTTGCTGCGATAGGCCCCCACCAGGAAAAGATAGCGGCTATCCGGCGCAATCAGCAGGCGCTCGATCAGCTTCAGCGAGGCCACATCTGCCCATTGCAAATCATCCAGAAACATCACCAGCGGGTGTTCTGCCTGGGTGAACACCTGAATGAAATTTTGAAACACCAGGTTAAAGCGGTTTTGGGCCGCCTGGGGAGCCAGCAGCGGCACCGCTGGCTGTGGGCCGATGATCAGCTCCACTTCGGGAATCACCTCGATCACCACCTGTCCGTTGCGCCCCAGCGCCTTCGACAGCAGCGTTTTCCAGCGGTCGATCTGCGTCTGGCTCTCGGTCAGCAGTTGCCGCATTAGCTCTTGAAAGGCCTGAATCAGCGCGGAGTAGGGAATATTTCGCTGAAACTGGTCATATTTGCCCGCGATGAAATAGCCCTTGTGGCGCGTAATGGGTTTGTAGATTTCCTGCACCAGCGACGACTTGCCGATGCCGGAATAGCCCGCCACCAGCATCACCTCGCTGCGTCCGGCGGCCGTCATCGCGGCCCGTAGCGCTGGCAGTTTGGACGGAGTCATCGGCTCTCCGTCGAGGACGCGCCCCCGCTCTGCGGCTCCGGCGGCGATCGCCTGCCCCGCTGCCACCCGCTCAAACCCGTCGAGCAAAAGCTGCACCTCTCGCTCTCGCCCGTAGAGCTTTTGGGGAATCTGGAAGCGACCGGAAGCGTCGTCTTGCCCCAGCGGAAAGGGGGCGATCGCCCCAGTGGCCCGCAGGTCTACCAGACAGCGCTCCAGATCGGTTTTGAGGCCATAGGCGCTCTGGTAGCGGTCTTCAGCATTTTTGGCCAGCAGCTTTAGCACGATCTGCGACAGCACAGGCGGCACGGTTGGGTTGACCTCGTGGGGCGGGTCGGGCTGCTTGGCCAGGTGGCTATGGATTAGCTCCATTGGGTCAGACGTGCTAAAGGGCGGATTGCCCGTCAGCAGTTCATACAGGGTCGCCCCCAGCGAGTAAAAATCAGTACGATAGTCTAGCGAGCGATTCATCCGCCCGGTCTGCTCTGGCGACAGGTAGGCTAGCGTGCCCTCCAGTCGATTCAGCGTTTGCAGGGTGGGGTTTTCGCGCGACAGCACGGTGGCATTGCCAAAGTCGATCAGCCCAATGCGGCCCGTATCTGCGTCATACACCACGTTGGCAGGGTTCACGTCTTTGTGAATCACGCTGGCGGCATGAACCTGGCCCAGAATCTCCGCCAGGGCGATCGCCACCGACAGCGCCTCTGGCACATCGAGCGATCGCCTCAGCAGCAGCCGTTGCAGCGACTCGCCGCCAAAGTCCTCCAGCACCAGCACCACGCCGCTCTGGTGTGGCTCCAGTCCATAGACGCGGCTGATCCCGTCCACCGCCGACAGCCGATTCAAAATCTCATGCTCCAGCCGAAACCGCGCCAGCTCCTCCAGGCTGGGATATTCCGACTGAGTTGCTTTAAGAATCACAGGCACTCGATCCAACTCGCGCTCAGCCCGATAGACCACCGAGCGACTGCTCATGTGGAGTTGGGTCAGCACTTCATAACCTGCAATTACGACCATGCCGGATAAGCGCTAAAACAAAAACTGGGTTCTCAGGATGATACTGTAGACCGGCGGATTTTCGCTGAAATTATTCGGGTTAAACGACACAAAAAACATCGGCACCAGCCCCACATTGTCATTCAGCGGAAAGTAGTAGCTGGCCAGCACATCGACCTGCGTGCCGCCATCGCCATAGCCCCCTACCAGAAACTCCTCACCATCCGTCACGTCAAACGGAATCGTCGCCGCCAGCGTGCCCAGCGCTCCTGGCTTGCCCAGGTCAGGAAAGGCAAAGCCCAGTTGGACCGCCTGCACCTCCACATTGCCGCCGTCGCGCAGGGGATTGATCGGGTCAATCTCCGACGTGCTAAAGGAGTAGCGCCCAAACACGGCAAACCCCGGCGACAGGGCCCAGTCAAAATTCAGCACAAAATTGTGGGCGATGATGTCGTCTACCGTGCCGCCGAAGCCGTCATCTACCGCGCCCCGCAGCGAAGTCAGCAAAAAAGGAAACACCGCCAACCCTTCGGGCACACCCGGAAACGGCGGCGGCGCTTCTAGCCGACTGCGGTTATACAGCAGGCGAATGTTGGCGTTAAAGCTTGGGGAATAGGTCAGCTCCGCCAGGATGTTGTTGTTGCCGTTGAAAAAGCCCCGGCTGGGGTTGGCTGAGCCGTCGCCACCGGGGGAAATAAAGGGTTCGTCAAAAATTCGCTGCGATCGGTCATTGCGAGACAGATAGCCTGCCCGCAGCAGCCATTGGGGGCTGAGCGTCCATTCAAACAAGCCGCCCGCCCCCGACAGCCCGTTGCCCGCCAGCGTGCTTTGGTAGAAATTTAGCCCGCTGGAGCCGAAAACGATGTTGGTAAACGGGTTTTGGTCGAAATGGCGAAACGGCAGGATTCGGGGCCCCACCACCAGCCGAAAGTCTTCGCTAAACAGCGGAAAGGCGTATTTTAGCTCAAATAACCCGACGGAATTGGGCGACAGCGGCGTAACGGGGTTGGAATCGGCGTAGGGGATGCCAAAGCTGCTGGTGAATCCGGCGGAACTAAAGGTGCTGGCGGGCGGGTCGCCGTTGCCCATTGCCAGGATCATCGTCAGTTCGTCGGTCTGCTGAAAAGACCCCGTAAAGACGAAGTAGGTCGAATAGCTGAAGGTGGTGGAGGGATCATCTCGCACGGTTTCCACCACCGGGTCGCCAAACTGCCCCGTTTGCAGGTCAAACTGGCGGGCCGGTCGCCGAGATGCCGGACTCACGCCGGGGACGGTGATGCCTTCGGCCAAAATGTCGCCACCCGCAAAGGACTGACTGAAGTTAAAGGAGGCCAGCGTGTTGAACCGCAGCGTGGTGGAAAACTGATTGGCTTCCAGTTCAGAGGCGGCGGCCTCTAGTTCATCCAGGCGATCGCCCAGGGTGGCCAGTTCGGGTGCAAACTCGCGCTGGAGGGCTTCGATGCGGGCGATCGCCTCCGGATCAAGCTGCTCCAGTCGCCCCGTCACTGCGTCCAGACAGGCCGCCAGCCCCGCCGCAAACTCGTAGCGCGTCATCGCCTGCCCGCCTAGATACCGCCCGCTGGGGTATCCCTCCAGACAGTCCAACCCGCCCTGGGCTTCGTCATTGGACAGGTAGGCCAGCGCCTCGTAGGCCCAGTCGCCCGGACTCACGTCCGCAAGCTGCGAGACAGCAGTGACCTGTGCCATCTGGTCTACCGAAAACCCGTCCAGCCCTGGGTACAGCGCGGTTGGTTCGGCAGCAAAACCAGTTTGCTGTGCTGTGTCGTCGAGGAAGACTCCATCAAGGGTTTGCGAGAGGGCGGGAACCCCCAGCGCCACCAGTCCAAGCGACAGTCCCAGCGGCACCAAAAATTCGTGGCAATGTCGAGGGGCGAGTTGATGGCTAAGGGGTGTACCAAGGTGGGCGATCGCCCGCTGTGTCGAGACCAGAGCAGAATTTAAACCCACGACCTTAAATCCTCACACACTTCAAAATCTGATTCAGAACTCCCTGCAAAGACCTGTTCAAATACTGTTCAAATATTCAAATCAAATATTCAAATCAAATGTTCAGATACTATTCAAATACTGTTCAAATACCGTGCAAACACCGTGCAAACACCGTGCAAACACTGTTCAAATGCTATTTGAATTTCTTGGAAGGATTTCTGCAAAAGTTCCTGCAAAATCAGTGTGAGAAGCCATTAAAACCAGGTTTGGGGCTACATTTACAATCTTGTTCGGAATAGCTAGACCAAGTGCCATGTGGCTTTCCAACTCAGTTTCGTAGCCAGCATTTGCGGTCTCACTAAAACCTTGTCCAACTCTGGTCAATCTCTGGTCAATGATCACACTCTGCACCACGGCAGACTTTAGAAACGCCTCTAAACCGCTCTACATACGCAGATGCACACTTACCGCCGCAAATTTTCATTGCAGACGAATAATCTACGAGTACTATATAGTAAGTCCGAGTCAAAAACTAGCCGTCTATCAAAATGGGATTCTAAGTAGAACCTTGTGAGTCTAGCCTGGCTGTTTATCCCAATCTCTCTGGTGGCGCTGAGCATAGCAGGCGGTTATTTTCCTCAGTTGCGCCGCGCTGTGGCGGAGTTGCCTCGTCCCCGGACGGTTCAAACCGATGCCGAATGGATCACTGCACCGCCGCGGATTTCGGTGGTGATTCCGATGTACAACGAGTCCGAAAATCTGGCGGGCTGCATTCGCTCGGTGCTGGACTGCACAAGTTTGTCTGCCGATTATCTCCGGGTGTGGGTGATTGATGACCAGTCTACCGACAGCACACTGACGCAGTTGTATGACCTGCAAGCCCAGCTTGCTGATCCCCGGCTGCATATCCTGGCGGGGCAGCCCCAACCTCCCGACCAACGCTGGTCGGGCAAAAACTGGGCCTGCTTTCAGGCGGCACAACACGCAGACGGCGACTGGCTGCTGTTTCTTGATGCAGACGTGCGGCTAAAGCCAGGGGCGATCGCCTCGATGGTGCAAACGGCGATCGCCCTTCATGCAGACCTACTCACCTGCATTCCGCAAATTGTCAACGGGTCGTTGGTGGAGTGGCTGGTGCAGCCGCTGATGTTTGTCAACGCGATGGTCACATTTAACTCTGAAGTCGTGCGCGATCCGAAATCGCCGACGACCTACGCGCTGGGCCCCTGCCTGCTGTTTTCGCGGGAGAGCTACGGAGCGGCAGGTGGCCACGGCAGCATCGGCGCAGAGGTTGCGGAAGATGTCGCTTTTGCCCGCAGGCTAAAGCATCAGGGCTTTCGAGTGGTGCATGTTATCGGCCGCGACCTGCTGAGCCTGCGGATGTATCGCTCTTTTGGAACCCTCTGGGAAGGCTGGACGAAGGTGCTATACGTCGGCGCAAACTACAGTGTGCCGCTGATGCTGCTGCTGGCGCTGGTGATGCTGTCGATTTACACCGTGCCCTGGCTGGCGCTGGCGATCGCCCTTGGTTCTCTGCTCACGGCTGGCAGTATTGCTGGCTGGATATTGCTGCTGCTGGCGATCGCCGGCCTGGGGCTGCAATATGCCATTCGCGCTATCGGAGCCCATGCCCTGGGCACAACGACGCGCTACTGGTGGCTGCATGTCCTCAGCGGCCCGCTCATCACCGCGCTGGCGATCGCCTCTATTGTCAAAGCCGAAACGGGCTGGGGCTGGACTTGGCGGGGGCGATCGCTGAAGCCGCTGCGCCGATAGCTGGGGGAGAGAGGGAGGGAGGGGGGAGAGGGAGAGAGGGGGGAGAGGGAGTGACGGGGTGATGGGATGATGGGGTGACGGGGTGATGGAAACCTATCTGAACCTAGATTGTTGGCAATCCAAAATCGGCAATCTAAAATCCAAAATCAGCATCACTCATTCAGCAGCAGGTAATACAACTGCCCTGGATGGTTGATCAGCCCAGCGCGATCGCCCGCCCGTTGCCCGCTGCCCATGTAGATATCGACGCGGCCGGGCCCGCGAATCGCGCCGCCGGTGTCCTGATCCAGCACATAGCGGCTGACGCGGCGCGGTGTGAGCTGTCCTGCTGCCTCGACCTGGGGAATGTCCGTGCGGATGAGCGCCAGGGCACCGGGCGGAAACACGGTCTTGTCGGTGGCGATCGCCCGCTCAGCGGTGACGGGCACATTCAGCGACCCCAGCGGTGGCGCACTGGCCGTTTCTCGGAAAAACACAAATCGGTTATTGCGCGGAATGTAGATATCTAGCTCCGCTGGGTTGCGCCGAAAATAATCCAGCACCACGGGCAGGCTCAGCCCCGCTTCGGGCACTTTGCCGTCGTTAATCAACTCTCGCCCCAGGCTGGTGTAGGCATAGTCCGTGCGGCCGGCGTAGCCAATGCTGAGGGTCGTGCCGTCAGTGAGTTGCAGCCGCGCCGACCCCTGCACCTGGATCAAAAACGCTTCTAGGCGATCGCGCAACCAGGCAATTTCCAGCCCCCGCAGCGGCCCGACCGCCCCCTGCAAGCCGTCGATTCCCTCTAACTGGGCGCGGGTGGGGTGGGGCTTGGGCCAGCGGTCGAGGTCGGGCGGCAGGCGATAGACGGGATAGCGAAACTCGGCAGTGGGGCGGCGGCTGGCGGTGTAGGTCGGCTCGAAATATCCGGTGAAATCGACCGTGCCCTGGCCGTCGCGCCCGATGGATTGATACAGCGAAAACTCCCGCAGCACCGCCGTCCGCAATTCTTCGGCAGAACGGGTGGATTGCAACAACTGGCGAAACCGCACCAGGCTGCGCCGGACGCGATCGCGCGTGAACTCTGGCACAGCAACGGTGCGATAGGCTTCGGCCGCGGCAGGCGTGTTCAAATACCGCAGCGAATAGTCAATGGCGCGAATCATCGCCGGGCGATCGCCCCCAAATCGCCGCAGTTGCTCATCCAGCGTCGCTGCCGCCTCTAGCTGCGCCGCTTCCACCCGCCGCAGCGGCACGGTCTGCGCCGCCGCCAGTTCCCCGCCGCCCAGCCACAGTCCCAACGTCAGCGCTCCACCCGCGATCAGGTTTCTCCAAAACCGGGGGCGATCGCCCCGCTGCCGCTCCACCACCAACCGTTCCATCACTATCCCACCCAACTCCAGCGCAACGTCCAGCCTAAAGCGGGTCACAAGACCCAACCTTTAGACCAATTATGACCCCCTATTTATAACGTCAAACCTAAACACAAGGTTCCACCCGCCCCTCACCCCCAATCCCTAACCCCTGAAACCGAATCCCCAACCTTGGGCATAATGGAGGGTGCTGATGCAGAGAGCTATGGCATGACTTCAGAGCCGTTTTTGACGATTGATGATCAGCCGATCACCGTATCCCAGGTGTTTCGCTACTTGCAGGCGGGGGGCAAGCTCGACGGGTTCATTGGTGAAATCGTGCGGCAGTACGTCATCGAGCGATCGCTCACCCAGGAACCCGACCTCCAGCCCAGCCCCGCCGTGTTGGAACAGGCCGTCGTCGATTTTCGGCTCAGCAATAAGCTGACGGATGCCCAAGTCTTCCAGCAGTGGCTCAGCACCAACGGGCTAACCTACGAAGCCTTTCACGAGCGCATTGCGATTGGCTTCCGCATGGACAAGCTGCGGCAAAACGTGACGGAGCCGAAGCTCCAGGAATATTTCATCGAGCGCAAGATGTTTCTGGATCGCGTGGTGCTGTCGCGCATTATTGTAGACAGCAAAGATCTGGCAGAAGAACTGCGCCTGCAACTCTCGGAGGGAGCCAGCTTTGAGCAACTGGCGCGGGAGCATTCGCTGCTGGAAGACCGCGTGATGAATGGCATGATGGGGCCCGTCAGTCGGGGCAGTATGCCGGATCTGCTGCGGGCGGCGATCGACCTGGCAGAAGCGGGGCAGATCGTGGGCCCGCTTGAGATAGAAGGGCGCTGGGCGCTGTTTCGCGTGGAGGAGCATCTGCCCGCCTCGCTGGAAAATCCCCAGGTGCGCCAAACGCTGCAAAATGAGCTATTTGACCAGTGGATCGCCGAAAAAGTTCAAACCCTGCCCATTAAAATTCAAATTGAAGAATAATGCCCCAAGACCTCCTCGCCAGCATTCCCTGGGATGCCCCTCCCCTGTGCTGGCTCAATGCAGATCAGCAAATCTCTGTCAAAAACCAGGCCGTCGTTCGCTCTTATAAACTGGGCGAGGTGATCTGGTCGGCCGATGCGCCGGGGGAGCAATATCTGGTGCTGGTGGGCAATGTGCGGCTGGTGCCGGAAGATGGCAAGCCGACGCTGCTAAAGCCGGGAGACTGGTTTGGCGATTTTCCCAGCCTGACGGGCCCGTGGAAAGCGCGGGCGGCGGGCAAAGAGGTGCAGGTGCTGGCGTGGAGCAGCGACCTGTGGGATGAGGTGTCGGCGCGGGTTCCCGAAGTGCGCCAGTTTTGGCTGGAGGGGCGATCGCGCTATCAGCCCGACTATTCCGACGCGCCCCAGCCCGTGGCTGGCTATCCCTTTGTGGGCGGCGTCAATTCGGCGGCGGCCTGTCTGACGATGGTCGCCCAGGTGCTGAATGCGCCGACGCAGATCGACTGGGTGCAGCGGCAGCTCCGGGGTCAGCTCCCCAAGGATTTGATCAACGCGGGCGAAAAACTGGGCCTGCAAATGAAGCGGCTGCTGCTGACCGAGTGGCGCGACTTGCAGACCGTCAGCTATCCGGCGCTGATGCTGTGGCATCGGGAGCATTGGGTGGTGGCCTACGGCGTGAAGGGCGATCGCCTGCTGATTGCCGACCCGCTCGACCCCGACCGTACCTGCAAAAGCGTCCCCAAGCCCGTCGTCCAATCGGCCTGGGACGGGCAACTGTGGACGGTAGAACCCGTTCAAAAGCAGGACAAATTTAGCCTCAAGTGGTTTTTGCCTGCGGTCTGGAAATATCGCGTGCTGCTGGGGGAGGTGCTGTTTGCCTCGCTGACGCTGCAACTGCTGGGGCTAGGGACACCCGTGATTACGCAAGTAATCATCGATAAGGTGATGGTGCAGGAAAGCATCCCCACGCTGGACGTGATGGGCATCGCGCTGCTGATCATCGCCGTGTTTGAGGCAGTGCTGGGCATTCTGCGGCTATTTATCTTTACCCACACGACCAATCGGCTGGATATGGCGCTGTCGGCGCAACTCTTCCGCCATCTGCTGCGGCTGCCCTTATCTTACTTTGAGGCGCGGCGCGTGGGCGACACTGTGGCCCGCGTGCAGGAGCTAGAGGAAATTCGCCAATTCCTCACCAGCACGGCGCTGACGGTGATTCTGGATAGTATCTTCTCTGTCGTGTATCTGGGGATGATGGCGTACTACAGCATCAAGCTGACGGGCATTGCGCTGGCGGTGATTCCCCTGTTTGCCATCCTGACGCTGATCAGCACGCCAATCCTCCGCAACTGGCTAAACGAAACCTTTAACCGCAGCGCCGATAGCCAGTCTTATCTGGTGGAAACGATGACGGGGATTCATTCCGTCAAGGCCCATGCAGCAGAACAAACCACGCGCGATCGCTGGGAAGGGTTATACGCTCGCTTCGTCCGCACTGGCTTTCGCGCCACCACCACGGCAAACATCAGCAACCACCTGGGCGATTTTCTCACCAGCCTGTCGGCGCTGCTGATCCTCTGGTTTGGCGCACGGCTGGTGATCAATCAGGATCTCACCATCGGTCAGCTCGTTGCGTTTCAAATGTTGTCGGGTCGCGTTACGGGGCCGCTGCTGCGCCTGATCCAGCTCTGGCAAAACTTGCAGGAAGTGCTGCTGGCGGTCGATCGCATTGGCGATATCCTCAACGTCGCTCCCGAAGCAGAACCCGGCACAGGACTTACCTTACCTCCCCTGCGCGGCGAAGTCGTGTTTGAAAACGTCTTTTTCCGCTATCAGCCCGACCAGGAAGCGATTCTCAAGGGCATTTCTTTCCGCGCTGAGCCAGGGCAGTTTGTCGGCATTGTGGGGCGCAGCGGCTCCGGCAAAAGTACCTTATCTAAATTAATTCAGCGACTATATCCGGCAGAAGCAGGACGAATTCTGGTAGACGGCTTCGACATCAAGAGCGCTGACTTATCTTCCTTGCGCCCGCAGATTGCTGTGGTGCTGCAAGAAGATTTCTTATTCAACGGCTCTGTGTTGGAAAACATTACCCTGGGCAATCCCAATGTCACAGCGGAGCAGGTAATCGAAGCGGCAAGACTGGCGGTGGCCCACGATTTTATCTGCGATTTGCCCCACGGCTACGAAACCAGCGTCGGCGAGCGGGGCACGGCCCTCTCTGGCGGACAGCGACAGCGCATCACCCTGGCGCGGATGTTCCTGTCGGATGCGCCCGTGCTGATTTTGGACGAGGCCACTAGCCACCTGGATGCGGAAACCGAGCAGCAGGTTCTCGAAAACCTGAAGCAGGTGTCGAAGGGACGGACGCTGTTTCTGATCGCTCACCGCTTTGCGCCGCTGAAACGCGCCGATTTGATCCTGACGATGGAAAAAGGCGTGATCGTCGAGCGGGGCACGCACGATTCGCTGTTGCAGGAAAAAGGGTTGTATTACTCGCTTTATCAGCGCCAGCAAATGTCCGTCTAGACCCGTCGTGCGACGCACCCCAAGAGTATCTCAAGGGCGTTTCAAGGGATTGCACAGCGGTGGCACGAATTTCAAATTTTGCTGATTCTTGATTGCTAATTGCGTTTGCAAATCGAGGAGCGATCGCCCTGCTTTGGTCGCATTCGCAAATAATCCCGCACCCATTCACACCCCGCGTCTAGGATCTGTTCCATATCGAATACCCGATCGAGTTGCCAGAGAATCACCACATTATCCAATCCCGCAGATGCCAGTAGTGCCTTTTGATTTGCAGCAGCAGGATAAAATGCCACATCTAGCGCTCGCTCTTCATGTCCTTCTAGCGTGTGCAATAGCGTTCCGTCTAGCTTCCAAAGCTTAATCGTTTTATCCCAACTGGCAGAAGCAATGACGGTGCCCCACGCTGCCGGGAGTCCAGAATTTGCGGGAATAAAGGTGAGCGCATTGACGCGATCGCCATGTCCTTTTAGCGTGTGAATCAGCGTTCCATCTAGTGTCCACAGCTTGATCGTATTGTCTTCACTGGCGGTTGCCACCTGTTGCCCATCCGGGCTAAAAGCCACATCCCAAATGGTGTCTTCATGACCGCTCAGCGCCCGCTGCGGCTGAGACGAAAACTGCCCATTTGCACCGCGTTGCCACAGGTAAAGGATCTGATCTCGACCGCCCACGGCAAGCCACTGATTGTCGGGACTAAAGGCAACTGCATTGAGGCGATCGCTGAGTTTGTCTAACGACGGTTCCGTGCTTTTTTTCAGGGTTTGCATCAGCGTGCCATCCAACTGCCACCGTTTGAGGGTGCCATCCCAGCCCACAGACGCAATTTCGGTGCCGCCGGGGTTAAACGCAACATCAAATGCTGTTTCTGCATGGGCATTGATCGTTTGGATGAGGGTGCCGTCTGGGTTCCACAGCGCCAGGGTGCCGTCGTTGTGGGCAGTGACCGTCATTTGCCCATCCGGGCGGGTGTCCACGGCCCAGACTTCGCCACGGGCAGCGGGCAGCGTTTGCAACAGTCGTCCCTGAGGCGTCCAGCGCTTAATCGTGCCGTCGGTGCTAGAAGACCACACGACTGGTTCTGCTGCTGGAGCAGGGGTGCCATTAGGGGTGCCGCGAGGGGTGCTGCGATTGGGCGCAACCGTGACGCTCCACACAGAGGCGCGATGGCCCCGCAAGACCGTCGTAAAACGAGAGGACAACTGCCAAACCCGAACCAGATCATCTTCTCCCCCGGAAATCAGGCGATCGCCATCCGGGCTAAACGCCAGC
The DNA here is from genome assembly GCF_001548395.1 of Leptolyngbya sp. O-77. Taxonomy (NCBI): domain Bacteria; kingdom Bacillati; phylum Cyanobacteriota; class Cyanophyceae; order Leptolyngbyales; family Leptolyngbyaceae; genus Leptolyngbya; species Leptolyngbya sp. O-77. The sequence continues at coordinate 1,435,962 of NZ_AP017367.1, forward strand.
GCCAGTGTGCCGCTGGGATGCCCTGGGAGCGATCGAATCACCGTTCCTTCTAGATTCCACAGTTTGATGGTGTTGTCCCAACTGCCCGACGCCAGGGTTTGCCCATCGGGGCTAAAGACCAAATTTCCCACCGCATTGCGATGCTCGGACGTAGTGTTGAGTAAGGTGCCATTCGGGTTCCACCAGAGGATGTTGCCATAGGAATCGCCTGCCACCAATTTCGTACCGTCGGGGCTAAAGGCAACGCTCAGGAGTCGATTTTCCCCGTCGGTGGAAGGCGTGGGATTGCGGAAGGTGCGACGGGGAGTGCCGTCCAGATCCCATAGCATCACCGTGTTGTCGGCACTGGCCGAAGCGAGCGATCGCCCATCCGGGCTAAATGCCACCTTCCAGATCACCCCCTGATGTCCGCTCAAGGTACGGACAAGTTTGCCGTCGATGTGCCAGAGTTTGATCAGCTTGTCTTTGCCAGCCGAGGCAATCCACTGTCCATCGGGGCTAATCGCCACCGACAGCACGCGATCTGAATGTCCTTTGAGCGTTGCCAGGGGTGTGCCCTCGGCGCGCCACAGCCGCACGGTGGCATCGTCCATTGCCCCCACCAGGGTTTCACCATCGGGGCTGAAGACAACCTCCCGCGCCTTTTCTGGAATCGTGTTCAAGGTCGTCCCGTTAGGGTTCCACAGGACGATAGTGGACTGATCATAGGTTGCGGCAATGCGCTGACCATCAGGACTGATCGCCAATCCCCGCACTCGCCCTTTGTTGGCGTTTAGGCGATCGCACTCCACCACTTGAACGGTGTTGCGGTGCAGCTCTCGCTCAACTTGGGTCGCTAGTTCGGCGGGCACCCGGCCAATCCGGTCTAGCTGCGTATAGGCTTGAATCGACGTGACGAGTGCATCCAATCGATTGCCCGAAGCAAATTGGGCCTCGGCGGTGTTGGCGATCGCCTCAATTTCACGCAGCGAGGCCTGCCGTTTTTGGGCAGCGGCATACAGCCCCAAGCCACTGGCAATCACAAATGCAGCGCTGATCGTGCCCAAGAGCCAGCGCTGCAAGCGCAGACGCTTCTCCGCTTCGCGCAGTCGTCGAGTTTCCTCCTCCCGTTTGAGCGTGTCGAGGTCAGTGCTGGTGCCAAACCATTTGACAATAGTCCCCGCCCCATCGCGAATGGGAATGGCTCGGTTGAGAAACCAGCGATAGGTTCCCTCAGCGTCCATCATCCTGAGCTGAAGTTCATAAGGTTCGCCGGTCTCTAGGGAATGCTTCCAGGCAGCCAGGCTGAGGGGACGATCTTCGGGATGAACGATATCCAGGCGTTTCCAATCTTGCACATCGCCTAGCGTTAGCCCTGAAAAGTCGTTGCCCTGCTGGTTGGTATAAGACAGGCTGCCGTCGGGTTCCACAATCCACACAATCTGCGGCACCGCTTCTGCCAACTGGCGAAAGAAGCGCTCGCTCTCGGCTTTGGCGGTGAGCTGCTGCTGAATAGACTGCCGCTCCATATCCTGGCTCGCTGCCAAAAATTGATAGTCCAGGTCGCTGAGGCTTTTATTCCGGGCCCATTGCTCCACCTCTAGCAAGGTTTGCCCGCGCAACAGGCAAGCGTTGTCCTGTCGTCCTGACTCGACCCAGGCATCCAGGTTGACCGCGTAGGGGCGCAGCCGGTGCAGTTGTTGCTTGACCCAAGCCGGGGTAAACACCTGGCGATAGATGCGGTTTTTGATGGCGAGCTGATTGTCCCGCCGCACCACCAACCCCGACAGCAGCAGGTCGATTTGCTCGCGACTGTCGTCGGTGTAGACGGGCTTTCCTTGCAGCAATTGCTGATACAGTCCGAGCAATCGCGCAACGCGGTTTTCGTGCCAAAACAGATGGTCGTGAATAGTACGCAGGTGGATGGGTTCGTCCTGCGATTCCCAATGGCTGAGGATGTGCGATCGCACGAGTTCGTCGATCCACATATCCGCCGCGCCCACAGGCAACCGCAGTGGCAGCGTTTCCGCCTGTTGCGCCTGTTTGACGACAAGCTGGCACAGCTTTTGGGTCAAAAACGGTTGCCCGCCTGTCCAGCTCAAAATGGCTTGCAGCACTGCGGCAGGATGGTCTACAAACGGCTCTAGTCCCGGCAGTAGCGGGGCGCTTTCGGCGAAGGTGAACCCCTCTAGCTGAATCGCCTGACCAATGTTGAACGGCGTAAGCTGCTTGTCGGCAATTAAATCGGAGGGGGTGGCGACGCCAAACAGCGCAAAGGTCAGGCGGTGATACTGCTCATCGTGCGATCGCTGGTTATAGCACGCCCGCATCCAGGCAAAAAACGCATCGGTGGAAAACGGTAGCCCCAGCAGGCTGTCGATTTCGTCAATCAGTATATAAATGGGGCGATCGCCCCCCGACGGTAAGATCACCTCTTCCACAAGCTGGCTCAGGCGCTGCATCAGCGGCAGGGCTTCTCGCGCTTTCCACCAGTGCAAAAAATCAACCTGCGGCGGCAGTTTCAACCCCTGAATCAGGCTAATCCCAACGCCTGCAATCCACTGCTGCTGGGTAAGATCGGTGCCACCCAGGCGCGTCATATCGAGATAAATGCAGCAGGCTCCCTCGGCTTGCAGTCGCTCCTTCACCCGCACCAGCAGCGACGATTTCCCCATTTGGCGCGAACTAAAGACGTAGCAAAATTCGCGCGATCGCAATGCGTCGTACAAATCTGTATCTGCCTGGCGTTCCACATAATTGGGAGCGTTGGCATGGAGGCAGCCGCCAACTTTAAAGCGGGGGGAGGTAATCACTGGGGGATGCCCTGATTTGCTGTTGCCGTTGCCCTATTATGAACGACTTCTTGAACCAGGGCATCGAAATCTCAGGAAAACGCATCACTCGGCCAGAATATAGCGTTTCAAATAATAGCGATACAACTCGCAACTGAGTCGCCAACCGTTGGGTGTTGGGGTGACTAATCCTGCGCCTTCTAACTTAAACGCCAGCAGGGGGGTCTAAACACTCACGCCTTGAGTCTGAAGCAGGGGACTTTAGCGGCTCCATCGTCCAGGGCAGCTCTTGCAGCGGGGCAAACATTGTCTGTAAATATCTCTGGTACACCCCTTGAGGCGTTGTAGCGGCCTCTAGAAACACATCTAACGAAGACCGTTGATTGGCAATGTGGTAAATCGCGAGATGCACCAGGGTGGGATGTCCGCCAACCCATGCCATCAGCCGATTAGCGTCTGACTCACTCCACGACAGGGCATACTGCTGCGCTAGCTCCAACACTTGGTCTGGCGTGAATTCGGGCAGTGCCAGCGGCAGCCCAACATTAAACGGCGAAAAGATGATGTCGAGCGGCAAGTAGCAGTCGGTGGCATAGGTGACGACGAGGCGCAGGTGTTGCCAGACGGCATCATGTCCGGCTTCCTCATGCCAGGAGCGCAGCAGCGGCAAGAAGGCTTGTGCAGTGGCAGGATGAGCAAACACGCGATCGATCGCGTTGATCGCCAGCAGCACGGGACGCTGAATCGAAGACAGGAGTTGATCTCGCACATAGAGCGTAGTGCTAAAGCTGATGCCGATCGCCTCTCCCCAGGGGTTTTCGGGAGGCGGCACCAGCCCCAGCTTCATCGCCAGCGACCTGCTAAACCATTGCAAAAATTGATTGGGATTTTCCAGAATGTCGGTTTCGGCTTGCTGGAGGTCGATCGAGGCGATCGCATATCCCAACTGCTGAGCCTGGTCGAGCATCCGCAGCAGCAGCGACGTTTTGCCAAAGCCCGGCGGCGCTTTGATCCGCACCACACAGCCAACTTGGGTGATTTCGCGAAAGGCTAGCGCTTCGATCGGCTCTCGGTAAATGTAGAGCGATGACTGGAGCGGCAAGGGCCCGCTGGGATAGCGGCGGAGCGATCGCGCTAAGGAACCGTCCGCCTGCGGTTGGGAAAGCGCCTGGGAAAACGGTTGGGAAAGCGTTGCTGGACTAAAACCGTCAACCGGCTGGAGGTCGGCATCTGTAAGCGTCAACCCAAAGGTGCTGAAAATCTTTCGCAGTGTCTTTTGATCCACCCCCGCCTGCGCCGCCCACAGCCGACGAATCGACGATGGAGACACGTCCGCCAGTTCGCTCAACGCTTCGGCACTGTAGCGATCGCCGCCGTTTTTCTCTGCCTCAAGACGGGCGATCGCCGCTTGCAAACGACTCAGCCCATGCTCACTCAGAACGATCCCGCGTTTGCGTTTAGCAATTCGCCGTTTTTCAAGATCTTGTTTTTCAGGATCTCGGTTTTCAGGATTCATAGTGTGTCCCTTACCCTCATTGAGGATACACGCTCATCCAGCAAAAAATCGTCCAACTCAAGCCGAGTTCGACTTACTTAACATCGAACTTCCTATCGAACTTCTCGATGCTGAAGCTGCTAATTATAAAGACGATCGCTAAAGTCTGGTTTTGTTTGATGATTATTGATGATCAAGACTGAACCATTGGATGTGATTCATTTGAACTAGATACTGTCTAAAGTCAGTTAGCGCTTAAACATTACTCGTTAAATGATTTAGCAGTGATTCTTGAGGCTTTTTAGGCAGATCCAATCCAGATAAACACTGATTGAACATTTTTTTATACCTGGAAGAAGCTGTTTCTAAGTAGTTTTATCTGAGAACTAAACAACTTGCCGCTTTATCTGAAATACCTGAATTCATTGAGTTTGGCTTAATTCTTAAACTCAGCTTTAGAACCTTGTAAAGGTCAGACTTGGCTGATATACTCCATCCCAGATTGATAGTTGATTGGCGAAATACATGGGGCATCATTGCTCGAAGATGCGAGCCTTCTTTTTTGAGTTGATCTACAGCGTAAACAATCAATCGTTTGACATTTGACACTCACGGATACGTGTTAGAGCATGAAAGTTCAAATCGTTTTATTATCAGCAGCAACATCCTTAATGACGCTAGGGTTGGGTTTAGCTGCCAAAGCCGATACCGTTCCTGCCCACTGCGATCTCTACGCACCGGGCGAAGACTACGCTTCCCTTTCTAGTAATTGCACCTTTTCTCAGCGACAAGGCTATATCGGCATTCAGCTACAGGCCAACGGTCGGCGGTACGAGTTGTCGCCCGTGCCAAATAGCCAGCCGGGAAACTTTACGGATCAAAATGGCAACCGCGTCTATCGTCAGAGCGGGCTGGGCAATAACGGGCAGATCTTTCGACTGGGCGATGGCTCGGCGCTCTATGTTTATTGGGACACCAGCAGTTCCTACGGCAGTGCGCCCGTGCAAACCACCGGACAGCGCATTGGCACGCTAGTCGCGCATGATCGCGGCTCACAGATCAATCTGCGGAGCGCGGCGACGGTTCGCTCTCGCGCAGTTGGCTATGGACTGGCGGGCGATCGCGTCAACATTTTGGAATGCGTGCAAGATACCGACACAGCAGGCAGCACGTTCAACTGGTGCCGGGTGCAGTTTTTAGAATCAGGGGCGATCGGCTGGATTCGTAGTGACTTTATCGTTTTCCCTAGCGATGGACTGTAGGCTGACTTGATCCAAAGCTGACCGTTAATCACAACCCATCTTTTTGCAGACCAAACCACATGAAAATTCAGATTCCGCTCTTGGCAACTGCCTTACTTTTGGGAGCGTCCAGTTTTGGGCTGACTGCCCACGCTGACAGCCTGGGTGCCGCTCCGGTTCAACTAGCGCAGAGTGCCACACCAGAGCGCACCTACATGACACCTCGCAATGCCGATCAAATTGCCGTCCAAATTTCGGATGGAGAGTTCTTCTTTCGGGGCATCCTCACCCGCAGCTCTGGCAACTTCTACATTGCTCAGGATCGACAGGTGCGCGTGATGTATGACCGCGAAGTCGGGCGGGTGGTGGTCATTAACGTGGTGACGGGGACTGAGTTTTATAACTATCCCTATCGCGATAATCAGCGCAACACGAGTGAAGGGGCGCTATAGCCTGCGCTGTTGCGATACCAATCAGGTCATTGTGATTAGCATCCCGACGGAAAGCGAGTGCTATAACGACTTCTTTTCCACTGCAAAGGAAGCCGCTCTCTAAATAGAGATACGACGATTCACTGCTTGTCAAAGCGCTCACTGATGTTTGATTTTGAGGTCTTTTATAAAGGTGAACATGATGAAAATGAGATCAAGTTTTGCTGCCTTGTTTGCGATGGTTGCATCCGGATTCATGATGGTCGGTATTGCTCGTGCAGCAGGTATGCCACAGCTCAACTTTACTTGCCCCACAGGTATTGACGTACATGCCGATGAAGGAGGTTACGTCTATATCAATGGAGAGGAGGCAAGGGTTCAGAAATTCAACGATAACTATTACGAGGCGAGGCTCCGGGGTATTACTGTTTCTATCACTTTAAATCCTGATGGGACTGCAACTGTGACTTACACAAGGCGGAATGGGGCTAATGGCATCTGTTCCCCTCGCTAATAGCCGACCGTTTCAGTGCTATGCCTTTCTCACCTCTCACATGAATTCTTTTCTGAATTCCTTGACTTGTTGGGTTTGAGAGAATTGGATTGATTTTGATTGTGTGTAAGAGGATGTTTGGAAAGTCCTACTGTTTGTAGCAAAGCGTGCAAGATCCCCCTAAATCCCCCTTAAAAAGGGGGACTTTAAGGCGGTTTCCCCCCCTTTTTTAGGGGGGGCTGGGGGGGGATCTCTGAGTGCTTAACATTACAGGCGATACCTTTTCAAACATCCTCTAAATGCGTGGGGAATGCTTGTGTCTACATACAATCCCTACATTCCGCAGGTTGAGACTGAGCGAAAAGTGACAGCCTGGAAGCCTTGCTCACCAAGCATCCCAGAAATCTTGCTCACCAAGCATCCCAGAAATACAGCTTGTCTCACGGGTGAGACAGTCTTGAGACTCAGGCGCTTATTTAAAGCTAGCTGAAAGTGGCTGAAAGTCTTTTCAGACAAAGCTTTCAAAAATCAAATTTCTTAAAAACTCTGTCTCACCTGCGGAACGTCGGAATCTGGACAAACTTGAGATTTAACAATGAAAATTCAGTACCTTCTTGTTGCAGTAATAACTGCCGTTGCGTCTGCGATTCCCTTTGCAGCAAAGGCGGATACGGTCGATGCCCGTTGCGATATTTATCCCCGTGGTGAAGATCGAGCTTCGGCGGTGACGGCCTGCACCTTTTCCCAGCGCCAGGGCAATGTGGGCATTCAACTGCAAGACGGGCGGCGTTATGACCTGACCCCCGTGGGCAACCAGCCCGGAAACTATGTGGATCAAAATGGGCAGCCGGCCTATCGGCAATCGGGATTGGGCGATCGCGGTCAAATCTATCGCTTCGCGAACGAGTCGATCTACGTGTATTGGGACACCGCAGGCATTCCGTCTGCCAGCGCCAGCACCAGCGGCAATCCCGTTACTTACACCACAGTCATTGACTACAACCACATCAACATTCAGATTACTGAAGGCGAATTTCGCTTCCGAGGCACGCTGACCAAGCTGCCAGGGCCCGATTATTCTGGCACCGATGGGCGTGTGCGCGTGGTGCTGACTCCCAGCACAGGTCGGGTGCTTGTCTTTAACGAAGTCACCGGAACGACTTTCTACGACTACACCATTCCGCCGGTGTCGGTTGGCGAAGACCCCAGCACCATGTGCGACCCGACCCGCGAACCCTGCTAGAGTTCCGGTCACCCAAAAGCGCTCAGCCTTTGACTGAGCGCCTTTTTTGCTACTTTTTCAGACTTGTTCGCGTCGGCGTTGCCTCTATCCAACTGAGCCATGTTAAATCCAGCCAACCCGCAGCCTCAGGCTCCAGACTATGAGGCTCCAGACTATGTTGCCAACTTGCAGGCGATCTACGGCCCTCCCAGTCAGGCTGGATTTGGCAGCGCTGTATTCTATGAACCTCTCAACAATGCAAGTGCGCTAGAGCAGACGGCGCTCAAATACTATCGATATTTCGTGGGCGACCTCTGGGAGCGCTGGGGCGAAGCCGCTTGGATGATGCCGTGGAAACAGGTCTATCGCCGACAGCCAGGGGATGCCCACCAGATTATTGCGGAAATGCAGGCGATCGCCCCCTCGGACGCCGCCCAGTCATTGTCGCTGGTGTTGACCAGTGGTGACGACTTTGAAGCGACCCACCGAGCGCTGTCGGCCGCCTACGACGATGCAACAGTGACGGAGTTGGTCATCTACACCCTGGGGGATGGTGCCGCCATGTCGGGTGTGTTGGTGGCCGGATACCGTGAAACAGGCGACGCGACGTTTCTGACCCTTTTGCTGGATTAATGCTGGATTGATGCTGGATTGATAGTTTCGCTTCATCAGCCCTATCGCTTTATTCCCTATCGCTTTTATCCATACTTTCTATACTTTCTATACAACTTATGCAGCGAAACTTTTCTATTGTTCTGATGGCGATCGCCTCGATTTCTACAGGAATTGCTGCCTGCCTATCGACTCAGCCACGTGCGATCGCCCAAACCTCCCGCCCCTATCCCACCACCGAAATCCCCTGCCCCACGGTGCTGCCCCCCAACGAAGTGGAAGGCGAAACCATCACCTGCGGCATTCTCACGGTGCCCGAAAACTACGCCCAGCCAAACGGTCGCCAGATTGACCTGACCTACGCTGTGCTGCACAGCCGCAGCCTTTCCCCTGCGCCAGACCCGGTGATGGATCTGCGCGGCGGGCCGGGGGGCAGCACTCTGGAGTCGAGCGCGTTGGAAGTGCGGACGAAAATCTACGAACCCCTGCGCCAAACCCGCGACATCATTGTGCTGGATCAGCGGGGTACGCAATTCTCCAATCGGCTGGGCTGTGCCCCGGTGGTGCTGGTCACCACTAAGGTGCTTTTGGATCCCAATAGCCAGTATGCGGGCACGCTCGATCCGCTGCGGGAGCAAATGCGCGCCCGCTTTCCCAATGCCAGTGACGACCTCATCACGCTCTATGCCGCCTTCGATCTCTGCGCCCCGCATTTTTAGAAAACCACGGCAACGACCTCAGCAACTACAGCACCCCCAACAGCGCCCAGGATGTGGTGAACCTGACCGCTGCTCTGGGCTACGACCAGATCAACCTCTACGGCATTTCCTACGGCACTTACCTGGCCCAGCGGATTATGGCCAACCACCCCGACCGGGTACGCAGCGTGGTGCTCGACTCCACCGTGCCCGTGCAGGCCAATAAGTATGAAGCGATCGTCCGCGACCTGGAGGTCAGCTTTCTCAACCTGGTGGAAGACTGCGAGGCCGATGCCGCCTGCCGGGCCGCCTACCCCAACCTGACGGATCGCACCGTCGCCCTGCTCAACCAGCTCGATCAAGCTCCCCTGCCCCTGGACGAGCCGATCACCCCCCTGGAGCGCACCACCCCCATCGAGCGCGTCACCGCCGCCGAGTTTGCCACGCTGATCGAGCTGATGAACCACCACCCCGGCCAGATTGCCCCCTACCTGCCGCTGATTATCCAGGAGCTAGAGCAGGGCATCACCACTACCTTTGCTGGGGTGATCACCGGGGCGCTGTTCAGCAGCGAGGCTAACACACCCGCTTTTGAATCCTCGCCAGAGGCCTACCGCCTGCAAGCCCGCGATTTTGAGGCCAAGGCGGAAGATATTCTGCGGGCCAGGGCCACCGCGGCCGAAACCCGCCGCCCCGCCAGCCGCTGGGTACAGCAGATCCAGGCGATCGCCAACACCCTGCCCGAATCGGAGGGGGTGCTGCTGTTGGTCAACCTTTTGGGGGTAGGTTATACCGATGCCCCCCGCAACCGGGAAACCCTGCTCGCCTTTGTGGCCGAAGAATTTGAGGGCGACACCGCTGCCACCTTGACCGAGGCTGTCAACGCTATGTCTGAGGTCGAGGTGCGCCACGTGTACGACGTGGTATCGGCCCTCACCGACTCCTTCTCCGGGGTCGATGCCGACATCACCACAGGCATGTTTCGCAGTCTAGACTGCCGCGAACTAGTGCCCTTTAGCGACCCGGCCCAAACCCAGGCTAACTACGAGACCCTGCTGATGCCCCAGCTCGGCGCAGGTCGGTTGGTGGCCGCCCAGCAAGCCTACGACCTCTGCTCCTTTTGGCCCGTCGAGCCTGCCCCCGCCAGCGAACACGCCCCGATTAACAGCAGCATCCCTACGCTGGTGCTGCAAGGTCGCTACGACGTGCAAACCAACACCGAAATGGGCATCGGGGTAATGGAAGGGCTACGCAACGGCACCTTTGTAGAGTTTTCCAGCACGGGCCACGGGGCGATCGTGGCCTCCCAGTGTGCCAAAGACATTGGCGTGGCGTTTGTGAATCATCCCACCCAAGTCCCCGACACAAGCTGCACCGCTGATTTATTTCCGCAGTTTGTGCTGCCACCGGCTGAGTAGCGATCGCCCGCGTTCACATCACATCTTTACCAAGCAGAACACACATGAATCACTATATTGCCCGTTATGCTGCCCGTTTTTGGGGTTTCACTGTTCTGACCGCGGTGGCGATCGCCATTCCACATCCAGCGATCGCCACTCCCCCCACCAGCCCCGCCTGGGAATCTACCGACTGCTCCACCTTTGGTCTGAACGCGCTGCTGAGCGCCATGTCTGACTGTGGCTATGTCACCGTGCCCGAGCGCCACAGCCAGCCCGATGGGCCGACCATTCAGGTGGCGGTGGTGAGAACCCGCAGCATTGGCAACAACCCTGCCCCCGACCCCTTGTTTATGGAAAATGGTGGCCCTGGCAGCACTACCATTGACACCTTTGCGGTCGGTGTGTTGCCCAATTGGCCGGTGTTGCCCGCCTTGCTGCAAGGGCGCGATCTGGTGTTTGTCGATCAGCGCGGCACTGGGCATTCACGCCCCTTCTTTAACTGCCCCGAGAAAACCGGGCACAATATAGCGGTGGCTCGCGACGAGATGGCCCCGACCGATACCCAGTGGATGGTGGCCTGCCGCGATCGCAGCCTGGCCGAAGGCATTAACCCCAACGCCTTCAACACCATCGAAAATGCCGCCGATATCTATGCGGTAGCCGAAGCCCTGGGCTACGACCAGTTTAATTACTACGGGGTATCCTACGGCACGCTGCTGGGGCAATACGTGCTAGAGCAGGCGGAAGAACACACCGCCCAACTCCGCAGTGCGATCATCGACGGGGTGGTGACGACGAATATCGACTTTAACCTGGCCGCCACCTATACCTTGAGCGGGGCACTTCGCAACCTGTTTGCCGCCTGCGCCGCCGATGCCCAGTGTAATCAGACCTATCCCAACCTGGAAACCGTTTTTCTGAGCGTGCTGGATCATCTAGAGCAAACCCCCGTGCCGCTGACGCTCAAAATCCCCGGCACCCAGGAACCCCTGGAAACCACGCTAGATCGAGACGAATTCTTGATGTTTTTTGAACCCTATATCGCCAACAGTGGGAATGCCTCAGCCCTGCCCCAGAACATTTACCAGGCGGCTGAGGGAGATTTTAGCTGGGCCGTATCCGAACTCTCGAAGGCGCTCCGGGACGATGATAGTGCTACAGGCATGTATCACGCGGTGCTCTGTTCGCGGGTCGATTCCATAGCAGTAGATCCGTCTACCGTGTTTCCCGCCCCCTACGAGCAGCTGATCGCAATCGGGGAGAATGAGAGTGCTTCCTATCAGCACTTCTGCGACCTGCTTCAGGTTGAGCGAGAGCCAGTCTTCGCCTACGACAACACCGAGATTCCCGTCTTAGTTCTCAATGGCGGCTACGACCCGGTCACGCCCCAACGCTACGGCGAGACTGTTGCCCGCAATTTTCAGAATGCCCATGCCTACACCTTCCCCGGTGTGGGTCACGGCTCGATGCTGGCACCAGCGGGCACCCCAGCCGCGACCTGTGTGGAGGCGATCGCCCTCGATTTTCTCTCCGACCCGAAGCAGAGTCCTGACGGTCGCTGCCTTGCCGAGGTCAAGCCCATTTTTGTGTACGAATAAATGCTTTGTTACTGAGCGCCATCTGTATGGGAGACGTGCCAGGCATGTCTGATTATGGGGGGCGCACCCCACTCAACCAAAAATTTCCGCCGGAGTCAGCGCAAAGGCAGGCACCACCGTCGATTGAATGGCTTCTGCGTCACTGTAGACCCGGTCTTCGTACTGACCATTCACCCAGAGGCACAGCGTCACCTGTCGGGTTTCAGGATCGACAATCCAATATTCCGCGATGCCGCGTGCTGCGTATTCCGTGCGTTTGTGACGATAGTCGCGGTCACGGTTGACCTGGCCCGGGCTGACCACCTCCACCACCAGCGCCGGGGGCGGCATATCGCGGGTCAGGGTGGCGCGGGAGGCAGCCGCCACAGCCGCTTTTGAGTCTGCCGTATGCACTAGCAAATCGGGAATTCGAGCTGTGGCCCGCCGCCCGGTCACTTCGATTTCTGTGTCTTTGTAGGCTAGAAGCGCGATGGGCAGATGTTTCGCGAATTCAAACAACAGCCTGCGGGCGATATCGTTGTTTGCTTCAGATTCTGGGGGCATTTCGACCAGCGCTCCGTTGACCAATTCGTACCGAGTATCTGTGCCGTCGTTATGGCGCAAATAGTCCTCAAAGGTCAGGCATTGGGATTGGGTGGAGGTGGCTTGGCTCATGGATGCAGCGCTCCGCTTGCACAGGATCGTTGGGGCTATTTTAACGAGATTTCTTAAGCGTCGGGCGATCGCAGCATCGCATCTCCTGTACCGCTGTTTATAAAATTGCTCGCGCTTTTGGTATCCCTATCGAAGATCGGGTAGAAATTCTGGAAGAGTAGACTTGCTGCCTCTGTCCCGCAGGGTTCCCTCCAGGGCAACGATTGCCCGTCGGGGCGATCGCCTTAGAGACAGCTTCATCTCGCCGCGCTGCGAGCGCATCGCCCCACACTCCTCCCTCACTACCCAATCAGTTAGGCAAAGCCCCAGCGCCAGCAGCACCCCGCCGACCCCTGCCACAAACACGCCCAGCGAAAGCTGAATCAGCCAGTTCGCCTGCACCAGCGTCCGCAAGGCCAACAGCAGCGTGCTGGAAACCAACAGTAGCAGCGATCCGTGGGCAACTAGCAGGCTCACGGCAACCATCTGGTGGTGTCGCTTGAGACGGCGATTGCTCCGCCGCAGCGCCAGCAGTGAGCGCTCGGCCCCCCGACCCCACGACTGTTCCAACCGCCAGGGGCGATCGCCCAATCCCTTCAGATCATCTCGCAGCACCTCTCCCCCTGCCCCCCGCAGCAGACTATCCAACCACACCCAGCGCAGCATCAACCCAAGCCACACTGCCGCCCCCACCGCCACCATCAGCACGCTGTTCAAAATCAGTTGGATGAGTTGGGTTGTTTGCTCAATGCTCATTGGCTTGTCGGGAATTGAGGGTTGCCAGGAATCAGGGTTTGTTGAAAATCTGAGAGCAGGAACCTCTGAGAGCAGGAACGAGCCGCAAAACTGACGAAAAAGGAGCTAGGATGCTGACTTTGCCTACCCTTGACAGGTTTAAGGCAGCAGGCAGGCGCAGAAACGAGAGCGAAAACGGAAAAATAAAGTCGGCCTCTGCCTGAGCAAAAACCGACTGTGGCAAGAAGTTGGTTAGTTCAATAGTACTACTCAACTTCAAGTAATGCAACTGTTTTTAGGAACCAGGATCAAGCCCTAAGTTCCGTATTCTAGAGCCTGGATTCTAGAAAAAGGCGGGCTGATGGCGGATCAAGCTGAGGAATTCTTCTCGCGTGCGCTGATCTTCCTGGAACACACCCAGCATGGCGCTAGTGACTGTCCAGGAACCAGGCTTTTGCACCCCGCGCATCACCATACACATATGAGTCGCTTCCATGACCACCGCCACGCCCTGGGGTTCTAGAATGGTTTGCACCGCTTCGGCAATCTGGCGAGTCAGGCGTTCTTGCACCTGGAGGCGGCGAGAATACATTTCCACGATGCGGGCTAGCTTGCTCAGCCCCACCACTTTTTGATTAGGGATGTAGGCGACATGCACCCGACCCATAAAGGGCAGCATATGGTGTTCGCACAGGCTGAAGGCGTTGATATCGCGCACCAGCACCATTTCGTTATGTCCTTCGTCAAAAATTGCGCCGTTCACCAGTTCTTCGAGCGACTGGTTATAGCCACTGGTGAGAAAGCGCATGGCTTCGGCGACTCGCTTGGGGGTCTTGAGCAAGCCTTCCCGCTCCGGGTCTTCGCCTACGCCCAGCAGCATCGTTCGCACTGCGTCGATCATGTCCTCTTGCGACACTTCGGTATGCTCTTGGGCATAGGAGGTTGTGCGATCGGGGCGCACTTCCAGCGTTAGCGTTTCGCCCTGCTTGGGTGTATCAATCGTAGTGGGTGAGGAGTTGGCTCCATTAGATCCGTTCGTAAATCCGTTAGAAGAAGCAATCGTCATAGGTCTTGGGATAAACTCTCCAAAGAAAACAATGAAACTGTTGAAAGAATCAGCCAGTGCCGAACGGCTTGTTCAGCAATCTCTCTGTAAAGCAGTCCCGGTAAAGCAGTCCCGGTAAAACCGTGCTGCTTGGGGGCTGGCTCGGATCTTCACAAGGCTCCCGCACTGGGAACCAGCGTGATTTCTTCAATCACTGCACCAGGGGGGAGCAGGGCAGTATGCACAATCGACTGGGCGACCACGTCGGCAGTGAGCATACGAGAGCGATCGAAGTCGGCTTGCACCGTATCGGTGTCCCAGATTGGCGTATTGACCGATCCGGGCGAAAAGGTGACGACGCGAATCCCGTGGGAGCGCTCCTCGGCTGCCAGGGTTTTGGATAGGGCGATTAGCCCCGCCTTGCTGACGTTGTAGGCTCCCCATCCGGGAAACGCATGGTAGCCTGCGATGGAGGCGATGTTGATAATCACACCCTGGCCGCGATCGCGCATGGTTGGCAGCACAGCCTGAATGCACTGAAAGGCGCTGGTGAGGTTGAGATTGATCACCCGCTGCCAGTCGGCGAGGGGAGTCGTCAGCAAGTCTCTGGTGTAGCCGATTCCGGCGTTGTTCACCAGAATGTCGATGGGGCTGGCGGTGGCGATCGCTCCAATTTTTTCGGCAACCTGATCCAAAACTTCCAGGTCAATGGGGTAGCTGTTGGCCTCTACACCCAGTTCCCGGGCCGCAGCGGCAACTGGCTCCAGCGATTCGGCGGAGCGGGCCACCAGAGCTAGGTTTACCCCCGCTTTGGCAAAGGCGATCGCCGTGGCTGCGCCAATGCCCCGACTGGCTCCGGTGATCAGGGCGCGGGTGGGAAGAGCGTGAGACATGAGTAAAATCCTGAACTGATGGATCAGCGTGAATGGAATAGAAAAAAACAATGGTTAAGCCAGCCTGTAGCCAAAACTTAAAATCGCAGGTGGGTAGCGAACTGGGAGAAACTCCAGTTCCAAGCAGCGGTATGAAGCGGTTGATTAAAGGAACGATTGGTTAAAAGCAGTTGGGTTAGCAGGTGGGTTAAAAAAGTTAGAAAACTGGATTGCTAGCGTCAAAGAGTCCCGAGCTCAAGTCAGGCGTGGGTCTTGGATGAAGCGGCATCTGGCTAATCCGTGCCGTCAGGCATTGCAGTGAGGCGATCGCACGGCGAGTGTCCAGAAGCCAGACCGAATCCATCAGCAATAACTCTATCCAAATCAAAGCCAAGCCCTAATGCCTATGATTAGCATGACCGAAACAGGGCCCTATTAACGAGTATTAAGCGCTACACACCAGAATCGGCTCCAAAATATTAAAAAATGTTACGGATTTGATTTTAACACTCATAAACCGGACTCGACCAATTTCCTCTGCTACGCTAACTGATTTTGTCAAAGGGAGCAGTGGGCAAATCCGTCCTGCCATCTGGCTCCAGGTTCATTCAGAAATCGGGGGGCTGGGCCTATCAGTTCAGCCTCCCCAACTCCTTCCACTCGCTCAAGCCGACATCTCCTGAAAGATTCCAATCTTGCGAAACTTTTGGTAACGCAGGTCACGCCGCTGGGCGTTGGTGAGGCTATCAAGCTGGGCCAGGTTTTCTAAGATAGCGGCCTTGAGAGTAGCGGCAGCCTGAAGCGGGTTGGCGTGGGCCCCGCCCAGCGGCTCCGGCAAGATTTGATCCAGAATGCCAAGCTGTTTCAAATCTTGGGCGGTAATCCGTAGCGCCTCCGCCGCCTGAGGCGATTTGGCTGCGTCTTTCCACAGGATGGCGGCGCAGGCTTCGGGGCTGGCGACCGTGTAGACCGAATGCTCGAACATCATCAGGCGATCGCCCACGCCAATGCCCAGCGCCCCGCCCGAACCGCCCTCGCCGATGACAGTGCAGAGGATCGGCACGTCCAGCCGAAACATTTCGCGCAGGTTATAGGCGATCGCCTCCCCCTGGCCCAGCCGCTCTGCCTCCAGCCCCGCGTAGGCCCCCGGCGTGTCGATAAACGTCAGAATGGGCATCCCAAACCGATTGGCGTGGTTCATCAGCCGCATTGCCTTGCGATAGCCCCCCGGCGAGGCCATGCCAAAATTTCGCGCTACGTTGTCTTTTGTGTCGCGCCCTTTTTGATGCCCTAGCAGCACCACGGGCCGTCCGTCCAGCCGCCCAATGCCGCCCACCAGCGCCCGATCGTCTGTCCCTGTCAGGCGATCGCCATGCAGTTCGATCCATTCATCGGTCATGGCCTGAATATAGTCCAGCGTGCTGGGTCGGCGAGGATGCCGCGCCACCTGGAGCCGCTGCGCTGGGGTCAGGTTTTGAAAAATCTCCTGCCGGAGCTGATCGGCCCGCTCCTCTAGCTTTTGAATCTGATCGGACACGTCTACCTCACTTTCCTCTGCCAGGTCACGGATTTGCTTGATACGCTCCTCCAGATCGACTAGGGGTTTTTCAAAATCCAGCAGCAGGCGACGTTCCGATGTGGGCATGGCTCAGGGTTAGAGGTTGAGAACTAGCTTGGGGTTGAGAACTGGGCTGATCACCCAAGGGTTCATTTTAGCAATCCGTCGTTCTCCACAGTTGCCCCAACAGCTGCGCCAAGGGATTTCAGACATCAAAACTATTGAGCTTTCCTGAGTTGGCCCCAGAAAAAAATTGATGGTAGGACTTACGCAGTTGGACGATTTTTCGCGGGCGCAGCCGGCGAGAAATCGTCCAAAACCTAGAAAACTTATCGCAAGTGCGTAAGTCCTGGATGGTTCTAATGGTTCTAGCTGAGGGATCTGCGGATTGTTCCACGCCGTCCCCTCTTACCTGATTCCCGTTCACCCAATCGGGTGAGCCAGGTAGGTGAGGTAAGGATTGGGGCGATCGCCCTACGATAGGCACGACACTTCTGACAGCTTGGCTAGAGGAGGCAAAGCAGATGCTCAAACACAGCGGCGTTCGTACCATTCCAAATATTCGAGTCGTTGTGGTTGCTTTTGTCGCCGGCCAGTCCCAACGTCTCCAAACTAAAGTTCAGATCTTTCTGATCATTCAGATTTTGCGGCAGTTGCCCATTCTGCGGCAGTTGCTCAGCCCCCCACGCGGAATGCAGCCGGGGCTGCTGATGCGACGAAGCGGCCGATGGGGCGCAGCAAGCTTTTCCAAAGCCCTTTTCAAAGCCTCTGGGCTAAAGGGCGCGGAGGAGTTTGCCCATTGCGGATAGCCCGCGAATAGTCCGTGCAATGGTTCAGCGTTTTGTTTGGGATCGCTGGGCCCTGCGTCCCCTCAGGCGACTTCAAGATTTAGCCAGGTCTAGAGGCTTCTCTGACCTGCATTTGCTTCCGGTTTTAGACACGGTTTGGCGCTTCATCCGCCGTGCCCGCAGGTTGGTTTATAGGCGGGCGGTTGAGGAATCGGCGTTGGGGCAGTTGCCAGAACAGTTGCTAGAGCAGTTGTCGGAACGGTTATAGGAACACTTGTCGGAACGGTTACTGGAACAGTTGTTGGAACGGGCAGGGTGAGTTTGGTTTGCCAAAAGCGGGCGATCGCCCTAGCTCATGCTCTAAATATTCGCCCCCGTTCAAACTCTGGTTGATGCCTTTACCGGCCGCATCGCGGTTACCTCTGGTGCTTCGCTAGTCGAGCCTTGCCACCGCAGCGTGAGCCAAGTTTCGCAGCACATGCAGTGCCCGCAATAGGTTCCTGATACTCTCTACAACTCCGCAGCGCGATCGCCCTAGTGGTGTTTGCCAAGGTTCCAACCCGCTGATTTTACCTCCTCTGAGGGTGCAGATCAGCATTTCCCTCGACGGATGGCGATGGTTTGACCCGGTTTGAGGTTTGACCCGATTTAACGACAGCGACGGGCAGGCAAGCTGGCTTTTGCTGCACCGTGCCCAAAGTCGCCCCTTCATCTCACCATTCACCCCTGGAGTCTTGCTCATGAAAACGATTCATAAACCCGGCGACCTAGAGCCGAAGCCGGGTTCTGCAACCAGTCTGGCAATTGACGGCAGTTGTTCCCGCAGATCTCGCTGGGCAAGGCTCTGGGACAGCTTGCTGGATCATCTATTGAGTCCTCTCCTGAGCTATGCAGGCGACCCTGGCGAACCGCGTGTTTGGTTCGAGCGCGATCGCAATGGGGAAAGCTGGTGGTGTGCCCATGACCCGGTGACGGGCGATCGCGTCCGCTGCCACACGGGCACAGAACTCCGTGCCTGGTTGGAATCTCGGTACAATCGCCCCTCTAGCCGCTCGACTCACACCGCCCGCAGCATCGTGCCACCGATTCATCGCTGGTAGGCTGCTGGGAGATGGGAACGCAAGCGTCAGGACTGAAGGCCCTGATCCGTGACGCTTGCGCCCAACTCTTCCCGGCTTCTATTCACCCAACGGCGGCCATCGCTCGACCTCCCCATCTTTGAAATTTCCAGAATTTCCGCAATTTCCAAAATCTCCGAATCTCTGACACCCAAATCTCTCAAACCTATGAAACCCTGGCTTACGAAAAACACGATTTCAGCCGAATCGCGGGAGTTATTTTGGCTGGCGCTGCCGCTGGCAGGGGCGCAACTGTCGCAGTCGGCGACGGGCTTTGTCGATACGGTGATGATGGGTCGGCTGGGCAGCGAGTCGCTAGCGGCGGGCGGGTTGTGTGCGACCTATTTTGTGGCGCTGCTGCTGCTGGGCGGGGCGATCGTGGCGGCGGTCAGCCCGCTGGCGGCGGAGGCCTACGGGGCGAATAATCCACAGCGGGTCGGCGCGGTGAATCGGCAAGGACTCTGGCTGGCGCTGCTGCTGAGTCTTCCCATGACGGTGCTGATCTGGCATGGCGACGCGGTGCTGAGCCGCACGGGGCAGTCGGCAGAGATGCTGGATCTGGGGCGGCCCTACTTGCGGGCGATCGCCCTCGGCTATCTCCCCGGTGTGGGCTTTGCGGCGCTGAAAAGCACCGTGTCGGCCTTGTCGCGCCCCCGGCCGATCATTCTGATCATGCTGGGCGGAATGCTCATCAACATGACGCTAAACTATACGCTAACGCTCGGTAAGTTTGGGCTGCCGCAGTTGGGGCTAGCAGGCATTGGCTGGGCCAGCGCGATTTCGCTGTGGAGCATGTTTGGGGCGATCGCCCTCTACATCCTGCGGCAAGCGTCGCTGCGCCCCTACGCCCTACTCAATCATCTGCATCGGTTTGAACCCAAGCTGTTTCGGGAACTGGTGCGAATTGGGTTCCCCATCGGCATTCTGGCTGCCATCGAGGTGGGCCTGTTTACCGTTACCACGTTTCTGATCGGGCAACTGGGAACCGTGCCGCTGGCGGCCCACCAAGTAGCGCTGCAAACGGCCGCCGTCACGTTCACCATTCCGCTGGGGATTTCCTTTGCCACGACCGTCCTCGTCGGTCAACGCCTCGGCCAGCGCCAGTTTCCTCTGGCTAAGCTGGCCGGATACCTGGGCATTGGCATGGGCAGTCTATTTATGGCCATCATGGCGCTGATTTTCTGGCTGATGCCGGAAACCATCGTGTCGCTTTATATCGACGTGCGCGACCCGGCCAACAGGGAAGTGGTAGAACTTGCCAAAAAGCTGCTCTGGGTAGCGGCTATGTTCCAACTGGTAGACGGCATCCAGGTCACGGCGACGGGCGCACTGCGGGGACTGAAGGATACGCAAGTTCCCATGCTGATTGGGCTGCTTGCCTACTGGGGCGTAGGGCTGACCAGCGGCTACTGGCTGGGTATCCAGGCGGGATTGGGAGCGGTTGGTCTGTGGTGGGGGCTGGCCTTGGGGCTGACCGTCGCGGCGATTATCCTGCCCTGGCGATTTAGCCGCGCCAATCCGCTCAAGCTAGAGGACGGTCTGGCGAGTTCAGGCTCCTGAGGCGATGGCGGATTACGGCTCTACGCGCACGGGCGTTCCCACTTCCACCAGGGCATAGAGCGCCAGCACGTCTTCGTTTCGCAGGCGGACGCAGCCGTTGGATGCCGCCTGCCCGATGGAGGAAACCGTCGGCGTGCCGTGGAAACCGATCACGCCGTTGGGCAGTTCTGCAAAGCCAATCCAGCGTAAGCCCAGGGCGCTGTCTGCTCCTGGCTGGCGAATTTCGCCTGTCCAGGGGTTCTGCCAAGTCGGGTCTTCGATCATTTCAAAAATGGTGAACTCGCCAGTTGGGGTGGGGGTGCTGGGCTTGCCAACCGCAACCGGAAAGCTGCCTAACATGGTGTCGTATTGATAGGCAAACACGCGCCGCTGGCTGATGCTGAGGACAAGATGGGTCGCTTTGGTGCGGGGTGCGGGCGTGAACTGCTCCACATCCCACAGCGGCGGTAGCTCCGGCAGCGTCGTGTTGTAATAAATTGGCAGGGGAGCAGTGGGAATCGCTTGACCGGAGGTCGGGCCACTGGTGGAAACGGGATAGGCTTCAGCGGCGGGTTTGCTGGCAGCAGGAGAGGAAAGGAGGGCGATCGCCCCCAACACCAGCGCACTTGATAACCCCCTGCCTCCTCGCGATCTGATCCACCGCGGGCTATTCTGTCCAGATCCCCAGCCTGGTTGATTCCAATGCATAACACGCTCCTCATTCCACACGTTCACACTATCCTGCCCAGGAATTCGCAAAAGATTTCGCTGCTACGCCGCTGGACGGGAATCATGGCACAGGATTTCTGCACAGGATTTCTGTACATGATTATGGTCAAGAATCAGCGATGCTGCCAAGAGCAAGGGGCTGCCAAACACAGGGGTTCGGCGGTCAAGAGTATATCGATTTTGGATTTTGGGTTTTGGGTTTTGGATTTTGGCTTGCTAGTCAACTGTCTATGGGGCCTCCAGTCATTTCATTCGTGGCGCTGCTCAGGAACATTGATGTTACAGATCAGCGATTTTGGATCAAGAATGCAACAAAGCTGTAAGCTTTCAGGTCAAACGGGGGCGCTGCCTGTATAATTTCAAGACTCGTCAGGCTTAAGGTGTTTAAGGCGGGTAAATGGAGAATTGCAAGGGCGATCGCCCGCAGTTCGCGCTAGTTTTTTAATTTTTTCTGCTTGTTTTTATTTGCTTGTTTTTATAGGCTATGAATCACGACCCCTTTATCGTCAAACCCGGTTCAAAAGTTTCTTTGAAAAAAGACTACGACCCTGGCTATACCGGAGACTATACCGAAAAAGCCGCAGCACAGGAAAAGCTGAAAAAAGGCGTAGAGCGGCTGGCAAAATATCAGGATGTCCTCTATGCCCAAAATATCTATGCGCTGCTGCTGATCTTTCAGGCAATGGATGCGGCTGGCAAAGACAGCACGATCAAACACGTCATGTCGGGGGTCAATCCCCAGGGTTGCCAAGTCTATAGCTTCAAGGCTCCGTCAGATGAGGAACTCGACCACGACTACTTGTGGCGATCGTTTAAGGCGCTGCCAGAGCGGGGACGGATTGGCATTTTCAACCGATCGCACTATGAAGAGGTGCTGGTGGTGCGGGTGCATCCCGAAATTTTGCAAAAGCAGCAGTTGCCCAAATCGGCCCTCACGAAAAATATTTGGAAGCAGCGGTTTGAGGAGATTAATAACTTTGAAAAATATCTGGTGAACAACGGCATTATTGTCCTCAAATTTTTCCTAAATGTGTCCAAAGAGGAGCAGAAAAAACGGTTTCTGGAACGTATCGAGCGTCCAGAGAAAAACTGGAAATTTTCTGCGGCGGATGTCAAAGAGCGGGGGCTTTGGAACGACTATATGCGGGCCTACGAGGAGATGTTTTCCCACACCAGCACCGAACACGCGCCCTGGTACATTATTCCTGCGGATCACAAGTGGTTTACGCGGCTGGCGGTGGCAGAAATTATTGGCGATCGCCTCTCACAACTCGATCTGCACTACCCCGTGCCCACAGACGTTCACATGAAAGATCTGCTAGAAGCTAAAAAGATTCTCGACGCAGAAGAGTAACCCACCCCATGCCCACGCTCCTCCTGGTTGACGGCCACTCCCTCGCCTTCCGCTCCTACTACGCCCATGCCAAAAACCGCGACGGCGGGCTGCGAACCAAAACGGGCATTCCCACCAGCGTTTCCTTCGGGTTTATGAAGGCGCTGCTGGACACAATGGAGCAGGAAAAGCCAGACTATGTGGCGATCGCCTTTGACCCCGGCGAACCCACCTATCGCCACGAAGCTGACCAAACGTATAAAGAAGGGCGACCCGACGCGCCGGAAGATTTTCTGCCGGATTTATCAAACTTGCAGGAACTCTTGCAGGCGCTGAAGCTGCCTGTGATCGCAGTTCCCGGCTATGAAGCCGACGACGTGATCGGCACCCTCAGCCGCAAGGCCGTGGCCGACGGGTTTCGGGTGAAGGTGCTGACGGGCGATCGCGACTTGTTTCAACTGATCGACGACGAGCAACTTACCGTCCTCTACCTCAGCACCACCTTCGGCAAAGGCACACCCCCGCCCCGCGAGTTTGGCCCCCAGCAGGTGAAAGACAAAATGGGCATCACGCCGCAGCAGGTGGTCGATTACAAAGCCCTCTGCGGCGACGCTTCCGATAATATCCCCGGTGTCAAGGGCATCGGCGACAAAACCGCCGTCTCTCTGCTGACCGACTTTGGCTCCCTCGCAGAAATCTATAGCCACCTCGACGACCCCCGCATCAAAAGCGCCGTCCGCAAGAAGCTAGAAGAGGGCCGCGATGCCGCTCTGCATTCACAATACCTGGCACAAATTCACCTGGACGTGCCCCTCGCTCTCCGCCCCGAAGACTGCAAACTGCAAGCCTTCGACGATGCCGATGTCGTCCCGCTTCTAGAAAAACTCGAATTCCGCTCCTTCCTCAACCGCCTGCAAAAGCTCCACAGCCAGTTTTCTGGTGATGGCGCGACCCAGCAGCCTAGTGCCCCAAACGCCGCCCCAGCGCTCCAGCACTCCAGCACCCCAGCCTCCTCCGAAGACGACGATCTCTGGTTCTTTAGCGCCGAAGACACTGCCACCTTCCAGGGCTACGCCACCACGCCCGTCCAGCCGCAAATCATCGACACGCCCGACAAGCTCAGCGCCCTGGTGAACACGCTGCAAACCTGCACTGACCCCGCCGCGCCCGTCGCCTGGGACACGGAAACGACCGCCCTGGAACCCCGCGATGCTGTGCTGGTGGGAATTGGCTGCTGCTGGGGGCCGGGCGAGGCGGACGTGGCCTACATTCCCACCGGGCACGCCCAGGGAACAAATCTGGATGTGGCAATAGTGCTAGAGGCGCTGCGCCCGATTTTGGAGAGTGCGGACTATCCCAAAGCCCTGCAAAATGCCAAGTTTGATCGGCTGGTTCTGCGCTGTCAGGGCATTCACCTGGCGGGTGTGGTGTTTGACACGATGCTGGCTAGCTACGTGCTGAACCCCGAAGGCAGCCATAATCTGACCGATCTGGGGCGCAAGTATCTAAACCTAAACGCTCAGAGTTACGATGACCTAGTGCCCAAGGGCAAAACCATTGCCGATGTCTCCATTCCCAAGGTCGCCAACTATTGCGGCACGGATGTTTACTCTGTGTTTCACCTTGTCCCCAAGCTGCGGGCAGATCTGGCGCAAATTCCCCGGCAGACGGAACTGCTGGAAACCGTGGAGCAGCCGCTCGAACCCGTGCTGGCAGAGATGGAATACACAGGCGTTCGCATTGACCAAGACTATCTCAAGGCATTTTCCAAAGCCCTGGAGCAAGACCTGAAGCGGATCGAGGAGCAGGCTTACGAGGCAGCGGGGCAAACTTTTAATCTGGGGTCGCCCAAACAACTGAGTGTGCTGCTCTTTGACACGCTGGGGCTGGACAAGCGCAAGTCCAAAAAGCGGGCGACGGGCTACTCCACGGATGCCTCTACGCTCGAAAAGCTCCAGGGTGACCATCCCGTGGTAGACCTGATCCAGGAACACCGCACCCTGTCGAAGCTGAAATCGACCTATGTAGACGCGCTGCCCAGCCTGGTGCGCCCCGACACGCAGCGAGTGCATACCGACTTCAACCAGACGATTACGGCAACAGGGCGGCTGTCGTCGTCGAACCCCAATTTGCAAAATATCCCGGTGCGAACGGAGTTTAGCCGCCAGATTCGCAAGGCGTTTATTCCGGCCGAGGGTTGGCTGCTGGTGGCGGCCGACTATTCGCAGATTGAACTCCGCATCCTGGCGCACCTGAGTAGCGAGCCGATTCTGATTGAAACCTACCAGAACAATGGCGATGTGCATACCGTCACCGCCCAACTGCTGTTTGAAAAAGAGGACATCACACCGGACGAACGGCGGATGGCCAAGACGATTAACTTTGGCGTGATTTACGGCATGGGGGCACAGCGGTTTGCGCGAGAGTCGGGCTTTAGCCAGGCCCAGGCAAAGACGTTTATCGATCGCTTCTATGAACGCTACTCCCGTGTGTTCGGTTATTTGCAACAGATGCAGCAAGAGGCGATCGCCCGTGGGTATGTGGAAACCATCCTCGGTCGCCGCCGCTATTTCAACTTTGGCAGCGAAAGCCTGAAGGCATTGCGGGGAAGAAGCCCCAGCGAGATCGATGTAAACAAAATTCGCCTGCGCGACCAGTACGACGCACAGTTGCTCCGCGCCGCCGCCAACGCACCGATCCAGGGGTCTAGCGCCGATATCATCAAGCTCGCTATGATCCGGCTGCACAACCTGCTAACGGATCGCCGGGCCAACCTGCTGCTGCAAGTGCATGATGAACTGGTGTTTGAAGTGCATCCCGACGAGTGGGACGACTTGCAGCCGCAAATCCGCGCCGCGATGGAGTCTGCGGTTGACCTGAAAGTGCCGCTCAAAGTGGAAATGCACGCCGGACAAAACTGGATGGAGGCGAAGTAAATCTGCGGTAGGATTCTGCAAGATTTTTCCAATTCACCCACCCCATCCACGACTTAAAGAGATTGCACTAATGGGCAACGGCTGGAAACACTGGCAACGGCGATATCGAGCAGCTTTGGCAGGGGCGATCGCCCTTCTGGGAATCACCACCTCCGCCCAGGCAAACCCCACCAGCCATCTCAGACCTGTTGAACTGCGCGGGGTTTGGCTTACCAATATCGACAGCGAGGTGCTGTTTTCCAGCCGCAACCTCGTTGTGGGGCTGCGTCGCCTGTCTCGCCTGCATTTCAACACGGTTTATCCCACCGTCTGGAACGGTGGCTACACCCTCTATCCCAGCCCCACTGCCCAGGCGACCTTCGGGATTGCCCTCGATCCCTATCCTGGCTTGCAGGGGCGCGACATGCTGGGCGAGGTCGTCGTCGAAGGTCGTCGGCTGGGCATGGCGGTGATTCCCTGGTTTGAGTTTGGGCTGATGGCTCCGGCGGGGTCTGAACTGGCGGCCCAGCATCCCGACTGGCTCACCCAGCGGCAAGACGGCACGCAGGTTTGGATGCAGGGCAACGAACCCCGCGTCTGGCTCAATGCCGCCCATCCCGGCGTGCAGGACTTTATGGTGAATCTGCTGTCGGAAGTGGTGGAGCGATATCGCGTAGACGGCATTCAGCTAGACGACCACTTTGGGATGCCCGTGGAAATGGGCTATGACCCCTACACCGTGGCGCTCTATCGGGCAGAACACAACGGCGCAGACCCGCCTGCCGACCCCGAAGACCCCGACTGGGTGCGCTGGCGAGCCAACCATATTACTCGCCTGTTTCGCCGCATCGTGGCCGAGGTGAAGGCGCGAAACCCCAACGCGATTATTTCTCTGTCGCCCAATCCCCGCGAGTTTGCCTACGAGCGCTACTTGCAAGACTGGGGCACCTGGGAGCGGCGCGGCCTGGTCGATGAGCTAATCGTGCAGGTCTATCGCAATGACCTAGGGCGCTTTGAGATGGAGCTAGACCGACCAGATGTGCAGGTGGCGCGGGAGTATCTGCCCGTCAGTATTGGCATCCTGGCGGGGCTGAGGGGGCGCATCACGCCGATCCGCCTGATTCAGCGGCAGGTCAGGGAAACGCGCGATCGCCACTATGCTGGGGTCGCTTTCTTCTTTTATGAAACCCTGGGCGATCGCGACCGAGAATTTCAGCGCCTCTTCCCCTTTCCTGCCCGTCGCCCCATCCCGCCAGATTTGGGATTTTGAGGATTAGTGGCGGTAGGGCTTACTCCGAAAACCCTGGGCCGACTCTCCAACCCCGAACCCCAAACCCCTAAACTGAGGAAAGTACGCAAGAACATTACGCTGGGAGCAGACCCGATGCTGTCGAAGGGCTTTGAAATCGAGATGTACACAGGCACGCCCCAAGGCGACATTGTGGGATTCTCTGACAAGATTGTGGCTGCCCTAGACGGGTTTATGCGAGAACCAGACACGCGCAACGTGGAATACACCACGCCGCCGCTGCATCGCTACGAGCGGCTGCTATGTGAGCTGGTTCGTCCTCGGCTGCGGCTGCGATCGTTTCTCAAGCGGCTGGGCAACTACACGCTGATTCCCGGCAGCACCCTGTCTCTGGGTGGCAGCGACCAGTTTCACCGATCTGATCCGGCTAACCCCTACCACAGCTTTATCGAGCGTACCTACGGCACAACGGTTGTCACGGCTAGTGTGCATATCAACGTGGGGATTGCTGATCCAGAGGTGCTGATGCGGGCCTGTCGCCTGATTCGCGCCGAGGCTCCGCTGTTTCTGGCGCTGAGTGCTGCTTCCCCATTTCTAGACGGACAGCCGACAGGCAACCACTCTAGCCGCTGGCGCGTGTTCCCCAAAACGCCGCAAGAGGTGCCCCTGTTTGAAAGCCACGCCCACTACATCCGCTGGACAGATGAACAGCTTAAGCTAGGCACTATGCAAAACGTGCGCCACCTGTGGAGTTCGGTGCGGCCGAATGGCGATCGCCGTCCCTATTCTCTCAATCGGCTGGAACTCCGTATCTGCGATCTGGTGAGCGATCCGGTGGCGCTGCTGGCAATTTGCGCCCTGCTGGAAGCCCGGATTCTTCAGGTCATGGAAAATCCCGACCTCGACCCACTGGTGCAAAGCGACCTGCCCAGCGCCACGCGGGCCGCCGACCTGGTAGAACTAGCCGATGCCAACGAAGACGCTGCCGCGCAACACAGCCTGGATGCGGAACTGCGGCACTGGCAAGATGGGCGGGTGCTGCTGGCGCGAGACTGGGTAAGCCTGCTGCTCGAAGAAACCCTGCCCACAGCTAAGCAAAACGGCTTCGGCTGCTTCCTCCAGCCGATTCACAAAATTTTGCGGGAGGGCAACGAAGCCCAGCGCTGGCTGCGGCTGGTCGATCAGGGCTGGGATGCACGTCAGGTGATGGTGCAGGCGATCCGCGACACCGAAGCCGTGGAAATGGCACTGGCGGAGGAGTTGTGCGAGCCGGGCGTAGATCTCAGCGTGCCAGACGATGAGCCGTGTCTGGCGCTGGTTCCTTAGGACACGACCGAGTCATTGCTAATCCAGATTGCGCCCGGTCAGCTCCACAAAGATATCCTCCAGGTTGGACGGGCGCACCATCATCCCGGCTTTATTTGGCTGCGCTTCAAAAAAGGCGTTGGCCTCTGCCATTGTGGGAAAGAACTTGTAATCCCAGCGATCGCCATCCTGTTTCATCACCAGCCCCTCGCCGTGCTGGTGGCGCAGTTCTTCCAGCGTGCCCAGAGCGATTAGCTTGCCGCTGTCCATAATGCCGATGCGGTTGGGCACGGCGTAGCTGCCAAAGCTGGAGCCGCAGAGATATTCCACCTCTTCCATGTAGTGCGTCGTCAGCAGAATCGTCATGCCCTGCTGATTCAGCCCTTTGATGATTTCCCAGAGGCGGCGGCGGGTTTGTGGATCGAGTCCGACAGTCGGCTCGTCCAGAAACAAAATGCGCGGCTCGTGCAGCAGGGCGCGGGCGATTTGCAGTCGGCGCTTCATGCCGCCAGACAGCGTTTTCACCAGGTCATTGCGGCGATCGCTCAGTTCCACATACTCCAGCCAGCGGTCGATCTCGCGCTGGCGGCGGGGATTGGGGATATGGTGCATCCGACCGTGAAATTCCATGTTTTCCCACACGGTCAGATCCACATCCACGCTCATCTGTTGTAACACCACGCCAATTTGCTGCTTCACCAGCACGGGCTGCTGCGCTACGTCATAGCCTGCCACTTCGATGCGTCCGCTCGTGATTCGCGTCAGCGTGGTCAACATACGAATCGTGGTCGATTTGCCCGCGCCGTTTGGCCCCAGCAGCCCAAAGATTTCCCCCGGCTGAATCGTAAAAGACAGGTCGTTGACCACAGGCGTATTGCCGTAGACCTTGGTGACGTGTTGAAGGGCGATCGCCGCTGTCATAGTTCAGGGTTGGAAGTTGAAGATTGGAGGTTGGGCAGGAAACATGATGCGCGTCAGCGTTTCTTTACATAAGGTAACATCCCTAGTAGCCTCAAATCCTGGCTATAAAACCCTGACAATTTGGCAAAATTTCTCAGGCTGGGGGTTGACGAGGTTTTGCAAACTTCGTTACAGTTAGCGATAAGTTGAAATGAATTCAACTTGCAAGCATCTCGTTTTCAAACATCTTGTGCTGAGCAACCTGGTTCTACAGCTACTGAGCTTTGTTATGTCGATTCAAGTCCGCTACTTTTACTTTTGGTTTAGCAAGGTTCACCTGGGGTGAGTCCAGCTTGACCTGGAACCTTGGGTGAACCGCAGAGCGCAACCTCTGCGGTTTTTGCATTTTAAGCGGTCTTTCTTAAGCAGCCAGTCTCCCCTTGCATCCCCAACTTACGTTCAAACCCATGAGCCATACGCCCCGCTACTTTTACTTTTACTTTTTTTGGACCAGGGAACGCCCCGGGTAAGTTGCTCATGCGCGATTATGCGACCATGCAACCCGGGGCCTCTAGAGGTTCCGGGTTTTTGTTTTGGACTTTAGATTTTGGGGTTTGGATTTTAGATTTTAGGTTTTGGATTTTGGTTCGCTCCCATTTACGGTCTAGTTCTCTTCTCATCTTTTACGTCTAACCAGGAGATTCTTCCCATGCAAAAAGCAAAGCTGACCCTTAAGACCGAACCCAGCCACAGTAGCGTCATTCAGATTTCCGACCAGGTTTCGGCGGGCGGGTCAGAACTGCTCCTCATCGGCGGGCCCTGTTCCGTCGAAAGCCGTGCCCAGATGGATGCGGTCGCCAGTCGCCTTTCGGTGGCGGGCGTGCAGGCGCTAAGGGGCGGGGTCTACAAGCCGCGCACCTCGCCCTACGATTTCCAGGGCATGGGACGCGAAGGGCTAGAAATTTTGGCGGCAGTGCGCGATCGCACGGGAATGCCCGTCGTCACCGAAGTCATGGCGGTTTCCCAGATCGAAGAAATTGCCGCCTATGCCGATGTGCTGCAAGTGGGCAGCCGCAATATGCAAAACTTTGACCTGCTGAAGGCGCTGGGTCAGGTAGACAAGCCAATTTTGCTGAAGCGGGGCCTAGCGGCAACCATTGAAGAATTCGTGATGGCGGCGGAATATATCCTCGCCCACGGCAACGAGAAAGTGATGCTGTGCGAACGCGGCATCCGCAGCTTCGACACTTACACGCGCAACGTGCTGGATCTGGGGGCAGTCGTGGCGCTGAAGCAAATCACCCACCTGCCCGTGATTGTAGACCCCAGCCATGCCGCTGGAAAGCGGGAACTGGTGCCGAACCTGGCCCTGGCGGCGATCGCCGCTGGAGCCGACGGGCTGATTATCGAGTGCCACCCCGACCCCGAAAAATCTGTTTCCGATGCGCGTCAGGCATTGTCCTTCGATGAGATGGTGACAATTGTGGAAAAAGTGAGAGCGATCGCCCCCGTTGTCGGCCGCACCCTTCCCCCCGTTCAGGAGCCGCTGCCGCAAATTGTCGTTGCATAGTCAGGAAAAAGAGAGAAGAACGAAGAGGGAAAAACGAAGAGGTTCTGTTTTTCGTTCTTCGTTCTTCGTTCTTCGTTCTTTCCGCCCTATCACTCTCCCACCACCGTCACATCCACCAGCGTATTGTCGCTGGGACGCGCAATCCCGCTATCTAGGGCTGGGCGGAACTGCAAGCCAGCCTGCGCTAAACATTGCACCAGCTCCGTGTAAGCATAGTTTGTGGGCGCGGGCTGCTGCACCTCGGCGCGAGACACGCGCCCGTCTGCCTCAACCGCCAGCCGCAGCGTCACGGGTGCGCCAAAGCCCGCCACACTGTCGGGAAACAGTGGGCAGGAGTTGGGCTGAGTCGGGTCGGCGAGGACGCTGATGCGGCTGGTCAGCAGTTCGGCATTTTCTTCGGGGATGTCGGCTGTTTCCTGCGGCGACAAGTGGCGCACGGTCACCACGCTCAGCGTCAGGCTAGTAGGCGTGGGCTGGCGACCAATCACCACTTCGCCCAGGTCGTCTTCTGGGCCGGTGTCTGGGCCGCTGGCGGGTGTGTCGATGCCCGGTGCGCCACTGCCCGGAACCGGATTTGCAGCCGCGTCTCCAGGGTTATTGACCGGGTTGCCGCCCTCAGTTGGGTTTTGTCCTGGCGTGGGGAAGGGTGGCTCGGTGGACTCGCTGGGCTGGCTCACGTCAGGAAAAGGGCGTGGAGGCGGCAAAGGCTCTCGCCCCAAGACGGGCGGCGGCTCCGGCGGAATAAAGGGAGACGGCTGCACCGGGACGGGCGACGGCCGCTGGGGCGCTGGCGTGGGGATGGGCGTAGGTGTTGGGATGGGCGTTGGAGGTGACACCACTGGAGGTGACGCGATCGGGCTAGGCGGTGGTGTTTCCACGGGCGTAGGGGCAGGGGCAAGCACCGCAGGCGGGATGGCAGCAGGCGCAGGCGGCGGTGGGTTCACCGGAAGAGGGGACGGCGCTGGTGTCGCAGCAGGGGGCGGGGCAGGCACTTCAGCCGGGGCTGGGGCGACAGGGCTGGCAGGCACGGTTGCAGGATCAGGAGTCGTATCTGGGGCGATCGCCCCTACATCCACCAGCTCGATCGGGGTCGCCGTGCCTCCCCCTCTAGACTGCTCAGCGACAGTCTTCAGCGAGGGCAGCACTGCTAGCAGCAAGAGAACATGCAGCACCACCGACCCCGACCACACCCGCGACCACAGCCCAGACGGGTCTTCATGTCGCCGCTGCACGGGTACTGGAAACGGAGAAAAATCGCTGGTGGCGGGGGAATGCGTCATGGGGAATGCAGGGGGCGTGCATCATCTGGGAAGTGTAGGAGGGCGATCGCAAAACGCTTCAGCCGAATCACTTAAATGCCCAGCATCGTCAAACTGGAGCTTCAGGACGAAAAAGGAGGCTGCAATGTCCCAGCCGATCATAACGAGTTGTAACAAAATAGACGGCTTGTCGGCTCAAATGGCTTCACCGAGCTTTTGCCTGCATCGGGTGTATACTACGGAGCCGGAGCAGGACAGGACTTTGCGATTGCTCGCGGCTGCCAAAAATCTTAAAAAACAGTTAATAACCTTTAGAAATATAAATGCATGTTATCGAGAGGCCAAGAAGTTTCAACTTTTAGCTTATTGAATCGGTTTCATTCCCTGATATATTTTGTCTTGAACCCGTGATCAGGGCAGTTTGCAGGTCGCTCAACGTCAAGTCTGTTCAACCCTTTGCCCTGAACATAAAGACTTTGTTAATGCCAGTCCGCTGCGCTGAGATTATGCCCTGAGAGCGCGGCTAGCGGTATGTCGCCTGTGCCGTATTGCACAGGCAGGGTTTTGTACGCTCTGAAAACAGTGATTCACAGGAAGGGAAACGATGTCTTATTCGCAAACCAAGACCCAGGCAAAAGCTGGGTACCAGGCTGGGGTTAAGGACTACCGCCTGACTTACTACACCCCCGACTACACGCCCAAAGACACGGACATTCTGGCCGCCTTCCGGGTCACCCCTCAGCCCGGTGTGCCGCCCGAAGAAGCGGGTGCAGCCGTTGCGGCTGAGTCCTCGACTGGCACCTGGACGACCGTGTGGACTGACCTGCTAACTGACCTCGATCGCTACAAGGGTCGTTGCTACGATATCGAACCCGTTCGCGGTGAAGACAATCAGTTCATCGCCTACATTGCCTACCCTCTGGATCTGTTTGAAGAAGGCTCTGTTACCAACATGCTTACCTCCATTGTGGGGAACGTATTTGGTTTCAAAGCTCTGAAGGCCCTGCGATTGGAAGACTTGCGAATCCCTGTAGCCTACCTCAAGACTTTCCAGGGACCGCCCCACGGCATCCAGGTCGAGCGTGACAAGATTAATAAGTACGGTCGTCCCCTGCTGGGCTGCACCATCAAGCCTAAGCTGGGTCTGTCGGCAAAGAACTACGGTCGTGCAGTGTACGAGTGTCTGCGCGGCGGTCTGGACTTCACCAAAGACGACGAAAACATCAACTCTCAGCCCTTCCAGCGCTGGCGCGATCGCTTCACCTTCGTCGCTGAAGCTATCCACAAGGCACAAGCTGAGACTGGTGAAATCAAGGGGCACTACCTCAATGTGACCGCCGCCACCTGCGAAGAAATGCTGAAGCGGGCTGAGTATGCGAAAGAACTCAATATGCCCATCATCATGCATGACTTCTTGACCGCAGGCTTCACAGCTAACACTACTCTCTCCAAGTGGTGCCGCGATAACGGTGTCTTGCTGCATATCCACCGTGCCATGCACGCTGTGATCGACCGCCAGAAGAATCACGGGATGCACTTCCGCGTACTGGCAAAATGCTTGCGGATGTCCGGTGGTGACCACATCCACACCGGAACCGTGGTGGGCAAGCTAGAAGGCGACAAAGCCGTGACGCTTGGCTTTGTGGATCTCTTGCGTGAAAACTACATCGAGCGTGACCCCTCAAAGGGCATCTACTTCACCCAGGACTGGGCCTCCATGCCGGGTGTGATGGCAGTTGCTTCTGGCGGGATTCACGTCTGGCATATGCCCGCGCTGGTGGAAATCTTCGGCGACGATGCCGTGCTTCAGTTTGGCGGCGGCACGCTGGGTCACCCCTGGGGCAACGCACCTGGTGCAACGGCAAACCGTGTTGCTCTGGAAGCCTGCTTACAAGCTCGCAACGAAGGTCGCGACCTGATGCGCGAAGGCGGCGACATCATCCGCGAAGCTTGCCGCTGGTCGCCCGAACTGGCTACCGCTTGCGAACTGTGGAAGGAAATCAAGTTCGAGTTTGAGGCGGTGGATACCGTCTGATGAGAAGGGCTGACAGGTGAGGAATAGGGAATGGAATTGATGCTTGGTTTACGCTCTCAACCCCGAATTGAGGGTATAAGTATTAGCACTCATTCTTTATTCCTCAGCGTTCAACCTTTCACCCCCTCGGGGTCAACTGCATGGATCTTAGACAGATCGCAAAGGAAACGAGCAAGACGCTAATCAGCTACCTGACGTTTCAGGCAATGCGGACGGTGATGGCTCAGCTCAGCGAGACTGATCCACCCCGTGCCCTACGGCTGCATGAGTTCTCTCGCCGCGAACGGATCGAAAACAGTGAGTCCTACCTCCAGGCTCTGTTCAAAGAGGATCAGGCCCTTGCCTTTCGGATTTTGACCGTGCGAGAGCATATTGCCGAGGAAATTGCTGACTTTTTGCCAGAGATGCTTCGTACAGGCATCCAACAGGCAAATACGGAGCGACGCTGTGAGCAGCTTGAGCGAATGACGCAGCTTGACCCCGGTGCTACAAGTACCCATCCAGAACAAGATTCAACGTCTGAAGACTAGAGAATAGAGGAATCCATGAAGACTTTACCCAAAGAGCGCCGTTACGAAACCTTTTCCTATCTGCCTCCGTTGACCGACGCACAAATTGCCCGTCAGATCCAGTACACGCTCGACCAGGGTTATTTCCCTTGCATCGAGTTTAATGAAGATTCTGCGGCTGAGATGCACTATTGGACGATGTGGAAGCTGCCATTGTTTAATGCGACTTCTCCTCAAGAGGTGCTGAATGAGGTGCAGCAATGCCGTTCAGAATTCCCGAACTGCTATATCCGGGTGGTTGCGTTTGACAATATCAAGCAGTGCCAGGTGATGAGCTTCATTGTTCATAAGCCTGGTAACAACAACAACTACGGCGGTGGCTATCGCTACTAATGCTGGATTGGTCAATGCCTGGTTGATTGGTGGCTAGAGTTGCGAATTGGTAGAGAGGTGTTGCGTGGGTTAGTCCATGCAGCACCTTTGCTTTTGTGGAGCGACATCGCCCCACGATCGAACGCTCCTCATCCCACCGTTACATCCAGCACCATCATCAGCACAAAGCCCACCATCACGCCGACTGTTGCGGCTTTTTCATAACCCAGACGGTGCGATTCGGGAATAATTTCATCGCTGATGACAAACAGCATCGCGCCCGCTGCAAAGCCCATCGCCAGCGGCAAGATTGCTGAAAACAGAGAAACCGCCATTGCCCCCAAGATGCCACCTACCAGTTCCACCAAACCCGTGAGCAGGCTGATGAATAGCGCTCTGGGCTTGGAATAATTTTCAGACAGCAGTGAAATAGCGACCACCAGTCCTTCTGGAATATTTTGCAGCGCGATGCCCAGCGCTAGCGCAATGCCGTTGGAAATATCGTCGCCGCCGAAGCCGACACCCACTGCTAAACCTTCAGGAAAATTGTGAATGGCGATCGCCATCACAAATAGCCACACCCGCTTCAGGTTCACAGCGCTGCTGCCCTCGCGCCCCTTAAAAAAGTGTTCGTGCGGAAAGTAACGATGGCTCAGCCAGAGGAAGAGTCCGCCCAGCCCGATGCCCAGCGACACAATCAGTGCCGCGTAGGCATTGCTACCCGTCCTTTCAGTCGCCGCCTCCAGCCCTGGAATCACCAGCGAAAATGCCGTTGCCGCCAGCATTACGCCCGCCCCAAAGCCCAGCATGATGCCCTGGGTGTTTTTGGTGATTTTTTCAAACAGGAAAATGGGCAGTGCGCCTAGACCTGTAGCGAGGCCCGCGATGCCGCTGCCAAGGATACCGAGGGTAATGGTGTCGAGGGAGTCGAGCATGGGAAAGAACGGTAGAGATTGAGGAAGGCAATGGGGCGATCGCTGTTGGTCATTTCAGCCTCTCCTCGTCATTCCAACACCTCAAATCTCTGTCACTCGTACCGTCGGCCGCGCCATTGTGTGGGTTTGCGGCTGGCAGAGCGGAGGATGCGGAGGGCAGCCAGCGGATCGGCGAGGGGCGAAAGCCAAAAGGCAAGGGGGAAACGGCTGCCGGGGCGATCGTAGGCGGTGCGGATGCCGAACTGGGTGCCGAGGCGCAGCAGGAGCAAACAGAGGTTGAGTGCCAGCAGTGCGAGGAACGTTGGTGAGGCAGCGGTGGGACGGATAGCCAGAATCGTTAGCACAGTCGGAACCAGCAGCCAGGGCAGCGCCTGCACCACAAGCAAAAATGCCACGTCGCTCCAGGTTTGGGCGGGGGTGCTGGCATCTTTGAGGTCGAGCGATCGCCCCCATTCGCGCCAGGTTTCGCCTATACCCTCGTACATACGGACTTTTAGCACACTGGAGCCGTCGAGAAACCCAACCTTTGCGCCGCGTCGTGCTGCCTCGCGCACCAGCGTCACATCATCACAAAAGGACTGGCGGGCGCTGGTGTAGCCGTCGAGGGATTCCAGGAGCGATCGCCGAATCAGGCAACACTGACCATTCGCCATCGTGCGCTCAGGCCCGTCTGCTGGACTTCCCGCCGCCCCAAACCGATAGATCAGCGTCATCAGCAGCGCGGGTTGCAGCCACCACTCCCCAGGCTGCTTCAGGATAAATTGTGGCGCGAGAGTAATCAGGTCGTAGCCCTGTTCCTGAGCGGCGTGAAGCAGAGCAGGAATCAGCCCTGGCTGCGGCTGCGTGTCGGCATCGATGCCGAGAACCCAGTCGCTCTGAGGGCTACTGTGGAGAAATCCGGTGTGCAGCGCCCAGGGGCGACCGACCCAATCCGCAGGCAGCGGATCGTCATACACGACGCGAAATCGCGGGTCTCGCTGAGCCGCCGCTTTCACCAAATCCACTGTGCCGTCCTGAGAATGGCTATCGACGACGATCGCCTCTCGCAGCTCATAGCCCTGGCGCGTCAGCCCGTCGAGGCAAGGCTGGAGGCGATGTGCTTCATTCAGTGTGGGAATGATGACGCTGACGGTTCCCAGCATGGCAGGCGTGGCGTTCTGGGGACGCAGCGGGGAAGCGCGACGGGCAGCGCTGAGCAGACGGGTCAGCAGCAGCGCCAAGGCTGGAATCTGAACCACGAGAAGCACGAGGGCGATCGCCCCCAGCCAGCCCGCCAGTTCAGCTTGCGACGGTGCCAGGTTCAGATCGCTCAATTGGCACTTGCTCCGACGCGGACTGAAGACTTGAGGGAGGCCTCGGCGGCTGCCGATTTTTCACTTAGCAGATAGCTCTGCCGCCAGCACAACACCGCCGGAATCACGCCCAACAAAATGCCCAGCAGCACTGGAATCCAAAACCCAAAGGCGAGGCTCATCACCATTGCAAAGGCAAAATTGCCCAGATAAACCGTCAGCGGAAAGTTCAGTTGGATCGCCTGAGGCTTGGCGACGTTCCGCCCCCAAAGCAGCACTGCAACCGTCATAAACACCGCCCCCGTGCCGAGCCAGCCGACAAAGTTCTGGTACGGCATTCCAAAAAACGCACCGGGCTGATGCCAGTACCAAAAGGGCATGGCGGTCTGACTCATGGCAGGATCTAGCACAAAGTCCCAGGAGGTGAGCAGCAGCGCACCCAAAAACACGGCCGCCGCGCCCCGTGCAACGGTCAGCAGTCCAGAAGTCGGCTTGTCGGTTTCCAGCCCAGCCCGCGCCAGCAAATAGGACGACAGCCCCAGGTAATACCAGGACAGGGGAATGGTGAAGGGAACCAGTCCGTTGATTTTGTAGCCCAGTCCGCTGAGATAGCTGTAGTGCCCAAATGGAAAGCCCGTGCTGGTGCCCAGCAATTCACTGGTGAGAGACAACCCCACAGAGCAGACCAGGAACGTGAGCCACGCCCGCAGACCCAGCGTGCGATAGGCATAGATCGAAACGGCGATCGCCCCCAGCAAGATGTACACCACACCGCCGCCCGCCATGCTCCAGCGAAACAGCGTTTGCCCAGCAGGCACATGGGTCAAAAATTCGGGATGGGGCATGACCAGCAGCAGCCCTGCCAGCCCAAACGCCATCGCTACAAGATGCCCAATCAAACACGCCCGCTCAATTCCAACCAATCTCTGCATAGTTGCTCCGTGTAGGCTTGCGCTCAGTCTAGTAGGCTTAACGTACTGCTTGAGCTAATCAATCGACCATCAACTGAACCGATAGAGTACGCAAGAATCCGCCGTCTACCAAATCCTAGAATCCAAGCAGCGTGGGCGGATTACAGCGCTAAAGAATTCTGGAGGGAATACGGGACGCAGGAAATCTGACACTTACGATTCTGCGACTACGACTTTGAAGATTTAGGGACAATTGATAGCAATAACAGCTTTTATAAAAATTAAAAAATTAGGAATTCCGAGTGCATCCTAACGCAGAATAATAAGGTTTGTAAATTTATCTCTGACCTAAGACGATTGCTTCAAGGAACCGGGGTTGTCCAGTCTTCTGGTGTAGTCTTCTGGTGTAATAGTCTGAAGAGTCTGAAGGGCGATAGTTGGGAGCATGACGGACGTGGGAATCATCACAACGGGATTGGGGATTGCAGCAGGGCTGGTGGGACTGGGGGCGATCGCCTGGGAGGCACAGTTTCGCCGTCGTCCGGGCAATGCACTGGTACTCACTCCCGGCGAGTGGAACCTGGATGTCTACGAGCCGGATCGCTACGTGCTGGTGGGCGATGTGGAGTTTCGCAACCTGACCGAGCGGCTGGAGATCATGGTGCCGCACGTAGAAGCCGAGGTGACGC
The DNA here is from genome assembly GCF_001548395.1 of Leptolyngbya sp. O-77. Classification (NCBI taxonomy): domain Bacteria; kingdom Bacillati; phylum Cyanobacteriota; class Cyanophyceae; order Leptolyngbyales; family Leptolyngbyaceae; genus Leptolyngbya; species Leptolyngbya sp. O-77. The sequence continues at coordinate 1,474,214 of NZ_AP017367.1, forward strand.
TGCTTTCCAAAGACTCCCTCGACGGCATCACGCACCGCATCTGGGTCACGCCGAAACACGCCGACGCGCCCGCCCGCGCCGATGGCTACTGGTTCGGCTATATCGTCAAAGTGGGCAAGACCACCCACGCCGAAGTAACGCTGGAAATCAAGGGCCCCGACCTCAGCAGCCTGCAAGCCGCCTGGGTACGCATTCACTATGTCACCTACGGGCCGCAGGGCCGCATTCCCAAAGTGCGCCATATTATGGTGCCGCTGAAGTTTCCCAGCAGCGAAGACTCGCACCGCTGGCGACCCACCGCCGCCGCCGACGTGCTGCCCATCCGCACGCACCTGCTGACGCACCTGGACGACCCCATAACGGTGGTGAAGCGCTATGTCATGCCCCACGCTCAGCCCGGCGACGTAGTGACCATTGGCGAAACGCCCGTCGCCATTATGCAAGACCGCTTTCACCATCCCTCGGACATCAAACCCGGCTGGCTGGCCAAGCGCCTGTGCTATTACTTTTTGCCCACCTCCAGCCTGGCCACCGCCTGCGGAATGCAAACGCTGGTGAATATCGTCGGGCCGTGGCGCGTGGCGGGGGCGTTTTTGGTGGGGGCGATCGCCAAAAAATTCCTCAAGAAACCCGGTCTGTTTTACCAGCTTGCGGGCGAACAGGCGCGGCTGATTGACGACGTGACGGGCACGCTGCCGCCCTACGACCAGTTCATCGTGCTGGGGCCCGAAAATCCGCAGCGGGTGGTTGACCAGATCAAGCAAGAAACCGGACTCTCAGCGGCGATCGTAGACGTAAACGACCTGAAAGCCGTAAAAGTGCTAGCCGCCACCGCCGGACTCACCGATGAATTTCTGACGCAAGCGCTGATCAGCAACCCCGCCGGAAACGCCGACGAGCAAACCCCCGTCGTCCTCATCCGCCCCATGAAAAGCTAGTTGAGTGCTGTATCTTGTCAGTATTGCTGTATCTTATCGGTATTGTTATAAACACAGTAAGTGAACAGAACTTGATCGAAGTTCATAGTCTTCACCAAGTCCTATGATATCAGAAGTGTTGAATCTCGATACACAACTTTACAAACCTGGAGATTTTTGGCGAGTTTGAGCTTCTGTTAATGAGAATGGGGTCAGTAGTCAGACCAATTCGGTATCACCAGCACCAACGCACAACTTGGCACTACCCGCCAAAATCTTAAGATTCAACACTTGTGCTATGATATGTCTACTCCAAGACATACAGCCTTGATCACATAGAATAATCAAGTAGATTCATTTGACCAGAAATTGTGTTTTTAGAAAATACAGCCAATCAACCACCAGGGCTGTTTGGTCTGAAATATTCAAATAGGGATTTTACTCAGAAGAAAGCCTGGGGGAAAAACTGCTTCAACTCTTCTCTACCTGCTTCTCTTTGTGCATATTTGCACAATCGCAGCTTGGAAAATATATACATTAAGCTCAATTCAAGTCTAAGGGTTGAACATTCAAATATCAGCACATCTAGCTTTTACGGAATCGATCCACAATCGGAAGATCTTTTTTATGCGTTTGAGGCTCAATTTACACCTTATCAACAATATTTAATTGGAACACTTCCAGGAGTTGACCTGGTTACACAAGCGAGGGAAGGAAGGACGAGTGCATCCCACTTTTGCGATGAGTAAAAGTGCTTAGTTCTAGACTTTGGCGATAGCGATAAACTTTGAGTATTGTACTTTTACCCGATACCTGTCATGGACGCTGAGAAAAAAGCCCAAATCCAAGCCCATGCTCGTGCCCTTGCCGCTCTGCTATACGAGGAAACTGACCCAGAGCAAGTGAAAACGTTGGCAGGGATTGAGGCGGCAGTGCGAGGACATCTGCTCGAACATGTCAGCCCAGAGATCGGGGATTTTTTATTGCAACAAGTAGCGGCACGACAAGTGGACGAAAGCGTCGCATCGAGAGCATCCTTGGACAACTGCAAGTGAGTGAGAAACAAGCTCAAATTCTGGAGGTGAAAGCGTACACACGATGGAGTCCTTACCTGGAGCGGTGTTGTTTGTTGGTGAGTGCCAATGAATCGTATGAGCGGGCGGCAGAAGACATTGAAGTGTTGACTGGGATAAAGGTTTCTCACAGTACTCAACAGCGATTAGTGCATCGTCAAATCTTTGAGTTACCGCAAGTGGAAGAAACGGTTGAGGAGATGAGTATCGATGGAGGTAAAGTGCGATTGCGAACACCCGAAGGAGAACCGAGTGAATGGCGAGATTACAAGGCAGTGAATCTGCACGAGTCCTGTGTTGCTGCCTTCTTTCAAGACAATGAGCAGTTGGTCAACTGGGTCAATGTTCAGTCTTTATCTGACCCATTGACTTGTATTGGAGATGGGCATGATGGGATCTGGAATGTCTACACCCAGATTGGCAACCAGACCCAAAGACGGGAGATTTTGGACTGGTATCACTTGGTTGAGAATTTGGGCAAAGTGGGTGGTTCTGTGCAACGTTTAGATGCCGTGGAAACCTGTTTGTGGCAAGGCGATGTCGAGGGCGCAATTGCACAGTTTGAGGATTGGCAACACGAGCGGGTTACGAATTTCGTTAGCTACCTTAACAAGCATCGACAGCGGATTGTCAATTATGGCTACTATCAAGCTGAAGGAGTCTCCATTGGTTCCGGGGCAATTGAATCGACCGTTAAACAACTTGGGCGGCGAATCAAGATATCGGGGCGCAGTGGGACAAAGATAACGTTCCGCAGGTGCTGAAGCAACGTTGTGCCTACCTCAATGGGCAATTCTCAACATGAGTCTTGCAAAATTGGGATGCACTCAGGAAGGACTTGCTTACAGGCAATAGAGATCAAGCTAACAGCCTTACCTGATAACACAACCTGTGACTTATCAGAAGATTTTTACGGTTGCGAAATCGTTGTAAGACCAGATAGCATTGTCTACTTGGCTTGTAGTATTGCAGAAACTTTTAGACACTCTCCATCTTATATGAAGGATCTTATAGGAGAGCATTTTTCAGGAGTTTCCGACTGGACAGAGCCAGATTGTGTCATACCCTATATCCCACAGATGATCAGTGTCATAGACTCAATAGCTCTTTCGATTTTGGATAATCAAAAGCCTTTTTTGATGCAGCCTATATGGAAGACTGAGGGGAAATCATCTAAGCTTTCAGAGAATTGTTTAGATGTTTTTGTTTGGAGCAATCTTGCCTTCACAAGATTATTCATCGACTTAGCCAAGCTAGAGTTAAGGACATTTGGCCGAATACGATTGATTGCAAGACACACTCGAACTGTTGTTTGGCTATTTAGAATGCTGTATGACTTCAGTACTAATGGCTCATTCAGCCACAGAAGAATTATAGATGCATTGTCGTACAACACTAAGAATGACAAGGCATTTGCGGTGAGTGGTAGAGTCACTCATGCCTACATGAAATCTGAAGCACTAAGACGACCAAGAATTCAAAAAAGTGAAATAAAAAGAATTATTTTAGGTGGAGGTCAAAATCTCTTAAGTCCTGAGAGAAGACTTGATGCTATAATTTATGGCTCTCCTGACTTGTTTAATTAGCAGAGTGGATTTCTAAATTGTGATTCTTTAGTGATGAGAACAGTAGACTTATTCTGTGGCTGCGGGGGTTTGTCACTTGGATTTCAAAACGCTGGATTTGATATAGTTGCTGCTTTTGATTCTTGGCTTCCAGCAATTGAGGTCTATAAAGATAACTTTCAACATCCTGTATTTAAGAAAGATCTTGCAGAAACCGAAGCACACCTGGATATAGCTAAATTGAATCCAGACGTTATTATTGGTGGGCCTCCATGTCAAGATTTTTCAAGCGCAGGTAAAAGAGATGAGAGCCTTGGTCGAGCAGACTTGACTCTAAGTTTTGCAAATATTGTTTCGCAGGTCAAACCGCGTTGGTTTGTCATGGAGAACGTTGAGAGAATTGCAAAAAGCCATGTTTTAAAAACAGCTTTAGAGATTTTTAGAGCGGAAGGATATGGCTTGACTTGCTCAATTTTGAATGCCAGCTATTGCGGTGTCCCCCAGGTTAGAAAGAGGTATTTTTTGATTGGGCAACTTGGCAGTGAAGATAGCTTCCTGGATTCCTATTTAACCAAGAATCAGTCAAAAAAACCTATGACTGTTTTTGAATACTTGGGTCATAGTTTAGGAATCGAGCATTTTTATCGCCATCCAAGAAGCTACAAGAGAAGAGCTGTTTTTAGTATTTACGAGCCTAGTCCAACAATACGAGGTGTAAACCGTCCTATTCCTAAGACATACAAGAAGCACCAAGGGGATGTTTGTGAAATCAATGAGAACTTACGTCCTTTAACGACAATCGAGCGAAGTTACATCCAAACATTTCCCAACAACTTCAAATTTAGAGGCAGTAAATCAGATCTGGAACAAATGATTGGCAATGCGGTTCCCGTGAAGCTCAGCGAATATGTTGCCCGCTGTATACTTGAGTACATTGAGGACTCTTCCAGGAATGCTTATTCTTTACCTCCGGTTCAGTTAAAACTATTTGAGAAAGCATCCAACTATCAGGGTACGTTTGCAATTTAGAGACTTTCAAACAAGGGTTGAATTTAGATTTTGCAATAAGCAACGCTATTGTAGATAGCATAAAAGCGGCATAAAAGCTTGGTGATGAGATTTCAAGATCACCTCCTGAGCAACTCACTGTTAGTGAATATAGTGAATACTATTCAACAAACTTTATGCTCTCTGCCAGTGGTTCAAACAGTTGCCGCGCTTCGGGTGTGCCGACGTAGCGCCAGTGCCAGGGTTCATAGTTTACGCCCTGCGGGTTGTTTTCAGGAAAAGACAGCTCAAAGCCGAACTCGGCGGCGCGGCGCGTCAGCCACGCATAGGCCGCTGTTTTGCCAAAAGCCTCGCTGATGTCCATCGCCCGCGCCAGCCCGTCTGACAGGTCAACGGCGTAGCCTGTGTGATGCTCACTGTGGCCAGGAGGAGCCACCGCCCGTGCTGCTGCTTCGGCTGAGCCGTATTGCTGCGTTTTCAGGCGAAACAGGCGAGTTTGCCGCTCATAATCCCGAAAGCCTGACACGGGCACAATCCACACGCCATCCAGCCGGGCCGCGTCGATCATCTTCAGCAGTGCCAGCCCCGCGTCGGTGTGCAGTTGCTCAAACCGCTGGGCTACATCCTGGGAATAGCTGGCGACGACCATCAGATCGGCTGGGTCGGCTTCGGCAAAGGCGAAGTGTCCGTAGCGGGGCAGCGGTCGGGGGGCCCGACCTTCGTCACGGTCTTCGGTCAGATCTCTGGCAGGATTCGCTGAAGTGGAAAGGGCGATCGCCCCTTCTGCCCCTTGCATCACGGTCTGACCAGTCTGGCTCTCCGACCAAGGCAGACGACCAACGTGCAGCGCCAACGGATTCCAGACCGAGGGGTTCCCCAGCGAATGCAGACCCAATGCCCCTAGCAAAACCCCTAGCCCCAGCAACAGCGGCAGCCAGAACCGCCTAACCCACCGCCTCAAAGCATGGGGCGATCGCCCCCAGAACCAGCCCAGTGGTCGCGAGCGCACCCAGACAGTCGGCTTGGGCGGTTCAGCAGTGGGTTGAGAGGAGGAGGTTGCAGGCTGAGTCATGACATATTCCAGGAATCATGGGGGGCAGGAATCATCGCGGAACAGAATCCAGCGGCGCAGTGCCCGGTAAAAACGCGGTGAGGGCATCCAAACAGCGATCGCGCCCATTGCAAGACGGCTCGGCAGCGGCCGTCGGAAACTCACCACAGCCTTTTGCCATCCAGGTTTCGACAGGCGGAAACAGAGCAACCACATGGGGCACAGGGCGCGGCGTATAGTCCACCAGCAACTCATCTCCGTAGGCCAGCGACGCGCTCGCGCCGGAATCCAGCATCACCACCTCCCGCAGCCCCGCCCGACTCAGCAATTCACCCAGCGCCACGGAATCGATCCGCTCCTTGGACACGCCCACCACGGGTTGCCCTGCCTGGTCGATGCCCCAAAATGCCCGGTGGCGGGGCACGTCAAACCCAAACAGGTCGCGGAACGTTTCGGGCGATCGCCCTTTGCCGTCTTTCACCAGCCACGCTCCGGCGACAAACGCATCCGTCACGTCGGGCATCAGCTTGCGAAGGCCTGCCAGCGTGTTGTGCTGCTGCGGGTCAAAAGGCACAAATTTCACCGCATCAGGGCTAACCAGCACCAGCGGTCGCCCGACGATATTGGCGAGATCCCAGGCGCTTCCTGGCACAAACTGCCCCGTGTTTTGGCTGTAGACCGGGCCGATCATGATGTTGGAATCGAGCTGCTTCATCGAAAAGAAGCCGCCATCTACCGCAGCAACGGCGGGCGTGTCGGCAATAATTTCAGACACTTGATAGCGGCTGTCGGCGTGGAGCGTTACCGGGCGACCGCCAGCAAACAGCACCAGCGATACGCCATCCAGCGCGATCTGCCGCTTGCGAACCGGAGCCGTGAAGTTAAAGGCGCTGCCCAGTGGCGGCAATGGCGCACCGCCATCGGCCTGGGCGATCGCCAGCGACAGTTTCGACTGCCCCAATCGGTCGATGCTCAGCAAATCCGCCGACTCGCTGGCAAACCGATCGACCTGGTTGCTCATCGTCAGCGCCGAGCGATAGCCCGCCCGCCGCACGGCTGCCTTTACCCGCTCGTCGTAGTTGCCTTCGGGATAGACAAAGTGCTTCACCGAAACGCCCAGCTTTTCTTCCAGAATGCGCTTGGATTCCGTCACTTCCCAGCGCAGTTCGGAATCGTCCAGGTCGGCCAGATTTTTGGGATGGGTAACGCTGTGAGCGGCGATCGCCACCAGCGGGTCGGCTGCCATCTCCCGCAATTGCGCCCAGGTTAGTCCCGGTCGCCCATAGTTGCGCTCAACCTTGCCCGTGTAGATCGAAAACACGCCCGGATAGCCATACTGCTTCAGCAGCGGATAGACATATTCGTAATGCCCCAAATAGCCGTCGTCAAAAGTCAGCAGCACGGGCTTCGGTGGCAGCGGTGCGCCCGTGGCCAGGTGCGCCACCAGTTGATCTAGATGAATCGGAGTCAGCCCATTGTCCCGAATCGCTCGCAGGTGCGCTTCAAACTCTGCCGGGGTGACATCAAAAAACACTTCCTTGCGAGGCAGCACGTCATGATACATCAGCACAGGCACACGCCCCAGCCGCACCTGCGGGTGAATTTGGGGAAAGGGAGCCGCCAGCGGCAGCGCCGTCAGCACGTCACCCAAACTAGAGAATAAAGGCCCAGCATCAGCCGCAGAGTCAGCCCTGAGACGTGCCAAATGCCTTGGATTCGCTTCTGGGTTCGCTTCAGTGTTTTGGGCAACTAGCGCTTGGGCAACGAGTTGATCCACCGGGCACTCAGTTCTAAACCGCTGCGCTTCTGTCTCTAGTGCCCTATCTGACGGCTCCGCAGCGCTGCCTACGCCCAGCCCACCCAGCGACAGGCTGCCCGCCAAGGGTAGGGCGATCGCCCGCGTAATCCATCTCCGTGTCACTCCTCGAACCCTGGCCAGGGAGCGATCCCTCAGCCCAACGAACCCGCCACTCCCGCGAGACCGCGCCATAGAGATTGAATGATAAAAAGACCTCTGCCGCTATGTGTAACGGATTGCGAAGCAGATTCTAGGTGCGCTAGCCAACATCCATCAAAGCTTCACCTGTTGCTAATTTTTTCTTAATCTTTTTCAGAAATTGCTGATTCGTGGCTTTTCGGTATGTCTACTGAATCTAGATTGCATTCGTTAACAATCGAAACTCATCGGGCATTCTAGGGCTGTGCTGGCGTAATTCGCGCATGACTAAGTGACATGAATGGGTATAGCCAGATACACCTGAATCAATTGCGTGCGATCGCGCTAGGCGAATGCAACCGAGTAAAATGCGAGAGGCTTGAATGAACGTCGTTCCGACCGAAATTCCCGACGTGCTGATCCTGGAACCCAAGGTGTTTGGGGACAGTCGCGGCTTTTTTTTTGAGAGCTACAACGAGCAGGTTTTTCAGGATAAAACCGGGCTAAACGTTCGGTTTGTGCAGGACAACTATTCCCGCTCCGCCAAAAACGTGCTGCGGGGAATGCATTATCAAATTCAGCAAACTCAGGGAAAGCTGGTGCGCGTTACTGTGGGCGCTATTTTCGATGTGGCGCTGGACTTGCGGAAATCATCGCGCACCTTTGGGATGTGGGTAAGCTGCGAACTGAGTGCGGAGAACAAGCGCCAGCTTTGGATTCCGCCAGGTTTTGCCCACGGGTTTGTGGTGGTGTCAGACGTTGCCGAAGTGCTGTATAAAACGACAGACTATTATGCGCCGCAGCACGAACGCAGCATTTTGTGGAATGACCCTGATTTGGCGATCGCCTGGCCACTGGATGGTGAACCAATTCTCTCTGCCAAAGACCAGGCAGGCACGCCGTTTTGCAAGGCGGAGGTGTTTGCATGAGCCGGATTTTGATTACGGGCGCAACCGGGCAGGTGGGGCAAGAACTGGTGCGATCGCTCGCGCCCATTGGTGACGTGATTGCGTGCGATCGCACTCGTATAAACCTCGCCGCGCCAGACACGCTCAAGCAAACGATCTACGAACTCCGGCCGGACGTAATCGTGAATGCGGCTGCCTACACTGCGGTAGATAAAGCAGAACAGGAAACGGATTTGGCAAATACCATCAACGGCATGGCTCCAAAAATCCTGGCGGAATGCTGCAAGGAAATAGGTGCATCCCTCATTCACATTTCCACAGATTACGTATTTGACGGCACGAAGAATACGCCCTATCTCGAAACCGATGCGCCCAATCCCGTTGGTGCGTATGCCAAGTCGAAGCATTTAGGAGAGGTAGGGATTCAAGACGTACTGGGCGATCGCCCCAATCAGTACATGATTTTGCGAACGGCCTGGGTCTACGGTGTATCTGGCACTGGGAACTTTGTGAAAACCATGCTGCGCGTGGGCAGTAACCGCGAAGAACTGCGCGTAGTCATGGATCAAATCGGCAGCCCCACCTGGGCAGCGGATCTGGCAAGGGCGATCGCAGGTTTCACCGTCCGCGCCCTCAATGCATCTACCGTACCCCCCGCAGAACCCATCGGCGGCATCTACCACGTTACGAATACGGGCGTGATTAGCTGGTATGACTTTGCGGTTGCCATCTTTGAAGAAGCCGAAGCCCTGGGCTATCCGCTCACCGTGCAGCGCGTCGTCCCCATCACCACCGACGAATATCCCCTGCCCGCGCCCCGCCCTGCCTATTCCGTGCTGTCGGGCAAAAAGACTGCCGCCCTGCTAGGCGACTACCTCCCCTACTGGCGGCAAAGCCTGCGGCGAATGCTGGTAGATCTGCACGCTTCTGTTCCCGCTCATTCCTGACCCCCATTCCTAACCTTTGGTGAACCCCATGAAAGCCATCGTCCTCTCTGGCGGCAAAGGTACGCGCCTGCGACCGCTGACCTACACGGGTGCAAAGCAACTGGTTCCTGTGGCAAACAAGCCGATTCTCTGGTATGGACTGGAGGCGATCGCCGCCTGTGGCATCACAGAAATTGGCATCATCATCAGCCCCGAAACGGGTGAAGAGGTGAAAGCCAAAACGGGCGACGGCAGCCAGTTTGGCGCACAGATCACCTACATTCTGCAAGATCAGCCTGCGGGTCTGGCCCATGCGGTCAAAATCGCCCAGCCATTTTTGGGCGACGCACCGTTTGTCATGTACCTGGGCGACAACCTGGTGGAAGGCTGCCTGGGTGGACTGGTGGATCAGTTCAAGACCAACACGCTGGACGCGCTGACGCTGCTGTGCGAAGTGCCGAACCCGACCGCCTTTGGCGTGGCAGAAGTGGATAGCAACGGACGCATTATCCGGCTGGTGGAAAAGCCCAAAGTTCCCCCGTCAAACCTGGCGCTGGTAGGCGTTTACCTGTTTTCGCCCAAGATTCATGAGGCGATCGCCCAGATCCAGCCCTCAGCCCGTGGCGAGTTGGAAATTACCGATGCCATCCAAAAGCTGATCGATCTGAATCATAAAGTCGAGGCCTTTAAGCTCCAAGGCTGGTGGCTCGACACTGGGAAAAAAGACGACCTGCTAGAAGCCAACCGCCTCATTTTGGACAATTACTTGCAGTCCAGCATTCGCGGCGCTGTGGATGAGAGCAGTCAGATTTCCGGTCGCGTTGAGATTGGCGAAGGTTCCAAAATCGTGAACTCTACCATTCGCGGGCCGGTGTCTATTGGCAAGAATTGTCATATCGAAAACTGTTTCATCGGGCCATACAGCAGCATTGCCGACGGCGTAACGCTGGTCGAGACCGATCTGGAACACAGCGTTGTGCTGCAACAGGCAAAAATCGTGGGCATTCACCAGCGCATCGTGGATAGCGTTATCGGACAGCGAGCCAACCTGCGCGTTGCGCCCCAGCGTCCCAAAGCCCTGCGGTTTATGATTGGCGACGATTGCCAGATCGACCTGGCTTAGTGAATTGATAAGGAAATGATGAGATAAGGCGATGATGAGACGTACTCACTCGGCTCCTCATCACCCCCTCCCCTCATCCCTCATCCCTCCCCTCATCCCTCATCCCTCATCCCTCATCCCTCCTATGACCTCTACCCCTCGCTCTCCCCGCCGCATCCTGATCACTGGCGGTGCTGGCTTTATCGCGTCAAACCTGGTCTACCACTGGGCGGAAAAATATCCGGGCGATCGCCTCATCGTTCTAGACGCACTCACCTACGCGGGCAACCGCAAGACTCTAGAACCGCTAGAGACCAATCCAAACTTCCGGTTTGTGCAGGGCAATATCTGCGATCGCCCTTTAATCGATTCACTGTTGCGAGAAGAGGCGATCGACACGGTGGCGCACTTGGCAGCGGAGTCCCATGTCGATCGCTCGATTTTGGGGCCTGGCGCGTTTGTGCAGACTAATGTGGTCGGCACGTTCACGCTGCTGGAGGCATTTCGGCACTATTGGGACGGTCTGGGTCAGCCCGAACACTTTCGATTTCTGCATGTTTCGACTGATGAGGTGTATGGCAGCCTCAATCCCGATGACCCGGCGTTTAGCGAAACCACGCCCTACGCGCCCAACAGTCCCTATTCTGCTTCCAAAGCGGGCAGCGACCATCTGGCGCGGGCTTATTTTCATACCTACGGGATGCCGACGTTGATTACCAACTGTTCCAACAACTACGGCCCGTTCCATTTTCCCGAAAAGCTGATTCCCTTGATGTGCATCAACATTTTGATGGGGCGATCGCTGCCGGTGTATGGCGATGGGCAGAACGTGCGCGACTGGCTGTATGTGGGCGACCACTGCCGGGCGCTGGATACGGTGATTCACAATGCCGCGCCCGGTGAAACTTACAACATCGGTGGCAATAATGAGGTGAAAAATATCGACCTGGTGCATAAGCTCTGTGACCTGATGGCAGAACTCGCGCCCAGCCTGCCCGCCGATCCCCGTTCGCTGATTACTTTTGTGAAAGACCGTCCGGGGCATGACCGCCGCTATGCGATCGATGCGACCAAAATCAAGTCTGAACTGGGCTGGCAACCCGCCGAAACCCTGGAAACCGGACTCCGCAAAACCGTGCAGTGGTATCTGGACAACACCGCCTGGTGGCAGCCGCTGCTCTCGGCTGAGTATCAAAACTATTACCAAAAGGTATACGCAGCAAGGCTCGTGCAGGCGGGCTAGGATGATTTAGGCTGGCAGCAAAGAACAAGATAAGAAAGGCAACATGCAGGGTTTGCCGTAACGCTGTAGTGGCGGTGAGGGTTTGCCCTGAGTAAGGAACTCCCGCACTGCCACACGGTGCTTTTCACATTCAATGGACTATTGCCTCAGCTTGGGATGGTTTCGCAGTTGTTTGTGAATTTGCTTCCAGCGTTGTTTTTCGGCGAGTTGGGCTTGCTGATCTTGTCGCCGTTCCAGATAAGCTAGCTCGCCTTGTAGCTTTTGGTAGCTGGCGAGCCGTTTGGGGTCAAGCGTTCCGCTGGCGATCGCCCCTTGCACTGCACAGCCCGGTTCCTGATCATGCCGACAGTCGCGAAAGCGGCACTGAGTCGCCAGCGCTTCAACATCCTCAAAGGTTTGGCTGAGGCTGTCTTCGGTGGCCCAGGGCTGCAATTCACGCATTCCTGGCGTATCCAGCAAGAGCGTGCCAGAGGGCAACAGCCAGAGCGATCGCCCAGTGGTGGTGTGTCGTCCCCGGCTGTCGTCGGCGCGCACGGCTTGCGTGGATTGGACAGCGTGGGCTAGCAAACTATTGGTCAGCGTAGATTTGCCCACGCCAGAGGAGCCAAGCAGCGCCACCGTGTGTCCGGGTTGCAGGTAGGGGATGAGCGCATCAATGCCCTCGCTATGCAGAGCGCTGATGGCCACGATCGGCACGCCAAACGCCACCTCTTCTAGCTCAGCAAGGCGATCGCCAAAGTCAGGACACAGATCTGCTTTATTTAGCACGATCACAGGCCGTGCGCCGCTATCCCACGTCAACATCAGGTAGCGCTCCACCCGCCGCAGGTTAAAGTCGTGGTCTAGCCCAGTCATGAGAAACACGGTGTCTACATTCGCCGCGATCACCTGTTCCTCGGTTTTGCTGCCAGCAGCCTTCCGCACAAACTCGCTCTGGCGAGGCAGCACGGCGTGGATGATAGCGTGACGGTCTGATGAGGAAGCGATGCCGTCTGGCGAGGCGAACGCCAGCGCCACCCAATCGCCCACCGCCGGAAAGCTGCGCGGACTCGTTGCCAGATGGCGAAATTTGCCGGAGACTTCAGCCGAGTATTCTCCTGTTTCGCAATAAACTTGATAGCGGCCGCGATGCTCTTGAACCACGCGAGCAGGCCCATAACCCGCCGCTCGATACGGCGAAAAGTGGGGCGCAAAGCGATCGCTCCAGCCCAAGGCTGGAAGTGTCAATTGAGTTGTCATTGGATTTCTCTGTGATTCTGAGATTCTGAACGTTGAAGTGATGGTTCAAACCATCAGAGGTAAAACATCAGAGGCTCACAGAGGACAAGTCCAATCGCTTGAAAATCCAATCGCTTGGAGTTTGGGTTCCTCTAGAGCCTGTATGAAAGCTGTGTAGTGCGATTCCATACTGACTCAGGCATACCTGACATCCTCCAAACGAAATTTTCTATGCAGCTCAAGCTAAGCTTCTATACCAATGTAACACGCTGTAATACAAACTGACAACACAGAGTTGCCGTCCAGGATTTCAGCAGATTGTATTCAAGCAAATCAATCCCAAAAAATAAGGATGCGCCGCATGATACGCAGCACATCCTTGTTTCATACTTAACTTCATGTCACTTCACATGAGATCTCTTGCATGAATGCTTTCATGAATGCTTTGTCTGAGAGCGTGAAACGCTGAGCAGCGGTGCCACCCAACGATTCACGCAAAAGGTCTATAGTTGCTTCAACGGTCTTCAGCGGCACTCCGCCCGAAGCTGACGTAGCTTAAACCTGCACCTCAAAAGAGAGGCTCAAACAACCTCTCAAGAAAACGGAGCAGGACTCTGGATGGGAAAAACCACCTCAAAACCCTACCCCGACCCGGATATTGCGCTCTCGAAAGGAACGTCTGATTTAGATATAGCAAGGTCTCCGGGAGGGAACTGTGTTGTGAGTCACGATCTGAGGGCGATCGCCACTCCTACAATCCACCAGCAGTCTGCCTAGCCAACCTTGACCTGGCTGCTGTCTACTTCCGTTGCGCCATTCACGCCACGAGCAATCGACACAGCACGGCTCAGGAAGTCCTGGCTGGGCACTTCACCCTTCAGCACGACCTTGCTGCCTAACTGCGCCACCCACAGGCGACCCAGGTCATCCAGTTGGGGATCTTCGTCGAAGGCCAGCGCCACACGCTTTGCCAAACCGCTCTCATCGAAGGCACCATCCAACCCAACTTTTTCGGGAGGGATGCCAACCTCTGCGGGCGCAGGAGAAGCAGAGGCATTTGCGGGCTTCTTGCTGCCGGGGAAAAGTCTATCTAGCCAACCCATAGTCTAGGCCTCTCAAAAATTTCAAAAGAGTTCAATTTCAAGTGAATTCACGGCTTCTGGAAATATCCAAAGTCGATTATGGGGTGAGTCCTCTGTTTTTGGGAGGGAAGCAAGGTTAATTTAATAATCTGTGCCAGTGTCCATCAGGCTTTGCAATCTGAAGGAGTGTTTTTCAGTGTTCAAGCAGGCTTGCTGAAAGTAGAGAGTTTCTGATATGCACGATTGGTTTTGAAACTGAGATATTACGTTGTTTGAAGTTTTTCGAGGGTTTTCTGAATCTGGCAAAAGCGCTGCTGTAAACTAGTTTCGACTGCAAAAGGTTATGGTTCGGTCTGGTCAAGGGATTCAGCGTTTTGCGATCGCCCTGCCACAGCCCGAACAGCATTACTCTGATATAACCCTGTCGCTAGATCGTTTGGAGCCTCTATATCCATGTCGCATTCAGTCAAAATTTACGACACCTGCATCGGCTGCACCCAGTGCGTCCGCGCCTGCCCGCTAGACGTTCTGGAAATGGTGCCCTGGGACGGCTGCAAAGCCGGACAAATTGCCTCCTCGCCCCGCACCGAAGATTGCGTTGGCTGCAAGCGCTGCGAAACGGCTTGCCCGACTGACTTCCTTAGCATCCGCGTTTACCTGGGTGCAGAAACCACCCGCAGCATGGGGCTGGCTTACTAGGTTCTACTGATTCCGCTAGAGTCTTGTTACAGCATTTTCTTGCGGGGTGAGGCACATGCTGCCCTCACGAGGCAAGGACTTATTGACCATCCGTGTGCCTCACTAGCTTCAAAAATGCTGTAGCTGGATTCTAGTTAATCAGGTTTTGTCTAGTTAATCAGGTTTTGTCTAAAACTTGTCTAAAGCAGGTGGTTTAAGGGGCATTGCGCCCGCTCCATCGGTTTTTGGATACGCATAGCAACCACGTGCAGGAGGGCGATCGCCCTCCTGTTTTTGTTGCCGATGGCTCCTAGCGCGATCGCCGGTCAAGCGATTATGACCAGCGCTGCATCCCTAGCTGCACTTTCTCCTAAACTAGATTGAGCATTATGAGCATGGGCAACCCCAAACACGTTCGGACAAGCCAGGAGACCAAAAACCATGTGCGGAATTGTGGGCTATATCGGGACGCAGACAGCCAGCGGCATTCTCCTGGAAGGACTCCGAAAGCTGGAGTATCGGGGCTATGATTCGGCCGGCATTGCCACCGTGTGGGAAGGGAAGCTGCATCGCGTGCGGGCCAAAGGGAAACTATTTAACCTCCAGTCCAAGCTGGAGGGCGAAGAATTGCCAGGATTCGTCGGCATTGGGCACACCCGCTGGGCCACCCACGGCAAGCCCGAAGAACACAACGCCCATCCCCATTTCGACATGGCAGGGCAAGTGGCAGTGGTGCAAAACGGCATCATTGAGAACTACCGCGAACTGCGCGAAGAACTGAAGCAGCGCGGCTATGAATTCGTCACCGAAACCGATACGGAAGTGATTCCTAACCTGATTGCCGAGTGCCTGCAAACGATGCGGCAGAGCGGCGAAGCAGAAAGACTGTATTCTCCGCTGACAGAAGCCGTGCGGCGCGTGGTGCAGCAACTAGAGGGCGCGTTTGCCATTGTGGTTTTGGCAGCAGACTATGCGGATGAGATTGTGGTGGCGCGACAGCAGGCTCCGCTGGTGCTGGGGTTTGGGCAGGGCGAGTTTTTCTGCGCGTCGGATGTGCCTGCGATTTTGCCCTATACCCATGCCGTCGTGCCGCTGGAAAATGGCGAAATGGCAACCCTGTCGCCACTGGGGGTGGAGGTGTATACCTTCGCGGGCGATCGCCTCAAAAAGCATCCCCATCGTCTGGCCAGCACCGCCCTCACCACCGAAAAGCAGGGCTTCAAGCACTTCATGCTCAAGGAGATCTACGAGCAGCCCAGCGTCGTGCGAACCTGTTTGGAATCCTATGTCAACAGCGCGTGGACGGCCGCCAGCAGCACTAATCCGATTAACCTCGGCTTGCCGGACGATCTCTATACTGACCTGGAGCAGATTCACATCGTCGCTTGCGGCACCAGTTGGCACGCCAGCCTCGTCGGCAAGCACCTGCTTGAGCAACTGGCGCAGGTCCCCAGCCAGGTTCACTACGCCTCAGAATTTCGCTATGCCCTGCCGCCGCTGACACCCAATACGCTGCTGATCGGTGTGACGCAATCTGGCGAAACCGCCGACACACTTTCTGCTATCCACAGCGAAAAAGACCGTCGCGCCAGTTTGTCCGAAGCCTACCAGCCGCGCTTGCTGGGCATTACCAACCGCCTGCAAAGCACCCTCACGCGCCTGGTCGATAGCGTCATCGATACCCACGCCGGAATCGAGATCGGGGTCGCCGCCACAAAAACCTTTATTGCACAATTGATGGCGTTTTACTGCCTGTCGCTGGATCTGGCCTATCGCCGCCAGACCGTTTCCCTGACGCGACTGGAGGAGTTGCTAAAACAACTCTGGCAACTACCTGCCCAGCTAGAGGCGCTGCTGGAAACCCAGGAAAAGCGGATCGAGGAACTGGCCCATGAGTTTGTGGAAACGCAGGACTTTATCTTTTTGGGGCGCGGCATTAATTTCCCAATCGCCCTAGAAGGCGCACTAAAGCTGAAGGAAATTAGCTACATCCATGCGGAGGGCTATCCCGCTGGCGAGATGAAGCACGGCCCGATCGCCCTGCTGGATGAAAAAGTGCCCGTGGTGGCGATCGCCATGCCTGGAAGCGTTTACGAAAAAGTGCTGTCTAACGCGCAGGAAGCCAAGGCCCGCGATGCCCGACTGATCGGCGTGATGCCGCCCAGCGATCCGCACGCCGCCGAAGTGTTTAACGACCTGCTGCCTGTACCGGAAGTGGATGAACTGCTATCGCCGCTGCTGACGGTGATTCCACTGCAATTTCTCGCCTATCACATTGCTGCCCGCCGGGGGCTGGACGTAGACCAACCGCGCAACTTGGCCAAGTCGGTGACCGTGGAATAGTCACGGAAAGCGTCACGGCTCAGAGCCTGGAACCGGAGCGTCATTTCACGGCGACTTAACGGCGACTTAACGGCGACTTAACAGCGACTCCTGCGTCTGCGTTTGCGCTAACTCAGCGGCGAATGGTCAGGCCTGTCTCGAATCCAGACGGGGCGCGATATTGCTCCGCAACGCTGGCGCGATCGCCCCCAAAATTCCGCCCAACCCGCTTCCCCAATCTCCCTTGCCACGCCTGTCCCCTGGTTTTGCAGCAGCACCGTAAACGCGCCCGCCCCCAGCCCGCCTTGAGGAAACATGCGGTAGCAGGGCACCTCCGCCAGGCACGACTGAAACGCCGCCAGCGGGGGCACTGACACAGGCGCAAACTGGGGAAACCGTTCCAGTAACCAGTCCATCACGCCCTCATTTTCGGCGGGAGAATAGGCGCAGGTCATGTAGGCAAGGTGTCCACCGGGGGCGACTAGCCGCGCTGCATTTGCCAGAATCCGCTTTTGCCGATTGGCATTTTTGTTGATGGAAACCGGATGGAAGCAGCCCGGTGCGGTTTCGCCCTTTGCCAGGAGCGACTGCCCCGTGCAGGGCGCATCGACGATGACCAGATCCGCCGCCTGGGGCATTGCTTCGGCGAGCGCTTGCGAATCCAGGCTGACGGCGGCCACTCGCTGCGGCGCAGTGTTTTCGGCGGGGGTAAAACATCGCCGCAGGTTCGACACCAGGGCCCCCATGCGCTTGCCGATGGTTTCGTTGCTCAGCAAGAGTGCGGGTTGCAGCGTTGTGCCTGCAAAGATGCCCTTGCCGCCAGGGGAAGCGCAGAGGTCGATGATGACCTGGGGCGGCCCACCTGCCTGCTCCCTCAGCAGCGTGATGGGGAAAATAGCGAACACCGACGAAAAATCCAGGCAGTAGAAATACCCCGCCTCGTGCCACGGATGAGCGCCCGGCCGCTCTCCCAGCGCCAGTCGATCGACCAGGGCAGGCTGCCAGGACACGGTGGGGGCGATCGCAAACGGCAAGGCCTCCGGCCGCGGGCGACACCAGAGAATGCACGGGTGAAACGGCTGCGGCTGCGTTAGCGCAGTGACAAAGCGCCCCTGCTCCAGCGGATCATCAAATAACTGGCGGCTGAGCTTGAGCAGAAGGTTTGAGGGCTTTTCCACGGTGTCGATTTTGGATTTTAGTTTGGATTTTAGATTTTGGATTTTTGGGTTGGGCATTTTCAGGGCTTCTGGCAATTTTATTTGTAGGAGAACCTATTCGGAGAACCGACAATCCTGACGACATGCCAACCAAAATCCCCAATCCGAAATCCCCAATCCAAAATTAAGCATTGGGAGTCACAGCGAGGTTGGCAACAGCAGACGGATCATCCAAAACCGTAGCGGGTAGGGTGCGGGCGAAGGTCAGGAGGCGATCGCCACATTCATCTGCCGAACAGCCAGCTACATCAATGGGATAGCGAGGAACGGAACGGCGCGTCAGGTCGTAGGTGTAGGTTTTGTCGTAGTAGGTGAGCAGCAGGTCGAAGGCTTCGGGGAGCCGCCGCGCTTGCAAGAGGGCGATCGCCTCTTGAGTTCGTAGTCCGCCCAGGCGCTTGCGGATGCGCTCGGTGGCGGCGATCAGGTCGTTGGTAGAAAAATCGCCATAGTCTCTGACCAAAATTTCCAGCCGCTCTGCTTTGGGGCGCACCAACTCCAGCACGGCTGCCCGATCCATCTGGCGAAACAGCGCCTCCGGCACTCGGCAGAGTCCAATGCGCTTGCTTTCGGCTTCGATCCACACGGGGCGTGTGGGGTCAAACGCCGCCCAGCGCACAGCAATCTCGTTTTCAAATTGCTCATTGGTGGGCTGGGGCGGCTGTCCCAACATGCCGAAACTGCTGCCCCGGTGGTGGGCGATCGCCTCCAAATCCAGCACTTGTTCGCCGCGTTCCGCCAGCGCGTGCAGCACGGCCGTCTTGCCTGTGCCGGTCATGCCGCCCAGAATCCAGATTGGCCGCATCCATGCGGGAACCGTCAGCGCCCACCGCCGAAAGGTTTTGTAGCCGCCCACCAGCGTCTTCACGGACAGCCCCCCCATGCCCAGCACCCAGGCCACGGCTTCACTCCGCATTCCGCCGCGCCAGCAGTGCAGCCGCACCGGGCCACTTCCGGCGAGCGATCGCGCCTGGGCAATAAACCCAGCAAACTTTGGCCCCGCCAGGGCAAAGCCCAGTTCCACGGCAGCATCGCGCCCCTGCTGCTTGTAGCAAATCCCCACCTGCGCCCGCTCGTCATCGGTAAACAGCGGAAAGCTGATTGCGCCGGGAATGTGTCCCTGGGCAAACTCGGCCGGGCTACGGACATCGAGCAGCACTCCGGGCACAGCCAGAAAATCGGATAGAGCAAGCGCTTGGGTCATGAATACAGCTCAAAGGGAGCCAGAAGAAACCTGAAGGGGGAGCAAAAAGAGTCGCAAAATCCAGAGAATACCTGGCATTTTGTCCAGATGCCTGCCATACTTCCAAACCAGATTGGAAGTGGTATTATGCCGGAGTTCTTAAGCAATTTTATCGGAGCTTTTATATGTCGTTTTCTCCTGAGGAAGGTGCGGCGATTCTCAAGGCGGTGACCATGAGCGGCATGGCAGTGGCGATCGCCGATATGGGAATCGTGTCTACAGCAATCGAAGCGGCGGCTCTAGCAAAGGAAGTCGTGGGTGCAGCCGCCAAGTACCCAACAAACTCGATTATCCAGGGTGTGTTTACCGAAGAAGCGCTGAAGACCTTCAAGCCCGAAACGCCTAAAGACGTAACGCCCGACAATGCGGTAGACATGGCGATCGCCGCAGTGAACGACGCTCTGACGACGCTAGAATCCAAAGCCACTCCTGCCGAAATCGCTGAGTACAAACAGTTTATCTACAGCGCCGCAACCCATGTGGCCGAAGCCGCTGGCAGCGGTCTGTTTGGCTCTGGAGCTAACAAGATTAGCCCTGAGGAAGCTGCTACGCTGGCGAAGCTCAAAACGGCGCTGGCGATTTAAGCTGGCAATTTGCTAGCAATTTTATAGAAAATTGCTGAAAGCCTTACAGACACTTGACTGGCAATCCAAACAAAATCACAAATCTAAAATCGGGAATCGCTAGCAGATTACACTTGCTTGATCGCCAACTCGCTACAGGCCGCCATAGATCGATTGCAATAGCCCCGATTCAGAGGACTGTCCTAAAATCTTTTGCTGCAATAGGCTGATTTGCCAGGCATAGCGCGATCGCCCTTGCTCAAGCGTGCCATGAGCTAACTGACCGACCTGCGCCAACAGACTCGCGGCGGCCGTGGGGTCGCGTTGCATCCAGCCTGCCAGCGGATGCTCCCAGGTTTGCAGAAACTCCGTAACCTGATAGCGGGCATCCGCTGCGGCTTCGTCGTCGGGGTTGCCTGCTGAGACGTAGAGATCCACAGCGGCGGGTTCCAGCGGCATCTTCAGCGCGGATTCTCGAATGGCTTGCCAAGTGGGCGCAAGGAGCATCGCCAAAATATGCAGGGCGTTGGGCGTTTTGAACTCCTCTGGATCGAGCGAAAGGTCGCCAAGCTGCGTGTCGCCTGTCTGCTCTAGCCAATATTCACCCAGCGCGGCGATAAACGGCTCGACGACTTCCCGCAGCACAACCGCACAGAGCGATCGCCCCACGGCAGCATAATCGGCAGCAGCATAATCGGCATAATCCGCTGCGGCAGCGTCCGTTTCTCCCCCAGACTCGCCCATCAGCCGTTGAGCCGTTTGTAAGTCCTGCTGGCTTTGGGCATTGAGGCAATACCAGACTTTCTTGCCAAGGTGCGCTTTTATGTTTTTGGGAAATGCAGGTTTGGGGAAAGCAGGTTGAGGAAAGACTGGGGCGCTGGGCGTTGGGCTTGCAGAACCCGCCTGCTGATTCGGTAATGCAGATTCCAACGCAAATTCCGCCGAGACCGCATCCTGCATTGTGTCGATCATTGTGTCGATTTGGGCTTGCGGTTGTGGGATGGTGGCTGGTCGGCGCAGTTGATTTTCGGCGTGATCCGGTTCGGCCTCGGTCTGGGAGCGCGGAGTCTGCGGCTGTTCGGCGGAGAGACGGTCTAACTGCTGCTGCAAATGGGCAAGCTGCTGGGTGAGCGCGTTGATGTGCTGGTCTTTTTCAGCTAGGAGTC
This sequence comes from Leptolyngbya sp. O-77, assembly GCF_001548395.1. NCBI lineage: Bacteria > Bacillati > Cyanobacteriota > Cyanophyceae > Leptolyngbyales > Leptolyngbyaceae > Leptolyngbya > Leptolyngbya sp. O-77. The sequence goes on from NZ_AP017367.1 coordinate 1,495,429, forward strand.
GATCTTTTTTTTTAAGCAGATCGGTCTTTTCCGCGATTTCCAGCGCGTTGAGGGCGGCGCGAATCAGGTTGAAATAGTGCGGCTGGGAGACATCCACAGGTTGAGCCTCGGCACGGCTCTTGCCCAAAAATCCCCAGGTTTCTTTGGGGCGAGTGGCCAAAAGCTGCCCTTCAGGATTGTAGATGTGCAGTTCCCGCTGGCCCTCTACGGTGGTGATGTGGCAGGTGTAGGTGCGGTTGTTGAAGGGGAAGGCGAGTCCAGCAGGAGGGGAGAGTGGGCTGGGCTGGGGTTCGGCCGAGTTAGGCGGAGGGGCTGGCAAATCTGGGATGGGAACGCCGCCAGGAAGACGGATGCCGATGAGTTCTAGCTCGACATTGACCTGACCGTTCCACTCGTTGAGGCGGAGGCGGTAGGCGATGTCAATGGGACTGGGTAGGGGGCAATATTCGCCCCAACGCCAGGCGATCGCCTTCATGCCGGACTCGTCATCGTCCTGGGACACAACGACGCGCAGATGGGAGCGGTCTTTGCCGATCACCTGCTGTTCTACAACGCGGACATTGGGAGTCCAAAATACGGGGTCGGGGTTGCCGATGCCGCAAGGGTGGAGCCGATCAATCTGCTGATACAGGTCGAGGGTGAGGTCGCGCAGGTTGGCCTGGGCATCGACTTCGATCAGCGGGCGCAGGTGCTGGGGTTGCAGGTGCATGTTGGCGAAGATTCGCAGGCGCGATCGCACGTCCTCCAAGTTCTCTGTGGCCAGGGAAAAACCGCCGGCCGCCCGGTGTCCGCCAAACTTGTCGAGGATATCGGCGCAGCATTGCAGCGCGTCGAACACGTTGAATTCGGGGATGCCCCGCGCCGAGCCGCGAATCCGCGTCGAGTCGCCTTCTTCATAAGTGCCAATGAACACGGGCACGCCGTAGCGCTCCACCAGCCGCGATGCGACGATGCCAATCACCCCATGATGCCAGCCGTCCTTCACCAGCAGCAGTACGCGGTCGTTTTGCAGGTTTGGCGCGTAGGCCTCGGCAAGGGCGATCGCCTCCTGTTCGATCAGTTCGCACAACCGCTGCCGCAGTTGGTTTACTTCTTCGCACTGCATCGCTCGCTCCAGCGCCACGCCCGGATCGTCTGTCGTCAGTAGGTCGATGACGATATTTGGGTCGGCAATACGCCCCACGGCGTTGATCCGCGGCCCCAGACGAAACCCAATGGCTTCTGGCTTCAGCGCGTCCTGCTCTGGATTCACGCCAGCCACCTGGATCAAAGCCTGTACGCCTGCCAATTGCGACTTGGGTAGTCGCCGCAGCCCCCGTTGCAGCCAGCGCCGATTTACCCCCGTTAAGGGCGCTAGATCGGCGATTGTGCCCAGGGTAAATAGCTCCAGCAGTGGCCCGGTAAGATCCTGGGTTTGCCCTAGCGCTTGCGCCAATGAGATCGCTAGGATGTAAGCCACGCCCACGCCGGCCAGCCCTCGATAGGGCGAACTTTCGGCGATTAATTTGGGGTTGAGAATAGCATGGGCGGGGGGGAGTTCTGGCGGAATGTCGTGGTGATCGGTGACGATGACGCGCATTCCCAGATCGCGGGCAAAGCCAATGGGCCCCGCCGCCGCGATGCCGTTGTCTACAGTTAAAATCACCCGCACGCCCTGGGCATGAAAGTCTTCGACGATGCGATGGTTGATGCCGTAGCCCTCTTTCATGCGGCTGGGAATTTCTGACTGGACGCGCCCACCGAGCGATCGCAGCGCCCGCAACAATAGCGCCGTGCTGGTCATGCCGTCGGCATCGTAGTCGCCGCAGATGGCGATTCGCTGCTGTCGGGCGATCGCCTCCTGCAAAATGCTCACCGCCTCTGCCAGGTCAGGAAACTCGTCCATTGGCGAGGCCAACTGCATCAGTTCTGGATTGAGAAATACCTGCGCCTGATCGGGCGTGTCGATATCCCGATTCAACAAGACTTGCCCCAGCACGGGGCTGAGGTCGGCCACTGCCGCCAGCCGCGCCGCCCGCTCCGGATCGGCATCCGCAATTTGCCAGCGCTGGCTGGGAATGCGGTGGGAGCGGGAATGGAGGGGGGAGGGGGAGGACACGGTGGGGGAAGAGGGAAGAACGAAGAGGGAAGAACGAAGAGGGAAGAACGAAGAGGGAAGAACGAAGAGGGAAGAACGAAGAGGGGAGAACGAAGAGGGAAGGGGGAATTGCGGGGGGGCGATCGCTCTCCCTGCACCTCATCTTTATCCCAAGGGTACAACCCTATGATCTGAAATGGACTGATTTTTGATTCTGGAAGGTTGCCAGGGGTGCTGATGCGGCGATTGAGGGCGATCGCATCTTTCTGCGTCCCAAAACCCAGAGGTGATAATTAAGAAGAGAATGGTTGATCAAGCTGTTTTTCCCCTTCTCCTTGAGCCTCTTGCAATCTCAAACTTCCTCTCTTCCCCTAATTCTCGGTGTCACGGGCGCATCTGGGCTGATCTATGCCGTGCGATCGCTCAAGTTTTTGCTTCAGGCAGATTATGCCGTCGAACTGGTTGCGTCCAAATCGACCTATATGGTGTGGCAGGCAGAACTGGGCATTCGGATGCCTGCGGAACCTGCCCAGCAGGAGGAGTTTTGGCGGCAGCAGGCGAGCGTAGAACAGGGGGGCAAATTGCGCTGTCATCCCTGGGGGGATGTGGGAGCCAATATTGCCAGCGGCTCCTTTCGCACGGCGGGGATGCTGGTAATGCCGTGCAGCATGAGTACCGTGGGCAAACTGGCGGCGGGCCTCAGCTCTGACCTGCTGGAGCGGGCCGCAGATGTGCAGCTGAAGGAAGGGCGTAAACTAGTAATTGTACCCCGCGAAACGCCCTTTAGCCTAATTCATCTCCGGAACCTCACGACCCTGGCCGAAGCTGGAGCGCAGATTGTGCCAGCGATTCCGGCCTGGTATCACCACCCGCAGACGGTAGAAGATTTGGTAGATTTTGTCGTGGCGCGGGCACTGGATCAGTTTGGCATTGACTGTGTACCGCTCCAGCGCTGGGAGGGACATTAGGGGTCGGGAGGTGGGGCAAGCCTACGCAGGCTGAGGCAAATGCGCGTCCAAAAAGCCCTCAATCCGCTGCTTGTTAACCACACCCTCGATCGCCTCCACGGGCTGTCCTGCTCGAAACAGAATCAGGGCGGGCACGCCTTCTACCTTGTAGCGGGCGACCGCTTCGGGATTGGCATCGACTTCCATTTTGACAATTTTGAGGCGATCGCCATACTGACTGGCTACCGACTCCATCATTGGCGACATCAGGCGACAGGGCCCACACCAGGGGGCCCAAAAATACACCAGCACGGGCTGGTCGGTTTGCAGAACGGTCGTTTCAAACTCAGCGTCAGAAATGACCACCACACTGCTACTCATAAAATGTCTAATCAGCTTGCTAAAGTGTTTGGGTTGATTGCCGCAGGACAGGCACTTATCCATCGTGCCATACACCGGGTAGAACCCCCAGCAGCCGCGTAAAACTCACAAAACTCTGCCGAAGTTGTCGTTAAAAAGCGAGATGAGCCTGAAGAATACTCCCGCATCATCTCGCCTTAAATTTTGCCTTGGATTTTGCCTACAGCATCTCTGCTGACGCATTAACGCTGCATTTTGCTGAAAATCGCCCAACCCAGTCCGTTAAAGCTGGTCAAGCTGGGTTTTCAGTTGCTCTAGCTCGGCATCCACCGAAGCATCGGTTGTGGTGGTGCTGGGGGCAGACGCAGGCAGTTGGCTCTGAGCGGGCGACGCGCCGCCGATCAGTTGTGCCTTCATGGCTTCCAGTTCAGCATCCACGTCTGTACTCGACTCTAGCTGAGCAAACTGCATTTCCAGGTCGGTTCCGGCTAGCTCGGCAGCAGCCTGGGAGCGGGCTTCCATTTGCAGCACCTTTTCTTCCATCCGCTCAAATGCACCCATTGCGGTGCTGGTGCCCAGCTTGCCGACGGTGTTTTGCAGTTGCTCGTTGGCTTTGGCGGCGCTGGCCCGCGCCTTGAGCATGTCTTTTTTGGTTTTGGCTTCGGCGATCTTGCCTTCTAGGGCGATCAGGTTGCGCTTGAGCGTGTCAACCGTGGCGCTCTGCTGATCAAGCTGGGTCTTTAGCGCGGCTGAGGTGTCAAGCTGCACTTTCTTGCGGTTTAGCGCTTCGCGGGCAAGGCTTTCGTCGCCTTTTTGCAGCGCCAATTGGGCCCGCTGCTGCCAGTTGTTCGCTTCGGTCTGCGCCTGGTTGTATTGCTGCTGCATTCGCTTTTGGCTGGCGATCGCGCTGGCCACCGCCTGACGCATTTGGATCAGGTCTTCCTGCATGTCGATCAGCGCCTGATCCAGAATCTTTTCGGGGTCTTCGGCAGAGCTAACGGCGGCGTTGAGGTTGGCTCGCACCACCCGGCTTACACGATCAAACAGTCCCATGAGAATCTTTTCCCTTTGCGGCAGTTCCACCTTATTTTAGGCATTACTTCAGCACAGATGACAGGGTAAAACCTCGCCTGGGGGAAATCAGTAGGTATAAGAAATGCTTAAATTAAGAAATGCTTAAATTTGGTTTTCTTAAGTCTTCGGGTCAAAAGATTTAGTGCAATATCGGGATACGGCGTTTTTGCAGCTAGTGAGGCACACAGATGGTCAAGAAGCCCTTGCCCTGGGGGGGCTGCCTGCGCCTCACCTCACAAGAACCTCACCTCACAAGAAAATGCTGTATTAGCATGGTTGTAGACTCTGGATGGAGTCTGGTTATCTACTGGTTCAAGTCCGTTCATTTCGCTGCCGTTCATTTCGCTGCAAGGTCTGAACCGGGCGATTTTACTTTGCCCTCTTTAAGAATCGCGTCACTGAACTTCTCCACAAAATTTTCCATACGCTCATAGTGTGTAGGTGTGTAGAACCATATGTGTAGAACTTACGCCGTAGATGCCTCTGAGTCAGGTTCTTTAAGGCTCGACGAGCGAAGGCTCGACGAGCGATCGCCCCACGCTTTGGATCACCTTTTATCTGCGCTTCCAAACGCTGCCCTTCGATCTGGCGTGCTAGGTGTAGTGCTGGGTTCTATGGGGGCGATCGCCCTCGCCTTCGGTGCTGGTGTGGAAACTGCCGCGGCCTTCAGCTTCAACTCGCGCCAGTCTGCCTATGACCTCAGTTTCAGCCAGCCCGACTTTGCCGATGCGCTTGCGTCCTACCGCATTACCTACGAGACCGATGCTCAGCGTGGCAACCTGATTACACTCGATACTCAGCTAAAAACCAACGTCCAAAATTTTGTGGGTCTGCCATCGGGTAGCAATAGCATCGCCAGCGTTACTCAGTCTGGCAATGTGTTCACCCATTTCATCGTGTCGAGCGGCGGCCCAGGCAGCTTTGAGATTCGCTACGACACCCCCGTTGCGACGGCTCCCGGTGAGGGCTTTGACGAAAGCTGGCTGGTGCGCTCCTTTGACGGAGATGCCTGGGATCTGGAGTTTCTGGGCGGTGGCTCCAATACTGGGCTGATTCCGCCAGACTATGAACTGGCGATCGCCATTCCCGGCAACTGGTCAACCCAAGGCACCAACCCCGGTCAGCTAGAGTTTCGAGGCATCCAGCCGGGCTACACCATCCTGGACAATTTTTCTTATAATCCAGCCACCAACCTCACCACGTTTAAAGCGGTAAACAACAGTTGGGATGGCTCCTCACCCGACCTTAACTTTGTGTTGCATGGCGGAACGCCCCAGACCACACCAGAACCCGGCATACTCTTGGGGTTGGCAGCGCTCGGCGGAATGATTGTTCGTTGGCATCGCCCGCGCTTATCGCGCTAGCAACTGGTGACAGATCCGAGCCAAGTCGCCATATCTAAGCTGGCTAGATTCAGAATCCTGCGACTCAAGTTGTCTGAACTTCAAAAATTAAGTTAAATTTAGTTAAGATTCGTTCTCAGAAATAGAAGTTCCTCAACGCGACCTGGCTGTTCTGCTCGATAAGCCTTTCTAAGGGCTTTGCTGTTGGGTAGACGCTACTTCCCTTATAGTGTTGACTTATTTTTATAAGCGCTAGCTATAGGCGCTGGCTGACTGGTTCTCTTCAGCCTGCTGAGCCTCTCTCTGAGTCTTCGAGTCCTTGGCATCATCGAGTCTCAAGCCTTTGAGTCTTTAGTTCAAGTCTATTAGTTGCAGTTTTTAGAGGCACCTGGCGTTATGAAACTTTCCTGGAGAGTCATCCTCCTTTGGACATTGCCAGCCCTGGTGGTCGGCTTCTTCTTCTGGCAGGGTGCGTTTACCACCTCCCCGATGGATATGGGGCGAAACACCGCCAGCACCCGTATGACCTACGGCCGTTTCCTGGAATATCTGGATGCGGGCCGCGTGACCAGTGTGGATTTGTATGAGGGCGGTCGCACGGCCATTGTGGAAGCCGTTGATCCAGAGTTGGATAATCGCATTCAGCGGTTGCGGGTTGATTTGCCAGGAAATGCGCCAGAACTGGTTTCCAGGCTAAGAACCGACCATATTAGTTTTGACGTGCATCCGCCCCGCAACGATGCTGCAATTTGGGGACTGCTGGGCAATCTGCTGTTCCCCATCCTGCTAATTGGCGGATTGTTCCTGCTATTCCGCCGCTCTAGCAATGTGCCGGGTGGCCCTGGGCAGGCGATGAACTTTGGCAAGTCTCGCGCCCGCTTCATGATGGAAGCTAAGACCGGCGTGATGTTTGACGACGTAGCAGGCATCGAAGAAGCGAAGGAAGAACTGCAAGAAGTCGTTACCTTCCTGAAAAAGCCGGAGCGCTTTACTGCTGTCGGTGCCAAGATTCCCAAGGGCGTGCTGCTGGTGGGCCCGCCGGGAACCGGCAAAACGCTGCTGGCGAAGGCGATCGCCGGAGAGGCAGGCGTTCCCTTCTTCAGCATTTCTGGCTCAGAATTTGTGGAAATGTTCGTCGGCGTGGGTGCGTCTCGCGTCCGCGACCTGTTCAAAAAAGCCAAGGAAAACGCTCCTTGCATCATCTTCATTGATGAAATTGACGCTGTTGGCCGTCAGCGCGGCGCGGGCATCGGCGGCGGCAATGACGAGCGGGAGCAGACGTTGAACCAGCTACTCACCGAGATGGACGGCTTTGAGGGCAATACGGGCATCATTATCATCGCTGCTACGAACCGCCCCGACGTGCTAGATTCGGCGCTGCTGCGTCCCGGTCGCTTTGACCGACAGGTCGAGGTGTCGCCGCCAGATATCAAGGGTCGTCTGGAGGTGCTGCAAGTCCATGCTCGCAACAAGAAGCTGGCAAAGGAGGTGTCGCTGGAGGCGATCGCCCGCCGCACGCCCGGTTTCTCTGGTGCGGATCTGGCCAACCTGCTGAACGAAGCCGCCATCCTCACTGCTCGCCGTCGTAAGGACGAAATCACCATGCTGGAAATCGACGATGCGGTCGATCGCGTGGTGGCTGGCATGGAGGGCACACCCCTGGTCGATAGCAAGAGCAAGCGCCTGATTGCCTACCACGAAATTGGTCATGCCATCGTCGGTACGCTGGTGAAGGATCATGACCCGGTGCAGAAAGTGACGCTGATTCCTCGCGGTCAGGCCCAGGGCTTGACCTGGTTTACCCCTAGCGAAGACCAGGCGCTCATCTCCCGCTCACAAATCCTGGCCCGCATCATGGGTGCCCTGGGCGGACGCGCTGCGGAGCAGGTGATTTTTGGCGATGCTGAGGTCACCACCGGCGCAGGCAACGACCTGCAACAGGTGACGGGCATGGCGCGGCAAATGGTGACGCGCTTTGGCATGTCGGATTTGGGCCCGGTGTCGCTGGAGAGCCAGCAGGGTGAGGTGTTCCTGGGTCGCGACTGGATGACCCGATCGGAATATTCCGAAGAGATTGCGGCTCGGATTGATGCTCAGGTTCGCTCTATCGTGGAGCATTGCTACGAAGAAACCTGCCGCATTATTCGGGACAACCGCGTGGTGATCGATCGTCTCGTGGATCTGCTGATCGAGAAAGAAACAATCGATGGCGACGAGTTCCGCCGCATTGTGGCTGAGTATGTGGACGTGCCGGAGAAGGAGTCCTACGTGCCTCAGTTGTAGGGCGGTCTACAGGACGTTTTGAGGACGTTTTGAGGACGTTTTGAAATCTGCTTCAGTTCTTAAAAAGAGGGCTGCTGTGATGTCACAGCAGCTTTTTTGTAGGTATTGCTCCGAATCACTTGGGTGGCCGAAATTCCCTGACGACTCGGGGAATCAGGCAGGCGTGGCGACCTTCTGCGGCAGTTTTACCTCATCCTTGAGGGGGTTGCCCTGCTCAAAGTCGCTGATGCTAGTGATGGTGGTGGTGGTGATGTCGTTCAAGGCTTCGCGAGTGAAGAAGGCCTGGTGTGCCGTGACGACGACGTTCGGGAAGGACTGCAAAAGCTGGAAGGTGTCGTCTTGAATCACGGTGTCGGAGAGGTCTCGGAAAAATAGCTCCTCCTCTTCTTCGTAGACATCGATGCCTAGATAGCCGATTTTGCCCGATTTAATGCCTGCGATCGCCGCTTTGGTGTCAATCAGCTTGCCCCGGCTGGTGTTGATCAGCATGACACCATCTTTCATTTGGGCGATCGTGGTGGGGTTAATCAGGTGATGATTTTCAGGGGTTAGCGGGCAGTGCAGCGAGATGATGTCTGAGTGAGCCAGGAGTTCTGGCAAATCTACATAGCGGGCATCTTCCAACGCTTCAAACTTGGAGTTGGGGTAGGGGTCGTAGCCCAGCAGGTGGCAGCCGAAGCCGTGCATAATCTGGGCAAAAATCACGCCGATTTTGCCCGTACCCACTACGCCAACCGTTTTGCCGTGCAGATCAAAGCCCAGTAGCCCATTGAGCGAAAAATTGTCGTCGCGCACTCGGCTATAGGCCCGGTAGAGCTTGCGATTGAGCATTTGAATCAGCCCGGCCGCATGTTCCGCCACGGAGTAGGGAGAGTAAGCAACCACCCGCACGACTTTCATGTCCAACTCGGCGGCCACTTCCAAATCGACGTTGTTATATCCTGTGCAGCGCAAAGCGACGAGGCGGGTTCCTCCGTCTGCCAGGGAACGGAGGGTGTCAGCACTTACGTCATCGTTCACAAACACGCAGACGGCGGGAAAGCCAGCCGCGAGAAGCGCTGTTTTGGGTTCCAGACGGACATCAAAATAAACGAGTTCGTGAGGCGACCCGGCCGCCGCATTGGCAGCATCCAAAAACTTGCGATCGTAAGGCTCGGTACTAAAAACAGCAACCTTCATGCAGTTTCTCCCAAAAAGCTGAAGTTTATGCGAGATGCAGGCACGGTCAGTTTCTTAAATTTTGAAGCTTATGATATCGGCAAACCCGAAAACTCCGGGCTATTCTGCGATACATTGGCAGCTAGATGGGCTTGTGAAGCCAGAGGTTTGAACCCAGGTTTTAACTGAATGGCGAGTTCGATGTCAGGACTGCCATCAAGTCCTATGCAAGACATCATGTGCAAAGACATCGAAATATTAGAACCCAGAAATATTAGAACCCAGAAATATTAGAACCCGCTTTGCTCCGCAGACGTTAGCAGGAAACCCGTGACCATGCCGCAGATTGCCCCCTTTGGCTCTTGGAAATCGCCCATCACCTCAGACCTGATTGTGGCGGGAAGCTTGCGCTTGGGTGAGGTGCGGCTGGATGGTGGCGATGTTTACTGGAGTGAGGGGCGACCGACGGAGGGTGGGCGGAATGTGGTCGTGCGGCGATCGCTCTCGGATGCTTCGCAGCATTCCACGACTGATCTCACACCGATACCGTTTAACGTTCGCACTCGTGTTCATGAATATGGCGGCGGGGCATATATTGTGGATGACGGCACTGTATATTTCTCGAACTTCGCCGACCAGCGGCTGTATCGCACAAGGACTGACGAAGCGCCTCAGCCGATTACCCCTGAAGGTGCATTTCGCTATGCCGATGCCGTGTGCGATCGCGTGCGAAATCGGCTCATCTGCGTGCGCGAAGATCATTCCCAAAATGATCACGAACCCGTGAATACGATCGTGTCCGTTAGCCTTTCATCCTCAGATGGAGGGCTGGATGCAGGGACGGTGCTGGTGTCGGGCAGCGACTTCTATGCGTTTCCCCGGTTGAGTCCTGATGGGTCGCGGCTGTGCTGGATCGAGTGGAACCATCCGAATATGCCGTGGGACGGCACGACGCTGTGGGTGGCAACGGTCAACGCAGACGGCAGCCTGGGCGAGCCGCAGAAAATCATTGGTGGCGAAACAGAATCGATCTTTCAGCCGGAGTGGTCGCCGGATGGAGAACTGTACTTTGTCAGCGATCGCACCAACTGGTGGAACCTCTACCGCTGGAATTTTGCCACCGCCACACCAGAGCCGCTCTGCCCCAAAGCATCGGAATTTGGACTGCCGCTGTGGGTGTTTGGCATGACCACTTACGGCTTTGAGTCGGCAGAGTCGCTGATTTGCACCTACAGCGAGGATGGAATTTCCAAGCTGGCGCGGCTGCACACGCGCACGCTAAAACTCACCGAGATTCCCACGCCTTACACCAGCATCGGCGGCATTCGGGTTTTGGGTTCGTCGGTCGCGTTTGGCGCAGGTTCGCCGACGAAACCAGGGGCGATCGCCCATCTCGACCTATCTACGGGGCAAATCACAGAATTGCGCCACGCCAGTACGCTTGAAATCGATCCTGGCTATATTTCCATACCGCAGGCAATTGAATTTCCAACGACCCATGGCCTCACCGCCCACGGCTTTTTCTACCCGCCCCAAAATCAAGACTTTGCCGCGCCCGCAGGCGAAAAGCCGCCGCTTTTGGTGAAAATCCACGGCGGCCCCACCGCCGCCACCAGCGCCACCTTCAGCCCCAGCATTCAATACTGGACGAGCCGAGGCATTGCCATTTTGGACGTGAACTATGGCGGCAGCACGGGCTACGGGCGCGACTATCGCGAACGACTAAAGGGCAACTGGGGCATTGTGGACGTGGATGACTGTGTAAATGGTGCCAGGTATCTTGCCGAGCAAGGACTGGTGGATGGCGATCGCCTCTGCATCGACGGCGGCAGCGCGGGCGGCTGTACCACGCTGGCAGCGCTGGCGTTTCGCGACGTGTTCAAGGCGGGAGCCAGCCACTATGGCGTAAGCGATCTGGAAGCGCTGGCCAGAGACACTCACAAGTTTGAATCGCGCTATCTGGACGGGCTGATCGGCCCCTACCCTGCCCGCCGCGATTTGTATATCGAGCGATCGCCTATCCACGCCATCGATCGGCTCAACTGCCCGCTGATTTTCTTCCAGGGCGACGAAGACAAAATCGTGCCGCCCAACCAGGCAGAAATGATGGTCGATGCGCTGCGAGAAAAGGGGCTGCCCGTCGCCTATGTGCTGTTTCAGGGCGAACAGCACGGCTTCCGCAAAGCAGAGAACATTAAACGGGCGCTGGATGGTGAACTCTATTTCTATGCGCGGGTGTTTGGGTTTCCGCTGGCAGAGCAGATGGAACCCGTGGCGATCGCCAACCTCTGAGCTTGCAATTGAGCTTGCAATCAGTCTGCAAGATGATGCAAGAGGCAAGGTTGCATGAAAGCTTGCAGGCGGTGCTGCGTTCTATCAACTCTATTTCTATCAACTCTATAGGGAAACTTAAAACAACCTCGCGTGCATTCATGGAACTCAGACATTTAGGGCGGGCTTTTGATGGGGCAGTGGTATCAACTGCTTTCAGAATCTGTGTAATTTCACGAATGTCCCGTACCAAAAAGTTAAGAAAATGATGAACCTGTCTCTGTAAAGTCATCAAAAACCGCACACGAAATTCTCTTTAACTGTCCGGGTAGCCCGCTACTTTACTTGATCTTCACTTCAGATCCTCGAAATTTTACGAGCATTCCTGGGCATCTACCTTAAAAATAAGCTTAGAGCGTTTACACAGGGTAACCCTATGAAGGCAGTCATCCTAGCTGGAGGATTGGGGACTCGCTTAAGCGAGGAAACCACCGTCAAGCCAAAGCCGATGGTGGAAATTGGTGGACAGCCAATCCTCTGGCACATCATGAAGATCTACTCTGCCCACGGCATTAATGACTTCATCATTTGTTGCGGCTACAAGGGTTACGTCATCAAAGAATACTTTGCAAATTACTTCCTGCGAATGTCGGATGTCACGTTTGACATGCGATTTAATCAGATGAATATCCACTCTGGCTATGCCGAACCCTGGCGCGTCACGTTGGTAGATACGGGTGACAACTCCATGACAGGGGGGCGTCTGCGTCGCGTTCGAGAGCATATTGGTAACGAAACCTTTTGCTTCACCTACGGCGACGGCGTGAGTGATGTCAACATTACCGAATTAGTGGAGTTCCACAGACAGCAATCGACGCTGGCAACGCTCACAGCAGTGCAGCCACAGGGACGTTTTGGGGCGATCGCCCTTGGCGAAGAGCAGACCAAAATCACCCAATTTCACGAAAAGCCTGTTGGCGACGGAGCCTGGATTAACGGTGGCTATTTTGTTTTGGAGCCAGAGGTCATCGACTACGTTGAGGATGACTCGACCGTGTGGGAACAGGAGCCACTGCAAAAGCTGGCGCATATGGGTCAACTCTCTGCCTACAAGCACGCAGGCTTCTGGCAGCCCATGGATACCCTCAAGGATAAGAACTACCTGGACGAACTTTGGAAAAAGGGGAAAGCCCCTTGGAAGACCTGGTAGGGGCGTTTTGGGTTGGGTTTCTGAATCCATACTGCTGAAAATTGACGCAACGCCTGAACCGTGTCGAACCCAGTTCGGTGTGTTCTGAAGCGACTAAGCGACTGATGGCTCATCCTGAGGACAAAAATTCATGTACGATTTTGCAATTATTGGCGGTGGCATCGTTGGTTTATCAACGGCAATGGCGCTGGGCCGCCGCTACCCAGATGCCAAGATTGTCCTTTTTGAAAAAGAGAGCCGCTGGGCCTTTCACCAGACAGGTAACAACAGCGGCGTGATTCACTCCGGGGTTTACTACAAGCCAGGCAGCTTCAAAGCAAAGTTTTGCCGCGACGGCTGCCAGTCGATGGTGGCGTTTTGTCGCGAACATGACATCCCTCACGAAGTTTGCGGCAAAGTAATTGTGGCAACCGAGGAACACGAGCTGCCGCTGCTGGAGAATCTCTATCAGCGGGGTCTGCAAAACGGCATCCAGGTTGCCCGGATTACAGCCGAGGAGGTGCGGGAAATTGAGCCGCATGTCAACTGTCTGGCTGGGGTGCGCGTGTTTTCGACGGGCATTGCTGACTATAAGCAGGTCTGCCAGAAATATGCAGAAATCGTGCGATCGCAAGGCGGTGAGTTATACCTCAACACCAAAGTAGAACGCATTGTCGATCGACCCAACAGCAAAGTGGTGGAAACCACGAACGGCACGTTTGAAGCGCGGCTGGTGGTGAACTGTGCTGGACTGCATAGCGATCGCGTCGCTAAGATGGGCGGCGTTGATCCCGAAGCGAAAATCGTGCCCTTCCGGGGTGAATATTACGAACTCACGCCCGAAAAGCGCTATCTGGTGAAAGGGCTGATTTATCCCGTGCCCAATCCTGACTTTCCCTTTTTGGGTGTTCACTTTACCCGCATGATCGACGGCAGCGTCCACGCTGGCCCCAACGCCGTCCTCAGCCTCAAGCGCGAGGGCTACAAAAAGACCGACTTTGACCTCAAGGACTTTGCTGAGGTGATGACCTATCCCGGCTTCTGGAAGCTGGCAGCTAAGCACGCTGACGAGGGCATCCAGGAAATCATCCGTTCGTTTAGCAAGGCTGCGTTTGTGCGGAGCTTGCAGCGGCTTATCCCTGAAGTGCAGTCTGAGGATCTGGTGCCGACCCATGCGGGCGTTCGGGCCCAAGCGTTGATGAACGATGGCAAGCTGGTGGACGACTTTTTGATTGTGAAGGGTCAGAACTCGATCCACGTCTGCAATGCGCCCTCTCCGGCGGCGACCTCCTCGCTGGAGATTGGCAAGGCCGTCACCGAGCAAATTGCCGAACAGTTTTTGCCTGCCACGTCCCCTGTGCAGGCGGTTTAAGGGCGATCGCCCCCTGCAAATTCCCCTTTTGTTCACACCTTCTCGTCCCTTCTGAGCAGCCCAAGCCAGTCCCGGAATGTCTGGCATATCAGCGTTTACAGTACACACAACACAGGAATCCACAGCATGAAAGTATTGGTCACTGGAACCGAAGGATATCTGGGCAGCCTTTTAGCACCGCTGTTGCTAGATCGCGGCTTTGACGTGATTGGCGTAGACACAGGTTTTTATAAAGTCGGCTGGCTCTATAACGGCACAGATAAGACTGCGAAAACCTTAAACAAAGATATCCGCCACATTACGCTAGAAGACCTGGAAGGTGTAGAAGCCGTGGTTCATATGGCGGAACTGTCCAACGACCCCACGGGCCAGCTTTCCCCCAACATTACCTACGACATCAACCACAAGGGGTCTGTCCGCTTGGCAGAACTGGCCAAGCAAGCAGGGGTGCGCCGTTTTGTGTACATGTCCTCTTGCAGCGTCTACGGGGTCGCCTCGGCGGACGTGGTGACGGAGGAGACTCCGGTCAATCCCCAAACGGCCTACGCCGAATGCAAAACGCTTGTGGAGCGCGATGTCCAGCCGATGGCAGATGACAACTTCTCGCCCACCTTCATGCGGAATGCAACCGCCTTTGGTGCGTCGCCCCGGATGCGGTTCGATATTGTGCTGAACAACCTGTCGGGTCTGGCCTGGACGACCAAAGAAATCAAAATGACCAGCGACGGTACGCCGTGGCGTCCGCTTGTTCATGCGCTCGATATTGCCAAATCCATCATTTGCGCCCTGGAAGCTCCGCGAGACCTTGTTCACAACCAGATTTTTAACGTGGGCGATACGGCGAACAACTACCAGGTCAAAGAAATTGCCGAGATCGTGGCAGAAACGTTCCCTGGCTGCACCCTCAGCTTCGGCGACAACGGCTCAGACAATCGCAGCTACCGCGTGTCGTTTGAAAAGATCAACACCCAACTTCCTGGCTTTAAGTGCGAGTGGGACGCGCGGCGCGGGGCTGAGCAACTGTACAAAGTGTTTAGCCAGATCGACATGACGAAAGAGGTATTCGAGGCTCGCGGCTTTACCCGCCTGAAGCAGCTTGAGTACCTGATTCGCACGCAGCAAATCGACAAGGATTTCTTCTGGAGCTAGTCATGATTTTTACCGAAACCAAACTCAAGGGCGCATTCATCATCGACCTGGACTATCGCGAAGATCATCGCGGCGCGTTTGCTCGCACTTTCTGTGCCAAGGAATTTGAGGCGCATGGGCTGAAGCCGACGGTGGCGCAGTGCAACTTGTCGTTTAACCACAAGGCGGGCACTTTGCGCGGAATGCATTATCAAATTCCTCCGGCTGCGGAAACCAAGCTGGTTCGCTGCACGCGGGGCGCGATCTATGACGTGATTATCGACATGCGGCCCGATTCACCGACCTATAGGCAGCATATCGGCGTGGAGTTGACGGCTGAGAACCGACGTGCCCTGTACATACCAGAAATGTTTGCCCACGGCTATCAAGCGCTGACGGATGGGGCGGAGGTGGTGTATCAGGTTGGGGAATTTTACACGCCTGGCTATGAGCGTGGTCTTCGCTACGATGACCCGGCCTTTGGCATTGAGTGGCCAATGGAGGTGACCGTTATTTCCGAGAAAGATGCCGCCTGGGCGCTATTTGAGAACGTTGCAGTAGGAGTATAGGAATGCTGTACATCATAGACACCGCATTAAAGGCTCGCCAGGAAGCGGGCAACCCGATTCGAGTGGCGATGATTGGCGCGGGCTTCATGGGTCGCGGCATCGCCAACCAGATTGTGAATTCTGTTCCGGGTATGGAACTGGTGGCGATTTTCAACCGCGGCGTAGAGGGTGCCGTTCGCGCCTATGGTGAGGCGGGTCTGGACAATATCCGCACGGTGAAGACGCTGGGTGAACTGGAAGATGCGATCGCCCAGGGCGTTCCCGCCGCGACGGACGACGCGATGCTGCTGTGTCGGGCTGAGAGCATCGATGCCATTATCGAGGTGACGGGCGCAATTGAGTTCGGCGCACAGGTGGTGCTAGAGGCGATCGCCCACAAAAAACATGTCGTGCTGATGAACGCTGAGCTGGATGCCACCATCGGCCCTATCCTCAAGGTCTATGCCGATCGCGCAGGGGTAGTACTGTCGGCCTGCGACGGCGACCAGCCCGGCGTGCAGATGAACCTCTACCGCTTCGTTAAGAGCATCGGCCTCACCCCCCTGCTCTGCGGCAACATCAAGGGGCTGCAAGACCCCTACCGCAACCCCACCACTCAGGAAGGCTTTGCCAAGCAGTGGGGACAAAAAGCCCACATGGTCACCAGCTTTGCCGACGGCACCAAGATTTCCTTTGAGCAGGCGATCGTCGCCAATGCCACGGGCATGACCATCGCCAAACGCGGCATGTATGGCTACGACTTTAACCGCAACGCCGACGCACTGATTGAGCAGTTCAACCTGAAATACACCGGGCATATCGACGATTGCACCAAGCTGTATGACGTGGATGAGCTAAAGTCTCTGGGTGGCATTGTGGATTACGTCGTGGGCGTGCGTCCGGGCCCCGGTGTGTTCGTCTTCGGGACTCATGACGACCCGAAGCAAAAGCATTATCTCAACCTGTACAAGCTTGGCGAAGGGCCGCTCTACAGTTTCTACACACCGTACCACCTCTGCCACTTTGAGGTGCCGCTGTCCGTTGCCCGCGTGGTGCTGTTCCAGGACGCGGTTCTCGCTCCTACAGCAGGGCCCAAAGTGGACGTGGTAGCGACTGCCAAGATTGACTTGAAAGCTGGCGAAACGCTGGACGGCATCGGCTACTACATGACCTACGGCCAGTGCGAAACGGCTGAAATCACGCAGGCACAGCGCCTACTGCCGATGGGCTTGGCGGAAGGCTGCCGCCTGAAGCGAGACATTCCTCGCGATCAGGTGCTGACCTACGATGATGTGGAAATTCCGGCGGGTCGCCTGTGCGACAAGCTGCGGGCCGAGCAAGATGCCTACTTTGCTCCGGCAAAGGTTCCGGCGCTGATTTAAGCTGATTTAAGTAGCAAGCTGTGACTAAACCGAGTGTCTTGCGGACTTGGAGGCTATTCTCCTGGAAAGCAAGACACTCGAGGTTTTTAGGCTCAATTTTCACGCTTACAGCATTTTTGGACAAGGTAAGCTACGCGCTGCCCTAACGAGGCAGTGGATTCTTGTCCATCCGCGTACCTCGCTATCTTCAAAAACGCCGTCTTGGATTTGTAACTGGCAGCCTGAGCGATTCGAGCGTTGCGATCTTGCTTTTAGAAAAGGACTGCTATATTAATGTTGCAATAATGATACTAATTCTTTTTTTAGATCGTAAGTCTTAGTCACTACGGCTTCTGGGTTGGTTTTTCTCTTTAGTTCGGCGATCGCCCCCCTTTGCTCCCCTGCTATTTCTCGCCTGCCATTTCTCCCCTGCTTTTACTGCCCGTCATCCTGTCCATCCCTGACAACGCACAGTTAGGTTCACCCTGAGGTCTGGTTGGATATGCTGTTTTCTTGTCCTGAAACGTCGTTTGCCCCCCGTCAGCCCAAACGACCCCAGCAAGCCCCTCGTCGGATTGTGCGGGCGATCGCCTTTGGGCTGGTGATGCTCTACACTGCCCCCGTTCTGGCGCAGACCGCCATTCCATCTAATGCCAGCGCCAATGTCCAGCCTGCCGCACCGATGCCGCCGGAGGGCCGCCCACTGCCGCCCAACTACGAGTCCGATTATGTCCTGGGTGCAGGCGATGCAGTGCAAATTGACATTTTCAACGTGCCCAACCTGAGCGGCGAAAATGCCCGCTACTCGGTGCTGGTAGACGGTTCGCTGAACCTGCCGTGGATTGGCAAAGTCAATGTGCGGGGACTGACGCTGCAAGAGGCATCAGATGCGATCGCCAGCCGCTATACCGAGTTTATTCGGGAGCCGATTGTGACGGTAACGCTGCTCACACCGCGCCCCATGCGAGTGGCGATCGTCGGCGAAGTGAACCGTCCTGGAGCCTATACAACCGGACAAAGCGTGGGAACCGGCCCAGCCGGACAGACCACGCTAGAAACCCGTGGCGAAGCCAGAGCGGGAGAACTTCGCACGGTTATTGAAGCGATTCAGACCGCAGGCGGCATTACGCAGCTTGCAGACGTGCGAAATGTGGAAGTTCGTCGCCCGCGCCTGAATGGCACTGAAGAGGTAATCCTGGTTGACCTGTGGGCGTTTTTGCAGTCTGGCAACTTGCAGCAAAACGTGACCCTGCGGGATGGGGATACGGTGATTGTGCCCACAGCAACGGCGCTGAACCCCGATGAAAGCCAGCGTTTGGCTGCTGCTAGCTTCTCTCCCGACACGATCAGCGTCAATGTGGTGGGTGAAGTCGTTCGGCCGGGCACGGTTTCTGTTAGCCCTAATACGTCTCTCAATCAGGCAATTTTGGCGGCAGGCGGGTTTGACGATGTTCGGGCTTCCAAGGGCAGAGTGACGCTAATCCGGCTAAATCCGGATGGAACCGTGGCTCGACGCGAAATTCCGGTAGATCTGTCGGCTAACCTGAACGACGAAACCAACCCCATTCTGCGAAGCAATGACATTGTGGTGGTTAGCCCTTCGGGTCGGGCCAGGGCAACCGATGTCCTGGGGGTAATTGGTGGGGCGGTTGGCGCAGTGCTGAACCCGATTGGCGCATTGTTCAATATTTTCCGCACGGTGGATGATATTAACCGCGATTAGGGCTGCCAGCGGGATAGCAGCCGGATCGAATATGCCTTTCGGTGAACTAGGAAACCCTCCGTTTCCTGCACAATGGCGGGGTTCGGAGGGTTTCTGAGGGTTTGCGTAGCATAGAGCGTGTTTTGTGGCTAAAGCATTTTGTGGCTAAAGCTAAGAAGCCTGCGGGGCAAGGATCACGGCTGCGATCGCTGCACCACCATCAGCAGCAAGTACACTGCCAGCAGGTAAAAAGCAGCCAGGATAGGAATCGTGAGCGGAATACCGAAGGAAGCCATGGCGAACCATTCCATTAAACATTACGGTTTACAGGAAAAATATAGGGAAAGGGTCGAAAGACCCATAAGCAAATCAAATCTAAGCAAAACAAGTCACTGCGCTGCCGCAAGTAAGTCTTGCATCCAGCCAGTGAGCCGTAACCAGGCCGACCGTAACCCAACCAGAAGCGACACCTGACCAAATACCACCGAGGGCGATCGCCCAAAAGCAATTGCCTCTGGTTTGGCAGACATCACTCGTCCCCGTCTAGAGTCGAATGCCGCAACCCACAAGCCTGATAAACTCCAGACCGCTCAGCGATGCATCCGGCTGATCCAACGAAACATCAAGAGCAAGCCGAAGCTAGCTCCTTGACCCAGATGGTCAATATCTGAATCAGAATCTAAATCTGAATCAGAATCTAAGACAAGACGCAGGTAGCGAATGCCTCGTGACCAGATCTGGAACAACATCTGTACAACAAATGCTGTCCCATTCACAGGATCACCAAGGTCATGTACCCTGAACCCAGCAGCACCGGAAGCGGCGACCAAAACTCTTGGCGAAAACAGAAGACCCGAAGATCTTCAGAAAGATCCGTGACTTAGCGTTCTCGTACCGGAGCTTTGAAGACAGCGATCGCCGCCTGCTGCACCAACCTTCCAAAAGCAACCTGCCAGATAGAGGTCGCCGGGTAGACACGCTCATAAGCTGCCAGGCAAGTAGCAGTCCCGGAGCCGCCCTTTAGGTGGCGCTTCTAGCAAAAACTTCCAGAGGAAGGTTCTCAAAATATTTAATTGTTGGATACCTTGTAGCTATAAGAATAACATATCAGTCGAGTTCATGAGAGAATGTTTACAAAACTGTAATAATCCTGAAAGGCTTATCAGTTCAGTGAACTCTGGCATTTCTATCAAGAATTTCATCCCACAGATGGGAGGGGGTAGCTTAGAATAAAGGCAAATATGTAAAATTTCGTAACTAAGTATATCGCTGCGTCTCCATGACCTCAGTCACCTCTCTCTTTGCACCTGTCGATGCCGATCTCTGTCAACTGACGGATAACTTGAAGCAACTGGTCGGTGCTCGCCATCCCATCCTCTACGCGGCGGCGGAGCACCTGTTTGGGGCGGGTGGAAAGCGTCTGAGGCCAGCGATTGTGCTGCTCATTTCCAGAGCCACCAGCATCCCCGACATCACGCCCCGGCATCGTCGCTTGGCTGAGATCACCGAAATGATCCACACCGCCAGCCTGGTTCACGACGATGTGGTGGATGAGGCGGAACTGCGGCGGGGTGTGCCGACGGTTCACAGCAGCTTTGGTAATCGGGTCGCGGTGCTGGCGGGTGACTTTCTGTTTGCACAGTCCTCGTGGTATCTGGCAAATTTGGACAACCTGGAAGTGGTGAAGCTGCTGTCGCAGGTGATTATGGATCTGGCTGAAGGCGAGATTCAGCAGGGGCTAAATCGCTTCGACACGGGAACCAGCCTGGAAGCCTATCTCGACAAGAGCTATTACAAAACTGCGTCCCTTATTGCCAACAGTGCGAAGGCGGCCGGCGTACTGAGCGATGCCTCGCCAGAAACCTGTCACCATCTGTATAGCTATGGTCGCCATATCGGTCTGGCCTTTCAAATCGTGGATGACCTGCTAGATTTTACGGGTTCTGCGGATGCCCTGGGCAAGCCTGCGGGTTCCGATTTGCGAAGCGGCAACCTGACCGCTCCAGCGCTCTATGCCCTTGAGGAAAAACCCTATCTGGAAGTGCTAATCGAGCGGGAATTTGCCCAAGAGGGCGATCTGGAGCAGGCGCTAGCGCTGATTGAAGATAGCCGAGGCTTAGAGCGATCGCGCGAGTTGGCCAGCCACCATGCTCAGCTTGCAGTTCAGCATATTGGCATTTTGCCCGCTTCAGAGTCCCGTCAGGCGTTGATTCAGTTGGCTGACTATGTGCTAAGCCGCAGCCATTGAGCGATCGCGCTTGGCGATCGCCAATCTACTGAGCTTTGGCTCATGGGGCGTTTGTGCGATGAAGCGCTGTGCAGATTAGTCGCTGTACCGCTCTTCTGCCCAGGGTTCCCCCCGGCGGTGATAGCCGTTTCTTTCCCAAAAGCCTAGTTCCTCATGGTCTAAAAATTCCAGCCCGTTGAGCCACTTCGCACTCTTCCAGGCGTAGAGATGGGGAACCACTAGCCGAACCGGCCCCCCGTGTGGGACAGGCAGAGGCTCGCCCGCCAGCGTGTGAGCCAGGAAGTTCTCTTCTCGCAAGAAGTCAGCTAGCTCCAGATTCGTGGTGTAGCCACCATAGCTGTGCTGCATGACGTGGGTAGCGCTGGGATTAAGATTGACCCGCTGCATCAGATCGGTCACCTTAACGCCTGTCCACTGGACATCCAGCTTTGACCAGGTGGTGACGCAGTGAAAATCAGCGGTGAATTCCGTCTGCGGCAAGCTCAAGAGGTCTGAATAAGTCAGCGTCAGCGGTTCGGCAAGCCCCCAAATCTTTAGCTCCCAAACATCACTGGGAATGTCAGGAGTTGCTCCGTAGGTCAGCACTGGGAAACCGCCGGCAAGATGTTGCCCAGGCGGAACGCGATCCCGTTGCTCTGGTGCGGGGGGCTTAAAAAACTTGCCTAGCATAGAGTCCGCTTAGGTGGGTTTTAGTTGGGTTATAGATTCACACCAATAGGGGCGATCGCCGCTTCCCAGATTAGTGTGCTGACAGCATGAATCATGCTCAAGAGCGCTAATGCGGGGGCATGACGATCTGCCACCATCAGCCTCGTTTTTACTCTTCTTCTTCGTCAGGTTGGGGATAGACAAAGCCTGTGGAGCGGCCAGTCAACACTGACTTGCCCAAAGACAGCGCACGCTGAGCTTGCAGAGCGGCCTTGCGCTTCCAAGTAGCTTTGCGCTGATCGCGCTTGGATTTGGAGGTTTTCTTCTTAGGAACTGCCATAGCTGCCGACGGTTCAGATTTTTACAACCTTTCTATGGTAATGCAAAAGCCCCTGAGTTGAGCAGGGCTGCGTGTAAATCGGTATTTTGAAAAGTTTGTTGATTCAAGAAGCTTGTGCTACATTAAAAGACTGCGGGCGATTAGCACAGTGGTAGCGCACTTCCTTCACACGGAAGGGGTCACTGGTTCGAATCCAGTATCGCCCATCCACCAGGAAACCCCTCTCCAGTTCGAGGATTTTTTTTCAAGCAGCATTTCTTACTATGGTTTTGAGCGGAGTCTTAGTTGTCATGCGAGGGTAGCCGCAGCCAGAGTGACATGCGATTGCTTCCCTCATACTCAACCCTTCTAAGGATCTAAAGAAGCCCTCTAACTCAATGCTGGCAACGGGTAGGATCACTTAAGTTTTTACCAAAGCTTCTCGAAATCATCCTGCTCTGATTGAAGGAAACGCAAAAACTCTTGGTTTTTTGAATCGGGCTGGTCTGGAAATAACGTGGTTGTCCAGCTTTGTCATGAGAAATCGCGCGAAATGTGCTGTGGCGGATAGTTCCCTGAATGTAGCGAGCGTTCCACGCTCGATCAAACCGCAGCAGCAGCTTGGCAGGGCGCTAATAGTCAAACCCCCAAGCGTCATCTAGCGCCGTTTGCACACCCTCTGGACTGGGCAAGGCATTGGTCTAGAAGGCGGCCCGCAGCGCTGGGGGAACCAGGGGCGTTTCCCAGGTTAAAACTTTGAGCGATTCAATTCGATCCAGACGATAGTTCCGCCAGTCGAACGGGCTGCTTGCCTTTGGGTGGTCCACTGGGTCGACAAGTGGCGCATTGGGCACGTTTCCCCGGGCACACAGGTAGGGAGCACGCTGATAGTAGTAAATGCACACGGGATACACCACTAGCGCGATCGAGGATGACTGCCCTGCGCTGCGATAGAGGATTTGGAGGGGCGGCACTGGAGTTTGTTGCCAGAGTGCCTGTAGCGGGTGCTGCCACTCATCCACGCGGTCGATTTTCTCCAGCGGCACGACATATTCCAAATGAATGAAAAAGCGCCGCTGACCGCTGATGGCGTGGGATAGATTGTCAGCGATCGCCACCAAATCTGGCTGAGTCAGAAAGTCAGACCGGAGGGACGAAGCGTGAGCGGTTTCCTCCCATAGCTCTACCGAAACTAGATGGCTAGGAAACTCGCTTACGCGGCGATAGCGTTGCCCGACCTGCCGCAGAAAGCCTTTTGCCAACCTCACCTGAGGGCGATCGCTCTGATTCACAGCACTCTTGAGGAAACAGTGGAGGTGCTACAGACAGAACCTTACCTTGAACTGGTCGCTGGCCCCCGGACGACTAGCACATCGCCAAACATCCCTGGCATTCTTCTCGCTGAGACATTAAGCCGCCGTTTTCCCTTCATGAACTTTGCATATTAATCCGGTTCTGAGTCCTTGACAGCGTAAACAGCAGAAGAAAGCGTGCCCCCCTTACGGTTTTTTCGGATAACTTCCGTAAACGCTGGTGTCTTTTCTGCCAAGTTCCTGCACCGGTGGCATTCAATCGACCGTTAAACAAATTGGGCAGCGAATCAAGATATCGGGGGCGCAGTGGGACAAATATGCAGTGGGACAAAGATAACGTCCCACAGGTGCTAAAGCAGCGTTGTGCCTACCTCAATGGGAAATTCTCAAGATGAGTCTTGCAAAACTGGGATGCACTCGTTCAATAGCTTGGATTTAAAAGCACTTTATCCGGATTTCTGATTCTTTTTAAGAAAGATTACTTAACAGACTTCAAGCCATAGGATTTGGGCACTGGCTTGATCAGAGTTGTTTCATAGATAGCCATCTGGCACATAGAGACCTTAATGCATAGTTAGTGGATTAAGAGTTAAACAGTTCAAGAACAATAGTTCGGAAGATAGGAGTAGAAGCAAAACAGAACTGAGGGCGATCGCCACCTGCTGCAATTGAGCTTCTATCAGTAGAGATACATACAGAAGCAAAATATCAGTCTTACTGCTAACAATACGAGGCCATTCATGACCTACAAAAAGCACGCACTGATCACCGGCATCACAGGACAAGACGGGTCATACCTAAGCGAGTTGCTACTCGAAAAAGGCTACGAAGTCCACGGCATCATCCGCCGCACCTCCACCTTCAACACCGACCGCATCGACCATATTTACGAAGATCCGCACAGCGAAAGCGCCCGCCTGTTTCTGCACTACGGCGACCTGACCGACGGCACCACCCTGCGGCGCATCCTCGAACAAGTGCAGCCCCACGAAATCTACAACCTAGGTGCCCAATCCCACGTGCGCGTCAGCTTCGATGCCCCCGAATACACCGCCGATGCCGTCGGCATGGGCACCCTGCGAATCCTGGAAGCCCTGCGCGACTACCAGCAGCGCACCGGCAACGAAGTGCGCTTCTACCAAGCTGGCTCCTCCGAAATGTACGGCAAAGTGCAAGCCGTGCCGCAAACCGAAACCACCCCCTTCTATCCCCGCAGCCCCTACGCCTGCGCCAAAGTCTACGCCCACTGGCAAACCGTCAACTACCGCGAATCCTACGGCTTATTTGCCTGCAACGGCATCCTGTTCAACCACGAATCCCCCCGCCGGGGCGAAACGTTTGTCACCCGCAAAATCACCCGCGCCGTCGCCCGCATCGTCGCCGGACAGCAACAGAAACTCTACATGGGCAACCTAGATGCCAAACGCGACTGGGGCTACGCCAAAGACTACGTGCAAGCCATGTGGCTGATGCTGCAACAAGAACAGCCCGACGATTACGTCGTCGCCACCGGCGAAACCCATGAAGTGCGGGAATTCCTCGAACTCGCCTTCGGCTACGTCAACCTCAACTGGCAAGACTACGTCGAGTTCGACGAACGCTACCTGCGCCCCGCCGAAGTTGACCTGCTGATTGGCGACCCCAGCAAAGCCAAAGCCAAACTCGGCTGGCAGCCCAGCGTCAGCTTCGAGCAGTTGGTCTACCTGATGGTGGAAGCCGACCTCAAAGCCCTGGGACTGATCCCGCTCAACGGCAACAGCGCCCAGCCCGCGCTCGATACGGCCACCATTCGGCAAACCGCAGGCAGCAGCACGTCGCTGTAAAGAAAGAAGAACGAAAAACGAAAAACGAAAAACGAAAACCCGCTCTTCCCTCTTCCTTCTTCGTTCTTCCTTCTTCCTTCTTCCCTCTTCCTTCTTCGTTCTTCCTTCTTCCCTCTTCCCTCTTCCCTCTTCCCTCTTCCCCCCATGCCCCTCTCCTTCTCCAACCAACGGATTCTCGTCACGGGCGGTGCCGGGTTCCTCGGCAAGCAAGTGGTTGACCAACTCATCAAAGCTGGAGCTGACCCCGCCAAGATTACGGTGCCCCGTTCTCGCGACTATGACCTGACTCAGATGGAGGCGTGCCGTCGCGCCGTTGACCAGCAGGACATTGTGATTCACCTGGCGGCTCATGTGGGCGGCATCGGGCTGAATCGCGAAAAGCCTGCGGAACTGTTCTACGACAACCTGATGATGGGGGCGCAACTGATTCATGCGGCGTATGAAGCGGGGGTCAAAAAGTTTACCTGCGTGGGCACGATTTGCGCCTATCCCAAGTTCACCCCGGTGCCGTTCAAAGAAGACGACCTGTGGAATGGCTATCCCGAAGAAACCAATGCCCCCTATGGCGTGGCCAAGAAGGCGCTGCTGGTGCAGCTTCAGGCGTATCGGCAGCAGTATGGCTTTGATGGCATCTATCTCCTGCCGGTGAATCTATATGGGCCAGAGGATAATTTTGACCCGCGCAGTTCTCATGTGATTCCGGCGTTGATTCGCAAGGTGCATGAGGCGCAGTTGCGGGGCGATAGGACGATTCCGGTGTGGGGCGATGGTTCGCCGACGCGGGAGTTTCTCTATTCCACTGATGCGGCGCGGGGCATTGTCATGGGGACGCAGTTCTATGAGGAGAGTGAGCCTGTGAATTTGGGCACTGGCTATGAAATCTCTATTAAGGACTTGATTACTCTGATTTGTGAGCTGATGGGCTATGACGGGGAACTGGTTTGGGAGACGGATAAGCCCAATGGGCAGCCCCGCAGGTGTCTCGATACGCAACGGGCGATGGATAAGTTTGGCTTTGTGGCGGAGGTGGAGTTTAGGGAGGGACTACGGAACACGATCCACTGGTATCGAAATCATGCCAGTAGAATTACAGGTTAACTGGATATAGGTTGATTAAGATTCGGTAAAGTTTAGCTTGAGGTCTGTAGCTTAAGGTCTGTATTGCTAGAACAGCCTAAAGCAGGCGCGAAAGATTGACACGGGAAGAATCCGACGTAATCGGAGTCTATCCAACGGGCACTGGATACTGTGATCCCTTTCAGGATATTTGCGTAATGTAAATTGTGTAAAAATAGCGGAGTCAGGTGAAACTTCGAGCTTTTTTCTGTAGAATTACGGAAGTATCTATCAAGCTATCTTTACAAGAGCAAGGTCATCTCCGCTGGTTTCATTCACTAGGGTTATCTATCCAGTTTCCTAATCTTGGGATCTTCCTGTATCTACCGCTTCATCTCTCTTGTAAACCGTTTCAGATGTTGTGCTAGCAAGGTTGTCGATCGTGCGATCGCCCTATTCAGAAAGCTTGAGATTTTTTGAGCGGTTTTGAACCTAAAGTAAAAGCGCCGCCAGCATTTACCTTATAAAGCATCTGCCCTATAAAGCATCTATCTCTACATCAAGCTTTGGCTGCTTTTTCAATGCCTGCCGCATCTGCCAGTCGTGAAGGGGCTTATATCAATTCTCGATTTTAGATTTGCGATTTTGGGATTGCCGGTCAAGCGTCTGTGGAGCTTCCAGTAATTTTATTCGCAGCGCTACGGGCGAAAGTTGATCATTGAGCATTAACCGGGTCTTGAACCTACAATGAGCGCTCCATCGCGCATGAAACTACATGAAGTCATGAGCAAGCGGCTCCTGCTTTTCCAGTAGCTCTACTGACTTATTTTCATTTACCGCTCTCTTTAGTCATCTACTACTCTCGCTCATCTACCACTCTACTGAGAGTTATCAGATAGGGAAAGCTTTGTCATTTCATTTTGATAGGCCCATCTAGCTTTGGTTGAATGCAAAGCGCCTTTTAAGCGCCCAATCGGATCAGGGAATTACTGCAACTGGATAGTGAGCATCTCCACATCAATTCACGAAGTTCAGTCTATCCTGAAGTGTTAAATTATGATGTCCCCAATAAAGCCTCCGACACAGAATGTGATTGGGTTTCCAGTTACATCTCTTAGCTTTCATGAACAGATAGATTGGATGCTGGAATGGGCCTCGCAGCGCTTGAGTAAGACTGTCTGCGTTGCCAATGTGCATATGCTAATGGAAGCAACTTGGAACAAAGAGTTTGGCGCTATTTTGTCGGGCAGCGATATGGTAACGCCAGATGGAATGCCGCTCGTTTGGTTGATGAGCTGGATGGGGCGCTATCGGCAAGACAGAGTGGCTGGCATGGATATTATCTTGAGGCTTTGTGAGCGATCGCCCTCTCGAAACGTCAGCATCTTTTTCCTGGGTTCTGACGAAAACACCTTGCAAAAAATGTGCCAACGGCTGCGCCACGAATTTCCAAATCTGGAGATTGCAGGCATGGAGCCGTTACCCTTTCGCCCGCTTACTCCTCAGGAAGATGAAAACATTACGCGACTAATCAACGAGAGCGGTGCAGGGATCGTGATGGTGTCGTTGGGCTGCCCAAAACAGGAGCAATGGATCAGCAATCATAAGGACAAAGTGAACGCCGTGATGATTGGGCTGGGCGGGGCATTTCCTGTCTATGCAGGGGTGCAAAAGTGGGCACCGGAAATAGTTAGGCGATCGGGCTTTGAGTGGCTCTATCGCTTGATTCAAGAGCCAGGACGATTGTGGAAACGTTATGCAAGGACAATTCCGCCATTTGCAGTTTTAGCACTGTTGCAAGTTGTGAGTACGCTGAGTCGTGAGGACATGAGCCTGCAAACCCGCAGCAGATAGCTAGGAGGATTTGTCAGACGCTATCAGCCAACGGTTCGGTGCAGCAGGTGCAGCAGCAGTTGTCGCAACCTTTAGCCTGGCCCAAGAATCCAGCCCAAGCGGTTTCAGGTAGCCAGATGGTTATGACACGCTGCGACGAACCGGGCCGCTACCTCCGGCCGCGCTCCCCAGTGGACATGCAGATAAGAGGCGTGCAGGGTGGGCGACTGCCAGCCTTCGAGAACGGCAGGGCTTTGGGGGGCGTAGGGTCGCAGGTGATAGAGCGGGTTTTCGGATGAGTGAGTCAGGTGTGATCGGTGAAACTCGTGCCCCCAAAGCGTTTCGCCTTGGCGATAGAGAAAGGTGTTTTGCTGGGCGATCGCCCGTCGATAGCCCAGTGTCAGTTGTTTGCCCATGACCGCTGCTGTCGGCAAAACGCCCGCCGTCTCCCAAGCGTTTCCGTCAAAATCCACAATGCTCTGGCTCAGATACATTAGCCCGCCGCACTCTGCATAGGTTGTCAGCCCTGACTGAATTGCGGCCCTCACTGCTGCCAGCGCCGCTGCGTTTGCTGCCAATTCTGCGGCAAACACCTCCGGGAACCCGCCACCGAAGTACAGCCCACCTACGCCCTCTGGCAAGGCGGTATCTTGCAGTGGACTCCAAAACACCAGTTCAGCGCCCAACTGCTCCAGCAGTTCCAGGTTATCGGCATAGTAGAAGCTGAAAGCGCGATCGCGGGCGACGGCCAGCCGGGTTTTAGATTTTGGATTTTGGATTTTGGCATCGACGGCGGGGCATTGGCCAGGGCGGCGTTTTGTCTGGCTGGTTTTGAGTAGGGGGCGTAGTTGGTTCCAGTCGAAGCTGGTTTCTGCTAAGGATGCGAGGCGATCGCACAATTTTTCCCAACGCTGGCAGTTCGTCTGTGGGCACGAGTCCCCAAGTGGCGACCGGGGAGGGGTGATTTCGTCTTGGCGACGCAGCACGCCGAGGATGGGCAAGCCCAGCGGCTCCAGTGCCTCTTTGAGCAGGGTGAGATGGCGATCGCTGCCCACCCGATTTAGCACCACGCCTGCTATGTGCAAACGCAGGTCAAAGCTGCGATATCCGTGGGCGATCGCCGCTACGGAGCGCGACATGCGGGCACAATCCAGCACCAGCAGCACGGGCAGGTTCAGCAGCCGCGCCATTTGGGCCGTGCTGGCTACGTCTTCGCGGCCGCTGACCCCATCGAATAGCCCCATCACCCCTTCGATCAGGGCAAATTCTGCGTCCTGACTTGCAGCGGCAAAGCACTGCTGCACATAGGTTTCGGAGGTCAGCAGCGGATCGAGATTGCGGCAAGCGCGACCGGTAATAAACTGATGAAACATGGGGTCGATGTAATCTGGCCCCACTTTGAACGACTGGACGCGATCGCCCCACCGGGTCAACGCCGCTAGCAGTGCCATCGTCACCGTGGTCTTGCCTACGCCGCTGCGTTCTCCCGCCACCACTAGCGCCATTGTTACATCCCAGCTACGTCACTATAGCGTCATTTTAGCGTTCGGTAGATGGGATGGCGGGCGTGCGCCTTTGCATCTTTAGTCGATGTTTTGGAATGATTCATCCCGACGAATTTCCAGGGAATAGCAAAAGCGATCGCCCCGTGAAATGGTTTCCCCGTAGGCAATGGGGCGATCGCCCGTGGTAAAGGCGGTGTGGCGATAGACAATCAGCGGATGTCCCAGTGGAACCTCTAAATGCAGGCTCTCTTCTGGATTGGCATAGGTGCATTCTAGGATGGCTTCGATGCGGGCGATCGCAATGCCGTGCTGCTCCAGCACTGGAAACGTCATTTGATGGGTTGAAGCGACTGCAAAAAAGGTTTCAAACGACGGCGGCACATAGGTCAAGTCCAGCGCTCCGGGTGCGCCGTTAATTTCCAGCAGTTTCTTTTGAAAATAGGCGGTGGGCGTTTCAAACAAGTGCTGAGCGACGACAGGAACCTCGACCAAACCTGCCTCCAGCCGCTTCGCCAAAAACGAAATGCCCTGCTGCGCCATGTCTGCTTCCAAAAACACCATCGGGCTAGACAGGGAGTAGGTGACCTTGCGCCGCTCCGTGACAAACACGCCCTTGCCCTGACGAGAAACGACAAGTCCCTGGCTGATGAGATTGGCGATCGCCTGTCGAATCGTCGTTCGGCTCACTCCAAACCGCTCCACTAGTTGGTATTCGCTGGGCAGTTGCTCTCCAGGCGGATAGTCGCCACCGAGAATTTGACGGCGAAGTTGTTCGGAAATCGCAAGGTGCAGCGGAGTGGACATGCTGTCAGCTGGGTAGATCGGTATGCAACCAGTCTACGAAACCAGCCAATCTACGCAAGAACAGGCCTGCAAAAAATCTGGCGGAGTGCGCCAGCTATTCTGGGCGAGTTGATTCTGGATGAGTTGATAGAAATTCCGCGATTAAACCAGATATAGAATCCTGTTTTTGTTTCGCTTTCTTTTGAGAATTCTGAATGCTTCGTATGCCGCCCGCCACCAGTAAGCCCGATAGCGAACCCCCCAAAATGCAAAGCCCAATATTTCGCACAGCAATGTTTCGATATTGCTCTTTTAGGGCCAATTCTTGCGTGGTTGCGGCTGAGGTCAGCGTGTTATCGTTCGTTACAACCGTCACAGATAGCCCAAAGACAACACCAGCCGTTAGCAACGAGGGAATCAAGATTGTTTTGATGGGAGACTGGTTCATTTTTGATACACTTCGACGGGAATTTATCGACAGAGATTTTTCGCTTTCTTGCTCAGGAATGCAGTGGCTTTGGCTATATCGACAATCAGCTACAGCATTTTTGAAGCTAGTGAGGCACACGGATGGTCAATAAGCCCTTGCCTCGTGAGGGCAGCGTGTGCCTCACCCCGCAAGAAAATGCTGTATACGGCTGAAAATCTAACATCGCACTGCTGCAACGCTGGGGTCTAACTAAGCATGTTGCTAAGCGTAGTGTAGTAATTAGCTCAGCACAATGACTGTTTTTGATGGTTGAGTTAGCCAATCTTTACAAGAAAAACAGCAGCATAAAAACTAGATGATCAATTACTCAATCTTTGCTAAATCTTGATTAAAAGCTTCCGGTTAAACTATGGTTCTGCCTGCTTAAAACGCTCAATTTGCAGTCAATCCACTTTCCGGATCTAAGGCTCTTGAGTTGAAAAAGCTATTAAACAATTAAACATTAATGGAGATCTATGATGGGGAGGCACAGCTTTGTCTGCGAATAGATTTGATGCTCTCCTGAGATAAGTTGCTTAATTTACACGACGTATTGAGAGTCGCAAGATACCGTCCTTGTTCACAGGCGTTGTTCCGAAAAAGTGGCGATCGCCCCCCATGTTCTAGCCTTATGAAGACAAGATTTAGCTTACTGATCGTGATGATTTTGGGAACTACGGCAGCCATTCTAGGTATTCCTGGACTCCGAGCATTCCTGTCGGGCTTTGCTCGCCCAGAGCCATCTAGGATAGGAGTTTCCAAAACAGTTTCTCTGGCTCAGCGAGTGCAGGGGGGCAATCTAGAGCGCCTGAAGCAGACGCGCAAGTGTCCCCGCTGCAACTTGAGCGGTGCTGACCTAAGCGGACTCGACCTGAGCCGGGTTGACCTGCGAGAGGCAAACCTGACGGCCACCCGGTTTGACAACACCAAGTTAATCAACGCTCAACTGGCTCAGTCCAATTTGACTGATGCCAGTCTGCAAAGCGCCAATCTTCAGGGTGCAGATTTGCAAGGCGCGGTACTGAATCGCACCAACTTTCGGAACGCTCAGATGATGCACGCTACGCTGGAAGAAGCAGACTTGCAGCAGGCAACGCTGACCGGAGCTGAGATGCGGGCCGCCAACCTGACAGACAGTCGCATGGAACGAGCCAACCTGAGGCAGACCAGTCTCTACGGCGCATTGCTGAGCCGGGCAAATCTGGCGATCGCCGACCTAAGCGATTCCGATCTGCGCTACGCCAACTTCCTGGATGCCAATCTTCAGGGCGCGAACCTCAGCAACGCCCAGCTAGAGTTTGCCATCATGCCCAACGGCAGAACTTATCAGGGCACAGTGCCCTACTAAATGCCTTATTGATCTTGCGAAAACCGGATTGAAACAGACACCAGATATATTCTGTTTAGCTGAGTTATCATGTTAATTTCTATATCACCGCTACGAGGTCGGCTGCGTTCGCTAAACCATCGCACTGCTCGACAGTTTCTACAGGCTGGCGCGGTGTTGGCAGCAGTCTTACTCTTATCTCGCTTCTGTCAGCCGGGACAGTTTTCGCTGGGTTCTCGAAATGATATTGATCTGCAACTCAGCGTGTCGTCAGAGGGTTCCGGTGTGTACGCGATCGCTGGTACAACTAATCTTCCTGATCATGCTCGACTGGCGATCGCCGCTGTTCGCTATCTAGAGCCAACTCAATCGTCCAGTCTCTCCTCCGAGGCGAAGCCCAGCTATTCTATCCTGGCCTATCAGACGACCACCGTGACCAATGGTCAATGGCAGGCTCAGCTTAACCTTTGGCAGGTTGCGGAGGACGGTCGCTACCAGGAATCGTGGCAATTTGAGCAAGCAGCCCTGCGGCTCAATCTGGAACCCAGCCAGGACGTGGTCTTTTTGGCAACGCTGAACCCAGTGGGCAAAGTCGAACCACTACCTGCGCTGGAACGGCAGCTTCGCAACAAAAGGCTTGCAATCAGCGGCAAACATCTCTACACCGCAGCGGACGGGCAACAATATGTGCAGGTGCAGCAAGTGCAGCCCGTTGCTCTACCCACCGACCGCACCAGTCCGCCTGCTCGTCGTCCCGAAGACCTGAATGGCGGCTGGGGTGAGCGCTATTTGATGCCCAGTGAGCCGCCCAATCCCTACGTGCTAGAACAGCCGACAGAACGACAGACGGATGCCCCGATGCGCCGCGAGGAATTTTTGTGGTGAGGGTGTCGGATTTTGGATTTTAGATTTTGGATTTTGGGTTGCCGATTTTGGTCTGCTCGTTTAGCTAAAGCCAGTTGCCCAGCAGCACGTAGGATGCCCAGAAGCGGGGCGCGTCGTAGTTTGCCCGCAGCAGGCTCAGCTGGGCCTGGCGCAGGGCTTCGGCTTTGGAGATAGGGCTGCGCGTCAGTTGGTGATAGAACTCGATCATCAGGTCAGCTCCGGCTTCGTCGTCTACGCTCCAGAGCGAGGCGATGGTGCTGCGGGCCCCAGCGCGAACGGCTACTCCCGCAAGGCCCAGGGTGGCGCGGCGATCGCCCTCGGCGGTGCGGCAGGCGCTCAACACCAGCAGTTCAATCGGTTCTGGGCTGTCTAGCTCCTGGACTTGCAGCAGGCTGCTGAGGTCTTTCACATTGACTCGGCTATCCCACGCCAGGATGAAGGTGTCGGCGGCGTTGGAGCTAAACTCGCCGTGGGTTGCGACGTGGACAATCGAGGCGGGTGCGGCGCTTAGAGAATTCTGGAAATTTTGCTGGGTAAAGCTTGTGTTGAGCAGCATGCGACTGGGCAGGGTTTTCTGGATTTCCTCTAGCTCCTTTTCTACATTGGGCAGGGCAGGAAAATTGTCTCGTGCTTCCGTCAGCCCGGCCATTAGGGCGCGAAACTGACGCTGCTGGAGCGGGCGCGGGTCGGGCAGTTGCAGACCGGGGGCCAGCGCCACGCTGTAGTGTTCGATCAAATACTGGCGACCGTCGTGCAGGGCTGCCATCGGCACGTTGCGTAGCGCCCCGTCTAGCACGAAAACAAGCGTCTGGTTTTCGGTTAACTGGTCTGCAATGGGGCGAATCAGCCAGTCGTAGACCTGCTGGGACAGGGCCAGTCCTTCTGGGGAGGGGTAAGCGCGATCGCGCAATTCTCGCAACAGGTCTTCGGACACGCGCTCGACGGTTTCTTGGGCGACGGGCGTGGTGTAGCGGCGGAGGGGCTGCTGGGGCTGCTTCAGGATGACTTCAATCCGGTCGGGCAGGACAATGGTATACAGCACGGCGGCGGGCAGCGTAGACGAATCCACCACCCGGTCTAGCTGAAACTGCGTATCCAGGCAGGCTTCTCGAAAGAAGTTGTCGAGTTCTGCCACTTGCAGCCCCTCGATCACGTCCCGCGCCTGCACCAGCCGCTCCAGGTCGGGGGTTGGATTCTGCGGATCGAGCAGCAGGTCAGCCAACTGGCGATAGACTGGCTCCACGCTCTCGCGGAAGGAAAACTGCACGTCTCGGTCAATCGCTACCAGGTCACCCCGAATCGCTTGCAGGCTTTGCACGGACTGGCGGTAGGCAGCGATCGCCCCCGTTCTGTCGCCTTGCACCAGCAGCAGTCGCCCCAGTTGCCACTGCCAGCGATAGGCAACATCGGCGGCGGCGATTTGCTGCGCCAGGTTGAGCGCCTGCTGAGTGAGGGTTTGGGCTTCGCGCCATTGTCCTGTTTGTTCGTAAAGATGCCCCAAGCTGCCCAGGGCAAAGGACTCTGCCCGCAAGTCGCCCACTTCCCTCGCCTGCTGCACCGTTTTGGACAAGCGACGGGCGATCGCCTCTAGATCTGGCTCTCCACCGCTGGCTTGGGACAGGGTTGTCAAAAGCTGCGCCAGCTCAATCTGGCTGAACAGCGTCGGCCGACTGGGGGGCAAGAGGTCGAGTTGCTGCTGAATTGCCGAGTAGTGCGATCGCGCCTGCTCCCACTGGGCAGTTTCCACCAGCAGGCTCAGCTGGTTCAGCGCCGCCTGAAGCCGCAATTCTGCTGAGGGGGACAATTGGGCAGCCTCGGTATACAGCCTCAGCACGGTTTCCATCTGCTGCAAAAAGGTGGTGGCGATGCGCTGCTGATGCTGTTCGTAGGCCCGCCGAGCGCGATTGTCTGATAAGGGTGTATTCACTCGCCGCACCGCCTCTGTAGGGGTCATGCCGGCCTGGCCCAGCGCGGCGATCGCCCTGGCCCGGCCTAGGTTCGCCAAGCTGAGCGTAATGGCGGCGATCGCCTCCTGGGTGGCGGGCGTGGGCGACTGGGCGTACAGCGCGGCGACAATGCTGCGGCTCTGCTCCAGGGCTTGACGGGCCGCGTCTAGATCGCCCGCCACGCGCTGAGCATCCCCCAGCGTCCGCAACACTTGCGCCTTGGTCAGGGAATCGGGTACAGCAGTCAACTGCTGGTCGATGGCAGCAAGCTGGGCGATCGCCCGCCGATATAGCCCCAGCGATCGCAGCGCCTGCGCCTGGTTCATCTGCGTGTCGATGGCGGCCAGGTCGCCCACCTGCTGAAACAACGCTGTGGCCCGCTCCCAGGACTCTAGCGCCGTATCTGCCTGCCCCCGTGCAAATTGGAGCCGCCCCAAAATGGTCAATGCCTGCGCCTGTGCCCGCTGCACGGGTTGGGTGCGCGGCGGGAGGGAATTCAGCAGTTGCACTGCTTCAGTCATGTGCCGTTCTGCCGCCGCCCATTCCCCAAGCTGCTGATGTGCTAGCGACAGGTTTGCCAGCGTCAACCCTTCGCGGAGGCGATCGCCCGTCTGCCGATAGTCGATAAGCTGGGTTTCTAACTGGGCGATCGCCTCTCGATAGCGACCCGCTTCGTAGAGCAATCGGGCGGACTGCGGGTCGTCTGGGGGCAGGGCTTGGGAAGAACGAAGAACGAAGAACGAAGAACGAAAGGGGAATGTGGATGGGGGCTGCGCTAGAAATCCAGAAAATTGCTCGGTGCTTAAGCTCTCTGGCTGGACGGTCGCGGGATGGATGGAAGCGGTGTGGAGTGCTGGCGATGGGGGCAAATTGGCTGGAGGCGTGCCTGTGGCAGAATAGGCCAAACCCAGTGCCAGCATTAGCCCCAGGAGCAGCGCCGTGGCCCATTGCCGGGTTCTGTGGCGATAGAAGACGCGGTGGGAACTGGGGCGGGGCAGTCGTGCCAGCGTTGCGGAGCAATATTGCGTAAGTGTTGCTGAGTAACATTGCCCAATCGCCTCAAACTGCTGCCGGAGTTCGGCAGTGAAACGCGCTTGTCTCCATCGACGGCTCTGGCCCATCGTCCCTTCGCCCTGCAAGTTGGACTGAGTGTACTCTAG
Source organism: Leptolyngbya sp. O-77 (assembly GCF_001548395.1). NCBI lineage: Bacteria > Bacillati > Cyanobacteriota > Cyanophyceae > Leptolyngbyales > Leptolyngbyaceae > Leptolyngbya > Leptolyngbya sp. O-77. Next base: position 1,531,557 of record NZ_AP017367.1, read on the forward strand.
ATTTTCGCCAGATTCTTGCCTGGCCGCAGTCCCCTCCAGGAGAAGATTCGTGAAGCGCTGCTAAATCGGGCTGACTAGCCAGCCGCGCATAAAGTAGTAGACCGAAGACAGATATTCATCTACCACGCGGGTCGTCAGCGCCAGTGCGTCTACGTTGGGAACGAGGTCAGCTACGCTGGCAATCAGGCGGCGATCGTCCAGTTGAAACAGGAATTGGTCAGTGGGCAGGCCCAGGGTTCGCAGGCCGCGGCTGGCAAAGGTAGCGCGGGCGCGGCTGACGTTGAGCAAGGGCACCACTAGCAGCAGGCTGTCGGTTTCTTTTTGGTAGCCCAGCGGGGTCAAGATACGCTCGATGGCTACCGCGTTGCTGTAGAGATCGGTCCCTTCGGTGTCGATCACGATGCGATCGCCCTGCACGCCCGCACTGGTCAAAATGCCCTGCACGGTCTGGATGGCGATCGCCCGCGCTTCCTCCGATGCATTCAGTCCCAGTTGCGACCCCAGGCTGACGATGACCAGCGGGTTCCGACCCTGCTCCAATTCACCGCGATAGACGCGAGCCGCAAAGAACAGCCGCGAGGCCAGCACATTGGTAAACCCGTCGCGATCGCTGCTAACCTGGGTGCGGCTGCGATAGGCCGGATCGGCCGGGTCATTGCTGTCGCCCAACACCACGATCGCCTTGACCGATGCTGGGTTAAAGTCCACTGGCCGCTGCACCGTCGGGCTGTAGGCTAGGGTGCGGGCTGCCTGCGAAGTCAGCCAGTAGGCCACAATCGGCGTACTCGTCAGCAGCAGCACCAGCACCGCCGCCAGCACTAGATTACCGTCCACGCTTTTGGCCCCTTTTTTCAGCGAACTCAACAGCAAGAAGAACACCAGCCCCAGCGGTTTCAGTGGCAGCGACAACACGCTCCAGACGGTGCCCACGGTGCTGTTAGTGGGGTCGATAAACGCCAGGATGACGAAGGCAAATAGGATGATGCCGCCCAGCCACGTCAAATAGACCCTGGGAATGAACTTGCTGAACACGTACCAGAGGATCGTGCCAATCAGCAGCCAGAGCAGAATTCGGGTGAGCAGTTCAAACATGGTTGACAGGCATGGTTGACGGGTCGCCCGCTGGAGGTCGATGCCGGGGGGCAAAACGGTCTAGTCCAGTGTAATGCGCGATCGCCCACCCGGTGACGGGTTTCTTGGGGCTATAGGCTGGTGAGCTGCGTCCAATACTGGTCGTAGAGTTCCGTTGCGTCGCCGATGGGGGAAATGCGCTCACATTTTTGCAGCGCCGCCTGGTCGGGATACAGGTTGGGATTGGACTTGAGGGCGTTGGGCAATAGGTCGATCGCCGCCTGGTTTGCCGTAGCGAACCTCAGCCGCTCCGATGCCTGTGCCAGCACATCTGGCTCCAGCAAGAAGTTAATCCAGGCATAGGCCGCCTCGGGGTTGGGCGCAGCCGCCGGAATCACTATCGTATCGGTCCACAGGGAGGAGCCGCTGGCGGGAATCAGGTATTGGATATCGGGATTTTCTTCGGACACCTGGAGCGCGTCGGAGGAATAGGCCATGGCGATCGCCAGGTCGCCCGTGAGCATCTGATCGCGCCAGCCGTCGGTCGTAAAGTTGGCGATCGCAGGCTTGAGCTTTTGCAACTGCCGGAACGCCGCCTCCAGTTCCTTTGGGTTGGTGGAGTTGTAGGAATAGCCCAGCGACTTCAGCGTTGCGCCCATCACCTCACGCACGTCGTTAAACAGCGTCACCCGTCGCGCCAGCTTGCTCTGATTCTCCCAGAGATAGTCCCAGTCCTGCGGCGAGGGGTTGAGCTGGGTGCGGTTGTAAACCAGGCCGGTCGTGCCCCACACGGCGGGAATGCTGAATTGGTTGCCGGGGTCGTAGGGCGGGTCTTGGAACTGGGGCAGCAGGTTTTCGGCTCCGGTGATTTTGGTTTTGTCCAGTTCTGCCAGCAGGTTGAGTTCCTTCATCTGCTCCACCATATAGTCGGAGGGGTAGATGATGCTGTACTCGTTGCCGCCGCCGGCCTGCACCTTCGCCAGCATGGTTTCGTTGGAGTCGAATACGTCGGCGATCGCCCGCACGCCTGTCTGCTCCTGAAACTGGCTCAGTAGCTCGTCGTCAATATAGTTTGACCAGGTGTAAATCCGCAGCGTATCGCTGCCGCCCGCGCCGACCTGTACGTTGCTATAGCCGCCCCGACAGCTTGCCAGCGCCACGGCTGACAGGGCCGCGCCTGCCCCCTGAAGAAACTGCCGACGGGTTTTGCGGCTAAACGGAGCAGTTGGCCGATTGGGCTGAGTCATAGGTCAGGGATTGGGGTCTGGGATGGAGATGAGAACTTTCCCAATTATCCCCAGTTCTGACGCAAAAGCGACATTGTGTAGCCAGCGCTACACCTTGACACGGCAATCTGAATCGACCGGGCAACCTAAAGTAGAACGGAGAGGGGGGGATTCGAACCCCCGTTGGGTGTGACCCCAAACTTGATTTCGAGTCAAGCGCATTCAACCACTCTGCCACCTCTCCAAAGGGGCATTATCGTATTTTACAGGACGAACGGCGCTAATCGACGGGGGCGATCGCCCGAAACCCGGTTTTTGGAGTCCACTGAATTGCGCCCTGCTGAGCGACCACATGCAGGGGAATGGCCTGGGCGCTGAACCAGGCTTCGGCAGTGTCGTTGGGCGGACGAGTGGCGATCGCCTGCTGGGGGCGGATCGTGCTGAGCGCCTGGGCATCTAGCTTTCCCCCGTCCCACCACAGCACAGTCGTCAGGGTTGCCAGTTGCGGCAGCAAGGGTTCCAGGGAAGCGGTTCGCAGCCCGCGTATCAGCAGCCAGATCTGGTCATCAATTTGAAACCGCAGCGCCAGGGGTTCCTGACTCACCTTTCGCACGGCAACATCGCCAAGCTGCATCGCCTGATTCAGCGGCAGCGGATGAATCTGCCCGCCCCGCACCTGGATTTGCTGAATCAGGTGCTGCTTGTCGGGAAGGGTTGAGTTTTTCGGGGCTGGGCAAGCGCCAGGAGCAAAGTAAAACGACTGGACTGGGATGTGCTGTACGAGTTGCATCCAGCCTTCGGTATGGCAAGTGGTGAGGTCGGGGGCGATCGCCCAAGTCACCCGGTTTACCCCCTGCTGTCGCAGAAAGGGCAGCACGGTAAACTGCGCGTCCTCTGGGCTGAGGTTGCCAATTAGCCCCACGCGGCTGCGGTGTTGCACGATCAGCATCGGCTCGTCGGACGTGTCTAGCACGGTCACCGCCAGCCGCGACATCACCGCCGCCCCCGTCGGAATGGCCACCAGCCCAAGACACACGATCGCCGCCAGCCACCAGCGCCGATGCAGCCCCGCTACGCCCCACACCAGCAGATAGATGGCATACAGCGCCATCACCTGACTAGGCGCGATCGTCCCTGCTGCGTAGGCACTGCCTGGAAGCTGGTTGGCAAATTCCACCAGCGCCATCAAAAGCTGGGTCGGCCACAGGAGCAACTGGGCGATCGCGCTGCCCCCCACGGGCAAGACCAGCGCCGCCAGCGCACTGAGGCCACTGCCCAGGCTGATGCCCGTAATCAGCGGCGCAGTCAGGATATTTAGCACCAGGCTGTAGGGCGACACCACGCCAAAGACGTGCAGTTGCAGCGGAATCGTCCACACAAAGGCGGCGAGGGGCACGGCCACCAGCGGGGCGATCGCGCTGGGCAGCCAGTCCAGCCATTTTGTCAGCACCGGCGCTGTCACCAGCAGCCCCAGCGTCGCCAGCACGCTGAGCTGAAAGCCCAAATCCCAAATCCAGATCGGATTCACCAGCAGCAGCAGCGTCGCCGCCAGCAGCAGCGAGTGGAGCGGGTTGACCTTGCGCCCCAGCGTGATTGCCACCAGCACCGCCAGACCCATCACGCCCGCCCGCGCCACCGACGGCTCTAGCCCGGTCAGCCCGATGTAGCCCAGCAGTAGGGCCGTGGAAAGAAAAAAGCTGACCTGAGAGGGGAGCGATCGCGTCAGGCTGAGCATGATGCCAATCAGCAGCGACACCTGAAAGCCCGATGCTGCCAGCGCGTGAGCCAGTCCTGCATTCGCAAAGCTATCACGCAACTCGAAGGGAACATCTACACCGCCTTTGCCCAGTAGCATGGCGCTGACGAGTGCGCCTGGTCGCGGATCGGGCTGCCCGTTTTGATCCTTAACGGATAGGCCTGCTGCCTGCGATCGCACGATGCGCTGCCGCACCTGCCAGAGTGTTTGCTGGAGCCGGGAGGAGAGCGATCGCCCCCCACGTCCACTGTTCCCGAAATCGCCCCTCCGTTGCGGGAAAAATCAACGGTTTTACCCGCTAGTCCCGCAAACATACCGCGCTGCGCCAAGTATTGCCCGAAAATCAAAGCCGCCGGGGGTTCCTGGCAGGCTTGGGGCGATACAGCGACCCCGACACCGTAAGCATCTGTCCTGGATGCAGATCTTCCTTGAGCTTTAGCGGCAGCGTCACATACAGCCGCCCAGACACTGCCGCAGCGCGAATGGGCTGTTCGGCTTCGTCCACTTGCTGCACCCGAAACGGCACTAACTCAAGCTGGAGCTTGCTGCTGCGGGTTTGTCGCGGGGGCGAGTCGATGAAGCCATGCACCGTTACGGCTAAGTTAGTCTGCTCGGCTGCTGCGTCGGGGTTGCTTAGCAGAGCGCTGATATCCGTTTCCGCAGGTTTGGGCAGGCGCACCTGAAAGTAAAACGCTGCCAACAGTCCGACCCATCCCGCTACCATCCAGACCTTGGCGGAAGGCCCCGTCCGCCAGAGGGCGAGGCGCGATCGCCCCTGCCAGCAATCCCCAACACCGGAAGGGCGATCGCCCCCCACTGAGATGCCCCATACCTGCACCGAAACCCCGGTCAAAAGCAGGCCCAGCCCATAGGCTAGGCACAGCATTACACCGCCCGCTGCGCTCATAAATTTTGCTGTTTGATACACCCTGATGAACAGCAGTATTCCCATCGGGTTTGCCCGATTACCAGATGCCCGATTACCAGATGCGCGATTACCAGATGCGCGATTACCAGACGCGGGGAAGATATCCGGGCCGATTGACCAGCGCCGGCCGCAGCAGATGCCAGATCTGGATAAACCAGCGGCGGACCTCTAGGGTGGAATGGCCGCGATAGCGATAGAGGAGGCCGGATTGGAGGCGGGTAGCGGCGTATTGAAGGGATGGGAGGGGGCTAGAGGAAGCTACGGTGGGGATGAATTGGCAGGTTTGGGGGAGAAGGTCGGCAGAAAAGTTGGGCGACTGGCTGGCCAAGGATAGCGAAACTGGCGACGACGGGGGTAATCGTTCAGCCCGTGGGGGACTGCTCAGCGGGGCAGCACCGCCGAGGATCTGCTGCGGATCGACCCAGAGCAGCGTTCCGTCTTGCCAGACCTCTGTGTGCGATCGCCATTGGCCGCTGGCAAACCCTTCGCCCCGCGCCGTGCGTCCCAGCCGGGTGATTTCCCAACCCAGCCACAGCGCGTCTTCGTCTAGATCTACCCGCAGCCGCTGCCGATAGTCGGCTCCGTCGAACACGATGGTTTCCTGAGGCAGCCATTCTAAACAGCCGCCCGCTGCAACGCGGAGGTGGGTCATCTGCTCAGCGACCTGGCCATTGCTGCGGTAAATCTTGCCAGCGGTGGCGGTGGTGGTCAGCGCGTGCGCGTTTTGCGCCAGATGAACTTGAGTCGAGAGGCGATCGCCCCCCACCACGCCGCCCGCCGTGTGCAGCGTCACCACATGACAGACGCGATCGCCCTCCGGGAAAAACGGCCGCTGCACCTTCATCGGAGCCTGCACAAAACTTCGCCCAAGTCGCGTTCCGCCCGCCCGCGCCACAAATTCCAGTTCTAATCGCCCCTGCCAGCCCGGCCCGTCCGCCCCCATCCACCGTCACTCCATCATGCTGTCGCCACCGCTTCCTCAAGCCTGCCCAATCTCCAGCACATTCCCATCGGGGTCGCGAGTGAACAGGGCGGGGCGACCCGACGCGCTCATTTGCACAGGGTAGCCCTGTTCAACCAGCCGCGTTTTCATGGCATCCAGGTCAGGGGTGGCGATCGCCAAATGGGGATTCCGGCCCCACTTTTCCGCCTCCGTCAGCAAAACCTGAGTGCGCGGATCGACCATCAGGTGAATCTGCACCTCGCCTAGCTGATACCAGGCTCCGGGATATTTCAGAGGGCGATCGATTTTGGTCAATCCCAGCACGGTGCCATAGAACTGTTCTGCTTTATCTAAATCCGACACCAACAGCGCCGCGTGCAAGAATCGGGTCAGCATAGGGGCAATTCGCGAGGCGATCCTTACGGGAATCGCGCAATTACGTCACCCTGATTCTAGGACAGGTTTCGAGCCGCATCGCAGCGATTTTCAGCCATTCTGATGCTTCAAGCCGGTCATTCAAACTGCATTCCAATGCTACCAGCCCCAATATTTCTCCGAAGTAACGCTGCGAATGAAATGGCTGCAAGCCTGATGAGTGCTGAATGAGCCATCTAAAATCGCCAATCCAAAATCAATCGTCCTCAAACCACACCGCGCACCAAAATTCCGGTATACACGCCCTGCACGTCCACTTCTTCCACGTCAAACACAGTTGGCTGATAGGCGGCGTTGGCGGGCTGGAGCGTTACCGTTGTTTCCGAGCGCAGGTAGTGCTTCAGCGTCGCTGCATCACCTACGCGAGCCGCCACAATTGCCCCATTTTTCAGCGAAGCCGGGGTCTGGGGGTGCGGCGCAGCAAGATCACGTCGCCGTCCAAAATGTGGGGACTCGATCATGCTATCGCCCTGGACGCGCAGGGCAAACAACTGGGACAGGTCGTAGGGCGATCGCCGCGCCAGGTTAGGAAACAGTTCCAGCGGCAGATAAATTTCTGGCTCGTCTACAAAGGTGGTCTTGGGGCTGTGGGCTGCGATGCCACCCAGGAGGGGAATGCCCTGGGGCAGCTTGCGCCGACTCCTGGATTTGGGCGAAGCCTGCTCTAGCGCTGCCCAGGGAGAAGTGGCGGATGGCTCTGGCATAGCCTCGACAGTCGAACCCGTGCCCGTGGCCTCGGTCGGAACAAGCTGGAGCAATCGCCCGTTTTTTGCCCCGTTCACCTGGCTCGACTGAACCACCTGAATGGCGCGGGCTTTGTGGGGCTTGCGGGTGATATAGCCCTTGTTGCACAAAGCATTGAGGAGCGATCGCACGGGGTCTTTAGAGCGATAGCTCAGCCCGACGCGAATTTCTTCATAGGTGGGCGAAATGCCCTGCTGCTGGATGAATTCCGTCACCCAATCCAGGCATCGCTGCTGCTTGACGGTCAGCGGCTTGGGGATAGACTGGCGGGTGGATTGCCTGACTGTAGACCGTTTGGCGGTGGGTGGCTTGGCCGTAGGCATGGCTGCAATAGTTTATTTATACTAAATGCTAACATCATAGTTCACTCGTTCTATACCGAATCAAAAACTTTTTATTTGCCTTAATTTGCCGCCTGCCGCTTCACAATTTCTACATCTCAGGGCAATATCTCAAGGGCGATATTTTCAGGACGATCCGGCGAGGTGCATCATGGGCGTGCGGGCAGAATTTCGGGAGTATCGACGGGCATTTCGACGGCCGCTGATGACTGCCCACGGAGTCTGGAGCGAGCGGCGGGGAATTTTGGTGAAGCTGACGGATGCAGGGGGCAGGACGGGGTACGGCGAGATTGCGCCCCTGCCTTGGTTTGGTAGCGAAACGCTGGAGGCGGCGATCGCCCTCTGCCAGTCGCTTCCCGAATTCCTCGATCTGGCGGGATATCCGGGGCGATCGCCCCCACGCTGCCTGCCTGCCAGTTTGGGCTAGAATCTGCTTGGGATTCGCTGATGCAGCATGACCTCGGAAAGTCTGACCCGCCCGACTGGGAGCCGTCCGACCTCAGCGCCCTATTGCCTGCGGGGAACAGGGCAATTTCTGTCTGGAAGCCGCTTTGGGACATGGGACACCGCACCTTTAAGCAGAAAATCGGTGTGAGCGAGTTGACCGCAGAACTGACAGAATTCAAGGCGCTAATTGGGCAGCTTCCGCCCAATGCAAGGCTGCGGCTGGATGCCAACGGCGGGCTGGATTGGGACACAGCCTGCCGCTGGTTGGAGCAATGCGCGGCCCATCCCCAGGTAGAATTTTTGGAGCAGCCCCTCGCGCCGTCCCAGTTTGACGCGATGCTGAAGCTGGCCGAGCGCTTTCCCACGCTTCTGGCGCTGGATGAGTCTGTCGCTACGCTGGCCCATCTGCACACCTGCTGGCAGCACGGCTGGCGCGGCGTGGTGGTGATCAAAGCGGCGATCGCCGGATTTCCCAGCCAGCTTCGCGCCTTCTGTCAGCAGCGCCCGGTCGATGTCGTCTGGTCGTCTGCGCTGGAAACTGCCGTGGCCCGCCGCTATATCCAGGCGCATCTGGTGCAACTAGAGAATTGGGGGAACCGACCCAATCGCGCCCTGGGCTATGGCGTTGCCCACTGGTTTTGCGACCCTGCGTTTGAGCAAGATTCCGCCGCCGCCCTATGGCAAACCCTGACTGCCTCCGCGATATCTTAGCCGACTGCCTGCATCGAACCTGGCTAGTTGGCCTCGATCCTGCCGCCTTTGCCCAGCAGGTTCAGTCCCGACAGGCGGCGATTCGCGAAGCGATCTCTACGGGAATCACCCCAGCGCTGCGGAGCCACATCGCCCACCCCCTAGCTCCGTGGGAAACGCGCCCCCTGGCAACGCTGCTGATTGCCGAACCCGACCCGCTGAACTTTCTGGCCAGCCTTTGTGCGGCCATTTTGTCGGACTGCCTAGAGGGATGGGCGATCGCCCTTGGCAACCCCGCCTGGGGCGTGCAGGAATGGGATCAACTCCAGCACCACCTGTCCCCTTTGGTCATTCTTACCCCCACCGCTCCCTATCCCGTGCTTCCTCTTGATCCGGTACAGGCTCCGGCTCTCCTTGCTTCTGCGGGTGAGGGAAGAACGAAGAACGAAGAACGAAAAGGGAGGGCAGCACAGCCTCCAGATCTCCTCATTCCTACAGGCGGCTCCTCTGGCCAGCTTCGCTTTACTCACCATACGGGAGACACGCTTCTTGCCGCTGTCCAGGGCTTTCGCCAGTTTTTTCAGCCAAAACTCGCCAGCGGGCCGGTGAACTGCTGCTGTGTGCTGCCGCTGTATCACGTCAGCGGGCTGATGCAGGCGTTGCGGAGCGCGGTGTCGGGTGGGCAACTGGCGCTGCATTCCTTCAAGGCGCTGGAGGCGGGAGACTTTCCGGCGATCGCCCCCGAATGCTTTTTCCTCTCCCTTGTGCCCACCCAACTCCAGCGATTGCTTGACTTGCCAGGGGGGGCAGACTGGCTGCGCCAATTTCACACAATCCTGCTGGGCGGTGCGCCGGCCTGGGATGACCTGCTCATCCAAGCGCGACAGCAGGGCCTCCGCCTCGCCCCCACCTACGGCATGACCGAAACTGCCTCGCAAATTGCCACCCAGCGGCCAGCGGAATTTCTGGCGGGGGAAACGGGCTGTGGGCGGGTGCTGCCCCACGCGCTGGTGGACATTGTGGACACAGCCGGAACGCCGCTGCCTGCCGGAGAAGTGGGGCGAATTCAAATTCGGGCGGCTTCGCTGGCGCGGGGCTATTGGGGAGCGTCGGATTTTGGCGGCCAGTTTGTGACCGATGATCTGGGCTGGCTGGATGGGGCAGGACGGCTGCACATTGCTGGCCGCAGCAGCGACAAGATTATCACGGGCGGCGAAAACGTGTTTCCCGCCGAAGTAGAGGCGGCGATTCGGGCGACGGGGCTGGTGCAGGATGTGGCGGTGGTGGGGGTGGGCGATCGCCACTGGGGGGAAGTGGTGACGGCGCTCTACGTTCCCGCCAATTCCCAGGTTTCCCCAACACGGCTGGAAGCTGCGCTGCAAGACAAGCTCAGCCGCTTCAAACAGCCCAAATGCTGGGTTGCCACCGACCACATTCCCCGCAGCGCCCAGGGCAAGCTCAATCGTCGCCAGCTTGCGGAATGGTTGCAAACCGCCCAGCCGCCAGTCGGCGATGGGGGCTGCCCAAAAGACCTGCCCTCTCCTGAAACTGCGCGAAATGCGTAAGTCCTGTTAAAGTTTTGGATGACGACAATCGTGCCTCAGTCCACCGAGGCATACACTTTGAGACACGGGAGGAACGTCCATGAGCGGACGGCTGCTGCTGGTCGATGATGAACCTGGATTGCGCCAGGCTGTGCAGGCGTATCTAGAAGACAGCGGCTTTGTTGTAGAAGTCGCCAGCAACGCCCGCGAAGGCTGGGAAAAGGTTCAGCAGCTTTTACCCGATCTGGTCATTTCCGACATCATGATGCCCCAGGTCGATGGCTATCAGTTTCTTAAGCAACTCCGGGAAGATCCCCGCTTCGAGACGCTGCCCGTTGTGTTTTTGACGGCGCGAGGCATGACCTCCGACCGAATTCAGGGCTACAACGCGGGCTGCGATGCCTACTTGCCCAAGCCGTTTGACCCAGAAGAACTGGTGGCTATCGTATCTAGCCTGCTGGAGCGTCGATCGGCGATCGCCCGTGCGGGTGGCGACGACGAAAAGACCGACCTGGCCGACATCAAAGAGCAAATCGCCCAACTGCGGGCCCTGCTCTCCCAAAAAGGGACAATCGCCCAAACCCCCGCCCCGATTCACCTTGACTTTACGCCCCGCGAGCAGAGCGTGCTGGAACTGGTCGCCGAAGGGCTGATGAACAAAGAAATTGCCCGCCGCCTCGACACCAGTGTCCGCAATGTGGAGAAATACGTCAGCCGATTGTTTAGCAAAACGGGCACCAATAGCCGCACGGAGCTCGTGCGCTATGCCCTGGAGCATGGTTTGACGAAGTGAACAATGCGGAGCTTAGGGGAATTTGCCGAATCAAAGATTGCGAAGTATTACTTTTCTTTAATTTAGCGACATCTTTCGTTTCACTCCTCAAGAGACTGTTATCTTCATTCTCTAATGATGTAATGGAGAAAACACCCATGCAGACTTCTAAGCACCTGGGACAGTCCCTTGGATTTATGCTGCTTTTGGCGATCGCCTGTGCAGGCATGGTAGGGCTAATGACATCCCAGGTCGGCGCTATGCCCTAGCGTCGATGCCCGTGTTTCCTGAGAAGGGGTGTTTCTATTTGTAACCTAGTGCTTGTAACGCTAGTTCCAGATGTATTCCTGGACGGCAGTAGGCTCACGGATCTCTGGCGGATTGGTGTACAGCCATGCACTTGCAATGCACTCGCAATGCACTTGCAATGTACTCGCAATTTACGTACCAGCATTGTGCGTACTCGCAATGTACTGAGCAAATCGAGAATGCATTCCTACGCATGGCGATCGCCCCGCCCAGAGGTCTTTTTTTGCCATTTTCTCGAACCGCTCGAACCGCTCGAACAGAATGGGCCCAACCCGCCCTAGAGCCGCTGCAACAGGTCTAGCCCGTGGGTGTCGGTGCCGCAGGTGTGCAGCAGACCCAGGCGATCGCCCAGTTGCCTCACTTCCTCGGTTTGGCGGGGGCTGGGCTGCCAAGGCAAGGGGTTGTTGTAGGCATAGTAGGTTTCAATGCCGTCAATGCCCAGGTCGGCAGCGGCGGGAATCAACTCTTGGGGCGATCGCTTATATCGCGCCGGGTGCGCCAGCACCGCCAGCCCGCCTGCCCGGTGAACCGCAGCAATGACCCGCCCGGCCTGTCGCGCTTCCCCTTCGACCGACTGCCCCTGCTGATAAACGTGCAAGTCTGGATGCGCCGGGTCAAAGGCATAGCAGAGAATATGCACTTCGTCAGCCAACAGTTCCGCGGTCACCTCCATGCCCGCCCACAAGCGGGGCAGGGGCTTAGACGCAGGGTTCTCTCCCTCGTCCACCCACTCTGGCTGGAGATTGCTCAGCCACTGCTGCGCCCGAAAATAGCCGCCCGTGGAATGGTGATCCGTAATTGCCAAGTCTGAAAGTCCAATGGCGATCGCCTGCTCCATAAGCTGCTCCGGCTGGAGTTTGCCATCTGAGCAAACTGTGTGCATGTGAAAGTTGTAAAACCGGGGACAGCTTTCGGCTGTAATCGTTTGAAACACCTGCCGCAGTGATGCAGCATCCTGTGCCCCTGAGGACTGAGCATTCACCCCTGGGGTGAGACTAACCGCCATAGTCTACGCTTCATGATGTTTTACATCCGCAATTCTAGGGTTTCTGGAAACTTATTGCCAACCAAGAGGGGCGATCGCCAGGGCAAACGCACATTAAAAATTAGAAGGATGGAAACGCTAGGGTCGGGGAGCTATTGCTTCGCAGGGCTGCCGCCAACGCTTGATTTTGTGGCGATCAGTTGGATTCCTAGGTGATCGGCCAGCGCTCTGCCGCCTTGGTTCATCACGGCATTGTGGTTCCATTCTAGGATCGGCCTGGCCAGGCGGGCTGCCCAATTCATCCAGCGCCCAGAAGTGCGAACTGTCCAGCTATAGCGCACCTGACAGCCTTCTGGAATGGGCGATAGTTCCCATAGTCCGCGCCCCTCTACGTCCCCTTTGGCGATCGCCTCCATCAGCATTGGAGCCTCTAGGCGCACGAGCTGCGTATTAAACGCGAGTGTATAACCAAGGGGCATTTTCCAAACAAAGCGGCTGATGTGTCCGATGCCAGTTGGGTCACCGGCCTCTAGTTCTTCGACGGATTGCACCGCCTGCCACCAGGTTGGCCAGTCCTGCGTTTGGGTAATCGCATTCCACACGGACTCGATTGGCGCAGCAAACTGCCACAGCGTTACAAAATGGTATTCGGCCATGGGTTTACGGTAGGAGACAGGACGCTTGGGATGGGAGCAAACCGTTTTGCATCATGCTATTTGCTCCCTGCCTGTTTAATCTTACGGTGACCCTTAAACCAGTGGATGTCTTGGGGATGGTTGCCGTGGGTGAGCTTATGTACTAATACGGGCGATCGCGCTAGGATGGACAAGCGTTGCAAATCGTTCTCAGCAGATTCTCTGAATCGCTCCGGTGAACCAGCCGTGCGCCCGTCCAGGAGCGGTAGAATGTTAAGAATGGTTTCGCCAGTGGTTTCGCCTGCCAGCCCCAGCCCCTATGCCTCAACGTGCCGACACTGCCAAGCGCCGGAAAAAAGTCGATTCTTCGGGCGAGTCTGCAAATGGGCACGCTCCGGTTTCCCAAGACCTGTCTGATACAACCCGGCTGGCGGAAATCGCCCAGCCCGGATCTCCAGCGAATCCCCAAAACACGATTCGGATTCGCGGCGCTCGTCAGCATAATCTGAAGAACGTGGATCTGGATTTGCCGCGCGATCGCCTGATCGTGTTTACGGGCGTGTCGGGGTCGGGCAAGTCGTCACTGGCCTTTGACACAATCTTTGCCGAGGGGCAGCGCCGCTATGTGGAGTCCCTCAGCGCCTACGCCCGCCAGTTTCTCGGCCAGGTAGACAAACCCGATGTAGACGCGATCGAGGGCCTCAGCCCCGCCATCTCCATCGACCAAAAATCGACTTCCCACAACCCGCGCTCCACCGTCGGCACGGTCACCGAAATTTACGACTATCTGCGGCTGCTCTACGGTCGAGCCGGGGAGCCGCATTGCCCCCAGTGCGATCGCTCTATCGCACCGCAGACGATCGACCAGATGGTGGATCAGGTGATGACCCTGCCCGATCGCACCAAGTTTCAGATTCTTGCGCCCGTGGTGCGCGGCAAAAAAGGGACGCACAAGAAGCTGATATCGGGGCTGGCGGCAGAGGGCTTTGTGCGGGTTCGCATCGATGGCGAGGTGCGCGAACTGAGCGACAACATCGAACTCGACAAAAACCAGTTCCACAACATCGAAATCGTCGTCGATCGCCTGATCAAGAAAGACGGCATTCAGGAACGCTTGGTAGACTCGCTCTCGACCTGTCTCAAACGGTCGGAGGGCATCGCCATCATCGACGCGACGCTGCCGGAAGTGGATAACGTGGTGCAGTTTCCCACCAATCCTGACCTGCAACTGCCCGTGCTGCCGGGGATGGCGGCGGAGCCTGCGGGCCGCTATGGTGTGGATTCGGAGCAAGACGCACCCAAAAATCAGCTAGAGCTGCTGTTTTCCGAAAACTTCGCCTGTCCTGAACATGGCGCGGTGATGGAGGAACTGTCGCCCCGCCTGTTTTCCTTCAACTCGCCCTACGGAGCCTGCCCCCACTGCCACGGACTGGGGTCGCTGCGGACTTTCTCGGCAGAACTGGTCGTCCCTGACCCCAGCCTGCCGGTGTATGCGGCGATCGCCCCCTGGTCGGAGCGAGACAACACCTACTACTTCTCGCTGCTCTACAGCGTCGGGCAGGCCTTTGGCTTTGAAATCCAGACCCCCTGGGAAAAGCTGACCCCCGACCAGCAGCACGTCATTCTGCACGGCAGCGATGAGAAGATCTACATCGAGTCGGACTCGCGCTATCGAGACACCAAGGGCTATTACCGCAAGTATGAGGGCGTGCTGCCTATGCTCGATCGCCAGTATCGAGAGTCCACATCGGAGCAGTTCAAGCAAAAGCTGGAGCAATACCTGATCGACCAGCCCTGCGAAGTGTGTGGGGGCGATCGCCTCAAGCCCGAAGCTCTGGCCGTCCGCCTGGGGCAATATCGCCTGAAAGACCTGGTCAGCGTCTCGATTCGCGAATGCCTGAATCGGGTCAACCAGATGCAGCTTTCGCCTCGGCAGGCGCAAATCGGCGACCTGGCGCTGAAGGAGATTCGGGCGCGGCTGCAATTTTTGCTGGACGTGGGGCTGGACTATCTGACGCTCGATCGCACGGCCATGACCCTTTCTGGCGGCGAGGCGCAGCGGATTCGCCTGGCCACACAGATCGGCTCTGGCCTGACGGGCGTGCTGTATGTGCTGGACGAACCCAGCATCGGGCTACACCAGCGCGACAACGATCGCCTCTTGCACACGCTCACCCGCCTGCGCGACCTGGGCAACACGCTGATCGTGGTGGAACACGACGAAGACACCATCCGCGCTGCTGATTACCTGGTGGACATTGGCCCTGGCGCAGGCGTTCACGGCGGCAACATCGTGGCCCAAGGCTCGTTGCAAAACCTGCTGGAGGCAGAGGATTCGCTGACGGGCGCGTATCTGTCGGGGCGGCGGGTGATTCAAACGCCCGCGGAGCGTCGCAAGGGCAATAGCCGCAGCCTCAAGATCCGCAATGCCCGCCGCAATAATCTAAAAAACCTGGATGTCGATATTCCGCTCGGAAAATTCGTCTGCGTCACGGGCGTATCAGGTTCTGGCAAATCGACGCTGATCAACGAACTGCTGTATCCGGCGCTGCAACACCACTTTGGGCGCAAGGTGCCCCAGCCCAAGGAAATGGCGGAAATACAGGGACTTGCCGCCCTCGACAAGGCGATCGTTATCGACCAGTCGCCTATCGGCCGCACGCCGCGATCGAACCCCGCCACCTATACGGGCGTATTTGATGTGATTCGCGATCTGTTTGCCGAAACGATTGAGGCCAAGGCGCGGGGCTACAAAGCGGGGCAGTTTTCCTTTAACGTCAAGGGCGGCCGCTGCGAGGCCTGCGGCGGGCAGGGCGTGAACGTGATTGAGATGAACTTTTTGCCGGATGTGTACGTGCAGTGCGAGGTGTGCAAAGGGGCCCGCTATAACCGCGAGACGCTGCAAGTAAAGTACAAGGGCAAGTCGATTTCCGACGTGCTAAACATGACGGCGGAAGAGGCGCTGGAGTATTTCGAGAATATTCCCAAAGCGTCGGCTAAGCTGCAAACGATGGTGGACGTGGGGCTGGGCTATGTGCGGCTGGGGCAGACCGCGCCGACGCTCTCTGGCGGTGAGGCGCAGCGGCTGAAGCTGGCGACGGAACTCTCGCGCCGCGCCACGGGCAAGACGCTATACCTGATTGACGAACCGACTACCGGCTTGTCATTCTACGATGTTCACAAGCTGCTGGACGTGCTGCAACGCCTGACGGACATGGGCAACACAGTGCTGGTCATCGAACACAACCTGGACGTGATCCGCTGCTGCGACTGGGTGATTGACCTGGGCCCAGAGGGGGGCGATCGCGGTGGTCAGATTATTGCGGTGGGCACACCGGAACAGGTTGCTGAGGTTCCAGAATCCTACACGGGACAATATCTGAAAAAAGTGTTGGCCCAGCATCCCCCTGTGAAGTAAGCGCCCTGGTGAGCATTGTAGTGTAATTGCCGGATATCTTACTTTTCAGATTTCTTACTTTTCGGTCGCAATAATGTGCAGATCGATGTGCTGCTGATGGATGCGCTTCATCAGCTTTTGAGTAAAGGAGCCTTTGATCAGACGTTTCCAGGCGGGCTGCTGGCTTTCGCCGATGACGATTTGGGTGATGTGATACTCGTCGGCAACCTGGGCGATCGCCTGCGGGACGTTTTGTTTATCAATTCGTAGAAACGTACCTTCAAATTCGCGGCACAAATTTTCACAGGTTTCGATATGCAGAGACTCTTCGCGGGTCAAAAAGCGATCGGGGTCTGCCACAAACACCACGTAAAGCGGCGCATTCATATAGTTTGCAATTCTTGCCCCTCGACGCAGCAGTTGCACCGAGTTTGGATAGGTCGAAACACAGACCAACACTCGCTCGTGGATATTGCAGGACTGACCATTTAACTCGCCATTGTTGGCTTCTTCCTCTACGGTGTCGGCCACTTCTCGCAGCGCCAGTTCTCGCAGCGCGATTAGGTTGCGCCGCTGAAAGAAATTTGCCAGCGATTGCTGAATCTTTTCCTGCTCGTAAATCTTGCCGTCACGAAGTCGCGCTTCCAAAGTTTCTGGCGTAACATCGATCAGCACAACGGCATCTGCTTCATCCAGCAGGCGATCGGGAATGCGCTCCCGCACCACCACACCCGTAATCCGAGCAATGATGTCGTTTAGGCTTTCAAGATGCTGAATATTGACAGTGGAATAGACATCAATACCAGCGTCTAGAATCTGTTCGACATCCTGGTAGCGCTTGTCGTGGGGCAAGCCAGGAACATTGGTATGCGCCAGTTCATCAATCAGGACGAGCTGGGGCGATCGCCCTAAAATCCCGTCTGTGTCCATTTCCTCCAGAACAGTGCCCTCATGGGACACGCGCAGCCGAGGAATAATCTCTAATCCTTTTGCGCGTTCTGCGGTATCTCGTCGTCCGTGGGTTTCCAGGATGCCAATCACCACATCGACGCCCTCAGCCTTGAGCTGATGCGCTTCCTCCAGCATCTTGTAGGTTTTGCCGACACCGGGAGCCATGCCGATGAAAATTTTATGCTTCCCCCGCTTGCCGCCAGGATTGCCATATAGCCCGTCCGACGGCAAAGAAGAGTCGCTCTTTGGGTTATACATGATGGGGTTGGGAGGTCAGGTCTACAGCGCATCCAGCGCCAGATTCAGTTTCAGGACGTTTACACCCGGTTCGCCAAAAATGCCCAGAAATCGACCGTCTATGTGCTGCGCGATGAGGGGTTCTAGCTGGCTTGCGTCCACGTTGCGAGCGGCAGCGACCCGTTGAATCTGAGCCTGGGCCGATTCTAGACTAATGTGCGGGTCAAGGCTGGAGCCAGAGGTGTAGACCAGATCGGCTGTTGGGGGAATCCCTGACCGTCTGAGCCGATCCACGTCGCCCTGGATGCGCTCTAGCAACGCGGGATTGCTGGGGGCGAGGTTGCTGGCTCCAGAAACGCCTGTTTGCAAGACTGCTGCCGTGGCCTCGTCGTTGGGGTCGCCCGTGCTGTAAGTGGTCGTGCTGGGGCGGCTCCAAAAGTAGCGATCGCCCTCAAACGGTTGCCCGATGAGCGCAGAGCCGACGGGTGTGCCCTGAGCATTGGTAAGCAGGCTGCCGTTTGCCTGGAACGGAAATACGACTTGCCCGACAGCAATCATTGTGAACGGATAAAGGATGGCGGTGAGGAGCCAAAGTGTCAGGGTTGTGCGAACAGCGCGAAGAAATTCACGAGTCATTTTTTGGAATAAATAAGAAACGTTTGCTTGATACGCTTGAGAGCCTTACAGCACAGTCTCGGAAATCAGCTGGAAGATAGCTTATGGTGTTCTGGTTCCCATCAAAACTTTTCGGGCTGGAACATCACGGCGAACAGATAAATCGACAGTGCAGCAATCACTAGACCCAGCAGGGCGATCGCATAAGATTGTCCCCGCGTCAGCGTATCGCCTGTAGCTGCCATAACGGCAGGTGCAAGCAACAGACCAGCGGTTAACAGCAAAAATAGAGATGTTGGAGTGAGACGAAGCATAGTTTCAGCGTCATAAGTGGGCAAAAACAAAACCGATCAGCTGACCGAAAACGAAACAGCCACTACGCCAGACCCGTAGCAGAGATGAGCAGATCGATTACCTTGATTGCAGCAAACGGAGCCACCACACCGCCCAATCCGTAGATCAGGATATTGCGACGCAGCAGTTGATCTGCCGTGAGGGGGCGAAACTGGACACCTTTTAGCGCCAGAGGAATCAGCGCCGGGATGATCAGCGCGTTGTAAATCAAAGCAGACAGCACAGCCGACTGCGGGCTAGAAAGCCCCATAACGTTGAGCCTGCCGATGCCGATGGCAGCAAAGAGGGCGGGAATGATTGCAAAATACTTAGCCACATCGTTTGCAATCGAAAAGGTGGTGAGTGCGCCACGGGTAATAAGCAACTGCTTGCCAATCGTCACAATGTCGATCAGCTTGGTGGGGTCAGAATCCAGGTCTACCATGTTGGCGGCTTCCTTAGCGGCTTGCGTGCCAGAGTTCATCGCCACACCGACGTTTGCCTGGGCCAAAGCCGGTGCGTCGTTGGTTCCGTCTCCCGTCATTGCTACCAGTTTTCCTTGGGCTTGCTCGGCGCGAATTACGTCGATTTTGTCTTCAGGCGTGGCTTCGGCGATGAAGTCATCCACGCCTGCCTCAGCCGCAATCACCGATGCCGTAATCCGGTTATCACCTGTGAGCATGATCGTGCGAATTCCCATCCGCCGCAGTTGATCAAAGCGTTCTCGAATCCCGGTTTTAATAATGTCTTTGAGATAGATCACGCCCATCACGTCGCTATCCTGACAGACGGCCAGCGGCGTTCCGCCCAGCCGCGAGACTCGTTCATAGGCAGCATCTAGATCGGCTTGAGTCTGCCCACCGCGCGATCGCACGAATCCTTTGATTGCCTCGACTGCGCCTTTGCGGATCTCGGTGCCATCGGGCAAGTTGGTGCCACTCATGCGGGTACGAGCAGAGAACTCAATCCCTTCAGCGCGATCGCGCTGGAAATTGACCCGTGCGCCCAGATCTTCTGCCAACCGCACAATTGACTTGCCCTCTGGCGTTTCGTCGAACACGCTGGCCGCCAGCGCCACTTCGGCAACCTCCGATAGCGTGTGGCCATTCACCGGGATGAATTCCTCTGCCAGACGGTTCCCCAAAGTAATTGTGCCCGTCTTGTCCAGCACCAGCGTATTTACGTCGCCGCAGGCTTCTACTGCGCGTCCAGAAGTGGCAATCACGTTGAACTGTGCCACCCGATCCATCCCAGCGATGCCGATGGCGCTGAGCAGCCCGCCGATGGTGGTGGGAATCAGCGCCACCAGCAGCGCAATCAACATGGCAATGCTGACCGGAGCCTGCACGTATCGGGCGATCGGGGGAAGCGTGGCAATCGCCACCAAAAACACCTGAGTTAACACGGCCAGCAGCACTGTCAGCGCAATTTCGTTGGGGGTTTTGCTGCGTTCTGCCCCTTCCACCAGCGCAATCATCCGGTCAATAAAGCCTTTACCCGGATCGGCCGTGACGCGAATCAGCAGCTCGTCGGAAATAATCCGCGTGCCACCCGTAACGGAACTGGCGATGTCCGTCCCTGGTTGCTTCAGCACGGGAGCCGATTCGCCCGTGATGGCCGACTCATCCACCGACGCGATGCCGCCAATCACCTCGCCATCCGCCGGAATTACGTCGCCCGCCACCACGCGAATCTGGTCGCCCCGCTGGAGCCGAGTGGAGCTTACTTCTTCGACAGAACCATCAGATAAGATACGATGGGCGATCGCATCAGTTTTAGTTGCCCGCAGCGCATCTGCCTGCGCCTTGCCGCGTCCCTCGGCCACTGCTTCGGCAAAGTTGGCAAACCAGACTGTGAAAAATAAGATTAGCGTGATCAGCCCGTTAAAGAATCGCTGATTTTCGCCCGGCACAGTGCCAAATAGACCAGGGTTGAGGGTGAGCAGCGCCGTGATAATCGTGCCGATCCACACTACAAACATCACCGGATTGCGAATCATCACACGCGGATTGAGCTTTACAAACGCCTGCTGAATCGCCCGCGAATAGAGTCCGCTCATTTCAGCTTTGGGCGTGTGCTTCCGCTGTTCTCGAAGCTTTGTAGAGAATGCCATGTAGTAGGGGTTAGGGGTTAGGTTGAATTACTATGCGCCTGATGCAATCTGAAAAGCTTCTGCGACTGGCCCCAGCGCTAAGACAGGAAAGAAAGTCAGTGCGCCAAGAATCAGGATCACGCCCGCAGTGACGCTAGTAAAGAGAACGGTATCGGTTCGCAGCGTGCCTGCGGTTTCGGGAACGGTTTGTTTGCGAGAAAGCCCATCTGCCAGCAGCAACAGTGACACAATCGGCACGTAGCGACCCAGCAGCAAACTGATGCTGGCGCTCAGGTTCCACCACAATGTGTTGTCGCCCAGTCCCTCAAAGCCAGACCCATTATTTGCAGCCGCTGAGGCATACTCGTAGATCACCTGAGACACGCCGTGAAACCCAGAGTTGCTAATGCCAGAGAGTGTGTCTGGGAACGCTAGCGTGATGGCTGCGGGAAGCAAAATGGCAAAGGGATGCACTAGTAAAATGACGCTGGCAAGCACAATCTCTTGCTTCTCGATTTTGCGTCCCAGAAATTCTGGCGTGCGTCCCACCATTAACCCGGTGAGGAACACAGCCAGGATCAGGTAAACAAACAGATAGGCGGTTCCTGTTCCCTGTCCGCCCCAGACAATTTGCAGGAACATGTTGAACAATGTAGAAAAGCCGCCCGCAGGCATTAGTGAATCGTGCATTCCGTTCACTGCACCGCACATGGTGCCTGTGGTCATAACTGCCCAGAGCGCAGTTTGTGCCCAACCAAAGCGCACTTCCTTACCTTCCAGATTTGGGGCGACGCTGCCAAGTATCCCATTGACGGCTGGATTGCCGTGATATTCGCCGACCGCAGTCAGGATAATTAACCCGACGAAAATGGCAAACACCATCCAGAAAATGAGCCATGCCTGTTTGAGGTTGTGGGCAAAGGCTCCATAAGTGAAGATAAGAGCAGTGGGAATGCTCATCATCAAGAGCATTTCTAGCAAGTTCGTAAACCCGTTGGGGTTTTCAAACGGATGGGCAGAGTTGATGCCAAAGAAGCCGCCGCCATTTTCGCCTAGCTCTTTGATGGCTTCAAAGTGAGCCACGGGGCCGCGGGCGATCGCCTGCTGCGCCCCGTCCAGCGTTGTGACCACTGCCGGGCCTGCCAGCGTTTCTGGAACCCCAGCCAGCAAGAGCAGCAGCCCGCCGACCACAGAAATGGGTAACAAGATGCGAGTAATCGACCGGATCAAGTCTGCATAGAAATTGCCCAGGGGCCGCCCGGTTAGCCCGCGAATGAAGGCGATCGCCACCGCCAGCCCTGTCGCCGCCGAGGTAAACATGAGAAATCCCAGCGCCCAAACCTGGCTGGCGTAGCTGAAGGTGGTTTCGCCAGAGTAATGCTGCTGGTTGGTATTGGTGACGAAGGAAATCGCCGTGTGCAGCGCCAGATCCCAGGGGGGTGCGCCCAGTCCTGTTGGATTAAGCGGCAGTGCCCCTTGCAGCATCAAAATCAAAAACACCCAGATGCCCCATTGCCAGATTTGCTCCACAGCACTGCGCGGGGCATATTGCCAGCCCCGTCATGTCTGCTCGCTTGCGGAGGCCGCTGAGCCGATAAACGAGGTTCTCAACAGGATGCATTACCGGGTCGAGCCGTGACGGATGGTAGGTATACACCCGCGCCATATAGGCCCCAAAGAACGGGGCGATCGCCACCATCAGGGCGAGGGTTAGCGCGATTTGAAAAACACCTTGTAACATGAACTCGCCTATTCCTTGAAGCGTGACTTCGGCTTATCTTAGTGTGTGACGAAACCTGGTCTCAAACCATTCCACAGGCGGTATAAGTTTCTGTTTGGAAGTTGCAGCAGAGTTACAAACTGTTTAGACGGATCTATACCTCATGATATAGCCGAGATAGAGAACGCCTGCGTGCTTTGGAACAGGCAAGGCAAAATAGGAAAGATTCAGAATGAGATTGTGGTGAATGCCAAAGTCAGATATCGCACAGCGTGACCGGGATTTGTCGATTCGGGGCTTAATCATTGGGCTATTTGCGATCGCCCTGGTGCTGGAGTACATTACGCCGCCAGAGTTTGTCTTTGGCTATTTCTACATTGGCGGGATTTTGCTGGCTAGCGCCCGCCTCAGCCGTCGAGAACTGGGCTGGGTGACGGCTACGGCGATCGCGCTAACCCTTTCAAATGTGTGGATTCCCCATGAACAGCCCTGGTCGCTCACGATTTTTCTGAATCGTATGATTGCAACGCTGGCGCTGGGAATCACGGGCTGGCTCAGTGATCGCATTCGGCGGAGTGAAGAGGCGATCGCCCGACAGCAGGCCCAGTTTCAGGCGCAGGCGCAGCTTGCGAAACTGCGAGAAGACCTGGCCGCCACGCTGACGCACGACCTGAGAACGCCGCTGCTAGGGGCGATCGAAACCCTCAGCGGGCTAGAGCAAGAATATTTCGGCCCGGTGTCGCCCGCGCAGCAAAAGATTTTATCTACGATGAAGCGGAGCCACCAAACCAGCCTTAGACTGGTGGAAACGCTACTGGATATCTATCGCAACGACGCAGAAGGCTTGTCGCTGCAACTGGCTCCGGTGGATCTGACCGCACTGACCGAAATGGTGGCAGGCGAACTCAGCGGACTAGCCGCCAGCCGCCAGGTCTATCTGGCGATTCGCCACAGCGAGTCCGATTTTCGGCGATCGCTCTGGGTGAATGGCGATGCCTTTCAGCTACAGCGTGTGCTGACAAACCTGCTGAGCAATGCGGTGAACCATTCTCGCCGGGGCGATCGCGTGGAAATCTTGCTGGAATCTCAGTCCGACTCTCATGTAATCAAAGTCCTGGACAGTGGCGCAGGGCTGCGCCTGGAGGAGTTGCCCCATTTGTTTGAGCGGTTCTTTCAGGGACAGAGCGATCGCCAATCTAAGGGTGCTGGGCTGGGACTTTACCTCTCTCGCCAGATCATCACCGCGCACGGCGGTACAATTTGGGCAGAGAACCTTAACCCTACAGGCGCTCTGTTTGCCTTTCGGCTGCCCGCCTACCCAATGCCTGCTGCAATATCATAACCGAGTATACATAACCGAGTATGACCAAGCCGCTACGTCTCTTGCTCGTAGAAGACGATGAGCTGTTTCGCTTAGGGTTGCAGGTTCGGATGCAGCAAGAGGCGGGCATCGAAATCGTGGCAGAGGCAGAGGATGGCGAAACGGCGATCGCCCTGGTCTCGCGCCAGTTGCCCGATGTGGTGCTGCTGGATATCGGACTACCCGGCATCGGCGGACTGGAAACCTGCCGCCAGCTCAAGCAAGTTGCCCCAACCCTGCCCATCCTGGTGCTGACTTCCCAATCTCAAAAAACTCTGATTCCGCAAATCATCGAAGCGGGCGCACAGGGCTATTGTCTCAAAGGCATTGGAGCCGAAACGCTAGTGCTGGCTCTGCGCTCGGTGGCGGCGGGTGCATCTTGGTGGGATGCCGCTGCGACAGAGGAAATTCGCACTGCGCTCGATCACCGCGCCACGCCTCCTGCTGCTGTGCCGTCTGTGCCCGCTTCCAATCCAACTCAGCTATTGGCAGCTTCACTGACCCAGCGCGAATTAGAGATTCTCACGCTTATGTCTAGCGGCAAAAATAACCAGGAAATCGCCGCTGCGCTTCATATCACACCTGGAACCGTGCGCGTGCATGTTCATTCCATCCTGCAAAAGCTGGACGTGCGCGATCGCACTCAAGCCGTATTAGCCGCGATTCAACAACACCTGGTCTGAGGCAAAGTCGCGGGTACAAGTTGGGTTCCGTTACTCTTTGGTTCCGTTACTCTACAAACCTCAGCACCTTGACCTGGGGTTCTGGAAGTTCGGCATACTGCGTCGCCTTTTGCTCAATTTTGGAAAGCTGCCCCAGGGCAAGGCTACAGGGCATTCCATATTTGGCCTGGACGCGATCGCTGGCAATGTGCAACGCGGTGCGCGATCGCTCCAAAAAGTCTGCCAAAGGATAAACCTGATCTGGGGTAAAGTAGTCCTTAATGACCAGCGACGGCGAATAGCAAAGCTCCTGGGAGCCGTCTGGCCACTCGATTTGAAAGCGAAGCTCAGGCATTTGAAGAAAGTCAGGGGCGGAAAATTAGAGATCTAAAAATTAGAGATCTAAAGGCTGGACTGAAGCTGCCGAACGAGCAAGCCAGATGGGCATCTAGTAGCAGTCTTGTCATACACATATCGCATTCACCCAGCTCTATCTGTATCACAAGGTTCAGGGCGTGAATGACCTCCCTAGCATTGTGAGGTGCTGTCGGGCCCGGCTGTGATGCACCACTCCGCAGGACTTTGATGCATTGCGCTGGCGCGAATCCCTCCGACAGGATTGGCTTCAGTTCCCCCGAATCCACTCCGTTACGCCGCCAGGTTTGTCGATGAGCGTGATGCCCAGGGCGTTTAGCTCGTCTCGAATGCGATCGCCCTCGGCCCAGTTTTTAGCCCGCTTTGCCTCAGCCCGCTGCTGCACCAGCGCTTCGATTTCTGCATCACTGAGTCCATCGGGTGCTGGTGCTGCGTCTGGCGAAACGGCCAGCCCCAGCACCTCTGCCAGCGCCACCAACGTTTGCCACTGGGCTTGCAGCGCAGCCGGGTCTGCCAGGGTTTTGCCGTCGTGGGTGAGGCGGTTGCCCTCTTTTTGCAACTCTTTGGCCAGTTCAAACAGCACCGACAGCGCCACAGGCGTATTCAGGTCGTCGTCCATTGCCGCCTGAAAGCGTTGCACTGCGTCACTTTCAGCAGAAATGTTGAGCGTCGCTGGATCGTCAAGCGCTGCACCATTCTCAGCCGCAAAGCCCAGCGCTGCACCGTGCTTATAGCCAAACCGCAGCCCTTCCGTCAGCGTGTCCCAGGCATTTTGAGCAGAGGCGATCGCCTCTTCGGTAAAGTCAATCGGCTTGCGATACTGCGCTTGCAGCACAAACAGCCGCAGCACCATTGGGTCAAAGCCGCTCTCCAACATCTGGCGAATCGTGGTGAAATTGCCCAGCGACTTCGACATTTTTTCGCCGCTAATATTCACAAAGCCGTTGTGCAGCCAAAAGCGCGACAGCGGCTTCGCCAGCGCCGCCTCCGACTGGGCGATTTCGTTTTCATGGTGCGGAAAGATCAGGTCTTGCCCGCCCGTGTGGATGTCGATGCTGTCGCCCAGTTCCTCGCGCACCATCACCGAGCATTCGATATGCCAGCCGGGTCGTCCCTTGCCCCAGGGCGAGTCCCACTCCGGCTCACCGGGCTTTGCCGCCTTCCATAGCGCAAAATCCAGGGGATGGTGCTTTTTCACCGACTCTTCATCTACCCGGCCGCTGGCTCCGGCTTCCATCTGGTCTAGCTTGCGGCCAGACAGCTTGCCATAACTGGGAAACTTCTCCACCGCGTAATACACGTCGCCGCCCGACTCGTAGGCATAGCCCCGGTCGATCAACGTCTGGATGAACTGCACGATTTGCGGCACGACTTCCGTTGCCTTGGGATACACGTCAGCGCGACGAATATTCAGCCGATCCATGTCGTCCAGATAGGCCTGGATGTAGGTTTCGGTAATCACGTTCCAGGGAACATTTTCCTGGTGCGATCGCCGGATAATCTTGTCATCAATGTCGGTGAAATTTTGCACATATTTCACCGCATAGCCGCGCCACAGCAGATAGCGCCGCAGCGTGTCCCAGGCAATATAGTTCCGCGCATGACCCACATGCGAATAGTCGTATACCGTCACGCCGCAGGCATACATCTTAACCACGCCCGGTTCCAGCGGCTCGAACGGCTCGACACGTCGCGTCAGGGTGTTAAATAAACGGAGAGGCATGGAAGGCTTGATCGCAGGACATCTCAACCATCAAATTGTATTGCAGATAGAGCCGTGCCGTAGAAAACAGCCGCAGGGATAAAACCTATGCGCTTGAGCCAAACCCTGAGAACCTGCTACGGTGCAATAGAGTATGCAATTAGGTTTCTAGCCAAGTGTTTTAGCCCATGTCAATGAGCCAAATCTTTCTGGCGATCGCCTCCGTTCTTGGTGGGCTGTCCGTCGCCGCTGGGGCCTTCGGCTCCCACGCGCTGCGACCCAAGCTGAGCGATCGCATGTTGGAAATTTTTGAAACGGGAACGCGCTATCAGATGTATCACGCGCTGGCGCTGCTGCTCGTCGGCTTTTTGCTGCTGCGGGCCGAGTCCGGTCAGGGCTGGCTCACTGCCTCAGGCTGGGCATTTATCGCGGGGACGGTGATCTTTTCTGGCAGCCTGTATGGACTCAGCCTCAGCGGGGTGAAAGTGCTGGGAGCCGTTGCGCCAATTGGCGGCACTGCGCTGATGGTGGGATGGGGTTGCCTGGCGATCGCCGCCTTCAATCTCAAATAGCGTCCAATCAAAACGCGCCCTAGGGGTGAACCGCAGAAATCGCGCCCTCGAAGCGTCGGGCCGCATCTGTCATGCCAGCATAATTCAGGATGGGTTCCTCTACGATTAGCTTGCTAGGAAACACAAACTCAGCCGTTTCGTAATACTGTTCTGTCAACTCCGCCCGCTGCGACATCTGATCCATGTAGCCCACGAAGTGGCCCACCAAAAAATACACCGCGACCAGCGCCGCTGCTGCCATCGACACCAAAAAGCCCGCCAGCATCAGCGAAAACTCTTTACGGTCAAGCGCTTCCTGCATGAGGTGCAGTGCCCATGCCACCAGCGCTACGACGATGAACAGGATAAAGATCATTCTTATAGGAATGTAACGTTTTGTAATATTTCACATTGTAACAGTTCCTCAGAAAAGTGTCTCTAAAGGCAATCTAGAGATTTGGAATGATTGGTATCGAGTTGTACAGAACGCGCCGATTCGATTACCCCCTGACGGTCACCTGGTTCTCCCGCAAATACTGCTTGATCTCTGCGACGGTGAGCTGGCCATAGTGCAGCAGCGATGCCAGCAGCGCCGCTTCGGCCCTGCCCTCCGTCAGCGCTTCGTGAATGTGGGCGCAGGTGCCCGCGCCGCCAGACGCAATCACCGGAATCTGCACCTGCTCGGCGATCGCCCGCGTCAGCGCCAAGTCATAGCCCGCCTGCGTGCCGTCTGCGTCCATGCTGGTCACCAGCAGTTCCCCCGCGCCGCGCTGCTCCACCTCCTGGGCCCAGCTCAGCGCATCCAGTCCCGTATTCTCGCGCCCGCCGCGCACGTACACATCCCAGCCCGGATTTTCGGGGTCAGCCCGCCGCCGTGCATCGATCGCCACCACAATGCACTGATTCCCAAAGCGATCGCTCGCCCGGTTCACAAAATCTGGGTCGCGCACGGCTGAGGAATTGATACTCACCTTATCGGCCCCCGCCCGCAACAGTTGCTTGATGGTGTCTAGGGAGCTAATGCCGCCGCCCACCGTCAGCGGAATGAACACTTGCTCCGCCGTGCGATACACCACGTCGTAAATAATGTTTCGGTCTTCGTGGGTGGCGGTAATGTCCAAAAACACCAGCTCATCCGCCCCCGCATCGTTATAAACCTGCGCCAGTTCCACGGGGTCGCCCGCATCCCGCAGATTGACAAAGTTCACGCCTTTCACCACGCGCCCCGCCTTCACATCCAGGCAAGGCAAGATTCGTTTTGCCAGCATTGCGATCGCCCAATAGAAGATTCAACGAAAATTCAGCAAACATTCAACGAAATTTCTCTGCCCAGACTTCAGCCCTACACTGGCCTGAGAAAAAGCGCCACCAAGTCACCACAATATCGCTTAAATGGGGCGCAATACAGCGCAATAGACTGATACACTGGCTAATTGTTTGCCGATCGTTGAGTGTCGAGATGCAAATTGGTCAAAAGGTTCGGGTTCGTCGGTTGCGCGATCGCACGGGTCAAGCCGTTGTGAAGCACCTGGGGCAAGTGGGCGAGGTTCAAGATTTCAAAATGACAGATGGCAGCGGGGTGGGGGTTGTGGTCAAGTTCGACGACCAGTTTGCTACCTGGTTTTTTGAAGACGAGCTAGAGGTCGTTTCTTAGGGAGACGCATGAGTTTCATCCTGACGTTTTTGGGCAAAGGCGGAACCGGACGCACCACCGTGGCGATCGCCGCTGCAAAGCGATTTGCGTTGCAAGGCAAGCGGACGCTGCTGGTGGGACAAGACCCTGGCCCCGCCTTTGGTTTGCTGCTGGGCGCGTCCGTCGGCGCAACCCCGCAGGACATCGGCGCGAACCTGAGCGCCGTCCATCTGCAATCTACGGCGCTGATGGAGGCCAGTTGGGAAGAACTCAAGCGCCAGGAAGCGCAATATCTCCGCACGCCCATTCTAAAAGCCGTCTACGGTCAGGAATTGGGTATTTTGCCTGGTATGGACGGAGCGCTGGCGCTAAATGCCCTGCGCGAATTTGACGGCAGCGGCAAATACGATGTGATTGTTTACGATGGCGCGGGGGATCTGTCCACGCTGCGGATGCTGGGAATGCCGGAAATCGCCACCTGGTATTTCCGCCGTTTCCGCAAGGTGGTGGCAGAGTCTGACCTGTGGAAAGCGGTGTCGCCCTTTGTGCAGCCCGTCGCCGCTGCGGTGCTAAATGTGAACTGGTCGGGCGATGTGTTTGACCAGCCCGCCATGCAGCAGAGCAGCAACCTGATGGAGCAGGGCAAAGCGGCGGTTAATGATCCCAGCCGCGTCGCCGCCTATCTTGTCACGACACAAGACACAGCGGCGATCGCCACCGCCAAATATCTCTGGGGCAGCGCCCAGCAGGTCGGGCTGACCGTGGGCGGCGTAATTCTCAACCAGTCTACCGACAGCAGCGCGATCGCCCTAGAGTTTGCGCCGCTCTCTATCACCGCCCTGCCCAACTATCCCGGTCAAGACTGGCAGCCGCTGATCGAAGCCCTGCCCGACTTTACCCAGGCAGCCCAGGCTCCCAGGGCGATCGCCGTGAATATTGCCGAGCGCAAAGTCGCCCTCTTCCTCCCCGGCTTCGACAAAACCCAGGTCAAACTTATCCAGTCTGGCCCCGAAGTCACCGTCGAAGCAGGCGACCAGCGCCGCAACATTTCCTTGCCGCCCGAACTCAGCGGCCGCCAGGTCACGGGCGCAAAGTTTCAGGACAGCTTTTTGATTATTTCGTTTTAGGGTTGGCTCTAAAGTGCTGCGCTCTGAGTCGTTTTCTGGATAGTTGGGTTGATCAACCGAAACTTTCGGCTGCGTAGAAAGAGGAGTCGTAATCACTGCTGACGAATACCAGGTCAGTACTTCCTTCTGCCTCCACAAGCTGCCCTTTGGCGATGCTGCGGTTTAGAACGCGGATTAGCAATCCTGGAAGGCAAACACCGTCAAGCCTGGATTGCGCCGCAGCATTTTCATGACGGTGTCAAAAATCGGCTGGGGGTAGCCATTGATGCTCAAAATGGCGCAGTTGTTTTCAAAGTGAACGTTGTTGCTAATCAGCATTTGGGCGATCGCCCCCAGCCGTGGTTCGCCCTGCATCTGGGGTTGCCGTTCGCAATGTTGAAATTACCATGAGATGGCCCCGAAAAAATCGGCTCTGGAAAATGCAATCCGGCTCGATGATACAGCATTTTCTTGCGGGGTGAGGCACACGCTGCCCTCACGAGGCAAGGGCTTATTGACCATCCGTGTGCCTCACTAGCTTCAAAAATGCTGTAGCAAGCTCCGATGGCCGCCGCTACTGCAAATATCGCTGAGGGCCGTGACTCCTGGCGCAGGGCAATTGACGGGGGCGATCGCATCCAGTACAATCGTCCATCAAGCTGTGAATGACCCCAAGTCAGCGCGGCTTACCTTTCCCCCGAAATTTTGGTCGTTTAGTCACTCACGGCGCTGGCAGGTGTTCGCAGCACCCACCAACGCCTGACCCCTCGACAGTCACCGCCTGTCTCAGGGCTGCGTCCATTGTAGGCCGCCCTGTCCCAGCGCTTCACCTCCGGGGGCGGCCAACATTTCGGGGTTTCCTACCCCACTCGTTTCCTGGAGGAAACCCCAAATGCTGACAATTCAATACACCTGGTCGTCCCCACGCTCGGAGGCGACCCAGTTTTCGCTGCCCCCGCTCACCTGCGAACTGCCGCGCCGTCGCCGCCTGCGCCACTACATCATCGGCCTGCCCGAAGACGCGCAACTGGCGATCGACCGGCTGCACCTGCTCCGCTACGCCGAACGCTTCGAGTGGACGCACGCCCTCGAATTTCCGCCCAACGGCATCGTCCTCAACGCCGAGCAACCCGGCGAAGTGCTGCGCTGCCTGCACCGTGAAGTCCGGAGCAACTCTGGCGCGAATGAGTAAGAACAGATAAGGGCGATTTTGGGTTTTGGATTTTGGATTTTGGCCGGTCAACCTCCCAATCCAAAATCCAAACTCCCCAATCAAAAATTTCAAACAGGGCAACTGCACCTAACGCTGCATCGCGCCTATTCATCAGCCCCACTTATCTGAAGCCTTTGTAAAGCCATCTGCCTAATTCCCAGAATCAGGGATATTATGCGGATTATCGTCTGCCTATCTACCCAATTTGGGATCTTAGACAGATCTCAATCAGCCTATCTACCCAATTTGGGATCTTAGACAGACGGATTTCAGCCTAATTGCCCTCTGCGGGGTAGATAGGCAGACGGGATCAGTCTAATTACTAGTTAGCCCTCAGCGTTCTGGTTCTGTCAGCTTGTCGGTGGGTAGGCGATTCGCCCCCCACTTGCAGAGGCTCGGTTCTTCGAGATCCGGGTCAAGCCGCACACTCCCAACAGCTTTCGGGTTAGCCGCAGAGGTTGAGTAGCGACAGACTTCGGTCAGTGTGCAACGCCCCAAAAGGTATCCGGGGGGCGATCGCCGAAAGGTTTGGGTGCTGAGAGAAACGGGCGATCGCCCAGAGGTGTTGGTGTTGGGAGATGAAGGGCGATCGCGAAGGCTAACACCTCGCTGCAACGGACGGAGCAGAGATGCTGGTTGAGACCAAGAGCCACTGACCGCCGTTGAGCTTCACCGTTCGACTGCTTCATGTTTTCGGTGAGACAGCAACTTTAAGCATATCTGTGAGTACCCAGTGTTGAGGTTGTACGAATTTTCTCAGTAGTTGCATTGCATAGTGATGAATAATGTGCTTAATATTGAAGCAATCACTGAGTCCTACGTACAAAGGTAGGTTTTTGATATAGCTGCATTCTCTATTTGATCTCTGAACAAATCCATCAGCGATATAATTTCATGGTGCAATTCCATATACTGATCGAACTCAATTAGTAGATACTGTCCATGCGCAATTTCGTTTCTAGAGCGAAGCAATGTCTCATCAATAATTTTTTCTTTTGTTTCGTAGAGAGAGTAGTCTAGCCCCAAAATACATATGATATCTTTTAAGACTTCAGAATTAAGATTTGATTGTGTCTTAATTGCATCATCCCACTGGATTAAGCACTTAGATTCCAACCCTGTTATTAGAAAATCTACAACTTTGGTAAATATAACGGCTCTGTAACTGCTTTGAGCTTCGTTAAGTTGTTTTTTAACAGCTAAAGCTAAGAAGTTAGGTGCTAATTCTGAGTGTTTTAAATTTTGTCTAGAAACAAATTCTACATAAGATGTTGCCGCATTTTTAACAAAGCCTTCCCAGTGCGCGTACAGAATTGCAGTACCGCTCCTAAGCAAGGTGGATTGAACAGTTCGATATCTATTTTTCTCAATTAAAGTTTTGATGTATATTAACTCTTTTTTTCGCCATGCAATTTCTTCAGAAAGCTGATCGCTTAGCTGAGATACAGTCCGAATCTTAGTCATGGTTTGAATAAATCCCTTCCCAGAGGAACTATTCTTGGCATCCGCAAACTAGCTGTTTTTCCAGAACCAATTCTTTTCAGGAAGTCTTTGTTTCCCCATAACTTTTTAATCCGTTCTAAAATGTCAAAACTCCCTTTAGTATCTAGAATGGCTTCATAGTTATATCCAACACCAAGGGCAACTGCTTCAAACGCGGACAGTAAAAATCCGCCTAGAAATCTTTGTTTTTGAATGTCATATCTATGGAAGCAGTCTGCCCCTATAGTTTCATTTAAGATAGTGAAAGTAATTTTAAATGCCTTGGCTTCCTGATCAAAGTTGAAATTAGGATTCCTTGCAATCTCCAACATTTTATCGGTCACAAACTCATTAATGTCTTTTGCTTTCTTGACTTCTTCAGCATCAAGCGTTCTAAAGACCACAAATCGAAGTGCAAGATCCATATCGTATTGTTCTTCTTTTGCACGATCTGTCAAAACAATACATTGCTCAAATCCTTCATCTTTGGATAGTTCAGATAACCAGGAAAACATTCTACGATTTTCCATGATTAGAATGCAATTTCTCAATTCCTGATCCGAAAGTGGTGAACCTCCGGTATTCAATCTCTGAAACAATTCATATTTACTTTTTTCATCACTTTCTTTCAATATGATTTTGACATCTAGTTTGGAACGCTTGATGAAGAGCTTCTGAGCTGCAGTGAAAGCATTCTCCGGATCTTCAGGGTTATCCCATTTCTTTTCTCTGAGAGAAGGCAGGTACTTTGTTTCCTCCAGAGTTAGAGGCTCAACTTTTTTCTTGTCTTCATCAAGAAGAATGCCCATGAACTGAAAAATAGTGGATAATCGCTGTAGTCCATCTACAACATCCCAAACCCCATCTTTCCTCTGAGATACAAAGATAGGCGGAAGGGGAATCCCTAAAAGGATGGATTCTATTAACTTGGTTTTTTGTAAAGGAGACCAGCGGTAAAAACGCTGAAACTCTGGATGTATATCTATTTCTTCATCTTGGTAGAGGTTAGTCAACTCACCAATTGACATCGAGTAGCTATCAGACTTGACCTCGGTACTTCTTAAGTCAATCTCATCTTGTAAGGTCATCTAGATATCCTCTTACCTTTGCCAGATCTTTGGAGTTAAAATGAATCAGCGGTTGGCTTTCATTGTAGAAGATTTTTAGCACGGTCGCGCAAATATCCTAATATCAGAAGGCAATCCCACCTGGATTGGTATAGACTACCTCGAATCGTGGAGCCAGCAGTCGAACAATACGTTGGTGCGGACGGAACGAAGGTTTTCTGTGGGAGTTCGAGTTTGTCTGCCGCCGCACAACTTCACCGTTAGCCCTCAGCGTTCTGGTTCAGTCAGCTTGCGGGTGAGTGGGCGATTCGCCCCCAATTGCGAAGGTGCAGTTCTTCAAGAACTCGGTCAACCCGAACACTCCCAACAGCGTTCGGGTAAGATGCCAACGTTGAGCGGTGATAGGTTTGGGTCAGCCGTTTGAGGTTCCGAGCGGTGTCGGGGGGCGATCGCCGAAAGGCGTGGGTGCTGAGAGATGAAGGGCGATCGCCCAGAGGTGTTGGTGTTGGGAGATGAAGGGCGATCGCGAAGGCTAACACCTCGCTGCAACGGACGGAACAGAGATGCTGGTTGAGACCGAGAGCGATAGACCGCCGTTGAGCTACACCGTTAGCCCTCAGCGTTCTGGTTCTGTCAGCTTGTCGGTGGGTAGGCGATTCGCCCCCCACTTGCAGAGGCTCGGTTCTTCGAGATCCGGGTCAAGCCGCACACTCCCAACAGCTTTCGGGTTAGCCGCAGAGGTTGAGTAGCGACAGACTTCGGTCAGTGTGCAACGCCCCAAAAGGTATCCGGGGGGCGATCGCCGAAAGGTTTGGGTGCTGCCAGATGAGGGCGATCGCCCAGAGGTGTTGGTGTTGGGAGATGAAGGGCGATCGCCCCTCCTAGAGTCCGCGTATGTGAGCAGTAAGGCTATACCCAAAACTCAGGCTGCATCAGGTCGATGGCGATCGCCAGCAGGTTTGCAAAATCAATCCGCAGCCAGAGCCGCCACAGGCGCAGTCGTTCGCGCGATCGCCGCTCGTTGCCAATCCACAGCAGCCGGATCAGTTGCAACAATAGCCCGCCCCAGGGATAGCTACTCCGAAGCATCCATAGCCAAAGACAGCACGAGGAAGATTTCATATTCGATTTCATATTCATAGTGGTCTCCCCAGGCTTGAAACCCTGCCCAAAACCTGGCTCATTGTCTATCTTCATCGCCCCAACACGCCCTCCAGCGGCAGCCCCAACTCTGCCCGCCACTGGCGCACGGGCTTTTCCCATGCCTCCTCCCAGCGCTGTGCAAAGAGGGGCTTTGCCTGCTCTCCCAGTTCCCAGCCGAGAGCGATCGCCCGCAGTAGGTCAGGCATGGCTTCGGGGGTCAGCAGCGTCGTGCCGATGAGCGCATTGGCGACCAGCATTCCCGCCAGCGGCAGCCGAAACTGTGCCAAATAGAAAGCTTGCAGCCCAATTTCGCTAATTTCATCTGTGCCAAAGCCTGTGACAACGTGCCAGAGGTCGTGGGTCTGCTGCCAGCGATATTCCACATAGGCGGTGTCGGTGGTCAGATCCAGCGGCATCTCAATACGCTCGAAACCGCTGTCTTGCAGCATCGCTGCGTAAACTTGCCCCAGAGAGCCGATTGGATCAGTAATCAAACGATCGAGGTCGTGGGCGGGCGGCTGGTAGCGCTCGTGGATGAGCGCGGCAACGTCTGGATCGCGCTGCATCTCAGCCACGGCCAGCCGATAGGCATCGCTATCGACTAGCGACAGGCTCAGTTCGTCCACGGCTGTCAGGTCAGCATCGGCATCGGCCGCCAGCAGCGAAAAGAAAGCCTTGAGCATCGTCAAAAACTGGACATTGCGATCGCGCTCGCTGGACGGAAAAGGGCTGGTTGCCAGAGATTGGCGGGTCTCGGTGATCGATGGATACGCAGAGGTCAGCGGTTTCATAAAAAACTCCTGGAAAAGGTCAATAAGGTCAATGTGGAGAGGTCAGGATCGCAAGGTCGAGATTGCAAAGTCAGGATTGACGCTGCTTCAAAAAAAAGTGAGCAGCAAAAAGTGAGCAGTGTTCATGTTTATAAAATACGAATGATGTTCATGTTTTGTCAAGCCGTTGTCCCCTAAGATTTTGAAGGAGCGTTTCTCAAGCGCTGCTCCACTGTCGTCTCTTTTGGTCTTGCGATGACTGCCCTCCCGTCCGATGTGCCCCTGCCAGATATCCCGTCTGGCATCATGCGCCGCCAGCCCAAGCAGGCCCGCAGCCAGGAGCGGGTCAGCCAAATTTTGAACGCGGCTGAGGCGCTGTTTATCGAGCAGGGCTATGAACAAACCACCACCAGGGCGATCGCCACTCGTGCCCAGGTTCCGGTCGGGTCGCTCTATCAGTTCTTTCCCGACAAAGCGGCGATTTTGAAGGCACTGGCCGATCGCTACATGCAGCAAGAATACGAACTCTTTGCCAGCCTCCATGCTGCCGTGTCAGAACCCATGCCCCTGGCGGATTATGTCGATCGCGTGGTGGAAGCGTTCGACCATTTCATGACTCACCAGCCAGGCTATCGAGCTGTGTTTGAGCAGGTGCTGGGGCTGATGACGGCGGGGGCGATCGCCGAAATGGACACCTACGAGGCCCGCATTGTAGATGACCTAGCAGACTTTTTGGGGCGGCTACGGCCAGGGCTGGATGCAGCACAGCGGCGGGCAATCGCCCTGGTGGTGGTAGAGTCCGTCGGCAATTTGCTGTGGCTCTCGCTCAAGGCCGATGCACCCTTTCGCACTCGCCTGATTGCTGAAACCAAGCGCCTGATGACCCACTATCTCGCCAGCTATTTGGGCGAAACGATTGGCGAAGCAGGATAAGCGGGCGTTAGCGCAACATTCCAAAGAAATCGCCCACTTCCCCCGAATCAACGCTAATCAATACTCACGCCGCGCGCGGTCTTGGGGCGGGGGCGGGCGGCCAGTGGCGCTTGCTCGATTTCGCGGGCGCGGATCTGGTGAGCCTGGAAGTGCTGCTGCCAGAGGGCGGGTGCGTCTAGGGTTTCGCCGCCGTGCGTCGTGTGGCGCGATCGCACACGACACAGCACGGGCGTATTGACGCAGGCTCCCGACACGATCACCTGGCCCTTCGTCAGGGCGGGCAATTCCTTCAGCAGGTCGCGCCCCGCCGCCTCCACGCCATATTTCAGGCTGTCCTGATCCACCGGGTTGACAATCCGCATAATGAACTGGCTCATGCACTGCGACAGCACATCGGAATCCAGCTTGCCTGGCCGCTGCGTAATCAGCCCCACCCCCAATCCAAACTTGCGCCCCTCGCTGAGGATCGTCCGCAAAATGGTTTTGCAGCGGGAGGGGTCGTGGGCCGGGGCAAAGCGGTGCGCCTCTTCCAGCAGGATGAAAACCGGGTAGGGCAGATAATTTTCGTCATCGGGCGTGAGGTTGCCTTTTTGAGTGTTCATGCGGGCGTGGTTGGCCTGCCGCAGCACGGCGGCGCAAATCACCTGCTGTTCTTCCTGGCTGATTTCGTTCATTTGTAGCACGGTCACTTGGCCCGGTTGGAACAGGTCGCGGGGCGACAGATGCTCGTAGGTATGGAAATAGGGCGATCGCGCCAGTTTTTCCAGCTTCCATTGCAGCGCCCCGGCGGAGCTGCCGATTTTGGTGTTGCCGTCTTCGTCGGTGGCGGTGTCGGCCTGTTCCACGGCGGCATAGAGGTCGTTGATCGTCCAGCGATAGTCGCCCTTGCGGTGGCTGTGCAGCAGCGAAAACGCCTTGCTGAGAATCGCCTGCTGGCGATCGCTCATCTCCGGCAGCAGCGCCAGCACGTCGTAATAATCCAGCGATGACACCCGAATCCGCACATCATCCGGGGTCAACACCCGCACCTTGGGCGCATAGCCGTCTTCGCCTGCAAAGGTCGCATGGCCCTGCATTTCCGCCAGGGTGCTGTATTCCCCGTGGGGGTCAAAAATCAGCACCGCGGCCCGGTTTTGCGGCGACAGCAGTTCTTCGACCAGCACCCCCGCCAGATAAGACTTGCCCGACCCCGTGCCCGCCAGAATTGCCATGTGGGTGCTAACCAGTTCTTTTACATCCACCACCACGGGCACTGCCCCCGACTCGCGCAGCAGCAGCGATCCCAAATGCGCCGCGCCCACGTCGCCAAGCTGCTTTTTGTTCAGCACTTGCCGCAAACATTCATCGCTGGCAAGATAGACCTTTGCGCCGGGGTCGGGGGCTTGGCGCGGGTTAATAAAGCCCAGCGCCTTGTGAAAATAGCCAATTACCTCGACGGTGACTTCGTAAATTTCGGGATTGGCGTAGGAAAAGCCGACTAGCGCGGCGATCGCCTCTGGGCTGATTTCGGTGTCGGCAAAGATGCGGTCGGGCAGATGGTCGATCAGGCGGCGGTCGGAAATCTTGCCCAAAATTTGCAGCCTTGCACCCTCATCGGCGATCGCCTCGTAAAATACAAACTCGCCCACTTTTACATAGCGATTGTCGGCGGTGATGAACACGTATTGCGTCGATGCCTCACCCGGCCCCTTGACCGTCCCAATCGCTTGAAGCGCAGAAAAGCAGTGTTGTGCAAATGTCATAGGGGAGGGAAGGGGGAGGAGGGAAGAACGAAAAGGGAAGAACGAAAAGGGAAGGGGCAGGGGTGGGGAGCGGGGCGATAGGGGGATGGATGGGTTGTTTTGGGATGGGGGCTTCGATCAGCGGTCTGGAAAGTGGTCTAGAGTCATTTTACGGGGATACATGCGTTCTAGTACACTTCTTTAAAGACTCAAAAAACTTAACCTGTAGATTTAGATAACCTGCGGGCGATCGCCCCGAATCGCAGGGAAATCACGGATTCTGCTGTTCCATCCACCGTGTAATCTGGAGCAAGCCACCGCAGTTTTTAGAAGCCAGTTGGTGATTATTCTCAATCAATTTACATTTCTCTGATTTTCCAAATCTTTCTTGAATGGGTGAGTGGCTCGATCCTATGATGGGCTACTTCGGCATTTGCCCTTTTATGTCTTCCAACCTACAAATTGCGACAGGTGTGGCAGTTCTGGTGGGTTTACCAGGCTTGAAGCGTCAAGTAGCATCAGGCAATTAATGTCGAGTAATGTAATGTCGAGTAATGTCGAATGAATAAGGGCTGCAAACCACTCAAAAGGCCGATGAAAATCGGAGTTGCCTCGTTCTAATCAATTAAACTCCCTCGTTCTATCCGGGCTGCATTTCTGCACGGTAATTTTTCAAAAGGTGGCTGAATTGACGATGGCGAAGCGTTTCCCGCTATCCCAACATGACGATGCTCCAACCACAGCATCCTTCGAGTCAGCTTCCCCTAGCGATTCGCGAAGCGATCCCTTCGGGAATCGCCTAGACGCAGCACCAGACTGGCTCCAAATAGTGGTGGACAGTGCCTCCTCCGAAGTAGCGCTCGGTCAATTGCTAACGGTTCTTGCCCAGCGGCTTGGTGCAAGTGCCTGTGCAGTAGGCATCCTGAGCCGCAGCCAGGGCTTGACCCAAGCCTTCTACTGGCAGCCAGGACAGCCCCCCACTTTGTCTCGTTCGCTGCGGCCGCTGCTGGATCTGCTAGAATTGCCCGCCGTGCGATCGCCCCTCGCCAGAACGGAACTCCTGTCGATTTCAAACTTCTCCACCCTCAAGCAATCTTCCCCGCTGCCCCTGCCCCCAAACGCCGGGGAAGAGTCAGACGACATCCTGGAGCAGTGGCTGCCCCGATTTCAAACCCAATTTCAGGACAGCGCCAAACCTCTTCCGGTTCATGTCGCCGCTGATGCCAGCCATTTGCTGGATTGGTCAAATCCTGGGGCGATCCTGGTTAGCAAAATCCGGTTTCAGGGATGGACGAATGGCGTACTCGTCATTTTGCGATCGCAGCCTTACGTATGGACGGAATTAGACATGCAGCTACTCAGAACGGTTTCTAGCCAGGTTTCGGTCGCCATCTCTCAGATGCAACTCCAGCAGCAGGTGCAGCAGCAGCTTCAGGCTCAAACGCTGGTCGAGCGGCTCACTAGCGCGGTTCGCAACGGCTGGGCGACTGAGCGAATTTTTCAACTGGCGCTGGAGGGGGCGATCGCCACGTTGCAGGTCGAACGAGGTCTGGTAGCGCTGTATAAGTATAAAGACCCGCTCCACAAGGGCCGCGCCAACTCTCATCGGTCGGGCGTGCGAATCACGGTGGAAAGCCTGTTTCCAGTGCCCTCATCCACTGCGCCAGTGTCCTCGACTTCCGTGGCATCTTCCAGAGCAGGGTCTGAGGAAGAAGTCTCCTCCAAACCCTCATTTCAGCTATCGGACTGCGGGCTGTGTCAACAGGTATTTGCCCACCCCGATCTGGCGATCGCCCTGCCCAGCTATTCCGAATCGCAGTGCGGCGTGGCCAATTTGGCAGAGCCGATTCAGGCGGCGGAGGTGTTTGACCTGGCCACCCTGCCCAGCGTTTTGCTCGTTCCGCTCGAAAATCAGGGCACGGTCTTGGGCATTTTGGTGGTGCAGCAGCGCCAACCCCGCTACTGGCTCCCGGAAGAGGTCGCTTTTCTGCGGATGGTGGCGGCCCAGATCAGCACGGCAATTATTCAAACGCGCACCCTGCGCCAGGTCAACTCGCTGGTGGACGAGCGCACGGCCCAGCTTCAGCGCAGTCTGGACGTGCAGGCCAAGCTCTACGAAAAGACGCGCCAGCAGGTCGAGCAATTGCGGCGGCTGAATCAGGTGATGGAGGAATTTCTCAGCACCGTTAGCCACGAACTGCTGACTCCACTGACTAGCATGAAAGTGGCGATTCGGATGCTGCGGGAGGCAAATTTGGCTCCGGAGCAGCGCGATCGCTACCTGGAGATCTTAGAAGCCCAGTGCGCTCAGGAAACACGCCTGATTAACGACCTGCTGACTCTGCAAAAGCTGGAGTCGCAGTCCGCTATGGCGCAGTTTCAGCAGCTTGATTTGCAATATGTCCTACGCGATTTGCAGGAAGCCTGGGCAGATAGCCTGGCCGAACAGCAAATGACGCTGGAGGTCGAGGTTCCGGGGCGATCGCTGATGATTCGCACCGACCCCGACAGTCTGCACCGCATTCTCACTGAGCTGCTGACTAATGCCAAAAAATATGGTGAGGTTGGCAGCAAAATCCTCCTCAAAGCGACTTTGGAAGTTTTGGAATCTATGCCTCAGGTGGTGGTCAGCCTGACCAACACGGGCGCAGGCATTGCGCCAGAGGAAATTCCGGTGATTTTTGAAAAATTTCGCCGGGGCCAGGGCGCAACGCAAAAGGCAATTCCTGGCATTGGGCTGGGGCTGGCGCTGGTCAAGGGGTTGGCGGCTCATCTTAGCGGGGCGATCGCCGTTACCAGTCAGCCGCTCTCTGGCACCGATCTCTGGAAAACCTGCTTTACGCTTACGCTGCCCCAGTCTCCTGACCTAAGCCGTTGAAGCTCCATCCAGTTGGACACTCGACCCTTGCCCTCAAAGACAGATCAAATCCCTGACGAATCCTTGATAAGATGCCTTCAGGATTTTGTCTGGGTCACTTGGAGCCTGCATCGTCCACTCGCCGCGAAGCACACCTGCCATGTCTAACGCCGATCTCGACCTGGAACCCCTTGCCCTGGAGGACGAACGCCTCGATCTGGAGCCGTCCCTGTGCAGCGCGGTGGCCGTTGAGGTGGTGCCCGTGGGCGATCGCACTCGGCAGATTTCGGCAACCATCCAGATTCCCCAACCGAGCGATCGTGTTTGGCAGGTGTTGACAGACTATGACCACTTGGCAGATTTTATTCCCAACTTGCAGCAGAGCCACCGCATCCCGCATCCCAATGGCGGAATTCGCCTAGAGCAAGTGGGCGCACAATCGCTCTGGAAGCTGAAATTTAAGTTTTGCGCCCGCGTAGTGCTAGATATGGTGGAGAACTTTCCCCGCGAACTGCGCTTTCAGATGGTGGAGGGAGACTTCAAAGAATTTTTCGGCGCTTGGACTCTCCGGCCCATCACTGACAGCAGCACCGATTTGACGTACACACTGACGGTGCAACCCTCGCGCATGATGCCCGTTGGCTTGATCGAGAAGCGCCTGCGCCGCGACCTGGAAGTGAACCTGGCCGCCATTTATCAGCGCGTCGAGGCGATCGCCCGCCAGTCCTAACGTCTTGTCTAGCTTCTGGGCGGATGAGTCCGCTCCAAGACAATTCGCAAGGCGACCCTAGAACCGATGCCCGATGCCCAGTTGCATGTGCATATTTTCCGTTGCAGCGGCCGGGCCAGGGCGATAGCGCACGTCGCCATAGATCACCACGCGCCGACCCACCGAGGCTTCAACGCCAGTGGTAATCACCACGCCATCTCGATCGCCCAGCGGCGTTTGGGCCCCCGGCCGCACGATGGCATAGCCTGCACCTGCATAAACGTTTGCTGCATTGCCAAGGGGCAGGTCATAGGTGAGGCTGGGCATCACCGCTTCGATATCCTGGTTCAAAATCAGTGTGCCCCGAAGAGAAATCGGCGAATTGGGCAAATCGAGCCGCCCGTGAAACTGAGTGTCGGGGGCGGTGGTTTGCCCTGGCGCGGGTCTGCCTGCATTCATGGCTTGCTCCATGAGCCAGGCCGCCGAACTGCCCGACAGCGCGACCGACTGGAGGCTCGATTCAAATTCGTCGGGGCTTACCACCGACCCTACATAGCTCCCTGTAAAGCCTGTGGGGTTTGCCCAGACCGAGGCATTGGCAAACCAGAGCGGCGCGATCGCCCCACAGAGACTCGTGACCCAAAATCGAGCCAAGCCAGATCGAGTGGAAAGGTTCATGCGTTTAACCTGGAGAGCTTTCAAGAAACGAAGCATGATTGAGAGAGGGCTGTGTTGTCTTTACAGCCGCAAGAACTTTTCCTCCGGGAACCTTTGAGCCAAATGTGCGATCGCTAACCGTCAGATTCCATATTTTGTTGAGCGTTTTGTTGCGCCTGCATGGCTGCCGCCCAGAGCCGGGGATACACCAGCACAAAAAAGCCCATCCACGCCAGCACGGGCACAGACACCAGTCCCGTTAGCCAGACGCGATGCAGCAATAGCCAGCTTCCGCCGATCAGCCCCGTGCCCGTCAGCACAATCGACCACGGCTGACACCACCAGGGCTTGACCTGCCACACGCTTTGGGGAGCCGTCAGCGGAGCCGTTGAACCATTTGGGGAATCGCTCATCGCTCAGTCTGCGCTAGTTTTGCTCAATTTGGCGTTCAATTCGCTGCTTGGCTGCCTGTTCAAACCAGGCAACGACCTGGGGCACGGTCAGGGTTTCGATGGGCTGGTCGGCTTCGGTGGCGATCTGGTGCAGCGGCTTGAGCGAAGAAATGACCAGCCGCCCAAAAAACACCTTAAAGGCATCGTCGAAGCCTTTTTCGGGCGAGAGGCTGGGGTCTTGCTCAACCCAGTGGGCGATTTGCGGGGGGCTGAGGTCGGCGATCGCCCTGCCGGTTTGCTGCGCGATTTGCTGGAGGCAGCGGAGGGAATAGATTGCCACACGGGCCGAAAAGCGATCGCTCGCGGTCATCATGGCGCGGTCTACTTCAGCACATTCCTCCAGCGTGAGGAACTGATCAACGGGTTGAGCAGGATCGGGAGTTGGCGTTTGATCAGACACAATCAACGGGCAAAAATCGTCTCTCCCATTATGTCCGCTGAATCCAGTTTGGTGGGTGGGGTTTTGGTGGGGGCGATCGCCCTCGATCGTTGCTTTGCCAAGGCTAGTTGCTTTGCCAGGGCTAATTGCCCTCTTTTGGCAAGATTCACCCAAACTCACCGCCTATCATCCCCCGCACAGTATCCGAAAACCGTCCACTCCCCGCCTGTAAACCGTCACAGGGACAACCCCCTAAAATCTGGCACGCATGGCACACTAAAAAGCGTGGTGTGGAGTCTTTACTGTTCTTAATGAGTTGCTATGAGCGCGATCGCCCTTGCTATTGCTTTTCTAATCGCCTTTATCTTTGCCAGCTTCGTTGAATACTGGGTTCACCGCCTAATGCACTTCAAGCCCAACAGTGTCGGCAAGCGACATGTTGACCATCATCGCCGCAATGAAGGCCAGGGCGTAGTCTGGGAGTTTTTGGATTATGTCAAAGGTAGTGCGATCGCCATGATCGTACCCTTCTTCTTCTCAGCCGCCTGGGCCCCCGGCTGGGTTGCGGGCGCACTCGCCTTCGCCGCATTCTCTGCCTACGCCCACCAGCTTCAGCACGAAAACCCCACCAAGGTGTTCTGGATGAAGATGCCTGTCCACTATGTTCACCATAAATATGGTCAATGGAACCACAACTTCGGGCTAGCTGTCGATTGGTGGGATCACATCTTCCGCACCTACAAGCCAACCGAGTGGCTGACCGAAGAAGAACTGAGCCGTCCTGAAAGAAACTACCTTCAACTCCGCTGGTGGTAACAGGTTTGGACTGCTTACAGGGTTTGGCTAATCCCCTTCCATCCCGGTTCAGGCTCAGCACGGTTTTAGCAGTCTGGGCTTTGAACCTGTTTTTGTTGTTTGCCAGGGGTTTCTCATCGGACAGGTTGCCAGGAAAGATGGACAGCAGGTGGATCAACTGTCCACTATCCGTCACTCCAGCCCAAACTCTGTGGTAATGTGTGCTGCAAGCTCTTAACGAGTGCTTCAAGTTACTTAGGCTAAAGACACTCTGAAGATTTTCTAAGCAGTCACCGCCTCCTGGCAAAATCGCGAGACATTCTTTCTAGACATTCTTTTTCCTAGACATTCTTTCGCAGCCAGTCTTCCTAGACATTTTCTAGAGAGTTGCTGAGGAATGATCTGTGGTTTTCGTCTGAACAACCACTGGTAAATCTTTTTCTTTAAAAAATTGGCGGTGTGAGGTCACTACCCCTATGCGTGTTCTGCTCCTATATCCTACGTTTCCAAAAAGCTTTTGGTCTTTCGAGAAAGCGCTGGCCCTCGTCGATCGCAAAGCACTCCTGCCGCCGCTGGGGCTGATTACCGTCGCCGCCATTTTGCCGCAGGACTGGGAATTTAAGCTGGTTGATCGCAATGTCCGCGCTGTTACTGAGGCGGAGTGGGATTGGGCAGAGATGGTGATCATCTCCGGCATGATTGTCCAGGCGGACGACATGATGGATCAGATTCGGGAAGCCAAGCGGCGCGGCAAATCGGTCGCAGTAGGCGGCCCCTACGCCACGTCGCTGCCCCACGAGCCGCAGGGCGCAGGCGCAGATTTCTTGATTTTGGACGAGGGCGAGATTACGCTGCCGATGTTTGTGGAGGCGGTGCAGCGGGGCGACACCCAAGGCGTGTTTCGTGCCAATGGCGAAAAGCCAGATGTCACGACTACGCCGATTCCCCGGTTTGAACTGCTGGATCTGGATGCCTATGACAACATGTCGGTGCAGTTTTCACGCGGCTGCCCGTTTCAGTGCGAGTTTTGCGACATCATCGTGCTGTATGGCCGCAAGCCGCGCACCAAGGAACCCCAGCAACTCTTGGCAGAACTGGAGCGGCTGTATGAACTGGGCTGGCGGCGCACAGTGTTCCTGGTGGATGACAACTTCATTGG
The DNA here is from genome assembly GCF_001548395.1 of Leptolyngbya sp. O-77. Classification (NCBI taxonomy): domain Bacteria; kingdom Bacillati; phylum Cyanobacteriota; class Cyanophyceae; order Leptolyngbyales; family Leptolyngbyaceae; genus Leptolyngbya; species Leptolyngbya sp. O-77. The sequence goes on from NZ_AP017367.1 coordinate 1,576,454, forward strand.
CAATAAACGCAACGTGAAGCTGCTGCTGAAGGAGTTGAAAGTATGGATGGAGGAGCATCAGTATCCGTTCCACTTCAACACAGAAGCGTCGGTGGATCTGGCCAAAGACCCCGAACTCATGGAAATGATGGTGGACTGCAACTTTAACGCCGTCTTCTTGGGAGTAGAAACGCCGGATGAAGACAGCCTCGCCCTGACACAAAAGTTCCAAAACACCCGCGATTCGCTGTCGGATTCTGTGGATGCGATTATCGCAGCAGGGCTGCGGGTGATGGCAGGTTTTATTATCGGGTTTGATGGTGAAAAGCCAGGAGCGGGCGATCGCATCGTTCGGTTCGTCGAAAAAACCGCTGTGCCCACGGCCCTGTTCAGCATGTTGCAGGCGCTTCCTGACACTGCCCTGTGGCATCGACTGGAAAAAGAAGGGCGGCTGCGAGGCAAGGTGGCGAATATCAACCAGACCACGCTGATGAACTTTGTGCCGACGCGCCCTTTGGAGGAAATCACGCGGGAATACGTGAATGCGTTTTGGGAACTCTACGACCCGATGACGTATCTGAACCGCACCTATCGCCACTTTCTGAAGCTGGGCACGCCGAAGCACAAGTCCAAGCTGCGATCGGTGTCGTGGACGGTGATTCGCGCCATGCTAATCGTGTTCTGGCGGCAGGGCGTGGTTCGCAAGACGCGCTTCCGCTTCTGGGCAAACCTGATTGGCATCTTCCGCCACAATCCCCGCGTGTGGGATCACTATTTGTCAATCTGTGCGCTCAATGAGCATTTCCTGGAATATCGCCAGATTGTCAAGGACGAGATCGAGTCGCAGCTTGCGGAGTTTTTGGCCGAAGAAGCCCGGATTCAGGCGGAGCAGGCAAGACAAACCGCAGCTGCGTAGAGTTCGGCAATGAAGCATCTTGGCGGCTACAGGCTATGGCATGATGAGGAATGGAAAAGCAGATGCGACTTTCCTACCCCATCACGCTGTTATAGCCTGAGTTATAGCCTGATCGCTTTTCTAGCGACCTAATTCCGCAGGCTATTGACGGACGTTGACCGGGGTGGTGATCGCCTCCACGATACTCCGCACCGCAGCGACCATTGCCACTTCGCTATTGAGCTGGTTGATGGCAGACCCCACGCCCACGCCTGATGCTCCAGCGGCGATCGCCAGTGGAGCCGTCACGCTCGACAGCCCCGACGCACACAGCACGGGCACCCTCACCGCTTTGGAGATTTCATAGGCGGCGGCAAGGGTAGGGGCTGCTTTTTCCATCAGACCCAGCGTGCCGGGGTGGGTAGGCTGGCTGCTGGTGCCGCCTTCGGTCTGGATCAGGTCGGCTCCAGCGTTGACCAGTTCTTCCGCCAGTTGTACCTGTTGATCCAGTGTCAGAACATGGGGCACCGTGACGGAGAGTGTGACCTGGGGCAGCAGGGCGCGGGTGCGGCGGGTCAGTTCCAACACTTCCGCTGCTTCAAACCGACGACCCTGGGCATAAAATGCATCGAAGTTGCCGATTTCGATCAGGTCGGCTCCGGCTTCGACGCAAGGCACAAAGGCTTCGGGATCAACGGCGGACACGCACACGGGCAGCGAGATCAGCCCTTTGACTCGGCGTACTAAATCGGCGCTGGCAGCGATATCCACAAACGTCGCGCCGCCCTGTTCCGCTGCACGCACGATAGCACAGACGCGATCGCCCTCAAAGTTGGTCAGTCCGCTAATTACCTTCAGCGCCGTCCGCTGCTGGAGCGCCGTTTGAAGCGTGGCATTCGTGGTCATAAAGTCTCTCTACTTCGGCAAACAGTACGGTTTATTGTGCCACAGGTGGGGGATCGGCGGGGCGCTGGTCTATTGGCTTTGGGCAATGCGGCTTGGTCTAGCTTTTGCGCTCTACACCAAAGCCAATCAGGTCAATCACCGTCGGCGTTTCGCCTGCGAGCGGACGCTGATAGGTGACGATGGTTCGCATCCGCACGTCTGGCGCAATAAACCGCATCTGATCCACCGCCACAGAGCGGTTATAAAACGTCGTCATTTCTAGGGTCTGGCGAATGGGCTGATAGGTAAATCGGCCGGCGATCGCCCCCGCCTCAGAATAGCCCTCATCCCGCAGATAAAAGCCCTGGATCACCTCGCTCTCCGGAGCCATAGACACCTGTGCCGCCGCGGGCAGCGCCAATCCCTGGTAGCGTTCGTCGGCATGAAGCACCAGCGCGTCGGGCACAAACAGCGCCTTCAGGCTCATCGACACCTTTTCGCCCCGTTCTGATTCCGTATCAAAGGAAATGGCAAAGCCAGGACAGTTGTGACCCAGGGCCGCCTGATCGAGATCCAGCCGAATTCCAGCCAATTCACCCGATGGCGAAGCCGTTTTGAGAATTTGCTGCTTTTGCGCTGCATCGAGAGAGTCTGCCCGAAACTCTGTATAGGAGCGTTCAATATCGCCCTTCAGCAGGAAATGATAAATCCGTTCCGTCTTCCAAAATCCAGCGCAGTCTGTGAAGAAGTCTTGAAAATTCAACATACGCGGTCAGCCACACTATTCAACGCTTATTTCGAGGCTTATTTAACGCTCAGTTTAAGCTCAGTTTAATCTGAAATGCTCGCCCTGAATGGGGCTGCCATCCCAGATAGGGGCATATTACTGAACATCTGGACATTGAATCTAGGCACGGAATCTAGGCATTGAATCTGGGCATTGGATAACAGAAGGCGATCGCCTCTGATTGCAAAGGAAGTCGTTCGATTCTCAATGCAACATCTTCAATAATCAGCGCACAATGGAGGAATTCCAGCAATATTCGCCGTATGTTCGCCGCGTACTCGCTACATATTTTCTAAACCATACTTCTGATGATTTCTCAGCAATTCTTAAGGCAATCTAAAGCGGGAAACCCGTCGGTGTCCCTACGATTTTCCGCCCCCTGGTGTAAACATTTCAGTACACGTTGCTGTTAAGCCTGGAACTCATGCAGATAAGGGCAATTGTTATCAGGATCACGCCTACAGAGATCGCTGAAACCCTTGAGTCTCTGCACGAAGCCCCTTGATTGATGAATTTTCCAAACGTTAAATGATTCAGGAATAAATGGAACCTATGGACAAGCCTTTCATAAGATAGACTCATACTCAGTAAAAGGGAACAGGCGTCATTATGGACTCTTTCCAGGAACAAATTGTCGAGTTAAATGCGAAGGTTGACGCACTTCACCAAGTTATCGAGCAGTTGAGCAACAGAATTACAGAAGTCTTTTCGGAGGTGTTGTTGGTTGATCGCGGTCAGCGATCGCCCGCAGGGGCGACTTCAGCACGTCAATCCTACAGTCAGCGCTACGGCTTGGACACAGAAATGGATCACAAAGATGTGCTGTCAGACGACAACTTCCTAGAGTCGGATAGCCACAGCGGCGAGCGATCGCTCTCTCCAGAGGTGCAAATTCAGCGGCTTACGGCGCAACTCACAGCCGCGTATAATCGCATCGCTGCCCTTGAAGAGCAACTGCTGTCTCAGCGCATCCATTAGGCTTGGGGATAAGCTAGACTTAGGGATGAGCGTTTGTTGAGCATAGGTTCAGAGCATAGGTTCAGAACATAGCTTCAGAGCATAGCTTCCAGATTTCATAACTTCCAGATTTTTAGCCGCGAATCGAAAGAGGCAAATCAGGACTGAATGTGTGAGCAATTGGGGCAGTGCTGCTTTGCCAAACTAGCTCCAAATGAAAGGGGTTTTTAAGAGATTCAGCGAGCGCAATCTGGACCTGTGCCAAGTGGTTGAGCAGAGAAGGTATTTTGTGGAGCGCGGTTGCGGTAGGAAGCTGAAGTGAGACTTGCTCCAGGATACAGCGATCGCCCAGATGCTCTAGCGGCAGGTCAGGACGTGCGGGTGATTGGGCGGGTATCACTGCCACAGGCGACAGAAAAAACAGCGGCAACTCCACTGCACCGGGGGGCGTGAAGATTGGCAGCGTTGCACCGGAAGGCAAAAAGGGGGCTGCATAGCTCCAGGTTTCCGAAGACAGCGTTTCCGGTGTGCCCGCCTTCGGCCGCAAGCTAATGCCGAAGGAACAGGCTCCGGTTTGCTGCCAGTGCAGCCGTTCCCACAGCCCCAGTGGGGCCACAAGGGGCGATCGCACCTCCGCCTCATCATGAAGCCCTAGCAATTCTAGATAGGCATTGTTCATCTCCTACTGCCTGCCCGATCACTGCCCCATATTAGCGGCTATAAGGGATACAGGAGCGGCGGCTAGCTCAATTGCCATTTGTGCCAGCGCCGTCGGCATGTTGCGGCCCTTACGTTTCCTTGTTTCGATTAAACAAAGTTATTGCTGAACCGTCTGACCGAATCTTCTCCTAAAACCTGGCTCTGGTCGTTTTGTATCTGCGCCGGAATGCTGGTGTATTTTACTCAAGTGACGGTGCTATTTCCGGTACTGCCGCTGTATGTGACCCAGCGCTGGCAGGACGTGGGCGTGGGGTTCGTGGTCGGGGCAATGGCGGCGGGACTGCTGCTGTTTCGTCCGCTGATTGGCTGGCTGATTGATCATTGGGGACGGAAGCCCGTCCTCTGGCTAGGACTGGGGCTGATGGTCGTGGTTTTGCCGCTGTATGGGTGGTCGCCTGATCCGACCTGGCTAATGGGGGCACGAGTGCTGCACGGCATCAGCCAGGCCGCCTTTGCCACGGCCTCGCAAACGCTGCTGGTAGACGTGGTGCCAACCCATCGCCGCACGGCGCTGCTGGGCTATCTGGCTATGTCCAATACGATTGGATTTTCGCTGGGGCCAATGTTGGGGGCGATCGCCTTTGCACATGCAGGCTTTGTGCCTGTGATTGGAGCAATGGCGGGGCTGACGCTGCTGGGATTTGTGCTAACCCTGCCGTTGCCCTGGAAGACGGCTGCAAGTTCAGAAGCATCATCCGCTGCCGTCTCAAATAAATCAAGTAAATCAAGCAGGTCAAGTAAGTCAAGCAGGTCAAGTAAGTCAGGCGAGCTTGCTCCAGAAAAGGCAGCTTTTCCGTGGAACGTGATTTTGCAGTTTCCGGTGCGCGATGCCACGCTGCTGTTCTTCACCGGGTCATTTTTGCATGGTGCAGTGGTCACGTTTTTGCCGCTGCTGGTGTCCAACGCGGCCGTATTTTATAGCCTAAACGCGCTGGTAGCAGTGTTGGTGCGGTTTGCGCTGGGGCGCTGGGGCAACCGCGTGTCGCCGCGCTGGGTGGTGAGTGTGGGAATTCTGTGTTCTGGGATAGGGCTGGTGGGCGTGGCGATCGCCCCCACCTTTCTGATCCTCTGGTCAGTCGTATACGGCTTGGGATTTGGCTCGCTGTTCCCGGTGCTGTCTTCCATCGTGTCCTTTGCAGCACCGCTCACGGTGCGAGGACGAGTCTACAGCGTTTTCCTAGCGGGGTTTGATAGCGGCATGACCTTGGGTGGAGCGGGGGTTCAGCCGCTGTCTCAGATCTTTCCGCTGAGCGTTCTGTTTCTGATGCTGGGGGGACTGGGTTGCAGCATCAGCGGACTTGCATTTCGCCAGTTCTCTAGACCGATTGAACGAATCTAGAACGCATCATCCTAACATTCTAATTATCATTCAAGATGTGATTCACCTCTTCTGCCAGCTAAATACAGAATTGAAAAGTTAAGCAGAGTTAAGGTTGGCGAAATTCCATAACTTTTCTATATCGCGCCTCTAGGGGCGATCGCCCTATAACAGAAGTATCAAGCCCCCAGTTCACACCAAGGATACCCATGATGCAACTGACCTATCGCGGCATTCGCTACACACTCTGCACAAAACTCCCCAGCACCAAAACAATTAAAGGCAGCTATCGCGGCATTCCTATGACGCTATATTACTCGTCTGTCATGCCGATTCAGCCGTTTATCAACCTGAGATATCGCGGCGTAAGCTATCGTCCAGTGCTGGTGATGCCGCTCAGGCGGGCCAAGAGTATTGCTCTGTAGTCACCCAAAGCGAATCCAAACGACCTAAATTAACCCTCTGCAAGAGAAGCGATGGGAACCGTTAGCCGACCATTTGTTGACGCAGGGTTCGCAGTGCAGCACCCGTCCCCTGCGTCGCGGCAGCCTCCAGAACCTGAGTCAACAATGCAGGTAAGTCAATTGCCGGAAAATAGCGGCTGTGGGATTGCAGTTCATCGCTTTCCGCTTGCAGGGCGTAAATCTTTAGACCGCTTTTTTTGAATAGCCACACTTCGGGGACACCATAGGGCGCGTAATCCTCGGCAGCGGTGTAGGTGGTCACGTCAATTTCGATCACTAGGTCAGGCGGTAGATCAGTTTGCCAATTGATGCGGTCTTTGCCTGCTGCCGCCTGCCAGTGGTCGATATAGAAGCAATAGTCGGGTTCAATTCCACCCGATTCAGGAATATCCATCGTAATGGGCGTAAAGGCCTCGTAGTTGCGCTCTTCGCTATCTAGGAGAACTTTAACAACATCTGCCAGAATATTGGCTTCGCGGCCGTGGCGGGGTAAAGGACTCATCAGCAAGATTTCTCCATTACGAAACTTGATGCGGGGGATAGAGCCATCGCCCCGGCTTTCGCGCAGGGCGCAGTAGTCTTGCCAGGTTCCGGGCATCCGCACCACGCTACCGGGAGGGAGGTGTATCTTTTCACGGGAGATGACAGCATACATAGGGCAATTCCAGAGATAGTTCCAGGAGATGTTCCAACCAGGGTTCAAAAGCGTGTCAAACAGGCAGATCGATTCTGGCGATCTAGCGTTGACGAAGGCACTAATATACTTCACGCAGCAATTTCAGCCCTCACCCTAAATCCCTCTTCCGGAGCGGGAGAGGGACTTCAACCTATGTCTGGCTCCCCCTTCTCCCAAAGCGGGGAGAAGGGGTTGGGGGGATGAGGGCAGTAAGTTTGCTGTCTCAAGTATGTCAGTGCCTTGACGAACGGGTTGATTCCTCATTCTAGGTTGCTTTTCCGGTGCGGTGCAGCAGGGACTCCACGGCGCTGAGCAAGTCGGCATTGTGCCAGCCCAGCAGGTGAGCGGCGATCGCACATCCCCCGGCTCCCACCCCTTCTTTGACATAGCCCTGCTCGTAGGCCCGCAGGCTGGCGTAGCGTGAGGTGGCGAAACTCAGCGGTGTGGCCAGCAGCGGCGCATTCAGGTCGGTGGCCAATCCTGCTGTGTCGCCCGTGGGGTCTTCGGCGACCCAGCGCGTCGTGCCCACTGCCACCTGTTCTGCGTTCCAGTCCAGCCCGTGATGGCGCTGGAGCGATTGCATCAGCGCGTAGACCGCTAGCATTTGCGTGCCGCCTGCCAGCAAGACTCCGGTGACTTGACTGGCGGCGATCGCCATCCCTGCGACGGCAATCTGCATCGGGTCGCCCACGGCCGCCGCCACGGCTAGCGGGTCGGGATTATCTGGTGCGAGCGTTCCCTGTTCCAATGCCCGATTTAACCCGGCGGATACGATATCCCACTTTTGGGCATGGTTGCAGGTAGGATGGCTGCTGTTGACCTTACCTGCGGCGGCCCAGCCTAGTCCCGTCAGCACCGAGAGCGCAGTGGTGGTGCCACCCACAACGCATTCGCCAATCAGTAAGTAAGCATCGGGTTGTGCTTGAGCGAGGCGATCGCCCCAGTCCAGTCCCGCTTGCAGCAGCCGCAGCACCGTTGGTAAATCCAGCGCCGCACCAGTCGATACGCAGCGGGCCGGCATGCCGCCCAGGTCGATGCAGGGAACGGTCGGCGCGTGGCGCAGTCCGGCGTTGAGCAAATGCAGCGGTACGTGAAAGCCTTCCACCACCGCCCGCGAAATCAGCGTCGGCGATGCGCCCGCCGTCAGGGGCGGCAGCGGAAACTGGGGATTGGGCTGAGGCCCGTGGTAGAGAAATTCGGCATCGGCGATCGCCGTCCATTCTCGATCGGCGGGTGTAGCGCCCGCAGCGGAAATGCCCGGAATCAGACCCGTCTCGGTAAACCCTAGCACGCAGGCAAACTGCGATCGCGCTCCCTGAAACTGCCGAAGCCAGCGATCGCCCTGTGCGGTGTTTCCGTAGCAGCGTGGCCAGGTCAACCCAACCCCCATCGCCCTCATTGCCAAATTGCGCTTCGGTTTCACAGGCTCAGCACAAGCTGCAACCCCGGCTCTGGCTGGGCCTCTTCGGGCAGCGGTTCGGGATTGGCGCGGGCGGCGGGGCAATAGCGGGCATAGGCGCAGCGATCGCACTGTTCACCCGGAAACGGAGTCCAGGAACGGTCTTGCCGCAGTTGCAGCGCTAGTTTGCCGATAATCGACTCCACCTGCTGGCGATGGTCGGGCGTGACTGTGTAGCTAACCTTCTCGCCCGTCCGTAGATACAATAAGCTAAGTTGCTTCAGGTGCTTTTGATAGCGCTGCTCCAGTGCCAGGTAATATAACCCGATTTGCAAATCGATTTCATCGGGTAATAGCGCCTCACTATCCTTGCTGGATTTATAGTCGATTAGCTCCAGCCCGTCCTCCAGCCAGTCGATTCGGTCATAGCGACCCGATAGCGTAAACTCCAAATCCTGCACCCGCAGCGTCCCCTGGATGCGCCCTTCTACCGCTAGCGGCCGCCGAATTGCGCTTTGATTTGCAATAAAGCCGTTATAGTAGCGTTGCAGGATGCGTCGCCCTTCGCTCGCTTGGGCTGGTGTTAGGCCGCTGCTGTGCTGGTTCCAGCAATACTCCACCCAGTCCAAGCGGGGAATCGGGTCTTGATAATGCCAGTCGTCGTAGATTTGCGCTAGGGCCTGATGCAGCGACGTTCCCAGCGCTGCGGAGCTAAAAAACGCCGCCCCCGGCAGCTTGCGCTCATAGCGAAAGTAGTAGGCGAGCGGACAGCGGTAGTAGCTTTGCAGCTTGGCAGCGGAGAGCGAGTAGGTCATGCGGACTGTAGAAATGCGACAGAAACTCAACAGACCCAGAGGGTTTTTATATGATGACACTAGATATGGGTTTTAGGTAGAGTTCGGATGCACTAGGGATAGAGTAGAGAGGGTAGGGTAGGGGTAGAGGGGGGAGTTCGTTGGTCATGCCAAGGATGCCAAAGGTAACGGCTCGGCAGTGGAGCATTTTTATTCTGGTGCTATCAAATGTCATCTGGGGTTCTACCTTTCCGCTGATTAAGACTTCGCTGGGGACGCTATCGCCGTCGGTGTTGGTGATGGCGCGGTTTGTGGTGGGGGCGATCGCCCTCTCACCCGTTGTAGCAATGCGCCTGCGTTCTGTATCGCGGGCTGATGAGGCAGCAGCTCCCCCATCGCGCCTCAGTCAAGGACTGGTTCTCGACGGCATTGGGGTGAGTGTCATCATGTTTGGCGCATTTTTGACGCAGGCGATCGGGTTGGAAACGGCTCCAGCCAGCCGAGCGGCGTTTATTACTAGCCTGAACGTGATTTTAGTGCCAATTTTTGCGCGACTACTGGGGCGCAAGATTTCGATCCGGGTGGCGATCGCCGCTGTTCTGGCTTTGGCTGGGGTAGGGCTGCTGTCCTGGGAGGGTGGGTCGCTGGGGGTGGGCGACCTGTGGGTGCTGGGCTGTGCAGCCTGCTGGGCGGTGTATATTCTGCGAGTGGAGCGAATTGTGCAGCGGTATAGCGCAACTGCCTTGACGATGGTGCAACTGGTGGCGATCGCCCTCCTGAGTCTACTGTGGGCCGCCCCGCACATCGCCCTGCAAACCGCCGCCCTGATTGCCAGCGCCGCCGTGGTGCTGTATCTAGGACTCTTCGCCACTGCACTGACCACCTGGACCCAGGCCAGCGCCCAGCGCCACCTGTCCGCCACCGAAGCCGCCATTCTTTACACGCTAGAACCTGTCTTTGCCTCGCTGTTTGCCTTCTGGTGGCTGGGCGAACGCTGGGGCCTGCGCGGCTGGCTGGGGGGTGGGGTGATTTTGGCGGCCACGCTGCTGAGCCAATTGCGCCCTAGAGCATGAACTACCTCGCTCACCTGCTGCTCTCCGAACCCGACCCGCTGGCCCGTCTTGGCAACCTGGCGGGCGATTTCCTCAAAGGAGCAGACGTGCGATCGCTCCATCCCACCATTCAGCGAGGCATTGCGCTGCATCGCCAGATCGACACCTACACCGATCGCCATCCCATCGTCCGCCAGAGCAAGGCGCGGGTAGAGCCGCCCTACTGCCGACTGGCGGGGGTGCTGGTGGATGTGTTCTACGACCATTTCCTGGCGGTTTACTGGCAAACCTATGGGGTAGGAACGCTAGAAGCGTTTGTGCAGGGGGTCTACGCCGATTTGCAGCAGTATCAAGCGCTGCTGCCGCCGTCGCTCCAGCGGGCGCTGCCGTTTATGGTGACAGGCGACTGGCTGACTGCCTATCGGCAGGTGTCGGGCATCGCGATGATTTTGGAACGGATGGCAAGGCGATCGCGGCGATCGCCCCTCCTTGCCTCCAGCATTTGCGTCTTGCAACACCACTACGATGCGCTAGCGCAAGACTTTCACCAGTTTTTCCCGCTGCTCACCCACGACGTGCAGCAGAAAATCGCCAGCCTTAACGCTTGCGACCAAATTTTGCCTTAAGGTCTTCCAGCGTTGCGCCAGTTTTCGGTTCAGCATTGGTCGGCTGTGACACTTGCTTTGTGCCCTTGGGTTGGGGCTTGCGGTTTGGCGGTGGGCTGCTCCTAGAGACCCCTTCGGTGGAACCTGCATCGGAACGCATCGACAGGCTAATGCGCTTCAGCGCTTCGTTCACCTCCAGCACGCGCACGGTGACGATCTGCCCCACTTTCACCACCTCTTTCGGATCTTTGACAAACCGATCGGCCAGTTGCGAGACATGAATCAGACCGTCTTGGTGAACGCCGATATCCACGAATGCGCCAAAGTTTGCGACGTTGGTGATCACGCCTTCGAGCGTCATGCCGACCTTGAGATCGCCGATTTCCTGAATGTCTTCGCGAAAGGTGGCGTAGGTGAATTGGGCACGCGGGTCGCGGCCAGGTTTTTCTAACTCTGCAAGGATGTCGCGCAGGGTAGGTTCGCCGATGGTGTCGGTGACGTAACGCTGGAGAGAGAGAGTTTTCAGACGTTCTCCTGCCTTGGTCACTTGATCTAGCGGGATGCCGAGATCCTTGGCGATCGCCTCTACAACACCATAGCTTTCAGGATGGACGGCCGTATTGTCCAGCGGATTGTCGCCATTGCGGATGCGGAGGAACCCGGCTGCCTGCTCAAACGCTTTGGGGCCCAGCTTAGAGACTTTTAGCAGTTCGCGGCGATTGCGAAACGCGCCGTTTTGGTTGCGATATTGCACGATGTTGTTGGCAACAGCGCTGGAAATGCCGGAGACGTAGCTCAGCAGTTCTTTGGAGGCAGTGTTGAGATCCACGCCCACGTAGTTAACACAGCTTTCGACCGTTTCATCCAGCTTTTTCTTGAGCAGCTTTTGATCCACATCGTGCTGATATTGACCCACACCGATAGACTTGGGGTCGATCTTTACCAGTTCTGCTAGGGGATCTTGCAATCGGCGGCCGATGCTGACGGCTCCACGCACCGTCAGATCCAGATCAGGAAATTCGGCGATCGCCACCTGACTGGCAGAGTAAATCGATGCACCAGCTTCGTTCACAATCACTTTCACAGGCTTGTGATCGAGCGACTTCACCACTTCATTCACAAACGCATCCGTTTCGCGGCTGGCAGTACCGTTGCCAATGGCGATTAGCTCAACCTGGTATTTGCGAATCAGGTCAAGGAGCGATCGCCCCGCTTTTTCCCGCTGCCCCTCGCCTGTGTGGGGAAAGATGGTCTGATATTCCAGAAACTTACCCGTCTGGTCAATCACCGCTACCTTACAGCCCGTGCGAAAGCCGGGGTCAATGGCCAGCGTCGGCTTCATGCCCGCAGGGGCCGCCAACAGCAGTTCCCGCAGGTTTGCCTCAAAGGTTTTGATGGATTCGATATCCGCCCACTGCTTCTTCTCGGCAATCACTTCACTGGTGAGGGAGGTCTGCATCAGCCGCCCAAAGGCATCCCGCAGCATCGCCTGATAAAACTCGCGCACGGGCTTGGCCTTGGTGCGAATCACTTCGCGCTCTAGGTAGCTCTGCACCTCGTCTTCGTCGAAGGTCAGGTTCAGCGTCAGTACATCCTCGCTTTCGCCCCGCAGCAGCGCCAATAGGTTGTGTGGCTGGATCTTACTCACGGGCGCGGCGTAGGTACGATACATCTCGAATTTGGTGCTGCCTTCGGGGAAATCGGGTTTGATGCGCGACTCGAAGCTGCCGGAATTCAGGAAAAATTGCCGCAGGTGCGATCGCAGGTCGGCCCGATCGGCTACTGCTTCTGCCAGGATATCCGACGCGCCCTGCAACGCTTCCTGCGGCGTTTTCACGCCTTTTTCAGAATCAACATACTTCGCGGCTTCGGCGGCTAAATCTGCCTGGGGCGCGTTGGGATGATTCAACGACTCAATCCACTGGGACAGCGGCTCTAGCCCCTTTTCGCGGGCAATGGTGGCGCGGGTGCGGCGCTTGGGGCGATAGGGCAGATACAGGTCTTCTAGCTCGGTTTTCGATAAGCACTGCTCGATCTGTGCCTGGAGGTCGTCGGTGAGTTTGCCCTGGTCGGCGATCGCCTTTAGCACCGTCTGCTTGCGTTCTTGCAGTTCCGTCAGGTAGGCATGGCGATCGGCCAGTTCCCTGAGCTGAATCTCGTTCAGTTCGCCCGTGCGCTCCTTGCGATATCGTGCCACAAAGGGGATGGTTGCCCCTTCTGCAAACAGCGCCAGCGCATTTTCTACCTGAAATGGCTTGAGCGATAGCTCCTGGGCGAGCAGTTTGGGAATATCGATCATGGGTGAACTGTGAAGAAACGCGACGTGCATTTCTCACTATACCGAAGTGTTGAGCGGAGGCAGGAGTGGGGGGGGATTTGGGATTGGGGATTGGGGATTGGGGATTGAGGATTGGGGATTGGGGGTTATCGACACAGCATGATTCAAGTCGTCTGTATCATGCATTATCATCAATCGTGCTTGAGGGAGTTCTCAGAAATACACCGACCGAAGCGCGGTATACTCCACTGTGGGGTTGGGAAGCTGAATTCCAGTCAATGAAGTCTGAATCACGCAGGTTACAAGCAGAGACTACAGAAAGCTAGGCAGCATGTTAGCGGTAGCAATTTTGGCGGCGGGCCGGGGAACGCGAATGAAGTCAGACCTTCCGAAGGTGCTGCATGATTTGGGTGGGCGATCGCTCGTCGAGCGGGTGTTAGACAGTTTGGCAGCGGTGCAGCCCGATCGCCAGTTGGTAATCGTGGGCTATGGGGGCGATCGCGTGCGAGAGTCTCTCAGCGCGGTTCCAGGGGTGGAGTTTGTAGAGCAGCGGGAACAGTTGGGCACGGGCCATGCGGTGCAGCAGATTATTCCCCATCTCGACGGGTTTGCTGGCGACGTGCTGGTGCTGAATGGCGACGTACCGCTGCTGCGCCCGGAAACGCTGAAAAATTTGCTGGATACCCATCGCGCAGCAGAGAATGCCGCTACCCTGTTAACAGCGCATCTGCCGGAGCCGAAGGGTTATGGACGGGTATTTTGCGATGGCAGCAACCCGCGTGACGCAATTGTAGAAGATCGGGACTGTACGGCTGCCCAAAAGCAAAACCGCCGCATCAATGCCGGAGTCTACTGTTTTCGCTGGGCAGATTTGGCGGAAGCGCTGCCCAAGCTAAGCGCTGATAACGATCAGCAGGAATATTACCTGACGGATGTGGTGAGTATGATGTCACCCGTTATGGCCGTGGATGTAGATGATTATCAGGAAATTTTAGGAATTAACGATCGACGGCAGTTGTCTACTGCGTATGACATCCTGCAAACGCGAGTGAAGAACGCCTGGATGATGGGAGGCGTGACGCTAATTGACCCCGCCAGTATCACAATCGATGACACAGTGACGCTCGGCCCAGATGTCGTTATTGAACCCCAATGCCACCTGCGGGGTAAGACCACAATTGGTGCGGGCAGCCGCATTGGACCTGGTAGCCTGATCGAAAACAGCACGCTGGGCGATCGCGTGACGGTGCTATATTCCGTTGTGTCGGATAGCACCGTGCAAGCAGACACCCGCATTGGCCCCTACGCGCACCTGCGGGGCCATGTACAGGTGGGCACCGGCTGCCGCATTGGCAACTTTGTGGAGCTAAAAAAGTCCACGCTGGGCGATCGCACGAATGTCGCACACTTATCTTACCTGGGTGATGCCACCCTAGGTACGAAAGTGAACATTGGCGCAGGGACAATCACCGCTAACTACGACGGCGTAAAGAAGCATCCGACGGTCATTGGCGATCGCACAAAAACTGGGTCAAACAGCGTCTTGGTTGCGCCTGTGACGGTAGGAGCCGATGTGACCATTGCCGCTGGATCGGTGATCACCGAAGATTTGCCGGACGATTGTCTGGCGATCGCCCGCTCGCGCCAGGTGGTGAAACCGGGCTGGCGGCTCACGGCTGCCTCGGATGCGCCAGCACCCTGAGCTAAGGAATCCCAAGATTCTGCTCCGTGAATGATCCGGAGGCGCGATCGCTGGGAAGAATATCTGTATAAACCCTGGTGGCGGGTGGACATTCCGGCACGAGTTCCCCCACCGTTTTCACCAGAACCGCCGAGTTCACCCAGGATCAAAAGCAGGCGACTATGCAGGCGACACTTTCCCCCAGCGATCGCACGACTGACCCTTCCACGACCGAGATTTCTCTCTCTGTCGAAGAGCTAGGCCGCACGCTAGAAGCCTTTTTTCGCCAGCGTCAATTGGCCGTTGCAGTGCGCTGTGCCCTCCAGGGCGATCGCCTGCTGGTGGTGGGCAACCACCGCACCGATATGTCGCTAGACCCGCGCCAGGTGTTGCAGCTTCTCGAAGCCCGCATCCACGCCCTCCAGATTCGCTCGATTCAACAGGTCGGGCTGTATCTGCGGATTGTTGGCCAGCCCAAACCCTACATGCGCCGACAGTTTTTCCTCAACCAGCCCCTACCCAAGCCCGTGCTATCGGGGCTTGCTGCCCGTGCCATTCCGGGAACCGGGGCAATCGCCCCACCAGCGACCATTCCTATTCCCAAGCCCGCGTCTGTTGCACCGTCTGCCCACACCAAGGCTCAGCCAATCCCGCCAGCCACCAGCCGCCCCCTTGTTCAATCTGTTCAAAAAACGGTTCCACCAGCCTCTAAATCTGCCCAGACTCCTCACCAGACTCCTCAAAGGAGTGCCGATGCAGGAGCAGACCATCGCCTGCTGATAGCGGGCATTGGAGCCGTCGGATTGGCGCTGGGCAGCTACGTGCTGACGCAGCCCTGCACCCTCGGCGCGTGCCCCCAGTTGGAAACGGCGGAATCTTTGGGCAGCAAGTCGTTTACCGTTGTCGCGCAGGCCCCTGCTTCACCCGACCTGGCCGCCGCCCAGCAGTACCTCACGGGGGCAATCGACCTGCTGGACACCGTGCCCATTTGGTCGCGCCATCGGCAAACCTCCAGCAAGCTGCGCCAGCAATATCAGCCGGAAAATGAGGTGCTGAGTAGGCTGATGCAGGCAGAGCAGTGGGCGATCGCCGCTACCCAGGCCAGCGAAGCTCCGGTTCTCAGCCTCCAGACTTGGCAGTGGATTTGCAACCAGTGGGAAGCCGCGATTCAGCAGCTTGAAGCCGTACCCGTTGCCAGCCCGTTTTATGCAACAGCCACCGCTAAACTTCAGGACTATCGGGATCGGCTAGCCCTGGCGCAAACCCGGCTTCAGCAAGAGGAGACAGCCGGACAGCGCCTCGCCGAAGCCAAGCAGTTGCTAAAGCTGGCCTGGGAGCGGCAGCAGCATGCCATTCGTCAGAAGCGCCCTGACCTGGCCGAAGCGGTGGTCGCCACCTGGGAAGCAGGCCTGGCGCGGTTGCGGCAGGTGCCACCCAACACCAGCGCCATGTTTGAAGCAGAACGCCTGCTAGCCCTGTATGAGCCGCGGGTAGAGAAAATCAAAACGGACCTAGAAGCGGCGATCGCCCAAGCCGCCAATCAGCCCGCCCAGCCCATGCCTCAAATCGCAGACCCCTCTGCCGCGCCCGACACCCAGCCCGTCACGCAGCCCACGCAGGCGATCGCTCCGCGACCCATCCCACAGCAGGTTCCACAGCAAATTCCGCAACAAGCGCTGACTCCCCAACAAATGGCGCAATACCAAATGGCCCAGCAGCAGATGGCACAACGGCGGATGATGCAGCAGCAACTCTTGCAACAGCAAATGCTCCAGCAGCACATCATGCAGCAGATGCAGGGACAGCCCATCCTCCCGGTGCAAACGGTTGGACAGTAGCCGTTTCAGGAATTTTGAATTGCCGCAGGAGACTGGAAATGAGCCTCAAACGCGACGCGACCGCTGAAATTGCTGGAAGTCCCGCAGACGTTTGACTGGCAAATCCAAAACTGCAAATCCAAAACCGCAAATCCAAAATCAATCTCACTTACCAATGCAAAAACGACTAAAGATGCGATCGAGGACAGATTCGGTCACGTCTTCGCCCGTGATTTCACCCAAAGACTGGATGGCGATCCGTAGATCAATGCTCCAAAAGTCCAGCGGGAGTTGCTGAGCAATGGTATCTTGCACCTGCTGGAGGGCAGTTTTGGCGCGGGTGAGCGCAGCAGACTGGCGCTGGTTGATTGCCAGGTCGAGGTTCGCGGCCGTGAGCTTGCCAGCCTGGGCAATGGTCAGAATCGCTTGCTCCAGTGCGTCGATGCCGTGATTTTGGGCGGCAGCGGTGTAAACCGTGGGCAGAGCGGGCGGGGGCGGCGGAAAAGCGCGATCGCTCCAAAACTCCGCCACTCCGCCATTCCCAGCCACCAGATCAACCTTGTTTACCACCAAAATCAGCGATCGCCCCTTGACCTGCTCATAGATTTCCTGGTCTGCGGCCGTCCAGCCCTGGGCAGCGTCGATGGTCAGCAACACCAGATCGGCGGCTTGGGCGGCCTGGCGCGATCGCGCTACCCCAATTTGCTCAACCACATCTTCGGCCTCGCGGATGCCAGCGGTGTCGAGCACCTGGATGGGGATGCCGCCGACGACCAACTGCGACTCGACCACATCACGGGTCGTCCCCGGAAGCTCCGTCACAATGGCGCGATCGCTCCGGCTCCAGGCATTCAGCAGGCTAGATTTGCCGACATTTGGGCGACCGACAATCGCCACTTTTAGCCCGCTCCGCAACAGTTCGCCCCGGTCTGCCGTGTCGAGGAGCGCCGTCACTTGGGCAAGAACTTGCGCCAGTTGGGTTTTAATTAGGGCTTCATCCAGCGGCGGCAGGTCGTCTTCAAAGTCGATGCGGGCTTCTACTTCGGCCAGAATGTCGAGGCAGGTCGCCCGAAGCTGGCGGATGGGCTGGGCGAGCTTTCCTTGCAGGCTGGCGAGGGCGGACTGGGCCGCTTGGGGCGATCGCGCTCCCACCAGATCGGCAATGCTCTCGGCTTGCGTTAGATCAATGCGCCCGTTGAGAAAGGCCCGCAGCGTGAACTCTCCCGGCTCTGCCAGCCGCGCCCCACAGTCCAGGCAAGCCTGCAATACCTGCTGCACCGCCATCATGCCGCCGTGACAGTGAAACTCCACCACGTCTTCGCGGGTGTAGGAGCGCGGAGCCAGCATCAGCAATAGCAGCGCTTCGTCAATCACCGTCTGGGTCTGGGGCTGGCGCACATAGCCGTAGAGGATGCGGTGGCTGTCCCACGCCTGCTGTCCTGGTGCGTGGAATAGGGTACGGGCGATCGCCACTGCCTCGGCTCCCGACAGGCGCACAATGCCCACGCTGCCCTGAGCGGGAACAATTGCTGTGGCGATCGCCGCGATCGTGTCTTGTTTCAGAGCAGGAGCCGTCATGACGTGAAATCGAGGGACGCTCTCTTCAATCTACTGGCACTTGCCCCCAAACGCGCAAATGGGTGGATTAACCTGCGATGAACCGCTGTGATGCGCTACTCGACTCCTATCGACAGCTTGACCTCCATCGGCAACCGGATGCAAAACTCCGTCCCCCAGCCCATCTCAGATTGAACGTCCAGGCTGCCGCCATGCTTTTCGACGACAATTTGACGGGCGATCGCCAATCCTAGCCCCGTTCCTTTACCGACTCCCTTGGTCGTAAACAAATGATCAAAGATCTTGTCTCTGATTGCCGCAGGAATGCCATTCCCATTGTCTCGAATCCGAATTTCGATTGCATTGGATTGCGTTAATGCGGTTTGAATGGTGATGGTCTGCGGCAAGGATTCCAACTCAGCAAAAGTCCTCTGTTGCGCGGCTTCATCCAGCGCATCAATGGCATTGGCCAAGAGGTTCATAAACAGAAGTGTTGAATCCAGATAGAAAACTTTACATTTTAGCTTACAAGAGTCATACGAGTGTTTCGGGCAGCAGATCGTAGCTCCAATGAACCATTGAGCAGCGACGGCTCAGTTCCAGTTGTAAATACCGAAACTTGTCGAGCAATTCACTGCCATAGAATGCTGGAATTTCGATTAACAATAAGATTAAATACGTGATGAGCACCATATAAATCTGAATACTCACCCCATTCACATTCTTGGTGATGAGACGATCGAGCTTTAAGTGCATCTTGAGAAACTTCCATAACACCTCAATTTGCCAACGATGCCGATAGGTATCACTGATTTCTTCGTCGCTCATCTCATTGACATTAGTTGCCAGACGAAACTCGCTCCGACTCTCCAAATCACAGAACCAAACCACGCGGTAACGGTCGTGGTCAAGTTCAGTCTTCATATTGTTCTTGATTCGCACCACAAACTTTGTTTGAGTGAGACTCATTTGGTCGAGAAATTCCCAGCTTGCGAAGCCTCTATCCATGATGCCGATGCCGTTTTCGGGAATCATCGTGCTAATCGAATCGGCAAACTTTGCATCATGTCCTTGCCCAAAATGAATCAAGCATTCACTCGAATATCCTTGCTCTAAGTTGATTCCATTCAGTAATTTAACTTGGTGATATCCTTGCAGCCAAAATAGCTTGCTGGTAAGTGTAACGATGGTTGAATCAATCGGAAAAAGTATCTGAGCCGCGGTCGGCTGTTTGCGCTTTACTTGCTCAATCAACTGTGCATAGATTCGACAAAAGTGCCCATCCGTTCGAGTTTTGCAAGCTTTAGAAAAGGTGGATATATCGACCTCAACACCTGTACGATTTAGGCGGTAAAATAAGTCTCTCATGCTGGTTAAGCCCTTGTCCAACACAAAGGTCAACCAGATTTCAAAGAACAAGCGCGAGTTCAAAACGGGATAGTCATGCGGACAAAGCTGCATCAAGATCGATTTGACAAGCTTCGGAAATGAGGCTATCATCAGGCATCATTTTTTGTTTACTAGGGGACAGAATACTGCATTCTGTCCCTTTTTTCGTCGCTTAATCTATCTTTCAACACTTCTGGTCTGAACGAGCAGTATTAACCCGAAGCAGCGACATCATCTCTAAAAGTTCCCTTTTAGAGGGCGATCGCACCATAATCGTCCAAATTCTCTTGCTTTGGACTGCTGGAATGATCCCTTTTTCGCCCAGGTTAGGGGTTGCAGTAGGCACACTGAGCGGGGTCGGCAAAGTCCTGCCCATCGGGATAGCGCACGGTTTCAGTAAAGCCGCACTGGGCGCAGCGGTAGAGGGCGGCTAGCGTCAGGTTCGTGGGCGCGTGGCAAAGGGCGCAGGGCAATCCGGGCTGGCGATCGCCCACATCGAAACCGGGCGCATGGCACTGGGGGCAAGTCTGTTGCAGCTTGCGGATCAGGTCTTGCGTCGCGAGGGCGATCGCCTTCATCCGCGTGGGGTTCATCATGGCCCGCATGTCGGTTTCCAGATGGGCGCGGCCGTGGCGCTTGAGGGTCGCGGTCACGATTTCTCGGAGCTGGTCTTCCTGCGTGATGCCCTTATGGATCTCCGTGGGGTCGCTGCCCTCTGCCGCAGGCATCACCACCAGCCCGTGACTGGGAAACCCTGCCGATTGGGCAAATTTCAGCGCTGCCTCCAGGCTGTCTACCTGCTGATAGCTATAGTTGGTGTCTGGCGTAGCGGCGTGGCCCGCGATCTCCAGCCCATGCCGCCGATCGACCAATAGCACCAGTTCTCGATTGAGCGGCATGTAGGGCATCAGCGGATGGGGCCCAAAGCTGCCCTCGCTGGCAATCGCCAACTCTGTTCCCAGCGCTGCCCCCAGATGTTCCAGCGCGTGCATTGCCTTGAGCCGTGCCGTCGCTAGCTGATCTGCCGGCCGCTTGATATCGCGGGTAAACGTACCAAACTGGTCGCTGTCAAACCCATCGGGAACCACGATTTCTAGCGCGAAGGCGGACGTGAGGAGAGGGGCGATCGCCGCCTCCTTGCGATGCATGGTCGCCAAAATGGCCGTGCGTCCGGTAAACCAGTGGGAAGACATCGGGAAGCATGGGAGAAGGAGTGAAGTCCTGAGGCATTATTTTACCTTACCTGCCCCGCTATGACCGATCCCGCCAGTCCCCATTATTGGGCCACCGTCACCGGAAACCGCAGTTCAAACGGCGTAAACGTCCCCGACGTGACGGGGCGGCCGCGCAAGACTAGCTCGTAAGCGCCAGCGCGAGGGAAGGTGACGGTGGCTCCGGGAATGCCCTGGCGACCTTCGGTGGAAACGGCTTGCAGCGTGGGCGACAGAATGGGCGCATCCCCTTGGCGGCGCGGGCGGGCGTAAACCTCAAGCTGGCAGGTGCAGGCGGAGAGGGGAATCGTCTGGCCGCCGCGTCGCGCCAGCGCAAACCAGACCTGGCTGGCAACTCCGGCGCGGGGATTGTCTCGCGGCTCGATATGTACCATGCCGCCGACCTCGCCCGACACCTGCACCTGATGGGCACTGGCCGGATCGATGGGGGGCAGACCAATCCTGCCTGCCGCCATCGACAGACCCAGCAGCGCTAGCAGGCTTGCATTACGAACGACGAGAGCAGGATTCTGCATACCATTCCTCCTGACCAAACCCTTTCCAGACCCAGCGGCCGCGCAGCAGCAAGACGCTGAGGGTTGCCCCGCTGAGGGCGATCGCCCCTGCCCAGTGCCAGCCTGTGGCCGACACGCCCAGGTAAGTCGAACCAATGGCGATCGCGTGAATCGTTGCCAGCAGCAGGGCAGTAACCGAAAGCAGGTGCAGTGGCCGCCAGGTTTCCCCCAGCCACTTTTGCGCCCGGTCGAAGCTCGTCAAGGCGGCGGGGAGCATCGCCAGCAGGGCAACCGCTCCAACGGCGATCGCCCCTTGGTGTTGTGGCAGCATGAAGGCGATCGCCTGCCAGTTCCAGCCCCAGGTATGTTCCGCCATGTGCAGCGTGTGCGCCGCCGCCAATATAAACGCCCCCACGCCCAGCGCCCGCCGCACCCTTAGCAGCCCACCCCACAGGCGGCTGAGGGGTCGGGCCACCAGCGCCAGCATCAGGCAGAGCAAACTGGCGTGGCCGGCGAAGTCCGTCATCGCGTCGCCTGTCCGCAGCAGCGTCACAATACCAATGCTCAGCGTCACCCAGCCGCCCAGTCGATAAAACTGGCTGCGCTGATCGGCGCTCAGCCACGCCGCAGACGTGCCCACACCCAGCATGGTCGGCAGCGTCCCCAGCCCAAAGGCTAGCATGGTGGCGCTGCCCAGCCAGGGATTGCCCGTGTCGGCCGCCTTGATCTGGGCTGCGTAGAGAAATCCGCAGGGAAACAGACCCCAAACCGCGCCAAGCAGCAGGGGTGTAGCCACATGGGAGCGTTTGCCGAGTCGCTGCATCAGGCGACCGAGCCGCTCGTGCAGCCTGCCCGCTATCAGGGGATGCAGCAGCGGCACCCTGGGCAGCAGGCTCGGCGCAATCTGCACCAGCCCAAACCACACCAGCAGTCCGCCCGTGAGCAGCGCCATCAGCCGCCTGAACAGACTACCTACGCCCGCGATTTGCCCGCCAGCCAGCACGACCGAGCCGACTGCACCGATTGCCAGCCCCACCAGCGCATAGCTGAGAATGCGCCCCATGTTCAAGAGGACGTGAAAAATAAACTGCTGCCAGGGGGTCGGGGGCTTGTCCTGCACCTTTGCCAGGGAAAACGCCGCCGTCAACGGGCCGCACATTCCCACACAGTGTCCAAAACTCCCCAGAAACCCCAGGGTCATGACTAGCAGCAGATCCACCATGCCTGCTCAACGAAACCTGTATGCTGCAACGAAATACATTCCGAAGTGCTAGCAATTCCCAAGGCACCAGAATTTCATGGCTCCAAACATGAGGATTCTAGACGAGAGAACTCTAGACATAAGGCTGATGTCAGGTGAAAGGGGCCAAACGGCGCGATCGCCCTTGACGTTTCGAGGCTCTTCTACCCTAACGACCGTCCCGTGGGATGTCAAAAGACGAGCTGTCAAAGTTAGACGGCTAGACGGCGGGGGGAAATTAGCTGGGGCAGTTCCCCGTCCAGCAACCGTGGTGAGGCTGAGGCTGCTGCGAGATATCTTCCTGTGGATCGGCAGCGGTAAGATGAAGAAATATTGCTAACTTGAGGCAACCTATGACGGCGAACGTTGAAATTTACACTTGGAGTACCTGTCCGTTTTGCATTCGCGCCAAGGCTCTGCTGAATAAGAAGGGCGTGGACTTTACGGAATATTGCATCGACGGCGATGAAGCCGCCCGCGCCGAAATGGCAGACCGTGCCAACGGTCGCCGTTCCCTGCCGCAGATCTTCATTGATGGCGTTCACGTTGGCGGCTGCGACGACCTGCACGCGCTGGATCGGCAGGGCAAGCTAGACGCAATGCTGGCAGGGGTCTGAGCAAGAGAGGCGGAGGGGCAAAGCGCTGGCTTGATGTCTGGGCGATCGGCCACCCCGCTCTCTTGCGCTCTGCCGCTGCCTCGCGCTGTTCTGCCCTTCGGTTCACGTCCTCAATCCCCGACTTGATTTCCCGACTTCATTTATGAAACTTGCTTTCATCATTGATCCAATCCACCGCCTCGATCCTGGCCACGATACCAGCGTGGCGCTGATGGAGGCGGCGCAGCAGATGGGACATGAGGTGTGGATTACGGAGGCGAATCGGCTGTCGGTGGTGGGCGGCAGGGCTTATGCTCAGCTTCAGCCCGTGTGGTTGGTTCCGGTCGAACTGGTAGAAGGGCGCTGGGTGGCGGCGGAGGCGTGGTTTGAACTGGGCGATCGCCAGTTTTTGCCGCTAGACAGCCTGGATGCGGTGTTCATGCGGACTGATCCGCCTGTGGATATTCCCTATCTGTATGCCACCTACGTTCTAGACTATGTGAATCCAGATAGGACGTGGGTGATCAATTCCCCGGCGGGGCTGCGGGCAGCTAATGAAAAGATGTATGCGCTGCAATTTACGGGAGCGATTCCTGAAACCATCGTCACCGCCGACAAGCAGGTGATTCGCGAGTTTGTGGAGCGGCAGGGCGCAGCCGTGATGAAGCCGCTTGGAGGCAAGGCAGGCGAGGGGATTTTGTTTGCCGAACCGGGCGATCGCAATCTAAACTCGCTGATCGAAATCAGCACCCAGCAGTTTCGCTTTCCGATCATGGTGCAGGAATATCTGCCTGCGGCAAAAGACGGCGACAAGCGCGTGATTTTGCTGAATGGCGAACCGATTGGAGCCGTCAACCGCATCCCCACAGGCAAAGAATTTCGCGGCAATATGGCGGTGGGCGGGCGCGTAGCAGCGGTGGAGATTACCGAGCGCGATCGCCAAATTTGTGAACAGCTTGCCCCGGCTCTGCGCCGCGACGGGCTAGTCTTCGTGGGCATCGACATCATCGGCGGCCACCTTACCGAAGTCAACGTCACCAGCCCTACTGGCATTCGAGAAATCGATCGGCTCAACGACGTTCGCCTGGGACAGCAGGTCATGGACTGGCTGAGTCGGCAATTGGGCACAGAACGTTAGCTCGTCCTGATAGTAGTCTGTGATTTCTGCATTACCACACCGCTATCTCTAGTATCCCAAACTACAATCCGGGGTGATGTGTTCTAGTAGGGTCAAATATTGGGATTTGTAAAGCTCCTGGCTCTAAAGGGCTGAATATTTTAGAAACAGGGCATTTTTTCGGAGTATGCAGCAGTTACCCAGATTTTGTAGTACGCCTGTATGGGTTATTCTGTTTCCGTTCGCTCAATTTTGTTAGCAATGAGGTGAGTTGGATGAGTCAGTTGTGGTATCCGTCGGGGCGATCGCCCCTGAAACGACGCAAGTTTTTACAGTATGGGGCGATCGCCGCTGGCACAGGTCTTGTTGCTGCCTGCGCCTCTCAAGCACCAACCTCGACCGAAGCGCCGGCCAGTCCTGCGGCTGGTGCTAGCCCTGCGTCCGGTGAGCTAACCAAAATCACCTACGGCACCA
Source organism: Leptolyngbya sp. O-77 (assembly GCF_001548395.1). NCBI lineage: Bacteria > Bacillati > Cyanobacteriota > Cyanophyceae > Leptolyngbyales > Leptolyngbyaceae > Leptolyngbya > Leptolyngbya sp. O-77. Next base: position 1,600,860 of record NZ_AP017367.1, read on the forward strand.
ACTGGTATGCCCAGGCAGAACACGGCGGCTTCTATCAGGCGGTTGCCACGGGCTTATACAAAGATGCAGGGCTGGATGTAACCATTAGCATGGGCGGGCCCCAGGTCAACGGCACGCAGTTGCTCATGGGCGGCGCGATCGACTTTTTTATGGGCTACGCCGCCGATGCCATCAAGGCCGTCGAAGAGGGCATCCCCAAAGTCACTGTTGCCGCCATCTTCCAAAAGGACCCGCAAATCCTGATGGCGCACCCCGGCACGGCCGACTCGCTCGAAGACCTGAAGGGTCGCCCCATTTTTGTCTCCTCTTCGGCAAACGTGACCTATTGGCCGTTTTTGAGAGCCAAGTTTGGGTTCACCGACGACCAGAAGCGACCCTACAATTTCAACCCCGGCCCATTTTTGCAAGACAAGCAAACCGCGCAGCAAGGCTATCTCAGTTCCGAGCCGCTGGCGATTAAAAAAGAAGGCGGCTTCGACCCCGTGGTATTTCTGATAGCAGACTACGGCTACGAACCGTATTCCACAACCATCGAGTGCAAGCGCGAACTGGTCGAAAGCAACCCCGACCTAGTGCAGCGGTTTGTGGATGCCTCCATCAAGGGCTGGTACAGCTATCTCTATGGCGATCCATCGCCGGGTAACGAGCTGATCAAGAAAGATAACCCGGAGATGACCGATGAGCAAATCGCCTATGGCATTGAGAAGATGAAGGAATACGGCATTGTCGATTCGGGCGACGCACAGGTGAAAGGCATCGGCGCAATGACCGAGGAACGCTGGAAATCCTTCTTTGACACGATGGCAGCAGAGGGTGTGTTTAAGCCAGAAACCGACTATACCCAGGCCTACACGCTCCAATTTGTCAACAAAGGCCCGGATGCGTATAAGGTCTAAGTCGAGTACGGTGTAAATGAAGCGCAGCAGGTGTAGCGGATCTGGCGCAACTGGTTCCGCTGCCCTGCCGCCTAACTAGGCTTATGCAACTGGTCTCGCTCCACTAGTTTTAAGGAACCCCATCGCATGAACACCCCAGCGGCGTTTACGCTTAGCGATGTCAGTAAGGTCTATTCCAACGGCACGGTGGCGCTGCAAAACCTCGACCTGACGGTGCAGGAGGGGCAGTTTGTCAGCCTGTTGGGCCCGTCGGGCTGTGGCAAAAGCACCGTGCTGCGGATGGTAGCAGGGCTGGGCAAGATGAGTTCGGGTAATTTGTACTGGGGCGGCAGTTCCCAGCGGAAGCTGGCCTACGTCTTTCAAGAGGCGGCGCTCATGCCCTGGGCAACGGTGGAAGACAACGTGGCGCTGCCGCTGAAGCTGTCGGGCCTCGAAAAAGCGCGGCGCGGGAGGCGGTGCAGGAGGCGATCGCCCTGGTGGCCCTGCAAGGATTTGAAAAAGCCTACCCGCGAGAACTCTCTGGCGGAATGCGGATGCGCGTCTCCATCGCCCGCGCCCTGGTGACAAAGCCGGAAATCTTGCTGATGGACGAACCCTTTGGGGCGCTGGACGAAATGACCCGCAGCAAGCTCAACAGCGACCTGCTGAACCTCTGGGAGCAGAAGCAGTGGACGGTGGTGTTTGTGACCCACAATATCTACGAAGCGGTGTACCTGTCGAATCGCGTGGTGGTGATGGCGGCGCGTCCGGGGCGCGTGGTGGCAGACGTGGCGATCGCCGCTCCCTATCCCCGCACCGAAGAGTTTCGCACTACGCCGCTGTTTAACGACTACTGCCGCGACATTTCCCACAGCCTGTCTCGTGCCGCTGGTCAGCCTTCGACCTTGCATCCCAACGGCAGCGTTTCACCCAGCGTCGTGAACCAGCCTGCATAGCGCTAGCCCGATTTCGCGCCAACCTGATTTCATAAGGCAGCATTCCGATGGCCAATCTGTTTGACGTATCTCGCCAGCCCGAAGCCTCTGCCCCATCCTCGGAGTTTGGTCAACCGTCCCAACTGCAACGCCTGCTCTCGCCCGATATCCTGGCTCCGATTATCGTGGGCCTGTTGATGCTGGCGCTGTGGGAAATTGGCGTGCGCCTGACTAACACACCGCCCTACATCCTGCCAGGGCCGATTCTGGTGCTGCAAACGCTGGTGCAGGAATGGGGGACGCTGTTCCCCTCGCTGCTGATCACGATGAAAATCACGCTGTTTGCCTTCCTGGCAGCGGTGGTGTCGGGCCTGCTGGTTTCTGTACTGTTTACCCAGAGCAAGTGGATCGAGCGCAGCTTCTTTCCCTACGCGGTGATTTTGCAGACGACCCCGATTGTGGCGATCGCCCCGCTAATCATCCTCTGGGTGCGGCAGTTGGTTCCGGGTAATGCGTCTACCTTTGTGTCTCTGGTCATCTGCGCGTGGCTGGTTGCCTTTTTTCCCATCCTGTCGAACACCACGCTGGGGCTAAACAGCGCCGACCACAACCTGATTAACCTGTTCCAGCTCTATCGCGCCTCGCGCTGGCAAACCCTGCGCTATCTGCGGCTGCCCAGCGCCCTACCCTACTTCCTCGGCGGTCTGCGAATCAGCGGCGGACTGGCGCTCATCGGCGCGGTGGTGGCAGAATTTGTCGCGGGCACAGGCGGCACTAGCTCTGGGCTGGCCTACCAAATCCTGATCTCCAGCTTCAACCTCCAGATTCCCCGCATGTTTGCTGCCCTCTTGCTGACCACCGTGCTGGGCATCCTAATTTTTGTCTTGCTAACGATGCTTTCCGACCGCCTCCTGCGCCACTGGCACGAAAGCGCTGTCCGCCGAGAAAATTAGCGCAGTGGCTCGTAGTAAGCGCTTCAGCGCTAAAGCGCTTATTACCAACCTAAGTTCTAGCTGTGACGTAGCACTAGGATGATGTTTTCAGTGGCTCGTAGTAAGCGCTTCAGCGCTAAAGCGCTTATTACCAACCTAAGTTCTAGCTGTGACGTAGCACTAGGATGATGTTTTTGGGGGCAGCCAGTAGGCAGAGCCGTTGCGTTCCCGCTGGAGCAGGCCATGTTCAAACAGTTCGCGGCGGAGTAGAGCCGGGTCGCAGAACGTGTGATGTTCATTGAGGAGCTGGTTTACCTCGCGTTCGGTGTAGGTTCTGCCCGCAGCGAATTTTTCAGCCAGATACCACAGTACCAGCGTTTGCACCCGCGCTCGATTGCGCTTGGACGGCCAGCGCGTCACCCGGCCCTGATCATCCAGGTAGGGCTGGAGTTCTGTAAAGTCGATCATTTCATCCCGCTCCTCCGTCTAATTTGGGATTTTGGATTGGCGATTTTGGCGCATGATCTAAAGGGCACCTCGAAACATACCAATCCTGCGCTCCCAAGCAATCCTACACGCCTAAGCAACGATATCTCGTCGATTGGAGTAGTTCAACTGCCCCGATCCCGGATTTATCGAAGTGCCCTAAAGCTGGTTTTGCGATAGTTGCGATAGTTTTGCGAACTGCCAGCCAATCCTCAATTTCCTAATTTCTACACGATGCCGCACCTCGATTTCGCCCGCCTGAATGAACCGCACTACTGGCTGTGCAACGCCCATGTGCCCCGGCCGCTGCTGCCTGATTCGCTGGTCTTGCCCAAGACGGCGGGCATTCTGGCGCAGGATAACCTGGCGCGGGTGGATCTGGAAATTTTGGATGGCGCAATTCGCGGGATTCGCCCCAGTGCTAATGCAGCGGGTGAGGCAGGAGGAGAACCTGTGCCGACGGTTGACCTGAAGGGCGGCATGGTGTGGGCTGGGCTGGTCGATCTGCATACGCATCTGGACAAAGGGCACGTCTGGGGGCGATCGCCCAACTATTCTGCAACCTTTGAGGATGCGCTGGAAATCATTCGCGCAGATGCCAGCAAACATTGGGACGCAGAGGACGTGTATCGCCGTCTTGAGTTTGGGCTGAAGTGTAGCTATGCCCACGGCACCACCGCCATCCGCACCCATATCGACTCCTTTGGCGACCAAGCGGCCGTGAGTTGGAGCGTGTTTAATGCACTTCAGCAAGACTGGGTCGATCGCCTGACGCTGGAGGCGGTGTCACTGGTGACGCTGGACTACTATTGCACACCAGAAGGCGAAATTCTGGCTGACCTGGTTGCCGAGATGGGCGGTATCCTGGGTGGCGTGACGATGATGGGGCCCGACCTGGAAGCCCAGCTCGATCGTCTGTTTACCCTCGCCATTGATCGCGGGCTGGACATTGACCTGCACACCGACGAAAGCGGCGACCCCAACGACATTACCCTACGCTACGTGGCCGAAGCCGCCCTGCGCCACGACTTTCGCGGGCAGATTGTCTGCGGCCATTGTTGCAGCCTGGCCGTGCAGTCTGACGACGAAGCCCAGAAAACCATCGACTTGGTGAAAGCTGCCCGCATTGGCGTGGTCAGCCTGCCTATGTGCAATTTGTATTTGCAAGACCGAAATCAGCGCTCAGCCCTCAGGGGGCAGGCGGCGGCTTCGTCTCCCCCTTGCGCTCACCCACCTGCCCTGCGACAGGCTCCCACCCGCACCCCCAGATGGCGTGGCATTACGCTGCTGCACGAACTGAAACATGCAGGCGTGCCAGTGGCGATCGCCAGCGACAACTGCCGCGATCCGTTCTATGGCTTTGGCGACCATGACGGGCTGGAGGTGTTCACCCAGGGCGTGCGGATTGCTCAGCTCGATGCGCCCTATGGCGACTGGAGTCGCGTCGTCACCACAACACCCGCTGACCTGATGGGCTTGCCGGATGCAGGCCGCATTGCGCCGGGGCTACCCGCCGATCTGATTCTCTGCACAGCACGCTACTTCAGCGAACTGCTGGCCCGTCCCCAGGGCGATCGCACGGTATTGCGCCAGGGCAAACCCATCGACACAACGCTGCCCGACTACGCAGAGCTAGATGATCTACTGCTGAAGTAGCGCTGACCCAGGTTGCCCAGGGCAGAACTGACCCAGGGGGCGACCTGCCACGAGTGCCGCCTGCGAACAATGCTTGTGATTTTTCAATACTAAAAACTTATCGCCTGGGGAAAGGGCTTGCCTGTAGTAGAGGGGGATACAGTTCTCAGCCGTCTGTCCGTCTTAGCATCAGCGCATTGACTAGGACGTTGACCGCTCACGCACCTACAGGTTTTCCTTCAAATTCCTATGACAGCCACGTTCGCCCTGCCTCGGGATTGCACCTTCAGCCCTTCTGACTGGGAGGCTCTGGCTCCCTTCTGGTATCCCGTTGCCTTTGCCCACGAAGTTGCGGATAAGCCCATTGGGGTGCGCCTGCTCGATGAGCGACTAGTGCTTTACCGGGCAGGCGACGGCGGCGTAATGGCGGCAAAAGACCTCTGTCTACATCGCGGCGCTCCCCTGAGCATGGGCTGGGTCGAAGATGGCGAACTGGTCTGTGCCTACCACGGCGTTCGGTATACCCAGGATGGCCAATGCGTCTGCATTCCGGCTGCCCCTGATGCCGCGATTCCCAAGCGTCTCCGCCTCACAACCTACCCGGTGCGAGAACAGTACGGACTCATCTGGGTACGGCTGGTGGACAATGGCCCGGTTCCCTTCCCTGAATTTGATGCCTGGAATGACCCCGACTATATCCAGATCATTCCTGACTCAGTTTATCTAGACGCGGCGGCGGGTCGTCAGATCGAGGGTTTTCTAGATGTCAGCCACTTTGCCTTTGTCCACAAAGACTCCTTTGGGGAACGGGATAATCCTGAAGTGCCCGACTATCCCGTTGCCTTTACGGAAGGTGGGTTTACAGCAGATTATGTTAGCACCGTCAGCAATCTGCCCCACGGCTACAAACACCTCAGCCCGCCTGGGTTTCAGTGGCGGCGGCTGTTTCAGGCCTGGCTGCCGTTCACGGTCAAGCTCTCGGTCACCTTCCCCAACGGAATGCTGCATATTCTGAATGCGGCCAGCCCCATTTCAGCCCGCAAGACCCGCGTATTTTCGCCCCTCTGCCGCAACTTTGATAAAGACGCACCGTTGGAAGAAACGCTAGCGTTTAATCACCAGGTTTTTGGCGAAGACAAGGCCATCGTTGAAGAACTCTGGCCCGAAGATCTGCCCATCAACCTGGCAGATGAAGTTCACATCGCGGGCGACAAAAGCTCTATTACCTACCGCAAGCTGCTGGCCAAGCTGGGGCTGGGGCGAGCGTTTACGAGCTAATTGATTCGCAAATGCACTTGCGTAAATCGCGCTAAATCGCGCAAGTTAGATCGCCTGCCCGCTGGCTAAAGCGGAGATTTTCGCTGTAGTCGATGGGGCAGTCAATAATGGCGGGCACATCTTGCGCCAGGGCTTCTTTGAGCGTGGGGATAAAGTCGGTGGTTGCGGAAATTCGGTAGCCTTTCAGCCCCATGCTTTCCGCCAGTTTCACAAAGTCTGGATTGGTGAATTTGATAAACGCCGACTCGCCGAAATGATTGTGCTGCTTCCATTCGATCAGTCCATAGCCGCCATCGTTAAAGATGATGGTGACAAATGGCGTACCAATACGGAGGGCGGTTTCGAGTTCCTGGTTGTTCATCATGAAGCCGCCGTCACCTGTAACGGCGACCACCTTGCGGTTTGGGGCAACCAGCTTGGCGGCGATCGCCCCTGGAATGGCAATCCCCATTGCCGCGAAGCCGTTGGAGATAATGCAGGTATTGGGGCGATCGCAGTGATAGTGTCGCGCCATCCACATCTTGTGCGCCCCTACGTCCGAAATGACGATATCTTCGGGGCCCATCACTGTTCGCAAATCGTGGATCAGCTTTTGTGGCTTGACGGGAAAGCTATCGTCCTTGGCGTGTTCCTCATAGTCGGCCAGAATGTCTTTTCGCAGGTGAATGGCGTAGGGTTCGGGCTTGTCTTGGCGATCGCTCCGCCGCAGAATTTCTTCCAGCGAATCAGAGATATCGCCGATCACCTCCGCCAGCGGGATGTAGCTGCTGTCGATTTCTGCTGGCGTGGCGTTGATGTGAATAATTGGGATCTCACCCGTGGGGTTCCAGCGCTTGGGCGAATACTCGATCAGGTCATAGCCAATGGCAATCACCAGATCCGTATTGTCAAACCCGCAGCTAATGAAGTCGCGCTGCTGCAAGCCAACAGTCCACAGCGCCAAGCGATCGGTGTAGGGAATCACACCTTTGCCCATGAAGGTATTGGCGACGGGAATATTGAGCGATCGCGCAAAGTTCGTCACCGCATCACTGGCATGGGAGCGAATCGCGCCATTGCCCACGAGAATAATGGGATTCTTCGCTTGCGAGATAGCCGTTGCCGCCCGTTCAATGCTGTTAAACGAGGCATACACTTTTTCGATCGCCTCTTTTCGCAGTGGCGTTCCTTCTGCTGTCATCGCGGCGATATTTTCTGGGAGATCGATATGTACTGCGCCTGGTTTTTCACTTTGCGCGATCTTGAACGCCTTGCGAACAATTTCTGGGGTAATGCTTGGTCGCACGATTTGCGCGTTCCATTTCGTCACGGGTGAAAACATCGCCACCAGATCAAGATACTGATGCGATTCAATATGCATCCGATCCGTGCCCACTTGCCCGGTAATGGCTACTAGTGGCGCACGATCGAGATTCGCGTCTGCCACGCCCGTCATCAGGTTCGTCGCGCCGGGCCCTAGCGTAGACAAACACACGCCCGCCTTGCCCGTCAGCCGCCCATACACATCCGCCATAAACGCCGCGCCCTGCTCATGCCGCGTGGTGATGAACTTAATGGACGAATGCTTCAGTGCTTCTAGGACATGCAGGTTTTCTTCGCCCGGTAGACCGAAGATATATTCCACGCCTTCGTTTTCCAGGCATTTCACAAGCAGTTCGGCAGTGTTGAGAGAGGTCGAGGTCATAGGGGTTTCTTGTAGGGATGAGGAGAGCAAAGAGGGGAATGAGGGTGGGGAAGAAAGAACTTGATCCGCCCTTACTTAATCCAGACGGTTTTGACGTTGACAAACTCCAAAATGCCTTCGCGGCCGAGTTCGCGGCCGTAGCCGGAGCGCTTGATGCCGCCGAAGGGGAGGCGCGGGTCAGATTTCACCATGCTGTTGAGGAAGACGCTGCCCGCTTCCAGTTCCGCGACGAGGCGATCGCCCTCTTCTGGGATTCGCGTCCAGGCGCTGGCTCCCAGACCAAACGGGGTGCTGTTGGCCAGGCGGATGGCGGCATCTAGGTCAGCCACGCGGAAGACCATAGCCACCGGGCCAAAAATTTCTTCCTTGGCAACGGGCGCGTCGGGCGGCACATCGACGATGATCGTGGGCGGGTAGAAGTTACCCTGACTGAGTTTGGCATCGGCTTTGGTGGGCACGTCGTCCGGGTCGCCGCCGATCAGCACCTTGCCGCCCGCGTCGATGCAGGCTTCGACCTGGTGATGAACCTCATGCAGAATGGCGGGCGTGGCCAGTGGCCCGATTTGGGTTTCGGGCAGCAGCGGATCGCCGATTTTCAGCGCTTTGTACTTCTCGACTAAGGCTTGAGTGAATGCATCAGCGATCGCCTCCTGCACGATAAAGCGCTTGGCGGCGATACAGGATTGACCGTTATTGATCATGCGAGCGGTCACGGCCATCGACACGGCGGCATCCAGATCGGCGCTCTCCATCACGACAAACGGATCGCTACCGCCCAGTTCCAGCACCGTTTTTTTGAGGTACTTTCCAGCGGTGGCGGCCAGGCTGGCTCCGGCGGGTTCGCTGCCCGTCAGCGTGGCGGCTTTGATGCGATCGTCCGCGACGATTTGCGCTACCTTATCTGCGCCGATCAGCAGCGTCTGAAACGCACCTTTGGGAAATCCAGCCCGCTCGAGAATGTCCTGAATTGCCAGGGCCGACTGGGGCACATTGGAGGCGTGCTTGAGCAAGCCCACGTTGCCCGCCATCAGCGCCGGAGCCGCAAACCGAAACACCTGCCAGAAGGGAAAGTTCCACGGCATCACTGCCAGCACAATGCCCAGCGGTTGGTAGGTCACGTAGCTGTGGCTGGCGTCAGTTTCGATGGGCACGGGCGCAAGGAATTTTTCCGCATTTTCGGCATAAAAGCGGCAGACCCAGGCGGATTTTTCCACTTCGGCAATCGATGGGCCGATGGGCTTGCCCATTTCCAGCGTCATCATTTTGCCGAATTCTGCCTTTTCTTGTTCTAGAATTTCGGCAGCGGCGTAGAGCCACTGGGCCCGCTGGGTCAAGGGGGTGTGGCGATAAGACTCGAACGTGTGTTGGGCAGCGTCGATGGCGCGGGCGATCGCCCCATCGGTTATTGGATCAAATGTCTGTAGCGTTTCGCCAGTCGCCGGGTTTACTGTAGCGATTCCCATGACTAAACCTCCTCTTTTTGCAAGGAGCAGACGCGCAAGCGCCTCAACCTTCTCAACTCTAACGTGCTGGTTTTGCAACGCCCGCTCGATTGTTGTCGAGTTGTTGCGGTTTTCTGACAGGGCGATCGCTTTCGTCTAGCCCCCTGCTCAGCACCGAACCCTGCTCAAATCCCTGGCTCAACCAGGCTTCTTCCTTTCTAGTCTTCCAAGAAAAATCGGCAGGCGGCGCAGAACGTTGGAAATGTTGACAAAGTGTGACGAATTTAACAATTTCAGTCTTCCCTCTTTGCCTTGGCAATGGTGGACTGAAGCTCATGCAGAAATCCATAGAAAAAATGCTTTTCTTGACAACCTTGTAATAGACTAGAGTCTATAAGAACTGAGAATTTCCGTCTCATCCACCCATCCCTTCATCTGCGCTCTTGACCGCGCTTTCTTTACAAGGAGGCTCTTGTGATTCACGCGACGCTGCATCAGCTCAAGGTCTTTGAAGCAACGGCCCGGCACGGCAGCTTTACACGGGCGGCAGAGGAGCTATTTCTGACCCAGCCCACCGTGTCCATGCAGGTAAAGCAACTCACTAAAGCAATCGGTCTGCCCCTGTTTGAGCAAGTCGGCAAGCGATTGTTTCTGACCGATGCAGGACGGGAACTGTTTTCCACCTGCCAGGATATTTTTGGCAAGCTCGAACAGCTTGAAATGAGCATTGCTGACCTAAAGGGCATGAAGCAGGGCCGGCTGCGGCTGGCAGTGATCACAACGGCAAAATACTTCCTGCCGCGTCTGCTTGGCCCCTTTTGCCAAAAATATCCCGGTGTCGATATTTCCCTCACCGTCACCAACCACGAGCGCGTCATCGAGCGCCTGGGCAACAACCAGGACGATCTATATGTGATGAGCCAACTGCCCGAAAACCTGGACATCGTAGCCCATCCGTTTCTAGACAATCCGCTGGTAGTGATCGGCCCCAAAACTCACCCCCTGGCAAAAGAAAAAAATATTTCCCTCAAGCGCCTCGCCGAAGAAACCTTCATTATGCGGGAGCCAGGATCGGGCACGCGCCGAGCCTTTCAAAAATTGCTGGATGACCACGATCTGTCGGTGCGGGTGCGGCTAGAACTGGGCAGCAATGAGGCCATCAAGCAGGCGATCGCCGGAGGGTTGGGGCTGGCAGTCCTGTCGTCGCACACCATCGCCCACGACGGCTCCATGGGCGAACTGATGGCCTTCGATGTCGAAGGCTTCCCGATTCCCCGCAAATGGTATGTTGTCCACCTGTCAGGAAAGCAGCTTTCGGTCGTCGCCTCCACCTTCCTCGACTATCTGCAAGTCGCCGCCGCCCAAATGGAAGAAACAGGCGTAATTCCCACGCTGGTCTAGAATTTCTACACTTGCCCACCTGCGGAGCAACTGCCTTCTAAGCAATCGGTCAACCCGCAAATTTGTCCCAATCCCCAAATCCAAAATCTAAAATCCAAAATCTAAAATCCAAAATCTAAAATCCCACCCAGCGCCACACCCCAGATTAAAATCAAGCTTGCTCCTCAACCCCCTCGGTGCGTATGGCGGATATTTTGGATGGCAAAGCGCTGGCTCAAAAAATTCAGGCAGAACTGGCTCAGCAAATCGCAGCGATCAAAGCAGCCGGAGGGCGATCGCCCGGTCTGGCGGTGCTGATGGTGGGCGACAATCCCGCCAGCGCTGCCTACGTCCGCAACAAAGAACGCGCCTGCGAGAAACTGGGCATGGTGTCCCTGGGTAAGCATTTTCCCGCCGATACGACTCAAGCAGAACTGTCGCGGGTCATCGACGAACTCAACCATGATGATCGCGTAGACGGCATCTTGGTGCAGCTTCCCCTGCCCGAACACCTGGATTCCGTTGCCCTGCTCAACCAAATTCACCCCGACAAAGATGCCGACGGGCTGCACCCCATGAACCTGGGTCGCCTAGTGCGCGGCGAAGTGGGGCTACAAAGCTGCACCCCCGCAGGCGTAATGAAACTGCTGGAGGAATATCACATCGATCCCAGGGGCAAACACGCCGTCGTCATCGGGCGTAGCATCCTGGTTGGCAAGCCCCTCGGCCTCATGCTGCTAGCCCAAGATGCCACCGTCACGATGGCTCATTCCCGCACACCCGACTTGGCTGCTGTTGCCCGCTCTGCCGATATCCTGGTCGCCGCTGTCGGCCGCCCCAACTTGATCACTGCCGATATGGTCAAACCTGGGGCCGCTGTGATTGACGTGGGCATCAACCGCATCACCGACGACGGCGGCAGTCGTTTGGTCGGCGACGTAGACTTTGTATCGGTCAAAGACGTGGCCTCCTGGATCACGCCCGTCCCCGGCGGCGTTGGGCCGATGACCGTAACGATGCTAATGGCAAATACGGTGTGGAGTTATTTAAGGAGAGTGGCGGAGTGACGGACGGAAAAAACGAAAAACGAAAAACGGAACTTCTTCGTTCTTCGCTCTTCGTTCTTCGTTCTTCTCTCTTCCCTTACTCCAACACTCCATCACCCCTATCCCCTGACCCCTAATCCTTGGCCCCTAATCTGTACATTCCGACCCTCATCCGGGGTACATTGGATTGCGTCTAGATTAATGTGCTAGATCCGTTCAGTTGGCCGAAGATTGGCCAACTTATCACCCTAACTAAGGGCAGAATTCCAGGAAATTGGCATGGTGGCGACTCAAGTTTTTGATTTATCGGGTTATTTGGCAGAGCGACAGGCAATCGTAGAAGCGGCGCTGGATCAATCCCTTCCAGTGGTCTATCCCGAAACGATCTACGAGTCGATGCGTTATTCCCTGATGGCAGGGGGCAAACGGCTGCGGCCGATTTTGTGTTTGGCGACTTGCGAGATGCTAGGCGGCACGGTGGAAATGGCGCTGCCGACGGCCTGTGCCCTGGAGATGATTCACACCATGTCGCTGATTCATGATGACCTGCCCGCGATGGACAACGACGACTATCGCCGGGGCAAACTCACGAATCATAAGGTTTACGGCGAGGACATCGCGATTCTGGCGGGTGACGGGCTGTTGACCTATGCATTTGAATACATTGCTGCAAGAACGGCGGGCGTGCCGAGCGATCGCACGCTTCAGGTCATCGTTCACCTGAGTCGGGCGGTCGGCGCGGCGGGTCTGGTGGGCGGACAGGTTGTGGATCTGGAATCGGAAGGGAAGCCGGACGTGACCCTGGAAACGCTGACCTGGATTCATCGCCACAAGACCGGGGCGCTGCTAGAAGCATCGGTCGTCTGCGGAGCGATCCTGGCAGGCGCTTCGGCAGAAGATCAGCAGCGGCTATCTAGATATTCGCAAGATATTGGGCTGGCGTTCCAGATCGTGGACGATGTGCTGGACTTGACGGCTACGCCGGAGGAACTGGGAAAATCGGTAGGCAAGGACGTGCAGGCGCAGAAGGCTACGTATCCCAGTTTTTGGGGCATTGAAGAATCGAAGCGGCAGGCGGCGCAGCTGATCGCCAGCGCCAAGGCAGAGTTGTCGCCCTATGGCACTCGCGCCCAGCCGCTTTTGGCGATCGCCGACTATATCACTGCCCGCACGCATTAAGGGGAGCGACCTCATGCAGGATTTTGGTCTAGTCTTTCAAAACGTCGTGCTGTGGGTTGCGGTTGCGGCCTGTCTTATAGCCCAGGTGCTAAAGCTAATCGTAGAGTTGGCCCGTCATGGCAAGGTTAGCTTTCGCACGGTTGTCAACACGGGCGGGATGCCCAGCGCCCACTCTGCATTCGTCACGGCGCTCGCCTGTGGTGTGGGGCAATCTTCCGGCTGGGACAGTCCTGAGTTTGCGGTGGCGGTGGTGTTTGCCATCATCGTGATGTATGACGCGGCAGGCGTGCGGCAGGCGGCCGGCAAGCAGGCCCGCGTGCTGAACAAAATCGTGGGCGAATTTTTTGAAGATGCCGAATTTCACGAAGAGCGGCTCAAGGAACTGCTAGGACACACGCCCGTTCAGGTGATTGCGGGCTGTGCGCTGGGCGTTGTGGTCTCCTGGCTGGCGGCGAAGGCCTACTGAGTCCTGTCGATGTCTTGATTTTGGATTTGCGATTTTGGATTACCCGTCAAGCCTTGGCAGGGTTTCCAGCGATTGCATTTATAACGCCACCGAAGAGAACAGATCTTGCAAGGCAAACTGCCTGTCTGTGGGCTGTCCGCCGACCGGGCGGAGTCCTGTAATTTGGCGACTATCGACGATCAGGGTGACAAAGCCGCGATCGCTCAAATCTTTTAACAATCCAGCGGCGATCGCCCAATCATTGGTGCTGGTTACCAGCAGATGCGGGCGCTGGTCGTAGGTGACAACCGTGACGCGGCGACCCGTAACCTGCTGCACCTGATCCAGCAAATCCGGGCGATTGTAGTGGTTCACCAGCACGGCGTAGCTAATAGGGCCCGGCTGCGGCGTGGGGTTGGGCGCGGTGGCGACGGTGGTAAAGGTACGATAGCCAAACGCTCGATTCAGGTAATCCGCCCAGTCGCGGGCCAAGGCAGGCGTAGCAAAGCCGCCAATGCGGGTGACGTTTAGCCCCAAATAATCGCAAACCGTCAGGCTGGCGTTGCGCGGCACCACAGACCGCAACTGCTCCAGCGTGTTGGGGGTTTGATTTAGCACCATCACCAGCGTTTCGCTAGATTGGGGTGGCAGGCAGGCGGGCAGTCCTTGGGCGATTCGCGAAGCAATCCCTGCGGGAGTCGCCCCCGACGGCACTGGACGAGCCTGCGCCCAGGCCCCCGCACCACCATTGCCCAGAATTGCTAAACTGCATAGCGCCACAGTTCCCCAAACCCAACCCCAATCCCGCATAACCCGCTCAATCCTTACGCTGCAACGCTAATCTACTACAGCAGCATAGCCCGCTCCAACCGGATTTTTTAAACTAGGCCTCCTTCATTTCTTTACAGAATCTTTACAGATAAGCCTTTTTCTCCCATTTGCCCATGCTTCCCCTCACGCTCATCATCGGCAACAAAAACTACTCCTCTTGGTCTTTGCGCCCGTGGCTGGCGATGCACCAAATGGCCGTGCCTTTTACTGAAATTCGGCTACCGCTAGATACGCCAGAGTTTTACGCTCAGATTGAGCGCTACTCCCCATCGCGGCGGGTTCCTGCGCTGCGGCAGGGCGATTGGGTCATTTGGGAATCGCTGGCGATTTGTGAGTATGTTGCAGAACTGTTTCCCGATCGCCCTTGGTATCCCGCCGATCCTCAGGTCAGGGCGATCGCCCGTGCGGTGAGCCACGAAATGCACGCTGGATTTGCCAAACTGCGGACTCATATGCCGATGGACGTGCGATCGCGCTATCCAGGCAAAGGCCGCGCTCCGGGCGTGCAGGCTGATATCGACCGCATCACATCCCTGTGGCGCGAGTGCCGCAGCAACTATGGCAGCGAGGGTGAGTTTCTGTTTGGTGGCTTTGGCATTGCCGATGCAATGTATGCCCCGGTGGTATCGCGCTTTGTCACCTATGGAGTGGCGCTTGATCCGGTATGCCAGGCCGATGCCGATGCCGTGTGGGCGCTGCCGAGTATGCAGGCATGGATTACAGACGCTCAACAAGAAACCGAAGTCCTGACTCACCCATAAGCAGTACGCGACAGAGATGACTCCTTCGCTAGGATGAGGCAGTGTAGAACCTCAGACAGGGCGTTTCATCCTCAGGGCGGACTAAAATCATAAGTAAATCTGATACTCTTCAGGGATTCTTCGATTGACGACTTATAATTTTGGCTGTTACTGTAAAGAAAAAGTTAAAGAAAACATAGACTCCTTCATACTTATGGTTGCCCAACGGGTCACCCAATCTGGGCGCTTGACCTCCATCCAAGGACTCTTCGCAATGCGATCGCTCTCCGGACTTACCCTCTTCTGCGACTTCGACGGCCCCATCATCGACGTTTCCGACCGCTACTACGAAACGTATCTCCTGGGTCTGTCAGATGTGCAAACCTTCTATCAAACTCGCGGTGTCTCGGTGCCCGTACATCGCCTCAGCAAGGCGCAATTTTGGGACATGAAGCAAAACCGCGTGCCCGACGTAGAAATTGCCCTGCGATCGGGGCTACGGGGTGACCAAATTGAGGTGTTCCTCAAGCGCGTGGTGGAAATTGTGAACCGTCCCGACCTGCTGCAAAAAGACACCCTCCAGCCGGGGGCGCGGTGGGCGCTGTCGCTGCTGCGGGCACAGGGGGCGCGACTGGTGCTGGTGACGCTGCGCTGCCGCGACCAAGCGACGCAAGTTTTGGAAAGCCACGGCCTGCTCGACCTGTTCAATGGCATTTGGGGAATGCAGGATGCGGGCGCGGCCTACGCAAACCAGGCAGAGCATAAGACTGGGCTTCTGGCAGAGGCGATCGCCACGATGGGCAGCGGCTCCACGGCCTGGATGGTGGGCGACACCGAAGCAGACGTGATCGCCGGACAGGCCGCAGGCATCGCCACGATTGCCCTCACCTGCGGCATTCGCAGCCAGTCCTACCTGAAAAAGTTTGAACCCACTCGCCTTCACAGCGACCTGCTTTCGGCAGTTCACTACCTGGTCTATCAGAGCGAAAACTGCTCGATGTCGGTCGCCTAGAGCATTCGACCAGTCCCTCACGGGCAGTGCTTCACGGGCAGGCTCTCACCGCAGGGAACTTCAGGCACAGCATTGGCGTAGAATTTCGCTAGGATCGACTTGGCTGCGTATCTTTACCTAACGAACCATGTCTCTCGACAATCTGCGCGATCTCTACCAGCAGGTCATCCTGGAGCGCTACAAAAAGCCCCGCTATAAAGGTAAAACCAATCCCATTGATCGTTATCAAAAGGGGCATAACCCATCCTGCGGCGACACCATCGAGCTAACGCTACACCTAGAGGACGATCCGCAGGGCGGCTCCCGGATTGCAGACGTGAAGTTTGAAGGGGAAGGCTGCGCGATTTCCATGGCCTCGGCCGATCTGATGGCCGAAGCGCTGCGCGGCAAGACCACAGACGAAGCGCTGGAGATGGTGCAAAAGTTTCAAGCCATGATGCGCGGTGAGGCCGAGTTTCCCACCGATCTCCGCAAGCTCAACGTCATGCAGGGCGTTGCCCAATTTCCTGTGCGGATCAAGTGCGCGAACCTTTCCTGGCATACGCTAAAAGCTGCACTGGAAGCTGCTCAGGGCGAACAGCCCGAATTTGTCAGCAACGAGGCCGAGGGATAAGGGAACTGGGGAGGGGACGGCTAATCTTCTAAGGGGGCCATCGCCCATCCGCCTCACCCCTTTAACGCCTAAGATCCTCGGATTTGCTGTATTACAGGAGTCCTTGCTTGGAGCAGTGTTGTTTGTTGGGGAGTGCCAACGAATCCTATGAGCGGGCAGCAGAAGACATTGAAGTGTTGACTAGGGTAACGGTTGCTCACAGGACGCAACAACGGCTCGTGCATCGTCAAACCTTTGAGTTGCCGCAAATGTGAGTCGCCGCAAATGGAAGGAACAGTTGACCAGACTCAAAGACGGGAGATTCTCAATTGGTGTCACCGGGTTGAGAATTTGGGCAAGCTGGGCAGTTCTGTGCAACACCTGGCTGCTATGAATTAATCGAGGTTCCCCTCCGTCATTTCGGATGTTTGATAGCTATCCACTGGCTTCCAGCCCCAAGCGGGCACGTAGTAACTTGCAACGATCGCCAGCATGAGCCACCAGAGCGTGCTGACCTGGGGGCGATACCATACTGTGTCTACGAGTCCGTGGAAGAGCATTCCGACCACGGTGGCGATCGCCCCCACTAGCCAAAATCCATCCGGGTTTGCGGCGGCGCGGAGGCGCTGGAGTTGCGTCCAAGCTTGGTGAAACGTGACCAACAGGAGCCAGAGAAACACGGTTAACCCAACGACTCCCGTTTCCACCAAAATTTCCAGCAGGATGGAATAGGCGCTGAGTGCTGAAAAGCCCGCCCGCTGATAGCGTGGATAGACCTGGTTGAAGGCATCGTTTCCGGGGCCGATGCCCAAAATGGGGCGATCGCGGATCATGTCTTGTACCGCAGCCCACACGTTAAGCCGGAAATTGTTGCTGCTGTCTTGCCGCCCCATGAACATACTAAGGACGCGATCGCGCAGGGGATCAACCGCTGCCACTGCCAGCACGACGAACGCTGCCGACACTCCCAACACCAACGGGATAGCCCAGCGTCGCCAAAATGGTGGCAGATGGCGGCTAAACCAGTGTGCCAGCAGCAGCACCAGCGCAAACCCTGCCATCACAAAGCCAATCCAGCCGCCCCGGCTAAAGGTCAACACCAGGCAGGCGGCATTCAGTCCCGTCATCAGCAGCGCCAGCGCCTTGGGGAGCCATCGCCGCCACGCAAACACCGCCGCCGCGCTCAGCATCACTGCTGGCAAAATGTAGGCCGCTAGCAGGTTGGGGTTGCCCAGGTAGCTGTAGACGCGGGTCGTTTTTGCCAGGGTGGACCCGGCATCTACCCAGGTGGCCAGGGCAGGAGCGCCAAAGAACCACTGCCGAATACCTTCCACGCTCACTGCCAGCGCCGTCAGCAGGTAAACCGCAATTACGCCAGCGCGAATCCGGGGCGATCGCAGCACTCGCGCCAGCAGCGCAAACAGCAGCATATACAGCGTCAGCTTGATCAGCCCTGAAATGGCCGCTGTCCGCACGGGCGAAAGCGCCGTCGCCGCCACCGACACCAGCCAATACAGCAGCACCAGCAGATGAATCGGCGTTAAACCCAGTCCTTCATCGTCTGACAGCGTGAGCAGAAGCCAGTAGCCGCCGCAGGCAATCAGCAGTACGCCAATCAGCGCCGTAGACACAAACGGAGCCAGCCCAAACACAATCGCCGCCAGCACTGCCCCGATTGGGTCTGCCCACTGCATGAGCCAGCTTCCTCTGCGCCAGCCCCGCAGCGCCCCGACCCAACTGTGTAGCAGGCTAGAGCGAATCCAAGTCGGCAGGGGCGTGGTCGTCAGCGTGAGTTGGTTCCAAACGTTCATGGGAAGTGGGGGCGGAGTTATTTAAGGAACAGACGATTCTAAGGAACAGACGATTCTGCAAACTCTACAGCATTTTTTGCAGGGTGAGATCGCGCTGTCCTGCAAAGACGAAAGTTTCGTAGCTTTCTGCGTAGCTTCATAGTTTCAAAAGCTTCTTCGAAAGCTTCAAAAATGCTGCATCAGGTCTATAGTGCCACCTGAGGAAAAGTTTTGATCGCAAGAAATTTTTCTCGCTTGGGCAGACTAAAATGAGCGCACAAGCTGAATCCTGCACGCTCGACAAGTTGTAAGGTTCATTAAGATACTAAGCCGCTAGCCCATTTCAGAGTGAACCGCTAGTTCATTACAGAACGAGACAAGCTGCGACGAGTCTGGTCAATGGTAGAGCCGACCCTGCCAAGGACGACCCTCAGGCTGGCGCAAAACGCCATCCTAGTGCTGCGTCAACGTTATAAATCAGGGTTTGTAGTGAGCGTTTTAGCGCTAAAGCGCCGACTACGAACTGAGGGTCAACCCTAAAATCAGGCTTTGACAAAGCACTAGTCGTCCAGATCTAGCACGTCGTCGTCATCATCATCCAGGTCGTAGCTGTTGTCTTCGCCCGCCATCAGCTCGTTGATTTCTTCTTCGTCATCTGAGAAGTCGAAGTCGCCGCTTTCGCGAGCCAGCAGCCGCCCCGTTCCTTCCAGCCAGTCCAAAATAGACGCATCGCGCTGGAGGGGAATCACTTCGGCCGGTTGGTTGCGGGGAATTTCACGCAGAGCAGGGTTACGCATTGTCTTTTCAAATCTCTATATACTCTTTAGTGTAATCCGTCACGGATGAGACGGATGGAACTTGGCTAAAACGATGAGTTTTGGATAGCTTAGGCGATCGCCCTCGTCCCTTTCCCCATCAGCCTTTCAGCATCAAAGCATTTACTTAGCAGGCGCACCCATGACCCTTGGCAAAGCGGAACTCTTGCAGGCGATCGCTGGCAAAAATCGGGGCCTGTTGGCATCCGAAGCAGACAACTTGGCGATCCTGGCGGCAGTGGCGCGGCTGGAAGAATTTAACCCCACGCCGCGACCGCTCGAAGCCGCAGACAAGCTCGACGGCAACTGGCGCTTGCTTTACACCACCAGCACTGAACTGTTGGGCATTGGGCGCTTTCCCGTCCTGAGGCTGGGGCAAATTTATCAGTGCATCCGTGTCAAAACGCAGCAGGTGTTTAACATTGCCGAAGTGACTAGCCTGCCGCTGCTGGAGGGCTTGGTCAGCGTCGCCGCTCGGTTTGACCCCGTGAGCGATCGCCGGGTAGATGTAGGCTTCGAGCGGGGTATCTTTGGGCTACAGCGGCTGATCGGCTATCGCAACCCCAGCCAGTTCATTCAGGACATCCAGAGCGGCAAGCGCTTCGCCGCTGCCGACTTTCGCATCGACCCCACCCGGCGCAAAGGCTGGCTGGAAATCACGTATCTGGATGACGACCTGCGGATTGGGCGCGGCAACGAGGGCAGCGTGTTTGTGCTGACCCGAGTTTAGGGGATTTGCAGGTTGATGGGTCGCCAGGATTGAAGGGAGGCACTATGGGGCGATCGCCCGTCATGCGGATTTCTCAGGGACAGCTTAACCTGCTGGATCTGTGTCCACGCCAGTTTCAGCACGTTTATCTCGATCAGCTTGCTGCGCCCCCCAGCCCCGACCAGCAGGAAAACCTCGACTGGGGCAGCCAGTTTCACCTGCTGATGCAGCAGCGAGAACTGGGGCTGCCCATTGCCGCGCTGACTCCGGCCGATCCGGCCTTGCAGCAGTGCGTGTGGGAATTTGTAGAAGCTGCGCCAGACGTGTTTGCGCCCAATCCCAACCAGCAGCGCCAGAGCGAACACCGCCGCAGCCTGCTGTTTCAGGGCTATCTGCTGACGGTGGTGTATGACCTGCTAGTGCAACAGCCGGGCAAAGCTGAAATCCTGGACTGGAAAACCTACGGCAAACCCAAGCAGCCGCAATGGCTGGCGCAACACTGGCAAACGCGGCTCTATCCCTTTGTGCTGGCGGAAACCAGCGACTATGGGCCAGAGCAAATCACGATGACCTACTGGTTTGTGCGGGCCACGCCGCCGGGCGCATCGACCCCGCAGCCGCAGCGGTTGGCGTTTCCCTACAGCCGAGCGGCCCATGAGCAAACTCGTCAAGACCTGAGCGAACG
Source organism: Leptolyngbya sp. O-77 (assembly GCF_001548395.1). NCBI lineage: Bacteria > Bacillati > Cyanobacteriota > Cyanophyceae > Leptolyngbyales > Leptolyngbyaceae > Leptolyngbya > Leptolyngbya sp. O-77. The sequence goes on from NZ_AP017367.1 coordinate 1,621,351, forward strand.
ATTGCAACGCCTGACCCGCTGGCTAGAGCGCTACGACCAGGGCGAGCCATTCCCCCGCCAGCAGGATTCGCGAAACGACTGCGCCCTCTGTGGGCCGGGCATCCGCTGTTGGGGAGATTCCCAACCCACCGCCAGTCCGTCGCTGCCCCTGCCAGACCTGAGCGCGATCGCCGAAATCCCCCTAGATTTTTGAATAGACGTGCCACGCGGCGGATCGTTCGTCAAGGTTCAGATACAAAAGTTTGTAAATTTTGGGCAATGTTGTTACAGTGCAGGTATAGAAAGGGCTGGGGGTTAGGAATTAGGAGTTTGGGAGAAATCCGCACAACAGCGGGTTTGTCACCTGACTGCGGTTCTTCCTTGTGGCTGCCTTTTGGTTCCTCCTGCTCACCTCACACAACTGCACTGCGCTATGCGACTTTTTGGACTGATTCCCACACCGCCGCCGCTCCGTCCGAAGTCCAACGTCTACGATTTGAAAGCTCGATTGGACTGGGGCGAGCCTGCGCTGACGATTATCGACGTGCGCGATCGCCCAGAGTTTAACGCTGCCCATATCGAAGGCGCAGTCTCGATTCCCACGGCTGAGCTGGTGGACACGGCGCTGGTTTATCTGGAGTTGGAGCGCGATCTCTACGTGTATGGCTATACCGACGAAGAAACGGCGATTGCCGCTGCCCAGCTCCGCGCTGCTGGGTTCCTCAACGTGTCGGAATTGCGCGGCGGGATGCCCGCATGGAAGGCGGTTGGTTTTCCGGTAGAAACCGCTAGAGCGATCGCAGCGTAGCAAAATCTGTCATTACGCCGTAGATTCCCCAAATCGCCATTGCCCGCAGGTAGTGGCTGGCGCGAAACGTTCCCGCTGCCGTAATCGCCTCTGGTGTGCGAAACTGCAAGCCGTTGTCGTAGATCTGACACACGACGGCTTCCGCCAGCCGCAGGGCTTCGTCCCGCAATCCCGTCTGCCACAAAAACGCCGCCAGCCCAAAGTTGATACCCGTCCACACTTCCAGCGGGTGCGTATCCTTCGGGTTCATGGGCGACCCGTCCGGCCGCAGCCCGTTGGCTGCACCAAACTTGCCGTCGTGAAACTTCAGGAAACACGCTGCATACACTGTCTTCAGCGCCGACCGGGCACAGTCCTCCGGCACTACATCCGGCAGCCCCAGCAGCCGCGCATAAAACTGCCCACACAACTGATCTGCCATTACCACGTCCGAACCACTGCCGCTGTCGATCTGGTAATATTGCCCGTTCCACAGCGTCGGGTGGAAGATGGCGCGGGATTGGGTGAGCCATTCTTGCCATCGGGTTTCGGGGGAATCTGTGGGAGGGGGAACGTTTGGGTTGGAGTGCTGACCTCTGCACTTCGCGAGGGCGATCGCCCCTTCCAGTGCCGCAATCCACAGCCCGCCGCAGTAGGCGCTGATGCCCTGCAAACGCCAGTCATCGAAGGTTTGGTCGGGTGCGCCGGAGTTTTCGGGAATGCCGTCGTGGTCTAGGTCAAAGGTTTTCAGGTAGTCCAGGGTGGCCACGACGGCGGGCCAGCAGTCTTCAAGAAACTGCGTATCGGTGCTGCCCGTTAGCACAAAATCTCGATAAACCTGGAGGACAAAATCGGCACCCAGGTCTTTCCAGAGGTTGCAATCCTGATAGCTGGTGTAGTTGGTCTTTTCCCAGGGGTGTTCGTTGGGTGCGCCGAGGTCGTGGGGCGTGGCTCCGGCTAGCTTGCGGGGAACCAGCGGACTTTCCGTTCCCTGAGTGGCGTAGTAGCCGATTTTGCGAAGCGTGGGGTCTTCTGCGGGGATGGCGCGGGCAAAGGCTCGCAGCACGGCTTTATCCAGTTCTGGAAACAGCATCAGCAGCGCAAAGGAGCCGTATAGCCGCACGTCCAGGCTCTCGTACCAGCGGTAGTCCAGGCATTCCACCACGGCAAACTGACCGACCGGATCGCGCTCCGTCGCCGCACTCCACAGCGTCGCCCCGTCCGTCAGGGCGTAGAGTTCGTTAAACAGGGCCATTTTGAACCAGTCGGGCAGGTCGCCTCGGTCGAGGATCGGCTGCTGCCACTGCTGAATCTGCGCTTGCCAGGTACGATACTGTGCCAGCGCAGTGCGGGCGATCGCCCAGGCGTTTTGCCCCGTTGTGCCAAAGAAATCGGTGTAGCGCCGCAGATAAGTTACGCCCTCGGCAAACTCCGTCACCGGAAAATCCCACGCCAGCGCCATCGGCATCTCCCGCGTTTCGCCCGGAGCCAGGGTAACCCGGAGGGCGATCGCCGCCGCAATTCTTTCTCCGGCTCTGGCGGGGGTTTCGTCGCACACATTGGGCAGCGAGCCGTCTTTTGAAAAAGTTGCCCACAGGTCGCTGCCGTCGCCCGTCGGATTCCAGCGGGTGTGATAGAAGACTTCCGCCTGGGAGGTCTGGCCAGCAATCTTGCTCCGTAATAGCGCGATCGCCCACTGACCCTCCCCCTCGGCGGGCGGCGCTTCCAGCCTTCGCCCCAGCACGCAGCCTGCGGCATCTCCCTCAGTGCGCCACTGGTTAAAGTTCCCCTCGCTCTCGCCAATGCGGGGCTGATATTCGTAAACCGGGCTGCCATCATCGCGCACCTTCACATCCGGCGACTTTAGCGTGTTGGTAAACCAGCCCGTCATGTTTTCCCAACTCAGCATTAGGCTCAGCGTGATCGGCGCATCCGTTGGGTTGTGCGCCGTCCACACAAACACCGCCACCGGATAGCTCGGTTCCTGGTAGTTGTGGGCCCAGATCGGCGAAAACTGTTCGCAGACCAAATTTGCCTGAAGCCCGCCATCATAGGCAAACCAACTGCGCGGATACAGCGCGTGATACGTGCCAGGATTTTCGGGCAGCGGCGCGACGGCCGGAGGGCATAGCCCGCGCTCATCTGCTTCCTTTACGAGCGCATAGGCCCAGGTGCCCTCGGCCGACTGCTCGAACACGCTGAACTGGCAGGCGGGCATGGATTGAAACCAGTGTTCGCCGCCGTCGATATGCCACAGGTTAAAGTCGCCCCGGGGCGATCGCCCAATGCAACCCGCCCCAAAGCCCCCCAGCGGCATCCCGTGCCAGGGGCCGTCGTCCAGGTTGCTGGCATAGCGGACGGTGTAGGGCTTGTCCCAGCCTTGCCCGATGGGGCGCGTCCAGGCGGCGGTGGGGATAGTTGGGGAACCGGGGAAATTTTTCATTTCCCGATTCTACACCTGCGGTCAGGGCGATTGTGGTCAGGGCGATTGGGGTCAGGGCGATTGGGGTCAGGGCGATTGGGGTCAGGGCGATCGCCCTTAATTCTGCAAGTCCCTGCACCTTTGGGCGATCGCTCCGACTTCGCTATCCTGTAAGCAGCATCCCGCAACCTCCAGCCCTCCCATGAGCAAACGTGCCCTCATCTTTGTGAATCGCAATGCCCGCAGCGGGAAGAAGCGCCTGGCTCAAGCGGTTGACATCTTGGATGAACTAGAGTTTGAGTTGGTGCTGGTGCCCTCCAAACGATCGGGCGAACTCGTAGATCTGATCCGCAAGCACCGAGATGAGTTGGATTTGGTGATTATTGGCGGCGGCGATGGCACCCTCAATCGAGTGGTTGATGTGTTGGTGGAGACTCAGTTGCCGCTGGGAATTTTGCCGCTAGGTACGGCGAATGACCTGGCGCGTACCCTCGGACTACCGCAAAGTGTCCCAGATGCCTGTCGCGCGATCGCCCAGGGCAAGCGTCGCTCTATCGACCTTGGTTGGGTCAATGGCAAGTATTTCTTCAATGTTGCCAGCCTTGGCCTCAGCGTCAAAATTACCCGTCGCCTCTCCCAGGGCATGAAGCAGCGCTGGGGCATATTGGCCTATGCCATTTCCGCTGTTCAAGCCCTCACCCAACTGCACCCCTTCCGAGCCGAGATCCGGGTGGATGGGGAGACAATCGCCGTCAAAACGCTCCAAATCGCAGTCGGCAATGGTCGCTACTACGGCGGAGGGATGGCGATCGCTGAGGATGCGGCGATCGATGACCAGCGACTCGACCTCTACAGCCTGGAGGTGAAGCACCTGTGGCAGTTCATTCCCCTGCTCTGGAAGATGCGCCGGGGCCAGCAGACCAGCCTTCCCTGGGTGCGCGGTTTGCATGGTCAGGAAATTGAAATTTACACCCGCGAACCCCACGCGATTAACACTGATGGCGAGATCACCACAGCAACCCCCGCCACCTTTCGTGTCATCCCCCAAGCACTCACCGTTCTGGTGGCAGATTAGGGACTGCTTCAAGAGTGAGAGGCAGATTAACTGACAAATCCCTTCTCGTTGCGATCAAGCCTTTGCAAGAGTAGTGCCCAGATTCGCAATGAATTCACCACCAGCATCCTAATCTCCCTGCCGCAGCCCCAACGAGTATGAGTACACTGAGATCATCGCAGTCGAGGGGTAGACTGGCATGGGTCAACGTTGCCCTGCAAAGGAGCCTTAGCCAATGGTGAATACCTTACCCGCACCGCAAAACCTGGTCACCGATGCGTGGGTCAAAGCGAGTTGGGAGACGTTTCTGGCGCTGGGCGATCGCCCTGAACTAGAACAAGCCCGGTTCTATTACGACGCTGACTCGATGAGGATTGAGACGATGCCGATTGGGGCTGGACACGGACGAGATAATAGCCTGCTGGCCCAAACGGTCAGTCTCTACGGCACGGTCAAAAATATTCGGATTGTCGGTTTGACCAATGGCAGTTTTCGCAAACCAGGCGTGCGCGAGTGTCAGCCTGACCTGGCGTATTACATTGGTGCCGCGTTCCGCATTCCACCCAAATCTTCTCAGCCCATTGATGTCAACGAGTTTGGCGCGCCGCAGTTGGTGATTGAAGTGGCCTCTACAACCCTCAGCGATGACCTCGGACGCAAGCGCCTGCTCTACGAGCGGCTGGGGGTGCAGGAATACTGGGTGGTGGATGTGGAGCAGGGTGAGGTGATCGCCTTTGCAGTGGCGGATGGGGGCAGTCGGCAAATCCGCGAGTCGGAGGTGCTGCCAGGACTGGCGATCGCCCTTGTGGAAGAAGTCCTCCAGCGCAGCCAGACGGAAGAAGACGGCGAGATTAACCGCTGGCTGCTCCAGGTGTTTCATAGCCAACCGCAGCAGGCAAGCCAAGCGAGTGAAGAACAAGCAAAAGAATGACAAGACTGATGGCTGATGTACAAGAGGCGCGGGTTGGGTGGGGATGGCTCAACTACACCCGGAGGCAAGGTTGACCATGACGACCACACCCACAACCCCAACCCCTCTCCCAGCGCGGGAGAGGGGCTTCTAGCCCAGTGCCCGTCTCTGGCTCCCCTTCGCCCCATTTGGGAGAAGAGGCTGGGGATGAGGGAAAGGACTGTCCGACCGGATGCCGCTATACAAACTGAAACGAGCTGCTGTTGAGGTTGAGCCTGCTGCCGCCCTGCACGACGGCGATTAGCTCATCGGTTTTGCCCGTTTCCAAAAAGATCGCCGTGCCCTTGCCCGTGGGCGATGCGCCCAGGCGATAGTCCGACGCTTTGCCGTGGAGTTGGATGGCGTCTTGCTTGCGGTTAAAGTCTTTGATCAGCGCGTAGTCCTGGAGTCCGGCGCGGCTGCGATTGCCGTCGTTGTAATAGACCCGTTGGCGATCGCCCAGCACGAACAGATCGCGTCCGCCACCGCCCGTGAGTTGGTCGATTTCATTACGTCCTGGCGTGCGGGTGTTGGGATTCACACCGATTAGAATGTCGTGCCCGCCGCGTGCATTGATGCGGTCATTGCCTCGCAGCCCCACCAGCATCTCGCCTGCATTCGTTCCGGTGAGCGTATCTTTGCGGTTGCTGCCGCGCAGGGTTCGCAGGCCTGGCACGGGTGGCAGAGACGGATCATCGACCGACGGCAATCCCGGCTGGGGGACGGGGCGGTTGCCACCGGGCGGCCGGGTGTTGGGGCGATCGCCACCCGGTGGGGTGCCGCCTGGCGGATTCCCCGGTTCGCCGCCCATTGGCTGGTCGTCATCGAGAATCGTCACCGTTGTTTGCGTGTTGCCGCGCAGGAGGCTGCGACCGCCAGCCACCTCCACCAATCGCAGTTCCAGCGTTTCATCACCTTCCACCAGCCCGTCTTGCACAATTGGAATCTGAATCGTTTTGTGAGATTCGCCGGGGCGAAAGTTGACAAACTCAGCATTGGGCAGCCTGTAGTCCTGTCCGTTGGTTGCTGTGCCGCCCGCCACCTCCAGCACCACGCTAGAGGCAACCTGCAAGTTGCCCGTGCGGGTGATAGTGACTTCTGCGCCCACCGGAGCACCATCTTCCCCAATTGTGTAAATCGGCTGACCAAAAGACACCTCCGCCGCCACCTCAAACCGCTGAGCATAGATGTTGTACTTGTTCGTATCTTTCGACTCGCCCTGCCAGGTGACGACAAAATCGCCATCCGGCTGCATGGCAACCGTGGGGAAGGATTGATTCCCCTCAGTGGTGGAATTGACCAGGAGAACGTCGCTGAGGGGCGTGCCGTCGGCACTAAAGCGGCGAACGTAAATCTCAGCCGTCGATTCATCGTCTCCTTCTAGCCAGGTCACCACAAAGTTTCCGGCTGCATCCATATCTAGGCTGGGCAGGTTAGCTTGCGGGGTGGAGCTGACTGAAATTTCGTCGCTGAGTGGGCGACCCGCTGCGTTGAACCGCCGCGCCACGATGCCTTTGACCCCGCAATCCCACACGACGACGAAGTTACCCGCCGCATCCATACTGATGGTTGCTTGATCTTGCTGTCCTACAGTCGTTTGGTTGACTGGAATTTCTGCACTGAGCGCCTGCCCTGCTGCATTAAACCGACGGGCATATACGCCATAGTTGCTGCCGTCTTGCTCAAAGCTAGACCAGGTGATTACAAAATTGCCTGCTTTGTCCACAGCGATCGCTGGATTGAACTGATCCTTTTGCGTCGTGACATTCACCAGAAATTCAGTGCGGGCAGGCGTTCCGTCAGCGTTAAACAGGCGGGCATAGATCCCAGTTCCACTGCCATCCTGACCGTTGCTAACCCAGGCGACGACGTAGCTGCTGTCGGGTCGGATGGCGATCGCCGCATCATCTTGTGTGCCGGAGCGTTCTACAGCAAAGAAGCCGGGCGGGCGTTCACCAGCTACCCCAATCTGAGACACCAAAATATCCGCACTATTGGTCTTTTGATTTTGGAAGGTTTGGGCGATCGCAATCTGTCCATCGGGTCTGAGGACAATTGCAGGCTGCTCGGCATAATCAAATACAGAAAGCGGGTTGCCCAACGGTGTGCCATCCTTCTGAAATCGACGGGCATGAACACTTTTACGATTGTTCAAGAATTCTTCCCAAGCGATCGTAAAGTTGCCGTCACGGTCAACATCTACAACTGGTGAAAACTGGTTGCTGACCGAGTTTGGCGCAATGCGTAACTCTTCTCCAGCTTTGATCACTGACATACTGCTTACTCCTAAAAACGCAGGTCAAATGCGGTAAAAACGGTAAAAATTTGAAAAAATAGGATACTGGGCTGCATCGATTCATCTGTTTCCGATTCGTGCAGCCCTGTGGTTTACCGATCTAGCGACTGATGGTGCCGATCGAGCCAGGCATACAAGCCGTCTTCTGTTTTGAAGCAGTACCAGTTCCGAGTGGCAGGATCATAAACTTCCCAATATTCATCACCACACTTGAGCTTGACGTGGCGCACCCTCAGTTCATTTGATCCTTTGAGTAGCTGAACAAGAGCGTTCCAGGCTGAATTCATCATTCCTTTCATAGAGCCTTTCCCTTTAGCATTCTTGACTGCGTGCAGCATGGCGGACTGAGACTTGAGATTGACCATGTAGAGTTTCATAGTGAAAGCCTCCTTCTGAAGGTGAAATAGGGATAAAACAGGCAGCACATATCGTTGTGTAGCGGCAAAAAAAGACAATGATCCTCTGTGCGCCTGCTGAGTGCTGGCGCGAAATCCTGGCTGCGCGGAATGTTGCAAATTTTAGATTCAGCCGGAGCAGACGCATTGCTGCCCCCGCCGACTTGTCTTAGGTAGTCAATCGGGCCATCATCAGCACGTCGGCATATCGGCCCGCCCGAAAGCCGTAGTCCTTCATCACGCCCTCCGGCACGAAACCAAACTTTTTGTAGAGGGCGATCGCCGCTTCATTGTCGGTATAGACGACCAGCTCCAGCCGATGCAGGTTTAGCACCTGGTCTGCCAGATCAACCGTCGCCTGCATTAACGCTGTGCCAATGCCCTGTCCTTGAAAGTTGGGATGCACAGCCACCGCGCCCAGATGTCCTACATGGCGCAGACGCGGATGCGGGCTGACATCCAGCCCCAGCGTGCCCGCCACGCAAAAATTGCTAATGGCAACCAGGGTAGAGTGCCCCTCTGCTGGGTGCATCACCCGTTGATACATGGCATCGCTCGTCACGTAGGGCAGTTCGTTGGTATGAGCCACAATTTCAGGAAGGGTCAGGAGCTGGTGTAGCTCACTCACGTCTTCTATCTGGGCGTGGCGAATCGTGACTGCGCTGGCTGCTGGGCGGGCGGGCTGCTGAGCGGGAAAGTAGGAGGAAATCTCTGAGGGAGCGATCGCCCGAAAGGAATTTGATTTGGGCTGAGTAATCATGATTGTTTCTATGGTTAAGTATTTAGGATTGATGGTGAGTATGAAGTCGCGGTGGGCGGCTTGTGAACGTTCCCAACCATCAAGCAGAAACGTTCACAAGCTTTTTGAAGTTGAACAATTGCCAGAAATTTGGCATTCATAAATGGTGTGAGCTGATTAAAGCTCAATGCGAAATTATGCAGAAACTATGCAGAAACCATGTGAGAACTATGCAGGTTTTACAAAACAGTTGAAAACTGCTGGATATAAGAATTTCCCAAAAATCGAAGAACCACAGGCTGGGAATATTCCGGTGCTAGTTCGACCGCATGAGCCACTGGAATAGCGTAGGAAATTCCTCGATATCGAGCCAATTTCATCTCGGTGCTGCTTGCACTTGCCACGCTAGAAAGTGGGACATCAATCTGGCTATAAGATAGTCCACGATAGATCAGTTGCATGATAGAAAATCTCCTGAAGATTCAAGATTACAGGGTCAAAATTGCAGCGAGTCACGGTCGATTATCAGAAGAATATTCCCAGTGATTTGGAGCTGTAGAATTAGCTTTTTAGAGCCAGTTCTATGAAGCCGTTCCTGTGAAAATTGCCTCTGATGTCTCTAACGATAGGGGTAAGTTTTGAGCCTGTCTTTACAGAAAAGTATGGACTCAGGTATGGAGTTCCCAAACCCAAAAGTATGGTGCAGGACATCCTGCTGTGCCCCAAAAGCCTCCCACTGGAGGGCAATCCCCGCTAAAATCAATTAGTTGTGATAGAAAATAGCACCGGGTATCGTTCCTGAAATATCAGTTCCATGGAGCTTGAGCAGGTCATCCCCAGCATCAACGCCACCTTGCTGTCCAGCCACCACCGCTGCCTAACAGAGCTAGAAATCGAGCTATTGCGGGGAGCCTGGGAAAGCTTGACCTACGACGAAATTTCCGCAGCATCAGGCTATTCCCTCAACTACTTGCAGCGCGACATTGGCCCCAAGTTTTGGAAGCTGCTAAGCGATACTTACGGCCGCAAGCTCAACAAAACTAACGCCAGAGCTATCCTTACCCGCTTCGCGCAAGAGGCGAAAACGCCCCCCAATCAGCCACTTCAGGACTTGCTCTCCTCCTTTTCCCCGCCGAACCCACCCAAAGCCGACTGGGGTGAAATCATTGACGTGTCCACCTTCTATGGACGCACCGATGAGCTAGACACGCTGACAGGCTGGATTCGGGGCGATCGCTGTCGGCTGGTTGCGCTGGTGGGCATGGGCGGCATTGGCAAAAGCTCCCTGGCGGCGAAGATTACCCAAATCCTGCAAGACGAGTTTGACCTGATTATCTGGCGATCGCTCCGCAATGCCCCGCCACTGGAGTTGCTGCTGGCTGAATTGGTGCCTTTCCTGTCGCAGCAGCAAGACACCCAGGCAAAGCCAGAAAGATTGCTCCATTGGCTCCGCACTCATCGCTGTTTGCTGATTCTGGACAATGTGGAAACGATCATGCAGGCGGGCGATCGCGCCGGATATTACCAGCCAGATTATGAAAACTATGGCGATCTATTCCGGCTGCTGGGCGAAACATCGCACCAGAGTTGTGTGCTGCTGACCACGCGAGAAATCCCAGCAGAGGTAGGTATGCTGGAAACGTTGGACGGGCCAGTGCGCCTGCTGCCGCTGAAGGGGTCAGCAGAAATGGCGCTGGCGCTGCTAGAATCTCGCGCCCTGATCGGCACTGAGGATGAGAAACGTCAGCTTTGCGAGTTTTACAATTGCAGCCCACTAGCAGTTAAGCTAATTTCCTCCTCAATCCAAAGCCTGTTTGACGGCAGCATTTCAGCATTCTGGCGCGAGGAAGTCAAGGTTTTTAACGGCATTCGTCGGCTTCTAGAGCAACAGTTTGAACGGTTATCTTACCTAGAGCAAGCAGTTATGTACTGGCTGGCGATTAACCGCGAGTGGGTGTCGCTGGATGAACTAATGGAAGACCTGGTGCCGCCTGTGTCGCGGGCGAGCCTGCTGGAGTCGCTGGAGTCGCTGAGCTGGCGATCGCTCATCGAAAAAAATCAGGGACGCTATACACAGCAGCCTGTAGTCATGGAATATGTTACGTCTCAGTTCATCCATCAGGTTTCGACGGAACTAGTTACGTGCCGATTGAACTTCTTTGCTCGATTCGCGCTGGCGAAAAACTCTATTCGTGACTACATTCACGAAAGCCAGGTTCGCATCATTCTGCAACCTGTGCTCAATCACCTCCAGACAGCGTTCAGCCAGCCCGACTTACTGCGAGATCAGTTCTGCAAAATTCTGAAGCAAGTCCGGCAAGGATGCTGCTATCCCAACTGCTATAGCGCAGGTAACTTACTCAATCTCATGGGTCAATATGACCTGGATTTGACGGGATATGATTTTTCTGGCTTGACGCTGCGCCACGCCCATTTGCAAAAGCGCAATCTGCACAAAGTTAACTTCACCCAAGCGCAGTTTATTGACCCTGTTTTTACCCACACGTTGACTTCTATTTTTGCTGTTGCTTTCAGTCCTGATGGAACGCTGCTTGCCACAGGAGAAAGCACGGGCGAGATTCACATCTGGCGCACAGGCGAAACGCAACCGCTCTTGGCGCTGACCGGCCACGCGAATCGGATTCTGTCGGTCAGCTTTAGCCCGGATGGATGCTGGCTAGCCAGCGCCAGTGCCGACAGCACCATCAAGCTGTGGGATTTGGACTCTGGGGCGATCGCCGCGACGTTGACCGGGCACACGAACGGTGTTTGCTCAGTACGTTTTAGCGCCGATCAGTCCCTGCTAGCCAGCGCCAGTCTAGACGGCACGATTCGCCTGTGGGACGTGCAAACGGCGCAATTGCTTCGTGTGCTGGATGGACATACCGACTGGGTGTGGGGCGTGTGCTTTAGCCCGATTGCGGGCCCCCCACTGCTGGCTAGCGGCAGCGCTGATGCTACTGTCAAACTCTGGGATGCGGCATCGGGACAACTGCTGCAAACGCTGGAAGGGCATGGCGATCGCATCTGGTCGGTGCAGTTTAGCCCAGACGGCCGCCTGCTGGCCAGCACCAGCGAAGACTGCACGATTAAGCTGTGGGACGTGGCAACGGGTCAGCTTTTGCGGACGCTGGCGGGGCACAGCAGCATCATCTGGTCGGCCAGCTTTAGCGCCGATGGTCGCCTGTTGGCCAGCGGCAGTTCCGACCAAACGGTGCGCCTGTGGGATGTGGAAACGGGGCAACTGATGCGGGTGTTGACAGGACACACCAATCGCGTTTGGTCGGTGCGATTTAGCCCGTCCGTCGAGCATTTGCCCTTTGACTCACAAAGCCTGCTGGCCAGCGGCAGCGCCGACTGCACCATGAAGCTATGGGATGCGGCATCGGGGCAGTTGCTCAAGACCATCCAGGGCTATACCAACGGCGTGCGATCGCTCGACTTTAGCGATGACGGGCAGACCCTGGCGAGTGGAACCATTGCAGACGACGCGGTTCGGCTCTGGCACGTACCGACGGGCACCCTTCTAAAAACGCTGACGGGGCATACCGATTCCATTCATACAGTTCGCTGTTACACTGCACCCGACGGACAGGAACGGGTGATTAGCGCCGGGTCTGACCATACGATTCGGCTGTGGAACGCGCAAACAGGACAACTGATGAAAACGCTGCATGGACATACTGACACGATCTGGTCGATTAGCGTTGCGCCACAGTTGAATTGGTGTGCCAGTGCTGGAGCCGACAACACAATCCGGCTGTGGGATTTGGAAAGCGGTCGCTTGCTCCATACACTGACAGAAACGAAAGGATGGGTTTGGGCAGTCACCTTTAGCCCCGACGGTCGCCAGATTGCAACGGGCAGTGCCAATTGCCTGGTCAAGCTGTGGGATGTGGCATCGGGCAAATTGCTGAAAGCCCTAGAAGGACACACAGCCTGGGTGCGATCGGTCAAGTTCAGCCCGGATGGATTGCAGATTGCGAGCGGCAGCGCCGACTGCACAGTGAAAGTATGGTGTGCCCAAACGGGTGAATTGAAAATGACATTAGCCGGACATGATAGCTGGACGTGGGAGGTCAGCTTTAGTCCTGATTGCAGAACGCTGGTAAGCAGCAGTACGGATGGCACTCTGAAGCTATGGGATACGCAAACTGGAACATTATTGAACACGCTGAAAGGACATACAGGCGAAGTTTGGTCAGCACGCTTTAGCCCCGATGGAAGCCTGCTGGCTAGCAGCAGCGCCGATGAAACCGTGCGCCTGTGGGATGCCAAAACGGGCGAATGTGTGCAAGTGTTGAGGAGCGATCGCCCCTACGAAGGCATGAACATTACCGGCGTGATGGGGCTGACGGAGCCACAAAAAGCCGCACTAATCGCCCTCGGCGCAGTAGAAAATGGATCTGTTTGACCAGCACCGACAGCAACTCACCGCCGCCGAAGCGCCCCTAGCAGCTCGGATGCGGCCGCGCACCCTAGCAGAATACATCGGGCAGGAGCATATCCTGGGCGAAGGGCGACTGCTGCGCCGCGCCATTCAGGCAGATCAACTCTCATCGCTGATTTTTTATGGCCCGCCGGGAACCGGTAAAACGACGCTGGCGATGGTGATTGCCAACACGACCCGCGCCCGCTTTCTGTCGATTAATGCAGTGCTAGCGGGGGTGAAGGAGATTCGAGAGGCGATCGCCCTTGCCCAGGAAACCCGTGGTATGTATGGACAGCGCACGATTCTGTTTGTGGATGAGGTGCATCGGTTCAACAAGTCTCAGCAAGATGCGCTGCTGCCCTGGGTGGAAAACGGCACGGTGATTCTGATCGGCGCAACAACTGAAAATCCTTACTTTGAGGTAAATAAGGCGCTGGTCAGCCGTTCGCGAGTGTTTCAGCTTAAGCCGCTGACGGAACGGGATCTAGAACGAGTCATCGATCAGGCGTTGCAGGATGGCGATCGCGGCTATGGAAAGCTCAAAATCCAAATCGATCCAGATGCTCGCACGCACTTAGTCAATGTGGCGAATGGCGATGCCCGCACGCTGCTGAACGCGCTGGAACTCGCCGTCGAAACCACACCTCCGAATGCAGACGGAACGATTCATATCACCCTGGAAGTCGCCGAAGAATCTATTCAAAAACGGGCGGTTTTATACGATAAGGAAGGCGATGCCCACTTCGACACCATCAGTGCCTTTATCAAAAGCCTGCGCGGTTCCGACCCGGACGCGGCACTCTACTGGCTGGCCCGCATGGTCTACGCAGGCGAAGATCCGCGCTTTATCTTTCGGCGGATGCTGATCCTAGCGGGGGAAGATGTGGGCATGGCCGACCCAAACGCAGTGGTGGTTGTCTACGCTTGCGCCGAAGCCTTTGACCGCGTGGGAATGCCGGAAGGGCGCTATCCGCTGGCGCAGGCGGCGCTGTATCTGGCGACTTGTCCCAAGTCGAACAGCGTGATGGCTTTCTTTGATGCGCTGTCGTCCGTCGAAGCCGAACGCGAAGCCGAAGTGCCCACCCATCTGCGTGATGCTAATCGAGATCAGGATGGATTTGGGCACGGCAAAGGTTATCTTTATCCCCATTCTTATCGCGAACACTGGGTAGCGCAGCAGTATCTTCCGGGCAGCTTGCAGGGGCAGGTGTTTTATCAGCCGTCGGATCAGGGCTATGAGGGGCAAATTCAGCAGGCGGTAGCGCGACGACGCGAGGCGCAACTGGCGGCGCTGCTGGAGGGCGTGGGCGTGGCGCTGCTGGAAGTGCTAACCTTTAGCCCGGCCGATGCGGGGGTGGATCGCTGGCTGCAACGGACGCTGAGCCAGTCTGGGGAACGGCTGGCCCAGATGCGCGATCGCCTCTTTGCCCTGGCTCCGCCCCAGCGCCACCACCTGATTCTCGACCTAAATGCGGGCAGCGGCTTGTTGACCTGGGAAGCCGTGCGGCGCGTGCCCGAAGGCGGGGTCTATGCCTGTGCGCCCCAACCCCAGGATGCTGAAGCGCTGCGAGAACAGGCGGCTGCGCTGCCGGAACTGTTGCGTCCCGTGGTGCTACACAGCGCGATCGCCAATTTACCCGCTGTACTGAGTGCCGAGTACCCAAACTTGCGATTTGATCGGCTCATGGGTCGGAATGTGTTTTTGAATGCGATCGCCCCTCCCGACACATGGCTCCAAGCCTGGAAATTGCTGCTGCAACCTGAAGGGTATCTGCTCCTGGCAGAGACAATGCCTCGTCATACGCAGCGCCTGCACCAGCTCATTCCCTCAGACCGCATTCCATCCAGGCTACTGAACCGCTGGCGCAAAGCGGAGGAACAGCTTTACGAAAGCGCCGCGGTCTGGAGCATGACCTGGGATGTACAAGACCTGGAAACGCTATTTGATCAAGCAGGGTTCACCGCAGAGATTGCGCTGGAACACACGCAAACGGAACTGCTGATTTCACCCGCGCTGATTGACCGCTGGTTTGCATCTGCCAGTGCCAAACCCACCTATGCGGAACAGATCCGCGAATTCCTCTCGGATGCGGATCTGAACCAGATTCAAATGCTATTGCGCCAATGCTTGAGCCACCAGACGGTGCAGTGGCAGGGGCGATCGCCCTTTGTCAAAGCCCACCCCAAGCTCTCACCAAGTCTCTAGGGCTGGCCCGCAGGCGGTAGCGCTGGAGCACCGGGGGACGACTGACCTGCGCCAGCGCTGCCCGGCTGTGCAGGACTGCCACCATTGCTGCGAGGCAGCGGCGCAGAAGGCGTTCCGAGTGGATCGCCCGGCACAGTCGGCAAGCCAAAGGGATCGAGCGGCGTTGCCGGATTGCCCAGACCGGGATTGCCCAGACCGGGATTATTCAATCCCGGCGCTCCACCGGGCGTTGAGAAGCCAGGCTGACCGGGTGCAATTTGCTCAGTTGGATTTTGAGTTGTGGGTGTAACGGCTAACGCAACGCGATCGCCCCCCACAGCCCGCAGCAAGTCCAACACCCGCACCACGCTGTCATAGCTGGCGTAGGGCGGCGCATTTAGCACGATCGTTCCATCAGGCGACTCTTGCTGAAACTGCTGCACCAACTGCACCAAGCGCGACTCATCTACGGGGTCTTCATCCCAATACAGCGTACCGACCGGATCGATCGTCACAATTTTGGTTTGTCGCATTTGGGCCACGCCTGTAGAGGCGCTGGGCAAATCGGTGTTGATTGCAAACTGGCGCGTCAGCGACACCGCTGCCAGGATAAAGAAAGTCAGGATGCAAAAGATCACGTCGATTAGCGGAATTAGCTCGATCCGCACGTCGTCTTGCTGCGATCCGGGGTTGAGGATTTTCATAGCCAGCGGTTTGGAGAAACGTTAGGGAGATGGGGTGAGACGGCCCCTGTGCTGAAGCGGGCGGGCTAAAACCCTCAGGACGGCTCTGCGGCTTCGGCGCTGGTGCCCGAAGGGTCTGGGGCGATCGCGCTAGAGTTGGCTCGTTTGGCGAGATGTCCGGCATTCTGCCCGCTCCAAGTCTTGCGATAGAGCAGTTCTAGTTCATTGCCTGCTTTCTGGAAAATCTTGGCTTGTTGAGCAATCAGCCCCTGAAACACGCGATAAAACGCCAGCGACACAATCGCGATAATTAGCCCAGTGGCGGTAGTAATCAGCGCTTCAGAAATGCCCAGCGTCACGTTTTCTGTCGCCGTCGTGCCCAGATCGCCCAGCCGAATCGAGCCGAGAGAATTAATCAACCCCAGCACCGTTCCCAGCAGGCCCAGCAGCGGGGCGATCGCAATCACGGCTTCCAAAATCTTGTCGCCCTTGTGCATGGCGGCGAGTTCTTCCTGAGCGCTGGCTTCCATCGCCAACTGCACCACGTCCGGTTCCTGGTCTTTTAGCTCTAGACCCGCATTCAAAAAGCGTCCAATTGGCTGATCGATGGCACTGCGAGCCAAATCTCCCGCCGATCGCCAATCGCGCTGGGCTGCTTCTAGCACCCGTCCGGCAGTTTCTCGTTCACGGGTCAAAATTTTCCACCAAAAGAGGACGCGCTCGATCACCACCGTTAGCGACAGGATCGAGAGCAGCAGCAGCGGCCACATCACAAAGCCGCCCTTAGAAAAAAGCTCACCAATATTCACAGTATTTTTTGTCCTCCATCCATGACTGGTGGGTGCGCGAACTGGGAGGGGTTCTGGCTTAAAATCCGGTATCCGCTCCAGGCCGTTTCAATTTTAGAGAATTTTCAGCAACCTTTCCCAATCTGGTTCCGCGAGATCTGCTGAAAAGCGCTGGAAGGATTGATTTTCCATTGATTTTCTGGATCTGATATCCGTCAAACAGGGCTTCCCAAATCCTCCTTAGCCCCTCCCTACTGCAAGACGTAACGCAGGGGGACTGAGTTCTGGGTTAGATAGACCCTTTAAGATTTTGGACAAAGCTGGGCACTCTGGAGAAAACTCTGGGCGTGGGTGGAGCCTGACTGAATTTGAGAATCATGACTTGACTATTACTTGTATGATTTGACCGTTCACTTGACCATCCCCCCTTCAGCATCTCCCCTCGACCATTGCCAGATGTGAAACGGTCATTTGCTTACTAGACTTGCTCCCATACAAATCACCACTACTAAAAATCGCCACTACTGAAATCGCCACTGCTGAAATCACCACTACTGAATCCTGTGGAAAACCGCGATGCATCGAGCGAAACGACTTCATCCTGCTCATCTACCGTCCCAGCCTCTCCTGTCTCAGCCTTTAACACGCCAGCCACTCTTGGCGCGATCGTCCCATCAAACACACCCTCTGGCACACCCTCTGGCACACCCTCTGGCACACCCTCTGGCACACCCTCTGGTGCAGCGGCTGGCGGTGCGCGGCTCCCTGCTTGCGGGTCTGGTGGTGCTGTGGGCTGGCAGCCTGGGATTTGCAGGGGCGATCGCCCAGACTGTGCCCCAAGCGGCACAGCGGGCCTACAACAGCGGGGTTGCCAAGCTCAACAATCGCGACTACAGCGGCAGCATCGCCGACTTTACCCAGGCCCTCAGCTTTAGCCCCACCAGCGCCGCCATCTACGCGATGCGGGGCGCAGCCTACGCTGGACTGGGCCAGTTTGAACCCGCGATCGCCGACTACACCGCTGCGCTGCAACTCGACCCTACCTACGCCGATGTCTATTTCAATCGCGGCGTGGCATACTACAGCGTCGGCAATGCCAGCGCCGCCCTCAGCGACTTCAACCAGGCCGCCCAGCTTACGCCAAACCGGGCTGAGGTATATCTCTTCCAGGGGCGGGCTCGGGCGGCAACGGGCGACCTCGACGGGGCGATCGCCGCCTTGAATCAGGCCATCGCGCTCCAGGCAAATTATCCCGAAGCCTACCTGAATCGCGGCGTGGTGCGGGCGCGACAGGGCAACCACGACGCGGCGATCGCCGACTATGACCAGGCGATCCGCCAGCGCTCGAACTATGCCGATGCCTACCTCAACCGGGGCAGTTCCCGCTTTGCCCAGGGCGACCTAGAAGCGGCCCTGCGAGACTTTAACGAGGCCGTCGCCAAAGACAATACCTCCGCCGTGGCCTATTTCAACCGGGGCTATGCGGCAGTAACCCTGGGCGATCGCCGCGCTGCCCTGTCCGACTTTAACCAGGCGATTCGGCTTGATCCGGGCTATACGGCCGCCTACCTGAATCGCGGTATGCTGCGGGCCGCAGGTGGCAATATGGACGGAGCTATGAGCGACCTCAATCAAGCTGTGTCACTGTCGCCAGACGATGCCCCCGCTTACAAAGCCCGCGCCGATGTGCTGATGCAGATGGGCGAACCACAGCGAGCGATCGCCGACTATACCCGCGCCATCGAGCGCCAGCCCGACAGTGCCAGCCTGATGATGGCCCGCGCCGCCGCTCGCCTAACCCAGAACGATTTCTCTGGCGCAAATCAGGATTTGACTCAGGCGATCGCCCTCGAACCCAACAATGCTGAGGCCTATGGCAGGCGCGGCGCGGTGCGGCTGCGGCTGGGCGATGCCCGCAGCGCCCTCAACGACCTCAACCAGGCAACCCGACTCAATCCGCAAGATGCCGACAGTTTCTATCACCGGGGCATTGCCAAAAGGCGACTGGGCGATCGCACGGGGGCACTGGCCGACCTGCGCCAGTCTGCGGCGCTCTATCGCCAGCAGAGCCGCGCCGAGGGCTACCGAAATGCGATCGCCGAAATGTCGTCCCTCCAGTGAATCTAAGGGTGGGGGATTATTTTTCCCCTCCCCTACAGAGGAAAACGCCTCCGTCCCTCCAGTCATTTGAGCGTGGGAGGATTGCGCCGCAGCGCCGAGCCCAGAGGGACAGAAAGCTAGCCCGCTGAACGGTTCAGCCAAAAGGCTAGCAACCCAATCAGCCCCATGTGGGCGGGATAAAACCAGTAGAACCATCGCGCTTTGGGGCCGCGCTCATGACTGGCACAGGCGAAGATCGGAGCAGCAAAACCCGCGAGAAACTGGAGATTCCCCGGCATGACCAGCATTGTCAGAGCGGTGAAAATGCACCACACCGCCCACCACAGTGGCGTTGGCTTGTAGTTGCCGATCAGGGCGATCAAAGCAATGCCGTAGGCATCGTAGTTAAAGTTTGCCAACTCAGCAGCGATCGCCCCCACCAGCCAGATCAGCACTGCCCAGCGGGGCCACTGCCGCGCCGCCCGCAAACACAGCAAGCCCAGCAGCAGCGTAAATAAGATGTTGAAATCCTCAAACAGCGCAATCCCAAACGTGAACTGATAAATCGGCTGCGACAGGACTGCCATCCCTAGCAGCCGCAGCGCATATTGGCGAAAATTTTGCGTGTGAGCTTCTCCCTGCACCAGCAGCCACGCAAACAGCGGAAAGCTGAGCCGACCCAGCCCGTAGCACAGCATTTCCCAGTCAGTCTCACGCAAAAAGACGTAGCCGACATGATCAATCACCATTAGCCCCGCTGCCAGCAGCTTGATCTGATAATTGCTCAGTGTTGCAAAACGTGCCGAAAGGTCTGAAGACACAGTGCTAGATCTAGATTTACCTGAGCGTCCCCAATCTGAAAGTCTGGCAAGGAAATTAGGGGTTTTGCTACTAGGCAACCTCAAACAAGGCTGCTAGTGTATACGTGGACTTGAGGAGCGATAGTGAAACCCTAAGTTCAACCTGATTTTGACCTAAATGCACCCTTCTGGTTTGACAATGCGCCCCTAGAACAATATGAGTAAACAACTTTCTGATCAGGCTAACAAACTCTGGACGTTGATTACGGAACCCAGCACCGCAAAAACCTATCGAGAAGCGCTGGATGTATCCTGGAAAATTTTAAGGGAAACCGGAAACTTTTTGTGGTTGGTGTTGTGTCTGGCGCTGGTTGGCATTGATTGGTTTTTAGAGAATTCCATCGCGGCTGGTCGAAAAACCCGCGCTTGGGTGAACGACCTAACCACCGCCGAAAAACCCTTGCCAGAGCAGCTTTTGACCCCCTGAGACAGGCAAAAACTGCTGGATTCGGGCAAATCGACGCTGGAGTCGGTGGTCGCCGCAGCCCGCAAGCAGTTGGGATTGTCCGAAAAGCCACCTGAACCTGTAGCGCCGCCTAGCCCGCCTGTTGCTGGGTCTAGTGCGCCCTCGGTGGTTGCTCCGTCGCCTGTTGTGGTTTCAGCCGAGAGTGTTGCTCCTGCCGAAAGTAAACCACCTGCGGCGATCGCCTCTACCGAAGAGTAGGGCATCAGAATCGCTTGCTGCTTCAAATTTTTCTGGCAGGACTGGGATTCAAGCTGTTACAATAGAGAACGCTGTCTAAATCAAAAGGTGAATGTGAGTATTCATGGCTAAGAAGAGCATGATCGAGCGTGAGAAAAGGCGTGAAAGGCTAGCGGCAAAGTATGCTGCTAAGCGGGAAGCCCTTTTGGAAGAATTTTCAAAGGCTGAATCGCAGCAAGAAAAGCTCGAAATTCACCGGAAGATCCAGCAGCTTCCTCGCAACAGCGCCCCCACTCGCCAGCGCAACCGCTGCTGGATGACCGGCCGCCCTCGGGGCTATTATCGCGACTTTGGCTTGTCGCGTCATGTCATTCGAGAAATGGCGCACCAGGGTTTGCTCCCTGGCGTGGTGAAGTCAAGCTGGTAAGGTGTGTTGGGGTTTCTCCTGGATATTCAGCTTGACGGATAGCGATCGCAGCGCTGCTAAGCTAGGCTCTCCTAGCTTGACGCTGATAAGCAAAACTCACGTCAATCTGCACACCAGCTTCTAATGCTATGTCACAGTTAGAACTTGGGTTGGTAGTCGGCGCTTTAGCGCTGAAACGCTGACTAAGAGTCAGCTCATGGCGCTGCCCTAGCTATTAATCAGACGGCATTCTGTAGTCTCTTATACGGTTTTAACCGTAGATCCGGGAGAGCCTTGAGCTAGGCCACCTTAATTAGACTCAATTAGACATAGACTCAATTAGACATAGACCCAGTTAGAGACCCAATTAGACCCAATTAGGCAAAGATTTCATAGCGCAAGTTTTGAATCAGCATCCACTCCAGCCTGGACAGATCTTTTCAAGTCCAGGCTGTTGCTATACCTATCGCATTCTGGGCCCCTGCTGTCGCCTATTCGACCGGGAAGAGTTGCCCTACCCCTGCTGTCGGCTAGAGTGGCGCGGCAAAGAACCAAGCTGGCGGCGCATTGGGCGACGGCTGGTGCCAGATATGGGGGCTCGCTCTTCGCCCTCCTACGTGGTGGAAATCCTGGGTCAGGAACACGCCAATGAACCGTTTGTGGTGACCCTGTACTGGCTCAAGCTGTCGCCGGAGCAGCGTGAGTGGTGGTATTCGCGCAAGTTAAAATCCCCAGCCCCTCCCGAATTGGTGTCGCAAACTAATTCACCCAGTTGCGAGTCTCCTTCGTGCTAGCACTGTGGAGCCGCAATTCCCAGAACCTGCTGGGCGATCGCCTCTAGCGTCTCCACTGGAGCCGACGACACCAGCGTAGACGGGTAGACTGCTGTCCCCAGGCGGGGATGTAAAATCACGCGACAGTTGCCGCAGCGATCCGTTGAGTAGCCCAGGGCCGCTCGCGCTACGGCCACATCGTCCAGCGGCAGTGTGCCCCTGGCAGAGAGAATCGGCCAGCCCGTGCGCGGGTCGAAGAGGTCTGCCAGATGTCCCTGCTGCTGGAGCGCCAGGGCGATCGCCCTCCCCTGGTTCAGGAAGTGCGATCGCAGCTTTTCCTTTTCTTGCTCTGTGTCGAGCGTCCGCTCTAGCAGCGCAAACTGGCTGGGTTGCAGCATCACTAGCACCGACGCAATAGCCTGCGACCAGGCAGGAAGCAGCCGCGACTGGTGCTGCAAAATATAGTCGCTGGGCGGATGGATGGAATACTGCACAAGACTTTCTTAAACCCGTCTTTACCAAAAGGGTCAGACAAACCCGTTAGGATTCAGAACGCTGGGCTACGCCATTTTAGGCGAATCACTCACCCTACTGCACGGGTCCCCCAAAGGCACGGGCTGAGCGTCTTTAACGGCTGGAGAACAAGCTACCAAGCTACAAGTGAATTACTAACTTATGAGCGAACTAATTGTCGTGGTGTTTGACCAAAAGCTGGCAGCCGACCATGCGCTGCTGGATCTGCTGAAGCGCGAGCAGGCCCATCTGGCAGATTTTGAAGATGCGGTGGTCGTGACCAAAAATGTACAGGGAAAAATCCGGGTCAAAGCCTACCACGACCTGCTGGAGCCTGTGGGCGAACTGAGCAACGACCTGTGGGGCGGCATCCTGAGCGCAGTGGTGTTTCATCGCTCGCTGGCGATCGCCCAGGAAATCTTTAACCCCGCTTTCCTCCTCCGAGTTGAAGAGGCACTCCAACCCAATTCGTCTGCGCTGCTGGTGCTGGTTCACGCCGAAGCTGTAGATCGCGTCGTCGAAGAACTGTTTGCGCTCAGCCCCATCGTCATCAAAACGCCGCTGCCCGATGCCAAACGCGAAGCGCTCAAACAGTCGATGCCATAAAGACTTCTATCCCTGAAAGCCCCACAGACGCTTCACCGACCATCCAAAATCGCCAATCCAAAATCCAAAATCGAAAGCCCCACAGACGCTTGACTGGCTATCCAAAATCGCCAATCCAAAATCATCGATGTCAAAAAACGGGTTTCGGAAACGCAGCCTATTTAAGGCAGCTTATTTAGGGAAATTGGGCAGGTCGATGGCGGCCAGCGACGACAGCTTTCTGGCAGGGCGTGTGGGGTAAACCACGGGGGCAAGATTCGCTGCGGCTTCGGGATCTGTCGCTTCGGGATTGCTGCGATCTTGGCGAGCCGGAGCCGCGGACTCTATTGCCGTAGCGGCCCAGCGATGGGTTTCAAAGGGCATGGTCAGCAATTTGGGTTGTACGGGCACCGGTCGGGGCGGCATGGGGGGAATCGGTGCCGAAGCAGCAGATCGAGATACCGAATCGTCTGACGGGGGCTGGAGTTGGGATTCCTCAGCGCCATGCAGCGCGGGGGGTGGCGTGTTTGGGAAGGGTTTGTCTGCGGGCTGCGTGGGATGGATTTCGCCATCGGGGGCGATCGCCTCAGTTGAAAGCGCCGCCAACTGGTCAATCAGCCCCGCCTGCACCAGGTCTTCGGCGGAAACCTCCACCAGCTTTGCCAGGTCTTGCCAGAGGGTTGTTTCTGCATTCGGGTCTGTGCTGGGAGCGCTGCCGACTTCGTTTACCAGGTCGGTGAACTCTCGGAACAGAGAGCGCACATTGTCCGCAACCGAAAGTTCAGCGGACGAAAGTTCAGCCGTCCGCAGTTCTGCACTGGCTTGGGGAGGCGGTTCCGAAGCAGCCGCGTTCGCGGGGTCTGGCGCTGGCGACGCACTGGCCGCCGCTAGCGTGGAGTGGCTTGCTCCTGATCCAAATTGAAACGCAATGACGTTCGTGGTAACGGTTGCAGCATCACCATCTTCGTCCAGGGGAGCGACAGACTCCGTTTCCTCACCATTGATCAGGTTTGGATCAATTCCTTCTTGAGCAAGGCTGGAATCTGGCAGGGACATACGGTCCCTCTCTGCGTCGTTGGTCAAAAGGGCATCTGCGGAAACCACATCACCCAGCCACGCCGCTGTTTCCTCCGCATTTTTGGGCTGGCTAGCCAAGACATTGACCAGTTTGGGGGGAACTGTTGATTCGGCGGATTCTGCTGACCACGGGCGGATCGTCGCCGCTTTGGGCAACAGCGACGGAGCCGAGAGCAGTTCGGCGGCGGCAGGGGCCTGCCAGGGCTGGGCTGTGGGCTGGGCGATCGCCTCTCCGGGTGCATCCAGCAGGGCTGCCGGAACCTCCAAACAACGCTCCAATGCCGCCTTGAACTGGAGCGTATAGCGCTGTTGCCGCTGGAGCCGCGTTTGCAAGTCTCGTACCAGTGCTTCGCTATGAGCTAGCCGCTGCGCTTGCTCTTCGTAGCGCTGCTGGGCGAGATGATTCTCTTGCTCAAGCTGCGTAATCCGCTCTCGGCTCAGCGCTAGCTCCTGGGTCACGGTTTCTGCCAATACCTGCTGTCGATGGCTCAGTTGCTGGGTCGCTTCCAGTTGCTCTGTAAGCTGGATAATTTGCTGTTCCAACGGCTGAATGGTGGCCTGCACCTGATCAGCGGCGATCGCCGTTGCCGCACGAGCCTGCTGCTGTTCCAGGGCATCCTCCAGCATCGACACGCGATCCAGCAGCGCGTTGTTGCACTGGTTCAGTTCTTGAATCAGGCTAATCAAATCGGCAACGTTGGGAGAAGCGGCCTCCGGTTCGCTGACGGCTGGAGCCACCACATCCCAACTGGGGCGCTCTGGAACAATGCGGCGCGTGGTCGGTGGCACTGATTGGCCTGATTGAGGCACTGCATTGGGCGAACTAGGACTGCGCGATTCGGTATTGCGCTGGGGCTGGATAAAATGCGATCGCCCCGGCTGCGGCTGACCCGACTGCGGCTGACCCAACTGCGGACTCGCTGCCTCGCCCTGTGCAGCCTCGCCGTATACAGACTGCCGCTCGATCGCGTCTGCGCTGATGGCGTTTGGAAAATTCACAGGCTGCCACTCTTCCCAAGACCCGACCGAGGATGATGCCGCCTCAGGGTTAGAAACAGTCGGAACATTACTCGGAACATGATGAACACGATTCGGAACGTCCGGGTCTGCGGGCGCGGATTCTGGTGCGGCTTCTACGGGCGGCTCCGTCGAAAACTCTGCCCAGCCCGCAAACCAGCTTGAAGGGGAGGGCGGATTTGCCGAGTTTTGGGCTTGTTCGTTTTGAGAAGAGTTTGGCTCGCTCATCGATTTGACCTGGCAGGGCGGGAGGCATTAAATCAGACTTACTCTTAGTAACACAGAAATCGGAGTTGAGAACGTTTTTTTACCAGGTTAGCGCCAGAATACTGGATTAGATTCAGTATCAGGCCAGGGCAGCGCTGCTGCATATCCTTCGAGCGGATCGGGTTCCCATGCGCCTGCGGATCTGCGGCGCTCCGGCAGGCGTAAATCGGATTGTGCATGAGCTACATGTCCTGCACTTTGCCCAGGCGGGCGAGTGGAGTCCGCCGCTGCCGTTGCCTGTGGAGGGTGAGGTGATTCGGATTTTGGTGCGATACTTCAAGCCAGAGTGAGGGGAAGCGCGATCGCCCCTCCTACGCTCCGCCCCATAGTCCCTGCAACCGCAACGGGCGAGAACCTGCCCAAATCTTCTTGCAATCTTCAGGGTTTACCCCCTGGAATCCTGATGATCCCCATTGCATACTACTAATGATGTGTGCTGCCTGCTAGAAAAACGCTTTCTGCCCCAGACTTTCGAGCCATGATGGGTTTCGAGTTTGGCTAGGAGGCGCAGCATAGCAGGCTCCAGGAGACTCAAGGAGACTCAATAGGAGGCTCAGACTTTTGAATACTCTTCCCTTTTCGGACTCGATGGCTGGGCTAGCGGCAAACGACTTCCGGCATCTCCCCAAGGCCGAGCGCGATCGCCTACTACGGGGCGAGATTTTGATTACGCCGCATCCCATTGACCTGTGGGGGACGGGCGTGACGGCACAGATGCACCTGCCCCTGTCGCCTGACTGCGCCTGGAGCCAGTTGACCCAATATCCCCGCTGGGTAGAGTATTTCCCGGACATCTCCCAGAGCCAAGTCTTGCACGAATGCACTGAGTCGCAAATGAAAACGCTGTTTCAGGCAGCCAGCAAGACGTTTCTGATGCTGTCGGTGCAGGTGGAGGTGTATCTAAACGTGATCGAGCGGATGCAGGGCGATCGCCGTCAGATTCGCTTTCAGCAGGAACGGGGCAGTTTTGAGCGTTTTCTGGCGGAGTTGGTGATCGAGCCGCTGGGCTTTGGCACGCTGCTTTCCTATAGCGTTGAGGCCGCGCCCTCGCTCCCCATTCCAGCCCCGCTGATTCAGGAGGCCGTGCGCCTCGATCTGCCGCGCAATATGCAGCAAATGCGGCGGGTGCTGTGTGGCGATGTCCGGGGTGGGGCGTTGGGCGATCGCCAGGCTGCCTAGCTCTAGCCCATGTGCTACGTTTGGGAAGTTGGATATGGAACAGTTCCCGCACAGGCCTCAATATTCCAAGACATTCCTCAACCTTCCTGAACCATGCCCTGGACTCTTCCCAAGATTTTCCCCGCACTGACGGTTTTGAGCGCCCTCGCGCTGCCCAGTCTGGCTCTCCAACCCGGATTTGCATCCGATCCGCCCTCGCCCCAACGCAGCAGCGCCCTGCAACGCCTAGGGCAAATGTTTTCGCCGGAAATCCAGTCCACCATTGGAGCCTGTCTGGAGCAGGGCAAGGTCGATGTGGCCGCCGGGCCGACCAGCAGCGGCGCGGTGCGCTGTGGCGATGGGTCAACAACCAGTGTTCCCTATGCTGCCTATGTCGCCACCGTGTCGGACGTGCTGACGGCCAGCAGCCTGGTTGGGTTTCGGGCGGTTTTGCAGTCCAATTCGGGCGTGTCTCCGGAGATGCTACGGATGTTTGTGAACAGCCCCCAGGGTGGAATCGTGCTGCGTCAGGCCGTGCAAACTGCAATTACCCAGAGCGAACTGCTGCCTGCCACGGCGACCGCATCTACCGACATCCTCACCGATGCCGTCCTGACGCGGCTATTGCCCAGCCTGCAAGACCCCACAACGCTCGACACGCTGCTGGGCACCCCAGAGCAATATAGCCAGGTGGTGCGGGAGTTTTGCACGGCTCCGGGCATGTCGGTCGAACAGGCAAAATCGCGCCTGCCGCTGAATGAACTCCAGCTTTATGCCATTTGCATTCAGGAGTCGGGCGTGGCCGACGAAGTGCTGCGGCTTGGCGGCCGATAGGGCTTGGAGGCTGGGCAGACAAGCATGACGGTGGTGTTGACCAATGACGACGGGATTGACGCACCGGGGCTGCTGGCGTTGCAGCGGGCGCTGGATCAGAAGTGCGTGATTGTCGCGCCGCAGCAGCCCTATTCGGGCTGTAGCCACCAGGTGACGAGCGATCGCCCGATTTCGGTCGAGAGGCGATCGCCCCACGCCTTTGCCGTCGGCGGCACGCCCGCAGATTGCACCCGTCTTGCCCTGCGGCATCTCTGCCCAGAGGGATCGCTGGTGCTATCGGGGGTGAATGCGGGTGGCAACCTGGGCGCAGATATCTATGTGTCGGGGACGGTGGCAGCCGTGCGCGAGGCAGCGCTGCATCGCGTTCCGGGCATCGCCTTTTCACAATACAAGCGGCGCGGGCTGGAGATCGACTGGGAGATGTCTACGCGCCTAGTGCGGCTGGTGCTGGATCGCTTGCTAAATGCTCGCACGCTGCCGGGAACGTTTTGGAATGTGAACCTGCCCCACCTGGAACCGGGCGCACCCAACCCCACGCTAGTATTTTGCCCGCTCTGTACGCAGCCCTTGCCGACGGATTATCGCGTAGAGGGCAACACGTTCATTTACGCAGGCAACTACAACCAGCGCCAGCGCGATACAGGCGCAGATGTGGACGTGTGCTTTGCGGGCAATATCGCCATTACGCAGCTCCGGCTGTGGGAAGGATGATGGCGATTTTAGATTTTGGATTGAGCCAGGATGTAGGCTACAGGGCGTGGCACGGTATTGGTATAGGCTGCAAGTAGAGCGATCGGTCGAGACGCGCCTTGCAAGAACGTGGGTGGTTATGGCGAAAGCTTGCTCTTTAACTTGTGCCATGCAGCCAATCTTCTCCAAATCTCCTTTATCCTTGCAAGCAGGAATATATAGACGGGCAACGATTGTTAAGGCTTGAAAAAATACTGAAGCTATGGCTAGAAACTGGGCAATTGTCGTTGGCATCAACCAATACAGCACGTTCCTGAGTCCATTAAAGTATGCGAAGCAAGATGCTGAGTTAATGTGCAATCTATTCAAAGAATTAGAATTTGATGAAATCTGTCTGTTCACAGAAGATTCTCCGCCTCAGCGCGTAGGACACAGACTCTTGCCCACCTATCCATCCTACGGTTACCTGCATGGATTCTTATTGGAAGTGTTCAAAGAGCCATTTCTCTCTACTGGAGATAACTTATGGTTCTTTTTTGCAGGTCACGGGATGCAATATGCTAATCGAGATTACTTAATGCTCGTTGATACTCATCCTAGTAACGTCGCTGCAACTGGAATTTCGGTCGATTATATTCAAGAACAATTAGTCCGATCTGGTGCCGATAATGTAATTCTTCTTCTAGATGCCTGTCGCAACCAAGGACACAGGGGCGCAAGCCAAATTAGTCGCGAAGCAAGGCAAGGGGTGATCACAATTTCTTCTTGCAGTCCAACAGAAGTCTCGTGGGAAGTTGATGAGCTTCAGCACGGTGTATTTACATATTGCCTTGATGAGGCATTGAACCCAAGAAAGGAAAATTTAGAAAAATTGAGATGTGCTACAGTCGAGGGATTAAATAATCACTTACGTAGACGTGTACCCTTCGTTTGCGAATGGTATAAGAAGTTTCCAGCACAAAATCCTTTCACAAAGATTGCCCCACTGGAAAAATCCCACCTTATCTTATTTCCCAAATATGCCCGTTTAGAAGACGTAAAAAGGCTTCAGGAAGACGCTCAAGAGGCCTTCTCAAAACGAAATCTAGATTTTGCTGAACAACTCTGTATTCGAGCTAATGAAGCAGCACAGGGTCAAAATAAAAGCGTATTAGATCTTCTTAATCAAATTCAACAAAAGCGGCTAAAAATTAGCAATCTCGCATTGCCGCAAATTCCTCTAAGCCAAATTATAGGCGAGTTTAATGGATTGAGAGATAGTCGATCTACACAGCTTTCTGAATTCACAAAACAAGCATCCCAAGCCGTGACAGATCAGCTTCATGATCAATATCTGGGATTCAGAGGATTTCTAACACCAAAAATTCAATCCGTTGGACGTGCTTTTACAAGTATCTCTACTCGGAATCGCAAAAAAACTCTAGGCTGTCTAGGGTTGATAGGGTTGGGCTTTTTAAGCCTGGCAGTCTTGCGAGATGTATCTAGCAATCACACTCCCTCTCATTCTAGTTATCAGGCTTTAGAGAGTTTTCTCAGATCAGGCAACTGGATTGCGGCCGATCAAGAAACAGTGAATCTGATTTTACAAAATGTTGGAAAGCCGTCTCTGATTTCGTTGGTTCCAGGTGATGTAAATCAAGTCCCGTGTGAGGTTTTGAGTGACATCGATCGATTGTGGGTTCAGAATAGCGCAGGCAAGTTTGGATTTAGCGTCCAAAAGAGAGTATTTTTAGACATAGAAAAGCTTGCGCCAACGCTGGAGCGAAATACTATCCTATCCGCATTTAACACGCAAGTTGGCTGGAATTCAAATGAAATTTGGGGTTCAGATTCGCGCCCAATTAAGTCAGGAGAATTTCCGGCAGGACACTTCCCAAAAACTTCGTTTAGAGTGGGTTTTTCAAATTTGATCCAAAAGCTTTCTACCTGTCAGTTTTGAATTGAGGAAATTGGTTTCTCAAGTTTCATACAGTCTCTAGCAGTTTGAGTCGATAGTCAACACCGTGGACGGGTTCTTCTTCGGGAAGTTCTGACGATAATTCAGATTTGCGCCATTTATTCTGGCAGCTTTTTAGGGGTCTATGCCCTGCAATCGCAAATACGCCTCCAAACGTTCCCTAGCCCGCCGCTCCTGCTCTTCTGCACTCAGATGATCGATGATTTGGGAGTTTGTCGGCACGGGGCTGAGCCTGCTGGCGTTGGGGTTGGGGCGAGAATCGGGAATCTGGGCGATCGCCGGAACTGAACCCGGCAGCGGCCTGGGGCTGCTTTGCGTCCGATGTGCTGTTGGCATCCTGTTGATTGGCGTTAGTAGCCTCAAAATTGCTGCATTTCGAGAGGCAGAAACGCGGATTTCCGACTGCGACTCAGTACAAAACAAGGCGGGCGATCGCTGACCAGCCTTCAATAATCCCGATTACGCAAGCGCTCTGACAGGTTACCAGAATTTTGTTTGAAGAGTGCGAAAATTTGCTTCCTGGAAATTGCTCTAAAAATTGCCCCCAAAATAAATTGCCCCCAAAATCGCCCAGATGGTGGTATTTGCAATGCAAAACCTGGCTCTAGCATGAGCAAAAGCTTTGCCTTAAAGCATTTCTACTCCAAAGCCTTGCCTTTGAATTTTGTGAATCCAAAACCATCTCTCGGCTCCGTTTCGCCCAGGCTAAAATCAGGCCTAGTCTACGCTTTGCTAGCCTACACAGCGTGGGGATTGCTGCCCATTTACTGGAAAGCGTTTGGTTCTATTTCTTCTGTGGAAGTATTGAGCCACCGTTTTTTCTGGTCGGCGGTGTTTTTAATCAGCGTGCTGATCGTGCAAGATCGGCGGGCAGAGTTGCAGACCATTGGGCGATCGCCCCACACGCTGGGCATTCTGCTGGTGACGGCACTGCTGCTGGCGTTTAACTGGGGGCTTTATATCTACGGTGTCAACAGCGATCGCGTCGTGGAAACCAGTCTGGGATATTTTATTAACCCGCTGGTCAGCGTGCTACTGGGCTTTGTAGTGCTAAAGGAACGGCTCCACTGGGGGCAGCAGTTGGCCGTGGCATTAGCGACACTGGGAGTGATTTATTTTATCTGGCAGCTTGGTACAGTGCCCTGGATTGCTCTGTTCCTGGCGTTTTCCTTTGCGCTGTATGGACTTGTGCGAAAGATCGTCCCCGTTTCGCCTGTGGTCGGGCTGACGGTAGAAGCGTTGTGGATCGCTCCGGCAGCTATCTTATTTATCAGCTTTGGCGACGTAACGGGCGCGGGGCATTTTTCTGATAGCCTGGGGCTGATGCTGCTGTTTATGGGCTGCGGCATTGTCACGTCGTTTCCGCTGCTGTGGTTCAACAATGCGGCCAAGCGGCTGCAACTTTCGACGCTGGGGTTCATGCAGTATCTCGCGCCCAGCTTGCAGCTTCTCCTGGGCGTGTTTCTCTATCGCGAACCCTTTACATCTGCCCATGCGGTCACCTTTGGCTGCATCTGGCTGGCGCTGCTGATCTATTCCGCGACCTCCTGGCTGAGAACTCGAACACAGGAATATGAGCAATCCTGACCTCCGCATTTGCTTTGTCGGCGACTCGTTTATAAACGGCACGGGCGATTCGACGCTGCTGGGCTGGACGGGGCGCGTCTGCCAGTTTGCCAGCCAGCGGGGCGTGCCGTTGACTTACTACAACCTGGGCGTGCGGCGAGAAACCAGTGCCGACATCGGCGTGCGCTGGCAGTTTGAGGTGATGGCGCGGCTGCCAGAGGGCTGCGACGGGGCGGGGTGGTGTTTTCCTTTGGGGCAAACGATACGACCTGGGAGCAGGGCGGCGTGCGGGTAAAGACGTCGGACTCGCTGCGGCACACGGGCATGATTTTGCTGGTGGCCAAGCGGCAATATCCGGTGCTAATGGTCAGCCCTCCGGCGATCGCCGATGAGGCACAGAACGAGCGCATCGCTGAATTAGTAAACTATCAGCGGCAAATCTGCGAGGGCTTCGAGATTCCCTACCTGGACGTGTTCACACCCTTGCGGCGATCGCCCGTGTGGATGACGGAAGTGCGATCGGGCGACGGCGCGCATCCCAACGCGGCGGGCTATGCCGAACTGGCGCAACTGGTGCTGAGTTGGCCAGCCTGGTGGAAGCTGGAATAGTGCTGCCAATCAATTTTTAGCGTTTAATAAAAAAATCACTCAGACTGCGGATTGAGCTTCAGTTTAGCCCCAGGAGAAGCCATGCCCCCCACCGCTAAGGCCCGCTGGACTCGCCAGAACTTTCGTGCCCTGATCCGACAGGAATTGCAGCCTGGCCGATTGATTCCAAGTCTCACGGCAGGCATGATTGCAGGCATTTTTCTAGTGGTTTACGCCGTTTCGTTTGGCGCATTGATCTTTTCCGGTGAGCTAACGCCGTTTGTGTCAGCGGGCATTGGGCTGGTTTTATTTACTGCGATTACGGTCAGTATTATTGTTGCGTTAGGTAGTTCGCTGCCTGGAGTTTTGATTATTCCGCAGGACGGCCCAGGCGTGATCCTAGCGCTGCTGATCAGTGCAATGGTCACGAAGCTGTCTGGGTCGGCTACGCCAGTAGAATTGTTTGCAACGGCGGTGATGGCGATCGCCACAACCTCTCTACTCACGGGGGCTGTGTGCTACTTGTTAGGAGCCTATCGACTGGGCAACCTGACGCGATTTGCGCCCTATCCAGTGATCGGCGGCTTTCTGTCTGGCACAGGATATCTGATAGCTCAAAGTGGCTTTAGTTTACTGAGCGATCGCTTTTTTAGCCTGTCTGAACTTGATGTTCTCCTGCAACCTCAATTTCTAACTCGCTGGGTTCCGGGAGTGGTGTTTGGCCTGATCTTGATTTGGGTTTTGCGTCATCGTAATAGCGTATTCATTGTGCCTGGAATGGTGCTGGTTGGGTCACTAATCTTCTACGCTGCGCTGTTTCTTACTCAGACGAATATTGCCGAAGCGCGGGAGCTAGGGCTGCTGCTGCCAGAGTTTCCAAGGGGCACATTGTGGCAACCCCTGAAGCCAGATCTGCTGCTGCAAGCACATTGGCAATCGATCTGGGAGCAGTTTCCTCGCATCGTTAGCATTGTCCTGGTTACAGTTATGATGTTGCTGCTCAATTCCACTGGAATTGAACTTGCAAGCGGGCAAGATATTGATCTGAATCAAGAATTGCGGGCTGCTGGACTGGGGAATATAGTTGCAGGTTTGGGCGGCGGGATTATTGGATTTCATGGATTAGGATTATCCACGCTTTGTTCTGCAAAAATTGGTGCAAAAAGCCGAGTTGTCGGAATTTTGGCTGCGTTCGTTTGTGTTTTAGTTTTATTCGCTGGAGGTTTTGTTTCGCTGCTGCCAAAAGCTGTTTTAGGCGGCATGTTGATATTTTTAGGTTTCGGCTTTTTGGTGGAATGGATCTATGACGCTTGGTTCAAGCTGTCGAAGTCTGAGTATGCGCTGGTACAGATTATTTTGCTGGCGATCGCCCTGGTGGGTTTCTTAGAAGGTGTGGGGTTAGGGTTAGCCATTGCAATGGTGCTGTTTGTGGTGAGCTACAGCCGGACTCGCGTGGCAAAGCACATACTGTCGGGCGTAAACTATCGCAGCCGCGCAGGGCGATCGCCCGCCGAGCAGCGCACCTTGCGCCAAGAAGGAGAACAACTTTATATTCTTGACCTCCAGGGATTTCTCTTTTTTGGCACAGCCAACCTGACCCCTAACCCCTGATCCCTGATCCCTAGACAGGCTTCAGCCCCAGCAGCCCCTCTTCCTTTAGCTTGGGGTCAAAGCGGATGGGGGTCGTCACGCCGCGATCGCCCAGCGCTTGCAGTACCTCCGCCTCGACCCGTCGTGCCACCTGTTTCAGGGTTTTGATTTTGCCGTGGTCGTCGGCGCTGGCATAGTCGGCCTGCTCCTGCGGGGTCATGCGGACTTTGGCATCAATGGGCTGATTCCACTGCGCTTCTTCATCGCCGTTGCCAGGGGGCGTTGCGCCGCTTTCGGCAATCCACTCGCTGCGGATGGTTTCTAGCAGGGTGCGGCTGGGGCGATCGCACGTCCACACCTTCACCCAATGGCAGCCCTGCGGCACGCGCACGAGATGTTGCAGCAGGCTGGCTGTGATGTCGCGAGAATAGCCGATGTATTGCAGAGCGTGATCGGCATCGAAAATGGCGTAAGCGCCTACTTTTCCGTCAAATTCGTGGATAATTTCGCCCTGGTCATCCAGGTAAGGCGAAAAGGGTAGTTCTGCGAGGGGAGGCATGGGCAGGGGGGTGGGTGATTCGCTGAGGCTTTGGAGATCCCCCCTAGCCCCCCTTAGTAAGGGGGGAACCAGATCGGAAGTCTCCCTTATTAAGGGGGATTTAGGGTGAAGCCGGATCGAAAGTCCTCCTTATTAAGGGGGATTTAGGGAGGAACCGGATCGGAAGTCCCCCTTACTAAGGGGGATTTAGGGGGATCGCACGCGGACAGCGAGCTACGACATTTGCTGGAGATAAGACTGATATCCTACCGCATCGAGCTTCGACTGTTTCTCTTGCACCCTATCGCGCAGGCTCTGTCGGTAACGCTGCACCTGGGCAAGCAGGTCGGGCTGCTGGCAGGCGAGGATTTGCACGGCGAGGAGTCCGGCATTTTGGGCATTGCCGATCGCCACGGTGGCCACCGGGATTCCGGCGGGCATTTGCACGATGGAATAGAGCGAGTCCAGCCCTTGCAGGTGGCGGCTGGGCACGGGCACACCAATCACAGGCAGCGGCGTGAGGGCAGCCACCATGCCCGGCAAGTGCGCCGCCCCGCCAGCCCCAGCGATAATCACTTTAAGTCCTCGCTCGTGGGCGGTTTGGGCGTAGTCTACCATGCGCTCCGGGGTGCGGTGAGCGGAGACGATCGCCACTTCGCAGGCGACCTGGAACTGTTCGCAAATGGCGATCGCCCCTTGCATCGTGGGCAAGTCAGAATCGCTGCCCATAATAATGCCCACCGCAGGGTGGGCGGCGGGCGATGGTGTGGATGGTTGTGTCATGTCAAGCAGGAAATGGATTCAACGAGAAACACAGAGCAAATGCGCCCTTACTCATCGTCCATTAGACCAAAGATCACCGCGCAAAACGCAAACGCCAGCACCAGCGGCATCGGCGACTGAAGATAGACCCCCAGCCCCGCCGAAACAACGGCACCCGCCCAGGCAGCGCCACACCACAGACGCTCCTGCGGGCTAAAGCCCTTTTCGGCTTTGATGGCCACCAGCGCCTCTGACGGAATGGGAAGTGGCATCACGGCGTGGGGCGGAAACGCCCAATATTCACGGCGCTCCTGAAACAGATCCGTCCAACCGTTTTGGAGGCACCATTCTTGAATCCATTCAGTACAGTACTTGTTCATAGCCACGGCGGATCGATCGACAAAAGAGGTTAAAAAAAGCGAAGATCCCGAAGAATGCTGGATAGCATCAACCATTCGGAACCCAAAGCAGCGCTAAAAGCTAAGAAAAACTAGAAAAAGCTCGATGGCAAAGCTCGACTGCTTGCTATGTTTGTAGACTAGCAGAGCGGAGTAAATGCCCGATTGACAAGACATCAAATGTTACTTAACAACCAGTTAGAATAGAAGGCTGCTGGGTTGAAAACAGCGTCAATTCAAGCGGTTCAACGGATTTTCCACTGGGTTTCAGTATGGGCAGCACCTTTGGGCATTTGTTTAGAATTACAACATTTGGCGAGTCGCACGGCGGCGGCGTGGGCGTGGTGATTGACGGCTGCCCGCCCCGCGTGGAGATCTCCGAAGCCGAGATTCAAACAGAGCTAGACCGCCGCCGCCCCGGCCAGAGCCACATCGTCACGCCGCGCAAAGAAGAAGACCGCTGCGAGATTTTGTCGGGCGTGATGGACGGTAAGACGCTGGGCACGCCGATCGCCATTTTGGTAAGAAACAAAGACGCGCGATCGCAAGACTATGACGAAATGGCGGTGAAATATCGCCCCTCCCATGCCGACGCAACCTACGACGCGAAATACGGCATCCGCAACTGGCGCGGCGGCGGGCGCTCCTCCGCGCGGGAAACGATTGGGCGCGTGGCAGCAGGGGCGATCGCCAAGAAAATTTTGCACCAGGTCGCCGGTGTCGAAATTATCGGCTACGTCAAGCGGATCAAAGACCTGGAAGGCGTAGTTGATCCCAACACCGTGACGATGGATCAGGTGGAAAGCAACATTGTCCGCTGCCCCGATGGCGAATGTGCCGAGCGGATGATCGACCTGATCGAACAAACCGGGCGATCGGGCGACTCCATCGGCGGCGTGGTGGAATGCGTCGCCCGCTCCGTCCCCAAAGGACTCGGCGAACCCGTATTCGACAAGCTCGAAGCCGACCTAGCCAAAGCCGTCATGTCTCTGCCCGCCAGCAAAGGCTTTGAAATCGGCTCTGGCTTTGCCGGAACGCTGCTCACCGGCATTGAACACAACGACGAATTCTACATCGACGACCAGGGCGAAATTCGCACCGTTACCAACCGCTCCGGCGGCATCCAGGGCGGCATCTCCAACGGCGAAAACATCATCCTGCGCGTGGCCTTCAAACCCACCGCCACTATCCGCAAAGAGCAGCGCACCGTCACCACCGACGGCGAAGAAACCGTCCTCGCTGCCAAAGGTCGCCATGATCCCTGTGTGCTGCCTCGCGCCGTGCCAATGGTCGAAGCGATGGTCGCCCTCGTCCTCTGCGACCACCTGCTGCGCCATCATGGGCAGTGCGAGTTGTTCTAGGAGTGGAGAATGAAGGGGTGGATTCGACCCATTGTGCTGTGCTTGTTTCGACATCAAGACCGCATCCTCGTTTCCCGCGACTATGATTCCGTCAAGCAGTCTGATTATTATCGACCGCTGGGCGGCGGCATCGAATTTGGCGAAACCAGCCGCGATGCGCTGATCCGCGAGATGCGCGAAGAACTGGATGCAGAAATCGAGCAGTTGACCTGGCTGGGCACGCTAGAGAATCTCTTTACGCTGGAGGGTGAGCCGGGCCATGAAATTGTGCTGATTTATGATGCCAAATTTTGCGATCGCACGCTCTATAACCACCCCACACTCATTGGCTCCGAACAAGGACTTCCCTTCACCGCTGAGTGGAAATCTCTATCGGAGTTTGGAGAATCTGGACTCCACCTCGTCCCCGAAGGACTCAAGAACTTCATTTTGAAGCATAGCCATGATTAGAAACCTGGCCAAAGATCCTAGTCGGTTCTGCTTCAGCTTCTCAAAAAAACAGGTATCGCCTCTATCTTTAGCCCTATTCCCTTAGCCCTATTCCTAACGCTGGATGCCCCTAATTCTGACATCGCTAATAATAAATTCGCTAGTTCAAAATTTCCTGGCGAAAAAACTATGGCAAGCCCTATTGAATTCAGTTTGTTTGCACCTTATAACGAGGCAGTATCGCTCGTCGGCTCCTTTTCAGATTGGGATGAAATCCCCATGAAAAAGGGAAAAGACGGCTTCTTTCGGGTTAGCGTGGATTTAGAAGATGGCGTTTATAACTATAAGTTTCGAGTTCAAAGTAAGTCCTGGTTTTTTGAACCGAACCAATGGGTCGATGTGACCGATCCCTATGCCACCGATGTAGATGGAAAATCTTCTGAAGAAAATGCGATCGCCCGTATCAAAGATGGCAAACGGATTGTCGATACCTACGTTTGGCAATATGACGACACGCCGCTGCCTGCTGACCACGAACTCGTGATTTATGAAATGCACGTCGCGGACTTTTCGGGTGGTGAAGACGACCCCTACGCCCGCGGACAATATAAGCACGTTGTCGAAAAGCTGGATTACCTATGCGAACTGGGCATCAATGCCATCGAGCTAATGCCCGTAAAGGAATATCCCGGCGACTATAGCTGGGGCTACAACCCGCGCCACTTCTTTGCCACCGAATCAAGCTACGGCTCCACTGCTGACCTGAAACGGCTGATCGACGAGTGTCACCATCGGGGCATTCGCGTGTTCATGGACGGGATTTACAACCACTCAGAAGCGTCGTCGCCGCTGACGCAGATTGACCACGACTATTGGTATCACCACGAGCCGCGTGACCCCGACAACAACTGGGGTCCCGAATTCAACTACGAACATTACGACGAAAATCTGGAAACCTATCCTGCCCGCCGCTTCATTGGTGACACGGTGCGCTACTGGGTGCGTGAATACCATTTGGACGGCATTCGGTATGATGCGGCGCGTCAGATTGCGAACTATGATTTCATGCACTGGATCACGCATGAAGCCAAAGAAACCGCAGGCGCAAAACCATTCTTTAACATTGCTGAACACATTCCCGAAACCACCAGCATTACCAACGTGGACGGGCCGATGGATAGCTGCTGGCACGACAGCTTTTATCACACGGTGCTGGCCCACATCACGGGCGATACCTTTGACTTGGAATCGTTGAAGGACGTGATCGACGCCAAGCGGCAGGGCTTCATGGGCGCAACCAATGTGGTGAACTATCTGACCAACCACGACCACAATCATGTGATGGCGGAATTGAGCGATCGCCAAATTTTTGACGAAACCGCATTCCGTCGAGTCAAGCTGGGTGTGGTGCTGCTGATGACGGCGATGGGCGTGCCGATGCTGTGGATGGGCGAGGAATTTGGAGAGTACAAGTATAAAACTCCTGACCCTGCCAAGATTGACTGGCCACTGCTGGGCAACGACCTGAACCGGAGCTTGTTTGAATACTACAAAGGGCTAATCGGCCTCCGCAGAACCAATGCGGCGCTGCACACAGAGAATGTCGAGTTTTTCCACGAAAATCCCGATACCAAAGTGCTAGCCTACACCCGCTGGAATGACGAAGGCTCCCGCGTAGCCGTAGTGGCAAACTTCTCCGACCAGTTTCTCGCAGGTTACACCGTGCCCAGCTTCCCCGCCAACGGCACCTGGCACGAATGGACGGGCAACTATGAAGTGCAGTCTGGCGACGACCAGTTGATGACCGACCTGGGTGAGTTTGAGGCAAAGGTGTTTGTTTGGAAGGGATAACCCTCAGCCTTTGCCGCTGCCCATCAGGTAGAGCAACGCCATCCGCACGGCCACGCCGCTCGTCACCTGTTGCGAAATCAGGCTAAAGTCGGGGTCATCCATTAGTTCGGAGCTAATTTCTACACCGCGATTCACTGGGCCGGGGTGCAGCACTTTGACGCTGGGTTTGCAGCGCTGGAGGCGATCGCCCGTAATGCCAAACTGCTGGTGATATTCGCGCAGGCTGGGCAGCAGATGGCTGGTCATCCGCTCTTTTTGCAATCGCAGCGTCATTACAAAGTCGGCGTTTTCGAGCGCAGGATCGAGTTCCCAGTGGAGGGTCGGCGGAATGATAGCGGGGTGGGGGAGTGGGCTAGCCTTCTCCCCTGCTTTTTTCGACGGCGATTTCACAAATTCTGCAAACCAGCGGGGCAGCAGCGTGGGCGGGCCGGCCAGGTGAACCTCTGCGCCGCTGGTGGTTAGGCTCCAGAGATTGGAGCGAGCCACGCGGGAATGCAGAATATCCCCCACAATCGCAATTTTCTTGCCGCGCAGCAGTTCCACGCGGGGATGGTTGTGATCCAGCAGCGTGCAGAGGGTAAACAGGTCGAGCAGCCCTTGCGACGGGTGTTCGTGCTGGCCGTCGCCTGCATTTAGCACGCCGACGTGAGTATTGAGCCGATCCATTTCCTGGGCGATCGCCTGGGGCACGCCTGCTTCTTTGTGGCGAATCACCATCATGTCCGTGCCCATTGCCAGGTAGGTCTTCGCCGTGTCGAGGATGGTTTCGCCCTTGGTGAGGGATGACGTGCCGGGGGCAAAGTTGAGCGTGTCAGCAGAGAGGCGCTTGGCGGCCAGTTCAAAACTGCTGCGGGTGCGGGTGGAGGACTCAAAAAACAGGTTGGTAATCACCTGCCCCTGGAGGGCGGGCACTTTTTTGGTGCGGGTGGACAGCACTTCGCGGAAGCTGGCCGCCGTTTGCAGCACAGTGTCGTATTCCGCTGGCGAAAAGTCGGCCAGCGAAAGGACATGGCGGCGCGTCCAGTTTGGGGTCACCATAATGGTCATATGCAATACGATTTAGAGTTTAGACCATTGCTCTACTTCCTCCGCACCCGATTCGGCAGAATCCGCAAAGTTTGGGGCGATCGCCCTTCTCAGCCGCACTCCCGCTGCCGAACCCTGCTGCTCGAGCCGTCTAGAACCCTGTCATGAAATTTCCTGTATGAAACCGAAAGTGCTGAAACCGGGGATGAGCCGGATGCAAAGGGCGATCGCCCCACCCCGCCAACTTTCTGCCTGCCTGCTTTTCCTGCTGACTGTACTGCTTCTGGCAAGCTGCGGCAGCCGCACAACTGCCCCACCCGACTCTGCATCGCCCCAGTCGCCAAGCCGCACACCCATCGCGGCATCTTCCCCAAACAGCCCCAGCCCTGGAAGCGCCGATAAACCTGCCGCGCCTGCCGTCAGCCCCGCCGCGCCCCAATCCCTCGCTGCGCCAATTTCTCCCGCCGCCGCCCCCCGGCTGACCACCGTCACGGTTTATCAGGCCGATGACCAGTGTGTGAACTTTGTGCCAGAGCAGGTGCAGGTGCCCGCCGACCAGGCGATGCAGGCAGCCGTGGGCAAGGTGCTGGAAAAACAGGGGGATGGCGACTTTGACCTGGGCGGCTATCGCGTCAGCCTGAATGCCCAAACGGGCGAAGCCACGGTCGATCTGCGCCTAGTGCCGGGGTCAAAGCGGCAAATCGTTTCCCTGTCGGCGTGCGAACAGTTTGCGCTGTTTGGCAGCCTGCGCGAAACCCTGATGAAAAATTCTGCCTGGAATGTGAAGTCTGTCCGCTTTACCGAACGCGGGGAGGAGATTGTATTGTGAAAGACGCGGAAGTAAACTGTCGCAGCATACTAAGGCAGAATCCTAAGTCAGTGTTAGCGCCAATTTCTACGTCACTCAAGCATCCTGTTTCTAATTGCTCGATTCCCCAACCATTCCTCCCATGCCTAAAGCCCCCATCCTCCAGCCTGATCAGTCTTACACGTTTGCAGATTATTTCAGGCTCAACTTTGCGCCGAGGGATATTCTGGCTCATTTTGGGGTGACGCTCCAGAAGCGGGCGATCGCCTTTTCGCCTTATAGAGGAGAACTGGATCGACTGGACAGCCTGCAACAGCGTATTGAAGAGAGTCTCCCCCGACTCAGCCTGACCAGTGAAGCGGCGCGGCGCGAGTTTTTGATTGCCCCTGTGCTGACGGATGTGCTGCACTACACGCAAGCATTGCTGAATGTAGAATACCCAGTGGCGGTGAGCAATCAGCTTAAGGGATCGCTGGACTATTTTCTGCAAACGGACGTGACAGTTTTGGTAATTGAAGCCAAAAACGAGGACTTGGAGCGGGGATTTGTGCAGCTAGCAGTAGAGCTCATTGCGCTGGATCAGTGGATCGAGTCGGAGCAAGGGGTGCTGCCGGGGGCAGTATCGACCGGGAGCATCTGGCAGTTCGGCCAATTTGACCGACAGACACGACAGGTAACGCAGGATCTTAGCCTGTACCGGGTTCCGGCAGATCTGGAAGCGCTGCTGCGAATCCTGGTGGGCTTGCTGAAGCCTGCACCGGGCGATAGCGTGGGGGCAGAACCTTAGCGCCTAGCCCAAATCACTTATGTCTCAAGTTCATGTGGCGATCGCCATTCTGCATCAAGACGGTCAGTTTCTCCTGCAACTGCGGGACGACATTCCGGGAATCTATTACCCTGGGTGCTGGGGTTTCTTTGGGGGCCACGTCGAGCCAGATGAAGCGCCTGCGGCGGCGGTGCGGCGGGAACTGCTGGAGGAAATTGGCTACGCGCCGCCTGTGCTAGAGCCGTTTGCCCGCTATGAACTAGAAGACGTGGTGCGGCATGTGTTTCATGGTCGCCTGGATGTGCCCGTAGATCGCTTGCAGTTGAATGAAGGCTGGGACTTGGGGCTGCTCAGCCTGGAGGATATTCAGCGGGGCGATCGCTACTCGGCACGGGCGGGTCAGGTGCGGCCGCTGGGCCAGCCCCATCGCAAAATCTTGCTGGAGTTTGTGGAACGGGGTTTTCTGAAGTCGGCTTGATTCAGAATTTTCGTGGATTAGACAAGTTTTTATGAGCGATGCGTTTAGCCAACAAAGAGAGCGGGGCGCAATGGGCCATCAGGGGGCGCTGGGTGCAGACACGGCGGGCAATTCTCTACCCCGTTCAAACGGGAGTTCAAACGGCTTAGACTACCGCATTCGCGTCAGCAAGCGGGCCAAAAACATCAATATTCATGTCTCGCATTGGGGCGACGTGGAAATCGTCATTCCCCCCAGCGTTGACCCGCGCCAGGTGCCGGAGATTGTGGAGCGGCGACGGGAATGGATCGTGCGGACGCGACAGCGCTTTCTGGATCGCCAGGAAACCATGCCGCTGGACGTGGTGCAGCCCTTGCCGGAGGAAATTCAACTGCGATCGCTCCCCGAAACCTGGACTGTCATCTACGCGCCTGCCCCTGGAACCCAGCTCACGACCACCACCCGCAGCCCTCGCCAGCTT
The DNA here is from genome assembly GCF_001548395.1 of Leptolyngbya sp. O-77. NCBI lineage: Bacteria > Bacillati > Cyanobacteriota > Cyanophyceae > Leptolyngbyales > Leptolyngbyaceae > Leptolyngbya > Leptolyngbya sp. O-77. Next base: position 1,663,561 of record NZ_AP017367.1, read on the forward strand.
CACGTCCACGGCCCGACGGAAAATCTAGAAAGCTGCCAATCGCTCCTGCGGCGCTGGCTCAACCGCAAGGCGACCTACCACTTTTTGCCCTGGCTGCGGCAGGTGAGCCGCGAGATTGACCTGCCCTACACCAGCGCCTCTGTCCGCCAGCAAAAGACGCGCTGGGCAAGCTGCTCCAGCAAACGCACCATCAGCCTGAATGCCAAGCTGCTGTTTTTGCCTGCGCCGCTGGTGCGCTACGTGTTTATTCACGAACTGTGCCACACGGTTCACATGAACCATTCCGCCCAGTTTTGGGCGCTGGTGGGCAAAAAAGAACCCAACTATGAACGGCTAGACCAGGAACTGCAAAAAGCCTGGTGCTATGTGCCTGCCTGGGTGGAGCGATCGCGCCCCACCAGCGCCACCCAATAACCCAATAAACTCACCTCAAAGTCTATGTTAGAAATTTTGAAAACTGGAGTATCATGACACAGCCAAAGGACGCAAGCCGTGAATTGGGTGCCTCAGGAATCGACTCCAGTGGATTGCCGGAGGCCTGTTCTGGCGCTCGGAGGGAAAGGGCGATCGCCCTGCTCACCAGGAATCCCCGTGAAACCACAGCCGCACCCCGGATCAAGCCCATGTCATTATATTTTGTATAACCTTGCCTAAAAGGCGGTTCCCATGAGGTGTCCCTTCTGTCAATTTACCGACAACCGCGTTCTGGAATCTCGCTCGGCCGAGTCGGGGCAAAGCGTCCGGCGGCGGCGCGAGTGCCTGAGCTGTGGGCGACGGTTCACCACCTACGAGCGCATTGAATTTGTGCCCGTGATTGTGGTCAAGCGGAATGGCGCACGGGAATCCTTCGACCGCTCCAAGGTGCTGCGCGGCATCATGCGGGCCTGCGAGAAAACAGGGATTCCCCATTTAGAACTGGAAAATCTGGTAGACGAAATCGAGGCCGAGCTTCAGCAGCGGTCGGTGCGCGAAGTGCCCAGCCAGGAAATTGGCGAACTGGTGCTGGATCGGCTGCAAGACCTGAATGAAGTCGCCTACATCCGCTTTGCCTCGGTCTATCGCCAGTTTCGCGGCATTCGTGATTTCGTAAACACCCTCAACCAACTTCAGGGCGCATTGGGAAACGGCAGCGAGTCTGAGCGCAGAGGGGCGATCGCCCCTGCGGTTCTAGACCCCTCTGAGCAGGAAGATGAGCTGGGTGTCTTATGAGGCAAGCCACGGTCACCCATTATTCTGCTGCAAATTTGGGGCAGCCAGCCGCTCAATGAAGCCCTCTTTGCACGAGTTTCAGCCAGACAGAACCCCACATGCGAGAAAATTGCAAAGTTATACAAGAATTCCGCAAAAGTCTGGCTACCTGAAGGGCGACCGTGGGGTATGATAGATCTCCTAGGGTTAGCAACAACTTCGATGCTGCGCTTACAATAGAAGGCGGCTGGAATGGCAGCGTCTAAAACACAGTATCTCGAAGTATCTGGTTACGCCCCTTTGGGTGTACATCTGTCAGTCCAGCGCTAGCGGATGCCAGCGGCGGTCGGGCATGTTGTGCATTAGCTTAAGGAGAATGTCGGCCCAACAAAAACTACGGAGACGAACACTAGGAAACGATTAGCATGGTCAATCAGGAAAAAGTAGACATTGGTTTTACGCACGAAGACTTTGCCGCTCTTCTCGACCAGTATGACTATCACTTCAGCCCCGGTGATATTGTGGCGGGGACAGTGTTTAGTTTGGAGCCGAGGGGCGCTCTGATTGACATTGGCGCTAAGACGGCCGCCTACATCCCCATCCAGGAGATGTCGATCAACCGCATCGATACGCCGGATGAGGTGTTGCAGTCCAACGAAACCCGTGAGTTTTATATCCTCACCGACGAAAACGAAGAAGGCCAGCTAACGCTGTCGATTCGTCGGATTGAGTATATGCGAGCCTGGGAGCGTGTTCGTCAGCTTCAGGCAGAAGACGCAACGGTTCGCTCTGCCGTGTTTGCGACCAACCGGGGCGGTGCCCTAGTGCGGATTGAAGGGCTACGCGGCTTTATTCCAGGCTCCCACATCAGCACCCGCAAGCCCAAGGAAGACCTAGTGGGCGAAGAACTGCCCCTGAAGTTTTTGGAAGTGGACGAAGAGCGCAACCGTCTGGTGCTGAGCCATCGTCGCGCCCTGGTAGAGCGCAAGATGAACCGCCTGGAGGTGGGCGAAGTAGTCGTGGGAACAGTTCGTGGACTGAAGCCCTACGGCGCTTTCATTGACATTGGTGGTGTGAGCGGTCTGCTGCATATTTCCGAAATCTCTCACGACCACATCGACACGCCGCATAGCGTCTTTAACCAGAACGACGAAGTGAAGGTCATGATCATTGACCTAGACGCTGAACGGGGTCGGATTTCGCTGTCTACCAAGCAGCTTGAACCCGAACCGGGCGACATGGTGAAAAACCCCGATGTGGTTTACGAGAAGGCAGAGGAGATGGCTGCCCGCTGGCGAGAGCAAAAGCTCCAGCCCGCGCAGTCGGCTGATGCTGGGCTTCCAGAGACAGCAGACTACGAAGTGGAAGAAGTGCTGCTGGCTGCTGAGTAAGCGTCTAGCGTTTGGAGTACTACCGCTTGAGACCATAGGCTCAGTGCAGTAGAACGAATAAATTGATTAGAACATGTTAATCGTTGGCGTTTCAGATGGAGACGCTTCTGACTGAGGAGGGGTTGTCCCTCCTTTTTGTTTGTTAGGACTGACGCAGTTGGTGTGCTTGTGGGGCAAGGATGCTGATTCGGTGTGGCTCGGTGATGTTTCCAGATGTGCAGGCGGTGGTCTTCGATAAAGACGGCACGCTGGCAGATTCAGCACATTTTTTGCGGATGCTGGCCCAGCGGCGATCGCGCTTGATTGATGCCCGCGTTCCCGGTGTGGAAAGCCCCCTCCAGCTTGCCTTTGGGCTGGACGGGGATCAGTTAAATCCGGCTGGATTGATGGCCGTGGGCACCCGCCGCGAAAACGAGATTGCAGCCGCCGCCTATGTTGCGGAAACGGGGCGCGGCTGGCTAGAGTCGCTGGCTTTAGTACAGTCGGCGTTTCTAGAGGCGGATCAGTCTTTTTCACGCAAGGCCGATCATACGCCCTGCTATGAAGACGGGGCAGAAACGCTGCAAAGATTGGCAGCCGCGGGTCTAAAGCTGGCAATTTTGTCATCGGATACAACGGCTCAGGTGGTGGACTTTGCCGACCGCTACGAACTCACGCCCTATTTGCAGGTGTGTCAGGGAACCGAGGAGGGGCCGAGCAAGCCTGACCCAGTGTTGCTAGCGCAGGTTTGCGGAAAATTGGGCGTGTTGCCAGGACAAACGCTGGTCGTGGGCGATTCTCAGGCGGATGTGCAGTTGGCGATCGCCGCTCGAGCGGCTGGATGTATTGGCATTGCCCGCAATCCGGCTGCTGTATCCGGCTTGGCAGGAGCCAGCAGCGTAATTGAAAGTCTTCAAGAAATCCGTCTCTGATGCTGTCCAAATAAAAATGCTGTCCAAATAAAAAAGGAGCATAGAACCTGAGTTCTACACCCCTTACCTTAAAAAAACAGAGTCTCTAGCGCGGGCCTAGTCGAAAGCGACCCAATCCATCGATACCCAGCCGCCATCGGCCAGGCGACCCCAGCCGCCAAAGATTTCCACGATATCGATGTAGGTTCCATTGGCGAGTTCGTCGATATCGATGAAGCCAGTGCCAGGGCCACTCCGGACAATCAGCGTACCGCCATTGGTGGAGACATAGTAGCCGCCGATGCCGCCACCGCCGCCGCCACCACCGCCACTGCCGCCAGCACTCAGCCAGTCCATCGACACCCAGCCGCCGCCAGACAACCGACCCCAGCCACCTGACACTTCGACGATGGTGACCGAGGTTCCGTTAAACAGTTCATCAATAATGGCAAAACCCGTGCCGGGGCCATTGCGAACCAGCAGCGTGCCGCCGTTAGTGTCAACAAAATAGTTGCCAGTGCCGCCGCCACCGCCGCCACCGCCACCACCGCTACCGCCAGGGCTAAGCCAGTCCATCGACACCCAGCCGCCGCCAGACAACCGACCCCAGCCACCTGACACTTCGACGATGGTGACCGAGGTTCCGTTAAACAGTTCATCAATAATGGCAAAACCCGTGCCGGGGCCATTGCGAACCAGCAGCGTGCCGCCGTTGGTGGAGACAAAGTAGTTGCCGCCGCCGCCGCTAGTGCCGTCACCATCATCACCACCGCTTTCGACGGTCCAGTCTCGTGAGATCCAGCCGCCGCCTGAGATGTTATACCAGCCGCCAGAGGAACCCACCACGCGAACCACCGTGCCGTTCGACAGATAGTCGATGGGCGCAAACCTAGTGCCTGGGCCGTTGCGGACAGTCAGGGGGCTGCCATTGGTAGATACTCTCACAAAATCGGGGCCGCCGTCGTCAGGGGGACCGCCAACGCCGCAACTAACGCCCACGTTGTAAATTGAACCGCTCAGGCCGAGGCTGCTTGCAGTGGCTGGGCCGACTACGCCATCAACAGCAAGACCCTTAGACAATTGAAACCGTCTGACGGCGGACAGCGTATTGGAGCCAAAAACGCTGTCGATAGAACCGGGGCTGAAGCCTGCCGAAGCGAGAGCGCTCTGCACATCTCCCACTTGGGCACAGGTGTCGCCAAAGCGAACCACCGCTTGGGCTTCTGGCGCAACGCCGCCAACAGCAGACACGACGACTGCGGTAGAGAGAGTTCCCAGCCAGACCGAGCTAGGAATTTCCAGGCTTACCTGAAGTTCAGGAGCCGGATTCGGGTCTTCGTAGGCAACCGCAGCATGAATATATGCTAGTGATTCCATAAGTCTCCTCACTCGTTTAACACGAGTTTTTCATGTTTTTAGACAGAACCGAGGCTCAGGTTTAGTCAGGTTAAAACCCAAAAAAATCGACGCTTCTTGGGGCTATTTAAACCCAGGCTATTTCTCTCTAGAGGGCACCCGCAATATGAGAATCTGCGTGTTCTTGGAAAGAAATGGACGGCGAAGAAGGGCAGCTTTAAACCTAAACTATTTCCTGAATTATCCTACGAACTCTGGAAATCGCAAAGTGGATCGTGCAAAAATCTGGATCTAGCGAGGAGGCGATCGCCCTGAGTATTTCCAAATACGGGCAAACGGGTGATCGCAACAAATCTGTAAACCAGGGCTGATTAAGAAACCTACTCAGGAAAGGGCAAAGTCTGCCCGCGACATATTGTGTCGATCCGCTACATTTTGCCACTAAACTTCTAAAGAAATTCTGAAAACCACTAGCCCCAAAAGCCCCTGCCTTGTAGTACAAAAAGACTGATTTGCGTTTTTTTAATTTGTCCGATCTGGTGATGAGAATTATGGGTTTGCTTTTTAGGTCTAGTGGCTCAAGGTGATGCAGCATACAAATTCTCACAATGATTCGACCCATCGCTTCAATTTGCCCGACTCTCCTTTAAGACCTAACGCTGAATCTGTTGTGAAAGCAACCCTCACATTCTCCCTATGGATCTGGCAACAAGTCGCTCTAAAAATCCAAACTGCGATCGCGATTTTGCCTGATCTTTGTCTGACTGGATAGGGCGGATAGCTGAGTTGAGACGGGTTGACCGTGAGATGCTGATTGGCAAGCAAGATTCCCAGAATAGAGCCTCAGAAGAAGCGATCGCCTTGCAGGTTGAAAGGTCTCTCAGCTTGCTCCCTTGCAGTCGAATAATGCCCTCAAGAACCTGCTGATCCTGGTTCCTAAAACCAGATTTAGAGGATTTGCAAAGCCGAAAATGACGATGAATAGGGCGCTGTTTTACAAGGACGGGAGATGCGGACTAAGGGCGATCGCAGCTTCATTTGCAAAGAAAACTGCAACAGATTGAAACGGATATTTGCGTTAGCAAGCGGCAACGTTCATCCCTGCTGGGATTGCGCTACGATTGCGAGAGAAAGAAAAAAGTCAGGCAAGTAAAAGGAAACATCGCTTCATGTTCGACGAAATTGACAAGTCGATATCCTTCGATGGCAGGGATATTCGGCTAAAGGTGGGGCTGTTGGCTCCCCAGGCAGGCGGCGCAGTGCTCGTGCAGTCAGAAGATACCGCCGTATTTGTGACCGCGACCCGTGCCTCAGCGCGAGAGGGAATCGACTTTTTGCCGCTGCTGGTCGATTACGAAGAGAGACTCTACGCAGCGGGGCGGATTCCGGGTGGTTTTTTGAGACGGGAGGGGCGGCCCCCTGAAAAGGCAACGCTCGTGAGTCGATTAATCGATCGCCCCCTGCGCCCCCCTGTTTCCCGGCTGGTTGCGGGACGACATCCAGGTTGTGGGCCACTACGATGTCGATGGATGAACGAGTACCGCCCGATGTGTTGGCTGTCACGGGTGCTTCAATCGCCACGCTGCTGGCCAAGATTCCCTTCAATGGCCCAATGGCGGCGGTGCGTGTCGGGCTAATTGGCGACGACTTTATTATCAACCCCACCTACAAAGAGATTGAGGAGGGTGATCTGGATCTGGTGGTCGCAGGTTCGCCTGAAGGCGTGATCATGGTGGAAGCGGGCGCAAACCAGCTTCCAGAGCAGGACATGATCGAGGCGATCGACTTTGGTTATGAAGCGGTGCGTGACCTGATTCAGGCGCAGCTTGACCTGATGAAGGAACTGGGCATCGAACTTGTGAAAGAAGCGGAGCCAGAGGTCGATTCTACACTAGAAGACTTTATTGGCGATCGCACCACGCAAGCGATCAAAGAAATCCTGACGCACTTTGAATACACGAAGGGCGAGCGTGATGCCAAGCTAGACGAGGTGAAAGCCGCCGTCGCCGCCGAAATCGCGGAAATGCCGGAAGACAGCCCCATCCGCATGGCGGCGGAGGCCAACCCCAAAGCCCTGCCCACTGTGTTCAAGAGCTTTACCAAGAAGCTAATGCGGAAGCAGATTATCGAAGACGGGGTGCGCGTAGACGGGCGCAAGCTGGATGAAGTCCGCAAGATTAGCTGCCGCACGGGGGTTTTGCCCAGTCGGGTTCACGGCAGCGCCCTGTTTCAGCGGGAGCTAACCCAGGTGTTGTCGGTGGTGACGCTGGGCACCCCAGGCGACGCGCAGGAAATGGACGACCTGCACCCTGATGAAGAAAAGCGCTACATGCACCACTACAACATGCCCCCCTATTCCGTGGGCGAAACAAAACCGATGCGATCGCCCGGCCGCCGCGAAATCGGCCACGGAGCCCTGGCAGAGCGGGCGCTGGTGCCAGTTTTGCCCGAAAAATCGGACTTCCCCTACGTGATCCGCGTCGTATCCGAAGTGCTATCTTCCAACGGCTCCACCTCAATGGGGTCGGTCTGTGGCTCCACCCTAGCGCTGATGGATGCGGGCGTACCCATTTCCAAGCCCGTCAGCGGAGCCGCCATGGGGCTGATCAAAGAAGGAGATGAAGTCCGCATCCTGACCGACATTCAGGGCATCGAAGACTTCCTCGGCGACATGGACTTCAAGGTGGCGGGCACCGACACGGGCATCACGGCGCTGCAAATGGACATGAAGATTACGGGGCTGCCCGTCTCCGTCGTAGCAGATGCGATCAACCAGGCCCGCGCCGCCCGACTGCACATCCTTGAAAAAATGCTAGCCGCCATCGACAAGCCCCGTGCAGAACTGTCGCCCTATGCACCGCGCCTGCTGACCATCAAGATTGACCCCGAATTTATCGGCATGGTGATTGGCCCCGGCGGCAAGACCATCAAGGGCATCACCGAGCAAACCGGAGCCAAGGTCGACATCGAAGACGATGGCACCGTCACTATCTCCGCAATTGATGGCGAAAAGGCCAAGGCTGCCCGCGCCATTATCGAAGGCATGACCCGCAAGCTCAGCGCAGGCGATGTCTATGTGGGTAAGGTAACGCGCATCATCCCCATTGGGGCATTTGTGGAATTCCTCCCTGGCAAGGAGGGCATGATCCACATTTCGCAACTGGCGGACTATCGCGTGGGCAAGGTCGAAGATGAAGTCGCTGTTGGCGATGAGGTAATTGTGAAAGTGCGCGAGATCGACCAGCGCGGCCGGATTAACCTGACTCGTCTCGGCATTCATCCCGATGAGGCAACCGCTGCCCGTGCCGCCGCCGCGCAGTAGATGAGCAGCCGATATCAATTAGCAGCCGATATCAACTGGGGGTCAGGTTTTAGAGCTTGGAAGGGCGAGGTGTTCAAACCAAGCTACTCTCCAGCCGTTGAAATTTAGCACCTGACCCCTAAAGCTTCAAACGGGTTCCTTGGCAGCAGGCAAGATACCCCGGCGGCTGAATCCATTATCCAGGCGGTTCAGAAGCTCCAAATCCGCTTCGGGCAGGGCAGCCGATGGCGTGCCCGCTGCTGGGAGCGGCTTTTCTAGGAAGGTAAAGGCACGGCGAAACTGGCGCGAGTCTGCCAGTAGCGGCGCGTCTAGATGGCAGGGCAGAATGCGGTGAAAGTCCCAGCCTGCAACTCTGGCTGCCCAATCCAGGGTTTCCTGGGGGGCACGGTTGAGGATGAGCTTTTGCAGAATGGGGGCGACGAGTAGCCGTCCGTCTTGGCGCAAGGCATCAAAGGACTGTTCCCAGCCGGGTTTCCAGCGAAACGGATAGAGGCCGAAATAGTTGCGCCGAGAGCGATCGCCCACCTGGGTTGCCTCTGCAAACACCTCACCCCACGGCGGCACCTCCAGCGCTCCGGGGCTAAAGTAAAAGGCAAATAGCGCAATTCGCCGCCAGCCCTTGAGGCGGTTGGCGGGTGTGTCTTCGGGAACTTCCGAAGCGCGATCGCGGGCATGGAACAGCAGCGGAAATGGGTCAAGCTGCACCACAGGCGGCGGCTCAGCGGGAATTGAGACAATGGAATCGGTGAGCAGGAGGGAGTGCGATCGCCGATGAAAAAACGCCACCTCCTCAAACGGGCCAACGCCCAGATGAATCGGCCCCAGCACGGCATAGTCAAACTCATCGGCAAAGGGCGCATCTTGTGGAGTCTTGGGCAAGGGCTGTGTCCGGCCCAGCGGCAAGCCAAGCCAGCTCAGCGGCAGATTGAGCGGAAAGCTCCACTGATGTGGCGCGACAAACACCTGGGCCGCGCGGAACTGCCGCGCAAACGGCCCGACAAACACCTTATGCTCGATGCCCGATACCGTGGGCAGAATGATGTACTTCACTGGGCCGTGTTGTGCTTCTAGCTCCCGCAGCAGACGCACACATTCTCCAGTGGGGGCGATCGGCGCGTAGACCAGCAGCCCGCCCGCGACCAGTCGCACCACCGTCATCCGAATCGGCACCACCACATAAAAAATGCCCTGGACTTGGTCAAACGTCCAGACTGTATCTTTCACAATCTCAGTTCGCAGGGTGCGCCGATTGCCGTAGGGATACAGCGGCACGAGGGGCCAGAAGGGCCAGCGCCAGTCTGACGAATTTTCAGACGAATCTTCAAAAAATACGCGCTGCGGCAGGCCCGAGGCCGGTGCTGGCTGCCGGCTGCCGCATCCATTCAGAGTGGAATCATCCACAGTTGTTAATCCAGCAATCAAAAAGACAGGGATAAGACGGAAACCTTCATCCTATCCCTATCTAATCGCCAAACCAATCGCTTTAGCAATCCTGAGCCGCGTTTCTAGATGACCCCATGCTGCCTAAACCAGTCCTGCATTCGCTGCCAGCCATCGGCGGCGGCTTCGGGGCGATAGGTGGGGCGATAGTCGGCATGGAAGCCGTGGGGCGCTTCGGGATAGATGATAATTTCGCTGGGCGCGTTGGCGGCCTTGAGTGCAGACTTCATTTGCTCCACGCTGTCCAGGGGAATGCCGTCGTCCTTTTCGCCGTACAGTCCTAACACAGGAGCCTTGATGTCTGCTGCCACATCCACCGGGAATTGCGGCTGTAGCTCGGTCGGCGTGCCCACCAAACGACCATACCAGGCAACGCCCGCCTTGAGTTGGGGATTGTGAGCGGCGTAGAGCCAGGTAATGCGCCCGCCCCAGCAAAAGCCCGTAATGCCCAGTCGGGTCGAGTCGCCCCCTGCGGTGGCTGCCCAGGCGGCGGTCGCATCCAGGTCGGACATGACCTGAGCATCGGGCACCTGGGCCACGATGGGCCGAATCGCGTCGATATTGGGAAGCTGCGTTACGTCGCCCTGGCGCTCGAACAGACTGGGGGCGATCGCCAAATAGCCCAGTTGCGCCAGCCGACGGCATACGTCCTGAATGTAGGCATGGATGCCAAAAATCTCTTGCACCACCAGCACAACGGGAAAGCCCGTGCCCGTGCTGGGCATGGCTCGATAGGCGGGAATGTCGCGATCGCCCGCGGGAACCGAGACAAACCCAGCCGTCAGACCCGCATCGCTGGTGGTAATGGTTTCAGCCGAGATGGGGCGCACGGCCACCGCGAAGCCCGCCGCCAAAGTGCCTAGCAGCAGGTCGCGACGACGAATGCCCAGCGGCAGACGAGAGTTGGAGGCGTTAGGGGACATAGGCTTTAATTAAGTTTTGTAAACTGCGTCTGGGTGGATTGTATCGCCTTGGGGGCGATCGCCCGAATCCCTCTCCAGATAGACAAACCTCGTCCCCTGCAAACCTTGCCTAGCTAATCAGCCCAGAGCGCAGCGCCAGCACCGCCGCCTGGGTGCGGTCATCCGCACAGAGCTTATTGAGAATGTTGCGGACGTGGGTTTTGACCGTGCCCACCGTGATGAACAACTGCTCGGCGATCGCCGCATTGCTGTAGCCCGCCACAATTAGCTCCAGAATTTCCAGTTCCCGCTCGGTGAGTGGAGAATTTTCCAGCAGTTGCTCCACTTCAGGCTTTACGGCGCTAATCGTGACCGTCTTGGTTTCCACACCCATATTGTCAGGAACGGCTTGCCGCATCTGGCGCAATACAATGCCCGCAATGGTTGGGTCGATCCAGGAATTGCCGCCGTGGGTTGCGTGCAGCGCTTCTGCCAGCTTGTCGATGCTAATGTCCTTCATGCAGTAGGAATCGGCTCCCGCTGCAAATGCTGCCAGCACCGACTCTTCGCTATCGTGCATGGTGAGAATCAGCACCTTCGTCTTGCGCCCGTCTTCCAGCCCGCTCTGCTGCTCACGAAACTTGCGCGTTAGCTCGATACCATCCATATCGGGCAGGCCAATATCGACAATGGCCACGTCTGGCCGAGCATCTTGCAGCATTTGCAGCCCGCTGGCCGCATTTGCCGCCTCGCCCAAGACCCGAATCCCGGCTTGCCGCTGGAGCGCCGCCCGCAAGCCGACACGGGTGAGGTCGTGGTCTTCGATTAGCGTCACACTAATTTCGGTCGCTGTATCGGTTTGCATATTGTCTTGCTCTAGTGCCATAGGTTTCAGTGTCACAGTATGGATGAACAGTGTGGGTGAACAGTGTGGATGATTAAACGTTTCGCTGATACGTCTAAAAGATGAGTTGGGAAGATGCGCTGGGAAATCTAGTTGGAACAAGCTTGCCTGGAAAGGTTTATTTCAAAGAAATTGCTTAAACCTATTTTCTCTGAACTTCTGCTCTGAACTTCTGCTCCGAAAATCTGAGAGATTTGAGTCTGAGCGAATCTGCTCAAATCCGACCAAACTAATTTGAATTCAATTTTGAATTCAATAAACCTATCCAAACGAGCCTGACTGATTTATCCGAAACATTGCCCTAACAAATCTCACCTCGTCTGGTTGCATTCCGTCATGCGTCAGCCGTTCTACTCATCATGAGCGTAATTCGTCAAAGTGAGCCTTAGTAAATCCCAGAGATGATCTCTGTCAGCTATGTTGCCCAATGCAGCCATGTTGCCCAGTGCTGTGTTGTCCAATGCTACGATGTCCAATCACGTTATCCAGTTATGTTGTCATCTAGCTTGCTGTCTAGATTTTTCGTTCTAAACCGCAAGATAGGCAGCATTATGGTTGGCAGCCTCTACCCGCGTCATCCGTCAGTGGAGAGAGACTAAACTTGCGCGGGATGAAAAAGATACTACCCAAGACATAGCGTTGAGAATCCACTGAACTGCCAAGATTAAGAGTAGTTGCAATGTGAGGAATAGACGACGTAGTTGCTGAACCCTCTGAGACAGTGGCTCAGCCTCGGCAGCTATGAACCTAAGAGGAAAGGCATGAGGCGTGGTAAGGATCAGTGTTCCATCTTGAATCGGCAGGTGTTTAGCAACTGGTCGAGGCTGCCAGTTTCTTACCGAGGGGCCGCGATCGCCGCGATTCCGGCAACCTGTCTGGCGATCGCCCTTGGGTCTTGGGTTTGGTCGATCAACATGTTAAGCGGCACTCGGAAACAGATCGAGGCAACGCGGGACGTGATTGCCGCCACCGACAATGTGCTGATTGACCTGCTCAATGCGGAAACAGGTGTCCGGGGCTACGGAATTACGCGCAACACCAGCTACCTTGCTCCCTACGAACGCGCCAAAGCAAGCCTAGATGAGAGCCTGAATCGGCTGGAAGTGAGCTATCAATACGGGGTTTCTGAGGCGGAGCGCGATCGCCGCAGTCAAGAAGTGGCTCAGCTAAAGCAACTGGTAGACCGGAGTGTGGGGCTGTTGGATGACAAGGTTAATGTGCTGATCAATCAGTCCGATGTCCCGATCACTGACCCTTTATTCGTTAACCTGCTAGACGAGGGCAAAGGTACGGTCGATGCGACGCGGGCATTTGTCGTCCAGTTGCAAAAGCGAGAGCAGTCTCGGTTGGATGCCTACACGATTAAGCGTTCTCGATTGCTAGACACCACCTCAACCATCATTGGGCTGACGGCGGGGCTGAGCCTGATGGCTTCTACGGCTGCGGTGTACCTGTTTCGCCAGCTCGACCGCGACCTGCGGAGTCGAGAACAACTGCTACAAGAGAGCAGACAACTGCTTCAGGCGATCGTGGGCAATGTGGTGGATGGCGTGGTGACGCTGGACGAACACGACGAAATCGAGATTTTCAACACTGCTGCGGAACAACTGTTTGGCTATCGGGCTGAAGAGGTGGAGGGACAACCGCTAGATGTGCTGCTAGCTCCGCCAGAGTTGCCCGCGTCCGAAGCTGTCAGCCCTGAGACGACCAGCCCTGAGGCGGTTATATCTGGGACGACCAGCCCTGAGACGGCCAGCCCCGAAGCCGCCAGCCCCGAAACTGCGAATAACACCCTCTCGCTAATTCAGCCAGGACAGCCCCATCGAGTGATCGGGCGGCGACAAGATGGCTCTCATTTTCCGTTGGAGATTTCCATCAGCGAGATTCAGTTTGAGAATCGGCGGATTGCGATTATTCGGGACATCACTCAGTTTTTGGAAACGGAAGCCAAGCTTAAGGCGCGGGCAGATGAGCTAGATCGTCTGACGCATGACCTCGCAGAGACGAACGAAATGCTGGAAGATCGCAACCGCGAGCTGGAACAGTTCGCCTATGTTGCATCCCACGATTTGAAGGCTCCGCTGCGGGCGATCGCCAACCTCTCAGAGTGGATCGAGGAAGACCTGTCGGGACAACTGCCCCCAGAAAACCAGCAGCAGCTTCACCTGCTACGGGGGCGCGTGCATCGTATGGAAGCGCTGATCAACGGGCTGCTGGAATATTCCCGCGTTGGGCGTGTGGAGTCTCCGGTGGAGCGAGTGTCCTTGTCGGTGCTGCTTGACGAGGTTATTGATTCTATCGACCCACCCGACACGTTCACCATTACGATCCCGCCCGACCTGCCGACCTTGATTACCAAGCGGCTGCCCCTGCGACAGGTCTTTGCCAACCTGATTAGCAACGCGGTCAAGCATCACGACCGGACGGATGGGCAAGTGCGAATCGGGGTCAGAGATTTGGGCGATCGCTACGAGTTTTCGGTAGCCGACGACGGTCCAGGCATTGCGCCGGAATATCACCGCAAGATTTTCATGATTTTTCAAACGCTCCAGGCCCGCGATGTGAAGGAAAGTACGGGCGTGGGGCTTTCTATCGTAAAGCGCATCGTAGAAACAGAAGGAGGGACGATTCGCCTAGATTCGGAAGAGGGCGCAGGCACGACCTTTTACTTTACCTGGAATAAATAGCTGTTTAGAAGCGTTTTAGAAGCGTTTACAGCATTTTCTTGCGGGGTGAGGCACACGCTGCCCTCACGAGGCAAGGGCTTATTGACCATCCGTGTGCCTCACTAGCTTCAAAAATGCTGTAGAAGCACTACATGTCTAGCCCTGACTACCTTACAGGGCATTGGGCTTGATGCTGACACGCCCGAAAGTCATGACTCCTTCAGGAATCCGGGCTAATTGCGGCAGGTACATTTGGATACTGTCCCCTCATAAATAAAAAACTCTAACCCTAGGATGACGGCAGAGATATCATGGCTTATATAAAATTTAGCTACGGTAGTAAAGGCTTGCTGCTTTTGGCTAGTGTGGCTTTACCCCTAGGTTGCACTGATTTTGCAAAAGCGCAAACCTTCTGAGTTAAGACTGTGCTGCTCTTGATCGCTGTGCCCTCCGCAGCAGTCGCATCGCCCCCGGATGTGCAGCAGTTTTCAGCAGAGTTCGGAAATGTCCGCTAATACAGCATTTTCTTGCGGGGTGAGGCACATGCTGCCCTCACGAGGCAAGGGCTTATGACCATCCGTGTGCCTCACTAGCTTCAAAAACGCTGTAGCGTGACGGAATGCTGATATGGCGGGTTGCTGAATGATGGAGGGCTTAATGATGAGAGGGCGATGTGATATCGAGTTTATTTCGAGTCGCGCATGAATGGCGATCGCTCCTCACTAGCCTGACTCGCCTACAGGTTAGAGATGGAGTGCTGCTAGTTCAAATTCCTTCTTATACTGGCTAAACTCGTCAAAAGTTTAGGAAATTAACGGATCTCTCAGGCTTTGGGGAGGTGGGTCAGGCATTAAACTACTAGTTCAGTAAGGTTTAGTCAAAGTTCTCCAGATTTCAACGTTCTTCAGGGTCTTAGAGGGCGATGGGTTAGAAGGCGCTAGGTATCCAGACTTTACCCTGTCAAAATCTTTGGTCTGTCAAAGCCTCACCGGAGTGTCGAGAGGGTTTCAAGTTAGAAGCTTTCTTTAAAAGTTAGAAGCTTTCTTTAACAAGAAGCTTTTCTGAAAATCAAAAAGGAGGGGGTTCACCTCCGAATTGTTTTACGAAACTATGTTTGCAGTTTTGCAATGGGTTTCACTTCTGTTAAAAGACTTTTGAATAGAAAAATCTAGAGATTTCTAAGAGTTAGTTTAGTGTGTCACGAGCTATGCAAGTTCAAGAGCGTGTGATTAACATTCTCCTCGTAGAAGATGACGAAGTGGATGTCATGAACGTCCGTCGAGCGTTCAAGAAAAACAACATCACCAACCCACTGTACGTTGCAACGAACGGAATCGAAGCCCTTTCAATGCTGCGAAGCGAGGGTGGCAATCCAGCCATCGTGCCGCCGACTCGTCGGCTTATTTTGCTGGATCTAAATATGCCCAAAATGAGCGGGATTGAGTTTTTGCATGAGCTAAGAACCGATCCGGAATTGAGAAAAACGCCAGTCATCGTGCTGACGACTTCCAACCAGGATAAGGATCGAGTTGAAGCTTACAATCTGAACGTGGCGGGTTATATTTTGAAGCCCGTTACGTTCACAAACTTTGCTGAAACAATGGCCACGCTCAATCGCTATTGGATGCTGTGCGAGTTGCCCTAATCAGCGGCGCTTTACAGACGGTCTAAGGGTTCTGCTAGCGGATTCCTCTAGCTGATTCTTTAGCGTCTTTTGAACTGACCCTCCCTCGATCGAGAGGTGCGTGAATCATGTCTTTGAATGCTGCAACGGATGCGCTACGGCAGGGCAGTCTCCCGGATGCCCCATTGTCTTTGCTCGTGGTGGATGACGACGAGATTGACCGGATGGCCGTGCGGCGATCGCTCCGAAACGCGGGCATCAACATGATCCTAACCGAGGCGGGGGACTATGCAGCGGCGATCGCCGCACTCCAGGAGCGCACCTATGACTGCGTGTTTTTGGACTATCGCCTACCCGATCGGGATGGGCTGGCGGTGGTGCAGGACGTGCGGGGGCGGGGCGACAAAACGCCGCTGATCGTGCTGACGGGGCAGGGCGATGAGGAAATTGCCGTGGAACTCATGAAGGCTGGCGCGTCAGACTACCTGCCCAAGTCGAAAGTGTCACCAGAGGTGCTGGCGCGTATTCTCCGCAACGCCCTCCGAATTCATCAGGCAGAGCAGGAAGCCGAGTTGGCCAAGCGTCAGCGAGAACAGCTTGCCCGCCAGCGGGAGGACTTTGTTTCGCGCTTGACCCACGATTTGCGAACGCCGCTGGTGGCTGCCGACCGAATGCTGAAGCTCTTTCAGCAGGATGCCTTTGGTTCGATTACGCCAGAAATGAACGACGCGATCGCCATTATGATCCGCAGCAACCAAAACCTACTGCAAATGGTCAACACGCTGCTGGAGGTCTATCGCCACGACGCGGGCGAGAAGACCATGCTGTTTGACCCATGCCGCCTGCCGGAGATCTTGCGCGAGGTGTGTCAAGAACTGATGCCCTGGGCACAGGATAAGCAGCTTGCCCTGGAGATGGTGGATAGCACAGAGGGCAGTGGGGTGGTGATGGGCGATCGCCTAGAACTGCGCCGCCTGTTTACGAACCTGCTCGGCAACGCCATTAAGTTCACCGACAGGGGATCGGTGACCGTGCGTCTCAGCCGGGTCGTTGCCAATGCAGACGCCTCTGCCGCCAACGGCGAGGCCCCCCGCCGGGTTTTGGTGGAGGTGCAAGACACAGGGCCCGGCATTCCGCCTGATGACCAGAGCATTCTGTTTGAGCGTTATCGCCAGGGCAACCACAAGCGGGCAGGCAGCGGGCTAGGGCTGTACCTGTCGCGGCGAATTGTGGAAGCGCATGGCGGGGCGATCGCCGTCCGCTCGACGCTGGGGCAGGGGAGCGTCTTCAGCGTGTGGCTGCCAGAGAAACGGTGAAGGAACGCTTCTAGCTTCCCTTAAAGGCTCAGCACTCTGCTGCTCTATCCCGCCTCAGCCCCTCACAATAGGCTTTGACCTGCAAATCAATGCCAGTAATTGCCGTGCCCACGACGACCGAAAACGCGCCGAGGTCGAGGGCTTTTCGAGCCATAGCGGGGGAGGCGATGCCGCCTTCGCAGATAGTGGGGATCGATAGCGTCTCGCACAGTTGGCTGAGCAGATCAAAGCCCGGTGGCTTTAGGTGGCGCGTCTCGGCCGTGTAGCCGTAGAGCGTTGTGCCCACCAGATCGGCTCCGGCGGCGGCGGCGGCGATCGCGCTTTCCAGCGTATCCACATCCGCCATCACAGGCTTGCCCAGGTCGGCATGAATTTTCTGGATCAGGCTTGCAACCGATTCTCCGTCGGGACGGGGACGCAGCGTGGCATCAATGGCAATGATGTCGGCTCCTGCCTGGGCGATCGCAGCGGCGTGCTGAAACTGCGGTGTAATGTACACGTCGCAGCCGTCAAATTGACGCTTCCACAGCCCGATAATAGGAACCTGCACCCGCTGGCGCACAGCGGCAACATGGGCGGGTGTGTCGATGCGAACCCCGACGGCTCCCTGGTTTTGTGACGCAAGGGCGATCGCCGCAATCACGCTTGGCTCATGCAGCGGCGAATCCACTGGAGCCTGACACGACACCACCAGTCCTCCCCGCAGCGCTTCTATCACCGAAACTCCAAACATGCTCTGCGCCCCATTAGTTGCTCCTCTTCCTGCAAAGCCTACCGCCTGCAAAGGCTACCGTGTTTGAAATGCCTCATCAAACCGGCGCGTAATCGGCTCAATCAAGAAGGTGAGAATCGTCCGCTGGCGGGTCACGATTTCCGCTACGCCCGCCATGCCTGGGGTCAGGTCTACCAGTTGTCCATACACGGCCACCTGAGTCCGGCTCAGGCGAATCGTCGCTGGGAACACCGGGCCAAGCTCCTGGTCGATGGTGGCGTTGGGGCTAATCTGCACCACTTCCCCCTCAATCGTGCCAAATTCCTGATACGGGAAGGTGGCCAGTTTTACCTTAGCCCGCATTCCTGGCGCAATAAAGCCGATATCGCGGTTGAGAATTTGCACCTCTAGCAGCAGTTCGCTATCCTCCGGCAGGATGGACATCAGTTCTTTACCTGGCTGCACAGTGCCTTCCGCCAGCGTTACCTGGAGATTGTAAACAGTGCCCGTCACAGGGGCGCGGATCGTGTCTTGCTCCTGGGCGCGGGTCGCCTGGGCAAGCTGTCCTTCGATCGTAGACAACTCCTCGCGCCGCTGGTTGAGTTGCGCCAGAATCTCACTCTGGCGTTCAGAACTGAGGCGATCAGCGGTTTGACGGGCACTGCGGTAAGCTTCTTCCGCCCGCCGGATGGCCTGGGTCTGAGCCACGATTTCTTGCTGGAGTGAGGCGATTTGATCTTGCGCCTGGGTTAGCCGATCCTTCGCCTCCAAATAGTCAAACCGGGGCACGGCTCCAGTGCCAGGTTCCACCAGCGGCCGCAGGCTGCGCTCTCGTTCTTCAGCATTGGCCAAGCTGGCGCGGGCGCTGCTCAGGTTTTCTTGCAATCGGGCTAGGCGGGCCCGAGCTTCGGCGATCGCCGCCTGTTGTCCCTGCGCCTCGGCCTCGGCCGCTGCTCGCCGTCCCTCAAACTCGCGCCGCCGCGCGGCCAGCAGTTGGTCTTGCAGGGCGACCCCCGTTTGCGCTTGCCCCGTGCGCTCGGCCTCCAGTCGGGCAATGTCCTGGCGGATGAGCGTCGCGGCTTCCCGCAGGCGGTCAATTTCGGCCTGGCTCACCTCGGTCGATTGCTCCAGCAGCACGTCGCCCCGCTCGACGCGATCGCCCTCCTTCACCAGAATGTTCTCAATCTTGCCGCCCTGGAGCGCCTGAATTGGGCGAATTTGTTGTGCGGGGATCAGCGCCCCCTGCGCCGTCGCCACCTCATCTACTTTGCTGAAATGGGCCCAGGCGATCGCCCCCAACACCAGCGCCGACAGCGTTCCCGCCAGCAGCCGGGTATATAGCGGCGGCAACTCCTGCACTGCCTTCCCCAACTCATAGGACAGGTAATCTTCCGGCGTGGCAAACTGTTGCCGTGCCTGTCGGGCCTGGGCAGGAGAGATAGGCTGAATCATAAGGCTGGAGGGAGGGTGAGAGGGGCGAGTGTCTTAGAGGGTTGGAACAGAGATTGGGGGTCTACAGCCCTGGATCAGCCTGCCCGTTCAATGAGCCGGAATAGACCAGACCGCGCTGGATATCCAGGGTCAGCAACGTGCCGTCGCGGATGACCTGAGCCGCATCTTTGACACCGACGATGACGGGAATGCCCAGGCGGAGGCCGATCACGGAGGCATGGCCCGTGAGACTGTCGTCTTCAGTCACAATGCCAGCGGCTTTGCGGATGGCATCGAGATATTCGGCTCCAGTGTTGGGCACGACCAGGATTTCGCCAGAGTTGAAGTTGCTCACTTCCTTGCTACTGCGGGCAACACGGGCGCGGCCGCTGATCAGCCCTTGCCCAATACCGATGCCGCGCCCCAGCACAGCCGTCACGACTTCGACCTTAATCAGGTCGGTAGACCCAGACACTCCCTGTAGGGTGCCCGCTGTCATGACGACGAGATCACCTTCTTTGAGAAAGTTTTTTTCTTGGGCGACGTTGAGCGCAGCCTGGAAAGTTTGCCCCGTCGAGGGCAGGTTTAGCACCAGCAGCGGGCGCACGCCCCAGACTAATTGCAACTGCCGCGCCACATCGACGTGGGGCGTGACGGCCAGAATGGGCGTGCTAGGGCGATATTTTGACACGTTGCGGGCGGTGGCTCCCGTTTTTGTCAGGGTCATGATGGCGGCGGCCTGGAGTTGTTCAGCAATGCGCCCGACCGCCTGGCTGATGGCGTTGGGGATGGAGTGCCCGCCGGAGTTGCTGTCTACGTTGCGGGCGATCGCCAGATTTTGCTCAATCTGCACCGCAATCCGCGCCATTGTCTCGACGGCCTCTACCGGAAACTTGCCCACCGCCGTTTCGTTGGACAGCATCACCGCGTCCGTGCCGTCCAAAATCGCATTCGCCACATCCGAGATTTCGGCGCGGGTCGCACGGGGATTGCTCACCATGCTGTCGAGCATTTGGGTAGCGGTGATCACGGGAATCCCGAAACGATTCGCCGTAGCGATCAGCCGCTTTTGCAAAATGGGGACTTCTTCTGCGGGCAGTTCTACACCCAGGTCGCCCCGCGCCACCATCACGCCATCACAAAGCGACAGCACAGACTCCATCTGCTCGATCGCCTCGTGCTTTTCGATCTTGGCGATCACAGGCACGTCTTTGCCAGCGCTGGAAATAATTTCTTTGATTTCCAGAATGTCCTGCGGATTGCGGACAAAGCTGAGGGCAATCCAATCCACGCCCTGGTCTAGCCCAAACATCAGGTCAGTCTTGTCTTTGTCGGTCAGTGCTTTGATCGACAGATATACACCAGGGAAATTCACGCCCTTGTTGTTAGACAGCACGCCGCCCACCACCACGCGGCAGTGTAGCTCGCGCTGGTCGAGGTCTACCGCCTCCACCCGCATTTCGACCCGCCCATCGTCCAGCAAAATCGTCGCGCCGACAGGCACTTCTTCCGCCAGTGGCTCGTAGGTCACGGAGCTAATATCCTGCGTGCCAAGGAGGGGGCGGCTGGTGAGAATGTAGGGATCACCCTTTTTGAGCGTGATGGGGCCCTGCTCAAATTTTCCCAGCCGAATCTTGGGGCCCTGCAAATCTTGCAAAATCCCTACAGGCTGGTTAAGTTCAAACGACACCTGGCGGATGGTGCGGATGTTGCGCTGGTGGTCTTCGTGGGTGCCGTGAGAAAAGTTCAGACGCAGCGTAGTGGCTCCCGCTTCAATCAAGCTGCGTAGAACTTCAGGGCTGCTGGTGGCAGGGCCAATCGTGGCGACAATTTTAGTACGACGCAGGTGTTGATGCGGTGGCATGGGTTCTCGAACTCTCTCAAGGAATACTCAGGGTACAAACTCTCGGCTCAAAAGCTAGAGGAGCGGTCAGGGCTGGTCGCTAGCGGCAAAAACCGGCGTAAGGTTCGGTGTGCAAGAGGCACTATCAAGCGTGGCGATCGCCCCCGGAATAGTGCTCTTCGACCGTTCCCCCTCGTTTCGCTCCTATTCTTAGCTAAACTGCTTTGGGCCCGGCCCTTCCATAATTTAGGGTAAATGTAATCATCTCCGATCAAGATTTCTCAGAGCCGCTTCCCAAATTTGCCAGCTCAGCCACAATGGGCGATCGCCCAAACACAGCTTCTCCCAAGGCAAATTCCCCTTAAGACGAGTCTTCTCAAGGCAATTAAAGCCTCCCCCAAAACTCGCCCCTCCCTCTTCGTTCTTCGTTCTTCCCTCTTCCCTCTTCGTTCTTCCCTCTTCCCTCTTCCCTCTTCATTGAGGTTGCCCCGAAAACGGTTCCGGCGGATTCGTCCAGTTAAAGTCGTTAATCCGAATACCCAGCGATCCCACCTCTCGGTCGGGATTGACCCGCAGAATGATGGAATAGGTGCGGCGACTATATTCCAGGAAAAAGGTCGTGTCAAAATCTTCCCGCTTGTCAAGGTTAATTGACGTTTGAAAGCCTGCTCGAATCGGCCCGTAGATTTGTTGCAGCAGCCCAAAGGACAGAACCTGAGGATCAGCAATCCGGTCAAATCGAAACGGAGATTCTCCCTCCACAATCGCATTAGAGTAGGTGACGTTGAAGCGGGTGTAGTCCAGAAAATTTCGGGAGAACCGCCCAAATTGTCCCTGGAGGCTGGCAAAGGCCGTCAGACTGCTCTGAGTGTCTTCGCTGGTGTAGTAGGCGGTGGTGCCGCGCAGACCTACGACGGCTACCAAATTGGGTACGACAGGGGTAGCCGAATACCGCAGTCCTTCTTCGGCGGTGGGCGGCAGGGGCGGCGCAGACCAGAGCAAAAAGGCCCGCGTTAGCCCCGCGCTGGCTTGAAATCGACCCAGTGTGACGCGATCGTTGCGGCGCTCTAGCGGCGGGTCGAGCAAATCCAGTCGATCGGTATTGGCATTGATCAACTGGGCGCTGACCTGATAATTGAGGTTAATGCCAGAGGTGCCTAGCGGAATGTTGGGTGAGGAAAAGACAGCACCCAGGCTGCTCTGCACGTTCTGAAACCCAAGGGTGCCGTTAAACAGGCGATCTCGGTAGCTATATTCCAGCGTCAGTTGGTGAATGCCCACCTGCTGCCGCAGCCGCAAACTGCCCCGCACCTTGTTTTCTAAATTGCCCAAATCAAGCGTGCCAAAGGTCGCCGTGCCCACCAGCGACGTGGAGGGGCCGAGGGTGGCATCAAGCTGAGCCAAAAGCCCAATGCTGCTGGGGTCAAAAAAATTAAAATTGTTGTCTGTCACGGCTCGCTGAAGCAGAATTGCGGGCGCAAGCACAAACTGCACGCGGGGCTGGTTGATCACCGTCAGCGGCGCTTGCACAAATAGCCCCCCTACCTCTTCGTCGTAGCCCAGTCGAAGCAGCGGCGGCTGGCGGCGGCGATTGTCAATCACCACCCGGTTCTGCAAAAAGGGCAGACTAAAGCGCCGGTCGAACACGAGCCGGGGGTTGCGGGCGCGGACTTCCGCCTGGAGCGGGTTGAACTGGGTGTAGGTGAGTTCGGGGGTGCGGAGTTCCAGTTCGGGGGGCGAAAAGGGGTCGTTGGTGAGGCGCACATTTTGCGCGACCCAGCCGTCGGGAAAAAACTCGATGGATTCGGCCTCGAAGCGAAAGCGGGTGAGTTCGCCTTCGCGCTGCCCCGTGAGCGCCAACCCCTGATCCAGGTTTGCCCCCACTTCTACCAGGATGCCGCCAGGACTGGAAACAGGGGGCGCACCCGGAGGACGGGGCGTAGGGCGAGGTCGTTCAGCGCCCGCAGCGGCTTCCTCCAGCGGCGATAGCAGGGTGAGATCCGTGCCGCTGGAGGGCAAGAAGATTTCGCCCCTAGCTCCGTCCACCGTGCCTTCGCTCTGCACAAAGTTGTAGACCAGGCGATCGCCCTGGAGAATCTGCGCTCCTCGCACTAGTTGCACGTTGCCCTCAGCGACGGCAATGCGGTTTTGCAAATTCACCTGCACCCGATCTGCCGTCAGCACCGCCCGCCGGAAACGCATTTCCACATTGCCCTCCGCCGAGAAGACCTCGCGCAGGGTGTCAAAATCCTGGCGATCGCCCCGAATTTCTACCAGATCGGTCAGGCTGACTGATGCCTCTGAATCCGAATCCGCCGTGGGGGGGCGGGGAGAGGCAGGCAGAGGAGGGGAAGCGGCCGGCGCATCGACCGGGGCCTCTCCAGATGGCGGCGGAACCGCTGGGTCAGTCCCGTCTTCTGGGGGAGGAATCAGCAGAATTTGCCGACCCGATTCGGGATCTTGCTCCAGGGTTTCTGGAAACGGGATGGGCACAGGCAGGTTTGGGGCGCTGTCTGGATTAGAGGGTTGGTTCGACGGGGGGGGAGCCTGGGCAACGGTACTTGCGTCGCTGCGGCTGGAAAGCTCTGCAAGCAAGGGAATGGGATTGCTGGAAACAGCCCAGGTCTGGCTGGGAAGCTGGCGCTCGGCAGGAACAGACAGGGGGCGATTCGCGAAGCGATCCCTGCGAAAATCGCCCTCCATCAGCCACATTTCCCTTCCTCCAATCACCTCGGCACTCAGGATTGAGGGACGAAATGACAGCGAGGACGGCGTAATCGCAGGCTGTAGGGATGCAACGGGCGATTCAATTGGCTGCCGGAGTTCTCCCAACAGTTGCCAGTCATCAGCCGGGTGCAGCGGTGCAGAGCGGAATATCGTTGTGTCGGAGGGCTGTGCGGCTAGCAGAGTCCCCGGTGTCAGCACGGGAAGGTATTCTGGGACGGATGCGAAACCAGATTCCACAACAGGAAGCGTCACCGTTTCGTCTGTCCCTGGAGCAACCGCTGGGGCGACGTTAACCGACAGCGGCATACCCAGGGCTGCGGCGGACTGGGCATGGGCGACGGCAGGCAGAGGCGGCGGCGTGGCAGGCAGACGGCCACTTGGACGCACGGGACGAGTCGTGAAGCGATCCCTGCGGGAATCGCCCGACGAAACCGAACGGCGATCCAGGTCGCTTCCCTGATTCGATGTGGGAAGGGACTGCGCCGTAGGGATGGGATCGGCTGGCTCGACAGCGGCGACAGGAGCAGCGGGGCGATTCACAAAGCCATCCCTGTGGGAATCACCAGCTATCCCGTCCTGACGAGTTTGCAGCCATTGTTGGGCAGGACGAGTCGGCGAGGCGCTGGCTTCTGGGGTGCGGAATCGTGAAGCCGCATCCGCAACCGACCCAGGCGATGATGCGCTGATCGACTCGACTGTTGATCCGGGCGTAGATCCTCTGGGCGCAGATCCATCGGGCGTAAATTCTTTGGGCGGAACTTCAGCGGTCGATGGGGCTGATCCGGTGCTTGCAGACTTTGACCGTGGTGACCACCGAACCCCTGAACCTGGCTCTGGCAGAGGAAGCGAATCCAATGCGATCGCAGATGCATCGGCAGACGGGCGATCGCGCTCCTGAACCGGGGCGGCAGGTGCAATATCGACAATCGCAGCAGGGGGAGGTGGGAAGCTAGGGGGCGGAACCGGAACGGGCATACGCAGCTAAAACTAAGTCAAACCATCAGGTCGAGCAAGCAGCCCTGAATGCGAGCAGCCCTGGGGGTCGGTCACGACGCTTGACGACGCTTCCCACGATTAAGTGCCCTGCCGCGGCTGGGGGCAGAGGGTTGTTCAGACAAAAACTATTCGAGATCTCGGCGATTGGGGTTGCGCGAGGGGTCATTAGACAGGAAGCCAAACACGAACAGGCTGATGAAAAACAACACGACAATGTAAACAATCACTTTAAGCGTCAGCATGGCTATTCTGGCGGGGTTTCAAAAACAAGCTCCATTATCATATCGAAACGATGTCCCCTTTTTCGACCCAGGATTGGCGCTCTTTTACTCGGTTTTTTCCGCAGGATGCAGAAGGATAGCTTGGCGATCGCCCCTGCCCATTTTCCCCCGCCCGCTTGCTAACCTGACAAACCTCCAGCCGCGTAAAATCCTCTCTCGATAAATCCTGTCGGCCCCCATAGGCTCAATCGAATCATCTGGGCTAAAGTCTTATTGAACCTGTTGAACCTGCTCTTTGAAAGCGTCCTGCTGTCATCGTGAATTCACCTGAGCCACCCGCCGCGCCGCAGCCGCCTCGTCCGTCCCGTCGTCGTCTCCGCCTGGCCTGGCGACCCGTTGCCCTGGGGTTGGGGCTGGTCGCACTGGCAGGTGGCGTGGGCGGAACGCTGTGGGTGCGAAGTTTTTTGCGAAACGATCTGGCTCCGCTGCTGTCTACTACCCTGAGTGAGACGATCAACCGCCCCGTCCAGGTGGGGCCGCTGCAAGGCATTGCGCTCAACTGGCGCGGACAGGGCGAAATTGTGTTTGGCGAATCAGTCTTGCCGCCGACGGAGACCGATGGCGATCGCGCCACGGTGCAGCAAGTCCGCGCCCGGTTTAACCTGCTGGATCTGCTCCAGCGGCGGCTGGGGCTGGTGCTAACGCTCCGCAACCCCGACATTTTTCTTGACCAGACCGACGACGGCAAGTGGATCGCCATCGAGCTTGCCGAGCGCGAGGAAGAAGCCCCGCTGAAGGTCGAGCTGCGCCAGCTTTTGATCGAAGACGGCACAGTGACGGTGGCTCCCTCCGCGCAGTTGATGATCGAAGCCGAAAAGCCAGGGGTGCGCCCCGATTCGGATCTGTCGGTGCGGATGGAGCAGGTCAGCGGCGAAGTGAATCTGGAGTCGATTGAAATTGCCGATGCCAGCGGCGCTCCGCTAGAAGGGCAAAATATTCGCTTTGATGTCAACGGCAACCCCGTTCGGGGCGGAGCGCTGCGGCTGCGCGGCGAAGGCGTGACCGTGCCCGATTTTCAGATGAATCTGGTAGTGCAGTCGGATGGCGTGGCGGTGCAGGATGTGGGGGCGCTGCTGGCGATGCCCGTGGCGCTGGAGTCAGGGCAGATGTTTTCTAACCTGGAACTGCGGTTTGCTGATGAGACGGTGGCAGGATTCAACGGCACGGCGCGGTTTGCCGATGTAGATTTGGCGATCGCCAATGTGCCCAAGCGCATTACCCAGGCCGGGGCCCAACTGCGGTTTCGCAATCGGCTAATCACCATCGAAGAGGGGCGCGTCACCTACGGCACGATTCCGGTTGAAGTCGAAGGAACCTACGACCTGCGTGAGGGCTACAACCTGTCCACTCGCGTCCGCAACGTGGATTTTCGCCAGATCGAAGAAACGGCAGATGTGACGACTCCGATTACCCTCGCTGGGGCCTTTGATGCCGATGTGACGGTGACGGGGCCGCCTGATGGGCCG
The DNA here is from genome assembly GCF_001548395.1 of Leptolyngbya sp. O-77. Lineage (NCBI taxonomy): Bacteria > Bacillati > Cyanobacteriota > Cyanophyceae > Leptolyngbyales > Leptolyngbyaceae > Leptolyngbya > Leptolyngbya sp. O-77. Next base: position 1,690,016 of record NZ_AP017367.1, read on the forward strand.
ATTGTGGCGGGCACGGTTCGCAGCAGTCGCCCCCTGCTAATTGACAAAGTTGCCATTGATCGCCTTAGCACCCGCTTTTCGCTGGTGAATGAGCGGGTTGATTTGACAGATCTGGTGGCACAGCTTGCGGGCGGTGGCGTGGTGACGGGAGGCGGCGTGCTGGGGCTGGGCCAGGAGGCGACGGTGCAGGCGCGGGTGCAGGCGCGCAACCTGCCCGCCGATGCCCTGGCGCGAACCTACGGCGCAACGCTGCCGCCAGAAATCGTGCTGGGACGGGTTAATGCAACCGCGCAGGTAGAGGGGCCGTCCAATGCACTCCGCACGGCGATTCAATGGCAGGCGGCGGAGGCGACCTACCCAGCGCGGGGGGAACTGCTGATTGCGGGCGAGAATCTGCGGCTGCAAAACACGACGCTGGAGGTCGCGGGCGGGCGCGTGAGTGCGGAGGGCGACCTGGTGGGCGATCGCTGGCAGGCCGTGGTGCGGAGCCAGGGGGTGGGGCTGCGGTCGTTTTCGCCGGAACTGGCGGGCACACTGGATGGCACGGTGCGGCTGGCGGGCACGCTGGCCGATCCGACGCTGGCAGGCATTCGGGCAGAGGGCGATGTGCGGCTGTCGCAGGGCGTGTCGCTGCTGACGGGGCCGCTGACGGCAGACTTTCGCTGGCTGGGCGATCGCCTCGTGCTGGATCGGGCGGCGGCTCCGGGCTTCCGCGCCAATGGCACGGTCTTTGCCCGAACCAGCGGCAACACGCCAGAAATCTCTAGCTTTGATCTGGCGCTAGAGGTGCAAGATTTTGACCTGAATCGGCTGCCAGTGACCCTGCCGCCCCAGGTGCGTGTGGCTGGGCGGACGGACTTTTCCGGTCGGGTGTCGGGCACGCCTGCCGCGCCGGCTGTGAACGGACTGCTGGCGCTCAACGGGCTGGCCATTAACCAGCGCCAGTTTGATCCGCGCCTGGCCGGGCCGGTGCAGTTTGCGATGGGTCAGGGCGTGCGGGCTGACCTGACGGGCCGCCGCGATCAGATTTCGCTGGATCTGGATGGCGACTATCTGCCGCGCTCGTTTTTGCTGGTGCATGACGGGGCACGGGCAGAGGGCACCCGGCGGAATCGCACGCTGGTCACCACATTAGAAAACCTGCCCCTCGACTGGCTTGCCCTCACCCCGGCTGCCGACCTGGGGCTGGGCCCGGTGACGGGAACCGTATCTGTCAATGCGGACGTAAACCTGGACACCTACGCCACCGAGGGCAGCTTTACGGTCGATCGCCCTGGCATTGGCTACCTGTTTGCCGACCAGTTCAGCGGGCGCATCACCTACCGCAACGATCGAATCGAGCTAGAGGACGGGCTGCTGGCGCTGGCATTGCCCACCGAGCGACCACCCCTGGAACAGCCCTACAGCACGGTCGCAGTGAACGGCAGCGCGACGCTGGGCAACGATCCGCAGTTTGAGGCGACCTTGAAAACCGACAATGCCCGCATTCAGGACGTGCTAAATACCCTGCGCTGGTATGACTTCGACGATGTGGCGCGGGGGCTGCGGCAGCCACCGACGGCCCGCTCCGCCGACCTGGACACGGTGCCTGTGCAAACGGGCGATCGCCCCATTTATCAGCAACTCCAGCGCTATTCCGAAATTCTGGCGCTGCTGGATCTTCAGAAACAGCAGGACGAAGCCGCCAATCCCCTGCCTCGGCTGGCGGAACTGCAAGGCAACTTTGCAGCCACGCTCAACCTGTCTGGCTCAGTGCAGTCGGGCGTGACCGCAGACTTCAACCTGGAGGGAGAAAACTGGCAATGGGGCGAGTTTAACGCGCAGGAGGTGATTGCCCAGGGTACGCTCCAGGATGGGGTTCTGGAACTACTGCCCCTGCGGCTGGGGTCTGACGATGCCTTCCTCAGCTTCAACGGGCAGTTTGGCGCAGACGAGATTTCGGGCCAGCTTCAGGCGCAGGAAGTGGATATCACGCCGCTTCAGGACATCGTGCGGCTGCCCATCAGCATCACGGGTCGGGTGAATGGTAATGCCTTTTTGCTGGGCAGCCTGGGCGACCCGGAGGTGCGCGGCGAGGTAAACTTGTCCGATGCCAAAATTCAGCAGCAGTCGGTTCAAGGTGTCCGAGCGCTATTCAGCTACGACGATGCGCGAGCGCGAATTATTGGGCAAATGAGCGTCAACGAAACAGAACCCCTGCGCCTGCGGGCCGATATTCCCTACGCCTTCGACTTTATGGAAATCGAACCCGACAGCAACGAAATTGCCATCAATGTAAACGTTAAAAACGAAGGGCTGGAACTGCTGAGCCTATTTACCAACCAGGTGGCCTGGGCGGGCGGCGAGGCGGATGTCAATCTGGACATTACGGGCACGCTGAACGCGCCGCTGGTGACGGGTGCGGCCGAGTTTAACGGAGCCTCGCTGAGCGCACCCGTCCTGCCAGAACCACTCACCAACATCACCGGACGCGCCCAGTTCAACGCTAGCTTTGTGGATGTAGAAGGCATTCGCGGTCAGTTTCGTCAGGGCGAAGTGGTGGCGCAGGGCATATTGCCAATTTTTGACCCAGACGATTTTCCCAGAAGCGAAACCGCCGTCAATCAGCCGCTCAGCGTCAGCCTTAATCAGGTGGTGCTAAACCTGAAGGGTCTATACAGCGGCGGCGTTGATGGCGCAGTGCAAATTACGGGCACTGCCCTTGCGCCTGTCCTTGGCGGCGACATTGCGCTCACCAACGGTCGAGTCCAGTTGCTCAGCGGCGATGCTCCACCGCCCGAAGACCCCCCCATCGACCCCAACGACATCACCATTCCACCCCGGTTTGACAACCTGCGATTGAGCTTAGGGCGCGGGCTGCGAATTACGCTCGATCCGCTGCTCGATTTTTTGGTGGCGGGCGAGCTGCGGGTCAACGGCACCGTCCGGGCCCCCCGCCCAGAGGGAGAACTGCAAGTTCGTCGGGGCGTCGTCAACCTGTTCACCACGCAGTTTAACCTGGTGCGGGGCTACAACAACACCGCCCAATTTACCCCGCAGCGGGGACTCGATCCCTACCTGCAAGTGCAGCTTTTGGCCTCTGTGCCAGAGGTGACCCGCACGCCCGTTACGACCTCTAGCGGAGCCGCTGAGATTAACGAAACCCTGGTGACAGACCTGGGCAGCCTCAGCAACGTGCGCGTCATTGCCACCGTAGACGGCTACGCCAGTGAAATGCTGGATGGATTTCTCACTGGGTCAGACACCTTTGTCCTGAGCAGCAGCCCCGCCCGCAGCGACAGCGAAATTATTGCGCTGATTGGCGGCGGTTTTGTTAATACGTTTGGGCAGGGCGACAGCACGCTGGCGATCGCCAACTTAGCCGGTTCTGCGTTCCTCCCCGGCATCCAGGGTGTCATTAGCGAAGTGCTAGGACTGTCTGATTTCCGGCTGTTCCCTACGCTGCTGCCCTCCGAAAACGCCTCCAGCACCACCCTCGAACTCGCCGCCGAAGCGGGCATCGACCTGTTTGGCACCGACCTCTCCGGCTCTGTGCTGGCCGTCCTTACTGCCGACGCGCCCGTGCAGTTCAACCTGCGCTATCGCATCAACGACCAGTTCCTGATCCGCAGCTACATTGATACCGATGGGGGAACCGGGGCGATTTTGGAGTTTGAGACGCGGTTTTAGAAGCGTTGGGCTGGGAACCCCTCATCACTCCGTCAACACATCCCGCCCGTTCGGGGTGACCAAAACGTCATCCTCAATGCGAATGCCGCGCACATCGGCAAACTCTGCCAGACGCTCCCAGTTCACCATTGCGGAATAGCGATCGCGCTTTTCTGGGTCTTGCAGCAGGGCAGGAATTTGGTAGAAGCCGGGTTCCACCGTCACCACCATGCCCGGCCGCAGGGGGCGATCGAGCCGCAAATAGCATAGCCCAAAGCGATCGCTCCTCGTTCGCCCCGGTGCATAGCCCGCGAGGTCGCCCAAATCTTCCATATCGTGGACATCCAGCCCCAAGAGATGCCCCACGCCATGCGGGAAAAACAGCGCGTGGGCATCCTGCTCGACCAGTGCGTCTGGCGCACCGCGCAAAATGCCCAGGCTCACCAGTCCTTCAGCCAGCACTCGCGCCGCCAGCAGGTGAATCTCGCGGTATTCCACGCCGGGGGCGATCGCCTCGATGCAGCGGCCGTGAGCAGCCTGCACAACGTCGTAGATATCGCGCTGGGTTGGTGAAAACTGACCCGACACAGGCCAAGTGCGCGTCATGTCGGCTGCCCAGCCCAGAGGCGTTTCAGCCCCCACATCCGCCAGCAGCAGGTCGCCCGGTTCCAGCGCGTGCCCGTAGTGGCAGTTGTGCAACACCTCCCCATGCACCGTGACGATGCTGCTGTAGGCAGGGGTCATGTCTGCCGCCAGAATTACCTGCTCCATTGCCGCCCGCACCTCGGCTTCGGTGGTGGCGGTGGCGATCGCCGCTCTGCCTGCCTCATGCGCCTGCTGCGTCACCTGGGCGGCCCGCCGCATTTCCGCCAGTGCCCACTCATCGTGGCACAGCCGCACTTGAACGATCGCCTCCGCCAGCACTCGATCTAGACCCTCAGAGTGTTTGGGGGTAGCGAGCGATCGCCCCAAGAGCCTCTCTTGCTGCTGCCGAGTGGCGCTGTCCTGCACTGCAATCGTTGCTGCGCCCGCACAATACCGCTCCAGGTCAGCCAGGGGCCGTGCGTCATCTGCGCCGATTTGTTCTGCAATCTGCGATCGCGTCGGGCCAGGCCCGTGCCACAGCACCTCGGCGGGGGTTGGCTGATCCCAAAACAGCGTCAGGTGGGAACCCTGGAGGGCGATCGCCGCATTGGGTAAGTTCAACCCCGCGAAGTACAGAAAATGGCTGCTGGCGCGAAACGGGTAGGTATTCGCCGGAAAATTGCGCGAAGGACTCTGCCCCGACCACAGCACCACAGGAACAGAAATCAGGGCTGCAAGCCTCTGTCGCCGCTGGCGCAGCGCTGCTGCAAGCGTTCGAGAAGCAGACCCAGATTCGGCTTGCAGGAATTCGGCTAGCATGGCTCAAAGACGAATAAAATACAACCTGATTCAAGCATTTTTTGAACCCAGGAGGGCGATCGCCCGCCCATAACTTACTCGCGACTGCGCTGCAAATATCGCAACACATCTTCCGGATCGGGCCGGATGATGATGCCGCGTTCTGCAACAGAGACGGCGCGGCTCCACTCAAAGCGTTCCGCATAGCGGAGCAGGTGCAGCCGATCGACCTCCTGCTGCGTATCGGCAAGAGAGCCAACTAGATAGAGGCGCAGGCGGCGACGACGGGGCAACTCGCAGGTCAGCGGCGGCAGCGAAAACTCGGTCGCCTTCGAGCATGGGGACGACCGGTTGAATTTGCAGCATTTGAGGTTTCCCCTTGTGAAGTAGGTGGAGGGAAACCCCGAAATGTTGGCCGCCCAAAGACGTGAAGCGCTGGGACAGGGCGGCCTACGATGGACGCAGCCCTGAGACAGCCCGTACTGTCGAGGGGTCAGGTGTTGGTGGGTGCTGGTGACACCTACCAACGCCGTAAGTGACTAAACGACCAAAATTTCGGGGAGAAAGCAAGCTGCTCGCACACAGCTATGGCGCAACACTATAGGGCAGAACCACAAATTGTGCATTAGCTGGGCAAAATCTCAAAGTTTTTCGTCTTAAACTCTTTGGGGCGATCGCACACCCAAAAATTCTGTACCAGCGCAGACCGAAGGCATCAAAAAAATAAGAAAGCGAGAATCCTAAAGGGCAGAACTCTCGCTGTTGCAAAGATTTAGTTGTCCTGAAGATGTCCTGAATGCGTTCTGAATCCGTCCTGAAATAACTCCTGAAACATGTCCCAAAAATACTGCTAGCCCCCAGGACAGAGGGGGCGGCATGGACACTGGGCAAAGCTTTTTGACGGGTTACTTCAAAACACCGAAGTAGTAGGCAGCCACCACAAAGTTAATGCCGAGCAGCAGCAGGGCCCATCCGGCGCGGAAGGTATAAGGGGGTTTGCTGGCGGGTTTGGTTTTAGAAGTCATAGCAATTCCTAACAGCGATAAACAGCAGAGAATCTAATCGTTCATTATTAACCACAGCGGGGGACTTGGTAACACCCTGCTTGGTAAAACGAAACATTAACTCGGCTAAAGATTTTTGACTGAGCGCAACTGGGTGAAGCGGGCGTGGCTTTGGCGCTAACGTACTTGACGCAGCATTTGTACTATGGATAATAGTGAGAACGTGTGTATTATGGCATTAAGAACGCATGTATTGTCAAAGATGGGGAACTCGGCACATGCTGCGAATCGTGATGCATGAATGCTGATGTGAACGGGTTATGGAATTGGAAAATCCATTAGGGTCTGTGATTCAAGGCTCCCTCAGCCAAGGGCTGGAGGTGCGGCTGCACGCGGATGTGTCCGTCGAAGATATGCGCGTGGGCAAGTTTCTGGTGGTTCAGGGGCGGCGATCGCGCTTCTTTTGTATGCTCACCGATGTCTCTCTGGGCACGTCCAACCCGCGCATTGTGTCCAACCCGCCCGATCCCAGCAACACGTTTTTACACGAAGTCCTGGCGGGCAGCGGCACCTATGGCACCATCAACCTGTCGCCGATGCTGATGTTCACGCCGACAGACGCACAAACTCCCCCCTCCCAAACCCAAAATCCCCAGGCCAACACCAGCGCCATCGAACTATTGCCCGTCAAGACGATTCCCAGCCACTTTAGCCAGGTGTTTGACGCGAGCGATCGCGACTTTCGCGCCGTCTTTGGCTGGGAAGACGATCCGCATCGGCGCAACTTTTCGGTGGGGCAGCCCATCGATATGGACGTGCCCATTTGCATTGACCTGGATCGGTTTGTGGAGCGCAGCAACGGCGTGTTTGGCAAGTCGGGCACGGGCAAATCTTTTCTGACGCGGCTGCTGCTGTCGGGCATCATCCGCAAGCGGGCAGCGGTAAACCTGATTTTCGACATGCACTCGGAATATGGCTGGGAGGCCACCAGCGAGGGCGGCTCCAAGTCTCGCGTGTCGATGGTGAAGGGGCTGCGGCAGTTGTTTCCCGGTCAGGTAAAAATCTTCACGCTTGATCCCCAATCGACCCAGCGGCGGGGCGTGCGCGATGCCCAGGAGCTATTCATCAGCTATGACCAGATCGAGGTGGAAGACCTGGCGTTGGTGCGCGGCGAACTGAACGTGTCGGAGGCAGCGCTGGAAAACGCGATTATTCTCCGCAACGAGTTTGGCAAGGCCTGGATTTCTCGCCTGTTGTCGATGAGCAATGAGGAAATTCAAGAGTTTTGCCAGGTGAAAATGGGCAGCCCCGCATCGATCATGGCGCTCCAGCGCAAGCTGACCCGGCTGGATGACTTGAAATATCTGCGGCCGGTGTGTCCGCATAACTATGTGAATCAAGTGCTGGAGGCGCTGGAGTCGGGCAAGCATGTGGTGGTGGAGTTTGGCTCCCAGTCCAATATGCTGTCCTATATGCTGGCGACAAACATCATTGCGCGGCGGATTCATGCCAGCTACGTGCTGAAGGCGGAGCGCTTCTTGCAGACCAAGAATCCGGGCGATCGCCCCCACCAGCTCGTCATCACCATCGAAGAGGCGCACCGCTTTCTTGATCCCGCCACCGTGCGGCAGACCATCTTTGGCACGATCGCCCGTGAAATGCGGAAGTATTTCGTAACGCTGCTGGTGGTCGATCAGCGCCCGTCGGGCATCGACAACGAGGTGATGTCGCAGATCGGCACGCGCATCACGGCCCTCTTGAATGACGAAAAAGACATCGACGCAATCTTTACGGGCGTGTCTGGCGGGCAGGCGCTGCGCTCAGTCCTGGCGAAGCTCGATTCCAAACAGCAGGCGCTCATCCTGGGACACGCCGTGCCGATGCCCGTTGTCGTCCGCACCCGCCCCTACGACGAAACTTTCTACGCCGAAATTGGCGAAACCGCCTGGGACGAAATGCCGGATGCCGCCGTGTTCCGCGTTTCCGAAGCCGCCAAAGCCGATCTAGGCTTCTGATCGCAGCGCAGCCACCTTCTCCCTCGCCCAGGCCCGCAGCGCCAATTCTGCCTCCACTTCGTCCTGCTGTGCCTGCTCCAAAAAGCGGTAGAGGTCGTCTTTTTCCACCCAGCCAAAGGTAGGGCTATGGCCCTGCTCGACATACTCGCCCGCTTGCAGTTGATAAATCCGCCACTCGCGCCCGTTGTATCGCCAAAACTCTGGCACGCCGAGGCTGGCATAGAAGCGATTCTTGTTGATGTCGGTGTGGGTGATATCGACTTCCACCACGAGGTCGGGCGGTGGGTCGGTGGCAAAGTCTACGTTGCGCCCAGCGACCTGCGGCTGATGCTGAATGTAGTAGGCGCAGTCGGGTTCTGATCCTCGATTCAGGTCTTCCCGATTCATAGTGGTGGAACCCATCGTCTTGATCTTCATGCCCAGTTCCACTACCAGAATGATGATGAAACGCTCAATCAGTCGTAGCGCAAATTCGTGATCTTCCAGTGGCATGGTAATTTCGAGCATTCCCTGGTCGTAGGTGAGACGGGCGGCGCGGCTCTGGGGCAGCGCATCCAGAATTTGCAGGTAGCCGTCCCACGTCAGCCCGTGCAGCGTGACGCGCTTTTCGCCCAGAGATGGCGGAAGGGCGATCGCCGTTTCGAGTTCACCTGTTGCCTGAGTTGCAGCATCCACCATAAAAATCACCCCATTAAAATCATCTTTTTTATCGATTGATCTACGCTGCCACCTCCAAATCCGACCCTATCCAATTAGTTCGGTTTTCCCCCCGTACTAGCCGAACCTGATCTCTCCATAAATCACTAGATGATAGGGAAACACGGTGAACATTTGTTTTGATTTCTCCGTCCTTTGTTATGTCAAAGGCTGATCTCCCAGTCTCAAAGATCCTTACGATTCTTCACCTGAAAGCGCCACCCAGCTCTCTCGCCGTTCACCCGCAAAGTTCACCCGTTTGGATGAATGCCTAGCCCTTTACGCAAGCCTAAACTTGTATTATAGTTTTCGTACAAGAGTGAACTCATAACGACTTCGCTTTTGTGGCTCATCTCTCGCTTCTTTCTCTTCTAGTTTTGCCTTTGGGCTTTTGTTATGTTGGGTTCCAACGCTACGCCCAATCTGTCAAGCGCTTTGACCATCTTGTTTGACCATTTTGACTGTTAGAAGTATCGGTCTTAAGAAAGGGTTACTACTTTTCCGAAGAATGCCGCTAGTCGTAGTAGTATCTACATTCAACTCGCGTTTAAGCTGTTTCTAAAGCTGCCCTGGGTTGGTTAAGGGGGAGTCGTCCAGAGAGACGCACCTGGGCAACGGCTTAGAGATTTCACCATTTCACCTGTTTTTGCTTCACCTGTTTTCGTCTGAGCGTCGCTTCTTTCGTTCGGATTTTCAGTTCCTAATTCGGATTTGTTTACCAGCCCTAACATTGCTCCACTGGGTTTCTCAGTGGGCACAATCAAGCCTCTCTCTGAAGCGGTTTTCTGACAAAGAAGCTGCCTCGAAAGCTGGCTCACAAGTCAGTCTCTCTCTAATCTTTCCGGGGCTGATAGAGCGTCTGACCACCCAATTTACGTTTCCTGTTCGATTCAAGATTGTTCAACGGAGTCTCGCATTCATGGCAACCGCAAACACCACAGCTAAAACCACGAAACCGCTGTTTACCGCAGATATGGTACGAACCTATCTGCACGAAATTGGTCGGGTGCCGCTGCTGACCCATGAGCAGGAGATCGTCTATGGCAAGCAGGTGCAGCAGATGATGGCACTCCTGGAGGCGAAAGAGGCTCTGGCCAACAAGCTGGAGCGGGAGCCTTCGCTGGCAGAGTGGGCAGCCGAGGTCAACCTGACGGAAGCCGAGTTGAGCCAAGCCCTGCGCGTGGGTCAGCGGGCCAAGCAAAAGATGATCGAGGCAAACCTGCGCCTGGTGGTGGCGATCGCCAAGAAGTATCAGAAGCGAAACCTAGAGTTCCTCGACCTGATTCAGGAAGGAACGCTCGGTCTGGAGCGCGGCGTGGAGAAGTTTGATCCCACGCGGGGCTACAAGTTCTCGACCTATGCGTACTGGTGGATTCGGCAGGCGATCACGCGGGCGATCGCCCAGCAGGCCCGCACCATCCGCCTACCCATCCACATTACCGAAAAGCTCAACAAGATCAAAAAGGTGCAGCGCGAGCTGACGCAAGAGCTGGGTCGTGCGCCCACGCCTGCGGACATCGCCGAAGCGCTGGAGCTAGAACCAGGACAAATCCGCGAGTTCCTGCTGATGGCGCGGCAGCCTGTGTCGCTAGATCTCAAAGTTGGCGACAACCAAGACACCGAGCTACAAGACCTGCTGGAAGACGACGGCGCATCGCCCGAAACCTTCACGGTGCAGGAGTCGCTGCGGCAAGATATCCAAAACCTACTGGCAGAGCTAACGCCCCAGCAGCGGGAAGTGCTGGTGCTGCGCTTTGGGCTGGAAGACGGCAACGAGCTATCGCTGGCAAAAGTCGGGCAGCGGATGAACATCAGCCGCGAACGGGTGCGCCAGCTTGAGCGGCAGGCGCTGGATCATTTACGTCGTCGCAAAGTCAACGTTCGTGGATATTTGGCCAGTTAATTAAACTGTCCGTTGTCCGCGTTTGTTTAACTTGCTTCATGGGATGAATAGAGGTGGAGAGGTGCATAACCCCTCCGCCTCTATTTGTTATGTGGTGATGTGGGGCTTAGAGCGGAAGATTAACTTTCTAAACGCTCTATGCCATCTCAGGGTCATCGGTTTTTTGCTGCGTTCGTGCCCCCACCTGTGGTGATTAAGATCACCCGCTTAGGTGAGCGAATCGGGTGATTTAACCCTCACTCTCGCTCTATAAAGTAAAGCCATAGCGATTCAAATTCTCTCGTAGGGTTACGCATAGCTTCTGCCATCTCATTCTCAGGCTTGATCTCAGCGTCCTGTGGGCTGGGCTAAGCTTCTTTCAAAGCTTTTGGGTTGCCTTCAAAAATGTTCAGTAGGGAACTTTTCTAAAAAGTTTTGCAATTTTTTGAAGCGGAATCTGGAATCTGAAGGTTTGGCAGTGTAGCTGTTCAGAGCAACGGTGGACGTTATCAAGCTCTCGAATTAGCCCCTTTTTCTTCAAGAGTTGTAAAGTCTATCGAAAGCGTTAAATCGAAGCTCGTAAGCTCTATATATGGAGCAAAATATAGAGCGAATTTCTAACCGTAAATCTTCTATATAATCTTTAGTTTTGTGAAGGAGGACTGCAATGCTGAGCTTGACCAACCGTTTCCCCCAAACGTCGCAGTCCTTTTGGAATCGTTTTGAAAAGCCCTTTACGGCGCTGTTTCTAACATTAGGACTGGCGGCTGCGGCACTGGCTCCGGCACATGGTCTCGAAGCATCCCGGTTGACGCAAGCAAGCGCCGAAACGGTTGCCCGTTTGGAAGGAGCGATTAGCCAGCGGTTTCCCAATGGCGTTTATTTGTATGGACAGTCGCAGCAGCCGGATCAGCTTGGCTCTGCCTACATGGTGTTTGAAGTCACCGAGAATCAAGTCGTGGGTGCGTTCTATATGCCCCATTCCTCCTTTGATTGCTTTTACGGCGAGGTGCAAGCCCAGGAATTAGCGCTAAATGTGATTGATTCCTACGAGCAGACGGTGCATCCCTACTCGGTGGCGCTTCAGAGCAATGCGTCGGTTGCGGCGACGGGCGGAGAGGCGATCGCCCCTCTGAGTTTGGAAGGGTTTCACCAACTTTCCGCGCTGAGCGAAAACGACCAGCGCATTCTCAACACCTGCAAGATTGGCTCTGAGCGGGTGAATTAGAAGAAAGAAAAAAGAAGAACGAAGAGGGAAGAATGTTTTTTCGTTCTTCGTTCTTCTCTATTCTTTTTTAAAAGACCGTTCCATCACTTTGAATCGAGATTGGAGGATCGCCACTGGGACGCAGTTCAGCGGCGATTTTTCGGCCGGCTGCCCAGGTTCCGCCTTCCAGGACTTTCACGAGCGGCAGTTCAGTGGCGCTGAGGCCGAGTTTGGCGCGGATGGCATCGGCGATTTGGTCGAGCAGAACTAGCGTGAGCGATCGCCATTCCACAATCACCTCGGAACTGGGCAGGTGCGGCCCGCGCAGTACGTCAGCGTGCTTTGGCTCCAGTAGCCCCAGATCTACGCAGAGGCCGCCGTTGCGATATTCTGCCAGCCCGGTGAGCTGGTCGAGATGGGTAATTTCTAGCCCCAAGTCTTGCAGCGGTTCTAGTAAGGAATAGGTGAGCCACTGCGACAGCTTGTGAAACGGGACGAGGTTTGACCCCGGCTCGGTGTCGGGCAGGGCGGAGTGCGGCCAGACATCGCCCAGGTTCACGCCCTCCAGGGTGATGCGGCCGGGCCAGATGTCGCCCAGCCCTTGCAAGACGGCTTGCAGCACCGTGGGCGCGGGCAACTGCTGCTCCTCAGCTTGCGCTAGGAGATAATCGACCAGGTTGCCGGGGCGCGGGGTGTGACTGCCAAAAAATTCCGGCTTTTGGGTGAGGGTGTGGCCAAGCTGTTGCAGCAGGGCGACGCGACCCGACAGCCCCACGAGTGGGTTTGCGTCCGTGACCTGGAAGCCGTGGGCCAGGTCCGTTTCGCTAAGCTGCTGGAGGGCGGTGGCCGTCGCCTGGAACGGGGCAGCGCGATCGCCCGAAAATGCACCTTCGCAAAACATCCAGAAGCTCGCCACCGCCAGCCCCTCCGACCGCTGAAAGATCTGACCGCTGCTGGCTTCCGCATAGCGCCACGCCGCGCCCGCGCCCGCATCCAGCAGCACGCTGAGGATCACCAGATCGAACTTTGCCCGCGCCTGGGCCACGGGATCAAGCCCAGCCAGCCGCGTTTGCAACTGGGTAGCGCGATCGATACCGCCGACGCTGAAGTGTCGCCAGCGGCTGTGAAACGGCACGTTCAGGTCGGGATAGTTTTCTCGCATGACCTGAAGCACATAATCAGCCGTGGGCTGGAGGCGATCGCCCCGATAGCGAAAGTGCGTTAGCTTGTCGGCGCGGGCTAGTTCAAAAAGCTGCTGAGTGCGATCGCGGATGGCCTGCGGACTCTGGAGGTAAATGGCGGTGGGCATGATGCAACCGGTAGCGGCAAATGCAGATGAGCGTTTAGCCCCATCAGCTTAACGTTTATCGCGCTAGCCAAGGATGCGAGACATCGGATTACCCTTGCAAGTGTGTCAGAATTTATAACTGCTGCTGTTCAGGACATTTGCCCATGTTGACCACTACGCCGATCGCCGATCTGCCCTTTTTGGGCGAAGAGGTTGCCGCCGACTATGACGCGGCGCGGGTTGTGATTTTGCCGATTCCCTACGAGGCGACGACGACCTATCGCAAAGGCTGTGAACACGGCCCGGCGGCGATTTTGGAAGCGTCGCATCAGGTGGAATATTACGACGAGGAGCTAGAGCGCGAGATGTGGCCCGTCGGCGTGTATACCCACGGGGCGATCGCCGATACGCGCAGCGGCCCGGTATCTGCTGAAGAAATGCTAAACGTGACGCAAGAAACCACCGCCAAGCTGATTGCGGACGGCAAGTTTGTCATCGGGCTGGGCGGCGAACACAGCATCACCACGGGCTTGGTGAAGGCCTATCACGCAGCGGCGACGGAGCCGTTTACAGTGGTGCAGATCGATGCCCACGGCGACCTCCGCCATGAATACGAAGGCTCGATCCACAACCACGCCTGCATCATGCGCCGGGTAGTAGACATGGGCATTCCCACGGTGCAGATCGGCATCCGCAGCATTTGCAAAGAAGAGGCGGATTTGATCAAAGAAAAGAACCTGGCGGTGTTTCGGGCGCGAGAAATCGCCACCCAGCCCGACTGGGCCGAGCGGGCACTGGCTGCCATCCCCACCCGCAACGTCTTTCTCACCATTGACCTGGACGGCATTGACCCGACGCTGATCCCCGGCGTGGGCACGCCCGAACCCGGCGGGCTGAACTGGTATTCGCTGCTGGGCTACTTGCGGTCGGTGTTTGAGCAGCACCACGTCCTCGGCGCAGACATTATGGAGCTTGCGCCTGTCAGCGAGTCGGTGGTGTCGGAATTTACTGCCGCCAAGCTGGCCTACAAGCTGATTGGCTATCAGGCGATCGCCCAGGGCTGGAGCTAGATACAGAATGCAGTCCCCCGACCCGTCGCCCCTTTCCCCAAGCGAACCCGCGATCGCCCAGAACGTTGCCGCGCTGGGGTTTATTTCACCAGAAGTTCCCCCCGAAGTGTGGCAGCGCCACCTCGCAGGCGCACCGCTGCGACTAGGCGTGCTGGCCTCTGGCAGCGGGTCGAATTTTGAGGCGATCGCCCAGGCCATCGCCCAGCGCCAGCTCAACGCCCAAATCCAGGTTATGATCTACAACAATCCCCAGGCGAAGGCGGCAGCGCGGGCCGAACGTCTGGGCATCGCCGCAGAACTGCTCAACCATCGCCAGTTTCCCAGCCGCGAGGCGCTCGATCAGGCGATCATCGACCAGCTTAGGCGCTATGAGGTGGAGTGGGTGATCATGGCGGGCTGGATGCGCGTAGTGACGGACGTGCTGATCAACGCCTTTCCCGATCGCATCTTGAACCTGCACCCCAGCCTGCTGCCCAGCTTTCCCGGTGCCCGCGCCGTTGAGCAAGCCCTTGCCGCCGGGGTCAAGGTAACGGGCTGCACCGTCCACTATGTCCGCCTGCAAGTAGACAGCGGCCCGATTATCATGCAAGCCGCCGTGCCCGTGTTGCCCGACGACACGCCCGACACGCTGCACCAGCGGATTCAGGTGCAGGAGCATCGCATTTTTCCGAGGGCGATCGCGCTAGCGAGCAGCGGGTGAGGAAAGAGGGATAAGGGAAGAACGAAGAGGGAAGAACGAAGAACGAAGAGGGAAGAGAATTTATTCAGAGTTGATTTTTATTTTTCGATTTTCGTTTTTCGTTTTGCATCTGTGGTGGGGAAAAGTTGCAGGGCGGCGGGGTGGATGGCGAGTTGAACAGTTGTGCCGGGGGCGAGGAGCACGGCCCCGTTGGCGGCCGAGGTTCGGTCGGCGGGGATGCGGGCGTAGAGCTTTTTGCCGCTGGGGGTGAGCAGCGTGTAGCGATAGTCGCGGCCGAGAAACTGGCGATCGCCCACTGTCACCGTTCCCGACGCGCTGGGCTGAAGTTGAATGTCTTCGGGACGAATCATCAAATCGGCGGTGCCGCCTGCCGAAAAATCGTCTGAGATGCTCGATTCGAGGCTAAAGCTGCCGATTTCTGTTTCCCAGGTTTGCCC
The DNA here is from genome assembly GCF_001548395.1 of Leptolyngbya sp. O-77. Taxonomy (NCBI): domain Bacteria; kingdom Bacillati; phylum Cyanobacteriota; class Cyanophyceae; order Leptolyngbyales; family Leptolyngbyaceae; genus Leptolyngbya; species Leptolyngbya sp. O-77. The sequence goes on from NZ_AP017367.1 coordinate 1,705,346, forward strand.
AGTCCACCGGGCGGGCAGCACGTTTGCCTGGGTGACAAACTCCGCCACAAAGCGGGAGGCGGGCGCTCGATATAGCGCCTCCGGCGGCCCCTGCTGCTCGATTTGCCCCTGCCGCATGACGGCAACCTGATCGGCGATCGCCATCGCTTCTTCCTGGTCGTGCGTCACAAAAACCGCTGTGGTGCCCGTTGCCTTTAGAATTTCCCGCACTTCTTGCCGTAAATATAGCCGCACCTGCACGTCCAGATTGCTCAGCGGCTCATCCAGCAGCACCACCGACGGACGCGGAGCCAGAGCGCGGGCCAGGGCGACGCGCTGCTGCTGCCCGCCAGAGAGTTCATGCGGATAGGCGAGTTCGTAGCCCACCAACCCGACGAGGGCGATCGCCTCGGCTACTTGCGTTTGCCGCTCGTTGCTGCGCCCCAGCCCAAAGCCAATATTCTCCTGCACCGTGAGATGGGGAAACAGCGCAAAATCTTGAAACACCATGCCCACCGAGCGCTGTTCTGGCGGCATCATGCCGTCTGCATTTGCCACCACGCGGCCGGCGATCGCCACTACTCCCTGCTGGGGCTGCTCAAAGCCCGCAATCAGCCGTAGCAGCGTCGTTTTGCCGCAGCCCGACGGCCCCAGCAGCGCCAAAATTTCACCTGACTCTAGGCTAAGGCTGACGCTGGAAACGGCAGGGGCAGGGCGATGGGGAAACTGGTGCGTTACCTGCTCAAGCTGCAAAACGGGTGAGGAATTCATGCTGGCGCTCATAGAAAGTCCGCTACAGGGCATTATTGAGACCTAGAATCAATTAATATCTTCTCAGCAACTCGGCGATTCGAGCGAACAGTGCTGAGAAATATCAGTCAAATGCAGGTCAACCCTCTATCATGCCATGAGCTTTGTTGCAAAACCGGAGAACGTTTCTGCCTTTAAAGATTTGCATCTTACTCGCAGTAAGTCCAGGCTAGATCTGTGGACGCTGGCGGTGGGGGCGATCGCCCTGCTGATCGCCGCGCCTGTGCTGGTGGTAGCAGCCAGCCTGTTCACACCCGCCTGGGACGTGTGGCAACACCTCGCTTCTACTGTGCTAGGGCGCTATGTAGCCAATTCGCTGGCGCTGATGCTGGGCGTAGGCGCAGGGGTAGTTGTGCTGGGCACTGGCACGGCCTGGTTGGTAACGATGACCCAGTTTCCGGGACGCAACATTCTCAGTTGGGCGCTGCTGCTGCCGCTGGCGTTTCCCGCTTACCTCCTGGCCTACACCTACACAGAACTGCTGGAGTATTATGGCCCGGTGCAGTCGGGGCTGCGATCGCTCTTCGGGTTCCAGTCGGCGCAGGACTACTGGTTTCCGCCAATTCGCTCCGTGGGTGGGGCGATCGCGCTGCTGGTGCTGACGCTCTATCCCTACGTCTACCTACTGGCGCGGGTGGCCTTTGGGGAACAGTCGGTCTGCACCCTAGAAGCCAGCCGTAGCCTGGGCTGCAATCCCTGGCAGAGCTTTTGGCGGGTGGCACTGCCGCTGGCCCGGCCGGCGATCGCGGCGGGCACCGCGCTGGCGCTGATGGAAACCCTGGGCGACTTTGGCACGGTGCAATATTTCAGCGTAGACACCTTCACCACGGGCATCTATCGCACTTGGTTTGGCATGGGCGAACGGGCGGCTGCGTCTCAACTAGCGGCGCTGCTGATGCTGTTTGTGCTGGCGCTAATTTTGCTGGAGCAGTGGTTTCGCCGCCAGGGGCGGTATTACCAAAAACGCGGCAAATCCCAGAGCCAGAGCCGCTTTCGGCTGACAGGCTGGCGCAGCGGACTGGCAATCGCCGCCTGCACGGTTCCCATCCTGCTGGGCTTTCTGATTCCCGCTGGGCTGCTGCTGCACATGACCCTGCGAAACTTGAACCAGCTCACTGACCCGCGCCTCTGGGGCTATGCGCGAAACAGCTTTTTGGCGGCCGCGCTGACGGCAGGGCTGGCCGGGGCGATCGCCCTCCTGCTGGCCTACGGCGTGCGGCTGCGGCCGAACTGGTGGATGAACCTATCGCTGCGAACGTCTGCCCTGGGCTATGCCATTCCCGGCTCGGTGATTGCGGTCGGCGTGCTGGTGCCCCTGGGCGCGTTCGATAATTCCGTCGATGCCTGGATGCAGCGCACGTTTGGCATTTCCACTGGGCTGCTGCTGAGTGGCACGATCGCCGCGCTGGTGTTTTGCGTACCTCGTGCGGTTTCTTTCTGGCGGTGGCGCTGAATTCAGTCGAGTCGGGTCTAGAGCGAATCAAGCCCAGTTTAGACAATGCCGCGCGATCGCTCGGCGAAAATTCTCTCGGCGTGCTGCGGCGAGTCCATGCACCGCTGATGGGCGGCAGCCTGCTGAGTGCGGCGTTGCTGGTATTTGTGGATGTGATGAAGGAACTGCCCGCCACGCTGATCGTGCGCCCGTTTAATTTCGATACGCTGGCGGTGCGGGTCTACCAGCTTGCGTCCGACGAGCGGCTGGCAGAATCTTCGGCTGCTGCGCTGGTGATCGTGGCCGTTGGCATTGTGCCCGTGATTTTGCTCAGTCAGCAGATTGCGGGGGGCGATCGCAATGAATAGAGGCAAGTAGATAGACACAATAATATCCAGCGCTGCCCAGCGCTGGCGCTGGGTTTAAGAGCTGCTTTTTAATTGGATCTGCCTACTTAGATGCAATCTATCGCAGCCCCCTCGCTGCCTTCACGCCCCCCGCGACTTCCCCACAATCCCCAGCAATAGACGGCTGTATTTCATTGCGCGGGCTAATAAGCTACTCTGTAACAGATGTTTTGAGTGGGCGTATATGGCTCCCCTCGCGCCAAAAAATCCAACAATTAGCGCACCGTTTTCCCCGGCTAATCCTTGTAGCCAGGAAGGGTGCTGAGGGCGATCGCCCCTCAAACTTTCAATCACTTCAGTAAAGCATTAGAGAGCATTATGTCAGAGCGGAAACGGGCACTGATCACAGGAATCACAGGACAAGACGGGTCGTATCTGAGCGAGTTACTTTTAGAAAAAGGATACGAAGTCCACGGCATCATCCGCCGCACCTCCACCTTCAACACCGACCGCATCGACCATATTTACGAAGATCCGCACAGCGAAAGCGCCCGCCTGTTTCTGCACTACGGCGACCTGACCGACGGCACCACCCTGCGGCGCATCCTCGAACAAGTGCAGCCCCACGAAATCTACAACCTAGGTGCCCAATCCCACGTGCGCGTCAGCTTCGATGCCCCCGAATACACCGCCGATGCCGTCGGCATGGGCACCCTGCGAATCCTGGAAGCCCTGCGCGACTACCAGCAGCGCACCGGCAACGAAGTGCGCTTCTACCAAGCTGGCTCCTCCGAAATGTACGGCAAAGTGCAAGCCGTGCCCCAAAGCGAAAGCACCCCCTTCTATCCCCGCAGCCCCTACGCCTGCGCCAAAGTCTACGCCCACTGGCAAACCGTCAACTACCGCGAATCCTACGGCTTATTTGCCTGCAACGGCATCCTGTTCAACCACGAATCGCCACGCCGGGGCGAAACGTTTGTCACCCGCAAAATCACCCGCGCCGTCGCCCGCATCGTCGCCGGACAGCAACAGAAACTCTACATGGGCAACCTGGATGCCAAACGCGACTGGGGCTACGCCAAAGACTACGTGCAAGCCATGTGGCTGATGCTGCAACAAGAACAGCCCGACGACTATGTCGTCGCCACTGGCGAAACCCATGAAGTGCGGGAATTCCTGGAACTCGCCTTCGGCTACGTCAACCTCAACTGGCAAGACTACGTCGAGTTCGACGAACGCTACCTGCGCCCCGCCGAAGTTGACCTGCTGATTGGCGACCCCAGCAAAGCCAAGACCCAACTCGGCTGGCAGCCCAGCGTCAGCTTCGAGCAGTTGGTCTACCTGATGGTGGAAGCCGACCTCAAAGCCCTGGGACTGATCCCGCTCAACGGCAACAGCGCCCAGCCCGTCCTCGACCACGCCACCATTCGGCAAACCGCAGGCAGCAGCACGTCGCTGTAAAGAAAGAAGAACGAAAAACGAAAAACGAAAAACGAAAAACGAAAAACGAAAACCCGCTCTTCCCTCTTCCTTCTTCGTTCTTCCTTCTTCCTTCTTCCCTCTTCCCTCTTCCTTCTTCGTTCTTCCTTCTTCCCTCTTCCCTCTTCCCTCTTCCCTCTTCCCCCCATGCCCCTCTCCTTCTCCAACCAACGGATTCTCGTCACGGGCGGTGCCGGGTTCCTCGGCAAGCAAGTGGTTGACCAACTGGTCAAAGCTGGTGCTGACCCCGCCAAGATTACGGTGCCCCGTTCTCGCGACTATGACCTGACTCAGATGGAGGCGTGCCGTCGCGCCGTTGACCAGCAGGACATTGTGATTCACCTGGCGGCTCATGTGGGCGGCATCGGGCTGAATCGGGAAAAGCCTGCGGAACTGTTCTACGACAACCTGATGATGGGGGCGCAACTGATTCATGCGGCGTATGAAGCGGGGGTCAAAAAGTTTACCTGCGTGGGCACGATTTGCGCCTATCCCAAGTTCACCCCGGTGCCGTTCAAAGAAGACGACCTGTGGAATGGCTATCCCGAAGAAACCAATGCCCCCTATGGCGTGGCCAAGAAGGCGCTGCTGGTGCAGCTTCAGGCGTATCGGCAGCAGTATGGCTTTGATGGCATCTATCTCCTGCCGGTGAATCTATATGGGCCAGAGGATAATTTTGACCCGCGCAGTTCTCATGTGATTCCGGCGTTGATTCGCAAGGTGCATGAGGCGCAGTTGCGGGGCGATAGGACGATTCCGGTGTGGGGTGATGGTTCGCCGACGCGGGAGTTTCTCTATTCCACTGATGCGGCGCGGGGCATTGTCATGGGGACGCAGTTCTATGAGGAGAGTGAGCCTGTGAATTTGGGCACTGGCTATGAAATCTCTATTAAGGACTTGATTACTCTGATTTGTGAGCTGATGGGCTATGACGGGGAACTGGTTTGGGAGACGGATAAGCCCAATGGGCAGCCCCGCAGGTGTCTCGATACGCAACGGGCGATGGATAAGTTTGGCTTTGTGGCAGAGGTGGAGTTCCGCCAAGGCTTGAAAAATACGATTGAGTGGTATCGGCTGCACGCGGCGTAGTTAGGGAGCCTCAAGGCTAGCAGCCGACACCCCTTTGCGTGAAGACTAGGAAGCGGGGGGCGATCGCCCTCCAGCATCTCCCGTGATTTCACAGAACCGCTGATTCGGCTGGTTGGGCTAGGGTCTGAATTGGAAGCTCATAGTGGGTGCGTCTGCCAAACCCACGTCTTCCAATCAGTCACCCCAATTTATGCAAAACGACTATAAGCACGCCCTCGATCGCCCGTCTGTGGCGATCGCCCCTCGCCCGTCGTCTGAGAATCGTTTCCCGCAGTCTTCTCCAATTGCCCAGTTCGCTCGCCGTGCCACCCGCGCTGCTAGTCTGACCGTCGGACTGTTGCCCCTGTGGTGGGCGATCGCCCTGCCTGCCCAGGCCACCGTCTCGGCCTCTGTGGGGGAGTCCGTCGAGTTTTCCTGCCAGGACTCAGAATCTGTTGTGCGACAGAAAGGCGGGCCGGTAGTCACAATTGGGCGATCGCGCATCTACATCGGCTATCGTCAGGTGTCTGCCAACAACAAAAACCCGATCGTTGTCCGGTTTAACCGGGGGCAGCGAGCTTGGTGCCGCGCAGATTACGAAATCACAGCCGACGATGGCGAGGGCTACGGGCTGCTGTGGGACGGCAGCAGTGCGCTCTATGCCGTGTTTAGCGCTACCGGAACCCAGGGCACGCCCAGCCAGGACTATCGCCGCTTTACCAGCCAAGGCTGGCTGAACAGCTACGGCAGCGGCGGCGGCCCCAAGGTCGCAGTGCTGGCCCGGCTCAACCCCACCAACGGCGCACCCAACGCCGGAACGTTTCTGACCGCGCAACTGAGCAGTGGCCGCAGCAACTCCCTGGAAGTTACTGGACTTTCCTGGACAGGCTCTCGGCTCGTCGTCACGGCAAACTCCTGGTTTTCACCCCGCCGCGCCAACCGCCAGCCCATGACCTGCAACGGCTCGTCGCCCTTCTTTTACCGGGTTGTGTTTTCGGGAAATCTACGCCAGGTCTTTCGCACCCAGAGCGATCGCTGCTCCTAGAGTTTCAGGTTCTGTTCGAGAGTTTCAGGTTCCGTTCGGGCGCGTTGTCCAGGAACTGAACCGCCGCTCAATCCACCGCTGCTCAATACATGGTCTGCATTAACTGTTTGCGATAGCTGCGGGTCAGCGGGTGGTCGTCGCCCAGCAGGTCGAACAGCACGATCATTGCCTTGCGGGCCCCGTCTTGCCGAAACTTGCGATCGCTCGCCACGATTTCCAGAAAGCCCGTAAACGCCGCTTCGTAATTGCCTTCCAGCGCGTGCTGTTCTGCCTGACGGTACTTCGCCTCCAGTTCGCCTGGTTCCGCAGGACTAGTCAAGTCTCGATGAAACGCAATTAGCCCGCGCACCGCCTGCGCTCGACGAAACAGGTCTTTATCGGTTTCGGGAATCGGCGACAGCAGCTTTTCGGCAGACTCGATTTGCCCCTGGCTGACCAAAAACTCCGCCGCCTCCAGCATCAGCCGCGCATCGGTCGGATAAGCCTGAATCAGGTCTGCGAACCGTTGCTTCACCTGGTTTACATCGCCCGCCGCCCTCGCCGCCCGAATCTCTGCCAGCCCTTGCTCCAGCGTCGAGTGCAAATTCAGCTTGCCCAATAGCTCGCGCAACTGCGGTTCTGGCAGCACGCCGACAAAGCCATTCTGCATCGCGCCGTCCACCACAATTCGCACGTCGGGCACGCCTTCTACACCGTAGGCATTCGCCAGGTCAGGATTTTGGTCAATATCCACCTTTGCCAGCACAAAGTCATACTCCTGCGACAGCTTTTCGAGCATCGGCTTGAGCAATTGACAGGGCCCGCACCAGGTTGCAAAAAAGTCCACCAGAACGGGTTTTTCGTAAGATTTTTGCACAACTTCATCAGCGAAGTTGGCAGCCGTAATGTCAACAGAAGTGCCCATAAGCAAGCGGTTAAGAGAGTGGTAGGGTGTTGAAGGTACATCTTCTCGCCTGATCATGCCTGAGAATGGAGCCATGACCGAGCAACCTTATGTTTTTTTAGCAGGCGCTAGCCGGGGCGTTGGGTTTGAGCTGGCGTGCTGGCTCTTGCAGCGGGGCATTTCCACCCGGACGCTGCTGCGGCTGCCGCCGGATACGGATGGCGAAGCGTCGCCTGCGCGGGCAGAATTGGAGTCTTTGGGAGCGGCGATCGCCATTGGGGATGCGCTGGATGCCGATGCGGTGAACCGCGCCATGCAGGATGCCCCCTTTAATGCGCCGCCGTGGGCGGTGGTGAGTACGATTGGCGGGGTTGGGCCGGACGGGCGGCGGGCTGATTTTTTGGGCAACAAAGTGCTGATTGACGCGGCGGCGCGGGCGGGCGTGCAGAAATTTGTGCTGGTGTCGTCGATTGGTGCGGGAGAGAGTGCGATCGCCCTGCCGCCCCAGGTCTTGCAAACGCTGGGGCCGGTGCTGGCAGAAAAAGAGCAGGCAGAGCAATACCTGATAGCCAGCGGGCTGCCGTATACCATCGTGCGGCCGGGCGGACTGAAGTCGGAACCCGCGACGGGAAACGCCGTGCTGACACCCAATGTGGCGATCGCCGGGAGCATCCACCGGGCCGACGTGGCGGATCTGGTGGGGCGCTGCTTATTCTCTGATCGGGTCAACGGCTGCATCTTGTCGGCCGTCGATCGCGGGCTGCTGTATGGCACTGCGGAGTTTGAAATCATACCGCTGGAAGACTTCAATCCTAGGGGCTGAATTGCTCCCATAATTTTTGCAAAGCTTGTTTTTACAATCTTTCGATTACCTAAAGTGGGATATTGATCAAGCCCCTTTCGGGTGAATCTTAAGGCTATTATTTAGGGGATTTAAACTCACGGATCATCAGGTATTAGTTATTTTGTCGATTTTAGAGATTTCCGGTAATCTATCTGGGAGGATGCCGATTATTTTCAAACAAAACTTGAAAAAGGCTTGGAGCCAGCCTGCTGGATGCGCCTTGTAAAGACTCAAGTTTTTCGGTCAAAGACTGCCTCATTATTCAACCCGCAATGATCTTTTCAAAAAGTCCGATCTTTTCAAAAAGTTTAGAAATTAAGGTGTTTGGGTGATGCAGAAAGGGTCTGCACTGCCCAGAATTCTTATTTGGAAGATATTCTCTATATTGGTCTAGGCTGTTTCCTATTTGCGAGAAGGTTATGCGATCGCTCTCATTTTTTTTGTCTGCTACCGTTAGCGTTACCGCGACCCTGTTCTCTGCCGAAGCCATCCGCGCTGAGGCCCAGCTTCCGTCCCAGCCATCCCTGGAGACTGCATCGGGGAGCGCGCCTGATGGTGGCGAAACCTCCCAGTCCCTAGCCCCGTCTCCCTCGGTTCGACCCGCGCTAGCGCGACGCAGGCAGCAGGCAGACCGAGCCGCCGCTTGGGACACTCTGGCAGAACTGGCAGGGGTTCGACAAGACGCTTTAGGTGCAAGAGGCGTAAGCGAGACAAACGGAACGATGGCGATCGCCCAGCCCGCTGAACCCCAAAAGGCGATCGCCCGGCTGGCTGCTGGTAATCGACTCGATGACGAGGGGCGATCGCCAGCCGCAACCACATCTGAAACGCCTCTACAGGTTGCCCAGACCGAGCCAGTTCCCTTTCCCCCCGCCGCAGATCCTGAGCCTGCTCCGGCTCAACCCATCGCTCCTGCTGAAGTTCCAGCAACTCCAGCAGAACCAGACACTGAAGCACGACCCCTCCAGCCCATTACGAATACTTTTACAGATGGCTTCCCGGAGAACCTGGAACCCCGTCCCAATCCTCTGCTGTTTCCCACTCGCCCCGAAGAAGTCCGCACTGGCGAACCGCAGCCGATTACCCTCCAGCAGGCGATTGAGCTAGCCCGACGCAACAACCGCCAGCTTCAAATTGCCGAACTGGAGCTAGAACAGGCCCGGGCGCAACTTCAAGAAGCCCGCGCTGCCAACTTGCCGACTGCTCAGCTTGAAGCCGACTTGACGTTTACAGAGAACACCGATCGCCCTCAGCCCTCTATCTTTAACCCCAATCCACCCCAGGAATCGGATATCACCACCAGCTTGGGAGGGAGCGTTCGGATTGACTACGACCTGTTTACCTCTGGGCAGCGCTCTGCGACGATTCGGGCAGCCGAAGGTCAGGTGCGACTGCGAGAGCTAGAGGTCGAGCGCCTATCTGAGCAACTACGCCTAGATGTGAGCAATGACTTTTACGATGTGCAGGAGGCGGATGAAAACGTCCGGATTGCTCAGGATACGGTGCGGCAGGCAGAGCAAAGCCTGCGGGATGCGCTGGCGCTTGAGCAGGCTGGTGTAGGGACTCGGTTTGATGTCTTGCAGGCACAGGTTGAGCTGGCCAATGCTCAGCAAGAACTGGTGCAGGCGCTGAGCGATCAGCAGACCAATCGACGGCGACTAGTACGCCGACTTGACCTGTCCCAAACGGTGAATCTGGTGGCGGCCGATGCGGTGGCTCCGGCCGAGGACTGGACGCTATCTCTGGAGGAGAGTATTGTCCTGGCCTACAAAAATCGAGCAGAACTGGAGCAGCAGTTAGTTCAGCGCGATATTGCCCAGCGGCAACGGCGGGCGGCTTTGGCTACGTTGGGGCCTCAGGTGGCGCTGTTTGGTCAATATCAGTTTGAAAATCCCACCAACGATCAAAACTCAGATTTTAGAGATATTTACCAATTTGGGGTACGGGCTTCGATGACGCTGTTTGATGGCGGCCGGGCCAGGGCGCAGGCTCGTCAGCAGGAACTGAATATGGCGATCGCCGAAGCGTCTTTTGCCGACAACCGCGATGCCATCCGGCTGGAAGTAGAGCAATCTTTTTACTCGCTTCAGGCCAACAGAACCAACATCAGTACCGCCGAAGCGGGTGTGGAACAGGCGCGAGAATCGCTGCGACTGGCGCGTCTCCGGTTTCAGGCAGGCGTGGGCACTCAGACTGAGGTGCTGCAAGCCCAAACTGATCTGACGCGGGCAGAGGCAAACCTGGTGCGGGCAGTGTTGGGCTACAACCGCTCTTTGGTCGCGCTCCAGCGGGCGATTAGCAACCTGCCCGACGGCTACCTGGCCGAAGATCCCCTGGGGCGGGGCGATCGCATTCGGAATACCCGATGATCGCTTCGCAATACCCGGTGATCGCCTATTTCCGCTGCCATTCGGCAATGTTCCAAGTGTTCAGATCCCACGGGGTCAGGTTTACCCCAGCAAGGCGATCGCCCACCCCGGCGGTTTCCGCCCGATGCACCAGAGGAATGACCGCGATATCGTTGACCAGCAGATCGTTCATCTGGATAAAAATTTGCCGTCGCGCGTCCGGGTCGAGTTCGCTAGACACTTGCTGCCACAGGGCATCGTAGGCAGGGTTGCAGTAGCGAGAAACATTATCTTTGGACCAGTTATTGGCTTTTTGGGCGATTTCGCTGCAAAGGTAGGTTTTCATGTAGGAACCAGGGTCGGGGTTGGTGTTGCCCGTGGTGTACATTTGCAGGTCAGCGTAAAAGTGCCCCGTGTTGTCGGGGTTGGTGGGGCTGCTGTCAAAGAAAACGCTGGCATCAATGCTTCTTAGCTCCACCCGAAAACCGATAGATTCCCATGCCTGCTTCAGGATTTCCTGGGTCTTTTGGCGCAGCGGGTTGACGGAGGTCTGAAACAGCAGTTGCAGGGGCACGCCGTTTTTGTCGCGGATGCCGTCGCCGTTGGTGTCTGTCCAGCCCGCGTTTTCGAGCGCCTGCTGAGCGGCCGCTAGGTCAAACTGGTAGGCGGTGTTGGGGGAACTGAAGGATGCTGGGGCTACCAGGAAGTTAGCTGTGGGTTTGCCTGTGCGGCCATAAAGTTGGGTGGCGATCGCCTCTCGATCAATTGCCAAGCTCAGCGCCCGCCGCACGGCTGGGTCTGTAAGAAACGGGTGGGGACGGCTGACGTGCGATCGCTCTCCGTCCACTTCCGCATTTGGATCAGAAAAGTTGATTAAAATCCGCTCCATCAGCGAACCAAAATTCGCCACCACCTCGCCGCGCCCTGCCGCTGACAGTTGTTCCAGAATCGGCGCTTCCACTTGCAGGTTATAGGCAAAGTCCACGTCGCCCGTTTGCAGAACCGCCCGCGCCGCCGACACCGCATCGCCGCCCCCCTTCAGTTCGATGCGCGAAAAGCCCAACGAATCTGCCCCGCGATAGTTTGGGTTTGGCTCATAAATCACTACGTCGCCGGGTTTGAATTCCACCACGCGGTAGGGACCCGTGCCCACAGGCATCAGGTTGGCCGGGGCTTCGCGCGATTTTGCACCCAAGTATTCGGCAAACGAGTGGCGGGGCAGCACCATCCCCTCAGTGCCCACAAACACGTTACTCCAGGCAGGATTCGGCTCTTTGAAGGTGATCTGAACAGTCGTCTGATCCAGCGCCTCCACCGACTCGATGATTTCGTAGGTCGCCGCCGAAATCGCCGCCACGTCTGGATTGGTAATGAACTGGTGCGTAAACACTACATCCGCCGCCGAAAATGGCTCCCCGTCTGACCATGTCAGCCCCGGCTTGAGTTTCCAGATGACGGAGCGGCCGTCTGCCGCCACGCCCCCATTTTCTAGCGTGGGCACTTCTGCCGCCAACACCGGAATCAGATTCCCCTCGGCATCGTAGCTGGCCAGCGGCTCTAGCGTAATGCGACTGGCCTCCGAGTCTTTGAACCCATTAGACAGATGCGGATTCAAAATCGTCGGTGCTTGCCAATAGAGCAGCTTGAGCGTAGTCGCAGAGGCATCTGCCGCGGGGCTAGCCGTTGGGCTTTGGGAGGCGGGTGGAGAAGGGTCGCAGGCGATCGCCAGCCCCAGGCACAGCAGAGCGCTACACAGAAATGGCAGCAGACGGCGCTGCCAGCGTTTTGGGAACATGGGGTGTTGAGGTGTTGGAGCGCAGTTTCTATCGCAGTTTCTATCAGAGAAGCATGGTTTCTGGAGCGCTGCGGTTAAGGCGAATACGCTCTGAGCGCTCAGGCAGAGGCAGGCAGCGCCGTCTGCTTCAACTCAGCGGGCGAATAGGTCGCCAGTTGCGATTCGATTTCATTTCGGACGATCGCCCGATAATCTAGAAAATGCTCCAGGTGGGCGCAGTTGATCAGGTAGTGGTCATACACGCGGGGATTGTGGCGCAGGATAGAGAAGAGTTGTCGCCAGAACTGCCAGCGGGTGCTGCGCTTGATGCCCTGCCGCCAGAACAGGATGAACATGGCGCGGATCTCAATCGGCGTGAGCATGGTCGGCTTTTTCTTGCGGTTAGGGCTGGGGCGCATTTCCAGAAAATGGCGATAGACCCGCGCCAAGTAGCGATGCGGGTCATACAGCTCCCAAAAACAGCGGATATATTCCTGCGCGATGTCCTCGATGGGGCGCGTGGGCACAAAGTTGATCAGCGTGGTCTGGTGGATGCTGGCGGTTTCGTCAGGATTAATCAGCCGCCCTTCTTTTTCGAGCCGTTGGGATAGAGCGGTATTGGGCAAGGCCTGCAACATGCTGAACAACGCCTGGGGAATGGCAGTGGCTTCCACAAAGTTGATGATGCGATCGCCCGCCCCCGGTTTTTCGCCATCAAACCCGATGATGAAGCCCGCCATCACCCGCAGCCCAGAGCGGTTAATCGTTTTCACTGCGTCAATCAGCGGGTTGCGGGTGTTTTGAAACTTTTGCGTTAGCGAGAGGCTATCGGTGTCCGGTGTTTCAATGCCCAGAAACACCGCGTTGAAATTCGCCGCAATCATTAGATCCAGCAATTCCTGATCCTGCGCCAGATCGACTGATGCCTCAGTGACAAAGCTAAAGGGATAGTCGCGCTCCTGCATCCAGGGCACTAGCTCCTTGAGCAGCAGCTTGACGTTGCGCTTGTTGCCGATAAAGTTGTCATCCACAATGAAAATCGACCGCCGCCAGCCCTGGTCATACAGCGCTTGCAGTTCCGCTAAAAGCTGGGCGGGTGTTTTGGTGCGCGGCTTGCGGCCATACAGCACAATAATGTCGCAGAATTCGCACTGGTAGGGACAGCCGCGCGAAAACTGAATCGACATCTCGCTATAGTCGTCCAGATTCAGCAGGTCAAAGCGAGGAATTGGTGTAGTGGTGACATCGGGCTTTTCACCGTTGGCGCGAAAAATGCCGGACGGTTCACCCCGCTCCAGCGCTTCCACAAACATCGGCAGGGTAATTTCGCCCTCATCCAACACCAGATAGTCCGCGCCTGCCTCCAGCGCCGGGTCGGGCACCGAGGTGACGTAGGGCCCGCCAACCGCGACAGGCTTGCCGCGCCGTTTTGCCTCCCGGATCAAATCCAGCAGGTCATCTTTTTGCACGATCATCCCGGAGATGATCACCAAATCTGCCCAGTCCCAATCGGCTTCGGTTTCGGGGCCTGCATTGCGATCGACCAGGCGAAATTCCCAGGTTTGGGGCAAAATCGCCGCAACGGTGATCAGGCTGAGCGGCGGCAAAGACACCTTGCGCCCAATCAGTTCCAGCGCTTTGTCGTAGGACCAGAAGGACTTGGGAAAGAGCGGATAGAGCAATAAGGCACGCATAGCAGTCGGTTCAAGATGGACAGTGCTAGCAGACTGGGAAAGCCAACTTTCCGAAGTTTCCAACCAGGGTTGGGTTGCAAGCCTAGTCGCAGCATACCCCACCTGCTCAGCAGGGGACAACCGCAGCCGAGACAGACTCGACGGGAACCGCTATCGCGTGAATACTATAAATCGACATATCGACATATCGATAAATCGACAAATCGACTATCAATCGATATTGACATTAAACTTGGTCGATTGACCGCCTGATTCAGCCTTAATGCGCTCTCCTTCTGTTTCTAGCTTCGATACTTGGCTTCTATACATCGTCGTGGGCGAAGCGGTTGTAGAGGAAATCCAGCGCATAATTTCGCAGCTTGTAATATTCGGGATCTTCCATAATCAGGTCGCGATCTCTGGGACGCACAAAGGGAATGGTCAGAATTTCGCCGATTTTCGCAGCGGGGCCGTTGGTCATCATCACCAGGCGATCGGCTAGGAACAGCGCCTCGTCAATGTCGTGGGTGATCATCAACACCGTGCAGCGATGCTCATTCCAGATCGTCAGCAGTTCTTCCTGCAATTCTTCTTTGGTGATGGCATCCAGTGCGCCGAAGGGTTCATCCAGAATCAGCACCTCTGGGCGGGTGGACAGGGCGCGGGCGATCGCCACTCGCTGCTTCATGCCGCCAGAGAGTTGGGGCGGCTTCTTCTCCATCGCGTCGGACAGCCCCACCATTGCCAGGTGGTCACGGGCGATCGCCCGTTTCTGGGCCTCAGGCTTTTCAGGATAGACTGAATCCACTGCCAGATAGACATTTTCAAACGCCGTCAGCCAGGGCAGCAAAGAATAGTTCTGAAACACCACCATCCGATCGGGCCCCGGTTTCACAATTGGTACACCCTTGAGCAACACGCTGCCCGTCGTTGGCGTGCTAAATCCCGACACCATATTCAGCAGGGTTGATTTTCCGCAGCCTGAATGACCAATGACACAGATAAATTCACCCGCCTGAATCGACAGGTTCACGTCTTCAAGAACGGTGTAGGGCCCGTTAGGCGTAGGATAGACCTTACTAATGTTTTCAAGGGATAGAAGCGGCATATCTCTAGCAATGGAATGAATTTTGGAAAGCGGCGAAGAACTGGTGATAACTTGCATAGGGAGCTTGATCGAAATGTGAAAGGACAAAGAGAGGACTCATTTGGAAGTTCTCTTGACAAGAGGTTAGGACAAGAGGTTAGGGAGATCAGCCACCCATCTCTAAGCCGCAACGAGCGGGCGCGAATCGATTGCGACTTCGGCAACGCTGAAGTCACGCTTGATGTCGAGACTGTTTAGATAAGCAATCGGATCTTCGGCATCAAACGTCATGCCATCAAATAGGGTGATTGGCCCGCGATGATACTTGATGTCCAAAATGCCCAGTTCGCGGGCGGCAGTGCTGAATACACTCACGCGACAGACGCGCTCCAGAATTTCCATCCAGTTGCGTGGAAACGGAATTTCGCCCCAGCGGGCCATTTGCGTCATCATCCACAGATGCTCAGTCCGGCTGGGCCGATTCACACCGTCACCAAAAAACAGGTGATGGGCATACTCGCGCATGGGCCGATCTAGATTGCAAACGAATGTATTGGGGTCGCCCAAATGGATGTAGTCGATGTTCGTGCTGATATATTCCCGACGGGCCAAGAGCGATCGCACTTCTGGTTCATGATCTGGATTGGCGCAATACCGACAGGCTTCCAAAAGTGCTTTCGCCAGCGCAATGTGCGTGTTCGGATGCGTATTCGCCCAGTCTTCGCGCACGCCTAGCACTTTGCCGGGATGCCCCTGCCAAATTTCCAGGTCGGTCGCCACAGTGAAGCCCGCGTCTTCGATAGCAGCCCGCAGATTCCAGGGTTCGCCCACGCAGTAGCCGTCGATCGTTCCGGCTTTCAAATCCGCAATCATCTGCGCGGGGGGAATCGTCTTCAGCGACACGTCGCGATCCGGATCGATGCCACCGGATGCCAGCCAGTAGCGCAAGAGTAAGTTATGCATCGAGGACGGATGCACCATGCCCAGGGTGTGCTGCTGCTCGGTCGATTCCAGCAGCATCCGCTTAAAGTCTGCCGCAGTATACACGCCCTGTTCGTAGAACTTTTTGGCAAGGGTGACGGCGTTGCCGTTGCGGGTCATCGTGAGCGACGACACAATCGGCAATGGCGTGTCTTGATGTCCG
Source organism: Leptolyngbya sp. O-77 (assembly GCF_001548395.1). Classification (NCBI taxonomy): domain Bacteria; kingdom Bacillati; phylum Cyanobacteriota; class Cyanophyceae; order Leptolyngbyales; family Leptolyngbyaceae; genus Leptolyngbya; species Leptolyngbya sp. O-77. The sequence continues at coordinate 1,721,259 of NZ_AP017367.1, forward strand.
CCGACCGTCAGCCAGACGGGCATTCCCGCAGGCATTTGAGCCGCATCCAGATAGCCGCCCGCGATGCCGTCCACAATGCCGCGCCAGCTACTTTCGCGCACCAGCGACACCTCGTCCAGCCCGTGCTTGGCAAAGAAGCCCTTTTCTTTAGCCACCACCAGCGGCGCACAGGCCGTCAGCGGCACAAAGCCCACTTCCAGGTTGACCTTTTCTAAACCATGACGGGCGATCGCCGTCGTTTTCTTCGCCCGCAGCTTCTTGATCCGTTTCTGCTGATTCAGGAAGTAAATGATTTCCGACCGCAGGCTGTAATAGCTGGGGTGATTCACCACGTCCATCCGGCGGCGCGGGCGGGGAATGTCTACCTCCAGGATGCCGCCAATTTTCGAGGCGGGGCCGTTGGTCAACATGACAATGCGATCGCTCAGCAGCACCGCTTCATCCACGTCATGTGTCACCATCACCGCCGTCACCTGGTTTTCCTCGCAGATTTTCATCAACTGCTCTTGCAGATTGCCGCGAGTCAGCGCATCCAGTGCGCCAAAGGGTTCATCCAGCAGCAGCAGCTTGGGACGGATGGCCAAGGCACGGGCGATCGCCACCCGCTGCTTCATCCCACCCGAAAGCTGCGCTGGAGGCTTGTCGGCTGCGTGCTGCAACCCCACCAGATGGATATGCTGTTCAATAATCTCCCGCCGCTCTGCCTTGGGCAGATCCGTCAGCACCTCATCCACCGCCAGCGCAATGTTTTCACGCACCGTCAGCCAGGGCAGCAGGGAATAGTTCTGAAACACCACCATGCGATCGGGCCCGGGGCGAGACACCTTCTGCCCCTCCAGCGTCACCACACCATCGGTCGGCAAATCCAACCCCGCAATCATATTCAGCAGCGTAGACTTGCCGCAGCCAGAGTGCCCAATCAGCGAAACAAACTCACCTTTTCTGATTTCCAAATCAATGCCCTTCAGCGCGACATATTGCCCGCCACCGGAAAGCGAAAAGACCTTTTCGACCTGATCAACTGCAACGAAGAGAGCCATAGGACGTTGTAAGAAATGGTGAGAAATGGGTATTAGGGTGTTGAGAGGTTAAGGCAACAGCAAGTCAGAATATCGCCAGATAAGATTGCGCCATCCTGCCCTCTCGCTGGAACCCAAACCCCGGAAGTCAGTCATCAAAAACCTCTAGGCACTTGGCACAATCTTGCGCTGAATGAAGGCCATCAGGCGATCGAGCGCCAGACCAACCGCGCCAATGTAGATTACCGCCACAATGATTTCAGTCACGTAGTTCTGTTGGTACGCATCCCAGATAAAGAAGCCAATTCCTGCCACACCTGACATCACAATTTCTGCGGCAATAATCGCCAGCCAAGCCAGACCGATGGCAATCCGCAACCCGGTGAAAATATAGGGCAGCGCCGACGGCAGCAGCACCTTAAAGAAATACTTTTGCTTAGAAATTTGCAGCACGCGAGCCACGTTTTTGTAGTCTTGAGGAATTTCGCGCACGCCGACCGCCGTGTTGATCAAAATCGGCCAGATTGCCGTAATAAAAATCACAAATAGCGCGGCAGGCTCGTTTTGCCGGAGTGCCGCCAAAGCAATAGGAACCCAGGCCAACGGCGCCACCATTCGCAAAAACTGAAAAAGGGGATCGAGCGACTTATCAATTACCTTGTTGCTGCCCACGATGATGCCCAGTGTGATTCCGACAATCGCCGCTGCAATATATCCCCTTGCCACGCGGCCCAGGCTGATCATCGTCTGCCGAAACAAGCCCTGATCCAAATCACTGTTGTAATAGAACGGGTGCGTAATCAGATAACGACTGCGTTCATCCGTGATCACCTGAAGCGGCCCCGGTAGGGCAATCAAGCCAGTGCTGGAAAGAATCTGCCAAACGATCAGAAATGCCAAAATACCCAGAACAGGTAAGATAAAATTTGACGCAGAGCCTTTCATCAAAGACTGCATCGCTTTTTGCCAACCCGTAGCACGAGAGCGAGAATGAATACCAACCGCCATAAAACCTCCTGATGGAAACCCTAGATTGACGAAAGGTGCCTCAGATCTATCGCTAATCCAAAGGCGCGAGAATGCTCGACTACAGCATTTTCTTGCGGGGTGAGGCACGCACAGTTCTAACGAAGCAAACGCTTCTTGACTATCCACATATCTCACTAGTGCTATGTCACAGCTAGAACTTAGGTTGGTAGTAAGCGCTTTAGCGCTGAAGCGCTCACTACGAGCCAAGGCATCACCCTAAAACTAAACCATGACACTGCACTAGCCTCAAAAACGCTGTAGAATGCTTAAGCGAATACTGGTACGAAAGTACTGGTATGAAAATAGATAGAACAAGACGAAACAAGGACAATCGAAAATTAGGGGTCAGGGTTTTGCTTTTCGTTTTTCACTCTTCCATTTTTCTAGCTCGTCCACCCCAACCCCTAACTTCTAAGCAGCCTTGATCTTGAGGCTCTTGAGGTAGGCTTCGGGATTCTCCGGATCGAATTTCACGCCGTCAAAGAAGGTTTCGACTCCTCGGCTGGTGCTACTGGGCACGTCTGCGGTGAATCCAGCTTCCTGGGCAGCCTCGCGCCACAGGTCTTCGCGGTTCACCTCGTCGATCATGCGCTTGGCCACATCCAGATCTGTCAGCGCGTTTTTGTGGAAGCCCCAGCGCAGCGATTCTGTCAGGAACCACAGGTCGTGGCTCTTGTAGGGGTAAGAAATGCTGTTGCCGTTGGGGTCTTTCCAGTAGAGTGGGCCAACGTTGATGTCGTCGAAGTCTGGCTTGCCATCGCCCATCTTGTACGCGCCTTTGTAGGGCGGCGTGAGAATTTCGCTCGTGGTGTTAAAGAACTCGCGGCCCGCACAGATGGTTACCAGTTCCTCGCGATTGGCAGGGTCATCACACCACTGCTGCGCCTCCATCACCGCCTTGAGAATCGCCTTGGTGGCCTTCGGGTGTTTTTCAACCCAATCCGCCCGTATAGCCAGATACTCCTCTGGGTGGTACTTCCATATTTCATGGGTCAGCGTTGCCATAAAGCCAATCCCATCGCTGACAATGCGATAGGGCCAGGGGTCGCCCGTGCTGAAGGCATCCATTGTGCCGTTCCGCATTCCCTGTACGGTTTCTGCCGGAGGCACAGCCAGTAGCTCAATATCCTTATCTGGGTCTACACCGCTAGCCGCAAACCAGTAGCGAATCCAGAAATCCTGGTTCACATTGGGGAAGGTGTGGGCTGCTTTGAACTTGCGCCCGTTTTTGGACTGGAAGCTTTTGACGTAATCCAGGTCATTGATTTTGAGGCCCATGCCCTTGCCCTGATGCAGACCCGCAACGGCGATGCCATTCCCTTGTGTATTGAGTTGGCACAGCACTGCCATCGGCACTTTCTGATTGTTCAGCGTGATTATGCCTTCATGAATTAGGTGGGGCATGGGCATTTGCCACTGGCCCCCCGTCAATGCCGCCTGCTTCAGAACCGATGGTGACGTTATCCGCGCACCGGCCCAGTTGGCCTGCTTGGCGACGGTCACCTCGGTCATTCCATACTTATCGAAAAAGCCCTTTTGCTTCGCAATAATTAGCGGTGCAGATTCCACAATCGGAATGTAGCCGAGGACGGCTTTGGTGGTTTCGGGCGCATCGTTGGCTGCGACGGGGCTAGGCGCTGGCGATGCGCCAGACCCCGCAGTCGGGTTAGAAGATGACGATGTTGTGCAGCCTTTGAGTAATACTGCACCAGCGGCTGATGCGCCAGCGGTGAACAGAAACTTCCGACGAGACAAGCCAGAGAAATGAGACATAGATCCTCCTAAGACGATTGTGAAAATCGTCACTTTGCGAATGTTGAGATGAACTTTGGGTTGAACGTTTAGCCGAATGGAGATAGCTCAATCTCAGGTACTCTGCGTTCAGAGTAAAGAGACCGGGCAATCGCCTGGGTAATGGATCGAGCGATGGCGAAAGTGTGGACTGTTCCTCAGCTCAGCCCTCCTGAGAACCAGGACTTGCCTTGCTTGCAGAAAACAAGCATTAAGCTAAATCGACAAAGCTGCGGAATACTAATTGAAGTCAGGTAAGACAAGCAAGAATCGATAGAGCCATCGGTGTAGACACGCACTTCTGGTCGAAGCCAGTAGCGCCTGTGCAACTTTCGATGTTGAATTGAGTGTACTCTGTTTTTGCGACAATCATATATATAAACTTATGATTCTGGATATAACGATAGTCTTATAGCTATGATTAACCCAACTCCCTGCCTTTCCCCGAAAGCCCTCTAAAGTGAGCGAATTCCTTGATGGACGGTTTTTTGAACCTGCATAAGCCCGCCGGACTAACTTCCCATGACTGCGTGGCGCGGGTGCGGCGATCGCTCAAACTAAAGCGCGTGGGGCATGGCGGCACGCTCGACCCGGCGGCCACGGGCGTATTGCCGATCGCCCTCGGTCGGGCGACGCGGCTGCTGCAATTTTTGCGGCAGGACAAGGCATATCGGGCGATCGCCCGCTTTGGGCTGACCACCACTACTGACGATCTAGAAGGCGAAATTCTCGCTCAAACCCCCGCCGCCCACCTCACCCGCGATCAGATCGAAGCACTGTTGCCCAAGTTTCTCGGCACAATTCAGCAAGTGCCGCCCGCCTACAGCGCCATCCAGATCGGCGGACAGCGGCTCTATGACCTGGCACGAGCAGGCGTTGCCGTAGACGTGCCTGTGCGAACCGTCGAGGTTTACCAGATCGACCTGCTCGACTGGCGACCGGGCGACTTTCCTGAAGCCGAACTGGCGATCGCCTGCGGAGCCGGAACCTACATCCGCTCGATCGCCCGCGACCTGGGCAATCTGCTGGGTACAGGCGGCACGCTGGCTAACCTGATTCGCACCCAGAGCCACGGATTTGACCTGGCAGACAGCCTGACGCTAGAAGATCTGGCGGCACAGGCCGAAGCGGGGATTTTTGAACCCATTCCGGCGGCGATCGCCCTCGCGCACCTGCCTGCCCTCACGCTGGCTCCACCTGACGCACTTCGCTGGACGCAGGGCCAGCCCATCGCCACAGACCCCGTGACCGACCTCGACGCACCGCTGCGAGTTCACGATAGCTGCAACAAGTTTCTGGGCATTGGCAAATTTCGCGCCACCCAGCAAGGCATTTGCCTGGTGCCGTGGGTGGTGCTAGCAGGACAGATGGACTAGCGCCGCTACACGTTGCCGTAGACCGGGATCACTGCCCCCCGCAAATCTTGCGCTGCTTCCGAAGCCAAAAAGCAGATCACCTGCCCCAGCGATTCTGGCTTCACCCACTGGGCGGCGTTTTCTGACCCCATCGCGGCTCGGTTTCCCGGCGTGTCGATGATGCTGGGTAGCACGATATTTGCCGTGATGCCCGTGCCTCGCGTCTCGTCGGCGATCGCCCGCGTCAGCGCCAGCACGCCCGCTTTGGAGGCGCAATAGGCCGCAAGCTGTGCGCCTGGCTCCACTGCACCCCGCGACCCCACCGTGACAATCCGCCCGTAATCTTGCTCCAGCATTCGTCGCAGACTGTGCTTACACACCAAAAACGTCGTGCCCAGGTTCAGGTCAAAATCGGCTTTCCACTGATCATAGGCATACGTATGAGTCGGGCCCATTGAAAATCCGCCGACGAGATGGATCGCCGCATCCACCCGCTGCATTCCGTCTAGCAACTGCTGCACCGACTGCTCATCGCCCAGATTCGCCGACACAAACCGAATCCGCGCCAAATCTGCCGGAGACAACAGCCCCTTCATCCGCTCCACTTCGCGGGCGCTCACATAGGGAATCGTGATCGACGCTGCACCCTGAGCCAGCAAAACGGGCGTTACGCCCTGTCCCAGCCCGCCTGTGCCACCCGTTAACAGCACTTCCTTACCCGTCAAATTCATAGACGCTTCTCGCTTAATGTTTATTAATGTTTCTTCTTTGATAATTTCCGAAACCTGCTGAAAAGCGTAGCGCCTCAAGATGACAGCAGGATTAAAATCGGAGATAGTGCATTAGCTCGGCAACCAGGCCCGGCGGCAAAGCAAGTCGCTGCTGAAAATCTGCCAGGTTTCGATAGGGGCCGTAGCGCTGGCGGTGGTGCAAAATTGCCCGTGCCAGAAACAGGTCTATGGCAGGAACGCGGATCAGAGCCTCTAGCGATGCAGTGTTGGGGTTGGTGGGCTGGAGGGCGCAAAGACTTTCGGGGTCATAGTAGCAAAATTGCAGCACGGGTTCTAGCGGGCGGAGGCGCTGCACAGGCAGGCTGAGGGCGGCGGCGATGTCTTCTAGGCAGTGAAGCTGAACGCCAGACTGGGTGAGGGCTGAGAGCGATCGCGCTTGGTGAATCGATAGCCCTGGTAGCCGCAGCCAGTCATCTACACTCGCCTGGTTCACGTCAATCGCTACGCCGAGCCGCGCCGCAAGCTGCAATTCCTCTACGGACTGAAAGCGGTAGTAGGGGTCTTTGGCCAGGCGCGATCGCAGCGCTTCCTGAGCGCTATTCCTCAAGCCCATCGACCACCAGTTTCCGCTCATTCGCTGCCTGCTGTCGGGTATTAGTCGGGTACTAGTCAATTTGATCGAGCAGCCGCCGCCGCTTTTGCTCAAATTCGTATTCAGAAATTAAGCCGTCCTGCCGCAGCCTGTCGAGCTGGCGCAGCGCATCGGCGATCGCCCCCACTTGGGCCGGGTCAATCCGGGGCGCAGCGGGCTGGGGTGGCAGCGGAGTGCCCCCGTTAAACGCGGCATCAAACGCAGTTTGCCCCTGCACCAGAAACCAGATTCCTTCAAATAGGCTGGCAATTCTGGGAATGCCGCTCCAAAAGAACAAAAGATAGGCAATGCCCCAGCCGCGCTGCCCCAGATAAAACTTGTGTAGTCCTGGAACGACGATACCAGCAAGGGCAAGCAGGATGGCAGTGCGGCGATTTCGGGGCGGATAGGTTTGGCTGAGCATTGCTGGGATTTGGGCGATCGCAGAGAACTCGCAGACTCCTAAAACCTCTCCATCATATCGATTCTGGCAGGCAGCGGACACAATTTCTGCCCACCTGCCTTCATCAAGTCTTTGCGGAATGCTCAAAAAGACTCTATACGATAGCGATGCTTTGGCCTATGCCTCGCCCCTGGAAATCGCCATAATATTGAGTAGCCATTGAGTAGCCCCCAACCCAATAGACTTAAACGGTCAGATTTTTTTGAGTCCCGTGCAAATTTCTGATCGTGTATCTCGTCTACATTTCTGTCCTCAGCAATTCCAGGACTTCTCTGAGGCCCTGACCATGCCCTAATCATGCCCTGACTATGCTCTGATGGAGGTCTGTCTTCGGTTCCCGCTCGTCTTGGTCAAATTATGGCGGCAAGATATAAAGGCAAGATCAGTATCCGGGGTAACGTAGTCCCCGTAAAAATACTGATGCCCTAGAGATTCGGCAGGACAAAATTGCGTCACAAACGGGTGTCTGCCGCCTCTTGGCTGTCTGAGTGGGGATTTGTTCTCCCAAGAAATACGGGTGGGAGGCTGCTATCCTTTACTAAGAGGTAACTCTGCGGCGTATCTAAACCAAGAGCGAACTCTAGGTTGATGGGCAACTCCGGTAGCCCAATCTCTGTCACTGGTGGTTGATTCAGGTGCATCTGAGCCTCATTAGGGTCAAACGAATTAGGGTCAAACGATAGGGAATAGGCACACAGTTACGCTGTGCTGCTGAGGTATATGTGATATCCGAACTTTGCTGAAGAGACGCACTTGAATGTCGCAGAGGTCTTTTTCACCCGACTGGCTGACGCAATTTACTGACCCCTACGCGGTGCTGGGGCTGTCGGTGACTGCGGATGAGCGGCGTGTTCTCAAGCGCTATCGGGCGATCGCCAAGCTGCTGCATCCCGACAGCTTTGCCCAGGCCGATGCCGCCAATCGCGAACTAGCCACTCAGCTATTTGCGCGATTGGTCAGCCCGACTTATCAAAAAATTAAACAAGACAAGGGGCGGGCCGAGCATCTAGCGCTGCTGCGGTTTCGGGTGCGCCGCATGAGCCGAGAGGAGCCGATGCATCCCCAGAGCGCGATCGCCCAGGCTCTCATCAAAACCTCTTTAGCCAACATTGACGTGTTTTATGAGCAGGCCGTCACCGACTTGGCTGCCAAGCAATACACGCCACTGGATCAGTTTGAGTCTGTCACCGAGCAGTTAGGCGAACTGAATCTGGTTTACCTGCGGCTCAAAATGGGTGAGCCAATCATTCGGGAAAAGCGCACAGGGATTGTTTCTACGGCTGCGCCCACGCCCGCTGCCTTTGCTCCTGCCCCACCCACCGACGAGGAGAAACCCGCCATTGACTATGCCCAGCGCCACTATCAGCGGGCACAGGAATATGTCCGCAAAAATAATCCGGGCTTGGCGGTGCGCGAGCTAAAGGATGCCATCAAAATTGACCCCAAAAAGAGCGAATATCATGCACTGCTGGCAGTGGCTTATTTGATGCAAGATCTGCCCACGATGGCCAAGGTTCACTGCCGTCAGGCGCTCAAGCTCAATCCAAAAGACCCCCTCGCGCTGCGCTATGCGCCCCGTCTCAATATTCCTCTCGAAGCGCCCGATGCGCCTGATTCAAAGCCTAGAACCCAGGGTGGTGGTCTGTTTGGGCTATTTGCCCGCAAGCGCTAAGTTCTGAATCTTTGAAATATCTCTGGAATAAGTCCTGCAAGACTGCCGAACTCGTGATTACTGAATTCGCTCGGTGTTGCCCGCTTTGACCCAGCCTTCGCTGCCGTCGTTCAGGCGCACCCGCAGCCACCCGCCGTCGGCGCTGGTTTCCAGCACAGTGATTTCCTGGTTATAGTCGATGCCGCCAATTTGCGCGGAGTCCAGGCCGGGGCCGTCTCGCAGCACAATCCCAACTGCCGGGAGAACGCGGGCAGTGTAGACCTCTCCAGACGCAGCAGCCTGGACAGGTGTGGTGTCTGGCGGTGGCACAGTACCATCCGCAGCGGGCACTGCACCTCCAGGGGGGGCGGTGTCGTTGGGGAAGACGGGTCGAGGCGGCAGTTCGGTGAGGCGGTTGATTAGATAGCGGGCCGCGCTGACCCCTGCAAAAAACAGGATGGCGATCGCCAGGGAAACCCCAATTACGCCTTGTGCCAGTCGTTGCAAACCCATAGTGCGACTCATCTTTGGAACTTGAAAATCTTTGGGGAAACTGTTCGAGTGGGACACTGTTCGACGGGAGACTGTTTGAGTGGGAAACTGTTCAAGGACGCTTGCAGGATACCTGAGCCAGTCAGAGGATGAACACAAAACCTCGCAGGAATTTAACAGCAAGGCTAGGAAGATTGGGACTGGGATCGCAGAAATAAACTGCCCTGGCGAGAGGCCAGGCGGGCCCGCCCTTCGGCGGCAAAGCGCTGGAGCTTTTCGATTTGCTCTTGGGCAGTCCGCGCTAGGGGAATCATCTGGCTGGCCGCCTCCAGCACGTCGTCGGTTGTAAAATCGCGCCCCTGGCTAAAGCCAAGATGCATCGCCTCGGTCAGGATTTGCTCAATCTCTGCCCCAGAGAATTCCGGCGTTTCATAGGCCAGCCGCTCTAGGTCGTAGCTTTGGAGGTTGTGCGGCCGTAGGCGCGTTAAGTGTACCTCAAAAATCGCTTTACGCTCTTCCTGGCTGGGCAGCCCCACAAAGAAAATCTCGTCAAATCGTCCCCGCCGCTTGATTTCGGGTGGCAGCGCCTCAATGTCGTTGGCGGTAGCGACCACAAACACGGGCGAAGTTTTTTCTGCGAGCCAGGTGATGAAGGTGCCAAAGACTCGGTTGCTGGTGCCAGAGTCGCCGCGTCCGTCCAGCCCAGCAAAGGCTTTGTCGATTTCGTCGATCCAAAGGACGCAGGGTGCCAGCGCCTCGGCAAGCTGAATCATCTGGCGGGTACGTGATTCGGACTCGCCCACCAGTCCAGCAAACAGGCGGCCCACGTCTAGCCGCAGCAGAGGCAGGTGCCAGTGATGGGCGATCGCCTTTGCGGTTAGCGATTTGCCCGTGCCTTGGATGCCAACTAGCAGCAGCCCGCGGGGGTGCGGCAATCCGTACTGTCGCGCTTTTTCAGAAAACGCGCCGCCGCGCCGTAGCAGCCAGTCTTTGAGGTTATCCAGCCCACCAATGTCGGAAATGCGCTCGGTGGCGGGATAAAAATCGAGAATCTGCGTCTGGCGAATGGTCTGCCGCTTTTCTTCGAGGATCAGATCTACGTCTTCGGCTTGCAGTTCGCCGTGGGTGGCGATCGCCCGCGCCAGCACCCGCCGAATCCGCTCCATCGACAACCCTTGGCAGGAACGCACCAGATCATCCAAGACCCGGCTATCGAGCGATCGCCCGGTCGCCATCGTCAGGCGCTCCAGTTCTTGCCGGATTTCGCTAGCGGTGGGCAACGGAAAATCCAGCACCGTCAGCACGTCGCTGAGGTCATCGGGAATCGTCACCTGCGGGGAAATCAGCACAATATTTTTGGGCTGAGACTTGAGCAATCGCGCCAGATTTTTGAGCTTGCGGGCAACGGCAACATCGTCTAGAAAGCGATGAAAATCTCGCAGCACAAAGACGGCGGCGACGGTCGGCGGCAGCTTTTCAACCAACTCTAGTGCCTGCACGGGATTGCGTTTACCAGAGCCAGCATCGTTGGGGTTGCCCTGATAGCCATCGACAAAATCCCACACATAGAAGGAGCGGTTGCCCTGCTTGGCGCATTGGGCGATCGCCCCTTCCACGCGCTCCTCTTCGCGAGTCGGCACGTAGATCAGCGGGTAGCGGGCCCGCAGCAGCAGTTCAAACTCTTCTGCAAAACTCATGCCTCGGCCAACCCCCTTCGTTTCATCTGCTGCACTCAGTTCAGCATTTGCTTTTTCAGGGCTTCTAGCGATGCCCATCGATGATCGACATTCACCGTCGGCACGGGCAACTCATCGCTTAGCTCAATACCTGCACACTTGGGGTCGCAGAGCTTGCGCGGAGGAATTTCCAGACAAAGCTGCTCGTAGAGCCACTGATCCGGCTCAAAATAGCCCCGCGGTGGCAGCGACTCAATCAGCCCCTCCGTCGAGCTTAAATCCTGATCAAACAAATCCTCTTCGGCTGTGGGAGCCGTCTCTTGCAGCCAGATTATTTCCGACACGTCGATCGAGAGGCGATGGTTATACTGCTGCAAACAGCGATCGCACGTCAGGGTCACAATTGCCTCCGCCTTTGCAGACACGTCCAGATAGTTGCCCTTGTGCATCACGCGAATCGTGCCCTGCACGGGCATTAAGGTATCCAGGTCGGGCAAGTGATCCTGCACCTCGATCGTTTCAGTCTGCTCAACCGCTCTCAGCAGTTGAGGAATATGAATTGCCTGCATCATAGCCGCCTCCTCTCGCACTCATTGCGATTGACGCTACGGAAAGAATAACCCGTTCTCAGTCCTGGCACTGTAGCCTAGGCCGCCCCACCCAAGAGGATCGGCTCATCAAGCAACTGCCAACCAGAAGCAACTGCCAGCCAGCCGCATTGACCCGGCTACTTTCGACGCACCACCAGACGGCGATCGGGTTCCTGACCACGACTGGAGGTTTCCAGATCCTCATAGCCTTTAAGAAAGGTGTGTACCTGTCGCCGCTCAGCCGCCGACAGCGCCACCATCTCAAACTCTTCCCCCGTTTCGCGCACCTTTGCCGCCGCCGCTTCGGCCAGGGCCAGCAACTCCGCCTGACGGCGATCGCGATATCCGTCTAGCTCCACCGTAAACGGCTGCTGCTCACCCTCTGGCTTGCCCATGTTCAGCGTGGTGTTGAGCAAATACTGGATCGAGTCCAGCACCTCGCCGCGATCGCCCTGCAACGCCTGAATTTGCTCGGTCGAGAGCGCATCCGACGAGATCGTCAGCCAGCAGCTTTCATCCTCACGAATGGCCACACCGTCAGCCTCCACAGTGGCCGACAACCGAGCCAGACTCAACAGCTGATTTAGCCACTCGCGACCTTGCTGCTGTTGCTCCACGCTTGCCATCCGCTATCCCGCCTTTTTCTTAGAACGTCCCGGCTCAAATGGCAGCGCCTTCCGCCCGCTCTCTCCACTCGACTGCTTCTCCTGCTCGTCCAGAATCTTTTGCAGATTCTCCGGCAGCGGCTCTCGCGACAAAATAAAGGTTTGCAGTGTCTGGAAGAGGTTGGCAATCACCATATACATCAACACACCCGCAGGCAGGGGGAAAAATAGAAACATCCCCGAAAACAATACTGGTGTTAGCTTATTCACCGTATCTTGCTGAGGATTGTTGCTGGGCCCCTGACCCGACAGAAGCTGGTTCACATACAGGCTCAGACCAAAGAAAATGATCATGCCTACGATGTCCCAATGAATCGTGCCGTCGGCATCCCTCGCACCCACGCGACCCAGTTTGTCGATAAACAAAAAGCCCTTATTCGCCGCCAAGCCCTGCACCGTGCCCTGAATCGTGACATCCCCCGGCTTAATGGCCTGAATGTTACCGTCTTCGTCAATCTGGATATTTTCAGCGCCCTTGGTCACCTTCCAAACCGGATCAATTACTGTGTCGGGATACTCTGCCAGCACGTCCCGCAGTGGCTTACCCTCGGTGGTCTGGAAATCGATGCGAGTTTTTTCGCCCACTGCTAGACGAGTTCCGCCTGGAACAACCGCCGCCACTGGCACATGCACCCCATCAGAAACGTAGATATTCTGAGGATTCGTGAGGTAGGCCTGGGGCTGAATCTGCTCAATTTGCTCCTGCGGCAGAATTTGCAGATTCACGTTGTAGTTTACATCAGAGAATGGCGACCCCCGCAGCGTGGCAAACAGGGCAAACAGAATCGGCATCTGTACGAGAACGGGCAAGCAGCCCGACAGGGGATTGCCAAACTCTTTGTAAACTTTGCCCATTTCCTCCTGCTGCTTAGCAGGATCGTCCTTGTAGCGCTCCTGAATTTCCTTAACCCGCTTTTGCATTACCGGGTTGGCAACCCGCATCCGGCGCATATTGCGGATTGACCCGGCGCTGAGCGGATACAGCGCAAATCGAATCACCAGGGTCAGAGCCACAATAGCCAGCCCATAACTTGGCACGATCCCGTAGAAGAAATCCAGGATCGGCAACATGACGTTGTTGGAGAGAAAACCGACACCAAAATCCATGTGCTTGTGGGTACCTTGTGGCTCTGAACGTTTACGGCGTGACTAAATCTGGCAAGAAACCAGCTAGCTCCTCGATGCTGGGCTTCGCTGGACACAACCAGACATCACCAGACATCATTGTACGCTGCAAAACCGGTTGATTGCAGCAGAATTGAGTGTCTGGTTATCGGGTTAGTTATCGGGTTAAACGTCTGGCTGCGATCGCCCTAGTTTGTACCCGCCTTCAGATCAGCATTAGATCAGCGAGAGAAGCAGAATAGCTAAACCGAAGCTGGGACTCAAACAGGTAGACTTAAACTCTGGATAGATCCACTGAGTCTCACAGGTCTAACAGTCCAGCTCTAGGTGCTGGCTTTTTTAGAAGCCTTGGCTGCGATTCGCTCGCTGATGTAGTTGGCAACTTCTCGGAACTTGGGCATGGCGCGTAGCTCCAGACGGCTACCGTCTTTTAGCGTAATAACCATATCTCCCCAACTGCCCAGCCCGCGAGGTACGGCAATCACGCTCGCCATTTCGGAATAGATGACATCCGAGCGATCGCGCCCCATCCATCCACCCGTCACGGAAACCCGTCGGTCAGTGATGCGGTAGCGCAGCCAAATGGCGCGAACGATCGCCCCCACCGTCAGCGGCAGGCACACCACCGTTAGCCCTAGCAGGCAGTTGAGGATCAAATCCCCAATATGGGGGCCGCCTTCATAGTACACATCTTCCCGAATGCCCATCGAACACCTCGGCCTCTATCAGCAACTGCTTTAATTCTTGCAGAATTTCTTTATAGTTGCACTTTATCGCGACGGGTTGCACGATGACGACAATCATCCAGCCTGTCGCAAACTCAGGCAGCATCTCGCGCAGAGCTGCCCGGATGCGTCGCTTGATGCGATTGCGAACCACAGCTCGCTTGCTGACCTTGGTGCTGACCGTGATGCCAATGCGCGTGGGCGATCGCCCTGGCTTTTCTGCATCTTGAGCAGAACTAGAACCATCGGAATCGGGCAAACGCGGCTTCCCCTGACGAACCGGAAACTGCCGCAATGCTCTTAGCGTAAAGTTTCGAGTGCTGCGCCTCACGCCAGCCTGATAAACCTTGCTGAATTCTTGCCGACGCTTGAGTCGATGGACTTTCGGGAGAGCCACAACACATCTATTCTGTACGCCAATCTATACGCCAATGAGTCCATAAGCCTATCTATTCCAATCAGTCCCTACGCAAACAAGCTAGCTCCAGGCAAACTGGTGGCTAGCTCGACCCCCTATCTGAACGGGACGCAGACAGAAACTAGGAAACAGACAGACGAACCCGACCCTTACGACGGCGTGCCTTTAGCACTCGTTGCCCGTTTTTGGTACGCATCCGTGCGCGAAAGCCAGAGGTGCGGCGGCGCTTACGAGAGGTTCCACCCAAAGTACGTTTCGTCATAATTTAGCTCTCCAACCGTTGCAGAAGGGGATGATACAGAATGTGAACTGCGAAAGCCACGGTCTACTATCGTATCACTCGCTGAATAACACAGGACAGCAGCAAAAGAAAAAACCCCGAAGGCGAACCTCCAGGGCTTGAATCAGGGTGCATCTACCATTCGTTTCTACGTCCGAGGATAGAGAGCATCCGGAGAGGTTAAGCAACTTCTGGAGAACTTCATCTCTTCTTCAGGCTGGCTCTCTACGCTTCACAAGTAATGAGGCTCAAGTGGCACAGGCTTAAGCGGCTCTCCGGTCTTAGCCTCCCCAGTCATCGCGAGGAACCTTCGACTAGAGGAACCCTTGACTAGCGGTTCCTAGCGGCTTGTGCCGGATCAGCCAGGGTTCTGAGGACTGCAACGGCCTGCGATCGCGTCATGCCGGGTCGAAGCTGCGGATGGTAGAGCATCCGAATCAGCGTGCGATCGATTTCGGCATACTCGGTCACATCCGTCCAGCCCTGATAGAAAATGCTGTTGGGATAGCGATTGGAGTCGCGCATCAAGCCCAAGACCTGAGTCAGTTCTTCCCGCAGCAGGTGGCTCCGCTCTCGCTGCGTGACGCGGTTTGTGTTGGTAATCAAAATTCGGGCGTAGTTAATGACGCTACTATTCCAGCGCACCCAGAAAAAGCCTAGATTTCCCGGCACATAGTTGGGTTCTAGCTGGCGAAACTGGCTCTCTGGCGCGTAGATAATCTCGACATTGGGATTGCGGTCGTCGCGGACGAGCTGCACGCCACTGCCGTTGAGTAGCTCGTTCAATTCTTGCATCACCTGGCGAATCGTCGCGTCATCCTCCGCAGTACGGGTTCCCGTGACGCGAATTCTCAGGTTTGTATTCCATCTACGAATTAGCGGTGCGTTATTTCCCCATTCCGAGCCAAGCGCGACTTCCGTGAAGTAATCAATGTCTGCTTGCGTGATGGCTAGTGGGGCTGGCCCAGGGTTTAGAATCGCACCCACGCGATCGCCAATGGCACTAATCCCACCCACGATGCGATCCACCAGTCCTGGCGAATCAGGGGGCTGGGGGCTGGGTAGGGGCTGGTTCACCGCAGGGTTCGCCGTTCCCTGGGTGATGTCGCGCTGCCCCTGCTGATCGACCACGACTTCACGCGAATAGCGCGGGAGATTGGTCTGCCCATTGGTTGGCACTCTGACAGGCGGCACGGGTTGGACAGACGGATTATATGCAGGCAGATCAGACGTGGGGCTGGGCAAATCGCCGCGATTGGGCGCACTCGCTTCTGGGCGGGTTCCAGGACGCATCAGCGCCCCAGAGGACGGGTCGTAGATCGGCGCATCGGCCGCGGCATTCTGGAAGCCTGCGGCTTGCTGGGCGGGGGGTTGCGGTGCAGCAGGCGAAGAGGCGATCGCCCCAGTCCCGTCTGTCAAGCGCACCAAATCGCCTCGCACCCAGCCCTCAGCGCCATTGCCCAGCCGCACCTGATACCAGGTAAACCCGTCACTCCCAGCCGATTCTTGCAAGACCAGCACGGGCATATTGGGCATACCCGTAGACACCACGCTAGACTGCACCCCAGGGCCGCTGCGGATATTGATCCAGGCTTGTGGGTCGCGGGCGCTGAGTACGCCGGGTCTGCCCGTGGCGGCGGCTGTGGCGGTGCTGCTGAGCAGGTGAATACCCGGTTGTGCGGTGGGTTCGTACCCCTGAGAACCAAAGGCTTGTGTAACACCAAGCGCTGCCAGACTAAGGGCCGCCAAACTAAGAGGAAATGGAATGTTCATGAATCGCTTCCGAAGCAACGTGAGGGAACAGGCCGAACAATGCGAGGCAGATGCGGTTTGCGAATCAAGCTGCTGGCGACGCGAGAGGTGGGGCGATCGCCATGCTGCAAGCCCCCCCCAATTCACTCGATGGATGCGCGGTTTGGTGCGCTTTCTGAGCGGTCTCTAACAAGATGTCTTAAAGATGTCTTATGACAGGACTGTAGACCGGGACAGCGGGTTCCTGATTCCAAAAGAATAGAGAAGCGGCCGATTAAAGTGAGCGATTCACGGAAGATTCCACAGAAATTTGGCGGCAGCCACTCAGTTCCACACACTCAGTTCCCCACTATTATTCCCTATAACCTTCCAAGAATCGGTTTGCAAGATAGGTTTTAGCCAGACGAGATAGGGCATATTTTTGCTTCTTGGCAACCATTGTTAAATCGGCTCTGACATTTTATTGTACTTTTGTACTATAAAAACCGTGCGGAGATCCATCCCAAATGCCATCAACGGGAAGGCTGCCCTAAGCTAGGATCGGGATATGTCGCGGTCGGTGACCAACTGATCAGCTTGAGCCATCTTCATTCAGGCGTTTTTTAGGCATTCTTTTAGGCGTTCTTTCTTTTAGGCATTGGTGCAAAGGGGAAAAATCGGTGAAACCAAGGCTCAGCCTTTGCATGATTGTGCGAGACGAGGCGGAACGGCTGGGGCGCTGTTTGCAGAGCGTGGCGACTGTGGCTGACGAGCTGATCGTGGTCGATACAGGCTCGGTGGATGACACCGTGGCGATCGCCCAATCCTTTGGGGCAAAGGTCTTTTCTACCCCCTGGCAAAACGATTTTGCGATCGCCCGCAACGAGTCGCTGCGCCACGCCACGGGCGACTGGGTGCTGGTGCTGGATGCCGACGAGACGCTGGTGGCAGATTGCGTACCGATGATGCAGCAGGCGATGCAGCGCGACGAAACGCTGGTCATCAACCTGCTGCGGCAGGAGGTGGGCGCGGTGCAGTCGCCCTATTCGCTGGTGTCGCGGCTGTTTCGGCGGCATCCAGCCCTGACCTTTGCGCGGCCCTATCACGCCACGATCGACGATGCAGTGGCGGCGCTGCGGCAGCAGGAACCGGGCTGGGGTATTGTGGACTTGCCGCAGGTGGCGATTTTGCACGATGGGTATGATCCCGTGGCGATCGCCCGCCGCGACAAGCTAGAAAAAGCGCGAACCGTTATGGAGGGCTACTGGAAAGTCCACCCCGACGACCCCTACGAGTGCAGCAAGCTGGGGGCGCTGTATGTGCAAATGGGCGAGGTGGAGCGCGGCATCCAGCTTTTGCAGCAGGGGCTAAAATCGCCCTTGTTGAAAGCGTCGCAGACGGATGCGCCCGTGCGCTACGAGCTGCACTATCACCTGGGCATTGCCTTCACCCGGCTGAATCAGCTAGAGCAAGCCGCACAGCAGTATCAGGCCGCGCTGCAACAGCCCGTGCTAGAGCCGCTGAAGCTGGGAGCCTACAACAATTTGGGCAGCCTGTGCAAAACCACGGGCGATCTGGCCACTGCCCGCCAGCTTTATGAACGCTGCCTCGCCATCGACCCCAACTTTGCCGCCGGACACTACAACCTGGGCACGACGCTGCGGGCGCTGGGACAAATTACCAACGCAGTAGCGCACTATCAGGCGGCGATTCGGCTCCAGCCCGACCACGCCGAAGCCCACCAAAACCTCGGCGTGGCGCTGATCAAGCTGGGCCAGGTGGAATCGGGGCTGGCCTCCTTTGGGCGGGCGATCGCCCTGCATTCTCAGAGCAACCCAGAGCAGGCGGAGCGGCTGCGCCAGGGCCTCAAGGAAATGGGGTTTGCGATTTAGCCACAGGTTGCTAGCTCAACGAGCGATCGCTCGGTGTGTGCTGCACCAGCCAGAGGTGGATCAAAATCATGGCGATCGCCAGCGGCAGCATTAGCACCGGAATGCTCTCTAGGCTGGTAGCATCGGCAATCCAGCCTGCGCTGGTGGGAATCACCGCCACGCCAAAGCTGGCCGCGCTGGTCGCAAAACTAATGCCGCCGGGGACGAGTTCCGCAGGTAGTCGCTGGGGAACCAGCCAGATCGTCGCTGGAAAGATCGCCGCCAACGCCAACCCGATCATTGGCAGGCTGAGCCACTGATCCGGCAATTGCCACCAGGCAAATAGCCCAATCAGCAGCAGCGTCAGCGACAGGCTGATCATCCGCACTGCCCCCACCCGCCGCAAACAATAGTCCAAACCAAACCGCCCCACCGTCAGCCCCAGCCAGTAGGCCGCCACGCCATAGCCCGCCGCCATTGCAGGCATATTACGCCCGACGGATTGCACCGTGTACGCCCAGTTGCCGATCGCTGCTTCCGTGCCCACATACACCAGCAGCAGCAGCCCCGTCAGCAGCACCGCCGGATGCCGCAGCGATCGCCCCAGATTTTGCGCCGCACTTGCTCCCTCGGAAGTGGCCACACCTCGAAGATGCATCGGTGGATAGCGAATCACCAACACCGCCAGCAGCGCCACAATCAGCAGCCCCACAATTCCCGTCAGCACGCCATACACCTGTCGCCAGGTCACGCCCATCGCCAGCAGCGTCGTGGCGATCGCCGGGCCCGACAGCGCCCCCACGCCATAGAATCCGTGCAGCGTGCCGATTAGCGATGCGCCGCGTTCGTCCTGCACGATGTAGGTGTTCACGCCTGCGTCGATCAGCCCGATGCCCAGCCCCAGCAGCGTGCCCGCCGCCACCATCAGCGCCCATATCGGCGCGGTGGCATAAATCGCCAGCGCCAGCGTCAGCGTGCCCGCCGCCATCAGCAGCATCCGCGCCAGCCCCAGCCAACTGCTGATCAGGCTGCTGGTAAACGCCGCAAAAATGTAGCCCGTAATCTGGCTGACGAATAGCAGCGTGACGCTGGCAGGGGTCAAATTGTATTCTGTAAGAATCGATGGCAGCAGCACCCCCAGCCCGCCCTCAGCAATGCCAATGGCGATAAAGGCATAAAAGGCGATCGCCACCCCAATCCAGCGCGGAGACGGTTTAGAAGACAGTTGCGCCATGAGAGATTCTGAAAAGAGAGGGGTGTAGAACTCAGGCGGGAGAAATTTGGATCAGCAGGGCCGCTTTAGCAGCCGGGCAAAGCCTCCGGAGCATCCACAATCCTGGAAGCCCAGCCCAGCGCTCAACATGAACCCTCAAATTCCAATCCCTGCTCCTCTGCTGCCCAAGCACTTCCGGCATTGTGACGCAACTCGATAAGTCTCTGCTTAAGGCCTGCTTAAAGGAAAGGTAAGACTGAGTGTCCAAGACAGCGCTTGGTATGACAAAGCTGTTCTAAGACAGGTCTAAGACAGATGGTTATTGAACGGGTCAATCCTCTGCTAGCCTTTACTCTCGCGCATTTGGCGCACAAACTGCTCAAACAGATAGTCTGCATCGTGGGGGCCGGGGCTGGCTTCGGGGTGATATTGCACCGAGAACATGGGCAAGGTTTTGTGGCGCAGCCCGGCCACCGTGCGATCGTTCAGGTTCAGGTGGGTGATTTCTACGTCAGCGTCGGGAAGCGACTCCTGGGCGATCGCAAAGCCGTGATTCTGGCTGGTAATTTCCACCTTTTGCCGCAAGCCCGCGGGCTGGTTTAGCCCGCGATGGCCAAACTTGAGCTTGAAAGATTCGCCACCCATCGACAGACCCAGAATCTGGTGGCCCATGCAGATGCCAAAGACGGGCTTCTGGGCCTTGAGCAAAGCTTTGGTGGTTTCAATGCCGTCGGTGTTGGCGGCGGGGTCGCCGGGCCCGTTGGACAGGAAAATGCCGTCCGGGTTGTAGCTCAGGATGGTTTCGGGGGGCGTGTCGGCGGGCACCACAATGACTCGACAGCCGTAGCTGGCCAGCCGCCGCAGGATGTTGCGCTTGATGCCAAAGTCGATCGCGACCACGGTCAGCGGCTCTGCCGATTGTGAAACCCCTTCGCTAAATTCCCACTCTGGCGGGGTCGGCTCGTTCCATTCGTAAATTTCCGTCGTGGTCACGTCTTTGACCAGGTTCAGCCCGGCCATGCTGGGGGCTTCCTGCACCTGCATCAGCAACTCTGCTGGGTCGAGAATTTCGGTAGAGATGCCGCCGTTCATCGCGCCGACGGAGCGCAGCTTGCGGGTGAGGGCGCGGGTGTCGATGCCGTAGATGCCGGGGATGTGGTGCTGCTTGAGGTAGTCGGGGAGAGACTGGGTGGAGCGCCAGTTGCTAGGGCGGGAGCAAATATTGCGGGCGATCGCCCCCTTCACCTGGGGCCCCGCCGATTCCTCATCCTCCGGGTTCACGCCCGTATTGCCCAGTTCGGGATAGGTAAAGGTGACAATCTGCCCGCGATAGCTGGGATCGGTCAAGACTTCTTGATATCCCGTCATGCCCGTGTTGAACACTACCTCGCCGATGCTGGTGCCCGACGCGCCAAAAGAAAATCCGCGAAACACCGTGCCATCCGCCAACACCAGCAGCGCCGGGGGAGCCGTTACCAAACCCATATCCCTTCTCCCAAACAAGACCGAAATTCCAGCAAATCATACACCGGGATCATCGGTTTGTGATAATCGCTGCAAAATGATTGATGCTGCATTGATGCTGCAATTTGAGACTGCTTTGGAGATATTTGAGACTACTTTGGAGATAAACGAAACAGGAGGTAAACCAAACAACCACCGCGCTGCCCAAAAGCGGTTCAGCAATAACACCCAAGCTGATTTAGCCCTCTGAAGACAAAGTGACCGGGATATCCTTCATGCCGTGTGCCAGTTGCATCTTCTCGTACTCCCGCGCTTGCTCTTCAGTCACATCTTCTTTTCGCTCCCCAGCAGACAGCCCGAACCAAACACCCACCAAGTCATTGTCACATTTGTAGCCATTTGCAGTGAAGTAGTAAAAATTCATCTCCTCCTCGTTAAAGTAGCAAACCTTTGTAATAAGAAATGCAGCGGGGTTAGGGGTATCGAGATCTTTTTCTAGGACTAGAAAATGCTTCATGTCTTCCTTGACTCTTTACAAAATTCCCACAGGACTTACGCACTTGCGATAAGCTCTATTGGGTCTTGGAGGATTTCTCGCAGGCGCCGCCCCCAAGAAATCCTCCAACAGCGTAAGTCCTATCCCAGAATAGCCCAAGCATGTCTCCAAAGCGCCCCTCAAACATCGCAGCTCATGCAGGTAGCCCCCCCAAAGCGCTACAGCACCTTTAACAGATTTTTGCGATGACGATGATAGCGGCTGGCGGCCCAGGGCAATGCCCATAAAGCCCCCACAGAATCATGCCAGACAGCCCCAGCATGACGCTGCTGAAGATGAACTGGAAAAACACCGCTAGCGAAATGCCCCGCGCGGCGCTGGCAACCGAGTCGGCGCGAGCAGCAGAATCTTTGAACAGACTGACCAATAGGAAAATAACTCCCCCCAAATAGGGCAGCGCTCCTGCCCAGCCCAGCGTGAAGAAAATGTCGAGAATGGCGCTGTCTAGCACAATCATTTCCAGCTTGCCGTTGCGCTCATTCACAATCCACGTACTGCCCATGCCGCGCCCCAAGACTCGCGTAATGGCCACGTTGAAATCGCGGTCGTGGTTTCGAGAGCGATCGCGGAAACTCTGGTCGCGGGCGAGGTTAGAAATCGACTCAACCCGTTCGCTAATGACCTCGTCAAACGGCTCCATCACCGTCAGCGGCGTGACGCACAGCACCAGCACCAAAATCGTGACCACCAGCCGCATTTGATACTTGGGCGTGGTAGACGCAAAGGCCGCCAGCAGCCCCGCCCACCCCAGCCGCCCCAGGCCCGAACGCACCATACTGAGCAGAATCGACAGGTAGCCGCTGACGGCTGCGGGAATGCCCAATACGCTGCGCTCAGAAAACAGCAGCAGCAGCCCTGCCATCATCACCACGGCAAACGGGCCAGGCGAGTGCATGGTACTCCAGACCCGGATTTCAAACGGCTCTGGTTTGCCAAAGCTGACGAGCTTGGTGCGAATCAGCCAAAAACCGTCCCACGGCGGCGCAACCATAAACTGGTAGATGCCGTAGAGACCTGTGAGCAAGACACACCAGAGAAATACGCGCTGGACGTTTCTGCGGTAGCTGGGATAATCGTGCCAGTTTGCAAACAGGTGAAAGCCAAATAAGATGGGGCAAATCCAGTCCAGGAAGGAACGGATCACCGCAAGCGGTGGATTATCGAGAATGAGTCCGATCAGAAAGGCATAGACCACGCTGGCGATCGCCAGCACAAAGGGCAGTCCACCCATTTTCGGCGTGCGGGGCAGATAGCGCACTAGCGTTAGCACACTGACGAACGTGACCAGGTAAGGCGCAAGCAGAATCACGCCCTTTTCGTCCCAAAAGCTGTTGTAGTCGCTGATGCGCCGGAGGAGGGGCGTGAGGAACCAGATCCACCAGGCAAACCCAACGTAGAGCAGCGGATAGCGGAAGTAGAGCAACACCGCCACCAGCAGCGCCGAGGCTGGAAAAAACAGCCGCACCAAACCGCCTGCCCCAACTAGCGCCCCCAGCGTGGCAATGCTAAACACTCCGGCGATCGCAATCCATCCGGGTAGGGACTGGTTGCCAGTCGGCTGTGGACTCGAAATGACTTCCATGCGTTTAAGACGGCGAATAAAACAGCGAAACTCTAAAGCACAAGAGACCCCTCAGTCAGCGCCTCAAACGCTTAAAGCAGTTACTCAAGGCACAGCCAAACCCAAAATCCAAACCCCTCTTCCTACCCTCTCAGTCCCCATTCCTGTCCTCCAACCCCTGCCTTGGGCCCCCGCTTCCGGCTGGCCCACCAGGTTTGAATGCCCTGCCATCGCCCTTGCATGGCTGCCGCCCACTGACGCATGGCCAAGTCGCGCTGCTGGGGAACATATCGGACTAGCTGGGCCAGCCCAAAGGCATCCCGATGCCCCAGCAGCAGGGCATAGAGCAGGAATATTGCCTGCTGCACAGGTGAAAAGTGTTCCAGCAGGGCTAGAGTTTCGTTGTGAACCGCGTTTTGGCGGGCGATCGCGCTGAACTGGTGGCGCTGGTCTTCGTCATGCCGGGGGGCGGGGTAGTGATCGACCAACACGGCTGGATCATAAACTAACCGCCAGCCGTCGCGCCGCAGCGCCAGACTCATGGCCAGTTCAAAATGAGCCTGGGCCCCCGTGCCGCGCATTCGGGTATCGAACGGTCGATGGGCGATCGCCGTTCGGCGGAAGCTCATGTTCACGCCTTTGAGAATATCGACCTCTCGCGCTGCGCCCATGCCCAGATGATGATTGCCAATGGGCCGACCAAACCATTGCAGCTTTCCCACGGTGCAGGGTCGTCCGGCCAGAGATTCGGGCAAGTGCTGGATGCGATCGCGCCCGCCCAGCCCGCCCAGGTGAGGATCGGCCAGGAAATGCTGCTCGATGCGAGCCAGCCAGTCCGGGTGAGGCGCAGCGTCGTCGTCTGTAAAACAAATCACGTCTCCCTGGGCAGCTTCCAGGCCCCGGTTCATTGCCGCCACTACACCCGGAGCAACCACGCTTATGGTTTGCAGCGGCAACCCCGGTGGCACACTCGTTTCCAAAAACTCCCAGGTGTTTCGATCCGTATCGCGCACCACCACGATCACCTCATCAGGCGATCGCGCTTGCTGGGCCAGGGCCGCCAGACAGCGCCGCAGGTCGTCAGCGCGGCAGTAGGTGGGAATGATGACGGTGAGTTTCATGGTCGGCAGTTTGGGGATGATCAGCAGCGACAGGGCAGCACATCGCGTCAAACAAGTCCAGATATTGCTGAGCCATTCCGTCCCAGGTGTGGGCTTCGGCGCGACGGCGGGCTGCAAGCCCCATGTGCGATCGCCGCGTGGGGTCAGCAATCAGCGCGTTCAGCGTTTGGGCCAGCTGATCCACATCGTTGGGGTCGGGCAGCACCACGCCGCAATCGGGGGTGACGATTTCTGCGCCGCCCGTGGTTGCCGCAGTCACCACAGGCAACCCGGTGGCCAGGGCTTCTAGCAGCACGAGCGAACAGGCTTCGTAGCGGGATGGAAAAATGAACAGA
Source organism: Leptolyngbya sp. O-77 (assembly GCF_001548395.1). Lineage (NCBI taxonomy): Bacteria > Bacillati > Cyanobacteriota > Cyanophyceae > Leptolyngbyales > Leptolyngbyaceae > Leptolyngbya > Leptolyngbya sp. O-77. The sequence goes on from NZ_AP017367.1 coordinate 1,745,752, forward strand.
TCGACAGCTTTCATCAGGTCTTTGAGGTCGCGGCGATAGCCCAAAAAATGAACGCGATCGCCAACGCCGAGTCCCTCTGCCAGTTTGGGATAGGGGCTGCCCTCTGTGTCGCCTGCGACTGCCAAATGCAAAGCTGAAACCTGAGTCAGAGCGTGCAGCACAGTATCCAGGTTTTTTCTAGGGGTTTTAATATCTCCAGCAAATAGTCCCAACGGCACTTCTGCGGGTAGGTTCCACAAATCGCGACTGACCTTGCCGGGTGAAAACTCTACCGTATCGACCCCATTCAAGATGAGCCGAATCTTTTCTTCTGGCACTCCAATACTTAATAGGCTTTGTTTGACCTGCTGAGAAACTGCAATCAGAAGCCCAGAGCGACGAAACGCCCGCTTTTCCCAATGGGCATTGAGTGCCGTATAGAGCCGCTGATATAGCCCCCGCAGACCAGAGGTGTGATTGGCGGGCGATTCCCGCAGGGATCGCTTCGCAAATCGCAGCCAGTCATGGTGGACAAAATGCACGGCATTGATGTCTGCCGGAAAATCAGTAATCGCGCCATTGAGCTTGACCAAATCGAACTCAACGGCGTGCTTTGCCAACCAGCGCCGACTCTGCCAGGAAAACATCAAGTTTCTCAGCAACTCGGTCGGCAGACCATTGACCGGAATCGCCACACCCAAGCTAATCCCTGGATGCTGCACCAGGTCTGGCGCAACCTCGCTGGCCAGCAGCGTCACCCCAATGCCCCCGCCGCCAGCGCGTGCTGCACAACCGCATAGTTGACGCGCCCCTGCCCGTCCCCTTTCAACACTCGATGCGTGACAATGCAAAGTTTCACTCGCGCTGCCTCCAAGAATGCTAACTAAAGCGGCAAATAGCGGTGTTTAATGCAGCCGTAGAGTTCGCCGCCGCGCCAGCAGCCTTCCATCAGCACCTTACACAACAAAGCGCGATCGCGCAGCGAACCGATCAGGCGAACTGGAAACAGGGCAACCGTTTTGGCAATCGACTTCCAACTCAAAATTTGGGGCATTCCCCGGTCTCGATGTTTTTGATAAAGGAACGGCTCAGTGTATCCAAACTTGAAGGCTCGACGACACACGCTCCGAATACTGCCGCGCAGCCGAAAGTGAACAATCGCATCAGGCGCATAGCTCAGCTTAAATCCAGCCTGCTGAACGCGCCAGGAATAGTCCACATCTTGAAGTCGCAGCAGCGTTTCATCAAACCCGCCTACCGCTTCATGAACAACGCGACGAATTCCCAAATTACACCCGCTGGCAAACTTTAGGTATCCCGATTCAAACAGCTTCAGTCCGCTTTCATAACCGTAGGCCCGCACTAGCCACGGTTCATTCAGCCGCCAATACTCCATATATCCCCCCACCAAATCAGACTTTTCCAGAGCTGCGACCATCGCGGCAACCCAGCCCGCACCTACCTCATCATCTCCATCGCAAAACAGCAAAAACTCGCCGCGTGCTGCTGCTGCTGCCATGTTACGGGCATGGGCGCTGCCGCCGATTCGGGAAGCATCCAATACACGCAGATTGGGGAGGCGATCGCCAAACTGTTCCGCAATTGCCACGGTTGCATCTGTAGAGCCATTGTCTGCCACGATCACTTCCCACGGCTCTGCATACTGTTGGGCTGCCAAGGCCTCAAGTTGTATCGCAAGGGTAGACGCATTGTTTAGGCAGGGGATGATCACGCTAACTTTCATGGCCAGAATTCGTGAGTAGGGTAGATGCTTAAGAGTAAATCTTTCAAAACAGGCAGAGGCTTTGGACTCAGCAGGAGCTAATGAGTAGTGTGATCAAAGGTGTTTTGAATGCTCTGAGAGATCTGGTCGACTCAACTTGATCGAGGCTCAGAAAGTGATCTGAATCGTCTTAGTGCGATCGCTCTATTAGCACCAACGAACACACCAGGCTCAACAGCAGCGCAACCAGAGTTCTCAAACTAAAAAACCGACCCCTGAACGATTGGAACAGGTGAAGTCGCGCTTCTGAAGGACGGTTTGCTAACAACAGCCCGATCCCCAATGTGGTTTGGGCATGTAGCAGCAACTTCTTGAAATGAAATCTAAATGGGCGAAGATTATGGTCTTGAACAAAGCGCTGGTAGCAGAAGATTTCTACTTTGGCTTTAGAAATCTTGGCAGGGCCGTTTCGTCGTCCACTCAAAAATGTATCGGCGTTTGAATGTTCCCGATGGTAAACCAGCTTGTCTGCAAGGTAGTAGGCGGCCTGCCCGTCTTTGCAGCACAGGTACGTGATGTAAAGATCATACATCCTACCTACTCCAGGTGAAATACTAGCCCAATCTATCGACTCTCTGCGAATCACGGCACCTGCGACACTGGGAATAGATTTATAAACCAAGCCGATTTCTATAAAGGGTTGATATAGTCCGCTTTGGAGGCGATCGCGTCGATAGTTTTTTGTCGTCTTTCGAGTAACTTGAACATTAATATCCCCTGATTCATCAGTTATAAACTGATCGCAAAATGCAATCGTTGCCTCAGGATATTGCTCTAATGCTGGAACCAGATTCTCTAAAAAACGGGCATCCCACTCATCATCATCATGTAAGAATGAAAGGTATTTCCCACGTGCCAAGCTGACTGCCTTCATGGCATTTCCAAACAGTCCCAGATTGGTTTCGTTGCGCCAAAATCGAATTCGAGAGTCGCAGAATGAATCGATCAGGGCCTGAGGATTTTCGGGACTGCAATTATCAGAAACAATAATTTCAATATTCCTATAAGACTGCTGCAATGCACTTTGAATAGCCACCCGCAAAAAATCTGGGCGATTGTAGGTTGGCATAATAACGCTCACAAGTGCATTTTGGTCAGTCATGGTTCATTGATTGAAGGAGGCTTGCAAGAAGACTGGGCTAAATTACATTGCAATCGTCTTGAAATTTCACGATGCCTGCTGAATTTGGTAGTATCTCCAGAAGCGATCGCGCCGATCAATCAGTTCTCGATAGCCACCCTGCTCGACAATTCTTCCTTGTTCTAGCACCACAATTTTGTCTGCGCCTGAAATGGTCGAGAGCCGATGGGCGATCGCCAACACGGTTCGGCCCACCGAAAGCTTCTCCAACGCTTCCTGAATCAGTCTTTCAGATACCGAATCCAGAGCGCTGGTGGCCTCGTCCAGAATCAGAATTTCAGGGTTTCGTAACAAGGCGCGGGCGATCGCAATTCGCTGGCGCTGCCCACCCGATAGCCGAATGCCGCGATCGCCCAGCGTGGTTTCAAACCCCTCCGGCATCTCTAGAATAAACTCCAGCGCATTTGCCAACCGTGCGGCTTCATACACTTCGGTATCAGTCGCGTGTTCTGAACCATAGGTAATGTTGCTCCGCACAGACGCATTGAAAATAAACGTATCTTGACTCACAATCGCCAACCGATGGCGAACGGAATCGATCTCGAACTCTCGTAGATCAACCCCATCTAAAAACACCCGCCCAGCAGTCGGATCATAGAAGCGAGAAATCAAATCTGCTAGCGTAGATTTGCCAGAACCCGATGCCCCAACCAGGGCCGTAGTCTTGCCTTTTTCGATGCAAAGATTGATATCTTTTAACACCAGATGATCGGGGTCATAGCCAAAATCGACATCTACAAACTCAATCGCATGAGATAACCCTGGAAAAGTGCGCGTACCGTTTTCAAAAAATTGCTTGCCTTCGTCGCTCAAGAGCCGCTTGATATTTTCTACAGACCCCATCATGGTGCTGAGATGAGAGAACACCCCCAGCAAGTCCTGACTGTAGGGAACCATGCGAAACAGAATGAATAAAAACGTTAGCAAGGACGCAACGGGCATAATGCGATTGGTGAGCGCCAGGATGATCATGCCCACTAGCACAAACGTAGCCGAGGCTTCTGCAAGAGGACGCACCAGACAAGACAAGCGATAGACCGTTTTCCATTCCTGAACAAGTCCTGAACTGGCCTGATAAAACCGCCGTCGTTCAAAATTTTGAGTGGAAAAGGCTTGCACAGTGCGGATTCCATTAATAAATTCAACTGCAATAGAAGTCAGTCGTCCGCTGGCTTGAGAGGTTCTGGTGCTGCGCCGCCGTACCCGTTTGTTCAGCTTAGAAAACCCAAAGGCTAGCCCGCCAAAGAGGAAAATTGAGATTAGCGAAAGTTGCCAGGATAATAGAAGAATGGCGATCGCATATACCAGCAGCGTAAAGGCACGAGTCATTAGAAACGACATCGCCCCAAACGCATTTCTAATCCGCTCCATCTCGCTGGTTAAGATGTCTACCAGTTCTCCTGATCGCGTTTGAGAGAAGTAGCTGAGACGCTGGGATTGGAGCTGCTCAAACACCCGCTTGCGGAGCCGATCAATGAGGGTGACTTCACTCGTCAGCGTGTAATATTGCGCCAGATAATTGAACACAGCCCGGATGCAAGTCGCGGCCACAATCAGCCCTGACACGCGATAAAGCCGCTGGTTAACTGGGGCGTTAATGCTCAATATCCAAACGTCAAACCATTCAATTCTGGTTTGAACAGGCGGTGCCTCCGGTGAGGTAAGGCTTTGCAAAAATGCCAGCAAAAAACCCAGCCCAAACCCTTCTGTAACGGATGCCAAAAGCGCAAAGCAAACTGCGGCGATCGCCAGCCAGCGAAAGCTTTTGAATTCCCTCAAGATCAGGTAGTTTTCTTGCCAAAACTGAGTTGCTCTGAGGGGCTTGCGAACAAGTTGCAGCAGCTTTAGAAACATAGATTGAGCAATGAAACGGCTTAATTATTCAGGATCTCGATTCCGTCGTTTAAAGCTTGTTATCCTCCCTTGCTAAGCAGCATCTCGTCCGGCTGACTCGGCAGCGTCGCGGTTGGAAACGGACTCAGCAAACAGCGCCCCCAGTCCCGACGGGCAACCATAGGCGACCTGAGCGCCCTTGACATTGTTGGCAATCATGCCAATCACGTTCAAACCGTTGAGCGCCGTTGCTGCCTGAATCAAGCTGGCTTGGGACACGCTGTCGAGGCGAGCGACAACGGCAACCCCCTCACACAGCGAGGCAGTTTGAATCGCATCCACAACGCCCAACACCGCGCAGGAGTCCAGAATCACCAGGTCATAGTCTTTTTCAAACGCTCTGATCCAGTCCCGCAGTTCGTCGGAACTCAGCAGACGCACCGGGTCGCTGGACAGCGGGCCCGCCGTTAGCACATCGGTATTTGCACCAATGCTGTGCAGCAGGGGTTGTCGATCTTCGCCGCTGAGCAAGGTGGAGAGTCCCTGGCGGTTGGGCAGGTTGAGCTGGTGATGCAGGCTGGGCGATCGCAAATTGGCATCGATCAGCAGCACCCGCTGATGCAGTCGCGCGGCGCTCAGCGCCAGACCAATCGACACCAGTGTTTTACCCTCATTTGCCAGCGCAGAGGTAACGGCGAGCGATCGCAGCGCCGACGCAGGACTGCTGCGCCGCAGGCTCTTGTAGACCAGATCCATCGACTCCCGAAACAGCGGCCACTGGGCGGCTTGCAGCATGGGCAGGGCAGCGGGCGATCGCCCAGATGGTGACCACTGAACCCCCAGCGGCCAGCGCTGACCGACAATGCTGCGCGGTAGCTTAGGCACGATGCCCAGCGGCGGCAGGGCCACGGTCTCTGTCAGCTTTTCGGGCGAGTGGATGACATCGTCCATCGACTCGCGCAAGAACACCGCCATCGCGCCCAAAAATAGCCCCAGCACCGTACCCAGTAGTAAATCGGTCAGCACCCTCGGGCCCGTTTTGATGCCCTGTTCCGGCGCTTCCACCACCTGCCAGTTATAGCCGCCGCGCCCGATTTCAATAGCCAACTCCTGACGCGCCTTCAAAAGCTGCTGGAGGGTTTCGCGCTTGGTGGTGATGTCGGGCTGGAGGCGGTTATATTCGGCAATCAGTTGCGGAAACCGGTTTAGCTCGTTGCGAAGCTGAGTTTCGGCTCTGGCCAGACTTTGATCGCGGGCCTGCAAGCCCATCAGATTGGTCTGCGTTGCCACCAACTGCCCAGCCAGCCCCATTTCCACCTCGCCCATTTGGGCCTCGGTATACAGCTTTTCTTCGGACAGTTCAGCGCGATCGCCCAGGATGCGCCTAGCTTCTTGCTGGAGCAGCACCCGCTCCCGTTCAAGCTGCTGAGTCAGGCTGCGAACCGTGGGCGATCGATCAGTATAGGTTACCAACTGCTCCGCCAGCGCTAGTTCAGTCTCTTGCAGCGAGGTCAGCAGATTGCGAAACCGCTGCGACTGGCTCAAACGCGACGCGACGATCGCCCCCTGAGGCGTGCGGGCAAGCTGCTGCTGGAGGTCGCGAAACCGCATCTGATTGTCTTGAAACTCAGCCTGGATGGCGCGGCGCTGTTCGGCGATCGCATTCAGCGCCTTCGCAAACTCCGTAGCCTGCTGCTCTGGGTCGATAATGCCCTGCCCTTCGCGGAAATCTTCGAGCGATCGCTCTGCCTTCGCCACCTCCTCACGCACCGTAGGCAGTTGTTCGTCGATAAACGACAGACCGTTGCTCAAACGGAGCTTCTGCTGTTCCAGGTTATAGGCCAGATAGACATTTTTCATCACCTCCAGCACCCGCTGCGACCTCAGCGGATCGCCGCTGGTATAGTCTACCTGGAGAATTTTCGTCTCAATCTTGTCTTCGGTTTCCAGCACACGGCTCACCGCCAGACCCCGCTTCAAGTCCTCCAGTCCCAGGTCAGGATACTCAGAGCGCAACGCCTCCACCGCCCGCCCCAGCAGGATTGGACTCTGCATCAGGCGAATTTGCGTGGCATAGTCAATTTCGACCGCAGCCGGAGCCGTGAACAGTGTCTCTGGCACAGCCCCCCGCAGATTCGCCTTCTGCTCGTAGTTCGACTCCACCAAAAGCTGCATTGAACTGCGATAGGTCGCGTCCTTGCGGGCCGACAGCAAGGTTGAAACCGCCATCGTACTCAGCAGCACCCCCAGCAGCAACAGCCGCCGCCGCATCAGCGTGGCAAAAAGCTGCCCATAGCCGAGTTCCGAGTCGGCTGCCCCATTCAGTTTCGCCTCAAGCATGATTCTTCATCCCGCATGAACTCAAAATCTGGAACTCCGGTAGTGACCTTGATAACCTATCTGAAACCTATCTAAACGAACACTCTGAATGAACCTGAATGATGAATGAATACTCTGGACGAATAGTCTGGACGAATCCTCTAAAGCACAGGTTGAAACGAACCTGCTGCGCCAGACTCATCGAGCCAGACTCACTGAGCTAGACATAACCGTTCGGCGATCGCAAAATTCGTCAATAATCTGCCCAATCTTGTCAAAAAAGACCTTCTTCGTAAACCGACTCAGCGCGTGATCCCGAATCCTAGAATAGTCCCACTGCATCTTCACCGCCTCCAGCAGCGTCGCCTCCAGCGAGGCGGCTGTCTGCTCCTGAAAGAATAACCCCGTTAGCCCCGGAATCTGGGTATCCAGCACACCACCCGCGCCATAGGACACCACTGGCGTACCGCTGGCATTCGCTTCCACAGGCACCAGCCCGTAGTCCTCCAGTGCCGCCACCACCACCAGCTTCGCTCGCGCCAGCAGGCTGGCCCGCTCTTCATCGCTGACGTAGCCCAAAAACTGGATATTTCTGGCGCTCATGCTCTCCAGGCGCTTGCGGTCTGGCCCCTCCCCCGACACCAGCAGCGGCCAGCCCAGCTTGCTAAATGCTTCCACAATCACATCCACCCGCTTGTAGCCCAGTAGCCGTGCCGAAGCGAGATAAAAGTCATCCTTCTCGGCGGAAAACCGAAACAAGCTAGCGTCGATCGGATAATTCACTGTCACCGCTGGGCGGTTGTAAAGTGCTTCAATTCGTCGAGCCACCGTACTGGAGTTGGCTATGTATAGATCCGGCTCTTGAGCGTAGGCCAAGTCCGCCTTTCTCAGCACCTTAAAAACGATGTCAATGGCGGGATAAAACGTTTGAAACTCTCGATATTCACGCAGATAGTTTTGTGTATCCCAAAGAAATCGAGGGACGTTGTGACAAAAGCAAATGTGCTTCGCGTGGGGCCCTTTTCGCACAGCTTTTGCAAAGCTGGTGCTACTGCTCACGATCAGATCATAATCTCGTAAATCAAGCGCTCGAAAGGCTGGGTAATAAAACGGAGCTAGCAGCCTGAAATATTTAGAGGCGTTGGGCATTGCCTGCAACAGAGTTGTCCGCACCTCGCGATCGCCCAGTTCAATCGTGCGCTCCGGGTCATACAAAGACGTGTAAATATCTGCGTCTGGAAAATATCGGCATAGCAGTTCAAAAACCCGCTCCGCCCCACCCCGCTGAGTTAGATAGTCATGCACCAGCGCAACTTTCATGGTTAGAAACTCTGTATCTAGCTAGTTTGATATTCCAGCCATAAGCAAAATGGGAAGCATCTACATAACAGTCAAGGCATCGATAAAATACGGATTTTTCAACCCCAATCAGCAACCTGACTGATTTCAATATTTTTTAAGTCGTCAAAGTTTTAGATCACCATTTAGAACGCTATTGGAACCCCGATTTAGACCATTAAGGACAGCGTCATAGAACCTGCACAGTAGGCTATAGAACAGATGCACTTTCCAGCATTATTTCCAGTATTAATATCATTTGGTGCTAGAAGTTATGTAGACTAACCGGAACTCGTAAAAGTACGATGTCGTCGCCAACAAAGGTTTACATAATCTTCATGCATAAGGGCAAAATCATGAATTTTTCATGAAGTTATCAAGAAGGTACGACTCTCTTTAGAGGTTCAAAGTCCTGAGAACAGACACTTTCAGCTCCTATCACTAGTTTTTATCTTTCAGTCTGAAGTTCATGTTTTTTTAACGGGAAACGATCGGGTATATCCGAGTAATTACTGATATCATCAGATACATCCTCGATGGCGATCGCCCCAATTTTCTAGTTTTGTACTAGTCCAATGCATAGCCCATACAAAAGCGGCCAGGGAAAACCGTCTGCTCCCCGGCCGCTTTTTGGCACTGTTTTTGGCACTGTTTTTGACAGTGTTTTTGACAGTTATTCTGAGTTACTAATCGCTGCCGTATCCTATCCAGAACATTAGGAAAAACCTGGCGATCGCCATCCGATACAGCATTTTTGGCAGCCAGAAATTCTCACATTCAAAAGTTCTCATCTTGCAGTCATCACTCCCAGACAAAACATCTACAAAACCGGCTCGCAGTCAACAACCTTGCTAAGTTTAGAATAGTCTCTCTAGGCAAAGTAATTGCCGACTGACAATACCCCTGCCTGGGCATCGCCCGGACTCAAGACGATCGCCGTAACGTTGATTAGCAAATCACGACCAGCAGAAAAGCCCGCTTGATTATCGTTCACCGAAAGATAGGTACGGTTTCGCCATTCAAAGAAGACCGCTTGGTTTGCCAGAAGCCGCTGGTTGCTGCGCCGGGCCTGGTTTTTGTCGAGATAGGCGGATTCGGCCGCTTCCTGGAGCGATCGCCCCGTTTGCACCCCAGCATTAAACAGTTTGCGGGGCAGGTTGGGCGTGGTCAGGTTGTTGTCAAAGTCTAGCTGGATGCGATCGCCCTCTGCCGCGTCGAAATCTCGAATGCGATCGAGGTTTGCTAACTGCGATTGGCTAAATGCAGCCCGCTGCGTGCGTCCAGAATAGACAAAGCGATCGGCTCCTGCGCCGCCTGTCAAAATGTCGCCGCCTTTGCCGCCGATCAGCGTATCGTTGCCGCCAAAACCCAACAGGCGATCGCGCCCACCCCGGCCTACCAGCGTATCGTCGCCATCGCCGCCCTGTAGCAGGTCTCTGCCGTCGCCGCCTTGCAGGATCTGGTTCACCGGAATCTGGGCGCTGGCGACTGTCAGCCCCACCAGCCCCGTGCTGCCGTCGCCCACGTTGCCCAGCAGCGTGGCCGCGCCCGTACCCAGGTTGATGCTGTAGAGACCCGTCGTGCCGCCCACCGTTAGCGCGGCGATCGCCTCCCCGGTGGCGGGCGCATTTGCCGCTGTCACCCGCACCGAGGCGGGAATATCGAACCCGTTGACGCTGGTAAAGTCGAGCCGCGCCCCGTTCAGCGTGATCGCCAGCGGGCTGGTTTGCACGCCGTTGTTGGGCGGGTTTTGGATAAACAGCGTGTCGCTGGCGGCATCCAGCGTGTATTGCGTGGTGACGGTGGTTCCAGCAAAGTTGTTGGTATAGGCCGTGGCATCGACAGTCGTCGTGCCGCCGCTAATTGCGCCGTCGGGCTGCACGCCAGCCGCTGCTGTGTTGCCGTCTACGATCGCCCCAGTGTTGGGGTTCATGCGGAAATTCAGCCCTGCATCGGTGACGATTCGCACCCGATCAACCGTGGGGTTAAAGTCCAGCCCGAAACTGTTGCCCTGGATGGCGATCGGGTTGCCGCCTGCATCGCTAAATTGCTGAAAATCGGTTGTCAGGAACGTCGCCGCGCCTGTCTGCGGGTCAAGAATCGCCAGCCGCACGCCCGTTCCGTTGCTGGTCAGCGCAAACAGTTGCCCCGTCGCCGGGCGAAAATCGATCCCCACCACCCGTTCGCCAGTGGTCAGCCCCGTAATCGCCACGCTAACTGGGGAGCCGGGCGTGGTGCTGTTCAGCCGCAGCAAATTATTGTTGGTGTCCACCGCCACAATCGGCAGACCACCGCCGCTCTGGTTTGCAAAGCCCTGCACTGGAACTGTGCCAGTGCCAACTCGGCCCAAGAACGTCGCAGCCCCGGTCGATAGCTCAATGGCGTATAGCCCTGTCACTCCGCCCACCGTTAATACAGCTAACCCTTGCCCGGTCGCAGGTGCGTTGGAGGTGGACACAGCGACGCTGGGGGGAATATCGAACCCGTTGGCAGCGGTGAAATCTAGCGGGCTACCGTTGAGCGTGATTGGCAGCGCTGCCGTTTGCGTGCCTGCGTTGGGCGGATTCTGGATAAACAGGCTGTTGGTGACGGCATCCAGCGTGTATTGCGTGGTGGCGGTGGTGCTGGGGAAGCTGTTGGTGTAGGCTGTGGCATCGACCGTCGTTGTGCCGCCGCTGATTGCGCCGTCAGACTGAGTTCCTGGGGCTGCCATGTTGCCATCCACAATCAGGCCGGTGTTGGGATTCAGCCGCAGGTTAACGCCTGCATCGGTGACGACGCGGATGCGATCGACGGTGGGGTTAAAGTCAAACCCAAAATTGGTGCCTGCGATCGGCTGGTTGGAGGAGCCGTCGCTGAGCTGCACTGGGGCATTGGTGAGCGGCGTGGCAACGCCCGTTCTAGGGCTGATGACGTAGAGCCGGATACCGCCTGCGCCGTTGCTGGTGAGTCCATACAGCAGCCCGTTTTGGGGGCGCACGTCAATGCCGACCAGGGTTTCGCCCGCGCCCAGCCCGGTGATGGCGATCGCCGGAGCGGAGTTACTGGGGTTAGATGTGTCAAAGGCGATCAGCGTGTTGTTGCTCAGCACGTAGCCCGTGCCAAAGGTGCTTGCGTAGCGCTGCTGGAGAACAGGAGAAAAGGCCAGACTGGCGGCGATCGCCCCAATCTGCCGATCCAGCCGCCAGTTGCCCTTGCCCACGGGCTGACTTGCAGCGGCGATGCTGGCTCCCGTCAGGGTGTGCAGCGCGTTCACCAGACCCAGCCCCTCCGCCGCCACCCGGCAGCCATAGAGCAAGATATTCGCGCCCTGGGCGATCGCCCCCCGCCACTGGCCCAGCCGCGCCGCATACCGAGGCAGCGTCTCCAGGCTCAGCCGCGAGTTGCCCAGATATAGACAATCGGGGCTGCCGTGCGCCACCAGGTGAATTTCGCAAATGTTCTGTTCTTGCTGAAGCACCTGACTAATTTGTTCAATCCCGTCGCGATCGCGCTCCAAAAGCACCACGCGGCTCTCCGGTTTGGCGTGGGCCAGCAGTTGGGGCACGTCACAAACCTGCCGATCAATGAAAATGTAAGACGTTCCTTTCATGGGGCAACCTTAGTGAATTCCTCGCGTTTTCTTAGACTTGCCTTGTCGTGAACGTGCGTTTTTTTGCCTCAAGGAGGCACGCCCTAGCGACACAACACGGCGGCACGCAGCACGATCTGACACTGCTGCACGCTTGTCAGCGCACAACAATGCCAGAATCAGGTAAAGCAGTAGCTGATCTCCGGTTTTTCGTAAAACCAACGCTACCGAGTGAAAATACGCAGGAATTTCAAAGCTAGATTTTTCTACAGCGTTTTTGGAGCGCGTGAGAGACGCAGGTGGTTACGAAATCCGTGTCTTTATGCCGCAATGCGCTCTGACAACTGAGGCGATCGCCGCCCTTTCAGCTTGAAAAGAATTTGTATGCACACTGGACTTCTGTTAAAATGGAGCTTCGTCATCTTGGAGAGATGGCTGAGTGGTCGAAAGCGGCAGATTGCTAATCTGTTGTACGGTTCGAAAGTCCGTACCGAGGGTTCGAATCCCTCTCTCTCCGTTCTGGGTCACGAGCTTGATTCACGAGTTTTGAGCGTTTCCTTAGGCGTTTAACTTCTTAGACATTTAACTGGCTTAAGCGTTTAGTTAAAAAGCCTGCAACTGACGGGTGGAACCCTCCCTACGGGGCAATCTCACGGGGCACTGCTCCGGGAATATGCCATTCGGCATAGAGCATAGCCGAGAAAGGGGGGCGATCGCCCCTAGCCGCCAAACCCGATGCCCTACCTTGGTATCAAGCTGGATACCAGGCTTTTTTGCATTAAGCTTTTTTGCACCTTTCGTTACATTTATTGACCATGTCAACATTGGGTACCGTTCCGGGATAGCCTAGATCAGGCAATGGTAAAACCCGTATGCAGCATTAGTGCTGTAGGTGTTTCGTCGATCGTTTCCCCTTACGTTTAGCGACTGTTCTTTTTCCATCATGGCAACGTCTTCCTCCCCTGAAACGACCTCTCCATCTCCAAGTTCTACCTCTACGAAGGACACGGTTAATGTGATGCCCCCTGCGGACTCGCGGGAGCGCGTTAGCACTGCGCTGAAGGCGCTGCAAGACAGCATTTGTCAGGGGCTAGAGGCGCTGGATGGCGAGGGCAAATTTCAAGAAGATAGCTGGGTGCGCGAAGAGGGTGGCGGCGGGCGATCGCGCGTGCTGAAGGGCGGTCGCGTGTTTGAGCAGGGCGGCGTGAATTTTTCGGAAGTGTGGGGCAAGGATCTGCCGCCGTCGATTTTGGTGCAGCGCCCAGAGGCAGCAGGGCACGGCTTCTATGCCACAGGCACATCGATGGTGCTGCATCCCCGCAACCCCTACATTCCCACCGTCCATCTCAACTATCGCTATTTTGAGGCAGGCCCGGTGTGGTGGTTTGGCGGCGGCATCGACCTCACGCCCTATTACCCTACCCGCGAAGACGCAGCCCATTTTCACAAAACAATCAAAGCAGCGTGCGATCGCCACCATCCGCACTATTACCCCGCATTCAAACGCTGGTGCGATGAATACTTCTACTTAAAACATCGCGGCGAAACACGCGGCGTGGGCGGCATCTTCTTTGACTATCAAGACACGCAGGGCATCCTGTATCCCATTTCTTACCCCGGCTCTCACGGCGACACACCCGCCGCCGACTACAGCAAACAGGTCGGGCCTGTGCAGGGGCGCACCTGGGAAGACCTGTTCGCCTTTGTGCAGGACTGTGGGAACGCCTTTTTGCCTGCCTATGTGCCCATTGCCGAACGGCATCAGCATCGGGAGTATGGCGATCGCGAACGGAACTTTCAGCTTTATCGGCGCGGGCGCTATGTCGAGTTCAACCTAGTGTATGACCGGGGCACAATTTTCGGACTGCAAACCAACGGTCGCACCGAGTCGATCCTGATGTCGCTGCCGCCGCTAGTGCGCTGGGAATATAACTACCAGCCAGAACCGGGCACACCAGAAGCAGAGCTATACGAAGTGTTTCTGAAGCCGCAGGACTGGGCCGAGTGGGCTGGCTAGGGCATTAAAAGCTGGGCATCTCCGGGGCGCGGCTCTAACGGTAGGGGCTGGGTAGAGCCGCGTCCCACAGGCGGCGCATCCTGTTGAGGCTGTTCGGCAGCCATGCCAGAGGGCGTAAGCTGGGGCGGCGGATTCAGCACGCTGGGGTTAAAAAAGGCGACAAGCGTATTCACCAGTGCCTCGCGCTGGGTGCGGGTGAACTGGTTGACAATGGCGGTGTCTGCCTCCAGAGGATTGGTGGTCAGGTTGATAGCACCGGGGTAGGAACCGGGAACCATCGGTTCATTGATGCCCAAGTAGTCGGCAAGGGTGAGCTTCCAGTCAAACCGGGAGATGGGCGATCGCCCCTTGATCAGCGTGTGGTATCGGATCATCCGGCTCAGGAAGGTATCTTCAGGGTCGACGGTTCCAGTGCGCTGCGAAACATACTCGTTGGCCAGCGGCATATCCGGCAAGCGGCGATAGATTTCCTCTGCTACGCGGCTGGGAATGGGAATGCCATATTGCTGGGCGATCGCCCGTTGTGCCCCCAGCGGCGTACTGGCATAGCGGGTCTGCGTCGGCGCAATTAGCCCCAAGGCCAGCAAAACGCTTGCTGCCATGAGCAGGGCGGCAATCAATCGAGAGAGCAGCCGAATCCGTGCCTGTCGGCGTGAGCGCGATCGCATGGTTCCCCTCCAAATCCCTTCCAACTGGGCTTGCGCTATTCACCAATAATTTCTGGCTGAGTTAGCTCGTCCGACATTTCAATAATGGCGCGAATCACAGGCTTCATCTTGGGATCATCCAGGCTGTCAAATTCCTCGAAGCGACGGCGCTGAGCGCGGTTAGCCACCTGTACCGTGATGCGATACCGATTGGAAGCCGCATTGATCAGATCCTCAGCCCGACGCATCAAGTGGCTGGAATCAAAATGAGACCGTTTCATAGCTGCCAATCCTTAGAACGAGTAATACAGAACAAGTAAACAAGTCAAAGCACAAACCATCTGACGTACTCCAGTGTAGCCAATCGGGTGGCGGTTGATGCCGACATCAGAGCAAAGTTGCCCTCCAAACCGTACCGGGTTGATCAATCCATCGCTCCATTCGCAAATTCTCTGGGCAAATTCTCTGGGCAAATTCTCTGGGCAAATTCGAAGCGGGCATAGTTTCGGAACCTGACCGCATGTTAAGATATGCACCAATTATGAGATCTGTGTTGGAGAGGTTATTTCACCTATGGAAGCGGCTCTGTTGTTAGCGAAACTGCCCGAAGCCTACGCAATTTTCGATCCCCTGGTAGATGTGCTGCCGATTATTCCTGTATTCTTCTTTTTGCTGGCGTTTGTGTGGCAAGCTGCTGTGGGCTTCCGCTAAGCTGCTTTACTTTCACGAAGGTTTTGTACAAAGGTTTTGGTTTTCTAAAGTTCTTTGAAGAGGGTGGGGACAGGCTTCGTCTCCACCTTTTTCATGCCCTATTTTTGCCCTATTTTTTGCTCAGTGGGCTTAACGGTTCCCCCTTTAACCTCGTGGCGTTCACCCGATTCACCCTATTGGTTCATAAATTGGTTCATGAAAAGGAGCTTAAAAGGAGCTTTATAATCCGCTAGATGATCCGCTAATGGTCGTCTGCCCCAGTAGCCCGTCAGGGAATGTTGCGTTTATATGCCAGTTTTGAGCGCCCAACGCCTGAGAAAAGTGTATCGAGACAGGAAGGTAGAAGTGCCCGCCGTGCGAGACGTATCGCTGGTGCTGAATGCGGGCGAGGTGCTGGCGTTTTTGGGCCCCAACGGGGCAGGCAAAACTACGACCATCAAGATGATTGCAGGGCTGATTTTGCCTGATGCCGGACAGGTGCAAATCGTCGGGCGCGATCCGCATCGAGACAGTCGGGCGCTGCGATCGCTCGGTGCGGTGCTAGAAGGCAATCGCAACCTCTACTGGCGCTTGACCTGCGAGGAAAACCTGGAATACTTCGGCGTGCTGCGGGGGCTGTCGCGGCGGGTAGCACACCAGCGAGGCAAGGTGCTGCTAGAGCGGTTTGGGCTGACGGAAAAGCGTAAAACTGTGGTACAAGCCCTATCGCGGGGGATGCAGCAAAAGCTGGCGATCGCCGTTTCGCTGATTCACGACCCGCAACTGCTGCTGTTGGATGAGCCGACACTGGGGCTGGACGTGGAAGCGACGCAGGCGGTGAAAGCCCTGGTGCGAGAAATTGCCGCCGAGGGCCGCGCCATCCTGCTGACCACGCACCAGCTCGACATTGCCGAAGAACTATCCGATCGCGTGGCCATTATCCGCCAGGGCGAGATTGTCGCAGAGGAAGCCACCCCCGACCTGATTCGCCAGTTTTCTGGCTCTGCCTATCACATCGAGTTGGAGAGTCCGCTCACGGGCGATCGCCTGCGAAAGCTAGATGCGCTGGGCGTTTCAGTGCAGCATTGCACCCTCACTGTACCCGATCCGGCCCTGCTGTATCCCGTCCTAGACATCCTGAAACCCCTGCCCCTACTGAGCATCACCCGAGACGAAGCCAGCCTCACCGATATTTTTCTTAAGCTCACCCGCCTCAAAGCCTGAGTAGAGATTTGTTCTGGGAGCCGACCCCCCCGCTCATTACACACCAGCAAAGGGGCGATCGCCCACTGTCGTTTTTTTCCAGAAAGTGCCCAACAGCCTTTAGACAAAAGGAGACAAGCGCCTGTGCTGTTATAGCAATACGCAGGTTAGTTAGGACGTTTGTAGTGAGGACTTAAGTCCTCACTACGAGCCTCAACAGCACCTAAGTCTGTTCTATATGTCCTAACCAACCAGTTAGCTGCTATACATCCAGACACAGCTTTCACTAATTCTTTATGGCACTCCTGAGAATATCTTCAGCATTCATCCCGCATAACAGTAATTGGAGTAAGTAATTGGAGGCGCTTGAATTGGAGACGCTTGGACCCCCTTCAGAATCCCCCCGGTTCCAAGCATCTGTAGCTGATACTGATTGCGGTTGTTGACGCGGCTACAGCGTTTTTGAAGCTAGTGAGGTGCGCGGATAAACAAGAATCCCTTGCCCCATGAGGGCAGCGCGTGTCTCACCCTGCAAGAAAATGCTGTATCAGCCATAGCAGCCAATTGCCGTGAAGGTACAGATCAGGATTATGTAGAAGCTCATCAGCCCTGAACAGGCGACCTTTTGGCCCCTTGCATCAGCATTTCGGCGCAATCTCCCCGACCCTTAGCACCCGACCCCCAAAATTCTGTTTTGCTATGACGACTTCCGTGCTAATTCCGCCTGTGCAAGCCATCTCTTCCCCTATCCCGCTTACTGACCTGGCGCTGCTGCACCGATCGCTCCAGCCCCAACTCGAAGCGGTGCTTCAAGCAGCCATGCTTCAAGGAGACTTTGTGTTGGGTGGGGCACTGCTCGATTTTGAAATTGCCTTTGCCCGCGCCTGCGGAAGTGAATACGGTGTTGGTGTCGGCTCTGGGACAGATGCAATTACCCTGGGGCTGCGAGCCTGTGGCATTGGGCAAGGCGACGAGGTGCTGCTGCCTGCAAATACCTTTGTGGCGACGCTGATTGGCGTGTTGCAATCGGGCGCAACGCCGGTGCTAGTAGACTGTGACCCCGACACGGCGCTGATGGATCTGATCGCAGCCGAAAAGGCGATCACACCCTGCACACGGGCTATTATCCCGGTTCATCTCTACGGACAAATGGTGTCACCCCGTCAGTTGCTCGATTTGTCTAGCACCTACGACCTGATCATTTTTGAAGACGCGGCCCAGGCACACTTGGCAGAGCGCGAGGGCTATCGCGCAGGTTCCGTTGGCATGGCGGCTGCTTTTAGCTTTTACCCCAGCAAAAACCTGGGGGCGCTGGGCGACGGCGGCATGGTGGTGACGCGAGAAGCCCAGATTGCCGAACGGCTGCGATCGCTCCGCAACTACGGCGCACCCTGCAAGCACTATCACACCGAGTTTGGCGTAAACAGCCGCCTAGACACGCTGCAAGCCGCCGTGCTGGGCGTGAAGTTGCCCCACCTGCCCCACTGGAACCGCGATCGCCTGCGGATTGCCCAGCGCTATGATGAACTGCTGGCCCCCCTCCAGTTTGCAGGACTCTATCCCATAACCAATGTCAGCGGCAGCGGCCACGCCTACCATCTCTACGTGGTGCGCGTGACCGATGCCTGCCCGCTGGAGCGCGCGGCGTTGCAAGCTGCGCTAGAGTCTCGCCGCATCAGCACGGGCATCCACTACCCTGTTCCCTGCCATTTGCAACCTGCCTTCTGCTACCTGGGCTATCGACTGGGCGATTTTCCCAATGCCGAGCGCCTGAGTCATCAGGTGCTATCGCTGCCGATTTACCCTGGCATGACCGATGTCCAGATTCAGCGTGTAGTCGGGGCAATCGAGGCCGCGGTGAGTGCGCCGTTTTCGGTGTCGTGCTGAGCGATAGGGGATGGCGTTTTAGGGCGCTAGAGTAGTGGAGTATTGGGCAGTGGGACGTTGGAGCGTTTAGAGATTGGAATGTTAGAGTAAACTTCTGAACTTTGCCCCTTACGCTCGTCGCTGCATCACTTCCCTCACGGGCACTACCATGCATTCTCCCCATTCTGGTTCTGGCATCTGGCGATCGCCCTCTCGATTTCAGGGCTGGCTGTTGCTGGGGCTGCTGGGGCTGCTTTATGGGCCCTTGCTGCTGCACTGGGCAGATGGCTGGCTGAATAAGACCATCAGCATTGAGCATGAATACTATAGCTACGGGCTGTTGGGACTGCCGCTGGCGGCGTGGCTGGGGTGGCAGCGGCGGGGCGATTGGGAGGCTCTGCCAGAACGGGGCATAGGCTGGGCACACGGGCTGGGGCTGGGGCTGCTGCTGCTGGGAGTGTGGCTCTATTTTCACCCCACTGCCACAGCCGCGAATCTATCGCTACTGCTGGCGCTGGCGGGGCTGTGCCTCTGGCTGAGAGGTGGGGCGGGGCTGCGGCTGATGGCGTTTCCGCTGCTGCTGGTGGCGCTGGCCACACCGACGGCGTTTCCGTATCTGCTGACCCCTTATATCCTGCCCTTGCAACGGTTAATTGCGATCGCCGCTGGGTTTCTGCTGTTGCAACTGGGCATGGATGTGCAGGTCGATCAGATACATGTGTATGTGAACAATCAAGTGGTGGAAATTGCGCCCTACTGCGCGGGGCTAAAGCTCTTGTTCACCGGGCTATACGCAGGGCTGATTGTTCTCTACGCGACTGAGGGCTGGCAATCGCGCTTCAAGACAGCCCTGTTCCTGCTAGGGATTGTCGGATTGACGGCGATCGCCAACATCCTGCGAAACACGATGCTAGCCTATCTGCACGGCACCGAACAAAAACTGGCCTTCGACTGGCTGCACGAAGGCTGGGGCGGCGACTTCTATTCCGCGCTGACGCTGGGCGGGCTGCTGTGGGTTTGGCGCGGGGTCGAGTGGCTGGGCGATCGCTGGCAGCCTGCCCCAGTAGAACAGACTCCTCTGGCTGAAGGGCCTCGTTCAGAACCGCTGCTGCCGCGCCGTTAGGAGAAATCGCCGTGAAATCGCCCCCTGCCAAACTCACCCTATCCCGCTCGTGGCGCGGCTGGGTGGCGCTGCTGCTGCTGGCGATCGCTCTGGCCGCTGCCCTTCCCGGCTACTTTGGCAAGCCCCGGCCCTGGGCACAGCCACCTCAAATGGCGAAGTTGGCACAAATTCAGGCATTGCGGCAAAGCGGGCTGAGTCTTCCTGGATGGCAAACCGAGAGCCGCGAAGAGATTCGCATCGGCGTGCGACGCTGGTCAATGCAAACGCTAGGGCGGGAACCGTCTAGCCCTTTAGCCACACCATCGAGCGAGTCTCCTGAATCTGCAATTCTGCTGCTGCGATCGCCCATGCGGTCAGAAGATGCACCTGAAATCGATTGGGTCAGCTTTAGCGGCGAGTTTGGGCTGCGGGTCGATTCGCGGCGAAATTTGCGCTTTTCTGTCAACGCTTCTGATGGTCAGCCCATTCCAGTTAATACTCGATTTTCGCGCCACTGGAACGCCGAGCAGACCTACGCCGTCGTGCAGTGGTATGCCTGGCCGAAGGGCGGCAGTGCCGATCCGGGGCGATGGTTTTGGGCCGACCAGCGAATGCAGTGGACGCAGCAGCAGCGGATGCCCTGGGTGGCGATCGCCCTGCTGGTGCCGATGGAGCCACTGGGTAACCTGGAGGAAGCCCGCGCCGATGCCGAGTTGCTGGCTAAGGCCGTACAATCAGCACTGATGGCGGGTGCATTCCGATGAAGATATAGTCAAATCTCATTAACACGAGCCAGAACCGATCCTGCGTCAATCTGGCTTGGGTGGACTTTATCCTGCGTGTTTATGACCGCTCCCGCGACCTGTTTCTCTTGGGCGATCGCCCGCCTATCATGTTGGGCTAGCCTGCCCCTAGTCTTGCTGACTGTTTGGGGCGCTCCTGTGGCCGCGCAACCTGTAGATATCCCCGTGCCGCCACCCTCGCTCGACCAGCTTGATATTAAAAAAGACCCGCCGCCTCCGCCCCCCAGCCCCCCGCCCAATACCCCGCCCGCCGCCCGCACTCGCCCGCCCGCCCGCCCCGCGCCCCTTGCCGATTTCAACCGCTATCGCCTGGGGCCTGGTGACTCAATTTTCGTGAACGTGCTGCGGTTTCCCGACCTCAGCTTTCAGGGCACGCTCGACCTAGAAGGAAACCTGCTGGTGCCGCTGGTGGGGTCGCTGCGGCTAGAAGGGCAAACCCTCAATTCCGCACGATTACAGATTCAACAAGAACTCAACCGCTTTGTGGTGAATCCGCAGGTAGACGTGATTTTGGTGGCGCAGCGGCCCGTCCGGGTGACGGTGTTGGGCGAGGTGTTTCGTCCGGGCTATTACCCGATGGAAAGTCCGCAACTCTCTACGGCGCTACTGGCATCGGGCGGCACGACGCGCCAGGCCGACCTGCGGCGCGTCACCATTCGCCGGACTGCACCCACCGGAGCCGCCCTAGAGCGCACCTTTGACCTGTATACGCCCCTGCGCGACTCGACCGCGCTCCCCGCCGTGCGCCTCAGCGATGGCGACACCATCATCGTGCCAGCCCTCACCGCCGCCAACCGAGAGGGCTATGACCCTGACCTGACCGCCCGCTCGACCCTCTCCCAGCCGCAGATCAACATCCGCGTGCTGAACTATTCCAACAGCCTGGGCGGCCGCAGCGGCGGACGGGCGATCGCCAACATCGCCCTGCCCAATGGGAGTGATTTTTTGGATGCGATCGCCGCTATCGGCCCCAACCCCGACACCGCCGACCTGCGCGACATCGCCCTGATTCGCTACGACCCCGACCAGGGCCGCGCCATCCGCCTCGACTTTAACGCCCGTCAGGCCCTGCGCGGCGACCCCGAAGAAAACCCCCGCCTTCAGCACAACGACGTGATCATCATTGGGCGCAACCTGATTAGCCGTGTCACCTACGCGCTCAATGTCTTCACGCAGCCTTTCCGCGATGTGCTGGGCTTCCTGCTATTTTTCGATCGGCTCACCGAAGCGTCGGAAAGCCTCTTCGAGCCATAATCCAGCCTGAGACTTCCGTCTGATGCGTTACGGTGGGTATATCAAATTGAACGTCCTTGAACGTCCGATTTTCGCAGATGCCGCAGATGCCGCAGGAATCCAACACCCACCTTCATCTCTCGTCCCTCATCCCCAACCCCTGATTCCTCAATGGTTTCCCCTGTCATCAAGCGATATCTCGTAGCGCTAGACCGCCACAAGTGGGCCGGGCTGACGGGGTTTGCGCTGGTAATGGGGCTATCGGGCGTGGCTGCACTCCAGCCCGCCCCGCCGACCAGCTATATCTCGCGGGGGATGCTGGGCTATGCCGCGCCGCCCGTCACCGTTAGCCAGACCAACACCGCCCTCCAGCAGCAGGCCCAGGTGATGACGGCAGAAACGTTGCTATCGGACTTTGTAGTAGAAACCGCAGTGCAGCAGCTTGCCACCCAACAGGTGAGG
Organism: Leptolyngbya sp. O-77; assembly: GCF_001548395.1. Classification (NCBI taxonomy): domain Bacteria; kingdom Bacillati; phylum Cyanobacteriota; class Cyanophyceae; order Leptolyngbyales; family Leptolyngbyaceae; genus Leptolyngbya; species Leptolyngbya sp. O-77. The sequence goes on from NZ_AP017367.1 coordinate 1,767,739, forward strand.
ACAGATGCTTTTATCATTCGGCGCAACGCTGCGGTAGTCGTTAATCCCCGCCCCGAAGGAGAAAATCGCAATCGGAATGCGGAGGAAGTGGGGCTGCGGGTGCTGGTGCAGTATCGCGACCCAAATGATCGCGTAGCCCAGGCGACGGTGGTGGCACTGATGCAGGCAATGGTAGATCAGAGCCGCCTGTTTAACCGCCAGCAAATCCAGCAAATCATCGACAACCTGAATCGGCTGCTGCCTGTGGTGACGCAGGAGCTACGGCTAGCGGAGCGCGACCTGGAAGAATATGTGCGCGTCGAAGGGCCCGCAATTCAAGCCGCGCAGGATGGGCAACTGGTGGGCGCAATTACCGCTAGCCAGCAGCAGCAGCGCCAGATCCGGCTGAATTTAGAGGCGATCGCCGCCCAAATCCGCAGTCTAGAGTCGCGCCTGGGACTTTCCGCCGACCAGGCCTATACCTCTGCCGCCCTCAGCGCCGACCCCATCATTGCCGACCTGCGGGCCAAGATTTACCAAAACGAGCTACAAACCCAGTTGCTCTCGCGCAACCTGCGCCCCGAACATCCCACCATGCTGGACTTGAAGCACCAGCAGCAGTCCTTCGAGGCGCTGTTGCAGCAGCGGGTGACCGAAGTGATCGGTGGCAACCAGCTTGCTGCACCCCTAGCCAGCCTGTCCATGATCCGCCAAGGCAGCAGCCTTGACCCCGCCCGCCAGCAGTTGGCCAATACGCTGGTCAACCTGCAAACCGAACGAGAATCCCTCGCGCAGCAGCTTGAAGCCCTCCGCGCCGCCGAGCAGGAACTCCGCCAGGAATATACCGCCGTGCCCAACCGTCAGTTGGAGCAATCGCGGCTGGAGCAGCAGGTCGTACTGAAGCGAAACTTCTACGACCAGATCCAGGCAAAGCTGGCGGACGTGCGGCTGGCGGCGGAGGAAACCGTCGGCAGTCTAGTAGTCGTGCAGCCGCCTCAGACGGAGATCGCCAACGCCGAAGGGCGCAACAGTCTGGCGATTTTACTGGTGGGCGGGCTGGTGGGGCTGCTGGTGGGGGGCGGGCTGGTGCTGCTGCTAGATTCGCTGGATGCCACCTTTCATACGCTGCCTGACCTGCAACTGGCGCTGCGCCAGCAGGAAGTGCCAATTTTGGGTTTACTACCTGATTTGTCTGGAGTTGCCGATATGGAGGACATGCCGCTGGTGCTGAAGGCAGATTCGCCCTACCTGGAGCCGTATGAGCGGCTGCGGGGCAATCTGCGGCGGGCAGCGGGCGCGGGCGGCTTGAAATCTGTCGTGGTGACCAGTCTGCTGGGCGGCGAGGGCAAAACGGTAACGGCTTACAACCTGGCGATCGCCTCTGCCCGCGCTGGCAAACGGACGCTGCTGATCGAAGCCGATCTGCGATCGCCCTCCCAAGCCACCGCTCTGCGCGTTGCGCCCAACCCCGACAGCCAGCTAGAGCCGCTGCAACACTTCGACCGGGGTGAATTTAGCTTGGTGCCTGAGATTGAAAACCTTTACATTTTGCCAAGCCCCGGCCCCCAGCGACAGGCAGCCGCTATCCTAGAGTCGGGCGAGGTTAAACGCCTGCTCGAAGATGCCTGCGGTCGATTTGACCTGGTGGTGATCGACACGCCTCCCCTCAGCCGCCACACCGACGCGCTGCTGCTAGAGCCGCATACTGACGGGCTGCTGCTGGTGACCCGGCCCGGCATGACGGAAGACGGTCTGCTGACCGAAGCGGTCGATCAGTTCATCGAGTCAGAAACGATCCAGTTTCTAGGTGCGGTGATCAACGGTGCAGACGTGCCTGTACGTTCCTTCAGCCCCACAGAACCAGAGCTTGAGCCAATTGAAGATCAGCCCGACCTGTTTCCCCCCGCCGCCGACCCCAACCCGCTCTCTACCCGCCTGATCCGTGCCGGAAAGCGATAGCTTCGCCGCTATCTCAGTATCCCAAATCGTCAATCCAAAATCTAAAGTCTAAAATCTGCTCGCCCCACTATTCATTCCTGCGGTGACGCTATGCTGAAAAAACTTTTGTTCGTTGTGATGCTCGTCTGCTGTCTGGTCTGCGTTTCCGTTGCTTCCGCCCAGGCCCAAGCCACCCTCAGCGCCGATTCTCGCGTGCAGCTCAAGGGCGTTGGTCCGGTGCGCGTGGGCATGACAGTCAACGAAGCCAAGCAGGTGGCGGGCATCCCTCTGGTGCGGGCCGAAAATGCCTATAGCGAGGGAGATACCTGTTATTTTCTGAATGCTCAAGGAATCTCGGATTTGGGCTTTATGGTTACCGACGGGCGGATTGCACGAGTGGACGTGGGCAGAAACAGTCCTATCAAAACCCTCAGCGGTGCGGGAATTGGCAGCACTGAGGCGCAAATTCAGCAACTTTATCCGGGTCAAATCGTCTCTAATCCCCATGAGTACTTTGACAATGGCAAGTATCTGACCTTTGTACCGAAGGATGAAGCGGATCAGAGCTTTCGGGTGATTTTTGAAACGGATCGGGGGCGCGTAGTGGAGTATCGCGCAGGTAAGCTGCCTGAGGTGCAGTATATCGAGGGCTGCGCGTAGTCGAGAGCGTCGTTGGGTCGTTGTGAGAGTCGTTGTAACTTCGGGTGATCGTGTGACTTTGGGTGATCATGAAAATGATGCAGCTTAGGCAGCGTGAACAGATTCGTCGGAGTGTAGGCGTGGCTCTGGCAACCTGCATGGCGATCGCCCTATCCGCAGGGGCCGCCCTGGCCCAGATCGGGCGCGTCACCATTGACGGACTTAGTGTTCGCACTGGGCCCGGCGAGAGCTATCCCATGACTAACGTGTTTCGGCAGGGCGATCGCGTTGAGGTGATTCGCCGCGATGGGGATTGGGTCTATGTGCGGGGCGATCGCGGGGCGGGCTGGGTGCAGCGTCGCCATCTGTCGGTCGAGGAGGGCAGTTCCTCTAGCAGCCGTCCGCCGTCTAGCTCAGACGTGGTCTATGAATCGCGGGGCCGCATAGAAACCCGGCGCTACCGCACGTCTGGCGTGGCGGAAATCATTCGTCTTCGCCGCGACAATGAGGTGAGCTTGCGGCTCCGCAGCTCCCGCGCTGTGCTGGAATATGTCGGAGAGGTAGGAGAAACCCTGGGCGGCGACTCGGTGCTACGGGTTCGCTATTTTCGCTCATCGGAATTGGGCGATCGCTATGTGCCTGCCCGTGGCACCTGCGATTTGCAAACCCGCGATGACGATCGCAGCCGCGATCGCATCCGAGAAATTTACTGCGACGTGCAGCCCGACGATCGCTACAGCGAATACTGGGAATACGCCGCTAGTCGGTTTACAACACACTGAGTTCGATTTTGGGTTTTGGATTGCCGATTTCAGCCGGGCTATCCAAACTCTAAAATCCAAAATCTAGAATCCAAACTCTGAAATCCAAAATCCAAACCCATCCGCCATTCTACCCAATTTCCACCATCAGCCCTCCAACGCGCCCTGGCGGAGGGCGATCGCCAGCCCAACAAATACAATCAGCATCACCACCAGCGAAAACGCCGCACCCAGTGGCCAGTTATAGGACACGCCAAACTGGGACGAGATGACGTTACCCAACATAATGCCGCTGGGACTGCCTACCAGACTCGGCGTGATGTAGTCGCCCATCGTCAGCGCGAACACGCTGATAGAACCCGCAAACACGCCCGGTGTCACTAGGGGCAGAATGACTCGGCGAAAGGTTGTGAGCGGCGGCGCGTTTAAATCAGCGGAGGCTTCTAGCAAGTCCTGGGGCAATCGCTCGAAGGCGGTGATGATAGGCAAGATCATGAACGGTAGCCAGACGTGAACAAACGTGAGCACGGTCGAAAACGAGTTGTAGAGGAACACCGTGCTGGGTTCCTGAAGAATGCCCAGCGACAGCAGCGCCGTATTCAACACGCCGTTATAGCCCAGAATGATTTTCCAGGCAAACACCCGCACCAGATAGCTTGACCACAGCGGCAGGATGACGAGGATCGTCAGGAGCGATCGCCACTTGCCGCCAAACCGCGCAATAAAATAGCCCAGCGGCAGGGCCAGCACGATATCAATCAGCGTCACTCCCAGCGCCGTGCCCACGGTTCGCAAAATCACCGTGCGATAGGCGGCATTCGTGAAAATCGTTTTGAAATTGACCAGGCTAAACTCTTTGACAATATCAAACGCCTCCAGCCGCCACACGCTGTAGGAAATCAGCAGCGCCAAGGGGACAAAATAGAGCAGCGTCGTCCATACCAGCGGCGGCAGCAGCGAGGCGTATAGCCCCACTGGGCGGCGGGTGCGGCGCGGGGAAAACGCCTCAAGTTCTACTACCATCCGTTACTCCTTCTTACATCCGCTGCATGATTTTACGAAAGGCCTGCTCTCGATCCGTGCTGGCGATCGCCTCTAGTATATTGGCAGCCAGATGGGGCGCGGCCATCACCACCCCCAAATGCACCCGCCACTTACTCCAGTTTGTGAGCGATCGCCTCCAGGGTAGGACATGCCAAAAGCGGTTCACCGAGCAAACCGCTCCCTGCCCCAGACTCGTAACCTCATGCCACCAGCCCGCAGGCAGAAATAGCGCCTCACCTTCCTTCAGCACCGTCTGCTGGCAATGCTCAAGCGCTTCACGATAGCGCGGAAATGCCTCAAAATCAGGGCGATCGGGATAGACCTGACTGTAAACTGCACGCCGCTTCATGCCGTGGCGCACATAGTTGAATAGGGAAAACGGGTAGAGGTTATAAAGCTGGGACGGCGGAAACAAAATGACCCGCTTTTCACCCTGAAGCTGCATCAGCGTGCCGTCCATTGGATCATAGTGCAAGCAAGACGTGTGCCCTCCTGGCCCAACCCAGAGATTAATCGCCGTTGCGGGCAGTCGGAGTCCCAGCTTGGCTTCGGCCGACCGGATCTGCGGCGCAGCCTCCAGCGGCGTTCCCTCGAGCGAACAGCGCCCCAGATAGGCATCTCTCTTCAGCGCTTCGCCCGATTTCAGCATTTCAACATAGCGCGAAAAGTTGAGGCTTTGCGTCGGTACACCGCTGCCAGTGTCTTGCCAAGTGCGCTTGTCTTGCTGGTAGCGATCGCGCCCATACTGCCGCACCGGAAAGGTCAAATTGCCCAAATGTTTCAGCAGGAAGTCTAAGTTCCAATTCAGCCCATCCAGCAACCCTGTGACCACAACGGGCTTTCCGGGTGCAAGATGCTGTTGTCGAAACTGCCTCTGTGTCAGATTTTGTGCGTCTATTCGGGGAACTGGCTTGACAAATGTTTGGAGATCAAAATCTTGAGGGTCAAGATGGTTGAGGAATGAGTTTGGTTGAATCATTAGGATCAATACGCTACGTCACACCACAGTTACAGAATGCGTTCAGGAATGCTTTTAAGAATGCGTTCTGCACGCAAGGCGCTGAAATTGCAAACCGCTGAAAAGCATTTCATAACCATTCATATTGGAACGCTGCTAGACGGATATACGAACTGAAACGACATTCCAGCGCACCCGAAACGAGATTACGCCCGGTCAAAACTAAATCAATCGCGCAATCGCGATCAAAAGCAGCCCTCGGAACAGCAAAGTCAAGAAAACAGCAAAGCGCCCATTGGTGATGACCTCTGGGTGCGCCGGTATGTTTCAACCTTAAATATTTGCTGCGAAGCTTGCAGCAGTCTAGAAAACAAGACTGCGAAACTTAACCATAAAAATACCAGCTTATGAAAAAGTATTCGAGGGCGATCGCTATACTCTTGAGACTCTTGAGCTTTACTCCATCTGTATATTTCACATGCAAATCGTCTGCTGATCAGCATTGAGGGCGATATCTTATTTTGAGGCGGTCAGATGAGTCCATCAAAATGGAGTTTCGTATGCACAGAAATATCGAGCCACAGCGCAATTGGATAGTGAGCGCTGGGCTGGGACTGGTGCTGGCAATGGGGGCCGGATCGCGGGGGGCGATCGCCCTCCCAGTCTTGCTCAGCAGCGACGAGATAGCCCGGCAAATGCAGGATCTATCTGACTGGACCCTGGCAGGACAGGAAATTTCCTGCACCTACTCGTTTGGGAATTTTGTAGAGGCGATCGCCTTTGTGAATCGCCTGGTGGGATCTGCCGAAGCCGCCGCCCACCACCCCGACCTGACGATCGCCTACAACCGCGTCACGCTGCGGCTCACCACCCACGACGCAGGCGGACTGACGGCTCTCGACTTTCGCGTTGCCCAGGCTGCTCGCGCTGCGACCAATCCTGGCGGCTCGCCGCTGACCTGTGCTGCGATGGAATAACGTGAGTGATGCAGAGATAGGGTAACTGACTTCCACAGCCCCGCCCGCTTACCAGGCATCCTGCAAGCTATACAGACTAAACATCCCCCGCAGATACCACGGGCGCAGGTGGGGCAGCGGGAAGCGGCGGAGAGGCTGGCGGAAGGGGGTTGCCAGATCGGTTTCTGAAATCTTGCCGATTAGCAGATGGGCGATCGCCCGGCCGCTCCAGGTGGCAGTGGCCACGCCGTTGCCGTGATAGGCCAGCGCGTAGAAGAGCGTGGGATCATCGGCAAGCTGCCCGACATGGGGCACGAGCGCCCTAGAGCCGCAGAGCAGCCCGCTCCAGTAGTGGGAAATTTCTACGTCGCGCCAGGCGGGAAACATTTCGCCTAGCCTCCGCCTCATCCACTGGCGATAGCGGTCGGCTTCTGGCGGGGTGCCTCGCGTGCCGCCGCGCGTGCCCAGCAGAAATCGCCCGTCTTTCAGCAAGCGAAAGTAAAACAGCAGATTGCGCGTGTCGTAGATGGGGGTTTCGGTTTTCCAGCCCTGAGCAGCGAGTTCGGCGGCGGTCAGGGGGCGCGTGGTAATGATATTGGACATGACGGGCAGCAGGCGGCCAGACAGGGCTGGATGGAGGGGGTCTTCGGTGTAGCCGTTGGTGGCGATAATGACCCGCTGGGCCCGCAGCGTTCCCTCCGGGGTGTGCAGCCGATGCCCGCTGCCGTCGGTTTCCCAGCGCTGGACGGGGCTATGGGCAAAGAGGGCAACCGATTTCTGCTGGAGGGTGATCGCCAGCCCCCGGCTATACTTCATCGGATTCAGCCCAAACCCCACGCCAACATGCAGCGCCCCGTGCGCTTCGGGGCTGCGGTAGGCCCGCTCGGTCAGTTCCCTGGGCGACCAGAGTTCGCAGGGATAGCCCGCGATCTCGCTGAAAAACTCATAAGCAGCTTCGAGCGATCGCCATCGGTTGGGGCGATGGGCCACTTCGATCTCGCCATCACCCTGCGCGTCCAGGTCGATGCCCTCCTCTAGCGCCATCTGGCGGACGAGTTCGGTTCCGTCTCGCTGCTGATGAAAAAAGCGCCCCACTTCTTCTCGCCCAAACTGCTTCAGCAATTCGTCTCGATCGAGCCAGGTCGCCCCCACACAGCAAAAGCCACCGTTTCGCCCCGACGCGCCCCAGGCTGGAATCCCCGCCTCCAGCACACACGCCTCGACCCCGGCCCGCGCTAGGTGCAGCGCCGCCGACAGCCCCGTAATGCCGCCGCCAATGATGGCAACCTCGCAAGTGCGATCGCCCATCAGCGCCGATCCGCTCACCGGGTCTACGGTGGTTTCCCAAAAGCTGCCCACAGGACGAGTGCGATCGTAGAGGAACGGGGTATACATGAGCTAATGGAGTGACCAGGTGATGAGGTGACAGAGGTAACCGGAGCAACAAGGTAATAGAGTGACGGGGTTGCTTGAGTCTTATTCCCGTACCCCAATTCCCCAAAAGCGTCCCTCCAAAAAACCTGCTATTCTTGTGGATGCTAACCCAAACCATTGTATTCGTGTGTTCCTGACAAACTGAGCGTCGGCTGCGGGGTTCCGATGAAAACTCTGTATCGAGCATTACGAAACTGGCTGGGAGCGCCCTCTCTTAGGGACGCTAGCTTGAGATTCATAGGTACTTTGCCACGCAAGCCATCTAAACACTGCTCGATGTGGGATTTCGGCGCTCCCGTGTCAACTCACCTGCGTAGTTACCGAAATCTGATGAGTGTTGGTTACTATGGCAGGGTTTCTGGATTTTGGGCATATTTGCTTTGCTGGAAGATAGGCTGCAACGATGTCATGTGCTGAGGAGAGTCCGTGTAGTGAGTCAAGGGAATTTGCCTCAGAATTCGCAGCCTTCGGTTTCAGCACATCCAGCCAACAAGCCTCCTCAGGGATACATCGAGCTGGAGGCGGCGCTGGATCGGGTTGAGCAGTTGCTGTTGCGACTGTCGCCAGAGCGTCTTGCTGAGGGGGAGGAGCAGCAGCAGGATCGGGGCGATCGCCCAACCAGTTCCAACGCTTCCAGTACCAAATCCTCTGGAGCCAAAGCCGCTAGCGCCAGATCCTCTCAATCAGCTAAACTCTCTCAAGCCTCTGACTTGCTGCCTGCATCGACCACCACACCACAGAATATGGACTTTGCAGACGCGCTGTTGCAGATTCGCGCCAGTTTGTCGCGCGTGCTAGATAGCTACGATCATCAGGTTGAGCAAATTCAGCAGCAGTCGGCCCAGTCGCACTCGGTCGCCAGCATCACCCAGCGAATTCGTCAGTCGCTTGATCCGGGCGAAATTTTGAACAGCACGGTGATCGAGGTGCGTCAGGCGCTCCAGGCTGACCGGGTGGTGATTCACAGCTTTGAAGACGATGCCGGGTCGGTGATTGTGGCAGAATCGGTGGTCGCGCCGTGGCCATCGCTCTTAGGAGAGCGAACCAGTCAGGCGATCGCCGAACAGCGCATTGCCTACTTTCGCCAGGGCCACTACCGGATTGTGGATGATATTGAAACGGGCGACTATTCGCCGGAACTGCTGGCCATCTTTCGCCAGCAGCAGACGCGGGCAGTATTGGTCGCGCCGATTCTGCGGGATGACCAGCTTTTGGGGCTGCTGTCGGTGCATCAGTGTTCTGGCATCCGCCACTGGCTGCCCCACGAGGTGGATTTGCTGCGCTATCTCAGCGAACAAGTGGCGATCGCCCTCCAGCAGTCGCGGCTTTATCAACAGGCACAGCAGCTCAATGCCGACCTGGAGCAGCAGATCGTGCGCCGCGCCGAGCAGATGGAGCGCGTGCTGAAATATGAATCCATGCTGAAGCGCATCACCGACAAGGTGCGCGACTCGCTGGACGAAAGCCAGATCTTGCAAGCTGCTGTGCAGGAGCTGACCCTCGTGCTGGGGCTGGCGGGCTGCAACTCGGCGCTGTATGACCTGGAAGAAGGCACCTCCACCATCCGCTACGAATATACCCACTCCATCCCCACGTTCTACGGTCGCGTAGCCCAGATGGACGATTCACCGGACATCTACCACCAGCTCAAGCAGGGGCTATATTTCCAGTTTTGCTCGCTCTATCCCAACCCCCAGCGGGGACGGGTGGCCATGCTGGCCTGCCCCATTTTCGTCGATGCCAACTCGTCCGAGGGTATGGAGCAGGCAGTGCTGGGAGATCTCTGGCTGATTCACCGCAAGGAGTACGTGTTTAACGAGTTTGAGATCCGCATGGTGCAACAGGTGGCAAACCAATGTGCGATCGCCATTCGCCAGGCCCGCCTCTATCAGGCAGCCCAGGCCCAAGTCACGGAACTAGAGCGGCTCAACCAGCTCAAAGATCAGTTCCTTAGCACGGTTTCCCACGAACTCCGCACCCCCATCGCCAACGTCAAAATGGCGATCCACATGCTGAAAACCGCCCCCAGCGAAGAGAAGCAAAAACAGTATCTCAGCATCCTGGAAAGCGAACTGGCACGAGAGGAAGAACTGATCAACGACCTGCTAGACTTGCAGCGGCTAGAGGAATCCGTCTTTCCCATCACCGTCGAGCGCATCGACCTGCCCAACTGGCTGCCCGCCCTCGTGGAACCCTTCCGCACCCGCATCGCCAACTCCCAGCAAACCCTCGAAGTCTCTTGCCCCGAAGACTTGCCGCCGCTGGTGACCGACCCGACTATCCTGCGGCGTATTCTGGCGGAGCTATTGAACAATGCCTGCAAGTATACGCCCAAAGGGCTAAGCATCGCCCTAGAGGTATCGCTCCAGCCGCCTACCGAGGAAAACGGATTCACCGCTCACACGATTTTCCGGCTCCAGAATCAGGCCGAAATTCCCAAGGCCGATCTGCCCCATATCTTTGAAAAGTTCTATCGCGTCTTGCAAGTCGATCGCTACAGGCACGGCGGCACGGGGTTGGGGCTGGCGCTGGTGCAAAAGCTGGTGGAGCAACTGGGCGGCACGATCAGCGCTGACAGCGCCGACGGCTGGACGAGCTTTACGGTCAGAATTCCGTCTCGCTAGCAGGGCACGGCTGAGCAAACCCTAGTTGAGATTGAGAATTTCGCAGTGGAGAATTTTGCAATTGTGAATTCTGCCCGTCGAGTCGGCTCTACATTCCTGAAATCAACCCGGCACTGAGGCGTTGAATAGCGCGGTTGGCTACATCGCGATAGCCCAGCTTGCCGCAGAGAATTTGCCCCATCCGCTCCGTGGCAGAGGGCCGCTTGATGCCCAGCCGATAGCCCAGGCTGGGAGCGGCGTAGAACGCATTGGCCAGCCGTTTTGCCCAGATCATTTCCTGGCCCCACTCTTGTTGAATGGTGTGGGTATAGCCTTCGAGCGCTTCTAGGTTGCCGCTCAGTGCCGCATGAATTGCCTCCGCCGCCTTCACGCCCGTAAAGATCGAAGGGCGAATCCCTTCGGCTGTCATGGGATCAACCACGCAGGCAGCTTCGCCAGCCAGCAGCGCGTTTTGAGTATGCAAGATTTGGTCGCCATCCCACAGGCAAAGGGGATGCCCGTGTTGCTCGGTGGTTGCAAAATCAACATGAAATAGTCTGGAGTATTCCGTCAGGATGTGCTTGAAATCCTGTGCTTCGCCGCCCCGAAAAGCGCCAATGCCAATGGAGTAGCCGTCTGCCTTAGGAAAGTTCCAGATGTAGCCGTTTTTGACCATACCAAACTCGAAGTGGATGGTCTGGTCATCGGCAATGGGCTGGCGGGCCTCTGCCTCCAGCGCACCGCCCAGTTTCCGCTTGCGGTTGCCAAACCCCAGCCACTTTGCCATGCAGCCCTTTGCTCCGTCGGCAGCGATCAGATAGGTTCCTAGAAACGGGCCCTGCGCGGTGTTGACCTGCCAGCCGTTGCCTCGCCATTCAATACCCGATACGGCGGTACGCTCTTTGAGCGTTGCGCCCTGCTCCTGAGCTTTTTTGACCAGGAAATGGTCGAACACGTCGCGCCGCACCATCCAGATCGGCTCTAGGTTTTCAAGCTGAGCCACCACCGGATCGTCCATGTTCCAGGTGTAGCGGAGGGTGTTGACCTTGAGCGAAATCGCCGGGCTAAAGTCAAAATCAAACCACTCAGCCACCTGGGGCGACACGCCGCCGCCGCAGGGTTTGTAGCGGGGCAGGGATTCCTTTTCTAAAAGCAGCACCGAGCGATCGCGCTTTGCCAGGTGATAGGCAGCACTCGCGCCCGCAGGCCCAGCGCCCACGATGATGCAGTCATACATGAACAGGTCACTCCTGAACGCGGGTCATAACCTCAGTCTTGCAGTGCAGACTAGGGTCAAGCGCAATGACACAAACTAGACCCAATCTCGATGTACCCATCAAAACCCTGATGCAAGCTGGATGCAAATTTGACGCAAATCCAACGTAAATCTAACGCTAGACCGTCGTGATATCGGTTTCCTTTTCTTTGAGCAGCGCGTCGATTTTGGCCACATACTTATCAGTCAGCTTTTGGATGCTGTCTTGCAAATCCAGCGCAGTGTCTTTGGGTAGGTCGCCGTCTTTTTCTTGCTTGCGAACGCTGTCCACAGCATCCCGCCGGATGTTGCGAATCGCTACCTTACCTTCTTCGGCGTATTTGGCGGCGATTTTTACCAATTCTTTGCGGCGATCGCTCGTCAGGGGCGGAATATTCAGCCGCACCACAGAGCCGTCGTTATTCGGCGTTAGCCCCACATCAGACATCTGGATCGCCTTTTCAATCAGGTTCAACGTGCCCCGGTCATAGGGCTGGATCAAAATCGTGCTGGCATCCGGCGTACTGATGTTGGCCAGAGACTTTAATGGCGTGGGCGTGCCGTAATATTCCACCTGCACCTTGTCGAGGATGCTCGCATTTGCCCGCCCTGTGCGGATGGTGTTAAACGACCGCTGAGTGGCCTCAATGGTCTTCTGCATATTGCCTTCAATTTCAGCTAATTCCACAAGAGCCTCCAACAAGTGTGCCAATGGGTTCGCCCATCAAGGCGCGGCGAATATTGCCTTCAACCGCTAGGTTAAACACCATGATAGGGATATTGTTATCTTTGCACAGGGCGATCGCCGTTCCATCCATCACCCGCAGGTCTTTTTCCAGCGCATAGCTGTAGGTCAGCGTTTGGAACCTGCGGGCATCGGGGTTCACCTTCGGGTCAGCATCGTAAATGCCATCCACTTTTGTCGCCTTGAACACCACCTCTGCGCTAATTTCCGCTGCTCGCAGGGCCGCCGTCGTGTCCGTCGTAAAGAAAGGATTGCCAGACCCCGCACCAAAGATAACGACTCGCCCCTTTTCCAAATGGCGAATAGCGCGGCGGCGAATGTAGGGTTCTGCGACTTCCTGCATCTCAATCGCCGTCAGCACACGAGTTTGCACGCCCTTTCGCTCCAGCGAGTCTTGCAGCGTCATCGCGTTCATCACGGTGGCAATCATGCCGATGTAATCCGCTGTCGCCCGATCCATCCCCGCCGCTGCGCCCTTGATGCCGCGAAAAATATTGCCGCCGCCCACGACGACGGCCACTTCTACGCCCGTATCGACTACATCTTTAATCTCTGCACAAATTGCATCCACCACTGCCGGGTCAATCCCATAGGAGAGATCGCCCATCAGTGCCTCGCCGCTCAGCTTTAGCAAAACCCGCCGATACGTGTTCCCCATAGGTCGTGACAATTCTCTAGAACTTTAAATTGTTTCCAACCCAAGATAACAGTAGACCGGAAAAATCCGTCAGCGCCAAGCGGCCGGTTTGCCACCAGCTCCAGCAGACAGATAGGCATCGCAAAAGGACATCGCAAAAGGGCATCGCGAAAGGGCATCGCAAAAGGGCATCGCGAAAGCCGCAAACCCTGCATTCGACCCCAGGGATTTCGCTAAAATTGTTAAGTAATGTTTCAGAGTCCTCGGATTAATCCTGGGTTAACACTATGACTGCCGCTTCTGCATCTATCTACGACTTTTCAGCCACCAGCATCGACGGCAAGCCCGTATCGCTCGATGCGTTCAAAGACAAGGTGCTGTTGATTGTGAACACGGCCAGCCAGTGCGGCTTTACGCCCCAATATCAGGGGCTTCAGTCCCTCTACAGCAAATACGCCGATCGGGGTCTGGTGGTGCTGGGCTTCCCGTGCAATCAGTTTGGACAGCAGGAACCGGGAACAGCAGATCAAATCCAGGCGTTTTGCGAAACCCGGTTTGGGGTGTCGTTCCCGCTATTCCAAAAAGTAGACGTGAACGGCAGCAACGCCCATCCTCTGTTTCAATACCTGACGAAATCCGCCCCCGGTATCTTTGGCACGGAGGCGATTAAGTGGAATTTCACCAAGTTCTTGGTCGATCGCCAGGGCAACGTCGTGAAGCGCTACCCGCCCACCACCAAACCAGAAGATCTGGAGGCTGATATTCAGGCATTGCTGTAGCGCGGTTCCTAATTTCTTAATAATGATCGGCTAAGGCAAACGATCGGCCACGGCCGACACGGGACATTCTCGCTATCCTTCTGTCTCGCTATCCTTCTGTCGGCTGTCGCCATTTTACGGAGCAACCGATAGTGTGCGTGTGGGTGTCGGCGATCGCAGTGCCGGAGAGAATGCTGGCGATCGCCTCTTTCAAATAAGCCTTCTGAACCCCGTCAGGATTCTGCGGGCTATCGTCAATTGCCCCGTTATACCGGAGAATGCCCTCGCTATCCAGCAGGTAAATCTCCGGCGTGCGCTCTGCGCCAAACGCCTCGGCCACCTCCTGCGTCACATCGCGCAGGTAGGGAAAGTTGATCGCCTGCTCGATGGCAAAAGACTTCATCTTGTCGAAACTATCGTCGGGGTAGCGCGTGTCGTCGTTGGGATTGATGCCGATCAACGTCACGCCCTGCCCCTGAAAGTCGTCCTGAATTTGCTTGAGGCGATCAATATACAGCCGCACATAGGGGCAGTGGTTGCACATGAAAACCACACAAACCGCCCGATGGGATTTCAGATACCGAGCGAGATGATGCACCTCGCCATCTACACCGGGCAGTTCAAAGTCGGGCGCGTAACTACCAATCGCGGTTCCAGTCATACAGCAAGGAAATTTGCAGAGAAAATTTGCAGGAGACACTAGCCATCATACGCGAATCCTTTAGGGACGCTCATTTGCAAGATGGCCGATTATTTGCCGATGATTTGCAGCCTACTTGCTTTGTAGAGCCGACAGACTCAGGGTATGGTGACTAGGGGCAATCTGAACCACTCGACAACCCAGTTCCCTGCCGCAACCCCATTCACACAATCAACCATTTCTCAGCCCTACTCACCGAGGACGCAGGCCATGCTAGAGCTTTATCAATTTGAGTTATCCCACTACTGCGAAAAGATTCGGCTAATTTTGGACTATAAGGGCTTGCCCTATCACAAGGTGGAAGTGACTCCTGGTGTCGGCCAGCTTGATCTGTTTCGGATGTCTGGCCAGCGCCAGGTGCCCGTGCTGAAAGACGGCTCCACCATCATTGCCGACTCCACCGAAATTGCCGAGTATCTGGAAAAGACCTATCCCGATCGCCCGATTATTCCCACTGACCCCAAGCAGCGCGGGCTGTGTTTGTTAATGGAGCAGTGGGCCGACGAATCCATTGGGCTAAATGCCCGCAAGTGCATGATCGGCGCACTGGGCAAAGACCAGAGCTTCCGCCAGTCGTTTCTCCCCAACACGATTCCTGATTTTCTAAAAACGGTCGTTAGCTCTGTGCCCAATGAGCTATTTAGTGTCCTGGAACTGGGCGTGGGGTTAACCCCAGATGCCCTTAAAGAAGCCGAAGCATCCATGAAGCGGGATCTGGCGGCGCTCTGCTTTATCTTGCTCGATCAGCCCTACCTGATCACCGATCATCCCACCCTGGCAGATTTTGCTGTGGCGGGGCTGACGATGTACGTCAAGTTTCCTGATGGCGACTACCTGGATATTCCCCAATCGCTGAAGGGCAAGGGCGTTCCGGGTATCGCTGACGTGGGTACGTTTGCGCCGTTTTTTGAATGGCGCGATCGCCTCTACACCAACTTCCGCAAAACTGGGACGACCAGCACCAGCAGCAGCGCTAGTCGCCCCACCTCGATTCAGATCGACTAAATTGACTGGGCGTTTGGAATCAGGAGTCAGGTTTTGGGTTCCATCCTGATTCGCACCTGACACCTCCTCCCTAATCTCTCTCTAGCCTCCATAACCTGCCCATAACCGCCAAACGTACCCTGTTTATGGCACTCTGGAACGTAGAGCCTTGTGAAGGATAGCCTAGTGGCTTTCGCACTGGCTGTCAGTCGCGGTTTCTGCTTTCCAGATTCTCCATCGCCAATCTTTACTCACGCCCAAGGGTATGCAAACGCTTCCTAATCCTGTCAATGCGCCCACTCCTCCGTCTGCCCCTGCCGATGCCAACGTGGGCATTGTGCGCCGCAAAACACGCCCGGTTCCCGTGGGCGACATTACCATCGGCGGCGACTATCCGGTGGCGGTGCAGTCGATGATCAACGAAGACACGCTGGATATCGAGGGTTCCGTGGCGGCAATTCGGCGGCTGCATGAAATTGGCTGCGAAATTGTGCGGGTGACTGTGCCCAGCATGGCCCACGCCAAAGCGATGGAGGAAATCCGCGATCGCCTCTACAAGTCCTACAAGCCCGTGCCGCTGGTGGCCGATGTGCATCACAACGGCATGAAAATTGCCTTGGAAGTGGCGAATTATGTGGATAACGTGCGGATCAATCCGGGGCTGTACGTGTTTGAAAAGCCCAAGAGCGATCGCACGGAATACACCAGCGCCGAATTTACTGAAATTGGCGAAAAAATCCGCGAAACCCTGGAACCGCTGGTGATCAAGCTGCGTGACCAGAACAAGTCCATGCGGATTGGCGTGAATCACGGCTCTTTGGCAGAACGAATGTTATTCACCTACGGCGACACGCCCGAAGGCATGGTCGAGTCGGCCCTAGAGTTCATCCGCATTTGCGAATCGCTGGATTTCTACAACATTGAACTATCGCTGAAAGCCTCTCGCGTACCCGTGATGATTGCCGCCAACCGCCTGATGGTGAAGCGCATGGACGAGCTGGGCATGGACTATCCGCTGCACTTGGGCGTGACGGAAGCCGGAGACGGCGAATACGGCCGCATCAAGTCTACCGCGGGCATCGGCACGCTGCTGGCCGAGGGCATCGGCGACACGATCCGCGTCTCGCTAACGGAAGCCCCGGAGAAGGAGATTCCGGTCTGCTACGGCATCTTGCAGGCGCTGGGGCTGCGGCGAACGATGGTGGAATATGTCGCCTGTCCGTCTTGCGGACGCACGTTGTTTAACCTGGAAGAGGTGTTGGCCAAGGTTCGCGCTGCTACAAATCACTTGACCGGGTTAAATATCGCCGTAATGGGGTGCATTGTCAACGGGCCGGGCGAAATGGCCGATGCCGACTATGGCTATGTCGGCAAGCAGGCGGGCTACATTTCGCTGTATCGGGGACGTGAAGAAATTAAGCGCGTTCCGGAAGATCAGGGGGTGCAGGAGTTAATTAACTTGATCAAGGCAGATGGACGCTGGGTTGAGCCGTAGGGTCTAGAGAGCGAGAGCGCGATCGCCCTCATTCCACCCTGGACATCTCAGCCAACGTCGGTTTTGCTCAGTTCCTCACTCCGATTGGGCGAACTTTGACACGCGAACTTTGACACAGGGATTTTCTCGTCAATGCTTCTGTTGCCAATGCTTCTGTGCTTCTGTAATGATTAAGCAGACCGACCCAAGATGCCTGTGCTAGATTGGGCATACCCTCGTCGTGACCTTCTCCTCCTATCGCTATGGATATTACAAAACGCGGACTCGTTTTGGGCAGCACGGCATTTGCTGTCGCAGCAATGACCGTTACCGGGGCGGGGATGCACCTGTCCAAAGGGCAAGCGTTCTTCCAGGAAAGCCCGAAGGAGCTAATTGACGAGGTTTGGCAACTGATCAATCGCACCTACGTCGATGCCACGTTTAACCAGGTTGATTGGCAGGCAGTCCGGCAAGAATATCTAGAGCGCAACTACACGAACCGTGAAGAAGCCTACGCTGCCATCCGCGAGATGCTGGAGCTATTGGGTGATCCCTACACGCGGTTTATGAACCCGGCTGAGTTTCGGGATATGCAGGTAGACACGTCGGGCGAATTGACGGGGGTCGGCATTCAGCTTTCCCAAGACGAAGAAACCAAAGAACTGGTGGTTGTCGCGCCGATCGAAGACACGCCTGCATCGCAGGCTGGCATCCTGGCTAGAGATGTGATTACCAAAATTAACGATCAGACCACTGAAGGCATGGATGTGAACCAGGCAGTGTCGCTGATTCGCGGCCCGGTCGGCACTGAGGTTACGCTTACCATTCGTCGGGGCGATCAGGAGCTAGAGTTCAAGTTGCAACGGGCCCGGATCGAGCTACATCCAGTTAGGTACTCTCTGCAAGACTCCTCGCTGGGCAAGATCGGCTATATCCGCCTGAACCAGTTCAGCGCCAACGCCTCAGAAGAAATGAAAGAGGCAATTCAAGATCTAGAGCGGCAGCAGGCAACGGGCTACGTGCTGGATCTGCGCTCCAATCCAGGCGGACTGCTCTACGCCAGCATCGACATTGCCCGCATGTGGCTAAATGAAGGCGTGATCGTGTCCACCGTAGACCGCCAAGGCATTGCAGAACAGGAGCGGGCCAACGGCAGCGCCCTGACAGACAAGCCGCTCGTGGTGCTGGTGGACGGTGGTTCGGCTAGCGCCAGCGAGATCTTGTCGGGCGCGCTGCAAGACAATGGTCGTGCGGTGCTGGTGGGAACGCAGACTTTTGGCAAGGGACTGGTGCAGTCGGTGCGGGGACTGGGCGATGGCTCTGGGCTGGCGGTGACGGTTGCCAAATATCTGACCCCAAGCGGGCGCGACATCAATAAGCAGGGAATCGAACCCAATGTGCTGGTCGAGTTGACCGACGAACAGCGGGAAACCCTAAGCCAAAACCGGGATCAAATCGGTACGCTGGCTGATCCGCAATATGCGCGGGCACTGGAGGCCCTGCGGCAGGAAATTGCGGCCCATCGGCAGCGCCGAGCCGAATCGCTGCCCTAGCGCGACACTTTGCGAGACAACTGTTCTAGCCATTCGATCCCGACTATCTTTAACGCGGCAGACTTTAACGCGGCAGACATTTTCCAGCGCGAATCAGCCCTACCCGACGGGCGATCGCCTCGCTTTGGGACGCAAACGGCCCCCACTGCTGGATTTCGGTGTCTCCTGCGGTCTGCGACGGGCTGGCAAGTTCAGGGTTCAGATCGGCCGCAGTCACGATATCGCAGTGGCCTTCGGGCTGCTTGACGATGTACCAGTCGGTAGGAGCATTGGTTGATCTATTCGTCGCTTCGTGGGTCGATGCATTCATAGGGGCAATGGCTTCTGGAGTAGGGCAAGATGCAGGGAAGGGCGATCGCCTGCGATCGCTTCCTGGCGCTTCAATCCTAGCAGCGTCCCTACAAAAATCCCCCCTTAGCCAATAACAGCATAGAGGGGGGATTTTTTGATTAGCCAACCGATTGACTAGCCAACCGACTCCGTCCAGCAATGACAGTCGGCAAATAATTTAGCGGCTACTTCGTGGATTCTACGCGCTCAGACAGCGGATCACCTTCGTAGGGCTGCACGCCCGTTTTTGGATATTCGTCTCGGTCAGGGCTGAAAATCTCCGATGCTCCTTCGGTAAGGAATTGAATCGCCTGTCCAATGACCTTAAAAAGATTCATAACGCTGGCCTCAGCAACGAGTGAACGAGGAGCGAGTCATCTGGATAGAGCGGAAATCGAAAGGAAATATAAACTATCCTTAACTTGCTCCACTTCAATCATAGGAAATACAAGGCTTTTTTTGTTGCGCTCGCTACCATTCTTTACAGGAAGCGCAAAAGCCTTAGCCCTAACCTTAGCCCTGAAACAGCGACAGGCAAACTAGAACCAGCAGCACGCCAATTAGATAGAACCGCCCAACCACCTGAGTTTCTGACCAGCCGGTCAGTTCCAGATGATGATGCAGCGGAGCCATCTTGAAGAGACGCTTGCCGATACCGTTTTCATCTTTCGTGGCTTTGTAGTAGCCGACTTGAGCAATGACGGACAACGTTTCGACCAGGAAGATACCGCTCAGAATTAACAGACCAAAGAGCGACTGGCTGACGATCGCCGCAGCCGCTAGCGCTCCGCCCAGCGCTAGGGAACCCGTATCGCCCATAAACACGCGGGCGGGGTTATGGTTGTGTACCAAAAAGCCCAAGTAGCTGCCGCCCATCGCCGCACAGAAAACGGCTAGCTCAGGGTGATCTGGGGCAACGAGTGCCGCCAGACCGAGCAGGGCGATCGCCCCGGTGCCGCCCGCCAGCCCATCCAGCCCGTCGGTCAGGTTGGTGGCGTTGCTCTCGGCCACTAGCACAAACCACGACACCAGCCAGAACAGCGCCCCCAGCGGTAGCGCCAGTCCAAAGGGCAGCAGCACCGTGGTCATACCTGGAAATGAGTGGCTAAAAGCCCAGAGGCAGAACAGTCCCCCAAAGCCGATTTGCAGCGCCAGCTTGGTGCGGGGAGAAATGCCCTTATTCGACTTGCGGCGGAGGATCTGCCAATCATCAAGCCAGCCGATAAACCCATAGGCGAGGGTCAACGCTGCAACCGCCAACACGGTCGGGTGAAACCCGGAGAGCAGCAGGGCGATCGCCACGCCGACGGGAACAACGAAAATGCCGCCCATCGTCGGAGTGCCCGCCTTTTTCAGGTGCGCCTGGGGCCCATCTTCGCGAATCACCTGGCCCGCTTTCCACGCGCGGAGTTGGGGCACAGCCGCATAGCCCAACGCTCCGACCCCCGCCGCGGACAGGGCAAAGGGCAACGTCAGACTAGCCGCTTGCCAGGGCGATCGCCCCGCAGCCACATCCAGCGCCGCCATCAGACAGACCAGAATCGCGGATAACGTCAGGAGCAAGGTGCGCCCCGTTACTGAAATTGACCGACCTGGAGAAATCTTTGCATCCACAGTTTGCGCCTTCACTCCTCACCACAGCCTCTTCTCGCTGCTCAAACCCTCAAAACCTAGACCCAGAAGCCAAAGCAACCTACTTTCGCCTGGAAGCCGACAAAATGTTTCGAGAACCTAAACCCCAGAAGAGTTATCTAAATTCTGGATTACTCAGGGTAATGCCTGATGCACGATTTGAGCCAAAAATCTAGAAGCTGATATCAAACTTCAAACTCAAACCCGACGAATCCAGAAATCGTAAGCAAACGTCACACCACAAGTAATACAGAACAAATAATACAGACGGGCAGGCTTTTTTCCACCCCTCATTCGGAAATTTACATTAGTTTACGGCGATCGCGCGTCATTTGAGTCACACATTTGAAAAATAAGCCTTAGAAATGAGCCTGGGAAATTAAGCTCGAAAAATCAGCCCAAAGAAATCGTCCGAGTCGCACGAGAACCCAGGCTGAGCAGAAAACAGAAAGACCAGCGGTTTAGAAAGCGCGTGGCTCCAGCCCAGAAAATCCGAATCTCGCACAGGTTCCAATCTCACGCAAAATATAGAAGTAGTCCTCAAACAGGAGGCAAAAACAATGTCCCACATTTTGGCGCTAGTCGTCGCCCTGGGCAGCTTTGGGCTGTATATGTCGGCGTTTTTTCTGCCAGAGGTCTACCGCAAAAATGACTTTATCTGGAGCGGCGTGGGCATGTTCTATGCCCTAGTGCTGTGGGTGTGCGCGGGTCGCATCACAGGCGGCGTGCTGCTGGGACAGATAGCCAGCGTCGCCCTGCTGGGCTGGATGAGCTGGCAGTTGATCGAATCGCGGCGACTGCTTACACCCTACGACCAGCAAACGCGGTTGCCCGGATCATCGCGCAACTTGGGCGATTTGCTAAAGCTGGCGGCCGAGGAACTGCCGGGCCGCCTCCAGACCCAGTTCAAGGCTCTGCCGCAGCAAGCATCGGGCTGGATGAGTCAGGTGACGAGTCACGTCGGTAAATCGCCCAAGCTGGCGGGCAAACCCGTGCGATCGCTCCCCAAAGCCAGCCCCAAAGCCAGCCCCAAAGCCGTCCCACCCCAGCCCGCGCCTGTCGATGCGTCCAGCGCTCCCCCTGCGCTCGCTACCCCGGCCGCTGCCAGAACTCGACAACCTCGCCCCCCAGCCAAAACCACCCCTGCGGTCGCTGCCTCCAGCGTTACACCAACTGTGCCCGGGGAATCGCCGACCCCATCCGTAGAAGGGGCTGAGCCGCCAGACCAAGCCGTTTCATCGACCGCCCAGCCTGCGGAGCCAGAGGCAACACCAGCCGTATCTGATCCCCTCGCTCCTGCCCCATCGACTATCCCATCGACCGCTCCATCGACCGCCATCGCTGCATCCGATCCTGCATCCGATGCTGAACCTGGGAGGACTCTGGAACAGGTCGCTGTTGACGAAACCTCGGAGCCAGCAGCGTGGGTAGAACTGGCTACAGACTCAACAGACTCGGCTTCTCCAGACGCATTCCGGCCCGCGACTGAGGACTCGTTTACGCTGGACGAGGTGCTAGTAGAGCTAGCGACCGGGGAAATGTCGGGCGAAATGTCTGTTAAAGTGCCTGCCGATCGCAGCCCTCCTGATACCCCTATTCCCTTCTCGGCTACACCCGAAGCGCTGGTTGAGCAGCAGCCAGAGCCGTTTGAACTGGAGCCTGATGCGCGAGCCACGCAGCCCAGTTCTCCAGCGCCTCTGCCAGATTTACCAGATTCAGGTCTATCAGATCCATCAGATTTATCTGATGTGCGGGCTAATGTGCAGCCTGATGTGCGGACTGATGTACAGCCTGAAAACTCTCAGACCGAGAATCAGCCCCAGCCTCAGATTCAGGACTTGATTGAGTCCGCCGATGGGTTATTCGAGTTGGCAACGGAGCCTGAACCCGACTCGTCGCGTCTGGATGCGCCTGTGGAGAAATTGCCTATGGAGGAATTGTTGGATGCGCCGCGATCGCTCGATGTGCAGCCGCTGCCTGCTCAGCCCGAAGACGCAGCCTGGGAGTTTGACTGGGACCTGCCATCACTAGACTCGCCGGGGTCAGGCTCTCCAGCGCCGGATTCGCCAGCGCCGGATTCGCCAGCGCCAAATCTGCAAGACTCAGATTTGCAAAACTGGACAGACGAGGCCGGGGCGATCGCCCAAAACTGGCAGGACGAGTTTGACGACGACTTCAGCGACGACTTTGATCTCGAACCAGAAAATGCTGGGGAAAATGCAGTAATCGTCTCCATCGAGCGCCTTGATTTATCGCCAGCGCTGGCAGACCCCATTGAGCCGCGCCCCAACGAAGCAGCCTCTACCCCACACGTCAACGCCGCCGAAGCGACTGAGGATCTGGAACCCACGAAATCAGAGCCGTCCTTTGCCGATGAAGACCCCAATGACGATTTGCTGATCTAGGATATCTCGCTATCCCGTCCCAATTATTCCCAGCCCAACCCGAACCCCCGATTCTGAATGTCCCGTTCCTCCGCCCTCCGCAACTACGTCCTCTCGCGCCTGCTGCTGGCTCCGCTGATGCTGCTCACCATCACGACGCTGGTGTTTCTGCTGCTGCGGGCCACGCCCGGCGACCCGGTGGACGCAATCCTGGGGGCACGGGCACCGGATGAGGTGAAGGAAGCCATGCGAACCCGACTGGGGCTAAACGACCCGCTGTGGCTGCAATACGTGAACTATTTGGGGAGTCTGCTGCGGCTAGATCTGGGCACCTCGCTGACCACGCAGGGGCAACCCGTCTGGCAGATTATCCAGCAGCATTTTCCCGCCACGGTAGAGCTAACCGTATGCAGCATGGTGGTGTCGGCGCTAGTCGGGATCACCATTGGGTCGCTGGCCGCGTCGCGCCCCAATTCTCCGCTGGATGCGGGCGGGCGGCTCTTTGGCATCCTCACCTACGCGGTGCCGATGTACTGGTTTGGGATGCTGCTGCAATTGCTGTTTGCAGTGCAGTTGCGCTGGTTTCCCATCGGCACCCGCTTTCCGCTGGCAGCGACCCCGCCGCCGCGCATCACGGGGCTATACCTGTTCGACAGTTTGCTAGAGGGAAATCTGGGGCACTTCTTCACCACGATCTATTATCTGACGCTGCCCAGCCTGACGCTGGGGATCTTGCTCAGCGGCGTGTTTGAACGGATCGTACGGGTGAACCTGAAGCAGACGCTGCGGTCGGACTACGTGGAGGCGGCGCGGGCGCGGGGCGTGCCAGAAGTGCGGATCGTTACAGCACACGCGCTCAAAAATGCGATGATTCCGGTGATCACTGTGCTGGGGTTGATGGTGGCCTCACTGCTGGGCGGCGCGATTCTGACGGAAGTCACTTTCTCCTGGCCCGGCTTGGCAAATCGGCTGTATCAGGCGATCGAGTTTCGCGATTATCCCGTGGTGCAGGGAATTATGGTGTTTTTTGGGGTGATTGTGGCGATCGCCTCCATCTTGATCGACATCTTCAACGCCTGGGTCGATCCGCGCATTCGATATTGATGAATGGATGAATTGATGAATTGATGCAAATTGCTCCGAACGGTATTGAGCCAAACGGCTAAATCGAATCCAACCGATGGTCTAATATCAAAAATTGTATCAAAAGGCACGGAATGCGCCATTTGCATGGTAAGGCGATGATTCCCGCATGGCGCTTCTCCGTTCGCTCAAGACAGACGATACACTGACGGAAACGGGGGTCAGGTTGCTTACGCCAACCCTCCAACGCCTCATTCACTCATTTCCTTTCTTCCTTCTATGCAAACTCCCCTCGGCAAAGTCTACCTAGTTGGCGCGGGCCCCGGCGATCCGGGCTTGTTTACCCTGAAGGGCAAGACCCTGCTGGAACATGCAGACGTGGTGGTGTACGACGCGCTGGTGAGTCCGCAGATTTTGGCGATGATCAACCCGAAGGCGGAGCAGATCAACGCAGGCAAGCGGCGCGGGCGGCATTCGCTGGTGCAGGAAGAAACGACTCGCCTGCTAATTGCAAAGGCACAGACCCACGCGATTGTGGTACGGCTGAAGGGCGGCGACCCGTTTGTGTTTGGGCGGGGCGGCGAGGAAATGAAGGATTTGGTAAATGCGGGTGTGCCCGTGGAGGTGGTTCCGGGGGTGACATCGGGAATTGCTGCGCCGGCCTACGCCGGAATTCCGCTGACCCACCGCAGCTACAGTTCCTCTGTGACCTTCGTCACGGGGCACGAGTCGGCGGGCAAATATCGCCCAGAGGTAAACTGGCGGGCGATCGCCCAGGGCAGCGAAACCATCGTCATCTACATGGGCGTTCACAATCTGCCGCATATCGTCGCAGAACTCCAGGCAGGCGGACTCTCCCTCGACACGCCGATCGCCCTCGTCCGCTGGGGCACGCGCCCAGAGCAAGAAGAACTGCTGGGCACGCTAGGCACGATCGCCCAACAGGTGGAAGCAACGGGCTTCGAGGCTCCGGCGATCGCCGTCATCGGCAACGTGGTGCAGCTCCATAGCCTGTTAGCAGGCTGTCGTCCCGCTATTTACCCTACGCTCTGAAGCAAAAGCTGGGTAAGGGGAATCGGGATGTTGGGAAACGCAAGCGGGGCGATCGCCGCATTCACTGGTTGCGTGTTCAATTGCCGATAGCCGTCCGGAGTTGGCTCCCGAAACACCAGCACTTCGCGGCGATTCACATCCAGAATCCAGTAGTCTGCAATGTCTGCTCTGGCGTAAATTTGTGCCTTAATCTGGCGATCGCTCAGCAGGGTTGAATCCGCGACTTCGATCAATAACAAAATATCGCTGGCAGCAGGATGGCGATCGCCATATTCATTCGGGTCATGGGAGTTTAGAAAAAAAGCGATATTAACTTTCTGATGATTAACTTTCTAACGCAAAAGGGGGTGCGGATACCGATCCACGCCCCCTCTGAAAATTTTAGGTAGAGGTTCAGTCAAAGAATCCTAGGAAAGGCTAAGCCAATTGCAGGCTTAACACACGGGTTCGCGCAGATTCAAACCAGAACCAAACGCCCAACCCCCAACCCTCTAGCCTGCCAGGTTGCCAAACGTTTCAAACACGCCCGACTTGAACACCTGGAACACGAGATAGGCGAAGGCTGCGCCGCCGATGCCGCCCACCAGGAAGCTGCCCGCAAACTCACTCCAGCCTTCAGAAGTTGCCAGCGCTTCTGGCGGGTTGGGCGTGGTCACCGTGGCGATCGGCTTCTTCACGCCAACGCTGCTGTAGAGCGAGAGGCACACCGTCAGAATCACCACCAAAATTACCGCTTCGATCAGCCCCACCAGATCACCCACGCCAGAGTTGCGAAACTGGCTGGTGTAAGCAAAGGGGCCAAAAAGCAAATAGCCATGCGCCATGCCTACTTCTAGCCCACGCCGCTGAGCCGACAGCCCAGGACGATAGGCAGGCAGATTATTGATCAGCGCTTTGGTAAAGCCGGAGGAATTGATCGGGGTTGCCAGGTTGCCGATCTGGGGATCGCCAGCAGGCTGTACTACGTCTGTCATGTTCGAGAATCTCCAAGAAATTTGTAACGGTGCATTGCGATATCCGAGAATGAGGAGAAGAAAGCCTCAGATAGGGTGTGAGAAAGTCGGGCAGAGTCAATTACTCGTCACGCTCGATATAGATGAACAAAAGTGCCATCGTCACAGCGGGAAACACCC
The DNA here is from genome assembly GCF_001548395.1 of Leptolyngbya sp. O-77. Taxonomy (NCBI): domain Bacteria; kingdom Bacillati; phylum Cyanobacteriota; class Cyanophyceae; order Leptolyngbyales; family Leptolyngbyaceae; genus Leptolyngbya; species Leptolyngbya sp. O-77. The sequence goes on from NZ_AP017367.1 coordinate 1,793,772, forward strand.
AACCAACAATGGGAACAAAGATGGAAGGCAAATAAGAAGCTGCCATATCAAATTTCCTATTGGGAACTACAAGCGGTTCAGAACCGAATGTACTGCGAATTGTGATGCAATGTCGAAACGCTAAGAATTTTTAACAAAATCTGCTCAAGTCAGGCTGGTGGTTCCACTTCTGTAGTAATTCGATACACTAAAACCGTGCGTTTGACTGTGTATTTGTGTAATTAAAGAAGCACGGTGATTATCCAGTCTGAGCGAGTGCTAAAGACATCTTGAAACATTTGTTTCAGCCTGCTTTTCAGGGTGTGATGCTGGCCTGAGTTCTGACCGAAAGCTGACCGAAAGCTGACCGAAAGCTGACCGAAAGCTGACCGAAATTTAGTATTTTGCGTTTCCCCCAGTCCTGGCAAGAGGTTCTGATGGCGTTTTGGGAATTTCTGATTCAGCAGGAGGGCGATCGCTCGTGGTTGCCGCTAGAGTCTCCCGATGTGGAGGTTTTAGAAGGGCGCTATCGGGTGGTGGCCCGTTCCAGCCGGGTGAATACACCCGTCGAAATTTCTATTATTCAGACCATCACCACCGAGCATCCACCCCGACGGCGCGTCCAAAAGCGGATGGGGCAGACCAATCCTGACGGGCTGCTGGTGGTGCTGCCTTTTACTCGGCTGGAGCCGGGGGCGTGGGAGTTGCGCTGTGTCGGCGATCTCATGTCCGACCTGGTGGGTGAGGGCTGGGGCTATGGGGTCAAGCTCCAGGTCTTGAGCCATGAGATGGATGCAGACGGGGACGATGACCTGCTGCCCGAAGATTGGCACAGCCACATCGCCGTGACGGATCAGGTCGCGCCTCATGGCACAGAGCGGGCGGCCGAGCGAGCAACCGAGCCTCCGGATGCAGAGGAACTGCTGGAAACCCAAAGCCTGCAAGAGGCGGCGAATGCGGGCGATCGCCCTCCAGACTCACCCGCGATCGAGCCAGCCGAACCAGCCGCCGCCGAAGACGATTTCCTGGCGACGCTGGCGGCGATCGAGGCAGAACTGAACCTGCCCGAATCGGCTGAACCTGCATCTGAACTCATGTCTGAATCTACGCCAGATGTGCCCAATGCGGAGGCAGACCTGGGGGCGATCGCCGCTGGGGCAGAGGACGGCGATCGCCAGAGCGATCGGTCGGCAATGGTTCCAACTCCGGTGGCTGCAATGGTTCCAACTCCGGTGGCCGCCGTCGCTTGCGCTGCCGACTTGCCGCCGATGCGGCTGGTGCTGCATCCTGACCACTACACGGCGCAGTGGGGCGGTACGCTGCGGATCACTGGCCAGGTGGTTGCAGCAAATCACGAATTAGCCCAAGACTCTACACAAGGGGTTCCTGCCCTCTACCTGGATCTGGCTCTGCGCGATCCGCAAAGCGGCGAACCGCTGGCGCAAGTCAGGCATCATTTGCCAGGTGGCACCCTGCCCTGCGTGGTGGACTGCGCGATCGACATTCCCGATGTAGACACCACTCGGCTGATGCTGGGCGAAGCAACGCTGTCCGCGCCTCAAGGCGAACCGCAGGAGCCATTTTTGCTGGCGGCCCAGAGCTTCACGGTGACGGCGGCGCTGGATGATCTGCTAGAGGCGATCGCCAACGACTTTCCGGGCGACCTCACCTCGCCGTTTGTAGACGAAAAAGACCTAGATCTGTCCTTGCTCAACCTGGTGGATGGCACACCCGCCTCCGCCGCGCCATTGCCAGAAGTCCGCCCAGCAGGCGATCAGGTGTTGCCGCCACAGATCTTTCAGCCTGCGGCTGCGGCCGATGCGCCGACCGCCAAGCCTGTGGAGCTACCGCCCTGGGGCAATCCGCTTCCTGGCTTTGAAAACGGCATCAACCTCTGGCAGTTGGCAGCCGCCGTTTCGACTGGGCAAACCCCTTTTACTCGCCTCGACAGCAGCGCCCCGCCGCCCGACCCATCCCAAACGGACGAATCCCCATCGACAGCGAATCAAACCGAGGGCGAATTGACCCATCGCCTGCTTCCCGACGATCAAGCGGCGTGGGTTGAGGAGGTTGCAAATTTTGCGGACTCCGACGCGGCAACTCCAGAATCGCCTCCCCCGCCCCTCGCCGCAGCAGACGATGCCGACCTCTCGATTTATCTGACTCACGTCAATCGCGCCAGTCGGTCAAAGCCGCCCGTCGAAATCCCCCCGGACGAACCCAGAGCCGCCGTTCGAGAGGTGTCCCCAGCAGAAGCCGACCCTTTGGAGGCAGGCAGTTCCAAAACCGCAAACCTGGAAGCCGCAGGCTCAGAGCCGCAATCTGACCAGATGCCGCCCGAATCGGCGATCGCCGATTCGGCAGATGCCCCGCTGGAGTGGAACCACGAAGCACTCTCTTTGGGGCAGCCTGCGCCGTTGCCCAAGGGCACACCCCGGTTTCTGTCGCCGGAAGATCGAGCATTTCAGGCATTGAACTTGCAGCGTCGCTTTTTGTCCCGGTTGACGGCACTGGCGACCGATCGAGAGTTGGGAGCGCTGATGCAGCCCGGTTCGCCGCCGCTGGGGCGCGACCTGGGCTTGACCACCGACGAAATCGTGGTGGACGATGCGCCCCTGCCACCGCCCCAGCGCTCTAGTCTATACCGCCCCGAACACGCACCAGAACCGCCGCCTGTAGTGCTGCCTGCGGAAGACCCTGTGCCTTCACCTGTAATGGACGTGCCCCAAGGCGAACTCACGTCTGGTCAGCGCATCGAAATTGGCATTGCGCTGCCCGACTTAGAACCCCGCTTTTACGTCAAGCTGTGGCTGCGCGATCGCCAATCTCGCACGATTTTGGACGGGCCGCGCTGGGTGATGAACTTTGCACCCGATGGTCAGGGCTATCAGATTGCCTATACCCAGGTCACCGTGCCCTTTGGCTGCGTGGAAACGCAATTCGAGGCGATCGCCGTTGAAATGTCTACCCAGCGCGAGAGCCGCAAGGTCGTTCAGTCACGCCGCGTTGTGCCGCCTGACCTGCCCCAGCTTGATTTGAACGATCTGGGCATTTAGTCGATTCTTGATTTTGGATGGGCGATTTTGGATCGTTACTCATCGTTACTCAAGCGTCTGGAGAGCTTCCAGTCATTCCGGCAGACCAGGAAGCGCTGATCTGACCCGGACTGACCCAGCGCGACAATCCCGCAGCCACAGCCGGATCGCCTGCGCGACCACACCCTCGCTGCTGTCGCGGGGCGGGCTAGCGGGCTGTCGCTGAGGATAGCTCCCCCAACTCGACAGCAGGCCCACCAAGTGCCACTGGTCTGCCTGCTGCGTCAGAAACAGCCAATAAAACCCTTGGAGTTGGGCATAGCCGCCGTGGCCATACTGCCGCTCCAGCGTGGTGAAAAAGACCTGCTGGGGCTGATCCTCAGGGGCGATCGCCCGATATTCTTCCAGGCCCAGTTCTTCTGGGCTTGCGGGCAGGGGGCGATAGTCGGGCGACCCCGCCAGCAGCACGTAGCTCGGCGGCAGGTCAGTGGCGCGGCTGCTGGAGCGCGATCGCGCGATGACTCGATTGGCATAGCTGGGCAAATCGCGCAGCAGTAGCGGCATCAGGGACTCCAGCGTATCAGGACAGTAGCTTTGCAGCACGCGCCGGGATGGGGCGCGAGAACGCTGCGCCAACCGCAAGGACTCTATCGGGTGAATCCGTGTCCCAGTCGCGCCCGCCAGTTCTGGAGGACTAGCAACAGGTTGAGCGATTGTTATTGGCGCAAATAGGGCGATCGCCCACCATCCATTCCCCATAAAGTTCTACAAGCCCTAAACAAAAAGCCTTAAACAGCCTCAAACACCAGGGTATTTGAATATCCAGCCCCAATTCTCGACCCTCAGCCCTGCATAAATTACACTTCATTGCGATTCGCAAACTGTGTAAACCCATCATGCTACGGTCGATACTGTTAATGAAACCCATGTATTCGAGATATCGCAGGCACATGAAGGAGAACATTCTGATTTCTTCGACTGAATCCATCGCCGCTCCCGCCCTGAGGGAAGACTTCAGCGAATACGTTGCACATCTTCAACTTCACATGGCCCTGCACGCCCGCAAGCTAGTTCCCAATCTGAACAGCACCGATGGCAGCCGCCAGCAGCTGTTGCACCAGACGCAGGCCGACTTCGAGAAGTTTGTATCTCGCCAAGGTTTGTAGGCTGGCATTCCGCGGGCTGGCCTTTTCAAGCGCTTTCCTTCAGAAAATCCAGGCGACACAGGAGACACAGGAGATACAGGAGATTCTGCCAGCAGGGAGGCTCCATCCAGAGACTCAGTTCAATCAACACTCAGTTCAATCAACTAGGATGCTCACCACTCCAGTCGCTAGGTCGTAGTAGGCTCCTACCACCTTGAGTCGTCCTGCGCTCACTGCCTGAGATACGACAGGGGATTGGGTCAGCCGCTGAGTTTGTAGCCGGACGTTTGCTTTCACCGCGCGGGTGAGGCGATCGCCCGGTTTTAGCATTTTGTTGGGCTGTTCACATTGCAGTTGGGCCAGTTCTGCATCCGCAAGGGCGATCGCAGGCTGGATTTGGCGGATCAGGCTATCCAGCGCCCCTGGCAGCTTGCCACCCTGGAGCGCTGCCGTTACCGCACCGCAGCCCGCATGGCCCAGCACCATGACCAACGGCGTATGCAGCAAGCCAATTGCATACTCCTCGCTGGCCACGTCCTCCAGCGCCGCCACGTTGCCCGCTACCCGCACCACGAACAAATCGCCAATGCCCTGATCAAACACAATTTCTGGCACCACCCGCGAATCGGCGCAGCTCAAGATTGCCGCAAAGGGAGACTGAGTTTCTGCAACCTCTGTCAGTCGGGATGTATCTTGATGGGGCAGCCGCCGCCGCCGCGCAACGAACCGCCGATTTCCTGCAATCAGTTCTGCCAATGCCTGATCGGGCGTGGTGGGCACAGGCGCAGCCGCCTCTGAAATCAAGCCCTTTTCCGAGTTGGCTGTCACTTCACCTGATGTAACCAATCTATAGCTAGAGGACGGTCGCTCGGTCGAAACCAGCGAAAGAGGAGCGATCGCCAGCCCAGTTCCCACCGAAACGCCACCCAACCCCTTCAAAAACTCTCGCCTGGAAACCGTCAACCCTTGCGCCCTCAAAAATCCTAAGCCCCAACCTCTAACTGCTTCAGCTTCCAAGTGCCGCTAGAAATCAGGTTCGTCACAATATGCGCCACAATCGGCACCAGCAGGTTGCCCGTCAGCAGCGCACTAGCCCCCAGCGCCGCGCCCACTAGCGTTGCCCAAATCACGTAGGCCCACTGTTGCGACCCGCTGTAGTGCAACACGCCAAAGCACAGGCTGCTGATCAACAGTCCAAACCAATTTAGCCCGATCGCAGGCAACATCACGCCGCGAAACAGCAGTTCCTCGCTCAGCCCTGGCAGCAGCCCCAGCCAGATCAGGTCAACCCAGGTCAGCGGCTTGATTACCAGCGCCAGGTAGGTGTCTGCACTGGTGCGATAGGCCGGCCAGAGGCGATAGGCTCCCTCACTGGCCAGACTAATACCCAGCGCCAGCGCCACCCCAAGTCCCACCGCAGACGGACGAACGCTGACGGGCAGCATGTCTACCGTGTCAAACGTCAGCCAAAACCGGGACACGATCAGCAGCACCAGCGCCGTGATGCCCATTGCTGTTAGCACCTGGGTGCGATCGAGGGGTTCGAGTTGGGGTTGCGTGGGGGTGGGCACGGTGGAGTAGGGCTAGGGTGCTGATGATGGGCTGGGGTCTTGGAGGGTTAGGGAATTAACAAGGGGACAGGGGCTTCTGAACATCCCGTTGCGCCTGATCTTAATTATCCACTTTCTATTACTCCATCCCGTCTGCTACTCCATCCCGTCTACCTGTTGCCGAATTCTCTCAGGCTAGCATTTTGGGGAGGTTTGCCGTGAGGGATTCCAGGCTGCCGGAAGGGGCGAGCGCCCGCAAATTCTCCGCCGTCGGCGATAGAGCAGCGGGGTCGAGTCCAGCGCGGTGGGCGACCAGCACGCCGAGGGCTTCCAGATAAGACTGGACGGCGATCGCCCGAATGCCCATTGCCTCAGCGGTAGCCTGCATCCGCGTCGTGTTGTCCGCCACGGTGATGATTTGGGTGTGGGTTTGCCCTAGGCTGAGAACCGCACTGCCGCCGCAAGCCGTGGCAGGAATCACCAGCGCATCGACCTGATTGGCCCAGATGTCCTGGCTCAGTGGGTTCTGATTCGTCTGGCAAACAAACTGCGGGGCGCGGCTGAGGCCGACTAGCACGCAGGGAAGAAACGTGTGCCCCAGTTCCTCAGCAGCAGACTTGGGAGAAAGCGTCGGATCGAGGGGCAGCGGCGACAGAGCGGGCGCGTGGGCGCAGGGAACCTGGAACGTCCGCACGACCAGATGGCTGATGATGGCTTCGGCTCCGGCCAGAGGATCGACCCCCTGCCCGTGACGATAGGCGTTCAGTGCGTCGCTGCCCTCGTCGTCGGGAAAGCGGGCCACCACGGCGATCGCCTCTGCCTTGGCCTGCGTAATCAGTGTTTCAACCCCGCGCAGCAGGCTGTCGGGATGTTGCAGCGTGCCCCAGGTTGCGCCCGAGTCCGCCGTTTGCAGGCTCACGCCTAGCGGCGCATCTGTCACGACATATTCCGTCAGGCTCAGCCCCAGCGTCGCCCGCGCTGCGTCTGCCGCCTGCAAGTGTCGCCAGCGCAGATCCGGCTCAATGCCCGCATCCAGCAGCAGCCCCACCCGGTTCTGGCGCACGGGCCGCAGCCCCCACTGTCCTGCGGCAAACTGATCCAGTCCATAGCCCTCGACGTACAGCGCGTTGGGCAGCGGCCAATACAACTGCGCCCCGTTCAGCACGTTGGGATGGGTAATCAGCCGATCGGCCACCTGGGCGATCGCCCTTGCCACGGGCAGCGCGTCCCCCGCGTAGCCGCCAATTGCCGCGCCCACCCCCGTCGGCACTATCAGCATCACAGTATAGGGGCGATCGCACATTGGGTTCATAGGAATCAGGCTTTGAGGATTAGGATTCAGGGAGTAAAGCTCCACACTAGCCACAGTAGCAACTGATTATAAATCAGGGTGCATCTGTATCCAGAGGGGATTCAAAGTAACTCGAATTGCGGTTTTTTAAGGATCATCCAGAAGTCCATCTGCCCAGGTTTCTGAAGATTCTGGGTGGTTGGGCGTTGGCTGAAAGACGGCGATCGCCCAGCGCAGTTTGGTACAACGGTCTTACGTGGGTTTGCATCGACTTTGCATCGACTTTGCATCGACTTTGCATCGACTTTGCATCAGTTTTGCAGCTTTGCATTAGTTTTGCATACGTCTTGCTGCGTCTGAATTATGTCTATTTGTGCAGCCCAAGCTGCGACCCAGATAATTTTAATTCAGATAGATATTAGTGATGCCAGACCTCACTTACGCTTCATTGCCCGATACCTTGAGTGCTGACTTACCCGGCCTGTCTTCAGGCTTTCACTTGTCTGGACTGCCAGGCACAACCGATGGCTTTAGTCGCGTTGGCAGCAAAGCATACCCGCAGCAGACCGCCTTAAGTTCCAGATACGATCTAGATGCGTTCAAAAACTTATCCGATATCGATTCAATCTCAGGTTCAAGAGTCCGTTCGTTATCGTTTAATTCATCTATACCGAGTTCAAATATCTGGAATAGTTCTCGGTTTGTATCCAGTAATCTCTTTAGTGGATACTTTAACGGACAAGAGGAGGGCGATCGCCCGTCTTTCTCGAATTCCCAACCCGGTCAGCGCCATACCTCAAAGCCAGACGCGCTAACGGGCCTCGCAGACGAGGACGGACTGGTCGCCACAGCCACCCGAAACCGCAGATCGGGCGGCGTGAATGCTCAGCAAACCATCCACGAATCGCTTTCACGCTGGGATGCCCGCAACCCTACTCGCCCCAATACTTACAAAGATGACTACAGGCTGCAAAGCACAACAGGCGGACAAGTACAGCTAGACCTGACTTCCGGCGCGTTTGATGCATACCTGCAAATCGTCGATAGCCGCACGGGCCGGGTCATTGCCGCAAACGACGACGGGGGCGGCGGCACAAACGCCCGCCTGACGCTCAATCTGCAAGCAGGGGTTGGCTATATCGTCCGCGTCACCAGCTATTGGGCCAACGAAACGGGGAACTACTCGCTGACGCTGAGTACGCCCAATGCTCAGCCCCCCGCCAACGGGTTCAACAGCACCTACGGCTATGGCCTGGTCAATGCCGCTGCGGCCGTCGCGCAGTCGATCGGTCGCACGCCGTTTACCCCCGTGGCAGACGCAGGCCATAGCTGGAGCAATAACCTGGTGAATGCGCCAGAGGTGTGGGCACAGGGCTACACCGGGCGCAACGTGGTGGTGGCTGTGGTGGATACAGGCGTGGACTACACCCACAGCGACCTGGATGCCAACATCTGGCGTAATACGCGGGAAATTGCGGGCAACGGCATTGATGACGACGGCAACGGCTTTGTAGACGATGTGCGCGGCTGGAACTTTGCCAACGGCAACAACAATCCGATGGACGTGAACGGGCACGGCACCCACGTTGCCGGGACGATTGCCGCAGAGAACAACGGCACAGGCATTACCGGAGTTGCCTACAATGCCCAGATTATGCCCGTGAAGGTGCTGGGAGACGACGGATCGGGCACGAATCTGAGCGTGGCGCGGGGGATTCGCTACGCGGCCGACAACGGGGCAAACGTGATTAACCTGAGCCTGGGCGGTGGCTATAGCAGCGATATTGAATCAGCGATCGCCCATGCCGTTTCCAAGGGGGCGATCGTGGTTATGGCGGCAGGCAACGAAGGCGCAGCCCGCCCCAGCAACCCAGCCAGCCTTGCGATTCAGTATGGTGTCTCCGTCGGGGCGATCGACAGCAGCGGCAACCTGGCATCCTTCTCCAACCGCGCCGGAACCGATAGCCGAATGCAGCATGTCGTGGCACCGGGGGTAAATATTCTCTCGACCCGTCCGGGTGGCCGCTATCAATCCCTGAACGGCACGTCGATGGCTACGCCCCACGTCGCGGGTGTGGTCGCCCTGATGCGTCAGGCAAACCCCAACCTGACCGATGCCCAGGTGCGCCAAATCCTGACCAGCAGCGCCATCCGCGCCAGCAGCAGCCTGTCCAGCCCGGTCGATCCTGCGTCTCTGACGCTGACGCTCGTACCCCGGCGATCGCGCCGTTAGGGGATTCCCGAACCGGGGGCCTGCCCTCCTGGTTCGTTTTGGAAAATTTTCCTGAACTCTGCGGGCTACGCCCAGACGGTTTGGCCTCTGGCGTTTCGACCCACTGGGGGGTTAATTTAGGACAAAGCTAGACCTCTACCCCCCTCCCTTGTCTTATGAACCTCCCAACCTCGCAGGTCTATCCTGTGATTTGGCAAGACGACCATGTTTGGCTAATTGACCAAAACCGACTGCCGACCGAATATGACCTGGTGCAGATCAGTCGCTGCGACGACATGGCGATCGCCATTAAAACCATGATCGTGCGCGGGGCCCCCGCGATCGGCGTGGCGGCTGCCTACGGGATGTATCTGGGAGCCAGAGAAATCGAGACGGGCGATCGCGATCAATTTTTGCGCGAGCTGGAATCTGTGGCCATGAAGCTGCGGGCTACCCGGCCCACCGCCGTTAACCTGTTTTGGGCCACAGAGCGGATGCTGAAGGTGGCACGGCAGACCATCGGCCCGGTGGACTATCTCAAAACGGCGCTACTGCAAACGGCGCAGGCGATTCAGACCGAAGACCTGACAACCTGTCGGGCGATCGGCGACCACGGGCTGGCCGCGCTGCCCACCACGCCCCACAAGCTGCGCCTGCTGACCCACTGCAACGCCGGGGCCCTGGCCACCGCAGGTTACGGCACGGCCCTGGGGGTTGTGCGCTCCGTGTGGCGAGAAGATCGGCTGGAGCGGCTCTATGCCGACGAAACGCGCCCCCGCCTGCAAGGGGCCCGCCTCACTGCCTGGGAATGCGTGCAGGAAGGTATCCCCACTACGCTGATCACCGACAGTATGGCCGCCCACTGTATGCAGCGCGGACTAGTGGATGCCGTCGTGGTAGGCGCAGACCGCATCACCGCCAATGGCGACACCGCCAACAAAATCGGCACCTACAGTCTGGCGCTGGTGTCCCGCGCCCACAATATTCCCTTCTACGTCGCTGCGCCACTCTCCACAGTGGACTTCAGCCTCAGCGACGGCAGCAAAATCCCCATCGAGGAGCGTGATCCAGTTGAGGTCTATCAAATCGGCGAAACGGTGATCGCGCCGGAAGGCTTGGACTATTACAATCCCTCGTTTGATGTCACGCCTGCGGAGCTAATTACGGGCATCATCACCGAATATGGCGTGGTGAAACCTGCGGACTTGGTGGGTCTGCAAGCCAAGCAGGTGAGTTAGCTCTCTGAACCTCTGCCGAACTGCAACGAAATTGCGTTGAACTGCGCCAAACTATGCCAAACTGCGCCGAGATGCGCTGAACTACGCTGCTGCGCCATTATCCTTCACCTTTGCCCTGATATTCCATGCCGTTCGCCTCGGCATAGCGATTCATAAATCGCATAAACCGCGCCCAATGTTCCTCGCGGATTAGCTCAAAGCGGCATTCCACCCGCTTTAGCTCGTCACCTTCGTCGCCGCCAAAGATAAACTTCACGCTGTCGGGTTCGATCTCGATGCGGCCTTCTTCGTCTGTCAGGCGCAGGGCTTTGTTAAAGCGACTGGTAAAGCTCTGAAACCGCTCAATGGACTTAAGCTGCTCGAAGGTCATGACGACAAACTGAGCGCCCGTCGCGCGATCGCGCCTCAGGCTCACGCCGCTCAGGTCTTCGGGAATGCCTTCAAAAAATTCAATCGTCGGTAGGGTCATGAGGATTGGGGATTGGAGATTGGGGAATTTGGCGCAGAACATCTAGCAACTTGCCCGCCTTACAAGCTCCCATCTCTATCATCAACCATCCCATTGGGAAAAGAATCCGTCTGGGGGCAACCCCCAGCATTTGATGCGCCGCGCCACCACGTATCAAAAACCGTAACGTCGCTCTGGGAGAGCGTTTCCCAGCTTAGATTAAGAGTGTTCACTCCTCATGCGCTCAGCAGCTTCGTCGGGTTCGTCGGGGCTGCTGTTTATTTCTAAGGGATTTACAGAGGGATTTGCACCTGAGACTGGCGCAGCGATTCCGATGCTGTAGTCGAACTGGCGGGGGCAGTTATCTCCCCAACGGCCAGACCTGGAGCAGTCGGTTTGCGGGAGCAGGCAGCGTCGTTTCAGCCGTCCACCCAATCGACAAGCCAATGACCGAAATCGCAGTCAGCACGCCGAGGGACTGCCAGCGGCCTAGCTTGGCCTGCTGCAAATCGAGCCGTGCCAGAATCTCCGCCGCAACTACCACCAGGATGTATTCAAAGACGTGATACCAGACGAGGATGACGGCGATCGACATTGCCCCCAGCAGCACCAGCGAAAAATAGCCCAGGCTGGACCGGAGCCAATTTCTGATGAAGCGCCGCAGTCCCCGTGACCAAGTTGTAAGCAAGAGTGCCTGCCCAAGTGCAAAGATCATCGCCAGCGCCCAAGCGACCCAGTTTTCGGTGTTGTGATAGAGGAACCAGCTAAAGCTAGTGTAAGCTGCCAACAGCAGCGGTAGAGAAACCCAGAGCATGAGCGATGGGGTAAAACGCTGAACCACGTTTCTACAGGTTACCTACAGATTAGTGGAGATTGCCTGCACCGGGCAGGCAGGGATGCACTGTTCACAAACAATGCAGCGCGATCGCCCGAAATTGAGCCGGAAGGTCTGTGGGTCGAGGCTCAGCGCTTCCGTTGGGCAGACCCCCGTGCAGAGGCCGCAGTGGACGCACAGGTCTTCATCAATCAGGATTTCGCGGCTGGCGGTGGAAATGCCAATATCCTGCGATCGCAGCCAGTCCAGCGCTGCATCCAGCTGATCAATATCGCCCGACAGCTCCACTACCAGCGTCCCGATTTGATTCGGCGCGACCTGGGCGCGGATGATGTTGGCAGCCACGTTGAAATCCTTTGCCAGCCGATAGGTGACGGGCATGTGAACCGAGCGCTTGGGAAAGGTGAGGGTGACGCGCTTTTTCACAGATCTTTCACAGGTGACTCCCTAGCCTCGATTAGGCTAGGCCGGAGCAGACAGCTTTGCGGCCAGTTCTTCGGCAGTGGTGTTTTCGTAATACTCAAAGGGCTGATGAATCCAAGGGTTGTCTTCCAGGTAGTCCACGTAGTAATCCGGCTGGAAAATGGAGCAGGCTTTGTACCAGAGAACGCCAGTCCGCATCTCGTCAATATAAAAGCCGTAGTTGTGATTCAGCCATTCGACGCTGCGCTTAAGGCTGACCCCCGAATCGACCAGATCATCGACCAGCAGAACGTGGCTGCCCAGGTTAGGCGTGGTCATGGCCAGGTCGCGAGAGAAGGTGATGGCTCCGCGCGATCGCCCGCCTGGCCCATGATAGGAAGCCGTAGACAAAATCGCCAGCGGCAGGTCAAACACCCGCGACAGCAGATCGCCAACTCGCAGACCGCCCCGCGCAATGCAAACAATCTGGTTAAACTCCCAGTCGGATTCATAAACCTTAACGGCAAGCTGTTCGATCAGGCGATGATAGTCGGGCCACGAGACGTAGAGATCTGACATGGGAAAAAATCAGAGGATGAGTGGGATGAAAACGAGCAGACGGGCAGGTTTACTTTAGGATTAAGGTTGCATCATGGCAGCCTGCATACTAAAACGGCTTGCCTAGAACCGCTTCCTCAGACAGGCGATCGCCCGCCACATAAGGCCTAGATGATGAGCATCCTACAATTTGCTGGCTAAAATCAAGCTGCCAGCGAATTCCCTCAGCGTAATTTTATTCCCCGTTTCTCAGGTTTTAGAGCCGATGAGCGAGTCTGCATCCAAACTGCCTAAATCCGCCGAAGACACCCTCAGCTTTGGCACCAAGCTGGCCTATGGGGCTGGGGATCTGGGAACTGCCATCACGGCAAATATCCTGGCCGTGTTTTTGCTGGTCTTTTTTACCAGCGTGGCAGGCATTCCAGCGGGTATCGCAGGCAGTATTCTGCTCGTCGGCAAAATCTGGGATGCGGTGAATGATCCGATAGTAGGTATTCTGAGCGATCGCACTCAGAGCCGCTGGGGCCGCCGCTACCCCTGGATTGTCGCAGGCGCAATCCCCTTCGGCATTTTCTTCTTCTTGCAGTGGATTGTGCCCCGCTTTTCCGACGATCCCACCACCAACCTGTGGGCGCTCGTGGCCTACTACATCGCCGTTTCCGTGCTGTTCAACGCTTTCTACACCGTCGTCAATCTGCCCTACACCGCCCTCACCCCCGAACTCACCGACGACTACGACGAGCGCACCAGCCTCAACAGTTTTCGCTTTATCTTTTCCATCGGCGGCAGCATTCTGTCGCTGGTGATCGTGCTGGCCATTTTCAACGCCATTCCCGACGACATCGCCCAGCAATATCGGGCGATCGGCGCAATTTGTGCAGTGATTTCGGTGCTGCCCTTTTTCTGGTGCGTGTTTGGCACTTACGGCCATGTGACGCGGCGGCAGCAGGTTCGCGGCGCAGTCGAAACCAGCATCCAGGAAATGCCCATTCTTCAGCAGCTTAAGGTGGCCTTTGCCAATCGCCCCTTTTTGTTTGTCATTGGTATCTATCTCTGCTCGTGGCTGGCGCTGCAAAACACCGTCACCATCATTCCCTACTTCGTGCGCGACTGGATGGGTCTGTCGAATGCGGTCTACACCCAGGTCGTGATGGCGGTGCAGGTAACAGCGCTGGCAATGCTGCTGGTGTGGGAGCGAATTTCGCGGCGCGTGGGCAAAAAAGCAGTCTACATCCTGGGCATGGTGCTGTGGGTGATTGCAGAAATTGGGCTGTTTTTTCTTCAGCCGGGGCAGGTGGGCTGGATGTATTTCCTGGGCATTTTGGCCGGAATGGGGGTGTCTACGGCTTACCTGATTCCCTGGTCGATGGTGCCCGACGTGATTGATCTGGACGAACTGCACACGGGGCAGCGGCGCGAGGGCGTGTTCTATAGCTTTATGGTGTTTTTGCAAAAAATGGGGCTGGCGATCGCCCTCTTCTTGGTCGGGCTGGCGCTCGATGCCTCCGGCTTTATCGAAAGCACCGCTGGCGAGGCGACCCCCATCCAGCCAGATTCAGCCCTCACCGCTATCCGCGTGATGATTGGCCCGCTGCCGGCCATCGTGCTGCTGCTGGGCATGGGGCTGGCCTATTTCTATCCCATCACCCGCGAAGTTCACGCCAACATTTTGCTGCAACTGCATGAGCGCAAGCAAGCGCTAGAAAACCCACAAAATTCCGACCCAGATCTACGCTGAAATTTTGACGTAGCTGATGATTTCAGGTGATTTTGCGAGCAGTGGGGCACACTTCGCCAGCGCCGACTGCACCGCCTCCCCTGCCAGGTGAGTGGCGATCGCCGCTTCATCCTGCCATTCTTCCATCGTCACAAATTCAGTCGAGTCCGCCGGATTTTGAAACAGGTCATAGCGAATGCATCCCGGCTCTTGCCGAGTTTGCTCAACCAGTGCCAGCAGCGCCGAGCGCAAAGCCTCCTCGCAGCCAGCCTGCGCGACAATCCGGGCAACCACATGCATAGTCGGTACCGTCATCACGAAAACCCTTGATACTTCAATGTTTCAGCCTGCTGAGTTGACCATCAGGCCAAAAATTTACCGTTAAAATAGCTAGTATCCTTCATTAGGCTGTCTGGCGCTGCGCCATCCTCTCATGGCTCCCGTTCCGTCCGAACCTCAGCCCTCTGTTCCCCAACTGTCTCCATCGGGCGTATTTTCTGAAACACCAGATAGCGCCAATCTGCCTGCCAAGTCAATTTGGGGCTGGGGTCTGGTGGGTCTGGCTTTGCTGCTGATACCCATCGGGATTGGCTCAATTGCAGTACGGGAGTTGCTGCTGCTGCCTGCGCTGCCCCGCTGCTGGAATGTTGCTCAGAGCAGTAACTCCGGATCGACTCGCGTCTATTGCGCCGAGATCTTGGCGAATAAACAGACGGTCGAAGATCTACGACGCGCCATTCAGTTGATAAATCAGGTCGATGCCGATGACCCGCTGCGCGACAAGAGCGATCGCCTGATTGAGCAATGGACTCAGGAGATTCTGCGGCTGGGGGAGGCAGAATTTCAGGCAGGCTCCCTCGATCGGGCCCGCGATATCGCCAAGCGCGTTCCGTTTCACGTCGCCACCTATGCGACAGCTGAGGCAAAAATCAAAGAATGGGAAGCAATTTGGGCAAAGGCTGAGAAAATTTACAGCGAGGTCGAAGCCGAAATCGATCAGGAAAACTGGTTTGCGGCAATGTCTGCGGCCCGAATGCTGCTGACCGTGGGCAATCAATATTGGGCAACGACTCAGTATCAAGCACTGATGCGGCTGCTGCAATCGTCTCGCGAAAGTGAAGCAACCGCAAGGCGATCGCCCAATTCAGCCAACAAGGGAGGCGGGCTGAACGATCTGATCCGTCAGTGGGAAACCGAGCAAACCAAGACAGACACAGAACGGTTAAAGACGGCCCAGGAACTGGCGCAGGGCGGCCGCGTTGAGGATTTGCGGGCCGCAGTCGATGCCGCAGAGCAGGTACTTTATGGCACGCCGCAATATGACCAGGCCCAGTCTTTGATCAACACCTGGCGACGGCAAATTGAAGCGATTGAAGATCGCCCCCGGCTGGCTCGTGCAGCTGAGTTGGCTCGCCAGGGCGATGTGCGATCGCTGGAAGCAGCCATCGACGAGGCAAACCAGATTACCTGGGGGCGATCGCTCCATGAAGAAGCTCGCGCTCAGGCCGATCGCTGGCGACAGCAGGTGCATGAGCTACGGCTAAAAGAACAGGAAGAGATGCTGCGCCAGCTTGATCGATCTGCTAGCACGGCTCCTCCCCCTTTACCTGCATCCCCACCGCCCGTTATCCCTGTCATGCCGTCCGCGCTGCCAGTATCCGAGCCCGTACTAACGCTGCCCGCAGAGGAAACGCCGCCTGCGCTGCCTGCAACGGACAGCAGGGCTTTGCCGGGCGATCGCTCTACCCCAGACGCACTGCCTTAGCCTACCAAATCTCGTCGATTTCACTCCAAAAGCAGAGCCGCAAGGTCAATCCGCAGATAGATGTCGATTCCCAGAAATCATAGAAGATAGAGTGATATCGATTTTTGATTCTGGATTTGCGAGGTTAGATTGCCTGTCAGTCGGCTGCGGGGCTGCCGGCACTCTCATGCAGATTGACGTGTTATAGCAGCTAACTGGTTGGTTAGGACATGTAGAACGGACATAGTTGCTGTTGAAGCTCGTAGTAAGGACTTAAGTCCTTACTACGAACGTCCTAACTAACCTGCGTATTGCTATAGACCGTGTTAGTGTGTTCCTGCTGGAAGAATACTCCCTTCTTTGTGATAGGTCTCTCATGCAGATTGCCGTGTTAGACCGTGTTAGACCGTGTTAAACACTGACGGTCAGTAATTTCTACCACTTGACATACAGGGGCGGAATTTAAGTAACGGATGCCACATGTATCATCAAAAGTTTCTAGAAGGCGTTAAAAGTTGTAAGAAGTGGTATTAAGTTTTCGTGAAGAACCGGAATGATCGAGTGTGACGCTGAATACCATTGGATGTAATAATTTCAGATTCAGCCAGCAGAGATTCGTTTCAGGCTCTCTTTCTCTCTTTCTAGGTTGCCTTCTCAACTGCATCAAGGGCGATCGCCAGAGATACGTAGCTCAAAGCACATACTCCAATCCGTAGCATTACGCAGATCTATCGATACTGGTATAAAATGATTCCCAGGCTTGCAGCCGATCTGGGGGTGAGGGGTTAGACCCTGCAACTACTAATTTTCTAAAGCTTTTGCTCAACCTTGCCCCGCGACTACAGAGTCAAAATTTCAGCACAAATACTTATAAAAATCAGGATATTCGGCTATACTGTCGGGTATAACTGGTGAATCTACTGTATGTCATTAGGTTCTATGGGTAGCTCCTCCAAGTTTGCAAATCCAGTCTTGCTAGCAGTTGCGCTTTCCGTGACGGCAACCTTTTCTGCGGCTGCTCAATCGATAGACCATCAGGCTGCCCACCATGGCAACACAAATGGCAGCGTATTAAGCACTCTATTCAATGTCAGCCTGCTAGCGTCCACTCATCTGAATTCGCCGGGTGCTGCGGCTTCGTTGCAGAACTCTCCATTGGATCGGGTGCGAAACCAGATTGAGCCTCAAAACTCGTCCTATGATCCACCCGTGCAAGGGGGCCCCCAGAGTTCGCAGGGTTCTGGAACTCGGTAGACGTGCAGGGTGGGCACAAGTCCTTGACGTAGGGCCTGATGCCCGGCTTTGTGGAATGTCCCATCAAGACTCAATTAAGGCCCGACCGGCGACTTCCACCAGCGCTCAGCTTGAATTAGCGTGTGGGCTTGCCAATCTACATTGTCCGAATGCGGATAGTCTGAGCGATAGTGTCCGCCCCGGCTTTCGGTTCGGAAGGCGGCACTTTTGACTAGTAAGTATGCTACGTCCAGGAGATTGCGTGTTTCTCCCCCAGGCTCTAACCTGACGGGGGGGTAAGCCCTATGTTTTCGAGCGAGACAGAAGCTTCTAGGTCTAGAGAACAGCGGCTGAGAAACTGGCTCAGCGGCAAGTCGGAAAGCTGGAGCCGCCATTTCTGAATTTGGGCGATCGCCCCTTCCAGTGACTGCTGTTCTCGACAGATGCCTGCTGTTTGCCACACCAGCAGCGGCAGGTTCTGGCGAATGGTTTGGAGGGTCGAGTGCTGAGACTCCCAATTAGCGATCGCGCTGTTCGGAGGCACCTCCGGCGAGTTCCCTGGACTGTGGGTGCAGGGGGCGATCGCCTCCGGTACAATCCCCTGTATTCCGTTTGCGGGCAGCACCAGATGCTTGAGCTGTGCCCCAAACACCAGGCACTCCAGCAGCGAGTTGCTAGCCAGCCGATTTGCCCCATGTACACCCGTGCTAGAGGTTTCGCCGACGGCATACAGCCCCGCAATCGAGGTCTGGCTGTGGAGATCCGTCAGCACGCCCCCCATCCAGTAATGAGCCGCTGGCGCGACGGGCACGGGCGCTTGAAATACATCCACCCCCCACTGCCGACAAACCTGCACGATGTTGGGAAAGCGCCGCTGAATCGTTTCAGACGGAATGGGGCGCAGATCCAGCCAGACATATCCATGCGCTGGGTCAGGATGATGAGTTTGCAGATAGTTAAAGATTGCGCGGCTCACCACATCTCGCGGGGCCAGTTCGCCCTCAGGATGATAGTCAAAGGCAAATCGCCGTCCCTGGTCGTCGATCAGGTGGGCCCCCTCGCCGCGCACGGCCTCGCTCACCAGAAATCGTGGCGCACCGGGCTTTGTAAGCGCCGTTGGATGAAATTGGACAAATTCTAAATCACGCAGCACTGCCCCGCCCCGCCAGGCCATTGCCACACCGTCGCCTGTGCTGAGGGCTGGATTCGTAGTTTGGGCAAAGACCTGTCCGCCGCCGCCCGTCGCCAGCACCACGGCTCCAGCGGCTATCCGACAGACTTGCCCCTCTACTATCGCTACTATACCCAGACAGCGATCGCCCGCCGCCGTCAGCCATAGGTCAAGCGCAAAGCTCTGGCTCATGACGTGAATGTTCGACCGCTGAATCACCTGTTCCGCCAGGATAGACACTACAGCCCGTCCAGTGGTGTCGGCTGCGTGTAGCACTCGCCGTCGCGAGTGGGCCGCCTCCAGCGTCATAGCCAGGTCGGCTCCATGTCGATCAAACAAAACCCCCATAGTCAAAAGATCCCGAATACAGTCGGGAGCCTGTTGCACCATGAGGGTCACAGCTTGGCGATCGCACAGCCCTGCGCCTGCCCGCAGCGTGTCTTCGATGTGTAGTTCTGGCGAGTCATCTGCCGCCATTGGCGCAGCAATGCCGCCTTGTGCCCATTCACTAGCCGAGGTGAGCAACTCGTCTTTGGTAATTAGTCCGACGCGAAAGTGGGTCGGTAAACACAGCGACGTGTAAAGTCCGGCTGCTCCCGCGCCAACGACTAAGACATCAAACTGGCGAGCAAAAGAAGACGACGAGGACAACTGCGGTCTGCCTAGCGGTAAATGCCGTTGTTAAAGCGATCGCCCCCTTCTACAAGCGCATCGAGTGGCGGGCTAACCGCAAAGTTGCTGAGGTTGTTCTTCAGAATTTCTTTTTGCGCCTCGGTCAGCCCCGGCATTTTCAGCACGTCTTCCACGCTGTCAAAGGGGGCATTCTTGAGAATCATCCGGGCCAGAGTCGGGTACATGCCAGGATACTGCATGAACGCCCGGACGTTGGTGTTATTCAAGTCAATTTTTTTGCCAAAGTCGGTCGCCAGCTTGTCGTCCATCGCATTGCGGAATTGCTGTTCTGCCAGCACAGGCGATGGATTGAAGGACAGGGGGCTGAGCGAAGCTGCGATCGCCGTCTGAGGCGAACCCAGCCACCCCCAAGAGGTGAGCATTAGACCCAGAATCATCAACACGCCAACCAGTCGCTTCATCAGTCGAATCCCTTCCAACTACAGTTCTCCAAAGTTCTCCAAATCAGCAGTCCAATGAGAGCTACTTCATAGCTCTCAACAACACAGCTTTAACAGCCTCATAATTAGAGACTACCACTTTGGGGGGAGTATCGCCCTAGATCTTGCTGCTCAGCTTCAAAAACGTATCCAGATCGGTGAAGGAGCCAGCATAGGTGACGGTCGGCGTGTCGTAGCCCTTGAGGCTAACGGTGTATTGCTTAAACAAATTGGGGTTGGCGATCGCCCCGGCCAGGTATTGATACGTCGTTTCACCCAGAGCCACGTCCATACCAATTTGCTTGGTAGACGATTCCAGTCGGAAGGCGGCATTCACCGTGTCGCCTAGGGCGGTGTAGTCGGGGCGATCGCCCGTGCCCGTGTTGCCCACCATCGCATAGCCCGTGTTTAGCCCCGCACCCACCCGCAGTGGAAACGGCAGTGGATAGCGCTCGTGCAAGCGGCTGGTCATTTTGTGCAGGGCGCTGAGGGCGCGGGCAATTCGCACCATTTCGTCAGGCGTGATGCCCTGCGCCCCGTGAATCCAGACCGCCATGATCGCATCGCCGATATATTTATCGACCCAGCTTCCGTATTCGCGAATGATGTCGCCCGCGCAGCGAAACCAGGTGCCGATCACCTCTGAGAGAATTTTTTCGTCAAGCTGGCGTGTCATCACTGTAAAGTCGCGAATATCGACCACTAGCACCGAGATGAGCCGCCGGACGTGGAGGGTGGCAGTGGCGGTAAATTCCTGCGAGTCTACGCCCACGGAGGAATCGTGCAGATGCGACAGTTCGGGAGAGTAAAACTCCAGTTCGGTCTGCCCAAAAGTGAGGCGATCGCCATTATGCAACGTTACCGGCACACTCACCCGCCGACCATTGACAAACGAGCCGTTGCGGCTACCCAGATCAATCAGGTAAAACTCACCTGTCTCCATGCGTTGCAGCATGGCATGGTTGCGCGAAATCCAGCGATCGGGCAGCACAAAATTGTTATCGTCTCCTCGTCCAATCGTCCAACAGTTGTTGTTCGTAAGTGAGAGGTAACGATTGCCAGCGTCGGTTCGTAATATCAGATGGGGAATGGGTTGGGCAGTCACTGACAAAGATGAGAAACCGCTAAATCTTTCCCAAAGAGATGCATCCTGGTAAGTCTGGCACGCTGTGTCAGCGAAGGGCCAGCCGAGCCAGAGGCGCTCCAGAAACAACCTTGCAGATGTTCTGTAGAGGCTCCATCGAAGCTCTAAATCACCCTGAGTGAGAACCGCCAGTGGTCTTAGCCCGTTTGCACCATGTCAACAAACCCCAAGTCTCTTAAAGAGGCTTAAGAGAGGCTTGCAGCACTCTGCCAACGATGCGCTGCAATTGAGGACACCCATTTGCCTGGAAACTTCGCAACATCCAGCATTTGCGCCCATAGACTGCAACGACAATTGGCTAACTCACTCCTGCAACTCAACCATGCGACCCTGGTAATGCTACCAAAGCCACACTACTAAGTTAGCCCAGGATACTCAAATCATATCCTCAGTCAGGCAGCAGTCGCCGCTAACCAGAATAAGCCATCTACCAAAAGAGTGCTCAAAATGGCTCCTCCAAAGCTCCACCCGTGGAGTGATCGCAACCGTAAAGGCGCGAACCCCAGCATCACCAGCAGCCCCACCAGCAGCAGCGCGAAGCCACCACCCCAGGGCGTATACATCTGATGAAGGGCTGCCTGGAGAACCGTTCCGGTGGCACTCGCGTCTGACTGCATTAATTGTCGCCAATAGGGAACCAGATCGACCAGGTAGAAATACAGATCCGTAATTGCGGTTCCCAGCAGCGACCCCAGGTAGAACCAGCGCCCTATTTTATGTTTTGCCCTATGGAGGCCAGGCAAGATGAATGGCAGACCCAGCGCCTCGACGGGGAGATGGTAAAACGGCTCCCAGCGCAGCCAGCCCCAATAAATTGAACCGGCAAGCCAGGTCCAGGCAAAGCCAATCAGCAAGTCACCCCAAAGTTTTGTGGTCGGCTGGCGCAAGAGCGATCGCCCCAGTCCAACCCAGAGCAGTGTCATCCCCAGGCTCAGCCAGGGAAATAACTGCACCAGCGGTGCCTGAAAAAACACCGGAACCGAGACTAAGAAGATAGATGCCGAAAAAACTGCGAGATGAGCCGTGTAGTCGGCTTGACGCTCCGCTGCTTGAGGTTCTGCGGCAAGATCGCCGGGGAGGGCAGCAGGCAGACCCGAAGGCACGAACGGCAAACGAACCGGCAGAATCGCTGATTCAGCGGCTGAGTCGGCAGTAGATTCAACAATGGACTCGGCGAGGTAAAGAGAGCGATCGCGCGGTGTAATGGAAACCAACTTTAATACCAACGATTCTTAATGCTTTTCATTTAGTTTACGTTATTTAACACATTGAGGAAAGCCTTGGAGCGATGTAGACAGAGGGTTAGTTGAGGCAGATTATTGAGTTTAGCCAGGATTTAGCCCTCGCGATCACGGCCCTAGTGCTGGCACTTTGTGCAGGATTCTATCCAGGACTTTATAAAGGATTTACTGAGATTTACAGCCTGTTTACCAAGCAAGGGGACTGGAAGCCGAGGAATCGCGCTTGACTCGGCTAAGATGTGGTGGAGTTTTAGAGATTAAGCGCATGGAGTTGATTAACCTGCCTCTGCTTTCAGCCTGGCGTGTGTTCCCACAGGGTGGACCCTTTGCAACAGTCTCAGGCGTTTCTCAAGGGATGCAGGCAGGAGTCGCAGGCATTGTACAGGGCTGGCCCCCGCTGGCGATCGCCCAATCTGCTGCTCCAGATGCCGCTGCGGAGCCAGGTCTGTTGACCAGTACCTTCCAAGCCATTGTGCTGGGGCTGGTGCAGGGAATCACAGAATTTTTGCCCATCAGCAGCACCGCGCATCTGCTGATTTTTACAAAAATCTTGGGCTGGTCGGCCGTAGGCGAAAAGTATTTCGTAGACGCAATCCAGTTTGGCAGCGTGATTGCTGTGTTGATGTACTTCTGGCAAGACATTCGCCAGATTCTCGGCGGCGCGTGGACTGCCCTCCAGCAAAAGGACTGGCAGCGCGAGGAGTGGAAGATTCTGGTGGGGATCGCTGTGGGCACGATTCCGGCACTGGTGTTTGGCTACCTGTTTCGCGATGCCATTCCCGAAAGTGCGCTTGTGATTGCGGTGGTGTCGATTGTGATGTCTTTGCTGTTGGGCTTGGCCGAGAAAATTGGCAGCCGCAAGCGCGGGTTCGATAATTTATCGATTTTGGACGGGCTGCTGGTGGGATTGGGGCAAACGCTGGCGCTGGTGCCCGGTGTGTCTCGCTCTGGCTCCACCCTGACGACGGGTCTGTTTCTGGGGCTAGAGCGACAGACCGCTGCCCGCTTCTCCTTTTTGCTGGGTATTCCCACGCTGGCGATCGCCACGCTCTATCAGTCCACCAAAGCCTTTGACAACGTCGATCGGCTGCTGCCGCTGGTGGCGGGGATCATTTCCACCTTTGTGTTTTCCTATCTGGCAATCGCCTGGCTGCTGCGCTATCTCCAGCGCAAAAGCACCTGGGTCTTCGTCTGGTATCGCCTCGCCTTTGGGGCCACGATTTTGCTCTCGCTGGTAGCAGGGCTGATTCGAGAATAGGGGCGTGAATCAAAGGGAGCGGCAGAGAATGGTGCGATCAGGGGATGATGGGATAAAAGGGATCATGGAATGATCAAGAGCGGGGTTAATCTGCCAACCCCCCTTGCACGCCACCCTTCCTTCTCTCAACCTGCCATGAGCGACGCTGCCATCAAGCCTGCCCTGATTACCCGCGTGCTGCCCGACTCGATCGCCGCAGAGATTGGGTTTGAGCGGGGCGATCGCCTTGTGTCGATCAACGGACAGGCTCCCCGCGACCTGATCGACTACCAGTTCCTCTGCGCCGATGAGGTGCTGGAGCTAGAAGTGCTGGACGCTGCGGGCAAGACGCACCAGATTGAGATTGAGAAAGACTACGACGAAGACCTGGGGCTGGAGTTTGAGTCGGCACTGTTTGACGGCCTCATCCAGTGCAACAACCGCTGTCCCTTCTGTTTTATCGACCAGCAGCCGCCTGGAATGCGGCAAACGCTCTACCTCAAAGACGATGACTATCGCCTCAGCTTTCTCTACGGCAGCTACCTGACGCTGACTAACCTGCCCCAGCGCGAGTGGGATCGCATCGCCCAACTGCGCCTGTCGCCGCTCTATGTGTCGGTTCATGCGACGGAGCCAGAAGTTCGCGTTCGCCTGCTAAAAAATCACCGAGCGGGTCAAATTCTCGACCAACTGCGCTGGTTCCAGAAAAATCGGCTGCAAATTCACGCTCAGGTTGTGGTGTGTCCGGGCATCAACGACGGCGTGCATCTGGAGCAGACGCTGCGAGATCTGGCTTCGTTCCACACGGGCGATATTCCCGCAGTTGCCTCTGCTGCGGTCGTCCCCGTCGGTCTCACCCGCTTTCGCCCAGCAGATGACGAGCTAATTCCCGTCACACCCGAACATGCCCGCCGGGCGATCGCTCAAGTGCAGGCGCTCCAGACAGAGTTTCGCGCTAAATTTGGCTCTAACGTCGTGTGGCTGGCAGATGAGTGGTTTCTAATTGCAGGACAAGACCTGCCGCCCGAATCCCACTACGAAGACTATCCGCAGATTGGCAACGGCGTGGGGTCGATTCGTCAATTCCTGAAGCAGTTCAAAACAGCCGCCCGTAGGTTGCCCGAATCTATGAGTCCGCCGCGCCGCTGGGTGTGGGTGGTGGGCAATGCCGTTGAGCGAGCCTTTCAGCCGATTTTGAAGCGGTTAAACGAGGTAGATGGACTGACCGTGGAGATGGTGGCGCTGCGAAGCGACTATTGGGGGCAGGCAATCACGGTGACGGGGCTACTAACGGGACACGATCTGGCCTTGGCGCTGGCCGGGCGAGATCTGGGAGATGGCGTGCTGCTGCCGTCGCTGATGCTGAAACATAGCGACACGCGGTTTTTGGACGATACGACAGTGGCAGATCTGGAAAAACGGCTGAAAACACCGATTTACGTCGTCTCTGGTATTGAGGGGCTGTTGGAAACGGCTGTGCAGTCTCCTGTGCTGACCGCCCGATAGTCGCGATTCTTCGATTTTGGATTTTGGATTTTGGATTTTAGATTTTGGATTTGGGATGCTTCGTCAAGCGTCTGCGGAGTTTCCAGCAGTTTTATTCGTAACTCTACTTCGGAGAATGGAGACAAGTCACAAAAAAGGGATGAAAGCATTGCTCTCATCCCCCGCAATCTCTAGGAGACATCAAATCTAGAAACGAAACATCCAGCAAAGCAGAGGCGCTGAGCCAACTGGCCTAGTGCTGTGTCACAGCTAGAACTGAGGTTGGTAGCAAGCGCTTTAGCGCTGAAGCGCTTACTACGAGCCAAGGCATCACACGCTGATTGACTTTCGCCCCGGTGAAGATGTGCTTAGCGCTGAAGCGCTTACTACGAGCCAAGGCATCACCCTAAAACTAAACCACGACACTGCCCTAGTTCAGCGGTTGGCGATCGCCCGCAGGAGGCAAGCCCCGCTCCGACGCAGGCGGCAGGAAGCTATCGTCAAACACGTCGCTAATCGGCGGCGGCGTGACCTCAAAGACCTCGGCAACTTGGGCGATTGTTTTCTCAAAGCGGGATGGCTCAATGCCGCCCAGACCATTCGCCTCAGTCTCCGGAGTAACCCACAGCCGCTCCAGGGCAATCTTCAACCGCTGCTTTTCCGAGGCCTCTTCCATTAGGGAATCGCCCGCCTTCATCACCGATGCCAGCCCCGCAGCCGGATCTTTGATCACGTCCTGCATTCCCCGGAAATAGGCCCGCAAGAAGCCCCGCACCACGTCGGGGTTCTGCTCCAGAAAAGACTTTTTGACCACGATGGCATTGCCGTAGAGATCCAGCCCAAAGTCGTTATAGTAGAACATCGTCAAGTCAGACTCCTGCTTGCCTGCTTTGGAGAGCGCAGGCAGGATGCTGGTTGAAAATCCGCTGACAGCATCGACATCGCCCTTAACCAGAAACGTTTCCCGCAGCTTCGGCTCCATGGTGATCCATTCCACCGAATCGGCAGGAATACCCACCTGCTCTGCAAAGACCGGCCACAGCTTACGCGGCGCATCTCCGGCGGGTGCGCCCAGTTTCTTGCCCTGGAGGGCTTTGGGATCAGCGATGCCGTTGGCAGACAATGTGGCGATCGCAAACGGAGAACGGTTATAGGGCACCGCCACCGCCACCACCGGATCATTCGGGTTCTTCGCGTTGAACTCGATCATCGAGTACATATCGCCAAAACCAATCTCCACCGTCCCTGCTGCAACATCGGTGATGGTCTTCGCAGAGCCATAGCCCCGCTCAATCATCACGTTCAACCCCTTCCTCTGCAAAGTAGCCCCTCTCGCTGGCCAGCGTAATCGGCGCATTGTCTCCTTGTAGCAGCCCAGGAGGGGTTGACCTTGATCGTCCGCAGTTCGGACGGAGCCGTTGGGGAAGAAGCCGTCGTTGCCGCTGGCGATGCCTCTGGAGCAGTCGCCTCTGGAGTGGGCGTTTGGCAACTGCTCAGCAGCATGGGGGAAGCAACCAAAGCAATGGAGAGAAATCGAGACAGCCAATTAAGTTTCATAGTGCGCTTTGAGCATTAACTTGCACCAGGCAATGCTATAAGTTGTGGACCTCAGAGCATCTGAAAAACGCTGAATCTAGCTGGTTCAGCGGAGTAGTGTAGAGTGTACTGTATACACATCTGCATCGATGAAACGTGACTCAGACTACAAAATTGCGATCGCCAACTTTTGAAATTTATTAAGAACCTTGTCAAAATCGCTGCCTTAAAAACTCTTTGCCTTTATGACCAGGTTTTGTGTCAAAAACTACAGAATCCTCTCCTGCTTAGCTATCCAAATGGAGGGCATCTTGAATAGGTCAAGGGTTTTCTCATCATGGTTCAATCCGAAGCAATCGACAGTGCTGCAAAAACTGATAAGCCTGTCATCTTAGAGTTCGACCGCATTGGTCTAGAATACCAGGTCGATGGCAGTCCGCGACGCATTATTGACGAGATTTCGCTGAACATTGCCGAGGGCGAATTCGTGTCGTTTGTTGGGCCGAGCGGTTGCGGCAAAACGTCGATTCTGCGGATGGTGTCGGGTCTGTCGCCTGCGCCCCTGGGAGAAATCCGATTTCGCGGAAAAAAGATTACCCAACCGCTGAAAAACGTTGGCATTGCCTTTCAAAACCCAGTGCTAATGCCCTGGCGAAATACGCTGGCAAACGTCATGCTGCCGCTGGAAGTCGTGGAGCCGTATAAGCAAGAAATTCGCAATCCTAGCCGTAAGGCGATTCATGCCCGTGCTGCCGAAGAACTACTGGCTACGGTGGGGCTGAAGGACTTTGCAAAGCAGTATCCCTGGCAGTTGTCGGGCGGAATGCGCCAGCGGGCTTCGCTATGTCGGGCGCTGATTCATAAGCCCGAAATATTGCTGCTGGATGAGCCGTTTGGGGCGCTGGATGCCTTTACTCGTGAAGAGATGTGGGTAATGCTGCAAGAGCTATGGATGCACAATCGCTGCACCTGCATTTTGATTACCCACGACCTGCGAGAAGCAGTGTTTTTGTCTGATACGGTGTATGTCATGGGGCCACGACCTAGCTCGATTATCTACAAGGTGGACGTGTCTCTGCCGCGCCCCACTACATCAGACATGATGCTGTCGGATGACTTCAACCATATTGTGGCTGGCCTGCGCCGCCATATCCATCGCAACTAGCACAGCGTTGATTTTTATTATTCCGCTTATATTCCGCTTTGCATCCGCGACTTTTGCTTTTACCATTCTTCTGGCTATCATGAATACGCTCGATCGCCTTGAAAAATTCTCTCGCACAAAATCCGCCAGCGTCCTGTTTCCGGTGATAGCGACGGTGCTGCTGTTTGTGCTTTGGGAGCTGATTGTGCGGTTGCTCAACATTCCTAGCTACAATCTGCCCGCACCGTCTGCGATTTTGCAATCGGCGATCGCCCGTAGTTCAGCTTTATGGGAAAATTCGATGCAAACGCTGTTCACAACCCTGGCAGGATTTTTACTGGCAATTGTGGCAGGTATTATCCTCGGTTTTGTGATTGGCTATTCGCGGATAGCGTACATTGTGCTATATCCGCTGCTGGTCGGATTCAATACCATTCCCAAGGTGGCACTAGTGCCGCTATTTGCTCTGTGGTTTGGCATTGGCACGATTCCAGCGATTCTTACAGCGTTCCTGCTAGCGTTCTTCCCAATTGCAGTAAATGTGGCGCTGGGACTGGACACGGTGGAACCGGAGATGAAAGACGTGATGCGATCGCTCGGCGCATCCCAGTTCGAGATCTTTCAAAAAATTGGATTTCCCCACGTCATGCCCTACATTTTTGCATCGCTGAAGGTGGCGATTTCGCTGGCGTTTGTGGGTGCAGTGATTTCGGAAACCGTCGCCTCCAACAAGGGCATCGGCTACCTCATCGTTACTGCTAGTTCCAACTTCGACGTGCCGCTGGGGTTCGCTGGCCTGATGGTGCTAGCGATTATGGGGACTGCACTCTACGGCTTCTTTGCGGCGGCTGAAAAATACTTAATCTACTGGGCCCGATAGTCCGGCCCTGCTCAACCACCTGCTGAAAGTGGGCGACGGTGTCCAAAGTGTCCCACGGAACGATTCCCTGCGGCCCAAACCAGCGCTCAAACAACTGCGTTGCTGCTGTTTCTCCAGATAGCACGCCTTCCATAAAGCGGGTTAGGCTTTGATTGACCTGGGCGCGAAACGGCAGATCTTGTTTGGGCAGCAGACAGCCATAGACCTCTCGGCTAAAGGGTTGCGGCGGAATGACTTCGTAAGCATCGGCATCGGGTAGCGATCGCCGCAAGCCCTCCAGCAAGATGCCGTCGCTAGCCAGCGCATCAATCCGTCCCTGTTGCAGCAAAGACAGCCCCTCAGCGCGATCGCCCACGGGCACAATTCGCGCCAGCGGCAGCCGCCTGCGAATTAACTCTGCGTTAGTTGTGCCCGATACGCCGCCAACTCGCAGCCGATTGCCCGAAAGCCCCCTGCCCCCCGCGCCAGCAAAAACTGCGTCCCCGTGACAAAATAGCCCACCGAAAAATCCACCAGCGACTCGCGGCTGAGGGTAATGCTGCTTGTGCCACAGGCTATGTCCAATGCGCCCTGGCTAACCTGGGCAAACTGCTCTGCTGCCGTCGTAGGCACCAGTTCCAGTTGAATCGTCCGCCCCAGGCTGCGAGACAAATCTGCCTGCATTCGCCGCAGCAGGTCAACCGGATATCCCATCGGTTCGCCCGACTCATCCAGCGTGCCAAACGGTGCAGCATCCGTGCGAACCCCCGCCCTCAGCACACCCGTCTGCTGAATTTTCTCCAGACGCGCCTCTGCCCAGGCGGGAGCCAGCATCCCCAGCCACAGCAGCAGCCCCAAGCTCGCCAATCTACCCCGCCTCGCAGCCCTGCGTTTGTTTCGAGACATCCGCCTCTCCTAACTCCAATCCTCAGCCTTTCGCCAGCTTCAAAATTTTCTCGGCAACCGCCTCGTCTACCGGCATCACCGATAGGCGATTGCCCTGGCGCACCACCAGCAGTTCCTCTGACGAAAAGGTTTGCCGCAGTTGTTCCAGCGTCACTATCTGAGGAAACTGCTCCACAAACTCGACCTGCACCGTGCGCCAGCGGGGGTTGTCCTGCGGCGATTTGGCATCATAGTACTTGCTTTTGGGGTCAAACTGCGTCGGGTCTACGATGTCTGGCTGAGACACCTGCATCAGCCCCACAATTCCTGGCGGCGTGGCGTTGGAGTGATAGAAAAACGCGCGATCGCCCACCGCCATTGATCGCAAGAAATTTCGCGCCTGATAATTTCGTACGCCATCCCAAATCGTCTGGCGATCGCGCTCCAGGTCTTCGATGCTATACACATCCGGTTCCGATTTCATCAGCCAATAGCGCATCAGAGGTTCGAGGTCAGAGGTTCGAGGTCAGGGGTTACGGGTTAGGGGTTAGGGGAATGCGAAGCAGGGAAAAAGCGCATTCCCACAATGCTTTGACCCTTCATGAGTGCAACGCTCCCCCACGGCAACGATCCCTCACGGCAACGCCCCCTCGACCCCAGTCTCCGGCAGCGGCCGCACGATGGTTCCATTGGGGGGTGCTTCGGGATTCGCTTCAACAGTGCTATCGACAGGAGTCCCATCCACCGGAGCATCTGCAAAGATGGCATCGAGGGCCTGCTGGAGCGTTTCCGCCATGACGATGCGGTTTCCATAGGCGACGATGACCCTTGTGAGGGTGGGCAGACGGTTTTGATCTGCCTGGAGGTACAGCGGCTCGACATAGAGCAGCGAGTCCTCGACGGGAATCACCAGTAGATTCCCCTGGATCGCCTGCGAACCCTGCCGATTCCACAGCGAAATCTGCTGAGAAATCAGCGGGTCTTGGTTAATGCGGGCTTCGATTTGCTCTGGGCCAAAGATCAGCCGCTGCTTGGGGAAGCGATAGAGTAGCACCTTGCCATAGTTTTCGCCATCGGAGCGAGCCGCCAGCCAGCCAATCAGGTTTGTGCGCTGGGAGGGCGTGAACAGGCGCAGCAGGACAAATTCTTCAGTATCGGCGATGGGCAGCTTGGTAATCAGGTAGTAGGGCGCGACGATTTGCGACTCGTTGGCATAGATTTCGTTGGGTTCACGCCACTCGTCTTCGCGGTTATAGAAAATTTGCGGATCAGTCATGTGGTAGGTCATGAGCTGATTCGACTGCACCTGATAATAGTCCTGCGGATAGCGAATGTGACTGCGGAGAGCGGGGGGCATCGAGTCGAACGGACGGAACATCTGGGGCAGCAGACGACTCCAGGATTGAATTATCGGGTCGCTGGGATCGGCAATGTAAAAAGTGACGCTGCCGTTGTAGGCATCGACGACAATCTTGACGGAGTTGCGAATGTAGTTGAAATCGTTGTTGCGCGGGTCGGAATAGGGGTAGCGATCGCTCGTTGTGTAGGCATCGATAATCCAGTACAGCGAACTGGGCGGCGAGTCGGTGTTGCTCGTCTGCACATCAAACTCGACCGCGACGGGATAGGGGTCATGATCGAAGCGGAGAAACGGGGCGATCGCCTGCACTCGCTTGACGATATTGCGGCGATAGAGCAACTGCGATTCGCCCGTCAACTGGTCGCTAAACAGCATTCGCCAGTCGTTGAGATGCCGCGCAAACAGCAGCCGCCGCCAGTAAGACCCGATGGGAATTCCCCCGCTGCCGCTGTAGGTGTTGTAGACGTTTTCGCCGCCGCTGGGATAGTCCAACTCCAGGGCGCGGGTGCGCGTCAGCACGAAGTTATTGGTCAGTTCGCCAAAATAAATGCGGGGATTTGTCGGGTCGGCAGCAGGGCAGGAATGCGCGGATCGTTTACAACTTGCTCCACGCCTTCGACAAAGTAGCTGGGTAAGCCACCCTCATCGGCGGTGTTCACTGGGCTGACCGTAAAGCCATAGCCGTGGGTGTAAATGAGGTGCTGGTTCACCCAGGTTTGGGCATCGGCGGGCACGCCACTATAGTCTAGTTCGCGGGCCGCGATCAGGACTTGCCGTAGGCCAATCGTGCCCTGGGTGGTCGGAAGCTGGTAGCGGTCGAGATCAGCATCGGGAAATTCGTAGTAGGGGCGGATGCGCTGAAGCTGGCGGTTCGTCTCCAGCAGCGGGCGCGAGTCCCACAGGCGGATGTTATCGATGGTGAGGTCGTTTGCTTGTAAATCCGCCCGCGTCAGGTCGGTCTGGGGGTCAAAGATATCGTCCTGAATGACCTGTAGGTTAAACGCATCTCGCGTCAGGGCAATGGTGCGCTGAATGTAATGCGTTTCCAGCGCCAGTTCGTTGGGCTGCACGACGAAGCTTTGCACAACAAAAGGAATCAGCGTCGTGGCGATCGCCGCAACAGCTAGGTGCAGCATCGGCCCCCAAAACAGCGGCGGCACTCGACGCGGCAGCAGCGCCACGGTTTCCTCTGCTCCTCGCCCAGAGCGCAGCGGCAAATCTACGGCAGTCCCCGACCACTGGGCATATTCCGCAATTCGTTCTTCGCGCGATCGCCAGCCCCGGAGCAATAGAGCAGAATCCGCCGGAGCCGATGGGACGCGACCGCGAGACTGCGAAGCGGACGGGGGCAACCCTGGTGTCGCTGCGGTTCGAGAAACAAAGCCCCGATTCGGCAGACTGGCCGCCGCCCCCCGGAACGGCGCAGCCGACACCGCCGGAACCGCCCGCCAGCGATGAGAGGCGATCGCCTGCCATAGCAAAATCACTCCCAACACCAGCGCCGCTACCGCCAAAACGCTATGAATCGGCAGCCGCACATGGACATTCGTAAACCCTGCGCCATAGGCTACGCCGCTGGTGGAATACAGCAGCCCGTAGCGGTTGAGCCAGTGCGCCAGGGCGATCGCCAGCATCAGCGCCCCACCCAGCCCGCAGAGATGGCGCAACTGTGGCAGCGACCAGCCCAAAAATTTTCCCTCACTGAGGCTGTCGCCCGCCAACAAGTAAACCAGCACCACCGACAGCAGCCCCAGCAGCGTCAGCCCCATCGCCCAGTAAGATAGCAATTCCAGCGCAGGTAGCCGGAATACATAAAAGCTAATGTCGTGCCCAAACAGCGGATCGGCTCGGTTAAACGGCGTGGGAGAAGCGGCCAGCAGGAGTTTGGCCCAATATTCCGACAGCACCAGCCCAAAGCCCAGACTGGTGAGCAGCGCCCAGCCCCACAGCAGCACTCGCGGATACACCAGCAGCCCCACCGCCAGCCCCAGAATAATCAGCGCCAACCACGGCTGCTGGAGGCTCTGGACGAGCAGTTGCCCCAGCGTTTCGGCTCGAAATCGCACGGGGACTTGAGCAGCAGGTGTATAGACGCTGAGGGCCGGCCGCCAGTGGCTAATCGCCACGCCCGCGTGATAGGCCAGCGCCGCACTCATCCACAGGCTGATGCCCGACACCAGCACCGCCAGTGGACGCAGCCGCAGCCCCCCAAACCGGGGAATCGGGGTCAGGTTGAGGTGTGGGTCAGAATGTCGATGGGCGATCGCCAAATTTCCCCACAGAAATACCAGGCTCAGCCCAAACCCCAGCAGCCCCAGCCCTCCCTGCACACCCAGCCGCAGCCAAAACACCCGCAGATGCGCCACCCGCTGAAACCACAGCCCCTCTGCAACTAGCAGCCGCAGCAAATCGAGCAGCAGCAAGCCTCCCACCACGGCCAGCGGGATGGCATAACGGCGCGGGAGTCGGAGCCAGCGGGGGAGGGGCATAGGAAAGCAGCGGAAGAAACAGCAATGAGGAATCAGTTATCAGGGGACGCGACCAGCACGCTAGGCTGGAGTCTCAGTCTTAAACTAACTCTCATCCTGCCAGTCGAGGAGTTGTCGCCATTCGCGAACGGCAAAGGGAGGAATCGTCAATTCGAGCGATCGCCCTTCTTCTAACGGTAGCGCCAACCGCAGGGGCATGTCGGTTTGCAGACGTAACATTGTGTCTCGAAAATCGTACTCACCGACATTTCCTGCCAGGTCATCATTCAGCCGAGATGTGCCAAAGACATCGGGCGCAGTCCAGGCTTCGCCATACCCGGTAGAAATGGTTAAGGGCTGGGCATGGGCTAAGTAGGCCGCACCCGGATAGCCCACCAGCCGCAGCCGAAAATCTACCACCTGTCCGTCCCGCACCCGCTTAAAAAGCACTGCCTGCCATGCATGATCCGACTCGTCCCGCAGGGTTTGGAGCGATCGCACCATCACCTGCCCCGCCCCCTCCGGATAGGGATGAATCAGGGCGATCGCAGGCAACGCCCACCCCAACCACAGCACAACGCTACACAACAGAACCAAACTCCAGCGCCCCAGCCGTCGAATTCCCATAAGCCAGTCTCATATGATGCTCTGGTTCTTATATAGCAGGGAGCCGGGGATTCCGGGGGGATTGGTGCTGCTGTTCGTGAACTCTCCCAACAACGGAATCTCGATTTTAGATTTTAGATTTTCGTTCTTCGCTCTTCGTTCTTCGCTCTTCGTTCTTCGCTCTTCGCTCTTCGTTCTTCGTTCTTCGTTCTTCGCTCTTCGTTCTTCCTTCTTCCCTCTTCCTTCTTCCCTCTTCCTTCTTTCCTCTTCCCTCAGCTTTGCAGATATCGCTCCCACATCTGTTCATAGGCGCGTTCCATTTCGCGGGTAAACTGGCGGGCATTCCACAACGGCGAGGTTTGGCGCGATCGCCGCAATTTGGCTTGAATCTCTTCGCGCAACTTCGCATCTTTACCCAGTCGCACGCCCCATTCCACATACTCTTCGGCGGTATGGGCGATGCCTTCGGTAATGCCTGCGTTCATCATCATGCCGTAGCTGTTGCGGCTGGCAAACTGCTTGCCCACCTGCGTCACCATTGGAATGCCCATCCACAGGGTTTCCATCGTGGTCGTCGCGCCGTTGTAGGGGAACGTGTCGAGTACCACATCGGCGATCGCCAGATTGGCCCGGTGGTCTAGCTCCGTCTTGTCGCGGCTCAGGAAACGGAGGCGATCGCCCGCCACGCCCTCTTCTTCGGCAATCTGTAAAAACAGCGCCCGCACCGACTCCGAATCCCCTGCACCTTTGATCAAAAAGTAGCTATTGGGAACCTCGCGGATGATTTGCATCTGTCGCCGCACGGTGTCCGGATGCCGCTTGTAGGCAATCTGAGCGCTGAGATAGATAACAGCATCGCTGGGAATTCCTAAATCGTCGCGCCGCAGTGTGGGCACACCCACCTCAAAGCCGTCCACCGCCAAATACGTCTGCGGCAAACGCCAGATGGTCTCGGCATAGTATTCGTCAGCATCGTCAGGCACGACGTAGGAATCGGCAATGAAGTAATCCACCGCCGGTAGCCCCGACGCATCCAGCCCCAGCCACGTTACTTGCACGGGCGCAGGCTTCAGCGCCAGCACACCGATATTCAAATCGGAGGTAATGCTATCCAAATCGACCAGAATATCGATTTCGTCCTCGCGGATAGTCTTGGCAATGCCCAGAATGTCGCCTTCGATGGCGTAAGCGCTATCGGCTTTGCTGGCAAACCATTCGCGCCCAAAGGCTCCTGGCTCGATTTGCTGATTAAACAGGACGTGAATCTCGAAGCGGTCATGGTCGTGATGATGCAGCAGCCAGCGGCTCAGCCAGCCGACCGAGTGCGCCCGCATACAGCGCGAGATGTATCCTACTCGCAGCTTTTTGCGCTCGACGCTCCGCACTAAGGGCGCTTGGGGATAGGGAATGTAAAGGTCACTTTTCTGTTTAATAGATGCCGTGAGGTCGTCCTGATAAAGCTTTGCGACTCGATTTTGGAGCGATCGCGTCTCTCTGGGTGAATCGCTGACATACGGGTAAAAGTACATTGACGCAGTCAAGATCGAGGCATCTAAAAGCTGGTCGTCCTTTATCTCATACTCCGCAAGAAATTGCTCTGTGAGCGCTGTAATTTCTTGCAGCGTTGCCGTCACTCGTTCCCACTGTCCACCGCGAATCATCAGCCCCCGCAGCAGCATAGAGGTTCCCATCCACCGCTGCATTGTTGTTTGAGTGCCCGCCAAAAACCGCTCCGCAAAGTCAATTCCTTTGTCGTATTGCTCACTGTCCTGGTAATAGGCGCTCAGCCGCAGCAGCGTGGCGGAATGGTATGGGTCAATTTGATGGCACAGTTCCGCATAGGGGATGGCGCGACTGTAGTTAATGATCTTGGAAGAAATGTTGTAGGCTGCGTCCAGCAGCGGGTCGATCCAGTCGGCTGGCTGCTCCACTCGTGAAATAAATGCCTGCACCAAGGCAATCACAGCATTTTCGTAGGGAATGGTTTCCAGCAGTTGCTTGACGAGGGTAGACAGATGCTCCATCTCTGCGGCAGTGGGCTGCACTGTCTGGAGCCACTCAATTAAGCCCAACTCCTCCAGACTGTTTGCCTGGAACTGCTTTAGCTCTAGTTCGAGTTCCACCAGATGCAGCGCATTTTGCCAGTCTGCTGGATTGACTTCGCGCAGGTGGCGGCGAATCAGCCAGGCCACTTGCGCCTGTCCTTTGCGCTGCTGGCGCAGGGCCTCGGTGTGCAGGAGGTTCGATAGCTCTGTCGTCCAAGGCTCAAGCTGGTCTGGCGCTGCCTCAGACATCATCATTGTCCAGAGCAGTTGCGCTTCTTCTTCCTGTTTTTGCAAAAGCCGCACCAAACCCAAATGCCAGACAGCCGAGGGAATTGCAGCATTTTCCTCGATCAGTTGCTCCAGCGCCACGGCGGCTGCGTCATAGCGCTCAGCCCGAACTAGGGCGATCGCCTCTTGCAACCTGGGATCGACAGGGGCGGCGCTATCAGACACAGGCTCGGAACTCAACGTCAGCTCTGTCATAGGAATCGGGGGGTGTCTTGCAAGGGAAAAAAACTGGGGCAGATGCGAACTTGCAGAGATCTTGCAGGGATCTTGCGGGGATCTTGCGGGGATTTAGAGAGCGATCGCTCTCTTGGCTTTACGCTGATAAGCAAAACTCATATCAATCTCTCACCAGGTTCTAGTACTCTGCCACAGCTAGAACTTGGGTTTGTAGTCAGTGCTTCAGCGCTGAAGCGCTGACTACGAGCCAGGGCATCCCCCTAAAACTAAAATCAGACGCATTCCGTAGTCTTTTATACGGCTTTAACCGTACATCCGGCAGAGCCAGAGCGATCGCACGCAATATAGCAGCTAACTGGTTGGTTAGGACACGTAGGACGGACATAGTTGCTGTTGAGGCTCGTAGTGAGGACTTAAGTCCTCACTACAAACGTCCTAACTAACCTGCGTATTGCTATATTTGCAGTATTTGCAATGTTTGCAGCATCAAGACTCTGTATCGATTAGGTTACCCAATCCACAGTCAAAAATCGAAAAGAGCGGGCATCTTCCAAAACAAAAAGCTGTCGGGAAAATTCCTGACAGCCTTCTATTGCAGAATGTCACACCAGTTGCGAATCGAAAGATAGCAGCACTCAGGGCCAAATCATCTCTATCGCAATCAGGCTTACATCCAAGCCCTACGGGCAGACGGTACCTGTGATCGTGGGGACGCTGCCAATGCCGCCTTCGCACAGCAGCGCCAGGGTGGTGGCGCTACCATCAGAAGCAGGTGCAATCCAGACCTTGCCAGCATAGCCCTTCAGCGTTGCAGTCGGGGTAGCGGTGGTGGTTGCCACTGCGCTTGTACCCGCACCTGTGCCGCTAGAGGCGTAGGTGTAGTTCTTGGTGTTGCTGATGCCCAGTTCTAGGTTGCTGAGCGCACCGAAGGTGTTCTTCTCCAGGAAGTAGGCTTGCTGACCGCGGTTGATGGAACCAACGTAGGTTTGAGCTTCAGACTGGCGAGCCTTGTTGGCTTGGTTCAGGAAGGAGGGCAGTGCGATAGCGGACAGGATACCGATGATGATGATCACCACCAGCAGTTCAATCAGCGTGAAGCCTTCTTCGCCCTTTTTCTTATCGATCAGGTGCTGCAAAAACTTCGCTTTCAGTTCAGTCTTCATAGGGTAGAGTCTCCTTGAGGTTGCGGGATACTGGGTTTCTAACTCCTAGCGTTAATTTGCCCAGCTTGCGTTAGTTTCATATCAGGGGTCTCAAAAATTTTCTGGGATTTTCTGAGAAGCTGAAAGCCTTGCAGTGTCAGGAATCTAACTCGGTGAGTACGTATAAAAACGCATCAAGTCGGTTCAACAAGTTTTGTACCCTGGCAAATGCAGTGTTCTCACTGAGTGGCTCCAGGGTTGCCCAGTCTATGGGCTGAATCTGTTGCCAGCGCTGGGTTAGGGCGGCGACGGTCTGGGGCCCGTCCCACAGGGGCAGCAGGCAAGCGGTTTCCAGGGCAGTCAGCAAAACGGGTCCCATTGCGGGCAGGTCGATGTAGCGGGTTAGCTCGAAGGGTTGACTGGTTTCAATCTGGGCGATCGCCGCTTCTCGGATCGGCGCAGCCCGCAACACCGGATGCAGGTGAACCCGGGCCCATCGCCATGCTTCATCGTCCCAGGCATCGACAGGAATCCCCGGCGGGTCAGCATCCACCCGCACACACCAAACATCCAGCAGGCGATTCACGGGATGGAGGAGTTCATACATCCGCAGTTGATCGGACGGCTCAGCAGCCATCAGGCTCATGCCCCACAGCGCGGGCAGGTCGTCGCAGTCCTTAAACAGGTCGGGCACTTGCCAGTGCCGCCAGTTCACCATGCTGAGAAACTCCAGCTTGGCCGCACCCAGCAGGTCAAACACATCGGGAATTGTGAAGCCTTTGTCCCCCGTCAGCAGATGATTTGCCAAAATGCTGCCGTCGCTTTCGGGGCATTCATATTCAGGCTTCCAGGCGTGCTGCTTCAGCACCACATCCGGCTTTAGGGCTTTCATCGTGTTGATCACCACCTGCACGGCCTCGCTCTGGGAGGTTTCTGGCTTCATCAGCCCGATCGCCCGAAAGAGCTCTTGCGCTCGATAAAACGCATGGCGCTGGAGGGCACTGTGCAGGTTCACCCGCAAAATGCCGTCGGGCTTGAGGACGCTGGTCATAGCCTGTAATGCTGCCAGCGGGTCGGGCACCAGATACAGCGTCTCGTCGCAGTTGATGTAGTCAAAATGGATTCCCAAACTGGGCAAATCTTCGATCAGCAGCGTGTAAAACTCTGTGTTGGGAATTTGGTGATAGTCGAGCCGCTGCCTCGCCAGCTTGACCGACTCTTCCGACAGGTCAACGCCGATGATCGTCGCCCCCGGATTGGCGATCGCCAGCAGATGCGCCTTGTAGCCCGTCCCACAGCCCGCGTCCAGAATCACCTTGCCTACGGTATCCACCGCCCGCCGATAGCGCAGGTAGTAAGGCGTGACCATGCTATGCACAAACTGCATATCGTAATCCGCCACGGGTGATTGGTCGAGCGGAATCCGGGGATAGGGCGCGTTGTCAAACTGGGCGCGGAGTTCGTCGAGGGGGGAGAGCATAGAGGTATCGGGATGTGGCGGGGTGATGGGTTAGCGGACTGGTGGGGTGGCAGGGGTGGCGGGGTGGCGGGGTGACGGGGTGACGGGGTGACGGGGTGGTTTACTCCAACACTCCAACACTCCAACACTCCCCCCTCTCCCCCCTCTCTCTCCCTCCCCCTCCCTCGCGCTAAGACTCAACCAGCACAAACAAACACCGCTCTAGTCGCTTGATTAGCTCCACGATTTGCCCCAGGGCAGTGTCTGCGGTCATAGGTTCCAGGCTGGGCAGTTGGACGGGGTGGAAGCGCTGATATTGATGGGCGATCGCCGCGATGGAGTGCGGCCCGTCCCACAGCGGCAGCAACGAGAGTGCCTGACTGCTGCTCAGCACCACGGGCGTTGGCGAAACCTGGCTGAGGTGGCGATTTATTTCAAACGGCTGAGAAGCCTGACACGCCGCCAATAGTGCCTGACGCACTCGCTCGGTGCGGAGTTGGGGGATGCAGGTGCAGGGTCGCCCGCTGCCAGTCGCTCAGCGCCCAGTTTTGCAATGTCCGGTCTGGGGGCGAGTCGGGCGGTTCCGCTTCGGTGGCAACGCCGCACCAGGCATCCAGCAGGCGATGCACCGGATTCAGCAGTTCGTAGAAATAAAGCTGGTCTTCGATCGAGCAATTGGGCACCAGTTGGTTCCACGGCTCCGGCAGTGCATGGGGATTTTGGAACAGGTCGCGCAAATCCCAATGCAGCCAGTTCACCATGCTGATCAATTCTAGGTCTGCCGACTTTAGCAACCCGAACAGATCAGGAATGGTATAGCCCTTGTCGCCCAGCAGCAGATGATCGACCAGCACACCCTCTGGCTGCTGCTGATAAATTGGGTGCCAGGTGGTGGTTTTCAGCACGACGTGATCCTTGAGGGCGTTCATGGTTTCATGCACCAGTCCCACCTCCAAATCCGTTGGATTGTCGTCCATCAGCCCCAGCATCTGAAACAGGGCTTGCGCCTGATAGTAGCGGCGGCGCTGATAGGCGCTGTGCAGGTTTACCCGCAAGATGCCGTCAGGTTTTAGCACCGACCGCATTGCCTGCAACCCTGCCAGCGGATCGGGCAGCAGATACAGCACCTCATCGCAGTTGATGTAGTCGAACTGTATCCCCGAGGTTGGGCAAGTCTTCGATCAGGGCCGGCGTAGCACTCTACCTGATCAAACCCGTGATGCGCCAGCCCGTTGCTGAGTCATCTCCACTGACTTTTTCCGACAAGTCCATGCCCACAATCTTTGCGCCCGGATTTGCCTCCGCCAGCATCAGGCACTTGTAGCCACTGCCGCAGCCCGCATCTAAAATCAGCCGATCTTGCGGATCGATTACTCGACCTTCGCGGCGGTAATACGCCGTTATCAGGCTGTGCTTGAATAGGGAATTTGGATCGTCCTTGGGCGACTGATCCAGCGGCACACGCGGATAGGGCGCGTGGTCAAATTGCTGGCGGATTTTGTCCAGGGCTTTCGGGGGGGGAGCATTTGGAGTGCTGGGGGTGTTGGGGTGTTAGGGTGTTGGAGTAAGGGAAAGGTTACTTTAACTGAACAAAGTCGCTTCTAATCCAGCCGACAGCGCCTGATACTGGAAATTTGACCTTGTACCAACTTTGACCGTCCTTACCAATTGTGTTGTCCAAAATCAAAACTTCGTCACCAACTAGACCATAGCGCCGGGGTTGGAATATCTGTGCTTGGTACTCTCGCAGATTAATTCTGGCTGATGCATCCTCAGCCATCAGAATTCCAGTCGAACCGCCATGGGGAGTTAGGGCCGATATCTCACCAACTTGGTTTATGGAACGGGGTTGACCATCGCAACCAGCATACTCAGCGGACGAAAATTTTGCTTCGTAATGTACTAGCAGTTGCTCTAAGGGAATTGTGTAGTTGTTAGCTGCATACACAGACTGAGCAAGCCGTGCTGAGTTGCCTGAATGCTCTAGAATTTCCTCGCAAGCATAACGAAGTGCAATTTCAACGCCACCCCTGAGCCTCCCCAATTTTGTATGGTTTTGCGGGCGTAACTAGATACGCTACCCCGGTTGACGATTAATTACTTCGTAGAATCTTTCACGGAAGCGTTCCTTGCTAGAGCTGGCTTTAGGGCTTGCAGGCATTGCTGCGGATTCTGGGGATGGCGATTCTACTGGCTGAGATGGTGGGGATGCTTGAGCCTGCTGGACTGTGGTTTGTACTGCGGTCTGAGTGGAAACGTTTTGTACGTTAGAGCCATTAGGTTCTATAAAGCGACCAATGAGAACCCAAGGTAAAATTCCCATTGCTGTTGCAAATGCTTTCTCGTTTCTTCCCAGCTTTTTTGCAAATAGCCATGTCAGTGGAATTCCGAAATATGGCATCAGAAAACTAAAAATTGACCAAACAATGGTGCCAGTTAGTTTGGTCTCCTGCTCGGCTGTGAGTTTTTTGGGTTGATCGGGTGAATGCTGCTCTGGGTTCATGGCAATAATTGCTAAAAATCTTAAGGTTGCTTAGGCGCTAAGTTTTCTGCTGAAGAAGTTGCTCCTCAGCAGTTGACTTTGTAATTAGGTTTCCCAGAGAAGAAGGAAATGCGCTGTAAACCAAAGATTCACTCAAATTTTGCCAGAAGCGGTTTTAATCGTGAATCTACGCTTTATTTGCCTTTTCATAAAGCTGTTTCAAAATTGGAATCTTGCGGTATTGATCGGGCTGGACGGCTGCCCAGTTGATGCCAGTGGGTTTTGGGAAGGTGTGATGAGTAGCGATCGCCCCTTCTGGTGTCACAACCCAATCCAGCGGCCAGTCGTGGGGTTCTACAGGCAGTTTATCCGCATCCACAAGTTGCAGCGGGTGGATGGTAGTGACGATTTGCGTGTCGGGTTTTAGCAGGTTGAACTGTTGCAGCATAGCCAGTTCCAGGTCGGCGAAGCCTGCACCTTTGCCTGTGCGCCCGCCTGCGGTCGTAGCGGCGACGCTGCCCACGACGACCAGATCAATCGGCTGCATCTCGTCAAAGCTGACCAGTCGCCCGTGGATTAGCGCCTGACGCATGGCGGCCACCTGCTTGAACGGGATGCCCTGCCGTTGCAGTGTGGCAGGGTCGAGTTCCACAAAGCACTGGCGGCGGGTGAGGCGCGGCACGGCCATATAGAGTCGCTTGCCGTCTTGCAGCGCCCGCAGCCGCACGGGGGCTTGCGGTCGGTCGGGGTTGCACTTGACGACCTGCGCCTGCTGCCAGATGGGTAGGGCAGCAAGCTGCTCGGCGGCGGCTTCGGCTCCGGCAAAGTGGGGGATGTGGCCCACTGGGTCGCGGAGGGCTGCGCCGCTGTCTTTCAGGCTTTGCCAGACCGAGTTCCGCAGTTGGGCTTTGGCGGGATGGCGATCGCCCCATTCCACAGTAGGCAAACTGGCGCTGGAGTCAGCAGGGGTATCCATTACCCGCTCGACCCCAGCATGATGATGAGCTGTACGCCGGAACTGTCGATCTGGTCGCGCAGTTCTGCCATTGTTTTGAGGGTGACAGGTTCTACCCAGTCGGGCGCGATCTCTGCCAGCGGCCACAGCACAAAGGCGCGATCGCGCATTCGGGGATGGGGCAGTTGTAGGGTCGGCGTGTTGACCATGCGGTTGCCATAGAGCAAGAGATCCAGATCCAGCAGCCTCGCCCCCCAGCGCTCTCGCCGCACTCGCCCAAACTGCTGCTCAATTTCCAGCAGCACGCTCAGCAAGGTATCGGGTGGCAGCAGCGTGTAAACCAACATGCAGGCATTGATATAGTCTGGCTGGGGCGGGCCGACGGGGGCAGTTTTATACAAATGCGATCGCTCGATGAGTTGCACACCAGGAACGCGGGCGATCGCCTCAATTGCCGACTCGACAATTGCGATCGAATCGCCCAAATTGCTGCCGAGGGCGATCGCCGCCCGCACTGCATTCGGCAACTCAAATTCATCAATCATGGAAAACTATGGAAATGAATCAGGAGAATTACCAAGTGGGGTCAACGTAGAGGTTGATGGTGAGCTGGGTCGCCCCTGCGGGAACTGCACTAATGCAGGCACACACCGACTCGTCGCCATTCACCTCCACTTCGCAAGCATGACAGGACCCCATCAAACAGCCTGTGGGAATCATCACACCCGCCCGTTCTGCCACTTCCAGCAGCGGCTCACCAGGGTCTGCCTGCACCGTCACGTCGTCGGGCAAAAAGTGAATCTCTACACTCATGTCTAAGCTCGGGGGCGACTTGGATCAGCTATCTAAATTGGATCAGCTATCTAAATTGGATCAGCTATCTAAATAAGACGACAGCGCCGATAAATCCAGATAAGACTCAAAGGCATCAGCCAGTGAGTCTAGCATAGACTCTCGCTGCTCTCGATAGTTAGAAACGCCCGTTGGTAGAGACTTGAGACCACGCTGCTGGCGCAGCCGATTCAGCCAGGCCCGCCGCCACGCGCCATTGTCGAAAATGCCGTGCAGATAAGTCCCCCAGAGCGACTGGGTAGAGTCCACCAGCCCTAAATTGCGATCGTCAAACAGCGGTTTGAAAACAGGCCCCTCCGGGTCCTGGTCGGCATCGGCCAGATGGGTGCGTCCCTGGTGAATTTCGTAGCCCAGCACCGGCAGCCCCACCTGCGGAAAATTAGACGTGACCTGTCGCTGCCGCGCTACTTTTTGCCCTGTAATTACCGTCTTAATCGGCAGCAGACCCAGCCCCTTATAGCGACCTTCCTGACCTTCCACACCTTCTGGATCAGCCAGCATCGTGCCCATCATTTGATAGCCGCCGCAAATGCCTAACACCGTTCCGCCCGCAGCGGCGTATTTCTGAATCGCCT
The DNA here is from genome assembly GCF_001548395.1 of Leptolyngbya sp. O-77. Taxonomy (NCBI): domain Bacteria; kingdom Bacillati; phylum Cyanobacteriota; class Cyanophyceae; order Leptolyngbyales; family Leptolyngbyaceae; genus Leptolyngbya; species Leptolyngbya sp. O-77. The sequence goes on from NZ_AP017367.1 coordinate 1,837,382, forward strand.
CGGCCAGCCCCGTGCGCTGGAGGGCGATCAGGTCGGGAATGGTGGTCTTGGAACCGGGCAAAATCACCGCGTCGGGATAGCCGAGAGAATCTTTCAGTCCGATATATTTCACTGAAACAGTAGGTTCCGCCTCTAGCGGGTCAAAATCGGTAAAGTTTGAAATGCGCGGCAGGCGAATCACGGCAATCGTCACCTCGTTGCCGCCGCTCTGTTGCCCCCGGTCAAACAACGAGAGCGAGTCTTCTGCCGGAAAGGAATGCTCCATCCAGGGAATCACCCCCAGAACCGGAATGCCCGTCCGCTCCTCTAGCCAGGTGAGTCCGGGGTCGAGCAGCGCCTTTTGCCCACGAAACTTGTTGATAATGATGCCTTTCACCAGGGCGCGTTCCTCTGGCTCCATCAGCTCTAGCGTGCCGACGATCTGGGCAAACACGCCCCCTCGTTCAATATCGGCAATCAGCAGGGTCGGCGCGTTGAGGTGGTTGGCCACGCGCATATTGGTCAGGTCACGCTCTTTCAGGTTAACCTCGACGGGGCTGCCTGCACCCTCGCACACTATGAGGTCGAATTCTTCGCTCAGCCGAGCCAGAGATTCTTCGATCGCCTGCCAGCCTGGCTCGAAATATTCGGCGTAATAGTCAGCCGCACTGACCCGCCCGACCGGCCGTCCCTTCAGCACCACCTGCGAAGTCATATCGCCCTGGGGCTTGAGCAAGATGGGGTTCATCTCCACGCGGGGCGCAACACCCGCTGCCCAGGCTTGCACTGCTTGAGCATGACCAATTTCTCCACCTGTCGCTGTGACGTAGGCATTGAGCGCCATGTTTTGCCCCTTGAAAGGCGCAACCCGCCAGCCCCGGCGACTCAGGATGCGGCACAGGGCCGCCGTCAGCATAGACTTTCCGACATGAGACGCGGTTCCTACCACCATGATGGCTTTCATCCAAGACCTCCGAAAGAGCGTAGGCGAGCAGGGGCGATGTGCGTGAACAAGGTGCGAAGCAGGGTACGGGCGCAGGAATAGATAGTTTCGAGATGTTTTGACTCGCTGTTTTGATTTACAGCCTATGAAGCAAGAAAACCTGAAAGACTGGCGGAAATCTTCGGAGCGGAGATGAGCTATTGGAGCCAGGCAGGTGGACGAAACCAGCGAGATAGCAGATTGGCGAGGCGATCGCCTAGGGTTGGGGCAGGAATGCGGCTACGCTCGACCCACTGGTCTACCAGAATGCGGCCCAGCGGCGTGAGCCGAAAGCTATCGGTGAGTCCCTGTCCATCGACCTCTCGCCGCAAGACACCCACATCGATGAGCCAGAGCAGCGCATCTTCGGCGGCGAGTTCGGCCAGCGGGCGGCGAGTGTAGCGCTGCTGCACACCCGATGATCCGGCGATCGCCCTCAGCGACACCCCCTCCTGGCGCATCGTGGCGAACAGCGGCAGCAAAAAGGGGGAACAGGCGACTGCCCGCCGGGCCCGCTTAAGCGTAGACAGCGGATACCTTGGAGCAGATTGGTCAGGGGTCGCAGCGCGGTCGGGGGGCTGAATCGCAGTCATAGGCGCAAAAAGGCTAGACGCAAAAAAAGGCAGGGGCGAAACGCAGAGCAAGCGAACACGAGGCAGCCTGACAGAGGCTGGAAGACAGAGGCTGGAAGACAGAGATTGGAAGACAGAGATTGGAAGACGGTGCGGCACTCTGCGTGAAATGACAGGCGGGCAACAACGGGCGTGAAATCCATGAGTCTACGACTCAGGCAGGATGATGGGGCTAGCAAAACCCAGAGCGTCCTACCAGAACCAGGCTCGAAACGTGGCTTTCGCAAACAACGCTTTGTTTATTCTAGGGCCCGATAGAAAGGACGGGGCGATCGCACGACGGTCTGACTTCCAGAATGCCCTAATTTGCCCTGAAAGCAACAGAAACACAGGACTGGCCAGTTTGGAGGGTTTCGCCACTGTAGCCCAAAAGAAGCCGACTCACCCGATTCATCAGTTCTGTCAATCCTGAACTGACTGCAAGCGTTCAAGCCCAGGATCAAGAGACATAGACAAAAGGGTTGACGGATTTAGTACATAAGTACTATTTTGAGCTACCATGAGGGGTATGCAGCAGGAAGTACTTACGTACTAGCTCGGATCATCTTTGATTTTAGTGCATTTGATTTAGCGCATGATTTAGCGCATCTGAGCAAGCGCTCCGAGTCAACGGAGCAAGACCTGAGCAAATCGCTCCACTCACTGCTCTGCGCTATCCCAGGTTCTCAGACTGTCAGCACGCTTCAGGAGTTGAACGCATGAAGGAATCCCCCGCCGCCCAACCCACATCTATGCCCACCAGCCAGGTCGAGATTCGCGCAATTCAGGAGCGGCTCCAGGCCATTCGGGCTGGACAAGTCGCTGTCTCGTCGTCCCCCGCCTCTCGTATGGTGGAAATGTTTCCCGCCCAGAGCGCAGCGATAGGACGGATGAGCGCGATTCGCGAAGCGATCCCTACGGGAATAGCCCCGTCAGAGCGCCCTTCAGAAAAACCTCCAGAGCGCAATTATGCTGGCGTTGCGGCGCAAAATCGCCCTACAGATGCCGACGTGACCGCTGCTGTGCGCGAGGCCGCCGCCGAAGCCCAGCAAGCCGCCCAATTTCGGCAGGCAGCCGAGTCACTGCGGGCAATGTCGGCGGCGTTGACCTCAACTTTTGTAGCCCCTGCACCCGCCAGTGCGCCCTCCTCGCCCTTTACTGCGGTGGCTGCACCTGCTGAGTCTACATCGCCCAGACCCCCAGTCGCCGCTGCATCGGGGCGCAAGTCTCATCCCGAAGCGCCGACCCGTCATGAGTTCCCAGCGGCGGAAGTGATGCGCCTGCTAGAAGTGAAGGCAGACGAAATCAACCAGCTCTCTGCTGCCCAGGAAGCCGCCATGCTGGAGCTAAAGGCGATCGCCCAAAAGCTAGAACGCGACTGGAAAGACATGGACACCCAGCGGCACATCTTTGCAGGCGAGGTGAGTGATCTGCCTGCCCTCTGCGAATACCTAGACACGGAGGTGCCCCTCGTGCAACGAGACGAACGAGGCGCATTTGTGGTCACCAAGCGTCCGATTGACCTGTTCCAGGCGGAGCGCGATGCCGAATGGATGGCCCAAAGTCTGCGGCATCGGAGCGATGGGCGCAGCACAGGTTCGGCTCGCCAGGGGCAGCGATATCGCTCTACGGGGCTTACGCCAGCGCCCTCTTCAGCAATCGCGATCGCACTGACAACGACTCAGCGGGCGCTGCGGGGCTTGCTGGCGCTGGTCAACCAGGTGCTATTGCCGAGCGATCGCCAGAGGACGGCCCGCTCAAGGCAGCGGCAAAGCACCACCGCCACAGCAGGTCGGTCGCCCATGACAGCAGCCCCCTCGATGCAGGCCTCTGCGGTGCTGCTGATTGGCGCGGCGATCGCCCGTATCGGCGCAGACTGGCTGCTGGCAATGAATGCAGGCTTCTGGCTACCCGTTGCCCTCCTAATTGTCGCTCCGGCAGCCCTAGCCATCTATCGCACCACCGTCGCCCCCCACACCAGCATTACCTGGGGCTACCGCATTTTTCTTATCTTCCTTGGGCTATTGATTGGAGGGCGCGTGCTATGACCTCAGTTTTACTTGGAGTAATATGGCTCCTGATTGTCTTCAGCGGCCTGGTGATGGTCGGGGAGGGTAGCAACGATGAAGCGCCGTAATCTAGAGCATCACAGTCTAGATCGACCCACGCTAAACCCGGTGCTACTGGGCGGTATGGTAATTGCAATGGCGGGGCTGCTGGTCGATTTGCGTGGCATGGTGTCGCCGGTTGCCTCCAGTGGGCATCACGAAGCCTGCCAGGGCACAGTGAATCAGCAGGTCGCCCTCTCCCGCGAACAGCTTGCCCAGTTGCTCACGGTGCCCGAACGCGACAGCCGCGATCGCATTACGCAAATTGCGGGCGCTCCCTATTGCCAACTGCAAAACATTCAGGTGAGGGCGGGCGTGGCCGCCGAGCGCCAGGTCTATCCGCTCGCTTTTGACCCGCAGACTCGCCTCGTCATTCTCTACGAGGGCAACGAGTATGCCGGGTATCGCTTTAGCTTCCAATAACCCTCCTTTCAAGGGATGCTGGTGCAAAACCTGGGTGAGCCTGATGGCGATCGCCCTGCTGGGGACTGCCTGTTCCCAAGCCCCTCGCCCAGTGCGAACCGTGCCAATTCAGCAAAGCTGGGAATTGCAGCTTGGCAGCACCGTCGGCAAACACCGCATCGTGGGCGGGCTGGGCGACATCTCCATCGAGATGAAGGGCGATCGCGTCTATCTCCCCTTTGATGGCGAGGTACAGTCCAACGACGTACCAGGCTGCTACATCTACTCCACACCCGACGTGCCTGCTTACTTGTTTCGCCTGTGCGGCCTCAAGTCTGGCAAGACCGGGCGCGTTCGCAGCGGTGACACCCTTGGCTCTGCTGACTACCTCCACTTCGCCGCCCTCCGCCGCCAGCCCGACGGCACTTGGGCCCTGGTGGAACCTTCCAAGGAAATGCTGGAGCGGATGCTTAGTAAGTAGCGGCAAGACTCACCGGCAGAATCCCCCAGTCCCCCCCCAACGCCCTACAAAAAGCCCATTTTCTCTCTCATGAATCGTACTCTTTTGCTGCTGGGCGCGGTGGCGATCGCCCTGGGTGAATCGACCGCTGCCCATGCCGATGACCTGGCGCTGAGTTTTGAGATGGCGGTGGTGCAGCCGTCATCGGTAGAGCCGTCTGCGAGCGCAACTCCAACGGCTATGCTGGAGCCGCCGCTGGATGTGCCCCTGCAAGTGCCCGCGAATGCGACCGAGCCACCGATGCAGGAGGCTTCGCGGGCCAATCCGGAGTTGCCGCCCCCGCCGCCGACGGGCGGCTTCGAGGCAATTGCTCAGCCCTTTCCTCAGCCCTTTCCCCAGCCCTTTCCCCGACCTGCGAACCCCCGTCCGTCTGCGGCTCCGGCTCTGGTGGCGACGAGTCAGCCCGCCTCTCCTGAAGAATCCCTGACCCTACCCATTGCGCCATCAGGGTCAAAATCAGTTGAACTGCGGTTTGATGTGCCCGCTGGTCATCTGGCCCAGCAAAAAGACGAAGAACCGCAGCCTTTCCCAGTAAATCAGGCAGTAGATCAAGCGATAAACGGTGCAGCGCGGCTACTCGGCCTTGCTCCGCCAGTTCCAAAGCCCGCCAACGGCGAACTGGCAGCCCTGTTTCACGGCGGCGCAGACTCCCTGGTGGCGCGGGTTGTGGGCAGCGCCGAAGGGACTCGCGCCGCCGACGGCCAGCGCACCAAAGCCTATTACGGCCACACCGACCCCGGCAACGGCGTGTGGAATCTGGGCAGCTTTTCCTATCAGCACGGCGCAAGCTCCCCAGAGGAGGCCGACGAACGCCAGCTTCGACGGCTGCAAAAACAGGCCGACCTGCTCCAGCGCAAGGCAGCCAGCCACGGCATTTCTCTTAGCCTGGAGGAATTGCTAAACGGCATCGACCTGGCAAACCAGGCCCCCGTGGCCGCGCTCGATCGGGGCGGCTATATCGACTGGCTAGCCGAAGCGCGGCGGCGGGGAATGCAGGGCGAATCGGCAATTCTGTGGGCCCGTACCCGCGCCTTCATCGACCCCGATACGCAGCAGTGGAATGCGCCCGGACTAGGCAACACCGCCGACCGCATTTCCCGCGACCAGGATCGCCGCATGAGGGCGATCGCGCTAGCGTTGCGGAGCAGTATCGCCCGCGCCCACGAACACTACCGCACCCAAACGAACCAGCCCGTTGCCCTCAATTCACCGACTCCGCCGCCCAACGCCCCAGCCACCAACCTAGCCGTGGGTGGCGATTTGCCCAGCCCTTCTAGCCCCTCCCTCGGCCAGCCCCCACCGACTGAGAAATCCACTGAAAAATCAGGCGTTCTCGACTCGCTGTTCAGCATTAACCTGCCAGAATTCGCCTTTTAGCAAGTCCCTTTTAGCAAGTCTTAGAGGGGCTAACTTGTGGGGCGATTCGCGAAGCGATCCCTACGGGAATCGCCCGTTAAATTGGGGACTTGCCTGAGTTCACCGGATTAGCCAATTCTAGAAAGAGCAGATCCAGGCTGAAGTCTAACCTAAGCTAGGCTGATCCGCCTTTTCATCGCCCCAAACCTCGCTTCGTCGCAAGGCCGCATCCACCGCCATCTGCTGGTCGCGCCGGGTGATCCAGCGGTGATAGGTGCGCGTGTGAACGGCGACGGAGTGACCCATCATGCGGGCGGCGACGGTGTCGGGTAGCCCCACATGGATGGTTCGCACGGCCCAGGCGTGGCGCAAATCGTAGGGCGAGAAGGGCAGGTCATAGCGGCGAAACTGAGTGGCGACCTGCTGCCCGATGCGCTGGAGCGTGGTCTGGCGCAGATCGGTGCCGATCGGCGGCAGTATCACCTGGCGCAGTTGGAACCGATCGACCCATTCCACCGGGAAGGGCCAGACTTGATGTGCGCCCGTCTTTGTCTGGTCTTGCACCTCGATCACGGCGCTGGAGTCGCCTGTTCGTAGCGCGTCGTAATCGCAAAAAAACACCTCATGGTTTCGCAGTCCGTAGGTTGCCATAATGCCAAACACAAAGCGCCAGGCGGGGTTAGGAATTTGCTCGTAGGCGGCGAGGATGTCGGCTTCGGTCGGCAACTGGCGCAGTTGGGTTTTGCTGTTGCCGTAGTTGCCCCAGTAGGTTTTTAGGTTGATGGGTAGCTCGATGTGCAGAAAGTCTGCCAATGCGCCGAGGGCGGTGCAGCAGATTTGGCGGCTGCGGGTGTTGGGTTTGGTCGATTGCACGGTGGCGTAGATGGCTTCGGCGAGGCTGAGGTTGGGGCGAGCTTGGGCGATCGCCTCCAGCTTCTTCAAATACGGCGCGTAAGCCTTCTCCCACGTCGTCCGCACCGAAGCGGGATTTGCTGCGCCCTCTTGCCGCGTCCAAAACGCCTGCTGAAATGCCGCCAGCTTTTCGGACAAATCCATCTGGCTCAGTCGCCCACCGCCTTTGACGGGTAGATAGTTATGCCAATCGAAGCAGTTTTGCAAAAGCTGGGCGGCGATAATTTTGGCTTCGGTTTCCGCTTGCTTCAGTCCATCATGGGTGGCGGGAAGGTTCAGGCTGATGCGCTGCTGGTGCGGATTCAGCCGATGGCTGCCCGGTCGTGGCGGCAGCGTCCCCCGCAGGCTCAGCTTGTCGCCCCGCCGCTCAACTTGCAGCCCCATTTTCGCAGCTTTGAGGCGCTGGTTGGTTTGCAGGATGCGATCGTCGAGGCTGGGCATTTGGAGGGGTTGGGGGTTAGGGGTTGGGGGTTAGGGGTTGGGGGTTAGGAGAGGAATGGGGGCGATCGCCCTTGAGGGATTGGACTATGACGGCATTAGCCGCTAAGTTTCTTATATACCGTGTTTGTAAAACAAAGATTTGCCTGAAACCCTCGACTTAGATTCGGATAGACAGATTTGCTAAAAGATTACGAAAGTTTAAGCTTTTGGAGTTCGGTGTAGTTGAGAAAGTCTCTCAGGTTGAATCGTTGTTAAAATCAGTAACAAATATTAAAGCCAAGGGAAGCCGTAGTCACTATGGGTCGTGTTGGGGTTTTGCTATTAAACCTGGGAGGGCCGGATCAGCTAGAGGATGTGCGCCCGTTCCTCTATAACCTGTTTTCCGACCCGGAAATTATTCGGCTGCCGTTTCCTTGGCTGCAAAAGCCATTGGCCTGGCTAATCGCCAATAGCCGCACCCGCAAGTCTCAGGAAAACTATCGCCAGATCGGCGGCGGCTCTCCGCTGCGCCGCATCACTGAGGAACAGGGGCAGGCGCTGCAAGCCGAGCTTCAGCAAAAAGGACAGGAGGCGCAAGTCTACATCGGGATGCGCTACTGGTATCCCTTTACTGAAGAGGCGATCGCCCGCATCAAGCGCGACGGTATTGATCGGCTGGTGATTCTGCCGCTTTACCCGCAGTTTTCCATTAGCACCAGCGGTTCCAGTTTCCGCCTGCTCGAAAAAATTTGGTCGGAAGATCCAACGCTACGACGGATTGACCACACGGTGATTCCGTCCTGGTACAAGCGCCCCGGCTACCTGCGGGCAATGGCCGACCTGATTGCTCAACAGCTTGACCAGTTTGAAAATCCCAGTGAGGTTCATATCTTCTTTAGCGCCCACGGCGTGCCGCTGAGCTATGTCGAAGAGGCGGGCGACCCCTACCAGCGCGAAATTGAGGAATGCACCGAGCTAATCATGCGGACGCTGAATCGCCCCAATGCTCACACGCTGGCTTATCAGAGCCGCGTCGGCCCGGTGGAGTGGCTGCGACCGTATACCGAAGATGCGATCGCCGAACTCGCTGCTCAGGGCGTTCAGGATCTCCTGGTCGTGCCCATCAGCTTTGTGTCGGAACACATCGAAACGCTGCAAGAAATCGACATCGAATACCGCGAGATTGCCGAAGAAGCGGGGATTCACAATTTTCAGCGAGTGCCTGCCCTCAACACCCATCCTGTGTTTATCAACGATCTGGCAGAGATGGTGGTTGATGCACTCAATTCACCCAACCTGACGCTAGACCAGATCGCCCGCCCTTCCGAAACCACCAAGATCTACCCGCCAGAGCGCTGGGAGTGGGGCATGACGACGGCTGCGGAGGTGTGGAATGGGCGACTGGCGATGCTGGGCTTCCTGGCGCTTCTGGTAGAGCTGATCAGCGGACATGGCCCGCTCCATTCTCTAGGACTGCTGTAAGGAGACTGCTGTAGGGGGACTGCTGTAAGAGGGCTACGGCAGCTTCACGTAAGCTTCACATTTCTTTGGCAGCTTCGATAAGCTAGGGGCGAGTAGCAAACGCTGCTTGCTCCTGGATGTTTTGCACTGATGCTGGTGTGAACTGGTCGCAAGGTTCATCCAGGTCTTCTCGTAATCGGAGGTTTAGCCATGATCAAAAACCTGAGCGGGATTGCATCGCTGGGGCTAATTTTCTGGATAACGGTGGTGCCTGTGGCCGCCCAAATGCCCGTGCAGGTGCGAGTTGCCGAAGCTAGCCCAGAAGAATTGCTTCGGCTGGGGCATCAAGCAGCCGATCGCGGCAACTTCCGCGAGGCGATCGCCGCCTACACGCGGGCACTCCAGCAAGATCCCAACCTCACGGCCGCCTATCTGCATCGTGGGCAGGCACATCATGATGTGGGCAACTTTGACGGGGCGATCGCCGACTTTGAGCAAGCTCTCCGGCTAGAACCAGACAACGCCAGGGCTATCTATGGTCGCGGCGAGGCGCAGATCGATCTTGGCAACCCCCAAACTGCGATCGCCGATCTGAGTCAGGCAATCGAACTAGACCGCGGCTATGCCCAAGCCTATGGCGATCGCGCTGTGGCTTACCTGATGTTAGGTAATCTTCAAAATGCCCTGCAAGACTTTGACCAGGCTATTGCGCTCAATGCCCAAAACGCAGACTTGCACTACAACCGGGGCAAGGTGCAAACAGCGCTGGGAGATTGGCGTGGGGCACTGAGCGATTATGATCAGGCGATCGCCCTGAATCCCAATTTTGCTGAAGCCTACGGCAATCGTGGGCTGCTGCGGTTTGAGCAGGGCGATCGCCAGGCCGGACTAGACGACCTCCAACGAGCGCTAGACCTCTTCCAGCAGCAGGGCAACCGGGAAGGCTATCACTTTACCCAAACGCTAATTCGCCAACTAGAAGCAGTAGAGTAGTCCATGCTGCAATCTCTAGGTTTTTTCATTCTGTCAGGGCTGTGCGAAATTGGCGGCGGCTATCTGGTTTGGCTGGCCGTGCGCGAAGGCAGGCCATCGGTGCTGATTTTGGTGGGCACGGTGCTGCTGACGGTGTATGGCTTTGTGGCAACGCAGCAGCCTGCGAATTTTGGACGGGCCTATGCGGCCTATGGCGGCGTGTTCATCGTGCTGTCGCTGCTGTGGGGCTGGCAGGTCGATGGTCTTGCTCCCGATCGATTGGACTGGCTGGGCAGCGCCATTGTGCTGTTGGGCGTTTGCGTGATGATGTATGCGCCGCGTTCTTAGGTTTAGCAGGCGGGCGCAAGTGCTAGGGTGAGAGCTGGACTCGCTTTTGCTGCTTCACGATGGAATTTTCGGGTTTTGATTTTGACCTTGCGCCGACTCGTCTCGCCCAGCAGATCCAGTTTGTTCTGGAAATCGACAAGTTGAAAGGCGTGCTGCGCCAGACCTTGCTGACCGATGCCTCGCGCCGAGAAAACAGCGCCGAACATTCGTGGCATCTAGCCCTGATGGCGATCGCCCTGGCAGAATATGCGCCCGCCCCCATCGACCTGTCGCGGGTGGTGCAGATGGTGCTGCTGCACGACCTGGTAGAAATCGACGCGGGCGACACCTTCGCGTTTGACATGCAGGCTAATCAGGACAAAGCCAATCGAGAGCAAGCCGCCGCCGACCGCCTGTTTGGGCTGCTGCCGCCCGACCTGGGACAAACTCTCCGTAGCTGCTGGGAAGAATTTGAAGCAGCGAAGACACGGGATGCCCAGTTTGCCCACGCCCTCGATCGGCTCCAGCCGTTTTTGCACAATTTGCAAACCGAGGGCGGCACTTGGAAGCAGCATGGCGTGACGCGCGATCGCGTTTTGTGGCGGATGCAGGCGGTGCAGCAAGGCGCTCCCGCGCTCTGGCCCCTGGTAGAAGGCTTGATTCAGCAGGCGGTTTCGGCGGGATACTTGTTACCAGGAACCGATAACCAGCCCTAGGGCGTGCTTTAAAACCCTTTGATCCCCCCTAGCCCCCCTTAAAAAAGGGGGGAACCGAGCTGAACCACTCCGGGAGTCTCCTTGTTTCTAGCGCAGCGGCGCGTAAGCGCGGGGATTTAGGGGGATCGACCCAAGGCAATCAACGACCCAGAAAGTTCTAAAACACTGCCTAATCCCCAACCCCTAACCCCTAACCCCTAACCCCTAACCCCTACTGATACAGCGACATCACCTGCGACAGCGGCAAGCGAGACTGCACGCCCAGCGTCAGCGGCGAGGTGTGCCCGTGCTTCAGGTGGTCGGCAGCGGCGCAGGCGATCATGGCGGCGTTGTCGGTGCAAAACTTGAGCGGTGGGAAGAGGACGCGCAGATTTTCTGCCTCAGCCGCTTCCTGGAGCCTCAGCCGCAGGCCGCTGTTGGCCGCCACACCGCCTCCAACGGCGATCGCCCCCAGTCCATAATCTTTGGCGCAGGCGATCACCCGTTTAGTGAGCGATCGCGCCACCGTGTCTTGAAAGCTGGCGGCCAGGTCAGCTACAGGCAGCGGTTTAGACGAGTTTTGCAAACTTTGGGTCAGCCGCAGCATCGCCGTCTTTAGGCCGCTAAAGCTGGAATCGTAGGGATGATAGCCGCCCTCTGGCAGGGAAATTTTGCCCTCCGGCAGCGCAAACGCCTGCGGATTGCCGTCTTTTGCCAAACGATCGATCACTGGCCCGCCCGGATAGCCCAGCCCCATCAGCCGCGCCACTTTATCAAAGGCTTCTCCAGCGGCATCGTCGCGGGTTTCGCCCAGCGTTTCATACTGGCCGCAATCTTTGACGTAGATCAGGCTCGTATGCCCACCCGACACTAGCAGACAGAGAAACGGCGGCTCTAGCTGCGGTTCGCTGAGATAGGAGGCATAGATATGCCCTTCCAGATGATGCACGCCAATAAACGGCTTGTTGTGCAGCATGGCCAGCGTTTTTGCAGCCGTTAGCCCCACCAGCAGCGCCCCCACCAGCCCCGGCGCACAGGTGGCCGCCACACCGTCGATGTCTGCCCAGCCCAGCCCACTATCGGTCAACGCCTGGGCGATCGCCCAGTTCATTGCCTCCAGATGCTGCCGCGAGGCCACCTCCGGCACCACACCGCCATACTGCTGGTGAACCTGGATTTGTGACGACACCACATTGCTCAACAGATGGCGATCGCGCACCACCGCCACTGCGGTTTCATCACAACTTGTCTCTAACGCTAAAACCGTTGGCATCTCAAGCTTGGTTCCTAACTCGAATACTCCACTTCCCGCCCAACCCCAAATGTAGAGTTCTTTGAACTTTTGTAGCGCCTGTACTCGCTTCAAGCTAATATCAAAAGTCGTCAAGAGCTAATCCTACCAAGGCTTCTGGCAATTGCCAGCGATTTTCCTTGAGCGCTTGTCAATTTTCTAAAAGCTTAACGTGGTCACGCTTCGCTTGCGGAGTATGATCGCTCCAAAGCGTGAATGCTGTTCTAAAAGCATCTTAATTGTTTGTAATAAGTCGTTGCATTTTGTAACAAGGGAAGCAATTCCATGCGCAAGTTGTTTGCTCAGCTATTTGCCCTCGTATTGGCGGTTTCCTTGTGGGGAGGATTTGCTGCCCCCGCCTCCGCCTATAACCTGACCCCCTGCGCCGATTCGCCAGCGTTTCAGGCGCGGGCTGCCAAGGCTGTTACTGCCCAAGCCAAAGCCCGGTTCCAGTCCTATTCCTCCGTGCTGTGCGGCGAAGATGGTCTGCCTCATCTCATCGTAGACGGCAGCCTTTCCCATGCGGGCGAGTTTCTCATTCCTAGCATTTTGTTTCTCTATATTGCCGGGTGGATTGGCTGGGTCGGTCGCGCCTACGTGATTTCGGTGCGTGGCGACAAAGAGCCTGAAATGGCCGAGATTATCATCGACGTGCCCCGTGCTGTGAAATTCATGACGACCGGGCTGCTGTGGCCGCTAGCTGCGGTGCAGGAGTTTACCACGGGTAAGCTGACTGCCCCCGACAACGAAATCACGGTGTCCCCTCGCTAGGCGCTCTTGCCTTGGTGTGGCCCGCACATCTCGCGTTTTTACAGGATTTCAACCAGGTTTTCAACGGTCTCTCAAGCTAACGTCTCTCACGTTTCGGAGCATTGTTCATGCAGTATTTCTTGAAGTACCTCTCGACCGCCCCCGTGCTGGCAACGATCTGGATGTTCATCACGGCTGGCATTCTGATTGAGTTCAACCGCTTCTTCCCGGATCTGCTGTTCCACCCCTAGTGCGGATCTTGATTAGAGGCCTGTGGCGCTCGATCGTTCCAGGCCTTGCTTTCGACCCGTTTGCTACTGCGGCTCGTGCGATCGCACAAAGGCTACACCGCCCAGGATCACCCGCAGGGAACCTAACGTTCAGGCCGCTTTCTGCTGAGGAAGCGGTCTTCGTTTTTATCTCTTACGGTAAAATCTGCATTACATCCCTGCCAATTGGCTGCGTTGCTTTGATGAGTTGTATCTAGAGTCCGCTTGCATGGCTGCACCGCTGTCTTGGCTGCACTGCTGTAACGCCTTGTGGGGTGATGGGAAGCAGTCAATTTGGATGGGGGGCATTTATACTGAGGTGCATGGCACTTGTTCTGACACATCTCGCAAACTGGAGCGTCTTGCCCAGAACTTGCTCAGGAATAGTATTCGGAGCAATGGTATTCGGAGCAATAGTATCCGGAGTGCTGTGAATTTATCCGGAGCTTTATGCAGTCATGTCATAAAGTCAACTGGATGGACGGGTAAATCTGTGCATCCCATGAGCCAAACTGGTTAAATCAGGGAATGCTAAATCTATTGCTGAGGCTCGACTTGGGTGAATCGGTCTGGGGCAATCGCCCACTGAGGCTCGACTCATGACCCAGCTGCTCTCGTGCGACACATCCTCGGCAAGGCCCGTACGTTTGACCTCCCATGTCCGGTTTTAATATTTCCTCGGTTGGTTTCTATGCGGTCGCGGACACTCCTCAAGTTATGCAGATAGACCCCCAAACCTTTACGGTTAAATTTTGGGGCGTTCGCGGCAGTGTGCCCACGCCAGGTGTTGAGATGGTGCGTTATGGAGGCAATACGCCCTGCGTAGAGATGCAAGTCGCTGGGCGGCGAATTATTTTCGACGGAGGGACGGGACTGCGCCTGCTGGGCAAGCATCTGCGCGATGAAATGCCCGTCGAAGCGCACCTGTTTTTTACCCACACGCACTGGGATCGTATCCAGGGATTTCCGTTTTTTGCGCCCGCATTTGTATCAGGAAATTGCTTTTATATCTATGGGGCGGCTGGCCCGAATGGCGCATCCATCAAGCAGCGCCTCTCAGACCAAATGCTGCGCCCCAATTTTCCCGTGCCGTTGCAGGTGATGCAGGCGGATCTCAAGTTTGTAGATATCGTGCCGGGGTCGGTGATTCCAATTGAGGATGTGACGGTGGAGGCAGTGTCGCTGAACCGCCCGAACGGAGCGCTGGGATATCGCGTCACCTGGGGCGGCTATTCGGTGGTCTATGCCACAGATACCGAGCGATCGCCCGATTCGGTAGAGCAAAACCTGAAATATCTGGCGCAGGATGCTGACCTGCTGATTTACGACGCAGCCTACATCAGCGATCACGCCCTGGTTGACCCCGAAGCAGCCACCGGAGAACAGAACCACGGCTGGCAGTCAGGAATCGATCTGGCGATCGCCGCCAGGGTTAAACAGGTCATTATGTTCCATCACGACCCAGCCCACGAGGACGATTTTCTAGACACCATCGAGCAAGACGTACAGTCTCGCTATCCCAACGTAAAACTAGCCCGCGAGGGCATGGTGCTAGACGTGACGCAGTTCAGAAATGATTGCTTGGCGTAGAATGGGGCGCGAGGATGGGCAGTCCACCGCTGCCCATCCTCGCCCTTTTAGACCTATCTCTTTTGAGCTATCCCAGCCCTTTAGACGTGAGTCAACTGCCGCTTCATCTCGTCGGCATACTGGTCTGCATTTAGCCCCACCAGCACATGCAGCTTGTGGTCAGTCAGGTGCATCACGCCGTTGGCTCCGGCCGCGCTGAGGGCCGAGTCATCTACCGCGCTGTCGTCTGCCACCTCGACCCGCAGGCGCGTCAGGGCAGCAGGCTCCACACTGCGGATATTGCGGCGGCCCCCGAGGGCGATGATCAGGTTTTCGGCCTTTTCGGCGGCCATTGGGTCGCGGGCCGGAGCGCCGCTGCCCACCGCAGCCTCTTCGACTGTTTCGGCTTCACCTGTAGCCGGGGTGTAACCTAAATCCGCTTCCGGGCCAGCCGTTTTCAGATACTCGATCATGTCGGTTTTGAGGTTTTCTGAGCGTGGGCCAAAGATCGCCTGCACACTGTTGCCCACCTCCAGCACGCCCGAAGCGCCTAGCGCCTTGAGCCGCGCCTTGTTTACCTTGCTCTTATCCTTGACGGTAATCCGCAGGCGGGTGATGCAAGCGTCCATAACCTCAATGTTGCCGCGTCCCCCAAAAGCCTGCACCAGCCCCAGCGCCATGCCGCCTGCCGCCGTGGGTGCCACGGTCATCCCGTCGGGCAGTTCCTCTTCAACTTCGCGACCCGGCGTTTTGAAGTCAAACATCCGAATTGCGGCGCGGAACACGAAATAGTACACCGCCGCTGCTACAATGCCGCCGCCGATGATCAGCTTCCACACATCGCCCTTGTTGCCGTTCCAGTTCCCAAGCTGATTGAACAGGGCAAAGTCAATAAAGCCCTGGGAGAAGGTAAAGCCCATGCGCCCGCCCAGCGCCACAAATAGGAAGTCGCAAATGCCCGCCATGACTGCGTGGATCGCGTAGAGCGCCGGAGCCACAAACAGGAACGAGAATTCTAGTGGTTCGGTAATGCCAGTCAAAAACGAGGTCAGCGCTGCCGACACCATCAAACTGCCTGTAACGGCGCGGTTTTTGGGCTTTGCCGACTGCCAGATGGCCATGGCCGCGGCGGGCAGCCCGAACATCTTGAACCAGTAACCCCCGCCCAGGATGCCCGCAGTGGGGTCGCCTGCAAAGAAGCGGTTGATGTCGCCGCGCACCAGTTGGTTGGTCACGGGATCGGTGTAGGAGCCAATCTGGAAGAAGAAGGGCACGTTCCAGACGTGGTGCAGACCGAAGGGTAAGAGCGATCGCTCAACCAGCGCATACAGTCCAGCCGAAAGTGGAATGTTATTCCCGCTGGCGGCAGCGTTGGCAAAGCTGTTGATCGCACCGCCGATGGGGGGCCAAATCAGGCTCATGAGGGCCGCAACGGCGATCGCCGTCAAGGACGTGATAATCGGCACAAACCGCTTGCCCGCAAAGAACCCCAGATATTGCGGCAGCTGAATCCGAAAGAAGCGGTTGAACAGGTACGCCGCAATGCAGCCCATGATCAATCCGCCAAACACGCCCGTATCGAGCGTCAAAATGCCGAGTACGGGCTTCATCCAGATAGTGGGCGTTTCCTGCCCCTGCTGGATCAGGTCTTGAATTTGCGCCTCGGTGACAAAGCCCCGTGCGGTGCCAAACGCACCCAGCGCCGCAATGAACACCATAAAGCCAACGGTTGCTGCCAGCGCTGAAACGCCGTCGTTGCCCGTGTAGGCGATCGCCACCGCAACGGCAAAAATCAGCGGCAGCACACCGAAAATCGCGTCCCCCGACGCTTTTATGATCGTCGCCAGCCACTCCGGGATAAACCCAAAAGTTGTTTTCGTAATCGTGCCGCTGGCCAGGTTCTGAATCTCAATCAGTCGGGCGCTGCCCAACCCTAGCAGCAGCCCCGCAATCGGCAAAATCGACACAGGCAGCATTAGGGCCTTGCCCATCTGCTGCGCGAGCGCGAAGAATTTTTTCCACATAGTTTTTTGAAGAGGAGAGTATTGGGGAGTGAATTGGGGAGTTAGCGGAATAGCGTTGCACCATTGCAATAGCACCATTGCGGTAACACCATTGCAATAGCACGATTGCAATACATGATTGCAATATCTGACGCGATGGCTATGAAGCAATGGAGCGAGCGGGCGTGCTTCAACCCCCTTCGCTCTACCGCCATCCCATCGGCCTATCGCCCTAATCCTCCGCCAGGGGCACTAGTTCACGCACGGCTTCGGCCGTATCCGCAGCAAGGGCTTGTTCTGCGAGGCGCTGGCAATCGGCCAGGCTCAGCGTGCGAATTTGAGCTTTGACACTGGGAATCGTAGGCGCACTAACGCTGAGTTCCTTCACGCCCAGACCAATCAGAATCGGCACAGCCTGCGGATCGCCTGCCACGCCGCCACACACGCCACACCATTTGCCATGCTTATTCGCAGCGCGAGCCGCCATGCCAATCAGCCCCAACACACCGGGATTCAGCGCGTCGGCGTAGGGAGCCAGCTTGGGATGGCCGCGATCCATCGCCAGGGTGTACTGCGTCAGGTCGTTGGTGCCAACGGAGAAGAAGTCTACCTCACGGGCAAACTGTTCTGCCATGACTGCTGTCGAGGGCACCTCCACCATGATTCCAGCTTCAATCGGGGCAACCCCAAGGGACTGACGCTCCTCTTCCAGCATTTGCTTGGCCATGTGCCATTCTTCCAGGCGAGCGATCATGGGGAACATGATGCGAACCTTGCCTGCCTCGGAGGCGCGGAGGATGGCGCGGAACTGGGTGCGGAGAATTTCTGGGCGATCGAACCCAAGCCGGATGCCGCGTTCGCCCAGGAAGGGGTTTTCTTCGTGGGGAATGGGCAGGTAGGGCAGGGGTTTGTCGCCACCTACATCCAGCGTGCGAATAATCAGCGGACGACCGTCTAGCGCTCTGGCAGCAGCGCTGTAGATGGCGGTCTGCTCGTCTTCGTCGGGGGCGCTGTCGCGCTCCATAAACACCAGTTCCGACCGCAGCAGCCCCACGCCCTCGCCGCCGAATTTGACCGATTTTGCGCCCTCTTCGGCATTGCTAATGTTGGCCACGACCTCAATGCGGTGTCCGTCTGTTGTGATTGCAGGTTCAAACGCAGTTGCCAGTTCTCGCTGGCGGCGTTCTTTGACACGGGCAATGCGCTGCTGAGTGCGCTCCATTTCCTCCGCAGAGGGGTTCAGCCGCAGCCGTCCCTTGCTGCCGTCTAGGATAACGGGGGTTCCTTCGGGCAGTTCCAACACTCGCGGCTCCGTGCCTGCCATCGAGGGAATATCCATCGCCCGCGCCAGGATGGAGACGTGGGACGTTGCGCCCCCTGCTACTGTACAGAAGCCCACGATTTTCGTCGGATCAAGCGTGGCCATGTCCGACGGGGTGAGGTCTTCCGCCGCCAGCACGGTATGTTCGGGATAGGTGACAACTTCGGCAGTGACCCCGGTGAGAATTCGCAAGACGCGATCGCCCACATCCCGCAGATCATTTGCCCGTTCTGCCAGGAGTGCGTTATCTAGCTTAGACAGCATTTCGGCTTGGCTGGTATAGGTCTGCTTCCAGGCATAGGCGGCACTCTTGCCCTTGTCGATGGCGCTGACTGCCGTGTCCATCAGTTCTGGATCGCCCAGAATTTCCTGATGCGCGGCAAAGATAGCGGACTTTTTCGGATCGCCCTGGCCGTGGACTTTGGCGCGCAGTGCTTCCACATCCTGGGCGGCTTTGGCGATCGCCTGCTCTAGTTTGCGCCGTTCCTCGTTGGGCGTGCCGCCATGCTCCGAAACAGCGATTTCTTGCTGCTGCACCCGCCGCAGATAGCCGACCGCCACCCCCGGCGACGCGGCCACCCCCAGAACGACGTTCGGATCTTCCGAGCGGGGTCGGGGTGCAGGTTTAGAAATTTCTGGTTGTTCGATGCTAGCCGCCACGGCTATGGGTTTTGCGCCTTCTTCGCCCAGGCCGGTACGGAGGGCTTCGCTCAGTTCGGCGATCGCCGCTTCGGCATCGGGACCGCTGGCTTCGAGTTGCACTGTCGCGCCATTGCCCACTGCCATGCCCATCAGACCAATCACGCTGCGGGTGTTGGCAGATTTGTCGCCATACTTAAGGCGAATGTCGGATTTATACTTTTTTGCCAGCGTAGACAGCACCGCAGAGGGGCGGGCGTGTAGCCCCGTCGGGTTGGGAATGACGATCGGTTCCGAGGCAACCGTCACCCCGCCAATGACCGTCCCATCTTCCGAAACGTCGCCCAGCGCCAGATCTAGCGCGATGTCTTGCCCGGCAACCACTGAACCCAGACGCGGCTCAAACTTGGCCACGCGATCGCTGTTGGTGATCACAATCTGGGTCAGCAGGCTGCGGGCGTGGGTGGCTACAAAATCCGCGTCGAAATTAATCAGCGGGTCGCCCACCTGGACGCGATCGCCCACCTGCACTCGCGGCACAAACCCTTCCCCGCGCAGCGTCACCGTGTCCAACCCAATGTGCATTAACACTTCCAGTCCGTCCGCTGTTTTCACCGTCACCGCGTGGTTAGACGGGTGAAGCTGAATCACCTCGCCATCGCAGGGGGCCAGCAACGTCTGACTAGTCGGGTCAATCGACACGCCATCGCCCACCATTTTTTGAGCGAATACCGGATCGGGCACCTGCTCAATCGGAACCAACTGACCTGACAATGGGGCAACCAGCGCCACCATGCTGCGAGTCTCTGCTGGCGCTACAGCATAGCTCATTCGTCAATCTCCTGATTTGATATCCAAGATGAAATGTTTTGAACCGTAAAGAACTTTTCAGTATTCCAATCCAATCTGCACAGCCTAGAGCGGGCGATCGCAACCCGATGACTCTTTGAAAAGCAAAAAACTGAAAACCAAAAAACTGCGCTCACACCAAAAACAGCCCGTGAAAAATCACACGCAAAGAATCACCCGCTAGACATCACCCGCGATTGCAGACCTGTGCAGACTCTCAACTCCTGGCTTGCCAGGAACCAAACGATAGACCCTATCCTCACAGGGATCAGCAAGGTGCTGGAATTTACGAATTAAAAATTTAAGCTTTGACCCGCCAAATATTACCAAACGCTTTACAAATAAGGGCGATCGCCCATTTTTGGCGGTTATGCAAAATACATCGACAACCAGGTCGGGATCACAAGATTTGGGATTAGAAACTTTGGGACTAGAAATTAGAGTTCGACCCCGAACCCTACTCTACGTACCTAACTCTACGTGATTAAACACCGTCATCATGAGCAAGAGTGCAACCCCCACCAGCACTGCGCCCTGGAGATTAACGCGGGTGGGCGATCGCCGATAGGGCGGCTCTAGCCAAAACGTCAGCAGCCGCGACACCAGCGGCATCACGCCCCAGGTCAGAATTGAGCTGGTAATCAGGTTGTTCACCAGCATGGCGCTGCCCGGCGGCCAGTCTTGCATAATGCCCAGCGCCCCAAACACCAATGATTGAATCATCACGGTGGGGTATAGCCCCATCACCACCGACAGCACTTGCTTCCAGGGCGCAGGCCCCAGGGCGGGCCGCTCTGTGCCCGATGCCTGCGAAAACCAGCCCTCTAACCCCGTTGTAAAAGATTTAAAGCGATATTCCTGCAAAAAGCCCTGCCCCGCGATCACCAATTCTTTGCGATCGCTCGACTGCACCCACTCATTCAAATGCTCTGGCGTATCAAAGTGCATCACCGAATACCACTTCACCACGCCATCCCGACACACCAGCGGCGGGCATAGATCCGTCCGGATATAGCCCGGAAACTGCCGAGCGCGATGCAGCAGTTCCGCGTGCCACCGCCGAAACGGCAGTTCCTTACTGCGCGGCACAATGTGTTCAATCATGACGCTGGAATAGAAGACTGGATCGGCTTGCAGGTCTGACATGATTCACGGTTGAGTGAGAGGGAAAGGGCAACCGAGAATCATTTACGCACATTCATAGCGGGTGTAGCGTCTATCGCGATGCCAAACTCTGCGCGATGCCAAACTCCAAAAGCTCAGCGCCTATCCTGGCACATCCTATCCCTTCACTTGCGCTAGCGTAGAGTTGACGAGTTTTCAGCCGGTGAATCGAGACTGTGACTGTTGTGCTGAGGGGAAAACAAATCGCCATCGGGCTGCTGATTAGCACGGTGCTGCCGCTGGCGGCTTGCAGCGCCGATTTTCAGCGCCGCCTTGCGCCTGATCCAGCGCTGATCAATGGTGCAGGAGAGGAGCCGGGGCTGCCCAATCCGCCTGCGTCGCCGGAGGACACGCCCTCGCCCACCGCGCCAGACTCTCCGGGGGCGATCGCCCCGCCCGCTTCCCCATCCGAATCGCCCGCCGCCTCTGCGTCGCCTCGCCCCGCCACAAACTGGCGACCCAGCCCGCCTAGCGCAGCGGCCAATAGCCCAGGCTCCCTTAGCACGGCACCGCTGCGCTTCACCGACCTGGCCCAGGCCCCAACCGATTTGCAGCCCTACATCACCGACCTGGCAGAATTGGGCGTTCTTCAGATTACGCCTGCTGCGTCTGAATTCAAGCCAGGTCAAACCATTACCCGCCGCGAGTTTGCCCGCTGGCTGATGGCTGCAAACAACGCAATTTTTGCAAACCAGCCCGCTAACAAAATTCGCCCCGCGTCTCCCTCAGAAGCGCCCGCCTTTCAGGACGTGCCCAGCAGCGATCCAGATTTCGCAGTAATTCAGGGGCTAGCCAGCGCTGGCCTTGTCCCCAGCCCGCTATCGGGCAACAGCACCATCGTCACCTTTCGCCCCGACGCACCCCTCACCCGCGAAGACCTGATCCTCTGGAAAACGCCGCTGGATCTGCGTCGTTCGCTGCCTAACGCCACGCTAGAAGCTGTGCAGCAAACCTGGGGCTTTCAGGACGCTGCCAGCATTGACCCACGGGCCCAGCGGGCGGTGCTGGCCGATTTCCAAAACGCCGATCTGTCGAACATCCGTCGCGCCTTTGGCTATACCACCCTGTTTCAGCCCAAAAAGCCCGTGACGCGGGCAGAAGCGGCGGCTGTCCTCTGGTTCTTTGGTACGCAGGGGAATGGGCTATCGGCCCGGGAAGCCGGACAGCAGGCAACCGAACCCACCAGCAGCCAGGTAACCGAACAAGTTGGGGGGCAGTAACAAGCAATGGTCGCCCTATCGGAACCGCTTGTGTTGCAGCCGTCTGCTCTGTGGCAATCCGCATGGCGGCGATTTCGGCGAAGCTGGACGGCGATGCTAGGGCTTTGGCTACTGAGCCTGTTGGGACTGGCAGTGCTGGTGGGGCCGTGGGTCTACCCTGTCTCGGCAACAGCGATTGACTTTGGGCAGGCGGCGGCTCCGCCCAGCCTGGTTCACCCTTTTGGCACCAATGATCTGGGGCAAGACCAACTGGCGCGGGTGCTGGTGGGTGGCCGCATTTCTCTGGCGGTGGGGGTGGCGGCAATGGCGCTGAGCATTGGGTTGGGGGTAGGCATTGGGGCGATCGCCGGATTTTATGGCGGACTGATCGACACGCTATTAATGCGACTGACTGACCTGTTTCTGGCGCTGCCCCAACTGCCCCTGCTGCTGCTAGTCGTCTACCTGTTTCGCAACACTGCACGGGCGATCGCCGGTCCAGAGTGGGGCATCTTCCTCCTCGTTGTCTGCGTCATTGGCGGGCTGAATTGGATGAGTACGGCGCGGCTGGTGCGGGCCGGGTTCCTCTCCTTGCGAAACCGCGACTTTATCGCCGCAGCGCGGGCAATGGGGGCGCGTCCGGGCCATCTCATCTGGCATCATCTGCTGCCCAATGTGCTGAGTCCAGTGATTGTGTCGGCCACGCTGGCGATCGCCACTGCCATTCTCACGGAATCTACCCTCAGCTTTTTGGGACTCGGCTTTCCGCCCGACGTGCCCACCTGGGGCCGAATGCTGTTCGATGCCTACAACCGCATCGAAACTGCCCCCCACATGGCTGTCTTCCCTGGTCTGATGATTTTCCTCACCGTCCTCAGCATCAACTACATCGGCGACGGTCTACAGGATGCGCTTGATCCGCGCCGAGAAGTCTGAGGCAGCGTGTTGGAGTCTTGGAGTCTTGGAGAAAGTCTGTGCAGCGATTCCAACCCCTATCACCCGACCCCTCGCCGCTTCGTCAACCCATCAACCCATCCCTCCATATGCCCAACCCCTACGACGACCCCTACGACCCCCAACAGCTCAAGCGAATTCGCATGTTTGTCTATCTGGTGCCTGTGCTAGGCTTGATTCCGGCGATGTGGGCGCTGTCGGTACGAAAGGGCGATTCGCAAAGCGATCCCTACGGGAATCGCCGCGAACGGCAGGCGGCGCGGCTGTCCACAACGCTGGGGTTAGGCTGGCTGATGGGCTACATAGCGCTAGCCGCAGGGGCCCATGCCGCCGATACCTCTGCGATTCCGCTCCTCGTCGCCAACAGCGCCCTTACCTCCGGCTATTTCGTCGTCATGCTCTGGCTGATGCTACGCCTGTGGCAGCGCAAACCGCTGCGGCTACCGGGCATTAGCGAGATGAGCGATCGCCTGCCCTAGACCAGTTCCAGAGATCTAGATCTACTCACACTCCGCATCGTCCATTCTGCAAAATCGTTGCTAAGATGCTGCATGAAGCGTTGGAACTCACCCCACCGCCACAGTCGTCAACGCCTTCAGCGACACGTTCATTCTTAGACCCGTTTTCCCTCGTGACATCCCCAAAGGCTCGATCTTCCTTGTCTCCTCAAACCCAACCCCTGCCACCCAGAAAAATCAAACTCCACTGGCTATTGCTGGGGTTGCTGGGTGTGGCAACGGTTTCCGCCGGGGCAGGAGCGCTGCTTGCTATGACGTTGGCCAGCACGCCGCTATTGCAGAGCCAGCTTTCACCAGAAGAGTCCAAAGTCTTCGGCCAGGGAGAGATCGCGACCGGGCTAAACTTTCGTCTGCCCCGGCTGACGCGCCCCGTCAATATCCTAGTGCTGGGAATTAAGGTGCTAAGTTCTGACGTAGACAACCCGCCGCCCGAGGTTCGCGATCTGGGCTATCACGCACTGGTCAACTCCTTCGAGGGGCTATCCGACACCATGCTGATGCTGCGATTCAGCCCCGAAACGGGCAAACTCGTGGTGCTATCGGTGCCGCGAGACACACGCACCCGCGTCGCTGGGCTGGGCGTAACCAAGCTGAACGAAGCCAATGCCTACGGCGGCCCGGCGTTGGCGGCTCAATCGGTTAGCAATCTGCTAGGGGGTGTACCTGTTGATCGGTATGTGCGGATCAATGTGCAGGGGGTCGAAAAGCTGATCGATGCGCTGGGCGGCGTGACGGTCTATGTGCCCAAGGACATGAAATATACCGACCATTCCCAGCATCTTTATATCGACCTGAAGCAGGGCGAACAGCACCTCAATGGCGAACAGGCGCTGCAATTTCTGCGGTTCCGCTACGATGCCTATGGTGATATTGGGCGGGTGCAGCGGCAGCAAACTCTGATGCGGGCGTTGGTCGAGCAGACCCTCAGTCCGGCCACACTTACGCGCATTCCACAAATCCTCTCGGTAATTCAGGAAAATGTTGACACAAACCTGACCGTCGAGGAACTGGTAGCGCTGGTAGGCTTTGCAGCACAGCTCAAGCGGGCTGACTTGCAAATGCTAATGTTGCCGGGAGAGTTTAGCGGGGCTGGAGATTATGAAGCTAGCTACTGGCTGCCGAGCCGTTCCCGCATTCTGGAGATGAGCAGCGAATACTTTGGACTCCATTCGGAGCTAGGCGACGCAGTGGCAGATCCTTACGCTGAGCCGAGCGTTGATTCTGTCTCTTCTGAGACAGATTATGGTATCAGGATTGCGATTCAAGACTCTACGGGGAACTTGGCGGCGGCTGAGCAACTGCTGTTTGCGCTGCGGGATGCTGGATTTTATAACGTTTACATTGACGAAAACTGGAGCGAACCCCTGCGCGAAACCCGCATTATTGCCCAGAGCGGCGACCTTGGGAAGGCTGAGGCGGTGCGGCGATCGCTCGGACTTGGCGAAGTGCGCGTCGAAGGAACTGGCAACCTGCAATCGGACGTGACGGTTCAGGTGGGCACAGATTGGCGAGTGGAGTAGAAGAGGTCAGAGTATCGGGATACGCTCACGCCATTATGCCACTACTCTGACGCCGCTACTTTTTCTCTGCCTCCTTCTCTGCCTCCTCAATTGGCACTAGCGTTACGTCCGGCGCAAGCTTTCGCAGTTCGGTCAGCAGGTGATGGGCGGGATAGTCGTAAAGCTGCACATAGATAGTGCCAGGCAAATTTCGGGCAAAGGCGTTGGCAGTTTTTAGGTTTAACCCTGAGATGCGGTGCAGCGTAATGCCAATCTCGCTGAGATTGCCTTGGTTGAGGGGCTTGCCCATGCTAAGCCGCCAGGGGCGCGGGGCCCGCATCTGTCCGCGCTCGATGCGCCGCAGCCCGTCGATGGTAGACAGGACAATGAGGCGATCGCCCGCTTGCAGCATCCAGGTTTCCGACGGCATCAGGCTATCGCTGTTGTCGAGCATCCGCCGTTCACTGTTGCGCTCATAAAAAATCGGCACCACGCCGTAGCCGTAGGATACTTGCGAGAGCAGCTTACCCACCAGCGTATCGCCTGCTTCTACCAAAAATTCTGTCACCAAAATTGTCTGTTCATTAAGCCGAAACAGGCTCAGGATATTTTCGCCAAAGGCCGAACCCACAAATGCCTCTGCGGCCAGTGCCGAAACGGCCATCACCCGAGCATTGGGGATCAGCGTCGCCAAGCTAGTGCTAAACCGCTGATTATACGAACGAATCACCAACTGTAGTGGCTGCTTTTGCTGGCGGGTCAGTTCTCGCGCCGTGAGCGCCACTTCCAGATTCAAGATTTGGTCGTCTGTGACGACGACCAGGCTTTTGGCAGTTTCAATATTGGCGTGGTGGATCTGTTGAATCGGGTTCCCCACAATGATTGGGATTTTTGGAAAGAGCGCCAGATTGTCCGCCACATCGGTCAACACGATGAAGGGCTGGCGAAACGTCTGAAGCCAGGTTGCCACCTGCTGGCCAACGCGCCCAAGCCCAACCATTACAACATGACCCTGCTTGGGCATCGGCGGTCGTCGTTGAAGAAAGCTGAATCGGGCACTGAGCAGGTTATCCGCAATAATGCCCACCACGCCCAATACAAACAGCAAGCTGATAATCGTGATCAGCAGGCTGACAAAGTAAACCCAGCCGGGAACGGGGTCGTTTTCTAGACCGCCAAATACATCGCCATAGCCCCCTAACAGCAGCACTGCACCGGAGGCGATCGCCTTTGTCCACGACAAGTCTGGCACGGTCATCTTGAGCATGGTTGCCCCCAGCACCCACAGCACCAGCGCTGTGACCAGACCCATTGCAACCAGCGGACGGGTTCGATTAGCCTGCATCCACATCTGCACTCGCCGAAACCACGGCATGGGTTGCTCTTTTAGCACGGCTTGCAGCCCAGCCCGCCAGCGCGATCGCCAGTCACCGCCTGCCTGCTGCTGGGTATAATCTGGCGCGTCTGCGATTTCTATGTAGGCAATGGTATCGCCCGCCTGAATGCGGGTGTCTATCTGCCAGTGATAAAACGCCCGGTTTGGCGAGGCGGGGATTTCTGCCTGGGGACGGTGGCTAAGCAGTCGGTAGGATTTTTTGTGCTGAGCCACCGCACGCGAATCGTCAAACCGGGGATCGCGGGGCTGCACGGTTTGTTCCACCACCTGCAAGCGCGTGTCCCCAATGTTGAAGCTGCCCAATAGACCCACCTGTAGCCCCGCCATCGCAAAAGCAAAGGCAGGCATCTCCATCGGGTCGTAGGCGTTGAAGTTGCCGAGCCGCAGCTTGAGCAGTTCGTTGAGGCTTTGGCGAGACGAGCGAACCACCAGCCGCACGTCTGGGTTGAGTTGACGAATGGCGATCGCCGCTTCAATATTCACCGTTTCATTGCTCGTAACAATCAGCGCCGCCCGGCACTGCTGCACGCCTGCCTTGAGCAGCACGGGTTCATCCCGGCAGTCCCCGATCAGCAAATCCTCCGCCAGCAAATCAGTCAGATTTTCGACTTCCCATTCCTCAGGGCGCTGTCGGTCGATTGCTGTAACGTAGACCGTCGTTCCCTCTGTCGCAAACCGCTGCAAGTGATAGACGCAATATTGTCCCAGGCTACCCAGCCCACAGACCAAAAAGCGGTCTACTCGCGGCGAGGAACCCATTAGTCGCTACACACAAAGACGCTCTCGCCATCCATGATGACGCGGCTGCACCGGGGGCTAACGCCGCGCTCACCCACGACCTGGCTAAATTCGCTGCTCTCCATCCCAGCCAGTTCTGCCGCCTTAGCAAAAGACAGCATCTCTTGGGCGTAGAGGGCGATCGCCAGCTCTTTGAGCAACACCTGTTCAAGATGCTGCTCCGGCAACCGCATCGACTTGAGAACAGAATCTGGAATCGTCAGTTCAACACTCATTGGATTGTCCCACTCGTTCACTCAACAAAATCAAAAAACGCTTAATCAACCACGCTTAGCAAACACCGCCTTGAACAGGTAACTTGGCTCTCGCTGAAATCCCGATGCTTTGAGAATTCGGCATTTTTGCAGCCAGTCCAGCAAGCTCACCCCCGCCGTCACCCTGCGTGCCCCCTCAAGATTTAACGTTCCCCAGACAGGACAACGATTGCTCAGTGCCGTATCAGCCAGGTGCAATCCGCGCTCACCCCGCACCCTATCGCCACCGCCCCCGCTCCAAAAGCCACTTGCTTCGGGTAGGGGGCGGCTGCCCGGTTTTGCCCTCACACATCACAGCCCAGGTAATCGGTGTCACCTCTCCTGTCGCATCCAGATGGTGCGATCGCTGAAACGCTAACACAGCATCCTGGGTGTCATGGTCAAAGCAGTCTGTGCGACGAACCCGATAGCCATAGACCTGCAACAGCCCTTGCAGTTCCCTCACGTCTGACCCACAGTAACCTAATCGCATGGTTCGCGACCCTGGCTTCACCCTCGAGAGCAGGAGCGCCCAAGTGCGATCGCCTACAATACCATCCACTCGCAGACCGTTGCGCCGCTGAAAATCTCGCACCGCTGACTCAGTAATCCAGCCAAAATCTCCATCTGGTCTGAGTCGATAGCCGCAGGCACCCAAAAGCTCCTGCAAGTGGGCCACCAACGCCCCCTGGCTCCAGGGATAAAGACGACTCAGCTCGATGCGATCGCCACCATCAGGGAAGAGTGCAAACTCCGATGTCGCGTCCATGCGCCTTTCGCTCAACCTTAGTTCTAATCATAGAACCTTGCCCCCAAGATGCCGAAGAGATTTAGATTTCGATCCAATTTCTCAGCATCCCCATTGCTCACTCTCAAAGCGGAGCCACGTCCCCCAGCTCAATATTTCAACCTGAGTCATCAAACTAAAGTTTTATTTCCACAATTTAATCGACTGTTGCGCTCGATACTTCCTATCTCTAAAGCAATCTGCGACTATCTTCTTGCCTATGGATCTTAGAAATCAAAGCGCGACTTTTTAGTTTTAATTTAGTTTCAATCTACCTTCCAGCGCTTTTTGCTCAAGTCAACTCTCCCAGAAGTTAGACTTTCTACTTTTTTAACTTTTCTGACATCTTTTTCAAGGTTTGATAGCATTTCACCGCTGAACGCCCTCAACGGCTTCTACCAAGCAGCTAAAAGAACTTAATCTGACCTTAAAACCACCTGATCGTCAGTTTTTTTAGAACGAGTGCTGCTTCGGAAACGTAGCTGATTCAGGTCTGTGCTTGAGTTTCCGTTCAGCCCTTTAGTGAAAACCTAAAGAGATGCTATGCAATCTAAACAATCTGTGGTTTTTAGCTGAGAGTTATTTCATCCGAAGTTTCGTTTGCTTTCAGTTTCCAGCTTGACCGTATTTGTCCCGCTCTACATTCAATGCGTTTGAGAGATAACGAGCTTATGGTAGCTTCCTCCGAAAGACCCACCACCGAAACCTCAATCAGCAGCTTTGGACTCGCCCGCTCCACGGTGCAGGGCACCCCCCTCAGCCCTGATGAGCTGTGGAAAATGCACGCTTTTTGGCGTGCTGCAAACTATCTGGCGCTAGGCATGATCTATCTGCGCGACAACCCACTACTGCGAGAACCACTCAAGGACGAGCATATTAAGCAGCGCCTGTTGGGGCACTGGGGATCTAGCCCCGGCATCGCGTTTCTCTACACCCACCTCAACCGCATTATCAAAAAATTTGACCAAGACATGCTGTTCATGGTCGGGCCGGGTCACGGCGCACCCGGCTTCCTCGGCCCCTGCTATTTAGAAGGAACCTATTCCCACTACTTCAGCCATTGCACCGAAGATGTTGAAGGAATGAAGCGCTTCTTCAAGCAGTTTTCGTTCCCCGGCGGCGTTGGCAGCCACTGCACTCCCGAAACACCTGGCTCCATTCATGAAGGCGGCGAGCTGGGCTACAGCATTTCTCACGCTTTTGGCGCGGCTTTTGATAATCCAGACCTGATTGTGGTGACAATGCCTGGAGATGGTGAAGCTGAAACCGGCCCCCTGGCAACCTCCTGGCATTCCAACAAATTCCTCAATCCGATCCGCGATGGCGCAGTGCTGCCCGTGCTGCACCTAAACGGCTACAAGATTAACAACCCGACCATCCTGGCGCGGATTAGCCACGAGGAGCTGGAGGCGCTGTTCCGGGGTTATGGCTGGACACCCTACTTTGTCGAAGGCTCTGAGCCAGAATCCATGCACCAGGCGCTAGCGGCTACGCTAGATCATTGCGTGTCTGAAATCAAGCGGATTCAGCACGAGTCCCGCAGTAGTGGCGTTGCAACTCGCCCCCGCTGGCCGATGATTGTGCTGCGAACCCCCAAGGGCTGGACTTGCCCTGGTGAGATCGATGGGCACAAGGTCGAAGGATTCTGGCGATCGCACCAGGTGCCGATGAGTTCTATGCATGGCAACGAAGAACACAAGCGCATCCTCGAGGAATGGATGCGGAGCTACAAGCCGGAAGAACTTTTTGATGAAAACGGCAAGGTCTTCCCCTACATCCGTGAGGTCGCGCCTGAAGGCAACAAGCGCCTTGGCTCGACTCCCTACGCCAACGGCGGCTTACTGCGGCGCGAGCTAAATATGCCCGACTTTCGCCAGTACGGCATTCCGGTCGATCGCCCTGGCGTGGTCGAAGCCGAAAACACCCGCCCGCTGGGCGTGTTCCTGCGAGACGTGATGAAGAACAACATGAATAACTTCCGCGTCTTTGGCCCTGACGAAAACACCTCCAACAAGCTGAACGCGGTCTACGATGTCAGCAAAAAGTTCTGGATTGCAGAATTCCTGCCTGAGGATCTAGATGGCGGTGAGCTATCTCCTGACGGTCGGGTCATGGAAATCCTCAGCGAACATACTCTAGAGGGCTGGCTGGAAGGCTACTTGCTCACGGGTCGTCATGGCTTCTTCTCGACCTACGAATCTTTTGCCCACGTCATCGACTCGATGGTCGGCCAACACGCCAAGTGGCTGGAAATTTGCAACCATATCAACTGGCGTAAAGAGGTGTCGTCGCTGAATCTGCTGATTACTTCGACAGTGTGGCGGCAAGATCACAACGGCTTTACTCACCAAGATCCGGGCTTCCTGGATGTGATTCTGAATAAGAGTCCTGAAGTTGTTCGCATCTACCTACCGCCGGATGTCAACTCGCTGCTATCGGTGGCAAATCATTGCCTCAAGAGTGAGAACTATGTGAACGTCATTGTGTCAGACAAGCAGATGCATTTGCAGTATCACGACATGGATGCCGCTGTTCGCAACTGCACAAAGGGCATCGACATTTGGGAATGGGCTAGCACTGATGCAGGCGAGGAGCCAGACGTGGTGCTGGCGACCGCAGGCGACATTCCTACCAAGGAGTCTTTGGCTGCTTCGGTGATGCTGCGGGAAGCTTTCCCCGACCTGAAGATCCGCTTTGTCAATGTGATCGACTTGTTCAAGCTGACGCCCGCCACGGAGCATCCCCACGGCCTGAGCGATAGCGACTTTGATAGCTTGTTCACAACAGATAAGCCGATTATCTTTAACTTCCACGGCTACCCCTGGCTGATTCACCGCCTCACCTATCGCCGCACCAACCACGAAAACCTGCATGTGCGCGGCTATAAGGAGAAGGGCAACATTAACACGCCGCTGGAACTGGCAATTTGCAACCAGATTGACCGCTTTAGCATTGCCATTGATGTGATTGACCGGGTGCCCAAGCTGAAAAATGCAGGTGCCCACGCCAAAGAGCAGCTCAAGGACGAGCAGATTGCCTGCCGCAACTATGCATTTGAGTACGGGATTGATCGTCCCGATATTGTGAACTGGAAGTGGCCTTACTAAGGTCTTTGAGTTGATGCTGAGCGGTCTATTGCCTACTGATTTAAGGTTTCGGGCAATAGACCGCTTGGCTTTAGGTCTGAGATTCCGCCTTTTGGGAGCGCAGTCTTGAGCAGTCTTGAAATATCCCTGGGACGGGCGATCGCTCTGCTAACCACCTTGTTTGCTGGCAGCATTTTCCGAATTTCAGGACTTTTTTCTCTTATTGCCCCCCTCAATCCTCCAAGCCGTAGAAATATCCAACTCACCCAGAATTTTTACCATGCAGACGTTACCCACCCCCCCTTCCGGCTCGGTGCAAATTGAAGACGATCGTACTGGGCTATCGATTGAAACCCTAAAACGAGCGTTTCTAGACAACTTGTTCTATATCCAGGGCAAATTTCCAGCCCTCGCCACCAAAAACGACTACTACATGGCGCTAGCTTACACCGTGCGCGATCGCCTCCTGCGCCGCTGGCTCAACACCGCCGAAACCTACACCAACACCCAAGCCCGCACCGTCTGCTACCTCTCCGCCGAATTCCTCATGGGCCCGCACCTGGGCAACAATCTGATTAACCTCGGCATCTACGACCAGATCAATCAAGCCATGACCGAACTGGGGCTAAACCTCAACGAACTACTCCAGCAGGAAGAAGAACCCGGTCTGGGCAACGGCGGTCTAGGTCGCCTCGCCGCCTGCTATCTCGACTCTCTAGCCACGCTAGAAATTCCTGCTCTGGGCTACGGCATCCGCTACGAATTTGGCATCTTTGACCAGGAAATCCGCGACGGCTGGCAGGTCGAGATCACCGACAAATGGCTGCGCTACGGCAACCCCTGGGAAATTGCTCGTCCCGATTGGGCCGTTGAGGTGAAATATGGCGGCCACACAGAATCATTTATCGATGAGCATGGTAACTACCGCGTCCGCTGGGTGCCCTTCAAAGTCGTCAAAGGGCTTCCCTACGACACCCCGATCCTGGGCTACAAAGTCAACACCGCAAACACCCTCCGCCTCTGGTCTGCCGAAGCCACCGAATCTTTTGACTTTGGCGCGTTCAACTCTGGCGACTATTTCGGCGCAGTTCATCAAAAGAGCAACTCCGAAAATATCTCCAAAGTCCTCTATCCCAACGATGAACAATACCAGGGCAAGGTGTTGCGGCTAGAGCAGCAGATGTTCTTTGTCTCCTGCTCTCTGCAAGACATGATTCGCATCCTCCAGGTGCAGAAGATGCCGCTGGAGCAGTTTTCTGAAAAATTCTCGGTGCAGTTAAATGACACCCATCCGGCGATCGCCGTCGCAGAACTCATGCGTCTGCTCATGGACGAACACGGAATGCAATGGGACACAGCCTGGAGCATCACCACCCGCACCTTCGGTTACACCAACCACACCCTCCTCCCAGAAGCCCTAGAGCGCTGGCCCCTAAAGCTCTTCTCAGAACTGCTCCCCCGCCACATCGAAATCATCTACGAAATCAACCGTCGCTTCCTCGACGATGTACGCATCAAATTTCCCAACGATCCCAGCCGCCTCAGCCGTCTCTCGCTCATCGACGAAAGCGGCGAAAAGTATGTCCGCATGGCCAACCTCGCCTGTGTCGGCAGTAGCGCCATCAACGGGGTTGCCGCACTCCACAGCGAACTGGTCAAACAGACCGTGCTAAAAGACTTCTACGACATGTATCCGGAGAAATTCACCAACGTCACCAACGGGGTCACTCCGCGTCGTTTCGTCGTACTGAGCAATCCCCGCCTCACAAACCTCATCACCAGCAAAATCGGAGACAACTGGATTAAGCATCTCGATGAACTGCGCCACATTGAGCAGTTCGCAGACGATCCCGGATTCCGCTACGAATTCCGACAAATCAAGCAAGCCATCAAACAAGACCTGGCAAACCACATCAAGTCGGAAACAGATGTCGAAGTCGATCCTTCATCTTTGTTCGATATCCAAGTAAAACGGATTCACGAATACAAGCGGCAGCACCTCAACGCACTCCACATCATCCACCTCTACAACCGCATTAAGGCAAATCCCAGCGCTGAAATCACGCCCCGTACCTTCTTATTCGGCGGCAAGGCAGCTCCGGGTTACTACATGGCCAAGCTCATCATCAAACTCATCAACTCCATCGGAGAAGTGGTTAATCGCGATCCCGATGTCGCCGGACGGCTTAAGGTCATTTTCCTCAAAGACTACAACGTAAAATTCGCCCAGCGAGTCTATCCAGCCGCCGACCTCTCAGAGCAGATCTCCACCGCAGGCAAAGAAGCCTCAGGCACAGGCAACATGAAGTTCTCAATGAATGGAGCGCTCACAATTGGCACGTTAGACGGCGCTAACGTCGAAATCCGTGAAGAAGTCGGAGCCGAAAACTTCTTCCTATTTGGTTTAACCACGGAAGAAGTCGCCGCCAAAAAAGCAGCCGGCTATAGACCAATGGATTACTACGAAAGCAATGACGACTTGCGCCAAGTCATCGACCGCATCGCCTCTGGCTTCTTCTCACACGGAGACACAGGTCTTTTCCGCCCACTCGTAGACAACTTGCTCCACAAAGACGATTACCTACTCCTAGCAGACTATCAGTCCTATATCGATTGCCAAGAGCAAGTCAGTCAAGCCTACCGAAATTGGGATCACTGGACTCGCATGTCCATCCTCAACACGGCCCGCATGGGCAAATTCTCGTCCGATCGCTCAATCCGCGACTACTGCCAAAACATCTGGAAAGTGCAGCCGGTTCCTATCAAGCTAAAAGACTACACTCAAAGCTAACAGAACCCTGACAAAGCTCCCCGACTTCTTGTTGAGGAGCTTTGTTCAGACAAACAAAACCCCCTCGGATGATTAACTCCGAGGGGGTTCTTATTATCGCCCTGGCACCGAGCTATTTTTGCAGGCAGCTACCCACCAACTATCTTCGCCGCAGATGCGTTTCACAACTCAGTTCGGGATGGATGAGCGTGGTTCCACACCGCCATAGGCACCAGGAAACTTATTGGGCTGTCTAGACTCTCTTCCACTCGAGAAGCCCTCTTGCAAGAAGAGCTTCCTAGAAGAGAGAACCCAGAAGGCTGCATAGAAAATCATCCAGACATCAAATCATACAAGATACGAAAATGAGGTCAAGCCCTCGGTCTGTTAGTACTCCTCGACTTCATACATCACTGCACTTCCATCTAGAGCCTATCAACCCGTGTTCTGCGGGTGACCTTACTGGCTTATGCCATGAGAGTACTCATCTTGAGGTGGGCTTCCCACTTAGATGCTTTCAGCGGTTATCCACTCCGCACTTGGCTACCCTGCGTCTACCGTTGGCACGATAACAGGTACACCAGCGGTGCGTTCTTCCCGGTCCTCTCGTACTAAGGAAGAATCCTCTCAATACTCTTACGCCTGCACCGGATATGGACCGAACTGTCTCACGACGTTCTGAACCCAGCTCACGTACCGCTTTAATGGGCGAACAGCCCAACCCTTGGGACCTTCTCCAGCCCCAGGATGCGACGAGCCGACATCGAGGTGCCGAGCCTTCCCGTCGATATGAACTCTTGGGGAAGACTAGCCTGTTATCCCCGGGGTAGCTTTTATCCGTTAAGCTACGGCCCTTCCACTCGGGACCGTAGGATCACTAAGGCCGACTTTCGTCCCTGCTCGACCTGTCCGTCTCGCAGTCAAGCTGGCTTATGCCTTTGCACTCTACGGCGGGTTTCCATCCCGCCTGAGCGAACCTTTGCGCGCCTCCGTTACCCTTTGGGAGGCGACCGCCCCAGTCAAACTGCCCACCATACACGGTCCCTGACCCGGATTACGGGCCTAGGTTAGAACGTCGAGCACTCAGGGTGGTATTTCACCGTCGGCTCCAGCAAACCCGCAAGTCCGGCTTCTCCGCCTCCCACCTATCCTACACAATCAACACCCGAACGCAATGCCAGGCTACAGTAAAGCTCCACGGGGTCTTTTTGTCCTGCTGCGAGTAGGCCGCATCTTCACGGCCACTTCAATTTCACCGAGTCCCTCGTCGAGACAGTGCCCAGATCGTTACGCCTTTCGTGCAGGTCGGAACTTACCCGACAAGGAATTTCGCTACCTTAGGACCGTTATAGTTACGGCCGCCGTTTACCGGGGCTTCGATCAAGAGCTTCGCCTTGCGCTGACCCCCATCACTTAACCTTCCGGCACCGGGCAGGCGTCACACCCTATACGTCCACTTTCGTGTTTGCAGAGTGCTGTGTTTTTGATAAACAGTCGCCAGAGGCTTTTCACTGCGACCTAGTTGCCTAGGCACCCCTTCTCCCGAAGTTACGGGGCTAGTTTGCCAAGTTCCTTAGCGAGGGTTCTCCCGCGCGCCTTGGTATTCTCAACCACCCACCTGTGTCGGTTTAGGGTACGGGCAATAGGCAGTTAACGTGTTTAGAGCTTTTCTTGGAAGCCTGACATCACACACTTCGGGGACGTATCCCCTCGTACTCACGCCTCAGCTCGGAACGTTTTCGCCGCTCCTCATCGCCTCGGACGCTTGAACCAGTAACCAACCTCTGGCTGTGTTAGCCTTCTCCGTCCCTCTGCACAACTGCATATCGGTACAGGAATATTAACCTGTTGTCCATCGACTACGTCCTTCGACCTCGCCTTAGGACCCGACTAACCCTCCGCGGACGAGCCTTCCGGAGGAAACCTTGGGATTTCGGGGCATTGGATTCTCACCAATGTTTGCGCTACTCAAGCCGACATTCTCACTTCTGCTTCGTCCACACCTGCTTCCGCTGATGCTTCTAACTACTACAGAACGCTCCCCTACCGATACATCGATAGATATATCCCACAGCTTCGGTACATCGCTTAGTCCCGTTCATTTTCGGCGCAGGAGCGCTTGACCAGTGAGCTATTACGCACTCTTTTAAGGGTGGCTGCTTCTAGGCAAACCTCCTGGTTGTCTATGCACTCCCACCTCCTTTGCCACTTAGCGATGATTTGGGGACCTTAGCTGGTGGTCTGGGCTGTTTCCCTCTTGACGATGGAGCTTATCCCTCACCGTCTCACTGGCAGAGTGTACACGGGGTATTCAGAGTTTGACTCGATTTGGTACCGCTCTCGCAGCCCGCACCGAATCAGTGCTTTACCCCCCCGCTATAATCTCTACCGCTGCGCCTCAACACATTTCGGGGAGAACCAGCTAGCTCCCGGTTCGATTGGCATTTCACCCCTAACCACAGCTCATCCGCTGATTTTTCAACATCAGTCGGTTCGGACCTCCACTTGGCTTTACCCAAGCTTCATCCTGGCCATGGTTAGATCACCGGGGTTCGGGTCTATAAACACTGACTTTCGCCCTTATCAGACTCGCTTTCGCTTTGGCTTCGCCATTCTCGGCTTAACCTGCCAGTGCCTATAAGTCGCCGGCTCATTCTTCAACAGGCACACCGTCACCCGTTTAATCGGGCTTCGATTGCTTGTAGGCTGACGGTTTCATGTTCTATTTCACTCCCCTCCCGGGGTTCTTTTCACCTTTCCCTCGCGGTACTGGTTCACTATCGGTCACACAGGAGTATTTAGCCTTTCGAGGTGGTCCTCGATGATTCAACCGGAATTCCACGTGCTCCGGCCTACTCGGGATTCAGCTAGTATCTTTAAGCTTTCGACTACAGGACTTTCACCTTCTCTGGTGCAGTATTCAGCTGCTTCGTCTAGCCGCTAGAGTCCATATCGCTGTCCACAACCCCAGGAGTTAAAACCCCTGGTTTAGGCTGTTCCCCGTTCGCTCGCCACTACTGAGGGAATCTCGGTTGATTTCTTTTCCTCCGGGTACTTAGATGTTTCAGTTCCCCGGGTTCGCCTCCCGCACCTATGGATTCAGGGGATACCCCTGGGGGTTTCCCCATTCGGACATCGCCGGATCGAAGCTCGTTGCCAGCTCCCCGGCGCTTTTCGCAGGTAATCACGTCCTTCATCGCCTCTGTGTGCCAAGGCATCCACCATGTGCCCGTTCTATCTTGACCACTTTTTCGCTTTTGTCTTGCTTACATTGGTGTCTGTGATAGTGACAGCTTCAATCGACGGCAGGCTGTCGCTCTTCCGCCAACTTTCGCTGTCTGCTACCTGACAATTTTCTATGCAGTTTTCAAGGTTCTGGCTGGTCTAACCCAGCAGGCTCTCTTGATTCAGATTTGACCTCTCGGTTCCTATCTAAACAAAAGACGTTGCTGAATTATCGCAAGTTGAAGAAGTTGGAGCTTACTCAGTGGAGGTTAGCGGACTCGAACCGCTGACATCCTGCTTGCAAAGCAGGCGCTCTACCAACTGAGCTAAACCCCCAGGCGAAAATCAAAAAAATGAAGAACGAAGAAAGAAGACCAAATAATGAAAAACAAAAACAAAAGTTGCTGAAACCTAGTGAAACCTAAACGATTCTCAAGGCTCTAAGCAAAACTCAAAGACCCGTTACAGAACAGACTTCGTTACAGAAAAGTCTTCGAAACTTCGTTACAGAGGCTTTACCTGCTCCTGTCCTTTTACCTTATTCTTCGCTTTTCTTTTTCAAAGGTGGGCCATCCTGGACTCGAACCAGGGACCTCACCCTTATCAGGGGTGCGCTCTAACCACCTGAGCTAATAGCCCATAAACCGAACCCAAATAGTTTGGAAGCCCATCTGTAATCCGAACGACCTTGGGATGACCGACTCTGAATCTATTTGCACTGTGCGTTCGACTCTAGAGTGGGTAGGTCTCCCTAAAAGGAGGTGATCCAGCCACACCTTCCGGTACGGCTACCTTGTTACGACTTCACCCCAGTCATCAGCCCTGCCTTCGGCGTCCTCCTCCCGAGGGTTGGAGTAACGACTTCGGGCGTGGCCAACTCCCATGGTGTGACGGGCGGTGTGTACAAGGCCCGGGAACGTATTCACCGCAGTATGCTGACCTGCGATTACTAGCGATTCCTCCTTCATGCAGGCGAGTTGCAGCCTGCAATCTGAACTGAGCCACGGTTTATGGGATTAGCTTGCTCTCGCGAGCTTGCAACCCTTTGTCCGCAGCATTGTAGTACGTGTGTAGCCCAGGACGTAAGGGGCATGCTGACTTGACGTCATCCCCACCTTCCTCCGGTTTGTCACCGGCAGTCTCTCTAGAGTGCCCAACTAAATGATGGCAACTAAAAACGAGGGTTGCGCTCGTTGCGGGACTTAACCCAACATCTCACGACACGAGCTGACGACAGCCATGCACCACCTGTGCTCCAGCTCCCGAAGGCACCCCCTCCTTTCAGAAGGGTTCTGGACATGTCAAGCCCTGGTAAGGTTCTTCGCGTTGCATCGAATTAAACCACATACTCCACCGCTTGTGCGGGCCCCCGTCAATTCCTTTGAGTTTCACTCTTGCGAGCGTACTCCCCAGGCGGGACACTTAACGCGTTGGCTACGGCACTGCCCGGGTCGATACGGGCAACACCTAGTGTCCATCGTTTACGGCTAGGACTACAGGGGTATCTAATCCCTTTCGCTCCCCTAGCTTTCGTCCCTCAGTGTCAGTGCAGGTCCAGTCAGGCGCTTTCGCCACCGGTGTTCTTCCCAATATCTACGCATTTCACCGCTACACTGGGAATTCCCCTGACCCCTACCGCACTCTAGTCGTCCAGTTTCCACTGCTGATATGCGGTTAAGCCGCACGCTTTAACAGCAGACTTGAACAACCACCTACGGACGCTTTACGCCCAATAATTCCGGATAACGCTTGCATCCTCCGTATTACCGCGGCTGCTGGCACGGAGTTAGCCGATGCTGATTCGATAGGTACCGTCAGAGCTTCTTCCCTATCAAAAGCGGTTTACAACCAATAGGCCGTCCTCCCGCACGCGGTCTTGCTCCGTCAGGCTTGCGCCCATTGCGGAAAATTCCCCACTGCTGCCTCCCGTAGGAGTCTGGGCCGTGTCTCAGTCCCAGTGTGGCTGATCATCCTCTCAGACCAGCTACTGATCGTCGCCTTGGTAGGCTCTTACCCCACCAACTAGCTAATCAGACGCGAGCTCATCCTCAGGCCATAAATGTTTCACCTCTCGGCACATCGGGTATTAGCAGCCGTTTCCAGCTGTTGTCCCCGTCCTAAGGGCAGATTCTCACGCGTTACTCACCCGTCCGCCACTAGGTGCCGAAGCACCCCGTTCGACTTGCATGTGTTAAGCAGACCGCCAGCGTTCATCCTGAGCCAGGATCAAACTCTCCATGTTGTTGAGTTGAATGGCTCCAGAACTCTCGTTCCGGACTCATTAGCTTAAGTACTCAAAAGCCTAGGCTCTATAGCCCAAACTCTATCTGTATACTCAAGTCCTGAGATTTTTTGTTTCGTTAAACCTAGGTCAGTCTCTCTAAAAGGCTTCGGCTTCCTAAAAAGCTCACGCCTCTTAAGAAATTAACTCCCTAGCAATTGCATTAACGGGTCACAGATGTTATTCTGGCTTCCAAACTATTATCTTTTCTAGGTTCGGGCGACGAGACTTTAGCCTTGCTTCGCTTCTGCTCCGCTTCGGCTGTCCTCCCGACCGCTTTACTAATGTAGCCCCTTCTCCCTATAACTGTCAACTACTTTTTCTAAAACATTCTCGGAATCCTGAAAACCCCCAGTAGATAAGACTTTTGGAGTCTGGAAGGGGGCGATCGCCCATGATTCCCTTTGACATCTTCCAAAAATCTAGAAGCGGATAGCTAGGTTCAGAGTCTCTCCATGCTCTTGCCAAGGCTTTAGGTTGAGTTCCCTGAACCCAAAGAAGAGATTGGGATTAATGGTCGTGATGCAGAAAACGGCTGAATAATCCCAGAGCTTATCTGGTTCTCCAGCCGCCTCAAGCTTTGTGCAGGCAATGTGATTAGAAGAGATTAGAGCAGACTATTTAACCGTTGCACTTGAGTATCCGTCTTCCGCTGCTTGATGTAGCGATAGGTTTCTGCAAGTTCCAGAGCGAACTGATCCTCGATGGCTTCGGCGGCCTGACGATTTGGGTAGGCGATGAAAATTGCGGCTCCTCGTTCTGACTGGAAGAGTGTGGTTGACAACTCTTGAAGAAGAGACTCATCAAAGGCTAAGCAGCCGATCCCCATTGATTCGGCTTCTAAGACTCTCATTTTGGCTTTGTGTCGAATAAATGCTCGAACTGGGTATGAATCGCTCGCAAGTTCCATAGGTCGTGAGGAGGGTCTGTGAAAATGGCTGTCGCGTTAGGATGCAACTGTTTCAGCTTGAGAGCTAGATTTTCTATCGCCTCAGAATGAGTAGGGAATTCGTGCGAGAAAGTAGCGTTCTAAGCTGCTGCGATGCCTTGATCAATAGCTTAAGAGAAGCTTAAGAAGTGATCAGGATAACAGCTAGATTGCCCAGTGTGTCGATGGCGATCGCATTCAGACACAAAAATTAATAGCTGTGTCTTGTATCAGTCTTTAGAAAAAATTTGCTCTTATGCTGTTCCTCTCTCACGTCTAGCTCTATTTTTAGAGCAAGGTCGAGCCTCAACCCCAGCTTCACCAGTCCTTATCTATAGATCTACAGCCTTGGATTCCCCGTTTGAGGCACAGGCAATATTCAACAGCCACAACAGTTAGGTTGCTTGTGCGATTGCAAAAAAACTGGTAGGTCACGAAGACCTACCAGCGAGTTCAAGCTTCAGGAGTACCCCTTAGTGCAGGTGGCTAGCTCACATGCTCTGGGGAAATGGTACGAACCAATCGCTTAGACCTCTTTGTAGACTTGCAGCAGCGTGCCTGCAATGTAGCCGTAGCCCAGAATGAACTGGCTGCATTCGTGTTCGGCAGGGCCAATTTCGGCTGTGGCGGAAACCACATATAAACCGGGGGTGAGGCCTGCTTTTTTGGGCACTTCAGACAGCTTCACTTCGTACTCGTAGACATCCTTCTGGGTTGTAATTTCCGCTAGAAGGTCAATTTCCGTAGCCTTGCGGCCTTGGCCTTCAAAGTGGAAGTTCATCGAGATCTGGGTGCCCAGGCACATCAGCAGCGATGATAGGGGGGTTCGGTTGAATACGATTTTCACGCTTGAAACGAACTCTTCATCAGCCGCGATGATGTAAGGAGACTGTCCAGGCGCGACGTAGGTGGGGGGCACAGGCAGATCGGCCGTCCCTTCTACACGCAGCTCAGACAGTTCAAACATCACTGGGCCCAGAATGCTACGGGAGTAGGTTTCTGTTTCTGCGTATTGGGGAGGTTGGGCCCCGACCGGAGACGCAACAGCCGCAGCAGCCTCAGCACGCATTGCTTTGGAGGGAGAACAAACAGTAGCCATAATTAAAGTTCCTCAACAGGTTGATAGTGTATAGTTGAAAGCCCTGGCAGATAAACGTTCTGACGTTCTTTTACCCTGGCTTGCTCAACTGAAACTAATATGGCACTGACGGTTGGACGATACATTCCCCTGTCAAGGTACTGTTTTGGGAGTGTCGTTTGGAGTGCCGTTTTAGCTGTGTAGTTTTGAACGAGATTTCGTAAGCTTTCGAGAGGTTTCGAGGGGGCTACTGTTTTCAATCCAGCCGAAATCGGCTAATTATTAACGAGTGTTGATCTGCGTTGACGAAAGTCAACGAGCGTGGATCAGCTTGCAGTCTGTTCTAGATTGAACTGTGATTAGCTTTAAAACTTCTAACTCTGTGGCGGCGATCGCCAGCCTTTTTCTCTCTCTGCCTATTGCTGGCTTGGTCAACACTCCTCTGGCCATCGCCCAGGCTGAAAATTCTGGCAGCACGGCTCAACAACTGACTCCTCAGCAGCGACAGGAGCAGAGTCGGCGGGTCAACGAGCTAGTGCGGCAGGGGCGCGATCTGATGCGATCGCGCAATTTTAGCGAGGCGATCGCCGTCTACGAGCAGGCCGCAGCGCTAGAGCCAGACAACGCCCGCATCCACTCTGCGATTGGCTTCGCCCATGCCCAGGAGCGTAACTATGCGGCAGCCGTGTCGGCCTATCGTCGGGCGATCGAGCTAGATAGCAACAACGCCAACTTTCACTACGCGCTTGGCTTTTGTCTAGCCAACCTAGGAGACAATAGAGGCGCGGCTGAATCCTATCGACGAGCAACCACACTAGAACCCAATAATCTAGACGCTAATTTGGGCTTGGGCGTAGTCTTATCTCGCTTGC
The DNA here is from genome assembly GCF_001548395.1 of Leptolyngbya sp. O-77. Lineage (NCBI taxonomy): Bacteria > Bacillati > Cyanobacteriota > Cyanophyceae > Leptolyngbyales > Leptolyngbyaceae > Leptolyngbya > Leptolyngbya sp. O-77. The sequence goes on from NZ_AP017367.1 coordinate 1,879,606, forward strand.
AAGACTACGAAGGCGCACTGGCTGCTTATCAAAGAGCAGTCACATTGCGGGGCGCAAATGCGGCCCGCATTTATGAATCGATGGGCGAGGTGCTGTTATTGGCAGCTCGCTATCGAGAAGCCGCAGAAATGCTGCAACGAGCCGCAGATCTAGCTCCCAGGCGGGCCGAGGTGCAGGCAAATCTGGGAGTGGCGCTGGTAAATTCGGGGCGGGTGCAGGATGGGTTGAGTGCGCTGCGCCGAGCCGCCGAACTGGAACCTCGGAATGCCAACATTTTTCTGCAAATTGGAGACTTGTATCGCGCCCAAGGAAACCTTCAGGAGGCGATCGCCTTTTATCAGCGGGCAACGTTTGCAGAGCCAAATTCAGTTGATGCCCATGCGACCTTAGGCAACTTATTGCTGGAGCAGGAGAATTATCTCCAGGCGATCATTACATTCCGGCGGTTGACAGAGCTAGAGCCTGAAAATGGAGATGCATTTTACAAGCTTGGTGTGGCGCTGAGGGAGCGCGATCGCCGGAACGAGGCCCTCGCAGCCTTTCGCAGCGCCCTCCGGCTTTATGAGCAGCAGGGCAACACAGAGGGCGTGGCACAGGCCGAATCGATGATCAATAAGCTGAATTAAACCTTCAAAATCAAGCCTCCTATTAGACCCCACTAGATTAGGACCAGCTAGATTAGTCCCAGCTAGATTAGTCCCAACTATAAAAGGTGGGACGCAAAAGGGGTGAGACGCAGTGCCCCTCACCCCTTATCACTCATTAAGCTGCGACTTAACCCGTTAAGTGCTGAACTAGTTCAAGACAATAGCAATGAACCACTTCGCGGATGAGTCCCCGCTTCGCCTCAGGACACGGCACCCGATAGCACCGTCTGATCAAACGCAGCCCGATCAGCAAATACTTCAAACACCTGATCCATACTGGTCAGCTCGAATAGAATTTTGACTTGTTCGCCAATCGAGCAGAAAGACAGCCGCTTGCCAGCGGTTCTTACCTTTTTATGGGCACTTGCCAAAGCGCCCAGCCCAGAACTGTCCATAAACGTTACTTTCTCTAAGTCCACCAAAATAACAGAAGCCCCAGCCGCTAAAGCCTCGCTAATTTGCTGATGGAAGGCATCTACCTGGGTGCCATCTAGAATGCCAGAAAGCTCAATAACTTTAATCATGTTTCCAGTTTGACAGGGGTTTAAGAATTGAGGCGTGCAGTTGCCAGGGCGCTAACCAAAATGCCCATAGTCTCTGCAAGTCTTAGGAGATGCAGAGTCAGAGCGTTAAATTTTGGTGAACCCGTGCTGCAACGCCAGCATACGCAACGGGCGAGAGCGCAGAACCATAAACACAGGAGAATACGGATCTGTGGGTGCGTGGCTCATTCAGCACTCCTCTAAACTGGCATAGCTGTGAACGAATTGCCACTAAGTTCGATACAGTCCCCTACGTGTTGTTACCAAAATGATTTTTTAGTGACGGTCAAATGCTTGATGGACAAGGCGATCGCTAAAATTAAAGAGTTGGTAAATAGACCTTCAAATTTATGATCTCAAAGCCTGGGGCGCGGGTGATAGGCTACGGTTGGAGGCGATGGGTCAGGGCGATCGCCCTGCTTTTTCTAGTCGGCTTGTTAACCGGGTGCAGCGCAACGGCTGCCTCTGGCCCAGAGTCTTCTGGCGTACACACCACCACCCTTCAGAACTCCTCTCATCTCCCATCAGCCCCCTCTAGCTCCTTTGGAACATCTACACCGCTCCCGGTAGAAGTCGCAGCCCGCATCAAGACCACGCTAGCGGAAAAGACGGGTCTTTCGACAGCACAAATGACGCTGAGCAACGTCAGCCCCCAAACCTGGAATAATGCCTGCCTGGGTGCGGCAGAACCTGACGAGGTTTGTGCTGAGGTCATGACTCCTGGCTATAGGGTCACAGTTTCCACGCCTCAAGGGAAATATCACGTCCACACCGATCAATCTGGCAGCAGGGTGCGGGTTGAATGAAGCTGACCTGGGAGATATGCAGAACAGAGTGCATGAGCCAAACGCAGCCCATGCACCCTGCTATAGATTTATTTTGCTGGAGCCTCTTTAGGGAGTGATAGGCTGCCCGCCGTTAGACGGTGCAACAGGAACCACGTCGGGAACGGGAACAGCCGTCGTCCTCGGAGACACAGCACTGGGATTGGCAATGTCAGGAATGTCAATGACTGGACGATCCAGCGCGATCATCAGTTGAGAATCGGACTGGGAAATCACGTTGACATGCGGGGAAAGATAGCTTGGAGCCACCACCGTCGTCACTGCGCCCGCAAACAGCGCCGCCGCTGCTGCCATGCCGCCCCAAGCCATTCTGCGCTTGGGCTTCTGCTCTAGCCGATGCATCACCTGGCTGACTGTCTGCTCGACAGGGCGCTGAGTGGGAACGGGAAGGGTGCGTAGCCCGTGCAACCCCTGGCGGAGTTTGAGCAAACGAGCGTAAAGCTGTTGTGCTGAGGGATCGCTGGCGAGCCACGCCTCAATCTGGCGGCGATCGCTCGCGGAGACTTCGCCATCTAGATAGGCGCTCAATAACTCAAAGCGATCGCGCTTTAAGTGATCTATCGGTTCTACAGGTGAACGGTGTGCCCATTCTTGGGGCAGACCGCCCCCAGACGCAGGGCGAGAGGCACGCTGCCAGGGAGTTTTACCGTCGTTTATATCAGGCATCATGGTCAAATCAATCAAGGACTCAGAATCGAGAGCAAACCGCTAAACCGATGAGTCAGTACACAGAGTGGATACACAAAAGACGTGCGATTGTGAAAGTCCGTAGCTCAAACCATGTTGATCATAAGGGAAATATAGTAAAGCTAGCCTCAGCCTCCAGTCGCACAAATCACATGTGAAACCAGAAACCTGATGCGATCGCCAACTATTTCCCTTGCTGAAGCAAGGCCTGGGCGGGGTCGCCCTTTAGCCATCCAGATAGGTCTGGAGCTGAGATTGAAGCCGCTGACGCGCTCTGGCAATTCTAGACTTCACCGTGCCCAGAGACACACCCGTAATTTCAGCGATTTCTTCATAAGCCATGCCTTCGATCTCCCGCAGGACGATCGTCGTGCGAAAGACTTCGGGCAAATCGGCGATCGCCGCCCGTAGCTGGTCATAGAACTCGCGTGTGACCAAATCTTCAGACGGGCCGGGCCCATCCGACGCAAGCTCCCAATCCATCTCGCCATCGTCTAGCGTGCGCGGCGCGTCGAGCGAGAGAGGGCTATCGACCCGCTTGCGCTTCCGCAGCTCGTCATAAAACAGGTTGGTCGCGATTCGGCTGAGCCAGCCACGAAACTTTTCTGGCTCTTGCAACCGCTTGACGTTGCGATAAACCCGAATCCAAACCTCCTGTGCCAGGTCCGCCCGGTCTGACCAGTCGGGCGCAAGGTGGTATAGCACTTTGTCTACATGAGACTGGTAGCGTCGAATCAGTTCCGCAAAAGCCGTTTTGCTAGGCCGCAGCCCCGCCTGGCATTGCAGGATCAAATCGTAGTTCGACAGAGACTCTGCCGGAACCTTGGCCTGGGGCGCAGGGGCCCCAATGGCAGACCAGGACGCAGACATAGACTCGCTCATGGGCAACGCTTGGCTTTGGGAGATGACACTTCTAGATGACGCTTGCATATCGGTGATGTTCCTACCGGAGTTGCAAAAGTTGCTTTGGCTTGGGTCAGGAGTGCAGGGTTCCACAGGCAAAGCGATGTAAAGGGCAGCGATCGCACTGGCTTCAAAGTCCTTGTATATCAATGACTGTAGCCTTCGCAGCCTTAATCTACCGCGATCGCCCCTGGCACAAATTGCCCGATGGACGGATTCTCAATCTGCACACCCTGGTTCCCCAATTCGCATGTCTCTCTCATCCGCACCGTTATTTGCCAAAACCGGATCTTTTTAACGCAAAGTTCTGTATCGATTGCCTGGGGTGAATCCGCCTGCAAAACGGCTGGAAATCTTACAAACCGTGGGGTTGGCCATCTAAAATCATTAATCTAAAATCCCAAATCGACACGGACTGCCTGAGTTCAAGCGCCAGGGTTCAGGGTGTGAAATTTTCTTTCGCGCACAGGCAACCGTAGGACAGCCGCTGTTGCTGTCCCATGAGCCGAGCGTCGATCGCCTTTCAGAAAAGATACGGACTCTGGAGTATAGATTATTGCGCGATAGTGCGACGAAAACTCGCAAAAGTCGTCTTTTGAGATTCACCCAGTCAGCGCGTCAGTAGCGAGGAAGGCTGGGATCGACGGCGATCGCATAGGCTTCAATGCCGCCCGTCAGGTTTTTGACATTTTGGAAACCTTGCGACAGCAGCCAGCCGCACATCTGCGCCGATCGCATCCCGTGGTGACACATGACGATGGTTTCTGCCTCCGGATCTAGGCGGCTGTGGATATCGGTTGACCATTCGCCATATTGGCTCAGCGGCAGGTTGATAAAGCCGTCGAGTTGGGCGATCGCCAGTTCCTCTGGTTCGCGCACATCTACCAGTTGCAGTGCCTCGCCTTGTGCCAGCCGCTCGGCCAGCTCCGTTGGATGAATATGAGGCAGTTGAGACATCGAGTGCATCGTAGGATAAAGCAGTTTTACAAAAGGGGAATGACTGCATGATCCCACAAACGCCGACCGACTCGCCGCTGGACGGGCTGTGCATTCGCCCTGCTACCGAAGCCGACGTGCCCGGAATTCTCGCTATTTATAACGACGCGATTTTGCACACAACTGCGGTCTACGACTACGAGCCGCACACGCTGGACATGCGCCAAGCCTGGTTTGTCGCTCGACAGGCAGAGGGCTATCCCATCCTGGTCGCCGCTGCCGACTCAGCCGAATCGGACGAAGCCGAACCTCCCGAAATTTTGGGCTATGCTGCGCTCGGCCCCTTCCGCGCCTGGGCCGCCTACCGCCACACCGCCGAAAGCTCGGTCTATGTGGCGGCTCACGCTCGCGGGCGCGGCATTGGTCAACGCCTCCTTGCACCCCTCATCGAAGCGGCCAAAGCTCGCAGCCTACACACCCTGATTGCGGGAATTGATGCCGACAACGCCGCCAGCCTGCGGCTGCACCAGCGCTTTGGCTATGCAGAAGTCGGGCATCTGCGACAGGTGGGCTACAAGTTTGACCGCTGGCTAGATTTGAAGTTTTTGCAGTTGTTGCTATGACTGGCGCTTCAACCCGGCATCACTTCAGCACAGTATCACTTCAACCCGGTGTCACTTACCCGGCATCACTTCAGCACGGCATCACTCTACCGCGCCCAGCATCCGCAGGGTGGCCCGCTGTGCGTCGGTGAGTCCGGTGACTTGGGCGATCGCCATTCCTTCGTAGGGTCGCGGCACGCGCAGCACCCAGGAAGCTTCGGGTTGCCGCAGGTGCGAGGCTGGCGGGAAAGCGCTTGGGGACGCGCCTTCATCGCAACACCCCTGCTCCTCAAATCCTAGCTCCCAGAGGCGAATTGTCTCATCCTGCCCGCAGCTTACCAGGGTGTTGCCATCGGGGCTATAGGCCAGGAAGCGCACCCAGCGGTGGTGTCCGTGGAGCGTGTGCAGGCAGGTGGCAGCACCAGAATCCCAGAGCTTGAGGGTGGTGTCGGTGCTGCAACTGGAAAAGTGGCTGCCGCTGGGGTGAAAGGCGATCGCCAGCACGGGCCCACGATGGGCGGCGAGGGTGTGCAAACAGGCCCCGTCTTGGATGCGCCAGAGTTTGATTACGCCGTCGGCGCTGCCGCTGGCGAGGAGTTGTCCATTGGGACTGAGGGCGATCGCCCGAATCCAGCTTGTGTGCCCGGTCAGCGTTTGCAGACAAGTTCCGGCTTCCAGATTCCACAGGCGCAGGGTTTGATCCTGGCTACCGCTGGCCAGCAGGCGACCGTCGGCACTCAGCGCCAAACACCACACGCCGCCTTCGTGCCCTGCCAGCGTGCGGCGACATAGCCCCATCTGGGCATCCCAAAGCTTGATTGTGCCGTCGAGGCTGCCGCTGAGCAGCGTTTCGCCCGTGGGGCTGTAAAGCACCGATAGCACCGCGTCGCGATGTCCTTCCAGGGTTTGCATTAGCCGCTGCGTCTGAAAGTTCCACACCTTGAGGCTGTGGTCTTCGCTGCCGCTGGCCAGGAGGGGCTGTGTTGGGTGAAATGCAACCGACCAGATCCAGCGCGTGTGACCCTGCAAGCTGCCGAGGAGTTGCCCCGTTTGCCGATCCCACAGGCGCAGGGTGCGATCCTGGCTGCCGCTGGCGAGGGTGTGCCCATCGGGCGAAAACGCCACCGACCATACGCCATTGCTGTAGCCCTGGAGCGTTCGCAGGCAGAGGCCGCGACCGTCCCACAGGCGCACGGACTGGTCTTCGCTGCCGCTGGCGAGGATGCCGCTGTCTGGGCTGAAGGCGATCGCCGAAATCCAGCTCCGGTGCCCTGTTAGCACGCGCCGACAGTCGCCCTGGCGATAGTCCCACAGGCGCAGCGTGCCGTCGTCGCTACCGCTGGCGAGGGTGCGTCCGTCGGGGCTAAAGGCGATCGCCCGCACGGGTTGCCGGGAGCCTTGCAGGGGGGGGTGCGCGGTCGGCATCACAGCCCTCGAAGTTCCGGACGATTCCACCATCCACAAGCGCACCGTGCCGTCGTCATTGCCGCTGGCAAGGGTGTGGCCGTCGGGTGAAAACGCCACTGACCAAACCCAGGGTAGCGCCCCTGTCGCAAGGGGGTCTGGGTGTTTCAGGGTGGCAAGGCACGCACCGCTGCTGACATTCCACAGGCGTACCGTGCCGTCGTAGCTGGCGCTGGCCAGCAGAAAAGCGGGAGATTTGGATACAGACTTCGCGGTCGTCCCCTGCCGCAGCGGGGCAGGCGAAAAGGCAACGGAGCGAACTTCATGGGTATGGCCCGCCAGGGAATGCAGGAGGGTTCCCGATCGCACATTCCAGACGCGCACCCAGTGGTCTTCGCTGCCTGTCGCCAGGTATTGTCCATCCGGTGAGAAAGCCACCGAAAAGACGCGATCGCTATATCCCTGGAGCGTCTTCAGGCAGGCTCCAGTTTGCAAGTCCCACAGGTGGACGCTGCGATTGGCGCTGCTGGCGAGGGTGCGCCCGTCGGGTGAAAACGCCACCGACCAGACCCAGCCTTCATCCACTCGCAGGCTGAGCAACTGCTTGCCGTCGGAAACCTGCCAGATGTGGATTTCGTGGTTCACGTCGCCCGTTGCCAGCAGCTTGCCATCGGGACTAAAGGCGATCGCCAAAATCTGGCTAAAGGTTTCGGTAAACACCGATCGGGTTAAATTTGCCCCGGTGAAATCGACCCGATGCAGGTTCACACCGCGCAGATACGCATTCCACACCGCGAGTCCCGAAAAGTCCCAACCCGCCAGATCTGTGCCCAGTTGCACCAGCAGATTTAGCAGGTTTCCGGCTGTGTAGCTAGACTGCGCCTGAGGCGTGTAGCGGAGGTGCGCGAGGTGCGATCGCACTCGTTCTTCTAGCTGGGTCTGGGTCTGGTTTTCCAGCAGGCGCTTTGCCAGGGGCGCAAGAATCATCCGAGTCTGCGTTTCGCGGATATAATCCTTTGCCTGGGGCTGGAGGACTGCGTGGGTATACAGCAGGTTGCTTGAAATCACAGAATGGTCACTCGCGCATTCAGCTTGAGCAGCACCAACGTGACCAATCTCCTCCTGAAGCCGTTCAATGAGTTGTTCCGTCACATATTCCATCACGGCGGGCTGGAGCGTGAACCTTACCTGCGATTTTTCGGTGAGGCGCGGTGCGGTTTTCTCAATCAGGCAGCGCCGCTCTAGGGAACAAATTGCCTCCAGCAGCGCCCCCAACGCCACGGGTGGCACTAGCCACGATCGCAGACTGGACAGCGTAACGGGTTTGCGGGCGATCGCCAGCCAGTCCATCACCTGTCGCTCTAGCGGCGAGAGGCGGTTTACCTGCTGCGCCAATAGATCGCGGATATCGCCGAAGACCGAGGTTCCCGTTTCCAGACAGTCCAGAAAGTCTGTAAGCTGCCCGTCGAAGAGGTCCTGAATCACCGAGGCAACCATTTGCAGCGCCAGAGGATTGCCCGCATAGTGGCTCACCAGCGTTTGCCACTCGGCATCTGTGCCGCTAAATTCGCCCTTCAGTGCCAAGAGTTCCTGCCCAATGTCTGGCGGCAAGCCCGACAGCCGCAGCGAGCGAATCGGGAGATGCGACCCTTCGCGCACCGCCAGGTTTCCCGGCTTTTCGCGGCTGGTGAGGAGGATGGTACTCTGGTGTTCTGCTTCGCCCAGGGCTTGCAGCAGTTGCCCATAACCCTCGTAGCCGAGTAAGTAGCCGCCGCCGCGATCGCCCTGCCGCATCACCGTTTCGGCGTTGTCCAGAATAATCAGACAGCGGTGCTGCCGCAGATAGTCCAGCAGGCGGCGAATGCGCCCGTCCAGCGAGTCGGGCAAGTCGGCATCCCTGCGATGGGAGAGAACCTGGATCAAATCTGCCAGCAGTTCAAGGACGGGCGGCGCATTGCGGAGCGATCGCCAGAGGGTGAACTGAAACGGCGCAGAGTAGTCGTCTGACTTGACGGCTTGCTGCTCCGACAGCCGCTTTGCCAGCTTGACGGACAGCGTGGTTTTGCCGATGCCCCCCATGCCCAAAATCAGGATCAGCCGACAGCGATCGCCCATGATCCAGTCTTCAATTTGCTGCAACTCGGCATCGCGTCCATAGAAGGCGGGCAGATCCACCGCATCGCCCCAATCGGTCACGGGCGCAGGCAGGGAAGCAGCCGCGGGAACGGGAGGGGCGATCGCCACGCGGGTTTCGAGCAAGGTGGCGACCGAAGCAGGCGGCAGCAGAGCAGAACTTCGCGGCAGCGGCTCTCGATTTACGCCAGGTTCAGCCTGTTGCGCCAGCACAGCCGACGGATCTGAAGTCATGGGTTCTAAGGCAACGGGGTCTGATCGCTCCAGGTCTGAAACCGTGGCTTTCACTCGTGGAGCCTGCCGCTTTAGCACAACCTGCAAATTGTGCTTAGTGACTTTTTCCTGAAACGTATCCGACAGCAGTTGCCAGAGTTGGGAACCCGTCTGCTTTATATAGCCCAACTCATAGCCATAGCGACGAGCAATTTCTAGATAAGATTGCTCCTCCCATGCCTGACAAAACACCGCACGTTGCAGCTTGCTCAGGCGATTGTCCCGCAGGGCGAACTCAACTATGGCTAGGGCTTCTTCGGAGTTCATAACTGTTTACAAAAAAGACTCGAAATTGCCCGCTATCAGGGCGATCGCGCTCATTGCTCCCCACTGCGGCTCCCCGCTGCGTATCAGCGATGCTAACGGTTTGGGCGATCGCCCTTTGTAGCCCAAGGCACATTATGTTTGTCCCAGATAGAACCTTTTGCGAACCTTCCCCACACCTTTTAGAACCCTATTTCCGGCGCGGCTTTGATAGGCTTTGGTCTAACTTCTAATCGCCCCAGTCAGGATGGCTTCAGGGTTTTTCGAGCCGCCGCAATCTGGGGATTCAAAGTTTCAAGAGTTTCGAGATTAGGATTTCACCGCAAAGGTTTCGTCACCAGGTTTTGTCGCTAAGGGAGCTGGCACTGTGAGCAAAGCAACAGGCAGGAAACGAATTTTGAACGTGTCTCGTCGGCAGGTGATTCGAGGGCTACTCGCCACCAGCGCGTTTGGACTGACAGCGAAATTGGGAACAGCGTGCAGTCCCGCTGGCTCTGGCAGCACCGATACTGCGGCTGAAGGCGGCGCAACTGGCGGCGGCGACCCACTGACCATCGGCTTTATCTACGTCGGGCCGAAGGACGACTACGGCTACAACCAAGCCCACGCCGAGGGCGCAGCGGGCATGGCGAAGAAGTTTAGCTGGGTGAAGCTGGTGGAAGAGGCAAACGTGCCCGAAACCACCGCCGTTGCCGAGTCAATGCGGAGCATGATCGACATCGACGGCGCAAAGGCAGTTTTTCCCACGTCCTTCGGCTACTTTGACCCGCACATCCTGAAGCTGGCGGAAGAATATCCCGACGTGCAGTTTTTCCACGCGGGCGGACTGTACCAGGAAGGGAAAACGCCGAAAAATATTGGCAGCTACTTTGGCTATATCGACGAGGCGCAATACGTTGCGGGCATCGTTGCGGCGCTCACGTCTAAGAGCGGCAAGCTGGGCTTTGTAGCAGCAAAGCCGATTCCCCAGGTGCTTCGTAACGTGAACAGCTACACCCTTGGCGCTCGCAGCGTCCGCCCCGATGCCACTACGCAGGTTCTGTTCACGGGCAACTGGGCCGAGCCGATCAAAGAGGCCGAAGCCACCAACAGTATGGTGGATCAGGGCATTGATGTCGTCACTTGCCACGTCGATAGTCCGAAAGTGGTGATGGAAACTGCGGAACGGCGCGGCATTTTCTGCACAGGCTATCATGCCAACCAAGCGGCCCTGGCTCCTAAGGGCTACCTCACAGGAGCCGAGTGGGACTGGACGAATATCTATTCCAAAATTGCTGAAGACATCTACGCAGGCAAGTCGCTGCAAGATGGCACGATCGACCACATTCTGCGGGGCGGCTTGAGTGACGGCTTCTGCAAAGTGTCGGACTATGGCCCCGCCGTCAGCGCCGAAGCCAAGGCCGCCGCAGACGAAGCCAAGGCCAAGCTAATGGATGGCAGCCTCGTCATCTACTCCGGCGAGGTGAAGGACAACAAGGGCGGCACCGTCGTTGGTGCGAGCGAAAAGCTGGAGCAAAAAGATCCCAAACTGGAGCAGATGGATTATTTGGTGGACGGCGTGATCGGGTCGGTGGGAGGCTAGAGAACAATGGCTCTTTCTCAAACCTGGCGCAGGACGCTGGAATCTCTTTGTCTGTCGTTTGGGGCCATCTTGGCCGGAATCTTGCTGTTTGGAATTTTTTGTGCGCTGGTGGGAACGAATCCCTTCGCCGTGTATGCCTCGATTTGGAAGGCGGCGTTTGGCCAGTGGAGTACCTTCCAAAATACGCTGGTGCGGGCGGCTCCGCTGATGTTGTCTGCCTTGTGTACGGCGCTGCCCGCCCGACTGGGGCTGGTGATCATTGGCAACGAAGGCGCACTTGTGGTTGGTGGACTGGCAGCCGTTTCGATGGGTCTCGCTATGGGAACGGCTTTCCCTCCTTTTGTTGTGCAAGTGGGGATGGCGATCGCCGGAATGGTGATGGGCGGCATCTGGATCGGCGCGGCGGGCTGGCTGCGGCACTATCGCGGCGTGAATGAGACGATTAGTAGCCTGTTGTTGAACTACGTGGCGATCGCCCTGCTGAATCACCTCGTTGGCGGCCCCATGCGCGACCCCAGCTCCCTCAACAAGCCCTCCACCTTTCCGCTGGCGGAGGTCAACATGCTGGGCAACATTCCCGGCACGCGGGTTCACTGGGGCTTGCTGTATGGGCTGATCGCCTGCGTCATTGCCTATTTCCTGATGCAGCGCACCACCTTTGGCTTCGCTGCCCGCACCGCTGGTGGCAACATCCGCGCTGCCAAGATTGCGGGTCTGCCCGTCGGCAAACTGACCGTGATGATCTGCTTTTTGGCGGGTTCTTGCGCGGGTCTGGCGGGCATGGTAGAAGTCGCCGCCGTGCAGGGCGCTGCCAACGAATCATTGAATGTCGGCTACGGCTATGGCGGCATCCTTGTTGCCTTCGCCGCCCGCCACAACCCCCTCGCCGCCGTGCTGATTTCCCTCCTAGTCGGGGGCATCCTCGCCAGCGGCGGCATCCTCCAGCGGGCCCACGGACTGCCCGATGCCACCGTGCTGATCTTCCAGGGACTCGTCTTCTTGATGGTGCTTTATAGCGACTCGCTCTACGGCAAGTTCGGCCTCTTCAAGGAAAAGCCCATCGTTATCGAACCCCCCGCACCGCCGCCGCCGAGTCCCGGACAGGAGCCAGTGGTCACGGTTTGAGCCAGACGCGATGAGGCGGTGGAGCAGCAGAGCGATCGCCCTCACCTCATCAGAAGTACCCCAACACCCCAACACTTCAACTATGTCAGAACCTTCACAAGCAATCGGCTGGCTTGGCGTTCCCCTGGCAATCATTGCGGGAACCATGCGCGGCGGCACGCCCTTTCTGTTCGTCAGCCTGGGCGAGTGCCTGACGGAAAAGAGCGGCAAAATTAACCTGGGTCTGGAAGGGACGCTGCTGACGGGCGCGATGGCGGCCTACGCGATCTCCTATCTCACTGGCTCACCCTGGCTGGGTGTAATCGCAGCAGGGCTGGCGGGAGCGTTTCTCGGCGCAATCCACGGCTGGCTATCGCAGCAGTTTCGCGTCAATGATGTGGCAGTGGGCATCGCCATGATTATCTTTGGCAGCGGTGTGGCGTTCTTTTTTGGCAAGCCTTTTATTCAGCCCAAGGCTCCCCAACTGCCGACAATCAACCTGGGCAACTGGAGCGAGATTCCCGCCCTGCAAGCCGCCCTGCAAATCAGTCCGCTGTTTTTGATAGGGCTGGCGATCGCCCCTCTGATGGCCTGGTTTTTCCGCTCCACCCGCTGGGGACTGTTTATTCGCGCCGTGGGCGACAGCCCCGAAGCCGCTCGTGCAATGGGCGTGTCGATTTTCAAAGTGCGGATGCTCAGTGTCATTGCCGGAAGTTTCCTGGCGGGCATCGGCGGCGCGGCACTGTCGCTATATTATCCCGGCCTGTGGACGGAGCGTATCTCCAGCGGTCAGGGCTTGATGGCAGTAGCGCTAGTCATCTTTGCCCGCTGGAACCCGATCATGTGCCTCTGGGCATCGCTGCTGTTTGGCGGCGCACAGGCCCTCGGCCCGGCGCTGCAATCCGTCGGCATCAAGGAAGGCTATTACCTGTTCAACGCCGCGCCCTACGTGCTGACGCTGCTGATCATGATTTTCACCTGCTCACCCAAGCGCACGCTCAGCGGCGTTCCCGGTGCCCTTGGAACCGATAGCTGATTCAGGAGGTTGATTATGGGACGTTTTGTAGAGGCCGATCCCTATCCCTATCCGTTTAATGGCGAACTGCATCCCGAAAATACGGCGGTGCTAGTCATCGATATGCAGATCGACTTTTGTGGCCCGGGTGGCTACGTAGACAAGATGGGTTATGACCTATCGCTAACCCGTGCGCCGATCGAGCCAATCCAGTCTGTGCTGGCAGCCGCACGGGCGCAGGGCTATCACGTCATGCATACCCGCGAGGGACATCGCCCTGACCTGTCGGATTTGCCAGAAAACAAACAGTGGCGATCGCGCCAAATTGGAGCGGGCATTGGCGATCCGGGGCCCTGCGGCAAGATTCTGGTGCGCGGCGAACCGGGCTGGGAAATCATCCCCGAACTGGCCCCACTACCCGGCGAAGTGGTAATCGACAAACCCGGCAAGGGTTCCTTCTACGCAACCGATCTAGATCTTGTGCTACAGCGCAATCGTATTCAAAATATCGTCCTTGCCGGAGTCACCACTGATGTCTGTGTGCATACCACCATGCGAGATGCTAACGATCGCGGCTATGAGTGTCTACTGCTCTCGGACTGTACTGCTGCCACGGATTATGGCAATCATCTGGCCGCCCTCAAGATGATCAAAATGCAGGGCGGCGTGTTCGGCGCGGTATCCGATTCACGTTCCTTCATCGAGGCGATCGCCTCATAGCGTCTCATCATCAGTAGATTCATTGATAGATTCATTAATTAATACATTTCCTCTGCATATCGCATCTCAAACAGCCCCATCTTCAACCTTGGTTAACCTCTAACCCCACAACCCCTCATGACTTCCACCGCCACAACTAGCCCAACCCTCCAAGTCGAGCGTCCGCCCGATCTCCAGGTCACGGGCATGTCCAAGCACTTTGGCACACTCATCGCGCTGGATAACGTATCGCTGCATCTCAAACCTGGCAGCTTTCACGCACTACTGGGCGAAAACGGCGCGGGCAAAAGCACCCTAGTCAAGTGCATCATGGGCTTTTATTCCCCCACCGCTGGGGCCGTGCTGATCGACGGCAACCCGGTGAAAATCGCCAATCCCCGCGATGCACACCACTACGGCATCGGCATGGTGTATCAGCATTTCACCTCCGTTCCTGCCATGACGGTCGCCGAAAACCTGGTTCTGTCTCGCTACGAAAGCAAGGCGCTAATCAACTGGAAGGATGAACTAGAGGAGCTTCAAGCCTTTATGGATGCTTCGCCCTTCCGCGTGCCGATCGACGTGCCGATTGCCCAACTCGCCGCCGGACAAAAACAAAAGCTGGAAATTCTCAAGCAGCTTTACCTGAAGAGCCGCATCCTAATTCTGGATGAGCCGACTTCGGTGCTGACCCCCGCCGAGGCAGACGAAGTGCTGGGTCTGCTGCGCGAACAGGTCACCGATGGCAAGCTGAGCGTGCTGATGATTTCGCACAAATTCCGTGAGGTGATGGCCTTTACCGACGAGATCACCGTCTTACGTAAGGGCAAGTTTGCGGGCAGCGGCCTGGTGAAGGATCTGACCGTGCCAGAGATGGCAGAAATGATGATGGGCGAGAAAAAAGAGCCAACACCCGTTAACAAAGTTGACGACTTGGAAAAAGCCCCTGTGCTGGAAGTGCGGGATCTGCACGCCAACAAAGACAACGGCGTAGAGGCTGTCTCAGGCGTGAACTTAACCGTTCACAGCGGCGAGATTGTTGGCATTGCAGGCATTTCGGGGAACGGTCAGCGAGAACTAGTAGAAGTGTTGGCAGGACAGCGCGAACCCACGTCTGGCGAGATTTGGGTCAACGGTGAACCCTACGGCGCGACCCGTGCTGAAATGTTCAAACACAAGGTTTTTGCCCTGCCGGAGGAACCACTGAAGAACGCTTGCGTGCCGCACATGAGCGTCGCAGAAAACATGGCCCTGCGAACCTTTGATCGTCCACCCCAGGCAAAGGGAATCATGCTAATTCTGAACGCAATTCGGAACATGGCAGTGGGACTGATTCACCAGTTTTCCGTCAAAACGCCATCACCCGAAACGCCCGTCGGCAATCTCTCTGGCGGAAACGTACAGCGTGCGGTTTTGGCACGGGAATTGTCTGCCGATCACATCAAGCTGCTGATTGCGGCAAACCCCTGCTTTGGTCTGGATTTTAACGCGGTGGACTTCATCCACACTCAGATCGTAGATGCCCGAAACCGAGGCGTGGCGGTGCTGCTGGTGAGTGAGGATCTGGACGAGCTGCTGAAATTGAGCGATCGCCTCATTGTCATCAGCGGCGGCAAGTTTGTATACGACAGCCCAACGAGTGAAGCAGACTTTGGGGCGATCGGCACCAGTATGGCTGGCCATTAGCCGCACATCCAAAATCCAAAATCCGAAATCCAAAACTGACCTGCTGGAGAACACCAATCATGGGTCTAACCATCACAGCGCTTCCTTACGAATACACCCTGCCAGACGACCTGAGCAAACTGGCACTGGTCATCATCGACATGCAGCGCGACTTTATGGAACCGGGCGGCTTTGGCGATGCGCTAGGCAATGACGTAACGCGGCTCCAGGCGATCGTTCCAGCGCTGAAGGAACTGCTGGCAGCGTTTCGAGCGCTGGGTTTGCCTGTGATCCACACGATCGAGTGCCATCAGCCCGATCTATCCGACTGCCCGCCCGCCAAGCTCAATCGGGGCAAAGGCTCACTGAAAATTGGCGACGAGGGCCCAATGGGGCGAATTCTCGTGCTGGGGGAACCGGGCAACGGCATTATTCCCGACTTGGCTCCGCTGCCGGGTGAAGTCGTCATCACCAAGCCAGGAAAAGGCGCATTCTATGCGACACCGCTGGGCGCAATTTTGGCAGAGCGCGGCATCACCCACCTGCTGGTGACGGGCGTGACGACGGAGGTGTGCGTGCAGACGACGATGCGCGAAGCCAACGATCGCGGTTACGAATGCCTGATGGTGGAAGATTGCACCGAGAGCTATTTTCCAGAATTTAAGCAAGCAACTCTGGACATGGTGCGGGCGCAGGGCGGCATCGTCGGCTGGACGGCTCCCTCCGCAAACGTGCTGGACACATTCGCTGCATTCCGAGCGTCAGAGGCTTCTCCTGTCTGAGTCATCGCTTCACCCTAAATCGGGCAGAGAACCTCTGCATAGCCGCCTGTGAATTCAGCCCCGCAGGCGGTTTTTCTTTTCGGCTTGCACGTCGGCTCGTAGGTCAGATTTCAGACCCACTTGCTGCCTAAAACTCAGCACTGAGTGGCGTGCGGGGGAAGGGGATGACATCGCGGATATTTTGCATTCCCGTCATGAACTGCACCAGGCGCTCGAAGCCCAGCCCAAAGCCCGCGTGGGGCACCGTGCCAAACCGTCGCAGATCGAGATACCACCAGAGATCTTCGATGGGCATTCCCAAATCCTGGATGCGTTTTTCTAGGACATCCAGGCGTTCCTCACGCTGTGATCCGCCAATAATTTCCCCAATACGCGGCGCAAGCACATCCATTGCGCGAACCGTCTTCCCATCATCATTCAGTCGCATGTAAAAAGCTTTGATTTCAACTGGGTAATCCGTGACAATTAGCGGTTTCTTAAACAATTCCTCTGCTAGGTAACGCTCATGTTCCGATTGCAAGTCTAACCCCCAGGAAACGGGATATTCAAACGTGCGATCGCTCTTTTCCAGCAGGGCGATCGCCTCTGTGTACGTCACTCGCGCAAACTCGCTGTTGATAATGTTCTCCGCCGTTTCCAACACCGTGTTTTCAATGCGCTCATTAAAGAACGCCATGTCTTCTGGGCAGGTCTCCAGTACATGCTTAAACACATACTTCAGGAAAGACTCAGCCAGTTCCATATTGCCTAGCAAGTCACAGAACGCCATCTCTGGCTCAATCATCCAGAACTCCGCCAAATGACGCGACGTGTTGGAATTTTCGGCACGAAACGTGGGGCCAAAAGTGTAGACGTTAGAAAACGCCATTGCCATAATTTCCGCCTCTAGCTGGCCGGAGACAGTGAGATAGGCGCGTTTGCCAAAGAAATCTTGCCCAAAATCAACCTCGCCTTCTTTCGTCTTGGGCGGATTTTTCAAATCCAGATTGGTGACGGTGAATAACTCTCCCGCGCCCTCACAGTCGCTGGCGGTGATGATCGGCGTGTGAACCCACAAAAAGCCGCGTTCCTGGAAAAAGTGATGCACCGCCTGAGCCGCCGCGTTGCGGACGCGGAAGACGGCTCCCAGCGTGTTGGTGCGCGATCGCAGGTGGGCAATCGTCCGCAAAAACTCAAACGAGTGGCGCTTCTTTTGCAGCGGATAGGTTTCGGGATCTGCCTCGCCGTAAACCGTGACCGACTCCGCCCGTAGCTCAATCCGCTGCCCCTTGGCAGGTGACTCCACCAGCACACCTGATACCTCCACCGCCGCGCCCGTGTTGATGCGGGCGATCGCCTCGGCATATCCCGGCATGTCTTGATTTGCCACCACTTGCAGCCCCGCCATCGAGGAGCCATCGTTCACTTCGATAAAGGTGAATTCCTTTTGTTCACGTTTCGTCCGCACCCAGCCGCGCACGTTTACGGCATCGTTGGGCTGGCCCTGGCGAAGGAGGTCAAGAATGCGATTCGGCATATTAGGGGTCAGAGGTCAGGGGTCAGGCGCAAAAGTCCTTCATTAAAAATAGCGGGTTTGGGGCGATCGCTCCCACTCTTTCACCACGTTTATCGCCTAATCCCACCTTCCTAACCCAAAAAAGACTATTTGCTACAGAGCAGCAGCTTCGTAGCACTGCACAAAACCTATGGGATTGCCCCTCTGACAATTGCAATCCCAACACCGACACTTCTGGGCGATCGCCCTTCATCTCCCAACACCAAAACCTCTGGGCGATCGCCCCCCCGACACCTCTCGGAACCTCGAACTGCTGAACCAAGCCTATCACTGCTCAAGGTTTGCAGCTTATCCGAACGCTGTTGGGGCTGGTTTGCAATGACCGAGATCTCGAAGAACTGCACCTTCGCAATTGGGGGGGCGTTGGCGTAAGCCCTGCGGGAGCAGCCATCGCCTACCCACCCGAAAGCTGACAGAACCAGAGCACTGAGGGCTAACGGCTCAAATCAGCGGCGGCAGATGCCTTCAACTCTAGCACCAGTATCTTTCAACCATCCGCTGCATTTGAATTGTTGGGCTGCGAATGTAAGCTGAAGTTAGGTTTCCTAAATTTATTTAAGGGAATAATCCTCAAATATGATGGGGTGAACTGGGTAAACCCTTAATCAGACACAATCGCTAGGGCGAGTAAGTATGGGCACTGACTGCACAGGCTGCATACATAGCAGACCTTCTGAAGCAGGCTTCTGGGAAAAACCAGGGAGGTGGAAATGGATAACGGCACTGAAAAAGTAACGAAACTTCACTTGCAGGCTTTTGGTCTTTCTGATTATGCAGTCAAGCAGCTCGTAAAGGGGCTAGATGCTGCATCAATGAATGGTGGATTGAAAGAGTATTGGGCATCTGACATAAAAGGCTCTGTCGAAAAGAGATTAAAGAACCCTAAAGTGCAAGCCGCAAATCAGGCAAAACTTCAAAGGGTTCTACAGCATTTTCTTGCGGGGTGAGGCACATGCTGCCCTCACGAGGCAAGGGCTTATTGACCATCCGTGTGCCTCACTAGCTTCAAAAACGCTGTAACTTGGCTAGATGGTGAATCGAATGTTATCCCAGTTGATTTTCTTAAGGGATTGACTCCTGAGAAGAGGATAGAAGTACTTCGTGCGCGTATTCACGAGTTGGAGATGCAAGAACAGACTCTTACAGAAGAAACAGCGCAACTTCTGGCACAAGCGCGAAGGATGGTAGCAAACAAGTGAAAATCTATCCAATTTGTTTGGATGCAGGACTTCAGGAGATGAAATCATTGGAGTACCCGCTTTAATTTTGTGCAAGAAGTTTTGGCTCAACAAATAGCTTGAATGCTATAGCCCTCACCAAAAGCATCAGCAGCCCAACAAGTGCTATACCATCAAGGTCTATCCTCTTGTTCTCTGAGGTTCTGATGCACGACTGGCAATGGCGTGACTGGCGCGGCGCGTCTTACCTGACCTGTAGTTTGCTGGACGGGTTTGATCACGGCTTTTTTACCCGGCAGTTTGCGCCGTGTAGCCCAGAAGACCTAACCCTGGCGCTGAAGCCGGAGGCACGACTGCTGCGGGTGAAGCAGGTGCATGGCAATCGGGTGTTGGGCGCGGCAGAGATTTTAGCAAAAGAGTCCGCAGGTCTGGGCGTGGCGGATGAGTCGGGCTGGCCGCAGGCCGATGGCAGCGTGACGGATGGGACGCTGGAGGCGGCGTGGGTCTGCTCGGCAGACTGTGTGCCTGCGCTGATTGCGGACGTTTCGACGGGGCGGG
Source organism: Leptolyngbya sp. O-77 (assembly GCF_001548395.1). Lineage (NCBI taxonomy): Bacteria > Bacillati > Cyanobacteriota > Cyanophyceae > Leptolyngbyales > Leptolyngbyaceae > Leptolyngbya > Leptolyngbya sp. O-77. The sequence continues at coordinate 1,898,980 of NZ_AP017367.1, forward strand.
TGGCAGCGGTTCATGCGGGCTGGCGAGGCACAGCGCTGGAGATCGTGCCCGTGGCGATCGCCCGGTTGCAGGAGCGTGGCAGTCGGCTGGCAGACCTGCGGGTAGCGCTGGGCCCGGCGATCGCCGGCGAGGTGTACCAGGTTTCAACAACCGTTGCCGCCGAAGTGGGCGCGACCGTATTGCCGGAATTTGCCGGACGCTGGCGACAGGACGCTGCCCCGCTCGATCCGCAAGCGCCGTCGAGCGATGTGCCCGATCCGGCCAAACCGCGACTGCCCGATGAAGTGGCTGAGGCCATTCTGGAAACGCTGGGGTCGCTGCCCCATTCGCCGCTACATCCCGACCCACAGCCCGGTCGGGTGCGGCTGGATGTGCGCCGGGTCAACGCGCTGCAACTGCTGAATCTGGGTCTATTGCCAGAGCAGGTGGCGATCGCCCCCTACTGCACCTATCAAACGCCGGAGCTTTTCTTTTCCTATCGGCGAGAGCGGCGAAAGCAGGTGCAGTGGTCGGGAATTGTCAGTCGGTAAGCGTCTGGTAAGCTGGTGGGACGCAGAGCATCAGGCATCTGAGTCAGTGTTGAGAAAAGTAACCTTTGTGGGAATTCTGAATAAGAAGCATTGGGCGGAGAATTTTCTGGCGGCAGATGCCCCGTGTTTCATCTCCCATGTTTCGCCTGGTGTGTGAGCGATGGTTAATCAGCGTCAATGATTAGGGTGGAACCGATCGATAGAGTCAGCAGCGTTAGAGTCAGCAGCGTTGTGGACAGTTGGGAGCAGCAGGGATCGATTCTGGACGCGGTAAGCGTCGGAGTGGTGGTCTGTGGACGGCGGGCCGAGATACTGTTTTGCAACCAGATAGGGCGATCGCTCTTGGGGCGGACGGGCGATTTGCCACCGGATAGCCCGCTCGAATGCCTGACTGAAGGCTGGATTTGTGAAGCGGGGTCGAAGCTATCGGTGGCGCAGTTGGTTCAGCAGGCGATCGCCACTGGCGCGACCCTGCAAGCGGTGGTGGGGATACCCCAGGCTGGGCAGAATGGTGCTTTCGGAGGGTCTGTTACCTGGCTCAGGCTGAGCATCCAGCCCTTGCCTCCGAGCACTTCTGCGTCAGGGGCGGTTTGCACACTGATCGACCTCACCGAGCAGCGCCCCGCAGCGCAACAGGGACGATTTCCGCAGGGATTGCGTTGCGAATCGCAGCGTGATCAAGTCGCAGACCTAGTGCTGGCCCGGCAAGAATTGATGCGGCGCACCGAGCAGCTAGAGGCGATCAACCGCGAGCTAGAGTCCTTTTCCTACTCGGTGTCGCACGATTTGCGGGCCCCCCTGCGCCATATTTCGGGCTTTGTGGCGGCCTTGGGCGATCGCCTAGCGGCCAACGGCTGGCTGGATGACCCCAAAGTGACTCACTATCTGGACACCATTCGCAACAGCAGCCGCAAGATGGGCTTGCTAATCGACGGATTACTCGATCTCTCGCGGGTGACGCGGCGATCGCTCGTGCAACGTCCCGTCTCGCTGCGGCCGCTGGTCGATCGGGCGATCGCCCTGGCCACGTCCGACGAACAGCCCGGTTTCCCCGTCGAATTTGTGATTGGGGATTTGCCAACGGTGTCGGGCGACGCGACCCTGCTCCAGCAGGTGTTTGCCAATCTGATCGACAATGCCGTCAAGTTCAGCCGCCCCACGCCCCAGCCCCGCGTCGAAATCGGCTGCCTGCCTAACCATACGCTGTTCGTCCGCGATAACGGCGTGGGCTTTCCGCCCGAATTCACTGATCAGATCTTTGGCGCATTCCAGCGGCTCCATCCGGAGCAGGAATTTGAGGGCATGGGCATTGGGCTGGCGCTGGTGCAGCGCATCATCCTGCGCCACGGCGGCAAAATCTGGGCAGAGAGCCAGCCTGGGCAGGGCAGCACGCTCTATTTCACCCTCCAGGAGGTTCAGATATCCGGAGACAGTGAATCGGAGTCAGGATTGGAACGCGGCAGGTGAGCGCGTGAGACAAAAGCGCTACCATAATTGCCTTCCCGACCCCTGATTATGGATATATACAGGGCTGACGCGCTTGCGATGAATGTTCTGGATTTTGGATGATTTCTTGCGGGCCCAGTTTGCGAGAGAGCATCTTGCGAGACATCACCCCACTGCGTCAGCCTGAATTCAGTCCGATATATAGTCCGAAGTCCGAATTGAGTTGCTGAACCCCTTGAGTAAATTCCATGATGCTAACGACTGAGAGTCGGGTTGCCATTCTGCTGCATGAGGGAACGCAGGGTTCCCACGGGAAAACAGGGCTGTCGCTGCTGCGCTATAGCGACATTCCGATTGTGGCGGTGATTGACCAAGCGGCGGTGGGGCGATCGCTGCCTGAAGTGACGGGCATCAACCGCGATGTGCCGATCGTGGCCTCGGTGCGCGAGGCGCTGGCCTATGCTCCAACCGTGCTGACCATTGGCATTGCGCCGTCGGGTGGGGCGCTGCCCGATGCCTGGTGGCAAGAGGTGAAGGACGGCGTAGCGGCGGGGCTGTCGGTGGTCAACGGGCTGCACACGCCAATGGCGACGGCTCCCGACTTGCAGGAGCTGGTGCGCGACGGGCAGTGGATTTGGGACGTGCGGCAGGAGCCAGCGGGGCTGACGGTGGGCAGCGGCAAAGCGCGATCGCTCTCCTGCAAGCGGGTGCTGACCGTGGGCACCGATATGAGCGTGGGCAAAATGTCTGCCAGCCTGGAGCTAGACCGGGCCTGTCGGGAGCGGGGGCTGCGATCGCGCTTCATCGCCACCGGGCAAACGGGGCTAATGCTGGGGCACGACGGCATTCCGCTGGATGCAGTGCGGATTGACTTTGCTGCTGGAGCCGTCGAGCAAGCCGTGCTGCGGAATGCGCCCAACCAAGACATTCTGCACATCGAGGGCCAGGGTTCCCTGATGAATCCCGCCTCCACGGCCACGCTGCCCCTGATGCGCGGCAGCCAGCCCACCCACCTCGTCCTGGTTCACCGCGCGGGCCAGACCGAAATCCGCAGCTTCCCCGATTTCCACATTCCGCCGTTACCGGAAGTCATCCAGGTTTATGAAACCGTCGTTCGTGCAGGTGGCACCTTTGCCCCGACCAAAGTGGTGGCGATCGCCCTCAACACCTTTCACCTCGACGAAGCAGCGGCAAAGCGAGCGATCGCCCAGACTCAGGACGAAACCGGACTGCCCTGCACGGACGTAATCCGGTTTGGAGCGGAGGGGATTTTGGAGGCGATCCTAGAGTAAGGTAAGAATGAGAGCAACGTTTCTGAAGTGATCTTGCTTATTCTATCACCTTGGCTACGGGACGCTCGTCCACCGTCTGCACCGTCTGCACCGCTGCCAAAGCCGCTAACTGCGCCTCAAGCTGTGCCTTCACCACATGGCGATATTGGAAGAAATGCTCGCCTGTGCCGAGGGCGACGAGGTAGTCGTAGAGCAGGCGCGGCTTGGTGAGGGCGATCGCCAGCAGTTGCCACCAAAAGCGGAAGCGGGTGGAGCGCAGCACGCCCTGTCGCCAGCAGAGGGCGCTAAACAGTCGCCACTCGGTGCGGGTAAAGGGGCGATCGCTCTTGGCCCGCCAGCCATTCATCATGCGGAAATGGCGAAAGGTGCGCTTCATGAAGTTCATCGGGTCATAGATAGACCAAAAGGCATCGATATATTCGCGGGCGATTTCTTCCACGGGGCGCGTCGGCACAAAGTTCATGATCGTGCCCTGATGGAAGGTTCCCAGACCATCGGTGAGCCGCCCCTCCTGCTGAAGTCGGTTCCACAGGGCCGTATTGCGGAGCGCCTGCAAAATGCTAAATTGCGCCTGAGGAATTCCGGTTTCTTGAATAAACTCACGCACGCGCCGCCCCGCCCCCGGACGTTCGCCATCAAAGCCGATGATGAAGCCTGCCATGATTTGCAGCCCGGCCCGCGTGACCTTGTGGCAAGCATCGATCAGCGATTGGCGCGTGTTTTGTAGTTTATTAATGCCCACCAAGCTCTCGGTATCGGGCGTTTCAATGCCCATGAAGACAATCGTAAAACCTGCTTTCACCATGAGTTCTAAAAGTTCGTCATCTTCTGCTAGGTTCAGCGAGGCTTCGGTAAGTAAGATAAACGGATACTGGTGCGCCTCCATCCAGGGAATTAGTGCCCGCAGGAACACCTTGGCATTGCGCTTGTTGCCGATAAAGTTGTCGTCTACCACAAACACATAGCGCCGCCAGCCCAGGTCATACAGGCGATCAAACTCCGCCAGCATTTGCTCTGGTGTCTTGGTGCGGGGCTTGCGGCCATAGAGGTTAATGATGTCGCAGAACTCGCACTGAAAGGGGCAACCGCGGGAGAACTGCACAGTAATCGCCAGGTAAGCTTCTAAATCCAGCAGGTCAAAGCGGGGAATCGGCGTTTGCGTGACATCGGGCTTTTCGGCAGAGCGAAAGATGCCGCTGGGTTCATGGCGGGCGATCGCCTCCAGAAACAGAGGAATCGTGCATTCTCCCTCATCCAGAATCAGATAATGTGCGCCCGCCTCCAGCGCCACATCTGGATAGGATGTGGGATAGGGGCCGCCCACTGCCACTTTCTTACCCAGCGCCACGCCCTTGCGAATCAGCGCTTGAAAGTCTGCTTTTTGAATCACCATTGCTGAGATCATGACCAGATCGCACCAGGCCCAGTCGTCTTCCGTTTCAGGACGGACATTGCGATCGGCAAAGCGCAGGTTCCAGTCCTCCGGCAGCATCGCCGCCACCGTAATCAGGCCGAGGGGCGGATTGGTCGATCGCAGTCCCGCCAGATTCAGCGTTTCCTGATACGACCAGAAGGAATTGGGCATCACAGGCCAGAGCAGCAGCACGTTCATAGGCACTCCAGGGGCGAGGAGAATCCGTGATGGCAAGGCGTTAGGAATTGGGAATTAGACGTTAAGGGCTGGCGGAATGGTCAGCGCTGAAAAGAGGGTCATCAATTTGGCCTGTCCGACATTTACCTGTCCTAACTGGCTTGCCAGGGGCTATTTCATGTCCCCTTAACCTACGCCGATTCATAACATTAGGGATTATCTATTCACGATTCGTTTCATTTTCCGTTAACTTCCGTTACGCTCTGCGATCCCGTTCCGGAAAGTTCTGCTTCCGTTAACTTCCGTTACGCTCTGCGATCCCGTTCCCGAAAGTTCTGCCGACTGGGACCGGGTGTCCCCAAAATGCCCTCCAACTGTACCCAGTTGTGCCCATTGCAACCGTACAAGTTCGCTATTTTGAAAAAATCACCGTATTCTTGAAGTTAAGCGTTCTGAAAATGAGGAAAGACGAGCAATCACCTGGCTTGCCAAATTTTCTAAAACTGTCAACCCGGAGCAGTTTGCTCCGGAATCGGGTGACCTTCCCAGCCGCACCAGATTCTACCGCTGGCTCAGGCGTTCACTATGGGGAAATATGCCCTGCTGATTGGGGTCAGCAACTACCAAAATCAGGATGCCGTCCGCCCATCTCCGAGCGCCCGAAACGATGTCAACGCGCTGCGGGAGGTTTTGCTGCATCCAGAAATCGGCGGCTTTGATGAAGCCCCGCAGGTGTTTGACCCTGACCGGATGGAGCTAGAGGAGCGCATTGAGGAATTCTTTCGCAAGTGCAGCGCCAACGATCTGGCGGTGATGTACTTTTCGGGGCGGGGGCTGCGCGATGATTTGGGACGGGCCTACTTCGCGACCCGTTCTACTCGCCGAAACTCCGACGGGCAACTGGTGAAAGCGACTGCTCTGCCTTTGGGGTTGGTGCGCGATCTGTCGGGCAGCAGCCGCTCGCGCCAGCAGGTGATGATTTTAGACTGCGGCTTTAATGCACAGGTTGACCCAGCCGTTGCGGCGCGGGCAAACGGTTCCTTTAGCATTGGGCATCAGCTTGGGGCGCAGGGGCGGGCGATTTTGCTGGCAGCGGACGATGCGCCTGTGGTGTTGGATGCCTGCGATCCGGATCTGTCGTTGTATACGCATCATCTGGTAGAGGGTATGACCACGGGTGCGGCAGATCAGGATGACGACGGCAAGGTGTCGGTGAAGGAGCTGCACACCTACACGAGCGATCGCGTGCGGCTGGTGTTGCCCACCATGCAGCCGGAACTAATCGCGCTGCGGGATGAAGACGGGGCGATCGCCCTCACCCGCGTTTTTCGTCAAGACCCCCGCCAGCGCTATCGGGAAGCCGTGCAGCGACAGCTTGGTTCCGACGGGCGGCTGGCTCCCGCATCGGTAGCGATTTTGAAACGGCGGCGATCGCAGTTTGGGCTGTCGGATGCCGATGCGCTCAGCATCGAGGCAGAACTGATGCAGCCGTTTCGAGAACACGCCGAGCGCCTGCAAGACTATCGCCAGACGCTCAGCGCCGAACTGGCCCAGGCGTATCCGCTGTCTTCAGCACAACTGGATCGGCTGAGGGAATTGCAGCAGGTGTTGGAACTGTCGGAGGAAGAGGTGGAGCCAATCCACGAGGCGCTGATGCAGCCCTACGCCGAGCGCGAAGCCGCCTACCGCCTGCACCTGATTCAGTATGAGCAAGCCCTGACCAAGGCGCTGCTGCAAGCCGACCCGCCTAGTAGCGCGGTGCGCGATCGCCTGCAACAGCAGCAATCTGTCTGGGGGCTGGCCGACGCAGACGTGACCGCCATTGAACGGCGTGTGCAGCAGCAAATTCAGGAACGACGCGAGCGCGATCGCCATAATTTGCTGCGCTACGAACAGGAGTATGAAGCAGCACTGCGGGCTAGCGAAACCCTCGGCCCCGCCGATCGGCTCAAGCTAGACAAGCTGCAACACGCGCTCGACCTGCGCCAGGTGCAAATCGACCAGGCAGAACAGCGCGTGCGGGCCCGCTTGCAGAGGGAACGAGACGAGCAGGAAGCGCGGCGACAACAGTATCGAGCGGCGTTTTTGCAGGCGATCGCCCAGGAGCCGACCCTGCGAAAATCCGAGCGCGATCGCCTCCAGTCCTTGCAAACGCGCCTCCAGCTTAGCGATGCCGAAGTGGAAGCCCTAGAGCAAGACGCGCTGCACCAACTCCAGCAGCAGCAGCACCAGCAAAATCTGAAACGCTACGAGCAGGCGGTTGCCCAACGCCTTAGGCTAGAGTATCCCTTAAACGAATCGAGCCTATCTGAACTAAAACTGATTCAGGAGTCTCTCATGCTGACGGATGAGGAAATTGCCGCGATTCAGCGTAAGCTAACGGCCCTGGCCGAAGCCCAGCGCCGCGCCCAAGCAGAAGAGCAGCCCCGCCCTTCCACCGCTGCTACACCGCCCGTGCCGCCAGCCGTGGGCAATGCTGCCAGTCCCCCGCCCCCACCACCGCTGCCGCCGCCTACCGGACAGCCCGCACCGCCCCAAAGCTTTTTGCCTCAGCCCGGTTCGGTTGGCCCAGAGCCGCTCAATTGGGGGGCAAATTTGGGAACAACCCCGAATTTGGAGGGGAATTTGGGGGCGATCGCCCCCCTCCCCCCACCCTCAATAGCCCCATCAACAGCCAAGCCTACAAAACGCCCCCCCGCCGAACTCGCTGCACCGTCCGCCAGTTCACCCATCAAGCCTGCAACGGCTCCGACTCCATCCCCGCTGCTGCCTGACCCGTGGGAAACGTCGCCAGAGGATTTGCCCGCCGCAGCCGCTGAGTCCACATCGGCGGGCAATGGCGCGGGCCAGGGCGCAGAGGTTGATAACCCCGCAGCACCTCCCCTTCCAGATGAATTCACCGACACCACGGCCAGCGACCCGCCTCCACCCACCGCTGCCCCCCAATCTGACACAGAACCCCCTGCCCCTCCAGCGCCCGTGGAATCGGGCACGATGCCGCCCCCGCCGCCAGATTCCGAAGCGCCGATGGCGGATCTGCCAGAACCGCAGCTTCCAGAACCGCAGCTTCATGTTGAGGCGTTTGTGGTCGAAGGTCTAGGACAAACACCCCCAGACCCCGAAGCGTCACTGCCATCTGTGTCTGCCCCGCCAGCAGTGCCACCAGAACCCACCGACCCTGGTTCTGCTGCCTCTAGTCCTGCGACAGCACCCGCTCCCCCTGAACCCACCACCAAAGAGACTTGGCCGGAAGACATCTCCACCAACATGCCCCAGCCGCCCCTGGATCTGGTGAATGGCATCGGCGGCAGCCTGGATACCCCCGCTCCGCCTGTAGACTATCCAGAAGAGGAGCCAGAGGACTTGGGAGAACTGCCGCTGCCCGAAGGATGGTCAGCCGGAGCGCCGCCGGAACTCGCTCCTCCAGGAGAGCCTGCAAATGGCGATCGCGCAAGCGTTGCGGAGCAACATCGCCCCCTCACTGATGCGCCCCTGACCGATGCGCCAAACGCCATGCCGCCAGCGGGCATCCCAGCCTGGAACAACGGCGCAGCCCCCTTTCCACCCAACCTGCCGCCGGGCCAGCCCATCACAGCCCTCGACCCGCCGCCAGAAATCGTTTCGGGAGGTGGTATGGCTCCTGTTCCACAGCCCATCCAGGCTCCGGCCGACTTGCTGCCCTCCGAGTGCGGCATCGACTACACCGGGCTGCAAGGACTGTTGCAAGAACGGCTCTGGCCCGAAGCCGACAGATTGACCTACCATCTAATGCTCTTAGCCGCAGGTCGCCAAAAGCAGGATTGGCTCAGCCCAGAGTCCCTGGCTCGGTTTCCCTGCGTGGATTTGAACACGATCAACAGCCTGTGGCAGAAGTATAGCAACGGTCATTTTGGCTTTACGACGCAGGAGCGCATCTATCAAGGACTGGGCGCTGGACTGCCCCACTCGCGGCGGGCGTTGGACTTTGCGGTGCTGGTCGATTGGGCCTGGAAAGGGGTGGGCGGTTCCTACGCGATGTTCAAGCCCTACGGCCAGCTTACCTTTGGGCTGCACGCACCACCGGGACATCTGCCCGCGCTCTGGTACTGGAAACTGGACCTATGGTCTGGGTTCCGGTCTGGTTCGCTGGGCAAGATGCGCGATTTTGGGGGCGAGGACGAAATCCAAATGCTGGCGGCACTGATGGGGCGACTGTCGGACTGCAACATTCGCTAGACAGTGCAGGCGCTCTGAGCAGATGCGTCTGCCGCATTTGCATCTGCCGCAAGAACATTGGGATGAGGGGGTTTCCCGTCCTGCTAGGTCAACCCCTCAACCCTGTCCCCCGAAGCCTGCTACACTGTGATGCTTGGAAGTTGGGACTTTGCAAACCGCACTTTCCAGCGATCCGTGTAAGCAGCACTTTTAACCAGAACAAAGGGCATGAGCGCAATTCAGGCGATTCGGGGAACGCGAGACATTTTGCCGGAGGAAGTGGGCTACTGGCAGCAGATCGAGGCGGCAGCCCGACAAATCCTGGGCAATGCGGGCTATCGCGAAATCCGCACGCCGATTTTTGAGCAAACCGAGCTATTTGAACGCGGGATTGGCGAAGCCACCGATGTCGTGGGCAAGGAAATGTATACCTTCACCGATCGGGGCGATCGCTCGATTACCCTGCGCCCAGAGATGACGGCGGGCCTAGTGCGATCGCTCATCGAACACAAACTCTACGCAGCGGGCAACGCCCAGCGACTCTGGTGCGTCGGCCCCGTGTTTCGCTATGAGCGGCCCCAGGCCGGGCGACAGCGCCAGTTTCACCAACTGGATGTAGAAGTCATGGGCAGCGCCGACCCCCGCGCCGATGCCGAGGTGATTGCCCTGGCAACAGATTTGCTGCAACATCTGGGGCTAAAAACGCTGACGATGGATTTGAACTCGGTGGGCACGCCCGCTGACCGTCAGCAGTATCGCGCCGCCCTGGTGGACTATTTCACACCGTTTAAAGCCGAGCTAGACCCGGATTCCCAGGATCGGCTGACGCGCAACCCAATGCGAATTTTAGACAGCAAAGCGGCCCGCACCCAGGAAATCGTCCAAGACGCACCCAGCATTCTCAACTACCTCAGCGCCGAGTCGCAGCAGCGCTTCGAGGCGGTTCAGCAGCGCCTGACCGACCTGGGCATTGCCTACCAGGTAAATCCCCGTCTGGTGCGTGGGCTAGACTATTACACCCACACCGCGTTTGAGATTCAATCTGCCGATCTGGGCGCACAGGCGACTGTCTGCGGAGGCGGACGCTACGACGGGCTGGTGGCAGAACTGGGCGGCCCCGAAACGCCTGCGGTCGGCTGGGGGTTGGGCATGGAGCGGCTGGTGCTGCTGCTGCAAAAGCTGCATCCGGCAACCGAAGCCCGCGTCGATTTTTATGTGGTGTCTAAGGGCGATCGCCCCGAAGCGCAGTCGCTCCAGATTGCCCAAACGCTGCGTCGGCTCGGCTTTTCGGTCGATCTTGACCTGAGCGGCAGCGCCTTTGGCAAGCAGATGAAGCGGGCCGACCGCAGCGGCGCGGCCGCCTGCCTCATCTTGGGCGATGAAGAAGCAGAAACCGGCACGGTGCAAGTGAAATGGCTGGCATCGGGGGAGCAAGAGGCGATCGCCCAGTCCGACCTTGCCTCTAGGGCCGACTTGCTGCGTCAGCGCTTACAGAACCTACGCAGTTAGAGGTGCCGACCTTGCCAGACTTCCGCCAGAAACAGTCGCCCATACACTCGCTATGATGAATCTGCCAGCCCTCTACCCCGGTTCTCCCTGACCTCCAACCCCTCCTCTCCTGCCCATGCGCCCGATCCTGCTTTTCCTCTTCATTGCCCTACTCGCCATCGTGGTGCTGCAAAACCTCTCGCCTTCGGTGGCGCTGACGTTTTTGGGAATGCAGACGGTGGCACTGCCGCTGGCGGTGTGGCTGGTGGGGGCGGTGCTGGCGGGGGCCATCACAACGGTCTTGGTGGCTACGCTGATTCGGTTTTTGGCGAAAGGGCGATTCGCGAAGCGATCCTTACAGGAATCGCCCCGTCGCATGGCCCGTCGCCCCAGCCGCAGAAAACCGGGCGGGCAGGGCGAACCCTGGACACCGCCCCCTTGGACCGGCGGCTGGACGAAACCGCTTGATCCGGAACCTGTGGATCGGGCGGGCGGTGCGTCTCGCCCCAGCGAGTCGGCCTGGGCTGCCGCTGAGGACGATTGGGAAAACCCCCGCTCTGGCAACGAATGGGACGACTGGGACGATGCGCCGCCCCGTGCCTCAGCAGCAGGCAGCCGCACGGTGATTCAGGACGTGCCTTATCGAGAAATTTCGCCGCCGATTGAGCCGGAGCCAGCGTATCAGGAGCGGCCTTACGAAGCGGCAGAAGCGGCCTATCAATATCGCCCTTATGAAGCGGAAACGGCGGAGTCGTCCTATCAATATCGTCCCTACGATGTTGTTGAGGAACCATCGGAACCCGACTATTCATCTGGCTATCAATATCGGCCGTATCTGGACGAGGAGCCAGAGCCAGAAGAGGAGCGCGAAGTGTGGGACGACTGGGAAGAAGAACCGCCTGCCAAGCCCGCCCAGCCCAGCCCGCCAGAGGAGCCACCCGCCGAGCCTCGCCGCCCGATTGTAGAGATTAACCGAGAGCCGGAGACGGGCTATCGGGCGGGCACGGTCTATTCTTTTAGCTATCGCCGCGCCGAGCCAGACACGCCGACCGACAATATCAAGGCTCCCCCAGACGAATCGCCCAAGGTTTCCTCTGACGCGGGTGCGCCTGGTTCAGGCTTGCCCGGTTCAGGTGCGACGGGTTCGGACTCGGCCAGTTCAGGATTGGCAGATTCGACAACCACCGAGCCGACCGATTTCGCGGCTGATTCGCCCGCCGATTCACCTGCTGATTCGCCTATCGATTCGCCGGACGATTCACCCAGCGCAGATACCGCCAAGGCTCGTTCAATTTACGAAGCCGATTTTCGCGTGATCGCGCCGCCCAGCTATCCAGACGAGGAGCCGATCGCCCCGATGGAGGCTGACGACGAGGAAGCTTGGGAAGCAGAGCGCGATCGCTCCTTTGATTTCGACAGCAGTGATGACAGCGGTAATGGCAGCGGCGAAGTGTGGGACGACGAAAGCTGGGGCGACGCGGCGGACGAGCCAGCGGCGCGGCGGGGACCGCTGAATCGGGAAATTTGGGACGACTGGGACGACGAAGACGAGCCGAATGACGGGGGCGATCGCCCGGATGCTGGCTCTGGCGGGTCGGGGCGATCGCCAGAGGGCAATCCGCCGCTGCGGTTGGGATAAGATTAATTTTTACAGAGTCGCTGCTGGAATTTTTGCGGGTCATCTTCGCCGACTTCTCGCCGCCCTTGTTGCACCATGAACGACACGCCGCCCAACGGCAAACCCACCGAATCGGAATCGCTGCTGCTGCGCCTATCCACCGATCACACCATTCCCGCCGATGCCAAAACCACCGTGCGGCGGCTCCGGCGCACAAACCTCTATCTGGTGGGCATGATGGGCTGCGGCAAAACCACGGTGGGCCGCCTGGTGGCGCAAAAGCTGGGCTATCAGTTTTTTGATACCGACGCGCTGGTGGAGGCGGCGACCCATCAGACGGTGGCGCAGGTGTTTGCAGAGCGCGGCGAAGACGGATTTCGCGACTTGGAAACGCAAATTTTGGCGGAGCTGTCGTCTTATGCCTACGGCAGTCTGGCGATCGCCACGGGTGGCGGTGTGGTGCTGCGGCCCCAAAACTGGAGTTATCTCCACCACGGCATTGTGATCTGGCTGGATGTACCCGCCGAGCAGCTTTACTATCGCCTGCGCCACAGCACCACGCGCCCGCTGCTGCAAGACCCCGACCCGCGCCAGCGCATCCAGGAATTGCTCGATCAGCGCCGCCCGCTCTATGCCCAGGCAGATGTCCATGTCCAGCTTCGCGGGCGTGAATCGCCCGAATTTGTTACGGCGCGGGTGCTAGAGGCGATCGCCCAGACCATCCGCCCCGCAGCCGAAGACCCTGAGGCCGAAGCAGAATAGACCCGCCCTGCCCGTTTCCCCCTGAAATATTTTCCAAATATTTTCCCCTCACTGAAGCCAGCTTTCCATTGGGTCTGTAGACTTCACGCGATGCATACCCGCTGCGGCAAAGCGCTCATAGGCAGCATCGGCCGCTTCGGTAAAGTCCACCACGCCAGGAACGACGACGGGCGAACTGCAATCTTCCAGCAGGTAAATCCGGTCGGTCAGCTTGGGATGAATCGCCTGAATTTCCGTCAGCAGGTCATCGATCGTCCAGGCGACGCAGTGGCTCTTGGCCTGTCCCGCAATCAGCACCGCGTCAAAATCCAGCAGCATAGAAATCAGCGGCAAGTTCTTTTGGGCGATCGCCCGCTGCTGCGCGTCTTCAGTCACTTCGGGCTTTAGCACAGAGTAGTTTTCTGTCAGCGGATGGCCGCCCTTGAGTTCAAACAAGGTCTGCGCCTGACGGGCAATGCTGTGAAAAAAGCAGGCTTCCTCCACTGCCGACACCAGCGCGTGCCCAATGCCGCCCAGCATGGAGTGATAGGGCCAGATGGTGAGCGGGTATTTGCCATCCTGGCTCAGCTTGCGGACATAGTGGAGCGCGTAGGCTTGCAGACTGTCTGCCGTGCCGTAGGCAACGTTGGGAGCGATTGCCGGATTCACGCGCCACACGCCCGTTTCTACATCCTCCAGCGAAATCATCGTCATCGCGGGCGGATGCTCGCCAGCCTCGTTGATCCAAAACACCGCGTGAAAAATCTGGGTTGCGGTGTGGGTATCCATCGTGGCGACGATCGCCGTAATGCTGCCCAGGTTGCGATAGATAAACTCACACAGCCGCACATTGTCTTCCACCGCACCCCGGCCCGATCGCCCGCCCACAAACAGTTCAAACTCAGGGATACAGAACGTATTCTGCACATCGATCGCCAGCAGACACACCCGCGTCTCATCCATCACCGCTGGCGTTAATTCATGCTCTTTGGCCCACAGCGCCGCCTGGGCCGCCCGCATTTCGTAGGGCACACGCCAAACCTCACCCACGCGCTGCGGGTCAAAAAAGGTTGGAACAGGGAGGGCAGAAGACATGGGAGGGGTTAAAGACATCGAGGGATCAAAGCTTTGGGGTATGAGAGCGGAATGCAGACTAAAAAGTGATCGTCCGCCGTCATGCCGTCACTCTATCACGCGAAACTCTCATACGCGGGCAAACGACATCCGGCTGAGAAACGCCCGCAGGCGATCGCTCTGGGGATAGTCCAGCACCTGCCGCGCCGGGCCTTCTTCTTCGACCTGGCCCTGGTTGAGGAAGAGGACGCGATGGGCGACTTCGCGGGCAAACTGCATCTCGTGGGTGACGATCACCATCGTCATGCCCTCTTCGGCGAGTTGCTGCATCACCAGCAGCACTTCGCCCACCAGTTCTGGGTCGAGGGCGCTGGTGGGTTCATCAAACAGCATGATTTTGGGCTTCATGCAGAGGGCGCGGGCGATCGCCACCCGCTGCTTTTGCCCGCCAGAGAGCATTTCGGGATAGACCTCGGCTTTTTCGCCCAGGCCCACTTTCTCTAGCAAGATCCGCGCCGTCTGCCGGGCCTCTTTATCAGACAGACCCAGCACCTTGCGCGGGGCCAGCGTCAGGTTATCCAGCACGGTCATGTGAGGAAACAGGTTGAACTGCTGAAACACCATCCCCACCTGGGCATGGAGCAGGCGCAGGTCTGCCGCGCTGAGGGCGCTGCCCGCTGACAGGTCAATGCCGTTCACCACCAAGCGCCCAGCGTTGATCGTTTCTAGATGGTTAAAACAACGCAGCAGCGTGCTTTTGCCGCAGCCCGACGAGCCAATCACCGCCACCACTTCGCCGGGGTTGATGTGGCCGCTGATGCCGCGCAGCACCTTGAGCTGACCGAAGCTTTTCTCAACCTGACCAAACTCGATAGCGGGCGTGGCGGTGGTATTGGGCGCAAGCAGGCTGTCGTTCATGGGCTGCGTGGGCTTGGGGGTAACAGAGCTAAGGGGACAGTAATGGTGCTGTAGGCAACGGAATTTCGTCAGGAGTCGGTAGACGATGCTGTTCTAGCACGGGCGATCGCTTCTACGTAGATGCCACGGCTACGGTCGGCTATTTTTTTAGGTCTGATTTTAGGTCTGATTTAGGTCTGATCTGGTTATGTTTCTGGCTAAATCTTTTGAGCAAATTGTTTAACGATCTGTACCATCTTTGCGCGAGAAATGGGCGATCGCCTGTACAATTCAGTCTCTCAGGGCAAGCTCTGACATGCTGCATCCTGTTGGTATTTTGTAATCTTTTGACCCTCTAACTTTTTTGAAACCTTAGGTTTAGGAGCGTTCGATTCTCATGCTGAGATTGACTCGTATTCGCTGGCGGGCGCTGGTGCTGGGGTTGTTGAGTCTGATGTGCGTGGTGCTGTTTGCGGCCTGCGGCGGCAGCACACCCACCGCCGACGGCAGCTCCCCGTCAACCGCCGACGCGGCCCCACTCAAAGTAGCGCTTGATCCCACATTTCCGCCATTCCAATCCCAAACGGGCGCGGGCCAGTTTGAGGGCTTTGATATTGACCTGATGAATGCTGTGGCCGAGGCGGGCGGCTTCACGATGAACATGGAAGGGCTACCCTTCGACGGCATTATCCCGGCACTCCAGGCGGGCACGATTGATGCCACCATCAGCACCATGACCATCACCAAAGAGCGGGCGGAAGTGGTGGATTTTTCGCGGCCGTATTTCAAAGCAGGGCTGGCGATCGCCGTTCAAGACAGCAACACCGACATCACCGGCTTTGACTCGCTCAAGGGCAAGAAAATCTCTGCCCAGATTGGCACGACGGGCGAAGCCGAAGCCCGCAAATCTGGCGCAAGCGAAGTCCGCACCTTCGACAGCACGCCGATCGCCCTGCAAGAACTGTCGAACGGCAACGTTGATGCCACCATCAGCGACGCGCCGGCCATTCTCTACGCCATTAAGAGCGGCGGCGTGCGCGGCGTGAAGGTCGTTGGCGAACTGCTCACCGAAGAGTTCTACGGCATCGCCACGCCCAAAGGATCGCCCAATCTGGCAAAGATCAACACAGGCTTGCAAACCATCATCGCCAACGGCAAATACAAAGAGATTTACCAAAAATGGTTTGATGGCGAACCGCCGGTGTTGCCCGAAGCCGCGCCGATTTAGTTGCTCAATGTGAATTGCGGGCCTATTGCGTCCGCGATTCACCATTAGATTCCCAATGATTCGTGTACTGTGATTCGTTTACTTGTTTTTAGGAAAAACTTTAGGAAAAACCGTGCAGCGATCGCTCGAAGTCATTCTCAACGCGCTCCCCAGCCTTTCGCTTGGGGCTATTACGACGCTCCAACTCACCATCGTCTCGATTCTGCTGGGGCTGGCCCTGGGCACGCTGCTGGCTGTTTTGCGGCTGTCGCCGTCGCGGCTGGTGCGGCTGGGGGCGATCGCCTATATCGACTTCTTTCGAGGAACCCCGCTGCTGGCGCAGTTGTTCATGATTTATTTTGGGCTGCCCAGTCTGCTGCAAAGCATGGGCATTGGGCTGAAGTTTAACCAGTGGACAGCGGCGATCGTTACACTCAGCCTGAATGGAGCCGCCTACATTGCCGAAATCGTGCGGGCGGGCATCCAGTCGATTGATCTGGGGCAGCGAGAAGCCTCGCAATCGCTGGGGCTGGGCCCCATGCAAACCCTGCGCTATGTGGTGTTTCCGCAGGCGTTTCGCCGGATGATTCCGCCGCTGGGGAATGAGTTTATCAGCCGCCTGAAAGATACCAGCCTGGTGGCAGTGATTGGTTTTGAAGAACTGCTGCGGCGGGGGCAGTTGGTCGTCGCGCAGACCTATCGGGCATTTGAAATTTACTTTGCCGTGGCGCTGGTTTACCTGGTGCTGACGCTGCTATCGTCGCAGTTTTTCAGCTTTTTGGAGCGCTGGATGAATCCGGTGGAAAAGCTAAAACGACAGGCATTGCGGGTTCAGAAACAAGAAAGCTGAGCGAGGCTGAGGTCGTTGGGCGTTTTGGAGCGAGTTTCAACATTTTTTGCAATAGCTTAAAAAATGCTGGCAGTTCTGATAACTTGAACAGAACCCGTTCCCAAATAGAACCCGTTCCCAAATTTGGACAGGGCTGAGGTCTACCGTTGCAAAATCTCTGCCCAAAATCCAAAATCCAAAATCCCGCTTTCAGCCCCCCAGCGCCAGGAGACGTTGTTGCAATGGTTTTTCCTGAGTTCTTCCGGTTATCCCGATTCGCGCGATCGCTCTTTTTCATCCTGCTGGGTCTGACGTTCGCGTTTGCGATCGCCGCCTGTAGCACCCCCACGCCACAAGCAGTTGCGCCCGGTTCGACGATGCGCGTCGCAGTTGTGCCCAACTATCCGCCGTTCGCCTCTAAGACGGCTGACGGACAACTTCAGGGCTTTGAGATTGACTTGATGAATGCCTTTGCCGAAGCCACCCAAACCCAGGTGGAATACGTGCCACTGCCGTTCTTCGACGATGTGATGCGGGAGCTATATGGCAACGATGTCGATATGGCGATCGCCGCCATCACCATTACCCCCGAACGGCAGCGCGTCGCTGATTTCTCTCGTCCCTATTTCAAATCGGGAATGGCGATCGCCGTGCGCCAAGGCGAAACCCGCATCACCAACCTCGACAGTCTAGCAGGCAAGCGCATTGGGGTCGAAACGGGAACCGTTCAGGCCAGCATCGCCCGCACCATTCCTGATACCACGGTCGTCGGCTACGACAGCAGCAAAACCGCCTGGAGCGAACTGCTGCAAGGCAAGGTCGATGCGGTCATCAGCGGCGAAACTGTCGCCTCTTACGCCATCCAAACCGGCAGCGTGCGCGGCATGAAGCTAGTCGGTGACCCCTTTACCGATGAATTCTTGGGAATCGCCCTGCCTAAAGGCTCCCCCAACCGGGAACTCGTCAACAATGGACTAAAGTCGCTCATCGACAGCGGCAAATACGCTGAAATCTATCGCAAATGGTTTGACCGAGAGCCACGCCCGCTGCCCGAGAAGATTGAAGGCGTTGGATCGGACGGCGCACCCGAACCTCCCTCGCCCCGACACCCCGCCCGCTGGAAAATTCCCAAAGCGGCCTAATCACCCGTTTGCATGAATCGCCACTGCGTTCCAATTCATAAAATCTGACCATTCAAATTTGGATGGTGCAATGCCCACTTTTGTGGCCCCGCCCAAAGTGGAACAGTTGTGTCAATTTCCAGGTCTTATGAATGATAGATTGGCCTGCATCCTACGGGATGAATACTTGTAACGTGGTGTGAGTTGCGAATTCATGGGGAGTCTTTTGCTGTCTTTGGTGAAGGCTGTTGCGCGTCGGACAAAAAATCGGTTTGTAAAACAGACCAAGAATGTCGCAGCAGTTCAAGAAAAGTTTTTACTGGACTTATTACGCTGCTATCAGGACACAGAACTGGGGCAGCATCTGGGGCTAGCGAAGATCAAAAGCGTAGAGCAATTTCGGCAGCAGGTGCCGATTTCGTCCTACACAGTTTATGAACCCTACGCTCAGCGCGTTGCTCAGGGCGTTCCCAATGTGCTGACCCCCGACCCGGTGGTGTATATCAACATGACCAGCGGCACGACAGGGCGGCAAAAGCTGATTCCGGCGACGAAGCGTTCTCGCCAGATGCTCTCGAAGGCAAATCATGTCAGCATTGGCTTTATGGCAGCGGCAGCGGCGGAGCGCGGTTTGCCCCTGGGCAAAATGCTGATGACGAGTTCAGCACGCACGTTTGGCAAAACCGAAGGTGGCATTCCTTATGGTCCAGTAAGCGCTGGTACGGTGCTGCTCAGCGGCTGGATACACAAGCAGATTTTTGCCCATCCTTATGAGACTCTTTTGATTGGCGACAGTCTCTCTCGGCATTATGCCTGCCTTCTGTTCGCGCTGCGGGATGCAAATTTGACGCTATTGGCAGCCACATTTCCTGTGATGGCACTGCAATTGTGCGACTATCTGGAGTGCTACGGCGCAGAGCTAGTGGAAGATTTGGACAAAGGGGCGATCGCCCCCTGGCTTGATATAGAACCGCATCTCCGCATCCAGCTAGAACGCCAGCTCAAGCCCGCCCCCAAACGTGCCGCCCAACTGCGAAACATCCTAAAAACCCACGGCAAGCTCACGCCCAAACTCGCCTGGCCCAAGCTTTCCCTGATTGTCACCGCCCGCGGCGGCACCTCCAGCTTTTACATGGAGCGCTTCCCCCACTACTTTGGCAATACGCCCGTCTTTGGCGGCATCTATTCCTCCGCTGAGGCCACCTACGGCGTGTATCACGACATCGACCGCGATGGCACCGTCTTGGCCATCGAAAGCGGCTTTTTTGAATTTCTCCCCGAAGACCAGTGGGGCTTGGAAAATCCTCAAACCTTGCTGCCCCATGAGGTGCTGCTGGGCAAGCGCTACCGCATCGTCGTCACCAACTACAACGGGCTATATCGCTACGACAATGGCGATGTCGTGGAAATTCTCGGCTTCTACAACCAGGCTCCGATCGTTATCTTTCGCCATCGACTGGGCGGGCTGCTGTCTTCCACAACCGAAAAAACCACCGAATTTCACGCGGTTCAGGTGATGCAAGCCCTCCAACACGAATTTGACCTGTCGCTAGAAAACTTTTGCATCACCCTGTCCGAGCATGAGGTGCCGCCCCACTATCTGGTCAACATCGAATTAGCATCAGGGCAAACCCTAGCAGACCCAGAGCAATTCTTACGGCGGTTCGACGAAATTTTGAAAGAGGTGCATCTGTCCTATGCCAAGAAGCGAGCAGATATAGTGCCGCCACCGCGTTTGCGGATCTTGGCATCGGGCAGCTTTGAAATGCTTCGTCAGCGCTTGCTCCAGCGGGGTATTCCCGAAGCGCATCTCAAGTTTCCCCACATTACTGAAGACCGCCAATATTTGGCAGGATTAACCGTAGAGCGCGAAATCCGCCTGGCGGAAGAACGAGTTGGCCTGAGGGGATAACTACGGAGTCAATCATCAAATATCACTAAGCACTATGGGAAGCGCGTTAACGGAAGTCGTCAAGTTTATCGAGAGCAAGGTTCCGGAGTACTCGATCGTCGGCGAGTCGGTGTTCTTTAGTAAAGAGCAGTTTCCCTGGGCCGAGCGCTTGGAAGCAAACTGGCAGGTGATCCGCAAAGAACTGGATCAGGTGATGGAATATGCTGATGTACTGCCCAACTTTCAGGACATTTCGCCCCGCCAGCACCGCATTGCCAACGACGACCGCTGGAAAACCTTCTTCTTTTGGGCGTTTGGCTTTCGTTCCGAGCCAAACTGTCAGCGCTGCCCCGAAACCGTCAAGCTGCTGGAAACGATTCCGGGGCTAAAAGTCGCTTTTTTCTCGATCCTCGCGCCAGGCAAGCACATCCCGCTGCACCGGGGCAAGCACAAGGGACTCATCCGCTATCACCTGGCGCTAAAGGTGCCCGAACCCCGCGAAAACTGTCGCATTGAAATTAATGGGCAGACCGCCTACTGGGAAGAAGGCAAAAGCCTGATTTTTGATGACACCTACTATCACCAGGTCTGGAACGACACGGATGACTATCGCGTGGTGCTGTTTCTCGACATTGCCCGCCCGCTGCGCTTCCCCATGTCTCTGGTGAACTGGACAGTGAACAGCATTCTCGGCTACACACCCGTCATTCAGGTAGCGCGGGGCAACCATCAGACCTGGGAGAAGCAGTTTGAGCAGATGTTGAAGTAAGAGGGGAAGAGGGAAGCGGGAAGAACGAAGAGGGAAGAGGGAAGAGGGAAGAGGGAAGAGGGTGGGATGATGGGGGAGGGGAATCGACGACCCCGGTGTTCTAATACTCCCAATTTCTGATGAACCGACTTGCGAATGCTCAAAGCCTCTATCTGCGGAAGCACGCGGAGAATCCGATTGACTGGTGGCCGTGGTGTGAGGAGGCGATCGCCCTGGCGCGGCGGGAGAATCGACCGATTTTCCTGTCGATTGGCTACTCAAGCTGTCACTGGTGTACGGTGATGGAGGGCGAGGCGTTTTCTAGCCTGGAAATTGCTGACTATATGAATGCCCACTACGTTGCCATTAAGGTCGATCGGGAAGAGCGGCCAGACGTAGACAGCATCTATATGCAGGCGCTGCAAATGATGACGGGGGCGGGCGGCTGGCCGCTGAATGTGTTTCTCGACCCTGAAACCTTGCTGCCGTTCTATGGTGGTACGTATTTTCCGGTGGAGCCACGCTATGGGCGACCGGGCTTTTTGCGGGTGTTGCAGGAACTCAGGCGAATTTACGAGAGCGATCGCCCCCGTCTGCAATCGGTGCAGGCGGAGATTCAGAGTCGATTTCAACAGACCGCAGCCATATCAGCGGCAGAAACGCTCGACAATGCGCTGCTGCAACAGGGCTTGCAATACTGCGCGGGCATCCTGTCGGCCAGAGACATGGGCCCTAGCTTTCCGATGATTCCCTACGCGGAGGCGGCGCTGCGGGGCATCCGGTTTGCCGATTCGGAGCCGCCGGAAGGTTCAACCGTCCGCTATAATGCGCGAGAGCAGTGCCGTCAGCGGGGGCTGGATCTGGCGCTGGGCGGCATTTTTGACCATGTGGCGGGCGGCTTTCATCGCTACACCGTAGACCCGACCTGGACCGTGCCCCATTTTGAAAAGATGCTCTACGACAACGGGCAGATTGTGGAGTATCTGGCGAATCTGTGGGCGGCGGGAATGCAGGAGCCTGCCTTTGAGCGGGCGATCGCCCTCACCGTGCAGTGGCTCCAGCGGGAAATGACCGCGCCGGAGGGCTATTTCTACGCCGCCCAGGATGCCGATAGCTTCGTGACCCCAGACGATGCTGAACCCGAAGAGGGTGCATTTTACGTCTGGCGCTATGCCGATTTGGAAGCGCATCTCTCTGAAACGTCCCTGCTAGAACTGGCGGAACACTTCACAATCACGCCAGCGGGAAACTTTGAGGGGAAAAACGTCCTCCAGCGGCGACAACCGGGAACGCTACCTGAGTCGGTTGAGCAATCGCTGGCAACGCTGTTTGCAGTTCGCTATGGCAGCGCTCCGGGCGTTGCCGCCTTTCCGCCCGCCCGCAACAACGAAGAAGCCAAAACCTATGCCTGGCCGGGCCGCATTCCCGCCGTCACCGACACCAAAATGATCGTCGCCTGGAATAGCCTGATGATTTCTGGGCTGGCCCGCGCGGCGGCGGTGTTTCAGCGAGAGGACTACTTTCACCTGGCCAACCGTGCCGCCGACTTTATCTGGCAGCATCAAATTGTCGGCGATCGCCTGCATCGGCTGAACTATGACGGCGCGGTGAGCGTGCTGGCTCAGTCCGAAGACTATGCCCTGCTGATCAAGGCGCTGCTGGATCTGGATCAGGCGGCGTTGGCACTAGCCTCGCGGAGCGATATCGCCCTCGCCCCGATTGCCGCCAGCGCACTTCCCACCGATTTCTGCGATCGCGCCCTGGCGCTGCAAGCCGAATTTGACGCACACCTGGGCAGCGATGAAGGCGGCTATTACAACACCGATGCCCGCGATGATCTAGTCATTCGCGAACGCAGCTACGACGACAGCGCCATTCCTGCGGCCAACGGCGTGGCGATCGCCAACCTGATTCGCCTGTTCCTCCGTGCCGGGCGGCTGGACTATCTGGAGAAAGCACAACGGTCACTCCAGAGCTTTGGCAGCGTCATGGAAAAAACGCCGCAGGTCTGCCCCAGCCTGTTCATTGCGCTGGACTGGCTGCAAACCTATACGCTAGTCAAAACATCAGGCGATCGCCTGCCGTTTCTGCTGAGCCAGTACCATCCCACAACGATGTTCGCCGCAGAATCCAACCTGCCCGGCGAGTCTATCGGCCTCGTTTGCCAGGGGCTTAGCTGCAATGAGCCAGCCCGCAACATGGAGCAACTGCTGGAGCAGCTTGGGCAAAGTGAGAAACGGGGAGTGGAAAAGAGCGAAGAACGAAGAACGAAGAATGAAGAATGAAAAGTAAATCGTTTTTCTCTCTTCCTTTTTTCTCTCTCTTCCTTTCACCCCGCCTTTACCCCGCACCCCAGGGCTTCCACTAATCGTCGATTCTCCTCCACTGTGCGGACGGCGACGCGGAAGAAGCGATCGCCCAGTTCGGGAAAGCTGGTGCAGTGGCGAATCAAAATCTGGTGCTGCTGAAGCAGGTGGGTTTGCAAGTCGGTGGCAGAGCCGTCGGTTTGCACCAGGAGATAGTTGGCAGCGCCGGGGAGGGGATGCAGACCCGGCAGAGCCGCGAGTCCGTCGAAAAGCTCCTGACGAGCAGGAGGCAGCCAGTTCCAGGTGCGCTGCTGAAAAGACGTGTCGGCCAGGGCGGCGATCGCCGCTGCGGAGGCGAGAGAATTCACGCTCCAGGGGTCGCGCCACTGCTGCCAGCGGCGCAGTCGGTCGGGATGGGCGATCGCGTAGCCCAACCGCAGTCCCGGCAGGCTATAGAACTTGGTGAGCGATCGCACAATCACCAAATTCGGATATTGCTCTACCCATTCCAGCAGGCTCGCTTGGGACTGTGCTTCCGGCAGTAAGAAGTCCATAAATGCCTCGTCCACCACGACCAGCGGCGACTCGTCTAGCAGCAACCGGATATTCTCGCGGGGGAGCAGGGTTCCGGTGGGGTTGTGGGGGCTGTTGAGCAGCCAGCCGGAGTGAGGGTGGGGGCGTAGGCGGGTGGGGATGGCTTGCTTTAAGGCTCCATCCACCGCCAGGCTATCCATCGTCAGGGGGATTTTCTCTACAGTGGCTCCAAAAGCCCGTAGGGCGCGGAGATAGTCGCCAAAGGCAGGCGTGAGCAGACGCACGATGTCTAGCGCAGCCAGGTCGCGGGCGGCCCAGGTGAGTAGTTCGGCGGCTCCGTTTCCGGGCAAGATCCACTCAGGAGAGAGGTGATGGAAGGCGGCGATCGCCCGTCGCAGATCTGCATAGCTGGGGTCAGGATAGTGGCGCAGGTCGCCCAGGTGAGCCTGAATAGCGGCGATCGCCGACTGAGGCGGCCCCAGCGGATTGATGCTAGCCGAAAAGTCCAAAATTAAATGGGGAGAACAACCCGCCAGAGCCGCAGCCCAGGCAATGTTCCCCCCATGTGCAGGTCGAGCAGCCCCAGGATGCTGAGAATCTGAGCGCTGCGATTTGGATAGTGGCAAATTGAGGTCTTGCCAATCTTGCAACGAATCTTGCACGAGACCGCTTGCTATTTTGCCACCAGGTCTTTGAACAGCTTGCCAGCAGAAAAGGCAGGCACCTTGGTTGCTGGAATTTTCATCGCCTCACCCGTTTTGGGGTTGCGACCTTCCCGCTCCTTTCGCTCGCGGGGTTCAAAAGACCCAAACCCCACCAGCGTTACCTTTTCACCCTTCGACACCGCTTCCATGATCGAATCAATCGCAGCAGACAGCACTGCGTCAGCCTGCTTCTTCGTCACGTTAGCCTTTTCGGCTACGGCATCGACCAATTCACCTTTATTCATGAGAATCTCCTTCGATTAGATTATCCAGGATTCAAAATCTCTCAAATCTCACAGATGCAGCCTGAGCAGGTGCAATCTGAACAACTTTCATCTGGAGACTGAGTAGATAGACTCGATCGGCTTCAGGGAAAATCGCTGAAACCCTTGTCAACTCGAATTTTCAATGCCCTATTCTAAGGGCAACTCAGGGGTTCTGGATCGTTGAAACCTTTAATTTATGTGGATTTGAAGGTTTTTTTTGGGTTTTCCATCCCACAAATCGCTCGCAAAGCAGTCAAACCAATCCTGGAGGCGGGTTAGGGAACCGATGCACCCCCTCCAAACAAGCCGAAAACTCGGTATTCACCGCTAGCGTCTCCCCCGCTCCAAAATCTGCTGGACATCGCGGCTGGGCACATAGCGATAGCCAAAGGTGGACGTATCAGAATCGTCGATGATCTGTGGCGTGAGCATGACGATCACTTCTTGTCGCTGATTCGTTCGCTGGGTTCGGCGGAACAGCGCACCCAAAATGGGAATATCGCCCAAAATGGGGACTTTCGTCAC
Source organism: Leptolyngbya sp. O-77 (assembly GCF_001548395.1). Classification (NCBI taxonomy): domain Bacteria; kingdom Bacillati; phylum Cyanobacteriota; class Cyanophyceae; order Leptolyngbyales; family Leptolyngbyaceae; genus Leptolyngbya; species Leptolyngbya sp. O-77. Next base: position 1,923,982 of record NZ_AP017367.1, read on the forward strand.
TTCAGCGCGATCGCTGTCTTGAATAATCCCCGACAAAATTAGAGTTTGCCCATCCCGCACCCGCACCAGCCCAGAAGACAGCCGCCGAATGGCTAGCAGCGTCACGCGAAGCACAGAGTCTTGAATCTCGAAGGTCTCCACACGAGAGGGAGACGAAATTGTTGGTCCAACCGAAAGCGTCACAAAGCCATTATCGTCAATGCCTTCAACCCGTACATTCAAAATCAAGCCAGCAGGCGTGGTTTCTACAGTAATCGTCTGCGTTCTGTCTTCTCCCGTCCCTTCTGTCTCAATCTCGAAGTTTGTAACCACGTCCTCTGTCAACTGAACCTGCGCTTCTTGTCCCTCCTGCACCACCAACGTTGGGTCAGTCAGAATCTTAGCGTTGCCGCTAGTCACCGCAAAGCGCAACTGCGCCAAGAAGTTTCGCGTAAAGTTAAACGCATTGGTTGGTTGACCGACAATCAGTCCTCCCAACCCAGTAATTTCAGAGACCGGACTCAAAATGCTGCCAGGTGTTCTGCCAGTGTTCGGCCCACCAGAGCCAAAGTTAATAACCACTTGTCCGCCGTCTTGAATGACGCGAGTATCATCAATACCAAAAGAGAAACTGGTTCCAGCCCGATCGATTCCTAGCAGGTTCACATCGATCACGCGGACATTAATCGCAACTTGGCGCTGGCGAACATCGAGCTGCGAGAGCTGAGCCGTCGCAATTTCAATTTGCCGGGGGGTGCCAACCAGCGTAATAGAGCGGGTGCGCTCATCACCAATCACCTGCAACCCTCGCAGCAGCGGCGTTGCGTCCTGATAGTCTACACGCTGCACCTCGATTCGATCTTCCTCGGTCGTTTGCACCTGAGTTGGCCCAGCAGCAGCCCCAGCGCCAATATCACTACCTTGCACTGGCACAGCAAGCGCCGTAACCACCTGACGACGACGGCTAACGGCGGTTTCTGCGCCCAAGCCCACCAGAAAATTCAGCGCTGCGCCGACGCTGGCCTGATTCAGCCGGAGGGTACGCGATACGATGGAACGGGCGGAGTTGGGCAGGCGCGTGCCAACGAATACCGTCCGTCCGACCAAATTGGCATCCAGCCCGCTAATCCGCAGCACGTAGTTAAACACGTTCTGCACGGGTTCGTTTTCGATGTCCAGCGAGATGCGGGCGTTGGTGGCAGTGGAGGTTTCTTGGGCGGATTGGGCATCGACCCCTTCGGTCTGAGAAGGCTGATCTAGATAGGCGACGTTTAGCCCCGCAGCACGACCCAGCAGCGACAGCACATCCCGCACGGGCGCATCCCGCAGCACCAAGCGCGGCACGATTTCCGAGGTTCCTAGATCAATAACCGTGGGTGAAACATCGGTCGTGGCGACGGCAATATCCCCGACAGGCGGAGCCACTGCACGCGGCAGCAGCGGCGGCACCTGCCCTGGAAACGCGCCGGACGGGCTGACAGGCGTGCCATTGATCGAAACCTGCGGGTTTGGTACGAGTACCTGAGATGGGGGAATGGCGGGGTTAGACGGGAAGGTGCTGCCGCCGGGAAGTGTTGGCGGCGGAACTTGGGCCGAGGGAAAACTAGGCTGGCTAGGCAGGCTTCCGACACCTGTGCCGTCAGCAGTTAGGCTAAATACAATGGCGGTGCCGTCTTGCCGCACCTGGTTTGCTGGGGGAGCCGCCGTACCCATAACCGCGACGCGCACGCTGTTGGGGTCGAGTTGCGTCACCATGACCGAGCTAATGCCGGGGGCGGGGTTGTTTTGCAAATAGCCGTTGCCTTCGGGGAGGCGTAGCTGGGCGTTGGTGATATCGGCAACGAGGGTATTGCCGCGATTGACGGTAAAGACCTGGGGGCGATCGCCATTTCGCGTTTGCAGCACTAGCTCCATCCCAACGGCGGTTTGAAATACCTGCACACCTGTAATTTGGGTTGCAGCAGCTTGGGCTGGCTGGCTCGCTATCAGCACTACTGCACCACTCGTCATCAATCCAGCCAATCCAAGATGCGGTTTCACAGGTCACTCCTCCTTAACAAACAGGCGAATCTAATCGTCAAGTCTTCAAAACAACAAAAGCGGTCATCAGCAGGGGTTAGCCAGAACACTACTGCGCGGGCGCGTTCGGATCAGCAGGCGGCGCGGTCGGAGTCGGCGGCTGGATCGGAGCGGGCATGAGTGCCTGCACCTGAAAGCTGGTCCGCAGCCGAGGCTCCGTATTCTGATTGGGCAGCGGCCGCCCCTGCTGATTGAGCCGCAGCGTAGGTGGGTCAGTCGGCTCAGACTTAAAGTTCCGCAACACCAGCAGTGGCTGCAACCGCTCAATATTGCGAATCACCGACTGCGCCTGAGCAAAGCTGCCCTCCATCTCCACGTTGTAGAGGCGCTGGCGCAATTTGTTATTGACCGCAGCGCCAAGAGAACCATCGGTGACCAGATCGCTAGGTTGACCATCTGGGCCAGCGGGGGGCGGCACCAGCTCAAACTTTGACAGAGTGGCACGACGATCAGGATCGGCAATGCGGGCATTTGCCGCCTGCACTCGCTCATTCACGTCAATCAGCAGCGTATCCAGCCCTTCCTCATCGGCAAACAGCGCCAGCACGTCTGCCCGGAGTTGCTCGGCTTCTGCTAGCTTGGCGCGGGCTTCCTCAATCTGCTGCTGAGCCTGTCCCTGGTTTACCAACTGCTGCTCTTTTGCGGCGATGTCCGCCCGCAGTGCGGCGTTTTCTTCCCACTTGGGCAGCACGGCATTAAACAACAGATAGCTAGCGCCCAGCAGCCCCGCCAGCGCTAGCAATATCCCATTGACACGGGGCGTAAGCCGCATCCCAAAGACGACGGGATAATTCGGCTCCTCTAAAGCGCCGTACTCTTCTCCAGGAATATAATCTCCACCCACGGTCATGGTGTCACAACCCCCAGTTTGCGAAGCTGATCAATTCGAGCAGGCAAGCCCACCGACAGCGTGTTTTCCATGTCTTGAAGCAGTTCTGAAGACGGGCGCGGCGTGAGTCCAGCGGTGATTTTATACTGAACAACCTTGGGCAACTGCACCTCCAATCCCTCAGGGCGATCGCCCTCCCCTACAAATTCCGTCTGAATCGGGCTATCCACCAGACGCGCATCCACCAGCCTCACCTCGCGACTGTCTAAAAACGGCGACTGCTGAAGCAGCAGCATAAAGTCATTCGCTTCAGCAAAGGTCCGAGCATTACCCGAAATTTCCAGCCGAGAAGGCGGCACCTCTGGCGGCGGCGGAGCAGGCTGGCTGGGGTCAGCAGGGGGAGGCGGCGGCGGAACAGCCTCCGGAGCCAACTGGGTCACGTTGGTCAACTGCACACCCGCCGGAACCCGACCGCGAATGTCCTGCAAGATTGCCGACCAGGGAATAATTCGATCAAAGACTTGAGCTAGCGCCTGGTTTTCAGCATTCAACTGCGCGACCTGGGCTTCCACATTTTGCACTTCCTGCATTGCCTGTTGCAGCGTTGCCAGCTGGCTGTCTAGCTCTGCCTGTCGAGCCGTCAGCGAGGACGTCTGGCTTTGTAAAAAGAGCCAAAACCCGCCCACTAGCGCCGGGAGCAGCACCCCGATCGCCGCCCCCACATACATCGGACGCGGGTCATCCTGCACAACAGATCTGCGGGCCGCAACCCCGCTCCCATCAGTCGGGCGTTCTATACGGTCATTGAGAAAGTTGACATCCAGACTATACATCTCACCACGCCTCCCGTAAGCCCAAGCCCAACACCACCCCTAGCCCCGGACGCTGCAACTCTGGGATTTCCTGATCGACCTCCAGCGACAGCGCCGAAATCGGATCGACCTGACTGGCAGGCAGACTAAGCCGCTGCGAGAAAAACTCGTCAAGCTGCCCAATTGCCCCGCCCGGCCCTGCCAGCAGCAGTTGCGCTACCTCCAGGTTGTCGCCCTGATTCAGATAAAAGTCGATGGAGCGGCGCAACTCATCCGCCAGTTCACCCAGCACTCGCAGCATCGCCGCCGTGCCAGGGTTGGTTCCCGGTGTCTTGGGAGTGCCCATGCTGTCCATCGGGGCGATCGGCACCGTCATCCCCTGAAGCAGTTCCGTGTTGCGTGAAGGGGGCAGGTTCATGGCGCGGCTCAAGGCAGATTGGATTTGGTAAGTGCCAATCGGAACCGTGCGAGAAAATTGGGGAACTCCATCCACCACGATGGAGATTTCAGTATTTTCAAATTCGATATCGACAATAGCAGCGGCCTCTTGGGGGGTGAACTGGCGCAACTGTTCTCGGATCGTGCGAATCAGCGCGAAGCTACTGATTTCAAGGACATCCACGTCTAGCCCTGCCTGCTGAAACGTTGTCAAATAGGAGTCGGTTACTTCTTTGCGGGTGGCCACCAGCAGCACTTGCACCTTCTCGATGCCGTCTTCATCCACAAAAAAGCCAAGCTTCTGGTAATCTACATCCGCTTCTTCGCGGGGAAAGGGCAAGTATAGCCCAGCTTCCTGGTTTAGCACCATTTCGCGCAGTTCCCGGTCGTCTAGCTCGGCGGGAACCGGAATGATGCGAGTCACGGTGTCTCGTCCGCCCGGAATTGCGGTCGCCGCATTCTTGACCTTAAGCTTGCTTTCACTCAGCACAGACTGAATGATTTCAGACATCGCGGCAGTGTCCAGGATTTGCCCTTCCTGGTAAATCCCTTCTGGCACCTCGGCAGAGGCCAGCATCGTGAGCTGAAAGCCTTGCCCTTTCCGCTTCAGGCGGGCAACGTTGACGCGCTCAGGGGTCAATTCAATGCCGACACCCTTTGTCTTTTTTGAAAATAATCCCTTGACGTTGCTAAACACAGTTTTAGGAATGAGGGTGGAGAGGGTCAGTATGGAAAGTGCCTGCAAACTTAGACCGTATCAAACTGCAAAACTATGTCCGAAAACGAACATGACCCGGACTATTAACTGAGACTAAGTTTGGAGATCCTGAACACACATGCTACCCAATTTAATTCAGAATCATGCAGCCGAACACAAGAATATAGGCTTTCAAGCTAAAAAACTGAAAAGATTGCCGATCAAGCCAGAGAAATGGGTCTAAGTACCCCAGTTAAACCTCTCTTAATAGCTTGCCCTTCATCGTTCAAGCAGCAACGACCTACACAAACCGACACCCTGAATTGTTGAATCGGCTAACCCAAACTGACCTGCTGAACGAAATTTTTGAATCAAGTTGGCGATCGCCCCACCAAGGGCACCAACCCGCCTCTCAATCGACAGCGGAGAAATCTCCTGATGTAGCTACACTTAGCCAGCAATGGTACACGCAATTTAGAAAAATGGCACAGTTTATCTACGATTTGTGGAAAACCTGCGGAAACGACAGGCTATATTTTGAGCAAAGGTTTAGAAAAAAACTACCAGAACGCTTTCAGAGGGCTGTTTCCTGGGAGTTTGTGCGCGATTTTTGCTGGGGTAGCAGTGGCGGCGGGGCAGATTCGGTACGCGGCGACGGGCGCTTTTGGCGATCGCGCTTACGCTAGCTCACCCTGCAAGGGGCGATCGCCCAGGAACTTTGCTACGGTAGCGCAATCTACGATAGGGTGAGCAATGCAGCAATCGAAACCTGCTCTAAACCACTGCCCTGAATGACCATGTACCTACGACACCCCTGGCGAAAACCCTGGAAATCTTTGAGCCTGATGACCCTGTTTGGACTGGTTTTGACCTGGGTCATTAGCTGTAGCCCCGGCGCACCGCCAACCGCGCGATCGCCCGAAGTCGAGTTTTGGACCATGCAGCTCCAGCCGCAGTTCACCGACTACTTCAACGAATTGATTGCCCGGTTTGAGCAAGAAAACCCCGGCGTTCAGGTCAAGTGGGTAGACGTGCCCTGGGGCGACATGCAGAGCAAAATTCTAACGGCCGTTTCCGCAGGCACTGCGCCCGATGTGGTTAACCTCAACCCCGACTTTGCGGCACAGCTTGCCGGACGCAACGCCTGGATGGCGCTCGATGACCAGGTGCCCGCCGAAGCCCGTCAGCAATATCTGCCCAAGATCTGGCAGGCAAACACGCTCGATGGCAAAACCTTTGGGCTACCCTGGTATCTCACCACCAGCATCGCCATTTACAACCAGGATTTGCTTAATCAGGCCGGCGTGCAGCAGCCCCCGGCAAACTTTGCAGAACTGGCCCAGGTGGCTCGCCAAGTCAGAGAGCGCACAGGCAAGTACGCCACCTTTGTGACCTTCGTGCCGACTGATTCAGCAGAAGTCCTGCAATCCCTGATTCAGATGGGCGTAACGCTGGTAGACAACAGTGGCAAGGCAGCCTTCAATACGCCCGAAGGACGCGCCGCCTTCCAGTATTGGGTGGACTTATATAAAGAAGGTCTGCTGCCCCAGGAAGTGCTAACCCAGGGACACCGCCGTGCTATTGAGCTATATCAGGCTGGTGAAATCGCCATCTTAAACTCCGGCCCGCAGTTTTTGAAGACTGTGGAAACCAATGCACCGGCGATCGCCCAAGTCTCCGCTGTTGCGCCCCAAATCACCGGAGACACAGGTAAAACCAACGTCGCCGTGATGAACCTCGTCGTTCCCCGCAGCACCGATGTCCCCGAAGCTGCCGTCAAGTTTGCCCTGTTTGTCACCAATCCCGAAAATCAGCTTGCCTTTGCCAAAGCCGCGAACGTGCTACCTTCCACGGCGACCTCGCTGACCGATCCCTACTTCAGCACTGCCGCTGAAACATCTGCCTCTACACTCGACACTGCCCGCGCCGTCAGCGCCCGCCAGATGCAGTCTGCCGAAGTGCTGCTGCCCCGAATGGAGGATATCAAGGAACTGCAAAAGATTATCTACGACCAGCTTCAAGCTGCCATGCTGGGCGAAAAATCGGTCGATCAGGCAGTCAATGATGCAGCTGCGGCTTGGGATGCCCGGTCATAGGGAGTGGCAATCCAGAACTGAAACGCAGCAAATGGGCACTCAAGAATAGTCGAAATTCTTAACATTTCGCAATCAAAACCTCGCCTAAACCCTAGGGAGTGTCATCAATTAGATAAGCTGTAATCAGCAGTGATTCAGCTATCTGACGATTATGACAACCCGACGCTACGCCCTGCGCGATGACCAATGGGAACGGCTCCAAGATTTGCTCCCTGGACGAGCGGGGCGGTAGGAGTCACAGCAAAGGATAATCGTCTGTTTGTCGAGGCAGTGCTATATCGATATCGAGCCGGCATTCCCTGGCGAGACTTGCCAGAGCGGTTTGGTCATTTTCGCAAGGTTCACACCCGCTTTCGGCGCTGGGCAAAGACGGGCGTATGGCAACGGGTGTTTCAGGTGCTGTCTGAAGATGCAGACAACGAATACGCCATGATCGACACCACGATTGTGCGTGCTCATCAGCATAGTGCTGGGGCAAAGGGGGGATGCCAATGCCCAAGCCATTGGTCGTAGTAAAGGGGGATTGAGCACCAAGATTCATGCGACTGTCGATGCACTGGGCAATCCGACAGGCTTTCACCTCACACCCGGGCAGACCTGTGACCTTGATGGGGCTGATGTGCTGCTAGAGAATATTCAAGCTGATACAGTCCTGGCTGACAAAGGATATGACGCAGACCAACGGGTGATTGAGCGACTCCAACAACAGGGCAAGACGGCTGTGATTCCGCCCAAGCGAAACCGCAAGACACCGCGTGATTACGACAAGGAGCTATACAAAGCGCGGCATCTGATTGAGAACTTCTTTGCCAAACTCAAGCAGTATCGAGCGATTGCGACACGCTATGACAAGTTAGCCGAGACGTTTCTGAGTGCAATTTACATGGCGGCTGCCCTTATTTGGCTTAATTGATGACACGCCCTAGCAATCTGCGTCAGTTCATCGCAAAATAGAAAACAAAGATGAGAGCCTTTCACAAAACTTATAGGGGAGGATATCGACTATGGACTGGCGTGTTTTGATTGTGCTGTTGCCTGTGATTCTTGCTGGTAGCTGGGCGGTTTACAACATTGGCCAAGCTGCCCTCCGTCAAGTCAAAGGGTTCATGGCCAGCAAGTAAGCTTGAGCGAGTGAGCTTCAGACGTTGGTTTCTGCTAGAAACCTATCTATACTTCGCTCTAAGCTTTGCTAACTTCTTTGAATCACCCATTACTTTGAATCACCCATTAGAAGAGGTAGCTGCAAATTCTGAGGCAGTTGCCTCTTTTGTTTGTGCCTCTTTTGTTTACCGTTTAGCTTGAATCGCCAATCCAAAATCGAGAATCTCCCCTCCTAACGCGGCACCTGCTGAAGCAGTTGGGCAGCGCTGTTGGCCCACTGGGCGTTGCCCTGAGAACTGTAGAGATCGCGGGCGTGCTGCAAGACGCGCTGGGCTTCGGCATAGTTTTGCTGCTGAAGAAACACCAGACCTGCGCCATAGTAGGCATTGGCGTAGGTAGCATTGGCATCGGTCGAGCGGCGGAAGGCATTGAGGGCGCTGCCGAGGTCGCCCTGCTGCATGAGAACAGACCCCAGGCTGTAGTAGGCTTCTGCATAGCGGGGGTTGATGGCGATCGCCCGCTGAAAGGCCTGGGCTGCTAGCGCCAGCTGCTGCTGATCCTGATACGTCAGTCCCAGGTAGTAGGACGGTTCTGGCGAGGTAGGGGTAAGCTGGGCAGCCCGCTGAAAGCTGGCAATCGCTGCTGCCGCATTGCCCCGTCGCCGCTGCACTAGTCCCAGGTTGTAATACGCTAGCCCCAGATTTGGATCAAGCTGCACCGCCCGCTGGAGATACTGATTGGCAATGTCGAGATTGTTGCCCTCTAGCAGCGCCGCACCCAGGTTTGCAAAGGCCAGCGCAAAGCCAGGATCGGCCTGAGCAGCGCGATAGAACGACTCCGCCGACGCTTGAAGCTGTCCCGTTTGTCGCAGCGCCAGACCCAAGTTATAGTGCGCGGGAGCCAATTGTGGATTGACCTGCACTGCCTGCCGAAAGGCGGCGATCGCCCCTTCCACCTGCCCAGACTGAATCAGTTGCAGACCCCGGTTTAGCTCTGCCACACCTGCCTCTGCTTGCGCGATTTGTTGCGGGGTTTGCTGCGGAGCTTGGATGGAGCGCTGTATGGGGCGCACTTGCGCCACTGTGGATGTCGCACCTAGGAATGTCGTGTCTGGTGATTCCAAACCTGGTGATTCCAAACCTGTAGATGCCGCACCTGTAGATGTCGCACCCAGCCACAGGAAACTGCCTAGAAAAAAACTGACTGATCTCGAGGAAACACACATAGTTACAAACTCTAAACAGAAAGCAGAAAGCACCCTAAAGGTTTTATCTCAAATCGTTCCGTCTAAAGGTATAGGCTTAGACCATACAAAGGGAATGTTCTCAGGATCACAGACATTGGGGAACAGCCTTGATAAATCATTCTTTGGACTCAGCTTAAAAGGGCTAAAACCATCTTTTGGGTTAATCAAGCAGCACCCAGATCAAAGCTTAAATCTTGACGGGGAACGTCCCTGAGCAGCCCGGTGCGATCGCCTATAATGCAGTTTTGACCAAGCATACCTGCGCTCATGGATAAATACTTTCGGATCGAGCTGCTGGAGCAAACCCCCAACCCCCAGCGCCTCATCTGGCGGTCGGCTCACCAATGCGTTTGCGAGGGCCCAGCGATTGACGACCCTGCCCCCGACGAAGAAAAAGCCGGGGAATATGCCGTAAAGCACCTCCTGGCGGGCGATCGCGGTCACTGGAGTCCCTTTGAAGCACCCCAAATTTCGCTGAACGTCATCGGGTTCAATCATCGCACGATGCAGCAGATTACCCGCCACCGCGTCGGCGTGCATTTTTCGGTGCAAAGCCTCCGCTATACTAGCGTCCGGTTTTGCGAATTTGCCCAAAATCCTACCGCCGAAGTCCTGGAATCGCTCGTGTATTTTCGCCCGGTGGGGGAGTACCGCGATCGCCAGGGCAAGCGCTACACCTACACCGAGGGCGATCGCCAGGCCGACATGGAACTGGCCACCCAAATGCTCCAGCACTATGCCCGTAAGATAGACTCAGGCTATTCCGAGGAACACGCTGCGGGGCTGCTGCCGATGGACACGCGCCAGCACTGGGTGATGAGCTTTAACGTGCGATCGCTCTGTCATCTGCTCGACCTGCGCTCCAAAGCCGATGCCCAGCTCGAAATTCGCCAGCTTTGTGAACTGGTCTGGCCCCATTTTGAAGCCTGGGTTCCGGCGATCGCCCACTGGTACAAAACCAACCGCTGGGGCAAAGCCAAGCTATCGCCCTGAGGGTTTCCTAATCGCAACGATTACGATTTCAAACTGCGTTTGGGGACAGAATCCTTTAATCTGAATATCAGATTGTTAACTTCAGATTGGGATTTTTGGCGATGCTGATTTTGCCGGGTTCTGCGGTTCGCGTAACAAATGTAGACGACACTTACTACGGCTTTCAGGGATTGGTGCAGCGCATTAGCGACGGCAAGGCAGCGGTGCTGTTTGAAGGCGGAAACTGGGACAAGCTCATTACCTTTCGCCTGTCGGAGTTGGAGCTAGTAGACGCAACAGCAGGCCGCAAAAAAGGGAAATAAGCGCAATGTTCTAGATAGGATTTTGCACAGAAACAGTGCAGGTAATGAGGCGGATGCTGCTCAAATCCTGGATAAACTTGTACAAACTCGCCTAAAAAAGTGCATTTGTACGCTAGTTGCGGTATGAATGAGAAAGATTCTGGACGCAAGTTTGAAACTCAAGTTTGAAGCTTAAGTCCAGAGCATTCGTTCATGCTTGAACTCTGGATGGTTGACCGATGCGCCTGCCGCTGCCGGATGCTGCCAATCAAACGCGATCGCCCGATTACCTGGCCGAAGTCATCGAAACCGCCACAACGGAGTTTTTGGCCCAATGCCTGGAGCCGGACGACCTGAGCTTTGCCGTCATGCCGCCCTTCGGCAGTTGGGTCAAATCTAGCGACGAAGAATCGGGCAACCAGATCTACGCGGTGGTCTATCACGCCACCACCAGCCCCATCGATTCTGTCCACCGGGCGCGAGCGCTGGGTCTTTCCCTGGCTGAACTGCGCGAGCAGCAGCCGCAAATCTTCGCCATGCTGAAGACGGAATTTCGGGCGGCGATCGTCGGCTTCCGCCCCCGTACTGCTGGGCGCAACGGCAAAACCCGCCTCAGCGAAACGGTCTATCAGCATTTGCCGCCACGCCCGCCCCAGATTCACCAAGCGGTCTATGCCTGCACGCCCGCAGAAATCATCCACTTCAGCGAACAGTTCGACTTTTTGCGGACGCTGCTGCAAGTGAGCAATGCCCCCGTCGAGGCGCTGATCGCCGCCGCCATCCGCGATATTTATCAACTGCGAAAGGGCGATCGCCCTTGGTTGGTACAAGCCGGCCGCAGCCTCAGCCAAATCTTGAAAGACGACTACGATCGCCTACGGATTATCCTCAGCCAAATCTATCTACAACCCACAGAATGAGGGGATAATAAAGCGACTAAGAGCAGCCGTTCTCGCCCTGATTGACTGTCCGCATTGCGCCCAATAGCGTTTCAATCACCACACAACGCCGTACTCCCCCAGTCGCGGGCACTGTCACCGTAATCGAAATGGGCAAGTTGGCAGCAGGTGTAATGTCCTGAGGGCCAGTAATAGGGCCACCTGTAGCCCCAAACGTAATCGTGGTCGCAGCAGTGGGTGTAACCGTCATCCCGACACTACCCTGACCAACCCTTCGCACTTCATTCAGCACGTTGATAGTTGGGTTAGCCCCTGTAGTCAGAGTCACCTGCTGGGGATAGCGTGTCCGAATGGCTTCATCCTGCGCCTGTCGGAGCGCTTGCAGCACGTCGTTGGTGGCATTGCTTAGGCGCTGACGATTCAGCAAGGCCACCCAACTCGGGGCGGCGATCGCCGCCAAGACTGCAATCATAATCACAACTACAAGCACTTCAGTCAGGGTAAACCCTGCTGTTGTCTGGCAACCCGGTTGATTAGACCTTGAGGGCGATCGCCCAAAAGACCGCTGCAAAAACCACTTCATCACGCGCCTCCTGAGACTGGGATACCGCTCACACTGAACCGAACTGAGAAAACAGAACAAACCTTGCGCTAAGGCCCCGCACTAGACGGATTCCGTTCCAGCACAGCACGACCCAACACGCGCGTTTGCAATGTCGTTGTAAACTCGCGGTCTGAATTAATGCCCGGTCGCCCAAAAGCATTCCCCCGAATAAACAGCGAAACGTCCCGGAATTGACTGGTCAACGTTTCATTCGTCACGCAGGCATACAGCCCACCCCGGTAGGTTGTGGTGGCAGACTCTGGAGAAATGTTATATCCAGTTGGACAGTTCGGTGCAGGTATACCCAGCGCATTCGCCGCTTGCCCGTCATCCACAAAATCCACCAGAACTGCTGAATTACCCTCCAGCGTCTCTCCTGCAACAGGCTGCCACGAGGCAAACGCACCACTTGCTGGAGCCGTATAGCCCCCCGTTTTACGCCAGTTTGCGCCCGACCCCGTAAACTCCGGCAGAACATAGCGCACAATTCGCGCCCGACCTCGCCAGATTCCCGTCGGATTGCTAGTAGTTAGTGCATACACAATCAGAGAATAGGAGCTACCCGTCACGCAAGGCACTGGATAATTGCCTGCGGCAACCTGGGTGGTTCGGCAGCGCTCTCGCAGAGCATTGGGCAGGGGGTCCTGCTTCCAGAAGCCGATAACGGGTGTGCTATTCGCTGGCAGCACAGCGTTCAGCGCATTTTGCAGCCCAGGGCAGCCTGGTTCCGGGGGCACAGCAACCGGATTGGCCGCGATACCCGCGCCCAAACAGCGTCCTCGATAGACAAACGTCGCCTCGCGCAGTTCCGCAGAAATGTAATCCAGGGGCTTGCTGCATTTCTCGCTGGGTTTCAGAGCGGGGATGCCTCGCGCTGATCAGCGGTCAGCAACTCCACCACCAAATACATCAGCCCAGAAATAATAATGCTGCTGATAATTGCGACAATGAGCAGTTTCTGTAAGGGTAAAGCCCGCCGTCGAAAACGTTTGACCGACTTCGCCGCCGCTTCAGCAATTCCTTGACTCGTTCTACCAGCCGGTCGCCCATCCCAGTTCTTGCTCCAGTTCCTACCATAGTTGCTGCTCTTCTCAAACCGTTTGGTTGCCTTTAACCCAGCATCCCCAACGTGACACATCAGTTGTCCAACTTCAGCCGAGCGATCCTGCCTACGAACACACTTAGGAAACTTCAACCAGAAGACCTCGACAATCTTCCTTGAATAATCCGAAATAACCTGAAATCAAAAATCTGAAATTAAACTCTGCGCCTAGGCTTAGTTATAAATGCTCGCTATGAACGCCTAGCAAATCTGGTCGGTTTCAGGTTTCATTTCGATATCGTTAGGGGCAGGGAGTCCCTCCCTGCTGATGAAGCTGGCAAAGCGTTGTTCCCTGGTCGCTCCAGGTCATGCGCGGATACAGCGCCACCAGCGGCCGCACTCGCTGACTGCCCGTGCCAGAGGTGATGTTGAGCGCCGCAGGCTGCACCGGAGTCGCCATGCTGCCAAAGTTTGGCCGAGCAATGACTGAATAAACCCGAACGCCCAGAATGAAACTGTTTTGACGGTTGCCGCCAGGTGCGGTGTCATTCGGGCTGACGCTGCGAAACACCTGCATATAGAACTCAGGCGCACAGGGGTCGCCGTTTACCGTGATGCCGTCGATATCTATCGGGATAGCCTGGAGTGCACCTACCCCAGAGCCAGTGTATTGATTGGCCAAGCCCGTATCGACACATTTCCGCACACCCGCAACCCCTGTCGGCGGGCCAACGGTTGCACCGTTTGTGAATGCTCCCGCTGAGGCAGGCAGATTTGTGGCAGTGTGTTGTCCACTGGCGACCAGAGTTTGAATGCGATCGATTTCGTCCTGGGCAATTTGGAAGGCTTGCTCAGCCCGACGATTCTGCACTCGCGATGCCGACGCGATAAACAGCGGCGGTAAGATCAGGGTTGCTGTGATCGCAATCACCGCAACACCTATTAGGCATTCCAGCAGCGTCACGCCTGATTCGGAGGAGCGGCTCGAGGGAGCCGCTGCTTGTGCTAGCCGACCCCGCTTGCTCAGCGCTTTAGCAGACCAGCGAGCTGTTGCGGTCGGTTTTTTGGAGTCGAGCGTCGGAGAGTTCGCAGTTGAGAATTTCATAGGGGGTTGACCTCTCAATTACGCAGGACAAGAACGACGGTTGGCAGGGGGCAATGCGCCTTGAATCGCATTACAAAGTTGCCGAATGTAAGGGTCGTTAGCGGGCGGCTCGCTATAGAACTCGCTGCGGATCGAGCGAACGGTGACAAATCGCTGGGCGATTGGCCCGGCTGGTGCCAGTTGTAGACCCACGTCATACCCCCAGCGTCGCAGAGGCGGTACGTAATAGCGAATTGCCTCATTGACCACTGGGTCTGTCCCAACTTCCCAAGCATCCTGGTCATAGGGACCAGTGGCTTGCTGACTAAAGCTCAACTGGAGCAGCGAACCCGAAATGAATAGGGGCGAGTTGTTTGTCCAGTCTTCATTAAACCGAGGGAAGTTGTGCAATCCTCCGTAGGACTGGTTTGCACGAGAGGGCACCAGCCCGCTAATGATAATGGAGTTTACCCGCGTATTTGGCAAGGCTGGAATCAGCGGGCGGTCGCTCGTAATCGGATAGTAGGCTCCCGTGTAGTTTCGTGAGTTGCTGCTAGCTGCTATTCGAGGAAGACGAGGTACTCCGTTACGTCCTACGATAATCGGAGAATCTCCTTCCTGGGGTTTCAAAGTGGCTGTTGTCAACGTTCTAAACATGCTGTCTGCGTAGTTGGTTCGCATCCAGCGTGCAGTTGGGTTGCCATTTTGATCTCGAACCACATCTCGCGTATTGGGTGCAGGGTCTGTGGTACCTGTTTGGAAAGGGGCAGATGCGTTTCCTGCGTCGCTGGGGCGTGAGAAGTTGAGGTAAGTAGTACGATTGCCATTTCCCTGGCAGCCATATCGGGCATCGCCATTACGCGCATCAGCCAGGGTTGCGGTCTGTGCAACCCCAACGGTCAAGAAGACATCCTGCATACTGCCGTCACAGGAGTTGTCCGACAGGATGGTAATTGCGTCTGCTAGAACCTCGCTGGGCCGCCACAGATCCCCTGCACGGGCGAAGTTAGTATCAATTTGAGCCAAGGTGCGGCTGTGGAAGTTGGCATACCGCTGCTGTCCGTCATAAGTCAATAGGGTTGTAAACTCTTGAAGTTCAGTTCCAGCAGCATTTTGGTGCAAGTTGAAGTTGCCCTGGATGTAAACCGGGTTGTCGGAGATGAAGGACAAGCCGCGCCCATTATCTCCGGGGCGATCGAGCCGAGAACCGTTTTTGAGACGGAAGCCATTGGGACGCCGATCGGGGTCGGGGTAATAGTCCACAGGTTTAGGTGTTACAAAGTTGCTTTCATTTAATGGCGGGTCAGTTGATCCGAAAGCACTCACATCCCCTGTATTCATCCGGCAAGTGGCTTCTGTACGGAGGCTTTCTTCAGTGTTGCAGCTTGGCCAATCAGCCGGGGACGGACGAACAATGGTTGCTTCCGAGACCGCATCTTCACGAAAAGCGTAGACAATCCCTGCAGCAGGAAGCCAGCGATCGCCCGTCAACCCGTTCCCGGCACGACGCAGCAGATCGAGATTGACATCTAGCACGCGCACGCTGAGCAGCTCACGACCGTTCATCAGGGCAGCATCTTTGAAGCCAACCCGGCGGAAGGTGCCGTTGGTCGGATTGCCTCCTAAGCTGTAGCGAGAGCAATTATCCGTTATGCAGACCTTAATCAGCGTATCGCGGTTGTTGTTCGGCGTTGATTCAGCCGTGCTGCCCGCAGGAGCCGCAGTCAGGTTCTCAAAGGGCAGCACCCAAGTTGCAGGCGGACGAGGCAGCAGCCGCACCGCTTCTGGGCGTACGGGCTGATAGATTACGCTGGCGTTGCGAGCTAATAGATAGGCATCGTTTGCTGCGTCGGCGTGGTCGCGGGCTGCTCTGCCCCCGCCGCTGGCCAGTGTCCCTGCTGCGTCGGGATGGGCACCTGTACCAGGCTGCTCCTCGCGCGGTGCTGGAAACAGGTTATAAAGTGCAGGGTAGAAGGGACGATTTGAACAGAGATACTTGATGGGATCACCAGAGCCAACCCCGCTGTTCTCCCACATCTGCCGGCAGGTTTTGCCATCCCCGTAGAAGCCTGCAACCTGGACGGCTGTAGCCGGTGTCCGAGTGGCATAGGCTACGTTCGCATCACCCAGATTATCGTAACCAAAGAAGCCCCACTGGCGATCGCGCGCCACCTGTTCTTTGGAGATGATCATTTGAGCCAGCCGGATGTAGTCGTTCATCTGGTCAGCCGTCAGGGTTCCACCGCCATTGGGGAAGCTGTAGGGCGTTCCAGATGCAACTATCTGATCGCGCCACTGCTGCATCAGGGCAATGACGGTTTCGGGCGATCGCGGACGGTCGAGGTTGCCTCGATCCTTCACCATGATGATAAAGTCGTTGCTATTGGCTGCCGAAAGCGGGCCAAAGGGGCTGACTCCGCGATCGAGGGCGCGAATGACACCCCGAAGCCCCGCGTAGAACTGGGCAGACAAGGCTGGATTGGTGAAGGCCGTGTCTTCGTCTGCCTGAGTTGCATAGGCATTCCCCAGTGGCACGCCCGCCGCATTCGGATCAAATTTTTCTAAATAGTCAAGCTGATAGGCTAGCATCCCCATCGTGCAGGCAGAGGTGTACAGCGTAGACTTATCTGCCGGGCTAAGGTTGGCGAAGGACGTACCTGCCGCCATCCGAGCAATGACTCGACGCAGAATTGAGAAGTCGCCCCACATCGAGAACCAGGGGTAGGGGTGAACCTGCTGATCTTGAACAGGCGTGAAGGATGGTGCGCCGCCGCGCGGATCGCCTGCGAAGTTTGCTAGGTTTTGCAGCGCCAGCATGGTCGGCGTATTTAGCGCACTGAATGCATTGGCAGGCGGGAGGTTGTATTCCCAGCCGTTGGTGCCGCGCCCTCGCAAAAAGTCAGAAATGACTGAACCTGGGGTGTCATAAGGCGCTGAAAATCCGGACTCAAGATTGAGGGCCAGGTTCTCGAAGGTGGCACTGCGGTCAAGCGTGCCTGCTGTGCCAGGATGAACCGTGAGGGCAAGACAGGCTGCAGGGCGATCGCGATCAGCAGAGGTCTCTGCCGCAGCCCGATGGTAAATCGCGGCTCCCTGCACTGCGGGAAGGTTGTCATAGAGCGATCGCCGCTGTCGAGCTTCATTACAACGACCTGCATTCTGCGCAATGCAACCTGGCCAGGGCTTCAGGGGTTCAAAACTAGCTGTGTCGTTTGGGAATGGGCCACCCCAACCTGCGGCATCCCCCAATTCTAGTCGCTGGCCGACGATAATCCGCATTCCCTCGTTGCGAGCGCGGCGTTCCCAATAGCCATCCAGACCCACGGCACTTTCGTCTTGCCCAACCCCAGGCGTATTGCCGACGAGTCGAGTTTCGGTAGTTGGAATCTGCTCCCCGATCAACCCAGGAATTGAGGTTGCTGGGTCGTCCTCACGTCCACCGTAGGTTGGCTTGGGCCCATAGCGGTCATCAGCCCGATAGGAGTCGTCCACATAGGGCGGGTTTTCTTGGGGCGGCTGAATCAGTCGTCCCTGACCATTGCGGTTGAGGGCTGTGCCTGCCCAGCCAGGGCGAGAAGCCGTGGGGTTTGCTACGCCCCGTGACGCGGAGCGGGCCTCCGTCTGCAAGATAACCGGGTCTAGCGCGTAGTCTACGGGTGCAGTTGACCCCAAGTTGACCGAGTGCGTCCCCGGGGTGAGGTTTGCGTTGCTGGGGTTAATCCCATAGCCCTCATACAGTTCAAACGTTGAGGTGTCTCCAGCAGTGCTGCTGTTGTTGTTCAATTTCGCAGCTAAAAATTGCCCCCTAAAATCGATTTGCCCCGCAGCGTTTTTGGTTTCCACCGTACTCACCTCTGAGGCATCGGCGCTGTAGAGGCACGAGAACCGAGAGCTAATCATGTAGCTCCGGAAACTACCGTTGCCAATGATGATGTTGCCCTCAGAGTGCATCGCGCCGTTCCAGTTAAACGCAGGACCAGGGAATATCTCGAGGTCGTTGCGGAACCAAGCTCCCCATTTATTGCCCTGCTCCACCGTGCGGTCTTGCTGAAACTCCAGCGCTGCCACAGGTCGGTTGGGCGTATTGGGCTGTACGTATACGTCAACCTGGAAGTTTTTCCGCAGCAGGGAGGTATTGTTGCCATCCGGTAGCCAGCCCCGTCCTACACCATCAGCAGTTGCAGCGACGGCTCCGGTAGAGCAAGCATTATTTTGGGAGCTGTTGTTGCTCAGCGGGCCGTTGCGAACCTCCTGGCGACTCGCCCGTCCTGGGTTTGTGCCGCTGCCGCGAATCGCGGTGTCGCTGGTATCTTGAATATTGGCCAGGTCGGTCTTGTAGAGAATCGAGTAGGCAACTGTGGCATCATTGGTGCCATCGCCATCGGTGTCGGTGGGATAGCGCCACGCATTGTCCACAATGCCGTCTCCGTCCAGGTCAATGCGCGTTTCACCCGGCAGTGTGTAGGGGTCGAAGGTCGGGTTCGCCAGGCTAGAAGGATGGCGAGGGACGGTAACGGTCGTTCCAGGAACGGTTGTACCTGTGTTGAGCATCATGCCCAGCAGCCAGGTTTCCGACGGAATGCCGCTGGGGAAGCGGGGGTCGCGGCGGGGGTCAAACAGGTACTCTAGCTTTGCCTTGGCACGGTCAATCGTGGGCGTGGCAGCGTTGTAAACCACGCGCTGCTGCCGTTCCCCAATCGTCTGCACGGTGCGCGTGTAGGTGCGGTAGCCAATCGAGCCAACCGTCAACAGCACCACCAGCAACAGCAAAATAGTTGTTGGCAACACAAAGCCCGCCTTAGCTGAGGCGCGATTTAGGCTGAGCCAGTTGTGAAATAGCCAGAGGACACTGCGCCGAATGCCTCGCTGGATGCGCTGGGTGACGGCACGACTGACCTGATTCAAGCCGCTGTGGATGGCCCTGGTGAACTTGCGGGTTGACATAGCTGCCTTCCTCTTACCTTCCTTGTGGGACGGGTTGGTAGATAAACGTTGGGATTCATGAAACGAGATTGACTGCGCCTAAAGCCGAGGACGACAGGAACAGAGACACTGCCGTGGAGAAATCGGATGAGGGAAGCCATTCAGGGAAATACTCTGAAGGGGACACACGCTCTAGGAAGCGCTGACGCCGACTCCAGGAACACGCTGGACGCTGAGAAAAGCTGGCTGGGCGATCGCCCTTGACCACACTCCAAGCCCAAAGCGGTAGCTTAGAAAACAACTCAAGAAACCACAGTGTTAACAATTGAACCGCGCAAAATCAACAGGGAAAACACGAAAATTTGCCAACGCGAACCCGAATGAGCATCAGTACAGATCTCTAAAGCCAGTTATGAATAACACCAGGCATCAGTGATATCAGAGTTTAATATATCAAATCGACAGTGTTAAGGAATGTGGCCGCAGAAACCTCCAAACTTGTTTGGGCAGCTTGCACAAGCCAATTGCACAAGCCAATTGCACAACCAAGCTGCATAAGTAGAGCTTGTTTTGGGCTTTAGGGGACAACGACAGAACTAGTTTCAAACTTCTTTTGAAAATGCCAAGACACCAAATGCAGGTCGCGCAATTTCCCTCTCACAAAGGTTTGGGACTGCATTCGATTTAGCTTGGCAAGCAAAAGAGTACCCTCCTAAGGGTAAAAAACGATCAGTCTGGGGAGGAAAACTTGAGAGCAGACCCGTTTCGCTATGACCCTGGCTCTACTGGCGTTTTGAGGGAAAGCGGAAAGGCACTGGATGAGAACGGAGTCGCAGCAGAGGGCGGCAGGGGTTGACCCATCCCATAGGTCAGCGCGTAGCTGCGAGAGAGGAGCCACAGCCACAGCGACGGATATCGCGGCTCTAGCCAGGGCTGGATCTGGCGGGCAAACCCTGGTAGCCATTGAAATAGCCAGCTCAGGAGGGCGGCGAGGGTAAAGCTGAGATAGCTGCCAACCCAGCGCAGCAGGTCTGCTGGACCTGCCAGTTCCCAAATCCAGAGCAAGAGTGCAGGATTGGTACGAGCTGCTTTGAGGGCCATGCGGTTAAACGGCACCCAGCCGGCGCGGTCTTTAATAAAGCGATCGCTCACCTCAGGATCTTCACCCGCCAAAATGCCAAAGAAAGTGTTAAGCATGGCGTTGACCCGCTGCGGTGCAATCCATTTCCCTGTGGGCACCATCATGCCTTTAGAAAATAGCCAGGTGACGGCGATGTTGCTCTGGAAGGCGCGGATTTGCTCCAGGTGGCGGGCCTGCAATAGGTCGTGGCGCAGGGCAGTGCTGAGCAAATCCGTTAGCCGGGGCAAGTTTCGCACCAGGGAGCCAAACCCTGTGAACACTAGCGGCGACTGGAGCGACGCGGCATCGCCAATGGCAATCAGGCGGTCAAAGGCCACGCGGCGATCGCTCTTGATCCCGCTGAAGTGGCCTGGAATGTACCCAAAGGTCGCCTTGCGCCAAGTCAGCTTATCTAAATCACAGCGGCGATACTCTGGCAAGATGGTGAAGAAATCCTCATACATTTCCAGCAGAGAGCCAGGATTCTCTGGATGCACCTGATGGTAGTGGAACAGGTAAAACGTCAGCTCCTCCCCACGACCCGGAAACAATTCCCAAATCAACTGCCGCCCGCGGGAAATGTCGCCGTGGCTAAACAGCACATCGCCATAGCGGGCATCCCATACGCCTGGTTCAAAGCCACGCTCGACCACTGCGCCTACGGTGGGACACACGCTGTCAAACGTGCGATCGCCATTCAGTTGCCACGCGATGGGGGAAGCCGTGCCCATTGCGTCCACCAGCAGCCGCCCAGTTGCCGTGCGGGATGTGCCCGTTGGCAACTGCTTTGCATAAACCGTCACGCCACCAGGCGCAACGTCCACCCGCTCAAACTCGGTTTCGTCCCAAATTTCGCCGCCTGCTGCCCGCAGTTTGTCGCCACAGATTTTCAGCAGCTTTTCTGCATCAATGCCCACATTTAAGACCGTCGGCGTGTGCAGCACCGGCGCTTTTGCCTGGGGCGGATTGTTGGCATCAAAGAACTTGCTGAAGCCGTCTATGTACTCCCGCGCAATTACGCTCTCAAACTCCGCAGGTGTGAACAGTTCCAGGTCGATCAGGCTTTGAAACTCGGCCCGCGAAATATTCCACTCGCGGTTCATCCGGCCAAAGGGCAGCCGCTCGATCAGCAGCACCCGATAGCCGCGTCGCGCCATCACTGCCGCGTGAATAATGCCCAGCGCTCCGCCAATGTAAATCAGGTCGTAGGCAGGTTGCGTCCCTGTATCTTCGACCGCTTCGACTGCTTCGACCGCAAACACAACCTGCTTGGGCTGCTGGGGATTTCTCACGCTCTCGCGCCAGCGCTGCTCCCACCAGTAGACCCGGTTCAAGTCATACTCCCCATTCGGAATGCGCTGAAAATATTTCACCGTCTGGGGGTAATGGGGCGCTAGGGCCTCAAAGATAGATTGATGAGACAGGTCAACCTGAGGCGGCGCGGGGTAGCGCTGGGGAAACTGGGCCCGGAGCGCCTGGGTCAACTGCTGTAAAACAGCTTTCTCACCAGGAAAGGGGCGATCGCCCCAGCGAAACACCTTAAGATACGTTGTACGCTGCACCGACCAGACAAACCCAGACAGCACTGGCGCGTCGAGGAAGTTATCTCCCAAGTTGCCACTGGAACCACTTCTGGCGACAGTTTCGGCTGTGATCAGGAACCCATCGGGGGTAGAAATGGTGTTGCCAACGGCGGGCTGAAACTGGTGCTGAAGCCAGCGACGCACAGCATCCAGGTCAGGCGTAGGCACCTCTAAATAAAGTAGCTCTGTTAAAGAATCTTTCATCCGATGACGTTGATAACGGCTGGCGAATTCACTGGGCAAGCTCACTGGGCAAGCTTACTGGGCGAATTCACTGGGCAAGTTCATTAAGGAGGCAGAGTTGACAGAATTGAAAATTGCGCTACACTTCACCAATACAATCAGAACGCTTGAAGAAAGTTTAAGACTTCTCATTTTACCTTCTGACCTGCCAGCCATTTAAGGCTTCACGTCATAAGGCTTCTAAGCTCTGAGAACCTCAAGTCTGAGAACCTCAAGCCTGAGAGCGTGCCTTGTGATTACCTGGGGCATTTCTGCCTGACTATGAATTATCCCATTCCGAGTAGTTCTCAAGAAGTCGTTGCCCTCCGCCAGCAGCCTGTAGACGATGAGCTGGTGGCAGCGGCGATCGCCGGAGTCATCTACGTCGCGCGATCGCAAGGACAAACGCTGGAAGATCTCACTGCCGAGGTCATGGCAGACGATCGACTGCTGGATACCGATTTGCGGCGCTGGCTCAGCGATATCGTGTCGCAGGCGTGGGATCAGCTTGCCTAGCGCCCAGAGGTGCTTCGTCTATCGTCCCTGCGCTTTAAGGAATAACCGTTCTGTTTTACAGAGCCACTTTGTTTCACAGGCTGTTTACAAGTTCTGTTTGTAACACCTGTTTGTAACAGCATCCCGTTTGTAGCAACATTCTGTTTGTAACCAGAGGGAATACGCTATGCTGAGTGCTTGAACCTCTAGCCAGGATGCAGGCTCATGGGCAGCAACGGTCGCAGCACAAACGGCAAAAGCCAACCGCTCTACGCAACCCGGATTGATCTTTCCTCCGAAATTCGCACAAAAGTCATTGCTATTTTGAATCACTCCCTTGCTTCCACACTGGATTTGAAAACCCAGGTCAAGCAGGCTCATTGGAACGTCAAGGGATTGCAGTTCTACCAACTGCACGAGCTATTCGACGAGATGGCGTCCGAGCTAGAAGAGTACGTGGACATGGTGGCAGAGCGCGTCACGGCGCTGGGCGGGCTAGCCGTTGGCACTGCTCGCACTGCGGCAGCCCAGTCTATTCTGCCAGAGTATCCCTTCGACATTTTAGATGGCAAAGATCATGTCATCGCGTTGGCAGAGCGCTATGCTGCCTACGGAAAGCTGGTGCGCGAATCCATCGACGCGACCGATGATCTGGGCGATGCCGATACGGCTGACCTCTACACCGAGATTTCGCGGGATATCGACAAGCGCCTCTGGTTCTTGGAAGCCCACCTGCAAACTGCGGTCGAGGAGGTCGTGTCTGCTACCGCCGCGTCTGAAGTGGCGGAACCCAAAGCCAAGAAAACGGCGAAAGGGGCAAAGTAAGCGGCGGTTCAGGGGGGGGACTAACTTGCCCAAGTTTTGCAATGACGCATTGGCAAGGGTCGGAAGAATGGTGCGGGCTGCCCCATCCCTCCACTATTCCTCTTTTGCCTCTGGCTTCAGCAGCGGGAAGGCAATCACATCCCGGATGCTGGCAGAATCGGTCAGCAGCATAACCAGGCGGTCTATACCTGTGCCCATGCCCATCGTGGGCGGCAGCCCATATTCCAGCGCCATCAGAAAGTCTTCGTCTACGCCGTGGGCCTCCAGATCGCCTGCGGCTTTGCGGGCTGCCTGGGCTTCGAGGCGCTGCCGCTGGTCGATCGGGTCGGTCAACTCAGAATACCCGTTCGCTGTTTCGCGCCCCACGATGAATAGCTCGAATCGCTCCACCAGTCCGGGCTTGCTGCGGTGGGCTTTGGCTAGCGGCGAATTTTCGACCGGGTAATCGGTTACGAACGTCGGCTGAATCAAGGTCGCCTCTACTTTTTGCTCGAAGGCTTCGACGAGCAAGCGACCGATCGAGTCGCACTTGTCGAGGTCTTTGAGTCCGGCGGCGATCGCCCCTTCTTTTGCCTCCTCCAGCGTGGTGAACTGGGTAAAATCTAGCCCGGTATGTTCCTGCACCAGGTCATGCATCGTGACTCTGCGCCAGGGTGGAGTCAGGTCGATTTCCTGTCCCTGGTAGGTAATTTTCAGGTCATCGAGAACTGACTTGGCAGCAGCGACGATCATTTCTTCTGTTAGCGTCATCATCTGCTCATAGTCGCCGTAGGCCTGATAAACCTCGATGGAGGTAAATTCTGGATTGTGGCGCGTCGAAACGCCCTCATTGCGAAAGATGCGCCCAATTTCAAACACCTTCTCAAAGCCACCCACCACCAGCCGCTTTAGGTGCAGCTCGGTGGCGATGCGGAGATACAAATCCATCTCCAGCGTGTTGTGATACGTGATGAACGGACGGGCCTCGGCTCCGCCTGCCTCCGATTGCAGGACAGGTGTTTCGATTTCGATAAAGCCCCGGTCAGTCAGGAATCGGCGGATAGCGGTCGTGATGAGCGATCGCCGTCGGAAGGTCTCTCGCACCTCTGGATTCACAATCAAGTCCACATAGCGCTGGCGATAGCGCTTTTCCACATCCGTCAGCCCGTGCCACTTGTCGGGCAGGGGTTGCAGCGACTTGGTGAGGATGGAATAGCGCTGCACGTTAACTGACAATTCGCCCTTCTCAGTTCGCTTAACAGTGCCCGTTGCACCCAGGATATCGCCTACGTCCGTCAAAGTCTTTAGATGGTCAAACGCCTGCGGGTCGATGTCTGCCATGCCCGCTTCGACCGTTTTTTTGTCCAGATAAAGCTGGATCGTGCCCGTTTCGTCTTGCAGCGTAAAGAAAGCCAGCTTGCCAAAGACGCGACGATTCATGACGCGCCCCGCCACTGACACATTCACTTCAACCGCTTCCCCCGCTGCCAGATCAGCATACTTTTCCTGCAACTCAGCGGCGTGGTGCGTCACATCCCAGCGATAGCCATAGGGATTGAAGCCCAGGGTGCGGAGTTGGTTGGCTTTTTCGAGGCGGGCAGCGCGGAGATCGTCGGACGACATTAGGAGATGTAGGGGTTAGGAGGTTAGGAAAGAATTTAGGATGTGGCGTTTGGGTTTCTAGACGCTAGTCTCGCTGGTGGGAGAATTGGTATGCGCCGATGGCGGAGAGGGCGATCGCCACTGTCAGCAACACCGGAATACTGTACCAGGGAAACTGGCTCAGCGGCAGATAGGCGGCGGCGCGGAGTCCAGTGCTGGTGTAGGTCAGCGGCAGCAGATAGACGATGAGTTTGAGAATAGCAGGCAGAGTCTGCGGATCAAAAAAAGTCGCGCCCAGAAACGACATGGGCACAATCAGGAAGTTGTTTAACAGACCCACGCCTTCTAGA
Organism: Leptolyngbya sp. O-77; assembly: GCF_001548395.1. Lineage (NCBI taxonomy): Bacteria > Bacillati > Cyanobacteriota > Cyanophyceae > Leptolyngbyales > Leptolyngbyaceae > Leptolyngbya > Leptolyngbya sp. O-77. The sequence continues at coordinate 1,949,261 of NZ_AP017367.1, forward strand.
GATTTCACGTTCAGCCCGACGATCACGCCCAGCCCAGAAAACACGGCACAGTTCAGCACCAGCACCAGCAAAAACAGCGGGCTGATGAAACCCAGATTGCGGGTAAACAGCAGCGCGATCAGAATCACCGAGGCGGAGGTCATCAGCCCGCGCAGCACGCCCGCCATCATCTTGCCCAGAAACAGCGCCAGCGGATGCACCGGGCAGCAGCAGGATTTTCCTCAAACGTCTTGGTGTAAAGCCGTTCGCCGCAGATGGAAAACGTCGTGCCGCCGAAGCTAATGGTCATCGACGACAGCGCCACCATCCCCGGCAGGATGAAGTCCAGATAGCTGTTGCCAACGGGCGGCTTCATCGCTGAATCAAGTGCGCTGCCCAGCCCCAGCCCAAAGGCGAGGATGTAGATTAGCGGGGAAACCAGACCCGATGCAGCAACCTGGGCAATCCGGACTCGCAGATCGAGCCAGTCGCCCCAAAAGACAGTGAGTGCATCTTGCAGGATATTGCTTGCAAGAGACGTTTTGCGAATTTGCCCAAATTCCAAAGAGGGTTGCGCGGTCACGGCTGCGTGGGTGAATGCTACCCCTAAATTTTACATTTCTTAGGACTTCTTAGTCTGACTTTGGGTTTTGGATTAGCGCTACTGAGGAACCAATTCGGTATTAATTTCATTGACGGTGCGGCGCTTTAGCTCAGCGGATTGCGAACGCGGCAGCAGGTCAAAGACCTCCCGCAACACGTCGTCGATGCGCTCGTAGGGGATGACCCCCGATTCATTCAACACGACCTGGCCGGCCTTATCAAATACCACCGTTTGCGGTGCGTAGCCCGTCAGATAATAGCCAGGTTCACTGGGGTCGTATTTGTCTTTGACGGGGGATAGAGTCGATGCTGATGGGCAGGATGTCGGCAGCACGACCATAGAAGGCATCGAGTTGGGGAGATGACGGGGGCAAACTGTTTGCAGTCGGTGCTGTCGTCTACGTATAGCACCAGGATGGCGGGGCGTGTGGGTTCGCAGCGAATCGGACAGCTTGAGGCTGGGGCGGCACGAGGGAGCCGTTGCCTGCATAGAGCGGGAAGATGTTGCCGTCGTAGTGGTCGTCTGTGAGTCCGGCGATCGCCGGATGTCCCCCCCAACAGCACCCACATCAGAGTGACAGCCACAAGGAGCGATCGCCCCCTTGCGCTTTGCCCAGGCAGCCCCAGCCAGACTGAGCAAGCCCTGAACTCACCATTTATGTTTTGAAAGATCTTTTTCAAGCTGCTTCTATAGCCCATCGCACGTTCTACATCTTTTAACGTTCCGAAATATCCTGTCCTATTGTGACATCGAGTGACGTTCAGTGACGTGAGAGGCTGGCGTGAGGTGGGGGCGATCGCCCCTCTCTGCCGCCAGACCCAGGAATCTAGCCAGGTCTAGCTACCTGCCTGCTGTTCTTGAAAGCTCTGGATCACCTGTTGCAGCGTGGGCTGGTTTTTTTCAAAATCGGCGGGTGGTGTCCAGGCGAGGATCTGGGCAAAGCGGGTCGGCGTTTCCACCACCGTATGCAGATACAGCACGTCAATGTTGTTGAGCGAGCCGCGCACCTGATACTGCACGGCCGGGTTGCCGCCGACCTGGGAAACATTCGTTGGGCCACTAACTTCGGATTTTTCTAGTCGCCGCGTCAGGTAGCCGCGAGTAATTTCTGCATAGGTCTCACGCTGCATTCCGCGAAACTCTGCCTTAGGCTGGGTCAGCACGATGAGATACATCTGCGCTGCCCGATTTGACGCTTCCAGTTGGGCGCGATCGTTTAGCTCATCGTCTTTGACCCAGCCCGACGGCAGCGTAATGGCAATCTGTCCGTCATCGGAAATCAGCCTGTCCTGCGTCGGCAGCGGCAAATTCGCCGGGGGCGGCGGCAGCGTCAGCACGATTTCCTCGGGCTGCGGCTCTTTCTCTGGAGGGGTAGGCGTGGGAACCAGAGTCGCGGCGATCGCCAGTCCGCCCAACAACACCAGCGGCACACTTCCTTTTACCCGATGGGAAATGTCTTTTAGTAAAGTATGATTCAGTCTCAAAATTACCGCCCCCGGCTCCGCCCATACCGTCGCTCTTGGCGATCATAGCGTCCATCCTGCACAACATTATTTACGCCTTTGATAATGCCGCGCCCAATTAGTCCAATGCCCCGCCCGATCACCTCCGTCAGCACATAAATTACGCCGCTGCCGATGACGGAGATGACCGACCGCAATCGAGGGGCGATCGCATCTCGCGTTTCCAGCGCCAGCGTGACCGCATAGGGCAATCCCGACAGTTGCTCTAGCTCATCGCGGCGCGGCGCATAGACCGATTCCTGCTCAATGCCCCGCAGCCGCAGCACAAACAGGCGATATTGACTTTCAAAAATATCCTTCGGTTCTGCAAAATAGCGCTGCATCCGGTAGCGCCAGGACAGATCATTGCGAAATCGCTCAATGCCCCGGCTGGAGAGCAGCCGACGGTCGTAAAACGACTGTTTGATGTCTTCCACATCGGCAAAGCGATTGAGCAACGGCTGCACAACCGCATTGGCAATCTGAATCATGGTGTGGCTGAGCAACAGGCCGGCCCGGCGCACGGCTTCGGGGGTTCCTGCTGCGTAGGGCACACCATCAATGACCAGCGGAGCCTGCACCAGCAAATGCGCCAGCAGGTCGCTGAATAGCGGAATCTTGCTGAGAATATCCGCCTGCACAATGGTCTGGTCAGCCAACAGATAGGGCGCGATTTCCACCTCCTGACCCGATAGCGACAGGGTACGATAGCGGCCAAAAAATTCCACCGTCGTTGCCTGCCACAAATCTGCCAGCAGTTGGGGCTGCATATCTGACAATCGCTGCTCTGGCACTTCCGCCACTCGCAGGTCATCCAGCAGGTCGTCCAGCTTTCGCAGCACCAGCCCAAACAGTTCGCGCTTGCGATCGCTCCGCAAAATGTCTGTTTCCAGGGGCAAATCGGTGAGGTTGTCCAGATTGCCCTCCAGCGTCGCCAGCACCCGGTTAAATAAAACAGCCCGCATTTCACGAGAGACTTGGGCCGTGGCCGGGGTCAGCGCGGGCTGGGGTGTGGCCGCCAGAGCCGTGGGGCGATTTCCCTCAGGAACCGATTGACCCACAGAGGCACCAGATGCAGGCTGGGAGCGGCCAGGGCGCGACGAAGATGCGGGACGGGGGATTCCCGTAGGGGTCGCTTCGCGAATCGCCGCTGGTGTAGCAGGGACACTGAGGCTGGGCACGGGGTCTGGAGACACAGCATCCAGGGGGGTAGGAACCGTGGGCAGCGAAGGCTCCGAGACGGTTTCCAGCAGTTCCGGCGTGGCCAGCATCCGCAGCACGATCCACCGCGCCGCCCGCAGCTCTCGCCTGCGCCCCAGCAACACCTGCCGCTGCAAAAAGGACAGGCGACGACTGCGGAGTTGTGCAGTGATCAGGGCGATCGCCTGATCGATTTGCTCTAGCCCCGACTGGCGCAGCGTCCGCTTTAGATAGCTAGCTTGGGACACGCGACGCGACGGCACCGGCCCGCGAGCCGCCGTTGCGCCACCACCCGCCAGCCCAGAGGAAGCCATCCAGTAGGGTTCCCCCGCGGCCACCTGCCGCAGGCATTTGGCGATCGCCCCTGGTTCTGCCCCCTTCAGGCAAAAACCCTGCGCCCCCGCCCGCCGCACCGCATCCACCAAAATCGGCTCTGCGGTCGAACTCAACACCAGCACTGGGATTTGCGGAAACATTGCCCGTAACTGCTGACACAGCGCCAAGCCCTGCACCCGCGCCGGATTCGTGCGTCCCAATTCCAAATCTAGCAGCACCAAATCTACCGTTTCGCCCCGACTCGTCCCGGTGTCCAGGCGCGTCCGAATCAGCGATAGTGCATCTTCCCCCGTGCCAGACTCGATCGCCACCCGAAATTCTGGAAACTGCTCCAGCCACAGCCGCAGCCCGCCGCGAAACACTGCGTCATCGCTGATCAATGCAAGCTGGAGCGGGCGGGTGAAAAACACATCGGCAGAGCGCGGGGTCATGGGCAGGGCGAGAGGATGGGGGAAGTGGGAAGCTTAGTAAACTTTAAGGCATAGTTTAGGCGATCGCCCTGCCGAGTTTCAGTTCGGCAGAGACAAGTTCGGGATTAAGGCTCATCCGCTCTCTCACGCCCTTACCGCACATAAATTGCGCCAGATACCAGCGTCAGCACGACGGAGAGCCAAAAGGCGATCGCCGCTCCAGGCATATTCATCGTCAGCGGGCAGATCAGGAGGGCGATCGCCGCGATCTGGCTGACGGTTTTTAGCTTGCCCCAAAGGTTTGCGCCGGAGATGGTGGGTTGGCTGACCCGCCACCCGGCGATCGCCAGTTCTCGCGCCAAAATCAGAAACACCGCCCAGGCGGGCACCTGCCCAAGCTGGATCAGCATCAGCAGCGGAGCCAGCACCAGCAGCTTGTCTACCAGCGGGTCAAGAAATTTGCCCAAATCCGTCACCTGATTCAGCTTGCGGGCCAGGTAGCCGTCGAGCCAGTCGGTGCCTGCTGCGACAAGGAAAATCACCAGGGCAATCCAGCGCGATCGCTCGGTGGGATTTTGCAGCAGCACCAGCAGCAGCGGCACGCCGAGCAGCCGCGAAACGGTGATCCAGGTGGGGAGGTTCATGGTGGGAGGAGAATTTTGGGCTTGCAGAGGTTTCAAACGAGGTTTCAAACGATGCAGCCGATTGTATCGCGGCTAGATGCGCGAAGCTTCCCCCAAAGGCAATGCTAGGGCGTGTTTTATAGCTCCTTAATTGTCCCCTCATAGCTCCTCTTGAAAGGGAGAACCGAACCGAACTGTTAGCCCGAATTTTTTATCCCAAATTCTTCCCTGCTCGATGGACCTCAGCGCGTCCTGAGGAGATCCATCAGCGGATTATTGCTTTGCTGATTTGAGAGAATCTCTGGTGAAGGGGCTATCTGATTTTGATTTGGCTGTTGCTCCTGTTCGCGTTTTCTCTGCTCCTCTCGTTGGGCTTCTTCGGCTTGCCGACGTTCGCTTTCAATCCGTTGCCACTCGGCTTCCTGGCGGCGATACACAAGGAAACTATTAAGATGGACTATTCAAGGGCGATCGCCCATCTGCAAGCGGCTGACCCCATCCTGGCAGCGACAATCGAGCGCAGCGGCCCCTGCACTCTCTGGCACGATCGACAGACAGGCAATTTGCTGGAGTCTCTAGCGGAATCCATCATTTACCAGCAGCTTTCCGGCAAAGCCGCAGGCACCATTCACCGCCGATTTCTGGCGCTTTATCCGCATACGCCCCACCCCACCGCCGCCGAAATTCTCGCTACGCCGGACGAACTGCTGCGCGGTGCGGGGCTATCTCGTGCCAAGACGCTGTATGTCAAAGACCTGGCACAAAAGGTGCTGGACGGGCTGCCCAGCCTGGAAGACCTGGAACAACTGGACGATGATGCGATTATCCGCACGCTGACCCAGGTTAAAGGCATCGGCAAATGGACGGCGGAAATGCTGCTGATCTTTCGGCTACACCGCTGGGACGTGCTGCCCGTAGACGACCTGGGCATCCGCAACGGAATGCGCCTGCTCTACGCCCTGCCCGATCTGCCCGACAAGAAAACCATGCTGCAAATCGCCCGAACCGTGGTGGCGACCCTACCGCACGATCGCCGCTTGGTATCTGTGGCGCAGCGTGGATATCAAAGCGATGGGGGAAGGCATGATAGCGGCGGCACATCGGGAAGGGAGATGCTGAGCAGCTTGCTTCAACCCGCTCCCTTACTCTTTTACACGCCCAACTTCTCTCTCACCACCGCCTCTGCATCCCGAAACCCCACCATGACCGCTTTGCCGTCTTTTACAAACAGCGGTCGCTTCAGCAGCATGGCATCTGCGGCAAAGGCTTTGGCCCAGTCTGCGTCGCCCCAGGTGTCTTTTTTCTCGCCCAGCGCCCGGTAGGATTGCCCTGAGGTATTTCGCATCGGTTTTGACCCCAGCGCCGCGATCCAGTCCTCAATTTGCGCTTGGGTGGGTGGGGTTTCCTTAGTGTTGATAAACTCATACTCGACCCCGTTGCGATCGAGCCAGGCGATCGCCTTTTTGCAGGTTCCGCAGTTGGGAATTCCGTAAACCTGAAGCGCCATTACTGATTGACTTTCTGAGTGCCTTTGATATCGATTTTGGATTTTGGATTACCAATTCAGCGTCTTCGGGACTGCGGCAAATTTTATCCAGAGGACCTTTCAGCCACGCTGATATGGGGTTCAAGATTTTAGACTAGCAGGCTCCGGCTGGCAGTCCTCTGCAAAACATCAGATTCAGAACATTCAGAGCATCAGGTCAGTGTCCATTTCCTTCAGGTTCAAAAGGTGAAGTTGGGATTGGGCTTCGGTCTGAGTTGCCAGCAGGATCCCCGTGGTGGCGAACAGGGCGATCGCCACGGGTGCAGCGGGCCCTTGAAACCGTCCAACGGGCTGCCCCAAGTCATCTAGCAGCAGCAAATCGCCCGCGGCGCTAGCCAGCACATAGCCCCAGTTTGCGGCAGCAAGCAGCGCGGGCGCAATTTCCACGCCCAACCGCGCCACGCGAAACGGCTTCAGGTCGATGATGAGTAAGGCGTTGGGGTCGTCTGCGTCGCAGGCCACCAGACGATAGGGGTCGGGGGCAGAGATGATGCAGCCTAAACGCACAGGTAGCGTCAGGCAGCCCAGGCGATCGCCCCGTCGGTTAAACACTTCTAGCCAGGTTTCAAGGTACTTCTCGCCTCTCAAAATCTGCGACACCAGCACCAGATGCCGCCCATCCAGCGCTGCCAGATACAGCAATTGCCGACGACAATCTGTAGGAACTGGCAGCGGAATAGGATTTGGTGCAGTCCACAAAGAGGCTGAATCCTTTACTACTAAAGTGGCTCTATCGGGTAAAGTGGCTCTATCGGGCAGCGGCCGCAGCGTGAGAAACCCGACCCCGTCCTCTACTGGAGAAGCGGCGATCGCCAGCCAGCGACCCGCCGCCTCGATCGCCACCAGACACTCTGATCCTGCCTCAGCAATAGTTTCACTCCTCCAGGGCTGATTGACATCCCCAGGCGGCGCGTCCAGGAGGTAAACCGCCTGAGCCGCAATTGCGAAACAGCCCTGCGGCCGCACCTGCAACGCTCGAATGGGCTGGGGCAGTTGCACAGAAACCAGTGGACTAGCCGCTACTGTGGCGCTGGGCTGAGTCTCGGTAAGGTGGGACTGGAAGGTGACGTGATCGCCGCTGGCCCTATAGATTTCTACGATTTCTGGGAAAGGCTGGAAGAGGGGCATCCCCCGACGAGGGGCGATCGCCAGCGCGGTGGTCGGCTGCTCCAGAGTCACAACGGAGCGCGATCGCCACGGCAGGGGGTTTAGGGGCTTGACGGGGGAAACGGTGGGCAGTGCAGGAGAAATCATCATCGAGCGCGATTCGCGAAGCGATCCCTGCGGGAATCGCCCCTCCCAGTTGAGATTGCCTAACCCATAGTCAGTGGCAGCCTGCACGAGCGATCGCCACATCTCGCCCGCCTTCTGAAACCGCCTTGCTGCCAGCTTTTGCAGCGCTTTCGACAGCAGCGGATGAAAGACAGCAGGAATTGAGTCCGGCAGCACCAGCGGCCGATTCAGATGGGCTGACATTAGCTCCGTCGGCGTGCCTGAAAATGGACGATAGCCCGCCAGCAGTTCAAACAGCAAAATGCCGACGGAATAGAGATCTGCCGCAGGGGAATATTGTCCGTAAAATCGCTCCGGAGCCATGTAAGCGGGCGACCCTGTGTTGCCGCCACCTGATGGCGACTCTGCCAGTTCCTGTCGCAGCCGCGCAATGCCAAAGTCTGAAATGCGAGCCGTCCAGCCCCACCGCTCGACGCTAAGCAAGATATTTTCGGGCTTGATGTCGCAATGCACAATGCCCTGGCTGTGGGCGTGTTCCAGCCCCGCCAGCATATCCGCCACCAGTTTCAAGCTTTGAGCCGGATGCAGCCGATGGTCTTCACCCAGCAAGCTGCGGAGCGTGCCGCCTTCGCAATAGTCCATCACCAGATAGCGCCCTGTGGCGGTGTGTTCCAATGCCTGACAGGTGACGATGTTTTCGTGCTGAAGCGTCAGCAAAAAGCGCAGTTCGCGCAGAAACTTATGGGTCGGGAAGCGCTCTCGCTCCAGGTTTTTGAGGGCAACCAGTTGCCCCGTTTGCCGATGCACCGCGCAAAACACCCGACCGAATTGCCCCTGCCCAATCAGCCCTAACTGGCGATATCTAGAGCGCTGCTGCTCTCTTTTGGAAAAGCTGGCCACGGATCACGCGGAAAAGAAGGGTTGAAACACAACAGGAACCCGAAGAAAATTCAGGTTCCCTGGAGAACTGGGTAGGCTGCAACAGCGTTGGCTCTCAAATCAGTTACGGATAAAGCGCTGGAGGACATTTGCTAGACATTGCAAACTAGACATTGCAAAGCTGCTGCATAATCGCCTCGTGGTCGAGATTGGTCACCATCGTTTCGGCTGGCTCCAGCCGTTTGGGTAGCCCCAATACGAAGCGATTGCAGTCTGCGCCCATCGACTCGCAGGTTGTTTGTACGCAGTGCAGCTCTCGCCCCGTAATCTGGCTAAAGAAAGAGGCCAGAACACCCGCTTCCAGATGACACACGGGCTGGTCTTTGCGAGGAGCCAATCGCGCAAAGGGCGAGTTCCACGTCTTTACCACCAAGAAGCCGCGATGATGATAGGTTTGATCCAGGTCAATCTTGCCCCAGCCGTGAGTAATCCAGCACTGCTGGAGGCTCTGCAAAAACTCCACCATCGGCATATTCGACAGCGGCGTGCCATAATAGTCGGTCAGTTCTTCCGAAAAGCGGCTGTAGAAGGTCTTACCCCACCAGCGCCCGCAGTTATATAGCACTAGGCGAGAGGCTTGACCAGTTTCCTTTTCTAGCCCGCTGTAGATTGCCTGAATTAGCGTTTCAGGGAGGGCAATCAGGCGATCGCCCTGACGGTTTTCCAGCAGCCCCATTTCCAGATCGCTGCGGACGTAGGCATCGGTAGCAAAGTAGCTGCTGGGAATGCGGTTATTAACCAGTAAATCAGCGACGGAGATCATAGGTGTGTAGGGGTCAGGGATTGGGGATTGAGGACTGGGGGGTGGGGGTCAAAAGGGAGGGCGCAGGGCAGGACGCAAGATTTTTGGATTGGAGCAATTCTTTAGCTGAACTATCTGATCGCTGACCCCTTTGACTCTTAATGCCTAAAACAGGGCAGCTGCGGTGAGCGGTGCTTCGCCCGAAAGGTGCAAATCGGTCTGGGCGATCGCCAGCATCGGCAGCAAAAACGTCATCTGCTGGGGCGCAAGGTGCTGGCTGAGGGACTGGTTCAGCAGGCGAAACAGCGCCGAGTCGATGCGCTGGCTGTTGTAGGTCTGGATCAGGCTGGCCACGGGTTGCAAGCGATCTTTGAGGAACGGCTCATCGTTCATCAGCATGGCTGTAGCGCAGTGGCGCAGCACCAGCAGCGCGTTTTTGATACTGCGCTCCAGGGTTTCGGTCGATTCGCCGGGCAGTTCTGCCACCAGCCGATCGGCGGCTTGCTGCATGATGGTGATTTCGCGGTCGCGCAGGCTGCAATAGGCATCCAGGCGGGCGGGCAGCGACTCGACATACTGACTCAGCACGGCCAGTTCTTCGGGCTTGAGGTAGCGGTTTTCGGCTTCGTCGAAGAGTGCGTCGATTTGTGGGTGCATGGTGAGGGAAGAGGGAAGAGGGAAGAACGAAGAGGGAAGAGGGAAGAACGAAGAGGGAAGAGGGAAGAACGAAGAGGGAAGAGGGAAGAACGAAGAGGGAAGAGGGAAGAACGAAGAGGGAAGAGGGAAGAACGAAGAGGGAAGAACGAAGAGGGAAGAGGGAAGAACGAAGAGGGAAGAGGGAAGGAGTTTGGGTTTTCGTTTTTCGTTCTTCGTTTTTCGTTCTTCGTTCTTTATAAGGTGTGGGGAAAAGAGAGCTGACCTAGATATGGCGGGTTAGAAGAGGTCAGAGAAGTCGTCGAGGGTGAAGGCGTTGGTGGCGGGCTGGGGTGGCTCGCTGGAGAGGGACAGATCGACTTCGGGGGCGATCGCCCTGCTGCTGGCTGTGCCGTCCCAATTCACGGAGGTAAAGAACTGGCGCACTGTCAGCATCAGGCTTAGCGGGCCGTCGCTGCTGGTCGCATCCAGGCGCACCTGCTCCACTTCAGGCGGGTTGTCGTCCCAGTTGATGCTGCTAAAAAAGCTGTGGGTGGTTTGGTGCAGCCAGGACGCGGGTTTGGGTTCGGTGCTGGCGGGCTTGCTAAATCCGTTGCGTTCCATCAGGGCAGTGGGGTTCATTTCAGCCGATCTCCTGAGCGCAGCCGTTTTTCAATGTCTCGCGCCGTTGCGCCTTCGTTCATCCAGAAGGTGGCAGCGTCGATCCGATCTTGTCCGCCCAGCAGAAACTTGCAGTAGGTTTCGCCCATCGAGTAGCACTGGATTTCGATGCAACTGAGCTGCTTTTTCACCAGTTCGGTAAAGAAGCCTGCAAAGAGTCCTGCGTAAAGATAGCAGACGGGTTTGCCCACGTCGCCCAGCGTCCGCGCTACGGCCGAGTCAAAAATGTTGATGAACATGAAGCCCTGCTTGCGATCGCCCATGTCCACTTCCCAGCGCCCCCAGCCCTGCGAGGTAAAGGGCCACCACCAGGTTTCCAGCAAAAACAGCAGATTGGTCTGGCGAATGTTGCGGTCGAATTCTTTTTCAAACCACTTTTCAAAGAAGAAAGCGTCTTTTTGTCCCCATTCGCATCCAATCGTGTACATCGTGGCGGCAGACGCATCGCCCACTTCCTCCTCCAGCCCTTCCACCAGACCAATGATGAAATCTTCGGTGGTGAGCAGGTTCTGGCTGCCGTTCCAGTCCACAATCGTGCCCTTGTCGGGGTCAAACTGGAAAAAGTCGCGGAAGCCGTAGTGGTTGTGCTTCTTCGGGTTCCGCTGTTTGGTTGGGTTCTGAATGGCGTTCACCATAGTGGATTGCGGGGAGTAAGGGGGAACAGGAATCAGATCCGGCACATTTAGTAAAGGTTATACAGCGTCCGAATTTGATTTTTGAATTGTAATGTTGTGTGTTGTTTGCAACGGGGCTAAATCAGGACATACTGACTTGCTGCTGACTGGGTTGCAGCACGACTGACTCCAGCGCTGAGTTGCTTTGAGCTTAATGTTCCCACCAAGGGCTGGAACTAACGAGGGCGATCGCCCCCTGGGTGTAGAGATTTGTGAAGAGCCTCGTTAGGAGTGACGCTGGGCAGATGGGCTGGGCGATCGCCCCTCTGCCGCATTTGGAGCGGGCGAGCTAGAAGGCTCAGCGCTGCCTTGAGTGCCGTCCTGATGCGCTTCACCGTCTTCAAACGGGTGGTTAGGCAACTCTTCGTGGGCGTGGGGGCTGCGGAATAGCTGCTGCGGCATCCCGATGTCAATGCCGTTTTCTTCAAAGGCGATTCGCACGCGCAGGCGAAATTCGCGCCCCACCGCGAACTGCTGCATGGGCTGCGTGTCTAGCCACACGCGAATAGAAATGCCTTCATGCGACAGCGTTTCTACGCCCAACACCTGCGGCGGGTTATAAAACTTATCGCGCCACTGCGGGTCGTCGTACAGGCCTTGCGCTACATCGTGGATGACCGACAGCACATGCTCGATATTGCTGTCGTAGGCGACCGTGATGATTAAATCTACCCGCGACCACAGGCGCGTCTGGTTTTCGACCCGATCGACCATGCTGTTGGGAATGGTGATCAGCCGCCCATCGCCATTGCGAAGCTGCGTCACGCGGAGATTCATGTTTTCCACCAGTCCGGTGGAGTTGCCAATCGTGACGACATCGCCAATGGCGTATTGATCTTCGGAAATAATCAAAAATCCGTTGACCAAATCGCGAATCAGGTTTTGTGAGGCCAGCGACGCGGCAAAAGCCAGCACTGCACCAAAGGTCAACACAGACCCCACGGGCAGCCCCAGCACGCTAAAGGCCCAGCCCAGCCCCATGAGGTAGACCAAGAAGGTTTTCAGCCCTTTCATCGCGGTGACGATGGTGGAAATACGGAGCGATCGCCGCTGGGCTTCTTCCGGGGTAAATAGGTCATTTTCTTGCCAGGCGTTAGAGAGTCCGTTGATCAGCGCGTCGCCCAGCCGATTCAGCAGACCCACCAAAAACCAAATCAGCAGCAGGCTGAGGGGCTTGAGCCAGATCGATTCTGTCAGGGTGTAGGTGCCCGGAAAGCGAGACACAATTAGCACGATGCCACCCAGCCAGATTAGGATTTGTCCCCAAAAGGCGAGCCATTGTAGAAAGGAGACGGCGCTAAGTCGTCGGTCGAGGGTGAAGAGGCGGCGGAGGGCATCGAGCCAGGAGGGAGAATACGGGGGGGAGGCTGGCAGAGAAGAGGAAAGGGGTTGGGGCGATCGCTCTAAGGAGTTGTTGTCAATCAGGGGATGGGCGGAATCGTCTGAGTGTCTGCTGTCTCCCTGGCGGTCTAAAGGAGCGTAGCGCGTAGATAGGGGGTCTGCGTCAGCGGTGGGCGCAGCGGGGTCGGGCGCAGGCAAATCGTCCTTCAGATTTACCGTGGCAGCGGCAGCATAGGTGACATCGGCCCGCATGGCGGTTCTGGCGGCCTTGCGGCGGGCTTGCAGGCGATCGCGGCGGCGTTTCAGCCAGCGCTGCACCAGCCATAGCAAAAAGCTAGAAACGACCATCATCAGGGCGATCGCCTGGGCAATCAGGGTTTGTCGCTGAATTGCCGCTGGCTGCCGAATTTCAAGCGCCTGGGTGAGTTCCTGCTGCAAAATTTGCTGCCATTCCTCTACCAGTTGTGGTACGCTGCGGCGGTGAAACTGGGCATCCAGTGGGGTGACCGTTAGCAGCGGCTGCGGCAGAGAGTTGGCATCGCGCACCGTCAGCACGGTTCCGTCGCGCAGGGAATCTGCCTCGACTCGCAGCGTATTGGGGTCGAGGGTTGGGGTTTGAAAGAGCCATGCCATGCCTGCGCCGCCCCGTTCGGTCGGATTGCTGGCCAGCACCCATCTCAGGTTGGACTGAATCGTAGCAATGCGGTCTTCGACGGGCACCCGGTCGCCCGGATTGCGGCGATCGCGCACCGTCAGCCCCGTGACTGCAAACAGGGGTTTGCCTTCAAACCGCACCATGCCCCATTCCAGATTTCCCACGCGCTCTACCGAATCCGGCGGGCGAGTGGGGTCAGCAGCCGTAGAGGTAGTGGACAGGGGAACCTGGGCCGCGGCGGGCGCAAACACGCTAGGGGCGATCGCCAGCGCCAAGCCAAGCAAACTCGCCAGACACAGCAAGACTGCCCGCCGCAAGCTGCGCCGAGAGAACTGAAACGGGCGATCGCGCTGGGTCAGATATCGCCGCACAGATTGCCATCTAGATTGCCACATGAATTGCTGCATGGGCCAGAGTTGCCGACAAATCAGCGCGACCTTAGCCGCCGATTCGCAGCAGTTCTACATCAAAGACCAGCGTGGCATTGGGGGGAATCACGCCGCCCGCGCCCCGTGCGCCATAGCCCAGTTCGGGCGGAATAATCAGTTGGCGACGGCTGCCGACGCGCATTGTGCTTAGCCCTTCGTCCCAACCGCGAATCACCTGACCTACGCCCAGCCGGAACGAAAAAGGCTGGTTGCGATCGCGCGAACTGTCGAACTTGGTGCCGTCTTCCAGCGTGCCCGTGTAGTGGACGATGACGGTTTGCCCAGCCTGAGGCTGTGCGCCTGTCCCTTCGACCAGATCCACATACTTCAAGCCCGATTCGGTCGTCACTACCGCCGCATCGTCTCCCAAAGGTGCGCTCACAGAATCTTCTCCTGGGTTGATAAGATCAGCCGCGCCCGCTTGAGCCAGCAGCACAGTGTCTGACTCTACAATGCCAGACTTTGCTGCGGCAGGGGCAGACGGCTGGGCAGAGTCGGCGATCGCCGCTTGCCGCGACCCAGTGAACTGCGCCACCAGCAGCACCACACAGCACAGCACCATCACCCCAAAGCTAATCAAAATCTCTCGCATAGAACCCTCCCGCAGCAGGATTACCAAGTCAGCCACTCCCCAGTGTATACCGATCGCGGAGGGGGCGATCGCGGAGGGGGCGATTGCGGAGGGGCGATCGCGGATATAGCGACTGCGGAGGGGCGATCGCGCTAGGAGACGGGAATCGGGCTTCCAAGATACAGAGCGAGGTCAGAACGCCGATATTGCCAAAACTTCACTATCGCCAGAGCTTGTTTTCCAGGTCGCGCACCTGCCGCTCTAGCCGATCGAGCCGTCCGCGCAGCTCGTCCATTTCGTTTTGCCGGGGCACACCGAGATCCTGCAAAACCTGCCGCATCTGCCGCTGCATCTGTGCTTCAAAGTTTCCCTGCTCCGACTTGATCTGCTGCATCAGGTCGTTCATCAGCCCGTTGACCTGATCAGGGTTAAGCCGACCTTCGCGCACCCACTCATCGCCGACTTCCTTCAGCTTCTCGGCAACCAGAGAGGTAGTGCCAATACCAAGCATCAGCAGTTGTTGGATCAGGTTGTTATTGTCCATAGTTTTTAAGGGTTATAACGCAAAGATTTCGCAGGGATTTTAAGACCAGCAGCAAACCCAGCAGCGCAACAGAACTCTATGCAACGGCAGAAAGCTGGCGACGGCAAAAAAAGCTGGTTGATCATCCTGCTCCATTCTGTCAAACTTGCTGTGGCGTTCGGGTGAGGTTAGCCTCCCCAATTTTGCAGGAATACCGTCCGTGGTGCAGACTTCATAACAGACTTCGCAGTAGACACCCTAATGTTCATCCTGGCACGCCATTACCCTAAATTGGTTCAGAAGTGGCTCAAAGGAACGATTCACATCAGACGCATCCCTTCACAATTCATCCATTCAGAAGAGTCTCTAGACCCGTAATTTCGCTAGGTTAGTTGCAGGCAAAAACAGCTTAACTGGGTCTGTCTGGAAATAGGCCATCCAGACAATATCCCCGGTCAATCAAAAATGATGAAATTTGAAGGTGACAGCGTGGTTATTGAATGGTTGCGGTTTGACGTGTCGCCTGAAGCGCGGGAGCGGTTTGTGCAGCAGGATGCCGAAATTTGGACAACGGCATTATCGGAATATGGCGGCTTTTTGGGAAAGGAGGTCTGGATCAGCCCTGAGAATCCGCGGGAAGTGATTACGGTGGTTCACTGGGAAAGCTTTGATCAGTGGTATTCCATTCCCGAAGCTCGGCTGGCAGCGGTAGAGGCTCGTTTTAGCGAAGCGATGGGCCAGAACACCTATCAATTGCTAGAGTCAAAGGCATACCAGGTGCGAAAGTTTGCTCGCGTACCCGCGTGTTGAAGCGCCTGCCGACCCTAATGCCTGCTTGCTAAGCTGCTATGCCAGAGTGTCCCAAATGCCGCCAGCCTGTCGAGACGACGGCGATCGCCTGTCCCCATTGCCGCACGACGCTGAAGGCGTTTGGGCATCCAGGCGTGCCGCTCTATCGGGCGGAGGGCGAGGCGGCGCTGTGCGACACCTGTGTGTATCACCACGACGATTCCTGCAACTATCCCCAGCGGCCCCATGCGCGGGAGTGTACGCTCTATACAAACCAACTGCGACCGCTGGACAACGCCATCTATCGTCCCAGCGCCAGCAGTTTGGTAAAACGCTGGCTTCAGCAAAATTTGGCGTGGGTCATTTTGGGGGCGATTTTGCTGATCAGCGTGCTGCTGGCGCTGCGCGGCTAATCAAGCGGTTTATGCGGCTAATCAAGCGATTTTATGTGGATCAGGGCGTAATCACGATCTCGCCGACCATGCCCGCTTCGGCGTGCCCCGCAATTACGCAGCGCAGGTCATACGTCCCCGGACGCTGTGGCACAAACACCCACTCCGCCACGGCTCCGGGCTTTAGCTCTAGCTCGTGAATTGCGCCTTTGATTTCTACATTCCCGGCCTCTACCTTCTGCGTCCACACGCTGTCGGCAAAGTCTTTGGCGGTGAAATAGTGCTTCTGAGAGCTGGGATTATCGAGAACGAGCTTGTATTTTCGTCCGGCGGTAAATTCCAGATGATCGGGCACAAACTTTAGCGCCTCTGATGCATCGCCCAAATGGACAGGAATCTCCGTTACCAGGCCGACGTTGGCGGGACTGGCGATCGCCCTCGCTTGCGGCGTTAGCACCCCCAGCCACAGCACCCCGCCCAACAGCACACTCAGCAGCCCGCTCAGCAACCCACTCAGTGCGATTCGCAAAGCGCTCTCTGCGGGAATTGCCCCCACCCCCTGCCAGACCGACCTTTTGCCCCAGTGTTGTTCTCCAAACGGTTTGCCAGCCATCCCAAAACTCTCCTTCACAGCGCGATACTCCCTACTTTATTCACAGCCGGCCCCATTTCTCAAATCTCAAATCTCATTTCTCAAGCAAATCTGCCTTTGCTGCGGAATCGTATCGCAAGCGGGTAAAATATTCGAGCTTCTATACAATTCTCATGCGGGGCGCTATGCGTGGAATGTCCGCACGCCCCGTAGACACCAGACTGGCAATCCAAAATTCCCAAGCCAAAATCCCCAATCCGAAATCCAAAATCACTAAGCATGGCCCGTCTGGGGCTGGCTCTACAATCCAAATTTTCACTATGGCAGCCAAAATTCCCGTCACGATCATCACCGGATTTCTCGGCAGCGGCAAGACCACGCTGATTCGCCACCTGCTGCAAAATCATCAGGGGCGGCGCATTGCCGTGCTAGTCAACGAGTTTGGCGAATTGGGCATCGACGGCGACCTGCTGCGCGACTGCCAGGTGTGCGATGAGGAGCCAGGGCAAGCGGCAGACGAGTCCAGCGCAAATATCGTCGAGCTAACCAACGGTTGTCTCTGCTGCACGGTGCAGGAAGAGTTTTTGCCGACGATGCAGGAGTTGCTAAAGCGGCGCGATCGCCTTGACCACATTTTGATTGAAACCTCCGGACTGGCGCTGCCCAAGCCGCTGGTGCAGGCGTTTCGCTGGCCCGAAATTCGCAATGCGGCGACGGTGGACGGCGTGGTGACGGTGGTAGACTGCGAAGCCGTTTTGACCGGGGCGCTGGCCCATGACCCGGATGCTGTCACTGCCCAGCGGCAGGCAGACCCCAGCCTGGATCATGAAACGCCGCTGGAGGAACTGTTTGAAGACCAGCTTGCCTGTGCCGATCTGGTGGTGCTGAATAAGACCGACCTGGTAACGGCGGACGCAGTGAACCAGGTGGTTGACCGGGTGCAGGCAGAGCTACCCCGCGCCGTGAAGCTGGTGCAGAGCGATCGCGGTCAGTTGCCCGCTGACCTGCTGCTGGGCTTCAACGCAGCGGTGGAAGACAACCTGGAAGCTCGTCCCAGCCACCACGACCACGAAGAAGACCACGACCACGACGACGAAATCGACTCCACCCACGTCATTTTGAACCGCGAGTTTGATCCAGACGCGTTGCGGCGATCGCTTGAAACGCTGGTACAGTCCCAAGAAATCTACCGCATCAAGGGCTTTGTGGCCGTGCCCCAAAAGCCGATGCGGATGGTGGTGCAGGGCGTGGGTAGCCGCTTTGAGCAGTTCTACGATCGCCCTTGGCGGCCAGACGAGGCGCGGCAAACGCGGCTGGTGTTTATCGGGCGGGCGGTGGATGCGGGGGCGATCGCCCAGCAGCTTGCAGCGATTTAGGGGATTTTGGATTAGCGATTTTGGATTTTGGATTGCTCAGTTCAGCGCTTTGCGAGGCTGTGGCGCTTGGTGTGTGCGCTATGTCCCAAGCAGGTTGACCGCTAGACAAAATCGCTCAGGCTGAGGTTTCGCACGTCTACGCCCGTCAGCACTGCCAGCACGTCGGGGCCATAGCGAATCACCGCATCTGCCCCCCGCTGACGCAGCCTCAGGCTTTCTATTGCTACATCGCCCAGCACGGTTAGCGCGTCGCTGCCGCTGCGATAGTCGGTAATGGTCGCAAACCCTCTGCCCACTGCGAGCGCAAACAAGTCTGAGCCTCTGCCGCCCGTCAGCAGTGACCTGCCCAGCCCGCCAAACAGCACGTCTGCCCCTGCGCCGCCCAGCAGTTCATCGTTGCCATTGCCGCCCAGCAAGATGTCTGCGCCGCCCAGCCCCAGCAGGCGATCACTCCCGCCGAGGCTGCTCAGAATATTGCTGGCGCTGCTGCCCCGGAGCAGATCCGCTGCGCGATCGCCCAAGTCTAGCTGAGCAAGCCCAGTCGAAAAGTCGTCGAACACATCGCTGGCGATCGCCCGCACGCGCTTTGCTAGTTCGCCCCAGTCACTCGTGTCAATAGAGTCGTTAAACAAATCTTCTATGTCCACTGAGCCGAGGAGTTGATCCAAATCTTTGACCAGCCGATTCAGGCTGAGGCCTCCTAGCACGTCCTTCAGCAGCGCATCAAAGTTAACGTCGGACAAGTCCACGCCGCCAAACAAATCGTCGATGTTCTCAACCAGTTTGGTAAAGTTGAAATCTTTGGAAAAGGTGTCGATCGCGCTTTCTAGGCCACTCCGCAGATCGTCCGTCCAATCTTCGAGCGAGAGATTGCCAAACACATCGCCCAGATTAATATCAGACAAGTCCAGATCCTGAAGAAAATCAGCAACACTTTTTGCCAGGTCACTTTCCAGCAATCGGTTGGCCAGTTGATTGGCAACGCGGTTTAGTCGAATAGCCATAGCCTGTCTAAGGGGAAAAAGTAGCTTTGGATTTCAGATCTCAGTATTTCAAGCCGGAGCGAATTGCGTGGATTGCATGAATCGTGGATTGCATGAATCGCAATGCATTCAGCGCCGCCCGATGCTCTAGCCAAAGTCCTTGAACAAGGGAATCTGACGGATTCAGTCAGAAAAGGTTTCAGTTAGGTTCAGTCAGATCTGTCAATCTGTCAAACAGGTCTGAACAATCTTTAGTCAAAGTTCAACAGTCAAAGTTCAACCCAAAAGTGCATCCGTTGGCGTGCATAACATAACACAAAAATCGTGCCTGACCTAATTCGTCAGACACGATCTCACTTAAATCTAACCTTAGACAGATTCTGGACAAATTGAATGCAAATGCGCGATCGCCAGAAATCCATTCGCCGTGATTTGTCAATGAACAGATTACGGTCGTTTTCGTTCTCGGTTTTAGTTCTCAATCGCTGAGTAGCGTCGGGTCTTTCCCTCAATCCAGCGCAGCGCTTCTATTTCCGAGAGAAAACTTTCTGCGCGTCCAATCATTGGATCGTAGACGTGCCAGACCTGTTCGCCATTGCGTAGCTGCTGAATAGAAACCTTGATTTCGTCTCGTGCCATTAGGGTGCGGGCGATCGCCCAAAATGCGTTACTAAATAATGCGGCAAAGCCGTAATTTCTGTGGGACGAGAGGGTGGCTTGGAGGGATTCTGAAGAGAGCGTTTTAGCGTTCATTGGCTTGCTCCAAATACTATGTGAATCACTATGCGTAATCTAAGTACAGATGTTGAGCGCTGAGTGTGGCAGAAGCTTACAAATACCTAGCTGATTGCTCCGTCTCGTTGCTCTATCTCGTTGTTCTGCATTGCTGGTTGCTGTATGAAAGCTAGAATAGGCGATCGCCCAAGGGCTGTCGTTACAGAAAAGTTCAGGAGTTTAGCCCACCCGCGTCTAAAAAGTTAAGGAAATCTTCCAAATGGCCGAAGCGCGACCAAAACGCAGGACACGACTAAACGGCTGCCAATTGTTAATCACGTTGTTAATCATGTTGACAATGGGCTAAATCCCTGGCTCACAAGGCATTTGAAGCATAGCCCATTAGAGAAATTTGCTGGCTGCAAAACCGGACAAAACGCAGTCCAAGATTCGGAGCAGGAACGATGTGGCCTGCAATACTAAGCCCTATTTGTATACTCTTCTTGACACAAAAACTCGATACAGTTTGATACAGATTTTGTCTACTCAAGCTGCTAGAACTGGCTGGTAAACCTTATGACAAATGTTAAAGAATCTGCCCCTGCTGCGAAGTCTGCCGTTAACCTGAGCGACCCACAATACTACGCTAATCGTGAGCTAAGCTGGCTGGAGTTTAATCGGCGGGTGTTGCACGAAGCGCTAGACGAGCGCACGCCGCTGCTGGAACGTCTAAAGTTTCTGGCGATTTTTAGCTCTAACCTGGACGAGTTTTTTATGGTGCGGGTGGCGATTGTGAAAGACCAGCTTGAGGCAGGAGTCACTACGTTAACACCAGACGGGCGCACCCCCCAACAGCAGCTTGAGGAAATTAGTCAAACCCTGCGGCCTATGGTGGAAGAACAGCACCGATACTTTGAAACCGTTTTGCGCCCAGCGCTGAAAGAGCATGGCGTGTTCCTCCTGGACTACATCGACCTCAGCCAGGAGCAGCGGAACTACGTGCGAGATCATTTTGAGAAGCGGATTTTTCCGGTGCTGACCCCGCTGGCGGTCGATCCGGGGCATCCGTTCCCGCGCGTGTCAAACCTCAGCCTCAGTCTGGCGGTGCAGGTCAAAGATCAGCAGACGGGCGAAGAGCATTTTGCGCGAGTCAAGGTGCCCAGCAGCCTGCCCCGGTTTCTAAAGCTGCCCTCAGAGCCTAGCCAAGAGGGCGGCAAAAAGGCGGTTTGGGTTGGTATTCCAGTAGAGCAGGTCATCGCGCACAACCTGGAAATGCTGTTTCCCGGCATGGCGATTCAGGAATATTCCCTCTTCCGGCTGACCCGCGATACAGAGGTCGAGTTGCGCGAAGAAGTGGCGGAGGACCTGCTGCAAGCGATCCAAGACATGGTGAAAAAGCGGCGGATGGCAGAAGCGCCTGTACGCCTAGAGATTCAGTCCAATGCGTCGCAGTTGATCAAAGACACCTTGATGGATGAGCTGGAGCTAAAACTCCACGAGGTTTATGAAATCGACGGGCTGCTCAACCTGAAGGATTTGTTTGCACTAACGGGGTTGCCGCTGCCTGCGCTCAAGGATGCGCCGTTTTCGCCCATGCCACCGCGCCAGTTGCGGTTTACGGGGGAGTTGCTGCCCGCCAATGCCGAACGGGAAGATATTTTCTCCATCATTCGCCGCCATGATGTGCTGGTGCATCATCCCTACGAATCCTTCAGCGGTTCGGTGGAACAATTTATTGCCCAGGCGGCCCGCGACCCCCAGGTTCAGGCAATCAAGATGACGCTGTATCGCACATCCGGCGATTCGCCGATTGTGAAGTCGCTGATCGAGGCGGCGGAAAACGGCAAGCAGGTCGCAGCGCTGGTAGAGCTAAAGGCGCGGTTTGACGAAGAGAATAATATTAACTGGGCGATGCAGCTTGAGCAGTCGGGCATCCATGTGGTCTATGGTCTGGTGGGGCTAAAGACTCATACCAAGGTGGTGCTGGTGGTGCGTCAGGAAGGCGACGAGATTCGCCGCTATGTCCACATTGGTACAGGCAACTACAATTCCAAGACGGCCAAGCTCTACACCGACCTGGGCCTGCTGAGCTGCCGCGAGGAACTGGGCGCAGATTTGAGCGATTTGTTTAATTACCTGACGGGCTATTCACGGCAGCACTCCTATCGCAAGATTTTGGTGTCGCCTGTGAATATGCGCGATCGCATGACGGCGCTGATCCATCGCGAAATTGAACATGCTAAAGCAGGCAAGCCTGCCAAGATCATCGCTAAGATGAACTCTTTGGTCGATCCGGGCATGATTGCCAAGCTGTATGAAGCCTCTCAAGCAGGGGTCGAGATCGATCTGATTGTGCGAGGAATTTGCTGCCTGAAGCCGGGAATTCCCAATGTCAGCGAGAACATTCGGGTAATTAGCGTCATCGGGCGCTATCTAGAACACTCGCGCATCTTCAACTTCCACAACGACGGCAACGCAGAATACTACATTGGCAGTGCGGACTGGATGCCGCGTAACCTCGATCGCCGCGTGGAAGCCGTGACTCCCATTGAAGACCCTGCGCTGAAAAAACTGCTGCGGGAGATTCTCGATACGACGCTGAGTGATAACCGTCAGGCATGGGAGCTTCAGCCAGACGGCAACTATACGCAGCGCCGCCCTAAGGAAGGTGAACCCGTGCTGAGTTCCCAGGAGATCTTTATGCAGCGGGCAATCGAGCAGAGCAAGCCCTAGAAGCGCTCCTTCAGACCCCTGAACTCTAGCTCAGCGCTGCAACAGACACGCGGGCTGCAATCTGCTGGGCGATCGCCCTCAGGGCCCCGGCCGAAGCCGAGTCGGGGTATTCCACCACAATTGGAATGCCGCGATCGCCCCCCTGCCGCAGCGGAATCTCCAGCGGCACACAGCCCAACAGCGGCAGATCCAGTTCCTTTGCCGTTTTTTCGCCACCGCCCGAACCAAAAATATCGTATTGGCGATCGGGCAGGTCGGGTGGGATGAAGTAGCTCATGTTTTCCACAATGCCCAGCACGGGAACTTGAAGCTGCTGAAACATCCGTAGGCCACGCCGCGCATCTTGCAGGGCCACCGTTTGCGGCGTGGACACGATCACTGCGCCCGCCATCGGCACGGCTTGGGCCAGCGTCAGTTGTGCGTCGCCCGTGCCGGGGGGCATGTCTACCAGCAGATAGTCCAACTCGCCCCACTGCACCTGATAGAGGAACTGGCGGATAATGCCGTTTAGCATTGGCCCACGCCAGATCACGGGCTGATCCGGGTCGATCAAAAAGCCCATCGACACCAGCTTTACGCCGTAGTTAAACACGGGTTCCAGGATTTCGCCCTGGGGCCCCGGCTGCACCTTCACCGCTGCCTCCGTCAGTCCCAGCATCGTCGGCGTGTTGGGCCCATAGATGTCGGCATCCAGCAACCCCACCTTTGCGCCCGCCTGAGCCAGCGCTACGGCCACATTAACCGTGACGGTGCTTTTGCCCACGCCGCCCTTGCCGCTAGAAATGGCGATGATATTCTTCACACCGTCGATGCCTGTGCGATCAGGCAGCGCTTTTTGCTGAGGCGTTTCGGCTGTCACGTCCACCACCACCGCCTGAACACCGGGCAGTGTTTTCACCGCTCGCTCACAGTCTTCTACGATGAACTGGCGCAACGGGCAGGCGGGCGTTGTTAGCACCAGCGTAAACCGCACCTCACCCTCTGCCACGGTGACGTTGCGGATCATGTTTAGCTCCACCAGGCTTTTGCGTAGCTCTGGGTCTTGGACGGGGCGCAATACCTCCAGAACGGCATTGGCATCAAGGGTATTTAGCATTCGAGATACAGTTTAGGAATCCTTAACGCGATCTTACCGTTAGCCGCACCCCAGACTCATAGGCGATCGCCCTCGGTATCCTTGAGAAACTGTAGGGAAATCATCAGGATCTATCGCATCTAGTCACGCTGACCGGAGGGGCGATCGCCCCTCTGGCGTTTCAGAAATGGATGGAGACGAGCGCCGGAAAATGGATGGAAAAGTTTTCCGAAATGGCGATCGCCCGGCAAACTGGGCATTCTGAAGCTAATGCGGCAAACTGACTGTAAACGCTCAATGAGTCGATCTCGCCCCCCGATCTTGTCCCGATCTCGCCCCCGATCCCGCCCCCAAGCTTGCCCCCGATTTCGCCCCCGAAGCTCGCTGCCGATTTTCCGCTGAGTCTCGCTGTGAACCTCCGGTCAACCTCTACCTGCGCTGTCGCTTATGTCTTTGGGAATTGCTAGCACCATTCTGCTCGGCGGACTTGCCTTTTGGTGGGGCATTCGGTTTGGGCGGCTACTGTTGCGAAAGGGAGCAACCGCAAACGACCTGTTTAAGGGAAAAACCTCCGTATCGCTGGCTTTTTTAGGAATTTACATCGCTCTACTGCTGCTGGCGCTGTATGTTCCCCAATGGCAATGGCTACCGCTGGCGTGGCGCGTATCGGGAATGCAGGTGTCCTGGGCGGCAATGCGGATTATCCTGCTGGGCATCTGCGGTGTGGCGTTTGTGGTGAGCTGGCACACGCGCCGTTTGCAGGTGATTGCGGTCGTGCTGATTGGGCTGATTGGGCTGGGCAGCTTTACAGCGGCCGAGGCCTATCTGCTGGCTCCGATTTATTCCACGCTGGATGATAACTTGCGCCCCAACGGGGTGTTTCAGCAAACCGCCACCAGCAGTTGCGCGCCGGCTGCGATGGCCACGGTGCTGCGCCGCTGGGGGCTAGACGAAACCGAATCGAGCGTGGCAAAGCTGGCAGGCACCAGCCGCCTGGGAACCTCTATGCCGCAGTTGATTACCGCCGCCCACCAGCTCCAGATGGACGGGCTGGAGATCACGGGCGCAACCTGGGAGCAGATGCAGCGAATTAATCGGCCAGGTGTGCTGGCAAGCTGGCTATTCAACCCCAGCGGACGGCGATCGCCCCACGCGATTGCGCTGCTGTCCCTTAGCGATGACACGGCCACCATTGCTGACCCTGCCTGGGGGCGGATCTATCGCCTCAATCGCCAGCAGTTTCAGCGGATCTGGCGACGAGAATACGTCCCGTTCTTTCGCCCAGAGGAGGTGGTGCTGTCTGCGGCGCAAGTGCGGGACTACCTGACGCGCCTGGGCTATCTGAACCCTAGCAGCGCGATCGCCAACGATACCATCGACCATGCCACCAACCATGCCACCAACCATGCCACCATTAACGCAGCGCTTCGCCGATTTCAGCAGTCCGTTGGCCTCAGCGTCACTGGAACCCTGGATGCCAAAACGGCGCTGATGCTAAGCGGGCCGTTTTTGACAGAAGGGCCGAGTTTGAAGGATGAGATTCAAGGGTGAGCGGGGTGCTTGCTTTCAGGCTCCCCCATGCTTCTGCTGCCTTACCCTCGATAGATCGCATACATCCCGCCAACATAGAGCAGCAAAATCGCCACGCCGTCCCAGGTCAGGTGTAGGCGCGATCGCTTACTGGCTCGATAGATCAGCCCCACCAGGGCGATCGCCGTCATCATAATGGCAATGACGGTGGTGAAGGCATGAATGGGGTGGTTGATTTCGCCAAACAAACTGCCTCGCAGATAGGCCAGGTCGTAAATGCCCAGAATCGCCAAATTGAACAGGTTAGAGCCAAAAATATTGGACACCGCCAGGTCAGCGGCATTCAGGCGAATCGCCGTCAGCGACGACACGACTTCGGGTAAGGAGGTGGCCGCCGCCAGCAGCAGCGCCCCGACAAAGCTCTCCCCCCAGTCCCCGTAACCACAGCCACGCGATCGCCCAGGGCAGCCAGCCAAATGCCCAGCACTACAATGGCGATCGCCAGCAGCCCAAAGGTGCCATAGGCCTGCCGCTGCGAGATATGACCATACTGCAAGGTTTCGGCTTCCTCCTCCAGCAGTTGGGTGCGGCGGCGCAGTTCAAACTGAGCAATCAACTGGGCACTTACGGCATATAACAGCAGCAGCAGCACACTTGGCAGCGCTACCCACCCCAGCGTCAGATCCACGCCCCGCTCCGCCAGCAAAATACCCGCTGCTGCTGTGCCCAGCATGACGCAGCCCAGACCCGCCGACAGCCCATGACTCACCTGCACCTGTCGCAGCAGCGGTTCTGGCCCTGTAAAAATGTCCACAATCACTAAAATCAGTAGGTTAAACAGGCAGCTTCCCAGCACGCCGCCCACCGCCAGATCGGGGACTCGAAACAGCACCACTGCGCTGATGCCACTGGCCAGTTCTGGCAGCGAGGTCGCCCCTGCCAACAAGATCGCGCCGACCCAACTTCGCCCTAGCCCGGTCTTTTCTGCCAGCACATCGGCACTTTGCGACAGCCGCGCCCCCACCCACACCACCAAGCTGACGCAGAGAATGACCTGGAGAAGGAGCAGCATAGCAGGATAAGACAAACAAAAAAGGCGCAGGCGCTCTTTTCAGCGCTCACGCCCAACTGTAGCAAGGATTCGCCCCTGTGCCTTGAGAAAGCTAGAAGCGAACATTTGCAGCCAGAACGTTAGAAGTGGAACTAGAAGCGGGTGATGTCCTGAAAGGCGGATGGGGCTGTGGCTGTGCTAGAGACGAAGAACTCAATATCTAAGGTGCCCAGCCGCACAATGTCGCCATCTTGCAGCGGGATGCGCTGCATGGGGAGGACGCGACGACGGTTAACCCAAGTGCCGTTGCTGCTGTTGAGGTCGGAAATGTAAAGCCCTTCTTCGGGGTGATAGCCAATCACCGCATGGCAGCGCGAGACGGACGGGTTATCGAGGGTGATCGCACAGGTGGAACTGCGACCCAGCGACCAGACCGTACCTGGCTCGGTGGACTTCGACGGGTTGTGCAGCAGGTTTGTCATCAAAATCGTCTTGCGTCCATTTTGAAGCGCCTGTATGAAAAATTGGCTAACCTGGCACCTCGATTGGGTGGATGCCAGCATCGCTTCAACAGAACAGGTGTCGTCAAAACTAGTTCCATAGTCTGCCAACAGCGAATCTTTGAGATGGGGACTAGATTCTCCGACAGGCGGCAGGGGGGCTGCTGTGGTGTCGTGAAATTTTAGATCTAGCATGACTTCCAGGTTTGTGTCGGGTGGGCAACTGAGCGAATGCAAGCGTCAAAAGAGTGTGATATGTCAATATGCCGAAGAGGCTGGGCTAAACTGCTTGAGCCAAGCTGTAGCGAATACTTCTCACCACAACTCTCAAACTCGATACAGACAAATTTAGATACGGACAAAATAAACGCTGGCTGGAAGATTGATGCTGGGCTGCGAAATCCTACCGGGTCAACTCCCAAATACCTTGACTGAATACCTTGACTAGAAGCAATTCGGACTCGTGGAATCCGTTGTTGAGCTTAACGCTCCGGCCAACCCTTTCACTCCTCAACCGACTCCAAGCTGTGAGCCTAGTGTGAACTTAGTATGAAGCCGCAGCCAATACTGTAGCCAGGTTGCTAAACCTGCGATCGCCCCGCTCAAAAGACAGGCAATCGAGCGCTGCAAACTAAGATACTGCATTGAGGGAACAAATTGGGGAGGGGTCTGATCAAGGTTGACAAACAGGATTGAATCTGGCGATTTACCGCTGATGGGGGGAAGCTGTGAACTCAGGTGAGAACTCAGAACTCATACGCAAGTGGCAACTTGGCAGATATCAACAAATCTCTTACGAGAGTTTTCATAAACTCTCCTAAACGCAAAGTTCATCAAGTGCTTGTCAAAAGTATAGTCAAAGGCTGGTGAAAAACTGCACGCCTAAAACTAGCACCCCGGCTAATAACCTCGACTCCAAGCGCGGCCGCCCTGAACAAAACCAGAGTTGGCTCTGAAAGGCAGCAAAATGTGTCGATGTCGAGAAGACCAGTGAAGCAATCAAACAGAGTGAGTAGGCTCTATTGCTTAGACATTAAATGGTGCTGAGAGAGCATTCGACAACAGGCAGATGAATGAAGTTCATAGAAGATTCATATAGCTATGTTGCAAGAACATTTCTTTGAAAGTTCGTTAAAGATTCACCGCCAGAAGCGGTATAAACTAACACGCCATATCCGTACAAGCCACCACTTTTATGTGAAGTGCTGATGGCGATTTGCAAGATTGGTTTCTTCAGATGAATCCGCAATTAATCCACGGGCAGGTGGGTGCGATCGCAACAAGTTTTTTAGGGCTGCGGTTTCGAGAAATCCGACAACTGCGGAAGTCCTAAAAGAATGGGGAAAGAATAGGGCTAAAATTAGGCACGACACTGAATACAGTTGTCTGTATACACTTCGGTCAAAGCTTTGATCAAGGCTTGGCTGGGTTGCATAGTGTTTCCCAGAGATGGGCCCACTCAGACAACGGCATTGGTGAGGTGCGTCGCTTCCAGATTATTCCCTTGAGCGATCGCAGGAGTGAGTAGAGTAGACAGACCCCAAAACGCTGTAGGGAGAGACGATCGCTATCCATGCAACGTCAATCTGGGCGATCGCCTATCTACTAAGCAGACCTGGGCATGGGCACGTCACAAAGTTCTCTCAAGATGCCATCGGCAATCCTGATGAGAAGGGAGAATATTTTGGGCTGAATGGGAATATGGCTTTCAATTGCAAGGAATCATGAGATCTTATCTAGCGGCAGCAGTGCAAATGAACAGCGTGCCAGACCTGGAGAAAAATCTGGCTCAGGCAGAGGATCTAATCGACCTGGCGGTGCGCCAGGGGGCAGAACTGATTGGGCTGCCGGAGAATTTTTCGTTTTTGGGCGATGAAGACGCGAAGCTGGCCCAGGCAGAGGCGATCGCCCAACGCAGCGAAAAATTTCTGAAAACCATGGCCCAGCGCTATCAGGTGACGCTCTTGGGTGGCGGCTTCCCGGTTCCCACAGGCACAGGCAAGGTCTACAACACGGCTCTGCTCGTAGACCCCAGCGGCAGCGAACTGGCCCGCTATGAAAAAGTGCATCTGTTTGATGTGAACCTGCCCGACGGCAACACTTATCAAGAGTCGAGCATTGTGCTGGCGGGGACGCAGTTGCCGCCAGTCTACCCCTCCAAAGAGTTTGGCAACCTGGGGCTGTCGGTCTGCTACGACGTGCGCTTTCCCGAACTCTATCGCCACCTAGCGCAGATGGGGGCCGAGGTGCTGTTTGTGCCTGCTGCCTTCACCGCCTACACGGGCAAAGACCACTGGCAGGTTTTGCTCCAGGCGCGGGCGATCGAAAACACCTGCTACGTGATTGCGCCCGCCCAAACGGGCAAGCACAATGCGCGGCGACAGTCTCACGGACACGCGGCGATTATCGACCCGTGGGGGCTGATTTTGGCAGAAGTAGAAGAAAAACCCGGCGTGGCGATCGCCTCCATTGAACCCTCTCGCCTGGAGCAAGTGCGGCGGCAGATGCCATCCTTGCAGCACCGGGTGTTTATCTAGGATGAACATTTGCGGCTAACGTGCCAGGCCGCTGCTAGCGCTACTGCTATAGAACTTCTATAGAACTTCTTTATGTTTGTTGGTGAAAAAATCCAGGGTTTAGTTCTGCTAATTGCCCACTTTGGTAAGTTTTATCGAAGCTTGTGAGGCTCTAGGATTCGTAATTGTCTGGAGATCTTGAAGAAAGTCGGCGGGCGATCGCTGTTTTACGCAGGAACACTCACGGTAAAGTAAACAGGACGAGTCGTGTCAAATGAATGCTGAGTCCGGCTAGTTTATTCCATTCGTTCGATTTAGACATTTCCGACCTGTGGCTGAATTCCATCGCCCCTAATGCTTTTTCGCTGCTTGCTGAGTCTGGTTCCGCAGAAGAAGCGACGTTCGTTCTAGGCGGTGTTTTGCTCAGCCTGATTGTGGTCTACCTGGCGGCCAAAGCAGGCGGCGAACTCTGCGTCCGCGTGGGGTTGCCCCCTGTGCTGGGCGAACTGATTGGCGGCGTGGTTGTGGGGGTGTCTGCCCTCCACCTGCTGGTGTTTCCCGAAAGCGGCTTCCAGGAGTCTGGCTCACTGGTTATGCGCCTGATGGAAGCGACGAGCGGTGTCAGCCCAGAATCCGCTGGCGGCATTTTCCAGGCAGAGAGTGAGGTCATCTCCGTGCTGGCAGAGGTAGGAGTCATTATCCTGCTGTTTGAAATTGGGCTAGAGTCCGATTTGAAGGAACTCATCCGCGTCGGTCCCCAGGCAGCAGTTGTCGCTGTGATTGGGGTCGTGGTTCCCTTTGCAGCAGGCACCGCCGGACTCATGCTGCTGTTTGGGGTGCCGACGGTGCCCGCCATTTTTGCCGGAGCCGCGCTAACCGCAACCAGCATTGGCATCACTGCTAAAGTGCTGGCAGAAATCCAAAAGCTCAGTTCGCCCGAAGGGCAAATCATCATCGGCGCAGCCGTGCTAGACGACGTGCTGGGCATTATTGTGCTGGCGGTGGTGGCCAGCCTGGCCAAAACGGGCGAAGTGCAGATTGGCAATGTCATCTATTTGGTGGTCAGCGCAGCCGTATTTCTGGTCGGCTCTATCTTTTTGGGGCGGTTGCTCAGCCCCTTCTTTGTAGCGCTGGTCGATCGGCTGAAAACGCGGGGGCAGTTGCTGATTGCCTCGCTGATTTTTGCCTTTGGACTGGCCTACATCGGCGCGGCAATCCAGCTTGAGGGCATTTTGGGCGCGTTTGCGGCGGGGCTGATTCTGGCGGAAACCGAAAAGCGAGAGGAATTGGAAGAGCAGATTATTCCGATCGCCGATATGCTGGTGCCCATTTTCTTTGTGGTAGTCGGTGCGCGAACCGATGTCAGCGTGCTGAACCCGTTTAACCCTGAAAACCGTGAAGGGCTGATTATCGCGATTTTCTTGCTGGTGGTGGCGTTTTTGGGCAAGCTGGTGACGGGGTTGGGCGTGTTTGGCAAGCCGGGGATTAACCGACTGGCGATCGGCGTGGGCATGGTGCCTCGCGGCGAGGTGGGTCTGGTGTTTGTGGGCGTGGGTTCCGCAACGGGCGTGCTGTCGAAGTCGCTGGAAGCCGCCATTATCGTAATGGTGATCGGCACAACCTTTATTGCGCCCGCTCTGCTGCGGATTGTCTTTAAGGAGCCAGACTCGCCTTCTGAAGGGACGGCGATCGCCCCAGAGAGTGCAGAAGCGGGCGCAGTTTCAGCCGAATAACCCTATTTTTAGATAACGAAAATTTTCCGGTTTCTCTGACGTTGAGGAACCGGATTTTTCGTATGATCGTCGTTTAAAATATTGCCTGAAAAAACGATGAAGCAACAAAGACCGTTGGCGGTGCTCCTGTCTTTCGTGCTGACGGGATGCGGTTTTGCAGGTGAGGTGGTTCCCGAAGTCGCACCGACCGTAGGCGAGTTTTCCCTAGAAGAGAACAACCTCTACGGCTGCGGCATGGTGCTGTGGAAGCCAGACCGCACTGCACAGGGGCAGTACGTGTTTTTCAACGGCATTGAGGACGGCTCGATGCGAATGCTGATTGACGACGAACTGGTGGAATTTAGCCGGGTAGACGGCAGCGGACAAGATTTCTACGGACAACAAACGACGCAAACCTTTCGCAGCGCCGACGGAATGATCACGGCATCCGTGACGGTGACGCTGGGCGAAAAGGGCGAAATCGAAAGCGTGGCGATCGCCAACGGCACAATTCGGGTTGAGCGGGATGGGGCGACGGTCGAGGTTCCGGTCGTGGGCGATGCCGGGTGTTAGATAGGCGAGATTTAGAGGCGATCGCCCCTCTCCGCATCAAACCAGTGCAAATGCTCCGGCGGTAAGGACAACGCAATTTCTTCTGAACTCCACGCCGCATCGATTGGCAGCAGGGCGCGTAGCGTGCGATCGTTTGCGCCGGGAATGCGGACGCTGACGAGATTGTTCATGCCCAGGTGTTCGGTGAGGAACACGCTGCCGTTGATTAGAATGCGATCGCCCGTTCGAGCGAGGCGAACCTGTTCTGGACGAATGCCGAGGGTGACGGCAGAAAGAGACTTAAGGCGATCGGGCAAGGGAATTTTGGCATCGTTGAGCAGGGCAAACCCGTTTTCGCAGGTCAGGTCAAACAGGTTCATTTGGGGACTGCCGACGAAGCCTGCCACAAAGCGATTGGCAGGATGGCTGTAGATTTCCGCAGGCGGCGCAAGCTGCTGAAGTTCGCCATTATTCAAAACCGCCACTTTCGTTGAAAGGGTCATGGCTTCGGTCTGGTCGTGGGTGACGTAGACGACCGGAGCCTGCTGCGCCGCAAAAAGCTGCTTCAAGTCTGCCCGCACCTGCTCTCGCAGCAGCGCATCCAGGTTGCTGAGCGGCTCATCCAGCAAAAACACCTCCGGCTGCCGCACCAGCGCCCGACCCAGGGCAACCCGCTGCCGCTGCCCGCCCGAAAGCTGTCCTGGCTTGCGGTCTAGCAAGTTGCCCAGCCCCAGCACCTCGGACGCAGACGCGACCCGCTGCCGAATTTCTTCCGGTGGAACTCGTCGCAGCTTTAGCCCCGACGCGATGTTGTCAAACACCGACAGGTGCGGATAGAGCGCGTAGCTCTGGAACACCATCGCGATGTTGCGATCGCCCGGTGGGATGTTGGTAACGGGGCGATCGCCAATCACCACCTCGCCCCGCGTCGGCTGCTCCAGCCCCGCAATCATCCGCAAAATCGTAGACTTGCCGCAGCCCGACGGCCCCAGCAGCGTCAGAAACTCGCCGTCTCCCACTGCTAGGCTCAAATCTTTCACAGGCACTACGCTGGCGCTGTAGGTCTTGTTGAGGTGTTGCAGTTCGAGTTTAGACATGGGAGTTAGGAGTCAGGTGTCAGGTGCCAGGGGTTAGGGGTTAAATGCTGAAGGTTGCGTTTTGCTGAATAGCGTCAATCCTTTTTCAGGGTTGAGTGAAGGTTTAGCTGGGGGCAATGTTTTGCCACAATTCAGCGGATATGAATCTCGATAGATGACCAATATTTGTTGTTGCTATGACCACCTCTGAGCTAACAACAGTCATTGCTTGAGCGACTAAGATCACGTCGCCATCGATCGTTTTGTCGCCTGCGGTTGGTTGTCCTTGTTGGCGAGCTTGCGCCCAAAGTTGTGCTGCTTGGCGCATTGTAATAGTTGTAATAGGCAAATACTCAAGAAACTTGGCTAAATCATCTAAACGAGCGATTCCTTTGTGTTTATTGGCTCGCAATAGTTCGCGTCGAACCTCATAATCTGCAATTTCCGGAATAACAATCTGACTGCCTGATGTGATGTGCAACTGAAGCCATTGAGTACAAGCCGTGCTTTCCGCGGAAAGCTTCGGCTTGGTCACTAAACCCAATGGCCCGGTGTCTAACACAATGACTCGGCTCACCAGGTAATTCCCTTCAATTCAGGTGGAAACAGTCTGCGATCGGATAATCGATCATTGTCCAACATTTCAACCAAATATTGCCCTGTTTCCTGCTGCTCTTCCGAATCCTCGTCATCGATCCAAGACTGGAGCAATTGAACGGCCTCGGCTTGCCGCTGCTTCAACAAAATGGATTTCGTTAAAAGCTGTAATACCAATGCCTCAATTGAAAGCCCTTTTTGACTGGCTTCTTGTAAAAGGTATTGCTCTAATTCTGGTGATAGATTAAGAGTTAACGTCATGAGTCTAATGGCGACATATTTTACATTTTAATTGCTGGGAATTCGTTGTCTTGTTCTTGTCTCTAAAACAATTGTCTTGACTAGCCTTTGACTGCGCCGGAGGTGAGGCCCTGGACGATGCGGCGCTGGAACAGGAGGACTAGCACGACCAGCGGCAGGGTGCCGACGACGGTAGCGGCGGCGAGGGGGCCGTAGGGCACTTCAAAGATGCTGGTGCCGCCGATTTGGGCGGCGGCGACGGGGACGGTTTTCATCGACTCGCGGGTGATGAAGGTGAGGGCAAAGATGAACTCGTTCCAGGCGAAGATGAATGCCAGAATGCCCGTGGTGAAGAGGGCGGGAGCGGTGAGCGGCACGAGAATTTGGGTGAGCATTTGCCCTGTATTGTAGCCATCGACCTTGGCGGAGTCTTCTAGGTCGCGGGGAAGCTGCTGAAAGAAGCTCCGCATCACCAAAATCGTCAGGGGCAGGTTGATCGCAGTGTAGGGAATGATCAGCGCCAGGTAGTTGTTGCCCAGTCCGGCGGCCCGCACTAGCTCCAGCAGCCCCAAAAACAGCAGGATGTAGGGAAACAGCGTGACGATCAGGATTAGCGACAGCAGCACATTTTCGCCAGGGAGCTTCAGCCGGGCCAGGGCGTAGGCGGCGGGTGTGCCGATCGCCAAACACAGCACCGTGGAAATCACCGCGATGAAAAGGCTATTCAGCATGTAGGTGAGGAAGGGGCGGCGGCTGAACAGTTCCGCGTAATGCTGGAGCGTGAAACGGGTGGGAAAGTAGACATTTGGGACGGCAGAGATGTCGGCGTTGGTCTTGATCGAAGTCAGCACCTGCCACAAAATCGGCGCGAGGCTGAGGACGACGACGAGGGCGATCGTCCCCACCGTTCCCACCTGTCGCCACGAAATGCGATCGCGCTGAGGGTTAGTCGAAATCGGCTGAGTCGTCATCGCGTTTCTCCAGAGGCACTGCGGGCTTTGGACAGAAGGATAGTGGCGATCGCCACCACCGCCACCAGCAGCAAAAACGTCACCACCACCAGCGCCGCGCCATAGCCAAAGTCCAAATAGCGCATCACCGTGGCGTAGATATAGACGGACACGGTTTCCGTTGCGCCCGCCGGGCCGCCGCCCGTCATCACCTGCACCAGGTCAAAAATGCCAAACGCCTGAGCAAACCGAAACAGCGACGCAATCACAATCTGCGGCATCAGCAGCGGCAGCGTAATCTGGCGGAAGCTTTGCCAGCGGGTGGCTCCGTCCATGGCGTGCGCTTCATATAGGTCTTGCGGGATGGATTGCAACCCCGCCAGCAGCAAAATCGCCACAAAGGAAGTCGTCTTCCACACGTCCGCCGCGATCAGCGCCAGCATGGCCAGCGTCGGGTCGCCTAGCCAGTTCACGCCCGATTGCAAAATGCCCAGCCGCATCAGGATGTCATTCCACACGCCGTATTGGTCGTTGAAAATCCACACCCAGCCCAGCGCAATCAGCGCCGTTGGCAAGGCCCAGGGCAAAACGGCGATCGTCCGCACCCAGCCCCGCCCGCGAAACGCCTGATTGAGTACCAGCGCCATGCCCATGCCCAAAATTAGCTCCAGCGCCAGCGAAGACAGCGTGAACACCGTCGTATTGCCCAGGCTTTGCCAGAAGCGCCCGTCGGTTGTCATCCGCCCCAGGTTCTCGAAGCCCGAAAACACGGGCTGAAGCTCCGTCCCCAAATTCTGGGTAAACAGCCCCAGCCAAAACGCCCGCAGAATCGGATAGGCATACACCACCGCCAGCAGCAGCAGCGCCGGAGCGACTAGCAGCCAGCCCGTGCAGCGATCGCGTTGTTGGAGAGTTTGGGGAGACATAGGGAGATGGTGGGATGAGGAGTGGGGGTGATGAGGAGTGGGGGTGATGAGGAGTGGGGAGAGCGGGTCTCATCATCCCCTCATCTCATTATCCCCTCATCTCTCCGTCACCTCCCTAACAACCGCCGCGTCTCCACCGCCGCCGCCTGCATTGCCGCTTCGGGCGAGCTGCGGCCGGTGATGGCGGCGCTGAGGTAGCGCTGGAGGATGTCGGAGGCTTGGGCATATTGGCCGATAGGGGGACGCAGCACGGTGGCATCGAGGACAGGCAGTAGGGCGGGATAATGGCTGAATTTTTCGACGA
The DNA here is from genome assembly GCF_001548395.1 of Leptolyngbya sp. O-77. Lineage (NCBI taxonomy): Bacteria > Bacillati > Cyanobacteriota > Cyanophyceae > Leptolyngbyales > Leptolyngbyaceae > Leptolyngbya > Leptolyngbya sp. O-77. Next base: position 1,984,489 of record NZ_AP017367.1, read on the forward strand.
TGGCGGGGTCGGTGAAGAGCGATCGCCTTGTGGGGACGTAGCTGCTTTCGAGGATGAACTGGCGCTGGGCGTCGATGCTGGTGAAAAACTCGATGACGCGCCACGCTTCGTCGGGGTGGCGGCTGGTCTGGGAAATGCCAAAGCCCCAGCCGCCCTGGCACGCGCCGCTGTTGTAGCCGGGGGCGTGAACCATCGGCTTGATGCCAAACTTGCCGCGAATGACGGAATCTTCGGTATTGCTGAGGGCCCAGGCGTAGGGCCAGCTTCGCATGAAGACCGTGTTGCCGCTCTGGAACAGGCGCAGGGCTTCGTTTTCTTGGTAAGTTGTCACGCCGGGGGGCGAAATGCCCTCATCGATGGTGCGCTTGAGGAATTCCGCAGCGGCGATCGCCCCTGGGGAATCCAGCCCCACTTCTCGCGTCTCCGGATTCACCCAAAACGCGCCGAAGCCTTCCAGAATTTCCACAAACATCGCAGCCAGCCCTTCATACTGCCGCCCCTGCCAGACGTAGCCCCAGTCCGCCAATCCGGACTGCTTGGCGGCGCGGGAAATCTCCAGTAGCTCATCGAATGTGTCTGGTGGCTGTGCGCCAAGCTGCTCCAGAATGTCCGTGCGATAGTAGAGCATTCCAGCGTCGGAGCGCAGGGGAATGCGGTATAGCCCGTCGCGATAGCGGCCGCCGTCTATGTCGGTGGTCAGAAAATCACTCAGGTCGCTTTGGGCAGCGCGATCGCTCAAGTCCATTAGCCAGCCCGCCGCTGCAAACTTCGGCACCCAGACGATATCCATGTACACCAGGTCGTAGGGCGAGTCGCCCAGCAAAAACGACGAAGTGTAGAGGTCTTCGACCAGATTAGTGGCGTTGGGGCCTTCGATCACATCCAGCTTGATGTCGGGATTTTGCGCCTCGAATTCTTGAATAAGCGAGGCCCACTGCGTGCCCTCTAGCGCCTGAATCAGCACCGAAACATGGGTCGGCTGCTGCGTCAGCCCCATTCGTCCAACTGCCAGAAGGCTGATACAGAGCGCGATCGCCAGCCCGACCCAGCGCCAGTTTAGCCGTCTTCTGCCAGACCCCAGGGGCGATCGCCAAAACCCATTCATTCCATCGCGCACCGCTCAAAATCCCCAATCACAACAGCGCCGCCCGGTGAAGAGAAAACTCCAGGCCGCATTCATTCCCTTTCAAGAAACCACAGGATTGCGGCGATCGCCCGCCAAAGGCTCAGATTTGAAACGAAACTTAAAGCGATCGCCAGCAAGGGTTCAAAGCGCGATCGCCACTTTTACTAATTTCGATAAAATACTAGTCCCCAATATTAGTCCCAATATTAGCCACAAATACTAGTCCCAAATACAGCGTTTTTGAAGCTAGTGAGGTACGTGGATAGTTAAGAAGCGTTTGCCTCGTCAGGACTGTGTGTGCCTCACCCCGCAAGAAAATGCTGTATTAGCCCCACTCAATCTAGATAGGTCGCATTTCTAGAATCATTCAGTTGGACTTTTCTGACCCCAACTTCAGTTGCACATCGTGCCCTGATCATCCTTCTAAACTTTGGTCAAAAAGGGAGACTCGTATATGCTATCAATCTCGAAATCTATACTGGTAGCTCCGTTTTCCCAAACAAGCTTGTGAACTTTAATGTCTGCATGAGCAAACCAATCCTCATCCACCAAAGGAATGGGAACATCTACTGGAACAATTCTATATCCCTCTTTTTGGGCAGAATATCTCTTTCCCTTCTCAAGTTGAGAAGGATAGCCTTGAGAAGGCTTTAACTTTAGGATGCTATTGACTTCACAGGGCATTCCCATAATTTTTTCTTCAAGCTATTATTTCAGGACTTATGCACCTGCGATAAATTTTCTGGGTTTTGGAGGATTTCTCGCTGGCTGTGTCCGCGAGAAATCCTCCAGATGCGTATGTTCTATGGTTACAGAAAGACTTTGTATTGACCAAGATGCCAGCTAACAGTCGCGTGCAGACTGCTTAAAGATCCTTCGATAATTATCAGGACGCTGCTGGTCAGAGACGGCGTCGAACCGAGACGGGATGCTGGAGGCGGGTGCCAGCGTGTTTTTATCCAAGCCCTATGCCGTAAACGACTTGCTGCAATGCGCCTATGACATCACCCATCCCTGAATAAGCCTTAAGAGGTGGGCGATCGCCTTGAAAATTAGGGATAATTAGGTTAAACATAGGTTAAGAACTCGTTAAGCCCTCAAGGAGGCATTCATGGCTGATTGCTCTAATTTCTTCGCGCCGCGCAGCCGCTACTACGGCCCGGTGAAACCCGAAAACCTGGTGTTCAACGCCAACCTGCAAGAGTTTTCCCACCGAGTCAGCCTGCTGTGCGGTCTGGAAACTAACGGCAAACTCTCTCCTGAAGAAACCTACCAGGAGATTAAAGCGCTCTGGAAGCATCTCAAACAGTCTAAGAAAGCGCTGGGCATTGGGCAGGTTCCGAGTGCTGCCGACGACGATCACTGACTGGGCATTCCAGTCTTTCAAGAGTCCCAAACAACAGTTCAAATGGGGAGTTCAGACCGCTGGACTCCCTTTCTGCTTTCTAGTCTGGAGGCGAGGGATGCGGAACCAATTAATCAACCCCCAAATACTCGTTCACATCCTCTAGCAGGCGCGTCAGTTCTGCTTCGGTCGTTAGCCGGATGCGGTCGTCGCGCACCGTCACCAGCACCTTCGCTGCAAAGGGGCTGGGCCAGATGTTGGGGTTGCAGAAAATTTCTAGAAACACCTCGCCCGTATGCTGATATTCCATCGGCGGTTTCGGGCTGGGACGACCGCCAGTGCCGCTAGACGATACAGCTTTCAGGTTTTCCATCAGCGTGGCGATCGCCCCCTTTAGCGCTTGCGCGGCTGCTGGCGAAAAGCTAAACGACACCGACCCTTCCACCAAATTTAATCTCAGTTGCGTCATCAAAAGCCCCACTTGCGTTTCACGCCTACATCTAGATGCAGAATATGCCGTCGGTTGCCCGCATAGATGCCCAGTCCGCCTGGCCACCAGCCCACCAGCATTTTCGCCAGATCTGCCCCCATATAGCCCTGCACGACAATATCCACCGCCCCCCCGCCGAGGTGCTGGCTGCGCCGCGCTCCGCCTGCTTTGGAGTTGAATGGCTCTGGACGATACCAAGAGGTAATCCGGAAGGGCTTGCCGATTTGCTGGCGGGCTTTTTCAAGCTGCGTCGCCAGTCTTACCATATTCTCTACATGCTCAGCCGTTTGGGGCAGTCGCGTGCAGTTGTGGGTCGCCTCGCCCCAGGTAAAGGAACCATTGGGAATAATCGGCTGGTCAGAATAGACTGTACCCCGATTTCCAACTAGCTTGATCTCCTTGCCAGAGAAGGTTTTGGGTGCGGCTGTCGGAGCCGCCGCAGCGGTCGCCATTGCCACCGCCGGAGCCGCCACCGGAATCGGATACACTACTTTGTCATCAAATTTTACCTGGGCGTGTTGATCAGACACATGCCACAGGCTGATGCCGCGAATGTATTGCTCTGGATTGTTGATGGCAAAGCGAATCTGCCCTTTGAGTGTGCCGCTGGGGTCAGCATAGGCGTAGGAGTGCAGGTCAAAGGTCATGCCTTTAGGGACTTTGAAGATTTCTTCTTCGGTCAGTTCTTCGACGGGCACAGGGCGGCGCTTGATGACTGTATCTTGGGTAATTTCCAAAATCTGCGCGGCGGTTTGCTCCTCGATGGGATACACCACTTCGCCGTCTGCAACCACTTCGGCAAAGCGGTTGTAGATATACCAGGTGTTGAAGCCGCCGAGGTTGCCTTCCTTCAGCGCAAACTTGATGTGTTCATCAAAATCGCCTGCCGAGTCGGCATAGGCATAAGACTGAATCTCATATTCTGCGCCCGCTTCGACTTTGAATTGCTCGTTTGGCGGTAGATGACCCGACGTAAACGGACGACGCTTTAAAACTGCACGGCTGTCGGTGATTTTGATGATTTGCTTCGTCATCGGAAGATCCTTGGGATAGATGCGAGGGGTGAGATGCAAGGGGGCTAGTTGCAACTGGCGAACCGCAAGCGAGACGGGATGTTCTGACAGGATGTTCTGACAGGGAGAGGTCGCTTGCAGGAAATCCAGTGACCCGGTTCAAGGAACAAGAATCATTGCTCTGTGATAGTTAAAAGGCGACTCAGCCAAAAGCCGGACAACCAGAGCCGGAGTTTGCAGTCAGAGTTTTCATCTGGTTGCAAGATTGCCCTGATCATATCAATCAGAAGGCGATCGCCTCCTTGCCAGAGCATTACGTTTCTCAAAGTATTTTGGCTTCCAACGTGCTTTGACCCTCAAAATAGTCCAGGTGTTTCGGTTCTTTTGCTGATTTGCCGCTTTTACTTCTTTGCAATCACCGCCATGACTCGCCCAGACCCTCGCGCCACGGTGCGCCGCGTACTGCTGATTACGCTGGTATTAAATTTGCTGGTGATGGCGCTCAAAGCCACTGTTGGATTTTTGACGGGTTCCCTCAGCCTGCTGGCCGACGCGCTGCACAGCGTTACCGACTCGGCTAACAACGTGCTGGGGCTGGTGGCCAGCCATTTCTCGTCGCCCCATCCCGACCGCGACCATCCCTACGGGCACCAAAAGTTTGAAGCGGTGGGGGCATTGGGGATCAGCGCGTTTTTGGGCATTGCCTGTTTTGAAATCTTGCAGGGAGCCATCACTCGCATTTTGGGCGGCGGCGAACCGTTGACCCTGGAGGGCTGGGAGCTGTGGCTTTTGCTGCTGGTGCTGGGGATCAATATTTTTGTCGCGTTTTACGAACGACAGGTGGGAGAGCGCATTGGCAGCCCCATCCTGCTGGCCGATGCCCGACACACCATGAGTAATGTCTGGGTCACGATTACAGTCATCGCTGGACTGCTGGGCGTGTGGGTGCTGGGGGTGCAGTGGCTGGATGTGGCGCTGGCGTTTCCGGTGGCGCTGCTGGTCTTTTGGAGTGGTTGGCAGGTCTTGAAGGAAAACTTGCCCTGGCTAGTGGATGAAATGGCGATCGCCCCCGAAAAGATTTACGCCATCGTTACCCAGGTTGCGGGTGTGGTCAATTGCCACAGCATTGCCTCACGGGGGGTCGTGGGGCGGCAGGTGTTCATTGAAATGCATCTGGTGGTCAATGCTGGCGACGTGGAAACCGCCCACGATATCACCGAGGCAGTCGAAGCAGCGCTGGAAGACGCTTTTAGCCCCGTGCGAATTACGATTCACGTCGAGCCACAGAGTTATGTATCAAACCACCTGACCTACGATAGGACAGGAGAGGAGTAGAGCGATCGCCCTACTCCTCTAAGCTAGCTATGGATTTTACAAAATCGGTTAAGCACGCGCTGGCGATCGCTACACCAGCCACCTGATGCCAGCTACCTGATGCGGCCACCTTACGCCAGCCACTTTGCACTCAGCACGATTGTCAGCCCGATAAACAAAACCGTCAGCGTCCAGGTGACCCGATTCAGCGTCGTCTCGGCGCTCTTGGTGCTGGTAAACAGTTGTGCCTGTCCGCCCAGCCCACCCAGCCCGTCGCCTTTGGGGCTGTGCAGCAGCACTAGCACAATCAGTCCAACGGCGGAAATCGCCCAGATTGCTTGAACAATAGAAACGAGGGTCATGAGGGGTTAGGGGTTAAGGATTAGGGGTTAGGGCGAATCAATCGGCACGCTAGAACGGTGCAGGACGATTCCACACGTCACCCTTGAAAACAAGTCGTATTCTATTCTATCGAGAGTTTGGCGCGGTGAAAACCGTCTGCGGTTAGGGCGATCGCCCAAGCTGCACCCTTTCACACCTACCCCTACTTTCTCTACAGCGAAACCCGCACCGGAGTCCGATTCTGGCGCACGTCAAAGCCGACGGGTTCAATCAGCGACCGCCCCGTCATTTCCACAGGCTGGGGAATCCGCAAAATTTCCAGAATAGTTGGCGCAATGTCTGCCAGGATGCCGCCGTCGCGCAGGGCCACGTCGGTGCCGTGGCCAGGAATCTTCCGCTTTTCGCCCTCGACTAGGATGAAGGGCACGGGATTGGTCGTGTGGGCCGTCCAGGGCCGTCCATCCTCATCCAGCATGACTTCGGCGTTGCCGTGGTCGGCGGTAATTAGCGCAGTGCCGCCCGCTCTGCCAATGGCTTCGAGCAGTCGTCCGACACAGCGATCGACCGTCTCGACCGCCTGAACCGCAGCCTCCATTTTGCCCGTGTGCCCCACCATGTCAGGATTGGCGTAGTTGATGACGATCAGCGCGTAGATGCCTTGCTCAATGGCGGCGATCGCCCCATCGGTTACGGCTTCGGCCGACATCGTAGGCGCACTGTCGTAGGTGGGCACCTGGGGACTGGGCACCATCGCCCGGTCTTCGCCCTCAAAGGGTTCCTCAATGCCGCCGTTAAAGAAGTAGGTAACGTGGGCGTATTTCTCGGTTTCCGAGGTGCGGAACTGGCGCAACCCATTGCGAGAAATGACTTCACCCAAAATATTGCTGAAATCTTGCGGCAAGAAGGCAACCAGCACCGGGAAGGTGGGGTCGTATTGGGTGAAGGTGACAAACGTCAGGTTAGGAATTTGCGTCCGCTCGAACCCGCTGAAGTTGGGATCTACAAAGACCTGAGTCAGTTGACGCGCCCGGTCGGGACGAAAGTTGTAGAAGATGACCCCATCGCCCTCGCTGACGGCCCCAGGTGCAATCCGCGTCGGTTTAACAAACTCATCCGTCACGTTTTCAGCGTAGAAGGCTTTCAGCACTTCTAGCGCTGTACGACCGTCGCCCTCGCCGTCCTGGGTCATTAGGTCATAGGCGGCCTGGGTGCGCTCCCAGCGGCGATCGCGATCCATGCTGTAATAGCGTCCGCTGAGGGTGACAATACGCCCTACCCCAATTTCGTCAATATAGCGCTGGATCGTTTCCAGGGCAGCGAGTCCATCCGTTGGTCGGGTGTCTCGCCCATCGGTGATGACATGAATGCACACCTCGGAAATGTTCTGCTCCTTGGCTAGCTCCAGCAATCCTGACAGATGGCTGATGTGGGAATGCACGCCGCCATCGGAACATAGCCCGACAAGATGCAGCTTGCCCCCGCTCTGACGCACGGCTTCACAGGCCTTGAGCAGGGCAGAGTTGCTCAGAATCGTGCCGTCTTCCACCGCGTCGCTGATACGGACGAGTTCCTGAGGGACAACGCGCCCTGCGCCAATATTCAAGTGCCCCACTTCGGAGTTGCCCATTTGTCCTTCGGGTAGCCCAACGCTTTTGCCGGAGGCTTGCAGCAGGGTATGGGGATAGGCCGCCCAGAGGCTATCCATTACGGGCGTTTGGGCAGTGGCGATCGCATTGCCGTCATCGCTGGGACAATAGCCCCACCCGTCTAGAATGACCAGAACTACTGGAGAGATTGGCGCTTGTGCCATGAGAATCGCCTGAATGACAACAGATTAGGAACGGAATTCAGTGCTTAAAACAATTAAACAATTGAGTATGTAAATAGTTACATGAGTGATGCAAATTTTCCAGCAATAATATCACCCAATTCTTAAAAATCACCTAACTCTATCAGGAAAAAGATTTTTATGGAGCTTATGTAAGGAATTGAGTAGTTTTCCTGAGTAATTTCACCCAGGTGAATTAAGGATGACTCTGCCGCGTCCCGCTACCAGTTCAGACAGGGTTCTCAATTCTCAGCGCACTCAGAAAATACTGCGATACCAAAGTTTTGAAAAGCTGACATGCTCTCTAGGTCTAGGGTATTAGCCCTTGTCCTGACTTAAGGACTGGTTAAGAAACCTGGTGTGAATCCTCACGTTTCTCCGCATGTATGGGGCATTACAAAACTAGCTAAACCGATAAAGCGACACTCTCGATCTCGGTTTTATCCTGGAGATTCTCAGGATCAAGCTGACTTGGATTTCCTGCCACAAAACCGTTGAGCTTCAAGCACAAGAAACTGTTATTCAACCGATTAGCAATCATTAGCAATCATTAGCAATCATTAGCAATCACTGACAATCAACTGTAGCAATTAACGGTCAATTCGCTACGGATTGCGATCCCCAGTTTGTCCAGATTCTTGAATTGCGTCATGTTCATCTCTGATCCCTGTACTGATGCCCTCTATTTCATTTAGGCGGAACGCAACCTCACGACTCGCACCTTTACAGTGGCGATCGCCCTTTCAAGACGATTCTTTTTTGGCTTTCATTTTCTGTTTCTGCTTGTCGCGCTTGGCGGCGGCTTTGGCAGCTTTTTCGGCGGCGATCGCCTCCAGTTTGGCGCGTTCTCGCTCCTCCGCCACCTTTTCCAGGTAATAGTGATAATCGCCGCGATAGAGCCGCAGTTCTCCGTCGCGCACCTCGACAATTTTGGTCGCCACCTGGGAAATGAAATAACGGTCGTGCGACACCACAATCAGCGTGCCGTCGTAGTTTTGAATGGCTTCCTCCAGCATTTCCTTGGCGGGGATGTCGAGGTGGTTGGTCGGCTCATCCAAAATCATCAAATTCACCGGACGCAGCAGCATTTTTGCCAGCGCCAGCCGCGCTTTTTCGCCACCGCTGAGGGCTTCCACCTTCTTAAACACCATGTCCTTGCTAAACAGGAATCGCCCCAGCAACGTCCGCACTTCTTCGTTTGTCCAGTCGGGCACTTCGTCGTGAATCGTTTGCATCACGGTCTTGCTGAGATCCAGCGCCTCAGCCTGGTTTTGCTCAAAATAGCCGGGGATCACGTTGTGGTCGCCGAGGGACACTTTGCCATCGGTGGGCTGCTCCATGCCCATGATCAGCCGCAGCAACGTGGACTTGCCGCAGCCGTTGGGCCCCAGAAACGCAATGCGATCGCCCCGCTCGATCAGCAGGTTTGCGCCCAAAAACAAAATTTTGTCTTCGTAGGTGTGGGTCAAGTCCTGGATCATCACCACTTCGCGGCCACTGCGGGGGGCGTCGGGAAATCGAAACTGGAGCGTCCGCACGCTGCCCGTCGGCGCTTCGATCCGCTCGATTTTTTCAAGCTGCTTTTCGCGGCTTTTGGCCTGGGTGCTGCGGGTGGCGCTGGCGCGAAACCGATCGACAAAGGCCTGCTGCTTCTCCAGTTCCTTTTGCTGTCGCTCGTAGGCAGAGAGTTGCGCCATCTGGGCTTCTTCTTTTTGCTGGAGATAGGCAGTGTAGTTGCCCAGGTAGGTGGTGGACACGCCGCGCTCGGTTTCTACAATCTGCGTGCAGAGGCGATCGAGAAACTCCCGGTCGTGGGAGACGATCACCATCGGCGTGGTCAGCCCTTTGAGATAGGTTTCCAGCCACTCGATGGTTTCCAGGTCGAGGTGGTTGGTCGGCTCGTCCAGCAGCAGCAAATCGGGCGATTGCAGCAGGATTTTGCCGAGGCTCATCCGCATTTGCCAGCCGCCGCTGAAGGCGCTGACGGGGCGATCGCCATCTTCGGCAGTAAAGCCCATTTCCGGCAGGATTTTTTCAATCTTGGCTTCTAGCCCGTAGCCGTCCATCGCTTCAAACTTGCGCTGGAGCCGATCAAGCTGGTGGATCAGGTCGTCCAGTTCCTCTGGCGAGGCGGTCTGCATCTGGTGCTGCACGTCTGCCAGCCGTTCATGAATCTGATTCACTTCGGCAAAGGCCCGCCAAAACTCGTCGCGCACCGTGCGGTTCGGATCGACCTCAAATTCCTGGGTCAGGTAGGCAATGTGCAGACTGGCGGGGCGAATGATTTCCCCAGTCGTTGGCTCCATTTCGCCTGCGATGATCTTGAGCTGGGTGGATTTGCCCGCGCCGTTGACCCCTACCAACCCGACGCGATCGCCCGGTTTCACTTCCCAGTTGATATCCTTCAGGACTTCGCCCGTAGGATAGATTTTGCTGATGTGTTCCAAACGCAGCATGGGTGACCTTGTGATAGGAGCGCGGTGATAGGAGCGCGATGAACCTGGCCAACACTCATCCGTTACAGTCGGTCATGAATTCGTGTAAAGCTCTCCATAATCTTAAGCATTTTTTAAGCATTATGGTTCGCTCTGCCCAGAAGGTTGGAGCAGCGACCAGAGAGTCGTCCTGAGAAAGATGCGAGAAAGATGCAGCCGTAGCGTTTGCCCGTCACCAAATCTTTTCGAGACGCAGCACAAACCCCGGCAGCACAGGGTCACCCCTGAGCGTTTCTGGATTTTCCAAGACCTGTACCGGGCGATCGCGCTGATACACATACACCGTGCGACCAGGGCGATCGATCAGCCAGCCCAGGCTTGCGCCGTTGTCGAGATACTCCTGCATCTTGTCTTGCAGCAGGTTGAGGCGATCGCTCGCAGACCGCAACTCCACCACAAAATCAGGGCAAATCGGGGCAAAGGAGGCCTGTTGTTCGCCCCTCAGCGCGTTCCAGCGATCTAGCCGAATCCACGCCGCATCGGGCGATCGAATAGCTCCATTGGGCAGCGTAAACCCCGTACTGGAATCAAAGCATTCTCCCAATTCTGTCTCGTCATTCCAGTTGCAAAGCTGCTGGCTGATTTTGGCGTTTCGGTTTCCACTATCAGAAAACGTGGGGGGCATAATCATTACGACTCCGGTGGCGCTGCGCTCGATTCGCAGGTCGGGGTTGGCACGGCATAGCTCATGAAACTGCTCCAGACCTAGCGACATCTGAGCAGGCAACTCCACGGTCAGCGGTGTCAGTTCAGCGTGAATGCGGAGCGTCGTCATAGGGTACTCATGGGGTACTCATGGAGTTCTCTGGGTTTCGGCGGAAAGCGGACGGTTGAGGCCATTGTAGTGCGACTGTAGTGCAACAGCAGAGCCAGGGTCAGAACCCCAAATCCATCCCAACTTCTCCAGTTAGAATCCCCAATCCAAAATCCAAAATCCCCCCAAGCCATCACCCAGAGTTATCGTTGGTCAATACTAGAGATGAGAGGTCTGGACGGCTGGGCGTTGCTCGCTTCTAAGCTAGCTTCCCCAACCAGGGTTTTCAGTTCCACCAGCAATTGCTCCTCTTCGCGGTGCAGTTCCGTCAGCCGGGTGAGAATCTGGTCAAGCCGCTGGGTAGAGTTGTCTGAGTCGGCGTTGCTGGAGGGTCGGGTCGAAGAAGAGTGTGACAGCCTCTTTGCAAGCTGGAATCCGCCGCCAAAAATAGACGCAAATAGCCACAGCGGCATCTGAAACAGCCGCAGCCAGAGGTTTTCTGTGAGTCGCCCGATCGCGCCGAAGAGACCCACCAGCAGGGCGATCGCCCCGATGACCAGTCCCAGGGTCCACAGGGGATGTGTTACCAGCCATTGCGCGATTGGGTGTGCGACTAGCCAGGTTTGCAGTGGGGTGCTGAGGGATTTCAAAAGGCGATCGCCCAGTCCATCCAGCAGGGATTGTCCAAACGGGTTCATGAGAAATTAGGGGGAGAGATCCAGACAGCGCAGGCGGCAAACGGCATCGCAAAAGACACCTGCATAACGTGCATAATCAGAGTCTTCACGATAACCGCAAATTTCTAACCCCTGACCCCGCTGCCCAAAATCCCCAAGCCTAACCCCGCCCCGGCGCGGCCAGGTTGCGGAAGCGGGTAAACTGTGGCTCAAACAGCAGCTTCACTGTGCCCACCGGGCCGTTGCGATGCTTGGTGATGATAATTTCAGAAATGCCGCGATCGGGTGTGTCGGGGTTATAGTATTCGTCGCGATACAGCATGATAATCAGGTCAGCATCCTGCTCAATCGCGCCAGAGTTATGAGAAACCAGTCCATCGGCCATCCAAGAAGCTGGACCAGGAACCGTCAGATCGTAAACCATCTCCTCGCCTGCTGGCTCAATAGAGGCTATCTCATCCCAAAATAAATCGGATGTTGCAATGTCCTCCAAGGCTGTGTTGTTCAGAACATGAGCATAGCTGAGAACGACGTCGCGAGTGGGAGAAAACTTGAAGTGTGCTGAGCCAGCATAGGATGTTCCTCTCAGGGATGCCATCTGGCGTTGAGAAATGCCCTGATCTTTCATGTCTTGCTTAATCTGTTCAAAAACCTGTGCTGGCAGCGTATCTCTGTTGGGATTCGCTTTGCCTCGATGCGCCAGTTCTCGCATCACCACGGCCGCAGGTTCGACCCTAGGCCCAAACGCGCCTACAGTTTCTAGAAACTTGAGTTGTTGAGTTTTACCGTAAATCTGAACGTTATAGCAGTTGGATTTTGTCCAACGGATTTGGCTAAAAATTCCTAGCCGCAGCAGAAGAGCCGCTACGTCTCGGGCCAACCCTTCGCTTACCGTTGCAAAGAAAATGGTGGCCTTGTACTTACGTCCATCAGGACTTAAAGAACTGCTGATGCAGCCATCAGTTGCCCAGAGATGGCGCAAAAACAGCGCAATTTGCTCATCAGGAAGTTGAAAAATCGCCTGAGGAATCCGCTTGCTTGCTGAGCGCTGCCCAAAAATTCCTAAGGCTTTTAGCCACTGCCCCACCCCCTCTGGATGCCAGCGATTGCCATTGCCTGAAATGACAAGCTGATGCCAATTTCCCCGCCCTGGATGGCGATTGACCTGACAGCCAAACGATTCAGCGGCAGCTTTTACAATTGCTGAGTTTTCTTCTGAGCCTGTTGTGTAGCGCAAGGGCTGATGGGAAACGTAGCTACCGTCTCCAAGCAAATGGGCCAGTAAGGCCACCTGGAGATCTGTCCAGGCGATCGCCGCTTGAGTCAGACGAGGCATATGGTTTGCAAGTGCGAGGCGATCGCCCACCCGCAAATCCTGAAGCGGTTGCCAGCCATCAAATGTGTAAAGCCTGTGCTTACCAGTTGCTCTAATCGTTCTACCCGTTGCAGTCGTCAGTTTGAAGACGGGCTTAACCCCAACTTCCCAGACTAAATCTGCCTTAGCAGCCACTAGGCGACCCTGGTCACCGAGACTAATCACCTCTGGGGTTTGACCGACCAACTCCCGGATCGGGATGCGGCGACCATCCGCCAGCCACACCAGCGTTTCGCCCGTTACGCATTCCCGCAAGTCGCTCATCATCGGGCGCTTGTTGGTGCGCGATTCCACTCCCCGACTCAACTGCGACAGCGCGATCACGGGCACGCTCAATTCCCGCGCCAGACCCTTCAGCGCCCGCGTCACGCGGGAGAGTTCCTGCACGCGGTTTTCGCTGCCACTGCCCTCCATTAGTTGCAGATAGTCAATCAGCACCAGCCCCAGCGCCCCGCCCTGCTCTGCCTGGAGCCGCCGCACCTTCGAGCGCATCTCGGTGACAGAAATATCGGGCGTGTCGTCGATGAAGATCGGCATCTGGGACAGGGCGCTAATCGCGTAGCCCAGCGGCTCCCACTCATCCTGGCTGACCCGCCCCGCCCGCAGCCGTCCGCTCTCGATCTGGGCTTCGCTTGACAGCAGACGATAAACCAACTGCTCCTTCGACATTTCCAGGCTAAAAATGGCAACGGGCAGCTTGTGAAAGGCGGCAATGTTGCGGGCGATATTGAGGCAAAAGCTGGTTTTGCCCATTGCGGGTCGCCCCGCAGCGATGATCAAATCTGACCGCTGAAAGCCCTGGGTCATCGCATCCAGGTCATAGAAGCCGCAGGAAATCCCCGGCAGCACCAGCCCCAGAGAGCGGCTTTCGATGTCGGAAAAGGTGGACGTGAGGATATCGGAGGTGGCGGTGAGGCTCTGGTTGGGGCGGGATTGCGTAATGTTGAAAATCTTTTGCTCAGCCTGGTCTAGCACCTGCTCCAGAGGGGTGCTGGTTTCGTAGCCCAGATAGGCGACCTCGTTGCCAGCCTGAATCATCCGGCGGCGCAGGTATTTGTCCATTACAAGGTGGGCGTATTGGTCGATGTTGACGGCGCTGACCGTGCGATCGACCAGTTGGGCAATACGGCTCTGCCCGCCGATTTTGTCGAGCTTGTTGTGGTCGTGGAGGTAGCTGGTGACGCTCATCAGGTCGGTGGGTCGCCCCTCGCTCTGGAGCGCTAGGGCGGCGCGATAGATTTCCTGGGTGGGCGGAGATGTAGAAGGCTTTCGGGGCGCAGCAACTCGGCGACGCGACCCAGCGCCTCCGGGTCGAGCAAGATGCCGCCCAAAATGGCTTCCTCTGCGTCGATGTTTTGAGGCGGGAGGCGATCGCTGTAGGCTTGAAAGTTCAGTTCTTGAACCATAGGGCAGGCGAGGGAGGCAGGGCGACAAGCAGAGCAACGAGAGCAGGCTTAGAGACGTGCGGCTAGAGATGAGGCTTGAGAGACTGTCTGGAAGATAGTATCTGGAGTCTGCTATCTGGGAGCATCTGGAAGATACTACCGGTAGGAGGCGATCGCTATTGTACCCCTATAGGTAGAGTCGGCAAGGGGGCGATCGCAAAAAACAGGCTGGACTCAGGGCTGGATTTGGGGGCAATTTAGCAGGTTTCCTCAGGGACTCTCCGCCGATCTAGCCAATGCTTATGGCAACAACCTGGGCAGAGTATTTACAAAAGCACTTACAAAAAAGTACCCTGCAACTATTCTTGCAGAGTACTTGCGTACTATTCAATAGACTTCTCCAAATCTTTACGCCTCTGCGTCCGCAGGCACCACCTCAATGTCTACCGTTGCGGTCACTTCAGGATGCAGCTTGATATCTACCCGGTAAGTCCCCAGCTTGCGGACTTCGGGCACCGTAATGCCGCGCCGATCCACTTCTTGACCGATGGCTGCTTGCAGCACCTCTGCCACTTCTCGATCCGTCACCGAGCCGAAAATTGCGTCCTTTTCCCCAACCTGTTTGGCAATCGTCAGGCCAGAGAGCTTTTCCAGCTTGGCTTTGATTACGTCTGCCTCTTTCTTTAGCTCGATCAGGCGCTGACGCTCCAATTCGCGCCGCCGCTCAACCTGCTTTAGAATGCCGGGGGTCGTATGTACGGCCAAGCCTTGTGGCAGCAGGTAGTTGCGGGCATAGCCAGGAGCCACGTCCACCAGGTCGCCCGCCTTGCCCAGCTTGCTGACATCTTGATTAAGAACTAACTGAATCCGTTTCGCCATGAGCCTTCCCAAATAGTCCAGTCTGCTATTGTACCGAAATGTCAGGAAGAGTGTAAAGGAAGAGAGAAGAACGAAGAACGAAGAACGAAGAACGAAGAGGGAAAGGAGAAAAAAGAAGAGAAAAGAGCAACATCAGATCGTCCATCCTCCAACACCCCGTCACCCCGTCACCCCGTCACCCCATCACCCCGTCACCCCAACACTCCGTCACCCCATCACCCCATTACTCATCCACGCGCTCCTAGGTAGTAGGATCTGAATCGACCTCTCACCTGACGTTGAGCCTGTGAACTTTCAGTCTGTTATTGCAACGCTGCATCAGTTTTGGAGCGATCGCGGCTGTTTAATCGTGCAACCCTACGATACCGAAAAGGGCGCAGGCACTAAGAGTCCGCATACGTTTTTGAGGGCGATCGGGCCAGAGCCGTGGTCGGTTGCCTATGTAGAACCCTGCCGCCGACCCGGAGACGGGCGCTATGGCGAAAACCCCAACCGCGTGCAGCACTATTACCAGTATCAAGTGCTGATCAAGCCCTCGCCCAATAACATTCTGGATGTTTATCTCGAATCGCTGCGATCGCTCGGCATTCAGCCCGAAGACCACGACATCCGCTTTGTGGAAGACAACTGGGAAGACGCGGCTGTGGGCGCATGGGGGGTAGGCTGGGAAGTGTGGCTAGACGGCATGGAGGTGACGCAGTTTACCTATTTTCAGCAGTGCGGCGGCATCGACTGCCATCCCGTGTCGGTCGAGATTACCTACGGGCTGGAGCGGTTGACCATGTACCTCCAGGGCGTAAATTCAATTTTCGACATCCGCTGGAACGACACGCTGACCTACGGCGATGTGCATCTCCAGGGCGAAATCGAAAACTCCACTTACAACTTTGAAGCGTCCAATCCTGATCTTCTGTTCAGCCTGTTTACTCAGTTCGAGCAGGAGGCCACCCGGCTGATGGAAAAGGAACTGGTGCTGCCGGCTTTTGACTATGTGCTGAAATGCTCCCACACGTTTAACCTGCTAGAGGCGCGGGGCGTAATCTCAGTCACCGAACGGCAGCGCTACATCCTCAAAATTCGTGGGCTGGCGCGGCAGGTTGCCCAGCTTTATCTAAAACAACGGGAGGCACTGGGCTTTCCCCTTCTGAAGAAAGACCCCTGCCCCGTTTGATAGATAGAGCCGCGGCGCGTCTGTTGTGCAGGGGATAGAATTTTAGGCGGGAGATTTGGCGCTGGGAGATTTGGCACTGAAAGACTTCCGCCAAAGCGCTTCATATTCCGTAGCAATATTTTACTTGCGCTGGGCGATCGCCTCTACTACAATCTTCCATCAAGCTGTAATTTTTCCAACACGCAGCTTATTCCACTCCCCGAAAATTTGGCCGGTTCGTCGTTTACGGCATTGGTAGATGTTGACACCACCTACCAACGCCTGACCCCAGGACAGAGATAGCTGTCTCAGGGCTTTGCCTATTGTATGGCCGCCTTGAAACCTGCTTTGCGTCGTTTGGGCGGCCATCTTTTCGGGGTTTCCCTACCTCGTTTCCAAGGAGGAAACCCCAAATGCTAACAATTCAATACACCTGGTCGTCCCCACGCTCGGAGGCGACCCAGTTTTCGCTGCCCCCGCTCACCTGCGAACTGCCCCACCGTCGCCGCCTGCGCCACTACATCATCGGCCTGCCCGAAGACGCGCAACTGGCGATCGACCGGCTGCACCTGCTCCGCTACGCCGAACGCTTCGAGTGGACGCACGCCTTGGAATTTCCGCCCAACGGCATCGTCCTCAACGCCGAGCAACCCGGCGAAGTGCTGCGCTGCCTGCACCGTGAAGTCCGGAGCAACTCTGGCGCGAATGAGTAAGAACAGATAAGGGCGATTTTGGGTTTTGGATTTTGGCGGCCGAGTCTGTCAATCCAAAATCCAAACTCCCCAATCGAAAATTTCAAACAGGGCAACTGCGCCTAACGCTGCATCGCGCCTATTCATCAGCCCCACTTATCTGAAGCCTTTGTAAAGCCATCTGCCTAATTCCCAGAATCAGGGGTATTATACAGACAATCGTCTGCCTATCTACCCAGTTTGGGATCTTAGACAGATCTGAATCAGCCTATCTACCCAATTTGGGATCTTAGATAGACGGATTTCAGCCTAATTCCCCTCCTGGGGGTAGATAGGCAGACCGGATCAGTCTAATTACTAGTTATGCCGCGATCTCTTTTGTCGGCAAGTTAGGGAGTTCTCGGCTAACTTTCTAGGTAATGGGTTCGAGGAATAGCCAAATATCCTAAAATAGGATAAAGTATTAAGGGTCATCTGGTCTGTGAAACGATAAGAAAAATACATGGGTCTACCTGAGCCTTCGCATAGCCTGTCAAGTATAAAGAAGAATAAAGCGACAAGCACTGTTGGTCGCGGAAGGACTGTCCAACTCACGGAGAAACTTGCTTTTTCAGCTTGGAATAACAGCAATGTCAGTCTGATACTTGGTAATAGCATTGAACATTATGATTCCTGGGAGCAACCTACAGTAATAGTTTCAGATGGAGGCTACGGTATTTTAGGTTTTGAAGGAGATACGTCAGATCATCTTGATCTACCTGAATGGTATGAACCCCATGTAGAAGCTTGGTCTAAGTTTGCCTTGCCAAGTACAACTCTTTGGTTTTGGAACTCAGAAATTGGCTGGGCTGTGGTACATCCAATACTTGAGAAATTTGGTTGGCGATATGTTAATTGCAATATATGGAATAAAGGCAAAGGTCATATTGCGGGTAATGTCAACACAGAAAAAATAAGACGTTTCCCGGTTGTTACAGAGGTTTGTGTTCAATATGTTAGAGAAGTCAAAATTAATAATTTAACCCTTAAAGAATGGCTCCGAAAAGAATGGCTAAGATCAGGATTGCCTCTACGTCAAGCTAACTTAGCTTGTGGAGTCGCAGATGCAGCAACAAGAAAATATTTTGATCAGGGACATTTATGGTATTTTCCACCGCCCGAAATGTTTGAGAAATTGGTTTCCTATGCAAACGAACATGGAAAACCAGAGGGAAGACCCTATTTCTCTAATAATGGGAAGCACCCTTTAACAGGTGAAGAGTGGAAGAAGATGCGCTCTAAATTTAATTGCCCACATGGTTTTACAAACGTTTGGGATCGTTCTGCTTTACGTGATGATGAACGAATTAAGTCTGCTGATGGTAAAGCTGTTCACTTAAATCAGAAACCACTTGATCTGATGAAACTAATTATTGAAGCCTCAAGTGAGGAACAAGATGTTATTTGGGAGCCATTTGGTGGACTTTTCAGCGCATCTCTGGCTGCTAATATCCGGAATCGAAAAGCTTTCGCTTGTGAAATTGACGAAACTTATTTCTACTATGGAATCAAAAGGTTTAGTCAAGTAGTTCATCAATATTCCCTTCTTTGATTCCAAGATGTTCTCTCAAAGCAGATTTAATTAACTCCTCCTGACGACTTGCTAAAAGCCTATTCCACTGTCCAACTTCCATTCCAGAGAACTGTGTTCTGTAGACACGCTTCTTGAAATCTTCAATTCCTGGATGTACAATCCTGTCCATTTTCGCAAAATTGGTGTCTAATCTGTATTTGAAGCGAGTGATCAGTTCCCGCAAAAGTATTTGATACTCTTGCGTGGGCATATAAATCCTTCCACCATCGCCCCAAGAATTAACTATTTCTTCAGCTTCAAGCAATTCCTCACTCGTTCCTTGAAATTTGTATCCGTTAGTATTTGTTTGCTGTAAATTCACTGTCCTTTCGGTTGTGTCTTCAGGTTCTAAAACAAGGTAATCGGGAGGATTATGATAATGGTCATCTCTTGCTTTAGCCACTGAAAAACCAGAGACAACGCATACGTCCAGAATCTTCGGTTTTCCATAAATCACTGCTTCAGGTAACCAAGCTATTAGAGCAACGTATGTTTGATCAAACCGGAAATGATTCTGACTATCTTTGAAACGGGCTGTTATTTCTGTGGCTAATGGAAACCATGCTTTGATCTCTAATCCTGGAGTAGGATGTATGCTGCCAATGAAGACAGTATCGGGAAATCCTGGGTCTTGCCTTTTCCATTCACCAAACTGTGCGAATACTTCCTGGTTATTTAAAAACTCAACAGTGTTAAATTCAATCAGGTTTCCCAATAATGGTGATAGTTTTGAAATTACTTTGGCTAAATTAACTGCTGAATCAACTGATATTGGCTTAGAAATATCTAGCAGGTCAAATGTATGTCCAGACAAATTATCTAAATATTGTGCTGCAAGGCTAATCACGTCTTGTGTATTCATCCCTGTTCCTCGAAAGATGTAGATCTACAAGCTTGCTCAACTTGTCTTAGAATTTCACAAGGATCTACGCCAATCGCACGGCTGACTAGGAGGAATTCAATGACATCTAATCTTCTTTCGCCATTTTCGTATTTTGCAACGAAGGATTGAGGCTTTTTGATCGCTTTAGCAAGGGTTGCTTGAGTTAAATTCGCACCCCTTCGAGCAGCGATCATGCATTGACGAAAGACATCGTACTCTGGGCTAGAAATAGATTTCATCGTGCCTTACTGAGCACAATAATTACCAGAGACAGGATAAACCCATTTTCGGATAATCCCAAAATGGGATTTTTGGATATCGGTAGCTATTTGATCTGCATAATGAGAACGTTTTTCCGCTAGGGAGTGTCATCAATTAGATAAGCTGTAATCAGCAGTGATTCAGCTATCTGACGATTATGACAACCCGACGCTACGCCCTGCGCGATGACCAATGGGAACGGCTCCAAGATTTGCTCCCTGGACGAGCGGGGGCGGTGGGAGTCACAGCAAAGGATAATCGTCTGTTTGTCGAGGCAGTGCTATATCGATATCGAGCCGGCATTCCCTGGCGAGACTTGCCAGAGCGGTTTGGTCATTTTCGCAAGGTTCACACCCGCTTTCGGCGCTGGGCAAAGACGGGCGTATGGCAACGGGTGTTTCAGGTGCTGTCTGAAGATGCAGACAACGAATACGCCATGATCGACACCACGATTGTGCGTGCTCATAGCATAGTGCTGGGGCAAAGGGGGGGATCCAATGCCCAAGCCATTGGTCGTAGTAAAGGGGGATTGAGCACCAAGATTCATGCGACTGTCGATGCACTGGGCAATCCGACAGGCTTTCACCTCACACCCGGGCAGACCTGTGACCTTGATGGGGCTGATGTGCTGCTAGAGAACATTCAAGCTGATACAGTCCTGGCTGACAAAGGATATGACGCAGACCAACGGGTGATTGAGCGACTCCAACAACAGGGCAAGGCTGCTGTGATTCCGCCCAAGCGAAACCGCAAGACACCGCGTGAATACGACAAGGAGCTATACAAAGCGCGGCACTTAATTGAGAACTTCTTTGCCAAACTCAAGCAGTACCGAGCGATTGCGACACGCTATGACAAGTTAGCCGAAACGTTTCTGGGTGCAATTTACATGGCGGCTGCCCTGACTTGGCTTAATTGATCACACGCCCTAGTCTTCGGTAGGGATGCAAGCTGAAAATCGTCTGTGAGACAACAGGCAAAAGGTACGGCGATCCCTACTTCCAAGTAGTACAAGTGAATGAATTCAGGAGCTAAGATCTCAAAAAACCCTGCATTTAGTGTTAAAGTCTGTGAGCAAAACGCTAAATCTGTAATAGCCTTTGAGTTCCAATACACCTGGAGAAATATGGTTAAAACCGTTAACGAAGCCTTCAGCGTTTTCTTGAGAGACTATGTAAACCTCGATCCAGATGAAACTCAGCGAGCTAGAAGCAGTCGTGATTGGCTTTTATCCCAAATTCATCTATTTCCCGATAAAGACGCAAACTTCCCGAGGCTTTACTCAGAAAAAGACATATTCTTTGGTTCTTTTGCCAGACGTACCAAAAAAAGACCGCTTGATGACATTGACATGATGATTGCCCTGAGTGCCGAAAGCGGGGTTTATCACGAATTCGCGGATAGAATCGAGATTTACGTTTCTGAGTCTGCTTATAAACTGAAAGCCCTCTGCTTTGACAACACAACTACCCTCAGTTCTCGAAAAGTCATCAACAAGTTCGTTAGCCTGCTCAAGCAAGTTCCACAGTATGAAAAAGCCGACATCAAGCGCAATATGGAAGCTGCAACTCTTAACTTAAAGAGCTATCCCTGGACATTTGATCTTGTGCCTTGCTTTTTCACGCAAAAGGACTGGCTTAATAGAGATTACTACCTGATTCCTGATGGTCAGGGACATTGGAAAAAGACCGATCCAAGAATTGATCGAAAGCGAGTCAATGATATTAACCAGCTTCACGATGGCAATGTGCTGAATGTCATCAGATTAATGAAATATTGGAATAGAAGACCAACCATGCCGTCAATGTCCTCATACCTGATTGAGAACATGATTCTAGACTTCTATTCCACACAGCACATGAAAGCATCTGGATATGTAGATTTAGAAGTTCCCAAAGTATTGCAATATATCCAGGCTTCGATCTTCTATCAAGTCAATGATCCGAAAGGAATTCAAGGCAACATCAATCAACTGAGCCGTGAAGAACAAGATAAAATCTCCAAGAGCGCATATTCGGATTATTTGAAATCCTTGGAAGCCAGAGCTTTAGAAGAGAAAGGTGAACACAAGTTGTCTATTGCAAAGTGGAGCGAGGTCTTTGGATTGAATTTTCCAATCTATGCTTGAGAAACTATCTCAAATTTAAGAACGAGATGAGTAT
Organism: Leptolyngbya sp. O-77; assembly: GCF_001548395.1. Classification (NCBI taxonomy): domain Bacteria; kingdom Bacillati; phylum Cyanobacteriota; class Cyanophyceae; order Leptolyngbyales; family Leptolyngbyaceae; genus Leptolyngbya; species Leptolyngbya sp. O-77. The sequence goes on from NZ_AP017367.1 coordinate 2,006,272, forward strand.
CCATGAATAACATTCCCCAAGCGCAAAATACGCAACGGAGCTTAGACCTATTAGCCGCTCAGCGTCAACTGTATTCTGACGCGAAAGGCCTACAAATGGTCAGTGTGATCATGAGTGTCCCGGTAGTGATTGCATGGTCAATTCTAGTTGCTTTATTTCCTCCACTTGCAGTTTATGCTGCTTTATGGGGTATTGTTGCTACGCTCCTAGAACTTCTTTTCTTCTCACGGTTACAAAAATCTACTCAGGAGAAAGCCGCAAAGATTCAACAGATATTTGATTGCGAGGTTCTACAGTTCAATTGGGCAAGTCTAAACTGTGGAGTCCGTATTGAACCAGAGACAATCGTTGATGCTTCTAATAGATACAAGCGTAAAAAACGAAATCTTACAAAACTCCAAAATTGGTATCCAATTAGTGTTGGTCAATTGCCAATCCACCAAGCACGAATTATCTGCCAAAGATCAAATGTCTGGTGGGATGCCCAACTGCGTCGTCGTTATTCTAAATGGATAGTTTTCGTCTTATTTGTCCTAACAGTTATTGTTCTTCTGATTGGTTTAATTGGGGGATTAACTCTTGAAAAGTTTCTGTTAGCTGTTCTAGCCCCATTAACTCCAGCCTTTGTCTTTGGATTGCGCCAATATACTGAACATAATGAATCTGCTGTCAGATTGGATCGGTTGAGAGAAAACGCAGAAGCTCTTGTCCAGGAAATAATCAATGGAAGGTATACTCCGCAAGACCTTGAAAGAGAATCGTATAGTCTGCAAACGCAGATTTTTGATAACCGTCGGCGCAGTCCGCTAATTCTGGACTGGCTTTATTCACGATTGAGGAACGAAGATGAGGAAAAGATGAATAAAGGTGCTGAAGCTTTAGTTCAAGAATTGATTCAAAAGCCTTAGTCTAGGCGATCGCGGCGCGGCATAACAAATCGTTGCAGCGGCGGAATGAAGATGATCGGTGGTGATGCCTAAGTTATCTACCGCCGCTGAACTCAGTCGTTAGCCCTCAGCGCTCTGGTTCAGTTAGCTTACGGGTGAGTAGGCGATTCGCCCCCAATTGCGAAGGTGCAGTTCTTCAAGAACTCGGTCAACCCGAACACTCCCAACAGCTTTCGGGTAAGATGCCAACGTTGAGCGGTGATAGGCTTGGGTCAGCAGTTTGAGGTTCAAAGAGGTATCGGGGGGCGATCGCCCAGAGGTCCGGGTGCTGCCAGATGAGGGCGATCGCCGAGAGGTTTTGGTGTTGGGAGATGAAGGGCGATCGCCCCCTCATGCAGTTGACAGTATTCATCGACAAGTCGAATTGTGGATCGAGCCTCTCTCGAAGCAGATATAAAAGACTAATGCAGTTCTGCACTGTGCTACGTTTCGCATAATGCGGTGAACTGTTTGGGCATAGTCTCCAGCCGATGGTAAGCGGCACTGGTAAACTACCAGGACTTACGCAGTTGGATGATTTCTCGCAAGCGCAGCCTGTGAGAAATCATCCAAAATCCAGAAAACATATCGCAAGTGCGTAAGTGATGACTACTTCTGCTCTGGGTGGGCTTTTTCGGGCGGCGTTGCACCGAGGCGGTTGATGATGCGGATCATCTGGTATAGCCGCCCCAAGTCGCGCTGGTTGAATTCAAACACCAGCCGGGGCAAGTGGGCAATTTCTACTGCGTCGGCTTCCTGGGGCAGCGCGGTCATTTGGGCGATTTTGCCGCGCACCAGGATATCGCTGAAGTTTGCGTTGAGATAGTCCAGTTCTTCTTCTGAAAGCGCCTGATTCAGCCGCAGCACCAGGTTGGGGCCGACATAGCGACTGGAGTGATAGACCCGATAAAAGCTGGCGATCGCCTCACAGGCGGCATCCACCCGGTCGGTAATGGTATACAGATGTAGGTCGTCGGCGCTGATCAGCCCTGCCTCCAGCAGTTGATCTTTGATGTAGCTTTCCCAGCTTTGCCAATAGTCATCTCCCGGCGTTTCCAGCAGCACCAGCGGCAGCAAGCCCGACTTCCCGGTTTGCATCAGCGTCAAACATTCAAACGCCTCATCCTGCGTGCCAAAGCCGCCAGGAAACAGCGCCAGCGCATCGCTCTCCCGCAAGAAAAACAGCTTGCGGGTGAAGAAGTATTTGAAATTCACCAGCTTGTCGCCACCTTCCAAAATTGGGTTCGACCCCTGCTCAAAGGGAAGCTGGATATTTAGCCCGAAGGATTTGTCTGTGCCTGCGCCCTCGTTGCCGGCCTGCATAATGCCTGGCCCGCCCCCCGTAATCACCATAAAGCCGTAGAGCGTCACACAACGGGCAAAATCCATCGCCATCTGATAGGTCGGGCTGCTGGGCTTAATGCGGGCAGAGCCAAAGATGGAAATTTTTCGGACATGGCGATAGGGGTGAAACAGCTCAAACGCTCGCCCCATATCTTGCAGCGCCGCGCTGAGGATCTTCCAATCGAGGCGGTCGGCATCGGTGCGGGACAGTTGCACAATGGTCGAGAGCGCCTGCTGAATCAAATCTCCATGCTCCATAGAAGGTAGGTCGTGGAGCAGTTGCTCAATTTGGCGCGACAGCGACTCCGAGGCAGCGGACTTGGACAATGAAGACATGCAACTTTCCAAACAGCGCGAATCCCTATTTTACGAGATCTTTGTGACTCGCGGGCGTTGCGGCTATGGCGGGGAAAGGGAAGAGCGAAGCGGGAAGAACGAAGAGCGAAGAGCGAAGAACGAAGAACGAAAAAATAAAAAGAGATGGTTATCTTCTTTATGGCTCTTGTAGCTGCCGTCGCAGCAGATCTAGGGCGCTGCATACGCTCAGCCAGCGAATCCATTCGCGGCCGCGGCTTGCGCCGAAGAGGAAGCGGTGGCTTGTAACCTGGCTTTTGGGCCCGGCGAGGCCGATGTAGACCAGGCCCACGGGCTTTTCGACGCTGCCTCCGTCTGGCCCGGCGATGCCTGTGATGCTGAGACCCCACGTGGTGCCCAGGCGCGATCGCACGCCCTGGGCCATTTGTTCCGCCACCGTCGCGCTGACGGCTCCAGAGTTCGCCAAATCGTCAGGATTGACCCCCAGCAAGGAAACTTTTACTGAGTTGTCGTAGGAAATCACGCCGCCCCAAAAGTAGCGGGAACTGCCGGGAACGGTGGTCAAAAAACTGCCCAGCCCGCCGCCAGTGCAGGATTCTGCGACCGAGAGCGTCTGGCAGGCGATTTGCAGAGACCGCCCCACCACCGAGGCCAGGGTGTCATCGTCCTGACCGTAGTAGTCGGCCCCAGCAATTTGCTGGATTTGCTCAACGACGGGGGCGATCGCCGCCATTGCTGCCGCCTCGGACTCGGCCTTGGCAGATACGCGCAGCCTTACCTCGCCCTTGCCCGCGTAGGGTGCAACGGTGGGATGGGTGAGGTCAAACAGGGGGGCGACTTTCTCCGCCAGGGCAGATTCCGTAATGCCCCAAAAGCGCAGCGTGCGGCTGTAGATGGGCGCTTGCCCAAAGCCGCGACTGCGGAGAAACGGCACCGCCACTTCTCGCCACATCGCCTGCATTTCGCTGGGCACGCCGGGAAAGGTAAGGATGATTAGCCCCGGACGCGCCTCCCAAATCATGCCGGGGGCTGTACCCGTGCGGTTTGCCAGCACTGCCGCTCCTTGGGGAAGCAGGGCCTGCTTGCGATTGTTGTCGGTCATCACGCGGCCGCGGGCGGCGTATTTTTGCGTGATGTCGTCCAAAACCTCTGGCCGTTCCACTAGGGGGGCCTGGAAAAAGTCAGCGATCGCCTCGGTGGTCAAATCATCCGGCGTGGGCCCGAGTCCGCCCGTGAAAATCAGCAAGCGCGATCGCTCACAGGCAATGGCGATCGCCGCTTGGAGCCGCCGCACATTGTCCCCCACCACGGTCTGGTAGTAATGGGGAATGCCCAGCGCCGCCAGTTCTTGAGCCAAAAACTGGGCATTGCTATTGAGAATTTCGCCGAGCAGTAGCTCCGTGCCAACGCAAATGACCTCCGCCCCAAAACTCTGGGCAGGATGCGCCGCACCAGCCGAAAGGTCACTCATGAACCGTCCTTAACCACACTATCCTTGGGAGCGGGCGTGTTTGCGAGCCTGCCATGCTGCGTAGGTGAGCAGCAGCGTGGCCACGATGGCATAGGCTAGCCCGCTGGGGATTCCAGAAAACGCTAGCGCCAGACTGCCCACCCAAAACGTCAGCGCGTAGATCACCAATACCGTCATGCGGTGAGGCAGTCCTGCCTTCAGCAGGCGGTGATGCAGGTGGCGCTTGTCAGCCTTGAAGGGCGACTTGCCGCTGCGGATGCGATCCAGAATCACTGCCGACATATCCAGAATCGGCACAGCCAAAATCACGTAGGGCAGCAGCACCGCCACCGTCGTCACGCTTTTGACCAGCCCAATCACGCCAACGCCAGCCAGCGTAAAGCCAATAAAATACGCACCGCCATCGCCCATAAAAATCTGCGCTGGATTGAAGTTGTAGCGGAGAAACGCGAAACTCGCGCCGCCGAGCGCTGCCACAATCAGCGCTGCCGCAGGCTGGTTCATAAATAAACACACCACCAGCATCACCATCGAAGCAATGCCCGCCACACCGGCCGCCAGCCCATCTAGCCCGTCGATCCAGTTAATCGCGTTGGCCATGCCCACGAGCCAGAGGACGGTAATCGGCAAACTCAGCCAAGGCGCTAACCCCACCAGCCCATCGAAGGGAACAGACAGAAAATCAATTTGCACACCTGCAAACCAGGCTGCCGTGGCAAAAACCGTTTGCAGGACGAGCCGCACGCTGGGCGACAGGCAGAACAGGTCATCGGCTAGCCCAACCAGGAAAAAGGCCAGGCCGCCGATGACCACGCCCCATACTTCGTACTCCTTATCGGGCGGCAGCACCCCAAACCCGCCCATCAGCCAAACCACCACCAGCGCGGCGACGGTTCCCAGAAAAATGGACACGCCGCCCAGTCGCACCATCGGGCGCTTGTGAACCTTGCGGCCACCTGGCATATCGACTCGCCCGCTGCGGATGCCCAGGTTTTTGACGATCGGCGTTGAAACGAGGACAACCGCGACAGCGACGAGAAACGCGATCAGATGATAGTGAATATAAGGCGGCATCTGAAGTTTGGGAGGCGAAGTGCAAAAGGACTTATGGTTAACCTACGCAATGTTTTACCCCAAAACTGGGCATATCAAAAAACTTTCGAGTGAGCGCCGCCAGGACGCATGTGTTAGAGGAGGTGAGGGCGATCGCCCTCATTGAGAAGGTTGAGAGACAGGCTGAGCGACAGACTTGCTAAAACATCATTCAGAATACCGCATCCCACTCAGATTAAGACATTTAAACTTACTTCGCTCTAATTAAACTCTAATTAAGCTGGCATTGCCCAAAACAACATCGCCCCAAGAGCAACTCTCAGGGCGATCGCCATTCGGCATCCTTTCTATCTGTTCTATTGAGTCTGTTCTATTGAGTCTGTCCAAAGGTGCTGGGCTGTAGTCCAGGCAATGGCGACATCGCAAAACTTTATTCAGGTAGGACTTACGCACTTGCAATTAAGTTTTTTGGGCTTTGGACGATTTCTCGTGGGTGCAGCACACGAGAAATCGTCCAACTGCGTAACTCCTATCAGGATTCAGGGTGATTTGGGGAGATTCGAGGGCAATTCGGGGGCGATCGCCCAAAAAAACCAAAGCTTTACTCAGGGTTGGACTCTGGATGATGGTTTCGGATTTGCTCCGCCTCCGGGCAATCTTCCGACACCAGCGGTTCCGAATCGCCTCGCGGCACCGTCGCCAGCTTTTGCATCACCGAGCCAATGCTTTCCAGCCGAATCATTTCTTCCCACGAACACATCTCGTCTTCTTCTTCCGTTTCGTAGCGCAGCGTCACCAGATCGCCTTCGATGTCGAGAATTCGCGCTCGTTCAATCCATCGCTGCTGATCCCGCAAGAAAATCCAGACTTCCCGACCATCACAACAGAGTTGATAGATCTTGCGGTGTAGCATGAATCGCTTCTCCTGAACTGATAACAATCGAACCGTAACCCTGCCGCAACCTCATCTCTAGGTCACAGCCCCTACATCAAGCTAGCAGGTTAGGCTGGTACAGCCCCAATACTCACTCAGGCCCAGACCCCAGCCAGATATTCCTACCATCTGAAAACTTTTAATTACGGGCTGTCTGTTCATCTCGATGCAGTTTTGCAAAAAGAACAGCCGCGAAAATCCTAGAATCTTTGGACGCAAAGGAGGATGGAGAACTTGCCCAGTCCAGAAAATTTTTGAGTTGGGGTAGACCATTAAACTTTACCAATGCCCAAGGCCAGGTCTTGTTAATGCAAATTAAAGCCTGAACGTCTGCACTTGTGAAGAGGGCGAAGTCACTAAGTATCGCTCTTTGCTGTTCTTCCCACTATTTTAGCGATTGTTTGCCAGAGTGAGAGGTCAGTTGGAAAACCGACCTGAAATCCAGCTTAATCCGCTTGGGGACTGAATCCGAGCCAGTTCTCAGGTTCTTTATCGCATCCTTAAAATTCCAGAAATTCCAGAAAGACCCGACCAATCCCTACGCTCAGGACTAACGCGCTTACAGCTAGCGTTCCAACTCCAATCATCCCTTCTGGGCTAAAACTGCGAGAAGTCACCCAACTGTATCGGTCTTAATCCCTACTCCTTAATAGACTCCGGCAGCATAGGGCGGTTTTCGTAGGGCAGCGGAATGTATTGCACAGTGGGGCGGCCCATCGACGGCTGCGGATAAAGATCCATCAGGTTATAAATGATCTTGGGTAGCCCAGCAACGACGTGCAGCCCAAGTTCCTGAGCTTCTTCTACCGAAATCGGGTAGTCGTGCGTCACCTGCCCCGTCGTCAGCGCCTCGATAATGCGGTCAATTCTTTCAGGCTCGATTTTACGCTTGGGCACACAGTCTTCGAGCAGCGCGCGGACAAATTTCTGCACCTGGCGGATGGCTTTGCGGGCGATGTCGGCGGTCACGATGGTCTGGTCGTCAATTTCGCTGATGGGTTTGTCTTCTAGCACTTTCAATACGCTGGCGGCGGGTGTGCTGCCCAACTGCGGATCGACCGGGCCCAGCACTGCGTTTTCGTCCATCACGATTTCATCGGCAGCCATCGCCAGCATCGTGCCGCCGCTCATGGCGTAGTGCGGCACAAACACCGTCACCTTGGCCGGATGGCGCACCAGGGCGCGGGCAATTTGCTCGGTCGCCAGCACCAGTCCCCCTGGGGTATGCAAGATCAGGTCGATGGGCACATTGGGTGGGGTCAGCCGGATCGCCCGCAGCACTTGTTCAGAGTCTTCGATGCTGATGAAGCGAGACACGGGAACGCCTAGAAAACTAATGGATTCCTGGCGGTGGATGAGCAAAATGACCCGACTGCCGCGACTGCGCTCGAACGCCTGGATCGTCATCAGCCGCCGCCGCTCGGTTGAAAACCGCTGAATTAAAGGGGAAATGGAAGAGATTAGAAAAAAGACGATTAGAAGATTAACAAGACTCATGGGAGGAAGCTTGGGGGGCGAAGGAGACAGAAAACTGGGGATTTCGCAGGCTGAACGCCAGAACTTGAAAGTCAGACATCTGGATGTCTCCGAGCAATTTGCCATTTCAGTCTGCCATTTCAGACAGTTTGCCAGATAACCGGATGAATTAATTCTCACAGGCTATTTTGTAACGAGGTGGAACCCGGTGCGTGTCTCATCGGTCATAGCGGGGGTGAAAGAAAAAATAAACCTGCCCAGAATCAGCGCTATGGATGGCAGCACAGATGGCAGACGGGCGATCGCCCCACCCCATCACCAAGCCCCAAAACCCAGCCTCAAAACTCAGCCCCTGGCTCTTTTACAACCACACGACACCATGAATCCTCTCCATCCGATTTACGAAATTCTGGCTAAAGAAATCGTCGCGGTATATGACAATCCTCAGTTTCAGCCGCAGATTGATCTATTTCTAGCGCAGGCAGGCTATACCATTGACCAAATTTTCAACGACCCCACGACGGGCTTTCAGGCATTGGGGTTGAAGTCCACCACGCCCGGGAAGCCACCCGTGCTGGTGTTTCGGCAGACGAACGAACTGTTGGACGATTTGGCCAACCGAGATCCGAACGGCGTTGGATTTGCCCAGTTTCAAGCCAATCAAGCCGATTTGGAAGACTGGCTGCTAGCCACCTTTGCGGCGACGGGCGGGCGGCCCGATATTATCGGCCACAGCTTGGGCGGCGGCATTGCCCAAATCGCGGCCGCTGAGCTAACGGATTTGGTCGGGGAAATCGTCACGTTCAACTCGCCGGGAACCAGCGGGGCGATCGCCGCTCAGTTCCTCGCCGCAGGCGGCGCAGACAAGACCGTCACCCATTACGTGGTCAAAGGCGATTTTGTGTCGCTGGGCGGGCAGGCGTTTATCAACGGCAAAGTCGTCTTGCAGGCCTACACCGACCCTGCGATTAACGCCATCACCCTGCTCGACAAGCATGGCCAAATCCGCCGTCTGCTTAGCACGCCACCCGCAGGTTACACCACGACAGACCTCTCCGTCGCCGAACTCAGCAGCCCCGCGTTTGGCTTCATTGGCGATTCCGATTTCAACGAGTTTCTGGCAGCGCTCAATTTTGTCAATCCGGGGCTGGCGGCTCAACTGGTATCTCGTGCCAGCGTGGAAGCCCTCCGCACCTCGCCCAACTTCTCCTTTTTAGGGCTGGTGCTGGGCGCACGGGCGGCGCTGGCTCCAGAGCAAGATAATTTTTTGGTGGGCGACGATGCCGACAACACGGCCAACGGCGCAGGCGGCAATGACCAGATCTTTGGCAACGGCGGCAACGACCTGCTGCAAGGCGGCGCAGGCAACGACACAATTTTCGGCGGCGCGGGCAACGACACCTTGCTGGGCAACAATGGCAACGACTCGTTGAATGGCGGCAACGGAGCCGATCAGCTGGTTGGCGGCGCAGGCAGGGATACGCTGATTGGCGGCAACGGAGCCGACACGCTGATTGGCGTGACCCCAGACTCGCAGCGGCCCGGGCGGGGCGAGGTGGATGTTCTCAATGGCGGCAATGGCCCGGACTTGTATGTGCTGGGCAACGCCAGGGGCGTGTTTTATGACGACGGCAACCCCAACCAGGCGGGGCTAAACAATTACGCGCTGATTACGGGATTTGGCACGGGCGATCGCCTCCAGCTCAAGGGCAAAGCCGCCGACTATCGCCTACAAAACCTGGGCATCAGCACGCAAATTTTCCTCCGGCAAAGCAGCGGCCCCGACGAACTCATTGCCATTGTGCAGGGGGCACGGCTCAACCTCACGAGCAGCCAGTTCACCTACGTTGCCTGAGGGCCCGAAAATCAAGAACGGCGGCGGCCCCGCTTGGGGAGTTGGGTGGAGAGCAGCAGGCAGACCATGCTGACGGCAATGGCGACGAGTAGCGCAATCTTCATGCCTTCGACGGCGGCCAGGCGGGCCACATCGGGAAGCTGCGCCATCACGGGTTCGGGCAGCACTCTAGCCAGTGCCTCGCGGCGCTCTTGCTTAGAAAAGGTCTGCACCATCCGCTGCAAAGCGGTAATGGCGTTTAGTCGCTGCTCGCTCGAAAGGCTCAGCCCCATGAGTTGCGCGACCTGATCCACCACGTCAATACACGTCAATAGAGGCCGAGGTAATCAAAATCGTGCCCAAAATGCCGCGCCCCAGGGAACTGCCCAACTGCTGGCACGGGTTGTAGATCCCGGTTCCTTCGGGTTTTTCCCGCTTTGAGGTGGTGGCGTAGGTGAGCCTGCCAATATAGACCGAAAACAGTCCCGACCCCACGCCCATGAGCATCAGCGCGGGCAGGATGCTGAGGGTCGTCATGTCGGGGGCGATCGCCCAATACATCGCCAGCAATCCCACAATCAGCAGCGATAGCCCAATATGCACCAGGTATTTGGGGAACAGTTGCTGATCGATTTTCAACCGCTTGAGCAGCAGCACCACGACCACCACCATCGTCAGGGTGTAGGGCAAAACGGCGATCGCCGTCTGAAATGGGTTGAGCGGCAGAATGATCGGCAGCGATTGATATAAGTTGAACTGAATGCCAGACGTGACCAGCGTATGCAGCATCGCCGTCAGCAGACCGTTCACAAACACGACGTTTCGCAGCAGCCCCACGCGCATCAGCGGAATGCCAGCGGGCTGTTGCTGCTGCTGTCGCTGCCAGACGGCAAAAAAGCCAAGGCAAATCACCCCCCACCGAAATCAGCGTCGGCACAATTGACACCGCAAAGGGCGGAATTACCAGCCCCGCAATCGAAAAGACCTGCTTGGGCTTCCACCAGCCATATTCCCCCGCCAGCCCTACGCCCAACAAAATGCTGCCAAAGCCCAAAAAGGACACCAACCCGCCCCACCCCAATCGATCGGCACCTTGCGGGGAACCCGAGGTAGAGGGCAGGGTTCTGCCCATCACCAGCACCAGCACAAAGACAATAAGCGACGGGGTAAACGACCAGCGCCAGCCAAAATGAGACGCGATGAAACCGCCCAGCAAACTCCCCGACAGACCGCCGATTACCGAGGCCAGGATGAAGGAAACGGTGGTCTGCTCCTCCTGTTTGTCGTCGTAGGCAAAGTCCATAATGCTCCAGGGAGCGCTGACCAAGGGGGTCGCCGCCAGCCCCGTCAGCAGCGAAAAGCTGACCACCCAGAACCCAATCGTGGGGCTGAGGGCCATGGCCACAATGCCGAGACCATAGAGCAACAGTCCGCCCAGAAAGATTCGCTCTCGCCCATAGAACCGACACAGGTTTTCGCTCGTCGGCGCAAAGGACGCAGTGACCAGTGAAAACAGCACCAGCGCACTCTGGATATAGCCGATGCTGGTGTTCAACTCCCGCACTAGGAGGGGCATGACGGGCGAAATGACGCTGATGTTGTAGGCAATCAGAAACAGCGTTAGCCAGAGCGCCCAAAACTCTTTTTTGCTAAGGTAGCAGTTACTATCCCTCTGTCAGATGTCGATAGATATTGAAATAGATATCGAAAGTTTTCTAGCTTAACTGCACGACGGCTTGATTTTCGGTGAGGGTGCGGTTGGTGAGCAGGTCATCGACGGTGATGCGAAGGAAGCGATCGCCATCCACCCAGAACTGCACCTTGATGCGATCGCTCCCTGGAGAGCCAGGTGGGTCGAGGCGGGCAATGGTGCGGGCGCGGTCGGGTGTCGTTCAGCGGCTTCACCTGGGCCGTGCCCCCCCGTGACGCGGGGTGACAAGGCGATCGCCCTCAAAGAAGACTTCCGTCGTGGTGGTGTCTGCGCCCAGTTCGCCAATGATTAGCTCGATGCTGGGCTGGTTGTCCCATCGACGCGCCGAGGGGTTAGCTCGACGGGCTTTTTCCATTGGGGTAGGGGCTGTCCTTCGCGGATAATGGGATGCCAGCCGTGGCGACGGTTGCGCCGATCCCAATAGCGCACGCCGTAGCTGTGGTAAAGGTAATCCTTCACCTCCACGCCCTGGGCAATTTGCAGCGCACCGTGGGCGATCGCCTCGAAGGGCTTCTCCGAGCGGATTTTGTCGGCGGGGAAATATTGCTGCACCCAGGCCTGCACGGCGGGAATCTGGGCCGTGCCGCCCACCAGCAGCACCGCGTCGATGTCGCCGCTTTCCAGTCCCTCGCGCCGCGCCTGCTGAAGCACCTGACTCATCGCGTCGTCCAGTCGGTCAAAAAAGCCGTTTGCTTGCAAGATCTCCTGGAGGCGATCGCGGCTCAGGTGTAGCTCCCACGCTCTCCAGCGTTTCGTCGTTGAAATAGGCCCTCCGTCGCCTCTGGTTGTTTCCGAAAGCTGAATCTTTAGCCGTTCTGCCAGCCGCAGCGTCAGCGAAGAACGGGCAGCCCCTGCTCGGTCGCAAAGTGATCCGCCAGCCAGTTGTCAATATCTGCACCCGCCCAGGTTTTGCCCTGCTTGGCCAACACGCGAGCCGTTTTGGACTTTTGCCCCGATTCTGCCAGCGTCTTTTGTCCCCACTTCAGCAGCACGCCCAGAGGTTTCGCACCACTCGGCGACTTCTCCAGCCGCACCAGCGACAGATCCAGCGTGCCGCCGCCAAAATCTACCACCAGCAGCGTGCTGCCACCCGCCAGCCCATAGCCCAGTGCCGCCGCCGTCGGCTCGTCTAGCATCCGCACCTGCTGCACGTTCAGCGACTCACACGCCCGCGCCAGCCACAGCCGATAGGCCTCAAAGCTATCCACAGGCACGGTGAAGACCAGCGTCTCTAGGTCAGGGTCAGTGTGCTGAAGCTGCCCAATCACCTGCGCCAAAAACCACTCGCCCACTTGCTCAAAGCTGACGCTGCGCCCGTCCAGATCCGGCAAAAAGCCCTGAATCTCTGCCCCTACGCCCCGCTTGAAGTTGCGAAAAAAGCGCGGGTCGCGAGACAGATCCAAGCCGCGATCGCGCACCGTTTGTCCTGCGAGCGTCTTGCCCGCCGCCGCATCTTCGACATACAGCAGGCTGGGCACCAGCGGCGGATTGCCCCCTAATTGCAGAGAAAGGCGGTCTAGAACAACGGTTTCGGGTTGCTGCGTGGCGGCATTCCAGCGGGCGATGACGGTGTTGCTGGTGCCAAAGTCGATGGCGTAGGGCATTGAGCGAGGGTCAGGAGTTGGGTGTTTGGGATAATCACTCCAAAATTGAGACTACCAATTAAAGAGAGCTGGTGCTAGGGCTTATGTTGTCTAGTGCAAGCCGTCCTTCAAAACGTCTGCAAAGCCTGCAATTTTTTCTAGCGCGGGGCGATCGCACTCATGGATCGGGTTGACTGACAAAACGAGCCGGCAACATAGCAGTACGCGTGTATTTTGAACCCGATTCGATAGGTGCGCCGCTCGTGCTGTTTGCGAGATGCCATAGCAGGTTCGGAAGATCCGTTTGCTGCCCTTGCTGTGGCTTCTAGGAGGCGATCGCGCTGTGTAGCATGAGGTATTTGAACCGTCCTTTATACTTTCTTGTTTCCTTTCGCATTAGCGTACCGCTGCTTAAACAGGGCTTGTCGCTTTTTGTGATCAACAATCGGTGCAGGATAGTTGCAAGAACGGCGATCGCCCGCATCAATATTCCCGGTCACCAGTTGTGCAGTTTCCAGCCCGCGCAATTCCGGCAGCCATTCGCGGATGTATTCCGCCTCCGGGTCAAACTTTTGCGCCTGACTGGCGGGGTTGAAGATCCGCAGCGGCTTCGGGTCCATGCCGCTGGAGGCGCTCCACTGCCAGCCGCCGTTGTTCGCTGCCAGGTCGCCATCAATTAGCCGCTGCATGAAATACTTTTCGCCCCAGCGCCAGTCGATGATCAAATCTTTCGTCAAAAAGCTGGCGACGATCATGCGGCAGCGGTTGTGCATCCAGCCCGTTTCGTTGAGCTGGCGCATGGCTGCATCCACAATCGGATAGCCCGTGCGCCCCTCACACCACGCCTGGAAGTGTTGCTCGTTGTTTTCCCAGGGAAAGGCTTTGAACGGTTCGCGGTAGGGGCCGTCGGCCAGTTCGGGGAAGTGATACAGAACGTGTTGATAGAACTCGCGCCAGGCCAGCTCTTGCCGCCAGACGCGGATACCCTCTTGGGCTTCGTCGCTGCGGGTCTGTTCCTGGGCGGTTTGCGTAGCGGCCCAGACCGTGCGGATGCCGATCGCCCCAAACTTGAGCGCTGCGCTCAGTTTTGAAGTGCCGTCTACAAAGGGGAAATTGCGCTGCTCCTGATAGTCGGTCATGGCGCGATCGCAGAATTCTGTGAGCCGCGCTTGGGCCGCTGCTTCGCCCGGTTCTAGAACAAAGCCTCCATCCCACACCAGACCCAAATCCTTGAGCTTGGGCAGGGCGATCGCCCCCGCTTTGGTTGCCGCATCTTTTTCAGAATCCGTCAGCCCTTCGACATTTTTCAAATCTGCTACAGGTTTGGCTTTGGACTTGCTGCTCCAGTTTTTCCAGAAGGGCGTGTAGACCGTGTAGGGCGTGCCGGAGCCGCTGAGGATTGATTTGGGATCGTGCAGCAGTTGATCCCAAAACGCCTGATATTCTACGCCTGCTTCCTTGAGGGCGGCGGCAACTTGGCGATCGCGCTCTCGTCCGTAGGGTTCCACATCGCGGTTCCAGTAAACTGCCTGGGCCTTCAAGGCTTGGGCCAGGCGAGGCAGCGCCTTTGTCGGGTCGTCGTGCAAAACCAGCAGTTGGCTGCCTGCCTTGGCATATCGCGTTTGCAAGTCTTGCAGGCATCCCAGCAGATACGCCACGCGCACCGGAGCCACATCGTCGCGCTGCAAAATGCCTGGATCGAGGCAAAACACGCCGACGACCTTAGCCGAGCGCGATCGCCCTTCCGCCAGCCCTACATTGTCCGCAATTCGCAAATCGCGGCGATGCCAAAACAAGATTAATTCGCTCATAGCCTGCCTGCTGGACGCTACTCATCACCTTACTGCATCCCGTCTAGAGAAATCTTAGGGCGCGTCATCAATTAAGCTCAGAAACCTTAAGGGGTCAGCAATATCGCGCCCGCCCAAACAAACCAGGCTAGGGGCTGAACCTCCCAGGAAACCTGATGTTGAGCAGACAATTGATGACAGCCCCTAGTTTTCAAAAAATTTGCTCAGCCAGGGAGGTTGGGCTTTGGGTTTTGGGTTTTGGGTTTTGGGTTTTGGAATCGGCACAAGCGGTTCCAGCAAACTGGGACTGCCGCTCGTCTTACTGATTCCGAAACTGCCATGCGGCCTCTAGCGCCTACACCCAGCGCTTTTGCACCTGCTTGGGGGTGCAGCGGAGCGCCTGGGCGATCCATCGAAAGAGGCGATCGCCCCTTGCCGCGCACTCCATAGCGCCGGGTTGTTGGAGCTAATCTGAAGATTTTCAACAGAGCAAACTCTGCACAATCATGATTAGGATATGGTTTGAGAGAGGCGATCGCCTTCTTCAGAGAAAAATTAGAGAAAAATCATCTAAGCAGGATATCACAGCAGCGTCGATTAGCAGTATCCATCAGCGGCATCCCCCCCATCGCACTCCTTTACAATCGCACCCCTTCATATCAGACGAGCAGAGCTAAATGGCACGGATTGTTTCTATTCACTCTTTTCGAGGCGGCACGGGCAAATCGAACACCGCAGCCAACCTGTCGGCCCTGCTGTCCAAACACGGGCAGCGCGTCGGCGTGATTGACACCGATATCCAGTCGCCGGGGATTCACGTCTTGTTTGGGCTGGAACCCAGCCGCATGAAAAACACCCTCAACGACTATCTCTGGGGCGATTGCACCATTGCCGAAAGCGCCTACGATGTCACGGTTCCAGACTTCAAAACCGGAGAAGGATCAGTCTATCTGGTGCCGTCCAAAAGCTCCGCCGAAGACATCGCCCGCGTGCTGCGCGAAGGTTATGACGTGCGCTTGCTGAGGAGCGGGCTGCAAGACCTGGTGAAAGCCTACAACCTGGACTACGTGCTGATCGACACGCACCCCGGCTTGAACGAAGAGACGCTGCTGGCGCTGGCCATGTCAAACCTGCTGCTGCTGGTGCTGCGGCCCGACCAGCAAGATTTTCAGGGAACGGCAGTGGTGCTGGATTTGGCGAGAAAGCTGCGCGTCCCCAAGATTTTGATGCTGATCAATCGAGTGCTGACCAGTGTTGATGTCGAAGACCTGAAAAAACAGGTCGAGTCGATTTATAGCAACGAAATCGGCGCGGTTTTACCCAACTGCGAGGAGATGATGCAACTGGGCAGCAGCGACCTGTTTACGGTTCGCTATCCCAACCATCCCCTCTCGCAAGAAATGGATCGCCTGGTGCGCCAAATGCTGTCTTTTGAGTAGGAGGCTCGGTGGATAGTCGTCTTCTGCTTCGAGATGAGTTGCAGCCTAAGAACCTGTCGGCCAGCCTGGTGGCGGGGCTGGTGGGCGGGCTGGTGTCGGTGTTGACGGGCATCGTGCCGATGGCGGCGCTGGTGTTTTCGGACGAGCTAGAGCCGTTTTTGGCGGCGGGGATCGCCATTTGCTTGTTTAGCTCGGTGGTGGTGGGGGCGGTGATGGCGCTGCGGAGCAGTTGCCCTGAACTGCTGGCTTATCCAGTAGCCGAGGAACTGGCGACGCTCTCGGTGACGACTGCGGGCGTGATGGCGGCGCTGCCTGCTGACCTCGCGCCGGAGGCGAAGTTTATCTCGGTGGTGGCGGCGATCGCCCTCTCTTCCCTGCTGACGGGCGTTTGCCTGCTGGTCATGGGGCAGTGTCGCTTGGGAGAACTGATCCGCTTTTTGCCATATCCGGTGGTGGGCGGGTTTCTGGCGGGGCTGGGGGTGCTGCTGTCGCAGGGATCGCTGCGAATCATGACCAACCAGGGGCTATCGCTGGCGACGCTGCCATCGTTTCTCTCGCCGGAGTTGCTGCTGCGCTGGGTGCCGGGCCTGCTGTTTGCGATCGCCCTCTTCTGGCTGACTCGCCGCTTTAGCCATCCGCTGCTGATCCCCGGCTGTTTTGCGGTGGCGATGGCGCTGTTTTATGGCGGGCTGGCGGCTACGGGCACATCAATCCAAACGGCGCTCGATCAAGGTTGGATGCTGGGGCCCTTTCCTGGCGGTGGCGGCTGGCGACCCTTTATCCCGCTCCAGTGGGCCTAGGCAAACTGGCCGGTGGTTCTGTCCCAACTGCCCAGCATGGCGACGCTGGTGCTGATTACGGCGCTGTCGCTGCTGCTGGTATCTACGGGGATTGAACTTGCCACCGAGCAAGACCTGGACTTGAACCGCGAACTCAAGTCTGTGGGCATTGCCAGCCTGCTGTCGGGGCTGGGCGGTGGCATGGTGGGCAGCCACGCCGTGACGACGCTGCTGGTCAGCAATATGGGCGTTCGTAGCCGGGCGGTGGGCATTTTTGCGTCGCTATTGTATCTGGCGGTGTTGCTGTTTGGGCTGTCGATGCTGTCTTATTTCCCGCGTTTTATGATCGGCGGGGCGCTGCTGTTTATTGGGCTTCAGCTTTTGTATCAGTGGGTGGTGGCTTCGTGGGCCAGGCTGCCCCGGCTGGATTATGGGCTGATCTGGCTGATTTTGATCATTGTGGCGCTGAAGGATTTCTTGACGGGCGTGGGCGTGGGGCTGCTGATTGCGTCGCTGCTGTTCATCCTCAGCTACAGCCGCCAGCGCGTGGTGAAGTATGTGCGGTCGGGCGCGGCCTATCAGAGCCATGCGGCGCGATCGCTCCAGCAGCAGCAGTTTTTGCGCCAAGAAGGGCAGCAGATTCAAATTTTTTCGCTCCAGGGCTATCTGTTTTTGGGCACGGCAACCGCCCTGCTAAATGGACTGGGTGATGCACCTGCTCAGCGAACAAGTCATCCACGCCAAAGCAGAAATTCAAGAGCTGTTGCAATAGCGCCGCTCTCGCGTCAACTTTTCCCAAAAGCTTGCAAAATGCCTGGAGATTTGTGAAGACAAGCGGTATGGTTTAGGGACATGCTCCACAGTTTTCTTCGGACTTGAAATTCGGACTTGAAATTATGCAGGAGCCTTGTTCTGCCCCAGCTTCAGATCTCTCTGTCGAGCAGGCGCTGCGACTGGAAATTGCTCAGCTCCGCGCCGAACTGGAAACCCTCCGCCAAGAAAAATCTGACCTGGAAATCTTGCTGGAGATGACTACCGAACACTCCGACACTGTGGAGGCGGAGCTTCAACGTGAGGCAGAGGCAACGCTGCGCGAAAGCGAACATCGACTGGCCCAGTTTCTTGAGGCGGTGCCCGTGGGCGTGTTTGTGGTGGATGGGAGCGGCCGCTCCTATTACGCCAACCACATGGCGCAGCAAATCTTGGGCGATACGCCCCAGGCGCAGGTGACGACCGATCAACTGGCAGAAACCTACCAGGTGTATCAGGCCGGCGCAGAGCGGCTGTATCCTGCGGAGGAGCTACCCATCGTGCGGGCGCTGAAGGGCGAGAGCAGCACGGTGGATGATATGGTGCTGTGTCAGGGCGATCGCACGGTGCCGCTAGAGGTGTGGGCCAGCCCGATTTATAACGAAAAGGGGCAGGTTGTGTACGCGATCGCTGCCTTTCAAGACATCACCGAGCGCAAGCGGGCCGAAGACGCGCTGCGAATCGCCGAAGCCAACTATCGCAGCATTTTTGAAAACGCCGCCGAGGGCATTTACCAGACCACGCCCGACGGTCGCTACCTCAACGCCAATCCGGCGATCGCCCGGATGTATGGCTACGATAGCCCCGCCGAGCTCATGGCCAGCGTCGGCGATATTACACAGCAGGTATATGTGAACCCCCAGGAGCGCGATCGCTTTCGATCCCTGCTCACCCAGCACGGCGAAGTCAAAAACTTTGAATACCAGGTGTATCGCCGCGATGGCACCGTGATGTGGCTACTGGAGTCGGCGCGGAGCGTGTGCGATGGCGCGGGCAGAGTCCTCTATTACGAGGGCATGTGCATCGACATCACCCAGCGCAAACAGCAGGAACAGGCCCTCCAGCAGCGGGTGCAGCAGCTTCAGATCGAAATCGACGAGGCCAAACGCCAGCGCCAGGTCGCTGAAATCACCCAAACTGACTATTTTCGCCAGATTCAGCAAGAAGCCGAACAGTTCAAACGGCGATTGGCCGAGTAGGGCTGTGAATGGAGCTGCATGTAAGGCTGAAATAAGGCTGGAATAGCTTCTAGATTGACACCGCCCGTCATCCTCTCCAACCCCTATCCGCTTCGATCAAAATCCGCTTCGATCAAAATCCGCAGAAATCCGCCTCGATTAGAAATCCGCTTTGATAGAAAAGTTCACGAGAAAAGCTAAATTGTCCTCACGCGAAAAAATGAGAGAATAGTGGCCCAAATAGCACCCCAGTTTCAGATGAAATGCTACATAACCCGTACACGCTACGGTGATCACAACCCGCCGTAGCCGCAAATCGGAGATGCAGCAGGTGCGAATCGGGCATCAATCCGGTGTGAATCCGGTCTTTGTCATCCAGTCGAGGTTTCTGTGGCCAAAATTGTTTCGATTCATTCCTACCGGGGTGGCACAGGCAAGTCCAACCTCACCGCAAACCTGGCCACGGCGATCGCCCTCCAGGGCAACCGCGTCGCCGTCATCGACACCGACATTCCCTCACCCGGCATCCACGTCATCTTTGGGCTAGACGATCAAAAAATCGACAAAACCCTCAACGACTACCTCTGGGGCCGCTGCACGATTGCCGATGCTGCCTACAACGTCACGCCCCCCTTCTCTAATCCCAGCGGCGGCCAGGTGTTTCTCGTCCCCTCCAGCGTCAACGCCGACGAAATCGCCCGCATCCTCAACCAGGGCTATGACTTCCGCCTGCTCAACGACGGCCTGCGCCAGCTCGTGCGCCATCTCGACCTCGACTATCTGCTAATCGACACCCACCCCGGACTGAACAAAGAAACCCTCCTGTCGATCGCCGTTTCCAACCTGGTGCTGCTCATCCTGCGGCCCGACCAGCAAGACTTTCAGGGCACTGCCGTCACAGTAGACGTGGCCCGCCAGCTCGATGCCCGCCAAATGCTGCTCATCGTCAACAAAGTCCTCAGCAGCATGGATCAAAACGCCCTCAGAGAACAGGTCACCCAAACCTACAAAGTGCCCGTTGCAGGCGTGTTCACCCTGTCCGAAGAAATGATTTACCTGGCCAGCAACGGCATCTTTTTCCTGCGCTATCCTGATCATCCCTTTAGCCAGGAACTCCGTCGCGTCGTTGCCCAGGTGATCGGTTAGTCATCAGTTAATCATTGGTTTAATGCTGCAAATCTTTGGTGATTTTCAAGACGACTATCCCCCCAGCCAGGAGTTCCTGTCGCTGGCCTTTTCCCCCAGTTCTGCGCCCATCCGCCAGCGCTGGCGCGTAAACGGACTCTCGGCCGATTTCGTGGCCGACTACATGACGACCTTCTTTCCCGGCGAAGATGATTTATCATCTCCCTCTCAGCAAGATAAGGTTCGCGATGCCGTAAGCTTTATTGCAAATGAACTGCTGGAAAACGCAATGAAGTTTAGTGACGAAACCTCCGCTTTTCCAATTCAGATTCAGCTCCATTTGCACAGCGACGCGCTGGTTTTTTTGTCACAAACAGCATCAAACCCGACGGCATCACCCAATTTCAAAAGCTGATTCAGGAAATTGTTTCCAGCGATCCCGACGAGCTTTACATCCAGCGGCTAGAAGCCAACGCACTGGATGAAAGCAACTCCGGTTCGGGGCTAGGGCTATTGATTATGCTGACCAACTACGCCGCCCGCCTGGGATGGAAGTTTGAAACCCTGCCCGCAGAGCCAACCCTCACCGCCGTCACCACGATGGTCAAAATGCCCGTTTAGGCAGCAGGGTGGACAAGCTACGACAGACAATAGATGCATTAGAATCAGCAAAGATTAAGTTGAGCGCTATGGAACTCCGGGACGACGACTATCAAATCTGGTATAACGCAGAGACGCAGACATTGACCTGCCAGGGGGCGCTGCGTCTGGGCGGGCCAGACGAATACGCGCCGATCGCTCAACTATTGGATGAAGTGGTCAAGCAGGAACCTCAAAATTTGGAGCTTGATTTGCGGAAGCTGGCGTTTCTCAATAGCTCCGGGATCAACACATTGTCTAAATTTGTGATCAAAGTGCGACAAAATAGCCAGATTCAGCTTGTGATTCAGGGATCAAACGAAATCCCCTGGCAAACTAAATCATTGCCGAACTTGCAGCGATTGCTGCCTACGCTCAAGCTCCAGTTTGATTAAGGGATTCGCTCTACAGGTTCCGGCTTACGCTGTTCGATTCACGCTTTCGGTAGAACATTATGGGCCAGTCCGCACCGCTTTCTGAGCAGGCTTCCGACCCGCTGCCGTTGGAGGTGGCGGCCCTGCAACAGCAAGTCGCACAGTTGCGTCAGCAGCTTTTGCAAACGCAGCAGGAAAAGGCTGACCTGGAGGTTTTGCTGAACACGGTGACGGGCCATTCTGACCAGATATTGTCGGAAGTGGAGCAGGAAAAGACGGATCTGGAAATCTTGCTGGAAACTGCAACGGAGCATTCGATGCTGGTGGAAACCGACTTGCAGCAGCAGGTCGAGGAAGAGCGACGGCAGCGGGAGGAGCAGTTTCAGTCGATTACGGCGGCAACGCCTGTGGGGCTGCTGATTGCTGAGGTGGAAAAGGGACAAATTCTGTATGCGAATGAGCGACTGGGCGATTTGCTGGGGCTGTTGCCTGAGGCGCTGTTGGCCCAGTCTACAGTGGATTTCTATGCTCAGCCGACGGAGCGAGTGTCGGTGCTGGAGGCGATCGCCCAAAACCAGACCTACCAGGGGGAACTGCTGTTTCGGCGGGCCGATGGCAGCGTGTTTTGGGGGCTAATGTCAATACGGCCGTTTGGGTTTAACGGGCAGCAAACCCTGCTAACGGCAATTCAAGATATCAGCGATCGCAAACAGGCCGAAGACGCGCTGCGAATTGCTGAGGCAAAATATCGCGGCATTTTTGAAAACGCAGTGGAGGGCATTTTTCGGACATCTCCCTATGGCGACTATCTGGAAGTCAACCGGGCGATGGCGGGCTTATTTGGCTATGCCTCTCCGAGCGAAATGCTGGAGGCGGTTCAGGGCAAAACGGCTCAGCTTTATGTTGACCCGGCACAGCAGCGAGACTTGTGGCAGCGCCTTGAGTCCCAGGATGAAATCAAAGACTTTGAATACGAAGCCCGTCGCCAGGACGGCAGTCGCTTTTGGGCATCGGTCTGGGCGCGGGCAATCCGCAGCGAATCGGGTGAATTGCTCTACTACGAAGGGAGCTGCATCGACATTACCCAGCGCAAGCAGCAGGAAGAAGCCCTGAAACAAGAAATTCGCAAACTGCGGATTGAAGTCGATCAAACCAAGCGCCAAACAGAAGTCGCGCAAATCGAGCAAACCGACTATTTTCAATGGCTGGTGTCTCAGGCCGATGATCTGCGCCTGTTCAAAGATGCGCCACGGCAAGACGAGGGATAATCCGGCCCCGGATCAGATCGGAGATATATCGGATATAACGGATATAACGGAGGAAAATCTGCTTCTCTTTTCCCCACAGCGCTATGGTTGACCCGCTTTCTATCACGGCTGGAACAATTTTGGCCTATGCCCTGCCCAAACTGCTCGATGCCAGCCTGGAAAAGGTAGGCGAACTCCTCACCGAAGAAGCCATAAACCAGGCGAGGCAAAAGGGGCAAGCGCTGCGGCAGGCGATTTTGCGGCGACTCAATCCCGAAAAGCAACGGCAGCTAGAACAGGCCATGGCCGCCGCAGAAACCTCACCCGACGAGCGCCAGAAGCTAGAGGGCTGGCTAGAGCGGATGATGCAGCAGCATCCAGACTTTGCGGAGGAACTGCGGAAACTGGCGCAGGAAATTCACCAGATTATTAACATCGATAAGGTTCAAGGGCGAAACGTTCAGCAGGTATTTGGAGGACAAGGGCTTCAGGTAAACGACCCAAACCAGCCCGTATTTCAAATTCAGGGCAATCCGACTTTTAATCTGGGAAACCAACCCCCGACCCAATGACTGGAGCCGCCCGCTGGGGGTCGGGCAAAGTTCCCCCCACCGACGGGTTATGCAGGCAGCGACCTGCTGCCCACGCTGACCTACTGGCAAGGCCGGACTCAAGAGCAGGCGCAACTCCACACCTGGCTCAACGACGCTGCGATTCCGCTGATGGGGGTTCACGGGCTGGGGGGCTTTGGCAAATCGACGCTGGCAGCGCGGGTGTATGAAGACAGCAGCCAGTTTGTCGGGAAGTTTTGGGCAGACCTGAGCCAGACGCTGGGCTTTCCCGATGTGGCCCGACGGGCCTTGTTTGCGTGGGGAATGCCCGCCGAGCGGGTCGCCGCCCTCGAAGAACCGCAGCTCGTACCGGCGCTGGTGCAACAGCTTCAGGCTGGTTCCTATCTGCTGGTGTTGGACAATTTGGAAAGCGTGCTGACGGAGCGCGACGAGTGGCAGAGCATCACCTATCAACAGTTTTTTGAACGGCTATTGGGGACGGCGACAGCCAGCAAGGTGCTGCTGACCAGTCGCCATCGCCTGCCCGGACTGCCCGCCCGCTGGCTGCCGCTGACGGAAGGGTTGACCCCAGTGGAAGGTGCGGCGTTGCTCCGGCAAAAGGGAGTTTTGGGCAGTGATGTAGAACTGCAATCGGTTTCGGGGCGCGTGGGCGGCTATCCGCTGTCGCTAGTGCTAATTGCGGGGTGGCTGCTGACCGAAGAAGCCGCCGATCCGCAGGTGCGCTATTTGCCGGGCGATCTTTGGGCGCTGGAGGGGCGCTATCAGGGGGCGCGCCAGCTCAGCGTGGAGGAGGTGTTTGGCTGGAGCGCGGGACGGCTAGAGGAGCGCCTGCGGCAGATGCTCTGGCAGCTCAGCATTTTGCGGCAGTCCTTTAATGCGACGACAGCGGCGGCCGTGGCCGCCGACCACCGCCCAACCGAAGCCGACCTGCGCCAGCTCGACCGCCGATCGCTGCTGCAACTGCTGCCCGGCCAAGACCGCCACGGCCAGCGTCTTTTTCGCTGGCAGCCGCAGGTGCGCGAACTGGCCCAGCGCCGGGCCGGCGACCAGACCGCCGCCCATCAGCGCGCCATTGCTCACTTTGCCGAGCAGGTGCAGCCCTTGCAGCAATCGGCACAGGCTCAGCGGCAGGCAGAAACTGACCTCCTGCAAGACTATTTGGAGGTGTTTCATCATCTCTGTGAGCTGGGGGAATATGGCAGGGCACTGGGCTGGCTGACGAGCGAAACACAGCCAGGCGAGCGGTATAGCCAGTGCGACTTTTGGATGCAGCTATCGGGCTATAACGACCTGCTTGAGGCGCTGTATCGCCGCCTGGTGGACGAGTGGCAGCCCCAGGACGAAGAACGCTGGGGCTATGGCTATGCTCAGGAAAAGCTGGCCGATGTGCTGCAATTTCTCGACCAACGGGAAGCGGCGATCGCCTTGTATGACGAAGCGATCGCCACCTATCAGCAAGTGGGCGATCGAGTGGGCTATGCCAATGCGCTAAAAGCCAAAGCCGATGTGCTGCAATTTCTCGACCAACGGGAAGCGGCGATCGCCTTGTATGACGAAGCGATCGCCACCTATCAGCAAGTGGGCGATCGAGTGGGCTATGCCAATGCGCTGAGAGCCAAAGCCGATGTGCTGCAATTTCTCGACCAACGGGAAGCGGCGATCGCCTTGTATGACGAAGCGATCGCCACCTATCAGCAAGTGGGCGATCGAGTGGGCTATGCCAATGCGCTAAAAGCCAAAGCCGATGTGCTGCAATTTCTCGACCAACGGGAAGCGGCGATCGCCTTGTATGACGAAGCGATCGCCACCTATCAGCAAGTGGGCGATCGATTGGGCTATGCCAATGCGCTAAAAGCCAAAGCCGATGTGCTGCAATTTCTCAAACAATGTGATGCGGCGATCGCCTTGTATGACGAAGCGATCGCCACCTATCAGCAAGTGGGCGATCGATTGGGCTATGCCAATGCGCTAAAAGCCAAAGCCGATGTGCTGCAATTTCTCAAACAATGTGATGCGGCGATCGCCTTGTATGACGAAGCGATCGCCACCTATCAGCAAGTGGGCGCTCGAGTGGGCTATGCCAATGCGCTAAAAGCCAAAGCCGATGTGCTGCAATTTCTCAAACAATGTGATGCGGCGATCGCCTTGTATGACGAAGCGATCGCCACCTATCAGCAAGTGGGCGATCGATTGGGCTATGCCAATGCGCTAAAAGCCAAAGCCGATGTGCTGCAATTTCTCAACCAATGTGATGCGGCGATCGCCTTGTATGACGAAGCGATCGCCACCTATCAGCAAGTGGGCGCTCGAGTGGGCTATGCCAATGCGCTACAAGCCAAAGCCGATGTGCTGCAATTTCTCGACCAACGGGAAGCGGCGATCGCCTTGTATGACGAAGCGATCGCCACCTATCAGCAAGTGGGCGATCGAGTGGGCTATGCCAATGCGCTAAAAGCCAAAGCCGATGTGCTGCAATTTCTCAACCAATGTGATGCGGCGATCGCCTTGTATGACGAAGCGATCGCCACCTATCAGCAAGTGGGCGCTCGAGTGGGCTATGCCAATGCGCTAAAAGCCAAAGCCGATGTGCTGCAATTTCTCAAACAATGTGATGCGGCGATCGCCTTGTATGACGAAGCGATCGCCACCTATCAGCAAGTGGGCGCTCGATTGGGCTATGCCAATGCGCTAAAAGCCAAAGCCGATGTGCTGCAATTTCTCAACCAATGTGATGCGGCGATCGCCTTGTATGACGAAGCGATCGCCACCTATCAGCAAGTGGGCGCTCGATTGGGCTATGCCAATGCGCTACAAGCCAAAGCCGATGTGCTGCAATTTCTCGACCAACGGGAAGCGGCGATCGCCTTGTATGACGAAGCGATCGCCACCTATCAGCAAGTGGGCGATCGATTGGGCTATGCCAATGCGCTGTGCGGCCGCGCCAGCCTGCTGGAAGATACCTCAGCAGCGCTGGAGGCATTTTTGCAGGCGCAGCAAATCTATCTCGCAATTAATCATCCTTACAGCCAGGCTCGTAATTTGATTTTGTACATCTCGCCAGCTCAGGCGGCGCTGGGGCAAGTGGATGCGGCGCTAGGGTCGCTCCAACAGGCCGCAGAGATTGGCCAGGCGATTGGCGTAGACATCCTTGTGCAATATGCACAGCAGAGAATGGCGGAGTTGCAGGGTTGAGATTTTGGATTTTGGATTTTGGAATCGGCGCGAGCGGTTCTAGCAAACCGGGGCTGCCGCTCGTCTCACTGATTCCGAAACTGCCATGCGGCCTCTAGCACCTGCACCCAGCGCTTTTGCACCTGCTTGGGCGTGCAGCGGAGGGCCTGGGCGATGGCCGTGTCGGGTTGCCGCTGCATTTTTAGCCGCAAGAGCTGGCGCTGGTCAGCGGTTAGCTGCGCCTGAAACGCCTCCCACTGGTGCTGGGGCATTCCCAGGTTTTGATCCAAATCGGCACCAAGCCACTGGTGGACGAGTTGCCAGCGGTGAGAGCGCGAGAATTTTTCGACGTGATACTTAAATCGCTGCTGCAAATAGTCGCGCTGGCGGGGCGACAGGCCGAGGATTTCGTCGATTTCGGGGGCGGTGAGGTCCTGCATTTTTAGGATGAGATAGTCGATGCAGTCCTGCTGCTTTTGGGATTCTAGGTATTGCACCAGTTCTGCCACGACGCGATCGCGCAGGACGGAATCTGACGGGTCTAGCGCTTCGGACACCATCTGTTCTCTCACCTGCTGCACCACGGGCGATCGGCTGTGGATGTCGGCATCGTCGCCCCGCGCCGATTCTACCGCCAGATCCAGATCGACGGACGTTTCGGCGGGCTGGCGACGGGCAAACCCCTGCGCCCGCAGCACAATGAGCTGCTGGTTTCGGCGGCCGGGCAGGTTGATGCGGCGCTTGGCATATTGCTCCATAAAGGCCATGTATTCCGCCAGTTCTAGCCGGGTCTGGGGGCGATAGTCTTCGGGCAAAAAGTTCTCTTTGCGAAACGCCTTCAGCACTTCGATGTAGAAGATTTGCATGAAGTCTTCGATCATCTCGTAGCGGGCCTGAAAGCCAAGCTGGGCGCGGCTGCGCGTGATGTGGCGATAGACAATGGCGCTGAGGTGGCTGTGTAGCTCCACCCGACCGCGCCGCGACCCCAGCCGATAGTAGGTGAGGCACTTTTGCAGGCGGTGTTGGGCCAGCGTCCACTGCCAGGTTTCGACCTGTCCTGAAGACTGGATGCGATCGCTCTTGGTGCAAATCCGCTCGACTTCGGCCACAATCCGCCGCATCACCGTGTCGGCGCTGGTTGGCCGCTTAGCCAGTGCGGATTCCAACTCGTTTACCAAGCGCTCCACAAGCTGGAGGTTCTGAATTTCGGGCGGCTGGGCGGGTGGGAGGGCTGCATCGTTTGTGTCGGTCGATAGGGAGGGGGAGTTGGAGGGGGCGATCGCCAGCGATTCTGTATCCACCTCCGCCATCAGATCAACAGAATCTAGCAGCGGAGCAGAACTCGACCCGGCTGCCAACAAAGCATCCACAGAATCCGTAGAATCCGTCGCTTCTGAGCGATCCGACGAAAAGGCCGCAGATGGCGACGCAGTGTGCGTAT
The DNA here is from genome assembly GCF_001548395.1 of Leptolyngbya sp. O-77. NCBI lineage: Bacteria > Bacillati > Cyanobacteriota > Cyanophyceae > Leptolyngbyales > Leptolyngbyaceae > Leptolyngbya > Leptolyngbya sp. O-77. Next base: position 2,033,484 of record NZ_AP017367.1, read on the forward strand.
CGTGGGGACGAGGTTGATTAAAGTCGGCAGAGACGACCGGAGTATGAAAACCAGAAGCCGTAGACGCAGGCGTGGCACAAGTGGGGAATTTGGCGGGTTCGAGATTCATGACGATGTGGGTGATGCACGGGTTGGTAGAGCAACTGCCGCAGGGCGCGGAGCAAACTGCAAGGCGGTGTCGCCCGCTGGATGCCACCGAACTCAGCAGTCATAATCAGGTCTACACGCTCCCCCGGAGGGAGTACGGCTTCGTCCGGATGGGGCTATGTCACTTTTTATGCTGGTCTTGCGGGGTAAGACGCGGAGCGGGGTTCACCCGTATTCACCAAACCGCTGAATTTTGCAGGAACTCCAGACGAATCGGGCAGACGACGGGTGGGTAGCTGTCCCTGAGGGAATCGAACCAAAGGGGGTGCCAGTTGACCAGGTGGCTAAATTTTGGTTTAGTCCTGATCGGGCGAATGAATCGGGCAAATGAATCGGGCGTGTGACCGGGGTCGGGGTCTTCGCAAAAAGCGGGCTTTCCGAAAACGCCTGCGCTGCAAGGGGGGCGGCGCGACTCTCAGATCTCCGGCAAGCGGCCCAAGCGGGCGTGGCTCTGGCGGGGGGCTAGTCCGGTTCTGGTTCTCCCACCAGCCCGATAACCGCCTCTACTCCTAGACCCTTTCGCAAGAGAATAGGTTCCTCTCCCGTCAGATCTAGCATGGTAGACACCTGATATCCCACGCGAGAATCGTCGTCGATGATGAGATCCACCAACTTATCAAAGCGGTCGAACAGTTCAGGTTTAGAAATGTGACTGGGGGGAGCGGGCGACTGAGAATCAAACGCTGTGGTTGCAGAGGTGGAGATAATCGGGTTGCCCAGCGTCGTCAGCACCGCCTGACAGACCGTATGATCCGGAACTCGGATGCCCGTTGTTTTGCGTTTGGGGTCCATGACGAGCCGGGGCACGAGCTTGGTGGCGGGCAGCAAAAAGGTGTAGGGGCCGGGAATCAGCCGTTTGATCAGTCGATAGGCGGCATCGCTGACATAGGCGTAGCTGGCGATGTTCGACAGGGATGAGCAAAGAAAGGTTAAGGGTTTGTCGCTTGAAAGCTGCTTAATTTTGCGGACGCGCTCGATGGCCGATTTGGCGTTGAGGTCGCAGCCAATTGCGTAGACTGTATCGGTGGGATAGAGCAGCACAGCCCCGTCCTGAAGCGCATCACAGACCTGATCGACCTTGCGCTTCTGGGGAGTTTCAGGATGGATGCTGTAGACGATTGCCATGCAGGTGTTCTGTAAAGGGGTGCGGCGTTCTGATGGAGCTTGCCCCAATTACGTCCGTGGAACTACGGGCGCGGCTGCTTTATCCGCCAGCCAGGGCATCAAACTATCGTACTCTTGCGGACGGTGAATCGTGGGATGGGGGTTTTTAATTCAGTACGAGATGAATTTCTCCTGATTTTTGGGCAAGGGGCGATCGCCCGCCAAAGTTTGGAGTATCCTGGTAAATCCCGCGCTCTGTTTTGAGAGACACGGCATCACTGGGAGCGTTTGGCTTGTGTAGCTCCACTGAGGTTTTACGCAAAACCCACTGGGGAACCTACCGACTCCAAATTTCATCTGAGTCACTCAACCTGCAAGCATCAAGCTGCTGGAATCGAAAGGCTAACCTAATCGCACTTGATTCAAAAAGTTCGATGAAGAAAATCTAAAGCCTTGGTAGTTGGTCGTAATTCCATCGGTGGGTGCTGATAACAGTAGTAAACTGGCAGGCTGGTGTTTCCAGCCGCAGTCTGATGGTTTTGGCAATGGCTGTTTGCTGCAAGCGCCACTTCTGGCATGGGATATTTCCAATCAGGCAGTGCGCTTGAAACGATCCTGATTTCAGAACTGGCTTCAGGACGAACCGACGAAAAGACGCAGGAAAGATTGCTGGAATCTGCATTGATTCAGTGTTCTGCCCAACTTACCATTCTCGTTAATTCAGCAAATCAGCAAACTCTTCAAATCCACAAAATCCACAAACAACCCCAAGGAGGTGAACCTGCTATGACCCCGCTGACCTATGCAAGACTCATCAAGTTCTTGCGCGAAGAACTATCGGTGCCGGATGCGTCGATTGCGATCGCCCAGAAACACCTGGAGCATGACCCGGGCCCGCTGCCAATGATCCTGTGGCAATACGGCCTGGTGACGCTGGAACAGCTCGACCGCATTTATGACTGGCTCGAAACCGCCTGACTGCTGCCTGCGGCACTTGAAGCGGACACTGGAAGCGACCACTGGAAGCGACCACTGGAAGCGACCAACGTTAGGGCTGCTGCAAGATTTGCCGACATTCCTCCAAGGTCGTTGGGCGGTTGATGGTACTGCCAATCCACGATCCAAAAAACAGCATTAGCAGGATGATTAGCACGATTGGGCTGGGATCGCCCCATCCATCAGGATTGCCAGGTGGCTCAATTTTGCTCATGGCGATCGCCTCACAGAACTTTTCACACTGAACTTTTCACACTGAACCGTTAACGCGGCATATTGACGCGGCATGAGGCGCACCGGAGTGCGTGAATCCCTCATTCCTCCACTAGGATATCTTTTCCAACGCTCCGTCACCCGTGTACTCGTGGATCTAGCCAGCCGTATAGCAAATCGGCGACCAGGTTTAGCAGCACCACGAGGACGGAGAAAATAAAGGCGATCGCCATCACCACGGGCGTATCGCTGCGGCTGATGGACTCGATCAGCAGCGCCCCTATCCCCGGCACACGGAAGACCTGTTCCACCACCAGCGACCCGGTAAATAGGCTGGGCAAATCCAGCGCCACCAGCGTCACCACGGGAATCAGCGCATTTCGCAAAGCATGAGCCAGCACGATGCGCCGTTTTGACAAACCTTTGGCGTGGGCCGTGCGGATGTAGTGTTGTGGCAGTTCGTCGAGCATGGCGGCCCGCACAAACCGCATCAGCACCGCCGTTTGAAACAACACCAGGGTAGCGACTGGCATCAGCGATTGCTTGAGTTGCAGCAGGAAGCTGTTCCAATCCCGCACGACCAGGGTGCTGTCGTAGATGAAGGGCAGCCACCGCCGCTGCACGCTAAACACGATAATCATCAGCAGACTGGTGACGAAGGTAGGCAGCGAAAAGCCCATTAGCACCGCCGAAGTGAAGACCTGATCGGCGACGGAATCGCGCCGCAGGGCAGAAAAGACCCCCAGCGGCAGGGCGATCGCCACGGAAATCAGGTACGACAATCCCGCGATCCACAGGGTCGTCGGCAGCCGCTGCAAAATCAACCCGCTGACGGGGCTACGACTGGTGAAGGAATAGCCCAGGTCGCCGCGCAGCAGTGCCCCCAGCCATTTCACGTAGCGGACGGGCAGGGGTTGGTCGAGGCCGAGCGATCGCCGGATGTTTTCCCGCACCTCTGCGGTGATGGCTGGATTGCTGGCAAATTCCGACATCGGATCGCCCGGAGCCACCGCCAAAATCGTGAAAATGACCAGGCTAATCGCCAGCAGCGTCAGCCCTAGCCCCAGCAGCCGCATCGCCGAATAGCGAATCATTGCCTAGTCTCCCAGCAGCGAAAGCTGAGCCGGGTTAGCCGCCTCTAGCACTGCCGCCCGCGCCAGTTCTCCCACCGCCCGCTCTACGTCGCCCCGACGATAAAGCAGCGTGCTGCTGCGGCCCCGCGCCACCACTTTCCCTTCAATTCCCAGGGACATTAGCAGTTTGGCGGCTTTCTTTTGCCGCTGCCCCAGCAGTTGCGCCGCATATTTCAAGGGCATCACCTGACGCGCAAACCGGGCCAGCAGCACCCTATCCTCTTCGTTGCAGAGTTCTGTCAGCAATCGTTCGGCTAGCAGCCAGCAGGCTAGGGTATCCGCCGCTGCCCGGTGCGACGTGTCGATGGGAAATTGAAAATGCTGCACCAGCTTGGGCAGACTGCGCGAGGGCAAATCCGGCAACATCAGCCGCGATAGCTCTACAGTGCAAAGCTGCATCCACTCAGGGCGCATAAACTCTACGCCCAGCCGTCGATATTCCGCCTGCAAAAAGCCGTAGTCAAATTCCAGATTGTGGGCCGTCAGCACGCCCGTTTGCAGCAGCGGCAAAAAGTCGGGCAGCGCTTCGGCCGCTGTAGGAGCCGTTGCCACCATTTCTGGCGTAATACCCGTAATCCGCACAATCTTGGCAGGAATCAGCGCTTCCGGATTCAGCAGCGTAGACTGCTGACGCTGCACTCCCTCCTCCAAACTGGCGTGCAGCACCGATAGTTCTGTCATGCGATGCTTAAACGCCAGTCCGCCCGTCGTCTCCACATCCACCACCGTCAGCGGCTGTTGGCTCAGTTGGCGATAGTGCTGTAGCAGTTGGGGAGAGAGCATGGGTGGGGGTAGGAAAGGAGAGCAGAGACCACGTTGATTAAGATATGCAATTTTGGAGAGTGTCGATGGCAATGTTGTTGAGTGCCCAGTCAAGCAGATTGTGGACTGATTCTTCATTGGGGAAACACCCCTTGGTCTTGAGCCACTCACGCAATGAACGATTGAGCGACTCAATCGCATTGGTGGTGTAAATCACGTTGCGAATGTCTGGTGCATCGTCAGCGCAGTAAAGAAGACGAGGATGTTGTCTCGGTGGCGAAACCAGATTTGGGAAATCGTCGGGTAATGATTGTCCCACTTGTCAGCGAAGTTTTCCAGTGCCGTCTCAGCTTTCTCTATCATTGCAGCTTGATAAATCGGTTTGAGGTCGGCTATCACTTCGGCTTGACTCCTCCAGGGTATATAGCGCAGAGCGTTGCGAATCAGATGCACGATACACAACTGCACCCGTGTTTTGGGAATGACCGCAGCAATTGCCTCTGGCAACCCTTTGAGTCCTATAGCTTCGCCCCGCCTTTGGCGAACGACACAGGCAATGAAAATGTCTTCCACGGTGCTTAAACCCTGGGCGTACATTGCCATGATCTGGTCATCCAGACCGCTCAAGCGCTGCTCCCAGACTCTCACTTCCCGTCTTTATCCGTCTTTGGTCACTCTAACGTCTTCCAGCTTCTTAGTTTTGTCAGCCAAATGGGGATGCCAAGTCAGTCAATCTCTGTCGTGGGGCGCGATTCGGCTTCAAACCTTTGATGGAGGGGTGTTCAGCGGTCAAGGTGATAGGTTGACACTAGCCTTTGATAAACCGAAGCAAGCACTGATATGCAATACCCTCACTCCACTCAATCTTTCTGGATTGATTCGACTCAAACTCTTGCGCCTTACGCCAATCTAATTAGCGAAACCTTTAACGGAGTTACGGTCGATGTCGCCATTGTCGGCGCGGGCATGGCTGGACTGACTGCCGCCTACCAGCTTGCCAAGTCGGGTAAAACCGTTGCCGTGCTTGAGGCAGGAGCGATCGCCGCTGGGGTGAGTGGGCACACCACGGCAAAAGTGACCTCCCTGCACCAGCTCATTTACGCGCAACTGATCAAAGATCTGGGCGAAAATAAGGCGCGGCTCTATGCCGAAGCCAATCAAACCGCTGTGGAATTTGTGGCACAACTGGTGGAGCGGGAGCAAATTGACTGCGACTTTAGCCGCCAGACTGCGTACACCTTTGCAGAATCCGCCGACCAACTCCAGTCCATCCACGATGAGGTCGAGGCGGCACAAACGCTGGGGCGACCTGCCAACTTCGTGACCGAAACGTCGCTGCCATTCCCCATTGCTGGAGCAGTGGCGTTTAGCAACCAGGCCCAGTTCCACCCGCGCCGCTACCTGGCGCATCTGGCAAGAGCGATCGCCGCTGATCCCAACAACTATATTTTCGAGCATTCTCGCGTTCTGGAAATTAACGAGGGCGAACCCTGCCAGATTGTGACCGCGCAGGGCACGGTTCACGCTAAGGACGTGCTGGTGACGACGAACCTGCCATTTTTGGATCAGGGCTTGTTTTTTGCCAAGTCCTACGCCAAGCGGTCGTATATCATCGCTGCGCCGATTGAGGGCGATCGCGCACCGCAGGGCATGTTCATCGGCACAGGCGAGGGCTATCGCTCTATCCGCACCACGCCCTATCAGGATCGGCTACTGCTGCTAATCGGCGGCGAGGGTCACAAAACGGGCAGCGACGAGGCCACTGAGGAACGCTTTGAGCGGTTGGAGGAATACGCGCGATCGCGCTTTGGCGTGCGGGAAATCGCCTATCGCTGGTCGAGCCAAGATTTCGTCTCGTTCGACAAGGTGCCCTACGTCGGCAAGCTCACGCCCATGACAAACCATCTCTATGTGGCGACGGGCTTTAGCCTGTGGGGGATGACCAACGGCACGGCGGCTGGGCTGGTATTGGCAAACACGATTCTGGGCATCGAAAATCCCTGGGCAGATCTCTACGACTCGCTGCGGGCTACGCCGTTTGTCACCACCGACTCGCTCAAGAATAACCTGGAGACAGGGATTCACTGGGTGGGCGATCGCCTCAAAGCGCTCCAGCACCACTCCTTTGATGATGTGGCTGCAGGCGAGGGCAAGCTCATCACCATCGAAGGCAAACAGCTTGCCGCCTACCGAGACGAATCCGGACAAATCCACGCTGTGTCCCCCGTCTGCACCCACCTAGGCTGCATCGTGAACTGGAACGCCGCTGAGAAAAGCTGGGACTGCCCCTGCCACGGCGGCCGCTTCAGCTGCCAGGGCGAGGTGCTACACGGGCCGCCCGTCGAAAACCTAGAGGTCTACCCGGTGTCTACCACCGAAACGGTCGGAACTCGATAGAGAACTCGATAGAGTAAGAAGCAGATAAGAAGCGCGATAAAAGTAAGGTCTCGACGTGCGGTGTAGGAAGGCTATGCCGCACGTTCTCCATTTGCAGCGTCCAATTATTTATCTATCAATCGGACGGTTGAAACGCAAACGGTGCTGCGGCCACAAACTGACTGGAGACTTCGCCAGAGAAGATCACCTGCTGTCTGTCGCCCAGATCCAGCGTTCTGACCCCAGAACTAGGCGAAAAGTCTACCTTTTTCAGGTCTACCCAAAACACATTGGGCGAAATTGCCGACTCAAAGTAATACAGCTTGTCCTTGTGATCCGCTACGACACGCCAGCGCGTGGTAGATAGGTTAGGTTGATCAGATACGCTGATGCCATAGGGAACCGACACATTTCGCATGACGCTGAATACAGACGCAGCGGCAATGCGCGGATCGTCAGTTTGGGGAATGGCGTTGATATAGAAGCTAGCGCGGGCAAAGCGGTCGGTGGCGCGGCTGGTTCCGGGCAAAAAGCTGAGTCCGTCTATCTGTTGCCAATAGGATGTGATCGCAAGCTGTTCTGCAAACACTGGCTCGTTGGTCATGACCTGATAGTCGCGGCTGTGGTGAATTTGCAACTCCCCATCTACCCATTCCAGAATGGCGCTGTCGCCCGTTGCATCCGACAGAGACAGGTGAATTGTTGCCAGTCGCCCCGGTTGACCGGGCACTTCGCCTGCCCCTACGTGAAACGGGTTAGCGCGGAGATGCTCAACCGCTTCGGTCACAGTGGCAAAGTTATCTAGAAAATATTGCGCCCAGATGGATAGCGAAAGGCGCGGCGTTCTGCCGTCGTTTTCGGGATATTTGGACACGGCTAACCACAGGGCATTAACCACTAGTCCCGGCTCGTTCATGCCGTCTACGGTGGCAATGTTATAGCCGCTGACGACTACGCTGCCGTATTTGGAAGTCCAGCGCATGGAGGTGGGGCCAGCCGCACCGCTGCGCTCCATGCCCCGTGGAAAAATCCACAAATTGCTGAGAATTTCGAGCTTCCAGTCCATACTGCGCCCGGTGAGGACACGCCCTGCGGGGCCTTGATAGACAGCCCGCGTGCAGGCTTCGGCGGGTGCTGCAACGAAGAGCGTTGTGGAGAGTAATAGAGCAAACAGAGCCTTTGGGATACGTTTCATAGTGTATCGATCATTACTAAATTGAACATGTTATGACTTGCGACGTATCCTATCTCGATTGCCCCCTGCGTTTCAAGATCAGCAGACTGCAAGCCTGAGCGTTCATTTTGGGGGCACCTGTAAAACTTTGCGACTGCCCCATCGCTTCCAATATCAGCAAACGATGACAAGTCCGACCTAGAGCGTATCTGAAGCTACAAACCTTATCTACTGCTCTTGTTAATCTCCTGCTAACTCAACAAAAGCATTTAGCTTCTAGGGTTCCGGCTTGTAGAGCGTTGATTTTAACGTTCTGCGTAAGCGACTGGTTCAAGAGAGGCAAGCTGGTTTCAGAGCATTTCACCACTGAGATCTCTGCCAGTTCCACGGAGGGATAAAAGCCCGGGAGACGGTTGCCTTGTGCGGCCTGTCTTCTGGGCTTTGTTGTTGCATCCAGATTGAATGAGTGCATTGAACAGGCGTTATGACGAACGAACCCAATTTTCAGGCTCCCAATTCTTCCAGTTTCGAGGCGCAGCGGGCGCTAGAGCGCGAGGCTCGGCTACCGCTGACGGGCTGGCAGCAGGAAGTGTCCAAGGGGTTGGAGTATGGGCTGGAGGCGGCAGACAGCATCCGCGATCGCTCTATTCCCACCTTCTCTCGTGGCGAACTACCCCACTATGCAGGCATCAACACCTTTTTGAAAGCGCCCTACCTGGAAGACGTGCGGAAGGTGGGAGAGTATGACGTGGCGATCGTCGGCATTCCCCACGACTCTGGCACCACCTACCGTCCTGGCACGCGGTTTGGGCCGCAGGGCATCCGCCGCATCTCCGCCCTCTACACGCCGTATAACTTTGAACTGGGCGTAGACCTGCGGGAGCAAATTACGCTGTGCGACGTGGGCGATGTGTTTACCATCCCTGCCAACAACGAAAAGTCGTTTGACCAAATTTCCAAAGGGGTCGCCCATGTGTTTGCGTCGGGGGCCTTCCCGATTCTGCTGGGTGGCGACCACTCTATCGGCTTTCCCACGGTACGCGGGGTGTGTCGGCATCTGGGAGATAAGAAAGTCGGCATTATCCACTTTGATCGCCATGTAGACACGCAGGAAACCGACCTGGATGAGCGGATGCACACCTGCCCCTGGTTTCACGCAACCAATATGGCAAACGCCCCCGCCAAAAATCTAGTGCAACTGGGCATCGGGGGCTGGCAGGTGCCGCGCCAAGGGGTGAAAGTGTGCCGCGATCGCGCGACGAACATCCTCACGGTGACTGACATTACGGAAATGGGAATCGACGCTGCCGCAGAATTTGCCCTAGAGCGGGCCCTCGACGGCACTGATTGCGTCTGGATCAGCTTCGACATCGACTGCATCGATGCGGGCTTTGTCCCTGGCACGGGCTGGCCAGAACCAGGCGGGCTGCTGCCGCGAGAAGCACTGGCCCTGCTGGGCAAGATCGTCCAGCGTGCGCCCATCTGCGGACTGGAGGTAGTAGAAGTTTCGCCCCCCTACGATGTCAGCGACATGACGGCGCTGATGGCGACTCGCGTAATTTGCGACACGATGGCGCACTTGGTGATTTCGGGGCAACTGCCGCGTCAGGAAAAGCCCGCCTACATTCACACCGAAGCAAATATGGCGGTGGATCAGGCGTGGTCGTAGCAGGGGGGAACCTGTGCATGAAATGATGCGCTTAACGTCTGTTTCTAACGTCTATTTCTATTGTCGTGAAGCGTGTTATGGGGCGATCGCCCTCCCTCTCAATTGCCATCCGTTTCTAGTTCCACGCAGCGTTCTCGCTTTACTCCTCCGTTAATCCGATATGCATGAAACCGACATGACCAAAGCGCTCATCCTGACAGTCAAAGACTGGTGGGAATCGCAGCCCGATCGCCCCACCATTCACCGCATCCATCTGATCGTCGGGCAATTTACCTGCGTCGAACCCGCCAGCCTGCGGTTTGCCTTTGAGGTGCAGACCCAAAACACCTTCCTGCACGGTGCAGAGCTAGCGATTCAGGAAACGCCCCTGATTGCCTTTTGCCACACCTGCCAGCAGGAGTATGCGCCGGAGATTGGGCTGCAATATGCCTGCCCCACCTGCCACGCGCCGATGGACGACATCCGCTCTGGGCGAGAACTCAAAATTGACCGGATTGAATACGCCGCCGCCCACAGCGCCGACCTAGCACCCATCGGTAAATAAGGCATTTTGTCTTTTACTGACTCAACTAAAACGCTTGACTAACCGACTCGACACACTCTCGATACCCACCGTTGAACCACCATGCACCTGACCCACGACGCTGCAATTGAAATGAACCTGCTCCACGCCAACCAGGCCGGAGCCGACCACAACCGCGCCCATTTTGACGAATGGGGCATCACCTGCCTGAACCTGATGAGCAGTCCCGGCGCGGGCAAGACGGCCCTGCTGGAGCGCACCCTAGAGCAACTTGCGCCCCAAATCAACATTGCCGTGATTGAAGGCGACATGACCACAGAACTCGATGCCGACCGGCTTCGCCAGCATGGGGTTCCAGTGGTTGCCATTAACACCGGGCGATCGTGCCACCTGGACTCGCGCATGGTGGCGGGCGGCATTCACCTGCTGGAACACCAGTGCAATCCAGCAGCGCTCGACCTGGTGCTGGTAGAAAACGTGGGCAACCTGGTGTGTCCAGCGGAATTTGAAGTGGGAGAACACGCTAAGGTCGCGCTGCTCAGCATAACCGAGGGCGAAGACAAGCCGCTGAAATATCCCATTATGTTCCGCGAAGCCAATTGTCTGCTGATTACCAAGATGGATCTGGCTCCGCATCTGGAGGTGGATCTGGAAAAGCTGGTGGCGAACGTGCGCCAGGTCAATCCGCAGGTGGTTATCTTACCCGTTTCCGCCAAAACTGGGGCAGGGCTGGAGGCGTGGTTTGACTGGGTGCGATCGCAGCTTGGTTCACCGGACGAATCACAGCGTCATTCACTAGGCTGTTCGCAATACCATTCAGAAAACAAGGTTCAAAACCATTCGCAACACCCTGCGACCACTTCCCCAATGGCGATCGCCCCTTAGCAGATTTTGCGCTCAGGGACTTGATTTAGGGTATTGCATCAGGCGTGCATCGACGCACACAAAAGGTAGCAGTGGAGGTGGGGGACACCTCCGGCCAGAGACATGACCCCGCCCCAACTGGCTCCCAGATCGACCGAAACCAAATCGATGACAGCTTAATCCACTGTCAACCGTTCACTCTATCGACCAGGAACAACTCATTATGGCAGAACATATCTTTTTCTGGGGGATTATCGTATTCCTCCTGGGAACTTTGGGCGTTGGTGTTTGGGCCTCCAAACAGATCAAAGGCGACAGCGTCAATTATCTCGTTGCAGGGCGAGGACTCGTCTTGCCCCTGGCGGCGGCAACCCTCATGGCCCAGTCTGTGGACTCAAACGCCACAATGGGCAACATGGATCTTTCGTCCCAGTTTGGCTTTTGGGCGGGCGCGTCCCTACCGCTGGGGCTGGCGCTCTGCCTGTTTCTCACGGCGCTGTTTTTTGCCAAGCCGATGAACCGCATGAAGCTAATCACGCTGCCCGATTTCTATCGAGTCAAGTATGGTCGGCGCGTTGAGATCGTCGCCTCGGTGATCATGGTGCTGAGCTTTGCCTTTTTGTTGGCGGGCAACTTGGTGGCGGGCGGCTTCTTGTTTCAGGGATTTTTGGGTACCAGCTACACAGCCGGCGTGCTGCTGATTGCCACCATTGTCTTTGCCTACACGGCTAGCGGCGGGCTGTTTGCCGTAGCCTACACAGACGCAATTCAGGTGGCGATCGCCTTCTTGGGAACCCTGGCGCTGTTGGGCTTTATGAGCAGCAGCTTTGGGCTAAACGTGCCCGAAGGCATGGGGCCGCTGGCCCTGGGACAGTTGACAGACCCCGGACAGGGAGCCGCCGTGAACTGGGCTACCCTGCTGGCGCTGGGGCTGGGCGATATTGTGGCGATCGACTTTATGGCGCGGGTCTTTGCCGCCGACAGCCCCGAAACGGCTCAGCGGGCCTGCTTAATTGGCTCTCTAGGGACAGTAATCATCGGCGTTCCCTTTGCGATGATGGCGTTGGGCGCACCGGGCATCCTGGCAGGATTGGGTGTGGAATCGGACGGTCCCATCCTGCTGTCGCTCCTCAAAAACGTGGCACCGCCCCTGCTCAGCCTGCTGGTCATCGCTGCGATTCTATCTGCGTCTCTCTCCACCGCCGATGGCGCAATTTTGGGAACCTCGTCGGTAATTGCCCACAACATTCTGGGCATTCGCCACACCGACCACAACGCCGGGGGCGATCGCCTGCTGGCTCTTACCCGAACAATGGCACTGGTCATCACCATCCTGGGCGTAATCTTTGCCCTGCTAGTACCCCAAACGGGCATCTTACTGCTGCTGGCGTTTGACCTAGGCTTTGCGGGGCTGCTGGTGCCGCTGGCGGGCGGGCTATATTGGCCCAAAGCGACCCGCTACGGCGCAATGGCCTGCATTTTAGTGGGCACGGCGGCGCGACTGCTGTTTTTTGTGCTGATGCCCACCATGTTTGGCGCAGACAACACGTTGCTCTACATTCCCAACCCTATCTTCACCGCCGACTTTGACGGATTCCCCACGCTGATCAGCCCGCTGCTGGGGCTAGCCGCCTTTGTGATCGTGTCGCTGATGACCCAGCGCAGTCGCGGCGCAGCGCCCGAAGTTGTTGAATTGGAGGCTATGCAGCCCGTTGAGCGGTCGTAGAGTAAAAAACGAAGAACGAAGAACGAAAAACGAAGAGGGGAAAAGGCGTGCTAAGGGGGTGGAGAGTTGACGGGTTGGGATAGGCGGGTTGGGATAATGGAGGGAATCTTCGGACGCAATCTCGCAATTCCACCCCTCGATTCCTCCATCCCCCCGCCCCATGCCCTACCAAGTCCTCGTCTGCCAGAGCAACGCCTGTCGCAAGGCAAAAGCGCAGCAAGTGCTGGCGGCATTTCGAGCGGCGAGTTTAGAGGGAATCGAGGGGGTAGAAGTAGTGGCGAGCGGCTGTTTGGGGCAGTGCGGCAACGGGCCGATGGTGCTGGTGTTGCCAGACGAGGTGTGGTATTGGCGCGTGCTGCCAGAGGAAGTGGGGGCGATCGCCCATCAGCATCTCCAGTTGGGGCAACCCGTCGAAGCGATGCGCCTGCGTGGGGTATAAAGGGAAAAAAAGAAAAAACGAAAAACGAAGAACGAAAACCGGAGAGTGTCAATTTTTTTGTGTAAGGCTTAGAACTGAGGAAAGCGATCGGGGAACTCAATGGCAAAACGCATGAGTGCTGCTTTCCAATCGCGGATCGGCATCGTCCACTTTTTGGCAATATTGTTAAGCGCCAAGTAGAGCAGCTTGTAGACCGATTCCTATTGGGGAAGCATCCCTTTGTCTTGAGCACCTTACGCAACGAGCGATTGAGCGACTCGATTGCATTGGTGGTGTAAATCACTTTGCGAATGTCTGGTGGATAGTCAAAGAAGGGGATGATGTTGTTCCAGTGACGCAACCAGATCTGGGAAATCGTGGGATAGAGCCTGTCCCACTTATCAGCGAAGTTTTCTAGTGCGGTCTCAGCCTCCTCTACCGTGGCCGCTTGATAAATCGGCTTGAGGTCGGCAATGACTTCGGCTTGGCTGCCCCAGGGCACATAGCGCAAAGAGTTGCGAATCAGATGCACGATACACAACTGCACTCGTGTTTTGGGAAAGACCGCTGCAATCGCATCGGGGAAGCCTTTGAGTCCATCTACACAGGCGATGAAAATGTCTTCTACGCCGCGATTCTTGAGGTCGGTCAGCACTTTGAGCCAAAACTTTGCCCCTTCATTGGCAGACATCCATAGCCCTAGGACTTCCTTAATCCCGTCAAGCGTTACACCTAAGACAACGTAAACGGCATGATTGCTCACCCGCCCGTCTTCTCGCACATGAACGTGAATGGCATCGAGGTAAACAATCGGATACAGCTTAGCCAGCGGGCGGTTCTGCCACTGACGCACCTCGTCACTGACCGCATCGGGTGACTTGGCTAATCAACGTGGGAGAAACCTCCACCCCATAGAGTTCCTCCAGTTGCGCTTGAATATCTCGAGTGCTCAAGCCTCGGGCATACATTGCCATGATTTTGTCATCCAGCCCACTCAAGCGTCGCTCTCCTTTGGGCACCAAAATCGGCTCAAAGGTGCTGTTACGGTCGCGGGGAATCGAGAGTGCCAATTCTCCACAGTCTGCTTTGACGGTTTTAGAGGAGTACCCGTTACGACTATTGCGACGCTTGCTGGAACTGGTTTCTTCAGGAGGCGGAGCTTGGACTTCGGTTTCCAGGTGATGGCTCAATTCTGCTTGCAGTGCTCGTTCCACCAGTCGTTTGGTCAGTTGTTTGAGCAGTCCTTGTTCTCCCAGGATTTGCTCGGGGGTGGAGTAATCGGCAAGCAGCTCATCCAGCAGGTGGTCTACTTTATCTTGGGGGCGACGACGGCGAGGCATGGGCGGTCTCCTGATGTTTGAACTAATTTTGACCGCTTACACAAAATAATTTACAGTCTCAAAACCGAAAAACAGAAATTTTCCTTCTTCCCTCTTCGTTCTTCGTTCTTCCCTCTTCGTTCTTCCCTCTTCGTTCTTCCCTCTTCGTTCTTCGTTTTTCCCTCTTCCGTCTTCCCTCTTCCCCAAATGCCCTCCCCTATCACCCAAGTCCAACCCCCGCTGGAGTTTATTCCGCCCGATTTTGACCCGCTGGTTTACCGGGGGATGTGTGCGGTGCTGCCGTCCTGGATGAAGCTGCGAGTGGCGATCGCTGATGTGGAGGTAGAAAACGCCAAGCAACTGGTTGAGTTGTTTCAGCAGTTTCAGGCAGGAAAGACGCGATTTTTGCTGGCGTTTCGGCATCCCACGCCGGATGACCCGTTTTCGCTGCTGTGGCTGCTGTCGCGGTCGGTGCCCCAGACGGCGCGAGAGTTGGGCGTGTCGCTGCAAAAGCCAGTTCACGCCCACTTTATCTATGACCGGGGGATTCCGCTGTGGGCGGGCAAGTTTGTCGGCTGGCTATTGCCCAAGATGGGCTGTGTGCCTGTGAAGCGGGGCAAGGCAGATCTGGTGAGCCTGAAGGCGGTGCGCGATCTGTTTGCCAATGGGCAGTTTCCCATGGCCGCGTCGCCGGAGGGCGGCACCAATGGACACAACGAAATCGTTAGCCCGCTGGAGCCGGGAATTGCTCAGTTTGGCTTTTGGTGTGTGGAGGATTTGCAAAAAGCTGGGCGCACTGAATCGGTGTCGCTACTGCCGGTGGGCATCCAGTATCACTACATCACGCCGCCGTGGCGATCGCTCGAACAGCTCCTTCTGGATTTGGAATCTGACACGGGCATTCGGGCCAGCGTTTCGCCGACGGCCTATCTGGGTCTGCAAGACGGCACAGAACCCTCGCCAGAGCAACAGGCTCAGCTTTATCAGCGGCTATTAAACCTGGGCGAAACGTTGTTAACGCAGATGGAGAATTATTACAGCAAATATTATGGGCGATCGCTCGTCACACCCGACCTGCCCGCCGATGCCGACCCCAACACCCGCCTCGCCGCCCGCCTGAAGTCGCTGCTCGATACGGCGCTGAAGGTGGCAGAAGAATTTTTTGCGATCGCCCCCAAAGGCAGCCTCACCGACCGCTGCCGCCGCCTGGAGCAAGCCGGGTGGGAGCGCATCTTCCGCGAAGACCTGAACCTGGAGGCGCTGTCGCCCGCCGAGCGCGGCCTGGCCGACCGCATCGCTGAAGAAGCCGACCTGCGGATCTGGCACATGCGCCTGGTAGAAAATTTCGTCAGCGTCACGGGGCGCTATGTCATGGAAAAGCCCACCGCCGAGCGCTTTGCCGAGACGCTGCTGCTGTTGCGAAATATGGTGAACCGACTCAAGGGCGAAGCACCCAAACCGCCCCTCCGCCTCGGCCCCCGCCGCGTCGTGATGACCGTCGGCACGCCGCTGTCAGTGAGCGATCGCGCTGAGCAATATCGCGCCAACCGCCGCGAGGCCGTCTCGCAGTTGACCCAAGACCTGCAAACGGCGATGGAAAGCCTGATCAGGGGTTAGGGCTGAGTGCCGGATCTATCAAAACTAATAATTTCAGGCTTTTTTGATTTTAGGGGTGGCGCAACCAGAAAAGGTGCAACCCCCTGGCTGATGAAACAACCGGGATTTGCACCTGCGGACTGGGCCAACTTAAACTTGCGCTGAGCTAGGGAAGATTGCTGCGTTTCCTCTTGCTGCTTCAGCCGAATTAGCATCATACTGCGGGTGATTTGATTGGCGATTCCGTCTGGCTCCAAGCCGCACTGACACTCAAGCTGAAAGTTTCGGACGGCGGCCTCAGTGTTTGAGCCATAGTTCCAATCGATCGCTCCTGTGAAATCGCCTAGGCGGGTAAGTCGCTCTTGCAGCGTGCCTACACTTTGCTTGATGTCTCCTGGCTTGACTGGCCCCCAAGGCAGACCATCCGACGGCCGTGGCACAGGGATGAGACCCAGCATGACCTGGGTCGCTTCAGTGGCTTCGCCCGTTGCAGGCAGCCCCACAACCTGTTTTTGAAACTCTGCAACGGCAGCCGCAGTTTCCTCGTCATAGCGATTCCCATAGCGATCGCCCTGATCAATTGGGTAATCCGCCCGCAGATGTCCTCTTCTGATGAGCTGTTGATGAATCTGCCTCACTCGGAAGCCGCGATCGCCCAGCTTCAGCGTAATGGAGTTTTGGGGGCTGGAGTCTGTCGGAGCGGGTGACGGGATAACTAGCCCACCGGAAGGCCGTAAAGCTGCTGTCGGAGAAGGGGCAGGGTCTGTAGTCGGGTTGAGAAACTGTGCTGGTCCACAGCCCGAACCCACAGCAGCCATCAGGCCAAACGTGGTTACGAGAGTTGCTTTTGAGCGGAACTGCCGAGCCATTGCAGGGGCAGAACTCCAAAGCTTGAACGCGGGAAAAACGGGTGTCATGAGAGAGCGATCGCCCCTTAAACGCAGGCAGGACGAGACTTGAGCAATCAACGCGGAACGGGCTTGAGCAGAACCAAGCGAACCAAACGTTGTAGGTTTCATGGGAGGTAGTAGAAATACAGCTTTTAGATATCATATTTTGATATCTACCTTGATGATATCATAAACTGATATTGCAAAATTGACAAGTCCCCACCAGAAAAATTTCCCATCCTCACCTAACCCCCAACCCCTCATTAAACAGATGTTGCAGAAACCTTAAGAGAGATTGAGGACTTCGGGCGATCGCTCAACTCAAGCTTTACGCTTAGTCCATTAGTTTTATACGCTTCAACTTGCGTTGCCTTTTGGGGTCAGTGAGATGCGCCTCACTGGGCGATCGCCCGAGCCGCCGCAATGCAGGTTTGCCAACCACTCAAGGCTAAATGGGTTAACGGTCATGAATATGGAAAAATATCGCGTCACTTGCACGCTGTCTTTCGGGGATATTTACGGTCAGGTAGTGGTCTGGCTGGTGGTTATTTTCCTCAGCCTGGCCAGTGCGCTGGCGCTGATGGGCACGAGTCGCCCGCTATTTGCCCTGGTCACCGTAGGGCTGATTTTGGTGCTGTCGCTGCCGTTCCTGCTGTTTGCCTTCGTCACCACGCTGCTCAACCACATCGAGTTTTCGTCGGTCGATCCGGCCACAGAAACCGCCAGCAAAAAGGTGACCGTCTCCGGCCAGCGACCCGCCCAGAGCCTCAGCTAGCCGCCCGTCTCCGCTTAAGTAAGAAAGTTGGTACTTGCTGTCGCTACTTTCTAAAGAAGTTCCCTGCTAATCGGTGGGGAACTTTTGTTTTGCGTCACCATAGAGAACAGGAGAACACCGACCCAGCACATTAGCATGATTGATCACGACGTTGTGATTGTGGGCGGCGGACTGGCCGGGTGCCGCGCCGCTGTCGAAATTGCCCGCAGGAATCCATCCCTCAGCGTGGCCGTAATTGCCAAAACGCACCCGATTCGCTCCCACTCGGTTGCTGCCCAAGGCGGCATGGCGGCCTCGCTCAAAAATGTCGATAGCGAAGATTCTTGGGAAGCCCACGCCTTCGACACGGTGAAGGGTTCCGACTATCTCGCTGACCAGGATGCGGTGGAAATCCTCACCCGCGAAGCGCCCGACGTGGTGATCGACCTGGAACACATGGGCGTGCTATTTTCGCGCCTACCCGACGGACGCATCGCTCAGCGGGCCTTCGGCGGCCATTCCCACAACCGCACCTGCTACGCCGCCGACAAGACGGGTCACGCCATTCTGCACGAACTGGTGAACAACCTGCGGCGCTACGGCGTTTACATCTATGACGAGTGGTACGTCATGCGCCTAATTTTGGAAGAGGAACAAGCCAAGGGACTGGTCATGTTCCGCATTCGCGATGGGCATCTGGAAGTGGTGCGGGCTAAGGCGGTGATGTTTGCGACGGGGGGCTATGGGCGGGTATATAACACTACGTCCAACGATTTTGCCTCGACGGGCGACGGGCTGGCGATGACGGCCGCCGCCGGATTGCCGCTGGAAGATATGGAGTTTGTGCAGTTTCACCCAACGGGCGTGTATGGCGTGGGGGTGCTGATTTCAGAGGCGGTGCGCGGCGAAGGGGCCTATCTGGTGAACTCGGAGGGCGATCGCTTCATGAAAACCTACGCCCCCAGCCGCATGGAGCTAGCGCCGCGAGACATTACCTCACGGGCGATCGTGAAAGAGATTCGGGCCGGACGCGGCATCCACCGAGACGGCAGCGCGGGCGGCCCCTTCGTCCATCTCGATGTACGCCACCTGGGCCGCGAAAAAATCATGAGCCGCATTCCCTTTGCCTGGGAAGAAGCGCATCGGCTGCTGGGCATCGACGCGGTGCATGAGCCAATTCCCGTGCGTCCGACCGTGCATTATTCGATGGGCGGCATTCCCACCAACACGGATGGGCAGGTGCGGAGCGGCGATGAGAATCTGGTAGAAGGGTTCTTTGCGGCGGGGGAAACAGCCTGCGTGTCGGTGCATGGCGCAAACCGCCTGGGCAGCAACTCGCTGCTAGAGTGCGTGGTGTATGGACGGCGAACCGGAGCGGCGATCGCCCGCTATGTGCAAAACCGCAAGCTGCCCGACGTGAACGAAACACGCTACCTCAGCGAAGCCCGCCAGCGCATTCAAGAACTGCTCGACCAGCGCGGCGAACACCGGATCAACACCGTGCGGCAAGCCTTTCAGGACTGCATGACCGACCACTGCGGCGTGTTTCGCACCGAAGACGTGATGCAGGAAGGGCTGCAAAAGCTGCAAACCATCCGCCAGCAGGCGGGCAATATCTTCCTAGACGACAAAGGCAAGCTGTGGAACACGGAACTGATCGAAGCTCTAGAACTCCAAAGCCTGCTCACCGTCGGCGAAATCATCCTCACGGGTGCGTTGAACCGCAGGGAAAGTCGGGGGTCGCACTGCCGCGAAGACTACCCCGATCGCGACGATGTGAACTTTCTCCAGCACACAATGGCCTACTACTCGCCTGCGGGCATTGAGCTACGCTATCGCCCAGTGACCATCACTCAGTTTCAGCCCCAGGAGCGGAAATATTAACCGTTAGGACTTACACAGAGCGATCGCCCTTCATCTCCCAACACCCACACCTCTGGGCGATCGCCCTCATCTCTCAGTACCCACACCTTTCGGCGATCGCCCCCCGATACCTCTCGGAACCTCGAACGGCTGACCCAAACCTATCACCGCTCAACGTTGGCATCTTACCCGAACGCTGTTGGGAGTGTTCGGGTTGACCGAGCGCTGGAAGAACTAAATCTTCGCAACTGGGGGGCGAATCGCCCACTCACCCGTGAGCTGACTGAACCAGAACGCTGAGGGCTAACGGTGAAGTTGTGCGGCGGCAGATATCCTCGAACTCTCATCGATAACCTCTGTACCGTCCGCACCAACGCAGTGTTAGCCTGCGCCGCCACTATGACGCAACTGCAAAATCTGTGTACTGTCGCATCTTTGGCTCATGAAATGCCAACACAATATCCTCTCTAGGAACCCCTGCACTAACTAAATCAGTAGCGATACCGTCTTCAGTCCAATCCTCTTCAATCCAGAATTTACCGTCCCTAATCCGCACATAGACTGTCATCCCAGTAACACGTTCTCCATTCTGCCAACCAAGATTCATCCATATATAGTGAGCTTTTGCCTCATCTACAATCAAAAAAGTCTCAATATCTGGATTAGGATGGCGGTTACTCAGTTCCACATACTCAGTCAGAATGCGCTTAATTAAATTTGAATACTCAATTAGTTTATCCATTGCATAATCTCCTCTGTTCCTATGTCTACAACAATGATTGGAAGTTGATGTTTATTGAGAATGAGCTGAGTTACGTCCTGAGTAAAAAAGGTATTGTATGCAACGTTGCTGATAGCGATGTACAACTTACGGTCTGGGGCTATTTCCTCTAGAAGGTAGCGGTAGATGTCATACTGACCGAGAGCCTCTTTTAAGTCTTGTATTTTTGATGCGCCGATAAAGCTTTTCACCTCCACGACTAGCTTCTGCCCGTCTCGTTCAGCCGCTATCGGACGTTCAGCACCAAGATCGGCGTACAGCATAGTTTTTCGATATTGGATGACGTAAGGGTCATCTGTAATCGACCAGCCATCTTTTATCAATGCGTTTTTTACTGCATTGTGGATAATGTCTAACTTGGGCATAGTTTAAGTATAAATCAGCCCACAAGTGTTGAATCTTAAGATTTTGGCGGGTAGTGCCAAGTTGTGCGTTGGTGCTGGTGATACCGAATTGGTCTGACTATTGACCTCATTCTCATTAACAGAAGCTCAAACTCGCCAAAAATCTCCAGGTTTGTAAAGTTGTGTATCGAGATTCAACACTTCTGATATTTGAGGAGTCTCTATATTTTCTTCGTGCCCAATTACGGGAATACCATAATTTTTGTTGCTTCTTGTATTGATATGTTTAGCAACTAACTCAATAGCACTGTCAGGTATCTCTTTTCTGGGCATATCTAGTTTTCAGCACTTTCGTCTAGAGCAATTGTACCCATTAGCTTTAAATGATGCGCACCTATGGGATCTTGCACACCCCAGTTCCGGCTTTTCACCCTCAATGATAGCCCTACTAGCAGTTTCGAGGTACAGTCTTACCAGTACCTTTACGCTCAATTTGCTCTAGCTACTAACAGATATGGTTCGGGCTGTACCCCACCGTTGACCCAGCAGGCTAACGGCAAAACGCAGCGGCGGCAGATAACCTTGAACTAAGACCAGAGGCTTTCGTCCGTCCGCTGCCGTGAAGTGTTAGCCCTCTGTTGTGGGCTACAGTTAACCATCATCTGGGTTGTTGCTTAGGTGGTTTCTTATAAGGACGACGAAAGTTATCGGCTTTTGCCTCTTCAGCATTGCCAAAGCACCAATAAACCTCGACACCTGCTCTTTCATCTGGGTAATAATAAATGCCTCGTGCATCTGAATCATTAAGATTAGCAGTAGCCCGGATTGGGAATTGAGCTGGACATCTGTAATTGTCTACAGGGGGCACACCGTTTCGCAATCCTCGCTTATTGCGCTCTTGGTGAACATATTGCCAGTAAGTTCTTTTTTCCTCCTCTCTTCGCGCCTGCTCACGAAGTCTTTGCTGTCTATCTTCTTCCTCTTGAACTCTTCGTTGTTGTTTCTTGATACTGTATAGTCCTTGAGCCTTTCTGCTTCCGACGTTGACTTCTCGGAATGCTTCAGAAATTTCAGGATAACGCCTTAATAAGTTTGGAGAATCAGACAGATATTTTGCAATTATTTCTGCTGCTTCATTATGTACTTGAATAGCTCTCTCTAATTCCATCTCTCCTAAAGAGTTCAGCTCCTCCAAATTCTCATGAGTAAATCTGTTGAAAAGTACCATTGCAGGTTGTAAACCTATCCACTCAGATGGAACAGAGTAGATAGAAGATATAGCAGGTGCAATAGCAGATAGTATGATGCCAGCTAACAAGATTGAATAGAAGAGCAAGAGCTGTTTCAATGTGATGTAGCCACAAAGCCATAAGAGAAAAATCACTATGCAAATCTTTAGAACATCTCTTAGTGCCTTAATACCTATTACGGTTACAACTACAATCTTCTGAACTCGTTCAGGTAGCCGATTAAAGAACCTCGTCAGTGCGAATGGATATTTTGATGTTTCACCACTAAGATCAGACGCAACCTGAGCAATCAATCCAGATCTTTTTTTTTGATTATTGGGGTCATCTCTTCACCAAGACCCTCAATTTGAATAGCACTACGCCCATATTCATGGGCAATGTCGTATGCTTCACCAGAAGCAATAGCAAAGTAGAAGCCGCGTGAGTACTCGATAGCAGCTTTATCTCCGAGTTCTTGTCTCATGGCTGCTACGTATTTAATACGATTGGCTATCCCTTCTGCTTGAGAAATTGAGTAGCAAGCATTAAGTACTACGCATTCTACATAATTTGCACATAATCCAAACAACGTTGCAAGGGCTTCTGTCGTAACAGGTTTTGCCCTTCCATTGATGTCCTCAAATATTAAGCCCTGATTCCCAGCACCATGACCACAGAAATGAACAATTTGTGGTCTGTTGTACAGAATTTCCTGTTGTATGTCTTTTGTACGAACTGCTGTTGCGATAACGAGGTCAATATTTTCGCGATTTCTAGACTTTTGAATAGCTTCTCGGATCTCTCGCACCTCCTGATCCAGACGTAATCTATCAGTCCCTAAAGGATTCGCCGATAAGATCAGAATTTTCTTGACAGACTGCCCATGAATCATTTGGTAAATGCAGGAGAGAAAATTATTCTCTAGTATAACTTTACATTTCTAACGTTGAAACATACACAGAAAGCTTTGAGGGTGCGGGGGTAAGGAGGGCTAACGGTGAAGCTCAACGGCGGTCAGTGGCTCTCGGTTTCAGCCAGGATCTCTGTTCCGTCCGTTGCAGCGAGGTGTTAGCCTTCGCGATCGCCCTTCATCTCCCAACACCAACACCTCTGGGCGATCGCCCGTTTCTCTCAGCACCCGCACCTCTGGGCGATCGCCCCCCGGATACCTTTTGGGGCGTTGCACACTGACCGAAGTCTGTCGCTACTCAACCTCTGCGGCTAACCCGAAAGCTGTTGGGAGTGTGCGGCTTGACCCGGATCTCGAAGAACCGAGCCTCTGCAAGTGGGGGGCGAATCGCCTACCCACCGACAAGCTGACAGAACCAGAACGCTGAGGGCTAACGGTGAAGCTCAACGGCGGTCAGTGGCTCTCGGTTTCAGCCAGGATCTCTGTTCCGTCCGTTGCAGCGAGGTGTTAGCCTTCGCGATCGCCCTTCATCTCCCAACACCAACACCTCTGGGCGATCGCCCGTTTCTCTCAGCACCCGCACCTCTGGGCGATCGCCCCCCGGATACCTTTTGGGGCGTTGCACACTGACCGAAGTCTGTCGCTACTCAACCTCTGCGGCTAACCCGAAAGCTGTTGGGAGTGTGCGGCTTGACCCGGATCTCGAAGAACCGAGCCTCTGCAAGTGGGGGGCGAATCGCCTACCCACCGACAAGCTGACAGAACCAGAACGCTGAGGGCTAACGGTGAAGCTCAACGGCGGTCTATCGCTCTTGGTCTCAACCAGCATCTCTGTTCCGTCCGTTGCAGCGAGGTGTTAGCCTTCGCGATCGCCCTTCATCTCTCAGCACCCACACCTCTCGGCGATCGCCCTTCATCTCCCAACACCAACACCTCTGGGCGATCGCCCTTCATCTCTCAGCACCCACGCCTTTCGGCGATCGCCCCCCGATACCTCTCGGAACCTCAAACTGCTGACCCAAGCCTATCACCGCTCAACGTTGGCATCTTACCCGAACGCTGTTGGGAGTGTTCGGGTTGACCGAGCGCTGGAAGAACTAAATCTTCGCAATTGGGGGCGAATCGCCTACTCACCCGTAAGCTAACTGAACCAGAACGCTGAGGGCTAACTAGCAATTAGACTGATCCCGTCTGCCTATCTACCCCGCAGAGGGCAATTAGGCTGAAATCCGTCTGTCTAAGATCCCAAATTGGGTAGATAGGCTGATTGAGATCTGTCTAAGATCCCAAATTGGGTAGATAGGCAGACGATAATCCGCATAATACCCCTGATTCTGGGAATTAGGCAGACAGCTTCAGTAAATCTTCAGATGAGAAAACCTCATGGAATGTGGTTGAGCGTTGGCGAAACCTTGCGGAGCAATATCGCCCTCCACTACACCAGAAGTGCGTTTGCGAAGCCTTGCGGAGCAATAGCGCCCTCCCACACACGCAAGAAGGCGATCGCCAGATAAAAAAAGAGCTTGGGGGGCGATCGCAACTGGCCCCCAAGCTCGTTCATGTCCTGCTGATGTCCTATCAAACTGTGACGACAGCCATCACAGCTCAGACACTTAAATCAAACACTCAAATCAAACACACCTACACTGCTACAAAGTCGCGTCCGAGGAACACATTGGTTGTATCGCGCACCACCGCAATTAGGTCAGAGCCTCGATAGACCAACGTATCGAGGGACGCGCCACCTTCCAGGCTGCGGGTCTTATCCAGTCGATATTGGCTGAGAGCGCCCTTAACTTGGAACTTATCTAGCTGGAAGGCGCTGAAGTCCGTGATGCTAGCGTACGAGTTGCCGGCCGAGTTCAGGTAATAAGAACCTGCGCTGCTTCCCAGTTCAAAGGTGTCTGCTCCGACTCCACCCGTCATGATGTCCCGCTCACCTGCGTTGAGTGCCGTGGTGCCGCCGCGCAGTCTGTCGTTGCCGTCGCCACCCAGCAGCGTATCTGAGCCAGCGCCACCCACTATCGTATCGTTGCCGCCCAGACCGCTCAGCACGTTGTTGCCGCTGTTGCCAACGATCACGTTGTCTCGGAAGTTGCCCGTGCCATTCAGGTTGGCGGCTCCAGTCAGGGTCAGGTTCTCAAGGTTGACAGACAGGGTGTGGCTAACGGAGGCAATAACCAGGTCAATGCCGCCTGCTACTTCCGCTGCAACGTCGCCCAGTGAATCGACGATGTAGGTGTCGTCACCCAGTCCGCCGTTCATGTTGTCGTTGCCCGCGCCACCGTGCAGGTAATCGTTGCCATCGCCGCCGTTGAGGTTGTCGTTTCCTGCCAGACCAAACAAGAAGTTGTTGCCAATGTTGCCGTTGATGACGTTGTTTAGCCCGTTGCCTGTGCCGTTGATGTTGGCACTGCCGAGCAGGGTCAGGTTTTCGACGTTTGCGGGCAGCGTGTAGCTGACAAAGGATCGAATCTCGTCAATGCCCTGTCCGACCAGTTCGACCACCGCATCTGAAGCAGAATCGACGATGTAAGTATCGTTGCCAGTGCCGCCGCGCATGGTGTCAATTCCGACTCCGCCATCGAGATAGTCGTTGCCTGCGCCGCCGTTGATGGTGTCATTGCCTGCCAAGCCAAACAGGAAGTTGTTGCCGCTGTTGCCAGTGATGATGTTGTCTTTGGCGTTACCTGTGCCGTTGATGTTGGCTGCGCCAGTCAGGGTGAGGTTTTCCAGGTTGGTCGATAGTGTGTGGCTGACGGAGGCAATTACCAGGTCGATGCCGCCTGCGACTTCGGCTGCAACGTCGCCTAGCGAATCGACAATGTAGGTGTCGTTGCCGATGCCGCCGTTCATGTTGTCGTTGCCGATGCCGCCGTCCAGATAGTCGTTGCCGTCGCCGCCGCTGAGGCTGTCATTTCCTGCCAGTCCAAACAGGAAGTTGTTGCCAGTGTTGCCAGTGATGACGTTGTTTAGTCCGTTACCCGTGCCGTTGATATTGGCTGTTCCCAGTAGCGTCAGGTTTTCTACGTTTGCGGGCAGCGTGTAGGTAATAAAAGAGCGGACTTCATCAATTCCTTGATTTGGCAGTTCAACAACAATGTCACTAGGAGAATTGACAATGTAAGTATCATTTCCAGCGCCGCCGCGCATCGTGTCGTTGCCTGTGCCACCGTCGATGTAGTTGTTTGTGGCGTTGCCGATTAAAAGGTCGTTTCCACCTAATCCAAACAGTGATTCGTTGAACAGTGTTGCGATTAGTGTGTTGTTGAGATTATTACCAACAGCCATGATCGATTTCTCCTTTCGAGGGCTTAATTGTGAAACTCAATTTGCTGAGTCAATTGGTTCGATGTGAAGAGGCTGAGCTGATGTTTTATGGGGTGTGCCGCTGTGGGGTGTTGCCCCTCGCTTGACCTCTGGAGAGTTATCGGTAGGGGTGCGAGGAATTACGCAGGTTGTGCGGATTTTTACAAAAAAAATCCCCCGCCTGGGTAAAACGGGGGAGTGATCTGGGTTTATCTGTTGGATGTAGCAGGTGATGAGGAGGGGTGGAAGTTTGGGGCGATCGCCCGATTCCAGCCTCGCTATTCCAGCCCTAGTTCTCGCTTGAGCAAGCTGATGGATTTTTCACCGATGTAGTTCTCACAGCATTCGATCTTGGGCGGGCGAATGATGTGGTCGCGGGAAAGCTGGATGGCGGCTTTGACGCTGGGCAGGCTGGCCTGGTCGCAAATGATCACCTGGGCACTGCGGACCATTGCGCTCAGCTTGTAGGCATCGTCTGCTTTGGCGGTCATGATCAGCAACTCCTCGCCGCGCAAGCTGTGAATGATGACTTCGGCTGCCCGTAAAATGCCGGAGCTGAGGCTGACAAAGCCGATGCAGGTGTCTTTGGGCAGCCCCTTCATCAGCTTTAGCTCTTTGCCGTAGTCGTAGATATCGACGGGGATAACGCGGACAGATTTGGGAGAGGCGATCGCCTCTGCCTCGCCGATGAAATAGCGACTGGTGACGACTGTGCCGCCTCGCGCCTGATCCAGCACGCTGCTCAGTTCCTCCATCGGCACCAGCTGGACGGGAATTTGCAGCGCCTGCTGAAGCTCGCGCACCATCAGCTCGCCTGCGCCGATGTCGTAGCTGGGAGCCGTGACTAGCACCCGCGCACTGCACCGCAGCCGCCAGTCGATTTCTGCCAAAAATAGCTCCCGCGCCTGACTGAGGGAACAGCCCTGATTGAGCAATTCGTCTAGGCTTTTTTGCACGAGCTTGTAGGCCTGGGGATGCTTTGCCAGCACAGGCGACTGGTTGCCTTTGGTGCTGCCTTCGTCGCCCTGCGATTTCACAAAAATGCCCGCGCCCGCCTTGGCATCTACAATGCCGTCGTCCTCCAGCATCCGATAAACTTTGCTGATGGTGTTGCGGTGTAGCCCGGTTTGCATGGCGAGGGCGCGGGGTGCTGGGGAGCCGCTGTCCGGGGGGGAAACTGGCGTGAGGCGATCGCAAAGCGGATCTGGTTGTAAAGCTGCGTTGAGGCGGGGATTTCGCCGTCGGGCTGGATATGAAACTCGACCATAACCATCTCCAGGGGAGTATTGAGAAGCTTGAGACAGAGGCAGG
The DNA here is from genome assembly GCF_001548395.1 of Leptolyngbya sp. O-77. Classification (NCBI taxonomy): domain Bacteria; kingdom Bacillati; phylum Cyanobacteriota; class Cyanophyceae; order Leptolyngbyales; family Leptolyngbyaceae; genus Leptolyngbya; species Leptolyngbya sp. O-77. The sequence continues at coordinate 2,060,895 of NZ_AP017367.1, forward strand.
GGCGATCGCCGCCAAGCCGTGAACTTGAACACGCTCAGAACTTTAGCAAGGCAGGCTGAGAAAACAGGCTGAAAAAACAGACCGAGAAAACAGGCTCAGGAAGTCGTTTCAGGGTCACCCCTGCTGAAAATGCTATTAAGACCTGTCTGATCCACACTACGAAAAGTGTCTACACGCTGAATGTGACAGTTTCCAGAATACACAGCCTGAGAAAGTTTGAACCTTTTGCCAAATATTTTTTGAGGAAGCCGCTGTGAGAAGACATCCCAAGAAACGCGCCCTATAGTCCTTGCAGACGCGCATCTCCGGCTTGCGGCATGTGGAAGGACTCCATTCATCTAAGACAATGGAGGGAATGCGCTAGGCTAGGTCGCAAGCCTGGGCACCTTCAACCCCGGTTAATCTTCTTGCCATGTTGCCGCTGTTGACTGTCACGCTGTTTGTCATTTGTGGGTCTGCGCTTTGTTCTTGCACCGAGGCAGCCCTGCTGTCGATGCCGATCCTCAAAGTGCGACAACTGGCGCAGTCTTCTAACCGGGCTTCTGCCAGGGCGCTGCTGGCGATTCGAGAGAAGATGAATCGACCGATTGCCACGCTGGTAATCTTCAACAACCTGTTCAACATTTTGGGTAGCATTGTCATCGGCTCGCTGGCCGCGTCTGTGCTAAGTAGCACGATGATTGGAATTTTTTCTGGCGTTTTAACGTTTTTAATCATTATTTTTGGGGAAATTTTGCCAAAAACCATTGGCGAACGCAACGCCGAGAGCATTTCCCTACTGGTAGCCATTCCGCTTACTTGGCTGACGCGAGCGTTTACCCCCGTAGTGTTGCTGCTGGAGCAGGTGACGGCTCCGTTTGTCGGCAACAGCCATCGCCCTACGACCAATGAAGCGGAAATTCAGCTTTTGACCATCATTGGCCGTGATGAAGGCGTAATCGAAGACGACGAGGCAGAAATGATTCGCCGTGTGTTTGCGCTCAATGATGCTACGGCGGGCAAGCTGATGACCCCCCGCGTGGCGATCACGTATCTAGAAGGGCAGCAGACGCTAGAGGCTTCTAAGCCCGATATTGTTGATTCGCAGCATAATCGCCTGCTGGTGATTGGTGAGACGATCGATGAGGTGCTGGGGATTGCGCTGCGACATGAACTGCTGACGGCGCTGATTGAGGGGCAGGGCGATCGCCCTATTTCCTCCTTTGTTCGCAAAGCCTGGTTTGTGCCCATGAGCCTGCGGGCCGATCGCCTGCTGCGATCGTTTCAAACCAGCCGCGAACATCTGGCCGTGGTGGTCGATGAATATGGGGGTGTGGCGGGCGTGATTACGCTGGAAGATGTGCTGGAAGTCATTACGGGTGAAATCGTGGATGAAACCGACTACATCATCGACATGCAAGATGTGGCCCGTCGCCGCCGCGCCCGCATTTTGAACGAAAATCCCAGCCTGCTAGATTAATGAGCCAATTATTAATGAGCCAATTATTAATGAGCCAATTATTAATGAGCCAATTATTAATGAGCCGACTACTGTTGCCGTGGAAAAGATCGTGAACTCTGGGCTGGAGCAGATCCGCATTGTGCTGGTGGAACCTGCTGGGCCGCTGAATGTAGGGGCGATCGCCCGCGTCATGAAAAACTTTGGGCTGCGGCAGTTGGTCTTGGTGAATCCGCAGTGCGACCCGCTCAGCGCCGAAGCGCGGCTGCTGGCCGTCCACGCCGCCGACCTGCTAGAGTCTGCCCACCCGGTCGCAACGCTATCGGAAGCGCTGACGGGCTGCCAGCGAGCGGTTGCCACCACCGGGCGCGATCGCACGACGTTGCCCATCCATCTAGAGTCGCCGCGAGACTGCCTCCCCTGGCTGCGATCGCCCCTCTCTGACGGCACGCTGCCCGCCGCCGCCCTCATCTTCGGCCGCGAAGACTCTGGCCTCACCAACGCCGAACTCAACCTGGCCCAGCGCTTCGTGCAAATTCCCACCAGCGAGGCCTATGCCTCTATGAACCTGGCCCAGGCCGTCGCCGTCTGCTGCTACGAACTGTCTATAGGTCGCCAGTCCGCAGTCCGCAGCCCGCAGGCAGGAGGTGGCGACGGAATCGACAAAGGAATTGATAAAGCAATCAATCCAGCAATCAACAAAGTCGCAGCAGGCGAGAGCAACCCCCACTCTGCAACTGCGCCGACTGCCTCCCTCGACACCCTGGAAGCCTACTTCAACCAGCTCGAAGCATTGCTGCTCGACATTGGCTACCTCTACCCGCACACCGCCGCCAGTCGCATGGAAAAATTTCGCCGCCTGTTTCTGCGGGCCCAGCTTTCAGAGCCAGAGGTGGCAATGCTGCGGGGCGTGCTAAGCCAGATGAAGTGGGCGATTGGGCAGGGGAGCGGTGAAGTCAGGGAATAAAGTTAGGGAGTCAGAGAAACGGGTTCTACGATTCCAACCCCTGTCACCCCGTCCCCCCGCTACTCTGACCCTGATCCTTGTTGATGCAGCCAGGGCGCTTGGCATACTGACAGACGCGAGTCCAGAGGGTGGCGCGAGTGCCCGGTGGGCCGGCAGAAAACAGGACGCGATCGCCCGTGATGCCGCCGGGGGCAATCTTGACCCCGCAGGCAGGACAAACTTTCAACCCAGATGATTCAGCAGACGCAGACATAGAAACGGCTCCTCATGCAAAGGGGAATAACTTACCTTTCAGCGCGACGGGCCTAATTTACTCAGGTCGATAGAAAACGTTAACTTTGGAGGTTGCTGCCTATCGGTAGCCGCTCTAGCGTAGAGATGTGCTGAGGTGTGTGCCATATCCGGAGTAATTGACGAAGTGGCTGACAACAGTTGTCGCAGAAATGCAGGTGGCAATTAACAATGCTGAAAAATAAACATTTTCAGCGGTTTCACGGAATGTTTTAGGCATGGTGTGGGCTATTAATGAAAGCGTGGAATCAGATCGGGTGCCTCGTTCTAGCAGATCTGGTCATGTTCATTAGCCATTTTCTCTGTTAGGATCTTCCACCCATTCTTTTAATCAGGGTTTCTGAAAGATCGCTCGCTGGACTTCTCTACCGTCCACTCTAGACTGCGTTTCTTAGTAATTGCTTGGGGTGTTAATTTACGCGGTCTACTCGCTTTCCTTATCCCCTAGTCCAGACTTTTGGGTGCTTTTTGATTCGTTTCTTGAATGCTTCTTGCATCGTAAAACAAGACGAAGTTCGTATCCCATTTCATATTTCGAGCAGTCAAGAATTCCCGTTTAATCGTGAGTTCTTGAATCATTACTCTGCGTCTGGGGCATCATCCAGGATTCCTGTCTCAGTATTTTTACGGCAATTTTTGCAGGATCTTAATTGAGTTGAGATTGAGTTGAGCAGGGCGATCGCCATTTCGTTTTATCGTGAACAAAATCCTGCGCTTTGCGTCTACCCAATGAACCCAGTCACGTTCTAAAGACCGATTTGGTGCAATTTAATTTCCTGAAATTGAAAGAACCGAATCTGGAATGATGAACGCTGCATTTTTGTTTGCAAAAGCGATGATTGATTCGTTCCCGTGTCAGTGACAAAAAGTTCAACATTAATACAGAATCTTCCTTTGTCAAGGAAAACGATGGGCAGGCAAATTGACCGTCTTCTTGCCTGCCTTCTGGATGAGCATGGATGTTCTGACAGAGTGAATCAAAGTCTGCATCATCCTCTCCCTTTTGCGTCTCCTGTCCTGGCTGATTGGTTCCCATACATATTCATGAATTTATCTGCTAAGCCTTTGCTTTGACATTCCTCAGGACGATTTCTAGCGTGTCAATCTCTGGTTGCACCCTTTCCAGCTAACCCTCAGAAAGGAAACATTCATGTCTACAATCATCACGGTGACCACGACCGCTGACAGCGGTGCGGGATCTTTGCGGGCGGCGATCGCCCAGGCCACCAACGGAGCCACCATCCGCTTTGCCGCCAGCCTCCAGGGAAAGACCATCACCCTGACCAGCGGTCAGCTCACCATCAACCGCTCGATCACGATAGACGGCTCAGCAGCCCCCGGCATCACCCTCAGCGGCAACCGCACCAGCCGCATCTTGCAGGTTGGGGACAACGCCAAAGTGACCGTGCGGGATCTAGCTTTCAAGCACGGGCGTGCGACAGGCAATACCGAACAATCGGGCGGCGGCGGCGCAATCTTGACGAGCAATAGCAGTGAACTGACGGTAATTCGGTGTCGCTTTCAGGAAAACGCAGCTGGCTTTGGCGGGGCAATCTACACCGGATTTCGCGGGCGGACGCTCGTACAGGGCAGCACGTTCATCGCCAATGACGGCACGCTCGCCAGAAATGAACGAGGCGGGGGGGCGATCGGCACCAAAAGCGGCGGCGTGCTGACCGTCCGCCACAGCCGGTTTCTCCGCAATCGCGGCATTAACGGCGGCGCAATCAATAGCCTCCTCGGTGAGCTAACCGTTGAAAATTCGATCTTTCGTGGCAATGACTCCACACCAGGCGCATCTCAACGGGGTGTCAGCGGCTACGGTGGTGCGATCTACACCGACGGGGCCAATGCCTCTGGCCCGAATGGCAGCTATGGCCCCATTGGCGGTCAAATCACACTCCGTAACAGCCGCTTTGAAAACAATCGCGGCGCGGCCCAAGGCGGCGGACTGTTTCTCTTTGCCTACCCGCCCGACAAGGTGCTGATTGAAAACTGCGCGATTGTCGGCAAATACTGTGATTCCTGGGTGCTGATGGCGAGGCGCTGGGCGGCGGCGGGCTGCGCCACGGCAACGCCGAGTTTGACCCTACGGAACAGCACACTGGCCAACAACACCGCCCAAGGCCAGGGGGGCGGGCTATGGGTGGGCGAGTCATCGCCAACGACCATCGTGAACACAACTTTTTCGGGCAATCGCGCCGACGATGGCAACGGCGGCGGGCTGGGCGGCGCAATCATGTTTGGCAACCGCACCACGTCTGCCACAACGCTGACCCATGTCACCGTTGCCTACAATCACGCTGGGTTCCAGGGTGGCGCGTTTTGGATGGGCGACCAGTCCATTACGCTCAAAAACTCCATCGTTGCGTTCAATACTGCCAGCAATCCCTGGAAGACTCGCGTTCAAACGCGCAGACCGCTGATTGACGGTGGCGGCAATATCGAATTTCCAGGGCTGCAAAGTAAAGACGATCCGCGTGTTGTGGGCAACTCTCGCATCATCGACCCAAAGCTCGGTTCCCTCCAGGCAAACGGCGGATTGGGGCAGACCCACGCACTGCTAGCCGGTAGCCCCGCCATCAACACAGGAACGGGCGCAGGCGCACCTCGGACAGACCAGCGGGGGCTGAGCCGGGATGCCCAGCCTGATGTCGGTGCGGTCGAGTTTGGTCGGGGGCTGCGGTGGGAAGGCAGCGCTGGAGACGACTGGCTGGTAGGTAGCACGGGCAGCGACACGCTGCTGGGCAATGACGGCAACGATCTGTTGTGGGGTGGTGCGGGCAAAGATGTGCTGACGGGTGGTGCGGGCGCTGACACATTTGTCTACGTTGGAGCAACCCTCAAATCGGCGCTGGCGGGCACGCGGCTAGCCAGACCAGATCGCATTACCGATTTCAGTCCTGCTGAGGGCGATCGCCTCCTGATCGAAGTCAACGGCGAATCGGTGTTGCCCAAGAACCTGTTCCATGCGGGGAACCGTGCAGGGGCAGCACGCTGAGGGGGGCGATCGCCGCTGCCTACGCCGACAAAAACCAGCAACAGGCGGGCAAGCAAGCCCTGGCGATTGGAGAGGCGGTGCTGTTTTCTTGGGGCAGCCGCACGCTGCTCTCGATCAACGCAGAGGGCGCAGGCTTTGGGGCAAAACAGGATGGCGTAATCGATCTGACGGCGATCGCGCTGTCGCAGCGCCAGCAGCGGGCGGGTGTGCTGCCTGTGCAAACAGTTTTCACTTAGGTGAAAAAATGATGAGCCGGTTGGCAATTTTTCTGAACGAATCGAAGCGTTTATGGAAAGCCAATTAGGTTCATGTTGCCTGGTTCAAAGTTGTGTTTCCTGACTCGGTTGATTAGGTTCCATGTGCATCTACTGATTGATCTGAATTTGATCTGAATTTGATCTGAATTTGATCTGAATTTGATCTGAACCATCAGATCAGCGTTCACGTTCGCGTACTTCAGATTGATTTCTCGCTGGTTTATTTTTGTGCATTTCGCGTGCATTTCCTACAGCTAACCATCAGATAGGGAACACTCATGTCCACGATCATTACGGTTACGACGACGGCCGATAGCGGTGCCGGGTCTTTGCGGGCGGCGATCGCCCAAGCCACCAGCGGCAGCACGATTCGCTTTGCCAGCAGCCTGGCCGGGCAAACCATCACCCTCACCAGCGGCCAGATCAACATTCCCGCTGGCAAAAATCTGACCATCGACGGCAGCACTGCGGCTGGGCTAAAAATTAGTGGCAACAACAAGTCACGCATTTTTTAACCTGCAATCGACCTCGGGTGCAGCCCACCAGCCTGTCAGTGAAAAATCTGACCCTGACCAACGGCTTCACGACCGAGCGCGGCGGGGCGATCGCCACGGAACACCAGGGCCGGCTGACGCTGGAAAACGTCGTCTTTACCAACAACGTGGCCAACAAGGGCGGCGGCGCGGTGTTCAGCGCCTTTGAAGGCTCGCTGACGGTGACGGGGCAGCAAGTTCACAGGCAACAAGGCGACTGCGGGGCAATGATGAGCGCGGTGCTGGGGCGATCGCCTTTTGGGGCCCCGGCCCGCTGACGGTGAAAAACAGCGAGTTTGTTAACAACCAGGGCATCAACGGCGGCGCGATCAACAGCCTCAACGGCAAGCTCACAATTGAGAATTCCAAGTTCCTCAACAACAGCACCACGGCTGCTTTTTACGACACAGGCAAGCCCAACCCGTTTTTGCGGGGGTTTGGCGGCGCAATCTACACCGACCGCGCCAGTTCCACCAGCGAAGCGTCCGGCTTTATCCGCATCACAGGCAGCGTGTTTGAGGGCAACAAAGGCAAGGGCGAAGGCGGCGCAGCCTACCTCTACACGGGCAAGCAAGATAGCGTCACCATTACGGGCAGCCTGTTCAAAGACAACTCGGTGACGGCACTGCCCCAGGGTAACGGCGGCAACGGCGGGGCGATCGTGGTCATGAGCAACGATCTAAACCGGGGCTTGACGATCAGCACCACGGCGATCGTCGGCAACAGCGCCACGGGCCAGGGCGGCGGCATCTGGACGATGAAAGCGCCCGCCACCATTACCAACAGCACCTTTTCTGGAAACGCCGTCACGGGGCGCAGCTCCAGCAACGTGGGGGGCGGCATGGCGCTGTATAACAACGCCACGATCGTCAACACTACGATCGCCCTCAATACCGCAGGCTGGGTCGGTGGCGGCGTTTCGGTGGCAGGCGGCAACACCGCTACGCTACGAAACACCGTCTTTTTTAACAACACCGCAGCCAACGGCGGCAACAGTTGGAATATCCAGCAGCAGAGCAGCGGCACGTTTACTAACGGCGGCGGCAACCTGCAATTTTCCACCTTTGCGGGCGGCTCAAGCAGCAGCAACCTCGTGTTTTCTGGCATCCGCATCGCCGACCCCAAGCTGGGCGATTTGCAGCAAGCGAGCGGCGGGTTTCTGCTGTTTCACCCGCTGTTAGACGGCAGCGCCGCGATCAACACAGGCACCAGTTCCGGCGCACCGACCACCGACCAGCTTGGCCGCACCCGCGACAGCAAGATCGACATTGGCGCGGTGGAGTTTGGCGCTACGGGCACGCCGCTCGATCCGCCTACTGAAATCACGGGCACGGCGGCAAATGACATCCTGCTGGGCACTGCGGGGACAGACGTTCTGCGGGGCGAAGGCGGCGGCGACATCCTGCTGGGCAGAACGGGCGGCGATACGCTGGTCGGCGGCACAGGAGCCGATTGGTTTGTCTATAGCGCGGGGGCGGCAGGGCAAGGGCGTTCAAGCAGTCGAGAATCACTGCGCCCGATCGCATTCTGGATTTCAATGTGCTGGAGGGCGATCGCCTCGTGTTCGACTTTGACAACAGCTTGACCACGCTAAACCGTCCTAAGGCGTTGTTTAATGCAGGCCGCATCAAGGCGAAAACCCTGGAAGATGCCGTTAAGCTTGCCTACGCCGACAAAAACCACAAGCGAGGCGGCCGTCAGGCGCTCAAAGCCAACGAAGCGGTGATGTTTCGGTGGAAGCGAGAGCTATACCTGGCCGCCAATAATGGCTCCGCCAGCTTCAGCGCCAAGGATGACCTTGTAGTCAATCTCACTGGTGCATCTCTTGCAGAAGGACATGCAGCGCTGGGCGTATTGCCTGGCGCCACCTACTTTGCCTAATCTCGGTTTGTTTTCCTAATCTAAAATGCTCCCAAGGCGCTGCGCGATAGACATTCCTCGCACAGCGCCTTGCTTTATGAGCGTTCGATATGGAGCATCAGCCTATCATCATTTAAGTTTGTCGTCCCTACTTCAGCGGGCTGACTGAAGTCAGCACTACAAACAGTTTTCTAATCGTCCCTTAGTAAGGCGAGAAGGTGTAGACCAGGCCCAGCGTTGCGCCCACGTCAAAGCTGTCAAACAGCCCAAAATTGATGCCCGTCGTCAGCGCCAAAGAAGACGTGACGGGGATATCGAAACCGCCCGTCACCAGCAGGTCTACTTCGCTGTCGTCGCCAAAGGAGAAGGCAAGCCCTGCGCCAACGTAGGGAGCCAGCGTTGCGTATCCCGTCCGAATGGGTTCTAGGTCAAAGGTAACAGGCAGCAACACTTCTACGTCGTCTTCAATTAGCAGCCCTGGACGAATCGACAGCGTGCGGCCCAGGGCAAACTTGCTCAGGATGGCAAAGCTGGTGTTACCCAGCGCAGAGTCGCCGCCGATGCCCAGGTTTGCCCCCAGCGCCCAATGAAGCTGGGGGGTTGACGCGGGACCTGCGGCCAAGCGCATCAGCCGTGCCGCCGACCGCATCTTGCACATCGGCGATTGTGGGGACGACGCACACCACAGCCCGACGGGCGCTAAAGGTGTAGCCCAACCCCAGCAGGATGCCAAAGTCTACTTCATCGCCGAAGGGTGCAAGGTTGGCGGATGCCGTCGCCACCAGCGAACTGTTGATCGGAAAATCTAGCCCGCCCGTTAGCAGGAAGTCCACGTTGTTGTCGTCGCCCGTGGAAAAGGTGAGGCCCAGCCCCCGCAAAAGGGCGCAATGCCCCGCGCCTGGCCCCGGCAATGCCAAAGTCGTAGGTAACAGGAACAAGAACGCTCACATCGTCTTCGATCAGCAGGGCTGGGACGCAGGGAGAGGGTAGGGGATTGAGGGGCAATTTTGCTGAGGACGGCAAAGCTGGTGTCGCCGATGGCGGCATCGCCCGCAATGCCCAGGTTGACCCCTACACCGATGTAGCTGAAGACATAGCGGACTTCGCGGGGGGCCCGTTTGAGCAAATTTCGATGGGGGGCGGGAACTGAGAAGCCGGGATCGGGATAGGTCTGGATCAAGCTCTACATCGGTATTGGCGATCGCCCGATTGGTGGGCATCGGTTCCCAGATCTGCGGCAGTGCCCGTCGGAACCTCAATTTCGGCAGCTTCGATAGACCCCGACTGCGGCGCTCTCGACTAGGGGGAGTGACAGGTGCAGTAGTGAATTCGGTAATCGGTTCGGCAACAAGTCCTTCTTCTGGAGTAACTCCGCTTGCGGGTGCAGGAGAAACAGTCGTTTCAGTCCCAACTTTGACGGATTCCAGCCATTCGCCAGGCAGATTTTCGGCATCCAGCGAGCGATCAGGAGGAGTAGTTGAAAGTGCGGGAGTCATGCTATCAACCGGGGCGGCTGACTCAGTGGCGATCGCCCGAATGCCAGATTTACTGATCGATTCTGCGGCAACTGACTCTGTAGTAGTCGGTTCTACGGCGATCGCGGCCGCGGCGACGGCCACCTGTCCACCCACAATGACCGTAGACACTAGCACACTGCATGACAGCAATAGGCGCTGCCATCGACGGGTAGATTGCAGATCGGGTTGCATATACTCACTCCTCAGAAGACTTTCCTCAACACTGGATGCGATCGCCGCACGACTCAAAGGCGCATTGGCAGGTAAACCAGCGGAAATCTACTAATGGCAATAAACCACATTATGAATTGTGGAAGAAATACACCTGAAGTCAGGAAGTATTGCAAAGAATGGCTCAGCCTTGCGATAGAAATAGCCGGAGGTCAGCCAATTTGCGCCTTTTTTGGGCTGCTGCTTTCAAGCATCGCTTCTCGCAGAATTTTACAAGGTGATACATATCTTCGCCAGATGTGCTCGATACTTTACTGACAAATTTCACTTACACTACGGATGTTTTGACGAGCAATCTCAAGGGCGATGCTCGCATGGAGATAGACCCTTTTGAGGATTACGTTTAGGAATTTGGTTTAAGAATTGAGAGCCAAAATCGACTGACCCAGGTCGCAAATTTCAAGTTCAAAGGTCTGCATTTGAATTCTTAATTGAGTCGATTGAGAGATTGAGATACTTATGGGGTATAACTTTCGTGGTTTTCGAGGGGTGAGAGAAGGGGCGATCGCCCAGTTCTTGCCACTGCGGCGGATGTTTCATCGTCCTTCTGTGAAATTAGGCGTAGGACTGGGCGTGGGGCTGCTGCTGAGCCTACTGCTCAACCTGCTGATGATTCATCGCGTCAGCGCCGCCCAAACGGTGATTCTCCAGTTTCGAGATCAGCGGCTGTCGGTTCCCTATGCCGAACTCGCCACCTTCGCAACGCAGAAAACCCTGTCCGAGCCGACTCAAGCGTTTCTAACTGCGGCAGATATCGACCCAGAAGATCTGCACCGCTGGCTAACGCGAGAGACGGCGATCGCCAACCTGGATGCCTTGCCAGAACGCAGCTTCATCTTCCTCCAGGTCAACAAAACCCTGGGCGACCCCCTCGGCAGCGAACGGCTCAACGACGTTGAAACGGCCTTTCGTCGCGCTCTGCGAAACGACGGTCAGTTCTCGGTGCTGGAGCTGCTGCAATACTATCCCCAGCCCGCCGTGCGGATGGAAGTGGGACGGCTGGAACAAGCCTACACAGACACAGAGCTGGTGGTGGATCGGCTGCTGCCCGTGCTGCGGGTGGTGGAGGCGGTGCTGCCGGAGATAGTGTGTGACTGCAATGCAGACCGCGCAACGACCCAAGCCAGGGCCCAGGTAGAGAGGGCGTTTGCTAATTTGAACAGGGCGATCGCCCCGTCAAAATCGGCCGAGCCGGATGCAAAACGGGTTGCTGCTCTGGCTGCTGCTCCTGCCGCTGCGCCCCAGTCTAGGGCGGCTACCGTTCAACTGGCTCAAGCTGCGCCGCCGCTGCCCAACTATGCCAATCGGCGGCTGGTGATTGCGCTGGGGCCGCTGCGCCCGTCGATTAGCATTGGCGACCTCACCACCTTTGCCGAAACGGGCTATCTTTCGCCGGGCTGGCGGTCGATGCTGCGAATTGCCAGGATTGCCCCCGATGAACTGCGGCAGGCGCTCAGCCACAAAGTTGCTGCCAGCGCCACAGACCTGGATGAAGACCTGAATTCTCTGCTGGGTGAATACGTGCTGTTCAAGATTGGCGACGTGATTCAAACCCCGTCCGACCGCGCCAATATCCAGGCGTTGCGGTCTATGCTGGTGCTGTCGGCTGCTGGCGATAATCAGTTCACCCTGCTGGAGCTGTTGCAGCGCTACCCGACCTCGCAAATTGTGCTAAACGGGGGACGGCTGATTCGCATTAGCAAGCTCGTTCAGCGGGCGATTTCCGAATCAGAAACTTCGGAAGGGGCGATCGCCTTCGAGTCGTGGCTGCTGAATCTGCAAGCTTCGGCCGCAGAAATCGTCTGCGATTGCGACACGGCAGCGCCAAATCCATCCGTACCCGAAGTGGCGATCGCCCCCGAAAAAGTTGCCGCCTTTTTGCCCGCCAACTGGCAGCCCGTCCCTGCCCATCGGGAAGAGCGCGGCTTAATCAAAATCGTCTGGCTGGCAGGAACTCCCTACGACATGGGCTATCAGCACGGCTCTCTACTGCATGATGAAATCGCCAGCATTGGGGAGCGTCCGCTGCGGATTGCTCGGCTGGCGGGCGTAGGTCTGGGACTGGGGCGACTGGCCAAAAACCGAGCCTTTCCAGAACTACTGGAAGAATGTCGGGGCATGGCCGATGCGGCCAGCGATATCGGCATGGATACGGACGTTTGCATGATGATGTCCTATGCCGATGTGTTTCAAGAAATTCTCGGCTACACGCTGCCGCGAGAACTGTTTTGGGAAGGCTGTAACCAATTTGTGGCAACCAACGCCGCCACGAAAGACGGCTATCTCTATCACGGCAGCAGCGTTGACAACGATAAGAAACCCGTCGATTATGTCGTTTACAATCCGGTGCTGTTTGTGCGCCAGCCAGACAACGGCTTGCCCCATGTATTTGTCACCTATCCAGGGGTCATCTGGCCCAATTCTGGGCTAAACATAGCAGGGATTTCGTTGGGATTGGATACTGCCCACGCCGCCGACACTCGCGAACTGAGGCTGGAGGGTCGCAGCAATGTGCAAATCATGGGGCAAATCTTGAAAACGGCGACCAGCTTTGCTGAAGCCCGCAGCCTCATGGAAACCCAGCCTCGTGTGCGGGGCAATATTATCATGATTACCGATGGCAAGTCGCGGGAGGCGGGCGTGTTTGAGTTTACGGGGCAGCATCTGGGCGTGCGTCCCCTCCAGGACAATGGCGTGCTTTACACGACCAATCACTTTGTTTTGCCGGAGATGTTTGAGCGGCAGCCCTTGCCAATCAATATTTCCAGCGATCGCCGCTTTAGACGACTGGCGCAGCTTTTAGAGCCAGATGGCATTAGCTCTCGCTATGGCGAAATCGATCCGACTGGGGTGGCAGAAATTTTGCGCGATCGCACTCATCCCGACACGATGGAAGCCAGCCCCTTCAATCTGTTTGACGACGATGCCAGTCCTGGCGGCAACGGCGCATTGCGGCAGGCCATCTTCGACCCCATGCGGCTCAAGGTTTGGATCGCGGCAGGCGATCCGCCAGTGCCCCAAAATCCGTTTCGCTGTTTTGCGGTTGGGCAACTGCTAGGATTTCCCGACGCGGCGGGCTGCAACGCACCGAGCATCCCGTAGACTGGAGCCTTGCCAGCGGCTTTGCGCTGCCTAAAAAATTGCAACCGCGAATGTACGCAGGAAACCTACACAAACAGCAGGGTTTTCCAGTATCCTGCTTTAATGCATACGGAAATTACTGAGATCTTTAAAGACTCCTGCTGGTGTGGTTGGATTTATCCTCAGAAAACAGGTTGTTTTGCAGTTGGTTTTCTGGGGCGCAGCTAGAGGAAACGTTTGAGGAAACAATTATGGTGCAACAATATTTTTCAGAAGAGGAGTGGGCTGTTTTAACGCAAGCGCCTATGCAGGCAATTATTGCGCTGACGCTGGCCGACAAGACCGATCCCGTCTCTTTTATGAAAGAAGTACAGGCGGGTGTTCAGACTCTCGCTGCTGAGCAGCAGCGTCAGGATCTGCCGCCCGATGGGCTGGTCAATTCAGTGGTCTCAGCACTCAACGAATTGGATCTGGCCGACGGCACTCCGGCTGATTCGCTACTGCTGAAGAAGGAGTTTCAAATTCTCCGCTATATTCGTGATTTGAAAAACGCATCCGAAGGACGAAATGCGGCGATCGCCCATTTTGATAAAGTCAAAGCGGTGCTGGACTCTAAGGTGACGGGTGTGCAGGCGAATGAGTACAAAGACTGGCTATTGGCGATCGCCATCAAAGTTGCCGAAGCTGTAAAAGAGGGTGGCTTTCTGGGCATCGGCGGTGAGAAGATCAGCGAAGCCGAAGCCTCGGTACTTCGCAAGCTAGAAGATGCGTTAAAGTCTTAATTCTTTACCAATTGAGGCGCTAAATTGGTGAGATTATTGGCATAGCATACGACAAGTTTCAGCTAGAAAAAAGGCTCGTTTTGCAAATTCTCTAAAGCTGAAAGATTGCAGGCAACCACCTGTTTTTGAGACAACTTTAATCAAGTGAGCTTTGATTGTTCGGTTCCACTTTGTCTCTTGAGTTGATTTCTGACCTTCTGATTTAATGAGTCTCTGGACAGTAGATTTGTAGGAGTGATTATGATTGGACTTTTAATTTCAATTTTGGTGCTGGCAATCAGCCTGCTGATTATTTCTAAGCTGCCTTTGGGTATTGATATTGATAACCCTGGTGCTGCCCTATTTGCAGGGGCGATTATCGGACTGCTCAATGGCATCTGGTATGCGTTTCCGCAGTTTATTCGCACGGCTTCCTGGCTGTTCACGCTGGGCATTGTGCCGCTGCTGGGTTCGGTGATTGTGTTTGGTCTGGCAGCGCTGCTGACTCAGGGCTTTCGCTTGCGCTGGGGCATTGGTAGCGCCATTCTGGGGGCGATCGCCCTGGCCATTGTCAGCTCCATTTTGAACTCAATCCTGGCGGCAACGGGTCTGCTGCCTGCGGGTGCGGTGTAGGTTATCCCGGTTCAGTCGGTTTCACGACGCGATAAAGCCCGTCACAAGATAAAGCCAATCACCAATAGCGATGCCAGTCCTGCCACGATCATCAGCAGGGCTGGCATTGGCTTTCGGGTTTTCATCCAGCGCATAATAAAAACGACCACCAGTGCCCCAGTGATCAGCGCGGCCAAACCCCGCGCCCAGGGTATGCCCGCCGCCTGCAAGATTCCTGACAAAAGGAGCAGCACACCGCTGATGCCGCCGGAGATGAGCGAGGCCTGGCTGCCCGCCTGTCGATAGCCAAGGATGCCGCCAACCAGCGTCAGGAAGCCATAGGCGATCGCCGCAATTGCGCTGGGAGTAAGCACCATTGGGAAAATTCATCTCTAAAAAACTCTGGCGAGCAATAAGCGGCTGGCGATCGCACGCTCCCCAGCTCGATCTCCAGCTGCTTACTGCCTGCTTAACAGTATTACAGCGTTTGGTGACAAATCCCTGCGGTCTGTAACGCTTGTTTATTATGATTTGCCGCCATAAAAGAAAGCAATTTCTTTATCTTTCAGTGGGGCAAAGTCGGCCGCGATTAGCATTTGGTTTAACTCTTCCTGGGGAATATGCTTTGCGCCAATGCGGACAATGCGCGATCGCATCGTATTGCTCACGCCGCTGCGCTGCCGCCCCGCTTCCAGCCCCATGACTCGGTTGTATAACTCAAGCTTTGGCTGAGGAATGGGCGACCCGTCAAAATCAATGCCACGGGCGATCGCCTCGTCTACCGCGTCAGCCCCCGCATGATGAGACGTTTCTGAATTGCACATTTCCGGGCTAGCCATAGAAAAGGATGTAGTTTTGGTTATCTGTAGGCATTTTATCAACCGATGTCGCCCATTCTAAGCAGACTGGGCACTCTGAGCTTAAGGAATTCAGAGAAAGTCCGAAGAACCACCGAAGCAGAACCTTAGACTTGTGCTGCGTTTCGGTCGGCAGTTCTGCCTTGCCATGAGTTCGCCGCTTCTCGATTTAGCCCCCACGGGATTTAGAAACCTTGCTCCGCTGTTTCTCAAGCCGCCCCTTATACATGCGAGTTCCGCTTCCAGTTAGCATTTTCTTGGCTCTCGGAGGAATAACCACTCTGCTGTTTGTCAGTTCATCGACAATTCTCCTCAACAGCGCCCGCCAGGTTGAAAAACTATCCCTCACCAGAAACCTAAACCAAGTCGAGCAAGCGCTTCAAAATCAAGTCAACATTCTTGGCAATGCTGCGACAGACTATGCGACTTGGGACGATACCTACGCCTATGCCCAGGGTCAAAAGCCAGGTTATGTTAGCAATTCGATTGGCGATGTGACTTTTACATCGACCCAAGCGGACTGGCTGGCGATCGCCCGCGACTCCCAAACACTGCTCTACAGCGCCACCTACGACTATTCCAGCGGACAAATTACCAGCCCTGCCGACGAAGTCTTTGAGGATGCGTTGCTTGCGCTGCCCAAGTTGCTTCAGGCAGGACGCGAGCCGTTAAATCCTCAGGGTGTAGTATTGATTTCTGGCCAGCTAACGCTGCTCGTCAGCCGCCCCATCCTAAGAAGCAATGGCAGCGGCCCGGCTGTAGGCAGCTTCATTTTTGGACAAACACTGGATGCCGATAAGCTTGCCAAGCTCTCCAAATCGACTCAACTGTCGCTATCGCTGCATTCACTGACACCAGCCTCCACAGCCCATCAGCAAGTTCTGGCTCGGCTCAAGGCAGGCGAGCCAGAGATCATCATGCCCCTGACGAATCGCGAAATCGCTGCCTACCGACTCATCTACGACTTGCACCGTCGGCCTGCAATGCTGCTGCGGATCGATGCGCCCCGCCCCGTGTATCAACAAATGCTGCTGGGCCTGCGCTATCTGGCCCTGTCGCTGCTAGTGGCAAGCACAGTGTCGGGACTCATTATCTGGCGACTGCTAGAGCGATCGCTCCAATATCTGCGCGAGCGCGATCACATCCAGCAAGTCCTCCAGCAAGAAGCCGCCCTGCGTCAATCGGAACTGCGCTATCGCGAAAAAGCCGAAGAACTCGAACTCACCCTCCAAGCATTGCGAGAAACCCAGGCCCAACTGCTCCACAGCGAAAAAATGTCCAGTCTGGGGCAACTCGTCGCAGGCATCGCCCACGAAATCAACAATCCCATCAGCTTCATCTACGGCAACGTCACCCATGCCCGCCAATACGCTCAATCCCTACTCGACCTCATCGCGCTCTATCAGCAGCACCTTCCCCACCTTCCACAGCCTATCCAAGACGCGCAAGCCAGCCTAGACCTGCCGTTCATCACTGCCGACCTGCCCAAACTCCTCAATTCAATGCGGGTCGGAGCTGAGCGCATCCGCACCATCGTCCTCTCACTCCGCACCTTTTCCCATATGGACGAAGAGGGGCTAAAACGAGTCGAAATTCATCACGGCATTGATAGCACGCTGCTGATCTTGCAGCACCGGCTTCAGACTTCTGCTAACGGCACTGCCATTCAAGTCATAACCGACTATGGCAATCTACCGCCTGTAGAGTGCTACCCCAGCCAACTCAACCAGGTGTTTCTGAACATCCTCAACAACGCCATCGATGCTCTCCAGTCCCCCCATGCTCCCAACGGATTCCTGGCAGATTCCTCTCCTTTCCTGATCCATATCCAGACTCGGTATCTGGAAAACGAAGAGGGAAAAAACAGCAAAGAGGGAAAAGGGGGCGATCGCACCGACGGGCAGATCCAAATCTGCATCGCTAACAACGGCCCCGCCATCCCCGAAGATCTAAAACCCCGCCTGTTCGATCCCTTCTTCACCACCAAGCCCGTCGGACAGGGCACAGGTCTCGGACTCACCGTGTGCTACCAAATCATCGTCGAAACCCACCACGGCATCCTCCGCTGCAATTCTGTCCCAGGACACCACACCGAATTCATCATCCAAATTCCTGTATCCCAGACAACCAAACGCTTTAAGGCATAAAGAAAATCTTTGATGAACTGCCCTTTTTGAAAAACTTGTCTACTCTGATAAAGAGCAGACAGTCCCAAAATCTACTGAGAAATCTACTGAAAGCCTTAGGGTTATGTAGGCCGTGCCTGTATCCGTCCTCTATAAGGCAATTTGGAATTTGGTTCGGCGTTGTCCAGCAGTAAGCAAATAGGCAGAATCTATGGCACAGAGCTTTGGTCTCATTGGTTTGGCCGTGATGGGCGAAAACCTTGCACTCAACATCGAGCGCAACGGCTACTCAATGGCGGTTTACAACCGCACTGGTTCGGTTACAGAAGAATTCATGAGAACGCGGGCCGTAGGGAAAAACTTTGTCGCCTCCTACACCCTGCCTGAGTTTGTGCAGTCCCTGGAGCGCCCCCGCAAAATCCTGATCATGGTCAAGGCAGGCGGCCCGGTGGATGCCGTGATCGAACAGCTAAAGCCCCTGCTCGAACCCGGCGACATGATCATCGACGGCGGCAACTCGCTCTACGAAGACACCGAGCGCCGCGTCAAGGATCTGGAATCTACCGGGCTACGCTTTATTGGCATGGGCGTGAGCGGCGGCGAAGAAGGCGCGCTCAACGGGCCGAGCCTCATGCCCGGTGGCACCGAAGCTGCCTACCGCGAAATCGAACCCATCGTTACCAAAATTGCCGCCCAAGTAGACGACGGCCCCTGCGTCACCTACATTGGCCCCGGCGGATCTGGGCATTACGTCAAGATGGTTCACAACGGCATTGAATATGGGGATATGCAGCTCATTGCCGAAGCCTACGACCTGCTGAAAAATGCAGGCGGACTGACCAACGAGCAACTCCACGCTGCTTTTGCCGAGTGGAACACCACCGACGAACTCAACTCGTTCTTGATCGAAATTACTGCCGACATCTTCCAGAAAATCGACCCCGATACGGGCAAGCATTTGGTCGATTTCATCCTCGACGCTGCCGGACAAAAAGGCACGGGTCGCTGGACGGTGATGAGTGCGCTGGAACTGGGTGTCAGCATTCCCACCATCATCGCAGCGGTGAATGCCCGCATCATTTCTTCCATCAAAGAAGAGCGGGTTGCTGCATCAAAAGAACTGACGGGCCCCAGCGGACTATATGAAGGCGACCAGCAAGTCTTTACCAACATGGTGCGCGATGCACTTTATTGCTCCAAGATCTGTTCCTACGCACAGGGTATGGCGCTCCTAGGCAAGGCTTCGCAAGAGTTTAATTACAACCTCAATCTGGGTGAAATAGCCCGCATCTGGAAGGGTGGCTGCATTATCCGCGCAGGCTTTTTGAACAAAATCAAAAAAGCCTACGATGAGAACCCCGCACTGCCTAACCTGCTACTGGCTCCAGAGTTTAAGCAGACGATCCTGGATCGGCAGGCAGCCTGGCGCGAAGTGATCATGACCGCTGCCAAAGTCGGCATTCCTGTGCCTGCTTTCAGCGCCTCGCTGGACTATTTCGACAGCTACCGCCGCGCCACCCTGCCGCAAAACCTCACCCAGGCTCAGCGCGACTACTTTGGAGCACATACCTACCAGCGCATCGACAAAGCAGGCACGTTCCACACCGAATGGGCCCCCGAAGCGCCTGCTCTGGCTAGCGTCAGCTAAGGGTTAGAAGCGCTTTTCCTGCAAGAAACCGCCGCTTGGGTTGCCAGGCGACGGTTTTTTAGTTCTCAAAATTTTGAGACTTGTGGCACAGTAATTCAGACACTCGTAGCAGTCAGGATTACTAGAAACCCTGGAAGTTTTGACCAGGCTAACTTTCGTCCCTAATCTCTGACTTCTGCCATCCAGCCATCCAGCAACTATTCCACCACACCCAGAACAGGGGTTTTGGCACTGGAAACAACTCCATTGAGCAATCCGCCCGCATAAGTTGAGGAATGCGTGAGCGCAAACTGCTGGTAGGATGTTTGCATTTGAGCATTCACGGCAACGGTCTTGGCATCATACATCTGCATGGCAGGTCTTGGATACAGCCCGATGGCCACAATCAGCGCCAAGAAGCAGACAGCGATGAACAATTCTCGCGGCTTGGCATCCTCGAACTTGGCATCTGCTGGCAGGACGCAGTTGGTTCCAAAACAGGCAGCCTGCTCGTTGCCCTGGCGCTTCAGTTCAAAATCGCCCAGGTCACAGGACGGAATTACGTCGCACATTAGCTCAGCGCTCGTGCCGAAGAAGACCTGACGCAGCATTGACAGCAAATAGATTGGCGTAAGGATTAGGCCAACTGCGGAGAGAAACACTGTTACCGTGCGGAAGGTAGAACCGTAGACATCGCTCGTCGTCATGCCCATGAACACAGCGATTTCTCCAGCAAATCCGCTCATTCCGGGCAGTGCCAGTGAGGCCATTGCGCCAGCCGTGAATAGGGCAAATACGCGAGGCATCACCTGGCCGATACCGCCCATCTTGTCCATCATCATGGTGTGGGTGCGGTCGTAGGTTACGCCAGCTAGGAAGAACAGCATCGAAGCAATCAGCCCGTGGGAAATCATTTGCAGCATTGCGCCGCTGACGCCGATATCGGTGAAGGAGGCAATGCCCAGCAGTACAAAGCCCATATGGGAAATGGAGGAGTAGGCGAGGCGACGCTTCATGTTTGTCTGCCCGAAGGAATTCAGCGCACCGTATACGATGTTGACCGCACCGAGAATTGCTATAACCGGGGCAAAATAGACATGGGCATTGGGCAGCAGCTCCATATTCAGGCGGATCAGCCCGTAGCCGCCCATCTTTAGCAGCACGCCTGCCAGAATCATCGATACCGGGGAAGAGGCTTCGCCGTGAGCATCGGGGAGCCAAGTGTGCATCGGGAAGACCGCCAGCTTAACGCCGAAGGAGATTAGCAGCCCTGCGTAGAGCAGCAGTTCCATTGGCAGGGAGAAGTCCTTGAGGCGGAGGGCGGCAATGTCAAACGTAGTGGTGACACCAGAGAAGGCCATCGCCAGACCCGCAACGAGGATGAAGATAGAGGCGATCGCCGTGTACATTAGAAACTTCGTCGCCGCGTACCGACGGTTTTGCCCACCCCAGATGCACACCAGCAGATACACCGGAACCAGCTCTACTTCCCACATGATGAAAAACAGCAGGAGATCCTGAGCCACAAAAACGCCTACCTGCGCCGCGTACAGCACCAGCATTAGGGCATAAAACAAGCGCGGTCGCCGATCGACACCCCAAGCGGCAAACATTGACAGCGTGGTGACAAAGCCAGCCAATAGCACCAGCGGAACCGACAGACCATCGACCGAAACCGTCCAGCTTAGCCCAAGCTGCGACATCCACCCGAAGGTTTCCACCATCTGAAAGTCGGCAATGGTGGGGTCATAATGAGTCCAGAAGGCGAAACACATGAGTACAAAGTCCGCCAACCCCACAGCCAGGGCATACCAGCGGACGACTCTGCCGCCTTTGTCGGGCAGCAGTGGAATCAGGAGCGCAGCCGCCAGGGGCAGTAGAACGATGGTGGTTAACCAGGGAAAGTCGGTCATGGCGATGAAGCGAATGTGATGAGAATAAATACCTATTGGTCTTGTAAAGTTATCTTACTAAACTTTTAGACCTGCACCTGCCTAATTTTTCAAGAAGAATCAGTATTAGATTTTGGGTCAACCTTAGAGAGAACTCTAGGTTTTGGTCAGAGCTGGGGAATTTCTCTCTCAAAACATTCCTCACCCCAAGATTCCCCTATTGTCTTCAAATGCCCCAAATGGGATGGAATTCAGACAGAGAGAGCCTATTTCATAAAGCTTTTATGTAAAGCTAGGGCAGTTGCCCCCTGTTTTGGGCATCCTGAATCAAGATCAGGAAAGATAGTGAGAGACTGTAAATTATTTTGTGTAAGCGGTCAAAATTAGTTCAAACATCAGGAGACCGCCCATGCCTCGCCGTCGTCGCCCCCAAGATAAAGTAGACCACCTGCTGGATGAGCTGCTTGCCGATTACTCCACCCCGAGCAAATCCTGGGAGAACAAGGACTGCTCAAACAACTGACCAAACGACTGGTGGAACGAGCACTGCAAGCAGAATTGAGCCATCACCTGGAAACCGAAGTCCAAGCTCCGCCTCCTGAAGAAACCAGTTCCAGCAAGCGTCGCAATAGTCGTAACGGGTACTCCTCTAAAACCGTCAAAGCAGACTGTGGAGAATTGGCACTCTCGATTCCCCGCGACCGTAACAGCACCTTTGAGCCGATTTTGGTGCCCAAAGGAGAGCGACGCTTGAGTGGGCTGGATGACAAAATCATGGCAATGTATGCCCGAGGCTTGAGCACTCGAGATATTCAAGCGCAACTGGAGGAACTCTATGGGGTGGAGGTTTCTCCCACGTTGATTAGCCAAGTCACCGATGCGGTCAGTGACGAGGTGCGTCAGTGGCAGAACCGCCCGCTGGCTAAGCTGTATCCGATTGTTTACCTCGATGCCATTCACGTTCATGTGCGAGAAGACGGGCGGGTGAGCAATCATGCCGTTTACGTTGTCTTAGGTGTAACGCTTGACGGGATTAAGGAAGTCCTAGGGCTATGGATGTCTGCCAATGAAGGGGCAAAGTTTTGGCTCAAAGTGCTGACCGACCTCAAGAATCGCGGCGTAGAAGACATTTTCATCGCCTGTGTAGATGGACTCAAAGGCTTCCCCGATGCGATTGCAGCGGTCTTTCCCAAAACACGAGTGCAGTTGTGTATCGTGCATCTGATTCGCAACTCTTTGCGCTATGTGCCCTGGGGCAGCCAAGCCGAAGTCATTGCCGACCTCAAGCCGATTTATCAAGCGGCCACGGTAGAGGAGGCTGAGACCGCACTAGAAAACTTCGCTGATAAGTGGGACAGGCTCTATCCCACGATTTCCCAGATCTGGTTGCGTCACTGGAACAACATCATCCCCTTCTTTGACTATCCACCAGACATTCGCAAAGTGATTTACACCACCAATGCAATCGAGTCGCTCAATCGCTCGTTGCGTAAGGTGCTCAAGACAAAGGGATGCTTCCCCAATGAGGAATCGGTCTACAAGCTGCTCTACTTGGCGCTTAACAATATTGCCAAAAATGGACGATGCCGATCCGCGATTGGAAAGCAGCACTCATGCGTTTTGCCATTGAGTTCCCCGATCGCTTTCCTCAGTTCTAAGCCTTACACAAAAAAATTGACACTCTCGATAGTGAACCTCCGAGCTATGGCTTCTTCTGACTCTTCTAACCAAGTCAGGACTTACGCATTTGCGATAGGCTCTTTGGGTTTTGGACAATTTCTCACGGGCTGCGCCCGCTAGAAATTGTCCAACTGCGTAAGTCCTACAAGTTTCGTCCCAAGTTTCGTCTGAGCAGGCTGCTAGCCGCACGCCTGACCGCTTTCGCCCGGCGACCGATTTCCCCAGAGACGTTTCCCAACTTCAGCGGGCAGAGCTAGAGCGCACCTACCTGGAAATGCGAGAGTGCCTGATTTTTACAAACCGCAGCCGGGGGCAACTGCTTCGCCGCAACGAGGAGCATAAGCAAACGTCGCTGCAACTCAGAGCAGATGTTGCCAAACTGCAAGTGTCTATCCAGAAGCTGGCGCAGGAAAAACAGCAGCTTGCCGCTTCGAGCCAGGAGTTGCTGCAAGGGATGGAGCAAGAACTAATGGCGATGGGCAGTCGCTTGGAAACGCTGTCGTCTGCCTTCGATGCGGTGGCGGATGTAGAAACGGTAGATCGGATGCAGTGGAGCTTTTTGACGCTGCCCCAGCGGTTTCTAAACTTTCTGAATGCGGTTCGCAGCATCGTGTCCTGGTGGCGCGAGGAGCAGGGCATTGAACCCACGCCGCCGCAGCCTGCGCTGCCTTCTACGGAGCGAAAGCTAACGCCCGAAGAGGAGGCAGAGGATCGACGGGAGAATCCACAGAAATATAGCGATACGGCTTCAGTACAGAAATCGCTCCTTGATCGATAACTCTCATGGGCAAGAAGCGCATCAACCAACTGCTGAATCAGCTTAAGGAAAACCAGCAGGCCGAACTCCGCAACGCCGCTGCGATTTACACCGTGGCGCAAGTTGCAGTGAATGAACTGGAGGCGATCGCCACTGCTGATTTGCCCAAGCCAGAACGGGCGATTCCCGCAGGGATCGCTTCGCGAATCGCCCCTACGACTCCAGCGCCCGCTTTGCCTGCGGCCGTGCCGACCCAGCTCACTCAGGCAGAACTGCTGCAACGCTACGGTTCTTACAACGGCTGTCGCAGCGCGGCCAAAAAGTTGGGCATTCATTTTCCTAAAAACCCTAGCTGGCCCCAACTGATCGCTGCCTTTTCCTATATCGCTGCATTTCGCCAACTAATTCACGACTACGCGCAACAGCAGGAGATTCGCAATCTTTCTGGTGTCCGGTTCACAGTTACGTTGGAATAAGCCAGAGCAACCCAGATGAGAACTCTGTGTATGTATAAAGTAAACCCTTCACCCTAGTAGCTATCCGGATTTCTGCGGTTCGCATTTGTTTCTCTCTATATCGAGTCGCTGAGGCAGACAGGCAGAAAATGGACAGATTAATCGTAAAGCTGATTGGGCTGGCACTTTTAGTAGGCGGAATCTACTTCTTGGGCAAGAACGTGTTTTTTGCAACTAGCCTGGCCTTTTATTGGCGCAATCTCCCAGCCACGGGTTCGCTGCTTTGCCTAATGGGTGGTGTAGCGTCGCTGATTTTCTTTCCTCGGCAAACTGGGAGTTTAGGCTGGGGTCTGCTGGCCGTGGGCATTTTGCTGGTCTTTTTCAGCGGGGGTGCATACTTGTTGCCGACCAGCCTATGGCATTTTGTGGTGTCTTTTGGGGCGATCGCCGCTGGTTTCAAGCTCTTCACCGAGGAGCGTGTCCGGTTTTAGCATTCCTGTCTTTCGGGGCCAATCGAGGTTCAGCCATCGCTAACTCAGCGAAAAAACAGGCAAAAAACAGCAGTGGGGCAAGAAACTAGCTTTCTCACCCCACTGCTTAAAATTTATGTCCCATGCGTACATCACATGTACACATGAAGTATCAGACTAAGTCTCAGCCTTAAACCTGCGATGCAAAGACTTGCTGCAAAGACATATCGAGGCTTAACACTAAACTCGTAGCTGATGCCCAAACCTAGCGGAAACGGCGCTTCCGACGAGCCATAATCGCCTTGCGCTTGCGCTTTTCCAGAGGAGTCTCGAAGTGACGGTGGCTCTTCACATCGGCCAAGATCCCCGCCTTGGAAACCTGACGCTTGAACCGTCGCAGTGCCGACTCAATCCCTTCGTTTTCTCCTAAGACCACCTGGGTCATGCAAAACACTCCTTAACTGATTGCAGAAAATGGTTTAGTCACTTTTCTAAGAATACCGCGTTTTATCCATCCTGTGCTACCCTTACCGCGCAGTTTGAAAGGTCAAGACAGGAAGGCGCTGATGGAGAACTGAACAAAGCCGGAAACCCAAAGCAAAGTTGTAGCTTGAGGTCAAGAAACTAGGTCAAGAAGGACAAATCGACAGAGCCGAAATTAACGCTGAGCGCTACGTTTAAGTTCTCTAGCGCTTCAATTAGCCAGCTCACCGCATCACGAGAACAGGATTCGTAATGACTAAACAAAATTGAGAAGCGCCGCTCTAGCGCGGGCTTGACCTTGCGGCACAGCAGCACAATCTTAAGCAATAGCCCCGTTGTCAGCATCGGGCCAAGATTAGTCAGCAAATCTACAAACACAAAGTGTCTAGGATGCTGGGCGTTATCCACGACCAAGAAGTTTAGCAGATGGCTACAGGTGCGGACGAGCAAAAAGTCATTGAGTCGCTGGTCGTCACTATCAGGCATGATGTCTTGTAGATAGCTATAGAGCTGATTGTTGAACTGTCTGCGCCCATACTCTGGATCGACGGATGACGTGATGTATTCGTACAGATCGTTCTTAAAATCGGCGAAGCAGTGCGTGTAGTTGGTCTGAACCAGAAAATTTTGAGCCAGATCTTTATAGCTGCGGCTACCCTCAATCTTGCCGGTATAGTGGCGCACCACGCGATTCAAGTCTTGATCTTCTAAGAGGGTGGGATTAGAGACTGGGTGAATCAGTCGAGGAGTCGAAGGCGTGGCGATCGCCCCCGCAACAGCACCTTCAGTCGCCCGACCCTGGCGCACCTGGTAGGTCAGATATTGCGACAGGTCAACCTCAAACTTGTGCTGCCGCTCAGCCCGAACCTGACGCACCGTATTCTGCTGCTCGCGGGTGCAGTCTTCGCTGATCAGGCAATGCTCGTAAAGGTAGGGATAGCGCGGAATTAGAGTGCCCAGCGGACGCTGCCCGCTACCGTGATGCGCCTCGGCTGCCTCGCTCAAAACTTGAGCCAAGCGGCGCAGCGTCAGATATTGCTCAGTTTCGGTGAATTGGCGAGTCAGTTCCCGCAGGCGGCGGAGCGATCGCGAGCGGTGGATGCTGATCTGGCTCTGGGCTTGGGCAGCATTGTTTTCAAATAGTTCAATCAGCTTGGGGATGGCCAACTGAGACTGCGATCGCGCCTGCCAGCGGTTAATTAGGATGTGGCAGCAGCGGTTTAAGACATAGCGAAATTCGTCGGCTGCAAGGCGAGAAGCGGTGACCTTGTCGAGTGCTGCCACAATAGCAGGATCACTATAGCGGGAGCCATCAATAAACAGCGCATGAAAGCGTTCGACCATCTGCTCTGGCGTTTCATGCTCAATCCAGTGCAGCAGATGGTCGTAGATCGTCTGCTCTTCCAGACTAATTTGCCGATAATAGTGATCAACTTGCGTGGTTACCACAACCTAATGCTCCCTTGTCAAACCCACCCTCAAACTCAGCCTCTGAACTCGCTGAAGCAAACTGTGACCGTAGACAAACCCCAAAGCCCAAGCAGCGATACCACAGCCAGACCTCAAAGATGAATCCGAAGTGCAAATTGAGAACTGTGCAAAGAAACACGTCAAGAGCGGTGTGACCCCCAGGCAATCCTTATGTCAATACCTCACGTGAACCTTTGCATAAACTCTGCATGTATTTACCCGATTGCATTAAACGCTATCAGAGGCTTCTAGGTCTTCGGTGTGACTGAAGTCACGCCAAGCTTAAAGCTTTGATGAACTTTTGCCGCTAGAGTCCTGACGGTTGTCGATGAACTCCACATCTCTATGTATCTGTGCTTTTAAGGGGAGTTATGCAAAAATATGCGCCACTAAATACTGAGTTTTCTAGCCAATGCCTATGTGTCAAGTTTTAGACCGGAATTCCGTAATAATCTGTATTTTTTAAATCTTTCATCAAGTTTTCAAGTTGAACTGTAACCCAAATTGGCAAGTTCTGTATAGAGGGGGCGAATGCTTTAGCCGAATAGATTCCACTCAGGCATCTATTGTTCCTCATCCTGATGGGCCTATCTGCCGCGCAGACAAACAGCATCCAGCACCATCCACGCCTCAGCCTGTAAGACCTGACAGCGGTTGGCGCGTCTTGCGAGAATAGGTTTTGCGGTTTGCAAGTTGGTCTGGGCTTCGGCTAGTGCTTCTGGGTATTGGCGAAACTTGAGCGCTTGCAGCGTGCCACGGCGAAACGTGGCGCGAGAAATCAGCCAGAAGTCGATGCTGTAGCGGTCGATCGTGGCTCGCAGCAGCGCCGGATCGCGGGTGTATTGGGCGCGAATCAGGTCGGTGGCCCGCTGGCGCATTTGTTGTCCGTAGGCTTTGTGGTAAGGAATGGCGTATTCTCGCCCGAACAAAATCGAGCGACCGGAAAAAACAGGAATGAAGTCGGCCTCGTCTTCTAGCGACGCAATTACGATGTCTTTCGGCTGTTGGGCGAAGAACTCGTACACTGCTGGCGCCTGCCCTACTCGAAACTCATCGGCGGGGAATGGCGTGATGTAGCGTGGATAGAACCAAACGCTAGCGGCGATCGCCCCGGTTCCCCCCAGCAAAACCATCGCAGGCAGCCACCGAACTTGTGCCCTATGCAGCCAGCGTAGCCCTGTATCCAGTAACAGCGTCAGGGCGATCGCCGCCGCAAAGCACAGCACAAACCGCAGCGTGTAGCCCGTATAGCGACTGGGCAAATGCAGCCGAAACAGCAGCGCGTGGGCGGCAAAAAACAGCACTAGCGCCGCCGCCACAATCCGCGGCAGCAGCCCCAGATGCTTTACCTGGCGCACCAGTGGCGTGGGCAGCTTCCACAGCAGCAGCGGCAAAAACACGCCCAGCCCCATTAGCGGCGGCTTGAAGGTGGGAAACAGACCGCTGCGGTGTCCCGATAGCCAGAACATTGTGACATCATCCAGGAAGAAACGGCCGCGCCCGTCGCCCAGAAACTCTGGGTCGTCTAGCACGTCGGCCGCCGTCAGCGCCGGGCCATAGGGGTTGTCTGCCAACAGGTAGGGCAGCAGCACCAACACTGCAATCCCCAGTCCGATGCCCAAAAACACCCAATCAGCGCGGTGGTGGGTCAGCCCTAGCCGTCCCTTTTGCCACTGCACCAGCGAGAACGCCAGCACGCCGCCGCACACCAGCGCATATTGCGGGTAGAACAGACCCATGAGGGCGATCGCCAGCCAACAGCCCCAGCTCCGCCGCAGCAAGGCATAGAGAAACGCCAGAAATAGCGGAATCATGAAGGCGCGGGGCGTGGCCGAGGCCAGGTCATCGTGAGACCAAAACGTCAGATTGAGCAGCACCGCCGCAAAAAAACCGCCAATCGGCACGGGCAGAAGTTGCATGGCCACGCCAAAGCCAAAGCCAGTGGCCACCAGCGCCAGCACAGGCGGCAGCAGTTTGCTCAACAGCAGCGGGTCGATGCCCAGCGCCGCAAACAGCCGATAGAGCGTGGTGAATCCCCAGGGCGCAACGGACTGGAAATAGTCGGCAATCAGGTCATTGGCAAACAAATCGGGATCGAAAAACCGCTGCATCCAAAACAAGTGCTGTCGCGCGTCGTCCTGCACGACATATTCGCCGCGAAAGGCGCGTTGCAGAACGAGGCTGCTGTAAAACAGCGACACCAGCAAACTTGCACCCAGCCAAAACCATCGACGGCGGCGCGTGTTTGCCAGGAGCGGATGCAAGAGCGTGTCAGCACGGGGCGAGTGCGTCACGCTTGCCTCCGCAGGCGGTTTAGCGTCAGCACGCAGTTCGTATCTATCACCTGATATTGCCTGTCTTCATAGCCGATGCAGCGCCGGGGAATCCGCGAAAGCGCTGGAACCAGTCCGGTTTCTATCTGCGCGGGCAAATCGCCGATGCGATCGCCATATTCCACCAGCGATGGGTTCAGCCGAAAATAGCCCGGACGAAAAGCGTTGCGCTGGAGCAGCCAAAAATCGACCTGCTGCTGCTGGATGAATTGTTTCAGCGCGTCGAGACTGGGGGTGTATTGCGCCTGGATCAAATCGAGCGATCGCCCTACGACTTCGTTGTAATAGCCCAGGTGATAGGGAATCGCGTAGCCCTTGCCGCCCACCACGAGCGATCGCCGCGTAAAGCTGGGCAAATTGTTCATCTCTGGCGCGATGGAGGCGATGCGGGTGTCTTTGGGTTGCGCCGCCAAAAACTCGTACAGTTCCGGTTGCGCCGTGCCGATCACGTAATCCGTAATCGGATAAGCATTTTCGTCAATTCGCAAAAACAGCGGATAGCCCAGTAGAAGTGCCGTCAATAGCCCTGCTAGCCCCAGCGGAGCCAGCCGCAGCCGCGCCGACTGGGCCCACCGCAGCAGCGCGTCGAAAATTAGCGCCAGCCCGATGCCTGCGGCAATCACCGCCACCACCCGAAAGGTATGCTCGGTGTAGCGATTGGGCAGGTGCAGCTTGAACCGGACGAGATGCGCCAGCACAAATAGACCCACCGACGCGGCGATCGCCTGCCCAAAAACAAAGCTATTGCCATTCACCCGTTGCGCCAGCGGAAACCGTCGGGGAAACCGCAGCAGCACAGGCAGCAGCAGCGCAAAAACCACCTGCGGCAGCCCAAAGCGCACGCGGCTAAGGTGAATGGGCGGCTGGGTCGGGTCGCCGTTGTCGGGATAGAGCCAGTTGAGCGGGCCATAATCTACCGAACACCAGTCGCCAGGCAGCATCCCCGCCCGCTTGCCGCACAGCCAATAGCGGACGTAATACTCGAACTGCTCGGAAATGTAAAACTCTGACCAGTTGGGTTCCCAGAAGGTGGGCATCTGGAGCGACTCGGCAGCGGAGACCGTCGGCCCAAAGCCGTGGTTTCGCAGCACGTAGGGCAGCAGCACCAAGAAGGCAACGGTTAGCCCGGCGATCGCCTGTCGATAGCGTTGGCGGTCATACGTTAGCCCCGGTCGCCAGCCGTCAAACCGCAGCAGCCGCACCAGCAAAATGCCGCAATAGACAAACAGCACCTGCGGATAAAACAAGCCCTGGAGCGCGATGATCCCCAGCAGGGGCAGCAATTTTTGCCGCAATAAGAAATAGAGGAACGCAAAGAAAAACGGGTAGACAAAAGCAACAGGTGTTGCCGATATGATGTCGTCCCGCATCCAAAAGCCCTGATTCAGCAGCAGTGCCGACAAAAATCCTGCAAAGGGCACCGGAAAAATCTCTAGCATAGTGATGAAACACAGCGCTGTCGTTGCCAGCGCCAGCACAGGCGGCAGCAGCTTGCTCAGCAGCAGCGGATCGATACCCAGCCTGGCAAAGACCCAATAGAGCGTGGTGTAACCCTTGGGCGCAACGGCTTGAAAATAGTCGGCGTGAATATCGTTGGGAAATAGCTCCGGATCGACAAAGCGCAGCATCCAGGTGACGTGCTGCCGCGCATCGTCCTGCACCACATAGGCATTGCCAAATGCCTGAGACAGCGCAGGCAGGTAATATAGCAGCGACACCAACAAGCTCAGCCCCAGCCAAAACCGGACATGCGGTTCCCGCAGGGATCGTTTCGCAAATTGCGGCAGTTTGTCTACTGCTGTCGTCAGCGCAGGCGCTTGAAATCGGAGTCGGGGAATTGACATGGCACAGAGAGTCACAAAACTTTGCGGACGCAACCCGGAGTAGTGTAATAGTACCTTAGGTTTTGACGGAAGCCATGAGCATCCTCGGCAACGATTTCGGCAACAATTTTGGGAAAGATATCCGGGCAAAGCTAGCGGCGACTCGCCCATTCTGGCTGCCTGTGCTGCTGCTGGTGGGTGTGGTCAGCCTGCGGTGTCTGCTGGTCGGCAACATGGGCCAGGTGAATGAAACCAACATCCTGCCCTTTGCCCGTCAACAGTTCAACCCAGACTGGCTTCCCCAGGACTGGTATCTGAATCAGCCCCCCGGCTATCGCGTTCCCTTCATTGCGATCTTTGGACGTATGGCAGATGCCTGGGGGTTCCTGCCCACGTCGATCATTGGCAGGCTGCTGGGCTATACCGGGCTATCGGCGGGGCTGGTCTTTCTCAGCCGCCGCATCGGGCTGAGTGTGCCGCTGCTGCTGCTGGCGATGGTTCTTTTTCTATACGTCAACACGGGCATGAGCGGCGCTTCGGGGGCGCAGGGCACGGTATCCCGCGAGTGGCTGTTTGGCGGCATCGAGCCAAAGATTCCTGCCTACACCTGCATTTTGTTTGCCCTTGGGCTGCTGCTGGAGGGGCGCATCGCGCTGGCGGGGCTGCTGCTGGGCGTGGCGACTTCGTTTCATACGCTGGTGGGCGGCTGGGCGTTTCTCAGTGCGGTGGCGTGGCTGGTGCTGTGGCGGCGCGACCTGCTCTGCAACTGGGGAAAAACGGTCAAAATGCTGGCGCTGTATGCGGTGGGCGCGGTGTTTTCGATTCAGCCTGTGCTGCAACAGTTGACCACGACAACGCCGGAGGGGCGCTTTTCAGAATCCTTTGTTTATGTCTTCATCCGCACGCCGCATCACCTGAACCCGCTGTCGTGGGACGGGGGCTGGTGGCTGAAGCCAGTAACGCTGTTGGCGATCGCCCTCGGCAGTGCCTACCTGCTGCGAAGCATTGCAAAACAGCGGCGGCAGTTGCACACTCCAACGCACCGGGCGCGGATGGGGCTGGCGGCGTTTTTGCTGTGCAGCCTGATTCCCTTTGCGGCGGGCTTACTGGCTGCGCCATTCGATGCGGAAGGCAAGTTTTTGCAATACTACCCGTTTCGGTTTGGCGACATCATGCTGCCGCTGAATGCCTGTCTGCTGGGCTGCTGTGCGCTGGAGCAGGCGTTTGGCCCTGGGCCAGCAGGACAGGCGACCCAACGACTGCGGCGCGTGAGCTTGTGGATTGTGGCGGCGGTGTGCGCGGCGCAGGCGGTGGTCTTTGGGCAGCAGGCGATCGCCCTGCAAGAGTTTCCCAGCCGCGCCCAGCGCATTGATGACAACGGCAAAGCGTTGTGTGAATGGATTCAGCAGAATACGCGCCGCGAGGATATCTTTGTCACGCCGCCGGTGGAGCTTGATAACTTCCACTGGCTGGCCGAGCGGGCGACGATCGCCAAGTTCAAGCTGGTGCCGCCCTCGTCGGTTGGCATTCCCGAATGGATCGATCGGCTGACTCGCCTGAGCGGGCGCGTCGATCCGTGGGTGGGCATCCGGCGCGACTCCGACAACAGCCTGCGAATTCAGCGGCGCATGACTCGCGGCTATCGCAACCTGTCCACCGAGCAGGCGATCGCCCTCATGCAGACCTACAACGCCGCCTATTTCTTGTCCAAAGGTTTACCCAAGCTGGATCTCCCCGTGATGTACCAAAACGAAAACTACACGCTCTACGCAGCGCCAAAGCAAAACACCCCGACCCAAGCTGACGCTCAGGTTACGCCACCCTGAGCTTTTCTCTCGCCCATTATTTCTATCAGGGTCTCTATGCACACAACCGAAACGCCGGTTTCCAAGGGTCAACTGCTGACCCCAAAAGTTCCCGTTTGGCTCCGTTATGCCGTCATCGCGCTGGTGATCGCTGGCATCGTCTTTCGCTTTGTTAACCTGGGCCAAAAGGTTTACTGGACGGACGAAGCGCTGACCTCGCTGCGATCCTCTGGTCATACCAGCGTGGAGTTTGTGGACGAACAGTTTACAGGGGCGGTGATTTCGCCGGAGACGGTGATGCGCTATCAAAGCCTGGAGCCAGAAAACGGCTGGGGGCACACGCTAGAGGCGCTGATGGGCAATGCCGAGCATACGCCGCTGTACTTTTTGGGTGTGCGCGGCTGGATGGAGCTGTTTGGCAGCGGAGCGGGGGCGGTGCGGGGATTGTCGGCGGTGTTTGGCGTGCTGGCGCTTCCCTGCGTGTTTTGGCTGGCGCTGGAGCTGTTTCAATCACGAGCGGCGGCGTGGGTCAGTTTGGGGCTGTTTGCCATCACGCCGCTGCATATTTTGTACGCTCAGGAGGCGCGGCCCTATAGCCTGTGGACGCTGTGCATCGTGATGTCGAGCGCGGCGCTGCTGCGGGCGCTGCGGGTTCGCAGTGGGCAGAGTTGGGCGATTTACGGGCTGAGCGTGGCGCTGGGGTTTTACACACAGCTTTTGTTTGCGCTGGTGGCGATCGCCCATTTTCTCTACGTGGTCGGCGTTGAGCAAGTGTTGGAAAAGCGACGACTGACGGCGAATGCCCGCGCATATGGGCTGGCAGCGGGGGCGGCGCTGCTGTCTTTGTCGCCGTGGATGGTGCTGCTGGTGCTGCGGGCTGACCGCATCCGCGACACGACCGCCTCGCTCAAGGAAGTGATTTCCCTTGACTACCTGATCAACCGCTGGTTTTTGGGGCCGAGTCGTTCCCTGGTGGGCATCGATCTGGCCGCTGCAAACCTGCTGCTGGTGCTGCTGGTGGTGTGGGCGCTGGTGGTGCTGTGTCGCCAGACAGTGCCGCGCTGCTGGCTGCTGGTGCTGCTGCTGGTGGCGGTGCCGTTTTTGGGGCTGGCGCTGCCGGATGTGCTGTTGGGTGGTTCGCGCACGATTCGCATCCGCTACCTGATTCCGTCTTATGTCGGGCTGCAACTGGCGCTGGCTTCCCTGTTTACTCAAGCGCTGGTGCGTCCCCAGTCCTGGCAAAACTGGCTATGGCGCGGGGTGCTGGGTATTCTCATGGCGATCGCCCTGAGCAGCAACCTCGACAGCGCCAACTCCGATCTGTGGTGGAACAAAAGCGTTTCCCGCAGCGCCTACTATCTGCCAGTGGCGGAGATGATTAACCGCGAGGCTAAACCGCTGGTGATTGCCGATCGTCATCCCAGCGCCATTCTCGCCTTTAACCGTCGGCTCGATGCCCATGTGCGCCTGCAACTCGTAAGAGATCGCGATCGCTTTGAGGTGGCGCGGGGCTATAGACCTGTCTTTTTGCTCAATCCTTCAGAAAAACTGCGAGATTCTCTAGAAAGTCGGGGCTATCGGCTCAAAGTCGCCTATCGCGATCCCCATGCTCCGGATACAGAGGGCGATCGCCTGTGGCGCGTTCAACGACCCGCTAAGTCGCAGCCCCTCCAGCAGAAGCCGTCCTCAGCCCCGACGAATCTCCCGCGCGACGCTGAGATATTGTCCGAGGAAGGGTAGGCCGGCGATCGCCGGAAGGAAATAGCGCGACGTACACAGCACCCCCAGCGCCGCCGCCGTCGCTGCGTTGAAATAAGGCGCATAAAACAAAATCAGCGCCGCGTCTCGCGTGCCCACGCCCGCAAACGTCAGCGGCAGCAGCCCCGCCAAAATCGCCAGCGGCGACAGCGCCAGGTTCGTAATGAACGGCACCCATGCCTTGAGCGCCAGAATGAAAAACCAGATTTGCAGCAGGTGCAAAAACCAGATGAAGATTGACATCGCTGAAATCTTGGCGAGCTGGCGGCGATCGCCCCAAAAGTAATCGTGCATCTCCTGCCAAGAATGGCTCAGCGTCACCAGCTTCTTACCCATCTTTTTCGGCGCAATCTGCTCTGCCTGCCGAAAGAAAAACTGGGCAAACTGCGGCCAGCCCAGCAGCAACAGCCCCAGCACCAGCCCGCCCAGCACGCTCACCGTCATCACCCAAAACAGCCAGTCTTTTTGTGGATAGAGCAGCAGCCCAAACACGCACCACAGCAGCAGCGACAGCATATCGCAGGCTTTTTCAAACACCACCAGCGATAGCGCCAGCGAACCCGTCAAATGCCCGCGATCGCGCATGAAGTACGCTTTGGCGATGTCGCCCATCTTCGACGGCAGCACCATATTCAGCGAACTCGCCGCCAGGATTAGCTGATTTGCCTCCCAAAAGCTGAGGCGGGCGGGATCGGGTTTCAAATCCCAGGGATTGGGGATCAACTCAGGCTCCGGCCTATGACCCTTACCCTCCATCCCAGGCATCAGCATTTGCAGTCGTCCCGCCGTCAGCATCGTCAGTGGAATCACCATGCCCAGGCTGATGCCCATCCACGGGCGATCGCACTCGCGAAACACGCGGATCAGCCCAGCGAAGTCAATCTTCCAGTAGATCAGCAGCAGAATCACGCCGCTAACGAGAATCGAAACCAGTCTTTTCATGCGTGCCTTATCATGCCTTGCCTAGCGGCAGCGTCTTGAGCGCTGATGCGACGAAGTTCAGTCGTACCGCAGCGCTCAGGCCCGCTTGATCCCGCTTGATTATGACATGAGCAGTTATCAAGTTTTGCACGCGCATTTTGCACACGCACCGCCACGACTGGGGAACCGTCAGAATCCTATGGTTTGCTGGGCTAAGCGGCGATCGCCCTTGCTAACAACTCGTTAGTTGAGGTAGCTTGCTAGAGCTGAGGCAGCTTGCTGGGCTAAGCGGCGATCGCCCTTGCGCCAATAAAGGATGCAAACTTGTCCATCAGGTCAGGATTACGCCACCCTTTGGACGTTTCCTCAATCATGATTTTCAATGCTTCTTCGGGTGAAAAGGCTGATTTATAGGGGCGCTCGCTAGTCAGCGCGTCGTAGATATCGATTAGCTGGAAAATCTGAGCCAGGTAGGGAATCTCATTGCCCTTCAGCCCATCTGGATATCCCGACCCATCCCATCGTTCATGGTGATGGCGGATAATGGGAACCACTCCCTGCATCGTTCGCAGCGGTTGGCAGATGCGCTCACCAATCAGCACATGCTGGCGCATGATAATCCATTCTTCGGGAGAAAGCTGACCCACCTTTAGCAGCACTGCATCCGGAATCCCGACCTTGCCAATGTCGTGCAGATATCCGCCCCACATCAGGTCGCGCACTTCCGTCCGCGAGAGGCCTAGAAACTCGCCAAACGCCTTGCCCAGTTGCACTAGCCGCTCGCAGTGGTCGCCCGTATTGGGATCTCGACTCTCAATCGTGCGGGCGATCGAAAATAGCACCTGCCCTGCATGATCCAGATCCTCGTTCAGCCGCTTTTGGCGCACCAAAGAATTCACGCGGGCCGAGAGTTCTAGCTGATCAAACGGCTTCGACAAAAAATCATCGCCGCCGGCCTCAATGCCTCGCAGTCGGGCGCGGCGATCGTTCAGCGCGGTGACAAAGACAACCGGAATCAGGCGGGTGTGTTCATCCTGCTTGAGATGGCGGCAAACCTCGTAGCCATCCATCCCTGGCATCATCACATCTAGCAGAATCAGGTCTGGATTGGCCTGTGCTACACAGTTCAGCGCGGCAGCGCCGCTGTCTGCCTCTAGCACGTCATAGCCTTCCACTGATAAAAGCGCAACCGCTGTCATGCGGCTGGACGGGTGGTCGTCTACAACAAGAATTTTAGGCTTTTCAGAATCAGAGTAGTTCACAGGAAGATCTCGCTTTCGCTCACTGGAGGGGCTAAGAAGATTTTGGAGCGCAGAGTTTCTATGTGTCGATCTTGGGCAAGACGCTCGAATAGCTCATGATTACTTTCAGTATGTTGAATGACTGAACACCAGAGATCAGGTTTTTTACGGAGATTTTCTGCACTTAAGGCTTAACAATACCGTCAGGGAGGTAACAAAATTTATAGTTCTAGACTGGAGGGCTAGACCGAAGCCTGAATTGTAGTCTGTGCAACGCTGAATTTTCCGAAAATCAGAAGGTTAAAGGGTTTTCGAGCTTCATACTGCAACACCAGGAAACAGCCGAGGGGCAGCTCCTCTCTGTAGGATTAATTAAAAAACTGATTGAAAACTCAAATGAAAGCGACGAGAACAGCAAGAAAAGCAAATCAATGTATCGCAGTCTTGAATGATATCTAAACTACGAATCTTCAATTCGCTGTTTTGGCTGGAAGCGTTTTTAATGCCCCAGCATGACCAGAGACGGGCGGGAGATGAACCACTTGTATTTTAGAGATTTCTTCTAAGTATCTGTCGAGGTGACCAGAGGTAACGGATTTGCGGCGAATCTCTGGGTGGCGATCGCCCCAGTTGCCGGTGCTCTATGCCTGTTTTATTCTATCTGTGCCCTGCCGATCGCCCAATGTACCCAACACCCAGGGTGTGCCCAACCAGATTTACCTCAAACAGAAAATATACATTTGAATGACTTGAATGACTGACGAGATTTCACGAAATATTTCACACGAGATTTCCCCCGATCCCGTTCCTATCCCTACCGCTATCGTGACCACAGACTGGCTGTTGGCTCATCTAGATGATCCGGGAGTGGCGATCGCCGACTGTCGGTTTTCGCTGATGGAGCCAGACCTGGGGCGGCGGCAATATCATCAGAGCCACATTCCGGGTGCGGTGTATTTTGACCTGAATGCTGACCTGTCGGGGCCCGTGCAGCGCCACGGCGGCCGCCATCCCCTGCCTCACCCAGACGCACTGGCGCAAACCCTGGCGGCAGCGGGCATTACTCGCGGCGAAACCTGGGTGATTGCCTATGATGACTCGCGGCTAGGCTTTGCGTCTCGGTTTTGGTGGCTGCTGCGGTATTTGGGGCACGATCGGGTGGCGGTGCTAGATGGCGGCTTCGCGCACTGGCAGGCAGCGGGACATCCTGTGACAGTGGCGACTGCGCCCAGTCCTCCACGGCAGGCAGGGCAGTTTGTGCCCGCGCTACGCCCAGAGATGGTGGTAGACATTGAAACGGTGAAGCAGCGCAAAGATCAAGCAGGCGTGGTGCTGGTGGATTCGCGGGAGGGCGATCGCTATCGAGGAGAGCGCGAACCCATCGACCCGATTGCCGGGCATATCCCTGGCGCAGTCAACTATCCCTGGCAGGGCGTGACAGATGATCGGGGCAGGGTACTCTCCGTTGAGGCGCAGCGTCAGCGCTGGCAGAATTTATCCAAGACCAAGACCAATGCCGATACCGATACCGATACCAACGAGATTGACGAGGTAGAGGAGATTATTGTCTACTGCGGCTCTGGCGTGACGGCTTGTGTCAACCTGCTGTCGCTGGAGATGGCGGGGCGGGGCAACCAGAGCAAGCTTTATGCTGGAAGCTGGAGTGACTGGTGTTCGTATCTAGTCGATGAATTTTAGTCGATAAATTTTAGTCGATGAATCAGGAACGCCACTGGGGTAGCAGCGGGAGAGCGGGCGATCGCCCTCCTCAGTTCCCCTCTATCACCTTCAGCATGTGCTTTCCAGATCGGCTGAGGTGTGTCACCTGTGTCTCAGGGCTGAATCTTGGGGCTAAGATGGGAAGTCATTCGGATTGCGCCAAATGACCGAAAAGACTCTGGGATAAGCTTTCCTAGGGTTTGCAGCAGACGCAAAGCTGACTTGGATAGGGCATTCCTGTACGTTGAAAAACAGCGGCGCTGGGCGCAGTTGCTATACTGAGAGCATTTATCAGCCCCCAGCTTTCTAGAAGTCTTTAAATTTTATTTATGCCGCTCAGGAATCTCCGCTGGAGTAGATTGTGCCTGCTTCGCTCAGCCCCTGACCAAAGTTAAGCCATAAACTCCAATTCTCTAAGCTCCCTAATTTTTAGGTTTTAACTTCTATGTCATCTGTTAGCCGCCTTTCGATTTTTGTTGATGGGAACAATATGTTCTATGCTCAACAAAAAAATGGCTGGTTCTTCGACCCGCGCCGAGTCCTGGATTATTTCACAAGTGATCCCGACGTAGAGTTAATCAACGCTTTCTGGTACACCGGGCTGAAAGATCCGCAGGATCAGCGCGGGTTTCGAGATGCGCTGATTAGCCTGGGATACACCGTGCGAACTAAAATTCTGAAAGAGTATTACGACGACAACTCCGGGCGCTATTCCCAGAAAGCAAACCTAGATGTGGAAATCGTAATCGATATGTTCAATACGGTCGATCAATATGACCGGGTGATCCTCTTTAGCGGCGATGGCGACTTTGAGCGGGCGATTGAACTGCTCCGCTCCAAAAGCACCCATATTACAGTCGTGTCTACTGAGGGCATGATTGCCCGCGAACTGCGAAATGTAACGGATAAGTACATTGACCTCAACGATATCCGCGACCAGATCGAAAAAGTGGATGGCTGAACAAAGTGGAGCATTGCACCAGGTAAAGCTTTCTCTGGTGCTGGGTTCTGGGCGATCGCAGACTTGACAGAACCCCCAGATCAAGTCCCTCCGGCAGGGATTTTGAACAGCCTTCTTGAACAGACCGCTTAAACAAACCCCTTCGATAGCATGTGAGGCGTGGCGCAATGGATCGATCTAAAGTGGTAGCGGTGATTACAGGGGCGATCGCCATTTTGCTGAGCATTGCCTACCTGCTGATCGTGCAACTGCTCGACTGGCGAGGCGAGATGATTCCTGCACCCGTCGATCTCTCAGCCCTACCGTTCGCAAACAGCAGCTGGGTGGAACGGATTCTCTCCTGCACGGTTTGGTTGGGCGGACGGCTCCTATGACGGCTCAGCCTGCGAATTTTTCTGTGGAAAGCGTGTCTGCTGCAAGCCTGCCCAAGCCAGTACCCCTTCGACCGACCGTGAATCTGACAGTGTTGGGGGCTGGAGCTTGGGGCGGCACTCTGGCCACGCTGGCAGAGCGTAATGGGCATCGGGTGCGGCGCTGGTCGCGGCGGTTTCATGCGCCCATCGAAGACAGCCTAATCGGGGCTGAAATTTTGGTGTCTGCGATGTCGATTAAGGGCGTGGTGGAATTGGCACCGCGTTTGGGACAAATCGGAATAGACCCGGCGACTATCCTAGTCAGCGCCACCAAAGGGCTTGATCCAGAAACCGGGCGCACGCCCACCCAACTCTGGCGGGATGCGCTGCCGCAGCAGGCGATCGCCGTCCTCTCGGGCCCCAACCTGGCCAAGGAAATCATGCAAGACCTCCCGGCGGCAACGGTAGTGTCTAGCAGTGATGCGGCAGCGGCGCAGTTTGTGCAGCGGGTGTTTGCCTCCGAGCGCTTCCGGGTCTACACCAATACCGATCCGCTGGGCACTGAACTGGGCGGCACGCTAAAAAACGTGATTGCGATCGCCGTGGGCGTGTGCGACGGGCTGAAACTGGGAACCAATGCCAAATCTGCCCTGATTACCCGCGCCCTAGCAGAAATCATCCGCGTCGGCACCTATCTGGGCGGCGAAACCGATACGTTCTTTGGTCTGTCGGGGTTGGGCGACCTGCTGGCCACCTGCAATAGCCCCCTCAGCCGCAACTACCAGGTCGGCTATCAGCTTGCCCAGGGGTTTTCTCTGTCGCGGGTGCTGGCAGACCTAGAGGGGACGGCCGAGGGTGTGAATACAGCAAACGTCCTTTTTGACCTAGCGCAGCGGGAGCAAATCCCCATGCCGATTGCCCACCAAGTCTATCTGCTGTTAAATGAGCAAATCACGCCGCAGCAGGCAGTGGAGGCGCTCATGGAGCGGGATTTGAAGTCGGAGGACTAGAAAAGACAGGGAGTTTGACCCATGCCAACGTCAGTTGTTCGTCAGCTTGTGGTGCAGCCCATTTCGGCGGAGGCATTTCGGCCGTTTGGACAGGTGATTTTTGCCAGTCCTGATGGGGCCCGATTCGGGCCCGAGGATGCTCAGCTTTGTTTGGATCGGGGCATTCCCCGGTTTTATATTATGCGGCTGCACCAGCGCGGACGGCAGTTTTCCCGCATTACTCGCCATCGGCAGTGTACCCAATGTCTGGGGGCGCTGGAGGGCAAGGATTGGTTCATTGCGGTTGCGCCGCCGTCGGAATTGGATCAGCCGGAACTGGAGGCGATCGCCGCTTTCCACATTCCTGGCACCTGCTTTATCAAGCTGAACCTAGGCACCTGGCACGCGGGCCCCTACTTCGACCAGGACACGGTGGATTTCTATAACCTGGAACTCAGCGATACCAACCTCACCGACCACCAGACCCACGACTTTCGCCAGAGCCACGGCATTCAGTTTGAACTGGTGGGCTAATTTCTCGATTTTGGATTTGCGATTTTGGATTTGCGGTTCATGGTGACGCAAATCACGCGATCGCCCTGTCACAATCACCCCGTTGGGTTCGCCCATGTCACTGGCTAAAAGGGTCGAACCCCGCATACTGAAGGACATAGACAACTAGCTAACAACCAAGCTCCTCGCCTAGCCAGAACGTCTATAAACCTCCTGAATATGCTCCTCAAAGCCACGCCGCGAGGGTGGCTTTTTTGTTGGCCCTCCAAAATCGCAAACCCAAAATCAAGAATCGAGACTACGCCTCAAACCGCCCCGGACTGAGATCCTCCAGCAGCGGATCGGGCTGTTCCACCAGATGGCGGGCATAGCGGCGGGCGAGCGGCGGCATGATCGCAAAGGGATTGCTAAACCCAGAGAAAAGATGAATTCCCTCCGCGCCAGGAACCGGGCCAATCAGCGGCAGGCGATCGCCACTAAACGCCACAGGACAGCGACTCCAGGTTCCCGGAACCTCCTTAAGGCTGGGCAAGAACCGCCCCACGGACTGGCGCAGCGCAGACTCGCTGGCCGCCGCATCAACCTCCGGCTCCAAGCTGCTGATCATGCGCGTTATCTGACCAATCCGAATCCGCCCGTCTTTGAACTGAATCACGCCTTCATCCAAAATGGGCGGCACGACTTCCTGATTGGGCTGATTCCACCGTGCATCTGCTGCGCCAGCCGCGGCCTCCTGCTCAAAGCGTTTTAGCGCAGCAGGCATGATCAGCGTGCGCGTTTGAGTCGGCGTATTCGGCGGTGTTTCAATTAGCTCTGCCTGAGAGAAGTAGATCCGCACTGATAGCCCTGCCTGGCGCAGTAGGGTGCGAGTCCAACCCCCAGCGCTGACGATGACCCCAGCAGCGCTCAGATTGCCTTCTGGGGTCGTCACGCCCGTCACGCGATCGCCCTCCCGCACAAAACCCGTCACCTGCGCCAGCCGCATCTCGCCGCCCAGCCGCTGAAACGCCTGCTGATAGGCCAGGGTCGTTGCCTCAGGGCTGACGTGGCCATGTGTGGTGTGCAGCGCTCCACCCAACGCCGCCGGGTTCAGCAGTGGCTCTAGTTCGCAGGCAAATTCTACGCTGATGGGCTGTGGCGGAATCCAGCAAGAGCGATAGGACTGGGCGATCGCCTCTACATCTTCTCCTGGCTCAATCACAAGCACCAGGTTGAGTTCACGAAACTGCGTGTCTCCCTCCAGCTCGTCCGACAACTGGCGATGAATCTCAACTCCTTCCTGGCAAAGCTGCTGAGTCAGGGGAGTATTACCCGACCAGTAGGCAATCCCACCATAGCTATAGCGTGTTCCATTCTTGGGCGCAGCAAACTGCTCTAGCAGCAGCACAGAACTCCCCAGTTTGACTAACTCGTAGGCCAGTGCCGATCCGGCAACCCCACTCCCAACCACAATCCAGTCGTACGTTGTCATGTGCAGTCCTGATCTGTCCTAATCTTTTCTAATCTTTTTTGTAGAGTCTTGGTAGCGTCCAGTTAATTCACATCCTGGCTTTTCAGAGTAGCGCGAGTTTCTCCAAACGCAAAATTCAACGGGCAAAACTCGACGCGCAACATCAGGATGCAACCCGATGGGTTCAAAGGGATACGTTCTACTTTTGCGAAAATTCTGCATTTTCGCCTAGCACAATCATTATTTTCGCGTAGCACAACACTCAGGATATGACAGGAAAAACAGCGTTTCTGAAATAAAGCGTTACGCCATCCTGCGGACGCGGCCAGAGCAGCATCGGCATCCGCAAATTCTGGATGCAATTTCTAACAAATTGCGGAAGTCACCTGACTATTAATTCGTACAAATCGATACCAATTTTGCGTCTTAAATGATACAAATTTTATCGCCTGAGCAATCCATTTTTTGCACATGACTTACAAATGCCAGATTTTAGTCGCAGCCTAGAGAGCAGACGCTCCAAACTCTATACAAAATATTTAAATCTTGCCTTAACAGGAGCAAATCAAGAAGCAAATCAATTGATGTTCAAAGCGTAAACTCCCATAACGAAGCTTGTAACATTTTCTTTAGAAGTCTTGCCCGTCTATTAATTATGTTCAACAATGATAAGTGGAGGACAGGACTGAGCATTATCTTGCGTGATTGATTCTTAGGTTGATTGTGAGATTGATCTCGATTGAACCAAATCGTATTTTTTATCTGTCAATCAGCCGTCTATCAACTAGCCTTCTATCGGCCAGCTAAGTCGAGCCATTCTGAAAAACTTCTATCCCTTGTCCTTTCTTATCCGTTTTCATCTTCATTGGAAATAGTCTGATTCTGGAATAGTTCAAGTCTAGGAAGTCAAATTTTTCTGACCAAGACTGCGAAATTAAGAACGCAAGACTAAGCTTGTGAGTCTCGGACTGCTTGGGGTTCGGCAGAGAGGGCGGTAATTCGCGTCCTTTAGAATCTTCCTCAGGGACGAACTCTGAAAATTCGATTGTGTTCCTCTAGAAACTTTTCAGATTTTTGTTAAACGCTAGACTTAAAGAGAAGGTTTTAGAAACATGCTGTTAGACACATATTGGACGCATTAGATTGGACGCATTAGACGCATTTCTTTATCGACCTAGCCGATTGAAGTGATGTTCGGCGAGAGCCAAAGAAACTTACTCGGACAGCTTCTTCAGGCAGATTTGAATCCTCATTGGCTCAATTTAATTAAGTCCTTACTAAGTCCTTAATTAAGTTCAATAAAAATCCAGGTGTGTTTCCAGGTGTGTTTATTGTGTGAGATGTTCGTGAGCATCT
Organism: Leptolyngbya sp. O-77; assembly: GCF_001548395.1. Taxonomy (NCBI): domain Bacteria; kingdom Bacillati; phylum Cyanobacteriota; class Cyanophyceae; order Leptolyngbyales; family Leptolyngbyaceae; genus Leptolyngbya; species Leptolyngbya sp. O-77. The sequence goes on from NZ_AP017367.1 coordinate 2,104,483, forward strand.
TGCCGGGTGTTGAGGAATTGAAGTCTAGGCTGGTGTTTTCTCTGGTTGTCTGCGTTTGTGCCTGCTTTATCTGTGTTTTCTGCATCCTGCATTCCTCGTTGTCTGTATTCCTCACTTCATAATTAAGCGCTCCTTATAAAGCCATGAACCTTTGCCCTTGCTGCTCCGAGCCTTTGTTGCGCCATGCGCGACACAATCGTGTCTACTGGTTTTGTACGCACTGCTGGCAAGAAATGCCAAACCTCGCAGATGTGATTCAGGCGCGGCAGCAAGTTCAGCTTGCTGCACCTGTGGCGTTGAGTCTGCGAACCAACCGTGTGCTTCAGTCGGTGTAGCCCAACTTGTGTTGCTTTACGTTGGGCTTGTCGCAGTTCGGCTTTGCAATTCGGCTTTGCAATCTGCGTCACGATCTGCATCACAGTCTGCGTCATCAGCGGCAGCGACAAGTTTGATGTATCATGCCGAAAAACTACGATTAAACTAATAGGCGGGCTTCCGGTTTTGGGGGCCCGCTTTTGGTTGATGTTTTTTCATAGGCTCTTGGTTTTTAATTTAGAGCGATCGCCCATTGGGGCAGGGTGAGGGGTTGCGCGATGAGTCTGCCGATCATTTTTGATATTACGCTTGGGGTCATTTTTCTATTTCTTATCCTCAGCTTGCTAGCCTCAGAACTTCAGGAACTTCTCAGCACGTTGCTGCAATGGCGGGCCGACCATCTGAAAAAATCCATTGAGATTTTACTGACGGGCAATGCAGAAGAAGTCACCACCTATCAAACCTTTATTGACAACCTGTACAGCAGCCCGTTAATGCGATCGCTCAACCAGGAAGCTAAAGGAACGTTACCCCGCTTATTTCGCCGGGTGTCTCGCAATATTGGGGCGCTCTATCGCAGCGTCACGGGCGCTCGCAATGTGTTTGGCAACCAGTTCAGCGGCCCTTCCTACATTCCGTCCAAAACCTTTGCCGATGCACTCCTTCAGCAGCTAGATGTCGAAAGCCTGACTCAAAAAATTAGCGACTACACGATGCGCCGATTGGGAGAAGAAAAGCTGGCACTAGTGGAAGACATCCTCAAATCGCTCCGCAACAGCGTCGGCGACGACTCACTCCTGGAAGCAGAATTTGAAGGACTGCGGCAGCGACTCCGCAACATTCGCGACGACTTTCGTAGCAACCGGATTTCGCTGTCTCGAAGCATGGATCTGGCTACGGAGCAGATTCGCCTGTTTATCGACAGCACCGAAGCGTACTTAAAAAACAACAACCATTGTCAGGACATCATCCTGGGGCGGCTGCCTTACCTGAAACAGGCCGTGCAAATGAAAAAGCTGGAGCCGACCATTGGCGAGGTGATGGCGCTTGTCTTGAACAATCGCGGCGATTTGCCCGCCGAGCTAGAGGATGCGGTGATTCAGGTGCGATCGCGCGTGAGTCAGCTTCCACCCCATCTCAAGCAAAACCTGATCATCCTAGCAAACCAGGCGCAGATGCGGTCGGACGGGCTTCAGGACGGGCTACGCAAACTCGAGCAAGAAGTAGAGAACTGGTTCAATCGTTCGATGGATCGAGCATCCGGTGTTTACAGACGCAATGCCAAAGGGGTGGCGATTATTTTGGGCATTTTGCTGGCGGCGGCGACCAATGCAGACACGTTTCTTGTAGTCGATCGCCTGTCGCGGGATTCGGCGATTCGGGCTGCGGTGTCCGAAAGCGCCAACCAACTTCTGAGCCAGTCATCCCAAGCGCCTACCCGGTTTCGTGAAGCCTTCCCACCCTCTGGACAGCCGTTGCCAATTCCAAATTCTCCCAATTTTGGCGAGTCCAGTTTTGACACGCTAGAACCTGGCGGATTGCCGCCCGATACAACGCCCATCGCACCCGCCGCAGAAGCGCCCAACCTTCAGCAAGAACTGGCAGATATTCGCGATGCCGTAGACACGGTGCTAGACGACATTCCTCTGCCCATCGGCTGGAGCGAGCGCAACCGCCTGCAACAGTTTCCGCCCAATACCAGTCTGTTTATTTCGATTCCCAAGCGAATTTTGGGCTGGCTGATTACAGGCATTGCGATTTCGATGGGGTCTTCTTTTTGGTTTGACCTGCTGAGCAAGGTGGTGCGCGTCCGCAACGCTGGCACACCATCTTTCCCAAATGACCATCGTGTTGAATAATCTTCACAGAGTACCCTACAGCGTACTTTGTGACTTTTTGTCCAGACTTGTTTGTCTAGGTTTGTAGCCAGGTTGCCTTCAGGATGCCCGAGGTGGTATGACGACTCATTTTTCTTCGCAAGATCCGAAACTGGTGCATCCAGCCGATGAGCATCCGGTGGATAGGCATCTGGTTGAGGGGCAACTGAATGGGGCAGAGAGCCACCCCCCTGCGCCAGCCCTTTCGGTGGTGGTGCCGATTTACAACGAAGTGGAGAGCCTGCCCCGGCTGATAGAGGCGATCGCCTCCACGCTCCGAGCCAGCGGGATGGACTACGAAATCGTCTGCGTTGATGATGGCTCCAAAGACGGCTCCACTGCCTTGCTGAAGCAACTAGCACAACAGCGCACCGACTTGCGGGCCGTGCTGCTGCGGCGAAATTATGGACAGACGGCAGCAATGGCCGCAGGCTTTAACCATGCGCGGGGCGCGGTGATCGTAACGCTGGATGGTGACCTGCAAAACGACCCAGCCGATATTCCCATGCTTGTGGCCAAGCTCAATGAGGGCTATGACCTAGTGAGCGGATGGCGCAAACATCGGCAAGATGCGGCGCTGACGAGGCTGCTGCCATCCAAAATTGCCAACGCGCTGATTGGCTCCGTCACGGGCGTAAAGCTGCATGACTATGGCTGTTCCCTCAAAGCCTATCGGGCTGAGGTGGTAGAAGATATGAACCTCTACGGGGAACTGCACCGCTTTTTACCTGCCCTCGCCTATATCGAAGGGGCGCGAATTACCGAAGTACCCGTGCGCCACCACGCCCGCCGGTTTGGTAAGAGTAAGTATGGGCTGGGGCGCACGGTTCGCGTGGTGATGGATCTGTTCACCATTGCCTTCATGAAAAAGTTTCTAACCCGCCCGATGCATGTGTTTGGGCTGTGGGGGCTGGTGTTGATGGGTAGCAGCACGCTCGTAGGACTGTATCTGGGCTTTCTCAAGTTTGGGCGGGGGCAAGACATTGGCGATCGCCCCCTGCTGATCCTCGCGGTCGTTCTCTTCCTGGCCGGGGTGCAGTTGTTTTGCTTTGGGCTGCTAGCAGAGCTGCTGATGCGAACCTATCATGAGTCCCAGGGTCGTCCCATCTACCGAGTGCGCGAGGTGGCTGGGGCGGGGTCGTCTTCCCTACGACAGCCGCCAGACTAATCAGACTAAGCCCCAGCGCGAGCCGTGTTCAAACCTTTCTCACAGCCAGTCTCCGGATCATTCCGGTGGGGTGAATGAGTTTCTTCAACCGGGCTTCTGTCCCAGATCGGAATAGTGACTACGTTCAGCCTAATCTGCTGGGTCTGGTGAGCAAGCTGTCGCTCTATGCCCGCAAGCGAATGATGCGATCGCTCCTCGATCTGGCCCAGCCCACCCCCGACACCACAGTCCTTGATGTCGGCGTGACGCTTGATCGCCGCGAAGACTGCAACTTTTTTGAAAAGGCCTATCCCTATCCAGACCGCATCACCGCCGTTGGGCTAGAGGATGCATCCTTCCTCGAACAGGAGTTTCCGGGTCTAACGTTTGTCCAGGCAAACGCGCTAGATTTGCCCTTTGCCGATCAGAGCTTTGACCTGGTGGTGAGCTTTGCCGTCATTGAACACGTCGGCAGTCGGGCACAGCAGCGGGCCTTTGTCCAGGAGCTCTGCCGCGTCGGAAAGCAGGTCTATATCGCCACGCCCAACCGCTGGTATCCAGTGGAATTTCACACCATCTTGCCGCTGATTCACTGGCTACCGCCCCACTGGTTTCGGAAAATTTTGCGGCTTTTGGGACACGATTTTTGGGCAAAAGAGGCTAACCTCAACTTGCTGACGCTCTCGGAGTTTAAGCAACTGTTCCCGCCCGACCTGACGCTTTACTATCGCCCAACCCGGCTGCTGGGCTGGGTGTCGAACCTGTCGCTGTTCGCCGTTCGCCGTTGATTTGGCTCAGCCAGCGTCTCAAACCACACGCGCAAGCCCTAGCAACTCTCAAGGAGACGGGGCAGGCCCTTTGCGCTTATAGGGAGCCATTTGATAGTGACTGACCTGAATCGGCTCGCCGACTTTCACCAAGCACAGTCCAAACTGCTGCATTTCCTTAGGGAATGAATCGTCTGTAAAACCCGCCGCCTCCAGCCACTTTCCCTCGACTGCGTAAATCGTCGGGGCCGCGAGGGCACGCCGAGTACAGCGAGGGCAGCGGGGCCGCGAGATTTTGGTCAACCGCTCCTGAGAATTTTTGAGATTTTCATCGCAAGACGCTGTCCAGTTCACGCTGGCGGGGGTGCAGTCTAGGTTTTCTGGATCAACCGCGCAGAATAGGTAAGGCCCGCCGGGTTGAGCAATAAACGCGGCAGGCGCAAGTGCCTGAAGCGGCTGGAGGCGGGCAATGGTGGACGGTGGTCGCTGGAAAGACAGCACGTTGGGCAGGGTGAAACTGGACACCAATGCTGTGCCCAGCAGCAGCAGCCCCAGACGACGAAACCAGCGGCCGCTGAGGGACTGCAAAAAACTGAGCGCCGCTAGCCAGAGCAGCAGGTATATCAGGACAAAATATCGCAGGCTGACGCGGTTGTGGTAGACCCAGGCAAGGCAGAGGAGCGCGGCAAAGCTGAGAATTGCGGTACCGAGAAAATAGTAGAACCAGGGCGAGAGTTGGAGGGCGTGCGATCGCCCCTTTATCCACAAGTACCCCATCGTTGCCACGCTGCCCAACACCAGAACGGCATGAATCCCCAGCAGAAACCCGTGCTGAAAGGTAAGCGTTTCCCAGGCGGCGATCGCCAGGTGCGTTGCGGCGGCCCAGATCTGGTCGGGGCTGCTCAGGGTGCCATAGTTCTCATTGCGGCGCATCGCTTGACTCTTGGCAAAGGCGACAAAGCCAATGCCGACCAGCGAAGCCAGACCTAATGCCAGCAGGTCGAGTCGGGATAGCCCAATACGCTGCCAGAAGGTTTGGTTAGCGGGTGTGGGGCGATCGCCCAGCCGGATCATTACCAGCACAACGGCCAGACAAAAAAAGATCAGCGCTGAAAAGTCGGAAATCCAAATCGCTAGAAACGCGCAGAGGGCGATCGCCGCCAGGGTCAAGGGCTGATTCAGCGGTTGACCGGGTCTCGCCTTGGCAAGTACTCGGTGGCACAGCAGCAGCGCAGCACCAACCATAAGGAACTGAGGCCCATAGGGATGGGCAGGCAGCACCAACTCGATAAAGGAGCGGAGTGGTAAAAACCAGACTAGTGCCAGAATTATGCTGATAAACGGCTGTTTGAAGAACCGGGCAAGCATCCAAAACCCAGCAGCCAGAATCGCATATTGAGCAATTGACAGCGCTACTACCGGGCGTATCGGTAAGAGTTTTAACAGGCCGTGAGCCAAGATTGGCAGCAGGCTGCCGAGACGATCTTGTCCCCAAAAGTAGAAATCCTCTGGCAATTGCAAGTCGTAAGCCATTAGCACATGAATGGCCTGATCCGAATTGAGGCGGGGCGAATAGTATGCTGAAAAGTTCAGCATAGAGAGGAGGGCAATCAGCGTGCAGAGGGCGATCGCCCAGAGCCACTGAGTTCTAAGTGACAAAGGTTGCGTGGGTCGTCGGATCGAGCCTGTTATCGAGCGCTGCATCGAGGGTTGTGTTAAGGAAACAGGTTTTGAGAACCAAACGGGGGCGGCTCTGATTTTCGCACCCGCTGTTTAGCTACGGTAGTCAGTATGAGTCAAAATGTGGGCCAAAACTTGAGGCAGGTTGCCCTGGAGGCGCTGCGGGACGTAGAGCGGGGCGCATTTGCCGATGCGGCGCTGGACAAACGGCTGCACTGGGGCGATCTGTCGGAGCGCGATCGCCGTCTGACCACCGAACTCGTCTACGGATGCGTGCGGCGACGGCGCACCCTGGATGCGCTAATTAGCCAGTTTGCTACGAAACCTGCCGACCAGCAGCCGCCCCTGCTCCGGCTGATTTTGCACCTGGGACTCTACCAAATCCGCTATCTCAGCCAGATTCCCGCCTCCGCCGCCGTCGATACGACGGTGGATCTGGCAAAGACAAACGGCTTTGGCGGCCTGGCAGGATTCGTCAACGGGCTGTTGCGGCAGACCCTCCGGCAAGCCGCAGAGCGCGAGTCGGGCGATCCGCTAGGGCTGCCCGCCGACCCCGTTTCGCGCATCGGCATCCTGCACAGTATGCCCGACTGGCTCGTGCAGCAGTGGATCGCGCAATTTGGCGAAGCTGATGCCGAACAGCTCTGCGCCTGGTTTAACCAGCCACCCAGCATCGACTTGCGGGTGAATCGGCTGCGGGCATCGGTGGAACAAGTGGAAGCCGCGATGCAGGCGGCAGGCGTGACCGTGGAACGGCTGGCGGGCTTTCCCCTGGCGCTGCGGCTGCGGAGCCATCGCGGGCCGATTCCGGCGCTGCCGGGCTATGCGGAGGGCTGGTGGTCGGTGCAGGATGCCAGCGCCCAGCTTGTGGCGGCGCTGCTCGACCCGCAGCCAGGGGAAACAGTGATCGATGCTTGCGCGGCTCCGGGCGGCAAGACGACGCATTTGGCGGAGATGATGGGCGATCGCGGTTTGATCTGGGCGGGCGATCGCAGTGCCAGCCGCCTCAAAAAAGTGCTGCAAAATGCCGAGCGACTGCAACTCACCAGCATCCAACTGTGTCCTGGTGACAGTCGCACCCTCACCCAGTTCACTAACCAAGCAGACCGAGTGTTGCTGGATGCGCCCTGTTCGGGTTTGGGCACGCTGCACCGCCATGCCGATGCCCGCTGGCGACAAACGCCCGACTCTGTGCAGGAGCTTGCCCAGTTGCAATCTGAACTCCTGCGCCATGTCGCCACCTGGGTCAAACCGGGTGGCACGCTGGTTTATGCCACCTGCACGCTGCATCCTGACGAAAACGAGCGCGTTGTGCAACATTTCCTGGCAACCCATCTCGATTGGAAAATCGATCCGCTGCCCAGCAACCATCCCGCTGCCCGGTTTCAACAGCCGGAGGGCTGGCTTCGCATTTTGCCCCATCGGTATGACCTAGACGGCTTTTTTATGACAAGACTAATTTCTTGCAACAGGTCGTTGCCTGCTGGCAGCCCAGACTAGGGTGATATCGCAAAATAACGCCGATCTCGGCGCGAATCACGGTTGCGTTTGACCTGCGCTGTTACGATTAACAAATAGTGAATGATTGTTGCGGCAGGGTATAGCTGAGCGTTATGGTTGAACGTCCTATCAAGAAATCTGAGCGTCAGACCCAGGAAGCGTCTGAGACTACTTCTAACACTTCTAACACGGCGTCTTCTAGCACTCCATCCGGGAGCAACAAGCCGCGCCCAGTTAAAAAAAGTGAACGCACTGGCCGAGATGAGTCGCCGCGTGAACGATCGGAGGATTCGCGGTCGGGCGATCGCCAGCGTCGGAAGGGCAAAGGCGGGCGTGATCGAGACGATCGCCCTTCGCCGTCGGTTAGCCCAGCCCTGATGCGCGGACCCAAGCCTACTCAGAAGAAACCCGTTGAAGAGCCGCCGTCAGAGGAAATCGCCGCCGAGGACGCATCCCTAGAAGCAGCAACAGAGGAAGTGGTCGCAGAAGAAGTCGTCGCAGAGGTGGTTGGAGCATCCGCACCAGAACCAGAATCCGCTGCTGAGCCTGAACCCGCTGCTGAAGCGCCTGCGCCAGAACCCGAATCTGAGCCGGAACCCGAACCCGAACCTGTTGCTGAGCCTGAACCTGTTGCTGAAGTGCCTGCGCCAGAACCCGAATCTGAGCCGGAATCTGTTGCCGAAGCACCTACGCCTGAACCGGAATCCGAACCTGCGCCTGAACCCGAACCCGAACCTGTCACCGAAGCACCTACGCCGGAACTGGAATCCGAACCTACGCCTGAACCCGAACCTGAGCTGGAACCTGTTGCAGAAGTGCCTGTGGCTGAAGAAACTGCGGAGCCTGAGGCCGCTGCCGAACCAGAAACCTCTAAGGCATAGTCAGGGATTGGCTAGATTATGACAGATTCTAAGGCGATCGCCCTCACTCGCGGTCAGGCTCATCGTCTGCTCAAGCAGTTCGATTGTCAGACTGCTGCGCCCACGCTATCCGCTGAGGAAAAGGCGAGGCTCCGCGAGGCGCTAAAGCTGGTCGCACAGCACTCGGATTATCAAATGCTGGGGGTTTGCGCCAGTTCTCAGCCAGAGGGCTGGAGGGCGCTGGAGCAATATGCGATCGCCCTTAGCTATGCACCCCAGCCGCCAGCGGTTTCGCTGGACGGCCCGGTCTATCTCAAGTTCAATCCCAAATCAAGCCTGTGCTACGTAGACACCTATCCTGGTGAGCATCGCGGCGTGCTAGTTTCCTGTCAGTCTGCCGATTCCGACGACATTAACGATCTCTATGGGCATCTGCCCTTAGATCTTTGGGACTAGGAACCTATGGGATTAGGGGCTGGATGGGTTCAGAAGATGCCCTGATCCCTAGCCTGACTCTCAATCTCAAAAACAAAAAGCCTCAGCACAATGCTGCGCTGAGGCTTTGCCGTTCAACTAATTAAATTAACCAGTCGGCGTGAGCAAGATATCCAGCTAGGGCAGCCCAACGGACTACCCCGGCCTCTTACGTTCTACTGCCCGGTCAGATACGAGGGCGACAGGCTCGACCAGGACTGCTTCACCAGGTCGGCATCTGCCGTCACGCTGCCCAGGTAGTTGCCTGCGGGCAAAGAGGGGAAGCGCTTATAAGGCACTACGTCTTCGCCAAAGTAGCGCGAGTATTCTGCGCTTTCCACCATCGCGTCTACGGCTGCTTTCAGACCACGGTCGGCCAGCAGCTTGTTGTATTCGCGGATCTCTGCCTGGGTGGCGGGGGCGCGGCCCAGCAGATGGCGGAACAGAAACTCGATCACCTTGGTGTTGGGATAGGGCGTGTAGAACCGCTTGCGGTAGATGTCCGAACCCGCTAGCGTCTTCACAAACTCGCGCACCGAGATCTCCCCATTCCGCAGCTTGCTTTCCAGGTCGCTGCGGCGGAACTCGGCCGGAACCTGACCGCTAAACACGTCCATCACCTGCACATAAATCGCATCGATCACCAGTTCCGTTTCGCCCCGCGTCATGCTAGGGTTCATGCGGAAGATCCGAGCAGGCTTGCGGCGAGAAGTTCCCACCCCAATCTCTACTGATTGTCCCTGACCTTCCGCCAGGAAGGAGCGACCCAGTTCCACAAACTTGGGCTTGGTGGGGTCGGGCTGACGAGCTTGGGTGGATAGATTGGCGATCGCCAGTCCAGTCAGCGGCAGCTTGGTCGGGTCTATCTTCGACTTCACCGGCTCAAAGCTGGGCACCACCAGCGTCTTATTCTGCTTGGTGAGCGTGTTATACAAGCGCTGCGTATTTGGGAAGTTGGCCGCAGGCAGCGTCAGGAAGCGGTTGTAGGGCACCGTATCTTCGCCAAAGGCCTGCGCGTATTCGGCGCTGTTCACCATTGCGTTGATAAAGCCCTTCAGCCCCTGCGATGCCAGGATCTGGTTATACTTGCGGATTTCTGCCTGATCCAGCGGCGCACGACCCAGGAAGTGCTTCGTCCCCAGCTCAATCACTTTGGTATTGGGATAGGGCGTGTAGAACTCCTTGATATAGAGGTTTGAGGTTCCCAACCCTTCGATGAACTCCTTCAGGTTGATCTCGCCATTGCCCAGCTTGCTCTCCAGGGCGGTGAACTCGTTCTGGACGATGTAAGGCGCGATATCCCGCTCAAACACCTGGCGATAAGCCGCACCAATCACCGTCTTCAGTTGGTTCACATCTGCTGCCGAAGTCAGCTTGAAGACCTTGGTTTGCTCCCGCTTCTTCGACACGCCCTGATTAGACCGGAACTGCACGTCTGGCTCCGTGCGGACTTCCGTCACTGCGCCTAGAGTCACAAAGCTTGGCGTTTCCTCAGCCACAGGCTTCAGCAAGCCCTTATCCACAATGCTGCCGACGCGGTTGGTTCGCAGCGACAAGCCCGCGGGTGTCAGATAGCGCTCGTAGGGCACCGTGTCTTCGCCAAAGGCCTCGCTGTACTCCAGGCTGTCGATCATGGCATCGACTACCGCATAGAAGCCCTTCTTCGCCGCAATGTCAAAGTAGGCGTTGATCTCTTTGCGTCCGTAGGTGGGGCGGCCCAATAGGCGGCGGTGGATATACTCGATCGCCTTTGTCACATACAGCGGTGTCCAGTAGAGGCTGCGGAACAGGTCAGATTTCGCCAAAATCCGCACAAACTCGCGTACCGTAATCTCGCCGTTTTCCAGCTTGATTTCGGCTACCTTCTGGCGCTGCCCCTCATACACATCGCGCCCAATCACTTGCAGGTAAATAGCGCGAATCACGGCCTGTGTCGAGCTTTCCGAATACTTAACGCTGATGCCCTTGGTGTCGCCGCCCTTCTTGCTGAAGGTGCCTGTATAGCTAGGAAGCTGATCCAGCTTGAACACTTTAGGCCCAAGCGCACCTGGCGCAACACCGCGTGCGCTTGGATTGCTCAACTGATTATTGATGCCGGGGCCGCGATTAATGAGAATCCGGCGAGTATCTTTGCCGAAGGGGGCAGGACTGGTGCTGGGGTTGCGGGTCTGTTTGGGGAAGATCGCGCCAAACTGGATTTCCAGGGGGTCGTTGCCAGAACCGTAGACATGCTGATCGGGCAACGGCTGGTTGTACTTGGCGAAGGTGGTAATAAAGTGTGGCACCTTGCGGAACGGGGCGCTGTACTTAAACAGGTCTTGCTGGGGGCCCCAGTTGCGGCACTCTTGTGCTTCCTGACCCAAACCACGCAGATAGGGCACCGTCTCTTCGCCAAAGTAGTCGGAATATTCCTGCGAATCGACCAGCGCATCCACCAACGCCGACAGACCGCCTTTAGAAACGATGCTGAAGTACTTCTGCACTTCTTCACGAGAGCTGGGCCCACGTCCCAGGATGTGGCGGAACGCCAGCTCCAGGGCGCGGCTGTTGATATACGGCTCGTAGAAATTCTTGCGATACAGCGGCGACTTGGCCAGACGACGAATGAACTCCTTCATGGAGATTTCGCCGTTTTTCACCTTGGATTCCAGGTCAGAAATGCCGAGGGAATAGGCGCGAGTGATGTCGCGCTCGAAGACCTGACGGTAGGCCGCTTTCACCACGTCGTTCTTCTCGGTAGAAGACAGACCTGGCTTCATGGCGTACTTGGGCCGACGCTCTGCCGCATTGAAATAGATCTGGGGCAGTTGCAGACCTTGCTGGTCGCCCGAAGGACGCTGACGCAGCTTGTTAGAGGGGCTGGGCGCAACGAACTCGTTAATCAGCACTTCAAAGTATTGCGTGACGATCAGCGCGGCATCGGCATCGTCGCGGAACAGCGTCAGTGCGCCGACCCGCATTTCTTGCAGCGCAACGATGGTCGCTTCGCCAGAGCAGGCGTTTTCGATGATTTCGCGCAGTCCGCGCACGTTCACCGAGATGATGTTGGGGTCGCCCGCCACGATTGCATAGGTGACGTAGCGCAAGAACCAGCTCAAATCCCGCAGGGACTTCTGCATATTCGCAGGGCCGTAGCGGGCGACGTTGATGGGGCGAAATCCGGGGGGAATTGGCCCCGCACTAGGGGTGGCAAAGAGGTTTCGCAGCCCCTCCAGTAAACCGCCGCCGCTGCCAGAAACGTAGGTGACGGTGCCTAGCTTCATGGCTTCTTCGGTGTCGAGGGCAACGCCGCCCATCGTCATCATGACGGGGACTTCTTCAGGGGGCTTTTCAAGAAACGCCATCGGGGAGCCGCCGACAAAGATGCGGTTGGCGGCGCGAGAGACGATGAGTTCGGAGCTTCTGGTAAGAGCATCGGCGATCGCCAATCGCTTGAGTCCAGAAGAGAAGAAACTGGTTAGTTCGGCGAGTTCACCCCGCCCCAGGAATCGGTCTTGCTGCTCCGCCTGGGAAATGGTTGAGACGGGTAGGGTTTGATAAAGATTTGGACGCGCAACAGAGCTTCCACCGCTTGCCGTGACACTCATTGGATTTCAAAAGCTCCCTTAATAAACAACTGCCTCAGGTGAGAAGTAGACGTTCCCAGTACGAAATTCAGAACGGCTTGAATAACGACACCCTTCGACGGGGCGGAAGAGATTGTCGCAAGCGATACTAAACAAGCGTTCTGGGGTCTTACAGATTAACTTTTAGATTAGAACGTTTAGGCCCCGTCATGCGGAATGTTAAAAAGCATGTCGAGAACCCTCTCTAGAGTGTCCCAAAAAACCCGATTCTATGGATGGAATCAGACTGAGAGAAGTAATAAGTTTTGTTGCAAAACAAAGAGATGCAAGAAAAAAGGAGGAGCGCTGGAGTTCTGTAGTGGCTCCATTCCCGCCCCCCTCCGTGACCCATCACTCTCCAACAGGCTGGAGCAGCATCTCATAAAGCTGATAGCGGGAGGCTGGATCAAGCTGCTGGAGACGGGTTTGGTTCCAGTTCGCCAGAATTTTCTGTTGGTTGGATTGCACCATGTGTCGCAGTTCCGATAACTCTATGCCTTTGGGCAGCACGTCGGACAGCAACTCCAGTAGCACCTGAATATCTTGCAACCTGCCGAGGCTGTCTTGTAGTGACTTTAGCCCAGCAATCCAGGCTTTGAACTGCGTGCCATAGAAACTAATGAAAAACTCTGCTTGATAGCGGACATGCTTACAGGCTTTGCGGAGGTCGTGCAGTGTGGGGGCGGTGTCTTCTGTTACCTCTTCGGTGGCGATGAGCCAGCCGGGGTGTAGCAGCGAGGTCGATAGTAACGGGCTGAGTAGGTCGGGCAGGACAGTCATAATTGGGACTTGAGCCAGCGATGTGAACTGGGGAGCGCTGAGCCAAGTTTCGTAGGCGGTTTTCAGGTCTCGATAGCGGCTCTGGCTGAGGATGTCGCGGGTGCCTGCAAGGGTTTTGCAGCGCTTTTGCTGGAGTGCGGCGATCGCCCTCTCTAGGTACGCCTGCTCTGGCTGGCTCAGATGGGGATGATAGTCGGTCTGGAGCGTAGCGATTTGCACGTCTAGGTCGCGCAATTTGCCCAGTGCCTTTGTGAGCGATCGCACGTGCTTGGCATGGGCCGCTCTAGGCAGCACAATGGCTGCTGCAAACACTTGTAGCGCCGTATAAAGCCGACGGCTATGAACGCGCATTTGGTGGAGATGTTCTGGGTCAGTATCTGCCAGAACGTGCTTTTCGTGCTTCACCATCTGGCGATACTGCTCACCCACGATGCAATGGGCGTACTCTCCTAAGGTTAACAGCTGGAGAGTTTGATGGCTGTGCTGGCTTTTTTGGCTTTGTTTCCCCTTGCTCCGCTGCTCAGTTTTCATAAGGGAATTTACCGTTTTCTAGTCTTATCTTAACCTACGATTTTTGCGGTCTATGGCTCGAAAACGACCTGGCCCTGTCGCAAAATGCTCCATCCCTCATCGGTCCATTTCACCACCGTCGAGGGAGTTCCAGAACCCGCATAGGTAGTGGACACCAAGAGCGATCGCCCCAGTTCGTCTAGCGCTGCTTCTGTCAGCGTATAGACATCGGGAAACTGGGCGTTGATGTCCGATAAATCTTGTAACGCGGGTTCTCCGGAGCGGTTAACGCTGGTGGTGGCCAGGGGGCCTGTCTGTGCCAGCAGATGTCGCGCCAGAGCATGATCCGGTACACGAATGCCGATGGTCGTTGGATCAGTCGGGTTCATGGCGCGGGGGAGGCGATCGCCCGCAGGCAACACCAGCGTCACCGCTCCCGGAAAGTAGCGCTCCGCCGCCGCCTGCCACTGCGCCTTTGCCGCCTCGTCGCCTGCAACAAACGCCCACAGATCTTCCACACTGCCGCCCATCAAAATCAGCGGCTTGCGCTCGTCTCGCTGCTTGGCGGCATAGATTAGCCCCGCTGCGTCTGGTCGCGTCGCCAAGGCTGGCACGGTATCCGTTGGGAAGCTAATCAGCCCAGCGCCTTGCCGAGCAATATCAACCAATTCAGCCAGAGACACTTGCGGCATCGCAGGAACCCCTTCACAGTTCAAAATAGAGGACTTTAGCTTATCTCAAACTCGCGCTATCCTACGGATTACAAGGGTTTAAGGCAACTTCTCTGCGCTAATTTTTTGCTAATTTTCTACTGCTGCCGCATTATCATGCCTGGCTGTTTATACCTTCACCTTATACCTTCACCAACGTCATTGATTTTGCAACATGGATAACCCGCCCGCTTCAGAGCCAACACCTGTACAGCAACAGTGTGCCAGCCTGCTCAAGACCTTTTGGCAAGCCAAATACGCCGCCTATCAGAGCGGGGAAGACACCCCTGAAGAAATGCCGCTGCGTCAGAATGCGATCGGCGGCATCGGCATCGCAGGCACGCCCCCCCTGCCCGCCACCGTTCAGGCTGCCTACGATTTCTATGATGAAAACGTGATGCAGCGCGACTGGGGTTCGGTGTCGGTTTCTCAAATGCCAATGGAGGGCGCACCCCACGGCGCAGTTTACGCAGTGGTGACGACGACCGACGGCGATGACGGCTGGCTGGAACTCTTCGACCTGGATGGCAATCCGCTGGGCGCAGCCCGCACGTATTTGGAACTGGTGTCCTGGGGCGATCCAGAAGTGCTGCGGGAGCAGGTGCATACGGGCGAGTTTCCTGAAGAGTTGCAGGCGCGAATGGACACGACGCTGTGGGGGAAGTGAGAAGGAAGAGGGAAGAACGAAGAACGAAGAGGGAAGAGCAGGTTTTCGCTTTTCTATCTTCGTTCTTCCTTTTTCCACTTTCGTTCTTTCTTGAAATCCCTATTGCCTATCTATCACCTCCTCACGCTGACGGCAAATCGCTCGATTCCGGCCAGGTCGGGATGAATCTGAACCGTGGTGTATTGTCTCGTTTTGCTGAGGAGTTGGGCGACGGCTGGGGCCTGGCTGACCATCATTTCCAACAGCAAGAGTCCGCCTGGTTTCAGGTAGCGGGGGGCGGTGTGGACAATATAGCGAATGCAGTCTAGCCCGTCGGGGCCGCCGTCGAGGGCGGTGGGGGGTTCGTGGCGAACGACCTCTGGGTCAAGATGGGGCAAGTCGTCCGTAGGGATGTAGGGCGGGTTTGAGACGATGCCCTGTAGCTGTCCGGCAAGGGGGGCTAGCGGCTCGAACCAGTCGCCTTGGTGAAACTGGATGCGATC
This sequence comes from Leptolyngbya sp. O-77, assembly GCF_001548395.1. Lineage (NCBI taxonomy): Bacteria > Bacillati > Cyanobacteriota > Cyanophyceae > Leptolyngbyales > Leptolyngbyaceae > Leptolyngbya > Leptolyngbya sp. O-77. The sequence continues at coordinate 2,119,857 of NZ_AP017367.1, forward strand.
GCCCATTCCAGCAGTATCGGCATTTTGTCGGGCGATCGCCAGCGCGGGTTCGCTCCTGTCCACCGCGTGAATCGTCGCTAGCGGAAAGACCGAGGCTAGCCCAAGGGCGATCGCCCCGCTGCCCGTGCCTAGATCAGCCCAGTGACTAGGTTCATTCAGGGGCAAGCCACATTGCAAAGCTGCCGATTTTGCCAGGTCAATCAGCAGTTCTGTCTCTGGACGCGGAATCAGCACCGCAGGCGACACGGTCAGGTCAAACTCTCGCCAGGGCACCCGGCCGACCAGATATTGCACAGGCACCCGGTCGCGGAGCCGCGCCTGCCAGAGCTGGGTCAGGTCAGCGAGGGAACGGTTGAGCGGGATTTCTCGTGAAAACGGTGGGCCAAGCTTTAGCAGCAGTGGCGCTACGCCAGCTCCATGTTGCAGCAGCCAATCGACCTCTGCTGGATTGACCTGATGGGCGATCGCCGACTGACGCGCAGCCTGCCGCCACTGCCAGAGGCGATCGCCCGCCACCGTCTCAGCCACCGTCTCAGCCACCGTCTCAGCCACCGTTTCAGCCACCGTTTCAGCCTTCAACCGCAGGCACTAGCGGGTTCTGCCGCCGCTATTGCGACCGCCTCTGGCCGGTGCTGCACCGCCATTCGGCTGCAACGTGCGAATATACTCCAGTGTCTCGCGAGGCGGCACCAGCACCACCTGATTCAAGTCCGGATCATCGCTGCTCTGAAAAACCTGGATTAGTGTTTCCAGGCTGGTCACTTGCACTCGCGTCCGGCCTGCAAGACTAGGCTCCTGCTGGGTAATGCGGCTCACCATGGCCTGCAAGTCCTGCTGGGTAAAGAAAATCGGAATTACCCGCTGGTTGCCCTGCTGAATGGTGAGATAGCCGCCGCCCTCTTGGGTTGATTCTAGAAAAAACAGCGGAACCCCCTCAAAGTTCTCAGGATTTTGCCGATTTTGCTGAAGTACGGTGCGGGCCGACTCAACCTGCTGACGCATGGGCACAAAGTAGAACCGCAGCCCATCATCGTTGTTTTGCTGACGCACCGCCAGTTCAAAAATTTCTGCCAGCGAAACGGTTGTCACCTGCACCGAGTTGCCAAGCTGGGGATTGCGAGATTTCAGTCCTTCGACAAACTGCTGCGCGTCTTGACGGCTGATGAAGACCCCTGCGACGGGGGTGGTATTTTCGCCATCTCCGGTCGTCGCAACGAGCGGCGTGCCATCGGCATCGGTAACTGCAAACACAGGGATGGGGCGGAGTCGCTCTACGACTTGCTCAGTGGTGAGCGCCAAGACGCGCAGTCCACCCGCCAAAAGACCAGTCAACGCGATGCCACCTGCGACTGCGATCGCCGCACTCCGTTGAAATAGTGACCTCATAACGACTTAATACTCCTTAATTACAGGCCCAAACGGATGTTGCTTTGGGGCTTGTTTGGGTCATCGGGGGAAAGTTTAGACGGTTGCAGCAACGCCGCTCGTCAGAGATTTTTTCCCTGGCACCACCAGCGCCGAAAGTTGGATTCATTCTACAGGCAAGTGGGTCGAGTTAGCAGACTGCTTGTGCCAGAGGCAAGTTCCGCTACTGTCCGCTACTAAAAGGCACGTCTATGCCAAGAGGCAGAGTGGTTGGCGTGGTCGAGTGTGGGTTAAACGCTTGAAGCCAGTCACTTTGCATCTTCTACTAATCATCCGCCCTTCTCATCTTTTGTCCCTTTTCCCAATGTTCCTTGGAATCGACCTGGGCACCAGTTCCCTCAAAGTGCTGCTGATGAGCGCTGATGGAACCGTCATTGCTGAAGCCTCTCATCCGTATCCGGTCAATGCGCCCTATCCGGGCTGGGCCGAAAGCGACCCGCAGGACTGGTGGAACGCAGGGGCGATCGCCGTTCGCAAGGCAGTTCAGTCCTATGCCGCGCAGGTGCAAGCCATCGGGCTGTCAGGGCAAATGCATGGCGTGGTGGTCTGTGATGGGGTAGGAAACCCACTGCGGCCGGCGATTCTCTGGGCCGATGGGCGATCGCACCAGGCGCTAGCACTCTATCAAGCGCTGGGGGCTGAGGCGCTGCGGCCGCTGGCTAACCCGCTGACGGTGGGCATGGCGGGGCCGAGCCTGCTCTGGCTGCGGCAGTGGGAACCAGAGGTGTATCGCAGCGCCCGCTGGGCGCTGCAACCCAAAGACTGGCTGCGGCTGCGGCTGACCAGACGCGCGGCGACGGAACCCTCGGACGCTTCGGGAACCCTGATGGCGGATGTGGTAGCGGGAACCTGGGCGATCGCCCTGCTGGAGGCACTGCACCTGCGAACCGACTGGCTACCGCCAATTGTGGCTTCGAGGGCGATCGCCGGAACCCTGACCCGCAGCGCCGCCGAGCATCTGGGTTTGCCTGCCGATCTGCCCGTCGTGGCCGGAGCCGCCGACACGGCCGCTGCGCTGCTAGGGAGCGGGCTGACTACGGCTGGAGCCTGCCAGCTTACCCTCGGCACCGGGGCGCAAATCACCCTCCTGCGCGATTCGCGAAGCGATCCCTGCGGGAATCGCCCCATCCTTGACCCGCAGGGCTGCACCCACCTGTTTCACGCGGCCCTCCCGCATCAGTGGTATACCCTCGCCGCCATGCAAAATGCGGGGCTGGCGCTAGAGTGGGTGCGGCAACTGCTGGGCCTAAGCTGGACCGACCTCTACGACCAGGCGTTTACTGTGGAACCGGGCTGCGACGGGCTGGTGTGCTTGCCCTACCTCACTGGAGAACGCACCCCCCACCTCGACCCCACCCCTGCCGGCGCCTGGATTGGGCTGGGGCTGCACCACACCCGCGCCCACCTGGCCCGTGCCGCGCTGGAGGGCGTTGCCTTTGCCATTGCTCAGGGCTTTGCGGCAGTCCAGGCAACCGGGGCAAATCCCGATACCCTGTATCTGGCGGGCGGCGGCAGCCTGCATCCCCAGTGGCGACAGCTTTTGGCCGATGTGCTTCAGCGTCCGCTATGCAGCGTCGAAACCCGATCGGCTTCGGCCCGAGGAGCGGCTCTGTTGGCGGGCCGGGGAATCGGGCAAGATGGACCAGTAGGGGAAACCTGGACTGAGAAGCAGGCAATTCTTGGCGGGAGCGCAACGCAAATCGCCCCCTCCCCGCAGATTACCGTTCTCAACTCCCTCCCCTCTGCCCTGGAAGTCGCCCATCAGCGCTTTGCTCAACTTTATCCGGCAGTGCGATCGCAGCTTTGAAAGAAGGGTCAGGGGACAGAAGGCAGGGATTCGGAACGCACGCTCTGCCCGCTTTACTTTTCCCCCTGCCCATCCACAACCCAATCCTCTCCCATGCTCACCCCCGTCACCACCTGGTATCTGGAAATGCTCAGCCCAGAGTGGCTGCGCCCCACCACATCCAGCCGTGCCGATCTCGTGGTAAGGCAGGCCGAGGTGCCGTCGCCAGAGTTTAGCCGTTTCCTCTATACAGCGGTGGGGGGCGACTGGTACTGGCTCCAGCGGTTGTCCTGGAGTTATGAGCAGTGGTTACGCTATCTCGATCGCCCGCAGGTGCAAACCTGGGTGGCCTATGTGTCGGGTACGCCAGCAGGCTATATAGAACTGGAGGCGCAGCCCGATGAGAATGTGGAAATTGCCTACTTTGGGCTATTGGGGCAGTTCATGGGGCAAGGGCTGGGCGGACACTTGCTGACGGTGGGCACGCAGCAAGCATGGAACATGGGGGCAAAACGGGTGTGGGTGCATACATGCAGCCTGGATGGCCCCTACGCGCTGAAAAACTACCAGTCACGCGGGTTCAAGCTGTATGACCAGCAGGTGCATTCCGAGGATCTGCCAGAGCAACCGCCTGGGCCGTGGACTTGAGCAAGCGTTGGTTGCTTAGAGTCAATGCTCCAGAGTGGGCCACGGATAAAATCACTAGAAGCCCGCAGATGCGTGACTGGCAATCCAAAATCGCAAATCCAAAATCCAAAATCACGGTTAGGTTCGTCATGCCCGAAACGTCAGTCTTCCCAGTCGGTTTTAGCGTCGGTTTATTAGTCAAGTCTGAGCATTCGGGTTAGTTCTCTTTGGCGGCAGCAACGGCAGTGTTTCCCGGCTTAGCGACTGGCCCTGGGAGGTGAGGATTTTCCTCTGCGTTGATGATTGCTTCCAGTAGGGCCGGGGGTTCTTGGTTGAGCCGTCCTAGTTGCACCAGCTCATAGTAGGCGTTGGACTCTACGGCCAGCAGTTCCTTTCGCAGCGTCTCGACCCCCAACTCCGCTAGGGATGGGTCTTGCTGACACAATGCCTGACTCTGCTGCTGCAATTTGAATAGCTCGGACTCGATAGTGGCCCGCTCTGCGCGGAATGCTGTTGGATCGATGCCTGCGCTAGTACCCGGTTGCTGCATATAGTCCAGCACTTTTTGCAGCGCGGTTTCCCGTGAGATGAGTTCTAGATACTGCTGCTGGATTGGGTTTGCCTGGATCAGGTCGAGCGCCTGCAACAGCGGCTTGACCGTGATGCCCTGCACCAGGATGGTGAAAAACACTGTGCCAAACACCACCGCGATTAGGGCATCCCGTTGGGGTACGGTTTCGGGCACGCTGAGGGCCAGTGCCAGCGCCACACCGCCCCGCAGCCCGCTCCAGCACAGCATGGTCTGGAGGTTCCAGCCGATATCGACGGTGGTGATGCGGTTGCTGAGGGCTGTGAGCAGGGCGATCGCCACGACGCGAGTCCCCAACACAGCGGCGATCGCCACCGCAATGCCCGCCAGCCCCAACCATACCGAGTCGATCAGCAACTGGTCGCCAATTAGGAAAAACAGGATGGAGTTGAAGAAAAAGGCAATAAACTCCCAAAACTCGCTAACCACGACCCGCGTCCGGGGGTTCATGCCCACCCGCGACCCAAAGTTTCCCAGGATTAGCCCAACGGTGACCGTGCCGATTACCCCCGACCCGCCTAGGTTTTCGCCAATCAGGTAGGCGGCGTAGGCTCCCACCAGCGTCAAGGACTGCTCCACCAAGGGCAGGTCAAATTGTTTGGTGATTAGCGAAATGCCGAAACCTACCAGCAGCCCCACGCCCACACCGATACCAACGACGGAAGCAAATTTTACAATCAGGTTTTGCAGATCGAAGGTTTCAGTGCCCGTCGCCAGACCTAGCAGCAGGCTAAAGGCGACCACGGCCGTGCCGTCGTTGAACATACTCTCGCCTTCGACCAAGACCTTCAGCCGCGAGGGTGCGCCCAGTTCTCGCAGCAGCGTGCTGACTGCCACCGGATCGGTTGCGGACAGACACGCCCCCGTGAGCAGCGCCACCGGCCAGAGAAAATCGGCCCATTGTGCCAGGGCGAAGGCAATGCCCAAAATTGTCACCACGACACCCAGCGTGGCATAGAGCGCGATGGGAACCAGGTTGCGGCGGAGTTCGCCCCAGCGGATATTCCAGGCGGCCTCAAACAGCAGTGGCGGCAGGAAGATCCACAGAATTAGCTCTGGCGAGGGCGAGAAGAAGTGAATATTCAGCAGCGCCAAACCCATGCCCGCGATCACCAGCAGCACCGTGTAGGGCAGCTTCCGCATCCAGGGGATGCTCTGCGGCAGCACGGCGATAATCAGCGCTGCTGAGATCACCAGCAAAAACTGCTTTAGGTTTTCTTCAATCGAGACGGGTTCAACCAGAGATTCCATAGCGCAAACACATGAACCGACAAATGCGACAAGTGTGGTTTAGTGTAGCGTCTTTTCTCTGAAAGCCCGGTACTACAGGACTCACTAACGCTTTTAAGACTGTTTAAGACTGATGCAGTTTCGATCCGTTTTCTGGCTTTGATTGGGGTTTTACAGGTTGTTGGGCGAGTTGGGGCGATCGCCCGCCCAGCCCCGTCATCAGCCGCAGCGCCAGAAATCGCAGTGGCCGCAGCCCGCCCATCAGCCGCAGCGCCAGCCGTCGCGCCAGCACCAGCGGTCGCCAGCGGTTGGAAAAGGTGCGATCGAGCAGGTCGGTAAAGCCCAGAATCGTTAGGTTCTCTAGCCTGCGCCAGCGCTCGTAGCGCTTCAGCACGGGCAAGGTGCCCAAGTCTTTGCCTGTGGCGTGTGCCTGGGTTAGCACCTCCGCCAGCGCCGCTGCATCCCGAATGCCCAGGTTTAGCCCTTGCCCGCCGACGGGATGGCAGCAGTGGGCTGCGTCGCCCACCAGCGCCAGCCGGGGCTGCACATAGCGATCGCTCTGCATCAGCCGCACGGGGAATAACGCGCGATCGCCCACCAGTTCCAGCCGCCCCAACTGCCCGCCATAGCGTCGTTCTAGCTCTGCCAGAAATGTGGTTTCATCGATTTCGAGCAGCGCTGTTGCCTCGGCATGGGGAGCCGTCAGCACGATCTGGCAGCGGTTGTCGGGCAGCGGCAGCGTGGCAAAGGGGCCGCTCGTCCAAAAGTGTTCGCGGGCCACGTTGCCGTGGTCTTTTTCGGGGCGAATTACCGCTGTCACGCAGGACTGCCAGTATTGCCAGCCGTGGGTGCCGATGCCCGCCGATTCCCGCAGGGGCGATCGCGCTCCGTCCGCCGCCACCAGCAGTTGCGTGGTGAATGTCCGCCGTTCGCCCTCCTGCTCCAGATGCAGATTGACGTGATCGGATTCATAGTCCACCCCCGCCAGCGTTGCGGGGCAGTGCCAGGTGAGGTTGGGCGCGTTGTCCAGGGCTTCGTAGAGCGATCGCAGCAAGACGTGATGTTCTCCCACATAGCCCAGTTCCGCTGTGCCTAGGTCTTGGGGCTGGAGCGTCACCACAGCGGGCGAGTCTTCGTCTGCCAGCCGGATCTGGCGAAAGGTAGTAATTTGCGGCAGGATTTTGTCCCACAGCCCCAGTCCAGCAAAAATGCGCCCCGTCATCAGCGTCAGCGCGTAGGCCCGCCGCCAGGAAAAGCCCGCCTCGATGGGCTTTGCCTCGATCACCGCCACTCGCAGCCCGGAATGTTTCAACGCGCAGGCCAGGGTTAGCCCGACGATGCCCCCGCCGGCGATCGCCACGTCATAATCCAGCCGGTGGGTAAAACTGTCTACCAGAGAGTGTTGGGAAACGCTCTGCTGACCCAAAATTTCTAAAACCGAGCCAGCGTGGTCAACCAAAGAACGCGAATCTAAAACCATGTCGGAGCGCAAAAGGCAGATGAATAATGGAAATTAAAAGTGTTAAGTAATTTAACTAATTCTATTGTGACGCGATCGCCCGCTTCCTTTCAAGCCAGCAAACCGAAATCGCAGCGGGCAGACCCAGCGTTCACCAAACTTCCACCCCGCTACGAGTCCAACACCTGAATGTGATAGCTATAGCCCTGCTCTGCCAAAAAAAGCTGGCGATGGCGGGCAAAGTCTTCTTCGCAGGTGCGGAACGAAACGAGCGTAAAGAACTGGGCGCTGCGACCGTCTGCCTTGGGCCGCAGCACTCGCCCTAGCCGCTGTGCCTCTTCCTGGCGGGAACCATACTTGCCCGACACCTGGATCAGCACGTCCGCATCGGGCAAATCCAGCGCAAAGTTGCCCACCCGCGACAAGATCAGCCCGGCAACTGTGCCAGCGCGGAACTGTTCGTAAAGTTGGTCGCGATCGCGCTGCGAGGTTTTCCCGGTCACAATCGGTAAATTCGTTAGCTCTGCCAGGTGCTTAAGCTGATCCAGATATTCGCCGATGATTAAAATCCGGTGTCCGGCTTGCTGCTGCAACAGCGACATCACCACCTCGGCCTTGCGCGGATTTTCGGCGGCGATGCGAAACTGTTGGCGTTTTTCTGCCAGGGCGTATTCCATCTGGCGGTCTGAGTCTTGGGGCACGCGGATTTCGGTACATTCTGCCGCCGCGATGAAGCCCCGTCCTTCCAGTTCCCGCCAGGGCACGTCATAGCGCTTGGGCCCAATGAGCGCAAACACATCGCCCTCCTTGCCATCTTCACGGATCAGCGTCGCAGTCAGACCCAAGCGGCGGCGGGCCTGTAGCTCAGCCGTGATGCGAAAAATCGGCGCAGGCAGCAGATGCACTTCGTCATAGATGATCAGCCCCCAGGAGCGGGCGCTAAACAGTTGAAAATGGGGGAAGTCGCCCGTTTTATGGTCGTGGTAGCTGAGGATCTGGTAAGTAGCCAAGGTAATCGGGCCCGTTTGCTTGGTTTCGCCGCTGTATTCGGCGATCGCCTCTGGCGGCAGCGTGGTTTTGTCGAGCAATTCCCGCCGCCATTGGCGCACCGAGGTGAGGCTGCTAGTTAGCACTAGCGTATTTTCCTGGACAGCGGCGATCGCCGCCATGCCCACCATCGTCTTGCCCGCGCCGCAGGGCAGCACAATGACCCCACTGCCACCGCGCACACTGCCCGCCTGGTAGAACACCTCGGCGGCCTCTTTTTGATAGTCTCGCAGGGAAAACGGCTGCCCAGACTGGCTGACCGAGCGCAGCTCAATAGACAGCGCATCACCTTCTACATAGCCCGCCAAATCTTCCGCCGGATAGCCCGCCCCTAGTAGGGCCTGTTTCAACACGCCGCGATCGCCCGCGTTCACCTCAAACACCAGCGCCGAGCGGCGATCGCCCAGAAACTTAGCCACAGACTCGTTGCGGCTGAGCAGTTCTGCCAGGGGTTGGTCTGCCATCTTCAGCAGCAGGCAATCGCCCTCCCGCTCGATCACTGTCAGCCCATAGCGGCTGCCCAGGGCTTCGATTTCCTGCGCCACTGCATCGGGCATAGGATATTTGGCGTGTTCCCGTAGGGCGGCGATCATGTCTGCGACGGGCATTCCCGCTGCCCGCGCATTCCAAATGCTGAGGGGCGAAATCTGGTAAGTGTGGATATGCTCCGGGCTTTTGACCAGTTCAGCAAAGGGGGCGATCGCCTCCCGCGCCGCCTCTGCCCTAGGCGAGTGAACCTCCAGCAAGACCGAGCGATCGCTCTGAATAATGAGGGCGTTGTCGGCAACGTAGACCATTGCAAGATTTTGGATTTTGGCTTGGGGATTTTAGATTTTGAATGCGGGCAGCGGATTAGCCCAGTCCAGGTAGGCTGTAGCCAAGCTTTTTGAGGGCGTTGTTGAATTTGGTTTCAGATTCTAGCGGCACGATCAGGTAGGTTGCCTGACCAGCGGCGATCGCCTGGGGCTGGTCTGCCAAAAAGCAGTAAGCCTTGGTGCGAGAATCATTGGCAATTTGCATGGCCAAGGCTGCATCGGCACAGCGAATCACGCGGGCAGTGCTGAGGGGCTGCAAGCGGGTGGTGCGGCTTTGCAAATCGCTGAGAAATTGCAGCACGGTCTGGGGCAACGCCTCCACGCTATTGGCTTCGAGGAACGCTTGCAGTTCTTCAACGGTGCGTCCTTGGGCGATCGCATCCAGCAGTTTCGCCTGCTCCAACTGCCACACCGAGTCCGACACGGGCTGCAACAGGCTGTCCAGCATCAGGCGATCGGCCCGGCTGAGCGTTTGCAGGGCCACCACTTCTCGATTGGGCAACACGCGCAGCACTTGTTTTTGCGGCAGAGCCGCGGGCACGTAGCGATCGCTCAGCCCCAACACATAAGCACCCAACGGGGTCAGCCGAAAATAGCTCAGTCCGTCGTAGCGGCTTAAACAGTTTCTAGTGTGGAAATCTCCAAACGGACTATCGTTGCTTAAAATCTGAATGACTTTGGACAACGCCGTTTCCCCGTCATCGTCGTCGGTATTTTCAGCGACTTTATCAGGGTTGAGCAACCCTCCCTCAAGAGACCACTGAAACAGGGCATCATCGGGATGAACGTAAGCAACATCGATTAGTCCTAGCGTTGCGGCATATTCAAACAGGAAAGCCGCCACATAGCGGGCTTCCAAAATCACAAAACTGGCGGAATAGATGGGGCCGTGGTCTTCTAGCGTTAGGCTTTCTGGATTGCGGCTCACCTCAAATTCATAGCCTGCCGCGATGATATAGCGCAAAAAGTGCATAAGCGACACCCATCGCCCCACCGGGCAATCTTTCAAGGCTTCGACAATTTTGCTGCGTCGGCCCGCAACGGCGGTCAGACTGCGCTTGGCTTTGCCCGTTTGCCCTTTGATGCTCTCGACTCGGCGCAACTCGTCCAGCAGGGTGTTCTTTAACCAGGCTTTCCAGAGGGTTTGCAGGGTTTTTTCGGGTGGGTCGCCGAGGGCCTTTTGCCCCGCTTTGGTCAGGCTGAGCCGCTTGCCATTGAGTTCTACAAACTTGGCCGCTTGCAGCAGCATCACCCAGGCAAAGGGCTTGATGAAGCCGATGTCGTAGCTATAGCGCCAGCCGCCCGGTGATTCTTTGGCGGGCCAGGCACTATAGTAATCGCCCGCTTCTAGCACCTCGGCGATCGCACTCAGGGTTGCAGTGGTTGGGAAAAACGTCTTGTCGCTCACCGACACTTTGCCCAGATCTACCAGCCTGAGTACCGCCTGCAAGTCCCGACGAGCGATCTGCTCGGTATCTTGAAGCTTCTGCGGCAGATGGAGGGTGTGAATCTTGGGCTGCCGTTGTCCAGATTCGTAGCGCCGCTGTTGGGCGGGCTGGGTGTCTCCCACAGTCTCGACGGAGGGGATGGGCGTTGGCTCTGGCGGCGGCACAAAGGCCTTGAGTCGTGCCTTCAAATCCTTCGGCATTGTCCCCGCGTAGAAAAACAGAGACAGCACCGACGGCTTGAAGTGATAGGAATAGGTGGAACCCGTGCCCCACTTGGGCGACTTGCCGTATTTGCAGGCAAAGCGGGTTTTGTTAAATCGATCGTCTTCTGCGTGAACCACTTCGGCGATCGCCGCTCGTTGCAGCAAATCACAGCGCTCCCAGAGTCGGCGCAGCGCGTCCCCCTCCATCCCTTGGAGAACGAAATTGACCAGCTCTGTTTTACGAAGGGGTGGCTTGTCCTCCGACACCAAACCTGCCAAGCTCTTGATCTGATCGACCGTGAGATGGTTTAGCGCTTCAGACAGGCGGGGAATCGAGTCGGGCTGACTGTAGTAAGCCATAGGACACACAGCCGAAAGGTCAGAATCAGGGGTAATCTCTGCATCCTAAAGGAAACGATGAGAAATGCAAGGAGTCTTCCCGGTAAAATAAGAGCTTTGCGGATGCCGAAATTACAAAACCGTTACAAAGCCTCACGCGCCACGCCGACCTCAACCTTACACGCTCAAATAAGATGCTTAAAGTTAAGACGCTTAAAGTTAAGACGCTTAAAGTCGCTCTCAATTCAACGCTCTAGCTCACTATGCAGCCACTCAGCCCCACCGAACGCCTGATCAAAGCCTACGTAGACCTGGGCAACACGCTCTATCGCCAGGGCGACTTTGCCCAATCGCTGTCCTATTTTCAGCAGGCGCTCGACGCTGCGCCAGACCTGGGCGCGTTTCAGAAGGCGCGGCTGCTCTACAACATCGGCGTGTCGTACCTGAATATGGGGGAGCGCGATCGCGCTATTGGCTACTTCCAGCAGGCGCTCGAACTCTGCCCTGACCTGGCCCCAGCCCGCGCCGAATTGCAGCGGATTGCATACCAGGATGACGTTCAAGCCAAGGGCTACGAGTTTACTCAGGACTGGTTTAGCCGCAACGTCTGGCTCTGGCAAGAACAGCTTCAGCCATTAGCGGGTCGGGAAAACCTGAATGCGCTGGAGATCGGCAGTTGGGAGGGGCGATCGGCCTGCTGGCTCCTGGAAAATGTGCTGACCCATCCCACGGCGCGGCTGACCTGCGTCGATACCTTTGCGGGCAGTTCCGAAAATCTGTCGCTGGATCACGACACCGAGGGCATCGAAGCCCGGTTTGATGCAAACATTGCCCGCACCGGGGCTGCCGAAAAAGTGACCAAGCGAGTCGGGGTATCCAAGGATGTCGTGCGATCGCTCCCCCTGGACTCTTTCGACTTTATCTATGTCGATGGCTCTCACCACGCGCCCGACGTGATGACCGACGGCCTGCTAAGCTGGCTCGTTCTCAAACCCGGCGGCATCCTCATCTTCGACGACTACGACTTTGGGCTAACGGGCTACGGCACCAAAGAGGCGATCGATGCCTTTCTCGCCACTTTCAAAAGCCAGCTTGAGCTATTGCACCAGTCCCACCAGGTCGCCGTGCGGAAGAAGGCGTGAGGGGTTGGCTGAGAGCTAGGTCAGACCTCTACCTCCACGCCATCTAGCACGCGCCAGACTTCCTGAAGTAGGGCATCCAGACCCACTTGGGCCACGGCAGAAATCTGGAACACGGGCAGTCCACTGAGGCGGTGCAGTTCAGCGGCGATCGCCCCCACCCGCTCTCGCTCACCTCCCAGCGCATCCACCTTGTTCAGCGCCAAAATTTGAGGGCGATCGGGCAGTCCGCGGCCGTAGGCTTCCAGTTCATCCTGAATCACTTGGTAGGCGGCGATCGGGTCATCCTGCGTTGCGTCAATCAGGTGCAGCAGCACGCGCGTCCGCTCGATGTGTCGCAAAAAGTCGTGCCCCAGCCCCGTGCCCAGGTGTGCCCCCTCGATCAGCCCTGGAATGTCGGCAAACACCGTGCCGTCGCCCGTGGGCTTGCGGACAACCCCTAGGTTGGGCACCAGCGTCGTAAAGGGATAGTCGGCAATTTTGGGTCGCGCCGCCGACAGCGCCGAAATCAGCGTAGACTTGCCCGCATTGGGCAGACCAATAATGCCGACCTCCGCCAGCAGCTTTAGCTCCAGGCGAATCATGCGGTGTTCGCCAGGAAGACCAGGCAGGGCTTTTTCCGGGGCGCGATTAAAGTTATTGAGAAAATGCTTGTTGCCCAGCCCGCCCTTGCCACCCTTGGCGACGACAAGCCGCTGGCCAGGCTGCACCAAATCGCCCAGTTGTTCGCCGGTTTCGGCATCGTAAACCATCGTGCCGCAGGGGACACGAATCAGGCGATCGCTCCCCGAAGCCCCGGTCATATTCTTCGGGCCGCCGCGCTGACCGTCTTCTGCCTTAAACTTGCGGGCATAGCGAAAGTCGAGCAGCGTCTGTAAATCCGTTGCTGCCTCCAAAATCACCGAGCCGCCGTGCCCGCCGTTGCCGCCCGACGGCCCGCCCGCAGGCACGTATTTCTCCCGGTGAAAGGCCACCAGCCCATCGCCGCCTTTTCCGGCCTCAACTTCGACTTCCGCCTGATCGATAAATTGCATTCCCACTCTTGCCAATCCGCTTTTCTGATGGTATCCGAATCCTTGCAAGTCAAACACCTCGGCGAACAGGGCCTGCTCAGCCGCATCCAAACCTTTTGCCCAACAGGGGTGATTGGCGACGATGCGGCGCTGCTGACGGTTTCGCCAGGGCGATCGCTCGTTGTCACCGAGGATCTGCTGGTGGATGGCGTTCACTTTAGCGTGGGGCTGGCTTCACCGGGCGTGATCACCACGTCGCCTGCGGATGTGGGCTGGCGGGCGGCGGCAGCAAATTTGTCAGATCTGGCGGCGATGGGCGCAGCGCCGCTGGGCATCACTGTGGGGCTGGGGCTACCGGGTGATTTGCCCTTAGATTGGATCGAGCAGCTATATCAGGGCATGACAGATTGCCTGAACCGCTATGATACCGCCATCGTAGGCGGCGATCTCTGCCGATCGCCCGTGTTTACCGTGGCGATCGCCGCCTTTGGCGAAGTAGACCCCAGCCGCGTCCTGCGTCGCTCCACCGCCCAACCCGGTGATGCCATTTTGGTCACAGGCCCGCACGGAGCCTCTCGCGCTGGGCTGGAACTTTTGCTGCATTCTGCAACAGGCGAGGGCCTGACGGGGGGCGATCGCGCTGCCCTGATCCGCACCCATCAACGCCCGCTGCCCCGACTAGATGTGATTCCGCTGTTGTGGGCGTGTGTAGAAGCAGGTGAACGAGAGACGCAGGGAAAAGAATCCAACCTCCCCCCTTCCCCGCTCACTGCAATGGACAGCAGCGACGGACTTGCCGACGCGGTGCTGCAAATTTGTCGAGCCAGCGGCGTAGGAGCAGTCCTGCATCGTCGCCAGATTCCTCTGCCCGCTGGGCTAGTGGACTGGGTAGGGGAACCGCAGGCGATCGCCTGGGCGCTCTATGGCGGCGAAGACTTTGAGCTGGTAATGTGCCTACCAAGGGCGATCGCCCAGGCGCTCCAGTCTTGTTTGCCGGGGGCTGCCATCATCGGCGACATTGTTCCGGGTTATGAGGTCATCTTGCGGGACGAAACCAGCGAAACCCCCGATGAACAGCTCAGTCTCGACCGGGGGTTCCAGCATTTTGGAGATTAGGGATTGCCCCCCTCCTCCCTATTCAATTCCACTCAGCCTGGTTGATTCTCATTTCCACCGGCCCTTGCGCGAAGATAAGAACAGACAAAAACGGGTTTGAATTTCTCTGGTGAACTGGTTTAGGACAGATTCATGGCTAAAGGCATAGAAAAAGGAGAGTTTATCAGCGCGGCGGCTCCGGCTGCACGGCTGGGGCTGCCTACGATGGTTCGTCTGGGGCTGTTTCAGATGGGCCTGGGCATCATGTCCCTGCTGACGCTGGGCGTGCTGAACCGCGTCATGATTAAAGAACTGGCGCTGCCCGCTACAATCGTCGCGGCGACTATCGCAATGAACCAGTTCGTGGCTCCGTCGCGGGGTGTGGTTTGGGGCAAATGTCCGATTCCAAGTCCATCGGCAGCAGCCACCGCACGGGCTATGTCTGGCTGGGGGCGGCGCTGTTTACGATGGCTTCGTTTTTGGCGGTGCAGGTTGTGTGGCGGCTGAACGATAGTATCCAGGCGGCGGGCTGGGGCTTTGCGACCTATGGCTGGATTGCGCTGCTGGCGCTGGTGTTTGCTCTGTATGGGCTGGCCATTAGCGCCAGTTCTACGCCGTTTACGGCGCTGCTGGTGGATGTGTCGGATGAGGACAATCGCCCCAAGCTGGTGGGCATTGTCTGGTCGATGCTGATGGTGGGGATTATTGTGGGAGCGATCGCCTCTAGCGGGCTGCTGCGGCAGATCGAGTCCGACGCGCCGCTGGAACTGGTGCGGGCTTCTATCAACCGGATTTTTCTGATCATCCCGGCGATCGTCTTCGGCTTGACGCTGATCGCCACCTGGGGTGTGGAAAAGACCTTTTCGCGCTATCGATCACGCTCGATGATTGCCGACCGGGAAGACAGCATTACGCTGGGGCGATCGCTCAAAGTGCTAACCGCCAGCCGCCAAACGGGGCTATTTTTCAGCTTCTTAATGATGATGACCCTCAGCCTGTTTTTGCAAGAGTCGGTGCTAGAACCCTACGGCGGCGAAGTGTTTGGCATGTCGATCGCCGAATCGACGCGGCTCAACGCCTTTTGGGGACTGGGCACGCTGATCGGCATTGCCACGACGGGCTTTCTCATCGTGCCGCGCATTGGCAAACACCGCACCGCCAAGCTGGGCTGCTATGCTGTCGCCGCCAGCTTTTTGCTGATTATTCTGGCAGGCTTTTCGGCCAATCCTAAAATGCTGAACCTGGCCATGCTGATTTTTGGGCTGGCTTCTGGCGTGACGACCAACGGCGCGATCAGCCTGATGCTAGACCTCACCGCTGCGGAAACGGCGGGCACCTTCGTCGGCGCGTGGGGACTGGCGCAGGCCATGTCGCGGGCGGTGGCGGCGGTGCTGGGCGGCGTGGCGCTGGATGCGGGGCGGGCGCTGTTTGGGTCGCCGCTGTTGGCCTACAGCTTTGTGTTTGCGCTGCCTATTTTCGGAATGCTGTTCGCCGTGCGCCTGCTCGATCGGGTGAATGTGCAGGAGTTTCAGCTCAAAGCAAGAGAGGCGATCGCCGCTGTGCTTCAGCAAGAGCTGGATTAGGGCTTGGATGGTGTGTTTGGAGCGTGGGAGTGAGGGAAGAGGGAAGAGGGAAGAACGAAGAACGAAGAGGGAAGAGGGAAGAGGGAAGAACGAAGAACGAAGAGGTTCCGTTTTTCGTTCTTCGTTCTTCGTTTTTTGGTTTCGTTCCATCATCTCATCATCCCTTCCCCCCCCTGTCACCCCATCCCCCCTCCCCATTTCCCTTTTCCTATGACCCCCTCCCCAATTGTTTGGCTCATTATGGGTGTAGCAGGTTCCGGCAAGACCGTCGTAGGGCGGCGGCTGGCGCAGTGGCTAGAGTGCGATTTTCTGGAGGGCGATCGCCGTCATTCTCCTGCCAATATCGCCAAAATGCAGGCCCAGATTCCGCTCGACGAGGGCGATCGCCGCCAGTGGTTGCTGGATATGCAGGATGACATTCAGCGGGCGATCGCTCTCCGCCGCGAAACCGTGATCACCTGCTCTGCCCTCAAACGCGCCTACCGTACCCAACTCGCCGCGCCGGGTGGGGTACAGTTGGTCTGGCTGGATGTGCCTCCAGCGGAGCTAGAGCGACGGCTATCCAACCGCCTGAACCACTACATGAAGCTGGAAATGCTGAAAAGCCAGCTTGCCGCCTTTGAATCGGTGGACGCTGAAGAGGCCGTCATCCGAATCGACGGCAGTTTGCCCCCCGATGCCATCGTGGCAGACTGGCTCCGTCAGGCAACCCAGCAGTTTCCGGCTCTCAATCTCCCCTGGTGGCAGCGCCTTCACCCAGAGAGTCCCAAACGCGACCCATAGAGATTTCCTATGAACCGGAAAAGTCTGCGAGAATCGAAGCAAGAAGTCTTGCACCACTGCCAATCGCCAGGATGCTAACCGGATCAATCTTGCAACAGTTGAGGGATGCTCACCAAGGGAGCCAGTCTCAGGGCAAGCGCCCGCTCAACTTTGGGGTTTATTACAAAAACACGCTCGTCGCCCTGTGCCACGCGCTAGAAGACTCGATTTTGGAGCATGACTACTCGCCGCTGATGATTACAGCATTTCAGCGGGGCAAGTGGTATCTGCAAGAGGCCGACCGCTACGGGCAAATCGCCGAAAAGTCTCCGCAAATCGTTATCCTAGCGGCGGACGACGCAGGCTTTGCCGAACACCCTACCAGCCAGCGAGACAACGTGGCGCTGGTCAGACTGGACGATGCCGACCCCGTGGCGCAGGAGTGGCACCTGATCATCCTCTCGCCCGACTATACGGCAATGGTGCTATGTCAGGAGCTTGCCGAAGCGGACTATCTCAAAGCGGGCTTTCCAACACACGACCTGGAGCGCAAGTTCTACGGGCTGTGGACGTTTGAGCCGTCGCTGGTGTTGGAAACGGCGGAACTGGCGATCGCCCACATTGGCCGCTATAATCCCCAACTTCAGCAGCAGTTGACCCAGCAACTCAGCGCGATCGCCCCTCAAGTGCAGCAAGCCGACGCGCTCTGCGGCTCTCCCACGGCAGATAATCTGGGCGACATCGTGACGCGGGTGGTAGACTATCTGCAAACGCACCACGCCAACGACCCCCAGGCAGACTTTCGCGATCGCTTTTCGGTCAACGACAACCTAATTTCCAACGAACTGCAAGCCTACCTGCGAATTGCTCAACTGATTGACCTGACAGACCTTAGCAATCCGATGGCAGCGGCCGAAGTGGCCACGCTCACCGAGGCAATGGGCAATTTGCTCGATCTTCCCGCCTGGCAACTGCATCGGCTCCAGTTGGCCAGCCTGCTGCACCGCATCGCGCAGATCGACTCGGGCAGCACCGTTCTGAGTCCGGGCGTGTCGTCCCGCTATGACGAAGACGCAACGGTGCCCCTGTCCTGTCCGCTGATTCCAGGAACCCAATTGCTGCGGCGGATGAACCGTCTAAAGGCGATCGCCACCATCCTCACCCACCACACCGAGCGCTGGGACGGGCAGGGCTATCCCGCTGGGCTACGCGGCGACGAAATTCCCCTGGAGTCGCGCATCCTGGGGCTGGCGATCGCCTTTCAAGCCCGCGTCACCCAGCTAAACGCCCAGCCCAACGCCGACCCGCTGCAAACCCTGACCACCGCCCTCGACCAATGCAAAGCCGAACAGGGCCAGCAGTGGGACCCCAAACTGGTCGAAACGCTGTCACTGCTAATTGCCGGAATCCAGCAAGGCTTCAGCCTACCTGCCGTGCTGCCCAAAATCGCCTCCGGTCTGTGGCTACTCGACTCCCACTCCGAAGAGGATGTGCTGGGGCTGTCGCGCTCAGCCAGTCCTGTCGAAGCGCCCTAGTGTCCGGTTTGAACGCTCTGAACCTCCCATGAACATCAAAGAAATTCACGCCGGAACCTTGAAGCAGCTTG
Organism: Leptolyngbya sp. O-77; assembly: GCF_001548395.1. Taxonomy (NCBI): domain Bacteria; kingdom Bacillati; phylum Cyanobacteriota; class Cyanophyceae; order Leptolyngbyales; family Leptolyngbyaceae; genus Leptolyngbya; species Leptolyngbya sp. O-77. The sequence goes on from NZ_AP017367.1 coordinate 2,138,023, forward strand.
CTGGAGCCGACCTGCAAGACGAAGACCTGGCGGGCGCAGACCTGTCGCGGGCGAATTTGGCCGGAGCCAACCTGACCGGAGCCAGCCTCACCGAGGCCAAGCTGAGTGGGGCCCGGCTCGACGGCGCAACCCTCATGGGCAGCGACCTCAGCCGCGCCGACCTGCGGGCAAACTTCCTCGGCGCAAACCTGATGCAGAGCAACCTCAGCGAAGCTGACCTGCGCGGCAGCAATCTGCGCGGCGCAAACCTGATGCAGGCAAACCTGACTCGTGCCGTGTTCACGGGCGCATTCCTCAGCGGCGCAAACCTGATGGGTGTCAACCTGAACGGCGTTGATTTGCGGGGAGTCGATCTGCGCGGCGCAAACCTCAGCAATGCCAATTTGCAACATGCCAACCTGCGGCAGGCTAACCTGCAAGGTGCAGTCCTCACCGAAGCGAACCTGGAATCTGCCGACCTGCAAGATGCGAACCTGGCAGGAGCCAACGCGGTTGGCGCAAACCTGCTCTGCGCCGAGCTAGAGGGCGCGAATCTGGACGGGGCCAATTTGTCGGGAGCCTGTGTGCGGGGGACGAGGCTGGATGAGCAGAAGAAGGGAAGAAGGGAAGAGTGAAGAATGAAGAACGAAGAACGAAGAGTGAAGAATGAAGAGTAACAAATGACTGTTCTCCATCCTTCTCGTGAAACAAAACTGCGTGGGTTGCTGCAAAAGCTGGGGCTGTCTGCAATGGCTCCGGTGAACTTGGGGCTGCTGGACCAGGCGCTGACCCATGCGACGGCTTCGACTAGCAAGAACTATGAGCGGCTGGAGTTTGTGGGCGATGCGGTGGTGAAGCTGGCGGCGGCGGAACTGCTGTATGAGCTGTATCCCAAATTGCCAGAGGGGGAACTGTCGGCGTTTCGGGGCATCATGGTGAGCGATCGCACGTTGGCCACTATTGCCGATCAGTACAACCTAGAGCGCTATCTACTGATGGGAGCCGCTGCCCATGCAAATCCGGTTGGACGAGAGACCCGCTTGGCAGACGCGCTGGAGGCGATGGTGGCTGCTTTTTACCTCAGTACCCAAGACCTCAGCCTGATTCGCCCGTGGCTAGATGGACACTTTCGGGCGATCGCCGCTGACATTGCCCAAGACCCCACCCGCCAAAACCACAAAGGCGCACTGCAAGAAATCACCCAAAGTCGCTATCGCGCCCTGCCAGAATATCGCGTGACCGAAGTAGGGCAAGACTATGGTGATCCAGAACGCTTTATTGCAGAAGTCTGGATTCAGGATCAGCGCGTCGGAATTGGCAAGGGACAGTCCAAAAAAGCAGCGGAGCAGGCTGCGGCGCAACAGGCCTACCTGAAGCTAAGCCAACAGCCTCCGCTTTAGCTGGATCAGACCCATCGCATTCAGCCAGAGGCATAACCCTTCCGCCTGCACTCAATAGGTACTTGAAACTTGCACCGCAGGTTTCGAGAATTTTGATTTGGAGGAAGTCGTATGAATCCGATTCGCCAACCCTGCGAACCGCCCGCGAAGCCGCCCGCTGGGTCAACTGGGATATCGACCCAACCGACTTTGCCATAGAAACCTGAGCCACCGATCGCAAAATGGCGATCGCAGTGTAAAAAACATCCAAAATTTTTACCGAAACATCTCCCAAAATTCACGGAAGTTTTTCACGGAATCCCCTGGCAAATGCCTGAATGGATTCAGTGGAGTTCTGTAGATGTGCAGGTGCAATCATGCCTTATCGAAAATCGTCGATCGGTTTACTAGGGCAAGCTTTGAGGCGAATTTTGGGGCTGCGGCGGCGCTTCGTGTCGAGCCTGCTGGTCGGGTTTTGGGTGGTGTTGGTGATGGGGGCAGTGGCGCAGGTGTCGGAGGCGCAGACCAGCGTCATGCGCGGCACGATTACGGAGGTGCTGGATGGCAATCAGGTATTTATCCAAAACCGACAGGCACGGGTCAACGATGTAGCCAACCGGGGGCAGCAGGTGCGGACGGGTCGCGCCCGCGCCCAGGTGAATTTTAATACTGGCGCTGTGGCGCGGCTGTCGAATACCTCGGTGCTGACGGTGGGGCAATGCGCTCAACTTCAGCGCGGCGTGCTGCTGATCAGCGGCGCGGTGAACGGCTGCACCTCGTCTGTGACTGCTGGGGTGCGCGGCACGACCTACATTCTGGAGGTAGACGACGACGGGCGCGAAGAAATCAAGGTGCTGGAGGGCGAGGTCGTGGTGACGAAGAACGACGCTGGCTTGATTGAACCTAGCAATTGGATAGAGCGGCGATTGCCCCCTCGTCTACGGGGCAAGCAGCTTTCGATTCCCCGCGTGCCGGGAGTCAGAATTCCCTCGACCAGACCCAGTCCGTCGCCCAGTCCGTCACCCAGTCCGTCACCCAGTCCGTTGCCCAGTCCTAGGCCTGGGGTCGAGTCAGACAATCCGGGCAATAGAGTCGTGCTGTCGGCGGGGCAAAAGGTCGCCACTCGGCGCGGTTCACCGCTGGGCCCCGTCGAAGACCTCACGCTGGAGGAGATTAATGCCATTCTGTCGGGCAGTCTGTTCAACGGCTATTTGCAATCGCTGCCAGGTTATGCCGCAATTCAGAGTACGCTTCAGCGAATCTATCCGGGGCTGTCGCTGCCGGGAGTGCCGGGGCTGCCCGTGCGAATCCCGTTTTTCTAAATCCCGTTTTTTCTGAAAAGCCATGCTTTTTGGCCACAAAATCCAGCGCGTGATACCAGCAGTCGGCCAGCGCCGTTTCCAGCATATCGTGGGGCAGGGTTCCCCGGTTTGCTTGTCGAATTGCGTCAAATACAGGTTCCAGAAGGGCGCTGCCCGGTTCGTCGGCGGCGCTGAGGCAGTTGTCCAAGTCAAAAATGATGGCTTTGATCATGGTCTGATCTTCTAGCATTGCTTGAGATTCGGACAGTTTGCTCCAACACCGTTGCCCTCAAAGGCTTGCGCTGCTGCTTGTTCGCGCTGATGCACTCCGCATCGTTCTCATTTTAGAAGTAGGGGTTCTTTACCATGCTGCAAAAGTTGCGCCGCCAGAAACCCATCCCCACCCCTCGCCCAACGGCGGCCCCGGCCGAGCAAAGAGACCCAGGGCGATCGCCCTGGCAGATTTTGGGGTACGGGCTAATCAGCCTGTGGGCGGTGACGGGGGCGATCGCCACGGGGATTAGCCTAGGCACGGTGCAGTGGATGGAGCGACAGGCGCAGGTGTTGTTCTTTCGGCTGCGGGGCCAGGTAGAGCCACCCGCCAATATCGTAATCTTGGCGATTGACCAGGAATCGCTGGCGCGGGGAGCAGACGTGCAGGCAGACCCCGACCGCTATCCCGAACTGGCTCCAATTAAGATTTGGCCCTGGCAGCGGGCAGCCTATGCCCAAGTGATCGATCGGCTGCTAGACAACGGAGCGCGGGCGGTGTCTGTCGATCTGGTGCTGACCGACCCCAGCCTCTATGGGACTGAGGATGATCGCCAGCTTGCGGCGGCGCTGCGGCGGCATCCGGGCAGAGCCGTACTGGCAGCAAACTATGAGGTGTTTGGCACGCCCGACGGCGGCGAGCAGAGCCAAATCGTCATGCCCAATTCCGACTTTGGCGCGGCGATGACGCAAATTGGGCTGATTAACTTTTTGCGCGATGCCGACAAGCGGGTGTATCAGTTGTCTGACAATCTGATTGCCGAAGTGCTGCAACCCCAGGGCATGAGCGAGGGGCTGGATTCCTTTGCGGTGGCGACGCTGCGGGCAGCGCAGCTTGAAATTCCGGCAGTGACCACGGGCGACATTTTCTACTACGGCCCACCTACGACGTTTCGGCGGGTTCCCTTCTGGCATGTCCTCGACCCCACAAACTGGGCCGTTCACCAGCGCCAGGGTACGTTTCGAGATGCAATCGTGCTGATTGGGCCGCTCTCCAACGATGTCGGCAACGATTTCATCCCCACACCCTTTTCGGAAACGATGCCAGGGGTGGAAATTCACGCCAATGCGATCGCTACGCTGATGCAAGACCGCGTGATCCAGAACGCCTTGCCGACGGCGCAGGGGCGGGGTTGGTTTGTGCTGGCGCTGGTGGGCGGCGGCGGGCTGGCGCTGATGGCGCTGATTCGGCAGCCCGTGATGCAAATGAGTCTGGCAGTGGGGGCGATCGCCCTCTGGGGCACAATCGGCTACCTCAGCTTTACCGTAGGTCAGCAGATTTGGCCCGTAGCCGTGCCCTGCCTGGGCCTCTTCCTCAGCGGTGCCACCTGCCTCACCACAGGCACGATCCATACCCAGCTTGAGCGTCGTCGCCTGCGAACCACCCTGGAGCGCTACGTCGCCGCGCCCATCGTGCAGGAAATCTTGACACACCACTCCAGCGATTTTCAATCCCTCCTGAAAGGGCGGCGAGTGCAGGCAGCGGTGATGTTTTGCGACATTCGCAGCTTCACCACGCTCTCGCTGGAGCTAGAGCCAGAAGCGCTGCTTGAGCAGCTCAACGAATATCTGAACGCAATGGTGGAGGCAATCTTGGCGGCAGGCGGCACGATTGACAAGTTCATCGGCGACGCAATCATGGCGGAGTTTGGCTCGCCCATTTCCCACGGTGCAGAAACCGATGCGCTGCATGCGATTCGGGCGGCGCTGGCGATGCGGCGATCGCTCTCCGCTCTGCAAGCCGAGTGGCAGCGGGCAGGCAAACCGATCCTGTTCAACGGCATCGGGATTAACTTTGGCGAGGCGATCGCCGGAGACATCGGCTCCATCCGCCGCCGCGAATTTGCCCTGATTGGCGATGCGGTGAACATTGCCAGCCGCGTCGAAGCCCTCACCCGCAACTTCTGGACTGACATCCTGATCACCGATTCGCTCTACGCCCTGGTGCAAGATCAGGTGGAAGTCGTCCCCATTGGCGCACAGGAACTCAAAGGGCGCAAGGACGAGAAGGTGATGCTCTACAGTCTGGTGGGCTTCAAAGGCGACGACCCAACGCTGTATCACACGGTTCACAAACGGCTGCGGGCGTTTAAGGGGTTTGAGGAGATGCGGAGTTAGGGGGGGAGAGATGATGAGATGATGGAACGAAAACCAAAAAACGAAGAACGAAAAACGAAAACCTATTCTTCCCTCTTCGTTCTTCCCTCTTCGTTCTTCGTTCTTCCCTCCTCCCTCTTCCCAATGCCATCTATAAACCTCCGCCCCAAAGATTTCCTCCGCTGGGCCATTTTCGGCGGGGCGCTGTTCTTTTTGGCGCAGGCGGTGCGGCGACACTGGGCAGAGGTCGCGCAGATTCGGATCGAGGGGGCGGGCTGGGGGCTGCTGGCGATCGCCCTCCTAGTCACCCTCATCGCGCATCTCTGGACAGGCTGGGTTTGGGGCTGGATTTTGGGCGATTTGGCTCAGCCCGTTCCGGCGCTGTGGGCCACGCGCACCTATTTAAAGACCAACATTGCCAAGTATCTGCCGGGAAACGTCTGGCATCTCTATGGGCGGGTGGTCGCGTCGCAGGAGCGTGGCATTCCCCTGGGCGCGGCAACGCTGAGCGTGCTGCTGGAACCGCTGCTGATGGCGGCGGCGGCGCTGATGCTGGGACTGGTGGGCATTCGGCAGGCAAACTGGGGCGTGCAGGCGCTGAGCTTGGTCATTGTGCTGGCAGGGATGCATCCCCGCGTGCTGAATCCGGTGCTGTCCGTGCTGCGGCAACTCAAGGGCAGGGGCAAAAAGACGGCTGATGCCGCCACAGATTCAGCAGATTCTGCGCCGTCTTCTGTGCCATCTGAGGCTAAACCCTGGCAGCTGAAGCGCTATCCCCTGCGGCCGCTGCTGGGTGAAATCGGATTTGTGGCGCTGCGGGGGCTGGGGTTTGTGGCGATCGCCCTAGCCTTGCAGCCCGTTGCACCGGCCCAGTGGCTGCCGCTAATCAGCGGGTTCAGCTTTGCGTGGCTGCTGGGGCTGGTGATTCCTGGCGCACCCGGCGGCATTGGCGTGTTCGAGGCAACGGCGATCGCCCTCCTGGGCAATCAGCTTGCGCCCGCCATTCTGCTTAGCGTTGTCGCCCTCTATCGGCTGATCAGCACGCTGGCAGAGGCCATCGGCGCAGCGCTGGCGTGGCGAGAACTGGGAGTCCAGCGCCCACACTAGCGGGGCAACCCAGACGGGCGATCGCTCGGTAATCATCTTTCAACCCCAGCAGCAGCTAGAATTGTTTCGCCAAGACGACTGGATGCAAGCGGGAGTGTGCTACGGGCAGCGGCGACCCTGTGCATCCAGCACCACGCATCAACCGTTGTTCACGCTGATGCGGCTATTGGCACCCGCCACGTCATCAATGGGAACAACGGGCGTAAAGTAAGGCTCATCCTCAATCGGCATGGCGGAAAGCGGCTCGTCGTTGAGCAACAAGTCCGGGTCGCGGCCCGTCGGAGTCGTGCTGCCGCCATTGCTGCCAGGATTGTTAAGAGAGGGCGGACGGGACATCGGACTGACTGGATTGGGCGCAGCAGCCGGAGGACGAGTCGAGTTGCCACACAGTCGATTCAGATCCAGCACTTGCCCGCTGCTGGTTTCCATATAGCAAGACAGGTCGCGGTTATCAAGCGGATTGCTGAGGGTGGCTTGCGGAAGAAGGGCGATCGCCCCAGCACCAGACAGCACTAACAGGATGTGTTTCAGCATAGGAGTTTGCTCAGAATTTACTCACGATGAAATTGCGGTCACGTTCTCAAAAATTCGGTCAAACAATCGTCAAAACGATCTCCGAAAATCGCCAATCCAAAATCCAAAATCACCCTCACAGCAATAGCTGCGTAAGCGCCTTGAGCGAAATCCCCACGCCCAGCAGCGTAATGCCCGCCGCGCTAACCAAGGGTAAGATATGCGTCCACTGCTGGGGGGCAGGCACTCGCCGAAACCAGTGCTTGGCCCGCACCAGCAGCAGCCCCAACCCCGTCAGCATGCCTGCCAGCCCCAGGCTAAAGGCCCGCACCAGCACTAGCCCAAACCCAGTTTTACCCAGGGCGATCGCGCTCAGCAGCAGCACCAGCGCCGCCGGACAGGGCACCAGCCCCCCGAAACGCCAAGCGCTACCAGACTGCGCCAGGTCACAGGTTCACCATCCGCACTGGGCGGCAGATGAGAATGTTCGTGGGAATGCTGATGAGAATACCTGTGGGAGTGTTCATGAGAATGCCCCTGGGAGTACTCATGAGAATGTCCGTGGGAGTGTTCATGAGAATGCCCCTGGGAGTATTTATGGGAATGCCCGTGGGAATGCCCGTGGGAGTGCTCATGAGAATGCTCATGGGAATGCCCGTGAGAGGACTCCTGCAAATGCTCATGAGAAGGCTGGTAAACAGGCTCATTTGGGTACTCAAGAATATCCTCGCGAGAAGACTTATGGAAGTTCTCATACGGATGTCCATGAGAATGCTCATGGGAATTTCCATAGGCATGGCTATTAGGATGCTCATGAGAATGTCCTTGCTCATCCTGAGAAACACAGTGGAAATGTTCAGGAGAACGGCTATGGGGAAGCCCACGCGCATTTTTTTGCAGCCTGTAGGAACTGTGAGCATGAGCCAGGGCAGGCACACGAACTAAATTCTGCGAATGATAATGATCTTCTGAATACACCTGATTAGGCTCGGCAGACTTATGAGACTTATGAGACTGAGAATGTGAATGGAAATGACTGCTAGACGGCGATTTGGAACTCAAGCTGGAACGCAGATTATGATGCACTAGGTCATGCTGATGCGAATAGGGTTTTGAACGCAGCCGACGACGCAGCAGATTCAGACCAATCCCAACCACCATCGCGCCCGATGCCAGACTTAGCCAGGGATAAAGCTGCTCTGGCAGCACGTACTGAGCCGCGAACAGCGTCGCCAGCCCCAGCGCAAACACGCCGAGGGTGTGGGTGATGGTGGTCGTCAGCGCTAGGAATACCGCATGTTTGGGCGTGGCGCGTTCGCCTACCAGATAAGCGCCGACGATCGTTTTGCCGTGCCCTGGCGACATGGAGTGAACCGCGCCCCAGAGAAACGCTCCGGCGATCGCCAGCAGCAGTTCCCCTGTGCCGAGTCCGGGCAGTCCTGGCGCGAGGGCCAGGGTTTGTTGCCTTGGGGTAAACAGAAACGTCCGCAGCCGCCCGTTTTGCAGAATTGTGGTCAGGCAGCTTGCCGTAGGCACATCGGGCAGGAACAGTCCATAGTGAATTTGCACCCCCTGGACAGGCTGGGGCCAGGCAAAGGTAAGGCGTAGCGTGCTGTGGGTGGTGTTTGGCGCGAGGCGGACGCTGTTGGGCACAGGTGCATTGGCTTCCAGCGGTTCCAGCGTGAGCGTCCCGGGGCGGCGATCGCCATCCAGCATCCGAATCTGGCTGCCCAAAAACGCCTGTAGCGCCGGGGCATGGTCGCGTACTTCCTGGGCAGAGAGTTGACCATTGCGATCGCCATCGGCAAACGCCGTTAGCCCGGTTGGATAGGTGAGCGTCATTTCCACAGTGGATTCTGCCACGCGCACTTCCGCAACGGACAAATCTGCCCAGTGGGCTTGTCCGGGAGCCGCCAGCCCCAGCCAGAGCAGCACTGTGACAACTCCGGAGAACAACGCCCAGGATAGGGAGCGACCCAGTTTACGCATGAGTTTATTCATAGATTGATGCATGAATTCATGCAGTAGAAGAGAATAGGACTGATCCGCAAATACGAACGGTGAACGTCACTTCGCTAGCCGCCCAAGCCTATGCCTAGACCAACAGCATGACGTGCGTTTTGATCAAATTGGGGATCGATCTCAAGCATTTGCTGGCGATGGGCGGCGGCCTGCGCTGGGTTGTCCAGGGCTTTCTCAATTTGGGCGGCGCGATCGCACAGTGCTGCATCACGAGTGCCGAGGGCGATCGCCGCTTGAACTACCTCCCTAGCCTCCTGCCAGCGCCCCATCTGTGCCAGCGCCCAGGCGTAGGTATCGAGCGTGTCTGCGTCGCGCCGCTGCTTGACCTCCGCTTTCATCAGTGCCAGCGCCTCGGCGGTGTCTTCTGGGTGGCCCCGCTCCAGCAGCAATCGCGCCAGGTCGCGCCGATGCCCAAAGCCAAAGGTGCTAGAACCCGCCGATGTCTCTGCCAGCGTTTGCCGTAGTTGCAGTTCGGCGTTTGCCCAGTGGATTGCTGCCTGGGCGGGCTGGTTTTGCAGGTGCTTCAGTCGGGCCTGTCCCCGCTGCACCAGCGGTTCGTAAACTGTTGCGGCGCTGCCCATGTCCTCGACTTGGTGATAGTATTGTGCCGCCAGCCCATAGCGCCCCTGCCGCAGCGCCAATTGGGCCAGGTTCAGGCGGGCAGGCAGGTAACTCGGCAAAATTCGCAGCGCCTCATGATATAGATCCCGCGCCAAATCGAGCTGTCCCCGTTCGTAATAGAACCGGCCGAGCAGCGTGCGCGTGCGGGCCGCACTGCTGAGGTCGCCTGCTTCTTCAACTTCCAGAGCATATTGGAAACTTTGCAATGCGCCCTCATCGTTGCCCTGTGCTGCCCGCACCAGCGCTTGTTGGGCAAAGGCAGCCGGACTCAGGGTTTGATCGACCAGGCGATCGCCCGCCTCAGCCGCCGCCTTCAGGTTGCCTCTTGCCAGATGCACTGCTGCCTGGACGCTCAGCGCCTCTTCTGATCCGTCCAGTTGTGCTGCCAAGACCAGCGCCTGGTCAAAGTCGTGCTGCGCCTCGGCAACCCGTGCTAAGACGGCGATCGCCTCTGGATGGTTTGGCATTGACCTGAGCGCCTCCTGCGCCGTCTGGTCTGCCAGCAGATACCAGTGGCTTTGCCCCGTCAGCCGCGCCATCTTTAAATAGCCAAGCGCCAGCGCCGACTGCTCCAGTCCTTGCGCCACGCTCTGGGCAGGCATCTGCCGGACGCGCTCCTGAAAATGGGCAATTTCCTGCTCTAGTCGCGCCGTTGCGCCACCGGACGTGCTGACGGAAAACGGGTAGCGGTAGGGGGCATCGAGATGGCGAGAAGGGCGATCGCCCAGTCGATTGAGCGCCGGCCCGCCTGCCTGCGTGAGCCACAGCACAGCACTGGTGGCCGACAATCCCACCACCGCCAGCAGCCATCCCCGCCCGCCGGATCTCAAACTATTCAATGTGTTCATTAGAATTCCTTTAGCTTGAAAAGCGTCCCTGGTTCAGGGGTTGGGGAATCTTGTCCGGTGAGAACAGGAATCGAAGCTTATCAGGAGAAACACCTTAACTCCCTGATCTAGCGCTGAGAGAGAAACTCTCACCCTCACCCCTAACCTCTACAGGACTGATCGCAAGTTCGTCAGTCTTACTCTAATTGGGTGGCGCTAAATAGGGGAAAGCGGTCGCCAGCGGTTGATGCCCCTGCGCCGGATTGCCGGGTGTGCCGTCGTAGGAAACGTTGTCGGTGGTAATGGCTCCGTTGGTGACGATATTTAGCGACGCATCCACTACGTCATCCAGCAGCCGCCGGCCTGCTGCTGGGGAACCCAGCGCATTGAACTTGTTGCCATAGCCACTGGGGACGGTGGTGTCGATCCGCATTACGTCTGGCAGCAGCGCCCGCACCAGCGCGTTCGCCCGCGTGTCGTTGTTGCCCACCAGTTTCAAGACGGCTGTGATGTTGTCTCGAATCACGGTGCTGTTGGATGAGTTAAACCGAGCGGGCTGCGTCCGATTATAGGTTTCGTAGATGCTTTGCGAACTGGTGGTCAGCAGTTCATTAATCCCCGGTCGAGCGATCTGCTCCACCTGGGTAAATTGGCCTGTGCGCGGGTCGCGAATGTTGATCGTGCCCCATAGGTCAAAGGTATTGACATTACTGCCGCCCGCCAAGACCTGCTGCGGCACCCGGACGACGATGGTGTTGACGTTGTACCCCTTGGTGAAGTCGATGGCGGTGTCGGGTGAACGGAAGCCCGCCGCCGGGCCGAAACCTGCAACCGCCGCCCGCACGCGGAAATAAGCCTCCACGTCAAAGAAGAAGGGATCTTCGCGCAGCCCTGCAAAAAGGGTGAGATTCACACCCCGTACCCGCACGGTGTTGAGCCGCGGCGCGGCATCGGTGATGGCCGTCGTGAAAATGCGGCCGCCGCTGGTAGTGGTGTTGGTGCTGCTTTGTCTGTTGCCGTCAATAGTGGTCAGGGTAACGACTTGGCGATTGCCTTTGTTGGGCGGCGAGAAGGTGAACCGCAGCGTCAGATCGGGCTGAGGCACGGGGGCGTTGTTGACGTTGGCAACCCGCGCAATCTTGATGTCGTATTGAGCGTTGCTGCTGAAGTAATATGCTGGCGAGCGAGAGCGATCGCGGGTTGGTGTTTAGCACCAGTATTAAATCGCCCGCGCGGGCCGCCGAGTTTTGGTCAATTTCCCGAAAGACGTAGAGATCGGTCAGGCTGAGGGCGCGGCTGCGAACGTCAATATCGCCGTCGTCATGGTCAGAGGCTTGTAGGGGTGCGGGCTGCAAGCCACTGGTCAGACCCAGTGCGGTGATTGAAAGGCAGCCTGCGAGCGTGCTGAGGGCGATCGCCCGCCTTAGCACAGATCGGCGGGGGGTAAGCCGCTGCAAGAAAGTGCGAACTGCGGTCTTAGCGGGGGGTTCCATAGTTTAATTGACTCCTAATGTGCCTAGAGCAAGGCTTATAAAAACGCCTATCCGGGGGAGGGGGTTGGCGCTCTAGACACAAATACGGAGGTCAAAGCAGAACGGATCTCACAGACCCCAAATTTATTTCTTGAATTCTAAAATTTCCTGACGTGTAGCTTCTAGCTTTAGTTGGTAGTAAGCGCTTTAGCGCTGAAGCGCTTACTACGAGCCAAGGCATCACCCTAAAACTAAACCATGACACTGTACTAGGCAACGTTCGCAGAAACGTTCGCGGCCTTCAGCATGTGATAAGTAATCAGCAGTTGAGTAATCGCAAGTGGATAGCTTTGCAGCGTCTCTCCGGTCGTGCCAATCAGCTTGCCAATTCCAGGATTGCCCTCCAGGCTGCAAAACTGACCCAAATAGGGTACTTCCTGGCACAGACTGCGCTCCAGTTCACGCACCTGCTCCGCCGTGGCGTGGGCATCGATTTCCATCACGTCTACGGGTTTGCCCATGTCGCGATCTAGCCCCAGTCGCACCGCACCGCCTGCGTGTTCTCCATCGCCAATAATGCTGCTGAAATCTGGATGGGGAATCGTGGGACGCAGCACCAGCCGCACCGCCAGCAGCAGTTCATCCTGCGTCAGGTTGTCGCTGGGCGGATAGAAGCTCACCACCACATCGGCCCACTGCCGCTGCGGGCGAATAAAGGCTTCTGAGTCCGACTCGCGCTGCTGGATTTGCTTGATCACTTGCTCACGAGTATAGCCACGCTTGCGGGTATCGCGGTTTATCTTCCAAGTGTGGCGCAGGTCTTCCGGCGGAGCCAAATAAACTTTGACATCGTAGCTGTCGCGCATTCCTCGCGTGGCATAGCCCAGCAGCCCTTCTACAATTACAAATCGCTTGGGTTTGATATACTCTGGCGGGTCGAAGGTGCCGCTGCTGTGGTTGTAAATCGGCTTCAAAATCGGCTGCCCCGTTCGCAACAGCGAGAGGTGCTGCTGAATGATGTCGAGATAATTGCAGTCGGGATGCAGGGCAGAGATTCCCAACTCAGACCGCTGTTTGCGGTCGTAGCGGTGATAGTCGTCGGTGCAGATAACGGTCACATCGTTTTCACCGAGCACCTGTGCGATGCCACGAGTCAACGTCGTCTTTCCCGCGGCACTATCGCCAACAATGCCAAGAATGATGGGTCGGTGGGACATGGAGCCTCCTAAAAGCGCAATCACCAGCCCCCACCAACGTCTTGCGCCAGTGACCGAAGCTGGGCGATCGAGTTCACGAATAGCCCCAATTATTAGCGTCTGGGGGACTCAGCGCAAGGCTTCTGTGGAGATAGGTAAGATTTTGCAACGTTCCTCTTGAGAGGTAGTGTGAACGGTAGCAAATGTATAAAATTGCTGCAATCCAATAGAAAATACCTGCGAAATACTGATTCCGCAGAAACACTCACCCACAGAAGCGTATTGCATTGGCGCGTACTGTTTTCCGCCTTTCTCTAAGCTTTCCGCCTTTCTCTAAGCCTGTTTTTTGCGGCCGCGAGTCGAGGTTGTAGAAGCGGTCTTCGTCTTGGTCGAAGTGCGGGGAGACTTGGTTTTAGCGGCGGTAGTGCTGCGTGTGCTGCTGGTGCGGGGGCCGCGCTTTTTGGGGGTAGCAGCGGGTTCTTCAGACGCAGCGGGTTCGACCTCTGGCAGCGCGGCAGCGGCCTCGGTCACGGCTTTTTTCTGAACAGCGGTGCTGCGGCGGCGGCGAGTTTTGCCTGCGGTGCCCGATTTGTCCTTTTTGGTAGACGCAAGATAGCGCTTGAGGGAAGAGACGCTGATCTTGATGTTCTTATCGGCCAGCAGCGCAGCAATTTCCTCGTGGCTATAGCCACGATCGAGCGCGGTTGAGATGGAGTCTTGCAGCAGGTCGATAGCTTCCCGCAGAGACCAAACTTCTTTGGGCTTTTCGGGGAGTTGTTCAAGCAGACTGGTGGCCTGTTCGATAGATTCTTGCTGAACCAGAACCGTGCCGGGGAGGCGTTTTTTGGTGGTAGTCATAATGGTACAGGTTGGGTCAATAAGCGAGTGTTTCTGCGGTCAGGCAGAGGGTCAGAGGTAATCAGAATCGATTCACCGCTCTATTCAGCAGTTCTATTCGTACGCTATTTGTACGCTGTTCGTACTCTGTTCGTACTCTGTTCGTACTCTGTTCGTAGAGTCGGCGATTCCCAGTTGAGCAAGTTGCAGTGGGCTTGCAAAGTGGATAACTTAGTGTATCCAAAAGCGAACAATTTCTATCAATTTTCCTGACCCAATCTTGATCAGTTTGCTTTTTGCCGTGTTAGCCCTGCCTCTTCTTCACAGTCTCGTTGCTGAAGCAAGGCTATTCCTTTCGCAGGGCATAGGATGTCTAAGGTACGCTGTGATCCGTTCGCGCCCGTGTTCAACAAAATGGTAACAAGGTTATCTCTTTCGCTTTTTGCGTTTTTGCCTGGAGGTTGACGACTCCTGATTTGGGGTGGCATCGGTCGCTACGAGCGGGGGCGTTTCGGGTTCATCGAGCAGATAGGCGATGACATTTTCGACAGAACGGTTTGTAGCAGAGTGGTTTACAGCGGGGTGGTTTGCAGCGGCTTCTGTGAGGGGTGCGGGGTTTGGGGTTGAGATCGCAGGCGTGGCGGGGGCGATCGCCCGGATATGCTGCTTTGGCTTTGGCGTGCGAGCAGGCTTTGAGGAGGGTGGTGCAGACTGAGACACAGCCGACTGCTTGAGCCGGGACAGATAATAGCGCAAAGACGACGGGGAGACGGGAATCCCTGCCTGGTTGAGCAGCGCGGCGACGTCTTCCTGGCTATAGCCCTTGTCGAGGGCGGCGAGGATCACGTCTTGCAGCAGGGCGATCGCCTCTCGAATCGACCATTCCTTCGCGGGTTCGGGTGGTTTGGCGGGGAGCGCGGTCAACACCTGGCTGGCTCGCTTGAGCGATCGCCGAGGCACCGCAGCCGGAGAGGTTGCGCTACTTGAAGATGATTTGCGGGCTGACTTGGTTTTTCGAGTCACGCCAAAACCCAGAGACACAGGAGAGAAACTGCCCCTTACGTTAACGCTGAATCCTGAAATTGTGAGAGGTTAAGAGGGGTTTATTTGCAATTCTCAATAATGTTGTCGGGATATTGCGAGGCAAGGAATTCTATCGATTCTTGATTTTGGATTTGCGATTTTGGATTGGGGGGCTGGCATCTGCGGGGCTTCCAGGCATCTCATTCTTGGCGCTACTCAAATGAATTGATGCTGGAAAGCCCGCAAGGAGTGATTGATCGCGTATAGACATCCGTCTTGTCCTTGTTAAGCCGTAGCGTGGTTAAGCCGTAGCGTGGAGCGCAAGCAGCGTGATTTGGATTGTGATTGCCAGTGGATTGTCCCTGTACGTTGCCTGGAACCTAGGCGCGAACGATGTGGCGAATTCGATGGGCACGTCCGTTGGCTCGGGTGCGGTATCGCTGCGGCAGGCATTGGCGATCGCCGGAGTGCTGGAGTTTTTTGGGGCGGTGCTGTTTGGGCGGCGAGTGGTGGGCACGTTGGCCAGCGGCGTAGTCAATCCAAATCAGTTCACCGATACGCCTCAAGTTTTGCTATTGGGCATGGTGTCGGTGCTGATGACTTGCGGGCTATGGCTTAATCTGGCCACGCGGCTGGGGCTGCCCGTCGCGTCGTCTCATGCGGTCGTAGGGGCGATCGCCGGGTTTGGCTGGGCGGCTTCCGGTCTGCATTCCGTAAACGGATCGCTGCTGGGTCAAATTTCCCTCACTTGGCTGGTCACGCCGCTGGTAAGTGGGGCGATCGCCGCTGGGTTTTATACCGTTCTGCGGCGCGGCGTGTTGCAGTCTCCGCAGCCACTCCAGCAGATTTATGAATGGCTACCCTGGCTGAGTTTGGGGCTGGTCAGCGGGTTTGGGCTGATTGTGCTGCCTGTGCTGCAACCCGTCATTTCAGCCCAAATTTCAGGCCAAATTTCAGCCCAGATTCATCTGCCGCCCCACACACTGGCGCTAATCATCGGGGCGATCGCTACGCTGGGCATTAGCGCGATCGCCGCTCGCCCTGTGGCGCTGCCCGATTCGCCGAATCCAACAGGAGAAGATAGGGAGGCGACTGCCGCCAAGCTTGCCAATCCCATTGAGCAGATTATGGCGCGATTTCAGTTGGTCAGCGCTTGCTTTGTCGCCTTTGCCCACGGCTCAAACGATGTCGGCAATGCGATCGCGCCTTTGGCGACGATTGTCTATCTGACCCAGCCTGCTGGAGATGAAACGGCCCTGCCGCTGTGGATTTTAGTCCTAGGGGCGCTGGGCATTGTGGGCGGGCTGGCGGTGTGGGGCGGCCGCGTCATCACCACCATCGGCGAAGGTATTCTCGCGCTACAACCCAGCAGCGGCCTCTGTGCAGAACTGGCTACTGCCGCGACGGTGCTGATCGCTTCGCGGGTGGGACTGCCCGTGTCTACGTCCCACGCGCTGGTCGGCGCAGTTGTGGGGGTTGGTCTCTCTCAACGCAGCAGCCCGATTCACTGGAGCATGGTGCGTCAGATCAGTCTGGCGTGGGTGGGCACGATTCCGCTTTGTGGCGGACTGGCCGCTGCAATTTTTTGGGGGCTAATCTGCCTAACGCATTGACGCAGCCTAGTTCACCCTCATTCTAAATCCCGCTCTCAGAGCGGAAGAGGGACTTCGATCTGGCTTCCCGCGTGGCAGATCTGATTCCCCCACCTCTTCAACTACTCACCTTGATAAACGTCAGGCAAATCGTCAAACCCGCCCAGCAGGTAGTCGGGAAACAGGGTCGGCGTGGTGTTGGGGCGATCGCCCTGCGATTCTAGCGGCGTGAGGTCGGTGGGGGGGCGATCGCTGCTCCAGGCCCACCACGCAGTGCCGCAGGCGCAGTGATAAAACTCCTGCCACTTGCGGCGGTGGTCGTGGGTAAAGACGGGCGATCGCCGATTAATCCACACTTGCTGCGCTTCAGTACAAGACAAGCGGCAGGTTGGACAACAGAACTCAACGGCGTGAACCGCCGCCTCTGTCCAGTCGGGCGGCACGAGAGCAAAAGCGTCCATGAGCAGGTGCGGGAAAGGAATACCCCTATCCTATCCGACTCGTCAAGCGGCTAGATTTTCGACGAGCCAGCATAGAAATTTTTATCCCTTTCCCCCGGTCTTATGTAAAATCCAAGGCGAGGCCGTCAGCAAATTGCCCCCTTCGGAATAGCGCGACCCATTGCGTGAGCGGTTCGTCCTGATCGCTCCCTCAGTTTGCGACCGAGCGACCGATTGCGAGTGACCGATTGCGAGTGACCAATTGCAAGTGACCAATTGCAAGTGACCAATTGCGACCGAGTTGGTGACTAGGCGTAGTCTAATCGCTCTCTATCGCTGCATAAGCTGCATAACCATGACGACCCGGATTTACCTCAGAGAGGACAAAGTCAAATGTCGATTCTGAATTTAATCTCCTTTGTTGGAATTTTCGGGCTGTGTGCAGTCGCCTGGCTGTTTTCCGAAAACCGCGATCCCAAGTATTTTCCCTGGCGTGTGGTGATTTGGGGCATCCTGCTCCAGCTTATTCTGGGCTTTTTGGTGTTTGCCTTTCCGATTACGCAGCTTTTTCTGCAATGGTTTACCGATTTGCTGAACGTTATTTTTGATGCAGCCGACGCGGGCGCACGGTTTGTATTTGGCAATCGATTGGTTCCCATACCAGGTCAAGAGCCGCTGGTGCTGTCCCCGCTGCCTGCATCGGGCACCTGTGCGCCAGCGCAGCCAGGAGAGGTGCTGCCGGGGCTGTGCGGCATTCAGTTGGGCTATATCTTTGCATTTCGGGCCCTGCCAGCGGTCATTTTCTTTTCGGGGCTGATGGCGCTGCTCTATAACTTGGGGATTATCCAGGTCGTTACAAATTTCTTTGCCCGGATCTTCTACCGCGCCATGCGCCTGAGCGGAGCAGAATCCCTCAGCGGCGCGGCGAATATTTTTGTGGGCATTGAGGCGGCAATCGTAGTGAAGCCGTTTCTGGCCAGCATGACCCGCAGCGAACTACTGGCGATTCTGGCGTGCTGCTTTGGCACGGCGGCCTCGTCTACGCTGGCGATTTACGTGAGTTTTCTGAAGCCTGTGTTTCCGAATATTCTGGGGCATCTGGTGTCGGCCTCGGTGATGGCAATTCCGGCGTGTTTTGTGCTGTCGAAGATTTTGCTGCCGGAAACGACCGTGCCGGTGACGGCGGGCGGCATTCCCGACGAGCGATCGCTCGATCAGGCGCTCAACGAAGAAGTGGAAGACTTTGAGGCAGGTGTAGCGCGGACAGAACCCGTGCATCAAGAAACCGTGGCAGGGGAACCGATCGAGCGGGTGAGTCCACTGGATGCCGCCATTGTGGGCGCACTGGACGGCGTGAAAATGGCCGTGGCGATCGCCGCTGTGCTGATTCTGATCCTGGGTTTGGTGTATCTGGTCAACCAATTTTTTGGCGCTCTGGCTAGTATTCCCGGCCCCATTGGCAGCGTCTTTCAGGTGATTACGCTACAAAACATTTTGGGGGCGCTGTTTTTGCCGCTGACGGTGCTAACGGGTGTGTCGCTGGACTGGAGCGAACTCTGGGCTTCGTCAGTGATTATCGGTCGTCGCCTGTTTGAAACGGCAATTCCGCCCTACCAATCGCTGGCGGCTGCCTCGCGGGATGGCGTATTGGGCGATCGCGCTCTATTGATCGTCAGCTATGCCCTCTCTGGCTTCGCGCACCTCGCCTCGGTTGGCATCTTTGTCGGCGGCACTACGGCGCTGATTCCCTCTCGCCGCAAAGACATCTCTGAACTGGGCTGGAAGGCGCTGTTTGTGGGCACGCTGGCCACCCTGATGATCGCCTGCGTGGCGGGCGTATTCGACACGGGCAACCCTGGCATTCTGGGCACGCCCGACGAACCCGCGCCGCAGACTGCCCCCGCCAGCCCTGCCGCGCCCAGCCCAGCGGCTCCAGCGCAGACCATCCCTGCGCCCCTTCCTGCCAGCCCCTCGCCAACCACGCCCTAGCAGAAGACTTTTCGAGGTTTCTGGGAAACGTTGACTTGATTTCCAGCCAAGCGGAAACCCAGTCGCAGGTTTCACGCCAGATATCGCGCCCACTGACTCACAATTTCCGGCGAGCCGTACCAGAGTCGTCCCGGTCGCGGCGAATGAACGACATCCGGCAGGGTAATATTCTCCGCGCCTTCCAGGTGGGCTGCTTCGATGGGCGTAATGCCGTCGCCCCAGCAGCCGCCCACACCGCAGGTCATTTCGTAGCTGCTGTGGGCAAACCAGGCGCCCGGTCGCCGCTGCCCATACACAGCTTTGCCCGCCACGCACACATAGCGCACCTGCGGATAGAATGCGCCCGGATAGTGCGTTTTCACAAAGTCTAGGTTGCGCCGCGTCCAGCGCTCCTGGCTGATGTGGGGGGTGCCCAGGGTGACCAGTGTTGCCACCGATGGATGGGCCTTCCAGAGACAAGACTTGCCCGCGTCGCTGGGGTGAATCTGGTACGGCACTTCGCCCAAATAGATCCGAGCAATCCAGCCGCCTGCGGAATGGCCGACCAAATTGAGGCGATCGCCCCCTGTTTCCTGTTGCACCTGGCGCACCGTCGCATCCAGCTTTTCCAGAATCGGAGTCATCGAGCGGCCGCCCAGCGTTGGCACCCAGTCTCGTCGCCGCAGGGGAACGGTCTTGGCCCAAATGCCCAGCCCTTCGAGCGCCTGCTCCATCTCGCGATAGGGCGCAGCATCGGCAAAGTACCCCGGCAAAATGACGGTTGGCAAGCTCATTCCCGGTTCCCCGCGCTCAACCAGTCCAGCAGCAGCCGATTCACCGTGTCGGGGCACTCGTCGTGGGGGCAGTGGCCGGCCTCCGCAATGGGCGTATACTGCACGCGGTCGGGTTCAGCGGCCGCCAGTTCGCGATAAATTTTGGAGCCTGCAATCGGAGTCCAGGGGTCGGCATCGCCCCATAGCACCAGAATCGGCTGCTGCACATGGGGCAACAGTTCCGCAGGGCTGGGGCCGGGCGGAGCCGTGAGAATTGAGGCAAAGACCTTCTGTGCGCCCGGATCGCAGGAGGGTTCATAGATTAGGTTCACCAGTTCATCGGTGACGGCGGTGTGGTCGCGGTAGACCTGCATGAGGGTGCGGCGAATGCGAGGCTTTTTGCGGACTTGCTCAAACAAAAACGGGCCCACCAGGTCAGAACTGACTAGCTGGGTAAACACGCCCATGACCAGCCGCAGCGGTGGGTTTAGCTCCTCTGGGCGATGGTTCAGCCCGCCTGCTGCGTTGAGCAAAACGACGCGCTGCACTAGGTCGGGATAGTCGGCGGCCATCATCAGGCTGAGCAACGCGCCGATGGAGTTGCCGACGAACACAGCGGGTGCGCCAATGTGTGCCGCCCAAAAGTCTCTCAGCAGATCTTGCCAGAGTTCCAAACTGTAGGCGATCGCCGGTTTACTCGATCCACCAAAGCCCAGCAAATCCAGCGCAAACACACGATAGCCCGCCGCCGCCAGCACAGGGATATTATTTCGCCAGTGCCCAATAGCCGCGCCAAAGCCGTGAATTAGGACAATCGGCTGACCCGTGCCCTGCACAGTGTAGCGGATGGTGTGGCCCTGCCAGTCCCAGTTGAGATGTTCGAGGGGTTGGGGTGCGGTGAGTTGAGAAGTCACAGATAAGAGGCTACGGAGAATATTGAAGTTTTCTTAACTTCTTTTATCATAAAGGCTTTATCGCCCAGCCACGTCCTCACTAGTTTTTGCAACCTTCCCTCTTCCTTCTTCCCTCTTCCTTCTTCCCTCTTCCCTCTTCCCTCTTCCTTTTTCCTTCTTCCCTCTTCCCTCTTCCCTCTTCCCCCTTCCCTCTTCCCCTCATCGCCCAGCCCACTTCCTCACCAGCTTCTGCAACTCTACTGCCCAAAAGCCGATCGTGCTGCCCCCTACGCAGGCCCACAACTCAACGCCTGTAAGCGGCTGAGTTTCAAACCAGCGCTGGAGAACTGGCAGTGTCATCACCAGCATTTGCAGCCCAAAGGTGAGCAGCACTGCGCCTAGCATGGGCTTGTTGCTCAGCAGCCCAATTCGCGCCAGCAGGCGGTTTTCGGAGCGCATCGCCAGGGCCAGCCAGATCCGAGAAAACGCCAGCGTTGCAAACACCATCGTCTGCCAGTTGGGACGGCCCGTAGACCAGGCCCAATAGCCAAAGCCCAGAAACGTAATGCCCATAAGGATGCCGATCCACACAATATCGCGCCCCACGCCCCGGCTAAACACACTTTCGCCTGGTGGATAAGGCGGTCGCTGCATCACATTTTTCTCGGCGGGTTCCACGCTCAGCGCCAGCGCCAGCAGCCCGTCTGCCAGCAGGTTAATCCAGAGAATCTGAATCGGGCGCAGGGGCAGGGGCATGGCGATCAGCGGAGCCAGCAGCATCAGCACCACGCCGCTGACGTTGCCCGTCAGGTTATAGCGGATGAACTTGCGGATGTTGTCGTAGATGACGCGCCCCTCTTCTACTGCCGCAACGATGGTGGAAAAGTTGTCGTTGAGTAGCACCATATCTGCTGCTTCTTTCGCGACATCGGTGCCCGTAATGCCCATTGCCACGCCGATGTCAGCCTTTCGCAGGGCGGGCGCATCGTTTACCCCGTCGCCCGTCATGGAGACAATTTCGCCGCGATTTTTCAGGGCTTCCACAATCTTTAGCTTTTGCTGTGGTGAGACGCGAGCATAGACCGACACCTCGCCCACCTGCTGCTCTAGTTCCTCGGTGGAAAGCTGGTTGAGCTGCTGCCCGGTCAGGTATTTGTCGTTGGTGGCAATTTCCAGATCGCGGGCGATGGTGCGGGCCATCAGGGGATGGTCGCCCGTGATCATGACCGTGCGGATGCCTGCTGCGTTGCAGGTTTGCACGGCGGCTTTGGCTTCGGGGCGAGCCGGATCGAGCATTCCCACCAGCCCTACCATCACCAGGTCTTGCTCGACTTCTAGTTCCTGACCAAGGGGCGGCAGCTCGTTGAGCAAGCGAAAGGCCACGCCGAGGACGCGAGTGCCCATACTAGCCAGCCGGTCGTTATCTTGCAAAATGCGATCGCGCATGTTGGCATCAAGCGGCTTTTGCCCGTTGTCCCAAACGTGGGTAGACACCTCTAGCATTCCGTCGATCGCCCCTTTGGTGAGGGCAATGTAGGGGGCATTGGGCAGCTTGACTAGGCTCAGCACCAGCTTGCCCACATCGGAAGACTCCCACCCCTGGCGATCGCCCCACTGGTGGATCGTCGTCATCCGCTTGCGGTCGGAATCAAACGGTGCTTCGGACACGCGGGGCAGCAGCACTTCTAGTTCTTCTTTGCTCAGGCCTAGACGATCGGCTGCGACCACTAGGGCGATTTCTGTCGGGTCGCCCAGGGCCTTGTCGTTGCCATTCTCATCTTCTTTGACCAGGGCGTTGTTGCAGAGGGCGCTGCCGCCCAGCGTCAGGGCGATCGGCGCACTCAGCGGCACGCCATCGCCAGGGCGAAAGATGGACTTATTGCCATCTAGCCGGGAGGTAATTTCGGCAAAGGATTCGCGCAGTTCCACCTGTTCGCCGGCCAGCGCCAGGATTTTCACCGTCATGCGGTTTTCCGTCAGCGTGCCCGTTTTGTCGGAGCAGATCGTGGTGACGGAGCCGAGGGTTTCTACCGCAGGCAGCTTGCGGATCAGGGCTTGCCGCTTCAGCATCCGCCGAGAGCCGATGGCCAGGGCGATCGTCACCACGGCAGGCAGACCTTCGGGAATAATCGCCACGGCCAGGCTGACCGCCGTCAGGAACAGATCTTCTACATTGCCGCCCCGCGCCAGACCAACAGCAAACATGAGGGCCACCAGCGCCAGAGCCGCAACTGCCAGCCGTTTGCCCAGTTGGTCGAGTCGCTTTTGCAGCGGCGTTTGTTCCGCCTCTACCGACTGGATCGAGTCGGCAATTTTGCCCAGTTCTGTGTTCATGCCCGTTGCGACGACTAAGCCGCGCCCGCGCCCATAGGTGACGACCGTGCCCATGTAGACCATGTTGCGGCGATCGCCCAATGGCAAGTCTTGCCCGTCAATCTTCGCCACCTGCTTTTCTACCGACTCTGACTCGCCCGTAAAGGCAGCTTCCTGAGTCCGCAGGTTGGTGCTTTCTAGCAGGCGACAGTCTGCCGGAACCTGGTCGCCGTCCTCAAGCTGCACAATGTCGCCTACCACCAGTTCTCGCGCCAAGATCTGCTGCCACTCGCCATCGCGCCGCACCCGCGCCTTGGGAACCGCCATTTTTCTCAGCGCTGCAAACTCTTTGCCGGCCCGATATTCTTGCGTGAAGCCCAGCACCGCGTTGAACACCACGATCGCCAGAATCGCCAGCGCGTCTTCAAAATCGCCCAGCAGCGCCGAGGCGATCGCCGCCACAATCAGCACCACCACGGTCGTTGCGGTGATCTGTTCCCACAGCATCCGCAGCACGCTTTTGGGTGGCGGCTCGGCCAGTTCATTTGCGCCATTTTGAGAGAGGCGATCGCTTGCTACAGACTGACTCAGCCCCGTGCGTGGATCGGTTCCAAGCTGGCTCAGCGCTTCCTGCGGCTCCAGCGCATACCATCGCGTCTCCTCTCCAGTTCTCGTTCGCTCCAGCGCATGATCCGGTCGATTGCCTTTATTCATGGAAAGCCTGCACCATTTGCCCTATTGGCAGTAGACGTTAGTTCAAGAAGTTATTCGAGAAGTCGGTTCGAGGCGCTAAGAAAACGGATACCACCCTACTGAAGTCAGGACTACAACACCCCTACGAACGGGAATTAGGGCGACTGAAGTCACCACTACGAACAGTGAGGAGGGATGGCGGCTGCCTGATCTGGCAACGTCATGGTATCTGACACTCATATCTCATAGCATCAATCCGCATTCATAGCATCAATCAGCAGATTGAGGGAGTATTTGACAAGTCATGGCTCAAACAATTGGGTGTGAAACAGGCGTGCCCCATCGTTCAACGGCGTGCAAATGGGGCGGGAACCGTGAACGTCATCGGCTGCGTGTGGGTGGGGTGCAAAAACGTGAGCTGGTGGGCATGCAGGCAATAGCCACAGTCGCCCGGCGCAGGCAGTTTTTCGGCAGGTTCGGTTTGGGAGTTAGGCAGACGGGGCGTGCCATCGGGAAGGTAGAGCGGGTCGCCCAGCAGGGGATAGCCCACCGTCGCCAGGTGAATGCGAATCTGGTGGGGGCGGCCAGTGAGGATGGTCATCTCGACGAGGGTGCGATCGCCCCACCGCTGCAACACCTGCCCTTCACTGTAGGCCGGTAAACCATCGGACATAGCGCCATACACGTATCCGAGAACCGGATGGCGCAATTTTCCGATGGGCTGAGTGATTGTAAAGCGATTGGGCAGATCAGTAGCGCCAATTAGCGCAAGATAGGTTTTTTGCAAGGGGCGATCGCCCAAATCTCCAGTCCGACGCACATCATCCGTATGCCAGCCCGAATATAAGTGTGAATGTATTGGAGAGCGTAAGTGCGAATGCGACTCTGCAAGCGATTTCAACAAGATCTCCGCCTGCTGCGTCTGGTCGCGCATCTGCTGGCTGAGGCTAGACCTGGCAGCGGGCGATCGCGCCAGCAGCAACAGGCCAGACGTGCCCCGCCCCAAGCGATGCACGGGTGTTGGCGGGTTCTGTGGATAGCGCTGCTGCAACTGACCCAGCAGCGTATGCTGCAAAAAGCCGCCCCCCGGCAGCACAGGCAAGCCCGACGGCTTGGCCACCACCAGCACGTCCGTATCTTCATGCAAAATGTCGAACTCTAGCGGTACGTCGGGTTCCTGCCACGGGGGGCGGTGATAGGCAAGCTGCTGCCCCAAACACAGCAAATCCTCCGCTAGGGCACACTGTCCATTTACCAAAATCTGTCCTTGGGCAATGCGGCTTTGCCACTCGTCGCGGCTGGAGTGTGGATAGCGCTGGCTGTAATAATCCAAGAGCGATCGCCCCACGTCGCGCTGCGTCACCTGCTCCCGATAGACCCAACCCTGGTTCATCAATCGCGCTGCAAGCCGCTAAGCAAAGGACGAAACCGCCCCAAACACCACACATCCCAGCAAAATGCACACCGCCAGCGGCCACTTGCACAGCGCCCCACTCACCACCGCCAGCGTCGCCAGAATCGTCGCCACCGTTTCTAAGGGCTGGCTCCCCAGACCCATTACGCTCGCTGCTGCCATCGCCAAAATCACCGCCAGCGGCAGATAGGTCAGCCACCGGGTGGGAACCCACTGTTCGGGCAGCCATACGCCCGCTGTTCGCATGAGAAATGTGCCAATACCTGCAAGCAGGATGAGGAGGGGGAGGGACATACAAGGATGAGAGATAAGACCAAGATGGGGTGTGGTGTTGATTTTGGATTTTGGATTGGCGATTTTGGATTGGCGATTTTGGATTGGCGATTTTGGATGGCCAGTCCGAGTGTCTACAGGGCTTTCAGCGACTCGGCTTTCAGCAATTTATTTACAGCAGCATTTGGAAGGACTGGTATGAGGCGCAAGGTCGGCGCTCTCCTCATCCTATTACCTCTCCAAGTCTTCAACCCAAAATCCAAAACCCAAAATCTAAAATCCCTCACTTCATCAATCTGTCCGTTCCATATATGCTCGCCACCCGCCATACTCCGTAATTTCCCGTTGCCCTTCGCACAGGTACGGCTCTCCTAGCACACCCAGCACGTCTTCGCCGTCGTCTAGCCTAAGGCGGCCGATGCAGAGGCCGGGGGGTTCTTGCAGCAGGAGTAGACCCAGACCGTCTAGGGGAACCTCCCAGACTTCGACGGCGATCGCCCGGCCGCCCTCGCGCACCCGCAGCATCGCTGGATGGCGATCGCCAATGCTCCACAGGCGATAGGCAGGCTCCGTTTTGGCTTCGCGGACGAAGATAGCTCCCACCGCAAGCAGATTGCCATTGAGCGCCAGCCCCCGCATCAGCGTTCCATTAACCGCAAGGAGAATTCGTTGCATAGGATACTGTGGCTCTCTTCAAGGTTTTCTCTAAGATCCCAGCATTTATCCAGGGCTTAACGGATGTTTGTGGCAGAATAGCGGACTGACCTCACCAACTCTTAGCAGAACTTTTGGCAGAACTTTTGGCAGAATAGGGCTGGCGGGGATTATTCCCAATGCGAATTTATTCTGGAAGCTGGCGATCGCCCCCTCACTCGATTTCACTATTCGCCCGCCTCATTCTTAGTCGCCCGATCACTCTTAGTTGTCCGAGTAGCAGAATAGTTCCAAAAAGCACTTGCAACGCTTGCACCCTGAAACGCACTAGTGCTATGTCAGAGCTAGAAATTAGGTTGGTAGTAAGCGCTTTAGCGCTGAAGCACTTACTACGAGCCAAGGTATCACCCTAAAACTAAACCATGACGCTGCACTAGCCCCTTGAACCGATGAATCAAATGCGGATTTTTTTATCACCCTCTACGCTGCTCGTGGCGCTGTTGGGCGCGGGAATTGTCTCCGAAAGCAGCACTGCTGAGGCGCGGGTTTTCCAAAATGCTGCGCCACGTTCCGTCTTGGACTCGTCTGCGCTATCCCGTCCGGCCTTCGACCCGCCCGTTCAGATCGCGCAGCTAGGGTTTAGCGTGCGGCAGTCTCGCCCCGTCCGCAATCGCATTGGCGGCATCACGCGGGGCGGCCAGGCGTGCAGTCCCGATGGAGCAACAGTGGTGCGGCTGCTGCCCCTGGTGCCGCCCACCGACCCGACTGCTGTCGAGCAGGGCAAGATCAACATTGAGCCAACAGTTTCCGAGCAGCCGATGGTGTTTGTGTATGTGCCGCAAACGGTGGCTCGGCAGGCGCAATTTTCGGTGGCGATCGCCACGGATACCCCTTCTGGGCGCACGGTAGAAGAAACGCTCTATGAATACCGCCTGCCACTACCCCAACAGCCCAGTGTTATTGGCATTCCGCTGCGGCCGCTGGACGAAGGACGGCTCTATCGCTGGGTGTTTCAACTCCAGTGCGACCCGACGGGCGATCGCTCTGGAGATGCGCTGACAGACGGCTGGCTCCAGCGAGTCGCCCCCAACAGCAGTCTCTCACTGCGGCTCAACCGCGCCACACCGCAAGAACTGCCCGCCCTCTACGCCCGGTCGGGACTGTGGCAAGACACGATAACCAGCCTGGGAACCCTGCGAGCCGCCACGCCTGGTGATGCAGCCCTGCTTGCCGACTGGGCCAGCCTGCTGACCTCTATCAGGCTAGACGACCTGGCCAACGTGCCGCTGCTATTTCCCCCGGTGGAATCCCGCTCCCTGCAAGAATAAGACCAGAATCAGAAACGCTGGGATGGCAGTTCTTTAGGCTTGCCCGATTACCCGCGTTGACTGCAAACGTAAAAGCAATAAACATTCTGCCAGTCCCCTCGCCCTGT
The DNA here is from genome assembly GCF_001548395.1 of Leptolyngbya sp. O-77. Lineage (NCBI taxonomy): Bacteria > Bacillati > Cyanobacteriota > Cyanophyceae > Leptolyngbyales > Leptolyngbyaceae > Leptolyngbya > Leptolyngbya sp. O-77. Next base: position 2,165,115 of record NZ_AP017367.1, read on the forward strand.
CCCACTATGTCCTCCGTTCTCACGATCACGGCCGACCAGATCAATCGCCTAGACCTTTCTCCTGCGACGGCGGCGATCGCCCCTTGGCTGGCTCAGCAGCCCAGCGCCGCGGCCCAGCCCAGCCTCCAACTCCAGTTCAAGATCGACATTCCCCGCGATCCCGACGACCCGCGAGAGCTGTCGGAAATCCCGGAGGTGCGCCTGTGGTTTGTGCGGCTGGATGCGAGCTATCCCTGGCTGCCGCTGGTGCTGGACTGGGAAGCGGGCGAATTGGGGCGCTATGCGGCGATGCTGGTGCCGCACGAGTTTAGCCGCACCGAGGGCATTCGGTTCAACCCGGAGGCGCTGGAGCTGTTTGTAATGAGCAAGATCTTTGCTGTGGCGGACTGGATGCAGCAGCACGGCGGCATCAGCCCCACCCGACTCAAGTTTATGACCCAACTGCTGGGCTATGAGCTAGAGGACGATTTTTTTGCGCTGCTCTAGGCTGCTTGCGTGCATGGTGGCAGGGCGGTGCTGCATGACCAGACCAGTCATGCTTTTAGTCACACTTGCAGCCCGGCGGTCTTTTGCAGGCACACTGGACAGGCACAGCCTGAGTGATGCTGAAGGGCAAGGCGGCGGAAATCGCCTGGCGCAGCTCAGATTCAGCCTGAGTCAGATGATTTCCAAATCTTTCAGCCGCGCATTCGCAGCCACTGAGGGCATATCACCAGCATATTCCTTACTGCATATTTCTTATCTAAGTGAGCCGATGAACCTCTTGGATAAACCTCTGCGCGATTCGTCCTGCACACAGGCAGCGCCAACGTACTTTACGCTCCGTAGCAAAATTTGGCTTGCGCCGAGCAAACGTATCCTGTACGAGCGTTCCTCAAGCTGTCAAGCAGTGAAATTTCCACTGATCGCAGCTTGTTTTCTTCCCGAAAATCTGGCCGTTTCGTCGTTTATGGCATTGGCCGATGGTCGCAGCACTCACCAACGCCTGACCCGTAGACAGGCTAAGCTGTGTCGGGGCTTTGCCTATTGGTGAAGTGCTGCGCTGTTTGCGGCGAGAGGTGCGAGCTAAAGTGAACAAGCACTAACGTAGAGGTTTTGGGTTTGGGTAAGACACCCGCTCAGGCAAAACCCCAAAATTTAAACCCCAAAATTCAAACTCCAAAATCCAGCCTCGCAGACTGGGTATTGCCTCAGTGGGGATGTTGCCCCTTGTGGGCGGCGGCCCGCTCTTTGGCCAGCCGATCCACCGTTTCGCCTAGGGCGGCCGTCAGGCTCTTGCGGGTTTGGTCGTGGTCGGTCTGCTCGGCCCGGAGCGCTTGGGCCAGGCGATCGCACTCTACTAGAGCTTGCGCCAGGGCTTGCTGCAACGATTCCAGCGTATTCAGACTGGCGATTTTTTGGGCGATCGCCGGGGGCACGTCGCCATTGAGTTGGGGTAGAGGGTTGCTCTGGGTCATTTGCAGGCGCTCTTTCAGATCGGCGATCGCCTGCTGTGACAGCTTGGTTTCGGTGCGCCGCTGCTGAGCCTCGGTTTCGTATAGCCGCCGCCAGTTGGCCGCACTGCTCAGCGCCTCGTCTCGCTCTTTATAGGCGCTCTCCAGCTTGTGCTGCAAATGCTTAATTTCAGCTAACCACTGCCGGACATCCTGACTCATGACTCAACGGCTCCTCCAACCTGAGTAGTAAATGAGTGAACAAAAAGAAGACGGACATCGCCTTGTTTAATCAACGGGCAGTGCAGCATCAAAACCGCAAAGAACTAAAACCAACTAGGGTACACCAATTTTCTATCCAGCGATACCCAAGAGCTGTGCCAAACTGGGCGGCGGCGGCAGCAAGATGACGATCAGCAGCGTCAGTGCAGCCAGCCCCAAAAAGTCGCGCAGGTTGTCCAATTCGCTCACATCATTGAGCGTTGGCGCATCCACCGCAGGTAGTAAAAATAACAGCACCGCCCACAGCAGGAGTTCTTGCTGCACCAGCGACAGCAGCAACACCAGCAGTCGCGCTACCTGCCCGATCAAAGCGCCCATCCGCTGACCAAACATGGCATGAACAATCTGCCCGCCATCCAGTTGTCCCACAGGCATCAGGTTGAGCGCTGTGATCACGATCCCAATGCACCCCGCTACGGCCACCGGATGCAGCCGCAGTGCCGTATCTGCGGTAAACGCGCTACCCAGCGCCAGCTTGCTCAGCACCGCCAGCAGCAGCGAACCGTGGGGATTAAACGACTCGAACCGGAAAATACCCGACTCGGCGGTGCGTTGAATCGGCTGCGACTGCGCCAGCCCCCACAGCAAGATCGGCAGGCTGATCAAAAAACTGACCATTGAACCCGTTAGCCCGATGTCGAACAGGGCACGACGATGGGGAACGGGCGATCGCCGCTGGAGCAGCGCCCCAAACGTACCGAAGGGAAACACCGCCATCGGCGGCACAGGGATGAAGTAGGGATAGGACACCCGCAGCCCATAGCGACGCGCTACCCAGAAATTTGCCAGTTCCCGCCCGCCCAAAATCAGCAGAATGGCGATCGCATAGGGCAGCCCCGTCAACAGTGTCGGCAGGTCGAAGCTGAGATTGCTGGCCAGCGGCTCATCTGCGGCTGCACCTGTGGTAAAGCGCTCCATCAGGATTGCCCCGCCCAGGCAAGTGGTCAGCAGCGTGGCCGCAAACAATCCGAGCGATCGCCCCAGTCGTCGTTCGGGTTTTCCGTCCGCTTGGTCTGCTGGGTCGCGCTGGGCCTGGGCATTGGGCACGAGGGCAAAGAAGGGTTTGCCGTTCAGCCCTTCTTGAAACAACACCAGGAAGCGATCGCCAAACTGAGCTTCAATATTCTCGCGAATCGTGCGATACGCCACCTCCGGCGAACTCCGCAACTGTCCGCGACAGATCAGCGCCTGCGGCCGATACTCCAAATTCTGTAAGTAATAGACTGACCAGGGAAAGCAATTTTGCAACGTGGCTTCTTCCTGTCGATCAATCGGGCGCAGTGGCGCTTTGGGGTCTGGCTCTGGCTGTTGCGGAGATGGCTCGGCAGCGGCCTCGGCTGTGGCGGGTCGAGGCGGGCGGCCCCACTGCACCAGTAGCCAATACAGCACCGGGCTAATCAAAAATGGCCCAAACAGTAGCGCTGCGGGAATTCGAGCATCTGGCCCATTCAGCAAAATCCATCCCGTCCAGACTAGCGCAGGCAGCATCATCACCAGCCATAGCAGCCAGATGGGGATGCGCGTGATACTGGACACGCTTCTCTGCACGATGTAGTAGGTAAATAGCCCAGTGATGCTGAGCAGCAGCAGCCAGAAAATCATAATGGGCTTCTCAGAAGCAGTAAAAAAACGCTTGTGAGCTTTCAAAGCTCTGGTAGACTCAATGGTTTAACTTGCGGTTTTCACGGGTAGATCTCCAGGATACTCTGGATTCCTCGGTCTCGTGAAACACGATTCGAGTCACGCCAGGGTAGAAAAACAAATCGTTTGAGCTAATTTTAAGGATTCCGAGCGCGATGCGCGTTCCGTCTTTAGGCTTCCCAGAAGAAGGGTCTCGCCAACCCACTGCTTTGGCTGCCCAGATTCCACGCGCTGCGCCTAAGCCCCCCAAGGATTGCTGGAAACTACAAAAGATTGTAAAAAGACTGCAAAAAATTGCGAAAACCTTTGAAAGGCTGCAAAAAATCGCCTGGGCGTGCATCCCTCGCCGCTTCGCTCGCAGCTTAGTCCTTAAAATTCCATTGCTACTATCCTAATTTTTACCCTATGTCTATTACGTCTATGGCTGCTCGTCCTGCTGCCACCAAGCCGCCGCGCCTCGTGCTGCCGGAGATCTGGGCGTTTGCACCCAATCGGGATGCCCTCGGCGGCACGGCCTATCTGCTGCAAACTCCCGACGGCAACCTGCTGATCGATTGCCCTACCTGGGACGACACCACCCGCCAAGCCTTGGGAGAATTGGGCGGTGTGCGCTGGCTGGTGCTGACCCATCGGGGGGCGATCGCCCATGTCTCTGACTTCCACAAAAGCTACGGCTGCGAAATCCTGATCCAGGAACAGGAAGCCTACCTGCTGCCGGGGCTGCCTGTCACGCCGTTTCAGCAGGAGCATGAGATCAGCCCTGCCGTTCAAATCCTCTGGACACCCGGTCATTCCCCTGGTTCCGCCTGTGTGTACACCCCGATGCAGGGCGGTGTGCTGTTTTCCGGTCGGCATCTGCTGCCCAATCGCCAGGGCAATCCCGTGCCACTGCGCCTGTCCAAGACCTTTCACTGGCCGCGCCAGCTCCGCAGTGTCGAAAAATTGCGCGATCGCTTTTCATCCGACACGCTCCAGCATCTCTGTCCGGGCGCAAACCTCGGCTTCCTGCGCGGCCAGCCCACCATCACCCCCGCCTACGAAAGGCTCGCCGCCCTCGACCTCAATGCCCTCCGCACCCAGCCTCCCGGCTTGTAGGTTGGGAAAATGCCTTAGTTGCTGAGCGATGAACCGACCCAGCCGGGAAACGCTCCGGCAAATTGCGCCAGAGAGATCAGGTGAATTTGCGGGTCTTGCTGGGCGGTGTCGCGCTCAGCGGCGGTGTTGTAGCCCCAATCTGCCAGAAATAGCTGGACGGCTGCCAAATCGGGCTGGAGCTGAATCGCTTGCAGCGTCTTCAGGCGATCTTCTACAAACCAGATGGTGGGCGATGTGCCGTCTTGTGTGTGCTGTTGGAGCAGGTCACGCAGGGTTTGCGCCTTGGGCTGGCGAATTTCTTTACCAATCAGGCGATCGCCCGGAAAGTCCACCCCCTGCTGCGCCAAAAGCTGCCGAATAAAGCGCGATTCCTTGGTGCTGATGATATATACATCCACGTCACTGCGAAGCACCTGCGCCACCCGTTCCACCACGCCCGGATAAAACCGATGCTGGGCTAGCCAGGTGTCCAGATCGGCGGCGATCCACTCGTCGCGGCTGCCATCTAGGGCGGCGCTGAGGTCGGCCGGGTTCAGCCCTTCCCGCTCGATCTGTTGCTTAGCCAGCGTGCCCCAGGTTGCCAGGATCTCGTCCTCGGAGATGCCCTGCAAGAGCGATCGCACGATCAGCGGCATTTCCCAGCCCGTTTCCACCACGGGCCGCGTACGATAGAACGATTCCGCCAGTCCCGCAGGCGGCGTTTTCTCCTCTGGCGACCAGATGCGGCAATAGCCCCGCCACGCCGTTTGAAAATACTCGATTATGCCATCACACAGCACCCCGTCAAAGTCGAGCGCCAACAGCGTCGGCATGGCATCGGCTAGCACAGGAATAGACATAGGGCTTACCAGAGAGATGACGGGTTGAAGCAGCCTGGGCTTGCGGACAGTCGCAATATGCTGGGTTTGTCACGAAACCAGAACGCTACGCCGAAAGCGACCGGATGCAAACTCAAGCGTCAGTCTATCGCAGATGAAATTGGGCATTGCGTAGTCAGGCAAACTGTGTTGAGCCAAAACTCATGGCAAAGTAGGAGAAATTCGTTGATTTTAAGCTATGTGGGTGTTAAGTCGAGGTCAATTTTGATTTAAGGATCGACATTAAGGATCAATCAAGGTGCTGTGTGCGAATGCTGCGGAAGCGGGCGATTTGGGCTGGCTGAGGGCTGTTGGTCACCGGGCGATCGCCCCAGAACAGCAAGAACGGCTCGCGATTCTTTAGAACTGCAAGCGCAGCGCAAAGCTTCAGAACCTCGCAAAACGCTGTAAAATCTGAAGTCTTCGCTTTGAATTCTGGAGTGACGCAGCCAGAGCTTGTAGATTAAAAGGCTATTCGGAATTATCGAAACGTGGTCGAATAATTGCCGGAGGTTTGGCAAACAAACCCCTCTCTGCGCTATGGTTTCTGGGCTTGACTATCTTCGGGCACTGCGAGACTGCTGCCAAGACGAAGCCGCCTTTGAGCGGTTAAAGGTGCTGCTCAACCTGGCAGATGGCTCTGCACAGTTACCTCTAGACGCTCATTCTGCGGAACAGCGCTATCGCGCCATGCTGGATGCCATTCCCGATCTGATGTTTCGGCTCGATCGTCAGGGTTATTATCTAGATTTTGAGGGCAAGCAGGTGCTGACGCTGCCCCGCGAGGCAATTATTGGCAAGCACGTCACTGAGATTCTACCGCCGGATGTGGCGGAGGTCTGTTTGGCGGCGATCCGGCGGACGCTGGAAACAGGGCAGCTACAGACCTGCGCTTACCAGCTTTGGGTGGATGGAGCATTACGAGACTATGAGGCGCGGCTAGTGGTAAGTGGAAAAGACGAGGTGCTGTCGGTGGTGCGGGATGTGACCGAGCGCCAGCGCGTAGAGACAGATTTGCAGACGAGTGAAGATCGGCTCCGCTGCTTTTTTGAAGCGACCTTTGAGGCGGTGATCATTCACAACTTTCAGCAGATTTTGGACGTGAACCCGGCAGCGGTGGAACTGCTGGGATACTCGGCAGACGAGCTGATTGGGATGCCCGTGATTGATCTGATCGCGCCAGAGTCGCGGGAGATGGTGCGCGAAAAGTGGCGATCGCTCACCCATCCCGACGATTCTTACAGCTACGAGGCGACGGGCATCCGCAAAGACGGCAGCCGCTTCTTTGGTGTGGTGTTTGCCAAAGGGATTGAATATCGCGGTCAGCAGGCGCGGGTCGCCAGCATTCGCAACATCACCGCCCGCAAGCAAGCCGAGCTGCGCTATCAGGCGATGCTCAACGCGATTCCCGACCTGATGTTTCGGATTAACCTGGACGGGATTTATCTCGACTGCAAAGCCGAGCATGACAGCGACCTGCTGATTCCCGCCAGCAGCATGGTGGGCAAATCCATCTATGACGTGCTGCCCCACGACGTGGCAGAGCAGCGGATGGAGTTTGTGCGGCGGGCGATCGCCACGGGCGCAATCCAGGTCTTTGAATATCAACTGCGGCTCAAGCATCCGTCGAAATATGCGGATGCCCAAAAGGATTGCGACCCCTATCTACGAGACTATGAAGCGCGGGTCGTGGTCAGCGGCGAAGATGAAGCGCTGGTCATCGTGCGCGACATCAGCGATCGCAAAAAATCCGAAGCAGCGCTGCGCCAGTCCGAAGAAAAATTCTCCAAAGCCTGGCGCTCTAGCCCCAACCCCATGAGCATCGCCACACTACTGGGTGGACAGATGATCGACTGCAACGACGGCTTTTTGGAGGTGATGGGCTATCGTCGCGATGAGGTGATCGGGCGGCAGGTGCATGACCTGAAGCTGTGGGCCCGACCGGGCGATCGCGACAAAATGGTCGCCATGCTCCAGCGCGATGGCTCGGTACATAACCTCGAACACTACTTCTGCACCCGCAGCGGCGAAGTCCGCGAGGGGCTATTTTCTGCTGAGATTATTGAGATCAACGGCGAACAATGCCTGATCGACACCATCGTAGACATTACCGAGCTAAAGCTGGCCCAGGCGCAACTGCTGGCCGCCACCGAGCGCGATCGCCTGCTGGGAGAAATCGCCCTCCGCATCCGCCAGTCGCTTGATCTGGAGCAAATCCTGAATACCACAGTGGAAGAAGTACGGCGAGTCCTCAAGGCCGATCGCGTCACCATTGGTCTAGATCTGGAAGATCGGCGCGGACAGATTGTAGCAGAATCGGTTGATTCGCGCTGGCGCTCGATGAAAGGGTTAATCATCGAAGATACAGCGTATCTCGAAGAAACGCGGCGGGGTTTTACCCAGCACGAGGTCGCAGTGGTGAACGAGGTAGCCACTAGCAACCATCCCCGCGCCACCAGAGCGCTGACGGAGTTTCAGGTGCAGGCGTGGCTGGCGGTTCCCATCATGCTCGACAACGACTTTTTTGGGCTGCTGGTGGTCGATCAATGCGACGGCCCCCGCCAGTGGCAATCTGAAGAAATCGAGTTTTTGGCGCAACTGGGCACCCAGGTCAGCATCGCCATTCAGCAGTCCAAGCTCTATGAGCAGGTGCGCGAACTCAACACCGGGTTAGAGCAAAAGGTGCGCGAACGAACGCTAGAGTTACAACAGAAGAACGAGGAACTGCTGGAGCTGAACGCGCTTAAGGACGAGTTTTTGAACGCCTTTTCTCACGACCTGCGAACGCCCGTGATGGGCATCTCGCTGGTGATCAACAACCTGCTGAACCAGCCAGGAGATACGATTCCCCTTAGCCGCGCCATGCTGGAGCGAATGCTGCAAAGCAATGATTACCAGCTTCAGTTGATTAAGTCGCTGCTGGAGGCGCACTCGGCCGAAACGCGGGGCGTGACGCTGAACTACGAGCTGGTGCAGTTGAGCCTGCTGGTTCAGGTGATTGCCGAAGACCTGGAGCCGCTGGTCGCCAAAAACCACGCCACGCTGCGAAACGAGGTGCCGCCCGATTTGCCGCTGGTGAATGCCGACTCGATGCAGATTCGGCGCGTGTTTGAAAACCTGATCACCAACGCGCTGAACCACAATCCCCCTGGCATTTGCATTACGATCAACGCTGCGGTCGAGGGCGATCTGATCCGCTTTACGATTCAAGACGACGGCGTGGGCATGGCTCCCGAAACGTGCGATCGCCTCTTTACTCGCTATAGCCGGGGGCCAAACTCGCGTCATTCCACGGGTGTCGGGCTAGGGCTATACCTGGCGCGGCAAATCATCACCGCCCACGGCGGACAGATTGGCGTGACCAGCACCCCCGGCAATGGTGCAACCTTCTGGCTGACGCTGCCGCTGGCCATTCCCCCTGGCGCAAACCCGACACCAGAAGATGAATTAGATGTGAATTAGATGTGAATTAGATGGAGTTAGCGTGACCTACGCTCGCTCGGTCATGCGCGTGGTGCGGAAGGTGACATTCACGCCTTCATTGGATTGCTCCAGCACCAGCAGCGGCGTGGGTTTTGCTTTTTGATCCCAGTGAATCGAGGCAATGCGCCCTTGAATCGTCGGCTGCCAGTTGTCATCAGCGTGCTGGCTCATGTAGGTTTGCAGGCAGTCGATAATCTGGTTAATCGTGACGGAGGTGGGCTGGGTGGGCAGCTTCGCCAGCTTGATCTGGATGCGAAACAGCACGCCTTTCTTGCCACCGGGAATGTCCGTCAGGTCGTACTGGACATCGAAGATTTCATCAACCTGGCGGGGGGTGCTGGCAATGCCCAACGTTCCTTGCTCTGCTTGAGGCGGGCGCAGGGCAACGGTAATTTTTTCCTTGATCTTGATCTTGATCTGGTTGACGATGGCGAAATGGAATTGTTCCTCTTCCATTCGCAGCCGCAGATAGTCGAGGTTGAACTCGCGGGAATGCACCAGATCGGGATTTTTCTCCATCTTGCTGATAGTGTTGAGCGCCAGCTTCAGCTTTTTCTGAAGTTCCCGATTCTTGTATTCCTCAAAGCGCTTTTCTTTGGTGATTTTATCGTAAGCGAACTTGCTGTAGGCTCCCAGCCCCACTAGCAGTAGCAGCAGACCGCCGGACGTGTACATCCAAAACTGTCCGGGCTGAGACGGCTGCGCGTTAGCTTGGGCAAGCGTCGGCTGAATGACGATAGACTGGGATGAAACGTGGGCTGACATGGCAGGGCTAAATACAGGGCGTAAGGGATATGCATCGTGTCCTATTGGTTAGAATGCCCCCCGGCTGTGGCAATCGCGCTATCAAGCATCTCTCTTTAAGCTTCTACATCTTCCAGCTTTAGATATTCCCACTTTGGATATTCCCACTTTGGATATTCCAGCTTAAGAAATTCCCGCTTTAGATATATTGAAAGCGTCTACGAGCTTAGAGTGCCCAGCTTTGGGCGAGAACCTGACAGCAGGCGATCGCCAGATGGAGTTGACGGATCGACCTCAAGCTATCTCAGGGACGACTCTCAGAGATTAATCTCAGTATGGATTAAACAGAACCCGGTTCGCAATGCCACATCGCCATCCCCCTGCGCCAGCCGCCATTTCATCCCCGCTCCAGGCATTTAATTTGCAATATACCCACGCCCACGGGCGGCTGTATCAGGGTGACTCAGCAGCCTGGCTAGCATCGCTGGCCGCAGAAAGTGTAGATCTGGTGTTTGCCGATCCGCCCTATAACTTGAAAAAAGCAGCGTGGGATAACTTTGCCAGCCAGGAAGCCTATATCGCCTGGTCGCTGGGATGGATCTCGCAGGCGGCGCGAGTGCTAAAGCCCACTGGCTCGCTCTATATCTGCGGCTTTTCGGAAATTTTGGCAGATTTGAAACACCCAGCCTCGCGCTATTTTGCGGGCTGTCGCTGGCTGGTGTGGCACTACAAAAACAAGGCAAACCTGGGGCAAGACTGGGGGCGATCGCACGAAAGCATTATCCACTTTCGCAAGAGCAACCGCTTTCGGCTCAACCTGGACGACGTTCGCATTCCCTACGGCGCACACACGCTCAAATATCCCGCCCATCCCCAAGCCGACAGCAGCGCCTATGGCCGCAAGGTGGATAAGGCAGGCAAGTCCCGCGCCTGGTTGCCCCACCCCAGCGGCGCAAAGCCCAAAGACGTAATCGAACTGCCCACCACCTGCAACGGCATGGGCGAAACCACGCCTCACCCGACCCAAAAACCCGAGGAGCTGTTGCGGAAGCTGGTGCTGGCAGCATCGAATGCGGGCGATGTCGTCCTCGACCCGTTCTCAGGCTCCGGCACAACGCTGGTGGCAGCGGAGCAACTCAACCGCCGCTGGCTCGGCTGCGACCTGAATGCAGAGTATAACCAGTGGGCCATTCGCCGCCTCGAAGCAGTGGACTGTCGATCGCCCCAGATGTGGATTGAGCGCGATCGCAAAACTGCCGAACGCCGCGCCTCTATCCGCTAGCGCCCACTCCACAAAATCACGTATCGGGCTTTTAGCGTATAACTTCTAGCCTATCCAAGGCGATTTGGCGCTGCACGGCCGCCGCCAAGTCCTTCATACTCCGTAGCAAAACTTTGCTTGCGCCGCCCAATCATCTCTACTACAATCGTCCATCAAGCTGTGATTTTCCAACTTTCGCAGCTTAACTTCACTCCCCCGAAATTTTGGTCGTTTAGTCACTTACGGCGCTGGCAGGTGTTCCCGCACCCACCAACGCCTGACCCCTCGACAGTACCGGCTGTCTCAGGGCTGCGTCCATTGTAGGCCGCCCTGTCATCAGCGCTTCACGTCCTTGGGCGGCCAACATTTCGGGGTTTCCTACCCCACTCGTTTCCTGGAGGAAACCCCAAATGCTCACAATCCAATACACCTGGTCGTCCCCAGCTTCGGAGGCGACCCAGTTCTCGCTGCCCCCGCTCACCTGTGAGTTGCCGCGTCGCCGCCGCCTGCGCCTCTATCTCGTCGGCTCCCCCGCCGACACGCAGCAGGAGGTCGATCGCCTGCACCTGCTCCGCTATGCCGAACGCTTTGAGTGGAGCCGATCCGTCCCCATTGCAGAAAATGGCATCCTCATCCAGCCCGACGCAGGCGACGTGCTGCGCTATTTGCAGCGCAACAGGTAAGATAAGCTAGCCGATTTTGGGTTTTGGACTTTGGTGAGAAATCGCTGAAATCCAAAATCCAAAATCTACAGCCCAAAATCTTTTTCTAGCTCATCCATCCAGTTCATCCATCCAGCGGACTCCGCACCCCTCGCCCGCCCCGATTTAGCACATGGGTATAAATCATCGTCGTCTTCACATCCTTATGCCCCAATAGCTCCTGCACCGTGCGGTAGGAGTAGTGTTTGAATCGCAGCGTATCCCGCACCTGATCCAGTAGCTTTTTAGGACGTGCTTCCACAAAACCCAATCTTCTTCAGTAGAACGTCTGTATAGAAAGCTACCACGATACATTTGTTCTTTTTATATGAAGCTTTACTGAAGCTGTCTGCCTAATTCCCAGAATCAGGGGTATTATACAGATTATCGTCTGCCTATCTACCCAATTTGGGATCTTAGACAGATCTGAATCAGCCTAACTCCCCAATTTGGGATCTTAGACAGACAGATTTCAGCCTAATTGCCCTCTGCGGGGTAGATAGGCAGACGGGATCAGTCTAATTACTAGTTAGCCTGCTACACCTTGAAGAAATGTAGCCATAAGGTTGTATGTGCGAAAAAGGCTCATTCTGGGCAGCCTATAAGATATGCGGATTATAATTCCAGTTAAGTAAGGTCAAGAATCATGCTAGTGCGTCTGCAAGAAGGTTATCTCAAAACCAAGTTTGGCACTTTCTTAGAAGTTCTCTACTACGATGGGCAAAAGGAATCGGTTGCCTTAGTAATGGGTGACATAAGCAATTCGGAAAACGTTTTATGCCGTATCCATTCGTCATGCTTATCTGCTCATGTCTTCAATAGTATAGAGTGCGACTGTAGAGAGCAGATGGAAATGGCTCAATTTCTTATTGAGCAAGAAGGCAGAGGAATCATTATTTGGTTGGAACAAGAGGGAAGAAATAATGGTCATCTAGCACTTCTTAGTACTTCAAAATTGCGTGCGAACGGAATGTCATCTACTGAAGCATACCTTAGTCTTGGATTTAAAGAAGATGCAAGAGACTATAGATGTGCAGTAGAGATACTGCAAGACTTGAAAGTTGCTTCAGTCACTCTACTCACCAATAGTCCTCAAAAAATTGATAGCTTAAGGAATAGTGGTATTAATGTTGCTGGCAGTAAACGTATAGCAATTGATGCAAGCAATAATGAAGAATTAGAAAAAACTTACAAGGATAAGATCATGAGAGGTCATCTCATAGATTTGTAAGTACATAATTTTGAGCCATTAGAATGATCAGATATTGCCTTAGAGAATTATGCTTGCTATTATTTTCGGAGTTTCAGGTGTTGGCAAATCATCGTTAATACAGAATTTAAGAAACGAGTTTGGCTGGTCATCTATACCTACATATATGACACGTTCCTTAAGGCCAGGGGAAACCGAAAAAATATCAGTTAGTGAAGCAGACTTCGCTAAAATGGAAAATGAAAACCGTTTTGTTTGTGTAAATCAAATCTTTGGCAACAAATACGGCACTCCTCGTAAGGAGATTGAAATCGCTATCCACGATAAAGAATCCTATTGGGTGTTGGATTTTCCTATTTTAAAAATCGATTTACTAAGTGCTTATAAGTATGTAGGTTTCGTAGTTTTACCTCAAGATGAAGATCAGTTAGTAAACCAAGTAAAGAGATCTGATCGAGCTGAGAGATTGCAATTCATCTTGCAGGATTACAAGGAAAATTATGCTAAATACCACAATCAAAGACAAGAAGATGCTTCGCTAATTGCAGTCATAAACGCACCCGGTAGGTTATATGAAACATCTCAACTGATTTATTCTCTGGCAAGCAACCTAAGCCTATGAGTATTTTAAGTGATCAAGATATAAAGTATCTCTTAAACAAAGAAATTGTCATATATCCGTATGGAGAAGATTGCATTTCTCCCTTGGGTTATGATTTAAGAATTGGTTATGCAATAAGTCTTACTGAACATAAAAGCACTATAGATCCTGATGGTGGAAAAATTTCAATTCCTGCAAAAACATCGGTTTTTATCATTACAAAAGAGCACGTTTATTTGTCAAGAAGAATTGCTGGAACGCTACACGCTAGAGGTTCACTTGCCGCTAGAGGACTTTATATTAATTCCACAACTGTCGATCCAAATTGGGGCGGACAAATGACGTTCCTGATCCATAATATTAGTGAAAAGCCAGTAGAGTTGGATGTGGAGTCTAGATTCGTTACCTTGATATTTCATCGAGTGAATACTCCAACATTCAATGCTCCTTCCGGTAATCCTATATCTGTCGCAAGACAATATGGTGAAATTTATGGAGATTATTTTGCTAATAGTCTTCTATCATATTTATCTGACAATAATAATCTTTCTCTAAAAAAGGTTTTCGAGGACTCAGTTCAAGAGGCAAGAAAGCCAACTCTATCTGATCTTCTTACAGGAAGAGTTATATTTCTGATTACCTCATTCCAAGAATTCGCACGAAGTAGGCTTTCTAATCTTGTCACTAGAATACTTTTAGTTATTCCGATTGGGCTAATCATAATGGGTTTGACAGCCCAATGGTATTGGAATTGGTTGCAAGTACAACTGAACTTAAATGCTCCCTATGGATTAAATATTTTTATGTGGCAGGTTACTACTGTTGGGGTAGGAGTTTCTTTACTTGTATCTTTGCTTAATTCGATGAAGCCTAAGTGATGAGAAGTTTTGTAATAGTTATTCACGCAGGCTAACAACCCTGGTGCAGCGGACGGTATCGAGATCTTGGTCGTGATGCAAAGGTGATCTGCCGCCGCTGACCAGGAACGTTATACTGCTTTGCACTTTGACGGAGGCATAGACTAAAGCTACCCGGCTTATATCTAAATCAATGTGTTACGATGCACAGACCAAGAAATGTCATTGGGGTATTCAGAGTTTTAGCCTGCCGTTTATTGCTTAGTGTGTAAGTTCAGATTCAGATGAAGAGACTGGAGTTTTTCATCTGGTTGAAGGAGGTTCAAGATAATATTTCCTCTTCAATTAGTGGTTGTAGCCCTAGAGCGTGGAATGAAGATCATATAAGCTATACATGGCTTCAAAATATAACGTCTACCTTTTCAAAAGTTTTGATTACTGGTACTTCCAGTCACTTCTCTATCGCATGGGATGCTTACAAAGCTGAAGGTGCTTTTGAGGAAGACAATGGTGATATCGCTGTTCTTGTAAGACTGACTTTCCCAGAGAGAAAAACATTAACTGGTGTTGCATTCCTTGAAGCAAAGCGTAGTTACAGTGAAGCAAAGCGTAGTTACAGTAAATCAAGATATCGAAAGCTAAAATGGTCACAACTTGAATATCAATCTTCGTTGGTTTCAAACCATAGAGTTTTATTGTACGACAAAGAACCAATTAAAGATTGCATAGCTAATCTTGTAAAGCAAGGATATTCTCTTGGCTCTGCACAAAATCTGTTCCAGGAAGTTAACGCTGTTGTTGTTCCAACTCCTCATGTTTTAGCTCTTCGTAGTCGTGCAAAAAACTTAAGCGCAATGGGATTGCCTTTAGCTTATCAACTCTGCTGCCGTTATTTACAGGGATTAGATTTAGATTTCTCAAGCCAGTTAGTATCAGCAGTGCGTGCGGGGGTTGCAAGTGGAGTCAAGTATCTATTAGTTGTTCATGTTGTTCAAGAAAATGAAAACATAGCATTTACTGATAATATTGAAATTGATCAAGAATATTACAGAAGAATTCACTCCCAAAATTGGGATGAGTGAGTGACGCAGTATAACAATTCTGGTGCAGCGGACTGATGAAAAACTTTGGTGGGGATGCAAAAGTCGCTGGCAGCCGCTGACCAGACCCGTTAGCCCTCAGCGTTCTGGTTCAGTTAGCTTACGGGTGAGTAGGCGATTCGCCCCCTGATTGCAAAGGTTCGGTTTTTTGGAGGTTTCGGTCATTGCAACCAGTCCCAGCAGCTTTCGGGTAAGATGCCAACGTTGAGCGGTGATAGGTTTGGGTCAGCCGTTTGAGGTTCCGAGAGGTGTCGGGGGGCGATCGCCGAAAGGTTTGGGTGCTGAGAGATGAGGGCGATCGCCCAGAGGTGTTGGTGTTGGGAGATGAAGGGCGATCGCGAAGGCTAACACCTCGCTGCAACGGACGGAACAGAGATGCTGGTTGAGACCAAGAGCCACTGACCGCCGTTGAGCTACACCGTTAGCCCTCAGCGTTCTGGTTCAGTTAGCTTACGGGTGGGTGGGCGATTCGCCCCCAATTGCGAAGGTGCAGTTCTTCAAGAACTCGGTCAACCCGAACACTCCCAACAGCGTTCGGGTAAGATGCCAACATTGAGTGGTGATAGGCTTGGGTCAGCAGTTTGAGGTTCCGAGAGGTATCGGGGGGCGATCGCCGAAAGGCGTGGGTGCTGAGAGATGAAGGGCGATCGCCCAGAGGTGTTGGTGTTGGGAGATGAAGGGCGATCGCGAAGGCTAACACCTCGCTGCAACGGACGGAACAGAGATCCTGGCTGAAACCGAGAGCCACTGACCGCCGTTGAGCTACACCGTTAGCCCTCAGCGTTCTGGTTCTGTCAGCTTGTCGGTGGGTAGGCGATTCGCCCCCCACTTGCAGAGGCTCGGTTCTTCGAGATCCGGGTCAAGCCGCACACTCCCAACAGCTTTCGGGTTAGCCGCAGAGGTTGAGTAGCGACAGACTTCGGTCAGTGTGCAACGCCCCAAAAGGTATCCGGGGGGCGATCGCCGAAAGGTGCGGGTGCTGAGAGATGAGGGCGATCGCCCAGAGGTGTTGGTGTTGGGAGATGAAGGGCGATCGCGAAGGCTAACACCTCGCTGCAACGGACGGAACAGAGATCCTGGCTGAAACCGAGAGCCACTGAACGCCGTTGAGCTTCACCGTTAGCCCTCAGCGTTCTGGTTCAGTTAGCTTACGGGTGAGTAGGCGATTCGCCCCCAATTGCGAAGGTGCAGTTCTTCAAGAACTCGGTCAACCCGAACGCTCCCAACAGCTTTCGGGTAAGATGCCAACGTTGAGCAGCGATAGGCTTGGGTCAGCCGTTTGAGGTTCCGAGAGGTATCGGGGGGCGATCGCCCAAAGGTATCGATTCCGGGAGATGAAGGGCGATCGCCCAGAGGTGTTGGTGTTGGGAGATGAAGGGCGATCGCGAAGGCTAACACCTCGCTGCAACGGACGGAACAGAGACTCTGAGCAAGACCGAGAGCAACCGACCGCCGTTGAGCTACACCGTTAGCCCTCAGCGTTCTGGTTCAGTTAGCTCACGGGTGGGTGGGCGATTCGCCCCCAATTGCGAAGGTGCAGTTCTTCAAGAACTCGGTCAACCCGAACACTCCCAACAGCGTTCGGGTAAGATGCCAACGTTGAGCAGCGATAGGCTTGGGTCAGCCGTTTGAGGTTCCGAGAGGTATCGGGGGGCGATCGCCGAGAGGTGCGGGTGCTGAGAGATGAGGGCGATCGCCCAGAGGTGTTGGTGTTGGGAGATGAAGGGCGATCGCGAAGGCTAACACCTCGCTGCAACGGACGGGAGCTATGTTTATTTGTGGTGTATGCCTAAAGGAGAAGAAACGGCGTATCCTGCTGGATAAGGAAAAAGACCAGACGAGGATACACCATGAGTAAGGATAATGTTATTGCATTTCAACCGTCAGAAACAGCCGCATTTTTCAGCGATGCCTTGAGTGAACTAGTACGCCAGGGTGCTCGCCAAATCATTGCTCAAGCTGTTGAAGCAGAGTTGAAAGAGTTTCTCGCCCAGTACCAGTCCCTTAAAGACGACCAGGGACGACAGGCGATCGTTCGCAACGGCTACTTACCAGAGCGAACAATTATGACAGGGGTTGGGGAAGTTGAAATTCAAGTGCCGAAGGTGCGCGACCGCAGTGGCAGCGGTATCAAGTTCAACTCATCGTTGTTGCCCCCGTATCTCAAGCGTTCCCAGAGTGTCGAGGAAGTACTGCCTTGGCTATATCTCAAAGGCGTCTCAACGGGGGATTTTGCAGAAGCGTTGGCATCGTTGCTAGGAGCCCAGGCAAAAGGTTTGTCGTCCAGTACGATTAGCCGACTGAAAACGCAATGGATAGAGGAGCATCAACAGTGGCAGAAACGCTCCCTGATCGGTAAACGCTACGTTTACATTTGGGCAGATGGCATCTACTTCAATATCCGCAACGAGGATGACCGCCAGTGCATTCTGGTTATCATCGGTGTCACCGATACCGGAACCAAGGAACTGCTGGGGTTGGAAGCAGGATTTCGAGAATCTGAATTGAGTTGGAAGCCGTTGTTGTTACGGCTGCAAGACCAAGGGCTGAAAGAAGCTCCAGAGTTGGCAATTGGCGATGGAGCATTAGGGTTTTGGAAAGCGCTAGCGCAAGTCTTTCCCACCACTCGTGTGCAACGGTGCTGGGTGCATAAAACTGCCAATGTGCTCAACAACTTGCCGAAGAGTCAGCAACCGAAAGCCAAATCTGCCTTGCATGAGATCTACATGGCAGAAACCAAAGCCGATGCACAGACAGCATTTGAGCGATTTATCAAAACCTATGATGTCAAGTATCCCAAAGCGGTCGAGTGCTTGTCTAAAGACCGTGATGCGCTGTTGGCATTCTATGATTTTCCGGCTGAACATTGGGTGCATATTCGCACGACCAATCCCATTGAATCGACCTTTGCAACGGTGCGTTTGAGAACGGATAAAACACGAGGTTGTGTTTCACAAGACAGTATTTTGTCGTTGGTGTTCAAGTTGGTACAGAGTGCTCAAAAACGCTGGCTTAAGATTCGAGGGTTTAAGCGACTAGGGGAGGTGATTGAAGGAGTGAAGTTTAAAGATGGGATTCGTGCAGATCAAAAAGACGATTCAGCCGCTCGCCAGGACGCTGCTTAATTCTTCTTCATACACCAGATTTGACAATAACTCCTTGTAGAACAAGCTCTTAAATTTGGAAAATGTGTTCTTCTACATGATGCCAAACCAGATTACGGCTTTGTGGCACTGGTCTTCTAACGGATGAGGGAGGCAAAGCCTCGGGTTGTCAGCAATTCAAGCATTGAGATCGGGCGATCACAGTATCCCATTGCCATTGCTGGAGTCGTATCTTTTTTCAATCCATGATGGGGGCGTACCCAGTTATGCACCAACCGCTGCACGTCTAACACTCGTTGTAAGGCTGCGACTCGCTTGGCATACAAATTCTGTCGCCGTCGATAGGCACTTGCCCGTCGTCTCAACGCACTATTGTGCGCCTCATTATGATTGGCGTGGACTTCATGCTCAGGGCTAATCGCGGTAAACGGATGCTCGACTTTCACCCACTCAACTCGCTTCTGACCTTGCGACCCCTTAATCTTCATCGCCACCTCCAACCCCTCACGCCACACTTTGCGTCGCCCATAATCGGGGTGTGCCTCACCAGAAGCAAGCGTCACACTGGCAAGTTGCCATAACATAATGCCGTAGCGCCGTTCTC
Source organism: Leptolyngbya sp. O-77 (assembly GCF_001548395.1). NCBI lineage: Bacteria > Bacillati > Cyanobacteriota > Cyanophyceae > Leptolyngbyales > Leptolyngbyaceae > Leptolyngbya > Leptolyngbya sp. O-77. The sequence continues at coordinate 2,184,088 of NZ_AP017367.1, forward strand.
CATCACTAAACCAACGAATAAACTGGGCCGCAGATGCCCACGTCCATGCCGCCTTTGTCCCTTGGCGAAATAATTTATCCCGTTTTTGTCCCGCTTGTGCGGCGATCCAGTAGCGTGTCTCTCGTTCGATGAAGTGGATCGTCCATCCTTCGCACTCACTGGGGGGGAAGGTTCTCGCCCACGCGAGTGTAGACCTCATCTCCTTCGACTGTGAGGTCTGCTGTTTCTGGTGCAGTTGGTGACCATTCGCTGAGTTGGTTGGCTAAACGCTCTTCCCATCGCAGGATGGTGGAGTGAGATTTGCCAAAAGACCGTCCAGTTGCTCGTACCCCCATTCCTTCAGTGCGGACATTCATTGCCAATGTCACAATCGTTGAGGAGGTTCGCAGTCGCGCCATCGGGGTGCCAGTGCGGTCGTTGAATTGCTTGCGGCAGGCTTTGCATACATATTTCTGCACAACAGCACCGTCTTGCAGGGTAGCCTTGCCGTTTTTGACGACCTGCTGACTTTCACATTTTGGGCAGAGCATCGCCTCTCATCCACTCGATGCAACCATTTTACACATCACTCCTTAGCAGACCAGTGCCTAATGTTTCGGCAAACCTTGTAGAACAAGCTCTTAAATTTGGAAAATGTGTTCTTCTACATGATGCCAAACCAGATTACGGCTTTGTTGATCGTGCAAATACAGATCCGGGTGTACCTGCTGAAATTTGGCGACAATTTGAGCAATATGGATTACGCCCTCGTGAAGTACCTAATGTGACACGAGTTGGATTTTACGGCTTGTGTGATCCTAATAGTGTACAAACGGTTATTGGCTTTCGTGCTTCAGATTTTTCTCCGGAAATTCTTGCAAGTCTATTTTTCCCTTATTCAAATGAGCAGAACCAGTTTGAAGGATTTGCAAATGCTGCACATGCCCTCCGTGAGCAAGTTGCTAACGGTAATCGTCAATTCTATTCACTAGATGATATTACTTCTGAGGTCGAAAGACGGATTGACAATGCCCTGCCACCTCTTGAACAGATAAACCAGATGGTGGGAAGTGCCATTCTTAGAAAAGTTGGTATGCGTCGGCGTGGTATGCCTTGGTTAGACGTGATTGGGCAAAATATCAGGCAACAGCCAGCTAATCGATTGAGAGGTTCCAGTTTAGATGGTAATCGTCAGCGAAGTGTTACAGCGTTTAGTCTTGAAGCATTTGTTCAATCTGGGAAATTGATTGTAATTGACTACTCACAGATGGATGAACAATCCTATGCTTTGATTCTTTCCTATTTTCTGCGGATCTGCCAGCAATATCGTAAACGTCCCGGACAAAACTCAGTGGGAATTGTTCAAATGGTAGATGAAGCTCACCGGATTTTTGATAATGACTCTCGACACAGTTCTGCATTAGAACGTGCATTTGAGCGGGTAATGAGAGAAGGAAGATCGGTTGATCACTCAATCATTTTGAGTTTGCAAAATACCTCGCAGATTCCTCAGCGTGTTATGAACAACTTGAACACAAAATTTGTCATGCGACAGAACAGTAAGGCTGAGGCAGATGCTGCAACTCAAACGATGGGTAAGGAATTTTCTCCACAAGCAATGAGATTGGGTACTGGGCAAGCTCTTGTTTCGATATATGAGTCAAAGGCTACAGTTTTAGCACAAATGGCTCCAGCACCATTTGAACTGATGAGAACAGATAACACAGGTGCTAGGATTAACCATCAGCCAGGAGATTTAGTAGCTGTAGGAGATGAAATTGATTTCTAAAACTCAAAACAAAGCTGCGGAATTCTTAACTAATGGTCATACTTCTTCACGGCTTGAGATTTCTGGGAATGGATCTTTGCAGCACCAGAAAAACGGAGCAGAGGATCTTCTAAGCCAGTTTCAGAATGCAGTAGATAATAATTCTTTTTATGAGACTGCCGAACTCATTTTTACTAAAATTTCAGATCCCATAGAACTTGCACAATGTGCTGAACTTGCTTGTGAAAGAGAGCCGGGAGGAGCATTTTATCGTGCGAAGTTATGGGCTAGAGTTTCTCAGATAATTGAGGCTCAGAGAGAAGATAATTCAAATGAGTTGAAACTTAGTCAAGTCTGTAATCAAGTTGGTGTTAATCCAGCAAGGGCAAAGGGTTTTGTCGCTCAGGGTCAAGCTATTATCAATGTTGAAGATGCGGGCGTAGACTCAACTATTTTGCGTAAGGCTTCTCCTCTGCTTTTTCAATATGCCCAACGTCAAAGAACTGGGGCGAAAGAGTATTTAATTGAAGCCATCAAATTTCTTGAGGATAATTCTGAAGCAACATACACCCAAGTTCATCGGAATTGGTGCCAAAAGAATGGGAGTATCAAAGCTAACCTTGATATCATAAAACCTTCAGACTGGTGGGCTTTTAGCCATCCAAAATGGAGAAAAGAAGAAGACTTCCCAGGATCAATTCCTGGGGAGGTCTATGCAAATGCACTCTATTACTTTGCTCCTCAATCAGGCATTGCAGTTGATCCAATGGCTGGTAGTGGAATGTTAAAACGTGTTTATGATGACCGCGATCGCTGGCAGAAAGATTCCAACTTTAAATTAAAAATTAAGTTGTTTGATTTATATCCCCGCCGTCGCTTTATTAAAAAGCACGATGCGAGAAAGCCTTTACCAGTTAAAGCTGATTGGATCTTCATCGATCCCTCATACTACGGACAGTCTAGCCACTTATTCGCTGATCAGTTAGCATCCACTGATAGTTACGATAACTATCTTTCTATCATGAAAGAAGTAATAGCTGCATTAGCTGAATCGTTGAACCCTGGCGGAAGGCTATGCATCTTTTTACCTAAGTGGAGTGGGCTTAGACCTGAAGATCCAAATCATGATATTCCGTCAGATGTCTATTCAATGGCAACTGCTTGTGGCTTAAGTTGGCTAGATACTGCTTATGTCTCTCGCGGTCGGCAGCAAGAGCCTGGCAGCGCAACAAAAAACAACATGGCAAAGCGCGATCGTAGAATGCGATCAGATACCTGTGTTCTCAATGTATTTGAAAAACGGGGAAACGATAATGTCTAGTATGTTCCGTGAGCTAGTTCAAGGCTCTAGACGAATTAGTCGTGATGAGTTTGCCACAACTTTTGGTGGTATTGCAGATGATGTTATTGAGATGCTTGATAGTGAGCAAGCGCGGGAAGCTACTCGACAGGCTAGAGAGTATATGGAATTGAGGGAATCGCTGCCTGGAGGTAGACCTCGGTTACGTGAAGTTGAGTTTGGTCTTTTTAGTAGTGCGCCTGAATTAGAAAGAGGTGAGGTTGCGGCTGTAGATGGAACACCCGCTCTTCCTCTACAAATGTACTCATCAGGGCAAGCATTGTGCGTAGGAATTGGAAGCATTTCCCATCGTCGCCCCTTACAAGATTCGCTGCATTATTGGTCTGGCAGAGTTTATCTTAGTGATTCTAGAGATACCAACGATTTTCTTGCACGACAAGAACAAGCTCTTTTTGGTATTTCGTCAACTGCTTATCTTAGATACTTTGAGGTGAGGCATGGTTTAGAACTTGAGGAGCCTTATATATTTTTTGATGGAACTTTAGTTTATGAATGGCTTGTTGCTCTTCAAGAAGGCGTAGATCTTTATGCAGAGCTATTTTCAGGTGATAAACAATGTATTGGGGTTATGAAAAATATTAAGGCAAACGTAGTATTCTCAACCTTCGCCCGCGCCTTAAGAACAGGAGAGCTGTATATTGTAGAAACTCTTGAGGATCACTTGTTAAATAGTAATGTTCCTAATAGAAACCAGGGTGAGCAATCTAGAGGAACCTTGCCATCCTTTCTTAACAATTACGCTCCTCGGATCTTAAGAGGCATTTTTAAGCCAAGAAATAAAGTTTTTGGCTTTGAGGTACATGAGGAGCATCTAGAAAATATGCTCCGTATAATGACTGCTGATTGCCAGATGAATCATGCCGGACACGAAATACCATTTTTACTCAACCGTGTGGATGAGGAAGTCCGTAGAAACTTTAATTCAAGAATTTTGCAAGACCGCATAGCATTGCGAATGGCAACTCAAAGCGAAGAGTTGTTTTTTGAGGAAATGAATGAACGGGCTTTTCGATAGATGCTGATTTTATGGAGGTTTCTTCAAATGTCAAAGCTACTTGAACGAATTACAGTAAATCCCAGGCAATGTGGTGGTCGTCCCTGTATTCGTGGGATGAGAATTCGAGTATCTGATGTTTTAGATTTGTTCGCAGCAGGTTTAAGTGCTGAAGAGATTTTAGAAGACTTGCCAGATTTAGAAATGGATGATCTACGAGCCTCCCTAACCTATGCAGCACGTAAATTGAACCATCCTATATTGGTGGCATGACAACCATTTGGATCGATGCACATTTGTCTCCGGCGATAGCAACCTGGATCACAGATACCTTTGGGATTACAGCGTTGGCGTTACGGGATCTTGGTCTACGAGATGCAGAAGACCCTGAAATCTTTGAGGCTGCAAAGGCTCAAGGAGTAATTTTTATGACGAAAGATAGTGATTTTGTAGATTTAGTTGAGCGATTGGGATCACCACCGCAAATTATCTGGTTGACTTGCGGCAATACCTCAAATGCGAGGCTAAGGGAGATATTGAGTTCAGTTCTACCAGAAACACTAGAGTTGCTACGTTCTGGTGAAAAATTAGTAGAGATCAGTGGGGATTAGCACGGCGGCATAACAACCCCAATGCACCCGACCGATGAGAGGTTGTCTGTAAGCGTTCGAGGTTATTTGCGGCGGGTGATTGGGAACGTTAGCCCTCAGCGTTCTGGTTCTGTCAGCTTGTCGGTGGGTAGGCGATTCGCCCCCCACTTGCAGAGGCTCGGTTCTTCGAGATCCGGGTCAAGCCGCACACTCCCAACAGCTTTCGGGTTAGCCGCAGAGGTTGAGTAGCGACAGACTTCGGTCAGTGTGCAACGCCCCAAAAGGTATCCGGGGGGCGATCGCCCAGAGGTGCGGGTGCTGAGAGATGAGGGCGATCGCCCAGAGGTGTTGGTGTTGGGAGATGAAGGGCGATCGCGAAGGCTAACACCTCGCTGCAACGGACGGAACAGAGACTCTGAGCAAGACCGAGAGCAACCGACCGCCGTTGAGCTTCACCGTTAGCCCTCAGCGTTCTGGTTCAGTTAGCTTACGGGTGGGTGGGCGATTCGCCCCCTGATTGCAAAGGTTCGGTTTTTTGGAGGTTTCGGTCATTGCAACCAGTCCCAGCAGCTTTCGGGTAAGATGCCAACGTTGAGTGGTGATAGGTTTGGGTCAGCAGTTTGAGGTTCCGAGAGGTATCGGGGGGCGATCGCCGAAAGGTGCGGGTGCTGGGAGATGAAGGGCGATCGCCCCAAGGAAACCCCCTGTCGAAAATGCTGTTCCCCCGGAAAAATCATCCTTGGACGGGTGCTTGCCCAAAGGCAAAGGGGTTGGAAAAGGGCTGTCCGTAGGGGCGATCGCAGATGCAAGCCTAAGGATATGCCTTGTAAAATAGCCCAATCCTATGGAATTTACTGAGAGGCGCTCGATTAACCTCCAGCCCCCTTTACCCAACCGGGGGATATTTGCAAAAATGCCCCCCAGTTGCTCAACCCTGGTTGATAATAGTTTCGATAAACCCCAGTTCTTTTCACCCTGCAACCGCCGTGACAGCGACAGAACCCGGAAGCTACAAAGATACGGTCAACTTGCCCAAAACCCAATTCGACATGCGGGCCAACGCCACCCAGCGCGAGCCAGAAATTCAGAAATTTTGGGCCGACAACCGGATTTACGAAAAGCTGTCGCGGTTCAACCCTGGCGACCCCTTTGTGCTGCACGATGGCCCGCCCTACGCCAATGGGGCGCTGCACATCGGGCACGCCATGAACAAAATCTTGAAAGATACAATCAACAAGTTCCAACTGCTGAACGGGCGAAAGGTTCGCTACGTCCCTGGCTGGGACTGTCACGGGCTACCCATTGAGGTCAAAGTTCTGCAAGCCATGAAACCCGAAGAGCGGCGCAGCCTGACCCCGATTGAATTACGTCGCCGCGCCAAAGCCTGGGCCCTGGAACAGCAGCAGCAGCAGTGCGCCAGCTTTATGCGCTATGGCGTGTGGGGCGACTGGCAGCATCCCTACCTGACCCTCACACCCGACTACGAAGCTGCCCAGATCGGCGTGTTTGGGCAAATGGTGCTGAAAGGTTACATCTATCGCGGCTTCAAGCCTGTCCACTGGAGTCCCAGTTCCCGCACTGCCCTAGCTGAGGCCGAGTTGGAATATCCCGAAGGACATGTTTCCCGCAGCATCTACGCTGCCTTTCCGGTGATCAGCTTGGGCGACGGGGCGACAGCACTGCAACCTTACTTGGGCGACTTGGGCGTTGCGGTGTGGACGACGACCCCCTGGACGATTCCTGCGAACTTGGCGGTAGCCGTCAATCCTGGACTGACCTATGCCGTTGTCAGGGATGAAACCGGCAAGCTCAAAGACGAACAGGGAATCCCGTTTTCGCACCTGATTGTCGCCAAGGATCTGGTGGGACGACTGGCGCAGGTATTCGGTGTAGAACTCAGTGTACAGACAGAAATTTCGGGCAAGGCGCTGGAGTTTTCCACCTATCGCCATCCGCTGTTTGACCGGGAAAGTCCGATTGTCATTGGCGGCGATTATGTCACCACAGAATCTGGCACGGGGCTGGTGCATACGGCTCCGGGGCATGGTCAGGATGACTTTATCGTGGGACAGCGCTATGGCTTGCCGGTGCTGTCGCCTGTGGACGATGAGGGCAACTTTACGGTGGAGGCGGGGCCCTTTGCCGGATTGAATGTGTTGGGCGATGCCAATACCGCCGTGATCAAGGCGCTGCGAGACGCGGGGGCTTTGCTGAGGGAAGAGGACTATGGGCACCGCTATCCTTACGACTGGCGCACGAAGAAGCCGACGATCTTCCGGGCGACGGAGCAGTGGTTTGCGTCGGTCGAGGGTTTCCGCGAGGAAGCGCTCCGGGCTATTAAAGAGGTCGAGTGGATTCCAGCGCAGGGCGAAAACCGGATTACGGCGATGGTGGGCGATCGCTCGGACTGGTGCATCTCGCGCCAGCGCAGTTGGGGCGTGCCAATCCCCGTTTTCTATGACGAGGAAACCAACGAGCCGCTGCTGAATGCCGACACCATCAGCTATGTGCAGAAAATCTTTGCTGAACGCGGTTCCGATGCCTGGTGGGAGATGTCGGTCGAAGAGTTGCTGCCGGAACCCTACCGCAGCAATGGGCGCAGCTACCGCAAGGGCTTCGACACGATGGACGTATGGTTCGATTCTGGATCTTCCTGGGCAGCCGTTGCCCAGCAGCGCGAGGGTTTGCACTATCCCGTAGAAATGTACCTGGAAGGCTCAGACCAGCACCGGGGCTGGTTTCAGTCGAGTCTGCTGACTAGCGTGGCTGTAAATGGTCACGCGCCCTATAAGACTGTGCTAACCCACGGCTTTGCGCTAGACGAGCAGGGCCGCAAGATGAGCAAGTCTCTGGGCAATGTGGTCGATCCGGCCATCGTCATCGAAGGCGGCAAAAACCAGAAGGAGGAGCCAGCCTATGGCGCGGATGTGCTGCGGCTGTGGGTGTCGTCGGTGGACTATACCTCGGATGTGCCGCTGGGCAAAAACATCCTGAAGCAGATGGCAGACGTGTATCGCAAGATCCGCAACACCGCCCGCTTCTTGTTGGGCAACCTGCATGACTTTGACCCAGCGACTCATGCCGTGGCCTATGACGAGCTTCCCGAACTCGACCGCTATATGCTGCACCGAATGACGGATGTGTTTGCCGACATCACGGATGCCTTCAAGACCTACGAGTTTTTCCGCTTTTTCCAGACGGTGCAGAACTTCTGCGTGGTGGACTTGTCGAATTTTTACCTCGACATTGCCAAGGATCGGCTCTACATTAGCGCTGCCGATGCGCCCCGCCGCCGCAGTTGCCAGACCGTGCTGGCCGTAGCAATCGAAAATTTGGCGCGGGCGATCGCCCCTGTCCTGTCTCACTTGGCAGAAGACATCTGGCAATTTCTGCCCTACAAAACCCCCTACCTGTCCGTCTTTGAGTCTGGCTGGGTAAAGCTGGAAGCATCTTGGGAAAATCCCAAACTGGCGGCGAAGTGGGAAAAATTGCGCGATTTGAGAACCGAAGTTAACAAGGTGCTGGAGCAAGCGAGAAACGACAAGGCAATCGGCTCGTCGCTTGAGGCTAAGGTGCTGCTTTATGTAGCCGATGCCGACTTTCGACAGCAGCTTGAGGCACTCAACCCCGCCAGCAGCCTCGGCGGCAACGGCGTAGACGAGTTGCGCTATCTTTTCCTGGCATCTCAGGTCGAGCTGCTCGATGCTCCTGGCATTTTGGCAGACCTGAAATATAGCGCGGAAGCAGGTGACCTGAGCATTGGCGTAGTCGATGCTGAAGGCAAAAAGTGCGATCGCTGCTGGAATTATTCCCCGCACGTTGGCGAGTCTGCTGAGCACCCGCTGCTCTGTGAACGCTGCATTCCGGCGCTGGAGGGAGAGTTTTAGGCGGCGCAGGGTGGGCGATCGCCCCAGTTTCGCTGTGGGTTCCGAGCAAATTGCAGAAATTTTCCAGCGGGCGATCGCCCTAATCTACCAGTCAGGTATGCTATGTTAATGAAGGCTAAAAATTAGAATGCTGTTAGTCCGGTAAACCCAAGCAGGTAGAACCAATCTTGCTAGTTAGAACTGGCTTAAGGCGTTCGATCGCAGCTTTTCTGGCTCAGTAGCTCAGTGGTTAGAGCAGGGGACTCATAAGCCCAAGGTCGCAGGTTCAAATCCCGCCTGAGCCATTTTCTGAAAATGGTCATGCCACCGCCCAACTATCGTCGCTGTCTCAGTTGCCGAAGACTTGCACCCAAGACAGAGTTCTGGCGAATCGTGCGGGTATATCCGTCTCAGACGATACAATTAGATTGTGGGATGGGTCGCTCGGCTTACCTGTGCCCGACGGCTAGCTGCTTGCAGGCAGCCCAAAGGAAAGATAGGCTAGGGAGGTCATTAAAAGTATCTGTACCTGAAGCCGTTTATCAAACGCTGCGGCAGCGTCTTGCTGTGGACTCCACTCAGAAGCCAGACTCGCTGGGGCAAGCCCGGTGATTGTCCCAGGAACTTTCTGAAAGTTGTTACTCTAGGGAAGAGGTCTGTCGCAATCTCAGTGTCAGATACTGAAGTTAGATATGGGCCCGTTAGCAGCCACAGAGATTCAATGACCGATACGAAGACACTTACCACTGATCAAATCGGCTGGATGCCAGACTTTAGGTGCCAGACTCTATGTTGTGATGACTTTAAGGGAGAACGAGCCTTCAACCACTAAGCATTTTGGGCAGCCTTGGCCAGATAAGGGCGTGCCTTCAACCCAGGAGAGCTTTGTTTTAGTTTTGTGTTCTGCTCTAGTTCGGGGTTTTCTTGCAGATGCGGCAAGAGACATTTGTAGAACCTCAACCTGATGGGCAGTGAATTCTCGCAGCCTTAGCGCTAGAACAAGGACTGGAAACAAAAGTCAACGCAGCAAGTCTGAAGCTGTTTTTGTCTGGGCTTTAACTGTCGAGCATTGTAAACGTCGTCTTGTCACGTCGTCTCGTTAGGAAAGCGAAGCAACATTATGTGAAAATCTCAGTTGGCTAAGAAGGGGAGAGTGGATGAACGGTAAGGTGAGAATTTACGAGTTGTCAAAGGAATTGAATCTGGATAATAGAGAGATTTTGGACGTTTGCGAGCAATTGAATATTCCGGTCAAGAGCCACAGCAGCACTATTTCCGAAGCTGAGGCAGCCCGTATCCGCTCAGCGGCCGAGCGGCTTGCCCACAGCCCTTCTGCATCCCATACCCCTCCTGTTCACCGGCCTACCTCAACGCCTTCTTCTATGCCTCAACGAAAACAGAGCGCCGTGCAGCCGCCTGTTAAAAAGCAACAAATTCTTGAAGTCCGTCGCCATCGCCCTGCGGTAGAGCCACCTAAGCGGCCAGAAGTTCAGCCTGCTCCGACCCCGCAGCCCACCTCATCTGCGCCGGTGCGTCCGGATCGTCCAGCAGCAGAGCCTGCTGAGGCACGGACAGTTGAGCCTCGGCCAATTGCCACTCCTCCTGCTGTTCAAAAGCCTGCGACTCCCGTTTCGGAAGCACCCAAATCGGAAGCACCCAAAGAAGTAGAGCCTCCTCCAGTTGAAGCGCCCCAGCCGCCTCCTGTGCGCCCTGAAGTGGCTGAGTCTGCACCATTGCCCGAAGAGCAGCCCTCTTTGATGGGGCCGCCTTCTAAGCCTGTGCGGACAGAGTCTGTGAGTTCCGTGAGCCGCCCAGTTCTGAAGAAGGCGAGCGATCGCAGTGATCAGGTGGTAATGCGAGTGGGAGGCGATGGCCAAGGGCTTCGGCGATCGCCCACTGCCTCTCGCCCAGAGTCCCGCTCTGGAGAAGCCAGCGAGTCCGCCCCCCGTCGCATTGGTATTACAGAAACTTCTGAACCGCCTGTATTGCGCGCTAAGCCAGTGCTGGAGCTACGTCGCAAGCCCGTTCGTCCGACGGCTCCGGGCGCGTCCGAAGAGTCCAGCGCAGCCGATACCCGCAGCGCGGTCAGTATGCCTATCCTGGCAGAGCCGCCCACGCTCAAGCCCAAGCCTACGCCACCGACTAAGGTGGCGAAGCGCGGTAAGGAGTGGGAAGAGGAAGACGAGGAAAATCCCAACAAGGTAGCTAAGGCCGGTGTGAAGTCCAAGCGGCGATCGCCCAATGTGTTGGACGACGACGAAGACATCGATTTGGATGAGGTGCTAGATGGAACCGACAGAGATGATTCGGCCCCAACCGCCCTCAGCATTTCGCTGATGCGCCCGCCCAAGCCCAAGAGCCAAAAAGCTCCAGCAAAGCCCGTGGCGGTGGCTGCACCGACGCAGCGGCGGCGCGGGGGTTCTAGCAACGAGCGCTTTAGTCGGCGCGATCGCCGCGAACAGCAGGAAACTCGCCAGCGCCCCGAAATCATTACCCTCACGGGCAGCCTGACGGTGGCAGAACTCGCTGATATGCTGGTTGTTCCCGAAACCGAAGTCATCCGCGCCCTGTTTATGAAGGGCATCATGACCACGGTAAACCAGGTTCTCGACATCCCCACCGCGACGATGGTGGCGGAAGAGATGGGCATTTTGGTGGATACCGAAGCGCCTGAAGCAGAGGCGAAGAAAGTCACAGAAATGCTTGATGCAGGAGATCTGGAAAATCTCCAGCGCCGTCCGCCTGTGGTGACCATTATGGGTCACGTAGACCACGGCAAAACCACCCTACTCGACTCGATCCGCAAGACCAAGGTGGCTCAAGGCGAGGCAGGGGGCATCACGCAGCATATCGGCGCGTATCACGTTGATGTGGAACATAACGGCGAGACGCAGCAGGTCGTGTTCCTGGATACGCCGGGTCACGAAGCCTTTACCGCTATGCGGGCGCGGGGTGCGCGGGTCACGGATATTGCGATTCTGGTGGTGGCGGCAGACGACGGGGTGCGTCCTCAAACCATCGAGGCGATTAGCCACGCCAAGGCGGCTGAAGTTCCCATCGTGGTCGCCATTAATAAGATAGACAAGGAAGAAGCCCAACCCGATCGCGTGAAGCAAGAGCTAACTGAATATGGGCTGGTGGCTGAAGAGTGGGGCGGCGACACCATTATGGTGCCCGTTAGCGCTCTGACGGGAGAGAACCTGGACACCCTGCTGGAAATGATCCTGTTGGTGTCTGAGGTGGAAGACCTCTACGCCAACCCCGATCGCCCCGCCAAGGGCACAGTAATCGAGGCGCATTTGGACAAGGCGAAAGGCCCAGTGGCGACGCTGCTCATTCAGAACGGTACGCTGCGTGTTGGCGATATCCTGGTGGCTGGCTCGGTCTTTGGCAAAGTCCGCGCAATGGTGGACGATCGCGGCAAGCGGGTCGAGGAGGGCAAGCCGTCCTTTGCCGTTGAGGTGCTGGGTCTGAGCGACGTGCCCGCTGCGGGCGATGAGTTCGACGTGTATTTGGATGAAAAAGAAGCACGAGCGATCGCCAGCAACCGCACCGATCAGCAGCGTCTTTCGCGTCTGCAACAGGCAATGTCGTCTCGTCGCGTCAGCCTGAATACGATTTCCAGCCAGGCCCAAGAGGGCGACCTGAAAGAGCTGAACCTGATCCTAAAAGCAGACGTGCAGGGTTCGGTCGAAGCTATCCTGGCAGCACTGCAACAACTTCCCCAAAAAGAAGTGCAGGTGCGGGTGCTGCTGGCGGCTCCGGGCGAGATCACTGAAACCGACGTAGACCTAGCAGCCGCCAGCAGCGCCGTAATCATCGGGTTCAACACAACCTTTGCTAGTGGGGCACGTCAGGCAGCCGACCAGGCTGATGTAGACGTGCGCGACTACACTGTGATCTATGCTTTGCTGGACGACATCCAGGGCGCAATGGAAGGTCTGCTGGAACCCGAACTGGTGGAGGAACCACTGGGCCAGGTAGAAGTCCGGGCTGTGTTTACCGTGGGCAAGGGAGCCGTTGCAGGCTGCTATGTCAAGGAAGGCAAGGTCATCCGCAACAGCAAGCTGCGCGTGCGTCGCGGCGGTGAAGTGATCTTTGAGGGCAACCTCGACTCGCTGAAGCGGATGAAGGAAGACGCGAAGGAAGTCAACGCAGGCTACGAATGCGGCATCGGCGTAGATAACTTCAAAGATTGGCAGGAAGGTGACATCATCGAAGTCTACCGCCTAATCACCAAGCGTCGGACGCTCTCTGCGTAGCGAGCCTGCTGACCCCTAAACTCATAAAACTAAGGCACTGGTGGACTCCACTTTGATCTCCCCAGTCCACTTATAATGAAGACATCTGGAAAAACTCCTTGCTGTCTTGATTGGGAGGGCTGGGGAAATCGTTATGTCGGTTCCGCTGGCATACTTCAGAATCTGTTGATAGAGTGCGCCCTGTTGCCGAAGGCTTCAACCCCTCTCCCACAGGATGAGGGCAAATTTGCAAAGCTTGCTTTACTTAATCCGTTGCATTAAAGTTGCATTAAAACAGTTGCGTCACGGCTTGTGATTGCTCCGCGGGTTTCTTCATAAATCTGCCTTCATCAGGCTCTATTTTCCAATCCGTCCATCCTAGATGGCGATAGAACCCAACTGCACGAGTGCCTTCGTTCGGATCAGTCGTCAACCATATCTCCTTCCACCCCTCAGAAAATAGCCACTGCTCAACCAAATTGAGCAGCCGTTTGCCAATTCCCTTTCCCTCAAATTCTTCGAGGACGGCAATTACCCACATTTCTCCGCTGCTTTGATTACCCATCGCGAATCCTACAATGCGGGAATCAACTTCACAGAGCCAGCCTCGATGGGAGGTTTTCAACAGATTCCGCCCTGACTCATGAGTGATTCCTAACTGTGCTAATTCTTCGTATCCTCGATCGTTGTGCCAGGTCGCTATCCGCACATTAAAGATGGCTTGGATGTCTTCTGGAAGGATTTCTCGAAAGAGAATAGAGCTGCTCATGGCAGTTTTCATTGGTTTCTACTGAATAGTCTTGAAGGCGGCGCGTAACTAAAGATGCCGCTTCTTGCCAGCCTTTAACTCCGATTTCGCCTGGGCTTGGCTACAGTTTTAGTTCTAGAGTCTTGCTGGCGGGATGCGGCCTGAGCCAGCAGCGAGTCGGCAAAGGCGATCGCCTCTTCATTCCCACCCACGAGCTGAGCCAGCTCATGGCGGCGCTGATCATCGCTCAGTTGGGATACGCGCACCACCGTCCGCACGTCTTCAGATCTCTCCGGCAAATCCGTATCTACTTGCTCAGGATCTACTGGCTCAGGGGTCGCTTTGGCCTTCTTGCGGCCATTTTTGCTGGCGGATTCTGCGGCTGGGTCAATCACCTGCTTATCGACCCGAAAGTGGGTATGGGCCATGGCGGCAACGAGCGGCTGGTGCGTCACGCAGAGTACCTGATGGCGGCTGCCAAGCTGGTGTAGCTTATCGGCGATCGCCTGGGCCACGCGCCCCGACACACCCACGTCGATCTCATCAAAGACCATTGTGCCGATTGGATCGACCTGCGAAAAGCACACCTTCAGCGCTAGCAAAAAGCGGCTCATTTCCCCACCAGAGGCGATCGCCGTCAGCGGTTGCAGCGGTTCGCCAGGGTTGGGGCTAAACAGAAACGTGATGCGATCGCCCCCGGCCGCTGTTGGATTCACCGGCGTAATCTCCACCTGAAACTGCACCTTTTCCATTGCCAGCGGCTTCAGTTCCTCAATTATTCGAGCTTCCAGCGTATGGGCGGCGACGCGACGCAGTTCCGTAAGCTGGGCACAGGCAGCGGCGAGTTCTTGCTGGCGCTGGGCATACTGGGCTTCCAGCGCTTCTAGCGATTGTCCGCCATCGCTGAGCGCGTCCACATCTGCCTGCACCCGCTGCGCGTAGGCGATCGCCTCGGCGAGTGTTGGGCCATACTTCTTACAAATCTGCTTAAGCTGGATAATTCGCTGCTCGACCGCTTCCAGGCGCTCCGGGTCGGTTTCTAGCCCCTCACCGTAGGTGTTGATCTGCCGACCCGCCTCCTGTATCCGCGCCAGCGCTTCTGACACCATGTCCAACACTGGCTCCAGATCTCGGTCATAGCGCACCATATCCGTCAACCAATTTTCCGCTTTGCCCAACAGATCTGCCGCTGCATTCCCACCCGTATCGTTCTGGTAGAGCGCCTGATACACCTGATAGCTCTGTTGCTGTAGCTCCACCGTATGGCTAAGGCGCTGGCATTCCTGCTCCAGCTGCTCCAACTCTTGCGGATCGCTGAGATTTGCCGCCGCCAGCTCCTTTGCCTGATATTCAAACAAATCAAGCTGCTGCTGGCGCTGCTGCTCCATCTGACGGCGTTTTTCCAGCGCTTGTGCCGCCTGCTGAAAGGCGGCATAGGCGGCTGCGACGACTTCTCGCTGCTGCATCAGGGCAGCGCCACCAAAGCTATCGAGCCAATCGCGCTGGAGGCTGGGCTGCCCCAGTTGCACGGTTTGCCCCTGGGCGGTAATTTCCACGAGGCGATCGCGCAGGTCTTCCATCTGTTGCTTGTTCACCACCACCCCATTTACCCGCGAACGGCTGCGGACGCTGCCCTGCCCCAGCGTCATCTCGCGGCTACACACTAGCGTGTCGTCCTCCAGCGGCTCAAGATCCTGCGCCGCCAGCCAGTCTTGCAGCACAGGCTCCATCGCAAAGGTCGCCTCGATTCGCGCCGAATCCGCCCCCGTTCGCACCGCCCGCCCCGATACCTTGCCGCCCAGTGCCGCATCCAGCGCGTCGAGAATAATCGATTTACCCGCGCCCGTTTCCCCCGTCAGCACGTTCAAGCCCTCGCCAAACCGAATCTCTAGGCGATCGACCAGGGCAAAGTTCTCAATGTTGAGAGAAATTAACATAGGAGGGGCAAAGAGAACACCTGGATCAACATATAAAGATCAAAATACGGATCACTCTAATGGCTCAACTATCAGGGGCTAGAATCCTAGAGTAGAACATTTGAATTACTACTCGGCCACACATTTCAGTGTATAGCAGGCAAATGGCGCATCAAAATCTTTGGGACATCTTCGAGTCTGTAAATAGTCTCAAAAAATAGTCTCAAAATTTCATATCTCAAAGTCTCAAGGTCTCAAAATTTCATGTCTCAAGGTCTCAAAATTTTCTAGCGTTCAGCCCTGAACTCTACTCCTTGACCTCCAAGTCCCGTCACAGAGCCTATTCTAGAGTTAACGCCAGCGCAAAGAGCCACCGTCCAATGACCCACTTCACCATTGATCTGAGTGCCATGACTGTGCTGACTGACGCTCAGTTTGATGCGCTTTGTACCAACAATCCCGACATCAAGTTTGAGCGCACCCCCAACGGAGAGCTCGTCATTATGGCTCCCACTGGCGGAGAAACTGGAAAAGATAATGCAAAATTGACTGCTCGCTTTGTTATCTGGAATGAAAATACAGATCTAGGCGTGGTGTTCGACTCGTCTACCTGTTTTCGGTTGCCAGGTGGGGGCGATCGCTCTCCTGATGTAGCCTGGGTTGAAAAGGTTCGCTGGGAAGCCTTATCAGCCGATCTCCGTCGGTAGAAGTGCTAGATGCGCCCACTAGCCTGTCCGGTGAACCCGTTCTGCCGGGGCTAGTTTTGCAATTGGGCTGGCTGTGGAAAGCCGCGGTGAAGTAATGCTCCTACTGGAGCGTCATCGGCGCATACTGCCAATCCGGACGCAATTCTGCCGCATCCCGCAGGTAGGCATGGCGGACGCGCACCTCGGCGGGTAGATTGATTTGCAGCAGCAGACGGATGCAGCGCGGTAAGCTGCCTTTCACTGCCATTTGCTGTAGATCTAGCAGCGGCACATCGTTCCAGCCAGGACGCTGGCGGGCAATCTTAGCCGGAAACACGGCATCCAGGTCTGGCGTGACGGAGAAAATTAGATTAACGATTTCGTCCGGGTCGAGGACTCCGGGGTTGAGCCGTTCCAATTCTTCTAATAGCTCGATGACCGCTTCGGCGATCGCCCCTTCCGTGTTCTCTGCAACCGTCGTTGCGCCCCGAATTGCCCGAACTCGCCAACCCACAGATTTGTCCTCCCGTTTTGAGTATTTGGGGAATGGAGCGCGTAGAAGGATTGGGATTTGGAGAAGGGTTACTGCTCCGCCATGCCATCACTTCGTGACTCCATCACCCCGCCTATGGCCGATACATCCACAGCGGCACGCCGCTCGTCGCCAGTTCAAATTCAATCCAGTCTGTAGCCGAAGATAGCCTGTGGGTAAGCAAACTGCCAAGGCGATCGCCCTGCATTTCACTCCCCGTTCGCAATCGGCGGAGCAAGCTCTTTTTCTCCTCGATGTTGAATGTGCGAGTCTTTTCTGGATCGAGGCCAGCTAGTTCGCAGGCCCAGCGACGGGCATCTTCCTCTGTCCCCAGGCGATCAACCACACCCAGTTCCAACGCCTGTTGCCCGGTGAAAATCCGTCCATCGGCAAACCCCCGGACGGTTTCAACCGCCAAGTTCCTAGCTTCAGCCACCGTTTGCACAAACTGGCCGTAGCTCGTGTCAATCAGCTCTTGCAGAATATGTTGCTCTGGTTCCGTTAGTTCTCGATCAAAGGCCAGAATGTCTTTATACGGGCCAGATTTAATCACCTTAAAGGATACGCCAATTCGCTCCAGCAGGCGTTCCAGATTATTGCCCCGCAGGATGACACCGATACTGCCTGTCACGGTGCCTGGGTTTGCCACAATGTGCGGTGCGCCCATGCCGATATAGACACCGCCAGAGGCTGAGATATTGCCAAAGCTGGCGACGATTTTGATTTTTTCAGCCAGTCGCTTGAGCGCTTGATAGATTTCCTGCGAATCACCCACCGTTCCACCAGGGCTGTCGATCCGCAGCAGCAGTGCGGGAAATTTGCGCTCTTCGACTTGCTTGAGGGCTTCCAGGACGCGCTTGCGAGTGTCGCTGGCGATCGCCCCTGCAACCTCAATCCGGGCAATTTGCTTGCGAAAAGACGGCTTAAAGAGCCTCACCATAGGTTTTCTAACTAACAAAAATTACGCTCAATTCTACGATTCTAAAGCGGAATTGCAGGGGCCCTCAAATTCGCAATCAGGATGCCCCCCTGAGAAGCCCTAATCCTGCAACCATCCTCTATGATCAGAAAATCTATGCCTCTTTTGCGCCTCACGTCTTCTGGAGGAACCCTGGTTTACACTCGTCCCCTCGCCCGCCTAATCGAACAACTGCAACGGCTTCCTGGCGTTGGGCCCAAATCAGCCCAGCGACTAGCGTTACATATCCTGAAGCGGCCAGAAGAAGAAGTGAAAGCCCTGGCCCAGGCACTGCTAGAGGCAAAACAACAGGTCGGGCTATGTTCCGTTTGCTTTCACCTATCGGCCGAACCCGTCTGCGACATTTGCAAAAACCCCAGCCGAGACCCAAAGCTCATCTGCGTGGTGGCAGATTCTCGCGACGTAATTGCCCTGGAAAAAACCCGCGAATACAAAGGCAAGTACCACGTTTTGGGCGGCTTGATTTCTCCGATGGAGGGCATTGGCCCCGACCACCTCCACATTTCGCCCTTGGTCAAGCGGGTAGCCCAGCAGGGCGTTGAGGAAGTGATTATGGCCATCAGTCCCAGCGTGGAAGGAGACACGACCACGCTCTACGTTGGGCAACTGCTAAAGCCGTTTACTAAAGTTACTCGCATTGCCTTTGGGCTACCGATGGGCGGCGATTTGGAATATGCTGACGAGGTGACGCTGGCGCGGGCGCTAGAGGGCAGGCGAGAGTTGGAGTAACGAGAGTGAAAATCAGCGCAACACAGCGACGTTTAGCTGACGGTTACTAGTTGACGGTTCCTTTAAGCCTTGCCACCGCCTTTCCAGACCGACTCAAAATCGGGGCACTGCTCCCCTTCCCAGCCAAACGGGTGCATTCCGCAGACCAGCATCGTGCCGCCGTAGACCTGTCCGTGGTAGTTGCGGCAGCCGACGCAGGCGGAGTGGCGATTGAGAATGGGGTCAACCGTCTGGTTAAAGGGCTGCACGGTTTCCTGGATGGTGCTTTCTACGCCCATCACTGCATTCATAAACGGAGCTAGCCATTCCTCCATCTGGCGATCAATCTGGTCGAGATCGGGGGCGATCGCCTCATTCAGCCGCTCTGCCACCTCGTCCGACCATTCAAAAATTGCATCCACCGCTTCATTCACGTCACGGTTAATGTCTTCCAGAAACTGTTCTACTTGTTGGGCGATCGTCTCAAACATAGGTTTCAAGGGTTGGGACTCAAGTTTCAAAGGTCAGGGTCGAGCGGCAGCACCAAGAGGCAGTATCAAGAAAAAAGTTGGGATTAATACGGAACCTGGAATCAGCGCGATCGCAGCCCTGCCAAGCGGATACCCCGCCGCTCTTTCTCCCCAATTCCGAATCCCCAATCCCTAATCCCGTTTCAACCGTCTTAGCTCCTCTTGCAGTTTGGCGACTTGCTGACGCAGGTCATCCGCCGTTGACTGGCTAGGCGACCGTCCCGATGTTGCAGAGCTTTCGGCGGCCGGCTGGCTAGCAGACTGGGTTGGCTCTTCCTCATCCGTCAGAATTTCGATGCGGCGCGGCTCTGCGGGCTTTTCGGGTTCACCCGCGACGGGCTGCTGGGCGCGGTTCATCATCTCTTCCACCATGCGGCGGGCTTCTTCGGTGCTAATTTCGCCACGAGCGACCATTTCATCCGCCAGCTTTTGCGCCTGCACCCGCAAATCTGCCAGAGTGCTGCCCGCTTTTTCGCCCGCGTAGGAGGCTAACCCGACACCCAAATAAAATGCCTTTTGAACCAAATCTCCAAAGCCTGCCATAGCGATGTGGCTCCTCTGCCAAGCGTCTAGATATTGCGTTAGAAGTTAATCTGGCAAACGCCCAGAGCTACACGAAATAGCGCACGAAATAGCACTGAAAGCTTGCAGCCATCTGGCGTTTTTCCAGTGGTCAATACTACTCAGCATAGCGGTATAGCGAGGTGGTTAACCGGGTGGGATTTCCAGACACCCAAGTACGGACATTTGTGACGGACATTTGTGACGGACATTTGTGACGGACATTTGTGACAGACATTTGTGACAGACATTTGTAGCGGAAGGGCCCAGCGATCCTGCTCTCATCCTCCAAGCCCCATCCCTCCGATTACTGCTGCCAGTATTTATACGCTGCGTAGGCCATCGTTACCACACCCGTCACGATCGCCGTTTCGTCTACATGAAACTGGGGATGGTGCAGCGGATAGTTGGGCTTGTCAGCCAAGGCTACACCCAGGCGAAACATAGTGCCAGGAGCATGTTGCAGATACAGTGAGAAGTCTTCTGCACCGAGGGAGGGTTCTAAAAGAATTTGGACGCGATCGCCCCCCCAGGCTTCTGATGCCGCCGACTCCATAATCTGCGTCAACGCCGGATCATTTTGTACCGAAGGCACACCCCGGCGATAGTTCATCGTGTACTTTGCCCCATAGCTCTGGCAGACATTCGCCACGATTTGCTCAATCCAGGCAGGCAAACTGGCGCTGGTTTCAGGATGGAGCGATCGCACCGTACCCAGCATCCGCACCTGATCCGCAATCACATTCGGTGCCCGTCCTCCCTGGATTTGCCCAATTGTCAGCACCACCGGACGTAGCGGGTTTTGCGTCCGGCTAATCGCCTGTTGCAGCGTCGTCACCACCTGCGATGCAATCCAGATCGCGTCGATCGCCTCATGCGGCCGCGCCCCATGCCCCGACTCCCCCATGATCACCAGTTCCAGATCATCCGCCGCCGCCGTCAGCGCCCCATAGCGAATCCCCACCGATCCCCCCGGAATCGTCGGAAACGTGTGAACCCCAAAAATAGCCGTCACGCCCTCCATCACCCCATCGCGAATCATCCAGCCTGCGCCCTGCGCCGTCTCCTCCGCAGGCTGAAACAAAAACCGAGTCGTGCCCGGAAACTGAATCCCCAACTGCGCCAGCACCATCGCCGTCCCCAGTCCCACAGTGGTATGCACATCATGACCGCAGGCGTGCATAATTCCCGGCTGCCGCGAAGCAAATTCCAGTCCCGTGCGCTCCTGAATCGGCAGCGCATCCATATCCGTGCGAATTGCCAGCATTCGGGAGTCTCTATCCGTGCCGCGCAGTTCTGCCACTACGCCGGTCTTGCCGACTAGTTCCTGCACATGCAGTCCACAAGACGACACCACACCTGATACATAGGCGGCTGTCTGGTATTCCTGTCCGCTCAGTTCAGGATGGCTGTGCAGATGGCGGCGAATTTCAACCAGTCGAGGGGCAAGGCTCGCAGCAAGATCTTTAATTTGGCTCAGCATGGAGACAGACAAGGGTAGAGGTTAACCTCATAATAAAGAGTTGTTAAGAAAAGGTTCTACTGGCCGCCTCCATCACCTCATCACCCTATCACGGTTCATCCGTACCAAATCCCGCCACAAAGGATACATTAGAGGAACAGTCTCTTCTCTCTAGTCTTTTCTCTCTAGTCTTTCTCTCTACTCTCTTCTCTCTAACGCTGCTTTGGAGAATCGCACCCTATGGAGTCCATCGTTGCTGCCCTTGCTCTCCTCATTGTGGGTTACACTGTCGGCTCCGTCAGAATCATCAATCAGGGCACCGAGGCGCTAGTAGAGCGATTGGGGAAGTTTCACCGCAAGCTCGGGCCGGGACTAAATTTTGTGGTGCCGTTTCTCGACACAATTGTTTTAGAAGAATCCACCCGCGAGCGCGTGCTGGATATCGAAAAGCAAAAAGCCATTACTGGCGACAACGTATCAGCGGACGTAGACGCAGTGGTCTACTGGCGAATTTTGCAGCTAGAGCGCACATTCTATGCCGTGGAAAATATTGAGGAAGCGCTGGAGAGCTTAGTGACGACGACGCTCCGTTCCGAAATTGGGCGGATGAGTCTAGCTCAGACCTTTTCCTCTAGAAACGAAATCAACCAGGCCTTGCTACACCAACTCGACGAAGCAACCGCAACCTGGGGCGTGAAGGTGACTCGAGTGGAGGTGCAGAGCATTGAGCCTGCCCCAGACGTGCTGCGAGCAATGGAGCTAGAACGCGCTGCCGAAAGTAAAAAGAAGGCAGCCATTTCTGAAGCGCAGGGCAAAAAGCAGGCGGCAATTGAAGAAGCCGAGGGTGCGGTGCAGTCGATGAAAATGATTGCGGATGCGCTAAAGTCTCAGCCCAATAGTCGGGAGATCATGAAATATTTGGTCGCACAACGATACGTCGATGCCAGCTATCGACTCGGCGACAGCCCAAACTCCAAAATTGTGTTCATGGATCCGAAGGCGCTGACCGAAGCCCTGAGCGAGCTAATCGATCCGAATGCGCCACCACCCAGTCAGCATCCACTAAACCCGCCTAGGGAGGGATGAATCACTCCTGACTCTCGCATCCCGAAAAAACCAGCCGGGAGTTGAGGCACTAGGGTTTATCGAGCTTTGACGCGCCTCAGTCAGGCTTGCATCAAGAAGCCGCAGCTAGTTCCTCTAGTCGCTCTTGCTGGTCTTTGGAAATGCAGGACTGAATCAATTCTTCCAAATCACCTTCAAGGACAGCGTTTAGACTAAAGTTTTGGTTTAGGCGATGATCAGTGACCCGATTGTCCTTGTAATTATAAGTCCGAATTTTTTCCGAGCGTTCGCCCGTACCAACCTGAGACCGGCGCATTGAGGTGACGGCTTCTTGCTGTTCTCGCAGCTTGATTTCGTAGAGCTTGGCTCGCAAGATTTGCATGGCGCGTTCGCGGTTTTGAAGCTGCGATCGCTCTTCGGTGCAAAATACGCGGATGCCTGTTGGCTTGTGGATCAGGTCAACGGCGGTTTCCACTTTGTTTACGTTCTGTCCGCCCGCGCCACCCGATCGCGCCGTTTTCATCTCAATGTCCTTTGGGTCGATTTCCACTTCTACATCATCGACTTCCGGCATGATAGCGACCGTCGCCGTCGAGGTGTGAACCCGCCCGCCTGCTTCCGTCACGGGGACTCGCTGCACTCGATGAACGCCAGCCTCAAATTTAAGCTTGCTGTAGACCTGGTCGCCCTGAATTTCCAAAATGGCTTCTTTGAAGCCGCCCATATCCGCCAGCGACTCACTAACCATTTTGACCCGCCAGTTTTGGCTTTCGGCGTATCGAGAATACATCCGCAGCAGATCCCCGGCCCAGATGCTCGCCTCGTCGCCACCTGCACCCGCCCGGATCTCCAGCATGATGTTCTTGTCATCGTTGGGATCTCGCGGCAGCAGCAGCACCTTCAGCCGATTTTCCAGGTGCGCGATTTTTTCTTCTAGCTCGTCCACTTCCAAAGCCGCCATTTCCCGAAGTTCTGCGTCGCCGCCTGCGTCTTTCAAAATCTGACGCGCCCCTTCTAGGTCACTTTGGGCTTTTTTCCATGCGTCAAAGGTCGTCACCGTTTCTTCTAGTGACGACCGAGTTTTAGCAAGCTTCTGGAACTCTGTGGGATCGGTTGCAATGTCGGGATCAGCCAACCGCCGCGTCAGTTCGTGAAAGGTTTGCTCTACGGAATTAAGTTTGTCGAGAAGATAGGCTTCTGCCATAACAATGGGAGTGAGGAAGAACGATAGGTGAGGCGAAGAGTTCGCCACCCGTGAGGGTCAAAATTCAGAAAATGAAGGCGATCGCCAGTTTTCCTATCGCTACTTCTTCTTATCCGCTGCTGCACCGTCGCCCGTGCGCGAGTCGGTCATCCCATACTTCCGCAAGAAGCGCTCCACGCGACCCTCAGTGTCGATAATCTTCTGAGTGCCCGTATAGAAGGGATGGTTGCCAGACCACACATCGACGTGCAGTTCGGGCTTAGTAGAACCAACGGTCATGACCAGTTCACCGTTGCAGTAAACCTTGGCTTCGGGATACCAAGTGGGATGGATGTCAGGCTTTGGCATAACAGTCTCAAGTCTGTTGCTTTTCAAGGGTTGTCAAGGATTGTCAAACAGTCAATGCAGGCAATTGGGCAAGGTGCAGCCTACGTCGCCCCTACAGCCAGTCTAGCGCTTCGAGTATTGGGGAGCCTTGCGGGCCTTATGCAGACCGTACTTCTTCCGCTCTTTAGCACGGGGATCGCGGGTCAAATAGCCTTCAATTTTCAGCGGCTTGCGGTTCTCAGGGTCTAGCTCGCAGAGCGCCCGCGCTACACCCAGGCGGATTGAGTCTGCCTGGCCGGTCAGTCCACCACCCGTTGCATTCACCAACACGTCGTATTCATTTTCCAGTCCCAGGGTTTCCAGCGGCGCTTTGGCGATCGCCAGGTAGGAGGGGTTGAACTGGAGATATTCTTCACCGGGGCGGCCATTCACGATCAGCTTGCCCGTACCAGGCACTAGGCGAACACGGGCGATCGCCGACTTGCGACGACCCGTCCCCCAGTACACAACGCGACCAGATTTCTCAGTAGCTTGCATTCTTACTTCTCTCCAGGAATTGTTTTAAGGGTCAAAACTTCAGGCTGCTGGGCTGCATGAGGATGGGTCGGGCCCGCGTAGACTTTGAGCTTGGTAAACAACTGGCGACCCAGGGAGTTCTTCGGCAGCATCCCCTTCACGGCTTGTTCTACAATTCGTTCTGGCAGGCGAGACTGAAGCTTGGTAAAGTTCTCCACCTTCATGCCGCCGGGCCGCCCAGAATGACGACGGTAGAGCTTTTGGGTGCGCTTTTTGCCCGTCACGTCTACTTTCTCAGCATTCACGATGATGACGAAATCACCTGTGTCCAGATGCGGCGTAAAGGTCGGCTTGTTTTTGCCGCGCAGCACATTGGCGACTTCGCTAGCCAGTCGTCCGAGACGCTGATCAGTTGCATCGACGACATACCACTTGCGCTCAATTTCGGTTGTGGGAGGGAGATAGGTCTTGTTCATAATGTTCTATCGGGTTCCAGGAGGGTCAAAGGGTTGAGAAAAAGGCTCACAAGAGGCTTAGATATCAGAGGGGAGGAACTTGACTGAGAACTAGCCAGAAGAGGCAACGGCGATCGCTGGTTCAGTCAGCGGCAAGAGGAACTGGGGCTGCGTGTCATACCAGAGGCTCGGCTCAAAGGGCGAATCAGGATAGCCTACGCGCAGCAAGCAGAGTCCCTGCGGCGGAGCGGCATACTTTACCTGATCCCGGCGCTGCTCTTGCCAGAGGCGGGTAAACTCGGTGGGCGATCGCTCTCCCCGTCCCACGTCAACCAGCATTCCTACCAGCAGGCGCACCATGCCGTAGAGAAACCCGCTCGCCTGAATCTCTAGCTGCACGAACGGCCCGCGTCGGATGCACTCCACCGCTTGCACATCGACCCAGGAATGGGCCCGCTTCGAGCCAGCCCGATGAAATGCTGCCAGGTGTTGCCGCCCCAACAATGGGGTCAGCGCTGCCTGCATGGCTTCAACATCCAGCGGCGCATGATAATAGTGCCAGCTAAAGGGGCGGACGAACAGATTAGGGCAGGCATCGGTGTAGAGCGTATAGCGATAGCGTCGCCAAATCGCTGAAAACCGAGCGTGCCAGGAGCGATCTACCGGGGCCGATGCTCGAATTAGCACGTCTTCTGGCAGGCGGCTATTGAGAATATCGCGCCACCGATAGGGCGGGATCAAGGTCGCCGCATCAAAATGAGCCACCTGAGCGGCTGCATGAACGCCAGAATCGGTTCGCCCTGCGCCGTGCAGCGTCACAGAATGCCCCAGCACAGTAGCGATCGCCCGCTCAATTTCTTCCTGAACGGTGCGATGCTGCGCCTGCCGCTGCCAGCCATGAAACCGAGTGCCCAGGTATTGAATGACCAGGGCAACCCGTTGTGAGTCTACCGAGCAGTTTTCCCCTGAACTAGCAGCCTCCTTTAGCGTTGGCAGCGCGATCGCCATAGCCAGATGCCTACATCCTCAGGTCAGTTCGATAATCGCCATTTCAGCGTTATCGCCCCGGCGGCTTACGGTTCGCTGAATGCGAGTGTAGCCTCCATTGCGATCGCCATAGCGCTCCTTCGCACCCTCAAACAGGGCGTGAACCAGCTGCTTGTCATAAAGGTAGCCCAGAGCCTCGCGGCGGGCGGACAGAGAGCCGTCCTTTGCAAGCGTAATCATTCGCTCTGCTTCGGAACGGACTGCCTTGGCCCGCACCTTGGTCGTTGTGATGCGACCGTGACGAATGAGTTCGGTGGTCAGCGCTCTGAGGAGAGCGCGCCGCTGATCTGCGGGCTTACCCAGTTGTGGAACACGACGACGGTGACGCATATCACTTAGAAATTAAACTAAACAGCAAAACGAAAGCAGCACGGTAAAGTCCCTACCCAAAGTCCTTACCCCCTTGCCCAGCCCTAATACGGCCCAGCAAGCCAGAACCCCAACGACCTTAACTAGTCTTGGCAGGCTTTTCATGGGGCAGGGTAATCCCCATGCGAGTTTGAAGCGCCTCAATCACCTCTTCGGCAGACTTCGCACCAAAGTTTTTGATTTCTAACAAATCTTCTTGGGAATACTCCAATAAATCCGCCACCGTATTGATCTGGGCCCGTTTCAGACAGTTGTAGGCGCGAACCGAAAGATTCAGTTCCTCAATCAAGATCTGGTTGTGGGGATCTTCATCATCCGAGAAGAT
Organism: Leptolyngbya sp. O-77; assembly: GCF_001548395.1. NCBI lineage: Bacteria > Bacillati > Cyanobacteriota > Cyanophyceae > Leptolyngbyales > Leptolyngbyaceae > Leptolyngbya > Leptolyngbya sp. O-77. Next base: position 2,210,316 of record NZ_AP017367.1, read on the forward strand.
GGGCCCAATGTCATCAATCGTGATGTCTTTCAGCGGTGTAAACAGATCAACCAGAATGCTGGCGGCCTGGCTCAGCGCATCCTGAGGAGTAATGCTACCATTCGTCCACACTTCCATGATTAGGCGATCTTTTTCTAGAGATCCGCCAACCCGTGCATCCTCAACGGTATAGTTCACCTTACGCACAGGCATGAAAATTGAGTCGATTTGCAAATAATCAACCGCCGAAGAGTCATCCCGGCTCCGATCAATGGCCCGATAACCGATGCCCTTCTCGATCTTGAACTCCATCTCCAGCACAGAACCTGCGGAAACCGTCGCGATGTGCTGAGTTTCATCCACCACTTCAACCTCAGACGGAAGATCAAAGTATGCAGATGTCACCTCTAGCGGCCCTTCAACGCGAAGCCGACCGATCTGGGGCTGAGAAGAGTAACTCTTCAGCACGACTTCCTTCATGTTCAGCAGGATGTCGAGGGCATCCTCTTTCACACCTGGAACGGTCATAAACTCATGCGTCACCCCTGCAATGCGGACTGCCGTAACCGCAGCACCCTCTAGGTTCGACAGCAGCACACGTCGGAGTGCATTTCCGACCGTCGTACCCTGACCCCGCTCCAAAGGCTCAAGAACAAACTTGCTGTATAGACTCTGGTTTTTCCCTGTTTCGGACTCTATGCACTCAACCTTGAAATGTGCCATAGACCAACCTCTCTTCTCCTTAGCCACAGAAGGCAGGCAACCTTCTTATGTTTTCAATGTTCTCGTCTGCCAGCGCTCTATCCCCTTGCTCTGGAGAAACAAAACCTAACTGGTCAGCCTAGCAAAGATATCAACCGTCGAAACAAAAACCAGCACTTTATCCTTCAACTGAATTCGCTCGACTCCCTGCTTGCTGAGCTTCCGGCAGTCCTTGCTCCAACAAAGCAGGAAAGATTAAACTCGCCGCCGCTTGGGAGGGCGACAGCCGTTGTGTGGGATAGGCGTCACGTCGCGGATTAGTGTGATTTCTAGTCCAGCGCCCTGGAGCGCCCGAATGGCAGTCTCCCGTCCTGACCCAGGGCCGCTGACCATCACCTCAATCTGACGCATTCCCTGATCCATAGCACGACGAGCCGCATTTTCAGCAGCAGTCTGAGCCGCAAAAGGGGTTCCTTTCTTGGCCCCTTTGAAGCCGCTGGAGCCAGCAGAGGCCCAAGAAATCGCCTCTCCATTTGCGTCCGTGATCGTCACGATCGTGTTGTTGAATGTGGACTGGATATGGGCAACACCGCTGGGGATGTTCTTCTTTTGCTTCTTGGGGCCAGTTCGTTTCGTAGGTTGTCGAGCCATTTTTCTTCGCTAAGTCTAGGAATAGGGTTTACTTTGTCAAACTGCAAGGATAGTCAAACTGTAGGACAGCGAAACAAATTAGAGGGACGAGGGGGACAGGGTGGATATTTGTGGATATCTATGGAAGATTGGACTGACAATCTCTGAGAGGAACGTAGAAGGGCGATCGCACTCAAGCAAGCCCTAGGTCTAAGACTCAGACCCTTCCCGCCTCCAAATATCTTGAGCGCCAAGCGATCGGGCGGGGCAATCAGACGCAACCACGCCGAAGAGGGAACAAAATCAACGCGCTAGTTCACCCTTTGCGAAAGCATCCTGACAAAGCTATCTGTGCAGTGGTTCACCCAAGTCTGCCAGCACCACTCTCAGCCTAATTGTCTACTTCTTGCCAGGTGCCTTCTTCTTGCCAGCCACCGTGCGCCGACCGCCGCGACGGGTTCGAGCATTCGTGCGAGTCCGCTGTCCGCGAACAGGCAGACCCATCCGGTGCCGCCGGCCGCGGTAGGTGCCGATGTCCATCAGGCGCTTAATGTTCAGGGATTCCAAACGTCTGAGGTCACCCTCGACCTCATAGTCAGACTCCACCGTTTCGCGCAGGGCTGCAACATCTGCGTCGCTCAGATCCTTAACGCGAGTATCGGGGTTCACACCCGTCTTCGCGAGGATTGCTTTGGATCGGGTCAGCCCGATGCCATAGATATAGGTCAAACCGATCTCAACACGCTTATCGCGAGGAAGATCCACTCCGGCAATTCGTGCCACGCTTTGTACTCCTACTTCTGCCGCTCAGCAATGAACTCAACTTCAAATTGACCTAAGATAGGTCGATTCAACCACTCAACGTACTAACCCTGCCGTTGCTTATGCTTGGGGTTAGAACAAATCACCATAACTCGGCCGCGGCGACGGATGACGCGACACTTCTCACAGATTTTCTTGACGGATGCTCGGACTTTCATGCCCCGAAATGTCCCAAATTTGACTACTGACTACAAACCCAATATGTTATCAACTTTTTAGATAAAATGTCAAGGAAAAGTCTCAGATTAAACATCTCGCCCGTGGGCAGGCGATCGCGCTAAACGCCATTAACAGCTACTAACACTTGAATGCAGTGCCTCTCCTACTTCTTATTTCGGAGGCGATAGGTAATTCGCCCTTTGGTCAGGTCGTAGGGTGTTAGCTCGACCTTGACGCGATCGCCCGGCAAAATTTTGATGTAATTTCGGCGAATCTTGCCCGAAATATGGGCCAAGACATTAAATCCGTTGTCTAAGTCCACGCGAAACATGGCGTTGGGCAACGAATCCGTCACCGTTCCTTCCATTTCAATCAGATCCTGTTTAGACAATGCATCCTCCTAAACTACAAGTAATTCAAACCAGTGACTGAGACCAGCGATCCAGACTCCATCGCGCTTTGCAGCGTGATAATGTGCAGCCTAGAGCGATTCTGCCTCTCTGATGTTCAAAACGGGTATTCCAGACATATCCATCACAAAGGGCCTTGAAGCAAACCGCTCTAATAACCCAGGAACCGTTGAGTACCCTAAACACCTAAAAAATGCACCATCTATCAGATTAACAAATACTCAAAAAACCTGCGTGTGTCGGCATATGCGGCACGACCAATGGGCTTGGGATGGTTATCCAAACGTGTTTTTTAAGCCAAGCCACGCTGCCTAGCTGCTAATCAACTGGCGTAGTGCTGCCCCCACATGCTCAATGGATTGGTTGCCATCGATTGAAACCAACTGCTGGCGATCGCGATAAAAGTCAATCAGCGGCGCAGTTTGATTGCGGTATACCGCCAGACGAGTACGAATCACTTCCTCGTTATCGTCTGTCCGCCCTCGACCCAAGAGGCGGGCCACCAAAACCTCATCGGGCACTTCCAAATTGACGACACAATCGCAGGACTGTTCAATTTCTGCCAATAGTTCATCGAGAAACTTGGCCTGCTCAACATTGCGAGGAAAGCCGTCCAAGATCCAGCCCTCTTGAGCATCTGGCTGGCTGAGGCGATCGCGCACCAGATCCAGAATCAAAGCATCCGGCACCAGTTCCCCGCGATCCATGTAGGACTGAGCCTTTTGCCCAAGCTCGGTTCCACTTGCCACAGCAGCCCGCAGAATATCCCCCTGTAGAAACATGAGGAATCGAAGCGCTAGCCCGCTAGTTCGGCTGCCTGAGTTCCTTTGCCCGCTCCGGGAGGTCCTAAAAATATCAGTCGTGCCACTATTGCTTCACCATCCCTTCATAGCGCTGCGAAATTACATAGGTCTGAATCTGTTTTGCTGTGTCAATGGCGACACCCACCAAGATCAGCAGTGACGTAGCACCCAAGCCCTGAAAAGTCGTCACGCGGGTCGCGCCTTCAACAGCAGCCGGAACAATCGCAACCAATCCCAGGAAAATCGCACCCAAAAAGGTCAGTCGGTTCAGCACCCGTTCAATATAATCGCTCGTTGCCTTACCAGGACGAATCCCCGGCACGCTCGCGCCCATCTTCTTCAGGTTCTGGGACATGTCTACTGGATTGACCACCAGCGATGCATAGAAGTAGCTGAAGAACAAGATCAGCAGCAGCAGCACCAGCACGTAGACCCAGGTGCCCGGCCGTAGGTAAGACAGCACCCGCGTCACCATCTCGTTATCCCCAAAAAACTGCGAGAGGTAGATCGGGAGAGATAGAACCGCCGTGGCAAAAATAATCGGCATCACGCCGCCCTGATTGAGGCGCAGCGGCAGATAGCTGCTCTTCTCAAGGTAGAGTTTGCGCCCGACCTGGCGACGGGCAGAGATGATGGGAATACGCCGGGTTCCTTCTTGGACAAAGACGATGCCGATGATCATTGCCAGGAATACCAGGAGCAGAATAATCACGCCGCTAACCACGCTGCGATCGCCACTCTGGGCAAGGTCGATGGTTTGTCCGAGCGATCGCGGCAGGGTCGATACAATGCTGACGAAAATCAGCAGCGATGCACCATTGCCCACACCCCGCTCCGTGATCAGCTCACCCACCCACATCACAAACATCGAGCCAGCCGTCAGCGCCAGCACCATTTGTGCAATGAACAGCGGCCCCGGCGACTCAGCAAACTGGTTCACAAAAATCGCTAGACCCAGGCTTTGAATAATGCCCCAACCCAGTGCAACGTAGCGCGTAATTTGAGCAATCTTGCGGCGGCCCGCTTCTCCCTCTTCCTTTTGCAGTTTCTCAAGACTGGGGAGCGCAGCCGTCAGCAGTTGCAGAATAATAGACGCATTAATATAAGGCAAAATACCCAGTGCAAAAATACCCAGCGTCGAGAGGCCTCGACCCGTAAACACATCTAAAAAGCCAATGATGGCCGATAAAGCGCCGGTCTCTGTGGCTGCCTGAAAGGCCTGTCGATTGATGCCAGGGATCGGGATAAAGACACCCAGCCGTACCAGAATCAACATTCCCAAAGTCAGCAAAAGTCGCCCTCGCAGCCCTGCCGCTTGGGCCATCTGCAAGAAGGTTTCCTGTGCTGTGGGTGTCTTATCGCGCACCATAGTCTCAATACCTCTCCCTCTATAAAACTAAGCAGAGCAGGAGAGCTAACCACTCACCGCTCTGCCTTGCTGCAAAGTCGCTCCATATCTTAATCTAGCAGGTTGCAGCTTCCGCCTGCGCTCTCAATCTTGCGCTTCGCCGATTCAGTAAAGGCCGCAGCCGTTACCTGAAGTGCAACACTCAGTTCACCGTCGCCCAAAATCTTCAATGGGCCATCGTTTTGTGTCACAATTCCCGATTTCATCAATGAGTCGAGGCTGACCTCTGTCCCTTCGGGGAGTTCAGCCAAATCTCCTACATTCACAATGGTGTAGGAAATCCGGTTGATCAGGGGAAAATGCTTCAGCTTCGGAATCCGACGGTAGAGAGGCAGTTGCCCACCTTCAAATCCAGGACGAGTACTGCGTCCAGAGCGCGACTTTTGTCCCCGCATTCCGAAGCCGCCGCTTGCACCCTGCCCGGCGGAAATGCCTCGGCCAACTCGGCGACGACGCTTCTGAGAACCCGGTTTTGGAAATGTGTCTGAAAGTCTCATAGTTCGTCAGGAATAGAGTTTTTCAATGGGAACATCGCGTTCCTCTGCTACCTCAGAGAAGGTACGGAGGGCAGAAAGGGCATTTGCAGCGGCCCTGGCGTTATTGAGCGGGTTACCCGAACCCAACTGCTTTGCCAGAACGTTCTTCACACCCGCCAGTTCCAGCACGGTACGCACAGAACCACCTGCAATTACACCAGTTCCCGGAGCGGCGGGACGAATCATCACCTTCGCGCCGCCGCCTGTGCCGTTGGTTGGGTGAGGAATAGAGTCAGACTTAGTCAGGGGAACCTCGACCAAGTGCTTCTTGCCGTCGGCAACGCCTTTTTTCACCGCGCCAATTACATCAGCGGCTTTACCAACGCCAACCCCAACCTGTCCGCGCTCGTTGCCGACGATCACGATCGCCCGAAAGCTGAGCTTCTTACCCCCCTTAACCACTTTGGTGACGCGGCGGATTTGAACAACGCGCTCCTGCCATTCAGTTTCTTTTTCTTTGACGCGACTTGTCTTGGTTTTCTTCGCCATAGCTTGCTTGTCCTGGATAGTGTGCTTGTCCTAAAGATGAATCTGAAAGGCTAGAAGCTTAGACCACCTTCACGAGCGGCATCTGCCAAAGCCTTGACGCGGCCGTGATACAGCTTACCGCCCCGGTCAAACACGACTTGCGTAATCCCCTTCTCGAGCGATCGCGCTGCAATCAGCTTACCGACTTCTACAGACGCATCACAGTTCGCACCTGAAGTGAGCTTTTCGCGCAGCACAGGCTCCAGCGTCGATGCAGCAGCAAGCGTTCGATGCTGCGTGTCATCAATGACCTGGGCATAGATATGCTGATTAGAGCGAAATATAGCCAGACGAGGACGTTCAGACGTGCCAGAAACTGTCTGGCGGATGCGGACGTGACGACGCTGAGTCGCTTCCTTACGAGTCAGTTTCATAGGTTATTTCTTCCCTGCCTTACCGGCCTTACGTCTGACAACCTCGCCAGCATAGCGAATGCCCTTGCCCTTGTAGGGTTCTGGCGGACGAACTGCGCGAACCTGAGCCGCAATATTACCGACAATTTCCTTATCAATTCCGCTGACTAGAATGTTGGTGTTATTCTCAACGGCAAATTGAATCCCGTCAGGTGGCTCGATCAAAACTGGATGGCTATAGCCCACAATCAGGTTCAGGTTGCGCCCCTGTATTTGGGCCCGATAACCAACCCCCTGGATTTCAAGCTTGCGCTGAAAGCCCTGAGATACACCCTCTACCATATTGGCAACCAGCGTTCGGCACAACCCATGGCGCTGGCGGGCAGCGCGGGACTCATTGCGACGATTCACCGTCAACGTATCGCCCTCTTGCAGAACCTCAACCTCTGGCGGAAGCGTGCGCGAGAGTTCTCCCTTGGGGCCTTTGACAACCAGGGTTTGACCGTCAAGGGTAACGGTCACCTTCTGAGGGACACTAATAGGACGTTTTCCAATGCGAGACATGACAAGTCACTCCTGGACGATCTTGCTGGCTTTCAAGCGATGCGCTTACGACACAAGCGCCACCAGGCAAACACAAAGCAAACACAAATAAAATGAGAGGCTAGATTTAGCTTTGACCCAAGCAGCCATCCGCTCAGATCAAGTCAGATCGAGAAAAATCCTTACCAGACGTAGCAGAGAACTTCTCCTCCCACACCCTGACGACGGGCATCTCGATCCGTCATGATGCCGCTGGAGGTTGAAACAATGGCAATTCCAATGCCACCCAACACGCGAGGCAGATCGCGGCAGTTTGAGTAAACTCGCAGTCCAGGTTTGCTGACCCGCTGTAGCGCATTGATAATCGGACGGCGGCCTTTGCCCTTATATTTCAGAGCAATTACCAGTCGCTTCTGCGCTCCTTCGCCTGTCTCAGAAAACTCGCTAATAAATCCTTCTTCCAAGAGCACACGAGCAATGTTGCGCGTCATCTTGGTAGACGGGACTTCGGTTGTTTGATGCCGAGCGAGATTCGCGTTGCGAATGCGGGTCAGCATGTCTGCAATTGTGTCGTTAGACGCCATAATTTCCTCTTTGTCAGCCTGCCTCAGTTATCGCGAAAGGGCATTCCCAGTTCCTTTAACAGGGCGCGTCCCTCTTCATCTGTGGTTGCCGTAGTGATGATCGAAATGTCCATGCCCCGAATCTGATCAATGTTGTCGTACTCAATTTCGGGGAAAATGAGTTGTTCACGAAGCCCCAGAGTATAGTTACCACGACCATCAAAGCTCTTGGGGCTGATGCCGCGAAAATCTCGAATCCGAGGCAGCACCAGGTTTATAAGGCGATCCAGAAAGGCATACATGCGCTCCGAGCGCAGGGTGACCATGATGCCCACTGGCATTCCTTTACGAATCTTGAAACCGGCGATCGCCTTCTTGGCTCGCGTCACCACTGGCTTTTGACCTGTAATCACCGCAATTTCCGCCAAGGAAGCTTCCAGCGCTTTTGCGTTTTGAGCAGCCTCGCCCATCCCTCGGTTCACGGTCACCTTGACCACTTTGGGAACCTGATGAACGTTTTCGTAGTTAAACTGCTCAACCAATTTTGGAACCACGGTCTCCTGATAGTAGGTTTTTAACCTAGGACTTGCCATAACACTCTCCTGATAGATTCCTGGGCTTGGTCAGGAATAAAACATGAAACGTGAATCTAAAACGCTAGTCAATGATCTCGCCGGTTTTCTTCAGCATTCTGACCTTTCGGCCGTCGGCATTAAAGGTATAAGAAATTCGACTAGCAACCTTCTGCTTGGTGGAATAGGGGAGAACATTAGAGCTATGAATCGGGGCCTCAAAAGTCTGAATCTGACCAGACTCCCCTTCTTGCTGAGGTTTGACGTGCTTCGTCCGCACGTTAACACCTTTGACCACCACCTTGCTGGTTTCAGGATAAACGCGCAAAATCTCACCGACTTTGCCTTTGTCACTCCCCGAAATCACCTGAACCGTGTCGCCCTTCTTCACATGCATTTTGTAGCGCAGCTTGCCCATCACAGCACCTCCGGAGCTAGCGAGACAATCTTAGTAAAGTTCTTATCGCGCAACTCCCGCGCAACGGGGCCAAACACGCGAGTTCCTCTGGGGTTGCCATCATTGTTGATGATGACAGCAGCGTTGTCGTCAAACCGAATGCTCATACCGCTATCGCGCCGCAGCCCCTTCTTGGTTCGCACAACCACTGCGCGTACCACATCAGACTTTTTAACCGCCATGTTAGGGATGGCATCCTTGACAACGGCAATGATCACATCCCCGACACCTGCGTAGCGACGGTTGCCTCCCAGCACTCGAATACACATCAGCTTACGAGCGCCGCTGTTATCCGCCACGTTGAGATAAGTTTCTTGTTGAATCATGATGTCTCTCCTCCGGGGTGGACTAGCTCTCTGAAGTCTGACTTAGGATGTCCACGACTGTCCAACGCTTTGTACGGCTGAGCGGACGGGTTTCTTGAATCCGAACGCGATCGCCCGTCTTGCACTTATTTTCTTCGTCGTGAACCTTGTAGCGCTTCGTTCGCACCATAATCTTGCGATACTTCGGGTGAGGGGCACGGTTCTCCACCGCGACGACGACCGTCTTTTCCATCTTGTCGCTCACCACGACTCCAACTCGCTCTTTGACTGCCATTGCCCCTTACTCCTTCTCTGCATCCGCTTGTGCGGCTGCCAGTTGCCGCTCTCGCTCCACGGTCATCAGTTGCGCCAGCCGATGGCGGACATGTCCAAACTGATGCGTTTTGTCCAGCCGCCGCGTCGCCTTTTGAAAGCGCAAGTCAAATAACTGCTTCTTGGCGGCTACAATTTGCTCACTGAGTTCCTGATCGCTGAGATCACGAATCTCTGAAATCTTAGGCAGAGCCATCTCTACGACTCCTCCACTGCTTGCTCTTGTTGTTCCTTAACAATGAACTTGGTCTTAATTGGGAGTTTGTACTGCGCCAATCGCATCGCCTCACGGGCTGTCTCTTCCGGCACGCCAGCAATCTCAAACAAGATTCGACCCGGCTTCACCACTGCCACCCAAAACTCAGGGTTGCCCTTACCAGAACCCATCCGCGTTTCAGCCGGACGCATGGTAACCGGCTTATCTGGAAAAATGCGAATCCAGATTTTGCCACCTCGACGGATGTATCGAGTCATGGCTCGACGGCTAGCCTCAATCTGACGGGAGGTAATCCAGGACGGCTCCATTGCCTGAAGCCCAAAATCACCAAAATCAATATTGTTGCCGCGAGTTGCCCGCCCTTTCATGCGGCCGCGCTGCTGCTTGCGGAATTTAGTTCGTCTTGGACTTAACATGGCTCACTACCTTGAAATTGAAGCTAGGGTTAGGTTGGGAGATGGAAGCACTGGTCTGATTCAGCTTTCGCCCTTCAGCCCGCCTTCCCTATCCTTCGTTAGAACGATCCTCAAACTGGCGGCGACGCTGCTGACGGCGACGGGGTGGCACATTGGGAGCGGCTTCTTGCGTCACTCGCTCCTGCCCAGGAATGATCTCGCCTTTGAACACCCACACCTTGATCCCCAAAATGCCGTAGATCGTCTGTGCCGTGGTGTAGGCGTAGTCGATATCTGCCCGCAGCGTATGAAGCGGCACCTTGCCTTCGCGAGTGTATTCAGTGCGGGCAATTTCTGCGCCGTTGAGCCGACCACTCACCTGGATTTTGATACCCTGCACCCCTGATTTCTGAGCGCGGGTAATCGCCTGACGTACAACCCGACGGAACGAAACCCGCTTTTCAAGCTGCTGCTGCACATATTCAGCGATCAGCGCAGCATCAGCGTCCACGCGAGCAACTTCAACCACGTTGATCCGGATCTGGCGGCTGGTATCTCCCAACTCTTTCTGAAGACCTTCGCGCAATTTCTCGATTCCTGCGCCGCCGCGACCCACAACCACACCTGGTCGGGCGGTCAAAACCTGGAGGTCAATTTGATCGGCCTTGCGCTCAATGCGAACCTCAGAGATCCCTGCACTGCTCAACTCTTTGGCAACATACTTGCGGATTTTGTAGTCCTCTTGCAGTAGCTTAGGGTAGCGACTGGAGTCAGCAAACCAAAGAGAGCGGTGCTCCTGGGTGATGCCGAGGCGGAAACCAACTGGATGAATTTTCTGTCCCACAATGCGTCCTCAGAAAAGGCAAGAATTTGAGTGAAGGGTATAAAATAAGGGGCGATCGCCATTCAACAAGCTCGAACGGGGTCTCACTTACTCTTCAGCACCCGGCGCAACTGCAATCGTAATGTGACAAGTCGGCTTGCGAATCTGATAAGCCCGACCCTGAGCGCGGGGGCGAAACCGCTTCAGCACAGGGCCTTGATCAGCGTAGGCAGTCGTCACCATCAGATCGGCAGGCGCATAGCCCTCGTTATGCTCAGCATTGGCAACGGCAGACCGCAGCACCTTAAGCACCGGATCGCAAGCGCGGTAAGGCATAAACTCTAGAATAATCAGCGCCTCCCGGTAAGAACGCCCCCGGATCTGATCCAGAACCCGACGCACCTTATGAGGCGACATGCGAATGTAACGGGCAACAGCTTTTACTTCGTCTGCGGTCGTAATTGCCATGATGATTTCCTCTCAAGTGTCTTGCAGCAGTCTTTTAGAGTGATGAGCAACAGCAAGCACTAAATCCTAATATCTGTGAACTACTGCGAACGTCCTGGACAAACCTGACTCAACCCTAACGACGAGACTTCTTATCGCTTTTGGCATGTCCTCGGAAGGTGCGAGTCGGTGCAAACTCACCCAACTTATGACCCACCATTTGCTCCGTCACATAAACCGGAACATGCTGGCGACCGTTATGAACAGCGATCGTATGCCCGATCATCTGAGGCAAAATCGTTGACGCGCGAGACCAAGTTTTAATCACTTGCTTATCGCCCTTCACATTGAGTGCCTCAACCTTCTTGAGCAGATGATCAGCTACGAAAGGGCCTTTCTTGAGTGAGCGAGACATAACCGACTTACCTCTACCAATTGACCAAACGTGTGAAACTCAGCGAACCGTAAACCCTGTAAACAGATCGGAACCTTAAGACTCACGGCCCCCGCGACCCCGCTTAGACGTGCGGCGGCGACGGCGAACAATCAGCGCATTACTTGCCTTCTTCTTCTTCCGGGTCTTCATACCCAACGCTGGCTTGCCCCAGGGGGTCACAGGGCCAGAACGACCGATCGGCGCACGTCCTTCGCCACCGCCGTGGGGGTGATCGACTGGGTTCATGACGCTGCCGCGAACCTCCGGACGACGGCCTAGCCATCGCTTGCGCCCCGCCTTACCCAGGCTAATATTGCGAGACTCAGCGTTGCCCACCGCACCAATCGTGGCATAGCACTCGCGACGAATCATCCGAACCTCTGTGGAGGGCAAGCGAAGCGTTACAAAGTCACCTTCTTTCGCCACGATTTGCGCCGAAGCACCTGCTGCACGAACAATCTGTCCGCCCTTACCAGGAACCAGTTCCACGTTGTGAACCGTCGTACCTAGCGGCATACTGCCCAAGGGCAGTGCGTTACCGACCTCAAAAGGAGAGTCCTCACCCGCGATCACAGTTGTACCGACCGTCAAGCCAGCAGGACAAAGGATGTAGCGCTTCTCGCCATCCTGATAATAAAGAAGCGCAATCCGGGCGTTGCGGTTGGGATCGTACTCGATTGCTGCCACTTTGGCAGGAATGTTTCGCTTGTTGCGGCGGAAGTCAATCACCCGATACAGCCGCTTATGCCCGCCACCCCGATGGCGACAGGTGATTACGCCCCGATTGTTGCGTCCCTTCGGACGATGCACCGAGCGAGTCAGGGACTTTTCTGGTTCACTACGAGTGATCTCAGCAAAGTCAGCAACGGAGCGCTCTCGCGTGCCAGGTGTATAAGGTCGGTATGTACGAATGCCCATGGCTTCAATCTCTCAAGGGGATGGCTTTCAGACGTTACACTTCGGGGAACAGGACGATGGAATCACCTGTTGCCAGGGTCACAACTGCCCGCTTGTATTGGGGCTTGTGTCCAGCAAATCGACCGACTCGACGATGCTTCTTCGGGGGCTTGCTGGTGTTCACACCAACCACCTTCACCTCAAACAAAGATTCAATAGCGGCCTTGATCTGCGGCTTTGTTGCGCTGGGAACCACTTCAAAGACGTACTTGTTTTCCTCAAGAAGCTGAGTTGCCTTTTCAGTCACTAGGGGACGGCGAATCAGATCTGCCAGGTTGCGCGAATCAAACTTAGTCACCGTATACCTCCTGCACTTTTTCTAGGGCAGACGCAGTTGCCACGATCTTGTCAGCCGCCAGCAGATCAAAGACGTTGAGATTACCAGCAGAAATTAGCTTGATGGAGCTAATGTTTCGAGCCGACAGATAAACCATCTCATCTCGCTCAGAAACAATTAGAAGAGCCGTCTCATTTTCCCCCACACCCCAGCGAGCGAGCGCCTGCGCCAGTTCCTTGGTCTTGGGACGGGGCAACTCATTTGCGAAATCTTGAACCACAATCAGGTCTTCGGCACGGCTTTGCAGCGCGGTTCTGAGCGCCAAGCGCCGCTCCTTGCGGTTCATCTTGACCGAGTAATCTCTAGGCTTGGGACCAAAGATAACGCCGCCACCGCGCCATAGAGGAGAGCGAATCGAACCCGCGCGGGCGCGACCTGTGCCTTTTTGCCGCCAGGGCTTGCGTCCACCACCTCTAACCTCAGAACGAGTCTTGGTAGAGGCAGTGCCCTGTCGAGCATTATTCAGCTGGCGCACCAAGGCCCGATGAACGATATGGGGCGCATTGTCTTCGTTAGCAACGCGCAGATCTAGCGAGGCGGTGCCAGCGCTTTCACCCTGCCAATTTTTAACTACACACTCAATCATGGGTCTGTTTCTCCTCGTCGGGGTGCTGGCTCACTGCTCCAATCACCAAAATCGCAAAATCTAAACGCTCAGCAAGTTCTCAGTTTGCTTTTCCGACCTGCTTGGCAGGAACAATATTGACCAAGGCACCAGGTTTTCCAGGAATTGCCCCCTTGATCAGGAGCAAGTTGCGATCGCCATCCACCCGCACAATTGTCAGCTTCTTGATCGTGGTTCTCGTGCCACCCAGACGACCTGCCATGCGCTTGCCAGGATAAACGCGACCCGGCGTAGTGCCCGCACCCGTAGAACCAGGAAGACGGTGGTTCTTGGAACCGTGAGCCATCGGACCCCGCTTGAAGTTGTGGCGCTTTTGGTAGCCCGCAAAGCCACGTCCGATACTCGTTCCAATTACGTCCACCTGTTGCCCTGGCGTAAAGATATTTGCTGTCAACTGCTGCCCCAACTGATAATCAGCAGGACTGTCGAGGCGATATTCCTTTAAGTGGCGGAGGGGAGACGCTTCAGTTTTTTTGAGGTGTCCGAGCTCAGGCTTGTTCAACGCCTTTTCGGTAACCTCGCCAAAACCAACTTGGACAGCACTGTAGCCATCCACCTCTGCTGTTTTAATTTGCGTGACTGTGCAGGGGCCAGCCTGGACGACGGTCACAGGAATAGCCTTCCCTGCCTCATCAAAAACCTGGGTCATCCCCAGTTTGGTGCCAAGAATTCCAACAGACACGGTTAATCGTCTCCCTATTTACAAGCTGCAAGGGTGCCAGACAAAACTTGCCTCGCAAACTTCATAAGACACCAATCTGTTTTTGTCGAACACAATCAATCTGCTGTCAGCCCAAAGGCGTACAGATTCACAGATGTTCTACAATCTTGCAGACAGACTAACTAGCTCAAATAAATGGCTTCTGCCTGAGTCGCCGGGACTTGAGCAGATCAACCACCCAGTATCCGTAAGGGCTTCCGGGCACTATTCCTGCCGAGAAGGCACTCGCAAACACGCACGGCCCGATTTTGGCGACAATTTCAAATTATAAACCAATCAACACAAGCTGTCTAGCAAGTTGCAGACAGAACTTTCGAGGACAATCTGCAAGCTGTGTTAGAAATTTGTGCCTTGTCTAGGATAACGCATAAAATCAGCATCGTGAAAAAATCTTTTACAGGTTTCGCGACCCTTAAAGAGATGAGATGGGCAAAGTTCAGGGAGTGGAAGCGGCGGGATAGGGACTATGAATATTCGACTCGCTGAAGAATCAGATCTGGCTGAACTGGCGGCGCTGTATCAGCACACCGTCTTGCAGCACGGGCCGCAGCATTACAGCCTGGTTCAGACGCAGACTTGGGCATCCTTTGCCGAAAATCTGGATCTCTTTCGCCACTTTATCTTGGACGCGACGACCTATGTGGCGACTGATGAAACCGGAATTGTGGGATTTGCAGGTATTGAGACCAATGGCCACATTCGCTCAACCTATGTGCGGGGCGATCGCCTGCATCAGGGCATTGGGTCTGCGCTAGTGCGGGTGCTATTGGACTACGCAGCAGCAGAACACCTGACGCGGCTTTATGCAGAAGCCAGTGAGTTTAGCCTGGGTCTGTTTCAAAAATTCGGCTTCCGGCTGTATGGCACTGAGGAGGTGGAGCGTAGCGGCGTAGTATTCACCCGATACCTGGTAGAACAGAATTTGTTGGAACAGAATGCAGCGCCATGAGTTAGTCCAACGAGAGGGTTCATGCAGCTCACCTGCCTGCCTTATCGGAGCAAGTCGCGGCTTTGACGCAATCGCCGTCCCTAAAATCGCGATTGGAATAGCGATCTAGGCGCGAATTTCATCCGCGAAGCTAGCCCAGCGGACAAAGTGAAACGGCCCCGCGACGGAACCCCAGATATGCTCGTCTGTTTCGGGATCGCGGCCCCGGTCGAGGCTGATGAAGATCTGATCGTCGATTTCAAACTCGCTGTCTAGATAGGTTTCCTTGCCGCGACGAGTCACCATGCAGGCTTTGCCAGGTTCCACTTTGCCGCGAAAGCTGTGGCCTGTCCATTCCACAATCATGTTGCAGCCTGGTAGTTTTTCTAGGCGATCGCCCGTCAGCTTGCTCAACTGAGTCAAGTTGCGAGATGCACCGTAAAACTCTGTCTCGTCCTTGACGGTGTAGTTTTCAATCTCGATATGGTCGCCTGCGTTCACTAGCTTCAGCACCCGCAGCCGATAGGGATCGTTTAGCGCGTAGTCGTAGGCTTGCTCCACAAACAGGCTAATGCCCGACAGCAGTTCCACGGGCAGCGGCCGCATACAGACCCGGATATGGGCGAAAAAGGGGGGGTTTTCAAAAGCCTGTTCCTGGTTGCTAAAGTCGGCAGCCATCCAGCGGGCCAGGGCGGTGAGGTCGGTCGAATGAGTCATAGGCGATCGCATTTTGAAGCATTGCAATTTATTGTAAGGGAACGAGGGGCAGGGATTTGGGAATGGCTCCGCAGCGCCAGCGGACGGGAAGCAGGAGTGAAGCACTAACCTCGAATTCCGAGGACTTCGACCGAATTCCGACTGACCGAATTCCGACGTAGAGTATTGAATAAACAAGGGTATTCAGTAAACATTTGACAGGACGGGGTTTGGAATGAGTCCGGGGTTTGATTCGACTCAGCTTTCAATTGGCGACCAGGTGACGGCAGCCCGCAACAGTGTCGTAGTATACGATGCCTCCGAGTGGGGGCGCATTGTGGTGTCGGATGGCGATCGCCTGCGATTTTTGCACAATCAGACAACGAACACCTTCCAGACGCGCCAGCCAGGAGAGGGCTGCGACAGCGTGTTTGTCACCTCGACGGGGCGGACGATCGATCTGGCAACAGCCTACGTGCAAGACGATTCCGTGCTGCTAATGGTGTCGCCTACCCGCCGCGAGTTTTTGATGGATTGGCTGGATCGGTTTATTTTCTTTGCTGACAAGGTGAAGTTGGCGGACGTGACCGCAGAGACCACTGCACTGGTGCTGATTGGCCCAGAGAGCGATCGCCTGATTGAAGCGTTGGGAGCGGGCGATCGCGCAGGACAGCCCTACGGTAGCCACGCCCTCTATCCCATCGCAGGGGCAGAGGTGCGGGTTGCGGTAGGCAGCGGACTGGGGCTACCAGGCTACACGCTCATTGCTCCAGTCGCAGCAGCAGCGTCTCTCCGAGCAGCGCTACAGGCGGCAGGCGCGACGCAGATCGAAGAGACCGCCTGGGAGCGACTGCGAATCGAGCAGGGACGACCGATGCCTGACCACGAACTGACGGAAGACTACAACCCGCTAGAAGCAGGACTTTGGCACACCATTTCGCTGAATAAAGGCTGCTACATCGGGCAGGAAACCATTGCCCGCCTGCACACCTACCGCGGAGTCAAGCAGCAACTATGGGGCGTACAATTCAGTGCTGCCGCGCCGCAGAAGACGGTGCTAACCTCCGGCGAAGAGAAGGTTGGGCATGTGACCAGCATGGTAGAAACCGAGTCAGGGGCACTGGGGCTGGCCTACATCCGCACGAAGGCAATCGAGGCAGGGTTGGGGACAGTGCAAGCGGGCAACGTAGTGGGGACACTGGTTCCGCTGCCTTTCCTCAGCCACGAGTATTTGTAGTGCAACTCAAAAAGTGCCGCACACTACGACCAGCTAGTAGAAGCGAACGAGCAAAGGCGATTTCGCCAGGCTCCGTAACTGCCTCACTAGAAGCTATTCTGCTCCCGGCGCTTGCTTGGGAACCGTAACAGTCGGCAACGCTGCCTGATCCTCAGGTGCATTGGATGCCGCTGCGGTCTCAACCTGGGGCGTGGCCCGTTCGGCCAGCTTGCCAAAATCCTGGAGTCCCTTTACCAAAAATTCGGACTCCGGTTTTTCAACCTTGGTTGCCGGAGCCGCCAGAGCCAGCTGAACGCCGTTAAACAAGTTGTTTAGCGCAGTTTGCAGCACCAGGCCCGCATCCAGCGCCACCCAGCCCTGCGGGGTCAGTTCGCGAAACTCAAAGTGGAGGTGCGGCCCAGTGGACAGGCCCGTGCTGCCAACCCGGCCAATCACTTCACCCTGCTCGACCGTTTGCCCCGCCTGGACGAAGAGTTCCGACATATGGGCATAGAGCGTCTGCTCACGGCCGTTGTTGTGATTCAGCACAACTGTCAGACCATAGCCGCGCAAATAGTCAGCCGTTTCCACACGACCCGAAAAGGCAGCCAGCACCGGAGTTCCCGTTGGGGCGGCCAGGTCGGTGCCATAGTGGAAGCGAGCATCTCCCGTGACCGGATGCACCCGCCAGCCAAAGGCCGAGGAAATGGCGGCGGGAATAGACAATGGGAACATCAGGCTGGTGTTGCCATTGCCGCGCAGCGCCAGGGGGCGAATCGTGCGGTTGTAGAAGGATTGCAGTGAGGCAACCGACAGGCTGAGGGCGCGACCACCGCCCGTAGGGGCACTGGTCGCTACAGTTCCAGGGACACTGCCAGGGGCGATCGCCTCTGTGCCTGCGATCGGTTTGCCCGTCTCTGGGTCAATTTGGACAGTCGTGACTCTGCTTGCACCCGCACTGGGAGCGCACACGCTGTTGGGTACGCCTGCGCCGGGTTGTAGCACAACCTGGCAGCCCGTAGACCGTTCCGAGAGGACAACGGGTGCTTGTCCACTGCGGGTCGAACCAAGGTCGTATTGCGGCGTGTCGTCGATGTAAACGTTGGTGTAATCCTGCGGGTTGAGGGAGGGCTGATTCGCCGCAGGCTGGCGCTCAGCGTCAACAGGCGATTCGCTGCTAGCATCGCTTGTGCCAGTGGCGCGGGGCTGAACCGGAGCTGGCAAACGCTCTGGCGCGGGGCGCTCAATCACGGGCTGGGGCAGCGGCGCAGGCTGGGCAACCGGAGACTGGGGCGCGGGCGTTTCTCGATTCAGCCGGGGAACGCGGGCAGGTGAGGCGGACTCTGGTGAAGCCGGGGACGGGGGCGGCGAGAGCAACTCTTGGGCGCTGGGCACCTCATCGGCACTGTCTGCCGTTTGGGCGATCGCCACTGCGCTTGGCAAGATTCCGGTGCTGCCCAGAATGCTTAGTCCTAAAACCACCGACAGGGAGTGGCCCACGCTATCCACTTTCGCGGAAGAGTTCTTTGCAGAGGTAGTGTTCCGATTCTGAGTCATCACCATTCCTAACAAACGAGTCCTGACAAATGCGAGTCCTGACAAATGATTCCGCGCCAACCGAGTCTTGACAAAACAAGCCTTGAGAAATCAATAGTTTTCGCCATTTTTTGCGCCGTGGTGCGCTAGGGCGACGCTCAGCAGTCTAAACCTGCGGTTCTCTGCACGACTTCGTAAACAATCCTAACCAACAATCCGTGATCCTCATGGAAGTAAAACTGAGCTTGATGACGACTTCATCAATTCATATAAATTTCGTATCAAGGAAACCAATATTGTCCTTTCTTAACATAGAGCAGAGCGGCATGGCTGTCGTCGGGATGCTTTACGGACGGCTGGGAGTGCCAGAATTCCTGCGTATTGCCTGACCCAGCTTCAGATTGCTTCACTCCGCCAATCCCCACAGCGAAATCTATCGAAATCTATGTCATTTCCCAGTGCCGCCTATACAGGTTGCCCACTTTTCTGATGAACAGCGCGAATCGTCGCCGAAAACCGGCAGAACCACAGCACCCTGGAAATTCTTCATCCGCCAGAGCAATCGCTCAGAAAAAGTCGGGCAATCGCCCCGCCGCCTTAGACCGTCAGTCTTCAGAACAAGTTCCCGCTGGATAGCCCAACTGGATGCTGCCAGGGGGCAACAGACGCTCTGAAAGCCCAGAGGCATGGTTCGCCTGGACGCACAGTTGCCCGTCTAAGCCGACCCCTACGATTTCTACAGTTTCACCAGGGGTTTCAGCATCCCCCACCAGGGTAATTGTCTGCCCGCGGTTGCTCAGCAGCGTCTCGTATTCTCTTCGCAGTGCCTCGATGCCACGCCGCTGCCAGGATGCGTATCCTAACCGCAGCCCTTGCAGGGCGATCGCCCCCAGGTCTTCTAGGGACGCAATTTTCAGGGCATATCCCTGATCTCGTAGCGTGTTCAGATTAATACCCGGTTCCGGTACAGGATTCGCCCAATTCAGCCCCACGCCCACCACAGCCTGACTGATGTGCCCCTGCTGCACTCGCGTTTCCGTCAGCACGCCCCCTAGCTTGCGACCCGACACCACCAAGTCATTCAGCCACTTAAGCTGCACGGGTACACCCGCCTGACGCAGGGCGATCGCCACACCCCAAGCGCTCCACAGGGTAATCTGGGGCGCGTGTTCTGCTCGCAGCGACGGACGAAAGCCCCAGGACAGATACAAGCCACCCGGAGGTGACTGCCACTGCCGCCCCCACTGCCCCCGCCCTGCCTGCTGCTGTTCGGCGATGACCACGACCTCATCTGCGGGATGCTGCGCCAAATGCGCCCAGGCGGCCCGGTTGGTGGAATCCAGCACCTCGTAGACCTGAACGCTTAGCCCCGCCAGATCTGGGGGACTGGAAACGTTGGCATGGGCGATCGCCGGAAGCGCGTTACAAAACCGATCAAGGCTAAAGGGCATCGAGGCACTTGGGTTCGCTAGCAGCGGTTATAGAGCAAGAAAAAAGCTATAGAGCAAGAAAAAATGTGGGAGAGCCGTGGTTCAGCTTCCCACACTGGGTTGAGTGATTCAAGGCAAAAGCAAAAGGCGACAGGCTAAAACACAGCCACTCTCTGCTTTCCAAGACTTAAGTCCCTAGCCCTACAACCCGGACTAGAGTTCCTTTACGCCAGCAACAAGCTGCATCACGACATCCTTTGCGCCGCCAAACAGCATCAGCGTTTTGTCCTGATAAAACAGTTCGTTTTCGACACCTGCAAAGCCTTTGTTCATGCCGCGTTTGATCACGATGGTGTGGTTTGCCTTTTCCACTTCCAAAATCGGCATTCCGTAAATTGGGCTTTCCGTGTCGTGGGCAGCGGCAGGGTTCACCACGTCGTTTGCGCCGATCACCAGGGCCACATCGGTATGCTCGAATTCAGGGTTGATCGCGTCCATGTCGTAAAGCTGGGGATAAGGCACATTGGCCTCTGCCAGCAGCACGTTCATGTGACCGGGCATCCGTCCGGCAACGGGGTGAATGGCATATTTCACGTCTACGCCCAGCCGCTCTAGCTGGTCAGCCAGTTCCCGAACGGCGTGCTGCGCCTGGGCCACCGCCATGCCATAGCCAGGAACGATGACAACCGACCGCGCATAGCCCAGCATCATCGCCGCTTCTTCGGTATCGACCGAGTGAACCGTCTTGTCGGCGATCGCCCCTGCTGCACCACCCGCCGCTTTTTCCTTTGCCTTGCTAAAGGCGCTAAAGAGGACGTTGGGCAGCGATCGGTTCATCGCTTTGCACATAATCTGCGTCAGGATGATCCCCGACGCACCCACCAGTGCGCCGGAGATGATCAGCATGTTGTTGGACAAGACAAAACCAGCCGCGCTGGCGGCCAGCCCAGAAAACGAGTTCAACAGCGAGATCGCCACGGGCATGTCTGCACCGCCGATGGGAATTGCAAACAGCACGCCCAGAATCAGCGAAATGCCCACCAGCACTAGGAAGATGGTGGGATCGTTCGGTTCTGCAATCAGCAGCACGCTGCCCACCAAAAACAGACCGATGAGTCCAATGCTGACAAACCGCTGGAGCGGAAAGATAATCGGCACGCCGCTCAGCAACTCTTGCAGCTTGGCAAAGGCGACCAAGCTGCCCGTGAGCGTGATGCCACCGATAAAGACGCTGAGGATAATCGTCAGCACGCTTCCCAAAGGCAGCGCCTCGCCTGTGCCCATCAGTCGCCAAAATTCTGCGATCGCCACCAGGGTCGATGCGCCGCCCCCCAGGCCGTTGAGCAAGCCCACCATTTGGGGCATGGCGGTCATTTCTACCTTCTGCGCCATCACCACGCCCACGGCCGAGCCAATCAGGATGCCCACCGCAATCAGCGTGTAGTCGATAATGCCGCGATCTAGCAGCGTGGCGGCGATCGCCACTAGCATCCCCACCGCCGCCAGCACGTTCCCCCGTCGGGCTGTGGCGGGCGATCCCAGTTGTTTCAAACCCACAATGAACAGTGAGGCTGCGGCTAAATAAGCAAGCTGGATGCCATTGAGCAATAGGCTATCGAGGGTGTTGTTCATGAGCGCCGTGCCTCTTTTTTCTTGAACATTTGCAGCATCCGATCGGTCACCAGAAACCCGCCGACCACGTTGACGGTGGCCAGGGCGATCGCCGCCACCCCCAGCACCGTTGTCACCGTTCCGTTGCCGCTGCCGGCCACCAGCAGCGCCCCCACCACCGCAATGCCAGAAATCGCGTTGGAACCCGACATCAGCGGCGTGTGCAGCGTCGGCGGCACTTTATTAATCACTTCAAACCCGACAAACGAAGCCAACACAAACACCACCAGTCCCATAATTAGACTGTCTGCCATGCCGTTTTCTCCCGTATTACTAAAAATTGCTGGAGCCGTTGCTGGAGTTGTGGAGCATAGGAGGACAGGGACTCGGAACTGAATCCCCCTCATCCCCTTACGCCTTCACACGCCGCCGCCAGCGCTGCCTTCACGCGCTCATTGCGAATCTCGCCCCCGTAGGCAACGCAGGCGCTGGCGATGATATCGTCCTCAAAGTTGAGCAGCAGTTCACCGTCCTTCACCATCAGTTGCAACAGCGAGGTGAGGTTTTTGGCATACATCTGGCTGGCGTGAATGGGCAACGACGACGGCAGGTTAATCGGGCCCATAATGGTCACGCCGTTTTTCACCACGTCTTTGCCCGGTTCGGTGCAGGTGCAGTTGCCGCCCTGCTCAGCCGCCAAATCAACCACTACGGAGCCAGGTTTCATCTGGGCGACCATTTCCTCGGTCAGCAGGATGGGCGCAGCTTTGCCCGGCACTTGAGCCGTGGTGATAATCACATCAGCTTGTTTAACGTGTTCGGTGATGACCTGGCGCGATCGCGCTTTGGCCGCCTCCGAAATCTCCTTGGCATAGCCGCCCTCAGCCACGGTATCCTCTTCCAGGTTCACCTCAACGAACTTCGCCCCCAGGCTTTGCACTTCTTCCTTCACCGCTGGGCGAATGTCAAAGGCTTCCACCACCGCCCCCAGACGGCGACAGGTGGCGATCGCCTGCAAGCCTGCCACGCCCGCCCCCATCACAAACACCTTTGCAGGTGGAATCGTCCCCGCCGCCGTCGTCAGCATCGGGAAAAACTTGGGTAGCGCTGCCGCACCCAGCAGCGCCGCCTGATAACCCGCCACACCCGCCTGGGACGACAGCGCATCCATACTCTGGGCGCGGCTGGTGCGGGGGATCATCTCCATGCTGATTGCTGTGACCCCTCGCTCAGCAAGCCGCTGAATTCGGGACGGCTCCCCCAGCGGGTTCAAAAAGCTAATCAGCACTGCACCAGGACGCAGCCGGTCAATTTCGGATTGTCCATCTTCTCGCTCTCGCGGCGGACTCACCTTTAGCACCACGTCTGCTTCGCCCCACAGCCGCGCCCCATCGTTCAAAACCTGCGCTCCGGCAGACTCATAGGCTGCATCAGAAAAATGAGATAGGTCGCCTGCTCCCGCTTCGACCCACACTTCCAAGCCCTGTTTCACCAGTCTCCCAACCACATCGGGCACAAGCGCAACTCGACGTTCTCCAACTTCAATTTCCTTTGCAACTGCTATCTTCATTCATTCTCCTGGATGACACGATTCAGTAAACGCTGTTTATTCTGAAAACCTCACAAAAAATGCGCTGAATTAAAAACTCAGACGCAACCCCTCCGTGCAATCAGAATGCAATTTTCAGAATGAAATTTTGCAATTTTTTGCAATTTTAATGACTGGTTTCTAATCTAGACTTCAAAACTGAAAGCATGACTTAAAGCTGGGAAGATAAACTCTAGTAGCAACCAAGTGACCCATACAAACCACACAGTTCATGAGCGCTTCACAGGCTACAGCTTGGCTCACCTCAATCCCTTGCTCAACTTCCTGAAATTGCGCTGCGCCACTCCGAACAGATTGACAGCACCCAATCAGGACTGCACCGACCTCATACCCAAAAACAAGCACCTTTCGATTGGCCCTTTCAACTATCACCTTAGCAACTAGTACTTTTAGGGTTTTGCAATGAGCCTGGTGCCCTACAACTTGCTGACTCGCAACTCACCAAACTTCAACTTGCATCCTACAAGCTTCCGAACCGGAACTGGCTCATCTTCAGGTTAATTTATGGATCACTTGTGAACGATGAAATTTTCTCCTCATGAGATGATTACTCAGTTTGTGATTACTCAAATCATCAACCCAAACACAAGCGCCAAGAAGCACTCACCCTCTAGCCTATAAAAACTCCAGGGGTTCTGGAAAGAATGTAAACATCTGGATGTGTTTTGAAATATTTTTTGAAATATTTGAACATATCTGGATTAAACATATTTAAGAAGTCGGTCGAGATATTTAGGAAGTCGGTCGAGGGCGATCGCCCAAAGCAAATCCTGCACCCGCTCTCAAAGCGCATTGCCCCAAGAGAAATATGGCTACCTCGCCAGGGCACTTTTTCAGCAAGCTGTGCGTCCGGAGTGCCTGATGTTCCGTGTTCTGATGCCTCCGCCCCTGAATCCGAGAAGCGTAGTGTATCCTGAGAGGAGCATTAAACGGTAAAGTTTAGTGATGGTTCGAGAAGTCATGTTACTCAAACGCAGAGCTATGGTGTCAGCTATGGTGTCTAAGTCCTCAATTCTCCGAATGCTTTCGGCAGTGGCAGTGTCTGGATGTGTAGCAGCAGGACTGGCTCCTGTAGTTCATGCACAAGGACTGCCGGGCCTGGTGATTTTCAGCGGTGTAGAACGTGAAAATCAGCTGAACTATCGGTTGGACTTCAACGGCAGACCTTTTCAGACAGATCGATACCGCCTGCGGATTTCTCGCCAAAAGATGCGCTCAGACGTGTACGAGTTTACGGTGACCTATCCCGATACCTACCAGGGCACGTTCGACGAGAATCGGATTGAACTGCGGGTGAGAGGAAACTCGGTTCCGCTGAATGAAGTGATCTGGAATCGCGAAACTCGTGAAATTACGATTTACCCCACCGAGCCAGTTCCGGCGGGTTCCCGTGTAGAGATCGTTCTGTCAAACGTGCGGAATCCCCGGAACGGTGGCACCTTCTATTTCAATGCGCTGGTTCGGGCGACGGGTGACGTGCCCCTCCGTCGCTATATTGGCACCTGGATTATTGGAATTGGCCGCGAATAATCCGCGAATAGTCCGCGAATCATCGAAATTGCCCATCAAGACAAAAATCTAGTCCGGAGCAAGATCCCTTCGCCTCGCTCCGGGCTTTGCCCTTGTGGGTTGCCTTTCACCCAGTTTGCTTTTCACCCAGCAAACGGTTCCTGACAGACTATTTCAGTGGATGATGCTCCACCAGCAGCCGCTCTATCCGTGCCTCATCGACCCGTGATGCCAGTTTTTGCGCTTCGTGAATATCGCGGGTCGTTTTCGACAGGCTGATGGTAGATCCGACCGTAAAGGCCAACCCCATGCCAAAGTAGGCCTTCACCCAGCCATTGACAGGTAAGTAGCAAATCCCCAGGCTCGTCGCTCCCAGCGAGATGATAAATGCTGCCCACGTTTGAAACACCCAGGCAGAACTGTGCGTGGGGGAAACCATCAAATCCTTTGCCTTCGTCATTGCTGTTCTCTCCTTACGATTCAGGTTTACGATTCAGGTTCTTGAACAGCATCGTAAGAGGACTGATGCAGCAGATTTTATCCAGCCAGACACTTTCCAGAACTGTCTTGGGAGAAACCAATCCGCAGCAACAATTTTCACCAATTTTCTAAGCTGGATCTGCGGTTTAGGCTGAAAGCCAGGAGTCAGTTGCCCAAACCGGATGAACAG
The DNA here is from genome assembly GCF_001548395.1 of Leptolyngbya sp. O-77. NCBI lineage: Bacteria > Bacillati > Cyanobacteriota > Cyanophyceae > Leptolyngbyales > Leptolyngbyaceae > Leptolyngbya > Leptolyngbya sp. O-77. The sequence continues at coordinate 2,235,582 of NZ_AP017367.1, forward strand.
GTGTACTGCTAACTATTGTTGCTAATTATCGAGACTTTAGCCCACTCCACAGTGCTTTTATCTCACGCCACAGTCCCGACTCGCCGCCTGTCCTCGTTCGCGGTTGGGTAAACACGCCCTGGCTGGGGCTAAACAGCAGCGCGAGGAAAAACAGAGCCGAGGACACCAAGACGATCGCCGGGCCAGAAGGCAGGTTGAAATAATAGCTGAGGTACATGCCGCTGATGCTGGAAACCACGCCCAGCAGAGTGCCCAGCCCCATGACCTGATGAAATCGCGGTACGAGGAGATAGGCCGTCGCCCCTGGGGTGATCAGTAGCGCCAGCACTAGCACTACGCCGACGGCCTTCATGCTGGCCACCACCGTCAGCGCGATCAGTAGCATCAGCCCCAGGTTCAGCAAGTTCACGGGCAGTCCTGCTGCTTGCGCCCCCAGGGGGTCAAAGCTGTAGAACAGTAGCTCTTTGTAAAGCAGCACCACGCAGGCCAGCACCAGCACGGCAATCAGGGCTATATCGCGGACTTCTCCTGGCGTAACGCTGAGAATATTGCCAAATAGAAAATGGTTTAAGTCAATCTTGTTTTCTTTTTGGATTAGCGTAATCAGCGTGATGCCAAGCGCAAAAAAGGACGATAGGACGATTCCCATCGCTGCGTCTTCTTTGATGGGCGATCGCCGATGAATCCAGGCGATCAGCACCGTACTCAGCACCCCTGCCACAAACGCGCCTACGTAGATATTGATGCCCAGCCAAAAGGCGATCGCCAATCCGGGCAGCAGCGAGTGGCTAATGGCATCGCCCAGCAGCGACAGTCGCTGCACTATCAGATAGCTGCCCACCACCGAGCAAATGACCCCGACGATGACCGCCACCAAGAGCGATCGCTGCATAAAGCTATAGCTGAGCGGGTCGAGCAGGAAATCCCACATTTGAAACGGGTCAGGTGGACGGGGTGAGGCGTTGGGGTTTGACGGCAGGGATCGCAAGGCAGATGCACACGCAATTATGCGGCTTGCGAGAAGAACTGAACCGAGGTTCCGTAGGCGCGGCGCAGGTTTTCGGGCGTGAGGACGTGCGATCGCGGGCCGGCGGCGATCAGTTCACGGTTGAGCAACACAATCTGGTCAAAGTTTGCAAGCGACTCGCCTAGGTCGTGGTTTACCACCAGGACAAGCTTACCGTCGGCTGCAAGCTCGCCAAAGATGCGGAACAGCACTGCTTCCGTCGTTTGATCCACGCCGACAAAGGGTTCATCGAAGCAAAACAGGTCGGCTTCTTGGGCTAGCGCTCGTGCTAAAAATACGCGCTGCTGTTGCCCGCCAGAGAGAGAGCCAATCCGGCGATCGCCATAGGCCGCCATGCCCACGCGCTCCAGTGCAGCGGCAGCAATGCGGCGGCTAACCGCAGAATAGCGCTGAAACCAGCCCGTTTTTTGGGTGCGACCCATCATCACCACGTCCCACACTGTTGCCGGAAAGCTCCAGTCAATTTGCGATCGCTGCGGTACGTAGGCGACGCGATCAAGCTGGTGGTTAAGGGGGCGATTCCCAGAAGCATCGCTACTCGAATCGCCCCACAGCACTCGCCCCGTGACCGTCGGAATCAGCCCTAGTGCAGCTTTGATCAGCGTGCTTTTGCCCGCGCCGTTGGGGCCAAAGATGCCCACCAGTTGCCCCGATTCCAGCGTCAGGTTGATATTCCGCAAGGCCTGGGTGTCGCGGTAGTTCACGGTGAGATGGTCGATGATGAGGCGAGTCATGGAAGTCAGGAGTTTGAGAGGTTCAGAGATGGGCAAATATTCCGAAAAGTTGAATGTCTCGCCTTGCCAAACCTCAAGAAGAAACATCCAGCAAAGGCGTATAGAACGTGACTTAAAACAAATGAGAAAAACAAATGAGAAACAAAATTATGAGGCAATTATGAAAAGCCTCTGGAATCATCATACCCGAAATTATGAATCGATTATGAAAGTCAGGTAGAGTGAAAAATGAAAAGACTATGAAAGTACTGTAGCGAGTGATGCAAAACCCTGGGACGCAGATTTTTTCCTGGACACTGGGGCGGCGGGGAGTGGCTGCCGTTTTGGGGGCGATCGCCCTTGGCTGGATGGCAGGCAGTTGCCGCACCGCTTCAGTGCAAACAGGGGATTCTGAAAAACCAACCGTTGTGGCGACCAACACGATCCTGGCAGATTTGACGCAGCAGGTCGGCGGCGAGGCGATCGCCCTGGTCAGCATCCTCAAGCCCGGAGATGATCCCCATGTTTACGAACCCGTGCCCATCGACACGCAGCGGCTAGAAGACGCGGACTTGATTTTATACAACGGCTATAACCTGGAGCCGGGGCTGATCCGACTGGCAGAGTCGGTCGGCGTGCAGGGGCGCAGGGTCGCAGTGGGCGAAGTCGTGCCCCCGCTGGAGCTAGCGGAAAAAGGCAGCACCGTACCCGATCCGCATGTCTGGGGCGATGTTCAAAATGCCATCCAAATGGTGAACGCGATTCGAGATGAGCTAATTCGCCTGTCGCCGGAGGATGCAGCCATCTTTACCCAAAATGCCGCCGACCTGGTTGCCACGCTGGAACCGCTGGACAGCTGGATCATGCAGCAAATCCAGACCATTCCGCCTAGCCAGCGCCAGCTTGTAACGACGCACGATGCGTTTCAATACTACGCTAGAGCCTATGGGTTGACGGTGCTGGGCACGCTAATCGGCATTAGTACCGAAGAACAGCCCAGCGCCCAAACCCTGCAACGGCTGGCAGACGCAGTGAAAGCGGCGAATGTGCCCGCGATTTTTGCTGAAACTGCGATTAATCCCCGGCTGATTAATACCGTTGCAGAGGAAGCAGGCGTGCCCCTGGCAGACGCAAAACTCTATGCCGACTCCATCGGCGGGCCGGGTAGTGGTGCGGAGAGCTATGTGGCTATGATGGTGGCCAACACTAGGGCGATCGCCCGCAACTTGGGCGGCACTCCGGGCGACTGGCGCAAGTGAAGAGCGCTTAGCTAAATTGCTGGCTCGACTGCCCTTCAGACTCCAGGTTAAACAGCGTACACAGGGTTTCCATCGCCCGTCGCCGCGCCTCGATGTCTTGCTGCGCCCGCAGTTGCACCATCGGATCATGCAGGATTTTATTGATAATCCCTTTGCTCAGCGCTTCGATAATGCCCTGGTGCTTGTCGGCAAACTCTGGGCCCAGGCGAGACAGTGCCTTCTCAAGCTCCTGGGTGCGGATGCTCTCCATCTTGTCTTGCAGACACTTAATTGTGGAGACAGTTTCGAGCGATCGCATCCAGTTGTTAAAGGCTTCAATCTCTTCATCCAAGAGTGCTTCAGCCTCCAGCGCCATCTGGCGACGGCTTTCCTGGTTCTGCGCCACAACCGCCTTCAGATCATCCACATTAAAGACATGGACATGGGGCAAATCGTTGACATCCGAATCTACGTTGCGCGGCACGGAAATATCGAACAGCATCAAATGCTGACCCGGTTCCATCATGACTTCTAGCTTGGCTCGATTCAACAGTGGTTCCGTTGCGGCTGTGCTAGTGAACACAATGTCAGAGTCGGCAATGACTGCGCCCATTTCATCCAGCGTGTGCAGTTGCAGGTGTGCATCGGGGAATTGCTTGGCTAATTCTTCCGCACCCGACAGCGAACGGTTCACAATCGCAATTCGGTGGGCCCCTTTCGACAGCAGATGTTGCACAAGCAATCGCGCCATTTTGCCTGCGCCCAGGATTGCAACTCGACTGGCAGCCAAGTTTTGCACCTTGATCTGCGCCAGTTCGACCGCAGCAGAACTAATGGATACTGCGCCCGTGCCAATGCTGGTTTCGCTGCGGACGCGCTTGCCCGCCTCCACCGACTTTTTAAATAGATGATTCAGCACGCGCCCAATGCCATTGCACTGCTGCCCTAGCTTGTGGGTGTGCTTCACCTGCGACAAAATTTGCCCCTCGCCCAGCACCAGGCTGTCTAGCCCCGACGACACGCGCATCAGGTGCATCACCGCGTCTTGGTGCAGCAGCACAAACAGGTGCTGGCGCAGGTGTTGCAGCGGCACCTTGCCGTATTCCGAGAGAAACTGAGTGACCTCGCGGATGCCGTTGTCGGTTTCGCTGGCAACGATGTAGATTTCCAGCCGATTGCAAGTGCTGAGGATGGCGACCTCTTCGACGTGAGGATAGCTGCAAAGCTGGGCGATCGCCGCTTCGGTTTGGGGCGTGGGGATGCTCAGCTTTTCTCGAACTTCTACTGGGGCTGTTTTATGACTCAGGCCCACCACCGCAATGTTCATAATCCTCCCAAAAGTTTCTCATCTAGCGCAGACGGTCAAAACCCGCCGAACGCCCAGTTTTTGTTATCTCCCGTAGTGACGACCACGGCTCATCCAAAAGTCTATCAATTCGCGGCCGCCCGGTAGATCTGCCAGCAACAGGCAGTTTGAGGCACTTCCAGACAATGTAACGAGGGTTTGTAACAGACAGGGATGGGGGGCGATCGCCCGCTTAGGCTCTTGAAACCCTTGTCATTCGGTCATGTTTGCCCTGGTAGCAGCGCAGCGCCCCATCGCTACCGTTAGAAATCTTAAGTAAATCCAAGATTTGCTTTACAAAACGCAACTAAAAGTTTAGGATTATACACAGGTTAGGCAATCAACCCTAGCTGTTTCATTTTCTACAAACACACTTGTAGTTTTTACGGACTCATTAGCAATGACGACTACCCTACAACGCACCGAGCGTGCAAGCGTATGGGAACAGTTTTGCAACTGGGTGACCAGCACCGAGAACCGCCTGTATGTAGGCTGGTTCGGCGTGTTGATGATCCCCACCCTGCTGACTGCCACCGCTTGCTTCATCATCGCCTTCATCGCTGCTCCCCCCGTGGACATCGACGGCATCCGTGAACCCGTTGCAGGTTCCCTGCTGTACGGCAACAACATCATCACCGGCGCAGTGGTTCCTTCCAGCAACGCCATCGGTCTGCACTTCTACCCCATCTGGGAAGCCGCCTCTCTCGACGAGTGGCTGTACAACGGCGGACCCTACCAGCTCGTCGTCTTCCACTTCCTGATCGGCGTATTCTGCTACATGGGACGTGAGTGGGAACTCTCCTACCGTCTCGGTATGCGTCCTTGGATCTGCGTTGCCTACTCTGCCCCCGTTGCAGCCGCAACCGCAGTGTTCCTGATCTACCCGATCGGGCAAGGCTCCTTCTCCGACGGGATGCCCCTGGGCATCAGCGGCACCTTCAACTTCATGTTCGTGTTCCAAGCAGAACACAACATCCTGATGCACCCCTTCCACATGCTGGGCGTCGCAGGCGTGTTCGGCGGCTCCCTGTTCTCCGCTATGCACGGTTCCTTGGTGACCTCCTCGCTGGTGCGTGAGACGACCGAAGTTGAATCGCAGAACTACGGCTACAAGTTCGGTCAGGAAGAAGAGACCTACAACATCGTGGCTGCTCACGGCTACTTCGGTCGGTTGATCTTCCAATACGCCAGCTTCAACAACAGCCGTTCGCTGCACTTCTTCCTGGGTGCATGGCCTGTGATCGGCATCTGGTTCACGGCGCTGGGCATCAGCACGATGGCATTCAACCTGAACGGGTTCAACTTCAACCAGTCCATCATCGACTCTCAAGGTCGTGTGGTGAACACCTGGGCAGACATCCTGAACCGCGCCAACCTGGGTATGGAAGTGATGCACGAGCGCAACGCTCACAACTTCCCCCTCGACTTGGCTGCTGGCGAAGCTGCTCCTGTGGCTCTGGTTGCCCCTCAAATCAATGGCTAATTCTGGCTGTGGCTTAGCTTCGGCTTCGCTGTTGCTGAGTCTGTCTGATTAGCTTCTCTCTGAGCGCCTCCTGCGGGAGGCGCTTTTTCGTGGTGGGATGGTGTGGGCTTATTTTATTGGCAACAAGGCAATAGGCATTGGCAGCTAGCAGTGATAGGGTGAAGTTCGGCCCATCTGCGATGTGTTCTAGAAAACTATGCGACGGGCGTTTTCTCGTACCTTTAGCAGTTGTATGTCCCGACACCCGACTATTCCAACTCTTTCGACTGAAGCTAGTTTGACCGACGCGATCGCCCCTCTAATCTCAGAACCAGCCCTGGCTTCCAGCAAATTTGACGAAAACTCCGCGCCCCTATCTTCTCCAGGATGGTGTCTGAACAGGCGTGATCCCGGCTTTATTCGGGCCTGTTTGCCCTGGTGGGAGTGGGCCTATCGCTATTATTTTCGAGTGCAGACCGCTGGCTGGGAATCTATTCCTGCGGTTGGACAGGTATTGATTGTGGGGTCACACAATGGCGGTTTTGCAGCGCCCGACATGTTCATGATGATGCTGGACTGGTTTTGGCGTTTTGGCGTGGAGCGTCCTGCCTATGGGCTGATGGATGCCAATGCGTGGAAACTGCACCCGTCTCTGTCGGAATCGGCAGCAAAGCTGGGGGCGGTGGTGGCCCATCCCAAAATGGCGATCGCTGCTTTAGATCACGGGGCCAGCGTGCTGGTCTATCCTGGCGGCGTGCGAGATTTGTTTCGTCCTCATTATCTGCGCGATCGCATTTGCTTGTTCAATAACCAGGCGTTTGTCAAGTTGGCGCTGCGCTACGAATTGCCAATTATCCCGGTGATTTCTCACGGGGCCCACGATACGCTAATGGTGCTGGGCGATGCTTATCCGCTGGTGGAGCAGTTGCATCGATGGGGGCTGTTTCCCTGGGTCAATGGCGTAAATCCGGGCGTATTCCCGGTTTATCTGGGGCTACCGTGGGGAGTAGGATTGGGGCCGCTACCTAATCTGCCGCTCCCGATGACGATTCATACGCAGGTGTGCCAACCCGTCTGGTTTTCCCGATATGGGGCTGAAGCGGCGGGCGATCGCGCTTACGTCAACGCTTGCTACGAACAGGTGCAGAACCACATGCAGCGATCGCTCGACCATCTCACTGCAAACGTTTCCTGACTGCCAAGCATGATAAGATTGAGATTCTGTGCATTTAGCATCTCAGGAATTGCGCGTTGCAGGAAGGCTATTTTGCATTGCGCCACGCCTGAACTTGCCCACAGGTCAGATTTTTCCACCCTCCAATCCTAAATCACTGAACTCAGTCAATCCTTACAAAACGAGGTCAAGAATGGCTAAGCGCCGCAACCAGAAAAAAGAAAAAGCACTCCGCAACCAGGCCTACGCCCGCAAGTTCCGCAAGCGCACGAATACTGGACGCTTTGGTCGTCGTCGTCCGGGCTTTGGTGGCTCTCAGGTGGACGAAGAAACGGATCAAAACCGGAGCGGCACGGGCGCAGAAGAAGGCGTAGAATAATCCACCTCTGGCAACGGGCGGCTTTCTAGCAGTGCGTTAATCGCTTCGGCAGCCGCAATGCCCGATCTCAGGGCCTGTTCAAAACCAGGATTCGGGTTTTCGTCAGGGCTACACCAGTCGCCTGCCAGTGCCAGGGGCAGGGGTTGGGGTGCCGACAGATGAGTTTTGGCAGCGGGCGATCGCACCGTTGCATAGCGCCAGCGATGCACTTGCAGAACCTGGGGTTGGGTCTTAGCCAGCGGCAGCCCAGCCCAAAGGCGCGTTTTTACATCGTCTAGCAGTGCCATTCCAACGGGCATCAGGTCGGCTTCATCGAGGTGTGCTGCTGCAAAGGCGGCGCTACTCTGGATTACTAGGGCAGGACAATCGGGATTGCGCCCCTTGGAGCTTTCTCGCGAGATCCAGGCAGCAGGAGCCTCTGGGGAACCCTGCACCGCTGCCCAGGGCAGCGTTTCAAACAGCGCCCGTTCAGCCTCGGAAAAGCAGGCGATCGCCGTAATACAGGGATTAAACTGCACTCCGGCCAGCGTTTCCAGCAAGCCTGAACCTAGGACGGGGCTGAGCGGTTGCAGCAAATCGAGCGCTTGAGGAGCCGGGATTGCCATCACCAGCGCTTTTGCAGAAAGCGTCTGCCCATCGCCAGCCAGCGACTCTAGTCTTAGATCCCAGCCCTGGGCCGTCGGAGAAATTGCCACTACCCGCTGACCCCGCCAGATTTTCAGCCCTGCGCCTAGCTGCTTTGCAACAGTGGTTATGCCCTCGGCAGCAATGTAACGAGGAGAGGAAGGGAGCGGCACGAGTTCCCCCGCTTGCCAGCGGTAGACTTGTGCCTCCCAGGGCTGTAACCCTTTTCCCAAAAGGGACTGAATTAACTTTCGCGACTGGGGCCCCTGTTCCTCTAACCAGCGTAGCCCGTGGTCAGCGCAGGTGTCGGGTAATCGCCGCGTCGCCATGCGGCCGCCGAGTCCCCTTGATTTTTCGAGAGCCACAACCCGATAGCCAGCCCCATGCAAGCATTGAGTGCAGACGAGGCCAGATAGCCCTGCGCCGACGACCGCAATGTCGGCAATATCGCCAATGTTGCCTGGAATGTTGCCTGGAATGTTGCCTGGAATATCACCTGGACTGGAGAGTTCAGCATTTTCTGAAACGGGCATTGATTCTGTCATTGAAGTTGAATTTGGCAGGTTGAATTGGGTGTGAAGTTCACTAGAGTGATTGTGGCGATTTTACGCGGGAAAAGCTGTTCAGACGCGACTTTCCCAGGATTCGCCAATCCGCGATCCCCCTGCGGTACTACACTAAGTTTTGGCATGACTTTTGGCAAAACTTTCGCTGGTGTGGGTTCATGAAGGCTCGCTCGTTTTACCTGGCGCTGGGTTCGGTGGCGCTGACGCTGCTGCTGCTGGCGATCGCAGGATTTTACTGGCTGGTGGGGCAGAGTCCGCTGCGGCTGTTGCAGGGAGGGCAGGCGGCCAGCCCTGAGGCGGCGATGTTTGTGCCCAAACAGGCTCCGGCAATGGTGTCGCTGCTGGTGAAACCGGAGCAACTGCGGGCGTTTCGGCTGGCGGTGTCGTCGCTGGGCGATCGCCGCAAAGCGCGGGAAGAACTGGAGGCGCTAGAACGTGCCCTGCTCACCAGTCGCGGGCTGAGCTATGACGCAGACATTAAGCCCTGGCTGGGGAACGAAATCACCCTGGCGGTCACCAGTCCCGACATCGACCGCTCCCCCGCCAACGGGCAGCAACCGGGCTATTTGTTGGCGCTGGAGACCGAAAATCCGCAGCAGTCCAAGGAGTTTGTGCAGCTTTTTTGGCAAAAACGGGCGATCGCTGGCAGTAATCTTGTGTTTGAGCAGTATTCCGGTGTCAAAGTCATTTACGAGCAGGGGTCAGGGGCAGAATCGGCAGGGAGAGGATCACTAACCCCGACGCTGGCTAGCGCAGTGGTGGGCGATCGCTTCGTGTTGTTTGCCAACTATCCCAAAGTGCTGCGCGATGCCATCAACAACGTGCAAGCGCCAGACCTAAGCCTGAAAAGCAGCCAGAAATATCAGGAGGCGCTGGAGGCACTGCCAGCGCGCCAGATTGGGCTGACGTTTGTAAACTTGCCGCAACTGGGCGCTTGGCTGGGCGGCCGGAATCCGCTGGGCAGGCTGGGCGGCGAGAACAATCGACAGTTTGAGAGTCTGGTGGCGGGCATTGAACTGGCGCGGCAGGGGCTTTTGGCAGAGACGGCGCTGCTGGCGGCTCCGGGGCAACCGCTGATGGCTCACAAGCCCGCCCTGACGGAACCCGTCGGCGCGTTGCAGTTTATTCCCCCTGCTACGCCTTTTTCCGCATCGGGGACGGACTTGAGCCAGCTTTGGGGACAACTGACCGAGGGCTTGCAGGACTATGGCGTGCTGTCGGCCCTACTGGGCCAGCCGATCGCCGCGCTGGAAGATCAATGGGGTGTGACCTTTGAGGAAGACCTAGTGCCCTGGGTGAATCGGGAGTTTGCGCTAGGACTGGTGTCGCCGCCAGGACGAGAGCCAGAGTGGGTCTTTGTGGCAGAGAAATCGCCGGAGACCGCTGCGGGGATTGAGAAGCTGAATGCGATCGCCCAGCGACGCGGCCTCACAGTCGGCCCAATTACCCTGGAGGATCGCCGCGTCTACACTTGGACGCAGCTTTCGCCCAGCAGCAAGCGGCGGGGCGCAGAACTCCAGGTCGACGTGCAGGGCGCTCACACCATGCTCGATAAGTACGAAATTTTCACAACTTCGGTCGAGGCAATGGACGAAATTCTGAAGCATCCCCAGAAGTCGCTGGTGACTGCCCGATCGTTCCAGGAGGCGATCGCCCCCCTCGCACCCCAAAACGACGGCTATCTCTATCTCGACTGGGATAGCGTCCGCAAGCCGCTAGAGCGACGCATCCCAGCCCTCAAGCTGGCAGAACTGGCAGGCAAGCCGTTTTTCGATCATCTGCGCTCGCTGACCATCACCAGCTACGGCAGCGATACCAAAGTGCAGCGCGGTGCAGTCTTCGTACGGTTGAAAAACACCTGACTTGAGCTGACCAGATCTCAACGGCGCTCAGGATGCACCGGCAAAAACGGGCGGCGCGTAGCCAGAACGATGCCGCTGGCCCAAGCCAGTTTGGCGATCGCCCACTCGCTCCGCTGTTCTAAATCAGCAATCAGTGCGGCTACCTTGGGCGCGTGCCCTTCTGACCAGTTTGCCTGGGGCAACATGTCGTCGATGAGGTACAGCCCGCCTGGTTTCACCAGCGAAAGCACCAGATCCAGATGGGTATATTTGCCGGGCCAGGTGTCGGCAAAGATCAGGTCAAAAGACTCGCCCTGCTGCGCCAGCATCTCTAGAAATGGGCCGCCGTCTTGCACGAAAAAAGACACACGCGGATCGGCGGCAAGGTGAGCCTGGGCGATCGCCACCAGCCCTGCCTCGCAATCCACCGTCCACAGCGTAGACCGGGCATCCATGCCGTCCAGCATCCAGGCCGTCGCCGCACCCGTGCCCGTACCCAGTTCCAGAAATCGCCCGCCCGGCTTGCTGGCACAGAGCGATCGCAGCAGCGCTCCGGTCAGCGGCTCCGAAAGCATCTGAAAGTTGAGCGCAGCTGTGTCTGCCAAAATCGCATCTAGCACCGCAGGCGATTTCAGGTTTGCCAAATCGTTCATCTGCCAGCCTCTAAAACTGGAACGTCGTCCGCAGCGTGCCGATGACAAAAGAATCAAAGCGATCGCGATTTTGCTCCGGAGCCGTAATCACAATCACGCTCGGCATAATCGAAATATTATCCGTAACGCGAATGCGATAGAAAGCTTCGATATGCAGCGAGGTGTCGTTTCCCAGCCCCAAATCGGCAAGCGTATACTGACCGCGCAGCCCGGTAAGATAGGGTTCCACGCCCACCATCACGCCCCCCAGATTGCCTGCGCCAAACAGGTCGGGAAGGGCCAGCCCTAGCCCGTAATACCAGATATCGCCGCGCCCAGTTTCCAGCAGCGTCAGGTTGGTATAGCCACCAAAGGCGCTGAGGCTGATACTGGAACTCACGCGCCAAGCGAGTTCCAGTCCATAGGAATTGGTGACCGCAGGTACGCCCAGTGCGCCGTGCAGGGCGTTGGCGGGAACCGTGCCTGTGAAGAAGCGGCCGCGGTCGCCACTCTGTCCTAGATCATAGAGATCATAGATAGCATTGGGTGTGGAAATGCCGCCGTTGGCAACTTCTGTATGGTAGCCGTTGACATAGGTTAGACCAATACTGAAGTCCTGGCTAGGCGAGAAGGTGAGTTGCCCCAGCGCGGCGTAGTCGCCATTGAAGAAGCCGCTGTCTTCGCTAGGATTGGCAGCGTTGTCGGCCAGATAGCCGAGGGACAGAGCCAGCGTGCCCGCGTCGTCAAAGCGGTAGTTGAAACCAAACCCCGCACCGCCGCCGATGCGGTAGATGGGGCTGTATTGGCTGAAGGGCGACAGGGAACCGTTGCCGCCGTCGGCATCATCGAAGAAGGGGGTGAGGGTGCTGTGGACGTAGGCCTGGTGGGTGCCACCGATCGCCGCGACATAGGCACTCAGGCGTTGCCCCAGATTAAACCCATAGGTGAGCCGATCCACCTGCACATTGCCTGCACATTGCCTGCACATTGCCTGCACATTGTTAGTGGTGTCGCCCCCAAGGGCCGTGATGAGCAGTCCTTCTGCGGTTCCCCGCGGTACAACGTTTGGAGCCAAACTGCGCCGACCTAAACTGCCGACCACTCTTCGAGCGGTTCGGTTGCCCGCGGTCAGTCGAGTTTGCAGCAAATCAGCGCCGCTGAAGCTGGTTTGAAAATTGAGGCGGGCGCGATATTGAAACACTGTAGTGTTGCCGACCGCCTCAAGCTGATCGCCGAATAGATCGCTGATGTCGAAGATCGCCTCGCCTGCCAGCCGCGTAGTGATGGAAAACTGATTGGCTTCGAGTTCTGCCGTCCGGTCTTCCAAAGCATCCACGCGACCCCGCAAATCTGCCAACTCACGGGCAAATTCTCGCTGCAACGCCTCGATTCGCGCTAGGGCTTCTGGGTCAAGATTGTCTAGCCGCCCGATGACAGCATCTAGACAGGAGGCCAGACCGGCTGCAAATTCGTAGCGGATCAAGGCCCGTTGCCCACGAAAAGCGCCGTCTGGATAGCCCTCCAGACAGTCTAATCCACCCTGCTGTTCGCTGTTCACCAGGTAGGCCAGTGCTTCATAGGCCCAATCGCCGGGGCTAACGTCGGCAAACTCGCTGACGGAGGTGACCTGAGCCATCGAGTCACCTTCTAGAAAAGGGGATTGGGCGATCGCCGCTTTGGGTTGGGCTGACAGCCCGGCCGTTGCCAGCAGCAGCCCGCTGAGTTTCAGGGCAGGAAGCGTTTTGGAGGAAGGAAGATGCGAGGTTTCTAGCGTGAAATGGTAGTTGTGGAACAGACCGTCATCAGGATGGCGATAGGCTCCGGGCGTGGTCAGGTTAAATCGATCGTCGGGATTTGCGTTCTGATTCTTTTTCGTTCTCAGTCGTTCGCCAACGGGCGAGAGCGTACTGCTGGGAATGCCGTTTTCTAGTTGAAATAGCTCTCGATCCAGGTTGCCAAACAGTCGATTGTCAATGGGAAAAAGCTCTCGCGATGATAGCGATAGGTGCCGCTGGGCTGGGCTGCGCCGTTATCTAAATCCAGCTGAATTTCAGTTTCGGCATTCACTCCGGGCACGCCGCGAAACCATTGGTCAAAGGTGCTTTTGCTGGTAACGGTATGACTGCGGGGCGATCGCGCTTCGTTAAACACGGGCTTATTGTCTTCACCCAAAATGGGCAGCACTAGCCCCGTTTCTAGAGGAGTTCGTTTATTTTCAAAATCGGGATGATCGGCTCGGAAATCTCGAACTTTCGCGGTTAGCTGAATGATAGCCATAGTTTAGTTGCGCCCTTCTTGATGACAGGTATTGAGTACCAACCGCGACTCCGAGAACTCGCTGAATACCTTGCAGTTTCTACACCGCTTTTGTACAGCTTCTACATGGAGCAAGTGTCTGCGGGGGATGCAGCATCGCTTTGAGCAACTGGCACAGGTGACTACAGTAGTGTCACAATTTTCTCCGGATATGCCAAATAAAAAAGTGTCGATTTACAACAAATCCCTCCCGGAGGGATTCTTGTTAGAGCAGGCTGCTCTGGCTCAGGCAATCGGGTGAATGGGTTGAGTGGTGGGGGCTTTGGGGCGATCGCCCTAAACATGAACCCAGACCCTAGGACGACAGAGAATGTGCTATAATTTGATATGCCGAAATGCTTGATTTCTAAGCCTTTCGGGCACTTTCTAAGTCCTCATCTAGAACCCGGTCAGCTTACTTAATGAATGCGGTAATGCGATCGGAAGCAGAGCGATGCTGCATTCATAAAGAAGTATATAGATTCATCCCCTTAGACCTGGGTTGACGGGATCAATCCAGAACTCAATCCAGCCTGCCATTCAAAACTGCGTGCAGAACGGTGATCCAGAGCGCGGGTCGTAAAGCTCGGCTTCAGTCCCCTTATCAACCTTTTCGGAGCGTTTCAATCTATGACCTTCTCCTCGGAGTCGCCCCAAGACCGGATCGTGCCCACAGACCTCCGCACGGAAATGTCCCGGTCATACCTGGAATACGCCATGAGCGTGATTGTAGGGCGGGCACTCCCCGATGCGCGAGACGGTCTTAAACCCGTTCATCGTCGCATTCTCTACGCTATGCATGAACTGGGCCTTGCGCCCGATCGCCCCTTTCGGAAATGCGCCCGCGTCGTGGGTGATGTGATTGGTAAATATCATCCCCACGGCGATACTGCCGTGTATGATGCGCTGGTGCGGATGGCGCAAGATTTCTCGATGCGATCGCCCCTAGTAGACGGGCACGGCAACTTCGGTTCTGTGGACAACGACCCGCCCGCCGCCATGCGATATACCGAGTGTCGTCTGCGGGCCATTACCACCAACGCGCTGCTGCAAGACATCGAATCAGAAACCGTCGATTTTGTCCCAAACTATGACGGGTCGCAGCAAGAGCCGCTGGTGCTGCCTGCTCGTATCCCTCAGCTTTTGCTCAACGGCTCGTCCGGCATCGCCGTCGGCATGGCTACCAACATCCCACCCCACAACCTGGGCGAACTGCTAGACGGGCTGGTGGCGCTAATCGCCAACCCAGACATGACCGATGCCGAACTGATGCAGATCATTCCTGGCCCCGACTTTCCCACCGGCGGTATTATTCTGGGTACGAGCGGCATCCGCGAAGCCTACGCCACCGGGCGCGGCTCCATCACCATGCGCGGCGTAGCCACCATTGAAACCATCGAGCGGCGCGGCGCACCCGATCGCGAAGCCATCATCATCACCGAACTGCCCTACCAGACCAACAAGGCCGCGCTGATCGAGAAAATTGCCGAAATGGTGAACGAGCGCAAGCTGGAGGGAATCGCCGATATTCGCGACGAGAGCGATCGCGACGGAATGCGAATCGTCATTGAGCTGCGCCGCGATGCCTATCCCCGCGTCGTCCTCAATAACCTCTACAAGCAAACGCCGCTGCAAGCCAATTTTGGAGTCAACACGCTCGCCTTGGTGAACGGCGAACCGCAGCTTTTGGGATTAAAAGAATCCCTCCAGGTGTTCCTCGATTTTCGCATCGAAACGATTACGCGCCGCACGCGCTATGAACTGCGAAAAGCAGAGGAACGCGATCACATTTTGCAGGGCTATCTGATTGCCCTGGCGAACCTGGATGAGATCATCGCGCTAATTCGGGGCGCAGCCGACACGCCCACCGCAAAGCAAGAGCTGATGGAGCGCTATAGCCTGTCGGAAGCGCAGGCCGACGCGATTCTGCAAATGCAACTGCGCCGCCTCACCGCGCTAGAAGCAGGCAAAATTCAGGCAGAACACGACGAACTGCAAGTCAAAATTGCCGACCTGCGAGACATCCTGGCGAATCGGGAGCGCATTTTACAAATTATTCGGGACGAAGCAGTGGAGCTAAAAGCAGCCCACGCCACCCCGCGTCGCACGGTAATCGAACCCCTCGATGGCGAATTGGGCGATATTGACCTGATCGCCAACGAACGGGCCATCATTCTTGTAACGGAGCAGGGCTACATCAAGCGGATGCCCGTCAGCACTTTCGAGGCGCAAAACCGGGCGACGCGGGGCAAGTCCGGCACTCGTATGAAGGAAGATGATGGCATTGATCACTTCCTGACCTGCAACGACCACGACAATATCTTATTTTTTAGCGATCGCGGCGTGGCTTATTGCCTGCGGGCCTATCAGGTGCCCACGGGGTCCCGCACGTCTCGCGGCGTGCCCATCGTGCAACTGCTGCCGATTCCTGTGGAGGAGAAAATTACCTCTGTCGTTGCAGTGACCGAATTCACCGATGATCTTTATCTGGTGATGCTGACCCAGAAGGGCTTCATTAAAAAGACGCAGCTTTCGGCCTTTGGCAACATCCGCACCAATGGGCTGATTGCGATCTCTCTGGAAGACGGCGATCAGCTACGCTGGGTTCGCCTGACCACCGCAGACGACAGCATCATCATCGGCTCTCGCAAGGGCATGACGATTCATTTCCGCACCGATCATGAGCAACTGCGCCCCTTGGGTCGCCCCACTCGCGGCGTGCGAGCCATGAGCCTGCGCGAGGGCGATGAGCTAATCAGCATGGATATCTTACCTAGCCAGGTGGTGCAAACCATTGCCGAGGGCGACGACACCGATAACGATGGCGATCTGGCCGAGGAAGAGTGCAGCACGGCTCAGGGGCCGTGGGTGCTGGTCATTACCACGGGTGGGCTGGGCAAGCGCGTCCCGGTGAATCAGTTCCGGCTGCAAAAGCGGGCTGGCATGGGGCTGCGGGCAATTCGCTTCCGCAAGGCGGGCGATGAACTGGCGGCGCTACGCGTGGTAAACGAAGATGATGAAATGATTTTGGTGACGAGCCGTGGCATTATCATCCGCCAGGTGGTAAACGCGATTTCCTGTCAGTCGCGGGCGGCGACGGGGGTGCGTGTGCAGCGATTGGATGAGGACGATGCGATCGCCGATGTGGCGCTAGTGCCGCCCTCTGGTGAAGCGGAAGACCCAGATGCTGAGGACGAAGCCCCCGAAAGCTAAACCTGACAGCTAAACGCAAGAGAGCGTCTTCAGTGCAGACCTGGAAGTTTTAGCGCAGGGCTTGGGGATTTTGGCGGTGGGGCGATCGCTCTAGGGGCAGCTGAATCTTCAGGCTGAGCCGCTGGGGTTCGCATTCGGCCCAAATCATGCCGCCCAGATATTCCACCCGTTTTTTGACCAGCGCCAGCCCCAGCCCTGTGCCGCCGTGTTTCCAGGGATCGAGGTTGGGAATGCGATAGAACCGCTCAAAGATGCGATCGCACTCGGTCGCGGGCACGTCTACCCCCGTATTCGCCACGCAAAGATTCAGGAGCATCGCTGTTGCTGTGGCTGAAACTTCAATCCCCTCCCCTGTGGGGGTGTATTTGCAGGCATTGGTCAGCAGTTCGCCTAATATCCGCTGGAGCAATGACGCATCAGTAGTCACGGGCGGCAAATCCGGCGATATTGACAGGGTTAGCCGCTGCTGTTGGCGCTGGGCCCGATTCAAAAATGGCTCCAGCACATGGGGCAGCCAATCTTGCAGAGTGAGGGGGCTGAGGATCAGTGGCTCTGCGTCTGCATCAATGCTGGTTAGGTCAAGCAGGTCATTAATCAGGCTGATTTCACGCTGGCCTTCGTCTTTGAGAATCTGAAAATATTGGGCTAATTGAGTGGGGGCGGGGCGGTCTGACTCTGGCAGTAGCCCCGATTGCTGGAGGTGAACTTCGAGCAAGTCGGTGGCCAACTTGATGTTGGCCATGGGCGTACGGAGTTCGTGGGACACGGTGCTAAGGAAATGGTCTTTGAGCCGATTTAGCCGCTCTAGCTCTGCCACCTGGGTCTGAGCCGCCTGAAACAGCCGCGACTGGCGGAGGGCGATCGCGCACTGGTTGGCCACCTGCCGCACCAGCCGAATTTCGGGTTCGCTAAACCACTGCTCGCGCGGTCGCAGCAGCCAGACATCGCCCAGACAGCCCTGATCATCGAAAATTGGTTGCGTGAAAATCGTAGAACTGCACATCAGTTCGCGGCTTATCTGACCCCCAATGTCGCGAAAGCAAAACTGGTGCCCAATGCCCTGCAAAAGCTGAGTGTAAATTTCAGGATGGTCATCCATCGAGAGAATCATGCCCTCTGCGGACTGATCCGCTGACACGACATATTCGCAGTAGATTGTAGAGGTGCGATGCTCCAAATCATAAAGGGCTGTGTCGCAGCAAAGCACCCGCAGCGTTTGTCCCAGTTCTTGAACCACGGCTTGCAGGATTTTGCGTTCGTCCAGGCTGTCGCGCACCTTGTCGGTGATGCGCTTGAGCGCGGCTTCAAAGTCTAGCGCTTGCTGGAGTTCGGCAGTGCGCTCCTGCACCTGCTGTTCTAGCGTGGTTGCCCATTGCTGAACCTGCTGGTGCAAGTTAGATTGCTGGATGGCGATCGCCAACTGATTAGCAACCTGTTGCAGCAAGTCCGCTTCTTCTGGCTTCCAAACTCGCGGCTGGGCGCAGGCATGAGTCATCAGCAGCCCCCAGGTGACAATGGAGCCATCCTCTAGCGTTTTGGCAATGGGCGCAACCAGGTTTGACTGAACTGCTAT
Source organism: Leptolyngbya sp. O-77 (assembly GCF_001548395.1). Lineage (NCBI taxonomy): Bacteria > Bacillati > Cyanobacteriota > Cyanophyceae > Leptolyngbyales > Leptolyngbyaceae > Leptolyngbya > Leptolyngbya sp. O-77. Next base: position 2,253,664 of record NZ_AP017367.1, read on the forward strand.
TGGCTCCATCACCTCGCGCCAATCTCCCAGTGCTGTCTCTTTCGGACGCTGAGCATCGTTTGGGGTATCGGCTGGGGCATCGGCTGGGTTCCAGTCTCCAAAAAAGCTGTCGCCATCCCGCCGCAGGTTAAGCATTCGGTTCAGCATCGGGGGATACTCTGGTCGCACGGCTTCTTGAATGACAACCCCCTGACGATCGCCATCGAGCCGGAGAACAAGCGTGCGATCGGCTTGCAGGGTACGCTGCACTTCTTGCACCGCCGTCTCCAAAATTTGCTTCAGGTTCAGGGTTTCGCGGATGTGTTGGGTAATCAGCCGCAGCGCCCGTTCTCGCTCGGCTTGGGCAGCAAAGGCATTCTGGACTTGTCTTAGGGTGGTAATGTCGCGGGCGACGACCAGCACCGATGTAACAGACCCGTCAGCCGCTAGTTCTGGCACAATGCGAGCGTGAAAGGTAAAGACTCCACTGGGCAAAGTCATGTCATATTCTATTTCTACAGCCCGATCTTGCCCGGTAGTAAAGACTTGCTCCATGGCATCCATCCAAAGGGCGACCAGCGCTTTAGGAAAGTCTAGCTCTTGAGGAGTTAGCCCCACCAACTCGGCCGCTGGAATGCCTACAAGCTTCTCTACCGTGGGGTTGACATAGAGAAAGCGAAACTGGCGATCGCACCGCAGGATGCTGTCAGGCGCGTTTTCGGCTAGCGTGCGAAACTCTTGTTCTTGCTGGCGCAGGGCGGCTTCGGCGGCTTTCAAGTTGCTAATATCCAGCACCACGCCATACCAAGCAATCTCCCCGTTGTCTCGCTGCCGGGGGCGAGAACTGCCCTTCAGCCACTTCACGCTGCCTGATGGAGTCACTACGCGCCACTCGCAGTAAAACGGCCCCAGCGAAGCGAGGCTCTGTTCTACAGCGGCTTCGTAGGCTGCTCGGTCATCGGCGTGAATACATTCGACCAGCAAGTCTGGATTTTCAATCACCTGAGCCACAGAGTATTCCAGAATCTCCTCAATAGCCCGGCTCATGTGTTCGACATACCAGGAGCCATCCTGTCTCCGCACTAAAATGTAGATATTGGCCGGAGACGAGTTAGAAATTTCCAAAAACCGCAGTTCGCTCTGGCGCAGGGCAATTTCGGCGGCTTTGCGGGCGCTGATGTCAACGTGGGCGATCGCCACTCCATAGTTCTTCAGCGGAATCGGCGCAGCGCTGACACTTACCCAAGAAATCGAGCCATCCGACCGCCGAATACCCTGCTCTTGCCCAACGATGGTTTGCCCCGCCCGCAGTGACCTCACAGCGGCACACTCTTCTGGCGGCATGAGGCTGCCGTCGCAACGGAGCATCTCCCAAGTGGGCAAGTCATGCACCCGCTGGGCATATATCCCAGTGTATCTGTCAACCGAAAGCCCTAAAATCTGCTCAAAGGCCGGATTCACTTCGATTATCTTGCCTGCTCCATCGGTAATCGACACGCCCACTGGCAAGATTTCAAACAGGGTTCGATACTTTTGCTGGCTCTCCCGTAGAGATTCTTCCAGACGCTTGCGCTCAGTGATGTCTACATGAGTGCCGATCATTCGCAGCGGCGCACCCGTTGCATCTCGTTCCACCACCTTGCCCCGGTCGAGAATCCATCGCCAGGTTCCATCTCTGGCTCGCAAACGATATTCGCTGCGGAATAGGGGCGTGCGCCCGGCCAGGTGGATTTCTGTTTCCCACAGAACCCGATTTCGATCTTCAGGATGAAGCCGGTTGCTCCATTCCTGCAAGCGATCCCCAATTTCGTCTGTCTCGCAATCATAGCCCAGCATCCTTTTCCACTCGCCAGACAGCCACAGCGTTCCGGTCGGAACATGCCAATCCCACACGCCATCTTCAGCACACTCCAGCGCAATTTCAGCCCGCTCTCGCTGTCGGATCTCGGCTTGCAGTTGTTGATTGGTGGCTTGCAGCATGGCGTTGGCTGCCAGCAAGTCTGCCGTGCGCTGCTGAACCTGTCGCTCCAAATCATGGTTCAGGGCTTGCACCTGGCGCTCTAGCTGGCGGCGCTCGGTCATGTCCCGCAGCACCGATAAATGTCGATGGGGCACAAAGTGGGCGGTGGCGGCGTATTCCACCTCGCGCACGGTACCGTCAGGGCGCACCAGAATAAATTCTCCCCGCTCGTGTCCCTTCTCTAGAAACTGTTGCCAGGCGCTTGGGAAATCAAACTCGACCTGGGAAAAATCGGCAATGCAGCGACCGAGCAAATCGTCCAGAGAAACGCCAAATAGCTCACACGCGGCGGGATTGGCATCAATATAGTAGCCGCTGTCGTCGGCGATCACCATCGCGTCCATCGCTTCCTCAAAGAAGGCGCGGAGATAGGGCAACGCGGCCGGGTCGGTGTCTGGGGCAGGGCGATCGCCTGATTTAAAACCACCAGACTGAGAGATTAGCGGCCGGGGCAGCAGCAACCGATCCCGATTTGCCTCGTTGTCCGACAAATCAACCTGGGGAAAATCATCGGAAGGTTGGGACAGCATACAGTTAACAGAATGACACTTGCTGACAGATGCAGTGACCAAATCCAGGACTATCCCTACGTTATCTAAACCCTACGAAGTTTCTTGCTGCTACTCCGTCAACAGTCATGATTCGGGCACAATTTGGAGCCTACTTGAAATTCTAGAATGCCCCCAAACTGCCCCCGTCAAAATAATTTACGCAGATTTTTTATTTCCCAAGTCCAGCAAATCTATTGCCCTGTCCAGGCCGATTCAAAGAAATCCAGTTCGCACTGCATCGCATAGCGATAGGTCGCTTGCACCAGCGGCGTCAGCGTAGCGTACTGCTCCGACAAGTCGGCAAGCTGCACCGTCAGCGGCTCAAACTCGGCGCTACTGTAGGTGCGAATCCAGTCGGCGTAGGCATGGGTGGGAATGCCCGACGCTGCTAGTGCTTGCCCCAAAAATGCGTAGAGCTTCATGCAGGGCAGCATGGCCACGGCTGCAACCCCGACCGTTTGGCTCCAGGCCGTGGCCAGCAAAAAGTCGGTATAGCGTCGCGTGGCGGCTCCCGGCTGCACCGCACGCAAATCCACTCCCCACTGTGCAGCATAACCCTCGTGCAAGTTTAACTCATGCAGCACGCCGCCCGCCAGATTGTGAAATACCTGGAATCCCTGCCAGTCAGGGGCTTTGGCAGCGGCAATGCTGTAGGCGCGGGCAAAGGCTTCTAGAAAAAAGGCATCCTGCCCGACGTAATAGCTAAATTTTGCCTTGTCCAGAGAGCCGTCGCCAATGCCCTGCACAAAAGGATGGTTCAAACAGGCGATCGCCAAATCCTGGTTTTCTTGCCACAGTGTCTCTGCCAGCGCCATCTCCCGTTTCTCCCAAACTCCAAAAAATCAGCGTCCCCAGACCCAGCCCAGGAACGCCAATCGTAAATCCTAAAAGTCGAGCTTCATTGCTTAAATTGTCTAATTGGAGCCAGCCTTTGCCGCCAGCATCGCATCCGGCGAGGTCAGCTTCTCGTAGGTGGCCCGCATCTTCAGACCCACCAGCACCTGGAACAGACCACTGCCATTCGACGAGCCTGGATACTCCCGGTGCTTCAGCAGCAGTTCAGTCAGTTCCCCGTAATATTTGGTAGACAGATTGCTCAGGTGGCTTTCAATGTAAATCACTTCATCCAGACGATCAAACTGGCCGTCTACCTCCAGCACCGATACCGGATTGCCATAATAGCTATCGGGCCCGTAGAACAAGCGAATCCCTGGGTAGGAGCAGGTCAGTTTGCGACCGCAGGGAATCCAGTCGATGGTCGAGCCTTCATCAAACAGATAGGCAGGCTCAAACCCTTCCACACCTTCCTTTTGAACCATACGAACCCGCAGCACCTTGCGCTCCGTATCGTTGGGGATGAGCTTGGTCGGCAGGATCTGAATGACCACATCGGCGTACTGCTTTTGCGGGTCAATGTAGGCCTCAAAGTCGGGACGACGCGAGTTAATGGCAGCCAGCACATCTTCGTAGGTATGACCACGCTCTGCCATGTCGCGCTGGATCTTCCAGGCGATTTTCACTTCGTCGTCAATGTCGAGATAGACGCTGAAATCAAGGAGCGATCGCACTCGCTCGTCATACATCGGGTGCAGCCCCTCAATCACCACAATATGGTTAGGATGAACCGTCTCCGGCGGGTCAATCATCCCCGTTTCGTGGTTATAAATTGGCTTCTCAATCGACTTGCCTTCCTTCAGAGCCTTAATCTGCTCGTACATCAAGTCGAAGTTATTTGCCTTAGGATTCAGCGCCGTCACGCCCACTTCTTTGCGCTGCTTACGATCCAGACTGTGATAGTCGTCTAAGCAGATGACGGTCATCATGTCTTCGCCGAAAAGATCTGCCAAGCGGCGCAGAAAGGTGGATTTGCCGCACCCAGAATCACCGGCAACGCCAATTAAAACTACACGGTCTGGCTTATTGGTCATAGCTTTCCTCTAAAACAACTGTCCTCTTAACTGTCCTCTTAACTGCCCACGACTCCCACATGCCCACAAGTCCGGCTCGATCACTCCAGGCAGTACCCAAAACGCTAAAAGCACCTGTCCACCTAACAAGCACCATAGGTTCTGAGTTTAAGTAACACCTGTAGAATGACTACACATGACTTCTCAGGCACGTCGCCTTTTCAAGCACATTACGCTGCTAGCAAGACCGCTGGCACCATGCGCCCGCTGAATACTGATGGCACACCAGACCGGTGAAACATCCAGTCGGATACCCGGCTCTCAAGCGCTAACTAGTCGCCAACTAAGTATTTACTACTAGCGATACTAGAAATCTTACCAGAGAATCCCCGCAACCTACAAGGTAAGCGGGTTATACCCAAGTTCCTGATCTCTATGCTAAGGGGAATGGGGACACCTGGGAATATGAAATTGCTGTGAAATTGAAACGGCTTTAACAATCTGCATCTGGGCGGCTCGTCTATGGTTAGAGCAGATCGGACAGGGGCTATTCCTGTCTGGGGCTTCAGTGAGCGAGGCAACCCCTGCAATGCTACGCTATATAGCAAAACGGGAATCGCCTGGGATGCGGGTTCGCAGATGCCGGAATTGACAAGCCTGGAAGCAACCACCAGACCGTCAACGCTCATCCGCACTCGCGCTCAACGTTCCTCATCCATTGTTGGTTCAGAGAGCATTGATATAACGATGTATAACCCTAGCGCAGCAGGTGGCGCTGCCAACTCACCATCCGGGAGTCGCCTCTTCCTCTACGAGGTTGAAGGTCTACGCCAAAACCAGGAAACCGATAAACAAGACTTCCCCATTCGGCGGAGCGGCAGCGTGTTTATCACGGTGCCCTACTCTCGCATGAATCAGGAAATGCAGCGGATTACCCGCTTGGGGGGAAGGATTCTTAGCATTCGTCCCCTGACTATCGATAGCGAAACCAACGGTAAGGCTGCTCCCGCCCCTGAAGCCCCTCCCGCCGCAGCGACCCCTGCTGCTGTGGCCGAGTCGCCAACTCCTGAAGCGGAAGGGAAGAAACCCATGACCCAGGCTAAAGAAAAAGAAAAGTCTACGATTCCGGTTAACATTTACCGCCCGAATGCCCCGTTTATTGGTAAGTGCCTCTCGAACGAGAAGCTGGTCGGTGAAGGCGGCATTGGCACGGTGAACCACATTACGTTTGATTTGTCGGGTGGCGACCTGCACTACTTGGAAGGGCAGAGTATTGGCATTATCCCTGAAGGGACGGATGACAAAGGTAAGCCCCACAAGCTGCGCCTGTATTCCATCGCCTCGACCCGTCATGGCGACAAGATGGATGACAAAACCGTATCGCTCTGCGTTCGCCAGTTGGAATACAAGCACCCCGAAACGGGTGAAACGGTCTACGGTGTTTGCTCTACTTACTTGTGCAACCTGGAGCCAGGGGCAGACGTAAAGATTACTGGCCCTGTTGGCAAGGAAATGCTGCTGCCGGACGACCCTGATGCCAAAATCATCATGATGGCGACAGGTACAGGCATTGCGCCGTTCCGGGCGTTCCTGTGGCGCATGTTCAAGGACAACGAGCGGGCGGCGAACCCAGACTATCAGTTCAACGGGTTTGCCTGGCTGATCTTTGGGATTCCGGTGACACCGAACATCCTTTATAAGGAAGAACTGGAGGAAATCCAGGCCAAGTATCCTGAAAACTTCCGCCTGACCTACGCCATCAGCCGCGAGCAGCAGAACCCGAAAGGCGGCCGGATGTATATCCAAGATCGTGTTGCAGAGCACGCGGATGAGATCTGGGCGATGGTTAAGGATGAGAAGACTCACGTCTACATCTGTGGTCTAAAGGGCATGGAAGATGGCATTGATGCCGCCATGGCTGAGGCTGCGGCGAAGGAAGGCGTGACCTGGAAGGACTATCAGCGCTCGATCAAGGAACGCTGGCACGTTGAGACCTACTAGGTTCTAATTTCTTTTTCACGGCTTGGATCAATGAGGTGCGATCGCCCGGTAGTATTTCTGCTGGGCGACTTGCGTTGGAAAGAAGGAAAAACGAAGAAGGAAAAACGAAGAAGGAAAAACGTAGTGTTTCGGCTGGGTGAGTTGTTTTGTGAGGTTGGTGCTGAGCCGTTTTGGGATCTGGTGTCTGGTTTAATCCCCCTGATTTAATCCCCCTGGGGGGAATTCCCCAAGCTGGAGGGCTGGGTGGTAGGATGCTACCAACTTTTTCAGCCGGGGGAGGCGCTAGGGAAGTATCCGATGGATCGTGTAGGGACGCTATTGCTAGGGCTGGGGCTGTCTTTATTGGGCGGCTATTTCAAGATGCCAGGGGCGATCGCCCAGTCGCTTGACCCTCGCCCCCAGCCGCCGTTGCCACCTCTGCCAGCGGATCTGCTGCTTCAGCCGCCTGCGCCGCCCCAGCCGCCGTTGCCCGCGGAGCCGCTGCCGCCTCTGCCGCCGCCAGAGGAACTGCTGCCGCCAGTCAATCTAGAGCCGCCATCGCAAGACCTGCCTGCGGAAATCCCTGAGGCGCTGCCGATCGCCCGATTTGTAGTGCAGGGTAGCAGTGTGTTCAGCGCCGAAAAGCTGGCAACGGTGGCGAAGCAGTCCGTAGTGAGCGGCGTGTCGGGAAGCGTGGCAGAAAACGGGGGCGATCGCTGTTCCCGCAGGGTAGACTCACCGGATGTTTTAATCGCACAACCGCTCACCTTTGCCCAGGTGCTTCAGGCACGGGCGGCCATCACCCAGCTTTACATCGACTGTGGCTATATTAGTTCGGGGGCGATCGTCCCGGCTGATCAGGTCTTGCCGCAAACGCCCGACGGCTACGTCGTCACGATTCAGGTCATCGAGGGCAGCCTAGAAGCCATCAACGTGACGGGGCTAAATCGGCTAGATGGGGACTATATTCGCGCTCGGCTGCGGCGGGCCGCAGGAACACCGCTCAACGTGAACGAGCTGCTGGAGGGGTTGCAACTGCTCCAGCTTGACCCACTGATTCGCAGCGTGTCTGCTGATCTGCAAGCGGGAACGCGCACCGGAACCAATGTGCTGCAAGTCGTCGTGCAGGAAGCCGACCCGGTAAGCCTGAATGTAACGCTGGATAATGGGCGATCGCCCAGTGTCGGCAGCTTTCGGCAGCGGGTGCAGCTCACCCACGCCAACCTGCTGGGCTATGGCGACGGGCTGAGCATCGGCTATACGCGCACCAGCGGCAGCAACGAAGTTTCGGGCAGCTACACGATCCCGCTGAATCCGCAAAACGGCACGCTGCGAATCGCCGCCGGAACCACCCGCAGCGACGTGATCGAGGAGCCATTTGACCAGCTCAATATTTCCTCGCGATCGCCCTATGCTGAGGTGGCGCTGCGACAGCCTGTGGGGCGATCGCCCAACGAAGAATTTGCCCTCGGCCTCACCCTCTCCCACCAGCGCAGCCGCACCACCTTTGAAATTCCAGATGAGCAGGGCTTTCCCTCGCCTGGAGCCGATGACCAGGGGCGCACCCGCGTCACCGCCCTCCGATTTGTGCAGGAATGGACCCAGCGCGATCGCCAGCAGGTTCTCGCCGCCCGCTCACAGTTCAGCCTGGGGCTGGATTGGCTGGACGCAACGGTAAACGATGGCGAACCCGATAGCCGATTTTTTGCCTGGCGCGGCCAGGGGCAGTGGGTTCGACTGCTGGCGACCGACACCCTATTTCTGCTGCGGGGCGACGTGCAGTTGACGGGCGATTCGCTGCTTGCGCTGGAACAGTTTGGGCTGGGCGGAGCCGAGAGCGTGCGCGGCTATCGCCAGGATGCCCTGCTGACCGATAGCGGAGCGCTGCTCTCAGCCGAGGTACGGCTACCGATTCTGCGGGTTCCTGAAATTGACGGACTGCTGCAACTGGCTCCCTTTATCGATGCGGGCACGGTCTGGAACGCCGACAGCAGCCAGCGCAACGACAATCAGCCAGATACCCTGGTCGGCGTTGGACTTGGGCTGCTGTGGCAACAGGGCGATCGCCTATCTATCCGGGTCGATTGGGGCATTCCGCTGGTGGAGCTATCCGGGTCAGGCGACTCGCTCCAGGAAAGCGGCATCTACTTCTCGGTACTCTATTCGCCATTTTGAGGGCTGAGGACGCTGGACGGTTCCAGAGCGGCTGAGGGCTGTTCCGTGAGTGCTTCGGGTACAGTACCCTCTGGCAGTTGCGATAAATCATCGCCAAATCCCGATGATGTTGGAGACGGCAGGCTTTGCCCAATCAGGACACTCAGCAATAGGCTCAGCAGCACCATGCCAAACCCGGACAACCATAGCCAAAAGGCCTGCCGAACCGACTTTCGACCCCAGCGCATGATGAAAAACACCAGCGACGCAAACGGCACCAGCAGGTAGGCAACCCCCCAAAGAACATGATCGCTGAACGCCAACACCAATCCCCAAAGCCCACCAATAAGACTTAAAATTGAACCCAGGAACAGTAGCGCCAAAACAACGAATGACATAGGTTAAGCCCTCCGGAGAAACTGTGAAGTAAGAAATTGCGAGGCGAGAAACTGCGAAGCGAGAAACTGCAAAGCGAGAAACTGCGAAGCAAGAGATGGTTTGAAGCCAAAAACCTTGAAGACTCTAATCACCAGAAGTCTTGACTAAATCCTGACTAAGAATTGAGCCGATGCAGATGAAGTCCACTGCGCCGCTATGGGAGCTTAATAAAGCCCTATTGAGCCAAGCGGTTTACCTATTCTTGCTGCTGATGGCTGGGTTACAGACCTGAGAGATATCCAGCCCCCCCTCCCTGGCAAGAAACCTAAGAAATCTCTAGTAAATCCTTGTGAAGCGAGTAGAGCGGCTTCAAGGCGATCGCACAACAACTGGAACCGTCGTCCGAAAGGAAGCGTAGCTGATGAAACGATTAACACCCTGGGTTATGGACTGACTACATTGCCATGAAGGGATATTCCAGTGATTCCCCATCAGGGACTGCGTAAATTTCTATTGCAGCAACCAAGCGCCCCAGAAATCAGCACATTCGGCAGAGCGCGTTTGATCGCGCTTTATTCAGTGCGTCCTGTTCAAAGATTTTTCGCTATCCTTATGGGCACGCAGTTCCTCCCTTGCTCTTGGTAATATGGGTGAACTATATTGAACCCAGATCAAGCTGTCCGTAATGAGCCGTGATAAGCCATTGGTTCAATCTACCTGTTCGCTTCCTATTCGCTTTTAGCTTGCCCACTGCTCCGGGAAAATTTAGAAAACCACTGGGAGATAGTTTTGGTGTACACGTCGCAACAGTCCTCCACTCGCAGCACGCCTTCTGTAGATACGCGGGTTGCCGATCGCCCCGAACAGATTGACTTTTCGGCACTGCTTGACCCTTCACTGCTGCAAGCCGCCCGCCACATCTATCGCACCTACTACGAAGTGCATCCCGACCAGGTGCAGCGCCCGATTGGTATTGCGATCGACCGCTTTACGCACCGGGGCAAGCTGATTTTTTCTGGGAAGCCCATTCTATTGCCGCAGGAGTGCTTTATTCCTGTGGGACAGCTTGAGGCGGATTTGTATTAGGTATTTGCACTAGCCAATCTTGGTGACCAATCTTGGCGACGTTGATTGGTGACGTTGATTGGTGACGTTGATTGGTGACGTTGATCTGTGGCTCTGATCGGTTGCTTTTTTATCCGAATCTACTGTCGTCGGAACCAGTCGTAGAGTCCGAGAGAGAGGGTCAGCCCCGCAAAATGGGCAGCGACTAGGTGCAGGTTTGCCGCTACCACTTGCAGGTTGAGGATTCGCACAAATCCCTGCGTGTTTGCCAAAGAAGATGAGGTTTCAGCCTGGGTCATCAGCGTTGCAATGCTGACTTCCGCGCCGACCAGCGTGACCAGCGCCCCAACCAAGCCCAATACAATGCCCACACGCAGCAGTCTGACTAGGGCGATGGTCTTGGGGTGTTGTTCCAGGTCGAGTCGGCGAAGACGCTGGGAAATGCGAATGTAGCGAAAAGCATTGGCGATCGCCACCAGCAGCAGCACACAACCACACACTGCCCAAAAGATACCAATACCAATACCCCGCACAGGCGGCTCATCCAGCACCAGATTCGAGCGCGACGTAGACACCAACGCCGCCGCCGCCGCCGCGCCCAACCCCACTTGCAGCAGCACACTGAGCAAACCCACCCACCAAAAGGCGCGAGACAGGTCTAGGGCCCGATTGGCGGGCGATCGCAGGTCTGGCTTGGTTTGCATCACTCAAACATTCGCTACACCGACTCCGGCGACAGTTGCTCGGTGCGGCTACCCAGCGTCAGCGGCAGCTTCACCACAAACGACGTGCCTACGCCCTCGCAGCTGGTAAAGTAGATTTCGCCCTGATGCTGCAACACACACTGATAAACAATCGCTAGCCCCAAGCCCGTGCCGCGAATGGCGTTCACATTGCTGGCCCGGTGAAACAGGCGAAACAGGCGGGGCTGGTCTTCATCCGGGATACCAATGCCGTAGTCGCGGATCTCAAACGTTGCCACTTGATCAAAACAGGACAGGTCAAATTCCACGACGCCACCTGCTAGGGAATATTTCACCGCGTTGGAGATCAGATTGCTCAGAATGGATCTGAGGAGTTTGGGGTCGAGATAAACCAGTTCGCAGGAGCCGTAGCAATTCAACACAATCTTGTGAGATGCGCCAATGCTCATCCGCATCTCTTCTACCACATCATGACAAAACGACTTCAGATCAATCCAACTGGGGCTAAACTCTAGCCGACCGGCCTCCGCCTTGGCGCTGACCAACACATCCTCAATCAATTGATTCATCGTGGTAATGGCGGCACGGCTCCGCTGGAAATATTTCTCTCGCTTTTCCTCCGGTGCAACGTGCCCGTATCGTTCCAGCAGTTCCAGCGACGTGCGTAACACGGTGAGGGGGGTTCGCAGTTCGTGCGACACCATCGACACAAATCGCGACTTTAGCTCACTCAGCTCTCGCTCTTCTTTTAGCGCCAGTCGAATTTCGTCTTCAGTTCGCTTGCCTTCCCGAATCATCTGCTCGCGGATGCGGATGCTGTTCACCATGCTTTTGAACACTTCCGCCAGCGTCGTCATCTCATCGGGAAAAGGATTTTTTTCGGCAAAGGATAAGTCCAGGCTGTAGTCACCACTGGCAATTTGCTGGGCGGATCGGGTCAGGCTGGCCAGTTGCCGAGTCAATATGCCCGACAGCATGTAAATCAGCACAAAAAAGACTGCATAGGTGATGATGAAGGCAAATAACATGCGGTTGCGAATGGCCTGTTGCAGCAGCCGGACGTATTGGGCGTCGATATCCAAACCCACAACCAAAATGATGTCGTCCCGCTGGCTCTTGACCGGGGCAGCAGCAGAAATCCAGGTGCCCCATCGGTCGGTATAGATTTTGTCGCTTTCCTGAATGCCGCCTTGCAGCTCGATACGCCGAGCCAGTAGTCCTGCGTGGTCAGATTCTAGAAACTTGGCTGCCTTGGTGGGGTCATTCAGCGCCCAGAGGTCTACCAGATAAATAATTTCTCTCTCGCCAGGGCCAACGGCGGGTAGGCCAACGCGGCGATTGGTGTCGGCATTGCCAATGATATAGGAGTAGAGCCAGACCCTCGGCTCGATATTTTGAACTGTCTCAAACCAAGCAAGCTGACTCAGGTAGCGGGGGTCGTCCGAAAAGCCCTCAGCATTGCGCTCTCCCTCGGCGTAGAGGCCCAGCAAGTCATCTGGGTTTACGCCCGATAGGGCCCCGATGAGCGTAGAGCGCATGTCGGCCCGCAGGCGAGCAACGACCTTTTCGGTTGTATAGGAATAGAACCAGTAGAAGGCTCCCGCAAACACCAGGCTAAACACCACGCTGAAACCCACCAGTAGCTTGACGCGCAGGCTCACTGGTCTGACGAGTTTTCTAACTGCCGGCGACATTGCCCGGCCTAGCATCTGAGACGTTTGGCGCAAATTTACCTCGAGGGCAAATGGGTTAAGAGTGTAGAGATGACTGAAGATGCCCCCGACTTAACCTAATTTAAGGCAATCTTAGATCAACCGTCGATGTCGGCTTTATAGATTGCAGAGAGAGTTCTGTAAGTTGCAGAGTGCGTTTTGAAAGACTGGCTCTAAAAAACTGGCTCTGAAAACCAACTCTGATCGGCGGCACTGATCCTGAAATCGCTTTTCCTGAAATCGCTTCTATCCCATTCAATCGGGGTTGACCCATTTCAGGCAAATGGGCGATCGCCCCCTGGTTGCGTTTCCGGGGACTTTTTTTCTTCAGCGCATATCTTTTCATCCTAGACGGAATCTATTGATTCCCATTCTGCAACTTGACTCCCTATGCATAGCTACATTCCGCCTGACCGCTTTTTCCCATACCTCACCTGGACAGATATTCAGCAAATGCCCCATCCAGAGCAGGTCGTGATTTTGCAGCCGATTGGGGCGATCGAGCAGCACGGGCCACATTTGCCGCTAGTGGTGGATGCGGCGATCGCCACTGCCGTTGTGGGCAAGGCGCTCTCGCAACTGTCGCCCAGCATTCCAGCCTATGCACTGCCGACCCTCTACTACGGCAAGTCTAACGAACACTGGCACTTTCCGGGCACGATTACCCTCAGCGCCCAAACGCTGATGGCCGTGCTGACGGAGGTGGGTGAGAGTGTGTATCGGGCAGGTTTCCGCAAATGGGCGATTGTCAATGCCCACGGCGGACAGCCCCAGGTCATCGAGATCGTGGCGCGGGATCTACACCAGAAGTATGACGACTTTTGGGTGTTTCCCCTATTTGTTTGGCGGGTGCCCAACGCTGCGCCCGACTTGCTTACGCCCAGGGAGTTGGAATATGGCATCCACGCAGGCGATGCCGAAACCAGCCTGCTGCTGTCGCTGCTGCCCGACCAGGTGCAGCTTGACCGGGCTGTGCCGGAATACCCCGCCAAGTTACCTCAAAACAGCCTGCTGAGCATGGAGGGCGATCTCCCCTTTTCTTGGGTCACTCGCGACCTCAGTCAGAGCGGCACCCTCGGCGACCCCACCGCTGCGACGCGGGAAAAGGGCGATCGCATTTTGGACTCTCTGGTGCAAAGCTGGGTGCAGGTAATTGAGGATTTGTATTGGTTTCAGCCGCCGCGTGCGTGATGGGGTAGCAGCACACCAGCCTCCTGGTTCCCTTACGCCTTCACGCCCTCTTTCCCATACCAATCCCCACACACACTGCCCTCTGGCCCGCTGGGATGTAGACCACAGCAGAGCCAGTGAATGCCCGTGCTGCCCTCGTAGGCATAGCCGTGGTAGTGGGTGCAGCCTTCGCAGGCGGGTGGACGGGGGCGGGGACGCAGGAGATCCTGGCTTTGGGCGGTGGCTTCGTGGTTTGCCTGAAGAAAAATTTGGTAGAGCGGGTTGCTGCGATAGGCGGGGTCTTCGGAGACGTACCAGGTGACGAGCAGGTGATGGTCGGGAGCGATCGCCTGGCCCCACGCCACCACAGGCACCTCTAGCTGCACCAAGAGGCCGCCCACAAAGTCAGGATTGGGGTCTGGCAGTTGCGATAGCACTGAACCGCGCACCAGAAAAGCATCTTCTAGCACCAGTCCAATCGCCGGGGCGATCGCCGCTTTTGCCCCATCTGCACTGGCAAACCGCACCATCACCCGACCGCGATAGCGATTTTGGTGGGCCTGGTGCTGAATCCAGCGATCGCCCACCTGTAGCTCGATTTGGCGATCGATCGATTGAACCTGGGCAAGTCCACTGCGGCTAAAGCGCCAGATTTGGTCGGTGGGGATGGGCTGAACGCAAGACATAATAAGGCTTGAAAATCAGGGTTCAGGAGTCCGGTTTCAGGGCTGAAATCTTTCTCTTGAGGGGCCAGGTGAGCGGGGTTTGGGCCGTCAGGCGATCGCCTCCGATTCTTCTCGTTCTTCGATGGCGGGCGCGTTTTGCTGATAAAACACCTGTTTGGAGTGAATCGCGCAATCTTGATTGAGCCAGACCAGCGATGCCTGAAAGACTTTGCCCTGCCGCAGCGTGACGAGAGAAAAGTTTCGCAGGCAATCTTCTTCAATAGACACAATGCGGGGCACACAGGCGGCATTGAGGTAAACCGTTCCAGCGGGGTCGATATGCAGCGGGCGGCGAAGCTGGGTTTTGGTGTGGCGCAGGGAGTGGTGCATGTGCCCAAAGGCGACCAGGGGAACGGATTTGCCCAGGGCGCGGGTGCGGGCGATCGCCGCTGCCAGATCCGGATCGCCGTGGTCGCCGCCGATGGGTTTCCAGTCTTTGCCGCAGGGATCTTCTGGGGCGCTGCCCAATCCCAGAGGTCCACAGTGACCAATGAACAGAATAGTGTTATGGGCCGCAGCCTGCGCCGCAGCAACAATGCGCTCGGTAGATTCCTGGAAACTGCGAACCCCGTAGCGGCTGGCATAGAAATCTTCATTTTTCCACTGGGAGCCGCCCCAGCTAAAGGGTCGCCCGCCGACGACCGATAGCCCCAGCGCAGGAAAGTCCAAATAGCTGTAGCCCACATGGGTTTCGCCCAGCAGGTCTAGCTGCTGCTGCACGCGGTCTTCTACCTTAGGATCGTAGGGGCGCTTGCTGCGGCCCCAGTCGGTGGCAGTGTACCAGGCATCATGGTTGCCGAGGATAACGGCCTTGGGAATCGACATCGCGGCGATCGCCCGCACAATGCCCACCGCCTCGTTGCCAAAATCCCCCACCAGCAGCACCAGATCCACCCCCATCCGCCGCAGCGCCCGCTCATCCTGCGCGTCCCACTGGTCATGCACATCTCCCACCACGGCGATCGTAAGCGTCTCAGGCATTCCCGATGCGCTCCCCTGCCCTTGCTCTGTCATAGCTGCGTCCTCGCTGGTCTCCATTACCAGAATATCCAGCTTTCTGCCCCCAGCAGGCGGCCTCGATGCCTGCCTTATTGAATAATCCGCCCCATATAGTCACCCCAAAGCTGGGCGGCCTGACCGCTGCTGCCCCCGGTGGGCGAGTTGTCGTCGTTGCCAAACCAAATTCCGGTGGTGATCTGGCGACTGGGCACATAGCCCACAAACCAGAGGTCGCGGTTGTCGTTGTTTGTGCCCGTTTTCCCCGCTTCGCCCAGTCCCAGATAGGCTGCACGACCCGTGCCGTTGGACACCACGCCTTGCAGCAGGTCGGTCATGGTGCGGGCAATGTCGGCAGGCAGCACGGCTGTATTCGCCTGGGGCGTTTTGCTGGCATCGTAAATCACGCGGCAACTTTGCACATCGTTGGGATCAGTGCAATCGCTGCTGTCTAGAATGCGCCGAACTGCGTGGGGGCGATTGCGAACGCCCTGATTCGCCAGCACAGCGTAGGCCCCAGTTAGCTCTAGCAGCGTCACTTCGCTCTGCCCCAGCACCAGGCCAGGCACAGGATTCAGCGGCGAGGTGATGCCCATGCGGCGGGCCGTCTCCACGATGTTATTCAGCCCAGCCTCGCGCCCCACCCGCAGCGCGATCACATTTTCTGACAGCGCCATGCCCGTATACATATCCGCACTGCCGCTGCTGGTGCGTTCGCAGCCGCGAAAGGATTGCCCCTGCCAGGTCATTGGTTCGCAAGAAAAGGCGGTGTAGGGTGAGATGCCCTGTTCTAGAGCAGCGGTGTAGGCAAAGACTTTGAAGGTAGACCCCGGCTGTCGCAGGGCTTGAGTGGCTCGGTTGAACTGGCTCTCTTGAAAGTCTACGCCGCCCACCAGCGCCAGCACTTCGCCCGTGCGGCTATCCAGCGTGACCAGTGCGCCCTGGGAAAAGCCGGAGCCTGCGCCAACGGATTCAACCGTGCTGCGGAGGAGCCGTTCGGCTTCGCGCTGATAGCCCGGATCGAGGCTGCTTTCGACCACAAAGTTGCCTTCTTGGGCCAACTGGCTGCCCAGGAGTTCTTCTAGTTCGCTGAAGACGTAGCTGGTAAAGTAGGGCGCAATGCTGCTGCGGAGTTCTTCCAGGGTTTCGGGGTTGATTTCGATGCGCGATCGCCGGGCCCGTTCTGCCTCTTCTAAGCTAATTTTGCCCTGGGCGGCCATGCGGTTGATGACGCGATCGCGCAATTGCACCGCTGTTTCATAATCCTGCACTGGGTTAAAGCTGTTGGGCGCGGGCAAGATCCCCACTAGCGTTGCTGCTTCCGAAAGCGTCAGTTCTTTAGCAGGCTTGCCGAAATAGTATTGAGCAGCATCTTCAAAGCCGTAGATGCCGTTGCCCAGATAGACCCGGTTGAGATATTCCAGCATTAAAAAGTCTTTGCTGTAGAATGTCTCCAGCTTGAGGGCGACGACGGCTTCCCGCAGCTTGCGTCCGGCGGAATCGGACGTGCCGACGTAATCCCGAAAGATATTGCGGGCAAGCTGCTGGGTGAGGGTGCTGCCGCCTTCGCGAATGCCGCCGCCGAGGATGTTGGTGACCAGGGCCCGCAGGATGCCAATTGGGTCGATGCCCAAATGCCAGTAATAGCGGCTATCTTCGGAAGCAATAAGCGCGTCGGGCAGGTAGCGCGAAAAGTCAGAGAGGCGATCGCCCGTGGTGTGGGCCCGGGCCCGGGTCGGCGTAAGCGGCGTTGCGCCATCGCGGGCCATCACCATGACTGGCCCCTGCACCGAGGCAGGCAATGGACGCACCGAAAACTTCTGCCACTCCAGCCCAATCCACAGCGCCGTCAGCGCCGTCAGCCCAGTAAAGCCATACATGCCGTAGCGGGCTGCTTTGACGTAGACAGGCGGCGGATCGACATACTGAATCCGCACCGCAGAGGCCAGATCCGGCGGCCCCAGCGTAAACACATCGCCATGCCGCAGGGGAATTTTCGTCAGCCGTCGCTTGCCCCGATAGATGCCGTTGGTGGAGTTTTCGT
This sequence comes from Leptolyngbya sp. O-77, assembly GCF_001548395.1. NCBI lineage: Bacteria > Bacillati > Cyanobacteriota > Cyanophyceae > Leptolyngbyales > Leptolyngbyaceae > Leptolyngbya > Leptolyngbya sp. O-77. Next base: position 2,271,049 of record NZ_AP017367.1, read on the forward strand.
CCTTCAGTACGAAGGCATACTTTCCCCGGCGGCTGTCGCGGGTCAGGGACAGATGCATCTGGCTGACGACCGGGTTTCGCACCACGATGTCGCAGGAGCGAGAACTGCGCCCCAACAGGTAGCGATCGCCCAGCAGCGGATAGGTTTCAGGATCGGGGCTGCCGCTCTCTGGGTCTTGCACCCACAGTTCGGGCACTCGCGCATTGGGCTTCAGTTTCAGCCGAGAAAAGTTCACCCTGGCTTGCTGCACTGCCCGGGTAATCGTGGTCAGCAAGGTTTTGGGTGGGGTGGGCGGCGGCGGCGATTGAGTCACGTTGACGTTCCTGACAGAGCAACGCAGTTATAAAGAGGATGAGCCGGGGAAAGGCGGACTCTGGAGAACCTTGAAAGACTAGAGAAAAAACAAAGCAAATTGAGTCAAAAGCAAAAATCGAAACTCAGGATACGCCCGCCAATGAAGCCGCAAATCAGCCGCAAATCAGCCCCAAATAGCCCCACTTTCTGATCTCTGATGGCTGCTTCCGGGATTCAAACTTGTCGCAAGGCCCCTTGTAGATAACATAGCGAATCTTAGAGATTCCAGAAATTTTTGGACGCAGTTTTGATTGGCGTGCAATTTAGCGGGATGATTGGGGCGATCGCCCTTCGTCCGCCTGATCCAAACCCGACCGATTCAGCCAAGTCCGGTAAATCTCAGGCAGAGGGCTTTGCTCGAAAGGTCAGCGTGATACCGCCGCTTGTGCCCAGTCGCCCACCCGTGCCCAGCAGATTCACCTGACCCTCGCCGCTCACCTCCACCGACAACACAATTTCCTCTAGCTCCATGCCTGCCACCTCCGTTGCGCTCTGGCGGGCCCGACTCAGCACCCGCCCCATGCGCGACAAGAAGCTCGACATATTTTGCTCCAGCGCGTCTGTGGAAACGGGCGTGCGCTGGGTGCGTCCTGCAAAGCCAGGTTCGCCAAAGGGATTGCTGCCCCAACCACCGCGCTGCCCGTCGGTTTGGGCGCTGGGAGATGCGGGCGCTTCTGTGACCACCCAAATGACATCGGGATCAGCGTGGAGCGGGATGGCACTTTCTAGGGAACTGTCTAAGGGAGAACTGTCTGAGGGGGAACTGTCGGAGGCGCGGTTAGCAGAAGGATCAGGAAAGTCCGCAGGCATAGGGATTAAAACTCGATTTCTCCCATTTTATGAGGGATCTTTTTAGGAGGAATCTTGAGCAGGCAGTTGGGTCGATAAATTTGCAATCTGCTGTGTAAACCAGGCAGCAGCGCGGGTGCTGGTTCGATGCTGAATCTATCGCAGGGTGCGGGAGAGAATGAGATGATGGGATGAGGCGAGAAAGTCGCGGGGCAGTGAGGTGACAGAGGTTGCCCCAGCAATTTGCTCCTATTGCTCCTACAGTTCCTCCCGATCGTCTTCGACTCACTTCTCGAATGTCTACAGTTCCCGATTTCTCCATCCCCATTGCCCTGACGATTGCTGGCTCCGACAGCGGCGGCGGCGCGGGCATTCAGGCTGATCTGCGAACCTTCGCATTCCACAAAGTCCACGGCACTAGCGCCCTGACCTGCATCACAGCCCAGAATACGCAGGGCGTGACGCGGTTAGACGCGCTGCCTCCGGCGGCTGTGGTTGCCCAAATTGCCGCAGTAGTGGTCGATATTGGCGTGCAGGCGGTGAAGACGGGGATGCTGCTAAACCGCGAGATTATTGCCGCCGTGGCGCAGCAGGCGGAGGAACTGCCGCTGCCCAATCTGGTGGTTGATCCGGTAATGGTGTCTCGCACAGGGGCGCAGTTGATTGCCGACGAGGCGATCGCCCTCCTCTGCACCGACCTCTTGCCCAAGGCCCGCCTGATCACGCCCAACCGCTACGAAGCGCAAATTCTGGCCGACCTGGAAATTCACACGCTGGAGGATATGAAGCAGGCCGCCGAGCGCATCTTGCAGACGCACCAGCCCGGTGCAGTGGTGGTGAAGGGCGGCGGCATGACGGGCGAGTTGCGCGGTGTGGATGTGTTTGCGGATGAGACGCGGCTGGCGGTGTTACAAACGCAGACCGTCCACACCGCTGACACCCACGGCACAGGCTGCACCCTATCGGCGGCGATCGCCGCAAATCTGGCCCTTGGTCATGACCTGTTTGCTGCCGTGCAGCACGCAAAGAATTACGTCACCCACGCGCTCCAGCACTCCCTCCGCATCGGGCACGGGCAGGGGCCCGTCGGGCATTTCTACCCCCTGTTGTCGTTGGGCAGGTAGTCTGGCATCTGGCACATAGACGCAAGAATTCATATAGACGCAAGAATTATAGACGCAAGAATTATTGGGCAGCCGCCATTCTTCCTTATCCCGCCATTGGCTCGGTTTGCAGCATCCCTGCCGATCCGTTCAGTTCAGGGCTTTGCTGAGAACGAGGAATGCGAATTACGAAGCGCGAGCCTTCCCCCGGAGTCGAGAAACACTCCAGCGTGCCCCGGTGCTTTTCGACAATGATCTGATAGCTAATCGACAGGCCCATCCCGGTTCCTTTGCCCACGGGCTTGGTCGTGAAAAATGGGTCAAAGATTTGACGCTGAACCTCCTGAGGAATGCCGCCCCCATTGTCGGCGATCGCAATTTCCACCCACTCAGCATCGACCAGCGCCGTAGAAATTTCAATCTTGCTGGGGTCTTGCTGAATTGCTTCCGTCGTCCGCTCTGCGTCCCTCGCTTCCAAGGCATCAATGGCGTTCGCCAGAATATTCATCAAGACCTGATTCAAGGAACCTGGATAACACTCCACCTCTGGCAGGTCTGCATACTGCTTGATCACCTGGATGGCGGGTCGAGCTCCCTTCGCCTTAAGGCGATGCTCCAAAATCAACAGCGTGCTGTCAATACCCTCGTGGAGATCCACCGCTTTGAACTCAGCCTCATCCATGCGGGCAAAATTCCGCAAAGACAGGACAATCTGCCGAATCCGATCCGTGCCCGCCCGCAAAGAATTGAGCAACTTGGGTAAATCCTGCTGCAAAAATTCCAGGTCGATTGCGTCGGAGGTTTCTTGAATTTCGCGGGGTGGCGCTGGATAATGCCGCTGGTAAAGCTGAATCAGATCTAGCAGGTCGCTAACCGATTCTTTGAGCGGCGACAGGTTGCCGTGGATAAAATTTACTGGATTATTGATCTCATGCGCTACGCCAGCCACCAACTGCCCCAGGCTAGACATCTTTTCGCTTTGCACCACCTGTGCCTGTGTTTGCTCCAACTCCTCCAACGTTTGCTTGAGTACTGCGGTGCGCTCCTCTACCCGACTTTCCAGATCAGAATTAATCTGCTCTAGTTCTGCGTTGGCGTGTTCTAGGTTGGCAAACAAAAGGGCAATTTGCGTGGTCATGTGGTTAAACGACTCGCCCAGCGCTGTAAACTCTCGAATTGGGCTAGTGGCTTCGATTTGGCAGGTGAGTTCTCCGCTGGCCATGCGCTGGCTGGCTTGATTGAGGCGCTCAATGGGGCGAGCAATCCAGTGGGAAGTCAATAGCCCCGTCGTTAGGGAAATGACCAGCACAACGGCACACAGGAGGATGTTGCGTCGGGTGTCGGCATTGATTTCTGCCATGAAGTCTGATTTTGGCAGCACAATCACCATCAGCCAATCGAGTCCATAGGAATCGCGCCAGGGCTTGATGTAGACAAACTGCCGCTGCTGGTTGTAAGCAACTTCAATTTGGGTTGCTGACTGGATGGCGTGCAGATTGCCAAATTGCGACTGAATGGCCTGGCTCACGGCCCGAATTAAGGGATCGGGACTGTTTAAGCTGTTAAATCGCTGGAGTGCCTGGTCGCCATTTGACAGCATGGGAGACTGGCTGGAACTGCCAACCATCAGGCCGTTTCGCTCCATCAAAAAGATTTGACCTGATGGACTGGCCTGGATACTTTTGAGGAAGTCGCTAATTCCGGTCAGCTTCAGATCGATATGGGCCACTCCCAGCAAATTACGGTTGGCATCATAGACAGGTGCTGCCACACCAGCCGCCAGGTAATAGCCCGTCTCGCCAGGTTGGGCACTGCTCTGGGGCTTGAGAGTTTGGCCCGTTGGGGTAAGCTGGAGGGCTAGATTTTCTACAGCTTCGATTTCGCTCCAGATGGGCTTTCCAGCGGCGATCGCCTCTGGATACCAGGAGGCTTCTGGCGGGTTGTTTTGCTCCTGTTGCAGCCGCGTGGCGCGGTTGCCCTGAAGATCCACAGTGTAATAAGCCGCAGGTTCCGGGGGACGGTTTTCGTAGAGCAGCAGACCCAGTCCCTGCGCCAAGCGCCGCGCCCCAAGTTCGCTGCCATCGGGACGGGCAAAGCCAGTGTAGGCAATGGTTGGGAAGGCCCTCGCCTGCCGCCAAAAGTAGCGTCCAATGGCAGCAGGATCGTCTAGCCGGATCTCACCGTTGGCGATCGCCCCCGCATTAATCTGCACCAGCCGCATCGGGGTAGACAGATAATCGCTGAGCTGAGTATCGACGCGCTGACTGACCTGATCGGCCACTTGCGCCACCAGGTTGCTGACCGCCTGTCGCTCGTTTCTAAAGGCAATGTAGCCGATGAGCAGTCCAGCACCGCAGGTTTGTAGCGCAAAGGGCAACACCAGCATGAGTTTCAGGGGAATCCCCCGACGGCAGCGAGTTGGACGAGTGGACGAAACCTTTGGCGCGAGCGGAGAAGCACTGGGAGTCCGGAGCGAGGAGACTTTAGCCTGGAAGTAGGATTTCATGTACGGCGAAGAAGTAGGCAAGGCGGGAATTTTGGCTCAGCAACAGTTTCTATTGCCTTTGTCCAGCGCTGGACAGGCCCAAAACAAGCGCAATGTTTTCAGACGAAATATTCTCAGACGAAATATTCTCAGACGAAATATTCTCAGGCGAAATATTCTCAGACGAAATATTTTCAGAATTTAAGTATTTCTTAATTATTAAGATGCCCTCAATGCTCTGGCCTCTATCTCTGTCTAGGAGTAGAACTTTGGCGGGGAGCCACTAGAACCAGGGAGGGTTGGCGGCGATTCAGGCAGAACTTCACTCCAGCAAAACCGGATCTCCGGTGGAGAGAGCGCCCGCAACGGGAGGCTCCGCAAGTCGGGTGTTGACAGTCAGCCGATAGAAATGGTTGAAGCGCGATCGCTCGGCCCAGGCTGGCAGCGTTTCTTGCCGCTTTGCCACAAAGGTTTTTTGAAAGCCCGGATCGGCAACGCCCGTTTTGGAATTGCGTGTGGGCACGATGCAGCGCTGGCATGGGTTCACGCCCAGTAGCCGGACGTTGCCAATTTGAAACGCTACAGTGCGATCTTCCTCGGCAAAGAGCCGATCTTCCCAGAAGGCGGGCACACCGGCAACTTCAATATTGGTACGGAAGCGGGCGCGAACCTCGTCTACGGTTAAGTGGGGATACCAAGTGGCGATCGCCTCCAGCGTGGCCAGACTCACAATCGTTGGGCCCGGCGACTGCGTATCGTCTGGAAAGCCTATCTCCAGGTTTTGTCGGAGGTAAACCGGAAAGCCAAAGTATTCACTCAGCCATGCCTCTAGCTCCTTCTGCTCCGGTTCAAGCGGGAAGGTGCTGGGCGTGATATTTCCGTTCGATGCGGCATCCGAAATGCGGAATGAAACAGTGTTCGCTGCGATGTCAAACTCGGCCCGGAGAGCGTGTATTTTTGCGTGTCGTTTGCCGTTTACAACCTGTCCCGCCTGGTCGAACAGGGCAAACTGGCGATCGCCCTTCAACGCGCCGCTACTCAGCACATCAACAGACTGAATGCCCACGCCATCCAGTGACTTGATTGGATAAATGAAAACTTGCGAAACGTGGGGAACTGTTGTCATCCTGTTCCGGTATAGCTGAAATAGCTGGCTCCCAGATTGAGCCGTTGCGTTCCCTCCACAATACCAATTAACTCGTCCTGGCGATTCAGCACACTGTTTCTGTCGGTGTCCAAAAAGATGCCCGTGCCCCGAATCCGGCGAATCGGCGACGCGCCCAGCAGATATTGGCTACGGTTGCCGTGGATTTGAATCATGTCTTCACCAGGTCTGAAGTCTTTGATCAGCGCGTAGTCTCTCAGTCCCGGCTGGTCGGGCTTGCCGTCGTCGTAAAAAACCGTCGTGGCATCGCCCAATAAAAAGCGATCGCGCCCGGTTCCCCCAATCAGCACATCCACGCTGTTGCGCCCGCTGCTGTCGCCCACGCCGTTGAGGATGTCGTTGCCGCCGCGCCCGTCCAGCCGGTTGCTGCGAAAGTCGCCCACCAGCACGTTGCCCAGCCGCGTGCCCAGCAGCACGTCCGTTTTTGCCAGACGCGGCGGCAGTCGCAGACCCAGCGCTTTGACAATTTCTCGATCGAGAATCGGCTGATTGCCCTGCCATTCGGCAAAGCCAAAGTTGCTGTCTACATAGCCCCACGAGGCCCAGCCAATGCCAAATTCCTCCAGCACGGTGCGCGTGTCTCGCATCCAGCGCGTGCGATCCAGGGCAGAGGAATTCGCGGCATACACGCCAAACTCGGTGCAAATGAGCGTCACGCCGTTTTGCCGGGCCCACTGCGCCGCTTCGCCAATGCGCGATCGCAGTTTGTTAATATCCCACTGCTGCTGCCCATAGTCCAAAATTGCTGCCCGCGCCGCTGGATCGCTTACCTGCTGGGCGATCGGGCGCACATTTTCAACATTGGCAGGGTACGGCACGTTCCGCAGCTTGCTCTCAAAGCTGTCGCCGATCCAGGGTGCGCCCTGATGGGTAAAAATAAACGGTTCGTAAAAGTGAAAATCGTAAACGACGCTGGCATCGGGCAGCGGCTGCAACTGCACGAGCGTTGAAATGTTTTGCCAGAATGCGCTAACGGCAATCAGCGTGTGCCGGGGCGCGACCTCGCGGATGCTGCGAAAAAGGGCTTGCTGAATTGGCTCCCAGGCTTTGGGATTGTCGCGAAAGACGGGTTCGTTCATCGGCTGGATGAACGTCAGCTCAGGATTCGTCGTCTTGTGCAAATGGGCGGCGAGCGATCGCCAAAACGCCGTAAACATCCGCCGAAATTGCGGATTTTCCAGACTTGCAGAATAGTTGTTCTGGCTGCCGTCGATCAGCGGCGTGCTGTGCAAATCGACGACTACGCCCAGTTTTTGCGACTGTGCCTGGGCGATCGCCCGATTCAGCCGAGTCAGCGCTTTGCGATTCAGGCGATCGGGCGTGGTGTCGCTATATAGCACCGAAAAGTCGATGGGAATCCGCACATAGGTCACGCCCATCTGCCGCATCAGCGCAAAGTCTTTTTTGCCGTAGGGGTTGGGGTCTGACCGATCGGGATACCAAAACCAGTTGGCCAGGTTCACCCCCCGTGCCAGCACGTCAGCGCGAGCCATAGCAGGATTGCAATAATGGGCGATAAACGGCGAGGTTGAAACGCCAGAGAATACGTAAATCACCCCTACACGGCTGTATCAAAGCTGCGTCCGTGCATCAGGATAGTTTCATATTCTCAGTTTTCTCTTCGCCTAAAAGCCTGCCGGACTCACCCCTACAGAACTTTCACACGCGATTGACCTGCTTTAAAGCTTCTGTGACTGGAGTTGGGAAACTAGCGAACGGGATTCTCAGCAGGGCACAGACCGCAACTAAGGAACTGGCGTTTCGCTGGCTGCGGGGGCGGGGGGCAGAGCGTCTGGCTGGGCTTGTTGCTGCTGCTGTTCCAAAATGGCTCGCTGGCGCGCCCGAAATTGCTCAGCCGCGGAGTTGATATTTTGCTGCTGCTGGCGACGAAACTCTTCTGGAGAGCGAATAGAGCCGTAGTTGAGCTGATGAATCAAGTCGTGAATGCCGCTCATCGGGTTGTCGTTGCGGTCTGAAAACAGATCTCGGCTTTCATTCTGCGACGGCGTAACGAGATCGCTAGCAGTAGACTGGGCAGACGCAGAAATTGTCCCCAGAGCTACCATAATGACTGCGCTAGTGGTTCCCAGAGCAATTTGCCGAACTAAGCGGGTGACGAATGAATTCATGACTTGCTACTCCAGATTTCACACCTGCGGGTGATAGGTCTTCGATGGTTTCTGATAAATCTCTAGAACCAAAACTTCAAGAACTGAGTACTTCAGACGCAACACTTGGCGAAAATGCTCCCTGGCATCATAACAAACCTGACCAGCACTAGCAGCATCGCCACCCGCCTCTTGCTCAGGCAAAGCTGCGGCTGAGGAGCGATCGCACGCCCACCAGCGCCACCGCGCCAAACCCCGCCAGCACCAGCAGCGCTCCGCCCATCGTCACGTCGCCAAAGGGCGCATTCATGACCACGCTGCCCAGCGACCAGTCCGCGTGGTTATATACATAGCGGATCGGCTCGATGGCGTAACTCAGCGGGTTCAGTGATGCCACCCACTGCAACCAGCGCGGCATAAAGCTCAGCGGCGCGAGGGCGGTGCTGGCAAACAGCAAAGGCAGGTTGGTCACAAAAATCACCGCAATCAGCTCAATGTGCCCCGGCAGCGCAAAGGCCAGTCCCAGGCTGATCGCTGTCACCGCCACTACCAGCAGCAAGATAATCGCCGCCACCAGCGCCAGCCCGCCTACGCCAGGAAAGCCCGCACCCAGAAACGCGCTCATGGCGACGATTACCGCCGTTTGCAGCACGCTTAGCGTGGTGATGAAGATGGCCGAGGCGGCGACGATGGAAAACCGCGACACCAGCGGAGCCACCAGCAGCCGATTGAGAAAGCCAAACTCTCGGTCAAACATGACGGGCAAGCCTGCATTCAGCGCCCCGCCAAAGGCAGTGAACACCATCACGCCCGCGCCGAGAAACTGCCCATAGTTTTCGCTGCCGCCAAACAGGCCCGGCGGCACATTTTGAAACAGCGCCCCAAACAGCACCAGCCACATGACGGGCTGAATCAATCCAGCAATTAGGGTCGTCGGGCGGCGCTGGAGCTGGATAAACAGGCGCTTGGTCAACGCGGTCGTTTCTTGCAGGAAGTCGCTGAGCGGGGAAGAGGCAGGGGCGATCGCCGCTGTGCCTCCATTTGGACGCAAGCTTTCCAGGTTAGGTTGAGGCGGGGTAACGGTCTGGCTCATAGGTCACACAGTCGCTACGAAGTTTTGAGGCGGAAGCAGCACGAATTTTACGAATTGCTTAGCCCACCTAGTCAATAGCGTAGCGTATTGCCGAATTTCAGTTTTGGTGGACAAGACTTTGTGATGTTGCAAGCAGTGTATAGGTGTATTTGGAGGTGTACAGGAAGCAACGTCTAGTGGTGTAGTAGCCCTGATTAAGGCATTCCTACAAGATTGCCGCCAAGCAGCCTTGCCATGTAGAATTGTAGACTGTGTGAAATTTATGGCAGGACGACCATGCCCAAGCTAAAAACTCGGAAAGCGGCTGCTAAGCGCTTTGAGCGCACTGGCAGCGGCAAGATTCGCCGCCGCAAGGCCTATCGCAACCACCTGTTGCAGCACAAGACTGCCGCCCGCAAACGCCGCCTCGGACAAAAGGCCGACGTGCATGAGCGCGACGCAGAAAACGTAGAACTGATGATGCCTTACCTGTAGGGACAACCTCGCAGGTAGAGCGCATTTCTATGTGCTTTATGCATTTCTATGCGCTTTATAAGCTTTATAAAAGTGCTTCTTCTGCTTTTCGGCATCTGCTGCTTTTCAAAGGGTTGGGCGCACGGCCTGGCATTACCTACCGCCTGCGACTGCCCGATGACCGACTCAACTTTTAACCAAGTGTAGGGACTGAACTTATGACTCGTGTAAAACGCGGAAACGTGGCGCGCAAGCGTCGGAAAAAGATTTTGAAGCTTGCCAAGGGCTTCCGGGGGTCGCACTCCACCCTGTTTCGCACTGCAAACCAGCAGGTGATGAAGGCGCTGCGGAACGCCTACCGCGATCGCCGCAAGCGGAAGCGCGATTTTCGCCGCCTCTGGATCACCCGCATCAACGCCGCCGCCCGTCAGCACGGCATGAGCTATAGCCAGCTCATCGGCAGCCTGCACAAAGCCAACATCGAGATCAACCGCAAGATGCTGGCGCAGATGGCGATTCTCGATCCGGCGGGCTTTGGCAAAGTGATCGAAGTGGCAAGCAAGGCAAAGGGCTAGGTAGACGCTTGATCAAGCTGCGAGTTGCGGGTTTGATCTTAGGAATCTGGGCGGGGGTGCAGGGTGCTGTGCCCCCGTTCGTTCATGCGGCAGACCTGGATACAATTCGGCGGCGCGGCTACTTGATTGTGGCGGTGAAAGACAACCTGCCGCCGCTGGGCTTTCAGGACCCGTCAGGCACGCTGCAAGGGCTGGAAATCGACCTGGCGCGACAGCTTGCCGCCGAGCTGTTGGGTCGCCCAGACGCGGTGGAACTGCGCCCTGTGAGCAATCAAGAGCGGCTGGCGGCGCTGCTGGCAGATGAGGTAGATGTCGTCATCGCCCGCATGACGTTGACGGCTTCGCGGGCGCGGCTGGTGGACTTTAGCGAAACCTACTACTTGGACGGAACGGCGCTGATTACCCGCGACAGCACGATCCAGCGCACCGCTCACCTGCGTCGGCGGGCGATCGCCGTTCTGGAAAACTCCAGCACCATCGCCGTCGTGCGATCGCGCTTGCCCCAGGCGCAGCTCGTCGGCGTGAGATCCTACCAGGATGCGCTGACGCTGATGGAATCTGGCCAGGTCGCCGCCTTTGCCGCCGATGCCAGCGTGCTCATCGGCTGGGCCCAGGGCAACCCCAATTATCAGGTCTTACCAGAGCGGCTGTCGGGGGAACCGCTGGCGATCGCCATGCCGAGGGGACATCGCTATCAAAGCCTGCGGCAGCGGGTAAATCAGACCGTCCTGCGGCTCAGGGAAACGGGCTGGCTGGGCGATCGCATTCGGTTTTGGGGCCTTTAGCATGGGGACTTTAGCAACGGAGAGCAAGCGCCATGAACTCGGATCAGAATTCACAGCAAAACCCACAGCAGAATTCGCAGCAGCATCCCCAGCCCGATCTGCAAAACGGTCGCCCGGCCGTGTTTCTCGACCGCGACGGCGTGCTGAATATCGAAGCAGGCTACATTTACGAACTGGAAAATCTAAACCTGATTCCCGGCGTAGCGCAGGCGGTGCGGCGGCTGAACGATCGCGGTCTGTTCTGCTGTCTAGTGTCCAACCAGTCGGGCCCCGCGCGGGGCTACTATCCGCGATCGCACGTCGATAACTTGCACGAACGCCTCTGCCGTCTGCTACATAAAGAAGCGGGCGCACGGCTCGACGCAATTTACTATTGCCCCGACCTCAGCCCGCCCGAAGGCGGCACGGTGGCAGAATTTGCCCGCTGGACGGCCTGGCGCAAGCCCAACACGGGAATGCTCGTCGCCGCCGCCTGGGAGCATAATCTGGACATTCGCCGCAGCTTTATGGTGGGCGACAAGGCGACGGACGTAGATCTGGCCCACAACGCTGGGTGCAAAGGCATCCTGGTGCAAACGGGCTATGGCGATCGCGTCCTATCGGGAGCCTATCAGCACCAGACCCAGCCCGACCACGTGGCCGAAAATCTGGCCGCCGCCGTCGAGTGGATTTGCGCCGCCTAGCACTAATTTTGCAACTGGATTTTTGAGACTGGTTTTAGACTGGCAATCTAAAATCGCCAATCTAAAATCCAAAATTAATCGAGGCTATTCCATCACAATCCAATCGCCCGACACCCACTCGCCAAACCGCTCTAGCTGCACCCAGCTACCGCTGCGTCGCCCCGTCAGCGCCACCCGACTGCCATTGGGAATCGTGCCTACGACCGGCCCGCCAGGGCTACTGCGGACATTCAGCGGGCTGCCGTTGGTGCGGACTCGTCCAAAGGAAATATCGCCGCCTACATTCCCAGAGGGGTCATTGACCAGCCAGTTATCGGATACCCAGGTACCATTGGTGCGCTCGACCCATTCGCCGCTGCGGCGACCCGTCAGTTCGACCCGGCTGCCGTTGGCCAGCGCCCCGATGACTGTGCCACCGGGCGCATTGCGGACATTTAGCGGGCTGCCGTTGGTTGCGACAAACTTGGTGCTCCGGTCACCCCCAATCGGCGGCTGTGGCGTGGGGGGTTGGGGCGTAGTCCCCGGATTGGTCGTAATCCAATTGCTCGAAATCCAGGTGCCGTTGGTGCGCTCGACCCATTCGCCGCTGCGGCGGCCCGTCAGTTCCACCCGGCTACCATTGGCAATCGACCCGATGACTGCGCCGCCGGGGGCATTTCGCACATTCAGCGGGCTACCGTTGGTTCGCACAAAGGCGGTGCTACTGCCTGCGCCCACACCGGGGTTGGGGGTGGGGCTGGGTGGAGGAGTCGTGACGGGCGGCTGGCTGTAGGTAATGTAGCGGCCATCGACCCAGGTGCTATTGGTGCGTTCCAAAAAGCCGTTGCTGGAACGACCCGTCAGTTCGACTCGCGTGCCGTTGGGCAGCGTGCCTACAATTGCTCCGCCAGGCGCACTGCGGACATTCAGCGGCTCTCCCGAAGTATTCACAAAGCCCACTGCTCGGTCGGTACCGCTGGGGGGCTGGGTCGGGCTGGTATTGCCCACCGCAACCCAGTCGGCGGAAACCCAGGTGCCGTTGGCCAACTCCAGATAGTTGCCGCTGCGGCGACCCGTTAGCTCGACCCGTGCGCCGTTGGGCAAGCTGCTGACTACGGGCCCGCCCGGTGTGCTGCGGACGTTCAGCGGGTTGCCATTGGTCTGCACAGTGCCCGTGGCGGCCATCGCAGACCCCGCCGTGCTGACGACCAGAGCCGCTGCCAAGACCTGCGCCGAGAGCCACGCTGCGCTGGTCGGCGAGGGCAGCAGCTCGCTCAGGTCGCGCAATTCGGGCGCTGGCTCGGTGCTTTCGTAGAGGAGGGCAGTGTGGAGATAGGCGAGGGATTCCATAGCGGTGTGACCTTTGTTTTACAGGATCTCTTACAGATGATTTGGAGCAGGTAATCGGGGGGTGAATGATGCCGGGGATGATATCGATTAATAGACGAGGGGGCGAGACGTGAGGGGCGATCGCCAAGCTCTACAACGGTTTACTCATAAGCGATACAGCTTATGGTACTACGATTTCGGAAAGGGCTTATTTGAGAGAAAATTCGCAGATTTTGCAAAATCTTCCCGGTTTAAGGAGCATAGGTGGAAACGTGAAAAATGAGGTGACCAATCATTGCGGAAATCGCGGCCTGCTGAGTTTGGATCAACGCTGGGGCTGAAAATTGATACATGAAGATTTGAGAAAAAAAATTGAGAAAACTTGACTCGCAGAACCGGACTATTAGAGCTTGGTTCTGCAAGACGAATTTACGACCGCAAAAGTGCCCAAGGTTTGATTTTTAGTCCGGAGGAGAGTTTGGCTGGGTTTGAATTTTAGCCAGGCCTAAGTCTATGCACCTTCTGTTTTTTTCTGGGGTTTATCCTGGTGATTTTTTGGGGCATCGGGTGCGCTATGGATTCGCAACTTAGGGAATTTAAGCAGTTCAAGAATTTTGAAAGAACCGTGAGACTGTCCCAGATTGTGGGCATCTTAAAACCACTCGCTTGAGTTTGTACACGAGTTGAATCAGGTGCAAAGCCATCCGTTTGGAGCCGTGAAGTAACCTAACTTTCCGAAGCAAAACCTAAAAGGGCGATCGCCCATCTTGCCTCAGGGGTTCACAGCCTAGGTGCCTATCACAAAAATTATAGGTGCTTAGCACAAAAGTTAATTGATAGATTAGCTGCAAGAATGACTGAGCGCAGAGACAACGCCTGCCGTAGGGCAGATTGAGGATGTGTCGTGGGAGACTGTTGAACCCCTCATGCCCTTGTGTTCGTTTTGATTCGATGGATTAGGCAAATTCGGTGTCTTGATCACTTGATCAGCGGCAAGCCGCATTGCTTGTCAGGAAGCCCGCCCATGAGCCTAAAATCTCGGTCGAAAAAGACCCCGCCCCAATCCAACTCGGAGGAATCGCTGTCGGACAATGCGCCCCTTTTCGAGCGCCCTGCTCCGGCATCTTCTTGTCCGTCGGCGGAGAATTCTGAACGGAACTGCGAGAATAGACACTGCACCGGGTCCAAATCTTTGTCAGGCGGTTCCCATTTGAGCAACAGTCATGCGCGATCGCACTCTTCTCCTGCGCCACCGAGCGATGGTTCCGCTGCCTCATCGTCCGCGATCGCTCAACCCCTGCTCAAGTTTGACAGCCTGGAAATTAGCAGCCTGGAAGCTAGCAGTCTGAAAGCTAGCAGCCCGGCGGATTTCTCAGATGCGCTGCCGCCGTTCATTCAACCGCTGCTCACGCTGATTTCTGACCTAGTTTATGTCTATGACCGGGTGGCGCACCGCCTCATGCTGATGAACGATCGGACGGCGGCAGTGCTGGGGGATTGCCTGGAGGGACTACAGTCGCCTAGTATCGCCGCCCTCTCTGCACGGGTTCATTCAGAGGACTGGGCACGGGTGCAGACGTATCTGGCTCAGATGTTGGGCGAGTCGAGCGATGAGCATGAGGTGGAATTTCGCCTGCGGCAGAGCAACGGCGAGTGGCGCTGGCTGCGATCGCGCGATCGCCTGTTGTCTCGCACGCTCGATGGACTGCCCTGGCAGCGGTTGGGCCTTTTGACTGATATTACCCACCAAAAGCAAACAGACTCTACCGCCCAGCCAACGTCCCTGGTCGAGCAGCAGATGGCGCTGGTTTCCAAACAAGCCACCCACTTTGCCCGGATGCTGAGTCAGTCTTTGGATTTGAAAGACATCCTGAATACGGCTGTAGATCAGGTTCTACAGATCTTTCAGGCAGATCGGGTGCTGATCTACCGCCTGTTTGAAAATGGCACAGGCAGCATCATCGTAGATGCGATCGCCGCAGGGTGTCCACCGATTGCGGGGCATCCGCCGCCAGAGAGCATCTTTCCTATAGCCGATCGCCCGACTAGCAACGCGGGCTGGGTCTACAGCCTGGATAACCTAGAGGCGGAATCGCTTTCAGAGCATTCTCGCAGCGTTTTGCGACGGCTGGGCGTTCGCGCCATGCTGGTCGTGCCGATGATGCAGCAAGATACGCTGTGGGGCTGGCTGGTGGTGCATCAGTGTTTGGGCGATCGCACCTGGCAGAAGTGGGAAACTGACCTGATTACCCAACTTGCGGGCCAGTTAGAGCTGGCCATTGCCCAATCGGAACTCTATCAGCAGGTGCAGCGCCTAAATGTTGATCTAGAGCGGCAGATTCAGGCCCGCACGGCCGAACTGCGGCTAGCGTCGAACTTTGAAGCGACGCTCAAACGCATTACCGACAAGGTGCGCGACAGCCTCGACGAAGATCAGATTTTGCAAACGGCAGTGCAGGAATTGGCGATCGCCACCGAGATTAGCTGCTGCAATGCCGCCCTCTATGACCTGGAAGGGGGCACCTCGACGGTTCGCTACGAGTACACCACCACCGTCTCCCCCTACCAAGGACGCACCGCCGATCTAGCGGCCTTCCCAGAGATCTACGGCCCATTGCTCAACGGGCAGAGTCTACAATTCTGCTCTCTTGTGCCCAACCCGGTGCGCGGGCGCGTGTCCATGCTGGCAACGCCCATTATGGACGACCAGGGCGTGCTGGGCGACTTGTGGATGATCAACCACGCCTTCTATGCCTTTGGCGAACAGGACTTGCGGATGGCGCAGCAGGTGGCCAACCAGTGTGCGATCGCCCTCCGCCAGGCCCGGCTGTTTCAAGCTGCCCAAGCTCAGGTGCGAGAACTAGAAAGACTCAACCAACTCAAAGACGACTTCCTCAGCACCGTCTCCCACGAACTGCGAACGCCCATGTCCAATATCAAAATGGCCATTCAAATGCTAGAGTTAACCCTCCGGCAGGCGGGCATTTTGGACAGCACCACAGAGCCAGAGCCAAACCGGGTCAACCGCTACTTCAAAATCCTGCGGGAAGAGTCGCAGCGCGAAATCAGTCTGATCAACGACCTACTTGACCTGTCGCGGCTCGACGCGGGCGCAGATGCGCTGCATCTCACCACAATCAACCTGGCCAGCTGGCTAATACCACTGCTGCGCCCGTTTGAGGAACGTGCCCGCAATCACCAGCAATCTCTACAAATTCGCCTGGACGCAGCTAACCTCCCACCCTTGATCACCGACCTGGCTAAGCTGGAGCGCGTGGTTACAGAACTGCTGACCAATGCCTGCAAGTACACCCCTGCGGAGGGCGAAATTTGGGTCGAGGTAACGAGTCTGGAATCGGGGGTTCAAGCGCAGGAGGAGGGAAGAGAGAAGAAGGAAGAAGGAAGAAGGAAGAGAGAAGAGGGAAGAGGGAAGAGAAAAATACTTGCTTACTCCAGCGCTCCAACTCTCCAGATCCGCGTTACTAACACTGGCACGGAAATTCCGCTCATCGAGCGCGATCGCATTTTTGAAAAGTTCTACCGCATCCCCAATAACGACCCCTGGAAATATGGCGGCACTGGGCTAGGGCTGGCGCTCGTGAAAAAGCTGGTCATGTGCCTGCAAGGTACGCTAGAGCTAGACTGCGGCAATGGACAGGTTCAATTCACGGTCACGCTGCCGCTTCAGCCAACAGTTGACTAAACTCCTATCCCCAACCCCTGCCTTACCCGATTACGCCATCACGCCTCAACGCTGCCAATAACCCGCCACAGGCATCCATCAGCAGGTCAATCACATAGTTAAACCCCTCCGTCCCGCCGTAGTAGGGGTCGGGCACTTCGCGATCGCCATAGGTTTGGCAATAGTCGCACATTAGCTTCACCTTGTGGCGATATTGCCCGCTGCGGTCGAGGCGCAGAATATTTTCGTAATTCTCTTTGTCCATTGCCAGGATCAGGTCAAACTCCTCAAAATCGTCGGGATGAAACTGGCGGGCGGTTCCCTCTAGCGTAATGCCCAGCTTCGCCTGAGCAGCGGCGTTCATGCGGCGATCGGGCGGGCTGCCGACGTGCCATGCGCCCGTACCCGCCGAGTCGCAAATAATCTGCCCGTCTAGCCCGTTTTGTCGGATCAGCAGGTTCATAATGTTTTCCGCAGAGGGCGATCGGCAAATGTTGCCAAGGCAAACAAACAGCAGCTTGTAGGGCATGTCTCCAGTTCCAGGTTTAAAGTGCTATACTCTCTGAGTGGTGATTGGCGATCGCTCTAGAGTTTACTATTCTAAGAGTCTGCTTAGGAGTTCACTTTAAGAGTTCGCTAGGAAGCCGAGGGGAAGCCGAGGGCATGTAGCTCAGTGGATAGAGCATCAGATTCCGGTTCTGAGGGTCGGGGGTTCGAATCCCTCCATGCTCGTTTGATGCATACTCTTTTGATGCATACTCGTTTGATGAGTAGTGATAGCGTGTAACGACAAGCTCATCTCTAGTTGCCCATTTCTGTCAGGCATTCGGCTTGGTTAGTTAAAACCTGGGCTAACGTTTAGAAATCAGCCGTGCCCCAGCCAGGTGCTTTCTGGGCCGATCGCAGAATGAAGGCCGATAGCTTTTCGACCTGCGCCTGGTTCATCCAGTCTTCCGAAACGCGACGACACTCCAGCGCTTCTTCGGAGCCGTCGTAGGTTGTAGGGGATCGCAGAAATGCCACCAGGCTGTTAATGGTATCGCGGGGCGGAGTTGCGCCTTTTAGCGCTGATAGCGACAGCGGCACGGTCGGGTTGGGCAGGGTCGAACCACCGACGTGGCAGTTTTTGCAGTTTTCTTCAAACAGGCGCTTGCCTGCGGTTAGGTCGATTGCCGAAAACGGCTGGGTGGCGTCTGCATCGAGCGGCAACTCCACTGGCTCGGAGGCATCTAGAAATCTTGCGACATAGGGATCAACGGGCCCGGCGATCGCCCCTTGCGGCATCAGCGCGATCGCCCCCATCCAGCATCCGATGACCAGCCATCCGACAACCAGCCGTCGAATCTCTAACCAACGGTTCCGCTGACCTGCCCCCTGCGTGCCTTTCCGCTTAGCCTGCTGCATTGCTATTTCTAAAAATTTCTAAAGTTGATTACCTTTTTTACTCTAGCGCTGGTGGACTACGGGTAGGCTGCTCACGGGTTACTGGCCAGCTACAGCCAGCGACAATCTCCTGTCCTAGCCAACGCCCCATTTTTCCTCATAGCGCTGCCTTGAGTCCCGTTTCTGGCTGGTTGCAGCCTACCAGAATTCTCTCTCACCTTCTTTGTAAACCAGGCTTAACCAACGAAACGAAAAGCAGGCCCTTAGAATGGATCAGGACTACATAAAGCTATGAATAAACCCTGGTATAAAACTAAAAATAGCGGATAAAACCAGAACCCCGTTGAATTCGTAAATTTTTAGAGGCTGGCTTAGCGCGAAGCGAGCCCCTGGATGAGGTCAGAATTTAGTCCGAAAATTGGTTTGATTTGATCAACGACTCGGTGTTCGAGGAGACGAAAAATGTTGGATTTTTGGGGTCGGCATTCACGCCGTGGCGCGGAAGAATGGGTGCAGCCCCTCGTGGAAACCTATCAGGCCATTAGCTCTGCTTCGGTGGATGCCCTCTGGCAGCGAGTCATTAACCTGGCTGATGTTTCCTGGCATCCGCTAATCGCCCGCACCAACGTCCCCAAAGGACTCATCCCCAAGCCAGGGCTGATTTATCAGGCAGTTTCGCGCCTGTTTTTGCCGATTCCGATTCGGATTTTTGTCGAGCGGGTGTCGCCCCGTGAGCTGCTGAGCGTTCGCATTCTGGCGCTGCCAGGGATAGAGGAGCGAGTCACCTATCGCGTCGAGTCTACGCTCTGCGGCACACGAGTCTCCTACTCTGTCACGCTCAAGGGCTGGCTGTCGCCGCTGATTTGGTCGTTTATTCGCCCCTATGCTGCCCGTGTGGCCACTGAGCTAGCCCATGCCGCTGAGCAAGATTTGGAACGGGCGGCCTGTCCCCGCCCGTCCCGTCGCGCTTTACCCAACA
This sequence comes from Leptolyngbya sp. O-77, assembly GCF_001548395.1. Lineage (NCBI taxonomy): Bacteria > Bacillati > Cyanobacteriota > Cyanophyceae > Leptolyngbyales > Leptolyngbyaceae > Leptolyngbya > Leptolyngbya sp. O-77. Next base: position 2,289,994 of record NZ_AP017367.1, read on the forward strand.
TGAATGCCGATCTGTTCGGGCTGCTGCTGCTCGTCTGTAGTCTGTCTCCTCCGCTTCATTCCTGATGGGCGAGCGTGCGTCTGACCGCATCTGCCTTGCATTACACCCTGCATTACAAAAGTCTTGGTTACAAAAGCGATCAAAGGTTTTCTGGCGGGACTCTGCTCAAAAAGAGAAGTCAGGCTGACGGTCGAGTCTGGCTTTGAGAAGATCTCTTGAGGGCGATCGCCCCAGACTACCCACGAGTCCCCCAAAATATGGTTTTATACTTTTGTGAAGCATTGCACGTGAAGCGTCAGCTAAACTGCACTCTCTTGATTTGTCTCTTCTGAAAGTGCTTTTAAAGTGCTTTTTAGAATGTTTCTCAGAGCGTGTCTAAGGGCCTTCCAACCCAGCTTCCAACCTAGCCATTAGCCAGTTTCCCTTCAGCAAGGAGCCGTCCATGTATATTGTGCAAGTTGCCTCTGAGTGTGCACCAGTGATCAAAGCCGGGGGGCTGGGCGATGTGGTCTATGGGCTGAGCCGAGAGCTAGAGATTCGCGGCAACACGGTCGAAATCATCCTGCCCATGTATGACTGCATGAGGTACGACCACATCTGGGGGCTGCACGAGGCCTATCGAGATTTGTCGGTGCCCTGGTATGGCGCAGCGATCAAGTGCGACGTGTTTTGCGGCTGGGTGCATGGTCGTCTCTGCTTCTTCATTCAGCCCAAATCCCAGGATAATTTTTTCAACCGGGGTATTTACTACGGCGCATCAGATGACAACATGCGCTTTGCTTTCTTTAGCAAGGCAGCGCTGGAATTTCTGCTCCGCACCAACAAGCGCCCCGACGTGATTCACTGTCACGATTGGCAGACTGGGCTTGTGCCAGTTTTGCTGTACGAGATTTACAAGTGGCATGGCATGGCCAATCAGCGCGTGCTGTTCACTATCCACAACTTTAAGCACCAAGGCATCGGCGGCGTGGATATCCTCTGGGCGACGGGACTGAACAACGAGGCCTATTACTTTCAGTACGATCGCCTGCAAGATAACTTCAATCCTTTCGTCCTCAACTTTATGAAGGGCGGCATCGTCTACGCCAATCACGTCAACACGGTTTCGCCTCACCATGCCTGGGAAGCTCACTATGGCAGCGAGGGCTATGGCCTGGGGCACACGCTGCACACCCACAGCTACAAGTTTAGTGGCATCCTCAACGGGGTAGATTACGACATTTGGAACCCAGAAATTGACAAATACATTCCGGCAAAATACACCGCCGAAACGCTAGAGAACAAGGTTAAGAATAAAAAAGCACTGCGCGATCGCCTGGGTCTGCGCCATGATCCCGAAAAGCCCCTCATCTGCTATATTGGTCGGCTAGATGAGCAAAAGGGCGTGCATCTGGTTCACCATGCGATTTATCATGCGCTGCTGCGGGGTGTCCAGTTTGTGCTGCTGGGGTCTGCCACTGAGCGCGGTATCAACGACTGGTTCTGGCACGAAAAGAACTTTCTTTACAGCAACCCAGATGCTCACCTAGAGCTTGGGTTTAACGAAGAACTCTCCCATCTGATCTATGCCGGGGCAGACATGATCGTGGTGCCCAGCAACTTTGAGCCCTGCGGGCTGACGCAGATGATTGGACTGAAGTATGGCACAGTGCCCATTGTGCGGGGCGTAGGCGGACTGGTCAACACAGTGTTTGACCGCGACTACGACGAAAACCACCCGCCCGAAAAGCGCAATGGCTATGTCTTTCAACATACCGATTTTCAGGCGCTAGAGTCGGCGATGGATCGGGCGATTGGGCTATGGCGCTACTATCCCGAAGAGTTTGAGAAACTGGTGCTGCAAGGCATGGCCTACGATTACTCGTGGAAAGATCCAGGCGCAGCCTACCTGGGTGTGTACGAGTATATTCGTCACCGATAGCTATGTTCGTCACCGATAGCTATGAAGTGTAGCTATGAAGTAACTATGAAGTGCTAACTATGAAGTGCTTCGCTATGAAGTGCCTCGCTGCGAGATACCTCGCTAGTAGCGGGCAGGATCTAGCGAACTGAAGTTTAGACTAACGGCAGGCGAGAACGACCCAACTCTATGCAGGAATTGAGAGAGACGGCAAAATCAAAGTAGTCAGAGATTAAGCAGACTTTTTGTTGTTCGCTTTGGGCTTGCGAAATCGTTTTCTGACGGTTGGATAGCGAATGCGCCGAGAACGGGGTTGACCTGGAGTCCAACCCGGTGACTTTCCACGGGGTTTGGGTGCAGGGGCATGTTCCAATCACGACTAAAACTTGTGCAAACGCATTTGCTGTGCGACCCGGTGAGAGGTTGGGTAGGATTTTTGCCAGGGCAGAGGTGAATCTTGCACATCCGGTCGGGCTAACCATAACTGCCAAGTCAGCAGGGGCATTAAGTCGCTCCAACGTTGCGAGGCTTCCGGGGTGGACAACTGGGGCAGTGTCCAATGTAAGCGTTGTTTGGCAAAGCGATACCAATGATCAATCGCAAAGCGACGCAAGTATTGCTGCCAAAGCGTTGCTAGTTGGGGGAATTCTAGTCCTACCCAAATCAGCCCACAAGGGTTTGAGCGAGCTATCCTTTGAACTGCTCACTCGCTCAACGCGAATCAAGGACAATCCCTGCTTTGCTGCCTGTCTCAAATGCAAGCCATGCCAGATTTGTAATCGCAGTTGTCCCCATTTTTCGTCCTCTACCGATTGTGCCTCATCGGGTTGCCACCAACTGGTCGGCTCATTGAGCTTGAATTTGTCGCCATGTTTGCGGGGTCGTCCGATGCCTGTGTAAGGGGGAGGCGCACCATAGAGCACCCGGTTTGAGCGCAGTCGGATCAACTTGTCACAACTCAACTCAGCCGTTTTCAATAGGAAGGGGGCACAGCCATACTCGGCATCCCATAACGACAAGGGGCGAGTTGTTAATTTCTGACAGACCTGAGCCAGTTGAGTGGCGGCCTTTTCAATGGGTGTGTCGGCACTGGTAATGCGTTCATGCAGCAACGGGAGTGCCCAACTGCCTTGAGTCTGGGGAATCCAAGCAATCGTGCTATAGCCCTGTCCTAATGTCACGGGTTTGGCTCCACGCATTGGGGTTGCCTGGTGTTCATAGGTGCGTTCTCGCAGGGTTTCTGCCTGCAGTCTTGACCATGCCGTGTGGTCTCCGGCTAACACGATCTGCTCGTCTTGCGGCATCTGCTCCAGGTACACGTCCATCAATTGCTGTCGTGGCGGATTGCTATCTTGCAGCGATTCATACAAACTCGACCACTGCCGCCGAAACACGGGTGATAACGACAGTTCTGCAAATGAATAAACACTCCGGCTGACCAACACTGCATCCATCAGGTCAAATAGTGCATCTATACCATTGCCGATCAAGGTGTAGGCTTGATGTCGAAATGCTCGAAGCTTGTCAAAATGACTCATAGTCAAGTGATTTGATACGTCCTTGACTATTAAGCGACTAGGTCGTTAGGTCTGGTCGCTTTTCTTAACCTTTTAGTCTAAACTCCAGTAACTACATTTACGCATTACATTACGCATTACATTTACGCCCTGTTGCGTCTTACAAACTCTCTGCTGTTTCAGCAAGAACCCTTAGCAACAAGCAGCCCATCGCATTAAAACTTTAATATACGACCTGCCTTGTTGGAGCGGCAGCCGAGATCGAGGAAGGGGCGATCGCCCCTTTGATCCACGCGATCTGCAACAATCTGTCTTTGCCCGTCTCCGCCCCGTTCCATCAAGCAAGCATAAACCCTGCCTCAGTAATATTGCGGATTTTTGGCACTGGTGATTTGCTAGAGCGATTCCGTAGATTTACAGGGCTTTAGACCAACGTTTTAGACAGGGCTTTGACAGGTATGACTGAGGCAGATTTGGCTTTGGCAAAGGCATTCTTGCTATTTTCAGTAGCGGGGTATACAATCACGGCGGCCAACGCCTATTCCCAACCCCACTCTGTTCCGCAGGTGGTGGCTGGTTGGGCAGACTCGGTGATGACGGGCATGAGGGGCGATCGCGCCACTAAGGTTCCGTCATCAATTCCGTCATCCATCCGGTCGTCGATGCTGGCAAACCGGAGTGGTGATATCTCCTCATCGTTTTCGCTATACCTGAGCCAGCGCCCGGCCCTGTTCTTAGACCGTGGGAAATTTCTCAACCCTAATGCGCCAGTCTCGCAGGGTGCGGCAAACTCGCCTCAAGGAGTTTCTAGGTTTCCAGCTCAACCGCTGACCTTGCCGCCCGTGCTGACGAAGGCCGAATTCCAGTTTCAGCTTTAGTGCTGCTAGATTCAAGTCGAGCGTTTTGCCGATCTCTCAGTTGCAGCCAGGTGCAGACCGGCTAGATGGAGTAATACAGCGGGAACGCCTTGGCATCTTTGGGTTTGACATAGACTCGCTGATTGGGCTGTAGCTGTAGCTCATCGAAGCGATCGCGCGTCAGGTGCGCCGTCAGCACTTGCCCGTCGTCCAGCGTCAGTTCTGCCTGGATTTCCCAGCCCAGATGAATAATCCGGCTGACGCGGGCGGGAACCGTCGTGCCATTGGGCTGCACTTCTACCATCACGTCCTGTGGGCGCAGAAAGACTTCCGGATGGGGCGAGTCGAAGCCGTTGCCCTGGAAGATATGCGAAGTGCTGGGCAGCACGTTCACCGGCCCAATGAAGCTCATCACAAAGGCGCTGGCGGGATGGTCATAAATCTCCGCAGGCGTACCCATTTGCTCCACCCGTCCCTGGTTCATCACCACAATTTCATCAGAAACTTCCATCGCCTCTTCCTGGTCGTGCGTGACGAAGACCGTGGTGACGTGAACCTCGTCGTGGAGCCGCCGCAGCCAGGCCCGCAGGTCTTTCCGCACCTTGGCATCCAGCGCCCCAAAGGGTTCGTCGAGCAATAGCACCTTGGGTTCTACCGCTAGGGCCCGGGCCAGGGCCACACGCTGCCGCTGCCCGCCTGAAAGCTGAGATGGATAGCGATCGCCCAGTCCATTCAACTGCACCAGATCCAGCAGTTCCTCAACCCGCCTTTTTACCTTGTCTTTGGGCACTTTTTGGAGTTCTAGCCCAAAGGCGATATTTTTTCGCACGGTCATGTGCTTGAACAGGGCGTAGTGCTGAAACACAAAGCCGATGTTGCGATCCTGAACGCTGGCGTAGGTGGCATCTTTGCCCGTCAGCAAGATGCGCCCCGTGTCAGGCATTTCCAACCCCGAAATCAGCCGCAGCAGGGTGGATTTGCCAGAGCCAGACGGCCCCAGCAGCGCCACCAGTGACCCTGTTTGGATTTCCAGGCTGACCTGATCGACCGCGCAAAAGCTGCCGAAGCGCTTGGATACGTTTTCAACAACAATCCCCATTGTTCAAAGATCCCCCAAAACTGGTGAAGCGGAGTGCAGCCGGGTGGTAGGTTAAGGAGGCTGGGCGATCGCCCCACGACTCGTCAGAATATCACCCCAAACAGTGCTTCAGTGAGCATAGCTCAATGCTCAATGACGGATGAAAGTCCGGTTTTCAGATGTACTTTCTGTAGATTACAGCACTCCCCGAAAGACTGCAACGATTTTAGAGTGCGATCCCAGCCCAACGGTTCAATAGACTATATGAACTTTTCTCGATGAAAAACCGTCTAGAGAGAGTCTGGAAATTCTTTTGGAAGAATCGAAATGAAAGGATTGAAAAAAATGTTGCGACGGGTTTTATGGGTAACTGCGCCTGCCGCGCTGTTGGTAGGATTGGCAAGTTGCTCAGGTGGGGTTGATCCAGCGAATACAGCCCGTGCGCCCGAAGTGGCTACTGCGGAGGGTCAGCCTGCCGCTTCATCAGAAACTAGCCTGACAGCCGCCGCATCGGGTCAGGATTTGACCGTTCTGTTCAGCCGCGTGTGGCGGATGACGCAAGCCCCGTCAGAACCCGCACCGGGCAGCATCTATGTATTCCTGCCCAATGGCACCTTTTTACAGACCTCCTGCGTGGAAACCTACGCCCTGTCGGGCTGGACAGTTGATAAAGACGCGCCAAACGTGCTGAAGGTGAGCGAGAATGGACAGGTCGCCCTGACTGCCGAGATTTTGGAACTGACCAACACCACGCTGAGGCTGCGGCAAACCCTGGTTCGTAGTGGTGATACGCAGGAGGTGACGCTGAGTGCGATAGAGGACGAGTTTATCTGCCCCGATTTTCCCCGATAGCGCCCAAGGGCGATCGCCCTGAGGTTCCAGTCTAAGCAGAGTTTCCGGCGTTTTCTCAGGCATTTTCTCAGACGAGCGTTCATGACAAGAGGATTGCTGTGGCTGCCCCTGCTGGCGGTGTTTTGCTGGCTGGCCTGGGCCGGCTGGAATGAGTATCAAAAGCTGGAGGCCTATCGCCAGTGGGCCGCTCAGTTTGAGCGGGCAAAGTACGACATTCTGGCTGCGCTGGGGCAGCGGGGCGATGAGCTAGTGTGGGGCAAGCCGACGCGCCAAGGGCCAGTGGCGCTGCAAACCGTGAAGCTGGGCGATGTGAGGGCGATCGCCCTACAGGTTGATGGCGAGGCTCTGCCGCTGGATGCCCCCCCCGAAACGGGACGAAATCTGGCAATTGCTTTGGAATTGCCGAATGGGGCGGTCACCATCCCCTTCACAGACTTGACCCTAGCTGTGGAATGGGGACGGTTCCTCCAGCGCCATCAGCAAACCCTGCCGGAACCATAGCCTGACTGCAAACCTGCTGGTTTCGCCGTTTCAATGCTTTGCCCAGCAAAGTCTTCAGAAAGCCTCGATCTCGTCTTGATCTCTTGTGGCAATTTTGCAAAAACAGGATATACCAGGGAAAGCAGCGGGGCTTTGCCTGGAATCTGTCTTCATCGGCAAGCCTCAAATTCAGTGAATTAAGTTTAAGTGAATAGTGAATTAAGTTTAAGTGAATTAAGTTTAAGTGAATTAAGTGGCAGGGGTTCACGACCAAGATTCATGGCGGATATTGTTTCAGTCTCACGGGCGGAGCTAGCCAATCGGCGCAGGCGGCTGCGGCAACAACGTCGCTGGCGGGCGTTGAAGGGAATCTGGCGGCTGTCGATGGTGATGGGCATGGCGGGGGGTGCGGTGTGGCTGCTGACGCACCCTGCCTGGGTTATCGCGTCGCCCCAGCAGGTAGAGGTGGAAGGGAATCGGCTGCTGTCGGACGATACGGTGAAGTCGATGTTGGAGATTGACTATCCCAAAGCGCTGTGGCAGCTTAGCTCCGAGGCGATCGCCCGCCAGCTAGAGTCCCAGGGCATTATTGCTCAGGCATCGGTGACGCGCCACCTATTTCCGCCCAGCCTGACGCTTGCCGTACAGGAGCGCGATCCCGTGGCGATCGCCGTTCTGGCACCGCCGATTGCCGGAAACGAGACTGCGATCCTCAAGGATTCCACCGCGAACGCACCCAGCCCCCCGCCAACCACTGGACTGCTGGATGCCACAGGTTTCCTCGTGCCGATGGATGAAACCACCGTGCTGGAAGCAGGGCTAACGCTGCCTACTTTACGAGTTGTTGGTTTTCGGGTTGAACAACACGAGGAATGGGCCAACTTCTACCGAGATCTAAGCCAGCACCAGCAGCAAACCCCAGGGGCGATCGCCATTCAGGAAATCGACTGGAGCAACCCGTCCAACCTCATCTTGACCACTGAGTTGGGAGCGGTTCACCTGGGTGGCTACAGTTCTCGCTTCCCGGCCCAACTCCGCGCCCTTGACCAACTTCGACAATTGCCCACCAAGCTTGATCTCAGCCAGGTTGTCTATATTGATCTACAAAACCCAGATAATCCCCTTATCCAAACGCGAGACATGCGCCTCCCTGGTACGTCATCCAATCCTGATGATGAGGCTAGCTGGGATCAAGAAACTGGGGCCGCGTCAAACGCTGAGACGGGAAGCTTGAGCGATCCGGCCAGTTCTGCTCCGGTTTCCGATCCGGCGATCGCCCCACCCGCTGCTTGGTAGAGCCAGCGCCCCGCCCCCGTCGGTTCAAATCGGCTCAACGCTGTCACCCAAGAACTTTCGTTTGTTTTCCAATCAAGTTGCACTATATTTAGTTAGAATTAGACCTCACATTCCTCCCTGAGAAATCGTCCAGAAATCTCTCGGATCACGCTAATGGATCACGCTAATAGAACGCCGATAGCGATTGGCTCTGATTTCCACTGGGTTTGAGCGTTTGACTGGTTTGGGTTTCCACCATGAATAATCTGGGTGTTCTGCGATCGCTCTCGAATGACCAGAGCCACTGCTCATAGCCCCACCCCCAGTCCCGGTCAATTGGATCGTGTCTAAGTCGATCGTTCCAATCGACCGTTGCAGTGAACCGTTCAAGTTGATCGTTCAAGTTCCGTTCAAACTAAATGTCCAAATCCGCCGAGCCTGAGGCTGCATCAGGCATTTCCACTGCTCCGTAGCCTCTTTGCGTTAGCGAACGTTAGAGAATTGCCATCAAAGGTGGAATTTGGAGATGTGGATGCGGACTGCGCGTGTAGTATTGATGTAAATATAATGCCTGGGCTTTCTTGCCTGGTTAACGAATTAAGCCACTTTTTTGACCAATGAATAATGCGAACCCTTTTGCCAATGCAGGCGCGAACTCTGGGCTTCATCTAAACCAGAGCCACGACACGAAACCGTCCCTCTCAGACGACTCTGGATACAGCGACATCGTGCCGAGCAGCCTGGCCCGGATTAAGGTCATTGGCGTGGGGGGAGGCGGCTGCAACGCGATTAACCGCATGATTGCCAGCCAGGTCTCTGGAGTCGAGTTTTGGTCGGTCAATACTGATGCTCAGGCGTTGACCAATGCCGCTACGCCGAACCGCCTCCAGGTGGGCAAGAAGCTGACCCGTGGGCTGGGCGCAGGCGGGCATCCGCCCGTGGGTGAAAAAGCAGCCGAAGAATCGCGGGATGAAATCGCCACTGCCCTAGAAGGGGCTGACCTCGTGTTTATCACCGCAGGCATGGGCGGCGGCACGGGCACGGGCGCGGCCCCGATTGTGGCAGAAGTCGCCAAAGAAGTCGGCGCTCTGACGGTCGGTGTGGTGACTCGTCCCTTTACCTTTGAGGGCAAGCGTCGCACCTCTCAGGCCGAAGAGGGCATCGCGGCGTTACAGAGTCGGGTAGACACGCTCATCGTCATTCCCAACGACAAGCTTCTGACGGTGATCTCAGCCGAGACCCCGGTGCAAGATGCGTTTCGCGTCGCAGATGATATCCTTCGCCAGGGCGTTCAGGGCATTTCCGACATCATCACCATTCCGGGTCTGGTGAATGTAGACTTTGCAGACGTGCGGGCAGTCATGGCCGATGCGGGGTCTGCCCTGATGGGGATTGGCATTGGCACGGGCAAGTCGCGGGCGCGGGAGGCGGCTACGGCTGCCATTTCGTCACCGCTGCTGGAATCTTCTATCGATGGCGCACGGGGCGTGGTGTTCAATATTCGCGGTGGCTCTGACCTAACGCTGCATGAGGTGAATGCGGCGGCCGAAATCATTTACGAAGCGGTTGATCCCAATGCCAACATTATCTTCGGCGCGGTGATTGACGATCGCCTCCAGGGAGAAGTCCAGATTACGGTCATCGCGACGGGCTTTGCGCCGGGTGAGGTGGCAACGTTGCAGTCTAGCCGGGTAGCTCCGCTCAAGCGCACGGTCACTGCTCCACCCATTGGCACTATGCCCACTGCGCCCTCCGCCGATCCGCGCCTGCGACCGGGGCTGGATATTCCCGAATTCTTACAGCGTCGCCGTCCGCCGACCCGCTAGGTTTTTGGGTTCATTTTTGGGTTTACTCAATGGACTGTTCCTGGAGCGATCGCCAGCCTGCCTGCCAGAGCGATCGCTCTTTTAGCTGCTTTGCATTGATCCAGAACCGCACGCTGGGATCACAGGATGCCACCATCTCAGCAAATACCCACTCGCCCTCATTTTTGCGGTTGACCACCTGAAAGTGTCGCCAGCCCCAGGTGGTTTGCAGCGAAGTCCACTTAGACCCTACTAGATGGGGAAATTTTTGCTTTTTGGGCATCGTTACTCCTCACGCCAAAGCAGTCTTGCAACGCAATTCCTGGGGAAAAAACGTTGATATGATAATCCAGATTGCCTGCCCGTGCGACCTATCAAGCCGCGTCTCCAGGGTGATATTGCAGAACTTGCAATCATTGGTCGATTTGCGCTTTTTCTATCTACGCTAATCCCTAACCCCTTATGTCCCTGACCCTCCGCGTTTACGTCCCCTCCCATCCGCTCATCAAGCACTGGCTCTCGGTTGCCCGCGACGAATCAACCCCTACGGTTTTGTTTCGCAGCGCCATGACCGAGCTGGGGCGCTGGCTCACCTACGAAGCCACCCGCGACTGGCTGCCGACCACCGAGAGCGAAGTGCAAACGCCCCTGGCCCCCTGTCCAGCCACCTTCATTGACCCGGAGGTGCCGATTGTGGTGGTGCCAATTTTGCGGGCGGGGCTGGCGTTGCTGGATGGAGCGCAGGCGCTACTGCCGCTGGCCTCGATTTATCATGTCGGGCTGGTGCGAAATGAGGAAACCCTGGAAGCCAGTTGCTATCTCAACAAGCTGCCAGAACAGATGCCGCCAGGGACGCGGGTGCTGGTGACGGACCCGATGCTGGCGACGGGTGGCTCTAGCCATTCGCTGTTAAAGCTGCTAGTAGAGCGGGGTGTTGATCCGGCGCTGATTCGGATTGTGGCGGTGGTGGCGGCTCCCCAGGCCTTGCAGCTATTGGGGGCAGACTTCCCAGCGCTGTCGATTTTCACAGCGGCCATCGACGAAGGGCTGAACGATCGGGGTTATATTGTGCCAGGGCTGGGCGATGCGGGCGATCGCACGTTTGGCACTTGAGAAGGGGCGCTGAAGAAAGGACACTTGAGAAACCCACTGAGCAATCACATGCCCAGTAATCGACTTAACGGTAGACTAAAGGGTATCTGAAATAACCGCTAGTGGCGATCGCGGAGAGAAAGGGTATGAGTCAGCAAGATAACTTCTTTGGCGGGTTTTGGGTCGGCGCAATTGTGGGCGGCGTGGTGGGCGGCGTGCTGGGCGTGCTGGTTGCCCCCCGCCTCTCGCGGCAAGACTCGCTAGAGAGCAAAAAGGGAGACCGTCATTTGCCCCTGTCTGAGCAAAACAGTGAGGACTCTCGTCGGGGGCTAGAGGACAAAATTGCCCAACTCAACGACGCGATCGATGACGTGCGCCAGCAGTTGGGCGGGGTGAACGGCGGCAACCGGGTCGAAGGGATGGAACGGGTGCGGGGCGATCGCCCTTACTAGCCCCCTTGGAAAGCTTGTGAAAAGCCCATCTCTGAGAAAGCCCCCTCGAAGCCTCATTCAAACTAGCCTCATCCTGTAGAAATCCTGGAAGTCGTCAAGCGCCCGCTGGCTTCCAGGTCGTGTAGGTTAAACTGAGTGTTAAATGAGTTTAGTTCGCCATTATTCATCCAAACGCCCATGAGTGGTTCTACTATGCTGGTTGCCCAGTCCCTCTCCACCTTCATCTCGATCTACACGACAATCCTGATCATCCGCATCCTGCTTACCTGGTTTCCCAGCGTCAACTGGTATAGCCAGCCCTTCGCCGCCCTCAGCCAAATCACTGACCCCTACCTCAACATCTTTCGTCGCGTGATTCCGCCGCTGGGGGGCTTTGATTTTTCGCCGATCTTGGCAATTTTTCTCCTGCAATTTTTGGGGCGCTTTCTGGAAAGCGCCGCCTATGCTGCCTTCTAAGCCTTCTAACCCTTATAAGCGGTGACCCAAGCGGCTATCGGCGGACAGTCCCTGCAAATCCTGCTGCCTTGAACTGCTCCAGCTTTAGCGGCGTGGGCTGGTTTTCGGACACGCTGATGCGGAGTTCAAAATCGCTGACACCGGGCGGAACTTCGTCGATCGATCCCAGTCGAGTCCGGTTTTGCATCACTGGGTTATCGTTGGCATCGTAAATACGACCGAAAATGTCGGCGTTGTAGATGTCCTTGTTGGTTGGATTTTCGGCTTTGCCCGTAATGATGTAGCAACTCGCGGGCATACTCGTGCCGCCAGGAGTGACAGCGCCTTCGCCCAATTCTTCTGGGCAGACTTGATAGGACAGGTCAAATAGCCGAATCTGCACGAGCGCTAGGGCTTTGGGTGCGTAGAACCAAGGGGCGATCGCCATACAGGCCGCCAGGAAAATTACGAAAACGCGCTGAAGGCGGAAGTTAAACCAGTTCATCATTGCAGGGAATAGCGTAGACAGTAGCAGAATCCAGGTCGAAATCTGGAGAGTAGGCATGGAGAAATGGCTACCCTCAGCGTACCTGAATCTGGGGGCACAGGGGGTTAGCCAGCCTATTTTTCCAGCCTATTTTTATAGATGACTTCGCAGATGACTCTACAGATGTAGTGGCATAATACAAAGTTAACTTGCAGAGCTAACGGTTGCGAAGCAGAGTGAACCGCGCATGACCCCTGCCGAGATTGAAGCTGCTTTGAGGGTCGCTTTCGATGCCTGTGATGCCGAAGGCTATCCTCTGAGTTTGGAACAGCAGAGCCTGTTGTTGCAGCTTGTGGCGCAACAGTTAGAAAACGGAGCGGCATTGTCTGCACCCGACTCTGCTGTCTCTGATCGGGACAAGCCAAAGGACAAGCCAGAGGATAGCCAAAACAACCCGCTGGATGCGCTCACGGTAGATCAGCGGCGGGCGTTTTTGGACTATGTGCAGGAGACTCAAGCCAGCGGGCGATCGTGGAAGGCGCAGTTGCTTAATGACTGGCTGCGAGGAAATGATTCTGGCCCGGTGCAGTTTGTCCGCGATCAGTTTGGGCTGAACTGGTTGGAACAGGTGCGTCCTGTGCATCTGGCGGCCTACGCAGAGGCAGCGTTGCGGCTGAAGGTGGGCGATCGCATCGAAGTTGCAAACAGCCTCTGGGAATGGGTGCAAGACGACGGCCCGTGCAGCCGCGAGTGGTTTCCCTGTACCGTTATCTCCGTTAATGAACCAGCCCCGCGAGAATCCGCCAATAGCCAATCTGCCAGCAGTGAACCAGAACCCACAGGCATGTCAGAGGCTTCCGAAACCCGACAGGCAAGCTGTTGCGTCCGATTTGACAACGGCATGGAATACGAAATTCAGGGTGTTTATGAGTGGAATCGCTATAACTGGCGCTGGGCTAGGGAAGAATCCCGGTTCTGAGCAGGTTTGACGAAAATCCCGCCTATTCTCCTGTTTTAAGGCGTTCCTGTTATAGAAACTCTAAAAGATTTGTGAAGCCTAAGTGGGTATTATTCTCAATAAGCAAGTTTTCTTGCAAATACTCGATTTATTGTGTATCCTTCTCAATAAAGCAACCTTATTGAAAAGGTGCCTATGACTGCCTACACTGCGACCTCACTAAAGGCTGAACTTAACGAGCGGGGCTGGCGCTTGACCCCTCAGCGCGAAACGATCCTGACAATCTTTCAGAACTTGCCCAAGGGCAATCATCTCAGCGCTGAGGACTTGTATAACCTGTTGAACGAGGAGGGGCATCATATTAGCCTCTCGACGATTTATCGCACGCTCAAGCTGATGGCCCGCATGGGCATCCTGCGAGAGCTAGAGCTGGCCGAGGGCCATAAGCACTACGAAATCAACCAGCCCGCGCCCTATCATCACCATCACTTGATCTGCGTCCGCTGCAATAAGACAATTGAGTTCAAAAACGATTCCATCCTGAAAACGGGCAGCCGCGTGGCTCAGAAAGAGGGCTATCACCTGCTCGACTGCCAGCTTATTATTCATGCTGTTTGTCCAACCTGTCAGCGATCGCTCCTTCCGATTTAGCTTCTTCTTCGATTGGGTTCAGGGCTGATTGATCTGCCAGTTTTGACGGCTTCTGCTACAGATCTCCTAATTTAGCTCTCATAACAGCCAAAAAGCCCAGAGTTGACAGACTCCGGGCTTTCCTGTTAACGGCTATCGGCGCGACAGATCAGGCTAGAGATTGGACGAAATCTCAGGAGCCTTGAGCAACGCCTGTTTTGAAAGCGTCGCGGTTTCTTTCTCCGCAGCGGCGATCGCAAAAGATTCCTGAAGCTGGGCTGTCACCTGCTCGGTCGTAGAATCATACATCTGCGTAATCAGCTTGGGATAGAACCCGATGCCAATAATCGGGATCAGCAGCGACGCAATGATAAAGACTTCGCGGGGTTCAGCATCCACCAGCACCTCATGCTCCACGAGTTCCTGGTTTTCTGGCCCATAGAAAATCTCTCGCAGCATAGACAGTAGATAGATCGGTGTCAGGATCACGCCCACCGCCATGAGCGTAATCACGATAATTTTGAACGTCTGGTCGTAGGCATCGCTGGTGGCAAAGCCCACAAACACCATCAGTTCTGCAACAAAACCACTCATCCCTGGCAGCGCCAGCGAGGCCAGGGAGCAAGCCGTGAACATGGCAAAAATCTTGGGCATCTTTTTTTGCCCACGCCGCCCATTTCGTCCAGGGATGAGGGTGTGGGTTCGGTCATAGGTTGCGCCTACTAGGAAGAACAGGCTGGCTCCAATCAGCCCGTGGGACACCATTTGCAGCATGGCTCCGCTCAGTCCCAGGTTCGTAAACGAAGCGATCCCAATCAGCACGAAGATGTGGCAAATTTTTTCGCTTCAGGTTTCGCTGGGCAAAGGAGGTCAGCGCGGCGTAGATGATATTAACCACGCCCAAAATTATCAGAATCGGCGCAAAGCGGACATGGGCATCCGGCAGCATCTGCGCATTCATCCGCAGCAGCGCGTAGCCGCCCATTTTCAGCAGAATGCCCGCCAGCAGCATGTGAACTGGAGCCGTCGCCTCGCCGTGGGCATCCGGCAGCCAGGTGTGCAGCGGGAAAATCGGCAGCTTGACCGCATAGGCAATCAGGAAGCCTGCGTAGACCAAAAGCTGGAACTTGAGCGGGAAGTCCTTATCCATGAGCGATCGCATGTCAAACGTGACCGTATCGCCATAGAACGCCATCGCCAACGCTGCCACCAGAATGAACAGCGACCCGCCTGCGGTGTACAGAATGAACTTGGTCGCCGCATAGAGCCGCTTTTTGCCGCCCCAAATCGACAGCAGTAGATAAACCGGAATCAGCTCCAGTTCCCACACCAGGAAGAACAGCAGCATATCCTGCACAGCAAACACGGCGATTTGTCCGCCATACATCGCCAGCATCAGAAAATAAAACAGGCGCGGCTTGAGCGTGACCGGCCACGATGCCAGAATTGCCAGCGTCGTGATAAAGCTCGTTAACAAAATCAGCGGCATCGAGAGTCCGTCTGCCCCCACCGACCAGCGCAGGTTGAGCGACGACACCCAGGAGTAGCTCTCGACCAGTTGCAGGTCAGAGCGGCTGAAGTCGTATTGTGTATAGAAAGCGTAGACCGTCAGCGCGAAGTCAATCAGTCCAATGATGAGGGCGTACCAGCGGACGGTCTTTCCGTCTTTATCGGGAAGAACCGGGATCGCCAGTGATGCAAGGACAGGCAATAGGATGATGGTTGTTAACCAGGGAAATTCAGCAGTATTCATGTAGAAATTTAGATTTCAAACGTTCGGAGCAGGTTTCTGAGTAAGTTTTCTGGACAAAATCTGAAAGGATTAGCTTTATAACTTGCAATCTCGCTTGCAACCCAACTGCGATTAATGGTTGAAGATTGGACGGTTCACTCAAGTAACTTGGGCTGCTCACTCAGGCGGCAGATTTCCTGAAAAGTGACAAGGCAGAAGCGGAGAGCGATCGCCCTCCGCCCCGTCTCAACTTCAGGTGATCCCCGAAACCAGCACCAGACCCAGCACCGCGCCAAAAACGATCAGCGCGTAGAATTGCACCCTGCCGCTTTCCAGATATTTCAGCGCTTCGCCTGTGACCAGCGTGACAAAGCCTGTCAGGTTTACCAGCCCATCCACAATCCGCACATCTACTTCTAGCACCTGCCGGGCCAGACGACGGCTGCCCTGCACGAATACGGCGTTGTAGATGTCGT
The DNA here is from genome assembly GCF_001548395.1 of Leptolyngbya sp. O-77. Lineage (NCBI taxonomy): Bacteria > Bacillati > Cyanobacteriota > Cyanophyceae > Leptolyngbyales > Leptolyngbyaceae > Leptolyngbya > Leptolyngbya sp. O-77. Next base: position 2,306,020 of record NZ_AP017367.1, read on the forward strand.
CGATATACCACTTATTGAGGGAAAGCTGATAGAGCGGCTGGATCTTGTCGGCGATCGCCGCTGGATCAATCTTCTTGAGCAGGTACATCGCAGTTGCCAGAGCGATGCCGCCGAGGGCGATCGCCACCGAGCTGCCGCCCATCGTCAGAAACTCGCCCCAGTCCACTGCCTCGGCTTCGTGGATCACCTCACCCGGCGCGTGGATGAATTCCTCAAAATAGTTCTTGAATGGCGTGCCCACCAGCCCGATCAGCATCGAAGGAATCGCCAGCAGCATCAGCGGCAGCGTCATCGTAATCGGCGATTCGTGCGGTTCGCTGGCGTGATGCCCGTGGTCGTCGTGAGCGTCGTGGTCTTCGGCCGGATGCTCCGCCGTCAGCTCTAACGGGTTCATCGCGCCGGGACCAAAGGCTAGACCCAGCTTTTGAAGCTGCTCGTTCTTGAGCTTGCGCTTGATTTCCTCGCTCGTGCCGCGAAACTCGCCTTCAAAAGTGCTGAAGTACATGCGGAACATGTAGAACGCCGTGATCCCCGCCGTCAGGAAACCAACCGCCCACAGCGCAGGATTAGCGCGGAAGGTTGCCCCCAAAATTTCGTCCTTCGACCAGAAGCCCGCCAGCGGAGGAATTCCGGCGATCGCCAGCGTGCCAATCAAGAAGGTCGTGGCGGTAATTGGCATATATTTCCGCAGTCCGCCCATCAGCCGCATATCCTGCGCCAGCACGGGGTCATGTCCTACCACACCCTCCATGCCGTGGATCACGGAACCAGAACCAAGGAACAGCATTGCTTTGAAGTAGGCGTGGGTCATCAGGTGAAAGAGTCCGGCGGTGTAGGCTCCCACTCCCATGCCCATGACCATATAGCCAAGCTGGGACATGGTGGAATAGGCCAGACCCTTCTTGATATCGTTTTGGGTGATGGCGATGCTGGCTCCCAAAAATGCTGTGACCGCGCCCGTGTAGGCGATTACGTTCATTGCGGTGGGAATGTTCTCAAACACGGGGAACATGCGGGCAATCAGGAACACACCCGCTGCCACCATCGTAGCTGCGTGGATCAGTGCCGAAATGGGGGTAGGGCCTTCCATCGCGTCTGGCAGCCAAACGTGCAGCGGAAACTGGGCTGACTTTGCTACTGGGCCAAGGAACACCAGCACTGCAAACAGCGCTGCCATCGCTCCACTCAGGGCCCCCGACTGGACGAGTTCCTGGAGGCGATCGCCAATCACTTCAAATTCAAAGCTGCCCGTTGCCCAATACAGCCCCAGCATCCCCAACAGCAGCCCAAAGTCGCCCACTCGGTTGGTCACAAACGCCTTCTGGCAGGCATCGGCAGCTGCTTTGCGGTCATACCAAAAGCCAATCAGCAGGTAGGAACACATTCCCACCATCTCCCAGAAAATATAAATCTGCACCAGGTTGGGGCTGATCACCAGACCCAGCATCGAGGAGCTAAACAGGCTGAGATAGGCATAGAAGCGAACATAGCCCGGATCATGCGCCATGTAGCCATCGGTGTAGATCATCACCAAAAAGGCAACTGTTGTCACGATCACCAGCATCAGCGCAGTGAGGTGGTCAACGATGTAGCCCATCGAGAGGTGAAAATCACCCGCCGAAGCCCACTCAATCGAGCGCTCGTAGGTCGGATGTCCTTGAATCTGGCTCCACAGCAGCGCAAAGGAGAGAACCATTGCAGTGCCTGTCAGCGAGACAATAAACACCGAGCTGGGCTTGCGAAACTGTTTGGCGAAACTGCTGGAAGAAATCAGACCCAGCCCCAAAATCATTGCCCCTGCCAGGGGCAACACTGGGATCAGCCAGGCATATGCGTAGAGGGATTCCATGATGAAGCCTACTTCAAGCTTTTTTTAAATCGGGCAAAACCGCTTACATTTTGACACAGACTGGCGGAGTAGAGGTGTTTCTGAAGGTTTTGTCAAGAATGGGGCTGCGATGGTTTTAGACTCGATTCCTCACCCAATTCTGAATGAGCCACCCGACTCCGCATCATCTACTGCACTCGGTCACAGTTAATCTGTGCAGATCACCTGTCAGAACCTAGTCGTCATAGATCACATACTGCCCCATTCTTCCCTGTATTGTTCGACACGCTATTAAAATTTCTCCCGTTTTTATTCGACAGCTGCACGGCTCGATAAAGACTGGCTGAAACCTTGCCTAGGAAACTCAGAATTACGAGCGATACTCTGCATTAGGGCAAATTTACAGGTTTGCATGGAATTTCAGGGGCGATCGCCCGGCCATACGCGCCCAGGCTTCGTTAAATTTCTTCAAAGAGTGCTGGAAGATTGACAGGGACTAGGGTTAAAGTAGCGGAAACTCACGATATTGGTGCGGATATATTTTGGTGCGTCTTATATGCGTCTCGTAATGCGTCTGAAAATTATGCCTTTGAATTATGCGTCTGAATGATGTGTCTGGTAATACGTCTGGTAATGCGCCTGGCAATGCGTCTGGCTAGATGTGTCAGAGCTTGTTAAACAAGCTTTGTTAAACAAGCTCAGGATTTGGTACCTCTACTCATCATCTATGGGAGCAATTGACGAGAATTGAGGGATGGCTGGCTCAAAGCCTGACTTACTGAAGCTGTCCGGTGATTTTTGTTACTCCCAAAAAACCTTCAAACGAGCTACCTTTAGATAGATGAAGAAATGGCCCAAATCGGATAGGGCCACTATCCTGGAAAGAGTCCCAGAGTAGAAGCGACTGGAGGGGTGTAGCAACTTGGTTTGAGGCTTGCTGCTGCCGTCTGCAACCTCAATCCTGATTCACCCGTCTAAGGGGTCTGCTGGCAGGTGCTAGAGGGAGCGTCACCCTTGACCTCCTGAGTTTCCTGTCTTCACCGCAGGGTTCATGAGAACACTGAAGAACACTGATCTGGGAGCGTGTTGCTCTATACAGGGTTGATTAATGTTGCTTAATACTTAATGCTGCTTAATGCAGAATTGCTCCAGATGGAGCGGTTCTGGGTTGTGGCTGGCAGGATTCCGTCCTCTGCTGCGATCCGTCCTCTTATAAACTTCTGTAGACTTCTTGGCAGACTTCAGTGATTGCTCACTTGGTCTTTCGTTTGATCCATACAGCCCTGCTCGCACCCAGTCGTTTCACATTCCAGTCTTAAAGTCGCCCCGGAGGTTGAAGCATCGGTCTGTCTAAACCAGGCTCCAAACTAAAACTAGGCTCCAAAACTGAATTAGCACACGCATCCTGCCGTATTGGCGAATCCAGCGTGTGGCCGCGCATTGAATCCCTCTGCTTTCCTGTCCCCCTCTATCCCGGTTACTGCCCATGCGCCGCTTTTTTAACCGCTCTCGTCTGCTCAATGCCGCTCTTTTTGGTGGAACCGTCGCCGCAGCCGCTACGGTTTCACTCCTGACCCCTGTGTTTAGTTCGGCTGTGAACGCTACGCTTCAGGACAGTCCCAAGGCGCTGCTCGATGAGGCGTGGCAGATCGTGAATCGGGAGTACGTAGACAGCACGTTTAACCAGGTAGACTGGCTAGCTGTGCGCCACGAACTGCTCAGCGCCTCCTATAGCTCGCGGGAAGAGGCTTACAATGCATTGCGCCGCGCCCTCCAGCGGCTACGAGACCCCTATACCCGCTTTATGGACCCGCGCCAGTTTGAAGTGCTGACAAGCCAGACCTCTGGGGAACTGTCGGGGGTGGGTATTCGGCTTCAGGCGGACGAGCAAACAGGGGCGATCACTGTGGTGGAGCCAATTCCCAACTCTCCGGCAGCGCGGGCGGGCATCCAGGTGGGCGATCGCATTTTGTCGATTGACGGCGTTTCGACTGAAGGGATGACGCTAGAAGAAGCCTCGAATCGCATTCGGGGTGAGGTCGGCACGCGCATCGTTCTGCGGCTGCAACGCCAGTCGGAAGAGGCGACCGAACTCACGCTAACGCGGGCTCGCATCGAACTGCCCAATGTCCACTACACCCTGAAACAAGAGCAGGGCACTCGCGTTGGCTACATTCGCCTGACGGAGTTCAGCGCCCATTCGGCAGAACAAATGCAGCGGGCGATCGAGGACTTGCTGAGTCAGCAGGTTCAGGGCTTCGTGCTGGATCTGCGGGGAAACCCAGGGGGGCTGCTGCAAGCCAGCATCGACATCTCGCGTCAGTGGTTGGGCAATGGGTTGATCGTTCGCACGGTGGATCGATACGGGGCCAACGAGCGGATTCGCGCCAATCGGACGGCGCTGACGGATTTGCCGCTAGTGGTGCTGGTAGATGGCAGTTCTGCTAGCTCTAGTGAGATTTTGACCGGGGCGCTGATGGACAATCGGCGGGCAACCATCGTTGGCACTAAGACCTTTGGCAAGGCGTTGGTGCAGTCGGTGCATTCGCTGTCGGATGGATCTGGTCTGGCGGTGACGATCGCCCACTATTACACGCCCAACGGCACGGACATCAGCCAGCGTGGTATTACGCCAAACGTGCAGGTCAACCTGACCGATAGCCAGCGCCAGCAGCTTGCTGCAAACCCCACCTCGGTCGGCAGCCAGAGCGATCCCCAATACGTGCGGGCGATCGCCGTTCTTCGGTCTACGATTGCAGCCCAGCCTGCCCGTCCGATTCCCGCTCAGCGGGCCAGTGCCCCCCCGCGCCCCCCCGCGTGAGCAACTAAACGCAGCACCTTGCAAATGTAAAAGGCACGGCGCGATGCGCCGTGCCTTTTATGCGCTTTTATAGGCTGGCTTCAGACCCGCATTAAGCGAACGTCTCTGCGGTCGCAAACGTGGTCACAAAGTCGGTGCGGTTGAGCGCACTAGCCCGCACGCCCAGCAACTCCGCCAGCAGGTCATTACCAGCCCGGATCTGAACACCGCGAGTGGTATCGGTAAAGCGCAGATTGCCGAAGCGCAAATTGCCCGACAGACCGATCTTGTCTACGCCGTCTTTGTAGTCCACAATCGTGTCGAATCCAGCGCCGCGAGTCAGCACAAAGGTATCTGCGCCCGCTCCGCCAATGCAGGTATCGCGGCCCAGCCCGCCAACCAGCACATCTTTGCCAGGGCCACCGTTGAGGCGATCGCCCCCGCGTCCACCCTCCAGCAAATCGTCGCCCTGTCGCCCGTTCAGCACGTCGGCTCCGCCCAGCCCTTGCAGCAGGTCATTGGCAAATCGTCCGACTAGACGGTTGCGGCCGCTGGAGCCTGCCAGTTGAACCCCAAACACGTTGTCGCCCCGCACGCCGAGGTTCTGAATGCGGCGATCGCGCTCTGCGGGCGTGTCCGCCTTAGTAAACGTACCACTTTGAACTAGAAACTCCGCAAACGCATCTTGCTCACTGCCTGCATCTGCAAACGTTGCTGCCCCCTCTGGCAGACTGACTGGCCTATCAATCACGCCATTGCGGTTCAAATCGATACTCGTCTCACCCAGCAAATCGACCCGATTTGCCAGGGTTGGATTTTCTCGCACAAACCGGAAGAACGGATAGCCATCCCCACTCGCATCGAGCGAACTCGTGCCTAGCAAAAAGCTGAGCGTCACCAATCGAAAAGTGCGGTTGGGATCGCCTACAATCTGTCCATTCCGAATGAGGATTTGTGTAAAGTTGCCATTGGCATCCGTCAGAGCCGCTGACCGGATGCGCTCGCCCGGCGTGATCACCGTGCCATCGCTTGCGAGTCGCTGGGCCGTCTTGCTCGCATCGAAACTAAAAGAGATGCCGCCGATTTGAGGAAATGCGCCAGGGGTTCGCCCCGGCCCAACCCCCGAAACACCATGCTCCAGCACTTCCTTCAACTGAGCCGCCGTCACGGTAATCAGGCTCAAGCCATTGTTAAAGCGCAGCGAATTTTCCACATCCAGTTGCGACAAATCCCCTTCTCCCTTGTTTGCCTCCGGGTTGGCGGGGGGTGGCAAGGTCACGATGTCGCTGGGGTCGGTCGCTCCTGGGGTGGGAGACACTGCACCAATGTTGTCGCGGATGCCGCCGCCATTTTTTAGCGAGATTACAACAGAAGAATCTACCTGCCTTGCCACAAACAGGTTGGCATCCGCCGTCAGGTTGCCCAGGTTTGTCTCCTCCGTCCGCACCGAGTTGCGCGTGCCGTTGAGGAACACCGTGGTCTTCCCAAAGATATTGCTGTCTTTGGTGTTGATGATGCTCCGCAGCTTACCGAGCAAATCCACCACTTCTGGATCGGGTTCACCGGGGTTGACGGCCGTCAGCGCAGCCACGCTGGCCGTATCCGTGGCATAGGCTCCATTGACATTGGGATCGAGCTTTGACAGGTCAATTTTGCCGTCGTCGTCAAATTCCACCACCAGCCGCCCGACATATTTCCAGTTGCTATCGGTGTTGACCACCAGCACTGGCCCCGTTGGAGAGTTTTCTACTAGGGGGTAAATGCCGCCCGCTGTGTCGCCAGGGCGCAGCCGGTCGGTGCTGTCTGCCAGCAGCGTGTGGGAACCCCCTGCAATGATCACGTCCACATCGCGCAGCCGTTTGGCCAGTTCCCGCTCGATGAACAACTGCTGCATGTGCGCCAAGATCACAATCTTGTTGATGCCAGCGGCGGTCAATACATCGACGGATTTTTGAATTTCTGCCGCAAGGGCATCTAGCTCGGTTGCACTGGGGTTTGCGCCAAAGGGCCGCGGCAGGATTTCAACATTTGGGCCAGGTGAGGAGATGACCCCCAGCGTTGGCGTTGTTGCACCCACAATCCCAATCTGTTCGCCATTGACTGTCAGCACGGTGCTTTTAGCAATGCTATTGGGGGCTGCGGGCTGACCATCTGCAACGACCAGATCTTCTAGCACAAAATCTTGATTAGGGGTGCCGTCGTCTGCCGGATTGGGGTCGGTGAAGTTCAGGTTGCTGCTGAGGTAGGGAAAGACCGTGCCTCGAAATTCGCGATCGCGCCGAATCAGGGAAACAACGGTCGATTCGCCCAGGTCAAATTCGTGGTTGCCTAGAGCAGAAGCCTGAAATCCAATCTGGTTAAGGATTTCAATATCGACGCGCCCAACCCCCTCACGAAAGGTGTAGTCATCACCGGGGGCAGAGGAAGAAGTGGTTTTGCGGAGGGCGCGATCGCTCCCAGAGGAAAAGAACGGCCCCGGAATGTAGTTATCGCCGGAGGACAGAATCAGCGTGTTGGCATAGTCGTCTTTCAGCGCGTTAATCACCGTAGAGAAATTGACTGCATCGGTGAAAGCTGGGAGGCCGCTTTCCATGTCGGAAGCATGTAGTATTTGCAGTTGAAAAGCCATAGGTTTCGTTGAAGCGATTTGGAGGCGCTTGGTAATCAATGCCTCACAAACGATCCCACAGCGAGATTAAGTGAGTTTAATCGCATTATTAACGTCTCGTAATTGGGTGATTAACCTTCCTTAAAGTGACCCTAAGAAAATGGATCAAAAAGGAGCAAAACAAAGATGGGGCGATCGCTCGCCCCTCGATTTTCGGTTGGTTCTCTCAATCCTTTTAAATTCTTTAATGCCTTTCAATAAGACTTTGGAAATGCATTCTAATTTGTAAATGCGCCGCTGCAAGGAGATCACGAAATATTTGCTTATGAGGGGTAAATCTCATCGCTGGATTTGGCATCACGACATCTAGGTCTTTTCTTAGCAGCCTGCTGGTGACTGTTCGCACGCGCCGATGCTGACCCAGCTTGTGGAGCCGTCTGCCCAGTGTTCTTTTTTCCAGATGGGGGCGTTGTGTTTCAGTGTGTCGATGGCGTATTGGCAGGCGGCGAAGGCTTCGGAGCGGTGGGGGCAGCCAACGGCGACCAGCACGCTGATTTCGCCGACGACTAGCTTGCCTGTGCGGTGATGGATGACGACGTGGCTCACATCGGGCCAGGTGGCGCGAATCTCGGCTGCGATTTGCTGAAACACCTTCAGGGCCATTGGTTCATAGGCCTGGTATTCCAGCGCGATGACGGGCTTGCCGTCGGTTTGCTGACGCACCATGCCGCTCATCACGACTACTGCGCCATTGGCTGGGTCATCAACTAGGTCATAAATTTCTTGCAGCGATAGAGGGGCAAACGTGATCGCGAAGTGGTCGCCAGGATGGGGAATTGCAGGGCGACTGGCAAAGGCACTGGCAGAAGGGGCGATCGCACTCATATCGGCGCACTCATTCAGGAAAGTCACATCAAGAAGTTGCAGGCATTACTCGCTATTATGCCGTGGGGCGTTTGCGTCGGGATAGATCACAAATTGGGCAGCGTTTTTGCCTGTGCGTTTGACCTGATACATCAGCTGATCGGCGTAGTGAATCAGCGGTGCCTGGGAAGAGGGCGGCTGGGTACAAACCACAACACCGATACTGAAGGTGATGGGGCTTTGCTCTGCCTGCATAGCGGACTCAAGCTGTGTCTGAATTCGGGAAATGGCGGCCTTGGCAGCGCTGAGATCGGTTTCAGGAAGCAGCAGGGCAAATTCATCCCCACCGAGTCTGGCAAACAGGTCAGTCTTGCGGATGCTGTCTCGAACCACCTGGGAAACGAGCTTCAGAATGCGATCGCCCTCCAGATGCCCCCCTGATCTTTAACCTGCTTAAAGTTGTCCAGGTCGAGATAGGCAATGGCAAAGGGGCGGGCATAGCGGCGCGATCGCTCTATTTCCTGCGCCAGCTTCTCGGTAAACACGCGAGCATTGACTGCCTGGGTCAGTCCATCCATGCTGGATAGCCAGCGGAGCCGATCCTGTGTCTTGCGAAGTCGCGTAATCAACGTGCTGGTGACAAGAAAAAAACCGAGTCGCGTGACACTCCGCCAAGCAGAAACAAGCGGTTTAGTATAAATCAAGCCGCTGGCATTTTCCGCCAAAAGGAATATCACCAGCAAACTGAGCAGCGCAGTATATAGGGCGATGGGGCGAGGCGAAGACCAAGCTGCCCAGGCGATGGGAATCAGGTAAAACAGGGACAGCACAATATCTGAACCCAGGAGATAATCCAGCCAACCGATCGTCAGCACGATCAGCGTGTAAACTGCAACCTGAACCCAGATTGGTTGATGCGCGACTTGCTCAAGCCAATTGCCCTGCTCAATTCTCATGGTTTGGAAGCGCTTCCTGGAGCCATTTTCAAGTCTGTAAAGCCAGTCTATCGGGTTCAGTTTGGTCAGCAAAGTCTGTCAAGAATGCAAGCTGCTTCCGATTTACAGCATTCAGAACTGTAGGTGGCCACTCCTGTCATCTGGTGTTTGTCAGGTCGTCGCCCTATTGGATCGAGGTCTCATTCGGTCAAAGCCTATGCAGAGCAAATTTGCAATTCCTGTGGTGGTGCTGAGCGTGCTGGGGGCGATCGCCTTTGCGGCGCAGTGGACGGTCGAGCAGCGGCGCGTCTACCAACTCACCATCGCCACGGGTAACCCGGATGGCGAGTATTACGCCTTTGCCAGCGCCCTGTCGAATGTGGTGGCCGCGCACGAACCCAAAATTCAGATTCGCGTACTGGAAACAGAAGGCTCTCAGCAAAATGCAACGCTGCTGGCTCAGAAAGAGACCGATCTGGGCATCATTCAGGGCGACACAGCGCTTGACCCGTCGGTGCAGGCGATCGCCTACCTGTTTCCCGAAATTTGCCACCTAATTGCCGCGCCCAGCGCCAGCATTCAGCAATTTACCGACCTCAAGGGCAAGCGCGTTGCCATTCCGCCCGTGGGCAGCGGTTCCTATGCCATCTTTCGGCACTTCCAGGCGCACTACAACCTCCAGGACAGCGACTTTCGCCCCTTGCCCATGACCACCAGCGAATCCTACGCAGCGCTGGAGGCTGGGCAAATCGACGCGCTGTTTCGCGTAATTGCTCTGGGTAGTCCCTCCATTCGCGGGCTGCTCCAGCGGACTCAGGCGCAGCTCGTACCCATCGACCAGGCAGAATCCATGCGGCTGACGCTGCCCGTGCTGGAAGCCAGCGAAATTCCCAAAGGAACCTATGACGGAGCGCTGCCAATTCCCGACAAAGATATTCCGGCCGTGGGGCTGCGGGCGATTTTGGTAACGCGGCGGGATCTGGAACCGGCGATCGCCAAGGTCATTACCCAAACCCTGTTTGAATTTCGCAACGAACTGGTCAGCCAGTATCCCCGTGCTACCCTGATGCGCCTGCCCGATGCCCGCGAAAACCTGGGTCTGTCGCTGCATCCAGGCGCTCGCAATTACTACAACCAGGACGAACCCGCCTTTTTGGTGGAATATGCCGAAGTAATGGGCTTTTTGCTGTCTTTCGCAGTTTTGTTGGCCTCTAGCTTATGGCAATTTCGCCGCTGGCTTGATGAACGCCAGAAAAACCGTGCCGATATGTACAACCTAAAAGTGCTGGCGCTGCTAGAACAAGTGGAACAAGCGAAAACCCCAGAGGAACTGGAGTCTCTGCGCCAAACCCTGTTTGAAATGTTCCAAAAGGTAGTGACCGACCTTGACACCGACCGCATCTCCCAGGCTTCATTTCAGTCCTTTACTTTTCCCTGGGATGTGGCCCTCAGCACGATTCGCCATCGAGAATTGTTGATGAGTCGTGCGATGGATTACAAAGATCAGAAACCAGAGGTGCGGCGATGATAGAGGTTAAGTGTGGAGGCTAGGGGAAAAGAACGAAGAGCGAAGAACGAAGAGTGAAAAACGAAGAACGAAGAACGAAGAACGAGAGGCTCTGATGAATACTTTTCGCGTTGGTATTGCTGGCCCTGTGGGTTCTGGGAAGACGGCTCTGGTTGATCGCTTGTGTAAGGCGATGCGGGAGACGTATAACTTGGCAGTGGTGACGAACGATATCTATACGAAAGAAGACGCGCAGTTTTTGGTGCGGAGTGAGGCGCTGACGGGCGATCGCATCGTAGGCGTAGAGACGGGCGGCTGTCCTCATACGGCGATTCGCGAAGATGCGTCGATTAACCTGGTGGCGATTGAGCAGCTAGAGCAGCAGTTTCAGCCTGATTTAATCTTTGTGGAAAGCGGCGGCGATAACCTCGCGTCTACCTTCAGCCCGGAACTGGTGGATTTGACGATCTACGTCATCGACGTGGCCGCTGGGGACAAGATTCCCCGCAAGGGCGGCCCTGGCATTACCAAATCTGACCTGCTGGTGATTAACAAAATCGACCTGGCCCCGCTGGTGGGCGCAGACCTGGGTGTGATGGAGCGCGATGCCCGCAAGATGCGCGGCGACAAGCCGTTTGTCTTTACGAATTTGAAGATCAATCAGGAACTAGATACCATTGTTCGCTTCATCGAACTGCACATGGGAAGATCGTCTTTGCAAACGTCGGCTTGAACGGGATGAAGATGACGGGCGATCGCTCTCAAGGATTAAGTTGATGAAAGGCTTGAAATCCCAGAAAAGACGCTATTTTGACCGGGTTCTGAAACTCAACCAGGAACGTGGCGATGAACCTTAGGGCGAAACTCAAAAACTGGCAAAAAGATGGAACCCGGTAAACCAGCGAGGCGACTGACGGCTGCCTGGGGACTGTTGCTGGCGATTGCAGGGTTGGCCTGCTCCACTCCGTCGCAAGAGCAACGACCCGCAGCCCTGGGCGAGTGGTGAAACAGCGGGACGTTGCGCCCTAATGCTAATTCGGCTGCAATAATGCTCCATCAAACGAAGCCGTTGCTTCTTAAGATTCTTTTTAAGATTAAGATTGCCCTAGAATCGATAGCCTTCCTCAGTAAAGCGCATGGGCAACCCAAACCGTATTCTGATCTTGTTCGCGCATCCAGCACTAGAAAAGTCGCGGGTCAATCGTCAACTGATTCGCGCGGTGCAGGGACTCGATTCCATCACCCTGCACGATCTCTACGAGCAATATCCCAACTTTCACATCAACGTGAAGCTCGAACAGGATTTGCTGCGATCGCACGACATTATTGTGTTCCAGCATCCGTTCTACTGGTACAGCAGCCCCGCCATTCTCAAAGAGTGGCAAGACCTGGTGCTGGAATATGGCTTTGCCTATGGGCAGGGCGGCACGGCGCTGCGGAGCAAAAAGTTTCTTTCGGCAATCACCACAGGCGGCAGCGAAAAGGCTTATTGTCGGCAGGGACACAACTATTTCACGATTCGGGAATTGCTCACGCCCTTTGAGCAGACGGCGCGGCTCTGCGGCATGGACTATCTGCCGCCGTTTGTGATCACGGGGACACACCAACTGCGAGCCTCTGACCAGATTGCGCCCTATGCCGAGGCTTATCGGATGGCGCTGGTGGCATTGCGGGACGGCACGGTGGACTGGCCCACGCTACTGCAACAAAAAACCCTCAACGCCTATTTGACGCAAATTTTGCCCCAAGTTTTGCCTCAAGCGATGCAACCTGCGGAGATTGCCCAGCATGGACAGTAGCTTATTTTTTCAGGCGTTTATTTACCTGATGGCGGCGGTGCTGTCGGTGCCCATTTCCAAGCGGCTGGGGCTGGGGTCGGTGCTGGGCTACCTGATTGCGGGCGTAATTATCGGCCCGTTTGTCATGGGACTGGTGGGGCAAGAAGGGCAAGATGTCATGCGCTTCGCCGAGTTTGGCGTGGTGATGATGCTGTTTTTGGTGGGGTTGCAGCTTCAGCCCGATTTGCTGTGGCGGCTGCGGGTGCCGATCGTGGGGCTGGGCGGGTTGCAGATGGTGGCAAACGTGCTGCTGATTACGGGCTTGGCGATGCTGGTGGGGCTGTCGTGGAAAATGGCAATGGCGATCGCTCTCATCCTCCCCTTCTCCTCCACCGCCATCGGCGTGCAAACCCTGAACGAGCGCGGTCTGATGAAAACCGAGGGTGGCCAGTCAGCCTTTGCAGTGCTGCTATTCCAGGCGGTGGCGGTAATTCCTATCCTGGCGCTGTTGCCGCTGCTGTCGGCGGCTCCGCCCGCTATGACTCAACAGACCGTTTCGGCAGCAAGCACCCTGGCGGGCTGGCAGCAAACCCTGCTGGTGATCGGCACGGTTGGCGGCATTATCCTGGGCGGGCGGTTTCTCATGCAGCCGGTGTTTCGCTTCATCGCCGCGACGCGCCTGCGGGAGAGCTTCACGGCGACGGCGCTGCTGCTTGTGGTGGGCATCACGCTGGCGATGCAGACGGTAGGCTTGTCGCCTGCACTGGGCACGTTTGTAGCAGGCGTGGTGCTGGCGGAGAGTGAATATCGCCACGAGCTGATGAGCACGATCGAGCCGTTTCAAAGCCTCTTGCTGGGGCTGTTTTTCATCTCCGTCGGGGCCAGCATCGACTTCAACCTGATCCTGGCACAGCCGATGCTAATCGCGGGGCTGATCGCGGGCATTACAGTTCTCAAATGTGGCGTGCTGGTGGGGTTGGGCAACTTGTTTAGGCTGGCGCTGAGTCAGAGCCTTTTGTTTGCCTTTTCGCTGGTGCAGGGCGACGAGTTTGCCTTTGTGCTGTTTTCTTTTGCCGCGCAAACCAAAGTGCTGACAGAAGATCTGGCGGGGATTTTGATTGCAGTGGTGGCGCTGTCGATGTTGCTGTCGCCCCTGATGATGATTGCCTATGATCGCCTGATTGTGCCCCACTTTGAAACGCCGACCGAAGAACGCGAGGCCGATGAAATTGATGAATCGGATAGTCCGGCGATCATCGTCGGGTTTGGGCGGTTTGGGCAAATCGTTGGGCGCTTGCTGATTGCCAATGGCTATCGCATCACTGTGCTAGAGCATAACCCGGCGCAGATTGACCTGCTGCGACGCTTTGGCTGGAAGGTGTTTTATGGCGATGCGGCGCGGCTGGATTTGCTGCACGCGGCGGGGGCGGCAGAGGCTCGGCTGCTGGTGCTGGCGATCGACGATCGTGAAAAAATGCGGGAGATTGTGCAGTTGGCGCACAAGCATTTTTCCCGCCTGAAGATTCTGGCGCGGGCGGGCGATCGCCGTCATGCCTACGAACTCATCCGCAGCGGCGTAGACGTGATCCAGCGGGAAACCTTTAGCTCGGCGCTGGATCTGGGCGTGGAAGCACTGAAACTTATGGGAATGCGGGCCTATCGGGCCCACCGCGCAGCGCAGATCTTTAAGCAGCACGATGAAGCGGCGCTACGTGATGTGGCTGCGATGGAAGGCGACGACACCGCCCTGATTGCGCGATCGCGCCAGTTGGCAGAAGATTTAGAGCGCATCTTGCAGACCGATGCAGAAGATCGACGAGACGAGGGCGATCGCGCCTGGGACGTTTCTGCTCTACGAAAAGACCCAGCCGAAAAAGCCTCAGCCGAAGCCGCTGTTGACCGCAACCCAGATGCAGATACCGCACCTGTCAACCCATCCAAAATCTGAGATAAGGTCTGAAATCAGATTTATATTTATAAAAACTTAAGAAGACCCGTTTTGTAGTCTAGGGCACAATTAACGACCGTCTCCAGACCTAACATCACACCCTAGTATGATTATTCGTTCATTTCGCCCCCTCGAATGAGGAGACGTGTTGCATGACAAGGCTATTTGGTCGTCGGAAATTTATGGTCTACGGCTCCGCCGCACTCGGAGCCAGTATGTTGCTCAAGGCCTGTGCCCCCTCTACTACCACTACGGCAAGTTCCCCCGCTGCGGATGCCTCTCCGGCTGCTTCCCCGGCCGCAACGGGCGACGGCATCAAGGTGGGTGTTCTACACTCGCTCAGCGGCACGATGGCAATTTCTGAGAAGTCAGTGGTCGATTCCACCCTGCTCGCCATCGACGAAATCAACGCGGCTGGCGGCGTTTTGGGTAAGCAAATCGTGCCCATCATCGAAGATGGTGCATCGGATTGGCCGACCTTTGCTGAAAAAGCCCGTAAGCTGATCGAGCAAGATCAAGTCGTCGTCATCTTTGGCTGCTGGACTTCTGCCAGCCGCAAAGCCGTGCTGCCTGTGTTTGAAGAAAAGAACCACATGCTGTTCTACCCGGTGCAGTATGAAGGGCAGGAATGCTCCAAAAACATTTTCTATACGGGTGCAGCCCCCAACCAGCAGATCGAGCCGTCGGTAGACTGGCTGTTGGAAAACAAAGGCAAAGAGTTCTACCTGGTTGGCTCAGACTACGTGTTTCCCCGCACGGCTAACACGATTATCAAAGCCCAGGTCGAAGCGAAAGGCGGCACCGTTGTTGGCGAAGACTACTTGCCCCTGGGCAACACCGAAGTTGCGCCCATCATCGCCAAGATCCGCTCGGCGCTGCCCAACGGTGGTGTCATCTACAACACGCTGAACGGTGACAGCAACGTCGCCTTCTTCAAGCAACTGCAAGGCGCAGGTCTCACGCCCGACAAGTACCCCACGATGTCGGTGAGTATTGCGGAAGAGGAAGTGCAGGCGATCGGCAAGGAATACTTGCTGGGTCATGCGGCTGCCTGGAATTACTTCATGACGGTCGATTCGCCCGAAAACAAGAAGTTCGTGGACGCCTTCAAAGCCAAGTATGGCGACAACCGTGTGACCAACGACCCGATGGAAGCGGGCTACATCTCTGTCAACATCTGGAAGCAGGCAGTTGAAAAGGCCGGTTCTGAAGGCACACCGACTGATCTAGAAGCAGTGCGCTCTGCCGCCTACGGTCAAGAATTTGCCGCGCCCCCACGGCCCCGGTGAGATGTTCCCCAACCACCACATTTCCAAGACGGTTCGGATTGGTGAAGTGCGGGATGACGGTCTGTTTGAAATCGTCTATTCCACGCCCGCCCCAGTCGATCCAGTGCCCTGGAACCAGTACGTTGCGGAGACTAAGGGCTTTGCCTGCGACTGGACGAGAACTGACGTGGATGATCCAGGGAAGTTCAAGATCTAGAGGTTGGGTAGCTGATTTCTCAGATTTCTCGCGGGCCGTGCCCGCGGGAAATTCCTTACTTACCTCGGTTATGGGTGACCTGTTGCCTGTTGCTGACTCACTGGGAGAGAGCCTGTGGTTGCAAGTATTTTGGACGGTATTTTTAACGGAGTCAGCATCGGCTCGATTTTGCTGCTGGCGGCGCTGGGATTGGCGATTGTGTTTGGCTTGATGGGCGTGATCAACATGGCCCACGGCGAGCTAATGATGCTTGGCGCTTACACGACCTTCGTGGTGCAGAATGCGTTCAGAGCAATCGGTGGGCCGCTGTTTGAGGTTTATATTTTCTTTGCACTGATTGCGGCGTTTGTCGTTGCGGCGCTGGTGGGGCTGCTGCTAGAGCGGGGTGTGATTCGCTATCTCTACGGGCGACCGCTGGAAACACTTCTAGCCACCTGGGGCGTGAGCCTGATTTTGCAGCAGTTTGTTCGCAGTGTGAACTGGGTGCTGGTGTTTGGCTTGGCTCTATTTTGCATTTTGTACTTTGGTGGACAGTGGCTTGCGAAGCGTCGTCCTGATTTTGACCGGGTGAAAGGCTGGGTCACAGCGCTGCTGCTGGCGCTGTCGGGGGCGATCGCCCTTATGGCGGGCAACGTCCTCGCCAGAACCTATGGGTTAGCTGTGACACAGCCTTGGTTTGGCGCACAAAACAAAGACGTGACTGCACCGGCCTGGCTACGTGGCGGCATTCCCCTCGGCAACTACCAACTTCCCTACACGCGCCTGTTCATCATGGTGCTGACGGTGCTGTGTGTGCTAGGGGTCTACTGGTTTCTGAACCGCACCGCCTGGGGGCTGCGAATTCGCGCTGTCACCCAAAACCGCAACATGAGCGCCTGTCTGGGCATTCCCACTCGCACTGTGGACGCACTCACGTTTGCCTTGGGGTCGGGACTGGCGGGCATTGCCGGATGCGCCCTCAGCCTGCTGGGTTCTGTTGGCCCCAACACGGGACAAAATTACATCGTGAATACGTTCATGGTGGTGGTTGTGGGTGGCGTGGGCAAACTCATTGGCACGATTGTCGGCGCGATGGCAATTGGCATCACGGACTACATCATTGGCACCGGAATGCTGGCAAACTTGACCAATATCCCGTTTATCAAGGACTTTTTCACCTTTTTTGCGACCACTAGCATGGCCAAGGTGATGGTGTTTGCCCTAATCGTCCTATTTCTCCAGTTTCGTCCGGCGGGGATGTTCCCGCAGAAAGGACGCACGGTGGATGCCTAGCGATCCGATTTTGTTTAGCCCTGCACCCATTCATGTTGCCGTTACCTGAGCAATCCTCATGGCCGTTGACACTTTTGTTCCCAATCGCACCGTAAACCTGGCAAAGCGGCGATCGCTCTTGATAGAAATTGCCATCGTAGCGGCGATCGCCCTGTTCCTCATCTTCGCGCTGCCCTGGATGATTTCCGCCTTTCGCCTCAACCTGATGGGTCGATTCTTGGCGCTAGCCATCGTCGCCCTCGGCATCGACCTAATCTGGGGCTTCACTGGGTTACTTAGCTTGGGACATGGCATCTTTTTCACGCTGGGCGGCTACGCCCTGGCTATGCACCTGAAGTTGCCCCAGCCGCCAGGAAGCGGGCTTCCAGATTTCATGTCGCTTTATGGAGTCAGCGAGTTGCCCTGGTTCTGGCGACCGTTTTACTCTGCGCCATTTTCTATGATGGCGATCGCCGTTATTCCCGCCATCATTGCCGGACTGCTGGGCTACGTCATCTTCCGAAACCGGATTCGCGGCGTGTATTTCTCCATCCTGACGCAAGCCGCAACAATCATCTTTTTCAACTTTTTCAATGGTCAGCAAAAGCTGTTCAACGGAACCAACGGTTTGACCGATTTTCGATCGGTCTTTGGGCTGCCCGTGAAGGACAACCGGACGCAATACATTCTCTACATTGTCACTATCTTATTTGTTGTGGCGGCCTACGCCCTTTGTCGATGGCTGACCAGCGGTCGGTTTGGTCGCCTCCTCGTGGCCATCCGCGATGATGAAAGTCGCGTTCGGTTTACAGGCTATAACCCAACGGGGTTCAAGATCCTGGTGTTTGCCGTGTCTGGTGCGCTGGCTGGAATCGCGGGTGCCCTATTCACGCTGCAATCGGGAATTGTGTCGCCCAACACGATGAACATTGCCTTCTCGATCGAAATGGTGATCTGGGTTGCAGTCGGTGGCCGCGCAACGCTGGTAGGCGCAATTTTGGGTGCAGTGGTTGTGAACCTGGCCAAGAGCCTGCTGAGTGAAAAGTTTCCTGATTTTTGGCTGTTTTTCCAGGGTGGCTTGTTTTTGCTGGTGGTGCTGCTGTTGCCGAGTGGCATCATTGGCTGGCTCCGCACGAGCGGCGTAAACCTCTATAAGCAACTCACTGGGCAAACACGACTGTCTACTTACCCCAGCTTAGAAGAAGACCCAGAGGTTGAATATGAACGAAAAAATCTTGGAGATTGATGACCTGACCGTCAGCTTTGACGGGTTCAAAGCCCTCAATCATCTTAACTTCAGCCTCGATAAGGGGGAACTGCGCGTCATCATCGGCCCCAACGGTGCAGGCAAGACGACCTTTCTCGACATCATTACGGGAAAAACCAAGCCCACCGAAGGACAGGTACGATTCAAAGGTCGGAATCTGCGTCCCTACGCTGAGCATGAAATCGCGCAGATGGGCGTGGGGCGGAAGTTTCAAACGCCACGAGTGTACCTGAACCTGTCCACCCGCGAAAACCTAGAGCTAGCCGCCAACCGCCAAAAGTCCGTCATTCACACTCTATTTCGCAAGACGCTGAACGCTGAGCGGCGAACGGTGGCGGAACTGCTGGAAACCATTGGTCTGTCACACAAAGCGGACATGAAAGCGAATCTGCTGTCGCACGGCGAAAAGCAGTGGCTAGAAATTGGGATGCTGGTCGCGCAATCCCCTGATTTGCTGCTGGTGGATGAACCCGTGGCCGGACTGACGGACGAAGAAACG
This sequence comes from Leptolyngbya sp. O-77, assembly GCF_001548395.1. Lineage (NCBI taxonomy): Bacteria > Bacillati > Cyanobacteriota > Cyanophyceae > Leptolyngbyales > Leptolyngbyaceae > Leptolyngbya > Leptolyngbya sp. O-77. Next base: position 2,324,790 of record NZ_AP017367.1, read on the forward strand.
GAACGCACGGGTGAACTGCTTCTGTCCTTGGCGGAGAGCCACTCGATCATCGTGATCGAACATGACATGGAATTCGTTCGCCAAATTGCTAGAGGCACGGTTACGGTGCTGCACCAGGGTTCTGTCCTCTGTGAAGGCACCATCGACGAGGTGCAGTCTGACCCCCGCGTTATTGAGGTTTACCTGGGTCAAGAAATTCACGCCGACGGCCCCATTAGCCTGGAAGACACTGAGGAACTGCTAGAGGCTGTCGAAGGCGTGTAGCGCAGGAAGCAGGTGTTCCAATACGGCAATATCTTGTCATTCCAACTCTCGTCATTCCAACACTCTGTTATCCTTTCCCTCTGCCATCATGAGCCAAACCAACTCTGCTGTCGCCTACGAAACGCCCGCCGTTGCTGATGACGCGATGCTCCGCGTATCGGGGCTGAATGTGTATTACGGCGAGAGTCATATTTTACGGAATGTTGATCTCACGGTGCCGCGGGGGCAGATGGTGTGCCTGATTGGGCGCAACGGCGTGGGCAAGACGACCCTGCTGAAGACCATCATGGGTCTGCTAAAGCCGCGCAGTGGGAATATCACGTTCGATGGGCGATCGCTCTTAGAACGGACTCCCGACCAGCGGGCGCGGCTGGGCATTGGCTACGTCCCACAGGGGCGCGAGGTGATTCCCCGGCTGACGGTGCAGGAAAATCTGATCCTGGGGCGCGAAGCAAGGGCAGACAAGGCAGGACGCAGTACCAACCAGGTTCCCGACTATATCTACGACCTGTTTCCCGTCCTAAAGACCATGCTGGATCGGATGGGCGGCGACCTGTCGGGTGGGCAGCAGCAGCAGTTGGCGATCGCCCGCGCCCTCATGGGCAAGCCCAAACTCCTGGTGCTGGACGAACCCACCGAAGGCATTCAGCCCTCGATCATCCTGGATATCGAAAATGCCGTGCGCCAGATCGTTGCCTCCACAGGGATTTCGGTTCTTTTGGTGGAGCAGCATTTGCATTTCGTGCGCCAGGCCGACCGCTACTACGCTATGCAAAAGGGCGGCATTGTCGCCTCTGGCCCGACTAGCGAACTCAGTAATGACGTGATCCAGCAATTCCTGGCCGTGTAATGACGTGTCGTGTTACGGCGCCATGTGCAACGTTCAATCTGCTGTCACCCCCCAACCCCTGCTCCCAGTCGGGAGGCGGGGAGAAAGAGGGGCTTGAAGTCCCTAAGCAAACCTAAACGCTCAGCGGCTAATCGACTCGCTCTAGCTGCCAGAGAATCTGGTTTCCTTCGCGGCGCACGCGAGAGACGACCCAGTTGCGCCAGACCCAGTGATCGCCCCGCCCGGTGACGGCGCTGGCGTTGACATCCATCAGGTCGGCCAGTTCGGCGCTGGTGATCAGATAACCACTGCTGGCGATCGCATCGGCCATTTGCAGCGTTTCGACAGTATTGCGAAGCTGAGCAACCCGCACCTCGCGGGGCAAGTTGTCGCTGGTATCTACGCTGGAGGGAATCGACGAAAGATTAGAGTCCACGGTGAGTTCAGCGGAATGCGTCAGGACAGCCGACATGCACAGCAAAGCAACAGTTCAATTCACAGCAATTCACAGCAGTTCACAGATTTATTAAAGCACTCTCCTAGAAAGACAGATTGCAAACTGTAATGCAATGTTGAGTTTCGCTGCGAATCTAGAATGCAAACCTTCAAAAAAGCGTCCCATCTAGAGCCACGCATCGAGCGATTTCGCGCAAAAAGCGGATGCCAGACCCCTTCACATTCCGTAGCAAAATTTTGCTTGCGCCGATCAGGGGTATCTACTACAATCGTCCATCAAGCTGTAATTTTTCCAACACGCAGCTTATCTTCACTCCCCGAAAATTTGGCCGGTTCGTCGTTTACGGCATTGGTAGATGCGCCAACACCTACCAACGCCTGACCCCAAGACAGGAATAGCTGTCTCAGGGCTTTGCCTATTGTATGGCCGCCTTGAAACCTGCTTTGCGTCGTTTGGGCGGCCATCTTTTCGGGGTTTCCCTACCTCGTTTCCAAGGAGGAAACCCCAAATGCTGACAGTTCAATACACCTGGTCGTCCCCATTTTCGGAGGCGACCCAGTTTTCGCTGCCCCCGCTCACCTGCGAACTGCCCCACCGTCGCCGCCTGCGCCACTGCATCATCGGCCTGCCCGAAGACGCGCAACTGGCCATCGACCGGCTGCACCTGCTCCGCTATGCCGAATGCTTCGAGTGGACCCACGCCCTGGAATTTCCGCCCCACGGCATCGTCTTCGACGGTCGCCCCGGCGAAGTGCTGCGCTACCTGCACCGTGAAGTACGGAGTAACCCCAGCGCGAATGAGTAAGAACAGATAAGGGCGATTTTGGGTTTTGGGTTTTGGGTTTTGGCAGGGCATTCCCTCAATCCAAAATCCAAAATCCCCAATCTAAAATTCCCCCATTCGATGGCGCGATGGATCTAATAATGGATCTAATAAGCGTCTATGGGCAGGCAGGAGCAGACTAGGTTGCGATCGCCATAGGCGTTATCAATGCGTCCTACGGCAGGCCAGAACTTGTTCTCACGAGTCCACGCCGTTGGGTAGGCAGCCTGCTCCCGCGAGTAGGGGCGGTTCCACTCGTCGCTCAGCAAGATGGCAGCAGGGTGGGGCGCATTTTTCAGCAAGTTATTGTCTTGGGGAACCTTGCCGTCTTCGATCTCGCGGATTTCTTCGCGGATGGCGATCATCGCATCGCAGAAGCGATCTAATTCTGCCAGCGACTCGCTCTCGGTCGGCTCTACCATGATCGTCCCCGCCACGGGCCAGGACATGGTGGGCGGGTGAAACCCGTAGTCGATCAGCCGCTTGGCAACGTCTTCCACCTCCACACCAGCCGTCTTCTTAAACTGGCGCAGGTCGAGGATACACTCGTGGGCCACCAGCCCGTTTTCGCCCTTATACAGCACGGAGTAATGTCCCTCCAGCCGCTTAGCAATGTAGTTGGCGCTGAGGATGGCGACCTGGGTGGCGCGGGTCAACCCAGCCGTGCCCATCAGGCGGATGTAGACCCAGGAAATGGGCAAGATGCTGCTGCTGCCCCAGGGCGCAGCAGAGACGGAGCCGACGCTGTTTTCGCCGCCCATCGGCACGACGGGATGGCTGGGCAAGAAAGGAACCAAGTGCGCCGCTACGCCAATCGGGCCCATGCCGGGGCCGCCGCCGCCGTGGGGAATGCAGAAGGTCTTGTGCAGGTTCAAATGGCATACATCTGCGCCAAAGTCGGCCGGACGACACAATCCCACCTGGGCGTTCATGTTGGCGCCGTCCATGTAGATCTGGCCGCCGTAGGCATGAACAATGTCGCAAATTTCTCGAATCGCCGCCTCAAAGACCCCGTGGGTAGAGGGATATGTCACCATCAGCGCCGCTAGATCGGTCTGGTGCTTCTCTGCCTTGGTTCGCAAATCCGCCACGTCGATATTGCCTTCGCTGTCGCAGGCGACGGGCACCACCTTCATGCCGGACATCACGGCGCTGGCGGGGTTAGTGCCGTGGGCCGATTCGGGAATTAGGCAGACATTGCGATGTGCTTCGCCCCGACTCAGGTGATATTGCCGAATCACCAGCAGCCCGGTGTATTCGCCCTGGGACCCTGCATTCGGCTGGAGTGAGATACCCGCAAAACCCGTAATTTCCTTGAGCAAGTCCCCAAGCTGCTGGAACAGGACTTGATAGCCCTGGGCCTGATCCAGCGGCACAAAGGGATGAAGCTGGCCAAACTCCGCCCAGGTGACGGGCAGCATTTCGGAGGTGGCGTTCAGCTTCATGGTGCAGGAGCCGAGGGGAATCATCGCCGTGGCTAGGGACAAGTCCTTAAGCTGGAGGCGATACATGTAGCGGAGGAGTTCGGTTTCGGAGTGGTAGCGGTGGAAGACGGGATGGGTGAGGTAGGGGCTGGTGCGGGCGAGGGGGCTGGGGATCTGAGGGTTTTGCTCCGCAGCGCTGACGTGAGGGGCATTCGGCAGGGAAGGCGTTGGGGAACTGGGGGCGAAGACTTGGAGGAGATCCTGGAGGTCTGCGGGGGTGGTGGTTTCGTCGAGGCTGATGCCGAGGGTGGTGGGGTTAATGCGGCGGAGGTTGATCTGGTGGGCGATCGCCCGCTCCATGAGCTTCTCAGCATCGGGCACCGTCACCCGCAGCGTGTCAAAGAAGGGTTCGCTCCCCAGTTCGTAGCCTTGCGCCTTTAGGCCTTCGGCGAGGACGCAGGTGAGTTGGTGAATGCGGGTGGCGATGCGCTTCAGTCCATCTGGGCCGTGGTAGACGGCATACATGCTGGCAATGATGGCCAGCAGCACTTGGGCAGTGCAGATATTGCTAGTAGCCTTGTCACGGCGGATGTGCTGTTCGCGGGTTTGCAGGGCCAGACGCAGGGCGGGCTGGCCCGTCGCGTCTTTGGATACGCCGACGAGGCGACCCGGAATCTGCCGCTTGAAGGCTTCTTTAGTGGCGAAGTAGGCCGCGTGGGGGCCGCCATAGCCGAGGGGCACGCCAAAGCGCTGGGTGCTGCCGACGGCAATATCTGCACCAAATTCTCCCGGCGGTTTCAGCAGCGTCAGGCTGAGCAGGTCGGCGGCAACCGTGGCGATCGCCCCTTGTTCATGCGCCCGCTCAATAAATGCCGTGTAGTCGTAAATTGCGCCGTCCGTCGCCGGATATTGCAGCAGCACGCCAAAGACGGGCGTGGAAAAATCGAACGTGCGGTGGTCGCCCACCAAAACGTCGATGCCTAGCGGCCGGGCGCGGGTTTGCACCACCTCGATCGTTTGCGGGTGGCAGGCTTCCGACACCCAAAATGTCTTGCTCTTGCCCTTGTGCTGGCCATAGCTGAGGGTCATCGCTTCGGCGGCGGCGGTGCCTTCGTCCAACAGCGAGGCGTTGGCGATTTCCAGCCCTGTCAGGTCGATCACCATCGTCTGAAAGTTCAGCAGCGCCTCCAGGCGACCCTGCGCGATTTCGGGCTGGTAGGGCGTGTATTGCGTATACCAGCCAGGATTTTCCAGAATATTGCGCTGAATGACCGGCGGCGTAATGGTGTTGTGATAGCCCATGCCGATGAAGGAGCGGAAGAGTTTATTTTGAGCGGCGATCGCCCTCAGTTCCTTGAGCAACTCATACTCGCTCTGCCCCTCTCCCAAGTTCAGCGGCTGCTGGAGCCGGATAGCCGTGGGTACGGCCCGGTCGATTAGTTCTGCCAAAGACCCCAAGCCTAGCGTCGCCAGCATGGATTGCACCTCTGCCTCCGACGGCCCAATATGCCGCTGCACAAAGTTATCCGCAGCCGTAACCCCATCGACCTCTGCATGGTCAGCGCGATTCGCGAAGCAACCCCTGCGGGAATCGCCCGATTGCCTGCCATCTGCCTCTGCGCTGTTCTCTATCCCTGTGGACAGTGTTCCGGCGACCTCGCCGTTTGAAATTGAGCCAGCGTTATCCATCGACACTTGAGAATTGGTCAAAGTTTCAGGCGACATAGACAGCAGCAGAGGGTGAGTTTGAGGATAAAAATCGAAGAGAGCTTGGGAAAAGAGCCTAGAGAAACAGACCCTACCGACAGACCTTACCGATGGACTCACGAAGACTCAGAAGCGCCGCCGAAAGACAGCCACCCAAACAGACGAGGCACTGGTTATGACGCTGCTGCTCCTGAGTTCCCATTTCTCTAAGACGTATTCTAGTAATCTTAAGGGATGTTAAGAAAATCGCCCATCGCTCCGTCGGGTCGCGGCTTGGTTCATTCGGACTCTGACTCTGGATCATCCGATTGGATGATCTATTTTTCCTGGACTTGCCGATTAAATCGGTTTAGGTGAGGATAGGGAAAATTCATAGGAAAAGTTGACAACCGCAAGTCAGGAAAGCCGAACCCTGGCTGGCTTGTTCTAGTGGGTTAATGCCGCATTGGCTGATGTCGCACTGGCTGATGTCACGTCTAACCAGCGGACACAAGGACCCGTCAGCGGTAGGTCATGAGGCACTTGGAGCAAACCATGAAAATGGCAAATAGACGGGCAAATGGGCGATTTCCCCAGGGATCGCTTCGCCAATCGCACTGGATGTCTGTTGGTGCAAGAACAGGGTTGAGCGTGGGTCTGGTTGCAGGGCTGATGGGTGGGGCGATCGCCGTCCACGCGGCTCCCCAGTCCGACGCACCCGCAGCAACCCGCACAGCAGCGGCAGCCTCCGACGACATGACCCGTCTGCTGCTGAGCGAACCCCCGGATTTATCGCTGGCGCAACCCGGCGCAGTTTTGCCCGATCCAGGAATGATTACCGCGAACACGATTTCTCAGGAAGGACTGACGCTGCCCAGTCTGTGGTGGGTGCGTGACCAGTTTGGCGAACAGCTTTTGGAAACTTGGCTGGTCTATCCCGCCCGCGAAGACTCGCCCCAGCGGGTGGAACTCGTCGTCAACCCGCAAGTGTGGAGCATCTATAACTATATGGAGCGCTACACGTTTGTAAACCAATTTGGCGCGTCTGCCAGCACCTATGGCTACAGCACCCGCGTCTTTGACCGCCAGGGTAACCTGCTGGCGGCTTATCTGTGCAATTTTTCGGGCGTGGCATTGGGCCAGGCAGAGGGGCAGCGAGACTGCGACATTATGCTGCGTTCCGACGGGATTGCTGGGCTGACGGGTCGATCCACGCCTGCCGCGGCAACGCCGACCACGCCTGCCGAAATTGGGCAGCGCTAGCGGGCGACAGCGGCAATAGAAATTCGCTTTTTTGCAAAATGGACTCGGCAGGCAGCCGTAGCTCACGGTTTCGCAAGTCCGCAGGCAAGTCCGATGTATCCAGCGCAAAAATGGGCGATGCAGCGGCCGTTTGCAGCGACAGGCGGGTTGCAGTCTCCGGCTGCCAGCAAAAGTCGATCCACTGGGCCAGCGCAGATTCGGCGATCGCCCCCGGATTGGACTCTGTAGAGGGCGATCGCGCTGGACGCACCCACAAATCGCTAAACAGCATCGTGCCCGACGCGGGAATCACCGCCCCAATGCGCGGGTCGCCCTGCATCACGGGCAGAATGTCGGTCGTCCAGCCCACGGCGGCCCAGGTGTCGTCGATCAGCAGCGGCTGCAAATAATCGGTAGAACTGTAGAACTTAGTCTGGCGGTCGAGGGCAGCCAGTTCATCCTGCAAATTGGGAACGGTCTCCAGGTTTGATTCATTAACCGAGCGCCCCAGTTTCTTTAGCACCAGCCCCAACACCGTGCGCGGGCTATCGGGCAGCGACAGCATTCCGGCTAGCTCCGGCCGCCACAGGTCTGCCCAGTCTTGGGGTTGCCAGCCCAGGGGGTCTAGCTTATCCCTGCGAAAGGCGATCGCCACGCTGCCCCAGCGGTAGGGCGCACCCCACACCAGACCCGTAGCGCTCAGCGCACCCTGGCGATCGCGCGTTACCAAATCCTGCCAGGGCTTGGGCACGCGCTCCCAGCCGGGAATAGACGACATCTCCAGCGGCTGAATCAGCTTTTGCTGGATCGCCTCCGTTAGCCACGCATCACCCATTGTTACCAAGTCGGCCGTCTGCGACGACTCCACCGTTTGCCAGGTTTGCAACTGCTCAAAGATGCTGGCAAGCTGCGGACGGGGCACAAAGCTGAGCGGCAGCGGTTGCCTCAGGGCGCTGCGAAATGCCTTCAAGACCTGCGGCGGCACCGAGTCTTCGAGAAACAACACCCGCAGCCCGTTGTCGCGGCGGCGACATCCGCCCAGCAGGGCCGCAAGCGCTACACTGCCAGAGCCAATGAGGAGCGATCGCCGCTTCATGTTGATCAGGGGTAGGAGGGTATAGATAGAGGGTTGGACTCAAGAAACCAGTTGTTTCAGGATGTTAGCAGAATGTCAGGTATCCGTCGCCTCCCCACGAGTCAGAGAGCGATCGCCCCTTTTATCGTTTCGAGCGAGGATTGCAGCCCACTGCTGCCAACGTAGCGTTCCGAGTAGCGTTCCGACAGCGCTAATTCTTATGAAACTGGCAGAATCTTGCGGGCAATTCTTAGACATCAGGTGGACTGCAAAACGCAAGTCAGATCAATCCTCCCGATTGCGCCGATAGATAAAATAGAAAGGAGTAGGGAATAAGAAAAGGACGGTCTTAAATTTTGGAGGAATGCCTGCCTCCTCTAAACCGACTGGTGTACCTTTTACTCATACGTCTCATAAGATTTCCATCCTTCTATTCACTTGCGTCAGATAGATGATTGCGTAGACAATTGCGACCTTTCATTCCGGGAACAGATGTAAGTTTATTCGTCTTTTAGCAAGACTTTTAAGCTGTCAGTTTTGGTTATTTATATCTTTGAATAGATGCGCCTAGACGATGGTGACAAGCCTTGGAAGCTAATTTTCGTTTGGCGATCGCGCTCAGACTTGTGACAGTTTAATTAGCGAAACATAGATGGGGCGATCGCTCATTTTATAGTTCTATAACTAAGATAGTTCAGGTGCTAAAGGATTCTTTCTAAGTCTAAGGAACTTTTAAGACATAGACGAATTCTTTAAACCAGAACCTGCAATTCACCTGCTCTTGATGCCATCAGACTGAGATTGAAAGAGGTGCGAAAGCGCCTTTTTGAGAAATCTTTTATCTCAGGTCTATGGTCGAGCATGAAGCGACTCTGATTCGATTACCTGGTCCGAATTCACCATAAGTGCAGTTTGCATTTATGTCGGATTTTTGCGCTCTCTTGTACGTTTTTGGGATGGGAAAACCTATGAAACTCTCTCTGAAATCGATTGCTACCGTTTCTGCTCTGTCGGCTGTTGCTGCGGTTCCCATGCTGTTTTCTGCCAGCCCTGCTTCGGCCCAGATGTCTGGTAGCTACATTGGCGCAGGTATTGCTGCGGGTGTGACCGAAGATGCCGCTGGCGACACGTCCTTCGGGGCAAATGTTCAAGGGCGGTTTGACGTGCCTGTGGCTCCGATCTCGGTGCGCGGCGCAGCCCTGATTAGCGATTCGGCGGCGCTAATGCCCCTAGTGACGTATGACATCGGCATCGCACCTGGCACCAACCTCTACATCGGCGGCGGCTACTCCTTTGTCACCGAAGAGGGCGAATCGACTCCGCTGGGCGATCGCAGCGCTCCGGTGGCCACGGTGGGTGTAGAAGCCGCGATTCGTCGCAACATCGTCCTCTACGGTGACGCGAAGGTGGGCTTTGATGCATACCGAAACAGCAACGACGCTGCTGTGAGCCTGCAAGTGGGTGCAGCTTATCGATTCTAGGCTGCTGCGTAGGGCATCTCTTGACTTGCAGGTTTGCAGCGACTACGGCTAGAAACGATGACACTGTGTGATGTTTAGGTTGAGATCTAACGGGATAGCCAACACTGTCTAGTTGGGATCTCACCGACCTAAAGGCTGAACTAAATCCTCCGGCTATCCCCCCGAACTCCTATCGCACTGGGAAACGGGGGGATTTTCTTAATCATTGACACCCTCTCCCGCTTAAGTGAAGATCAAAAGAGTATTCGTAAATCTTTGTGAAGGCTTCCCTCATGTCGCTTGAGCTGTTATCGCTAGAGGCCCTGGAAAATCTTGCACATGAGTATGGCTATTGGGTCGTGTTTTTGGGCATTATGCTCGAAAATACAGGCGTGCCGCTGCCCGGTGAGACAATTACGCTGGTGGGCGGGTTTTTGGCAGGCAGCGATGAGCTAGATTACTGGCTGGTGTTGGCCAGTGCCACGGCCGGGGCTGTGCTGGGGGACAATTTTGGCTATTGGATTGGGTATTTTGGCGGCTGGCCGCTGCTGGTGCGGGTGGGTCGCGTCTTTCGCATTGAGGAACCCAGGCTGCTGGCAATCCGCAAGCAATTTAGCGAAAATGCCGCGAGAGCAGTCATTTTTGGTCGGTTTCTGGCGCTGCTGCGAATTTTTGCCGGGCCGCTGGCAGGCATTGCTCAGATGCCTTATCCCAAGTTTTTGCTGTGCAATTTGATTGGGGCGCTGTCTTGGGCATCGGTCATGGTCACGCTTGCCTTTTTTGTTGGCAAGCTTGTTCCACTGGAGCAGCTGGTGGCGCTGGTGGGTCAGTTTGCAGTGGTGGCGCTGCTGCTGTTTTGTGCGGCGATCGCCCTGCCCACCTGGCTAGAGCATCGCGCCAAGCAAGAGCTTGAAGGCTAAGTTCAGATCCATTTGGTGAATCGAATCGAGGTCGGACTAGCTGGCGGAGCCAACGCTCTGTCGCGCCCAGGCCGACTGCACCAGCGACATCAGCACATCGGCAGTGAGCGGCTTGACTAGAAATCCATCAAAGCCCGGATTTTCTTCTTGGTGCAGCCAGCTCGGCGCATGGTGATCGGTCAGCGTGACGATGGTAGTGTGGCGGGCGTTGGCGTTGTTGCGGAGCTGTTTGACTAGCACCTCAGACCAGCGGCGATCGCCCCCCACCAAAATCACCAGAGACGGCGGCGACTGGCTCACTCGCAGCATCATTTGCACGGCTGAGTTTGTCACCACAACAGGACAGTGCAACCGAGCAAGCTGAGACTCTAGTCTGCGAAGTTCGTCGGACGGCTTATCCAACACCAAGACATAGCTCTGGTTGAGTTGCAGTTGCATGATTTTCCTCGGATACCCGGCTTTGGATATCGGGTGTTGTCAAGCAACTATACTCCAGGCTATGGTTCAGGCAAAACCAGGCTCAAATCCTTGTCCGATAAGGGATGCGGCTATTGATTTTTATCAGCGGCCTTCAATTTTTTTTAGGCTTTGGCAATAGGAAGTTGGTGATAGTTTTTAAACCTTAACGTTGCATAAACAAAAGACTCACAAGTTAATATCCAGACGATTAATCTGCATCATTTCAGCAGTTGAAATGCTCTCGATGAAGCTTTAAAGAATAACCGCAGTAATAAAAAATAATCACAATAAAAAATAATCACAGCAATCCGAAATGATTACAGAAAAGTCGATCTCATCGATCTCTACGGAACTAGTTCCCCTTCTCCTAGAGGAGAAGGGGTTGGAGCATGAGGGCGTATGACTTTCGACTTTTCAAGCACCGCCCATTCTGATCGCCTAGTGACAGGCGTGCTTGGATTCCGAGGGCGGCACATCAAGAGCCGGGTTTGCCTCAAAAAAGCCGACCGGCTTCAGCATAAAGCCGGAATAAGCCGTCGGCATCACGGGCCAGTCTTCTGGACGGGGAATGTGGTGATGCCCGAAGTTATACCAAACCACAATGTCGGTATTTTCAATCGAGCGGTTGGCCTGCGTCCACTGGGGCAAGCCCTCGCCGCCGGGGTGCTGGTTGGGGTAGTTGCCTGCAGGATAGCGCTCGTCCGGGTCGTAGGGCGTGACCCACAGGTGCTTGCCCATAAAGCCTGCCCGCTTCATGATGGGCGAGTCCGGGTGGGCAAAGGGCAGCACGTTCTCTCCTGGGGCAAGCTTGAAGCCGACGGGTTGCCCCAGGCGGTTAGTCACGTTGGGGTTCACTACTTTCCAGTAGCGGGCGGTGAAGGGGTCGATCAGGCGTTGGGCCTGCTGCTCGGTTGCCAGCAGTGTCGAAGTGGCGTAAAACGCATTGCCCATCGGGTTTTCGGGGCCCATTGGCTCGGCTTCGGTGTTGACTTCGTAGACGGAGTTGGCCGTGCCATCCAGGTCAAAATCTAGCCGCATACAGAAGAAGTGCTGATGGTTGGTGGCGTTTAGCTCTGGGGCGACCAGCGTGCCATATTTCGGCGCACCCGCCAGGGCTGCACAGAGCAAAATGCCCGTCAGCTTGACTTCAAACTGGATGGAGCCGTCCTGATAGAGATACCAGAAAAAGGCGTATTCGTAGTTGTCTACGGTGGCGATGAAGGAAATGGCCAAACGGCGCGATCGCCTTACTTCCACACTCTCTCTGCGCCAGTCGGTGTGCTTCCAGAGCATTCCAAAATCTTCTTCGTGCAGGCAGACGGCATTTTCAATCACCGACACCTCGCCCCGGCTGTTGGTCAGCACGCCGTCAAAGTAATAAATTTCGCCCAGGCAATCGCAGCCCAGCTTGAGGGAATTGGCCAGCAGCCCCACGCCATGTTCACCGACGTCAAACGCATTTTTGCGATAGTGCTGCGGGCGCGGGTCTCCGTAGGGCACGACCATCTCCGCCATCGACGCACGGTAGAGAATCGGCCGTAGTCGTCCCTGATCTTCATAGCTCAGGCAATATAGCACCAGTCCCTCACGCGGCGTAAAGCCGATGCGAAAGTCCCACTTTTGCCAGCGGATATGGTGCCCATTCACCTGAAAGCTGGGCCCTTCTGGTTGGGTAATGTGCAGCGGCTTGATGTCCTGGCGAAACGCGGGCATGAAGCGGGCTTCGTATTCCCCTGGCTCCGGCGGCGCGGGTACCACGCCCAAGTCGTCGATCCGAATTAGCTCCATTTTGTTCAAGTCCACCACGGGAATCAGCCCGTCGATGGGGCGGGCGTAGGCGTTGCTGTCGGGTGTGGCGCGCAGATAGCAGATGCAGCGCGAAAAGCGGATGCCCTTTTCGTCTTCAAAGCCAAAGTTGCCCGGTGCCCACGGATCGACCATCACCAGATCCAGGTTGGTGATGCCCCGCTTTGCCAGGGCTGCGTGAAAGTCGGGGTGTGCCTTGACGACGGCTTCGCACTCTACTAGCTCATCGGCCATGATGTTGGGCTGCACGCCTGGAACCTGCTTCCAGGATGTAACCAACTCCTGCGTCAGGGACACCACCGCCTCGTAGGTTTGCCCGGTGGCGTTGTCCAGCAAGATAAACGCGACTTCCCGATCGAAGCGATCGCCCGGTTGATAAGCCTGCACCAGCGCCTTGGGCGGTTCACGCAGCGTGACGGAGGGAAACCGGAAACTGTCGCCCACGTCTTTTTGCTGCCGCAGCAAAGAAACTGCCTGGGTAATTTCAGCAGCCGTTAAGGGTTCTAGAGGATGTAATGCAAGAGCCTGAGGATTGGAAGAGGCAGGCGTTTCGCGGGTTGTGGTCATACAAAATTGGGGAGGTGATTCTAGAAATTCAACATCAAAATAGGTCGTCAGTTCAGGGCGACCAGTGGCCGGGCCTTCATTGGGCTGGCGCAAAGAAGCCCAATCTCTGAAGATACTCAATTCTGTGAGGGGTTGTGGTGTGCGTTGTTGCGAAGCAGGAGCGGGCAGCAGAAAAGCCGTGTTGGGAACAGGAGAGAAAGGGACGCAAAACGTAAAAGAGCCAGGTTGATCAGGGTCAACTGGCTCTCCTATTGGCTCTCTTCGGGAAGCAAGGTATTGCTGAGTCGGGCTATCGGCTGCGCTTTTCGCGGTCTTGGCGACGGCGATCGCGCCATTCTACAGCCGTTAAATAAATAACCCCGCCTGTCACGCCGACCAGCAGCAGCGCCGCCAGCACCGCCAACACATTCAGCGGGGACAGACTCAGGGCAGACACATCAAGCGTATCAAGGGTCATTGCAAAAATTGTGAATCTGGACGGAAGTCTTAATCAATCCAGTTAGACCAGTTAGAAACCGTTGCGCCCCCAAACCACCAGCGAGATTGAAAACGTGAATAGAACCAGCAAAGAAACCCATCCCAACGTCAAAATATCCATAGCAAAATCTCAAACACAGCGGGTGCAAATGATTTCAAGCTCCTATTTTACGGCAAAAGGACAGCATTCCTGAAGTCCCCTGCCAGCCAGGATACGATCGGAAATTGGGGCGGTAACGGTCTGAACAGCGATTTCCCGTTCTCAATTGTTCCGCGTGATCTAGAAAAATTGGGTATTTCTGCGGGAAAAAAAAGCCGTCAGATCGGCCGCGTCCTGTGGTTTGATTACAGTAACTCGCAGATTTACAGGGCTTGCGCCTGGGCGGGGTGAGGAGAAGCATGAGCCGACTGGGGCGCTATCGGTCGCGGGTGATGACGCGCCAACGCAAGCATTTAGTCTTATACGTCACGGCGGCAGCAGCGTTCCATGCGGGCGCGGTGACCGCAGGCTGGGTCGCGTGGCAACTGCCGGAGCCGCCACAGGTTGAGCCGCCCAGCCCTGCCCAGCCAATCGAGTTTGTTTACCTGGATGCTCCTGAAACGGGAGCGGTAGAAGCTGCGCTGCGCCGCGCCCAGGTGTCTCAGAAAGCGACTGGCGAAAAGGTGGACGTTTTACCCACCAATGCGGGCAAGGCTGTAGAGTTTCAGAAGGATGCGGTGACGCTAGCAGGCAGCAAGGGTGACGCGCTAGATGAGGGGAGCGTGGCAATTGCCCCCCCGGAGGATGAGGCTGAAAAAGCCCTGCCGCAACTTGCCGCCCACGCCAGCCGCCCGGCGATCGCCCCTGCCGCGCCTGCCCCGGCTCCTAGCCCGATTCGTGAAGCGATCCCTGCGGAAATCGCCCCATCCGCTGCTCCGGCTCCCGTCCCGTCCACCCCTCCCCCGCCCGCTGCCTCTCCCAGCCCTGCGGCGACGCCAGTGGCGGCGGCCCCGGCGGCTCCGACCCCCAACGGTTTGCCCGCGCTGAGTCCGGCTCCCCTTTGCGCCGCCAGAATCGATTCCCTCGCCCCTGGCCCGGCCGCCATTGCCGCCACCCCCAGCCGCTCTGGGGAAGCCGCACTGCCGCCCCCCACCAGATTTTTCGCCCGTCTCGCCTCAGCCACCCCAGCCCTTGCCAGAAGTGGTCGTTGCTGGCAACCCTGCCGCTGCGCCGCCACCCCCCCGGTCAGGGACTAGACGGCATCGCCAACCCAGACCCCACACGACGGCGGCCAATCCGCCCGGTCTATCTGCCCAGCGTGACCCCGTGTGGGGGGCATATGTCAACCAACTCAACCGGGAAGTTCAAGAGGTCTGGCAGCAGGTGCCGATTGATCGACCCTACCGCGTCACGGTTCGGCTCACCCTGGATCGCGCAGGCAACCTGCTCGACTTGCAGCTTGCGGAACCCTCTGGCTTTGCCGATGCCGATGCCGCTGCAATCGCCGCTGTGCAGCAGTCCGCCCCGTTTGAGCCGTTTCCTGCCACCGCCACGCGCGATCGCATCCGCGTCAACCTCACGTTTAACTACAATTTGGTGGAACCGGGAGCAGCGGCCCGCGATCCAGGCGCTAAAGAGTGAGTCCGTTTGCCGCCTGAAGCCCGAAAGCCGCCTCCTAAAATCTGACACTCGCTAAGATTCAAGCATGAATCCTAAATCGCTGCGGGTGACGACCGCGATTAAATCTGAGCATCTGGAAGGGGCGATCGCCGAGCTGGCGGGGCGTTACTTGCGGGCGACCAAAACCGGGGCGCGAGTGGTGACGCAGCCGACAGAGTTGCCCGTGTCGCCGTATTGCGAGGCCCTGTTGGAAGACTGGCGCAGGGGCAAGGTGAGCTATGCGCCGGGAACGATTACGCTGGTCTTTAGCGGGGGCGTGCTGGAGGCGGCGGCGGATCTGCTGATTTATAAACCAGAGGGGGGCGATCGCCTGCTCTATGGCAACCCATCTGCCAGCCGCCGCGAGTCGCAATTGCCGCTGCCGCTGGGAAGTGTGACTGACAACCCCGCACAAGCCAGTGCAGGAAAGGGCGATCGCCCCCGTTCGGGAGCAGCCTCCGATGACCTGGGACGGCAAGTGCAGGCCCTCAGCGATATTTTGGTGGAATTGACTGAACATCAGCGGGCGGTAGAAAGTCGCTTGCGGGAGAGGGCAGGCAGCGTCGCAGACAGTGTTTCAAACAGTGTTTCAAACAGTGTTTCAAACAGTGTTTCAAACAGCGCTTCAAATAGCGCTTCAAACGGTTCCGCCGCCGGACTATCTGCCCCACAAGTTCAAAAACTGCTGGAGGCCCAGGCAGCCAGCTTTGCCCAGATGCTGGCCAGCCAGATGGCCGCCACCACGCGCCACTTTGGGCAGCGGCTCGACCAGATCCAGGCGCAGCTTGAGCAAATTCAGGCGCAGCTTGACTTGCCCGAAGACCTGCCCGACCCGCAGACCGAGACCGAATGGCAGCAGCGCATCCAGGCGACCTGGGGCACAGTGGGCGATTATGAGCAATACAGCGCTAGCCATCGTGAAGCCAACGCCGAAACGCCCCTATTTCACGCGCCCGACTGGGTGGCGCTGTGCGAACTGGACTGGGCGCGGCGGCTGCACCCCGTGTTGGCGCAACTGCACCAGATGATCCACGGTGAGGAGGGCATTGGCTATGCTGGGGCGGACGTGTTGCAGCAGTTTGGCTGTCATGTTGATGCACGCACGGGCGATCGCTATTACATCTACAAGCTGGGCGGATTCAGCGCCTACGATGCGCTCTGGCAAACGGCGACACACCCCCAGCAATCCTGGCTGCCCGCATTGCAGCGCCTCCGCAAAAAAGCCGCCCGCTTCCCCGATGTGTTTCACCTGTTTGGCTGGGAACCAGAGGCGATCGCCGCTCTCGATACGGTTGTCGAACGACTCTTGCGGGAAAAGCAGTCAGCAGGGCAACAGTCGGCCGGATCGACCCACGGCAGCCACCACTACGCCAAGCGCCCCGGCAATACGATTCCCGATTACTTGGCTCTGCTGAATTTGGGCCCTTTTACCCCGATCACGCCGGAATCCCTCAAACGCGCCTACAAGCAGGCGATGAAAACAGCACACCCCGATACTGGCGGCAGCAAAGAGCTAGCGCAGCGGGTGAATGAAGCCTACGAAGCGGTGCTGCGGCATTACTTTCCTAGTGCTTGAACCCGGTGCTTGAGGGCAGAAGACCATATCGATTTTGGATTGCTAGATGCAGACTGCGAGTTGGGATTTTGGATTTTGGATTTTGGATCGCTAGATGCGGGCTGCGAGTTGGGATTTTGGATTTTGGATTGCGGGTTGCGAGGTATTTACCCATTGCGTTTGGAGCGCCCGTTGGGAGAATTGGCCTGGCTCCGTTGGGCGAAATTGCTGACACGCTCTAGATCCCTGATAATTGGGAATAGTCTCCAGACCTAAGCCGCAATTGATCCAAGCTGAAACCCTCAATCTGTTGGAATGGCCGCGCCTGTGCCAGCATCTCGCCACCTTTGCTGCGACGAAATTGGGCGCAAGAGTCGCGCAGGATCTGCGAATTCCCGATACCCAGACCAAAAGCGAGGCGCTACTGGCGCAAACCCGCGAGGTCTATCAGCTTGAAACCACGCTGCCAGTTTCGCTTAGCTTTGAGGGCATTCAGGACATTGGCGACGCGCTGGAACGGGCTGCATTGCAAGGTATCTTGAGTGGAGACGATTTGCTGGCGATCGCCACGACGCTTTCTGGCGCACGCACCCTCCGCCGCACGATTGACCAATATCCCGACCTGACCACGCTCAATGCCCTGGTTGCAGACCTCCGCACCTATCCCGAACTAGAGCAAGAAATCCACCGCTGCATCGACGAGCGCGGCCGGGTTATGGACCGCGCCAGTGCTAAATTGGGCGGCATCCGCGAGCAGCTTAAGCAGCAGCGCGATCGCATTTATCAAATCTTGCAGGGCATTTTGCAGCGCCACGGCAACGCGGTGCAGGAAGCGCTGATTACCCAGCGGGGCGATCGCTTTGTGCTGCCCGTCAAGTCTTCCCACAAAGACATCATCCCCGGCATCGTCCACGACACCTCCACCAGCGGCGCAACGCTCTATGTAGAGCCAAACGCCATCGTCAGCCACGGCAACCAGCTCCGGCAGTTGCTGAAGCAAGAGCAGGTGGAAGAAGAAGCCGTCCGCCGCGCCCTCAGCGAACAGGTTGCAGGCGTTCACGAAGATTTAGAAAGACTGCTGGCGATCGCCACGACGCTTGACCTGGCCACCGCCCGCGCCCGCTATTCCCTCTGGCTCGGCGCAAATCCCCCTCGTTTTGTGGAATTTGGGAGTCAGGAATCTGGAGACTCCGCCAACGGCTCTGCGTCTGTGGTTGCTCCAATTACCCTCCGCCAACTTCGCCACCCGCTCCTCATCTGGCAGCATCAGCACGAGCAGGGGCCGGCCGTCGTGCCGATCGATCTGGTCATCCAGCCCCAAATCCGCGTCGTTGCCATCACCGGCCCCAACACGGGCGGCAAAACCGTGACGCTGAAAACGCTCGGACTGGCGGCGCTGATGGCAAAAGTGGGGCTATTTGTTCCCGCCCGCGAACCCGTGGAAATGCCCTGGTTTCACCAGGTTCTAGCAGATATCGGCGACGAGCAATCGCTTCAGCAAAGCCTTTCGACCTTTTCTGGACACATTCGCCGGATTGGGCGGATTCTGGCGGCGTTGCAGCAGGATAAGGCGGAGAGTGACGGTGAGACAGAGCCGTTGAGTGAGGACGAGCCGTTCCCCCATACCCCAACGCCCTCCCTCGTCCTCCTCGACGAAGTGGGCGCAGGGACTGACCCCTCGGAAGGCAGCGCCCTGGCGATCGCCCTCCTCCGCTACTTAGCCGATCACGCTGCCTTAACCGTTGCCACGACCCACTACGGCGAACTGAAGGCGCTGAAGTATCAAGACGAGCGCTTCGAGAATGCCTCGGTGGAATTTGACGATGTGACGCTATCCCCCACCTATCGGCTGCTTTGGGGCATTCCGGGACGTTCAAACGCGCTGGCGATCGCCCAGCGGCTCGGCCTCAACCCGGCAATCGTGGAGGCGGCCCGGGCGCAGATCGGCGCAGGCTCCGAGAGCGACGTCAACCGCGTGATTGCCGGACTGGAGCAGCAGCGCCGCCAGCAGGAGGAAAAGACAAAATCTGCGGATCAGTTGATTCGAGAAACGGAGCGATTGCATCAGGAGATCTTGCAACGAGCGGAGATGCTGCGGCAGCGCGAACGGGAACTGCAACAGCAGCAAGAAGAGGCCGTGCAGGCGGCGATCGCCCAGGCTAAAGCTGAAATCGCTAGGGTAATTCGCCAACTCCAGCGCGGCCCCGAAACGGCCCAAACCGCCCAGCAGGCCACCGAAGCCCTGAATGACCTCGCCGATCGCCACTTGCCCTCGCGTCAGGCTCCACCCAAACCGAAGCCTGGATTTCGTCCCAAAGTGGGCGATCGCGTCCGCATTCCCCGACTGGGACAGGTTGCCGAAGTGCTGACGAATCCCGATGACAGCGGCGAATTTACCGTCCGCTTTGGGCTGATGAAGATGACCGTTTCTCTGGCGGATGTGGAGTCGCTGCAAGGGGAAAAAGCTGAACTGCCTGCCAAGGAGCAGGGATCGGCCGCCAAGGGCCAGAGCGCAGAAAAGAAGCGACCGTCAGAGAAATCTGCGGAGGAAAAGCCGCCCGAAGCCCCCGCGATTCGCACGTCAAAGAACACCCTCGACCTGCGGGGCAGCCGGGTGGCAGATGCAGAGATTGAGCTAGAACGGGCGATCGCCAGCGCCCAGCCGGGCCCCCTGTGGATCATCCACGGCCACGGCACGGGCAAACTGCGGCAGGGCGTTCATGCTTTCCTGAAGGAGCATCCGCAGGTGTTGCGCTTTGAGGCGGCAGAGCGGGCAGACGGTGGCTCTGGCGTGACGGTTGCCTACATAGAATGAGGCTTTTGCTGCCATACCTGGCGCGATCGCCCTTTGGCTTACAGCACCTTTTCTAGCCCGTAGACCAGCGATTTTAACGCCAGCACCTTGCGAATGCAGAGCAGCACACCGGGCATATAGGACGCGCGATCGCTCGTGTCGTGGCGCAGGGTATAAAGCTGCCCTGGTGCGCCAAAGATCACTTCCTGGTGAGCAATTAAACCGGGAAGCCGGACGCTGTGGATGCGGATGCCATCTTCGGTTTGACTGCCGCGTGCGCCAGGGAGTTTCTCGGTTTCATCAACGGTCGGCGGATTAAAGGCTTTGCCAAATTCCGCTAAAAGCTGCGCCGTTTGAATCGCTGTGCCGCTGGGTGCGTCGGCTTTTTGGTTGTGGTGCAGTTCGATAATTTCCACATGGTCAAAATAGCGCGATGCCTGCACCGCCGCCTGCTGCATCAGCACCACCCCAATCGAGAAATTGGGAATCACCAGACAGCCGATGCTCGCCTTGTCAGCAAAGTCTGCCAGATCGTTAAGTTGCTCCACACTCAGCCCCGTCGTGCCAATCACCGGACGCACGCCATAGGCGATCGCCGCTCGCGCATTTTCATACACTACGTCGGGATGGGTAAAATCCACCATCACAGCGGGCTGCTTTTCCTGCGATGCCAGCGCCAGCGTGCCCTGCATGTCGTTGAGAATGGGCACCTCCAGCGGGCCGCAGCCGATGATTTCGCCCACGTCCTGCCCAATCCGTTCTGGATTGCGGGCCAACGCCCCCACCAGCGTCATGTCTTTGCTAGCGGCGATCGCCTTGATGGTTTCGCGCCCCATCTTGCCCGTTGCGCCGTTTACCACGACCGGAATCGGAGCCTGTGTCATTGGAGCCTGCGTCATAGCCAAACGGTTCTCTGCTAAACATTTGGCATTGTATAGCGGTTAGGGATTTCTCGCTGCGGTGCGCGTTGGCTCTGGGGCAGCGAATGACTGTCTTAGCGGAATCTGAATTAAGAAAGTCGTGCCCTGCCCTGTGTCGGACTGGCAAATTAGTTGCCCACGATGTTTTTCTGTGACGATTTGATGGCTAATGGCTAACCCCAATCCGGTTCCTTTACCGAGCGGCTTGGTGGTATAAAACGCCTCATAAATTTGGGCTTGCACTGCTTTGGGAATGCCGGGGCCATTGTCCGCAACGCAGATTTCAGCCTGCTTCGCGGCATTGTCCGGTTCAATCAGGCGTGTGCAGATCTTGATGACAGGTGCTTTATCTTGAAGCGTTCGCTCTAGCGTGCTTGATTGATTGGCTTTATACGTCTCACAGGCTTCTTCTAGCGCGTCGATTGCGTTGCTCAAGATGTTCATAAACACTTGATTAAGCTGTCCTGCATAGCATTCCACTTTGGGCAGATCGCCATACTCTCGCACCACCTGAATGCAGGGGCGATCGCCCTTTGGCTTGAGGCGATGCTGCAAAATCATCAGCGTGCTGTCGATGCCGTCGTGAATATTCACGGGCTTCATTTCCGCTTCGTCTACGCGAGAAAAGTTCCGCAGCGACAGCACAATCTGACGAATCCGGTCTGCGCCAATCTGCATGGAGGAAAGAGTCTTGGGCAAATCACTCTCAATAAACTCTAGATCGCTGTCGGCTAAGACCTCTGCCACAGCAGGCGCAGGCTGGGGAACCGTTTCTCGATACAGCGCCAGCAAATTGAGCAATTCCTGCGTATAGCTGCTGACGTGATTGATGTTGCCGTAGATAAAATTAACGGGATTATTGATTTCGTGAGCAATGCCCGACACAAGCTGCCCCAGATTTGAAAGCTTTTCCGCCTGGATGAGGCGAGACTGGGTACTCTGAAGTTCTCGCAGCGCCCGTTCTAGCTCTCGATTCGCCGCTTCTAGCTTGGCCGGACTGGGCAGCGCCAGCGCCTGAGGAATCAGCGGCACTAGCTCTATCGCCGTATAAATCGAAATGATAGCCGTGAACGCTTTGACCACACCCGACAGCCAGTAGCTTGGATGCCAAATCGTCCAGATATCCATCAGATGTCCTATGCCGCAAGCGATGATGAACGCTCCAAACAACACAAACATCCAGTTAAACGGAACATCTCTGCGCTTGGCGATGAAGTAAAGGAGCAAGGCGGGAATCGAGAAATAAGCCAAGGCGATCGCCGCATTGGAAACAACATGCAACCACACCAGCCAGGGTTGCCACAGGTAACAGTGCCCGTGGGGAATATAGCCCTGC
The DNA here is from genome assembly GCF_001548395.1 of Leptolyngbya sp. O-77. Lineage (NCBI taxonomy): Bacteria > Bacillati > Cyanobacteriota > Cyanophyceae > Leptolyngbyales > Leptolyngbyaceae > Leptolyngbya > Leptolyngbya sp. O-77. The sequence continues at coordinate 2,346,523 of NZ_AP017367.1, forward strand.
GAACCGAAAAGCGTATGCAGCAGGTTGGTCATACATTTAGATGATTGGGTCAGGTGAGAGGCGAAGTTTGAAGCAATCTTTAAGAACGCTACTTGAGAATGCCCACCCCTCCCATTTGAGCTAACATCCTGTCGTTATCAGGGCAAAACATGAATTTACCCGGTCTGAGAGGGATTTCTGCTTTAGGATTGCACTGCTTTGGGATTGCACTGTTTTGGGACTGCACTGCTTTGGGATTGCATGGAGGGGGCGATCGCCATCTCAAAAGCAAGGCTACAAAACACGATCGGTTTCAGAATTACGCTCGTGACCCACAGGAACCTCATCGAAAGAGGGTCGGAGTGTGACTCACCTCCGACCCTCCAGTATCAAGCTTGTGATCTCCTAGCTCATCTCTCAAGCTCACCTGTAAATCACCTGCTGTGCGTATCCTCTACTCGCTAGTCGGCTTCTAATCGGCGACCCGGAGCAAGCCCATTTGCAGGCGATCCAGCATGATGCGGATATGACGGAGATCTTCCATGCCCAGATACAGATCCGACATCATCACCTGATGCAGCATTTGCTCGTCTTCACGGGTGATTTTGCCCGTTGCCACAATCCGGTTGGCAACATCCCCAATCCCATATTCTATGGAGAACCCTGCTTGCGTCTTCATGGAAACTCAACAAAAGTAACTACATTTAGGGTCACAAATTTACAAAGGTTTCGCCATCCCCCGATGGGATCACCCAATGGTTCCAGCGTTCAACCGCTGGACTGAATTCGGTCTGCAAGTCGCAAAAACCGAATCTGGATGTCTATCGGCGGTGTATCGTGCCATTTCGCTCCTAAATCGCTGCGGAAAATGCGGAATCAAACACCCGGTTCAGCGCTCTATGAGGGGCGATCGCCCAGTTTTCGCATCCGGTTTCGAGACCTGTTAAAGGCTTGCCAAATCAGGTATTTTGGCAAAAAGCTGCTTTTAGCTTTCCCAGAAACTTAAAGGAAATATAAAAATCTCATAAAAGTTTCATGACATTTCTGCGGACTGGAAAAAGCACTCAAAAAGCTCAGTATCCTTACACAGGAGGTTTCTGCGCTCAGTCCATCCTGTTTCTGACTTGCCGTACTCTGGCTTGCTGTACTGTGATAAGTTCGATGAATTCCTATGTCCAATGTCATCGGATTGCTGCCTGCTGGCGGACAGGCGACCCGGCTTTCGCCCCTGCCGCTGAGTAAAGAGCTTTACCCTTTGGGCTTTCGCACAAGTACCGATGGGCGCACTGTTCCCAAAGTCGTCAGCCACTATCTGCTGGAGAAAATGCAGCGGGCGGGGATTGCCAAAGCCTTTTTTATTTTGCGGCCAGGCAAGTGGGATATTCCCGCCTACTATGGCGACGGCGCACTGGTGCAGATGCGTCTGGGCTATCTGACGGTGCAGGTGCCCTACGGCGTGCCCTACACGCTGGATCAGGCTTACCCGTTTTTGCAGGGGGCAACCGTGGCGATTGGGTTTCCCGACATCCTGTTTCAGCCGGAAAACGCCTACGCCGCATTGCTAGAACGACTGGCGCGAGGGGGCGCGGATGTGGTGCTGGGGCTATTTCCGACCAAAAACTTTCGCAAAGCGGGCATGGTGCAGTTTGATGAAATCGGGTATGTGCAGCAAATTGTTGAAAAACCGCAGCAGACGGACTTGACCTATATGTGGGCGATCGCCGTTTGGTCGCCGCGCTTCACCGAGTTTCTGCACGAGTTCGTCAGCGGCAAAATCCCAGATAAGGAAGTGCCGATTGGCGACGTGATCCAGGCTGGAATCAACGCGGGGTTGCGAGTGGAAGCAGAAGCCTTTCCCGACGGTTCCTATCTGGATGTCGGCACGCCAGACGACTTGGCACGGGCAATTCGGCAACTTACGCCGCCGGAGGGATAATGCTGAAGATTGAAGATGGAAGATTGAAGACTGAAGACTAAGGAGCATTGGGGTCAATGCCGAGCGATCGCAGGCGCTCTGCCAGTTTTTCGTCCCGTTCGCGTTTGGCTTCGGCTTGCTGCTGCACTTGCTGGAGTTGCTCTTGCGTGTGGGCGATCGCCCCACATGCCGTCCCCCCGTGACGCTGCTCCCACAATCCTTGTATCCTGTGAAATGCCACAGCAAGTAAAAATACGGCGGGGAAAAACGGTGCTGGATATCAAGCAAATTCGGGAGCATCCGGAGCAGGTGCAGGCAAAGCTGGATCTGCGAGGCGGCGGGTATGACCTGAAGCCAATTTTGGCGCTAGACCAGCAGCAGCGTGAGCTAGAAGTGGGGCGATCGCAGCTTCAGGCCCGCAGCAACGAAATCGGCAAACTGGTGGGGCAAAAGATGAAATCGGGAGCCAAGCCCGACGATGCCGAAGTGCTGGCGCTAAAGGAAGAGGGCAACCAGATTAAGGCGCAACTGAGCGATCTGGAGCCGAAAGAGAAGGAGATCAAAGAACAACTGCAAGCGCTCTTGCTCACGTTTCCCAACTTGCCCAGCGACGAAACGCCTGTCGGCAAAAGCGAAGACGAAAACGTGGAAATTCGCCGCTGGGGCGATGAATACATTCCCACCAATCCTAATATCCTGCCCCACTATGAAATTGGCGAAAAGCTGGGTATTTTGAACTTTGAGCGATCGGTGAAAATTGCCCAGAGCCGTTTTGTGACACTGCTGGGGGCAGGCGCGGCCCTAGAACGGGCGCTGATCCAGTTCATGCTCGATCGCCACACGCAGGCCGGCTTTGTAGAGGTGTTGCCGCCGATTTTGATTAACACAGCCTCGCTGACGGCATCGGGGCAGTTGCCGAAGTTTGCGGATGAAAGCTTTAAGTGCGATCGCGACGATCTCTGGCTCACCCCCACCGCCGAAGTGCCCATCACCAGCCTCTACCGGGATGAAATCCTAGAAGCCGATGCCCTGCCGATCTACCACTGCGCCTACACGCCCTGCTTCCGGCGCGAGGCCGGTAGCTATGGGCGAGATACACGGGGTCTAATCCGCCTGCACCAGTTCAACAAGGTGGAAATGTTCAAGTTCGTGCATCCAGACACCTCGATGGACGAACTGGAGAGCCTCACCCAGGCGGCCGAGGGGGTGCTGCAAGCGCTGAAGCTGCCCTATCGTGTGATTGCCCTCTGCACAGGCGATCTCGGCTTTGCCTCGGTAAAAACCTACGACCTGGAAGTGTGGCTGCCCAGCCAGGGCAAATATCGGGAAATCTCAAGCTGCTCCAACTGCACCGATTTTCAGGCTCGTCGTGCTAGCCTCCGGTTCAAAGAAGCCGGTAAGAAGGGAACCCAGTTTCTCCACACGCTGAACGGCTCTGGACTTGCCGTGGGGCGCACCATGGCCGCCATTCTGGAAAACTATCAGCAGCCGGATGGAACCGTTGCCGTTCCCGAAGCGCTGCAACCCTATCTGGGACGCGACGTGCTATGACGCAAATCAGCTACAGCGTTTTTGAAGCTAGTGAGGCACACGGATGGTCAATAAGCCCTTGCCTCGTGAGGGCAGCATGTGCCTCACCCCGCAAGAAAATGCTGTATAACGCAAATCATAGGCCTACATCAGCCCTGATCTCTGGCTTTTAGCAATCAGTGCTGGAGACTCGGTGCGGGAGATTTTTCGGGCTTGAATTTCAGATTTGCAGCCAATTTGTGGCTAGATTCTGGCTAAATTCTCCTGATGGGCGGGCGATCGCCTGCAAGTAGAAAAAGGTACTGTGCAGGATGATTGAGCCATGAGTGAGTTGCTGTTGCTGGCGGCGGGGCTACTGAGTCGAGCAAATGCGGGATCGCTGCCCACTGCAAATCTGCTGCCCGTGCTGCCGCCGCCTGCCGATGCGGCAGGAGTGTCCGGCGCAAAAGCCGCTGTTGTTCCCGTGCAGGCTGCGACAGATCAGGTCGTGCAGCCAGAATTTAGCCAGTCTTCGCAGCAGGCCTCGGCGGAAAACCTGCGGACTGCTGAAACGGGGGGAGCCTGGACGGGCAGGCGGCGATCGCTCCAGCGGACAGCCTTGGCGCAAACGGCTGCGGCACAGCCTGTTACGGCACAGCCTTCTACCCCAGCGCACAGTTTCAACACGCTGCAAACCGCTGCTGCTCAGAACGCTGCTGCCCAGCGCGATGGATCTCAAGCTCGCCCATCCCAAGCCAGCGCCGTTCGGAGCATCACAGCAGGGCGATCGCCCGTACAGGTTGCTGCTGCATCATCCCCAGCGCCCGTGCCAACGCTGACAGATATTCCGCCCGCCCGCCGCATCCGTCCCCAGAGCGGGGCCCAGCAGTATCAGCAGCGGTGGGCCGCACTGCGGCAGGGGCAAACGTATACCCGCATCGCTACCGATAGCTTCGCAGAGCAGTGGATCAACGCGACCGAACAGCCAACCTATGAACAGTGGGTGACTCTGCTGGGCTACGAAGCGCGGGCGATGGCCGCCGGCCAGGGCAACAACCGACTGTCGGTGCTGGTGGGCGATTCCATTAGCCAGTGGTTTCCCGTAGAGCAACTCAGCCGCGATCGCTTCTGGCTGAATCAGGGCATTTCGGGCGACACCACGGCGGGCGTGCTGCGTCGGCTGTCGCTGTTTCAAGACACGCGCCCAGCGGATATTCATGTGATGGTTGGCATCAACGACCTGCGGCGCGGCGCATCCAATGCCGAGGTGTTGAATAACCTCAGTCAGATCATGCAAGACCTGCGCCAGACGCACCCCCAGGCTCGCATTTGGATTTATTCCATCTTGCCGACGCGGCTGCCTGCCTTGCCACCGGAGCGGATTTTTGCGCTAAACCAAAACTTGGAGGCGATCGCCCGCCAGCAACAGGTCGCCTATGTCGATCTCCAGCGCTTCTTTGCCGAGGAGCCTTCGGGCATTTTGCGTCGCGACCTCACCACTGACGGCATTCACCTCAGCCGCACGGGCTATGCGCTCTGGCAGTGGGCGATTGGCTATTTGATTTGAGGCATGAGCGTCTGTCGCCGCACAACTGCTGCAAAACGTCGAGGTTAGCCGTCAGCGCTCCGATTCTGTCAGCTTTTAGGTTAAGTGGGCAATCGCCCAGGGATGTCCATGCTGAGGGAAACAGGGGCGATCGCCCTCAGCGAGTAAGTTAGTGATCTAGGGAGTGTCATCAATTAGATAAGCTGTAATCAGCAGTGATTCAGCTATCTGACGATTATGACAACCCGACGCTACGCCCTGCGCGATGACCAATGGGAACGGCTCCAAGTTTGCTCCCTGGACGAGGGCGGGAGTCACAGCAAAGGTCTGTTTGTCGAGGCAGTGCTATATCGATATCGAGCCGGCATTCCCTGGCGAGACTTGCCAGAGCGGTTTGGTCATTTTCGCAAGGTTCACACCGCTTTCGGCGCTGGGCAAAGACGGGCGTATGGCAACGGGTGTTTCAGGTGCTGTCTGAAGATGCAGACAACGAATACGCCATGATCGACACCACGATTGTGCGTGCTCATCAGCATAGTGCTGGGGCAAAGGGGGGGATGCCAATGCCCAAGCCATTGGTCGTAGTAAAGGGGGATTGAGCACCAAGATTCATGCGACTGTCGATGCACTGGGCAATCCGACAGGCTTTCACCTCACACCGGGCAGACCTGTGACCTTGATGGGGCTGATGTGCTGCTAGAGAATATTCAAGCTGATACAGTCCTAAGGTGCAGACCAACGGGTGATTGAGCGACTCCAACAACAGGGAAGACGCTGTGATTCCGCCCAAGCGAAACCGCAAGACACCGCGTGATTACGACAAGGAGCTATACAAAGCGCGGCATCTGATTGAGAACTTCTTTGCCAAACTCAAGCAGTATCGAGCGATTGCGACCGCTATGACAAGTTAGCCGAGACGTTTCTGAGTGCAATTTACATGGCGGCTGCCCTTATTTGGCTTAATTGATGACACGCCCTAGGACTTTATCTTAGCTCGTCCAGCGGACAAAAGCTGATCGTAATACGCTTCTAGCGTTGGGTTATCGCCTCGCAGCCCGTTAATGATTTTTTCTGTCCAGTCTAGATATTCCAGTCGTCGTTCCGGTGTCCAATGGGTTGGCGGTGTTTCGGTGACAGAGCGGACGTTGGAGATTTTGTCGGCAATCTTGACCTGCTTGGCCCGCTCGGAAAGGTGCGGCGCGTGTTCAATCTGGCGCTGTTTGCGTTCCGGCTTGGGCAGTTGTCGGTCATCGGTCACTTCTTCCACAACCTGCCGCACTTCTACGCCAAAGGCTGCGTCCAGTTCTGCTGGCGTGGTTTCGGTATCTTCCAGCGTGTCGTGCAGGATTGCTGCTTGCAGGGTAATCACGTCGCTCACGCCGCCAACCCGCGCCAAAATTTCTGCCACTTCGATCGGGTGGTTGATGTAGGGCGAAGCGTCCACATCTTTGCGGCGCTGATCGCGGTGTTTATTTGCCGCAAAGTGGATCGCTGAGAGCAACGCGGCCGCTGGGTTTTGTTCTTTCATCTGCAAGCTTCCTTGGTTGCAATCAGTCATAGTCAATCAGTCAATATAGAACACTCTTCCTTCCATAGAATGCCCAGCTTTTTGGGTCAGGCTGCATGGGCATCAGGGCGATCGCCCAACGGCTCAACTCAGCGAAACCAGGCATCCTGCATGACTTGTTACTTGGCAACGCCGCGCAACCTCTGTCCCTCGTCACACCATTGCTCGATTCACCAAACTCATCACCTTGCTGGGGCAACCGGGCAGCGGCATCAGTTTACTCCAGGCTACCGCCTCTACCACGTCGAGGGTGTGGAGTCGCAGAATGTGGAACTGGACGTGCGATCGCCCGCCAATCACAATCAGCGTCAAAATGTCTGGGTCGTCGTTGGCAAAGCGGTCGAGATAAAGCGGTGTTGAAAGGCGAGGCAGTCGGGGCGCTGGGGAATTGGGCGCTGGAGAATCCGAAGATTGCGAAGCTGGTTCGTGCGAAAAAGTCATGGCAGCGTAAGCCTCCCTTGGAAGTAGGTAATTGAGCAGTACGGAAAAACCGCTAATTCCCAGCATCAAAGCCACCCCAGCCCGTTTTGCCTTAAAAAAATGGCAACGCAAAGCTGAGGTGGCTAGCGGAGTGATACACCGCCTATCTAGCCCACCAGACTGCGCTTCCAGTTTGGGGGTCAGTTCCCTGAGGTGCGCTAACATCTTCAGGGAACGCTTGAGAAATGGAAATTTTTAGTTGTGAGAGACGAACATACTGTAAGTTGGCAGATTACGCAAGCAAATCTTTCAGTCGGTATTATTTCCTCACTGGAACACTTCACTAGAACACTTCACTAGAACACTTCGCCAGGATTGCTCAGGTTTGAGCGGGATTTAAACTACGGTTTTTCGGTCGAGTTTATGGACAATTTGGCAGGCTTCCCGGTATTCTGGAGAATTGGGAGGGAAAATGTCAACCAGGTTTCTGCAAACTGCGCGGCGATTTAGTAAGCTCTCACTTTAACGAAAGTTAGAGAGCTAAAGTGAGGACGCTTTGAGCGCCTTGCCGCCGAATCAATCCCCCTGAAGTTCCCTTAATAAAGGGGCTGCCGGACAGTAGAGACTGCATTTCCGTTCAAGAGTGCTATGAACCTTGCCGATCGCCCACTTCATCTTGCTCCTGAGTCCGTTGAACCCTCATTTCTATACTTTGCCTACGGCTCTTGTATGTGTCCGGTGGACTTGAAGCGATCGCTCGGTGAGCCGACGCACGCCTACGTCATTGGTCATGCCACGCTGCGGGGCTATCGGCTGGGCTTTTTCTGCTATTCCAAATTTCGCGACTGTGGCGTGCTGGATGTGGTACCTGATGAGCAGTCGTCGGTCGAAGGCGTGCTATATCGGCTGCCGCTGCGGTTGAGCGATCGCCTCGATGCTCGCGAGGTCAGCTATCGCCACGAAATCATCACTGTGCAGGCCAACGGGCGCACCTACGACAACGTCCGCACCTACACCGCACTGCACAAGCTGCCCGAAGAAAAAGCCCCCAACGACTGGTACTTCAATGTGGTGCTGCGCGGAGCCGTGACTTGTCGCCTGCCCGAAGCGTACTGCTGGCACCTCTGCCACCACATGCACCAGCTTCAGGAATTTGGACGGGGCGATCGCCTCAAAATTGCCTAGTTTTTTTGCTTAAAAACCTCCTTAAAACTGTTTTCAAAGACCCTGTTCAGAACGCTCCAAAAGTCAAGAAAGCTGGATACAAAGTCTTTCCCCAATTGACAAATAAAAATCACTTAACCTTGAGGAAATAGTATGGAAATCCTAGAGTTTATCAAAACCCTCTAGGATCTCTTTGTGGTTTGCATTTTGTCCCCATGTTTCTGTAGGCTTAGAGGTAGATGTGATAGGTGTCGAGTCTTTAGATTCAGCACCTCACCCAAGTCAAAAAGTCACATCAAATGTGCTGATGGGCAAAATAAGCGAACTTGAACTTAAATCGAGTGTCGTTCTTATACGCTGCCTGTCCTCTTTGAAGGCTTCAGATTCTGTATCCTTCGGAGATTTTTAATCAAGTATGAAGGTGGACTGAATATGCCATTCACAATTGATTCCGCTCGTGGAATCTTCTCATCAAATACATTGGCTGCTGATGTCGTCCCGGCAACGATTGCCCGATTTAATCAGCTCAGCCCTGAAGATCAGCTCGCTTGGATTTGGTTTGCCTACTTAGAAATGGGAAAAACTGTTACTGTGGCCGCTCCTGGCGCAGCACGGATGCAGTTCGCAGAACCCACGCTGAACGAAATTCGTCAGATGAGCTTCCCAGAACAAACGCAGGTCATGTTTGATCTGGCAAATCATGCAGATACCCCAATCTGTCGTACCTATGCATCCTGGTCGCCCAACATCAAGCTAGGATTTTGGTATCAATTGGGCGAGTGGATGGAGCAGGGCATCGTTGCCCCTATCCCGCCCAATTATGAGCTATCGGCCAATGCGTCAGCGGTGCTGCAAACGCTGCGTAAACTTGACTCTGGACAACAAATCACCATCCTCCGAAATGCAGTCGTAGACATGGGATTTGATCCTAATAAATTAGGAGAGTATGAGCGAGTTGCGGAACCCCTAGAAGCGCCCAAAGAGGCTTCTCAACGCACAAAAGTCAGCATTGAAGGCGTTGACAATCCCACGATTCTTGCGTACATGGACAATCTGAATGCGAACGACTTTGGTTCGCTGATTGCGCTGTTTACGCCCGATGGTGCGTTGCAACCGCCGTTCCAGCGTCCGATTGTAGGCCGAGATGCAATTCTGCGGTTCTTTCGAGAAGAATGCCAAAACTTGGTACTGATGCCAGAGCGGGGCATTTCTGAACCCGCCGAAGACGGCTATACCCAGGTCAAAGTGACAGGTAAAGTGCAAACGCCTTGGTTCGGGGCGAGCGTCGGTATGAATATTGCTTGGCGCTTTCTGCTGAATCCTGAAAACAAGATTTTCTTTGTGGCAATCGACCTCTTGGCTTCTCCCAAAGAGTTGCTCAATCTCGCTCGATGAGTCCTTCTATGGGAGACGGGTTCATTGAACAGAGTTGGTTTGCGCTGAGTGGGTAAATATCATTATCGGGTGGATGTGTTAGCGCCAGCGTAATGCATCAGAGTCTTTCGAGGCGATATGTTGCAGCGATGCCTGACAGCATCCTACAAAGTTTATTGATGTCTATCCACTGACTTGCAAGTTCATTTTCAAATCGATTCTGCAAACGGCTCTAAATCCGCGCTTTTTAATGCGCTCTCTTTATAATGCGCTCTCTTTATGTAGAGGGCGCTTTTCAGTATGAGTGATTTTTTAGGATAGATAGCGCACTGTGGCTGGGATATTTCTTGCGGCTGTTATTTTAACAGGCTGGGTTGTCAGTTTACTGTTGTTTCTATTGGTAGATTCTGCCAGTCTTTCGGTTCCCGGCGTTGTTTTCGCAGTTCTACTTCGCACGTTTTTGCATACGGGTCTGTTTGTAATTGGCCACGATGCCATGCATCAGAATCTGCTGCCCAATCACCGACGCATCAATCACTGGATAGGGGCGATCGCCGTTTGGTTATACGCCGCTATTGCCTACTCAACCTGCTGTGCGAATCATCATCAGCATCATCGCTATCCTGAACAAACACGCGATCCTGACTTTCATGACAGCACGCACACCCATCCGTTCTGCTGGTATTTGAAATTTATTCGGGAATATATCGCGGTTTCGTCGGTTTTGGGACTGCTGGGCGGCTGGGGACTGCTGCTGTGGGGGATGAGCCAGGTGGTTCCGATGGCTTGGAGCCGGGTCGTTCTGTTCGTGCTGCTGCCGTTTGTGCTGAGTTCGGTGCAACTGTTTGTGTTTGGCACCTATCTTCCCCATCGTGGCGAATCGGGGCATCAAGTGCCGGAGTCGTTGCGGGCGGGCGATCGCACGCTCAATCCTTCACAAACTCAGTGGAGACCGTGGCTCTGGTCGTTTTTCACCTGCTATCACTTTGGGCAGTATCACCCACTTCATCATCGGTTTCCCAGGGTTCCGTGGTATCAGTTGCCAAGCTTCAGAGAAAAACGCTGACCTTTACCTAATGGGTGAAATTTTGGCAAACTGCCTCCCCAGATTCTGAGAATTATGAGATTATACGTATCATAGGTTTACATTATGATATGTGTTGCGTTAAGAATTTCTGCATAGGTTTTGGCTGCTGCGGGGGGTTTGGCTTTTAAGATGCAAGCGACTGATATCCAATGGTCTAAGGCGGAGAAAGAGATAGCGCGGGCAGCCTTCGAGCGAGCCTATGAGCGTGAAATTCAAGCGTTGGTGAAGGAAGTGCGGGAGCGGGCCCACGGGGTCGGCGAAGTGGATGACCTGTGGACGCTTCATGACTTCCTCAGTGCGCGGCGACACGCCCTGGAAGGGAAGTATGACTATCGGTATTCAGTGTTGATTTTTGTGTTTGCCCAGTTGGTTCAAGAGGGTTGGCTGGAACTGCACGAGCTAGAAGGGCTTGCGACAGACAAGTTGACCAAAGTTTCAGCGTTAACGCGAATGGGCTGTCATTTCTAAGCTGTCATTTTCTAAGCTGTCATTTATTTCTAGACGGGTTGCAAAAGCCAAGAGGCGGGTAAGCGGTCACTTCTCAGATTTCATACTGCTGCCACTCGTTTCTCATTTATGTCTCATTTATGAGACTGTTGTGGAACTGTTATGGGGCTGGAATGAGGCGATAGCGCTGGACGGGATGGGCGAGTTGGCGTTTCTTGTCTGCCGTTTCGTCGAGCCATCATTGGGTTACTCTATGCTTTGCACAAAGTCGTAGAGCCGATGCGCCATCTGGAGCTTGCTGCATGGCGCGATCGCCCTTTTTCTGCCCGTTTTATCCAGAAACACGGCCTGATTTTGGTCGCTGCCAAAGCCGCTATCTGGCAGATCGATGGGGTTGGCGGCGATCGCGTCTAGCCGCTTGCGCTCCAGTTTCTCTAGGGCTGGGGTCACGATGTCCCCGGTTTGAGCAGCGAACCCAATGAGCCGCTGATGGGGCTGTTTGCGCTGGCCCAAGTCGGCAGCGATGTCGGGCGCAGGAACCAAGGGCAGGGCAGTGGGCAGGTCGGCCTTGGGCAGCTTGTGGAGATAGGTCGTGGCGGGCTGCACATCGGCAACGGCGGCAGACAGCAGAATCCAGTCGGCGGTGGGCAGTTCGTGCAGCATGACCTGGTGCATTTCGGCGGCGCTGGTGACGGCAATGCGGCGATCGCCCGCGTCTCTTTGCAGCAGTTCTGCACTCATTGGCCCATGAACCAGCGTCACCGTTGCGCCCCGATGCTGAGCCGCCTGGGCCAGCGCCAGCCCCATTTTCCCCGTCGAGGGGTTGCCAATAAACCGTACTGGATCGAGAAATTCCCGCGTGCCGCCTGTGTTGATTAGCACCTGCTTGCCTGCTAGGTCGCGCTGTCCCCTAGTGTGTTGCAGCGATTCCAACTGAGCGACCAGATCGGGGGGTTCCGCCATGCGCCCTGCCCCCAGGCGATCGCACGCCAGTCGTCCCGCCCCTGGTCCCGCCGTGTGAAATCGCGGATCGTCCTGCACCAATCGCCAGTTGCGCTGCACAGACGGCTGCTCCCACATATCCGTGTTCATCGCCGGAGCTAGCAGCACGGGACAAGTCGAGGCCAGCACCGTATTGGTGAGCAAATTGTCCGCCAGCCCGTGGGCCAGCTTGCCCAGCGTGTTGGCCGTCAGCGGCGCAATCAGCATCACATTGGCCCATTCGCCTAGTTCGATATGCAGGGGTCGCCCGTGGCTGGGCTGCCAAAAGTCGGCATCGGTGTAGGCGGCGTGGCGGGCCAGCGTGGCAAAGGTGAGCGGTGTCACAAACTGCTGTGCGCCGTCCGTCAGCACCACGCGCACCGCTGCGCCAGATTTTGCCAGCGTGGACACCACCTCGCACACCTTGTAGGCGGCAATGCCGCCACCCACGCCAATGAGAATTTTGGGAGATTCCATTCTCGATTTTGGATTTGCGGTTCTGGATGGCTTGTCAAGCTCAGGAACGTTGAGATAGCCGCTGATAGGCTTCGGCGACAGACGTGCGATCGCCCACGTTGCCAGGAAACAGCACCACAGGTAGGTTAGGGAACTGGGGATGGTCGGGCGGGGTGCGAACGACAGACACACCGGGGAGAATCTGCCCCAGCAGGCGGGCGCTGGTGAGCGCCAGTCCATCGCTCAGCGTGTCGTTGGAGGTGATGCCGCCCTTGCTGATCAAGAAGCCCACGTCGGCGGGCAACCCCCGCACAATGTCCATCAGCAGCCGCGATACGGCCATCCCAAAGTCTAGCCGGGTCTGCGCGTCGGCGAAGGTCAACTCTTGGCGACTGGTGAACACAGCGGGGGTCTGTCCTGCTGCGTGGGCCGCGTGAACCTGGTGCAGCAGGTCGGTCAGCAGCGCGTCGCGGGACATCGGGGAATCGGGCAATAACTTGGCGATATCCACCTCGACGGGCACAACTCCCGGCGCTTGCAGCAACACCTCAAGCTGCTCTGTCGTTTTTTTCACATGGGAGCCAACGATGACTGCGCCAGGTTTGCCGTCGCGCACGTAGGTTGCCATGTCTGCCGGGGCAACGGGCTGGGGCGGCAGATTGGCCAGCGCCGTCAGCAAACTGGCCGCACTGCGAAACAGGAAGCGTTTGCCCTGAGATACTGCCACCCGCACATCTGCCGCAAAGCGGTTTAGATCGTCCTGAGTTTCGGCATCTACCACGCCGCAGGTGTTTCCACTGAGCGCCCGCAGCCTGTCTACCACGCCCATCCGCACATCCGCCAACAGAAACCGCTCGACCTGATTGGCGGCAATCCGCCCCTGGGTCTTTTCTGCAACGTAGTCGGGCAAATAGCTGTGGCGATAGGCAAATACCGAATCGCGGGCGAATTCTGTTTCATGAACGGGTGTGGGCACGCCGTTGATCATCAGATAGTGAACGCTGTCGCGGGTAAAGCGGCCCCCCTCGAAAAAAGCGGGCGTGAGGAAGTGTGCGTCAAAGGGCCCTAATTCTTCGGCGATCGCATCGGTTTCTACGGGGTAATGCCCGCGCAGCGTCGAGTCTGAGCGGCTGACGATGAGAAAATCCTGAAGGCCCTCTAGGGCGATCGCCTGCTTCAGATTGCGACACACCTCCCGCGTCACCGCATCGGCTTGGGTCGGTGTCAGGGCGCGAGTGTTGGTTAGCACAAAGAAAATGGGCGACTCATCTGCCAGCCCCAGCCGCAGCGTGTCTACGTCCCATCGCGTCAGCAGCAGGCAGGAGTGAACCGTTTGCGACCCGGTGGGGTCGTCGTCGAGGACGATGATCTTGGGCTGCATGGGGGATTGGAAATTTGGGGTCAGGGGATGATTTTCTCAGATTTTGGTGCGCGATCGCTCTGCTGCGGGTACACTCAATCAGGCCGAATTCATACGCATTTCTCCAGAGCGATCGCCCTTTTTACAGCACTTTCGTAAAATTTGGGCTAACCTCTGAGAGCAGGGTAGTGCATCGTAGCCGCCATCTTACCAAGCCTGGGGTCGCAAACCGATGGGGGAATTGGAACATCAGCCTGATCAGGGCAGCGAAATGTCGAACACCGAGACCAACCCTGGAAATGGAACGCCTCCTTCCAAAGGGGTGGAACAGATTTTGCAGGACGTGACGCAGGATTTGCGATCGCTTCAGCAAGATGTGGTGTCCAGTCTGAGTCAGGATATTTCGCGGCTCCAGGCAGAGCGATCGCGCCTGCAAAACGAAATTGAAAAGCTGCAAAGTCAGCAGCAAGCCCTGCAAAGCCAGCATCAGATTTTCCTAACCCAGCAGCAAATCGCCCAGCAAAAACTCTGGGCCAAGCAGCTTGCCCAAACAATGGCGGGCTATCTCTATAACCTGCTGGCGCAGCGCCTTAGCCAGCTTCCGGGCGAGGCGGTCGCGCCCAACCTGCCGCCTGCTGCCCAATCTGCCAACTCGCAGCAGGCCTTGTCCTTGCTCGATGCGACGCTGAGCCAAACGCTAGCTTCGCTGCAAAGCGACCTAAATGTCTATCACAGCGGGCTGTCGCAGCAAATCGACCGGATGCAAACCCTAGAGCAGCAAGGCGAGGCGCTGCTTGAGGCCCTGGTCAGCCGTCTGAATCAGCAGCTTCAAGCCGTGGGAACCGTTTCGCCGAGCCAGCCTGCCGCCTATTCCACGACGCAAACGTCTTCCACGCTAACGTCGGAACCCGTTTCATCGCCCGCCCGCCCAGGCTTGCCAGAACCGAGCCTGTTCAATCCATCTGCTCCATCCCCCGGCGGATTGACGACGACGGGTGGCGAGGCTGCTCCGAATGGTTATGCTGGGCGAGCGTCCGAGCCGCCAGCGCCGCCGAATGTATCGCCTGATCCTGCATCGCTTGATAGCGGTTCTCCCCCGATTGCGCCGACTCCCCGGCCCACGCCAACGGTTACCGTTTCGTCAAATCCCTTTAGCGTCTCGACGCTAGCGGGCATCGTGCTGGCGGGGCTGCTGATTCTGGCGGGTGTGGCCATGCTGGGCAAGCTGATTGCGGCGCTGCTGGGCGGCGGTACGGGCCTGTCGGTGGGAACTATGCCGCTGCTGCTGTTGACGCTGGCGGCGGGGCTGGCCTACTGGGTGTGGCAACAGGGCAGAGCGCCCCGCCGACTTTCTGGACGAACTGCTGGGCGATTCTCGAAGGGATCGCTACGCGAATCACCCAAGTTGGGTTCTCTCGCAGGCGGCTTGCCTCATCTAGCTCAGCCGCAGGTGGGACTGGTGCTGATTTTGCTTTCCACGCTTGCCCTGTCGCTGCACAACGTGGTGGTGGGCATCATCGGCGGACAAACCAGCATTTTTGGGCTATTTAGCCTGCCGCGCTCGATCACGCTGGATAGCTTTAATGACTCGCTGCTGGTGCTGTGGCTGCGGATGGTGGTGGTGGTGCCTGTGATGGTGGCGATCGCCCGCTGGCTCTATCCCAACGCCTGGCGCGATATTCGCAGCTTTGCCCTGAGCCGCGATCGCGCTCTGCAAGGCTACGTTGTGGGCAGCGGAGCCTGTCTATTTCTCTCGCAGGTGTTTATCTACATTGCGATCGCCGCGACGGGGCCGGGGGTCGCCGTGACGATTTTGTTCATGTATCCGCTGATCCTAGTGCCGCTGGCGTGGCTGCTATTCCGCGATCGCCCCACGCCGCTGCGATGGGTGGTGCTGTTCGCAATTTTGTCGGGAGTGGTGCTGACGGCGCTGCCTAGGTTAATGCAGGCTACCAACGTGTCCACCAACGGCATTTTCTTCGCCATTCTGTCGGGCATCTTCTTTGCGCTGTACCTGATTACAATGCAGGTCAGCTTTGGCAAAAAGCTGCATCCAGTGCCCGTTAGCGTGGTGCAGTTCTTCACGATCTTTGTGCTGGCGAATATTATGCTGCTGCTACTGGGCGTGGAGGAGCCGCCGGATCACCTGCTGGGGCTACTGCTGGGCGGGCTGGTACTGGGCACGCTGACGCTGCTGGGTTATCTGCTCAACAACCTGGGTGTGCGCCTGCTGGGGGCTGCCCGCGCCTCGATTATTTCTGCCAGCGGCCCAGTGCTGACTGCCCTGCTGGCCTATTTGATTACGCCGAGCGAGCGCACGCAGCTTCAGCCTGTGCAGTGGATTGGCATTGTGGTCGTCACGCTAGGCGTGCTGGGACTCAGCTTCGAGCGGATGCGAATGCAGAATAAAACTGCCCCTGCTGCGAAGTAGCGCTCAGCGGTGGGAACCCGGATACCCGGAAGTCTAAATAGCAAGGATTAAACCCGATCAATCGGATTCAACTACGATTCAACTACAGAGAACGGAGAGAGAGGGATTCGAACCCTCGTTAGAGTTACCCCTAAACAGCATTTCCAGTGCTGCGCCTTCAACCACTCGGCCATCTCTCCATACGCTTGCTGATTCGGCTTACTTGCAGCCAAGTCTCAGCATATTTTCAGCCCAACAGCCACCAGTGATGAATGGAGAGTTCATCCACAGAATTTCTATATTACCAGACCTTAGCACCAGTTAATCCCGAAACATGATCCTAACCCGCCCAACGGTCTGATTTCTGCGACCCAATCCCTACCCGAATCTTTGGCAAGGAGGGGGCGATCGCCGTATGATCTCCAAGGCAGTCGCGTCCTACTTCCATAACCCCAATATGCCTCGTTCCCATACGGTTCACATCTGCGATCGCCAGACTGGCACCCAGCACACCGTCGAAGTGCCCGAAGATCGCTACATCCTACACACCGCCGAACAGCAAGGCGTGCGTCTGCCCTTTGCCTGCCGCAACGGAGCCTGCACCACCTGCGCCGTCCGCGTGCGATCGGGCGATATCTACCAGCCCGAAGCAATGGGCCTGTCGCCCGAACTCCGCGCCCAGGGTTACGCGCTCCTCTGCGTCAGCTATCCCCTTACGGATCTAGAAGTGGAAACCCAGGACGAAGACGAGGTCTACGAACTCCAGTTCGGCCGCTACTTTGGCAAAGGTCGCGTCCGCCGCGCGTTGCCTCTAGAAGAAGACTAAGAGAGAAAGACCTCTCAACACCTCAACGCCCCATCCCTCTAAAACCACCATGCCCAATCTCCAAATCTTCCTCGACATTGCCACTGAAGCTGCCCTTGCAGCCGGAGCCGTCCTCCAGAGCTATTGGGGCAAGCTGGATTCGGTGCAGGAAAAGGGGCGACCCGGCGACTTGTTGACCGAGGCAGACAAGGCTTCGGAGGCGGTGGTGCTGGAGATTTTGACGCGGCATTTTCCGAATCACGGCATTTTGGCGGAAGAGTCGGGAAACGTCGGCCTGAGCAAAAGCGAGTTTCTCTGGGCGATCGACCCGCTGGATGGCACGACGAACTATGCCCATCAATACCCGATGTATTCTGTGTCGATTGGGCTGCTGATCGAGGGGCAGCCACAGGTCGGCGTGGTGTATTGCCCCTTTTTCAATGAGCTGTTTCGGGCGGCAAGGGGATTGGGCGCGACGCGCGATCGCCAGCCAATTCGCGTTTCCCACACGGCAGAATTGTCAAAAAGCCTCCTCGTCACGGGCTTTGCCTACGATCGCCGCGAGACGATCGATACGAACTATGCCGAGTTTTGCCAACTGACCCACCTGACTCAAGGAGTGCGCCGGGGCGGCTCCGCCTCGGTCGATCTGGCCTACGTCGCCTGCGGACGGCTAGATGGCTACTGGGAGCGGGGGCTAAGTCCGTGGGACTTGGCAGCGGGCATCGTGCTAGTAGAAGAAGCAGGCGGTCAGGTGACGGCCTATGACAGCGGCCCCTTTGACTTTGCCACCGGGCGCATTCTAGCGACCAACGGACGGATTCACACCGCCCTCAGTCAGGCACTACAAGCCATCCAGCCCCTGCCCGAATTTGACCCAGCCACCTGGCGGGCTTAGACATTTCCCTGCAAACATCTGGTAAACCATGACCCACGCGCAGAGCAATCCGGCTACACTAGAGGGAACTTTGGCTAGGGAATGAGTTGAGAAGCGCTGATGTCGTTTAATCTCGAATCGGGCTTATTTGGCTTGGGTTGCTCAGATTATCACGCGGTGCTGGGCGTGCCTGTGGATGCTGACCCTAAGGACATTCGCAAAAAGTATCTGCGGCTGGCGCAGCGCCTCCACCCAGACAGCTCAGGCCGAGAGTCAGAGGGCGATCGCAAGCGAGCATCAGAGTTCTTGTCCAAGCTGGTGAATCCGGCCTATGAGGAACTGTCCAAAGAAAAGAAGTTCAACGAACATCTGGTAGTGCTGAAACTGAAGGGGCAGCAGGCGCTAAATCAGCAGGAAACGATCTTGCTGCAAAGTGACGCAGCCCGCAGCCTGGCCAGCACCTACGGCGAGTTGGATAGTGCCTACCGGCAGGCGGTAAAGCGGCTGGCAGACGAGCAATACACCCATCTGGATAAAACTGAAGAAATTACTGGACAGATTAGCGAGCTAAATCTGGTGTACCTGATGCGGAAGGCAGGCAAGGGCGAGTTTCCTACGCCAGCCGCCACCAGTCCAGCAAAATCTGCGGCAACCAGCACTCCCGCAGCCAGCGCTACCCCTACCACGGGCACTCGTCCGACCCCCACGCCACCGCCCTCCGCCAAAGCGCCGCCCAGCCGAGAATCGGTGTTGGCCTCCTATTTGCGACGGGCAGAGGAGTTTGAAACCAAGCAAGACTATCCCAGCGCGGTCAAAGAGTTGCGGGATGCGCTCCAGATTGCGCCAAAGAACGGCAGCATCCACAGCCGACTGGGGGCAGTGTATCTGCGGGCAAACCAGCCCACGATGGCCAAGATTCATTTCCGCAAGGCGCTGGAGCTGAATCCAAAAGATGCCGCAGCGGAGGAAGGGTTGCGCCGAGTTGACCCTGCGTTTGCCGCTGCAAGTGCCCAGGCTGCAAAAGCTGACCCTAAAGCCGCAAAGCCGACACCGGGCAAGCCTGCGCCTAAGGGCAAACCAGCCCCCAAAGGCAAGCCCGAGTCGGGCGGCGGGTTGTTTGGCCTGTTTGGTGGTAAGAAGAAATAGGCGGCAAACGGAATCTGAACCCAACTGTCCCGCCTATCACCCACTCATTACAAACTCATCAATGGTGTACCAACCCCCCACAGGAGCCAGGGATTTGTTTCCGCTGGACGTGGCTCAAAAGCGCTGGATTGAGGATCGGGTGCAGCAGGTGTTTCACCGCTGGGGCTATCATCGCATCATTACCTCGACCCTGGAACGAATTGACACGCTGATGGCAGGCGGCGCGGTGCAGCGCTCGACCGTGATTTTGGTGCAGGATCGCGACGAGGAAGAACTGGGACTGCGCCCAGAGTTAACGGCCTCAATTGCCCGCGCAGCGGCCACACGCCTAGCCGGAATGACCTATCCGCAGCGGTTGTATTACAACGCTAATGTCTTTCGGCGATCGCCCCGCAGCGGCATGGGCAGCCAGCACGAGTTTTATCAGGCAGGTGTAGAACTGCTGGGGGCAGACGGGAGCGCAGCGGATGCCGAGGTGCTGCTGCTGCTGAGTGACTGCATTGGCAACCTGGGGCTAACAGACTGGCACCTGATTCTGGGCGAGGCGGGGCTGACGCGATCGCTCCTTTCGGTGTTTCCAGCCTCGGTGCGAGAATCGGTGCGACGGGCGATCGCCTATCTCGATCGACTCCAGCTTGAAGCCCTCCCCCTCAGCCCAGAACTACGCGAGCGGGCGCTGCTGCTGCTGGATTTGCGGGGTCGGCCTGCGGACGTGATTCAGCGCGTGTCGGCGCTGGATCTGGATGACCAGCAGCGGAATACCGTGAACGCGCTCAAGTCCTTGCTGGAACTGCTGCACGACAGCTTCAGCCGCGAACACCGCTCGCCCCCCAATCTGGTGCTGGATCTCAGTCTGGTGCAAACCTTTGACTATTACACGGGCATTGTGTTTGAGGTTGTCAGCAGCGGCGATAGCGGACAGCGCGTGCTGGGGCAGGGCGGCCGCTATGACCAGCTCTTGTCGCTCTATCATCCCCAGCAGCAAACCTGTCCCGGCATCGGCTTCACCTTCAACATTGAAGACCTGCATCAAGTCCTATTGCCCACCGGACAACTGCCTGCCCAAACGCCACCCAGCGATTGGCTCGTCGTTCCCAAAGCCCCAGAGGCGATCGCCGCTGCCTTTGCCTACGCCCAGACGATTCGCGACTCGGCTCATCTGGTGCGCGTAGAGGTAGACCTGATGCCGCGCGACAGCGAAGAAGCGACTCGTCAATACGCCCGCGATCGCCGCATTGGGCAAATCGCCTGGATCGCCGCCGACGGCACGCCAGAGGTTGAGCCGCTATTGGGGCGATCGCCCTGAAAAACAACCTGAAAAACAACCTGAGAAATAACCTGTAGAATAGTCCTGTAAAGCCTTGCCAAATCTAGCTTTCATGACCTTGGATGGATTCCTTGGCTAAGCCCAAGCGAGATCATAATCCTGGTGAGGGACTGAGACAGCCCTATAGGCTGACCTCAATCCTACTGCCTGCTATCTGCCTGCGATCTGTCTGAGAGGAGAACACTGTGCCGCATACCATTGTGACCCACGTCTGTGAAGGCGTTGCCGACTGTGTAGATGCCTGCCCCGTTGCCTGCATCAACCCCGGCCCCGGCAAAAACAACAAGGGAACCGAGTGGTACTGGATTGATTTCAGCACCTGCATCGATTGTGGTATCTGTTTGCAAGTGTGTCCGGTTGAAGGCGCTATCATTCCTGAAGAACGTCCTGACCTCCAAGAAACGCCCTAGCCTGACCCCAAATCCCTAGGTCCCAATTCCCCATGCCCACGGCTCCCTTGCTCACCGTCGAATCGGTCTATGCAGGCTACATCCAGGATCTCGATATTCTCCAGGGCATAAATTTTCGTGTGTATCCTGGCGAAATTGTGGTGGTGGTAGGGCCCAACGGTGCAGGCAAATCAACCCTGGCGAAGACGATTTTTGGGCTGCTCACGCCCCACAGCGGTCGGATTCAGTTTCGCAACGAAGACATCACCGGGCTGAAATCGGATCAGATTGTGCGGCGTGGGATGTGCTACGTGCCGCAAATCGCTAATGTGTTTCCGTCACTGACAATCGAAGAAAACCTGGAGATGGGCGCTTTCACGCGCTCCGGCTCCGTGCAGAGCCTAAAGCAAAAAATTTTTGACGCATTCCCCAGGCTGTCGGAGCGGCGGCGGCAGCGGGCGGGAACGCTGTCGGGTGGAGAGCGACAAATGCTGGCAATGGGGCGGGCGCTGATGCTCGATCCAGAATTGCTGATTCTGGATGAGCCGTCGGCAGCCCTGTCGCCGATTTTGGTAAACGACGTGTTTGAGCGCATCCGGCAGATCAACCAAATGGGCATGGCGATTATGCTGGTGGAGCAAAATGCCCGCAAAGCCCTGGCAATGGCGCATCGGGGCTATGTGTTGGATACTGGGCGCGATCGCATCGAAGGGCCCGGCCCCGAACTGCTCAACAATCCCCGCGTCAGCGAACTCTATCTCGGCGTGCGCCCTGCATCCTGAGCGTAATTTCCACAAACTGCAACTGGAGGAAACCCAATGGCTCCGAAACCCGGCATCTTGCTCACCACTGCCAGTCAGATTGGCGACCTCCAGATTGTCGATCACCTCGGCATCGTCAGCGGCGAGGCGATTTTGGGCGCAAATATTTTCAAGGACTTTTTTGCAGGCATCCGCGACATTGTGGGTGGGCGATCGGCCGCCTACGAGCGATCGCTCCGCGAAGCCAAAGACACCGCCATGCGCGAAATGGTGGAACAGGCTGAGCGCTTGGGTGCAAACGCCGTGATCGCCATTGACATCGACTATGAAACTATCGGCATTAGCAACGGTGGCAGTATGCTGATGGTCGCCGTCAGCGGCACAGCCGTCCGCTACGTCTAGTTAACGCCCAGCAGCTCGCGGCTTCAATCAATTCGGCAACGCGCTTCCTATGATGAAACGTCGCGTTGTCAAGGACGACCCACTGCCCAGAGCGTAGTTGGGGAATCTAGCAGGTTTCGAGCCAAGCTTCAAACACGGTTCGATTGCATGCCCCTTCAATCGTGCTCTTGAGTCCATCCAGATCGATCGGCTGTATCACTTTTTACCGAAAGTCATCGCTGCAAGGTTTAGCCATTGTATTGACGGGGGAAGACGCATCAGTATTTCTCTAGGTTATGTCTTAACCTGCCCAAGTGCAGCCCCGAATGCAGCTCCGAGTGCAGCCCCAAATGCAGCTATGACACCGGCGTAATCTGCTGCTATTCTCGCAAACCTAGAACTTACGCAGTTGGACGATTTCTCGCGAGCGCAGCCCGCGAGAAATCGTCCAAAATCCAGAAAGCTGATCGCAAGCGCGTAAGTCCTGAAACCATTCAAAATTGCTATTGAGAGAGAAATAAAGAAACCTTAAAGAAATATCAGCTGTATCTAAAGGATTGAGTTTGAAGAGATCGAATTTAGGCGGCTTCAACGGTTGGCTGACTCTGTAATTTAACGTAAAGCCTAAGCTGTTTTTTCTCTGCCTTTGCTAGAGCTTTATTGGAAGTTCAGAAAACTACGGAAACACTGTTAAGGTGCCATAAAGATAGATATTTTTACTAGCGTAATTGCCACAAGCCAATGAATTATGAGGATATTCAGAGGTGGAGTGAGAGTTTCCGGATGACTTGGATGAGGCTTGGTTGAAGGCAGTCTCCTGAGCATCTACAGGTGGGCTTTATGGGCTTTAGACAAGCTCTAGCAGACTCGAAAGGGTGGGTCTATTGCTTGATGCCTGGTTTCTGAGGAATGGATGCCCTCTGACAGCAGGTGACTTTGAGCTTAGCGGACATTTAGGAGCGGGACGGTTTCTAGTCAGAACTTCGGTCTTTGTAGAAGGTGTTTTTATGTCTTTAGCTTCCCAAGACTATTACGAGGAAATAGATTTTCAGAAATACTGGAACGTGTTGAAGCGGCGCTGGCTGCCAGCGACTTCTGTGTTTCTGACGTTGACTGTGTTGTCTGCGGCGATCGCGCTCCGTCAGAAACCTTCCTATGAAGCCGAGACGTTGCTTCAAGTCCGGTCAAGCGCCACCTCAAGGCTGACAGGCATCGGTGAGGGGCTAGGTGAGCTAGAAAAGCTAACCCTACAGAGCAACCCAGTCGATAGTCAAGCGCAGATTATTCAATCTGCTCCAATTGTTTCTGAGGTTATTCGATCGCTCGATCTTCGAGACGAAAACGGCAACCCAATGCTAGTCAAAGATCTCGTCGGAAAGTTAACGGCTCGATCAATCCCGGCGACCGATCTATTGCGAGTGACCTACGCCTCAGATGATCCTGAAGAAGCCGCAGCCGTGATTAACCGCTTAGTCGAGGTCTACACCAAAAACAACGTTCTCGTGAATCGCGCTGAGGCCGCTGCCGCCCGAGAGTTTATCGCCAAAGAGCTACCCAAAACAGAAGCTGCTGTGAGGGCAGCAGACTCTGATCTGCGTCGCTTCAAGGAAGAGAACGGCGTGGTTCTGTTGGAAAGTGAAGCACAGGAAGCCGTCAATATTATTTCCAAGCTAGAAGACCAAGTCACTCAGGCCAGGGCTGAACTATCTGACACGTCTGCCCGTCTGGCTCAACTGCAAGGGCGCGTTGGTGCTGACCCTCGTCGAGCAACTGTGATTGCTGCATTGAGCCAGTCTCCGGGTGTTCAGGAAGCGCTGACTCAGCTACAGACCGCCCAACAGGAATTGGCCGTCGAGCGGACTCGCTACACCGAAGACCACCCGGCGATCGCCAACCTCCAGCGTCGGGTTCAGTCCCTGGAAGACCTGTTGAGAAGTCGGGCCATCAGTGTCGCTCGATCCGACTGGAACAACATCCGGAATGATCTACAGGCTGGAGCGCTCCAGCAAGATCTGATTGGTGAATTGGTCAGACTGGAAGTGCAGCGCCAAGGGATTGTACTCCGCCTACAAACTCTGGCACAAGCCAGCAGCGCTTATCGGCAACGGGCAGGCTCGCTGCCTCGGCTAGAACAGCAGCAGCGAGAGCTAGAGCGCCGCCTCAACGCAGCCCAGACGACCTACGAAGCCCTGTTGGTCAGGCTTCAGGAGATTCAGGTCGCAGAGAACCAGAATGTCGGCAATGTCCGCGTTGTGTCATCTGCTACAGTGCCCGACGAGCCGCTTCCCTCCAAAAAGAAGCTTTTCCTGGCTGCTGGCGCGCTCTCAGGAATGCTCTTAGGAGTTGCGACAGCCTTCGGCATCGACCTGTTTGATCGCTCAATCAAGACCGTGAAGGAGGCCAGAGAAGCCCTTGGCTATACCCTCCTGGGCGTGATTCCTGTCTTTACCCGAGCTGGAAAATCCAGTCCAGCCCTGGGTGCTTTGGATCATCCTGCACCCCGCGTTGTGGTTCAGGATATGCCGCAGTCTCCAATCGCTGCGTCTTACCAAATGCTGCAAGCCAATCTCAAGTTCCTGAGTTCTGACAAAGCAGTGCGATCGTTCGTTATCACGAGTTCAGTGGCTCAAGAAGGCAAGTCCGAAGTCGCTGCCAATCTGGCAGCAACGCTGGCTCAGCTCGGTCGAAAGGTACTTTTGGTGGATGCTGACCTGCGCCGACCCGCGCAGCATCACACTTGGAACCTAGTCAATGCTGCGGGCTTGAGTAATCTTCTGGTTGATCAGGTTTCCAGCGATTCGGTAATTCAGGAAGTTATGCCGAACTTATATGTCCTGCCTAGTGGTGTTGTGCCCTCCTAACCCAGTTTGCGCTATTAGACTCCAAGCGTATGGCCGCCCTGGTTGATGACTTCCTCAAAGAGTATGACTTTGTTCTCTTTGACACGCCTCCTCTTGCAGGCATCGCCGATGCAGCAGTTCTTGGGAAAATGACTGACGGCATGGTTTTAATCGTTCGCCCAGGAGTTGTCGATTCATCGCGTGCCCTTGCAGCCAGGGAATTTCTGAAGCAGTCTGGTCAGCAAGTTTTGGGCATGGTACTCAACTGCGTTGATGTTCGCAATGAGCCTGATAGCTACTTCTACTATGCAGGCAGCAAGTACCACTTCAGCAGTTCTTCTACGGCTCTATCTGGAGCTACCCAGATCGGTGCTGGAGTTGGATCTTCCGCCGCAAAGTCGCAATAAGGTTGAAAGAGCGTCTATCTTACCTGATTCGTTGAGATAGATGCTCTTTGGGATGTTGCTAGCCAGTTATCTGGCTGCGTGTATTCATTGCCTGTATTTATGGAATTCACATCAGGAGTGGCTGAAGCAATGCAATACCATATCGTACTTAGCGGGACGCGCTGGGCGCAGACTAATGAAGAGATGAAGCTCGGCAAGCGTCCGCGAAACTACATTGCGCTGCTTCAGGAAAAACTGGGTGCCTGTATACACATGCCCAATGTAGAAGCAAGCAGTGCAGACAAGGTGCGATCGAAGCTATTCGCAGGGCGGCCGGAAAACTGGGCTTTAGCCAGGTATCTTGCTAACCAGCTTACTTCTGATGATGTTGTCTTCTGCAATGCCGAAGACTCATCCATACCCTTCTCTGCTTACTGTGTCAGCAAGAAGGATCGTCCTAAGGTTGTTTCGCTGTTTCAGAACTTTGATCGCCCACGGAATCGGCTCACAGCCAGATGGCTGAGGATTGCTAAGTCTACAGATCTGCTTGTAGTCGGTTCTAAGTTCCAGCAGGATCTGGTTTGCAGAGATCTCAATCTCCCGAAATCTAGAGTGCTGTATCTGCCGCAGTTCGTTGATACAGATTTCTTCACACCGGGACTCCCTTCTTCAGATAAAAAGCGCCCTATTATTGCCAGCGCAGGTCTAGAAAATCGAGATTATCGCCTAGTTGCCGCTGCAACACAGGATATGGATTTAGACGTCAAGGTGTGTGATGCGTCTCGGTTTGCAAAGCGTTTGAAGAAGTCTTTCCCAGATGTGGTTCCTGCCAACATGGAATTTCGCTATTACGAGATGGGAGAGTTGGTTCAGCTTTATCGAGATGCAGATATTTTTGTAATGAGCGTGTTTGAGAGCGATTATCATGCTGGCTCTACCTCATTGGTTGAGGCAATGGCCTGCAAGCGTCCCATCATTGCAACTGCCACAAAAGGACTGTCTTCTTATCTCGATCCAGATGCAATCCTCACAGTCCGTCCGGGCGACGTTGAAGGCTTGCGAAACGCAATATCCTATTTACTCAACAACCCCGACGAAGCAAAGAAACGAGCGGAGCGAGCCTATCAGATTGTGATGGAGCGCCATTCTTTGGAAGTCTATGCAAGCACAATTGCTGCCCGTATGAGGGAACTTGGAGGGGGCGATCGCCCTGACAAAAGTATCCTCACCAAGTCAGCCAAGCAGCCTGCAAACTTGGCATAGATAATATTAAAAAATATCGGACGATATCACCGACGATGTCAGACGATACTGCTCAGCAGAAACTCAATGCAGAATCAGACGCAAGACCTCTACTGAATATAAGTGGCACAGGCATGCAACATAAGCGTAGGCTACTCAGCAACTCGGCCTCAATGCTCGTCAATCGAGTCGTGCAGAGCGTGGCGACTTTCGTGCTATCTGCATCTATCTCGCGTTTTTTGGGCGCAGATGAACTAGGGAGATACTTGCTTGCCTTTAGCTTCTACTACATTTTCGTGGGTATAGCATCGCATGGGCTAAAAAACCTGATGATCCGGATGATTGCTCAAGGAGCAGAGTCCACCAGAGATGAGTCCTTCTATTTGCTAAACTGCACGGTTCTTCAACTGATTATTAGCATTTTGGGCTACGCCAGCCTACTTGTAGTTGTAACAATCCTCCCATATGAGCCTGCAACGAGGCTGACCTGTTACATCATCGGTGCAGCCGTTATCCCCTTCTCACTCTCTAATATGACTGAGGCGTTCTTTCAATCGC
This sequence comes from Leptolyngbya sp. O-77, assembly GCF_001548395.1. Classification (NCBI taxonomy): domain Bacteria; kingdom Bacillati; phylum Cyanobacteriota; class Cyanophyceae; order Leptolyngbyales; family Leptolyngbyaceae; genus Leptolyngbya; species Leptolyngbya sp. O-77. Next base: position 2,373,450 of record NZ_AP017367.1, read on the forward strand.
AAGAAAGAATGCACTTAATTGCCACTGCTAACGTGCCTGTTTACATCTCCCGAATCTTGGCAATGATTGTAGCAATGCAGCAAGGTTACGGGGTAAACATGATTGCTTTAATATTTGTTGTTTCGGAGACATTAATTTTTCTAATTCAATGGGTTTTGCTGACTCGAGGAATGCAGATAAACTGGAAACTTGACCTGGGTTTTATGCTCGAAAAGTTTAAATCTGCTGCTAATTTCTTCGCTATTGATAGCCTGGGAATCGTTAATGCAAAGCTCGAGTTTCTAATTCTATCCCTAGCAGGAAGTGAGCTTTTAGTTGGGCTGTATGGCGGCATCATTCAGCTTATGCAGCCTTTTGTAATCATTACAGATAGCCTGATGCAGGCAGTTTACCCAGGGATGGTTAAGTCTGTTCAAGAAGGAACCGATCAGCAGCGCAAAATTGCTCAAAGTGCAATCGGGCTTCTTCTTTCAATTGCGCTACCAACTTGTATCGGCTTCTTCTTCTTTGGAGCAGATTTACTACAGTTTGTTTACGGCGATGAGCGCTTCCGAGATGCGGCTATAATCCTGACCGTCTATTCGTTCTCAAGAGTTCTAGCATCCTTTAACCGTCCGTTTGGATTTGTGCTAATGGCAAACGGATTAGAGAGGGTTAATGTGCGCGAAGGTTCTGTGACAATGGCGATTAAGGCTTTGTTTGGCTTTTTCTTAGTGCCCAGATATCAGCTCGCTGGCGCAGTCTCGGTTGCTTTATTGGTTAGTATTTCGACATTCCTTCAGTTCCTATTTGCCATTCGTCGCTTATTTTCAATCAATTTTCTAGAAGTAACTTACTACCCAGCCCTCACATGCGCTTTGATGCTTCCTATTTTTATCGGTCTGCAACGGTTCAATCCAGGCTTCATAGTTGTGCTAGCAATATCCACTTTGACCTATCTTACAATTATCGGATTGCTCGGTGTCTATGCACTGGGCGGCCCTCGATATGTCTGGTCTAAAGTTGCCAACCGTAGCTCTAGCTGGTTCTAGCATAATATGTTCGCAGACTAGTTTTTCTTGTGTTGACTTGAGTCTTTGATGGAGGATGAGGAGCTGTGAAGGGTCTGTGGCGATTCCTTGAACTTGCATTTGTTATCGCTTACTTAATTCTCTACGCTGGCGGCATCCTCGCACTTTTCTTATCTGGAGGATACAGTGAGGGGACTGAGGGTTCTCTAAGGGATGTCGATTTTGCTTTGATACGACAGCTACTCCTGTTGAACTATGCCATTTCTGCTCTGCTCCTAGCGCGGAAATGGAAGTATCTTATTCAACGTCTCTTCAAGACTCCACTCATTTTGCTCATCGTTGGGCTGGTGATATGTTCAGTCCTTTGGTCTGCTCAGCCGAACCTGACGCAAACAAGAGCGATCGCGCTTCTGGGCACTACATTATTTGGAGTCTATTTCGGTACTCGATTTAGCCCAAAAGAGCAACTTAATCTTCTTGGCATCACATTTGGCATTATTCTATTTCTTAGTCTTGTTTTTGTGATTGCTCTTCCAAGCTATGGCAGAATGGCTGGCATTCACGCTGGCGCGTGGCGTGGCATTTTTATTCACAAAAATCCCTTTGGGCAAATGATGGTCTTGAGTTCTCTTGTCTTTCTATCTCTTTCCTCTAGGAAGAACAGAGCCTCATGGATGCCAATGTTAGGGCTAGCTGTTTCTGCACTCATGGTCATCATGTCTGCCTCTAGCTCTTCCTTAATCAACTTTGTTACCTTGATCTTAATATTTATAGTTATCAAGATCGCACTATGGCCGGAACGCATCATGATTCCGGTGGTTTGTGTGCTTGGCGCACTTGGCTGTTTTATCTCTCTCTTTTTAGTGGATTTACTGGAACTGGTCGTTGGTTCCGTAGGCAAGGATCTAACCCTGACAGGGAGAGCAGATATTTGGCCTATTGTCATTCGTCAGGGTTTACAGCGACCGATTTTGGGCTATGGATATAGCGGCTTTTGGGGAGACTGGAACAGTCCTGGTGCAGTCGTTTGGAAGGACTATGGATGGCTTGCACCCAATGCCCATAACGGATTTATTGATCTTTGGATTCAGCTTGGATTTGTAGGTGCCGCAATTTTTTTAGTCTGCCTCTTGCAAATGCTTATGCGAAGCTTTCAGCTATCTAGACAGGCTGAAGCGTCTCTATATCTGTGGTCGGTGATCTACTTGATTTTTACTTGCTTGATCAACTCGACGGAATCATCACTGATGGTTAACAATAGCCTGAACTGGGTTCTTTTTGTTTCGCTTAGCGTTTCTTTGCAGCCCTACAGGCGGCGATCGCAACGAGGTGAGGAATCTGTTGAGATTTCTGCGGGAACGCTAACGCCTTCTGTCGAATAGCAGAATATTTTGCTGGGATTATTTGCTGGGATTATTGGGGAGCCATGATATGAAGATTTTAATGCTGGGGGAAGCCCTTTCTAGAAAGGGCGGTATAGTTTCCGTCCAACAGTTGATTTTGGAACAGGCCGATTCAACGGTTAAGATTGAGCATATCGCAACCTTAGTTGACGGTTCTCCAGCCAAGAAGCTTCTGGCATTTTTCAAATCACTTTTTGACTTATCAAGCAAGCTGCTTTTGGGAAAGATTGACTTGGTTCACATTCATGTTTCTGAGCGAGGCAGCGCCTTTCGTCAGTCTGTCACTACGTTGGTGTCCAAGTTATTCGGCAAACCTGTAGTTATGCACACGCATGGCTCAGAGTTTCATGAGTTTTATAGCCATTTGCCTATTTTTTTAAGAGTTTTTCTAGGTTGGACTTATCGTCAGTGCGATCGATTTATTGTGCTGTCTGAAAGTTGGAAACGGTTTTATGTAGAAGCGCTAAAGCTAAAGGAACAAAACGTATCGGTACTACCTAATGCAGTTAGAATTCCCGATCAAATCCCTCGGCGGATTGGTGGTCGGGATAATGAGGTTCTGTTTGTCTTTTTTGGGCGTATCGGTCAGCGCAAAGGTGCGTTCGACTTGGTGCAATCACTGCTTCATCTGCCTGCGTGCGATCGCACTCGATTGCGGCTCGTAATGGCTGGTGATGGCGAAACAGAAAAACTGCGTGAGCTTGTTTTAGAACTTGGGCTAGATCACATTGTTATTGTCAGAGATTGGGTCAGCCCTCAAGAACGCGAAGCCCTTTCCAGAGAAGCCAGCGTTTTTATCCTCCCTTCCTATAACGAGGGTCTGCCTATGGCCTTGCTGGAGGCTATGAGCTGGGGACTGGCAATCATTACTACCCCTGTAGGGGGTATTCCTGGACTCATCAAGCATAAAGAGAACGGAATTTTAGTGGAGCCTGGAGATATCTATCAGATTGCGGATGCAATTCGGTCGCTGCTTGAGAATAACGCTCTCCGAACTAGCCTTGGACAAGCTGCTCGCGAGAGTGTCCTTCCATTTGGCGCAGATAGCTATTGGAAAGCGCTAACCAATATTTATTCGTCTACTGCCACACAGCGTACTGCCACAAAGCGGTGATCATCATGGTTGTTAGCAATGCTCTATTCGAGGAGATTCGCATCCTCGGCACAAAGTTTCACAAGATTACGGTTTGTGATCTTCTCAACTCCATTGTTGAATATGCAAAGCAAGACAGGAAGACAGTCATTGGCAACGTTAATACTCGTGGCATGAATTTTGCCTATGACCTGCCTTGGTATCGTGATTTTATTAATCGTTCAGAACTGGTTTTTTGCGATGGATTTGGGGTTCTTTTAGGCGCAAAGATGCTGGGCTATTCTGTTAAGGGCAGTCACCGCATGACTTGTCCAGACTATATCGAAAGCCTGGTTCTTTTGTGTGAGCAGCACGATCTTTCGCTGTATCTTCTTGCAGGAAAACCAGGGGTCGTGGACAAGGCGATGGCTCAGATGAAGGCGATCGCCCCTAACCTCCGACTTGCAGGTCATCATGGGCACTTTGCGAAGACTGGCCCAGAAAATGATGCAGTCATTGCAGACATCAACCGATTCCAGCCAGACGTGTTTTATGTGGGCTTCGGAATGCCGCTGCAAGAGAGATGGATTGTGGATAACTTTGACCGCATCGATGCGCGAGTTTTCTTACCGTTGGGAGCCTGTCTGGACTTCTATACGGGAACCGTCTATCGAGGCCCTCAATGGATGACCGATCGCGGGCTGGAATGGCTATCTAGGCTGCTGGTGGAACCGGGGCGGTTGTGGAGGCGATACATTGTGGGCAATCCGCTGTTCTTTTACCGAATCTTCAAGCAGCACATCCAGCAACGTTTTAAGGCTCTGAAACGGTAGCGTTGACCTTTAAGCACTAGGGAATTATGGCAATACAATCCCGGCTCGGCCGTCGCCGATTGTTGCAAATCGGACTTGGGGCAGCGATTGCGGGCTGTTCATCGATTCGGCAAAGGAGTCGCCAAGGCTTCGGCTCTCGCAGTCTATCGCCCAGCACTTTGGCTACAGCAGGCTTCAACTCTCTGGCACAGGTTGCATCCCAGAAAAGGTTTCTCTATGGAGCAGCTTCAGACTACGCCATGCTGTCCTCAGATGCTCAGTTTGCTGCGAGATATGTTGAGAATTGCAGAATTCTTGTCCCAGAAAATGGTCTGAAGTGGCGAGCTTTGCGTCCTTCTCCAACTGAGTTTGACTTTACTAAAACCGACTGGCTATTTGATTTTGCAGTAAAACACAGTCTACAAATGCGTGGCCATACATTGGTATGGCACTTGTCCCTGCCTCGATGGTTTTCAGAAACGGTGAATTCGCGCAATGCGGAGCGCTATCTGATTCATCATATCGAGTCTGTTGCCGGCCGTTATACCGGAAAGGTGCATTCTTGGGATGTGGTGAATGAGGCAATTGAAGTTCCAGACGGTTGCCCCGATGGGCTTCGCAGAAGTCCGTGGCTTGAGTTCTTAGGTGAAGAATATATCGATCTGTCATTTCGTGTCGCTGCCCAAGCCGACCCAAAGGCTTTACGGGTCTACAACGATTATGGGCTACAGTATGACACGTCTAGCCATGCGGCAAAACGTCACGCTGCCTTGCGCTTGCTAGAACGGCTACAGGCAAAAGGTACACCGATTCAAGCATTTGGTATTCAGTCTCATTTACGAGCGAGTGAAACTCGATTCAACGCCGAAAAGCTAAGGCAATTTTTGCGGGATATTGCCAGTATGGGCCTTAAAATCCTGATCACAGAACTAGACGTGAGCGATCAGGGTTTGCCCGCTGATATTGAACAGCGCGATCGCCTAGTGGCAGATGCCTATCGAGAATATCTGGATGTGGTGCTGGACGAACCAGCCGTCATTGCAGTGCTGACTTGGGGGCTGAGCGATCGTTACACTTGGCTGTCGGAGTTCAAGCCCCGCGAAGACGGGCTGCCTGTGCGTCCCCTGCCGCTAGACGAAAACCTAGAGCGCAAGCCTGCATGGTGGGCGATCGCCCAAGCCTTTGATAACGCTCCCCTTCGCTACTGGAGTTTAGACTAAAAGGTTAAGAAAAGCGACCAGACCTAACGACCTAGTCGCTTAATAGTCAAGGACGTATCAAATCACTTGACTATGAGTCATTTTGACAAGCTTCGAGCATTTCGACATCAAGCCTACACCTTGATCGGCAATGGTATAGATGCACTATTTGACCTGATGGATGCAGTGTTGGTCAGCCGGAGTGTTTATTCATTTGCAGAACTGTCGTTATCACCCGTGTTTCGGCGGCAGTGGTCGAGTTTGTATGAATCGCTGCAAGATAGCAATCCGCCACGACAGCAATTGATGGACGTGTACCTGGAGCAGATGCCGCAAGACGAGCAGATCGTGTTAGCCGGAGACCACGAGACTGTAAATTATTTTGTGTAAGCGGTCAAAATTAGTTCAAACATCAGGAGACCGCCCATGCCTCGCCGTCGTCGCCCCCAAGATAAAGTAGACCACCTGCTGGATGAGCTGCTTGCCGATTACTCCACCCCCGAGCAAATCCTGGGAGAACAAGGACTGCTCAAACAACTGACCAAACGACTGGTGGAACGAGCACTGCAAGCAGAATTGAGCCATCACCTGGAAACCGAAGTCCAAGCTCCGCCTCCTGAAGAAACCAGTTCCAGCAAGCGTCGCAATAGTCGTAACGGGTACTCCTCTAAAACCGTCAAAGCAGACTGTGGAGAATTGGCACTCTCGATTCCCCGCGACCGTAACAGCACCTTTGAGCCGATTTTGGTGCCCAAAGGAGAGCGACGCTTGAGTGGGCTGGATGACAAAATCATGGCAATGTATGCCCGAGGCTTGAGCACTCGAGATATTCAAGCGCAACTGGAGGAACTCTATGGGGTGGAGGTTTCTCCCACGTTGATTAGCCAAGTCACCGATGCGGTCAGTGACGAGGTGCGTCAGTGGCAGAACCGCCCGCTGGCTAAGCTGTATCCGATTGTTTACCTCGATGCCATTCACGTTCATGTGCGAGAAGACGGGCGGGTGAGCAATCATGCCGTTTACGTTGTCTTAGGTGTAACGCTTGACGGGATTAAGGAAGTCCTAGGGCTATGGATGTCTGCCAATGAAGGGGCAAAGTTTTGGCTCAAAGTGCTGACCGACCTCAAGAATCGCGGCGTAGAAGACATTTTCATCGCCTGTGTAGATGGACTCAAAGGCTTCCCCGATGCGATTGCAGCGGTCTTTCCCAAAACACGAGTGCAGTTGTGTATCGTGCATCTGATTCGCAACTCTTTGCGCTATGTGCCCTGGGGCAGCCAAGCCGAAGTCATTGCCGACCTCAAGCCGATTTATCAAGCGGCCACGGTAGAGGAGGCTGAGACCGCACTAGAAAACTTCGCTGATAAGTGGGACAGGCTCTATCCCACGATTTCCCAGATCTGGTTGCGTCACTGGAACAACATCATCCCCTTCTTTGACTATCCACCAGACATTCGCAAAGTGATTTACACCACCAATGCAATCGAGTCGCTCAATCGCTCGTTGCGTAAGGTGCTCAAGACAAAGGGATGCTTCCCCAATGAGGAATCGGTCTACAAGCTGCTCTACTTGGCGCTTAACAATATTGCCAAAAAGTGGACGATGCCGATCCGCGATTGGAAAGCAGCACTCATGCGTTTTGCCATTGAGTTCCCCGATCGCTTTCCTCAGTTCTAAGCCTTACACAAAAAAATTGACACTCTCGAGACCACACGGCATGGTCAAGACTGCAGGCAGAAACCCTGCGAGAACGCACCTATGAACACCAGGCAACCCCAATGCGTGGAGCCAAACCCGTGACATTAGGACAGGGCTATAGCACGATTGCTTGGATTCCCCAGACTCAAGGCAGTTGGGCACTCCCGTTGCTGCATGAACGCATTACCAGTGCCGACACACCCATTGAAAAGGCCGCCACTCAACTGGCTCAGGTCTGTCAGAAATTAACAACTCGCCCCTTGTCGTTATGGGATGCCGAGTATGGCTGTGCCCCCTTCCTATTGAAAACGGCTGAGTTGAGTTGTGACAAGTTGATCCGACTGCGCTCAAACCGGGTGCTCTATGGTGCGCCTCCCCCTTACACAGGCATCGGACGACCCCGCAAACATGGCGACAAATTCAAGCTCAATGAGCCGACCAGTTGGTGGCAACCCGATGAGGCACAATCGGTAGAGGACGAAAAATGGGGACAACTGCGATTACAAATCTGGCATGGCTTGCATTTGAGACAGGCAGCAAAGCAGGGATTGTCCTTGATTCGCGTTGAGCGAGTGAGCAGTTCAAAGGATAGCTCGCTCAAACCCTTGTGGCTGATTTGGGTAGGACTAGAATTCCCCCAACTAGCAACGCTTTGGCAGCAATACTTGCGTCGCTTTGCGATTGATCATTGGTATCGCTTTGCCAAACAACGCTTACATTGGACACTGCCCCAGTTGTCCACCCCGGAAGCCTCGCAACGTTGGAGCGACTTAATGCCCCTGCTGACTTGGCAGTTATGGTTAGCCCGACCGGATGTGCAAGATTCACCTCTGCCCTGGCAAAAATCCTCACCCAACCTCTCACCGGGTCGCACAGCAAATGCGTTTGCACAAGTTTTAGTCGTGATTGGAACACCTGCCCCTGCACCCAAACCCCGTGGAAAGTCACCGGGTTGGACTCCAGGTCAACCCCGTTCTCGGCGCATTCGCTATCCAACCGTCAGAAAACGATTTCGCAAACCCAAAGCGAACAACAAAAAGTCTGCTTAATCTCTGACTACTTTGATTTTGCCGTCTCTCTCAATTCCTGCATAGAGTTGGGTCGTTCTCGCCTGCCGTTAGTCTAAACTTCAGGTAGTTAGGACTCAATAGGACGCAATATGAAGGGATTGGTGAAATGGGGCCGTGGGCAATGGGCACAGCCAGGGCAGAGTGCGATGCGAATCACCCAATTTGCCACGCTATTCTGCCTGTGCGTGGCGCTGATTATCGGTTGTGGCGGTTCTCAGACAAACAACACGCCCGGTCCCAATGCAACAGGGACGACGGGTTCCTCTTCGGGCAGCCGCATTGCGATGGGCACAACGCAAAAGATCGAAACGCTCGATCCCGCCGATGCCTACACGATTTTCGGCGGTATTTTGCTGTACAACCTGGGCGATCGCCTCTACACCTACCAACCGGGCACTACCGACATCGTGCCCCAGCTTGCCACCGACATGCCCACTGTCAGCGATGATGGGCTGACCTACGTCATCCCCCTGCGCCAGGGCGTGAAGCTGCACGACGGCACCGACTTCAATGCCGAAGTCATGAAATTTTCGATGGATCGCTTCATGCAGAACGGCGGCGGCCCCTCCTTTCTGCTGTCCGACCAAGTGGAGTCCGTCACTGCCAGCGGTGAATACGAACTGACGATCAAGCTCAAGTCTCCCTTTGCCGCCTTTCCTGCGTTGCTCACCTTCTGGGGTGTTACGCCCGTCCCCCCCAGCAGCTACGAAATTGGAGAAGGCAAATTCAAGCCCGATAGCTTCATCGGCAGCGGCCCCTACAAGGTGGCCTCGCTCACGCCCGACTCTATCAAGCTGGATGTCAACCCCGATTACTGGGGCGAAAAACCCGCCAACGACGGCATTGATATCCAGATCTACGCCAGCCCCGCCAATCTTTACAACACTTTCCGCACCAAAGGGCTGGATGTTGCCTATCAAACGCTTGATCCCGAACAAATTACCAGCCTCAAGCGGGAAACCAGCAGCGGCGGCTGGGAGGTGATCGAAGCGGGCACGACCGTCGTTAACTACATGACGCTGAATCAGAAGGTGAAACCGACCAATGACCTCAATGTCAGGAAGGCGATCGCCGCCATGATCGATCGCAACCTAATCAACGAGCGTGTTTTCCAGGGGCAAGCCGCCCCGCTCTACACCATCATTCCCCCCGCCTTCAAAGATTCTGTCCCCGTATTCAAAGAGGCCTACGGCGACGGCAATTTTGACAAAGCCCGTGAGTTCCTGACTGCCGCTGGCTATTCCGAGGCAAATCCGCTGAACTTTGAGGTCTGGTATCCCTCTGCCTCCACCATCCGCGCCAATGTTGCTAACACCATGAAGCAATCTATCGAGCGCGGTCTGCCCGGCCTCGTCACCGTCACCGTCAACAGCGCCGAACGCGCCACCCTGTCCCAGGGCGTGGACAACGGGCTATACCAAACGGTGTTGCTGAACTGGTATCCCGACTTCTTTGATCCCGACAACTTCGTGCAGCCCTTCCTCAGTTGCGACCAGGGTTCCCCCGAAACCCTCTGCCAGCGAGGGGCTAGCCAGGGCAATGGATCTTTCTACTACAGCCCCAAAGCCAACGAACTCGTCACCAAGCAACGGGCTGAGCAAGACCCCGCTGCCCGCTCCAAGATGTTCAAAGACTTGCAAACCCTGCTAGTCGAAGATGTGCCCTACATTCCCCTGTGGCAGAACAAGGACTACATCTTCGTGCAAAACACGGTCAAAGGCGCGGCCATTCAGCCCACGCAGCAGTTCTTCTTTTGGCAGATGAGTAAGTAGGCATAGGGCAGCGGGTGTGAGAATTTTGAAAACCCCCCACCTCACGCAAAGCAAGATGAGGGGTTGATGAGGGATTTAGATTTTAGGTTATGTTACCCCAGTCGGCTCAAACCCTACGCAAGCGGTGCGCCATTGATGCGGCGAACCGCAATCACGCTGGGCTTGGGCGGGTCGTTGGGCTGTTTGCCCGGCCAGTTGGAGCCGATGGGCACTTCGCGAGTTTGCATAAACTCTTTGCCGTCGGTTGTCCGCATGGCAAACTTGCGAACCTCAGACTTCATGTTTTCTCGCACACCGTGGTATTCACCAGGATGCTGCACCGCAAGGAACAGTGTTGTCTGATCCTTGCTCAAGAATGGGCCTGTAGTTTCGCAATCCATTGGGCCATAGCCAAACATATAGGCTTCGCCGGCGCTTGGGCCAGAGGTCGGAATGTACCAGATGGAGTTGTTGCCGTATAGGCCGCGCAGGTTAGACTGGCTGACCTTAGAACCGTCCGACTTAATCCGACTGGCCACCTCGGTGTTGTGCTTGTCGGTAGACATATCGGTCACCATCCAGATGTTGCCCTTGGCATCGATCTCTAGGTTGTCGGGATTGGCGAAGCCGAGGCCACCGTCCGCAGGCTCTCCGCCCAGTGCCATCATTTCCCAGCGGAAGGTCATTGCGGCGGGGTCATTATTGGTCTCTACTAGCTTCATAATCCAGCCGTATTCCCACTGGGATTCGCCGGTAGGAGCCTTAAACACCTCTTTGTGGGGGCTGCCGTCGCTGCTGCTAGAGGAGCCAGAGGTAAAGGCAATAAACAGAGAACCATCGGGAGCGATGTCGGTGTCTTCGGGGCGAGCGGTGCAGGTTGCGCCGGCTGCGTTTGCCGCGAAGTGAGCATCAATCAGGATCGCACCCTGCTTCTCAGTGGCGTTGCCCGTGTAGAGGTCGCCCAAGGTCTTGAACTGGTCCTTGAAAGCGGCGATCGCCCCATCATCGGTCACTTTCTCAACGCCGCCATTTGGACGCTTGGGCAGGGTGATCATACCACCGACGTGAGCGCTAGGCAGATCAGGGTTGACGGGTGTATCGGCTTTTAGCGCAATCCAGCGACCCGTCCCATCGGGATTAAACTTGGCAGCGTAGAGCATTCCGTCTTCTAGCAGACGAGAGTTTGCTTTGCTCTTTGGATCGCGCACCGTACCAGTGCTGACGAACTTATAGAGGTGACCGCTGCGGCGATCGCAGCCCGAGTAGACACAAAGCCTCTTGCCCGCCTCGGCGCGAATGCCATAGCCCTCATGGCGATAGCGGCCCAGCCAGGTGTGCTTGGTGCCAAAGTCGTTCGGGTTGACCGGATCAATTTCAACCGTCCATCCATACTTATTGCCTTGGTAACCCAGCGCATTGCCCTGGCCCATAATATCCTCGATTTCGCCTTCCCCCGTCACCCACTGGAACGGAAGGCTGCTGAGCGGGAAGGAGGTGCCATCGGCATACACAGGCTCCGGCACTTCGCCCTGAAAGTTTTCTTCGCTCACCAGCACCGTACCCCAAGGGGTTGTGCCGCCAGAGCAGTTTTGGTGGGTGCCGATAATCTTGTCGCCCAAGCCATCAATAAAGCCCTGACCGCTGGCTTTCTTAAATACTGCCGTTGCCGGGCCCGTAGACTTCAAGTAACGTCCATCTTCGAGTCCCGAAATCCCAGTGATCCGACGATCAGCGCGGGAATACGTGCGTTCCCATACGCCGTTGGCGTTCTTCCGCACCGAGATGATGGAGATACCCTGATCGTATTGGGCGGCCTTAGAGATTGCGTAAATCTTCTGGCGCAGCGGGTCGTTGTTGAGCAGAGAAGAGGCATCAATCTTGCCATCGGGAGCAGCCATTGCAGCAGCTTTCACCTCTGCAAGTGGCAGGTCTACGCCAATCACTTGCTTGTAGGTCTGCGACCAAGGCTTAGCGCTGATGTACTCATGGTTAACCACCAGATAGCCTTCGTTTGGCGCAGTTTCAACGAGCGAAAGATAGTCGTTGTTGTAGCCAAAGTGATCGGCCGTGCCGACCTTGTCACCCCAGGAAGCAATGATGTCGTAGGTGTAGCCAGTAGGCAGCACCACGTCATCCTTGACTGTGTAGGTGCTGTATTGAGAGATTTGGCGATCCAGAGAAACACCAGAGGTTTCAACAGGCATGGGCCCCTTAACCGGGGTAAAGGGAGGCATTGCGGTCTGCGCCGAGGCAGGTGTCCTTCTAGAGCGGAAGACAGCTTTTTGTCCATTTTTGCACCAGGGGTTGCAGCGCCAGAGAGCCAGCACTTGCACCCATAAACATCAGGAAGTGTCTGCGTTTGAGACTCATATTTCAGTAGTGTTCTCTCAAAAAGTGCGTTGGATCGTCAGGATTGTTTGCAAACTCAGCCTTGCCTGCACCACCGCGCCCCTTCCAAGACACGTTAAAGCAACGAAACCAGAGTCATCGAGTCAAGTCCAGTGAATCGGAGATTCAGTGTGAGCTTGGGATACAAGCGAACCGCCTGGGGCGCGTTGGATAAGAAAAGGCCGAGAAAAAACTGACACAGCTTAAAAATTTACAGAGTTTGGATTAAGGGTCTGTAATCCCTTCGTTAAGGCTTTGGATCAAATACCTTTGAAAAATCTGTAGATTCAGCCTACGGCTGAGCCGTTTTAGAAGGGTTAGGGAATGGTTAAGGTTTCGGCACAACCTGCGGCAGGCGATCGCCCCGAACGATGGTGTTTAGACGAAGGGCGATCGCCCCCATCAGGAGTTGATCCCACACCTCGGAGTCTTGCTAAGAAATGTGTAATGCCTTTGGAATTATTTACATTGTCACCGCAAGTTTTAACGATCGCTTAATACGACGTGAAGTGCTGAGAATAGTAGGCTTTGGCGATGTGGATATATGATTTCTATTTAATGTATTGGCATAAAATATTCAGAAAGTTTACTGAGACGGGCGATCGCCATTTCATTCGATGTAGTTTCTTATACGATGGTAAATAGAGCGACCTTAAACGCTCTATCGGGAACCCTAGGCCCGAACCATCTCAAACCCGCCCAGACCTGCCTGAATGCTACCGTTGGGAAGTTGGGTTCTCCCCTTCCCCAAGGCAACCTCACACTGAAAATCCTGTTGCTGGCAGGCAATGGCAGGTTTTGAGTCGCACCCCTTTGGTTTGAGAGGATACGCAAGCGTGAGTCAGCATTCTCGTCAGCATGTTCTGGGTCAGCACTCACTGAGTCAGATGCGGCGCTACGACCCGGAGGCGATCGCCCAACACTACCGCGCTCGTCCCTGGCAGGTTCTCTGGCGTGCCGTTTCTATCGCCTGGATGTTTGCCGGGTTTCTCCTGGGTCTGCAAATCGACCAGTGGCGCGGACAAACGGGGGATCACCATCTCTGGCGTGCCGCCCAGCTTCGCCGTATTTTGACCCGCCTTGGCCCCACCTTTATTAAAGTGGGTCAGGCCCTTTCAACTCGACCTGATCTAATCCGCAAAGACTTCCTCGATGAGCTGGTAAAGCTGCAAGACAAGCTGCCGCCCTTCCCTAACGACATCGCCTTCAGCATTATTGCAGCCGAACTGGAGCGCCCGGTTTCCGAACTCTATCAAGACATTTCACCAGAACCCGTCGCCGCTGCCAGCCTTGGTCAGGTCTACAAAGCCAAACTCTACACTGGCGAAACGGTCGCGGTAAAAGTACAGCGCCCCCGTCTGATGCCTGTGATCACGCTGGATCTGTACCTGCTGCGCTGGGCTGCAACCTGGATGGAGCCATTCCTGCCGCTGAATCTGGGACACGACCTAACGCTGATTGTGGATGAATTTGGCACCAAGCTGTTTGAGGAAATCGATTATCTCAACGAAGGGCGCAATGCCGAAGCCTTTGCTGCCAATTTTCAGGACGATCCCACCGTCAAGGTGCCTGCGATCTATTGGCGCTACAGCAGTCAGCATGTGCTGACGCTGGAATGGATCGACGGCTGCAAGCTCAACGACGAGTCGGGGCTATGTGCTATGAACCTCGACCCTGATACGGTCATCAAAATTGGGGTCACTTCGGGTCTGCGCCAGTTGTTGGAGTTTGGCTTCTTCCATGCCGATCCGCACCCTGGCAACCTGTTTGCCATGGCCGATGGGCGCATGGCCTATATCGACTTTGGCATGATGGATCAGCTGGATCAGTCCACCAAAGAAACGCTGGTGGATTCCGTCGTGCATCTCATCAACGAAGACTATGCAGAGATGGCGCGGGACTTTGTAAAGCTGGGGTTCCTCACGCCGGATACTGACATCCGCCCAATTATTCCGGCGCTGCAAGCGGTGTTTCAAAACGCTGTCGGCGCGAGCGTGGGCAACTTTAACTTTAGAACCGTCACCGACGAGTTTTCGGCGCTGATGTATGAGTATCCGTTTCGACTGCCCGCCAAGTTTGCGCTGATTATCCGGTCGCTGATTACTCAGGAAGGGCTGGCTCTCAGCCTCAATCCTGATTTCAAGATTGTGGAAGTGGCCTATCCTTACGTGGCGCAGCGCTTGCTGAAGGGCGAAACACCTGCCCTGCGCCGCCGCCTGCTGGAGGTTTTGTTCAAAGACGGCAAGCTGAACTGGAAGCGACTGGAAAACCTGATTGCGATCGCCCGCAGTGACAACAGCTTCGACCTGCTGCCCACGGCGCAACTGGGCTTGCAATACCTGATGTCCGACGAGGGAGCCTTTTTGCGCCGCGAAATCATCCTCGCCCTCACAGAAGACGATCGCCTCCACACCGACGATGTGCAGCGCCTTTGGGAACTGGTCAAAAACGACTTTCAGCCGGGTCGCTTGGTCAGCGCCGCCTGGGGTGCGATCGCCAGAGAAACGAGCGATCGCGCTGCGGCTCTGCTGCCTTCTGTCGCCACGCTGCTGGTTCCTCGCTCAGAAGATCAGACTCGGTGAATTTTTGGGGAAGGGTTAACTCTTCAGAGGCCTAGCTATGCTGTGTCAGACCGCAATCTTTAAGTTTGCGACTCTTGGAGGGGGCTGACTGAAGTCAGCACTACAAACTCAGCACTACAAACTCAGCACTACAAACTCAGCACTACAAACTCAGCACTACAAACGATTCACTGACAAGGTCATAAAACTGACAAGGTATAGAAAACTCGAAAGCTTGCGCTTGGTTCAGGTGGCTTTGGTTCGCTTGTATTATGCTAGGGATTGCTTGAGACACTCGATTCTCGCAATTGCGGCCGCTCTATGCAAAAACCAAGCGCAACTCGTGACCAGTCTAGCCTCGCAATTTCTCGACGGCTCTCGGTGGCAGAACTGAGCCAGCGCATTTTGGACATGGGCAAAACGGGGGTTTACCGAGCGTCGCTGTTTGAGGCGCTGGGCCCCGTGGCAACGCAGCGGCAAATTCGAGCGGCGATCGCCCATGCCAAGCACTTTGGGCTACATTCGGTTCCCAGCCTGCGCGATACCGAATTGGGCACGTACTATCAACTGGATGTCGCAAAATACCAATCGCTCCAGCATTTGGTAGAAGCCTCTGCGCCGCTAACTGCCGATGGCGATGTGATTGCCAAATATACCCGCGCTACAGAGGCGATCGCCACGATGCTGAATCTGGGGCGTGGGCTAGGCATTCTGCTGGCGGGCGCGGGCGGAGTCTGCGTGTTTTTGGGAAAGCCGCAGGTGAGCTTCGGCCTGCTGAGTGGGGCGCTGAGTTTGGGGCTGCTGTGGCTGCTGCAAGGGGCGATCGCCCATCGACAGCGCTAGGTAGACTTTTCACTACAAAATCAAAAATCGCGGCGGTGTCAGCCAGAAAATCTGACTATTGCCAACGGGCGTTCCGGTCTGAGGCGCAAGCAGCCCCACCACGCCCGCCTTTTTGAAAATAACGTTGCGCTTCACGTCGCCCCACACTAGGCGTTCTGTCCATTCGCTCAGGCAGGGTTCGTGCCCCACCAGTGCCAGGGTTTTCGCTCCCGTCTGCCGCCACTGGTCAAACCAGGGCAGCCAGTCCTGAAGAGAGCCGTCAAAGGTCAGATGGCGCGATTCTTCCAGCGACTGGCCCAACCCCGCGTCGCAGAGAATCTCTGCCGTTTGCCGGGCCCGCACCAGCGGACTCGTCAGCACATGATCAAAACGAATGCCAAGCTGGTGCAGCCGCTCAGCCACCTGCCGGGTTTTGTGCGTGCCCTCTTCGGTGAGCGGGCGCTCGTCATCGTTGGCATAGCTGCCGTGTTCGCCCGCCAGTCCGTGACGAATCAGGTAAAGTTCGAGGGTCATGAAGGGGAATAAACAGAGGACAGGGAAACAGATAGTGACAGAGGCGTAGTGACAGAGGCGTAGTGACAGAGGCGTAGTGACAGAGGCGATAGCGGTGACAGAGGTGAAAAAGTGCCGGATATTGGCAACTCCATTACTGCATTTAACTAGCTATCGAGAACGATTGAGTGCCGTCACGCGCTCGGCGTTGGAGAAGACATCTTCGCCCTGAAGCTGGGACAGAGCGGGTTTCATCTCCATTTTCAGCACGTTGTCTACGTTGATAAAAACGGTTTGCTCTGGCAAGTTGACAATCCACCAGTCTTTTTTTAGCAGGTGGCGCACTTCAAGTTGGGTAGTTTGGCGGGTGCCGTCGCCTTCGATGGGGGCGTAGAGGTTAAAGGATTCGCTGGTGCCGTTGACGTAGTGAAACGTGAGCTGGGTATAGAGAGATTCTTGGTATTCCATGACCTTCCAGTAGTGGGGATGCGGGTGTGCGGTCAATCTGCGTCTCGAAAGGCGCGAATGCTTCAATATTGCGATGGTTTCTGGAAAATCGGCCCAAGATTTTAAGGAATCTTCTCAAGACGTTTCAAGACGTTGGATGGGCGATCGCCCGCCCAGTTTTCCTGACAAGACTAAAAATTCGTCCATTTCCCACTGCTACTTCCCACTGCTACCCCTCGGCTTGGGCAGGGGGCATGGCGCTCATTTGCTCCAGATTGAGGACATTCGCCAGGTCTGCCTCGCTCATCAATCCTTTCTCCAGCACAATTTGCCGCAGGGATTTTCCGGTTTCTAGCGATTCTTTGGCCACCGCCGCTGCGTTGAGATAGCCGATGTGCGGGTTGAGCGCCGTTACCAGGGCAAGGCTGCCTTCGGCATAATGCCGACAGCGATCGCCATTGACCACGATGCCCTTCAGTCCCTTTTCAGTCAGGGCGGCGATCGCATTTCCCAAAATCTCGATGCTCTGGATCAGGCTGTAGGCGATCATCGGCATCATCACATTCAGTTCGAGCTGTCCGGCTTGGGCCGCAAGGGCGATCGCCGTGTCATAGCCCATCACCTGAAAACACACCTGGGAAATCATTTCCGCCATCACGGGGTTGTATTTCCCCGGCATGATCGATGAACCAGGCTGCACCGGCGGAAGCTGAATTTCTTTAAACCCGGTTTTGGGGCCAGAGTCCATCAGCCGCAGATCGTGGGAAATTTTCACCAAATCTTGCGCCAGGTTGCGAACCGCACCAGACACCGCCACAAAGGGAGCCATGCTCTGCATTGCCGCC
This sequence comes from Leptolyngbya sp. O-77, assembly GCF_001548395.1. Classification (NCBI taxonomy): domain Bacteria; kingdom Bacillati; phylum Cyanobacteriota; class Cyanophyceae; order Leptolyngbyales; family Leptolyngbyaceae; genus Leptolyngbya; species Leptolyngbya sp. O-77. Next base: position 2,391,041 of record NZ_AP017367.1, read on the forward strand.
ATCAGGTGCGGGGCGGAGGTCAACGGTTTGCCGATCAGCGTGGAGAGAATCTCTGCGGCGCGAAATCGATACTGCGGATGCGTGTTCATGCCCGTTCCGGCTGCGCTGCCGCCCAGACCCAGCACGGCCAGGTCTTTTTCGGCAAACTGGAGCCGCGCCAGATGATCCGTCAAAATCTGCGCCCATGCGCCAAAGGTGTCGCCCATGCGGACGGGGACGGCATCTTGCAGGTGCGTCCGACCCGACTTCACCACATCGTGATATTCCGCCGCTTTGGACTGGAGAGCGGCGATCGCCCCCCTCAGCGCCGGATAGAGCGATCGCTCCAGCGCCAGCAACCCGCCAATACGAATGGCAGTAGGAATCACATCGTTGGTCGATTGCCCATAGTTGACGTGATCATTCGGGCTAACGCGGCTGTAGTTGCCCTTTTCGTCGCCCAAAATTTCCAGCGCCCGATTGGCCAGCACTTCGTTCACGTTCATGTGGTGCGACGTGCCCGCGCCCGCCTGATACACATCCACCACAAACTGATCGCGCAGGCTGCCCGCCAGCACCTCGTCTGCCGCCTGCACAATCGCCCGACTGAGGTCTTCAGCAATGCAGCCCAGTTCGCCATTGGCGATCGCCGTTGCTTTTTTGATCAGCAAGCAGGCATCGACATAGGTTGGCAATGGCTTTAGCCCGCTAATAGGGAAATTTTCGACCGCCCGCAGGGTTTGAATCCCGTAATACACCGCGTTGGGAATCTGCTTTTCCCCCATCGAGTCGCGTTCTATCCGAAAATCCGCCATATCCACCCGTCGTTTCACGTAATTTCCCGCTATGAAACCCTATTCAACCTGGGCATACTAGCTTTCAGAAGGGTGCATGGCGAGATTGGGACTTCATCATTATGAATGAAACGCTCCGGGAAACTAAACGCCCATCTCACGGGATGTTGATAAATGGCTAATTTTGCATTCTCGATTACCTTAGAGAAAGCAGGGTTTGTGCTGTTTCATTCGCTTCTCCGCCGGATGGCGCGATGACTTAGTGGTGCTATGAGTCAGACGCAAAATCAAGTTAATCAGGTTGATTCTATTCAAGACCGAGTGCAAAACCCAGGGATTCCAGATCAGGCTCAAGAGCACACACAAGAGCATACGCAAGATTTAAACACCTGGCTTGACCAGGGCATGGCGCTCTACGGGGTTGGCCGGTATGAGGGCGCGGTGGCTCGGTTTGACCGTTTATTGCAGCAGCAGCCCGACCACCCGGAAGCCTGGATGAAGCGGGGCTTTGCGCTGCACGCGCTGGAATATGACGAAGAGGCGATCGCCAGCTTTGAGCGGGCACTAAAGCTCAAGCCCAAAAACGCACTGGCCTGGCACGGCAAGGGCATTGCGCTGGCCCGGCTAGAGCGCTATGAAGAAGCGATCGCCAGTTTTGACAAAGCGGTGAAGTTTGACCCGACCGATGCCAAAGCCTGGTATAACCGGGGCTACGCCCAAAATCGGCTGTATCGCTATCGAGAGGCGATCGCCAGTTTTGACAAAGTGGTGGAACTGCGCCCCAACAACTACCGCGCCTGGTATAACCGGGGGCTGGCGCTGGGGGCACTGCGCCGCTACGAGGAAGCGCTGACCAGCCTGGAAACGGCCGTTACCATCAAGCCGACCTGCCACTATGCCTGGAGCTATCGTGGCATTGTCTTGGTCAAGCTGGAGCGGTTTGAAGAGGCGATCGCCAGCTTTGACCAGTCGTTGCAATGCAAAGAAGACAACCCAGAAGCCTGGTATGGCAAGGCGTGTGCCCGCAGCCTCCAGGGCGATCTGGAGCGCACCCTGAGAAATCTGCATCGCGCCGTGGTTCTCAGCCCCAATCTCTACCGCGTGATGGCGCAGACGGATACCAGCTTTGACAATGTGCGCCATAGTCCAGAGTTTCAGGCACTCCTGGGCGGTTGAGGCGGGACGAGCGGGAAAACAAAGGAAACCGAGATCAGGTCGCTTGGAACTGATCTTGGGAACTAATCATCGAGATTTTATCCACAGGTGTTGGACGTGATCTGCGGCGGCTCCTCTCAGTCGAGATTATGTCGATATGATAGGGACACGTTGTTGCGTCGCCCCGACGCTGCAATGGTTTCAGGGTTGTCGCTCTGGCCTGGCTTATGCGCGTCCGCATCGGTACGTTCAATGCTGAAAACCTGTTTGCCCGATTTCAGTTTAAGGAAGACCTGCCCTACGAAGAGCTTCCCGAAAAGTGGACTGCCAGCGTGACGCGGTGCATTCCGTTTTCAAATGGCAAGGAGCGGATCACGGCGGAAGCGATGGGGGCGCTGCGGGCAGATATTTTGGGACTGCAAGAAATTGAAGGCATGGATACGCTCAAGCAGTTTGTCCGCCAGTTTCGTTCGCTGATGCCCGACTATCCCTACAAGCTGGTCATTGATGGCAACGATCGCCGTCTGATTGATGTCGGTCTACTCAGCCGCTTTCCCTTCCGCACCATTCGCACGCATCAATTCGATCGCGCTCCCAGCGGCCACCTGATCTTTTCCCGCGACTGCTTGGAAGTAGACCTCGAACTGCCCGACCGCAAACCGCTGACAGTGTTTGTTAATCATTTCAAATCTATGCATGAGGGGCGCGAGGAAACCATGCATATCCGCAAGATCCAGACCCAGCGCGTTGTGCAGATTTTGCATGAGCGGTTTGGGGCCGATCCGGGCGCGGCAACCTGGGTGATTTTGGGCGATTTTAACGACTACCTGCCGTCGCTGGGGCTAGAGCCGCTGCTCAGCCAGCCCTGGCTGGAAAACGTGATCGAACGGCTGCATCCTGATCAGCGCTGGACACATTTCTTTTCGCGGGGTGAGGAATATCACCAGTTGGATTACATCCTTCTGTCGCGATCGCTCGCCGAAGCCAATCCCCAGGCGCTTCCCTACATTGAGCGGCGCGGTCTGCCCAAACGAGCCGAACGCACCGCAGTCCAGCGGTTCAACGGCGTAGGCAGCAGCGACCCCAAAGCGTCTGACCATTGTCCGGTGGTGATTGAGCTAGAAATTTAGAGATTTTAGATTTGGGGTAGGAATTCTATCAATCCAACAATCCAAAATCGCCAATCCAAAATCCAAAATCACCCCGGCCTCCCAACGCCTAGCCCCTGACTCAGCAGACAGGCAGCAATGCGATCGCTCGCACCGGGTCGCCCCATGCGGCGGCGACCGTTTTCGGCGATTAGTTGCAGGCGATCGGGGTCTTGCAGGAGCGATCGCACGGCTTCGGCTGCCTGGTCGGGCTGTTCGACCAAAATCACCGACGGCCCCAGCAGACGGGTTTGGGCTTCGGCAAAGGCGTAGGTAAACTGCGGTCCTTCGCCCGGAAAGATCAGCGCGGGCTTGCCCAATCCCACCACCTGTTCCGTAGCCGTGCCCGCCATCGCCATCGCCACGTCGCCCCGGTTGACGCAGCCATTAAAGGCCGTCGTCAGCAGCAATGTCGCTTTTTCCTGGCAATAGGCGAGCGGCGGTACGGGGGCAGGGTTCGTCAACTGCCAGCCGCGAGCCTGCAATGCCTGGTGCAAGATTGCCAGATCAAGATAAGGGGCGATCGCCGCCAAAAAGGTCACAGGTTGGTCGAGTCCTGTCACCAGCGATTGCGCCGCATCCAACAAGATTTCCCAATTTCGATAGGCTTCAGGCACCCGCGACCCCGGCAGCAGCGTCACCACCAGCGCCTCGTCGGGAATCGCAAAGTCAATCCCCATCGGTTCCAGATCATCCATCATCGGGTTGCCCAGGTCATACACAGGCAGCTTCCAGCGGCTCAGCACTTCGCTAGTGAGGCTGTCGCGAGGAAACACCGCCCGGCAGCGCCGCCGCCCCATCAGCCAGCGCTCCCAGGGCAAATAGACCGATCCCGACCAGCTTTCCATCCGCTCAAACCAGGAGGTGCGGGGCAAGAGTCCGGCTTCGTCTCGCAGGTAATATTCTGATTTCGCCGTGCCCACAAAAGCGTAAGATGCGCCGCTCCACCAGGCAAACAGCAGCGGCACCAAGTCGCCCACCGCCAAAATCAGGTCGCCCTGCTTCGCCCACTCGCGCACCACGCGAAGCTGGCTGAGGGTGAGTTGCAGCAGCCCGCCGCGCAGGTCTTTGGCAAACTGCCGCCCATCCATGTACACAAAGCCGCCGGAGGGGAGCTGCTTGACTGGGCCAATTACAGGAATGCCGCTTTGGGAAAAGGCATGACCTTCGCCCACCAGCGGCAGCGCCACGATATCTGCCACACGGCCTTCCAGATCTGCCCGATGCCGCAGGGCCCGGAGAATGCGGAGGGCGATCGCATCTTCTCCGTGGCCGTTGCTCAGACACAGTAGCTTCATGCCAAACCATCACTACGCGGTTGAACCTCAAGGATAAGGGATCGCCGCGAAATTGGGTAAGCCAGTCCAGCGCCCGCATTATCGGGATTTCGAGAGGTTAATGCGAGAACTTGTGAAAGAACTCATAGCGCCGTGCCGCTGAAGACCTTTTGCGCCGGGCCCGTCATATAAAGGTGCTGATCCGTCTCCGACCACTCGATCAGCAGCGGCCCGCCCGGAAGCTCCACTGTCGCGCGGCGATCGCTCTTGGCATTTAGCACCGCCGCCACCAGCGACGCACAGGCCCCCGTCCCACAGGCCAGCGTAATGCCCGCGCCCCGCTCCCACACGCGCATCTTCAGATAGTCGGGGCGCACCACCTGAATAAACTCGGTGTTGATCCGCTTGGGAAAAGCTGGATGATGCTCGAACTGGGGCCCGATCGCCTCCAGCGGAATCGCCGCCACATCGTCTACAAACGTGATGCAGTGCGGATTGCCCATGCTGACGCAGGTCACAGCCCAGGTTTGTCCGGCGACTTCCAGCGGCAGGTTGATCACCTTTTCCTCCGGCGTGGCCAGCGTCGTGGGAATTTCGCCCGCCAGCAGCCGGGGCTGCCCCATATCCACCGTGATCTGCCCATCGGCTTCCAAGCGCGGCGTGATCAGTCCCGCCAGCGTGTGAATTTTGTAGACTGGGCGCGGCGATCCGGTTTCGGCGGCTTCCAGGTCGGCAATAAAGCGGGCCAGGCAGCGGATGCCGTTGCCACACATCTCCGGCTCCGAGCCGTCGGAGTTGAAAATTCGCATGGTGTAGTCGGTGCCGTCTTGCCCTGGCAGCGCAAAGATTACGCCATCTGCGCCGATGCCAAAGTGGCGATCGCACCACTCCACTGCTTGCTCTGGGGTGATGCGTGGCTCTGGCTGCTGCCGATTGTCTACCAGAATAAAGTCGTTGCCCAGCCCGTGATATTTCGTAAATGCGATCGCCATAGCGGTGTGTAAGAGGGGTCTAACAAAAACTCAATGCTGCGGGAAGATGTTTCGAGTATCTTGCTTGAATCATCATAGGGTCGCAGTGGGCATTCTGAATATCGCAGCGGGCAGATTGCAGCGGGCGATCGCGCAGCATCCAGCCGGACTCCCCACCATCGATGCAGAGTATCTCCTAAACTGAAAGGAACCCGCCCCATCACCTCTGAATCGCCCAAAATCCAAGATCCAAAATCCAAAACCCTAAGATCTCCAAATCCTATGAGCATTGAACTAGAAACAGGCCTACCCAGCGTCCGTCAGATCCAAACCCTAATCCGCGAAGAGCGCGAAGTAGAACTCAAACTCATTACCAACGACCTGATTACGGGCAAAATGCGGTGGCAAGACCCGCACTGTGTCTGCGTGGTCGATCATTATGACCAGCAAACGGTCATCTGGCGCAGCGCAATCGTCTATATGAAGCCGAAGCTGTAAAGCAGGATCGAGAATCCGGTTCCAGGTTCCGGTGATTGCCCTGATACATCATCGCCGTAGCACATCACCGCGACCCTATTCGGGCGGCCTTCCGTGCCAGGGACTCACCTGCACCACGCCGCCTGGCGTAAACACCACGCGAAAGAGGGCGTTAGGTTCCACAGAGCGATTGGTCTGCCGATATTGTAGGTCGGGCAGCGGCGTTTGGTGGGCATATTGCACGGCGGCATTGTTCATATAGCGAAAGCCCAGGATGTCGCCGTTTTCTGCCACCGAGACTTGATAGACCAAATCTTCGGTAAAGGTAGGCCGCTGTGACCAGGCATCATCGAGGCGATCGCGCAGTTGGGTCTTGAGTCGATCCAGTTGCTCCGGCTCGGTAATCTCATTCGCATTGACCAGGGCTTCGCCTACTGAGCCACCCGTCTCCGGAGAAGCATTTTCAGGGCTAGCAGCGGGGCTAGGACTTGCAGCACTAGCGCTGTCCGAAATGGTAGTATCTGGACTCTGAACTGGGCTAGGGCTTTCGACCGGGACGGGCGAAGCCAGCGGCGTGGGCAAACCTGTCGGCGGGCTGGCTGCGGGAGACGCAGGGCTGACCAAGGGTGCGGGCGTGGCTGCATCCTCAGCAGCTTCGGGACGACGCTCTGGGATAGGCAAGAAGAACAGTGCCGCTGCCGCCGCCGCCAAGCCCGCCAGCCCAATCGCAGCGGGCACGACCTGCTTGGTCATGGGTTCATGGGTCACCGCATAGCGGCGCGACACGGGCGCAAGCTGGAGGGCAAACTCTGGCAAGGTCTGACTATCGGCCAAAAACTGGTCAATCGCTTCCACTAGGTCAAAAAGCTGCACCGTCCGCAAATCAATCTGCACCGGAGCCGACGACCCACCGCCATTTGCCTCACCCACAAACGAATCCGGCTTAACCGTCAGCCGATGCAAATCCGGCTCGACTCGCTCCAGCGACACCAATTCCCCTTGTCCTGGTTGGGTGTGGGGATGGGGCACGCCGCTGAGAATGCCCTGGGCATAGTTGCTGGCTGTGATCGCCAGATCTTCCAAAAACGCCCGGCCGCCGCTAATTGGTTTTGGCTGTCCGGCAAAGTGGCACTCGGCATTGGTCACCATCGACACGACGGGACGCGGCGCTGTGGCAGTCGCTCCGTCGCTTAGCCCTTCTACCACCAGCTTGCAGTTGGGCAGGGTATATTGCCGCTGAATCGTCATGCCACTTCTCCATCAAACAAGCTCGTCCAAAGTCGCTGGGGGCCGGCTGTGCCCGTACAGAAGAGAAGCTGACGCAGCAGCCCCAGCGCTAGGTCATTCAGCTTTTCGTCGGTGTCGTAGAGCAGCACAGCGGCGCGGCGCGGGTTCATGCGAGCGCGAAAGTGGGCCCGAAAGCGCTCCAGGTATTCCGACAAGCGGAAGTGATGCTCTACCGAAAGGTTGCGATCGCTCAATTGCTGATGCGCCAGCAGCAGTTGCCGAATCACCCCCGTCAGTCGCCGCGCCAGGTTGCAAATCACCAGCACCATTGCCTTACCCTCGGCTTGCGTCATGGTTTTGCGCTGGCTGCCATAGCGTCGCAGCGGGTTGGCGCTGCGGAGTCGCCACAGCCCGACGCGATTTTTCACAATGCTTTGCAGATTTAGATCGCTAGCGGTAATCAGCAGCGCCTCCGAACCCCCCAGATCTAGCGCTTCGATCGCCAGCAGCAGTAAGTCAAGCTGCACCCGCGCCCGCCGGGGAACGGTTTCACCAGGAACCTCAATGTCGGGCAGGGTTCCCAAGATGGGAGGAATGGATTGATCGGGCGGGGTTTGTACTTGCATTACGGTACTTACATTCTTCTCATGCAGTGAATTCATCTGCGGCTGTCTCAAAAGTCAGTCTATCAGCGGTTTGATTCCCCGATTCTGACTACTAGGCTGGTCGAGACAAACCCATGCAATCAGAACTTTATGACTGGGATGTTCGACTTTAGGTTGCCCGCGCTTTAAACTTCGACCTTCACGCCGCGCCAAAAGGCGACATGTCCTGCAATTTCCTTAGCGGCATCCTTCGGCGCTGGATAATACCAGGCGGCATCTTTGTTGACCTGGCCATCGACCACGATGTTGTAGTAGCTGGCAACGCCTTTCCAGGGGCAGGTCGTGTGGGTGTCGCTGGGCTGAAAGTATTCAGACTGGATGGCATCGGGTGGGAAGTATTGGTTGCCTTCAACCACCACGCAGCGATCGCTCTCGGCTAGCACGGCTCCGTTCCAAGTTGCTTTGGGCATGGGTTTGTCCTGATTAATCCTTAATCTACAGAGTTGTACAGATCGCTTAAGAACGAGCAGCTAAGAATTGGGCAGTTACTCTAAACCGTGCGGGGCTTTGACAGAATTCGACTTTCGATGAAAACTTTGCAGTGTTGAAAATTAGGGCTAAGAACTAAGGAAAGCTAAAACCCCTAACCATAACTCTTGTAAAAGAGTCCCAATCGCCAATTCTAGCGCGTGAGCTTACCAATCTTAAAGTTCGGCACTAGATTCACTTGAAAGCAAGACTGTGGTTAGGGATTGGGCAGGCGGACAGTTGGCCATTTTGGCGCGAGTGTCTGGGAGATGGGTGTTGCATGGCACGATGCTGCATAAACTAGAGCCAGAAACAAAACGCTGAACAGCATCCGATTGGACGTTTTTTGGCATTTTTGTTGAGCCGTCTAGCGCTGAGAGAACTCCCATGACTGCCGCCGTGTCTACTGCTGCCCCATCACGCAAATCACCCTTTAGCGAGATGCAAGCGGTTCCTGAACTGTTTGCCCGCTGCGCCCAGCAACCGGAGCTTGCCAATCTGACCGCTGTGCATGATCCCCACAGCACGCCAGAAATAAAGCTGACCTACGCCGAGCTATATCAGCAGATATTGCAATTTGCCGCAGGGTTGCAGGCGTTGGGCATTCAGGAGGGCGATCGCGTCGCATTGTTTTCCGACAACCGCCCCCGCTGGCTGATTGCCGACCAGGGCATTATGACCGCCGGGGCAATCGACGCGGTGCGCGGCTCCCAGGCAGACCCAGGTGAACTGCGGTTCATCCTCGACAACAGCGAAGCCGTGGCGATGATTACCGAAGACGCGGCCACGCTGAAGAAAGTCTCGCCCAAGCTGGATGACCTGCCGCTGCAAACGGTAATCCTGCTGACGGACGAAACGCTGGAGGCTCCGGGGCTGGAGATTCTCAACTTTTCGCAGGTGCTGGAACTGGGCAAAGACCGCGCTGTGCAGCCGCCCGCCCAGCGCACCCGCGCCACGCTGGCCACGCTGATGTATACCTCCGGCACCTCCGGCGTGCCCAAGGGCGTGATGCTGAGTCATGGCAACTTGCTGTCGCAGGTTGAAGGCGCGGCGACGGTGGTCGAACCGCAACCGGGCGATCGCGTCCTTAGCATTCTTCCGATCTGGCACTGCTACGAGCGCACGTTTGAGTACTTCATCTTTGCCCACGGCTGCACGCAGATCTACACCAACATTCGGTTTGTCAAAAAAGACCTGAAGGAGTTTCGTCCACAGTTTATGGTGGGCGTGCCGCGCCTGTGGGAGTCGATTTACGAAGGCATCCAGAAACAGTTCCGCGACCAGCCAGAGAAAAAGCAAAAGCTGGTGAATTTCTTGCTCAAACAGAGCGATCGCTACGTCAAAGCAAACCGCACTCTGCAAGGACTCAACCTAGACAACCTCAACCCCTCGCCCTTGGACAAGCTGAAGGCCATGGGCGAAGTGGCAATCACCTCTCCGATCTACCTGCTGGCGGATCGGCTGGTGTTTCAAAAGGTGCGCGATGGCATTGGCGGTCAGATCAAGTTTGTCGTCAGCGGCGGCGGCTCCATTGCCGAGCATCTGGAAGACTTTTTTGAAATGGCGGGTATTCCAATTTTGGGCGGCTACGGACTGACGGAAACCTCGCCTATTACCCATGTCCGCCGCGTCCGGCATAATCTGCGCGGAGCCGATGGACAGGCGCTACCCTACACCGAGACGCGCATCGTCAACCCGGAAACTCGCCAAGATTTGCCCCAGGGACAGCAGGGCTTGATCCTGATTCGCGGCCCCCAGGTGATGCAGGGCTATTACAAGAACCCCGAAGCTACCCGCAAGGCCATCGACCCAGATGGCTGGTTTGACACAGGCGACCTAGGCTGGATGACACAGTGGGGCGACTTGATTATTACCGGCCGCGCCAAGGACACGATTGTTCTCACGAATGGCGAAAACATTGAGCCGCAGCCCATCGAAAACGCCATCATCCGCAGCGTGTATATTGACCAGGTGATGTTGGTGGGACAGGATCAGCGGATGATTGGGGCGCTGGTGGTGCCCAATCTGGAAACGCTGGAATCCTGGGCAGCGACTCAGGGTGAGGCGGTGCGAAATGCAGACGGCACAATCAACCTGGAGTCGAAACCCGTGCAGGACTTGATTCGTCAGGAATTGACCCAGGCAGTGCAAAATCGACCAGGCTTCCGCCCGGATGAGCGGATTGGGCCGTTCCGCATCCTCAGCGAGCCGTTTACGGTGGACAATGGGCTGCTGACCCAGACGCTAAAAGTGCGCCGCAACGTTGTGATGGAACGCTATAGCAGTATGATCGAATCGATGTTTGCCTGAGGCCGTTCCCGCATGTTGTATGGTTCAGGGGCGGCGTGAGGGCGATCGCCAGAGTGTTGCACCAGATCGTGGCACAAACACTTCAAACCTTTATTGAATGGACGATTTCAACTTCCTCATGGACCCCTCCCAATCCTACTTGCTCCTCAAACGCGCTGTGAACGTCAAAGCTGTGGTCACCCCCCGCTGGAAAGAAGAAAAGCAGCAACAGCTCCAACTTCAAATCGACCAGCTTGATGAACAAAAGCAGCAGCTTGAAACCCAAGAGCAGCGCATGATGGCGGAAATGCGAAAGCAAATTATTCGCCCTGACGATCCGGCGATCGCCCAACAAATGAACAATTTCCAACTCCAGGTCAACCAGCGCAAAAGCGAAATCCTGGAGCGTCGCAACCAGGTGTTGCTGCAACTTCAGCAGGTGCAGCTTTTAGACATGGATCAAGAAGTCAGCGAAGGGCTGGTGGAAGGCTTCTGTCGCGTCGAGATGGGCGATAACCTGATCCGCAAAATGCAGATCGAGGTGCTGCTGCGGGACGGCATTGTGGAGGAAATTCGGGGAGAGCTTTAGGCAGGCGTGATAGGCGGTTAGAGCCTGAGAGCAAGCTCTCCGATGCTCCCCAAAATCCAAAACCCAAAATCCCAAAATCGGTTCCTCCCTTCTCATCTCCAAACCCTAACCCCTCTCGCCAAAAATCTGCTTCGTATCGCGTTACAATTCAATCTGCTGAGTCTCCATTGTTTTGGAGTGGGACTTGGCTGCAAAGATTTCGGGGTCGATAGTTTCAGGCAGTCTGAGCTACAGTCAATTACGCTTGACTGGATGACCCAGCTTACATTTCACCATTACTCACGATTTGGGAAGCCGCTCCATGATCCACGAAGTTTTCATGCCTGCGCTCAGTTCTACGATGACCGAGGGAAAGATTGTTTCCTGGGTAAAAGCACCGGGCGACAAGATTGAAAAGGGCGAAACCGTGGTGGTGGTGGAGTCCGACAAGGCGGACATGGATGTGGAGTCGTTCTATGAGGGTTATCTAGCAACGATTATTGTGGACGCAGGCAGCACGGCTCCAGTGGGCGAGGCGATCGCCCTGATTGCCGAAACCGAGGCGGAGATTGAGGCCGCGAAGCAGAAGGCAGCCAGTGCTTCGGCTCCTGCTCCGGCTGCCCCGACTCCTGCGCCTGCTACTACCGAACCGGAACCCGTCGCTGCGACCGTGGAAGAGGCGATCGCCAGCAGCAACGGCAGTTCTGGGCGGCTCGTCGTGTCGCCCCGCGCCCGCAAGCTGGCCAAAGAACTCAAGGTTGACCTAGCCACGCTCAAAGGCAGTGGCCCCCACGGGCGCATCGTTGCCGAAGATGTAGAAGCCGCCGTTGGCAAAGTGTCTGAACCTGCAACTGCGGCAGTGACTCCGGCTGCGGCTGCGGTCGCTGCTCCGGTGACTGCGCCTGCTCCGGCTCCGGCTCCGGCAACTCCCAAACCCGCCCCCGCTCCGGCGGCCCCCGTCACGCCGGGCCAGGTCGTGCCCCTGACCACGCTGCAAAATGCCGTTGTGCGGAACATGGTCGCCAGCCTAGAGGTGCCCACCTTCCACGTCGGCTATACCATCACCACCGACAACCTGGACAAACTCTACAAGCAGATCAAGTCCAAGGGCGTAACGATGACGGCACTGCTGGCCAAGGCAGTTGCCGTGACCCTGAAGAAGCATCCGCTACTCTACGCGGCCTACACCGACCAGGGCATTAAGTACAACAGCGGCATCAATGTGGCGGTGGCGGTGGCGATGGACGATGGCGGACTGATTACGCCCGTTCTGCAAGCCGCTGACCAAATGGATATCTACACCCTGTCGCGCACCTGGAAGGACTTGGTCGATCGCGCCCGCTCCAAGCAGCTCCAGCCCGCAGAATACAGCACAGGCACGTTTACGCTCTCCAACCTGGGAATGTTTGGCGTTGATCGCTTTGATGCCATCCTGCCGCCGGGCCAGGGCGCGATTCTGGCGATTGGCGCATCCCGCCCGCAGGTAGTGGCGACCGCAGAAGGACTATTCGGCGTGCGGACGCAAATGCAGGTTAACCTGACTGCCGATCACCGGATTATCTACGGTGCCCATGCCGCAGCGTTCCTTCAAGACTTGGCCAAGCTGATCGAAACCGACGCGCAATCGCTGACGCTGTAACAGTTCGGTGTAATGGTTCCGCGTAACGGTTCAGTCATTCAGGAATACAAAAACCGACGCAAAAAAAGGGAGCGTCTGCGCTCCCTCCTAACCTGCTTCTCAACCTCGGAGATCAAACCCGCAACCGAGCGCTCGAACTCAGCCGAGCTATTCCGCAGACGTAGCCGCCGCGAAGGCTTGGCGAACTTGAACACTGTTAAATCCAGCTTCCGAAGATTCAAACGTCGCGTCTAGCTCGTCTTCAATCAGGAGGCGATCGCACGGGATCGTGTCTGACAGAATGGCACTAGCCATCATACCGCAGTGGATTTCTAGCATTGCGTCGGGTACAGCCTCAAAAATGAGTCGCTGCCCCGGAAACACCACGCGCTCAAAATACCAGCCAGGAACGTTAGTGATGCGAGCGATCTGGATTTTGCTAGTCGCGTTCACGTAGCAGCAGAGAATGTGAACCGACTTATCGGTGGGGACGGGATCGATAATTTGCGCCATAGCCGTGAGGAGCCTCGTGTAATTGCGTGGGTGGTTTAACCCTAACATCCCACGATCCCAAAGGCTGTAAACTCAACTACCAACGATCCGCACACAAAACTTTACGGGAACGTGATCCCCGCATAAAGTCAGCCGCGACCAACACTTTCTCTGACTCTGTTTCAGCATTCTGGCTGGCTAGCTGCCGCCCATCAGACACTTAAACGTCTGAGCATTGAGTGAGGTCGCGCCAGTCCTCCGCAAACCTTCAATTAAACCAGGTCAAAACCCAGGTCAAAACAAATATCCTCAAGGAGACTATCGCGTTTTTGAGGCTTTCAATGTCTCTGGATACGAAACTTCGATGCACGCCAAGAAAGTCGATGGTATCGTAAAGATATATAAACAAGTATCTCAGATTCGATACCCGTCTCTCACCTGCCTCTACAGCCTGACTCTACAGGCGAAAGCCCCTACCTGAACGCCATCAAGCGGCAGCCCATGTCTCTCACTTGCCTCTACAGCCTGACTCTACGAATTGACGCTTTAGATTGACGCTTTAGATTGACGCTTTTCAACCTCCAGATCAACCCGATTAATCAGCATGACAGCGCACTTGATGTCTCCGCCGACACCGCTTACCCGCCGCGATCGCCTCTCGTCTGATCGGGTGTTATACGTGCGCCTCCCGTGCAACCCTATTTTTCCCATTGGCGTGGTCTACCTGTCCGACCATGTCCACAAAGTGTTCCCCGACGTGCAGCAGCGCATTTTCGATTTGGGAGCCGTGCCGCCTCTGGATTTTGGCCCTGCGCTCGACCGATGCATCGACGAGTTTCGCCCAACGCTGCTGGTGTTTTCCTGGCGCGATATTCAAATCTACGCCCCGGTGGGCGGACGCGGTGGCAACCCGCTGCAAAATGCCTTTGAGTTTTACTATGCTCGAAACCCGCTGATCAAGCTGCGGGGAGCGATCGGCGGCTTTCGCATGGCTGCGTCTTACCTTACCGAACTCTGGCGCAATGAAGGTCTGATTAGGCGCGGGCTAAAGCGGGCGCAGCGCTACTGTCCAGAGGTTCGACTGGTGGTGGGCGGTGGAGCCGTCAGCGTGTTTTATGAACAGTTGGGCAACATGCTCCCCAAGGGCAGCATCATTTCCGTGGGCGAGGGCGAATTGCTGCTGGAAAAGCTGCTGCGGGGGCAGGATTTTTCGGATGAACGGTGCTATGTGGTGGGCGAAACGAAACCGCGCGATCGCCTGATTCACGAACAGCCCGCTCCCCTGGAAAAAGGCGCGTGCAACTACGACTACATCGCTGAGATTTGGCCCGAATTTAGCTACTACTTGCAAGACCAGGATTTTTACGTGGGCGTGCAGACCAAGCGCGGCTGCCCTCACAACTGCTGCTATTGCATCTACACCGTCGTCGAAGGCAAGCAGGTGCGGATTAACCCGGCGGATGAAGTGGTGGCAGAAATGCAGCAGCTTTATCGGCGCGGCGTTCGCAACTTCTGGTTTACCGACGCGCAGTTTATTCCTGCCCGCAAATTCATCGACGACGCGGAGGAACTGCTGCAAAAAATCGTCGATGCGGGCATGACCGATATCCACTGGGCTGCCTACATTCGAGCCGACAACCTGACCCCACGCCTCTGCGAGCTAATGGTGCAGACGGGCATGAACTATTTTGAAATCGGCATCACCAGCGGCTCTCAGGAACTCGTCCGCAAAATGCGGATGGGCTATAACCTGCGGACGGTGCTGCAAAACTGCCGCGATCTGAAGGCAGCCGGTTTCAACAGCCTAGTGTCGGTCAACTATTCCTTCAATGTAATCGACGAAACCTTTGACACGATTCGCCAAACCATTGCCTACCATCGCGCTCTGGAGGATATCTTTGGCGCAGACAAGGTAGAACCCGCCATTTTCTTCATCGGTCTCCAGCCCCACACGCACCTAGAGCAATACGCCTTTGACCACGGCATTTTGAAAAAGGGCTATGACCCGCTAGCAATTCACCTGCCCTGGGTGGCGAAAAAGCTGCTGTGGAATCCGGAACCGCTCGGCTCCTTCTTTGGTGAGGTGTGTCTGCAAGCGTGGCGGCAAAACCCCAACGACTTTGGGCGCGAGGTGATGCGGATTTTGGAACAGCGGCTTGGCCGCGCCGAGCTAGAAGAAGCCCTGACAGCGGCGATTCCCGTAGGAACCGCTTCGCGAATCGCCCCTGCGGTCAAGCGGTAAAGCCCCCACGCGGTCGGATCTACGGGTCTACAGCAAATGGTGGTACTGCGGATCGTCTTGCAGCGCCTTGAGGACTTGCTTGATTTCCTGGGTGCGGTCTTTTTTCACCACCAGCGTCACTTTGTGGTCGCGCACGATCACCGTATCTTCTAGCCCGATGGTGACGATCAGATCTTCGTCGTCGGTGGCATAAAACAGTGCGCCCTGGGTGTCTAGCCCGACGTGACGCGCCAGTTCTACGTTAGGATTGTCGCCCTTTAGCAGCCGCTCAATCGCGTTCCAGTCGCCCAGATCGTCCCAGCTAAAGGCAACGGGCAGCACGTAGGCGCGGTCGGTTTTTTCCATCACGGCATAGTCGATGCTCTGCTTGGGCAGCTTGGGATAGGCTGCTGGGCCGTCTTTCATGAGCGGCTGCATGACGTAAGGCGCGTGGGTTTCCAGTTCCGCCAGCATGACCCCCGCCTGAAAGATGAACATGCCGCTGTTCCAGCTAAAGCGGCCGCTGGCGAGAAATGCCTCCGCCGTGGCGCGATCGGGCTTTTCGGTAAAGCGGCTGACCCGGTAGGCAGCGCAGTCGAGATACGTGCCTGCTGGGTCGCCCTGCTCGATGTAGCCATAGCCCGTCGAGGGGAAGCTCGGCGCAATGCCCAGCGTGGCGATCGCCCCCTGTTCTCGCGCCAGATCTGCCGCAGCCCGCAGCGTATTGTGAAAGGCCGGCAGGTCGCCAATCCAGTGATCGGCTGGAAAAAAGCCGACGATTGCTTCCTCTCCATAGCGGCGGGCAATTTCTAGCGTCGCCCAAGCCACCGCCGGAGCCGTATCTCGTCCCTCGCTTTCCACCAAGAGGTTCGCGTCTGGCAGGTCGGGCATCTGCTCTCGCACGCCATCGGCCAGGTGCGCCGCTGTGATCACCCACAGCCCGTCCCATCCACCCGCAAGGTCAAGGAGGCGATCGCCCGTCGCCTGGAGCAAACTTCTGCCGCTGCCGTCGAGACTGAGAAACTGCTTGGGACGCGCCTTGCGGCTGAGGGGCCAAAACCGTTCGCCCTTGCCGCCTGCCAGAATCACTGGAATCATGCTGCTTGCTCCTCCACGTTTACGCCGCTGCGTTTACCCAATTCCGCCCTATCGTACAAAACTTTTTTCATGCCTGGCGTTGCCAAAACCGCCGACTTTATCGGATTTTCATCTGGAAAACCGGGAGCCAGTATTGAGGTTGCTCTAGGTTGAAGTTGCTTTATAGGTTGAAGTTGCTTTAGGTTAAGGTCGCTTTGCAAAACCGTCACGCAGCTTACGATGCGATCGCTTGGGGTTTGATAAGGTTATGTCCAGTGGGAGAGTAGGTCATCTTGTCGAGTGACCCAAGGGGATCATGTACAAAACGACACATTTGGATAAACTGGTGAAGGGCTAGAACTGCTGCTAAGAATTTCACAGGGGGCATTTCGGAAGCAGCGCAGAGTTTGGATACGAGTTGCAGCCAACGCAGTTACGAGGTGTGAGTCCGAGTGAGACAGTCCAATCCTGAGTCTGAAATTGAGCTTTCTGAACCCGAACAACCTGGTCAAGTCCCCGTACACTCGCCTTCTCCGCGAGCCTCTGCGACTGGGGTTTCCCCTAGTTCCTCAAAGCGGGCGATCGCTCCAGTCGCCCCGCCCAGAGGACGCAGCGTTTTGAACAGGTTGCTGTGGGTTCTGGCCTTTGTTTCTACGGCGACCATTTCCGCGACGCTGGGCGCAGCACTGATGATTCTGATGCCGGAGAGTGGCGATCGCGATGAGCAAAGCAACCTGCGGCAGCGCGTGGGCACGGTATTGGCCAACAGTTTTGGCTATCGGGTGACCCGCCCCGTCAACATTTTGGTGATGGGGGTCGATCACTTTATGGACGCTCCTGAAGATGCCGAAGATACGGTGCTGGGCGGACGCAGCGATGTCATGCTGCTGGTGCGCGTCGATCCAATGACCAACACCGCCAGCATTTTGTCCATTCCTCGCGATACGCGGGTGGAAATTCCCGGCTACGGCGTAGCTAAAATCAATCATGCTAACCAGGAAGGGGGCGCGGCCCTAGCCGCGCAAACCGTCAGCTACAATCTGGACGGCGTGCCCATCGATCGCTACGTGCGCGTTAGCACAGATTCGTTTCGGGCGCTGGTCGATTTGCTTGGCGGCATTGAGGTCTACGTTCCTTTTCGCATGGAATACGAGGACGTAACCCAAAAGCTAAAAATTGACCTAGAAGAAGGACAACAGTGGCTCAATGGTAGCCAGGCCGAGCAATTTGCCCGCTACCGCAACGATGGTCAGGGCGATATTGGACGGGTGCAGCGCCAGCAGCAGCTTTTGAGAGCGCTCAAGGATCGATTGGCAAGCCCAGCAACCGTAACCAAATTGCCGCAAATTATCGCGCTGATGCAGGAGTATGTCGATACCAACCTAACACTAGAGGAAATGCTGGCGCTGGGCAACTTTGCGCTGACGATGGAGCGCAGTGACCTGCGGATGGTGATGCTGCCCGGTCGATTTAGCCGGCCCGACGAGTCGATTGCCAGCTATTGGATCTTGAACCGTCGTGAGCGCGATCGCATCATGCGGGACTATTTCCAGGTGCCAGGGATTGATGTGCAGCTAGCCCGCAGCGCCGATCCTAGTTCCCTCCGCATTGCCGTGCAAAACGCCAGCGGCGACGGGCGAGCAACGCGCCGGTTGGTGCGCTATCTGCGTGAGCAGGGGTTCTACAACGTCTACGTCATTCCAGATTGGTCGGTCTGGGAAGGCGAAACCCAGGTGATTGCCCAACGGGGCGACCTGGAAGGGGCAGCAATCGTGCAGCGATCGCTCGGCGTGGGCGAAGTGGTGTCGGCCTCGATTGGCGATTTGGAGTCGGATTTGACGATTCGGATTGGCACTGATTGGGTAGAGCGAGCAGCAAGCGGACAAGACCACGTTTTGAACTAAGCCCTGTCGCTTCTTCTCAGCGAACCAGCATCGGCCAGCCCTCCAGCGAGGCAGATGCAGTCTTTGTAGGAACCATGAGAAGATAGCATTGGCAGTTACATTGGCAAGCACGGCTGGCAAACACGGCTGGCTAGCCCCGTGAGTAACCCTCGCTGCGTGAGTAAAGCCGAGTGAGTCATCAATGGCTGCTGTGATGCGTTTGGGTTCGGTGAGATGGTCGAGCGTCCTGTGAAATCGGTTGTGGCACGCGGGCTGGGGTTGCTCCTGGTTGTGGGGTTGGCCTGCCTGTGGTTGATGCTGAGCGCAGTTCCGGCGATCGCCGCTGTAGACACGGTGAACTACAATAACGCAGACCTCAAAGGGCAGGACTTTTCGCACACAGACCTATCAGGCAAGGCGTTTGTCTCCGCAGAGATGCGCGACATCAACCTGGAAGGCTCTGACCTGAGCAACGCTATTCTCACCAAAGCGGTGATGCTGCGGGCAAACCTGCGGGATGCCAACCTGACCGCCGCGCTGGTGGATCGGGTCTTTCTGGTGGGCGCAGACCTGACCAACGCGATTCTGGAAGATGCCACCATGACCCGCACCAGCTTTGAAGACGTGACTGTGACGGGGGCAGACTTTACCAACGCCATCCTCGACCGCTACGAAATTTCCAAGCTGTGCGATCGCGCTGAGGGCGTAAACCCGGTGACGGGCGTGGCTACGCGAGACAGCCTTGGCTGTCGATAGGGCTTGCGACATCCCAGTTAGGGCGCTAGCATGGTTCAAATGAACTATTTTCCGCCATGCGTGCCCGACTAGAAAACGACCTCCTCTTCCTCCACTGCGACGATGTGCCACCCTACAAGAAAACAGGGTCGCAGGTGCGAAATACTTACTTTTGGGCGCTAAAGGCGATCGCCGCCCATGCCCCCTACGCCCGCGATTGGGAATTTGATCCAGAGGTTTGGGTCGCGTTGCAACGGCTGTTGCTGTCTTTTGCCGAGTCGGGCTATCTGGGTCTACGTGAAACCCTGCTAGAGTTTCCGCCCGACACCACCATCCCCGACCCGCTCCGCGCCGTGTCTACGTGGGAGTAGGCACTTCAGGAAGATTGCTCTACACAAGCCCAATTGGAGATTTTGGATTTTGGAGCGGGTTCTAATACCAAACTCCTACTTCTTCTTCAGGGTTTGTGACCCTACCAAATTCGGCATTTTGGGCGGCGGGATGGAGGGCAGCACGCCATCTTTCAGCAGCGATTGAGTAGGCGTGGGAACGCTGGAGAGCGCGTGATCAGGCAGCACCGAAACGCGGGGGGTTGCCACAGAGGAAATGACCTCGTTGCCCAGGATTGAGGTATTAACCGGGGGCGGCGCGGGTGGAGTGCTGCCGGAATAGAGAGTGGTGTTGACGGGCGATCGCAGGCTTGGAAACAGGGCAGGATTCAAAACGGACGTGTCTACCTGAACGTCGGGGTGATCCGAGGGATGCTCCGGCAAACGGCCCAACGCTCCATTAATAGGGGGCGGGACTTGGGAAGGGTCAATGCTCATGGCTTTTTCCTTGTCCAGGATTGGCTGAAACCTAGCATATCGTCCACACTGCACCAGAATTGCACCGGAATTATGTCGATCTGTTGCGGTGCTGCCGTTGCCAGAAAAGCGGCACAGTTTCCCTGACTGGAGCGGGCTTCGATTGCCCGCACCATATTTATAGCGATATCAATAATCTTGATGTTAAGATATTCATTATATTCTTGATGTCAAGCATCTTAGTATCGAGATAAATTGCCAGGGAGCTTCAAATTATGAATGGACGCACCGTCTTTTTGCTGGCCGCCCTTGCTGGGGGCGCGATTTTGCCTGTTCAAGTCGCAATTAATACGCTGCTGCGTCGATATGTCGGGGAGCCGATGCAGGTGACGTTCATTTCCTACCTGGCGGGGACGCTGGCTTCGCTGGCGATTTGTCTAGTGGCCCGCTACCCCCTCCCTGCGGCGACCTCGCTGGCGCAAACGTCTTGGTGGATGTGGGTGGGCGGCTGCTTGGGCACGCTCTACGTCTGGTCTACGATTTTCACCACGCCGCGCATTGGGGCAGCGCTGGCGCTTTCGCTGACCATCGCGGGTCAACTGATCGCCGCGCTATTTTTGGATCATTACGGGGCACTTGGACTAACCCGCTACGCCGCCAGTCCGACTCGCATCGCAGGCGTGGTGCTGGTGATTTTGGGTGTGTCGCTGGTGTCCTACGTCAGACGTTGAGGGCGATCGCCCCACTCGCCTCAGCTTGCTAGAAAACACCTAAAAATCTTCGTCCTCATCGTCGTTCAGCGTTTCGATCAGCAGTGACATCTGTGCCTGCTGCTGCGCCAGAAACGCATCGCACTGGTTCAGTTGCTCAACGGCGATCGCAAACTGGCTAAACACGGCTGCTAAATCCAGATCGCCCGTCTCGATTTGCTCGATGATGTTTTCAACCTGGGCGATCGCCGTTTCATAGTGCCAATCGGGAGTTTTTCTTGGGGGGGCATGATTTTAATTAACTTTCTAGAAGATTGGGGTTAAGAGTCAGGAGTCAGGCAAACCGTTTTCGGCAACAGTTCCAGACATCAATCGTTTTTACGTCAGCTCAGGGAACCTTGCCACCTCTCAACGACCGCTGGATCAGGATGAGCTCGCACCCCTCGTTCCTCCAGGCAATCCACAAAGCGATCAATGCTGATTGATGCTCCAAGCTCGCCCGCGTCATCTAGGTCTTGAAGCCATTTCTTCAGAGAAGTAATCATACATAGGGGAAAATCAGCTTTGATGAGGGATTGCTCAAAATCCCAATCAGAAATCGTTGTTCTGGAAATCAAGTCATGGGCTTTGTAACGATAGATGCAAAGGGCGCGGGGTAGGGGAATGCAGGTTGGCATGAGGTCAAAAAGATAAACGAGATATCGGAAGCGTCGGCTTTGACGGAGCCAGTCATAAATCTCCCGCGACTCGGACTGGTCAAGGCAATGCTCCACCTGCATCAGACACCAGAGCCAAATACTTAGACCCTTAACCGCAAGCCAATGCAGAGGGCTTCCTGACCGCTTGCTTCTGAGCTTCGCAATTCTCAACCACTTTCTAGAGGCATTTTCAGCGTTCAGTAGCCAGTCCACACCGCTGCGCTGATTGCTGGGGTACTGCAACCCATATGCCTCAGTCCATAGCGAAGAGAGAATTTGACAGGCTTCCGTATCCAGTTGCTCTAGCTTTCTAAAGTCGTCGCGAGAGCGCTCTGACTGTTCTACCAAATCCTTAAAGGTGCGAATACCAGAAACAAACTGTTCTGATTTCTTCTTGGAAACCAAGCCCCAAAGCAAGGAAACGAGAAATGCTGCCGATGCAACAAAGAGGGCTGCTAAAGCAAGACCTAGTAGGTAGCCTATCACCGTCTGCAAATCTTGCACTTCGTGAAAAACCTTGCCAAATAAGGTCTGTGGAAGGCTCGTTGAATCGAGCTTTAGATCAATGAAATTGGGAAGTGCCAAAACAGGAGCCGCAAGTGCTGCAATGATGCCAAGGCGACGAGTCCATACCTCCAAGCTTTCCTGCGTCATTCGGTCGGCTTGTTGTAGCATCGAATTCACAGTTTCTACAGATCGTCCAACACTCCCTAACAGTTGTTCGTCCCATTCCTTCAAAGATTGCAGGGGCTGTTTCCAGTAGTGATAAGGGTAAGCATCCAACAGGGCTTCTCGCAAATCATTGGGATGAGTATCCTGACAAGAAGAATACGTCAAATTTCGATCCCAAAGGTCTTCTGTTCCATCTCGATAGCCGTCGAATTGCCGCTTCAATTGAGCAACATCGCTGCTTACTTTCTCTAGCGAAGATTGAACTTGTCGCAATGGAAGTGAGAGTTTTTCCATCTCCAGGTAAACTTTTTTCAGAAGACCACCGCTGATAGTCGGCAAGAAACTGATAGCATTGTTAATCAAATCACTAAGCCCATCTAGAGTTCCAGCCCACCGAGCTTGTCGAGATCGCAAAGGCTCATATTCAGTAGAAATCAAGCGTAATTCATGTGTGTGTAGTGTGCATAAGTAAGCTCTAATAACAATCTCTTTCTAATTCTTGTTCAGTGAAAATTTTTCCTTTGCGAAGTGGAAAAGTCAAGTATCGGGGATGGTAGAAATCTCTGCTAATTTGGGCACGCCGCAGTGTCAAGAAGTCTCCTTCTAATACGCCCCCGTTTACTTCTTTTGCAAAGGGATCATCAGACCCAAGACAGGTTTTGACTAGGGGATACAAGCTATCCGATTTCTTAGCTGCTAACTCTTCTGGGCAGGAGGGTGGATTCACATATTGAGCAAAGTAAAAAACGGGGGATATTGCTTCGCAGTCCTTTGCAAATTCTGGCTGTGCTATGCCAAAGCCACAGAAGGATCTGATCTTTGCAAAGACTGTTTCCAACTTGCCCCACATCACGTCTTGCAGCAAGAAGCTTGCCTCATCCACAGACAAATTGGGAACGGCATCGGGTTGAGATTGCAGATCATTGGACGGTGGCGGGGCCCAATAGCCGCCTATCGGGTGGCTGCTCCACAAAGCCAATATCGGGTTGTAGATTAAGCGATCTTGGCTGACAGTGAATTCAACAAATGAAAGTGACCAGAAGATAGAGCAAGAAGACCAATCGATAGAACTTAGGATTTGCTCAATGTAGAGACAAAGTTGTTCCCCGCGGAGTGTTCCATTGAAGTGTTTTTTTAGGGCTGCCAAAAAGTTCTGGGGATAAAGCGGCGCAAAAAACATACACTGGCGCTTATTAAAAGCGTCTCGAAATTTAGCTTCAGACGGCGCAGTTTGAAGCTGAACAGCGTAGGCCTCAAACTCTCTTTTCATTTCATCATTCCACTGCTGAGCCGCCTGAGGGTCTAGCCAATTCCAAGCTGTGCCCTGACTAGATACACCCAAGCTCGCCCCTGGTATGTCTAAGAACAATTGAATTAGTTTGTGGATTGCTCGTGCGTGGTCAGTTGCATCCCTGTCATTCGTGCGCCAGTAGAGCGGGTAGCTAGTCAAGAGCGCGACGCGAGTGAATCCATCTGATGAGGATAATGAGAATTCGTCTGCTCCCTGATTGTTCATTTTATTCATTTGTCGACCTCCCCTAGCCTTTGCCAGTTGAGTACTAATACTTATGTCACTATTGTCGCTCCAGATTTCGGGGCGAGAAGCAGACATTTATTATTCTTTGCACATGTACATATTGTGTCTTATGAGATGCTTTTCACTTCGGCAATCAGTTCACCCTGAGCCAGGGTAATCGTCAGCGTATCGCCGGGGTGGAGGGTTTCGGTGGAGCGGGCGATCGCCCCATTGTCTTGCCGCACCACCGCATAGCCGCGACGCAGGACTACTGCCGGGTCGAGGGTTTGCAGGGTTTGGCGCAGGTAAAGCGTATGCTGCTGGGACTGCTGGAGCCGCTGCTGGGTGCTGCGGATGAGCCGCTGGCGCAGGGACGCAACGACCTGGATGCGCTGCTGCATCTGGCGGTCGAGCCTTAGTCGGGAAAGGCGATCGCGCAGTCGTACAACATGCCGCTGCGCCTGCTCAATCCGCTCGGCGGCAACGCGGTAGAGCGCCAAACACCGCTGCTGATGCTCTTCCACCAGGTCATCTAGAATCGGAACCGCCGCCTCAGCCGCCGCTGTTGGCGTGTGGGCGCATAGGTCGGCCGCCAAGTCAGCCAGCGACTCATCCCGCTGGTGCCCAATGCCCGTGATCACTGGGATGGCACACTCCGCCACTGCCCGCACCACGCGCTCGTCATTAAAACAGTCTAGGTCTTCCGCTGCGCCACCGCCCCGCGAAAGGATTAGCACGTCCGCCCGCCTGTCCCGCTCAACCCGGCGAATCGCCTGGGCGATCGAGGGCGGAGCCAGTTCGCCCTGCACCATCGCAGGCGACAGCAGCACCCGCAACCCTGGATAGCGATGCGACAGCGTGCGCTGAATATCGCCCCAGGCGGCGGCTTGAGGCGACGTGACCACTGCCACCACGCGGGGATGCGGTGGCAGCGGCCGCTTGCGATCGCGGTCAAACAGCCCCTCCGCCTCCAGCCGATTCCGCAGTTGCCGATGACGGAGCGATCGCAGCCCCTCGCCCGCTGGCAGCACTTGCCAGATCGTGAGCTGATAGCTGCCCCGCGCTGGATACACCTTGATTTGCCCCAGCACGATCACCTGCTCACCCCGCACAGGCATCACCGCCAGCCGATCAAGCTGGCTGTTCCACACCACCGCGTTGATTGCTGCCTGCTCATCCGGGTCTTGCAGCGTTAGAAACAAACCACTGCGATGGGAATTCACACTCGACACTTCGCCCGTGACCCAAACCTGCTGAAGCTGCTCATCGTCTTCGAGTAGAGACTGGATATAGGTGGTCAGCCCCGCCACCGACAGGGCCGTATTACGGTAGTGCAGAGAAGAAGACACGGCAAGAACTGGGGGCTAGAGGTTGAGCATTGGGCATAATTTAGAGTCTTCTTAGAGTCGATGGAGTTTAACCGTCGGCTCATCAATAGACCTTAGAAGATCAGCTTAGATCAGCGACTTGGCCAGGTGCCAGAGGAGAGATTCTTGTACTATAATAGTACAGACGTATCCGGGTTTCTAATTTCAGTTTATGAATTGAATCTCTTAAAGCTTCTTGAGACATTAATCGCGAATTAAACCCCAATAAATCAAAAACATCGAATAAATCGAATTCAAACAAAATCAGATTTAGACTCAAAAGAGGCGTTTCCGAACCCAACAAGAGATCTAAACTGAGATCCATCTGAGAGATCCATCTGAGATCATCCATCCATCTCTGACGCTGAAATAAAGCAGCTATTTTGGCTGTTTGTTTTCATAGGCTGTTGATTTCTCCAGACTGCGTGCTTTCCCGGACGGTTTGTTCTTAAAGACCATTCACTCCTCCTGCATCTGTCCCCTCCTGCATCTAGAAGAGGCCCTAATGGCTAAGGCGACTGACAATAGTAAAGTATCGGAACCCAAAGAATCCAAAGAAAGCGCCGAAAAGCGGAAAGCGCTGGACATGGTAATGTCCCAAATCGACCGCAACTTTGGCAAAGGCACGATCATGCGTCTCGGCGATGCCAGCCGCATGAAGGTAGAAACTATTCCCACGGGTGCATTGACGTTGGATCTGGCGCTAGGCGGCGGGCTGCCGAAGGGACGGGTGATTGAAATCTACGGGCCAGAGAGTTCTGGGAAAACCACGCTAGCACTCCATGCGATCGCCGAGGTGCAAAAATCCGGCGGCACGGCTGCCTTCGTAGACGCAGAACACGCACTTGATCCGACCTACTCGGCGAACTTGGGCGTGGATATTGACAACCTGCTGGTGTCCCAGCCCGATACGGGGGAAGCAGCGCTGGAGATTGTGGATCAGCTGGTGCGCTCTACCGCCATCGATCTGGTTGTGGTGGACTCGGTGGCAGCGCTGGTGCCCCGTGCTGAAATTGAGGGCGAAATGGGCGATACCCACGTCGGCTTGCAGGCGCGGCTGATGAGTCAGGCGCTTCGCAAAATCACAGGCAATATCGGCAAAACAGGCTGTAGCGTCATCTTTCTCAACCAGCTTCGGCAAAAAATCGGAATTTCCTACGGCAACCCCGAAACCACCACAGGCGGCAATGCGCTGAAGTTCTATGCCTCGGTGCGATTGGACATCCGCCGGATTCAAACCCTGAAAAAAGGCACGGAAGAGTATGGTATCCGTGCTAAGGTCAAGGTCGCCAAAAACAAGGTCGCGCCGCCGTTTCGCGTAGCAGAGTTTGACGTGATTTTTGGGCAGGGCATTTCCACCTACGGCTGCTTGATGGATTTGGCGGAAGAGACTGGCGTGGTGACTCGCAAAGGGGCGTGGTATAGCTACAACGGCGAGAACATTAGCCAGGGACGCGATAACGCCATTAAGTATATGGAGGAAAATCCCGACTTTGCCAAAGAGGTGGATCAGCTAGTGCGCCAAAAACTGGAGATGGGTGCGGTGGTGTCTGCAAACTCGGTTGCGCCGCCGGACGCAGATGAGGAAGACTACGACGAGCTAGAAGACGAGGAATAGCAGTCTGGATAGCTTGACTACGGATGTTTTAGTCGTCGGCGGCGGTACGGGCGGCACAGCGGCGGCAATCCAAGCGGCGCGGCGCGGTGCGGCGGTGGTGTTGGTGAGCGAGTTCTCTTGGCTAGGAGGAATGCTCACCAGTGCTGGGGTTAGCGCTCCCGATGGCCATGAACTGCGATCGCTCCAAACTGGACTCTGGGGGGCATTTTTGCAATCGCTCTCGGCGCGTCAGCCGGGTGGACTGGATCACGCCTGGGTCAGTTTCTTTACCTACGATCCGGGTGTCGGAGCAGCAATTTTTGCTGAATGGGTGCAGGCGCTCCCCAATTTGCGCTGGATCACGGGGCAAACGCCGCTGGCGGTGCTACGCGAGGGCGATCGCATTACGGGCGTGCGCTTTCAGGAGTTCACCATCCACGCGCAAATCACCCTCGACGGCACGGAACTCGGCGACCTGCTGGCGCTGGGCGACGTGCCCCACCGCTGGGGTTGGGAGTTTCAGCCAGAGTGGAACGAACCGAGCGCTCCGCTGCAACCGACCCTGCTGACGGAGCAATATCCCGTGCAAGCGCCCACCTGGGTTGTGGTGCTGCAAGATTTTGGCGAAGCGGAGGCTCCCAAAATTCCGCCGCCACCTGACTATGACTCAACCCGTTTTGAGGGCGCGTGGGATGGCTATGGGCCGGAGAAATTTCTCAACTACGGGCGGCTGCCGGGCGATCGCTTCATGATCAACTGGCCCCATCACGGCAACGACTATGGGCACAACTTGAACCGCTTGGTGCAGTCTGCTGAAGCGCGGCGCGAGTTCGATCAAGAGGCCCGAAACCACGCCCAGGGCTTTGCCCACTTCATCCAAACCGAACTGGGGCGACGCTATGGGCTGGCGGACAAAACTTTTCCGGCAGCGCCGCGCAGAATGGGCAGCAGTGCCTTTGCGCTGCATCCCTACTACCGCGAGAGTCGGCGGCTGCGGGGGCGATCGCTCGTCACGGAGCCAGACATTCTGCCAATTCCGGGGGGACAGGTAGCTGCGCTGCCTGTAAATGAGCAGGGAGAACCCACGGCGATCGCCCTTGGCAACTATCCCAACGATCACCACTATCCGGGCTACGACTTTCCGCCGCATCCCAAGTCGCTGCGCTGGGGCGGGCGCTGGACGGGGACGCTGTTTTCCCTGCCCTACGATTGCCTGGTGCCAGAAGCGGTTGAAGGGCTTTTGGTATGCGAGAAGAATATCTCCGTATCGCACATTGCTAATGGCGCAACCCGGCTACAGCCCGTCGTTCTGGGGTTGGGGCAGGCAGCGGGCATGGCAGCGGCACTGTGCATCGAGCGAGGCTGCTCCCCTCACAACCTGCCCGTGCGCGAGTTGCAAGAGGCGCTGCTAGCAGATCCCGCGGCTCCGGCTGCCGTGGTGCCGCTGTTTAACCTGCCGCCAGATCATCCCGACTGGCTGCACTGGCAGCGCCATTACCTGGATCATCCCGACCAGTATCCGACCGATGGCAATGTGCCAGGGCAATCGCCCCTGGTGAGGGCAGAGGCGCGATCGCCCCAGCCCATGTCTACAAATACCTCGCCAGCCGTGCGGGGGCTGATTCATCCCCTCGCGCCGCAGTCCTACACAGTAACACTGACGGAAGGGGCGATCGCCTCCCTGCGGACTGCCCAAGCCCTACCCAGTCCCCTCTCTGCCGCCCTGTCGTTAACCTTAGTCACGCTGGATGCAGACATTGACGCGCAGCTTCGGCAACTCCAAACGCCGCAGTGGGCCAACCTTTTGGGAAAAGTCAATCTATCAGGCGGCTGGTTTCTAGCAGAAAACGTAACTCTTTTAACGAGTTTTCCTGATCAGTTTGAGGGGTCTCCGTAACAGAGAGTAGAAACCTTTACACGGATGCTCTCATGCTGACCGCCAACTTATTAATCCTGTTTGTTGCGCTGCCAGCGCTCGTTAGCACTCTGGCTGATGCA
Source organism: Leptolyngbya sp. O-77 (assembly GCF_001548395.1). Classification (NCBI taxonomy): domain Bacteria; kingdom Bacillati; phylum Cyanobacteriota; class Cyanophyceae; order Leptolyngbyales; family Leptolyngbyaceae; genus Leptolyngbya; species Leptolyngbya sp. O-77. Next base: position 2,419,449 of record NZ_AP017367.1, read on the forward strand.
AATCTGCCCTCGGCCTCTTTCTCTCGGTCGATTTATAGCCAAATGGCAACGGGCGCTACGCCCCCTGCTAGCGATCAATTCCATCGCGGCAGCGGACGTTGCACGACGACTTGCTCCTGAGCAGCCCTAACCTGTTGCGGCTGCACACTCGAAATGCCTCGCCTGCTCAAGCAACCGTTTAAGTGACTGAATTGCCCGAAAACTGAATACAGCGATATCGCATCACTCCCTGCCAACTTCTAGCGCACAAGTATCTGATCAGCGTCCCAGCTAATTTCCTGACGGCTCGTGGCAAAGATTCCGCCAAAACTCGGCAAATTTTCGGAAAATATCCGGCAAATGCCTAGTGAATCGCTCAGGAAACGCCTGGTATAACAGAGTCAGGTTTGTTCGCTCAGATGCAGTTTGTCAAATCAGTAGCAATCATTCTCCTGTGCAAAGCGTTCCGGTTAGAAAACGTCTATAAGCCCTAGAACTACGGTTTCCAAGTTTACGAAGCGAAAGTTCGCCGATTTGCCCAAAAAGTTTGATCCAGCCTTGGCCGGGATTGGGCGATCGCCAGACTGTTTGAAGGGAGCACCACTACCTGTCTGATTTACAAATCTGCGTTAGCAGGGAAACCTGTTGAGCGGCGATCGCAACAAGATTGCAGGATTGCCATGGCGACTTGCAAACCTTGCAGCCTCCAGCTTAGACCCGCTAAAGCTCTGTTCAGAATTTGGCGATATGGTTTAAGCTAGGGGTATTTTCGGAAGGATTGTACGTCGCCAATCGTACAGTCTGCAGATATTCTGATACCCACTTATTGCAACGGCTCTTCGTAACAAGATGACTAATGATTTGGATCTGATCAAGCGCCTGAGTCCGAGTGCGATGGATCAGATCATGCTCTACCTGGCATTCAGCGCAATGCGAACGGGCGGACATCGCCACGGCGCATTTCTAGACGCAGCAGCCACCGCTGCCAAATGCGCGATTTATATGACCTATCTAGAGCAGGATCAAAACCTGCGGATGACGGGGCATTTGCACCACATCGAACCCAAGCGGGTGAAGGTCATTGTGGAAGAGGTGCGTCAGGCACTCACCGAAGGCAAGCTCCTGAAGATGCTGGGTTCTCAGGAGCCGCGCTACCTGATTCAGTTGCCCTACGTGTGGATGGAGCAGTTTCCCTGGCAGCCGGGGCGATCGCGCATTGCGGGCAGCAGCCTGACCATGGAAGAAAAGCGCCAGATTGAAGAGAAACTGCCGCCCAACCTGCCCGACGCGCAGCTGATCAACTCGTTCCAGTTCATGGACATCATCGAGTTTCTGCACGAGCGATCACAGGAAGACCTGCCCGAAGACCGCCGCCTGCCCATGAGCGAAGCCCTGTCGGAGCATATCAAGCGCCGCCTGCTCTACTCCGGTACGGTGACGCGGGTAGATTCGCCCTGGGGAATGCCGTTCTATGCGCTCACCCGCGCCTTCTATTCGCCGGCCGACCGCGAAGAGCGCACCTACATCATGGTGGAAGACACTGCTCGTTACTTCCGCCTGATGCGTGACTGGGCGGAGTATCAGCCCCGCGTATTGCGAGTGTTGGAAGAATTGGACATTCCTGAAGACCGGATCGAAGACGCGCTGACCGATTTGGATCAAGTGTTGCGGGAATGGGGCGATCGCTACCATAGAGAGGGTGGCGTTCCCTTCGTTGTGCAAATGGCCGTCGGCCCCAAGGACGAAGAGGAATCGTGAGTTCTGCGACGGTCAGGAAATACTTCTGGGCAATACTTCTAGACGATGCTTCCAGATAATGCTGCTGGACGATGCTGCACTGCGCGACTGCACCGCCAGCTAGCATCACTAGTTCACAGCTGCGGAAATAGGTTGGACGCTTGTAGTGGTGACTTCAGTCGCCTAATTTAGGGCTGTCCTGTCTGAAGCAGACTAAAGTCTGCACTACAAACTTAAGCAGACTAAAGTCTGCACTACAAACTAGAGGTAGGATCACTGCACGGAAACATTACACGGCATACTACACAGCAATACTACACAATAAAGTGGGGCGTTTCGCTCTGAATCGCCTGGTGGCTTTTGGCATCAAAATATAGATCTTCAAGGGAAATGCTGTGCAGGGCATCGCGCAGCTTGTCGTGCAGGCGATGCCACAGCGTTAGCGTTACCCAGTCTTCGGCCTGGTCTGTGTCGGGGCTGTGGCGTGGTAGCGGATCGACCTGCTCCCCGACTGCTTCTAGAATTTGCCCCAGCGAAATCTGGGCGGGCGATCGCGCCAGTTGATAGCCGCCCTGCACACCGCGCACCGATGTTACCAATCCTGCCTGCCGCAGCTCGATCAGCAGCTTTTCTAGGTAGGGCGCAGGAAGCTGCTGTCGAGTGGCGATCGCCCGCACAGAGGCTGGCCCGCCGCCCGGTTGCAGGGCCAAATCCAGCAGGGCCTTGACGCTGTAGTGTCCGCGAGTGGTGAGCTTCATGCGGAGTTCATCGGAGGTTGGAGTGTTAAACGCCGTTGGCGGTGGCGATCGCCGCGAAGATTAGAAACAGTCCGCCACCAAGCAGGGTCAGCGTTTTTTCTGACAGGTGACCGGCGATCAGCCTGCCGCCAATGACGGCGATCGCCGCGCAAATGGCGTGTCCCAGGATTGCGCCGACCGATACCCCAAGGGGATTTTTAGCCGCCGCCAGACCGATAGTGGCAATTTGCGTGCGATCGCCCCATTCTGCCAAAAACGTTAGCCCAAAGGCTTGCAGAACCACTGCCAGATTGGTCGGCCGCTTGAGCAGCACTTGTTCCGACTGCGTGATGGTTTCTAGCGCCTCTTCGCAGGCCTCAGTACAGGGGTCGTCAGCCATGCGCCAGCCCTTGATCAAAAGCTGGATTCCAAACGCCAAGAACAGTGCTATCTCAGCGTAATAGACAACCGCTGGCGAAAACAGCGACACCACGCGCCCCATCATCACCGAAATCAGCGTCATCGCCGCCAGCGCACCCACTACGCCCAAAAAGACGAGCGATCGCCGATGTCGTGTTGCCAAAATCACGCCAATGAAAAAAGTTTTGTCGCCCAGTTCTGAAACCGTAATCAGCAGCAGCCCCGCAACAAACGCCTCGAACAGACCCGGCTGATACAAACCTGCCTCGATCATGCTCTCATCTCCTCTCAGGATAAAGGTACAAGCCTGAGTGGACTCGATGAGAGGCAGCGCACTCCACCAAGCCCACTCTAACGGTGGACTTAGTGAAGGTCTCACTGAATGCTCGGTCAGCGCTCTTAGCGACAGCCCAAATGCATTACCTGAACCAGGGTCATCCCCAGTGTGTTGATTCAGGTTCCCGGAATGCGCCGGATAGCTACTCCCCTTCAGTCAATAAGTATTATTGCATGGTTTGGAAAAAAGTTGGTGTCGTGCTGCGAATCCTCAGAAAATCTGGGCAGGTGTTAATGTTGCTCAGGACGAAGGAGCGTGGTTGAATCGGCCCCTTTACGCCGCAACAATTAGTCAACCAAAGTCAATCGAAGTTAGCATCAGTCGGCATCAGTCGGCAGAATTAAATTTTTTTGAGCTAGGACTCTAGAAAACCCATGAAATTGAGCATGACTATAACTTTGAGCCGGGTATCGCACCAAACTTTAAGCATGAGCTTGAAGTTGATGCTCGCAAGCGCGATCGCCCTCGTTGGAGCGATTGGGCTGCCGCTGGATGCCCCAGCCCAGGCTCAGACAGCAACAGCCCTCGCACCAGAGGCGATTCCCGTAGGCAGCGCTTCGCAAATTGCCCAAATCAGCGAAGAGCGAGTCGGCCGCGTCAACCCGGCGCGTCCCATTCGGATCGAAATTATCAACGGCGGTCGGGCTACCATTGCCGCCGCCCTGACGCAGCCCGCCTCCGCCGAACGGCAAATTGCCCCCAATAGCCAAACCGCCTTTGGCACGACGACCACCAGCTTTTTGCCGCTGCCGATTAACCTGCTGGTCTATCCGCTCGGAACTGGCATCGGGCTGAGTGTAGACGTGCTGGTGGAAGATAACGTGATTCAAGTCATCGTTAGCGAACAGCTTTCGGACGATTCGGGCACGATTAACCTGTCGGTTGACGAAAACGGCACCGTGCTGCTGATTTAACGCTAATCCAAGACCGTTCAGATATTGCGACAGTGGGCATCTAGCGAGTATCTGTCGCAGATGAAGCGACGATTGGGAGGCGATCGCCGCTTTAGCAGACCGCAAGACCTGGCAAACTGCGGATCTTTCAGCTAGGAGGGCGATCGCCTTCAAAATATAGAAAAAATGGGAGGGAAGAGGCGGACATAAGCCGGGTTCTGTTCTCGCACTGGCAAGCCAGCCGAGGGCAGTTATCTATCTGGGATGCCTGTCGCCAGACACCTCTAGCGGATTGGCAGATGCAGTGTACACTGCACCTCGGAGCCGGTAAAAGACCAACCGTTGCCCCTTCGACCTTGCTCCCGACCGGGGTTTACCGAGCCAGCGCCTCTCGACGCTGCTGGTGCGCTCTTACCGCACCTTTGCACCCTTACCCAAGTTTTGGATCTTGGATTTTGGATTTTGGGTTGCCGCCAAAATCGCCCATCGCCAATCCAAAATTGCCTGGGCGGTATGTTTCTGTGGCACTATCCTCACGCTCGCGCGCACTTGGCGTTACCAAGCAGGTCTGGTCTTTTGGGAGCCCGGACTTTCCTCAGATGCCATCAGAGCCGCAACCGCGACTCGTCAACATCCGCAACCGCCATCGCCTCCTCTTCCCGATCTCCAGTCTAGTTTGCAAAACTCCCACCCTGCTCTCTGCAATGTTTTCCAAAGAAACCCTCTTCGCCTTGTCGCTCTTCCCCTACCTCGGCTTTTTATGGTTTTTGACAAAGGCAGGCAACACGCCCCGACTGGCGCTGGTGGGGTTTTATATGACGCTGGTGTTTGTGGCGGTGACGATTCCAGCGGGAATCTACGCGGAGCGGGTGGTGGGTGAGTCGCTGGCCAACGTGGACTGGCTACACGGCAGCGCAGAGGCGTTTTTGACCCTGGCGAATGTGCTGGTGGTGCTGGGGTTTCGGCAGGGCATTGTGCAGCGGCGATCGCCCAATCCGGGGCAAGATTCCTCATCCCACGTCCCGAAATCCTAACCAAATTTTTCCATTCGGCGGGCTTGGGGTTAGCATTAGCGAAGGGTGTTGCTTTGAAGCGTGAACGGAGCGCGATCGCCAGACTGCTTTGTGCCGCCGCACTAAACAGAACCAAACCAAACGGAACCAAACCATCTATCTTGAGCAGGAAGGCGCGGGTATTGCTGCTCATGCTTAAGCTCTATGTCTCAGGGCTTTATGTCTAAAAGCTTTATGCCTAAAGCATCTCAAGCTCTTGGACAAGCTTTTTGACGATGGGGTTTCAGCCAGCAATACCAGCCGAGTCGGGAATCTCTGGAGGCAGCGGAGTCGTTGTCTTGGTCGCTCCGTTCCGATCCGGGGGACAATGAACCATACGAGCCTCAGTGCGCTACCACCATGACTTGTTGCCTAAACCCCAAGTGTAAAAGTCCTCAGAACCCTGACGATGCCAACGTGTGTCAGAGTTGCGGAGCCACGCTCACGCCACTCCTGCGGGGACGATATCGACCCCAGTACCCCATCGGACAGGGGGGGTTTGGGCGCACCTATCTGGCGCTGGATGAGGATCGGTTGGGGACGCGCTGCGTGGTGAAGCAATTTTCGCCCCAGGTGCAGGGCACAAAGTCGCTAGAAAAAGCGGTGCGGCTGTTCAACCAGGAGGCGGTGCGGCTGGATGAACTGGGCGAGCATCCACAAATTCCCACGCTGCTGGCCTATTTTGAGCAGGACAATTATCTCTACCTGGTGCAGCAGTTTGTCGAGGGGCAGAGCCTGCTCCAGGAAATGCGGCAGACCGGGGCGTTTGGAGAGCGCCAGATTCGAGAGGTGCTGGCGGATATTCTGCCGGTGCTGCGGTTTGTGCATCAGCGCCAGGTGATCCATCGCGACATTACGCCGACCAATATCCTGCGGCGACAGGGCGATCGCCGCCTGGTTCTCATCGACTTTGGCGTGGCTAAACAGCTTGGCGATGCACCCGTCGCCACAGGAACCCGCATCGGCACAGAGGGCTACGCACCCATCGAGCAGTTTCGCAGCGGTCGCGCCTATCCCGCCAGCGACCTCTACAGCCTGGGGGCGACCTGCATTCACCTGATGACGCAAGTGCGGCCAGATAATCTTTATGACCCGCTGGAGGGTCGCTGGACCTGGCGAGAATACCTGGCAGAAAAGGGCACGCTGGTCAGCGACCAACTGGCGCACATGCTCAACCAAATGCTGAAGGATCTGGTGTCGGAGCGCTATCAGTCGGCCGATGAGGTGATGCGCGATCTGAATGCGGACTATTTCATGCCAACCAGCCGGCCGGGGCGATCGCCCGCTCCTCAGCCTTCTGCCCAACCCTCAGCTTCTCCGTCGCCCCGTGTAGCAGCGTCACCCCAGGCAACTGTACCTCAGCGAGCTGCGTCCCCGGTCGCCTCGCCTGCCCGCCCGTCCAATCCGCCTACCTCTGCGCCGCCCACCTCGCGCCCGCCGCTGGTGCGTCCCACAGTGCCGCAAATTTCAGGCTGGCGCTGTATTCATACTCTGGTGGGGCATGGCTCTTGGGTCACAAGCGTGGCAGTGGACGAAGCGGGGTCGGTCGTGGTCAGCGGCAGCCTAGACGACACGGTAAAGGTATGGAACCTGACCCAGGGCAACCTGCTGTTTAACCTGGCGGGCCATAGCCGCGGTGTCAATGCCGTAGCCATCAGCCCCGACGGGCGCACCTTGCTGAGCGCGGGCGATGACTGCTTGATCAAAGCCTGGTATCTGCCCACGGGTGCGCCTTTGCGGAATCTGTCGGGCCACAGCCGCGACGTGAATGCGCTGGCCGTTAGCCCTGACGGGCGACTGCTGATTAGCGGCGGCGAAGACCGGACGATTCGCCTGTGGAGCCTGGCCAATGGCGCGGTAGTCAAGGTGCTGCCGGGGGTGCTGAGCATGATCAAGGCGATCGCCATCGGTCGCGACGGGCGCACCTTTGCCAGCGGCGGGCTAGACAACAAGGTGCGGATCTGGAGCCTGCAAACGGGCGAACAGCTTCGCCTGCTGTCGGGCCATGTCAGCGCGGTGAATGCCCTCGCCTGCCACCCCGACAACCTGACGCTGGCCAGCGGCAGCCGCGACAAGAGCGTCAAGATCTGGAATCTGCAAACCAGCGAACTGCTGCACAACCTCACCGACCACACCCGCGAGGTGAATGCCCTGGCGTTCAGTCCCGACGGCAAGATTCTCTTTAGCGGCAGCAGCGATGCCACAATCAAGCTGTGGGACGTGGCCAGCGGGCGGCTGATCGATACCCTGGTGGGGCATAGCGATAGCGTGAATGCGATCGCCCTCAGCGGCAACGGTCGCTATCTCGCCAGCGGCAGCTCGGATAATACCGTGCGGGTGTGGCAGCATTGAGGGAAGAGGGAAGAGGGAAGAGGGAAGAGGGAAGAACGAAGAAGGAAGAACGAAGAAGTTTCGTTTTTCGTTCTTCGTTTTTCTTTTTTCTCTCTTCTTTCCTCTCTTCTCCCGTCATGGGCTAGAAGCGATCGCCAAAGGTGGCAATCAACCTGCTCTCGCCTGTGTCGGTAAAGCCAAACTCTAGCCGACCAAAGCCCAGTGGCGTGCGAGCCTGCAACCCCGCCCCAAAACCGAAACCATCCCCCGGCTTGTCGCGGGCGATGGCGGGTTCGCCGATCACGTCATCGGCCGTGCCTAGGTCATTGGCGTAGTCGATGAACAGGATGCCACGCAGGTCGATATCGCGGTTAAACAGGTTCAACCGGGCAACCGGAAAGCGATATTCTGCGGTTGCCTGGATAAAGCTGCTGCTGGTGCTGATGCCGCCGCCCGAAAAGCCCCGCACCGAGTTGTTGCCGCCCAGGTTAAAGCCAATATAGGGCGGCACATCGCCCAGGGTTGTGCCCGCCTGCACGTTTAACACCAGCGTCCGAGGCCCCCGATCAAAGCCGAACAGATTCAACGGCAGGTAGTGGGTATAAGAGCCAGTGAACCGGGTAAAGGCATCGTCCGTGTCGATCAGAAAGCCCTGGCTCGCTCCAAACCGCAGCAGGGAGCCTTCGGTAGAATAGGCCCCGTCGTTGCGGCGATCGACCGCTGCCACAAAGTCCACACTCACTAGGTCGTCAATCCCATTGTTTTCTAGGGTGAAGCGATTGCCGTCCTCGTCTCTGGGGAAGATATTGTCTGAAAAGAAATCGTCGCGCACCGACACCCGCTGATAGGTCACGCCCAGCGCCGACTCGATTTCATTGCCAATCGAAAAGGTATATTCCACGCCGCCGCCCAGTCGGTGAATCCAGGGCGTGTCGCCTGTGGGCAGGTCTACGTCGCGATCGCCCCCTTTGAACGCACCCAAGTGCGATCGCTGGCTAAACACATTTGCGCCAAAGTTGCCAAACACCACGCCCAGATCGGCTCCCAGTGCCGTAGTGCCGCCCACCACCGCCAGGTGAATGTAGCTGTCTGCGCTGAGGGGTTGCCGCAGGCTGGCCACCGCTGACAAACCCGTGCTTTGGATCGTCGTCCGCACCACACGCCGCCGCAGGGGGCTTTGTAGCGCCGTGGGATCAGGCAGATCGCTCGCGAGCTGAAAGCGGAGCGCGTTGCCCTGCTCGAAGTCGTATAGGGCAGGGATTTGGGCGATCGCCTCCGAATCCAGCGCCGTCAGAGACGACTGCCGCTGAGCGGGCACAAGGATAGGCGATTCAGACCCATCCGGTGCATTTCGGGGGGAAACCGTCGGCTCGACCTCTAGCGTCTCTTCGACCCACAAATCCTCAGCGCGGGTCGAAGCGTCTGGCGTGGGCGCGACGACGGTTTCCGGCTCTGGCGCAGACGGCTGAACACCAGACAGACCCCGCCCCTGGCTGCGCGTCGCCTCTGCTTCAAGCCGCTCCAGCGATTCGGGCACTTGCCCCGCCTGGGCCAACAGTGCAAGTCCTGCTACATCGGCTCCGTCCTGCTGGGGATGAAGCGTATCCTGATGAGTTTTCAAGAGTTCTGGAGTTGCCTGAACCGACAGCGCAGACATCAACACCACGCTGATCGTTCCTGCGACCTTCGTCAGCACGCTCAGCGACATCATAGGCAAATGGTAGAACCGTTGCATGGACTTTATCTCCTCACATAAAATTTATGAACCCTGTGCCGCCTTTTGTCCTTAGTAAGAGGAAAATTAAATCGTCAGCCAATCGTCAACCGACTGTCAGCCAACCGTCAGTGAACCGTCCTAGTCAACAAGAAGGATAGCGGGTAGACGGATTCGCTGAAATCAGCGCAATCAATCAATGGTGCTGACCTCATCAAAAAATACATCGTAAGCCGAAGCAAAGCAGAGCCGCAGCCTTGCGAACAAATCGTCATGGCGAGTCGATAGACTGCCGACTCGACTTATCCTGCGCGGATTTTCTCAAAAGCAGATCGTCATCCAGCCAGCGGGAGTGAGCCAGATGACGAGACTTATCGAACATCCCGAAAAAATTATTCAATCCAGTATTCCCAAAGGTGGCTGAAGACGATGCAATACACACTCAGCTTCTGCACTCAGCTTCTGCTTTTATGATGCTGCTCCTAGGCTTCTGCTCTGAATGCTCGAACGGCTTGCAGCCTGGATTCAATCGCGACACACTGGGCCAGTTTTCGCAGGTCGATGCCGGGAATAAATTGACTGGTTGCCGCAGGCTGATAGCTTGCGCCATCAAGCTGGTAGAGCCGAATCTGACTCTCTTCCCAGAACCATACTTCGGGAACGCCCAGTGCTGGATATCGCCTGAGCTTATTCGGGTCGCCGCTCATGAACACCACCTCGAGGGCGAGATCTGGAATCCATTTCTTTTCGCCAAAGCAGTAGGACTCGTCAGCCTGCACCGAGGCGATCGCCTCCTTTTCTTGAGAGAACGACCCCGTTGAGACAAATTCGATCCCTTGGTTTAACAGGTAATCTTCGAGCAGATAGCCCAGGTTGCCCTTGACAATTTCATGCTCTGGCGAGGTAGACAAAACCTCTAGCTCTCCCTGGTAATAAAACAGCCGCACCCCAGGCGAATCGGCAAACCCCCGCTGAATCGCCTGGAAGCTGTCCCAGCTTACGCCCGTCTGGACGCATCGCTGCTGGGTGGAAGGGATAGAGCTTGGGTCATGGCAACAGTCCCAAAGATTCGGTCTAACTTGCCCAGAGCGCTTGCCCAGAGCGCTTGCCCAGAGCGCTTGCCCAGAGCGCTTGCCCAGAGCGCTTGCCCAGAGTGTTGACCTGCGGCTAGCGGTCAAACTGCTTCAGGTATTCCTCTAGCGCCTGGGTGGTGATGTCGGTCATGGAGAGGCCTTTGTCCGTGGCGATCGCCTTCAGCTTTTCATACACCTCATCGCGGATGCCGATGCGGTAGCGGGCTTTGCCAGGGCGGGCGGGTTTGGCGACCTGGCCAGGCTTATACTTCGCTGCAAACTGGCGCAAGGCCTCTAGACCGACGCGGTGGGCAAAATCCCCAAAGCTCTCGTTGGCGTTGCGCTTTTGTTTGAAAAAGACGAACAGCGGCTCCAGCGTTTTTTCCAGGTCTTGAATCGGCATTTTGTCCATGTAGACTAGGCCGAGTCGAGTCTGGTGCGGATCGGCCCCCAGCCAGACTTGGTAAGCATCCGGCGCTTGGCCGACAAAGCCAATTTCCGCCAGGTAGGGGCGGGCGCATCCGTTGGGGCAGCCCGTCATCCGCACGACGAAATGCTCATCGGGCAGGCCCACGCGATCCAACAGGGCGCGAATCCGCTCCAGCACGGTGGGCAGGGCGCGTTCCGATTCGGCGATCGCCAGTCCGCAGGTGGGCAGCGCCGGACAGGCCATGGAATAGCGCACCAGCGTATCGATGTCGGTTTCTGCCTGGATGCCGCAGCGGGTCAGGATGGCTTGAATCTTGGGGCGATCGCCCGGTTCGATGTCGTGCAGCAGAATGTTCTGATGCGGGGTCAGGCGCATGGGCAGCGCGAAGGTCTGCTCAATCTCGCGCAGAGCGGTTTTTAGCTGAAACGTGCCCTCATCTTTGACGCGACCATTTTCTACCGAAATGCCCAAAAACAGTTTGCCGTCGCCCTGCTCATGCCAGCCCAGAAAATCTTTATATTCAAACGGCGGCAGCGGCTTCAGCGGTTGCAGCGGTTTGCCCAGATAGCTCTCCACCATGCTGCGAAACTTATCCACGCCCCAGTCGTGGATCAGATACTTCATACGGGCATGACGGCGCTCAGCGCGATCGCCGTAATCCCGCTGCGTCGCCACGATTGCCTTCACCGCATCGTAAATATCGGCTTTATCGACATAGCCAATCGGGTCAGCCACCCGCGCAAAGGTTTCCTCCTTGTTGTGCGTCCGCCCTAGCCCGCCGCCCGCGTAAATGTTGAAGCCCTCCAGGTTTCCCTGTTCGTCGGTAATCACCACCAGACCCAGATCTTGCGAAAACAGATCAACGGAATTGTCGCCAGGAACGGTCACGCAGGCCTTGAACTTGCGGGGCATGTACTGCGTACCGTAGATCGGCTCTTCATGGTTATGAAAAATCGTGCGATTGCCGTTGCGCTGGCGGGCTGCCACCACGTCGGGATGCTCCTCAGCGGAAATCGCCTTTTCGCCATCCAGCCAGATTTCGTAGTAAGCCCCCGTCTGCGGGGTCAGCAAATCCGCAATGTTGTTGGCATATTCCCAAGCCAGCGCATATTCAGGGCGATTCTTGAACGGGGCGGGTGGGGCCATGACGTTGCGATTCAAGTCGCCGCAAGCCCCAAGCGTAGACCCCAGATTGCGGACAATGGCGGCCACCACCGTTTTCAGGTTCTTTTTAAGAATGCCGTGAATCTGGAAGCCTTGCCGCGTGGTCGCCCGCAGCGTGTGGTTGCCGTATTGCTCCGAGAGCGTGTCCAGCGCCAGATAAAGCTGGGTAGGAATAATGCCGCCGGGGCTGCGCGTCCGCAGCATAAACTGATAGTCTTTCTCCTGGCCTTTGACCCGGTTGTCGCGGTTGTCTTGCTGATAGGAGCCGTGAAACTTGAGGATCTGCACCGCGTCTTCGGTGAAGTGGGTGGTATCTTGCCGCAGCTCGGTGGCGACAGGCTCCCTCAGCCCGTGGCTGCGCTCTTTGATGCCTTCGACCTTGGAAACTTTGGGAGCGGCGGGTGTGGAAGTAGGAGACATAAACAAATCAAGGATGGCAGGTGGTTAAGAATGGCAGTTTTGGGAAGAGGACAGCGGGCACGCCGTAAAGAGCTTGGAAGGGTTAACCATGAACCAGATGCAATGAGGCTTGCGAATGCGGCTTGAAACCAATGAGGCTATTGACTATTAGGTGACTATTAGGCGATGGCCCCATCTCGCCTCATCCGTAGATTACTCAACCGATACCCACGCCCCCAGCATGTACACCAACGTATGACCGAACCAGGATGACCGATAGGATTGAACCCATGTGACCGATATGGTTGACCAACCTACGCTCGAGTTTTTTGCTCAGAATCTACACTTGGAATCTATATCAATAAGCCATGCCCAAGGCGCAACCTACGAACCGACTCCCGCAGCCTGATTCTCACAAGCCTGATTCACAGTGTAGCGCTGGGCCGCAGCTTTTTAACGACTATTCCCGGTATTCCGATTGGAATTAAGCCGTATCAGTCCTTCTAATTGTACCACCCCGCTTCTTAATCTTGGTAGCCCCAGAAGGTCGCCTGTCCTTGCATCTTAAAACCATGACTTTTTTCTCATCCCTCACTCCATTGACCAGGGAAAACCAAGAAAGTCTACAGAACTGGGGTTCAATCTGCATTTTTGTAGCGGTATTTACGGTTTTATGAACCCACATCTGGAGTATCAGATGCATCATGGCTGCGGGACTGCTGCACGGACATCTCGCTGCCTGTAACATTGACGAAACAATCAGAGATGAGATATCTTCTCAAGTAAACATAAGTCGGCCTAATTAAAGAATTTCTAAGTCATTAGTGATTTAAAAAACGCTGGCACCGAAAGTCGCCCTGATTCAGCAGATCTGCGGTAGCTTTTGCGAAAATTGTCAGCTGGTTTGCTGAACCTACTAGCCCAAGGCTTAACCACAGGCCCTATCGAGTTTAGTTTCTGTCCTAGAATCTCTGACCCAGAAGTTTAAGCAGACGCTCTTGATCTCGGCGTGCATAGATTGGGCAGATGATTTGAGCAAGGTTGGTGTGTCCTGATTCTCGTCAGTTTCCTTCGCTAGTGCGTGTCGTTTTCTGTTAAGTATGCTGATTCGCAATCACTGAGGGAATCTTTTTAGGAGATCCACCTCTGGTTTGCGTGTCGGTAGACGTTAGCCATGAGGTGAAAAAGTATGTTTCTGACTCGGGGTCATCGAATTGCGCTGATTTCGGTAGACGGAGATCCAGCGGCTGAAATTGGACAAGAAGAGGCAGGCGGTCAAAATGTTTATGTTCGGCAAGTTGGCGAGACGCTGGCCGCGCAGGGCTGGCAGGTGGATATGTTCACGCGCCGCAGCGACCCAGAGCAGCCGATGATCGTGGAACACCAGCCCCATTGCCGGACAATTCGGCTAGTGGCTGGCCCGGCGGAGTTTATGAGCCGCGATCTGCTGTTTGACTATTTGCCAGAGTTTGTGGAGCAGTTTCTCGCCTTTCAAATGCAGGAAGGGGTTGAGTATTCGCTCGTTCACACCCATTACTGGCTCTCGTCGTGGGTGGGGATGCGGCTGAAGCGCCAGATGCCGTCGCTGGTGCAGGTGCATACCTACCACTCGCTGGGCGCAGTGAAGTATCGCACGCTGGGCGAACTGCCGCCAATTGGCGCGAAACGGCTGGTAGTCGAAAAAGATTGCCTGGAAACGGTGGATTCGGTGGTGGCGACCAGTCCCCAAGAGCGGGAACACATGCGATCGCTCGTCTCCACCCAAGGGCGCATCGACATGATTCCCTGCGGTACTGACATCAGCCGCTTTGGCCACATCACCCGCGCCGAAGCCCGCCGGCAGCTTGGCTTTGCACCCGAAGATAAGATCGTGCTGTATGTGGGTCGATTTGACCCGCGCAAGGGCATCGAAACGCTGGTTCGGGCTGTAGGAGAGTCTGATTTGCGGCATATGCCCAACCTGAAGCTGGTGATCGGCGGCGGCAGTCGCCCCGGCAAGAGTGATGGGCTGGAGCGCGATCGCATCGAAGGGATTGTGCAAGCGCTGGGACTGACCAGCATGACCCAATTCCCTGGCCGCCTGGGCGACACCAACTTGCATCTCTATTACGCAGCGGCGGATGTGTGCGTCGTGCCCAGCCACTATGAACCGTTTGGGCTGGTGCCCATCGAAGCGATGGCCAGCCATACGCCCGTGGTGGCCAGCAATGTGGGTGGGTTGCAATATACCATCGTGCCAGAGGTGACGGGGCTGCTGGTGCCGCCGAAGGATACTGAAGCCTTTGCGGGGGCGATCGCCCGCATCCTCAAAAACCCTGCCTGGCGAGACAAACTGGGCAACGCGGGTCGTCAGCGCGTAGAACTCGGCTTTAGCTGGGACAGTGTTGCATCGCGCCTGGGGCAACTCTATCTCCAGCTCATCGCCAATGTGGCGGATGAGGTTGTCCCGATAGAGGTGGAAAACGCCGCGCAGGAAGTGGCGGCATAGCGCTGGCATCCCGCTGGCTTTGCGCCTCGACAAGACGCTCTCTCGACAGCCCATTGCAGCGCCGGGAGAGCGTCTTGTTTGGGAAACTTGTTTGGGAAACTTTAGTTTGGGAAACTCTCGCGTTGACAAACGGCGATCGCCCTCCATACCCCCGCCGTCAGCACCGCCCCGCCCCAATCCAAAATCTAAAATTTTCTTGCGTCAGTGAAACGCATCCAGTACAATCGTCCATCAAGCTGCCCGTTGGTTCTCTTCGACGCAGCCTACTTTACCCCCGAAATTTTGGTCGTTTAGTCACTTGCGGTGTCGGTAGATGTTCGCACCACCTACCAACACCTGACCCCTCGACAGTCCGTGCCTGTCTCAGGGCTGCGTCCATTGTAGGCCGCCCTGTCCCAGCGCTTCACGTCCGGGGGCGGCCAACATTTCGGGGTTTCCTACCCTACTCGTTTCCTGGAGGAAACCCCAAATGCTGACAATTCAATACACCTGGTCGTCCCCACGCTCGGAGGCGACCCAGTTTTCGCTGCCCCCGCTCACCTGCGAACTGCCCCACCGTCGCCGCCTACGCCACTACATCATCGGCCTGCCCGAAGACGCGCAACTGGTCATCGACCGGCTGCACCTGCTCCGCTACGCCGAACGCTTTGAGTGGACTCGCGCCCTGGAATTCCCGCCCAACGGCATCGTCTTCGACGGTCGCCCTGGCGAGGTGCTGCGCTATCTGCACCGCGAGATCCGGAGCAATCCTGGCACGAATGAGTAAGAACAGATAAGGGCGATTTTGGTAAGGGCGATTTTGGGTTTTAGATTTTGGATTTTAGCAGGGCATCCCTTCAATCTAAAGTCCAAAGTCCTGGGTGCATCCCACTTTTGTCACCCTCACCCTAAATCCCTCTCCCAAAGCGGGAGAGGGACTTCCAATCCGGCTCCCCTTCTCCCTATTTTGGGAGAAGGGGCTGGGGGATGAGGGCAAACTTGCAGAACTTGGATGCGCCCAAAATCCCCAATCCAAAATCCCCAATTCTCTCCCATCCAAAATCCAATATGCAGAAGGCCCTGCCTTAGGTCTTGCCATCCTAACGCCTGCTCTCTCCAGAATGTGGCATTCTGATAGATACTCCAAAAATGCCCCAAAATATTAGATCGACGCAAAATCTAAATTCCCCTGAGTTCAGAGGCAGGACAGAGCAATGGACAATAAGCTGATGTTGATGATTCCTGGCCCAACGCCCGTGCCGGAGTCGGTGCTGTTGGCGCTGGCAAAGCACCCGATTGGCCACCGCAGCGGCGAGTTTGGCACGATTATGGCGGAGGTGACCGCAGGGCTAAAGTGGCTGCACCAGACGGAGAACGACGTGCTGATCCTGACCGCCAGCGGCACGGGGGCAATGGAAGCGGGAATTATTAACTTCCTGAGTCCGGGCGATCGCGTGCTGGTGGGCACAAACGGCAAATTTGGCGATCGCTGGGCCCAGCTTGCCGAGGGCTTTGGGCTACAGGTCGAGCGCGTCACCGCCGAATGGGGCAAAGCACTCAACCCCGAAGACTTCCGCACGCGCCTGGAAGCCGACACCGCCAAGGACATCAAGGCTGTCATCGTCACCCACAGCGAAACCTCGACGGGTGTGCTGAACGATCTGGAAACCATCAATCGGCACGTCAAGGCTCACGGGGCGCTGATTATCGTAGATGCTGTCACCAGCCTGGGCGCAACCAACGTGCCCATTGACGAGTGGGGGCTGGATGTGGTCGCGTCGGGTTCCCAGAAAGGCTTCATGCTGCCGCCAGGACTGGGCTTTGTCGCGGTCGGCCCCAAGGCATGGGAAGCCTACGCCACCGCCAAGATTCCCCGTTTCTATCTCGATCTGGGCAAATATCGCAAAGACGCAGCAAAAAACACCACGCCCTTCACGCCACCTGTGAATATGTTCTTTGCGCTGCAAGTGGCGCTGAAGATGATGCAGGCAGAGGGGTTGGAGAATATCTTTGCGCGGCATCATCGCCAAATGAACGCCACTCGCGCTGCCATGAAGGCGCTGGGGCTGCCGCTGTTTGCGGCCGATGGCACCTCTAGTCCTGCGATTACCGCTGTGGCTCCGGTGGGCGTAGAGTCCGAGAAAATCCGCTCGGTGATGAAGAAAAAATTCGACATTGCGCTGGCTGGCGGACAGGACGACCTGAAGGGCAAGATCTTCCGCGTGGGGCACTTGGGCTTTGTGTGCGATCGCGACATTTTGACGGCCGTGGGTGCGCTAGAAGCCACGCTGCTTGAGCTGGGGTATGACGGCGTGACCCCCGGCGCAGGCGTGGCCGCAGCCGCTAAGATCCTAAATGAAACGGCTTAGGAGCTTTCCTCATGACGCAAACCACGCTAGACGCTCAATCACTTTTTCGGGCGGCCTACGAAAATCGCTACACCTGGGATGAACATTTTCCAGGATTCACGGCTGACGTGACGCTGACTCAGGGCGGCGAAACCTATACGGGCAAGGTGCGGGTGAATGCCGATCTGAGCTATGAGGTCGTCGAACTGTCGGATGAGGCGGTGCGCGAGTCGCTCCAGGGAATGCTCTGGGAAATCGTGACCCACCGCAAGCGCAGCAGCTTTGAGCAGACCCACGGCAAAAACCGCTTCTCGCTGGGCAACACCGACGACACGGGCGCAGTCGAAATCCTCGTCAGCGGCGACGCGATGGGGTCAAACTACAAGCTGCGGAACAACGAAATTTGCCAGGTGAGCCGCGTCATGGGGGGCAATGCCTTTGTGATCAACCACCACAGCAGCCTCGACACGGGCGCGGGCTACATCTCGACGGGCTACGACGTAACGTTCCGCAATGCCGAGACGGGCGAAGTCGTGCGCGAAAACCGGGTAGACAGCACCTACGAAAGCTTTGGCGGCTATTATCTGCTGACGCGCCAGGTGATTCACTCAACCCAGGGCGATACGCAGACCACGACGGAGTTTACCCTGTCGAACATCGAACTGCTGTAGGGTTCTAGCCGCAGCCCAATTTTACGCACCCTGTGCCTCGAAGTTGGGCTGCTTGAGTGGGTGCTTGGTTTTGGATGTGCGAGTTTGGATTTGCGGCAATGGGTAAAAAACTACGCCTAATGCGGGTTGTGGGGATTTTCGGAGTAGAGGCGATCGCCCTTTTGTCCTGTTCACCTGCGCTAGCCAGCCTGAGCAAAATCAGCTTTGACCTGTCGCAGATTTCGCCGGAGGGATTGGTGGGGCCAGCGGATGGAGGGCGATCGCTTTTTGGATTGCCGAGCCGTTATGCTGCAGGTGCGACAGTCCTGCCTAAAACCCTTCCTGCTCTAGCTCCTCAATCACTTGAAGTCCGCGCGGATCGCCCAGTTTCAGCATCGACAGCTTAGCATCCTCCCGAACGCCCATGTCTTCGTCTTCGGCAAAGGCTTC
The DNA here is from genome assembly GCF_001548395.1 of Leptolyngbya sp. O-77. Classification (NCBI taxonomy): domain Bacteria; kingdom Bacillati; phylum Cyanobacteriota; class Cyanophyceae; order Leptolyngbyales; family Leptolyngbyaceae; genus Leptolyngbya; species Leptolyngbya sp. O-77. The sequence goes on from NZ_AP017367.1 coordinate 2,437,630, forward strand.
GATCAGCGCGTCGATGGCGGTAGCATAGACCACATTCGACGGCAACTCGCGGCAAAGCTGACCGATCGACCAGGCGCAGTTGCTCCGCACCGCAGCAATTGGGTCTCGACGGAGGGCTTCGATCAGCGGCGGAATGGCGGCGATAATTTCGTCGTATCCCACAGAGGACATTTGCGCCAGGGCGCTAGCGGCCCACAGGCGAACTGCCGGAATGTCGGTTTTTAGCGCCACTAACAGAGGCTCCAACACGCGGCGATCGCGGCTATTCCCCAGCGCCCACACAATGCCCTTTCGCACGTAGCCGTTCCAGTCTTTTTGAAACTGCGCGATCAGTGGTTCCACTGCGTCACCGCTAGGGTTTCGCCCCAGCGCGTAGGCCGCGCTCACCCGCACCAGCGGACACGACTCGCTCAGGAGTCGGATCAGATGTGGTACTGCCCGCGCATCTTCCAATTCGCAAAACGCACGCGCAGCCAGCATCCGCTGCTGTGGTTGGGGCGACTCCAGCAGCGCCAGCATTTCATCGGGATCAGGCTTGGGGGCTTCTGTTTCGCTGTCGGACTCGTCTAGCTTGTCTAGCGGACTTTCCAGGTCAAGATCTAGCTCCGCCGCCAGCACAGAAAGGTCGTCGTTGTCGTACATATTGTCACTTTACAGCAATGCGGGGCCGGGGTTAGGCGTGGAAACGGGGGCCTTCTGACACCTGCTCATTGACGTGTAATTTCGCCAAATCACGTCAGAATCGTGCCGCCCATGAGCTTGCGATAGCGGTAGGCCAGTTCAGACTTCATCAGCGGCCAGCGATCGAGGGTGGGATCTTTGGTCATGGCGGTTTCGGCAGCTTCGCGGGCCAGGTTCAGCACATCCTGATCTTCCACCAGGCTGGCCAGGGCAAAGTCAGGCAGTCCCGATTGGCGAGTCCCCAGCACCTCGCCCGGCCCGCGAAAGCGCATATCCATTTCTGAAATGAAAAAGCCGTCTTGCGACTGCTCCAGCACTTTCAGCCGCTGGCGGGCGGTTTCTGATTTGGTGCTGCTCATCAGCAGGCAGAAGGACTGAGCCGCACCCCGCCCGACCCGTCCCCGGAGCTGATGAAGCTGCGATAGCCCAAAGCGTTCGGCGTGTTCGATCAGCATGACCGTGGCGTTGGGCACGTCTACGCCGACCTCCACAACGGTTGTGGAGACGAGGATCTGCGTCTGTCCGTCGCGAAATTGGGAAATCGCATCGTCTTTTTCGGCGGAGGTCATGCGCCCGTGCAACAAGCCAATTTGAAATTCGGGAAAGATCACATCTCGGAGCCGCTGATATTCCTCGATCGCTGATTTGAGATCCAGCTTTTCCGACTCTTCTACCAGCGGCAGCACGATGTAAACCTGCCGACCCTGAGCAATTTCGCGGCGCATCAGGTCGTAGGCGTGCGATCGCTCTTTTGCCGTCAGCACATTGGTCTGAATCGCCTTGCGTCCGGGGGGCAGTTCGTCGATCTGGCTCACGTCCAGGTCGCCGTGCAGCGTCAGCGCCAGCGTCCGGGGAATCGGCGTGGCGGTCATGGTCAGCACATGGGGATGGTCGCCTTTTTGCTGGAGCCGCGCCCGCTGCTGCACGCCAAAACGATGCTGCTCGTCGATCACCACCAGCCCCAGGCGAGAAAACTGCACTGGGTCTTCGATCAGCGCGTGAGTGCCCACCAGCAGCGGCAGTGCGCCCGTGGCCAGGTCTTCGTGAATTTGGCGACGCTTGGCGGCTTTGGTCGATCCGGTCAACAGTTCTACAGAAAGGTGTAATTGGTTGAACCAGCCCACCAGCTTGCGATAGTGCTGCTCGGCCAGCACCTCTGTCGGAGCCATTAGCGCCGCCTGAAAGCCCGCCTGAATCGCGGCTAGGATTGCCACCACGGCTACTACCGTTTTCCCAGACCCCACATCGCCCTGCACCAGGCGATTCATCGGCGCGGTCTGTTGCAGGTCATTGAGAATGTCGTTGACGACGCGCTGCTGGGCGCTTGTTAGTTGGAATGGCAGGATGTTGTAGAACTCGTCAATCAGCTTGCCTGTTGGCGCGAGGACGGCGCTGGTCTGCTCTTGGCGCTGGGTCTGGCGGCGCTTGAGCAAGCCCAGTTGCAGATAGAAAAACTCGTCAAACACCAGACGGCGACGGGCGGCGGCGAGGGATTCGCCCTCTGGTGGAAAGTGAATGTGGGCGATCGCCTCCTGAATGCCCACCAGTCCGTACTTTTCGCGCAGACCGTTTGGCAACGCTTCTTGCAACTGGCTCACCGCAGGCAGCGCCCCCAGCACTGCCTTTCGCACTACGTCTGCCTGCACGCCTTCCGTTAGCGGATACACTGGCACCACGCGCCCCACCTTCATCGACTCGATCGACCCGCCGATATGGTCGATCACCTCGATCTGCGGGTCGTCCAGCGTTTTGCCCGATTTGCCCTGCTTCACCAGTCCCGACGCGGCCACCACCGCCCCCGGTGGATACAGCCGCTTTTGCTGCTCTTGCCAGCCGCGACTGCGAAACCGCGCCCCGGCGTAAAACCGGCTGAGCTTGATCTGCCCGGTGTGGTCGCGCACGGTCATCTCAAAAATGGCCAGCTTAGCGTTGCGGGGACTGTTGAAGACGGTGCAGCTTTTTACTGTGCCAATCAGCGTTACGGTATGCCCTGGTTCCAGGTCGCGGATATTCACCTGGCGGGCGTAGTCGATGTGGTCGCGGGGGTAGTAGTAGAGCAGGTCGCGAACCGTGTGCAGCCCTAGTTTTGCTAGGCGTTCGGCGTTTTTTGCGCCCACGCCAGGGAGATAGGTCGCTGCCTGATCAAGGGTCAGCCGGGTGTTTTTTTCAACCAGGGGAACCGCTTTGGGGATTTTCGTTTTCGGGGCGGTGCGGGTGGGGGTTGTAGCCGTCGCGACGGTGTTGTCTGAATCGTGGGCGATTCCTTCGGAAAGCTTCGCTAACGCCCCTTCAGCTTCCTCGGCTTGCCCTCGATCTTCGGCCAGGCGCTTGGTCTGATACAGCACGCGGCGTGTATCAGCCACGAGATGCTGCCGCTGGGCAAAGGTGAGGTCAGAATAGCGCGAAAACTCGTGGGCGATCGCCCGCAGCCGCTCCTGTTCAACAATCGGCAACTCGGTCGGCGGCTCTCGCAAAGTCAGCGCCAAAAACTCGCTAAAGCGGTGCTGCTTGCCCTCCAGGTCATTAAAGCCCCGCTCTGCCTCGATTGCCAGTGCCTTTTGCAGTCGCAGCCAGTCCATGCTGGAATTCTAAAGTGAATGATTTGGTTTGGCCAGGGTTAATCTTCGCGCCAGGTGGAGCGCCACGCCTGCTCTGCCTGGGCGATCGCCCGTTCGCGAGACTTTTTCTCATATTCTTGGCCAAGCTGCTTGAGGCGGGCGTTTAACCCACGTAGCTTTGAGCGCCAGTTGGCCAACAGCGGCGACCCAAACTCTAGCTCCGAGAGACGCAGACGGATCGCCACAATTCGAGTAATCGAGACCTGATCTGGCTTGTCGCCCTGCGCTTCGATCATCAGGTTCAACAGGTTGGGCGGGCCGAGCGTCGAGTCAGACGCACCCGCCTTGGCCGCCACTTCCATAATCGGTGCCGGGATCTGGTTGGGCAAAATGTTGACCTGGTGCAGCAGGCGATTCGCCGCCTGAGACTGGTCGCGCAGCACTGCGGCGATCCGTCGCTCAATTTTCGCCTGCCACCGCGCCAGACTATCCATCGGCGACGGCGCTTGATTGGAACTGGAAGCGCCTTTGGCCTTGGCTTTGGCGGCTGCCTCGGAGGTTGCCCGCGAGAGAGACGCTGCGGCTGCTTCGAGCAGGTCTTCCGGAGAAGCATTCAGCGCATCTGTAATGGCAAGCTCCTGAGTTGAAGAAGTGGGGACATCCTGGGGGCGATTCCCGTAGGGATCGCTTCCCGAATCGCCCGCCGCCAAGCCTTCCCCGTTAGATTCCGAATCCTTGCCCAGGTTCTCCGGTGGCTCGTCAAAATACGAGTCCTCATAGGAGTCATCGTCAAACTCCACTTCTGTCAGTCCAAACTTCTCGTTTAACGCGGCTCTCAGTTCTGCCGCCTCATCTTGCGACAAAATCAGCCCCCTAGACTCCTCCGGCGCATCGGGCGCTGGCTCTGCATCAGCATCCCAGCATTCATCTTCGTCTAGCGCCCGCAGCAGACGATCTTGGGCCGCTTGGGCGACCTGACGGAGCGATCGCTGCAAAGCCTCACGCTGGCTCACCGAAAGGCTCAGAAATGCGTCGGGATAGCCCTGCGTGCAGAGGTGGTAGCTGGCCATGATTAGCTGCTGGCGGGTCGTCGTTCCTAGCTCCGTGAGATAGCCGCGATAGACCTGTTCAAATTCTTGCTGCAATTTGGCGATCGCCCCCACCAGCGCCGCCAGATCTTGCTCAATTTGCTCAACCGTTTTTGCCATAGCCGTCCCTCATGCAATGCCAAAAGACTAGAGCATAAAAGCGACTCAGACCCTCCAGCCTGCTGCTTTCACACCCTAGCCTTTTTCAGCGTTCGACAAAGCTTCTCGCCCGAATCGATTAGACGGAGTGTTGGAATCCGAGAACTTGAACTCAAGTTCTCAAAATCCAGCCCTGCCCAGCCCTGCTCTGATCCTACTTCTTCTTTTTCTTCTTCTCTTCCTTCACCTCAGCCTTGGGTGCAGCCTTAGGCTCAGCTTTCGCTTCAGCCTTAGGTTCTTCCTTCTGAGCTTCAGTCTTAGGTTCTTCCTTTTGGGCTTCAGCTTTGGGTTCTCCCTTCGCACCAGTTTGGGCAGCCACTTCTGCGGCGAAGTCGGTCTCCTCCTTCTCAATGCCTTCACCCATTACAAACCGGACAAAGCGGCGCACCTGAATATTTTCGCCCAGGCTGGCAATCACATTCTTAATATGCTCCTCAACAGTAATGCTCTGGTCTTTAATATAGGACTGATCCAGCAGCGACAGTTCCTTCAGGCGCTTCTCAATGCGGCCTTCCACAATCTTGGCGCGGACGGCTTCCGGCTTATTGGACAAGTCATCCTTGCCCGCCTCAATTTCCTTTTCCTTCGCAATCACGTCCTCAGGAATATCAGCCACCTTCACATATTCCACGTTGGGGCTAGCTGCAATCTGCATCGCCACATCGCGCACCAACTGCTGGAACGATTCGTTCCGCGCCACAAAGTCAGTCTGGCAGTTGACCTCAACCAGCACACCAACCCGACCGCCCGTATGAATATAACTTCCAACCAGTCCCTCTGCTGTCGTCTTGCTCAGCGCTTTTTCCGCTTTGGTGATGCCTCGCTTCCGCAGCCATTCCACCGCTTTTTCAATATCGCCGTCAGATTCTGCAAGGGCTTTTTTGCAATCCAGCATCCCTGCGCCAGTCTTGTCGCGCAGTTCCTTGACGAGCTTTGCCGAAATCTCCGCCATGTTCGTTGAGTCCCCGTGTGCAAGTGGTTGAACTGTTGCTATCCAGGTCTTAGGTTACAGGGATCAGGGCCCAGGTGTCAGGTGCTTGCTCAAGCCCGAACCCGACCTGCTGATCCCTGCTTCCTTCACCTCCAATGCCTAGTTTTCTTCGCCTTCTTCATCGTCTGCGAACTCGGCATCTTCGTAGTCGTACTCTTCTTCAGCGCCCTCGTAGTCGTACTCGTCTTCTGCATCCAACTGGCCGTGGCGACCCTCGTAGATGGCATCTGCTAGACGACCGACGATGAGTTTGATCGAACGAATCGCATCGTCGTTGGCAGGAATCGGCACGTCTACCAAGTCAGGATCACAGTTGGTATCCAGCAGCGAAACGATGGGAATACCGAGCTTTTGGCACTCCTGCACAGCGTTGTATTCCCGGCGCTGGTCAACAATCACCACAACATCGGGAATCTTCCGCATCGCTTTGATGCCGCCCAGATATTTCTGGAGTTTCTCTAGTTCGCGGCGCAGCATCGCGGCTTCCTTCTTGGGAAGCAGGTCAAGCTGCCCCGTCTCTTGGCGACGCTCCAGTTCCTTCAGGCGATCGACGCGGGTTTTAATCGTGGCCCAGTTCGTCAACATGCCGCCTAGCCAGCGCTGGTTTACGAAGTAGGAACCGCAGCGAAGAGCTTCTTGAGCCACAATGCCCGCAGCCTGACGCTTGGTTCCAATGAACAAAAACTTGCTGCCCTTTTCGGCTTCGGTACGGACGTAGCTGTAAGCTTCATCCATGTACTGGGCAGTCTGCACCAGGTCGATGATGTGTACCCCGTTGCGTGAGGTGTAGATGTAGGGCGACATCTTGGGGTTCCAGCGGCGAGTTTGGTGCCCAAAGTGAACCCCTGACTCAAGCAATTGAGCCAATGAAACAACTGGCATGAACTTAATCTCCTTTCGGGTTATTCCTCCATCCGGGAGCATCCTGAACAGGTAATTGGAAAGAAGCGCAGCGCAACACTCAATCCACTACAAATGCTTTGAAAGCCTTGATACCTGGGTCTTCAGAACACCCGAAAGCCCGGACGCGCGAATTTAGACAACTTCTCCAGCGTATCACAGCGATCGCCCACTGGCCCCAGAAAATTTCGACTCTGCACATCAGCCGCATTACCCACGCTTCCTAACCTTCGCGGGCTGCCAGTCGTTCGGACGCTGCGGATTGAGTCGGCAGATTGGCTGCTTTTTCTTCTTTCTCGGAGAGGCTACGCTGCATCGCTTCCACAAACTGGCTGACGCGGATCGGGTCGATGGGCTGTTCAATCCGTCCGTGGCGCTTCAGCGAACTGGACACGATCACGCCATCTGCTGCCTGAATCAGGCGAGGAATATTTTCCCAACTGGCTCCACTGCCGATGAATACGGGCGTGTCGCCTGCTGCGGCGCTGGCTAGTTCCAAGTCTTCCAGGCTGGGCGGGCTGCCCGTGGCCCAGCCAGAGAGAATCACCGCATCCGCCAATCCGCGTTCGATCGTTTCCTGAACGGCCGTCGTCAGATTGGGCGATCCCAGCGGGCGGGCGTGCTTCACCAGCACATCGGCAAAAATCTTGACCTCGCTGCCCAGTTCCCGCCGATAGCGCAATAGCTCGTGGGCGCGACCTTCGATTAATCCCTGATCGGTCGCCATTACGCCCGTCAGCACGTTGACCCGGATGAAGTGGGCGCGGGTGCAGGTGGCGATCGCCATCGCGCTCCGAGCATCATTCCGCAGCACGTTTACGCCGATCGGCAGCGTCACCAGGTTCATCAGCCTTTGCACGATAAGACTCATAGCGCTGACCACCGCCGGATCGACGCATTCTTTCGTAAAAGGTGCATCAAAAAAGTTCTCAACGATTAGCCCATCTACGCCGCCTGAGGCTAGCGCAGTCGCTTCTTGCTCAGCCCGCGCAATTACGGCTTTCAGGCTATTGCCCCAACGCGGCGAAGTGGGCAACGGCAACAGATGCACGACCCCAATCACCGGATGCTTTGTTTTGAAAATCTGCGTTAAGTCCACGCGACTAGATAATTGACGAAGCCAGTTCTAAGATGTTCGCTGTGGGTTGGCGATAGAAAAGTCGCTTAAATCCCTGACTAATTCTACGAATCGGCGAACTTGCTGAACAACGAGCGAACTGCATACAGGCCACCCGCATACGTTCAACTTTACAGCAACAAGGGTACGATGACGGCAACCCCAAGGCCGCTGAGAATTGCCTACACTGGAAGCTGATCGGTGCGCGGTTTCGGCGGATCATCCTCTGCCAAGCACGAGGTCGAAGTCAAGGTCAGCGTAAATTCAGTCCTGGAGTTTTGATAGAGTTCAGTGTGTCTGGCGCTACCACAAGATGTTGCCTGACTCTATCTTTTGATAGGTATTTTGATGAAGTATGCCTGAAATGTATAGTTATGTAATGTTTTAGGCTATAGTAGGTGTTAGTTTAGATTAGTGCGATTGCGTTTAACGGTATTCCCTGCACCCTGATCATTATGGGCCGCGTGCCCTGAAAAGGCCGGGGATAAAGGCGGTGAGGATTTCACTGTAATGGGCGATCGCTCCATATTCGTTCTGTTTACCGTTCAACCCGCACATTATCCAAGTTTTGAATGAGTATTAAGCCAACAATTGCGGTTTCTCACCTGGGCTGTGAGAAGAATCGAATCGACACGGAGCATATGCTGGGGCTGCTGGTACAGTCCGGCTATCAGGTGGATTCCAACGAAGAATTAGCTGATTACGTCATTGTCAACACCTGTAGCTTTATCCAGGCGGCCCGTGAAGAGTCGGTGCGAACCCTGGTGGAGCTAGCCGAGGCAAACAAGAAAATCGTGATTACGGGCTGCATGGCGCAGCACTTCCGGAAAGAACTGCTGGACGAAATCCCAGAAGCGGTAGCAGTGGTGGGCACTGGGGACTACCACAAAATTGTGGACGTGATTCAGCGAGCCGAGGCAGGTGAGCGCGTTCAGGAGGTGTCTGCGGAGCCAGTCTACATTGCAGACGAAACCACGCCCCGCTATCGCACGACCACCGAAGGTGTAGCTTACCTCCGCATTGCCGAAGGCTGCGACTATCGCTGCGCGTTTTGCATTATTCCTCACCTGCGCGGCAACCAGCGATCGCGCTCGATTGAGTCCATCGTGGCAGAAGCTCGGCAGCTTGCTGCTGAGGGCGTTCAGGAAATTATCCTGATTTCCCAGATCACCACCAACTACGGCGTAGATTTGTACGGCGAACCCCGGCTGGCGGAACTGCTGCGGGCGCTGGGTGAAGTCGAGATTCCCTGGATTCGGATGCACTATGCCTATCCCACCGGGCTAACGCCGAAGGTGATCGCGGCGATTCAGGAAACGCCCAACGTGCTGCCCTACCTGGATTTGCCCTTGCAGCATTCTCATCCGGAGGTGCTGCGGGCGATGAATCGTCCCTGGCAAGGACAGGTGAACGACGGCATCATCGAGCGGATTAAAACTGCGATCCCCGATGCCGTGCTGCGGACAACCTTTATCGTCGGTTTTCCTGGGGAAACCGAGGAGCATTTTCAGCATTTGCTGGCGTTTGTGCAGCGACATGAGTTTGACCATGTGGGTGTGTTTACCTTTTCTCCCGAAGAGGGCACGCCCGCCTTTAACCTGCCAAACCAACTGCCTCAGGACGTAATGGATGATCGGCGCGATCGCCTCATGCAAGTCCAGCAGCCGATTTCCCTGCGGCGCAACCAGGCACAGGTGGGGCGAGTGGTAGATGTTCTGATCGAACAAGAAAATCCCGAAACGGATGAACTGATTGGGCGATCGGCCCGCTTCTCTCCTGAAGTGGATGGGCTGGTCTATGTCCAAGGCGATGCTCGGCTGGGATCGATGGCCACGGTAGAAATTACCGGAGCCGACGTGTACGACCTCTACGGGCAGATTGCCGATGCCCGCACGCAACTCAGAGGCGCGCTCAGCCGTGTCTCAGCAAACTGAACTCTTTTAAGGAGACCTAATGACGCTTTCATTTACTAGTCTGGGTTTGTCTGAGGCGCGGGCGCGCCATCTAGAAAAGGCTGGATTTGCCGCACCAACGCCGATTCAGGCACAGGCGATTCCCCATCTGCTGTCGGGACGCGACGTGGTGGGGCTGGCCCAGACTGGAACGGGCAAAACGGCGGCCTTTTCGCTGCCGATTTTGGAACAAATTGATGTCAACAACAACGCGGTGCAGGCGCTCATCCTGACACCGACCCGCGAGCTGGCGATCCAGGTCTATCAGTCAATTCGGACGCTGACGGACGATCGCCGACTGAAAATTTTGCCGACCTACGGCGGACAGTCCATCGACCTGCAAATCAACCGCCTCCAGCGGGGCGTGCAAATTATCGTGGGCACGCCTGGACGGGTGCTGGACTTGCTGAAGCGGGGCGACCTGAAGCTGAACAAGCTGGGCTGGCTAGTGCTGGATGAAGCCGATGAAATGCTGAACATGGGCTTTATTCAGGATGTGGAAAAAATTCTGAGCCAGTCGCCTCCAGAGCGGCAGACCGCGTTTTTCTCGGCCACGATGGATCCATCGATTCGAGAACTGGCGGCTAAGTTTTTGCGATCGCCCGTCACGGTCAGCATCGAACAGCCCAAGGCTGCACCGACGCGGATTAATCAGGTGGTGTACATGGTGCCGCGTGGCTGGACGAAGGCCCGCGCTCTCCAACCCATCTTGGAGCTAGAAGACCCCGAATCGGCGCTGATCTTTGTCCGCACGCGCAAGGCCGCCGCCGACCTGACCCGCCAACTGCAAGCCGCTGGACACAGCGTGGATGAATATCATGGCGACCTCAGCCAGTCTCAGCGGGAGCGGCTGCTGCTGCGCTTCCGGCAGCGGCAGGTGCGCTGGGTGGTGGCGACGGACATCGCCGCCCGCGGTCTGCACGTGGACGACCTCAGCCATGTGATTAACTACGACCTGCCCGACAGTGTGGAGAGCTATGTCCACCGCATCGGCCGCACGGGGCGTGCTGGCAAAGAGGGCACGGCGATTACGCTGATCCAGCCGCTGGACAAGCGCAAGCTGCGGGACATCGAGCGGCACATCCGCCAGCAGTTGCAGACGGGCACCATTCCTACCCGCGCTCAGATCGAAGCCCGCTATTTGGAGAAGCTTCAGGGACAACTGCGGGAAGCGCTAGTGGGCGATCGCCTCGCCTCCTTCCTGCCGATCGTGACGCAACTGAGCGAAGAGTACGACATGCGGGCGATCGCCGCTGCTGCTCTGCAAATGGCCTACGACCAGACGCGCCCCGCTTGGATGCGCGGCGACCACGCCTACTCCGACGATGCGCCGATGGAAGAAAGCCGCCCCCGCAGCGACTACAGCAGCGGGGCCCAAGCCCAAGCCCCATCAAGCGCTCCAAAACTTCGGTCAACGAATAGGCTGGCTGCGCTCTCTGGAGGAGACAGCCTCAATAGCCCCGGCACGTCACCAGAAAACTTCAGAGAACCTTGAGGGCGAGATGGATTGATTTCGTCTCGCTCTGTTTTTCATGCTTGCTAAAACGGATAAAATCGCGTTTAGCGGCTTCTTGGGTGTTTCTGTTGGCGTTTCGTCTCGAAAAGAGATTGAAGGGCAAGGTGGCTCAGGTTCAAATTTCTCGACAGCAGCTTTTTGCAGAGGGGGTTCTCCACCAGTTTCTCAGCGTAGAATCTGACACGGCGATCGCCCAAGTCATCCGCACCATGAGCGAAACCCGCAGCAGCTTCACGCTGGTGCTTCAGGCAGGGCAACTGGCCGGCATCTTTACTGAACGGGATGTGGTGCGGGCGATCGCCCAAGGTGCGCTCCAGCCCGCCGAGGCGATCGCTACCGTCATGGTGTCCCCAGTGATCACGCTAGACGAGACCGACTTGGACGATTTGCTCGCAGTGCTGCAAACCTTTCGGCAGCATCGCATCCGGCATTTGCCTATCCTTGGCAGCCAGGGCGACGTGCTGGGAGTAATCACCCCCAACTCGATTCGCAAGCTGCTCCAGCCCAGTGATCTGCTGAAATTTCGCCAGGTGTCAGATGTCATGGTCGGCCAGGTCGTCTCTGCTCTGCCCAGCACACCCGTTGCACATTTGGCCCAGCAGATGACGCAGCATCGGGTCAGTTGTGTGGTGATTGTGCCAGCCCTGCCCCATCTGCCAGATGCCGCACCCGAAAAATATGCCGCCAACTCTGGGCTGACCGACGGTTCCCAGAGCGGTGTCGCGCCATTGGGCATTGTGACCGAGCAAGACATTGTGCGGCTCCAGGCAGACGGGCTAGACCTCGCCCAAACTTGTGCAGGGGAAGTCATGAGTACGCCGCTGCTGCAAACCAGCCCGCAGCAATCTTTGTGGAGCGCCTATCAGCAAATGCAGGAGAACCAGATTCGGCGGCTGGCAGTAGTGGGCAGTCAAGGAGAGTTGGTCGGGATTCTGACGCAAACCAGCGTCATTCACATGCTCGATCCGCTAGAATTGTGCGAAGTGATTCGGGCGCTGCAATCGACCGTCACTCAAAAGAACGAGGCGCTGCACCAAGAAATTCGGCGACGACAAGTGTTGGCTGATGCCCTTGCCAGGAGCGAGGCCCAGCTAAAGGAGGCTCAGGCGCTCATGCACATGGGCAGTTGGGAACTAGATGTCGTAACTCAGACGCTCTCTTGGTCTTCCGAAATTTTTCATCTGTTTGGGCTTGATCCAACACTACCGCCCCCCACTCTGGCGGAAAATCAGCAGCAATACCACCCGAATGATCGGCCCCGGCTGCGTCGAATCTTGTCGCAGGCGATCGCCACTGGACAGCCCTTTCGGTTTCAGGCCCGCATCCTTCGTCCCGATGGCTCGATTCGCTATATCGAAGCTCGCGGCCGTCCCCGGATTTCTGCTGAGGGCACAGTTATCAAGCTATTCGGCACGGCTCAAAGACATTACCGACCAAAAGCAGCTTGAGCAATTGCTGCGATCGCAGGTGCAGCAGCAGCGGGCTCCTCGCCTCGATGACCCAGCGCATCCCGCCAGTCGTTAGATTTAGACGCGATTCTCAATACTGCGGTGCAAGAAGCGCGGCAGTTCTTTCAAGCTGATCGAGTGTTGATTGGTCAGTTTGGCAAGAGCTGGCGCTGCGGGGTGGTGGTAGAGTCTGTTGCACCTGATCAACCCCAAATGATAGGCATGAGTATTCTGCCAGAGCATCTGCCACAGCAGGGGGGAGATTGGCTCCAGTTCTACAGTCATGGCAATGCCAGGGTGATTGCCCATCTGGATCAGGCAAATCTATCTCCAGAGGCGATTGCCTACTGGAAACAATTTCGGGTGCAGGCGGCACTGACGGTGGGGCTATTGCAGGGCGATCGCCTCTGGGGGCTGCTTTCAGTGCAGCAGTGCCATCAGCCGCGCATCTGGGAACGCGCCGAAATCGACTTAATCCAACAGCTTGCCTTGCAGGTAGGCATTGCCATTCACCAGTCAGAACTGTATCGCCAGTTGCAGTATGCCAACCAAGAGCTAGCTTACCTGGCCACTCACGATCAGCTTACCCGCGTAGCCAATCGCCGCTATCTCGACGACTATCTTCAGCAGGAGTGGAACCGCGCCACCCGCGAAGGCACGCCGTTATCGCTTGTACTGTGTGATGTGGACTACTTTAAACAGTACAATGATACTCACGGACACCTCGCGGGCGATGAGTGTCTGGTGGAAATTGCCGCCGCGATCAATCGAACCTTGCGCCGCCCCGCCGATTTTGTCGCTCGCTACGGGGGCGAAGAATTCGCCATCGTGTTGCCCAATACGAACCAAGCTGGCGCGGCTTGTGTGGTGCGGCGCATTCAGCGAGAACTTCGCAAGCTCATCAACCCGTTGCCGTCCCCTGTGACGAATGCCCCGTCTACTCTCAGCTTTGGAATTGTCAGCGTAATTCCGTCCTCCCTTAGCTCACCTTTGAAGCTGCTTGACCAGGCGGATCAGGCCCTCTATCGAGCCAAGGCCCGGGGGCGCGATCGCTATTGCGTAGACTGAAGAATTTGGGGCTTTGGATTGCGGATTCTGGAGTGTTGCCCTAAACCCTGCTTCTCAACCCCTGCTCTCGCTGGAGGCTCAAAAGGCTAACCAGAAGGGCGATCGCCGCTGCCAGGTAAAACACAAACGGTAGCCCAACATGCTTCCAAATGGGCCCCCAGCAGCAGGGGGAGCCGAAAATAGACCCAGCGAGTTGAACCCGGTGCCAATGGCCAGTACGCTGGCCCGCAGTTTTGCTGGAGCCTGATCGGCTAGTAAATCGTAGAGATTTGGCGTAATGATGCCGAAGCCTACGCCAAACAGCGCTGCAACAGGGAGAATGACAAAAATCTGTGTGAGCGAAGGAATTGTGGCAATGGTCAGCCCCATCAGGCAAAACCCAAGGGCGATCGCCCCCCGTCGATTGTTCAGCCGTCGCGCCAGCCGGCTGGCCAGCACCGCCGAACTCACCGCCGCCCCCGCCGCCCGCAGCCCCAGCACCACGCCATTCAGGGCTGGGTCTGCGCCGATGGTTTCTTTCAGGTAAATCGGCGCGTAGGCCACGGTGGCTTGCATCACCAGGGCCGCCGCCGCCAAAAAGAAGTAAATCATCAGCACCGACGGCTGGCGCACCACCAGCAATAGCCCGCCCGTATCAGACAAGCCCGCCCCGCTCGTATTGCGAGGCTCTTCCCGAAACACGAGCGCGGCGATCGCCATCAGCGGAATCCCCAGCAGATACAGGTAAAAAGCGTGCTGCCACTGGTTGCGCCCGACCCAGCCGCCCAGCAGCGGAAAGATAATCGCCGCCGTGGTCATGGCGCTGGTGGCAAAGCCCAAAATGCGCGATCGCTCGTCGCCTTCATACATCGTGCCCAGCAGCCCAATGGTGGCCGCCGCCACCGCCCCACTCGCCGCACCAATCAGCCCCCGCATTAGCAGCAGCATCGGCAGCGTCGTCATGAAAATCGTCGCCACCCCAAACAGCGCGTAGCACAGTAGCGCAGGCAGCATCACCGTCCGCTTGCCCACCCGATCGGCCAGAATGCCGAAGACGGGCGTAAACAGCGCCGTCGTTAGGGCGTGGGTACTGGTCAACATGCCTGCCCAGGAGCGATCAAGTTGCAAATCTCGCACAATTTCTGGAAAAACCGGCGTGACGACGCTACCCGTCATGGTGGTTAGTCCGCCCGCCGCCAGCAGCACCAGCAGTTGACGAAATCGCTTGGACGCAAAGAGCTTGGCAAGGTTCATGCAGAATCATCCGGTCTGGCGGATGCACCAGGGTAGGGTAGGCTGTCTTCAATATAAGGGGATGGGATGAGGGGCAGGTGAGCGCAATCGGGAACGGGGTGCTGAAGTATGCTGACGAGCTGCCGTGTTGCACAGGTTCCTGTTTCCTTCATCAGATTCATCTCACCGTGAAACCACAGCCAGCGTCAGCCTTCAGCCCCCAGACCAATAGCCCGTTACGTCGTAGCCCAACTCAGCAATCATCTGGCGCAACAGCGGCAGGCTAAGGCCGATGACGTTGCTGTGGCAGCCCATGAGTTTCTCCACGAACAGCCCGCCCCGACCCTCCAGCGCGAAGCATCCGGCGCAGTTCATTGGCTCCCCAGTGGCAACGTAGGCTTCAATCTGGCGATCGCTCACGTTGGCAAATTGCACCTGCGTCATGCCGCACCGCACCAGCATCTTGCCCTGCGCCCCGTCGATCAGCGCGTGCCCGGTATATAGCTCACCGACCCGTCCCCGCATCTGCTTCCAGCGGGCGATCGCCTCCTCTACGTGGGCGGGCTTGCCGTGAATCTCGCCGTTCAGCGCCAGCACCGAATCACAGCCCAGCACCAGCGCATCAGGAAACTTGGGCGCAACTGCCCGTGCCTTGCCCTCTGCCAGCTTTTGCACCAGCACGCTAGCATTCGGCTCCCGCACCTGCGACTCATCAAAGGCGCTGGGATACACAATCGGCTCAATCCCCGCTAGTTGCAGCAGTCGCCGTCGAGCAGGAGAAGCAGAAGCAAGGACAAAGGGAGGAAGCATGGGCAAAAGGAAAGAGAGAAAAGGGAAAAGAGAAGAGAGAAGAGAGAAGAGAGAAAAGGGAAAAGAGAAGAGAGAAGAGAGAAAAGGGAAAAGAGAAGAGAAGAAGTTTTTTCGTTCTTCGTTTTTCGTTCTTCGTTCTTCGTTTTTCGTTCTTCGTTCTTCGTTTTTCGTTCTTCGTTTTTCGTTTTTCGTTCTTCGTTCTTCGTTTTTTCCGCCCTCCCTTACCACGGGGCCCAATCGGCCCAGTCGAGATTAAAAATCGATGTGTCAGGGAACTCGATTGGGTTGCCGTTGCGGACAAGAGTTCGCTGGAGTTGCTCAAGCTGGGGTTCGCGGCGGGGCAGGTCGTCCACCAACTGGTAGGGCAACACATTCTCCCGCAGGGCAAAGGCGGCGGTCGTGCCCGCAGCCGCGCCCACAGACCACTCAAAAGAATGAACCCGGTAGGCAGCGGCGACCATCGTGCTAGTGGCGATGCTCTTGCCCGCCACGAGTAAATTATCCAGCTTTTGCGGAATCATGGCTTGCAGCGGAATTTGCCCCGGATAGGCTTGCCCGTGGCCCTGGCGCGTGCCCGGCCGTTCGATATTCCCCGGTGCTTCGGGTGGCGAGTAGGCCATGCAGGGGTGAAAGTCGATGGCGTATTGAGCAATGCCCACTGCATCGGGGTAAATCGTCGAACGGGTGCGGCGCTGAATCTGGTCGGGGGGCGTGTTTTTGGCGATCGCCGACACAGTTTCCAGCCCCGCCAGCGCAATCCACAGATTGCGATACATCTCTGGTGACAGGTTTTGCCGATAAAAATCGGCGCGGAAGTCGGCTTTAGAAATATCCAACTCGTTCATGCTAAAGCCGTTGCGGTAGCCGTAAGTTGGGCGACCGATGATGCGCCGCCCTTCGCGGATGTAAGGATATTTCGACAGGCCGTGAACCGTGCCCATTGGCGACTCCAGCCCTGCCAGCAGGCGGTGATTAGGCGCAGGCTTTTTCACCCCGTCCCCCAGTTGCGAATCCGTCGTGCCCATCGTGAACCAGTAGTAGTAGCCCAGGGCCAGTTCCTCGCCCGCCGCTAGGGTTTCCGTCCGCAGCCCGCCCAGCCAGCCACCCGGAGCAAGCTGCCCCTGCTCTTGCAACTGCTGGCGGGTGTAGATTAGATTGTCGCGGGAAGTGCCAGGGCGATAATCATTGCCCCAGACCCAGTTTTGCATGGAGATATCGCCGGGTTTGGGGCGCGACACGCCAAACACCCGCTCAGTAGACCGTGGCTCTGGACTCCAGATTCGGCGATAGGTAAACACCACGTCGATGTCGGCCAGACGCGGGTTGGGGTCATAGCCGTAGTAAGGCAGATAGCGTTCGTAAAAGGGTGGCTTTTGCTGGGGCTGGGGTTCTGCCGTGCGCTCCATTGCAAAGGTGTAGGTAAAGCCCTGGGTGCAGTAGGGGTCGCCCGTGGTAGTGGGCAGGGATGGGTCGAGGTGCGATCGCGGGTCGAGGCCCAGCCGATAGGGCACGTCCGCCAGGGCAATCAGCTCCCCGGTTTCCGTTGCCTCTACGACGTACCAATCGGCCACACCTGGCTGCCGCCGCGCCTTGGGCACAAAGCGAATCACCTTCTTTTGCAGACGGCTGGAATTTTCGTAGCGGTAGGCATCTTCGATGATTTTCGATAGCGGCTCCGTATTCAGCGGCGGCGTGTTGGGGGCGGGGCTATGCTGGATGGCAGCGGCAGCGGCAATCTGCTTGCCGTCGGCGGTGTAGTCCAGTTCCTTGATCACGGTCGAAGGGAACCATTTGAGCCGGCCTTTGCCTTTCCGGGCCGCATCGCGCAGCATGTCTTCTAGAATCTTTTCGGCATCGCGGGGCAAAAAGCAGGAAACGCTTACCCAGCAGTCGCCGGGGCTGAGCCTACGATATTTCTTCTGAATGCGATCGCGCAATTCCAGATAGCCCCTGGAATAGTAGAGCAACTGCCGCTGTCGCCGCGCCTCATCCAGCGCCGACGTGCCCTGGGAGGTGATCTGTCCACCCATCCAGTCGGTGAGTTCCGTCATGCAGACCGTGCGCCCGGCCAACAGCGCTTCGTAGGAGGTGGCCACGCCCGCCAGCCCGCCGCCGACAACCAGAATCTCGCAGTCTACGGTTTCATTTGGGGTGGGGCGATTGGGAGACGCTGGAGCCTGGGCAGATGCAAATGGGGCAAGGGTCGTGAATCCGACCAGGGAGGCCAGAAAAGCCGCAAAGGAGCGCGTGCGTTTGTTTCGAGTCATACCGGGTGTCCATCAATCAGGGTCGGGGGTTGGGGCCTGGGGGTGGAGCTTGAGGCTGGAGCTTTGGGGTGCAGAGAGATTCACACGTCTTGTCTGTATTTGAACCGTGTCGGGCCCAGCTTTTGCAATGGCTAGACTAGCGCAATTGGGGCAAATGGCGGTGTGATGGGGGTGGCGTTGGCATCAGCGTTGCGGCGCAACATGGCTCAGCAACATGGCTCAACGGTCTGCACCACCCCCAACAACACCCGATTCCTCCCACACTCCGCCACTTTTAATCCCTACGCTCGCTGTTCTCGCTCGTCAGCAAGGATTGCACTAGCTCATACAGATCTGGCTCTGGCCGCCCTTCAATCTGGCGATTTTTCAGGTCGATCAGGCCTTGGGCCAGCGCGGGGGCACGGTTTTTGTAGGTGCTGTTGGCGGTCAGCAGGTCGAGAAACACTTCCCGTTCCACTTGGTCGCGGCTGGCCTCTTCCCCCACAGGCGATTCAAACGTCCGTACATCCGCCTCAAACTTCAGCAGAAAGATCAGCGCGTTGCTGAGAGACTGAAGCTGCTGCTGGAGCGATCGCACGTCTAGCTCTGTCCGCTCAAATCCGACCTCGCCCTCCAGCCGCAGTTCAACGATTGGCTGCGTATCGGGCTGGAGTTGCCCCAGAGAGATGGCTTGCTGAACCAGGGCGATCGCCGTTTGCTGCACGTCCTCAACGGTTTCCGAGCCGCGCAGGGTCTGCCTCAGCCGCACAATCGGCCGCTGGCGATAGTCGCGCTTCAGTTCTGCCCGGATGCCGTCTGGGCAAATGTCCACCAGATACGCGCCCCGCTCAAACCGGGCTTCGTCTATGCTGTTGGCTTCTAGGGAGCCGGGATTAAACACCCAGCCCTCGATTTCGTAGTTTTTGTGAATGTGCCCCAGCGCTAAGTAATCCACGCCCGCCTGCTTCAGCGGCAGCAGGTCACCATAGCGCAGCGCCCCCTGATAGCGAGCGATCTGCCCCTCCAGCCCGTGGTGAAACAGCAGCACCGTCGGCCCTGGCGCAGGCGGCAATTCCCCAATGGCAGCGGCAATTTGCTCGATCGCCCTAGGAGCCGTCGAGCCATACCAGCTAGACCCCAGCACCCGCACGCCGCAGGGCAGGTCGATGTAGCCGCCGTGCTTCGTCTCCGCATCCCAGGGCGAATAGAACGGTTCGCCCCGCGCCACGTCCCCCGGCTCCAGCAGGTACAGCATTTCCCAATCTGCCAGATAGCGCAGCCAGCTTGTATTTACGCCGTAGGGTCGGTTGTCGTGGTTGCCCTCGATGGCCAAAACGGGAATGCCTGCATCTTTGAGGAGGGATAGCACCGCCTGCGCCTGATTCAAGATGTTCGGCTGAAGATTGCGATGCTCGAAAAGATCGCCCGCAACCAGCACAAAGTCTACCTGAGGGGCAATCGCATACCGTTCGACCACATCCATCAGCGTGTAAAAGAAATCCTGCGTCCGCACTTTGTTGTCATAGCGGTCGAAGCCTAGGTGAATATCGGCGATGTGAAGGAATCGAGGCATGGGGGGAGCTAGAGTATGAATGTTCTATCACGCTATTTCTATAACGCTATCTCACCTTGCACCGCTCTGGCACTCTGACCTTCAAACTCCCCGCCCAATCGCATCCGCCACGCGGCACACATCCCGCATCTCAGCCACATCGTGGACGCGCAGGATATCGGCTCCGTAGGCGATCGCCATCGCGCAGGCCGCCGCCGTACCCCAGATTCGCTGCTTCGGATCAGGCTGGTTGAGGATATGCCCAATGAAGCTCTTGCGGGACGGACCGATCAGGATGGGGCAGCCGAGGGGCTTGAAGACCTCGATGCGGCGCAATAGCTCCAGGCTTTGGGCGGCGGTTTTGGCGAAGCCGATGCCGGGGTCGATAGCGATGTGGTGATGGGGGATGCCGCGGGCGATCGCCCCTTCAATGCGCCGCGCCAAAAAGTCGTAGACTTCCTGCACCACATCCTGATAGTCGGTCAATTGCTGCATGGTTTTGGGCGTGCCGCGAATGTGCATCAGCACGATGGGCACGCCCAGTTCCGCCACGGTGGGCAGCATCGCCTCGTCGAAGGTGGCTCCCGAAATATCGTTGATGATATTGGCTCCAGCGGCGATCGCCGCTCTGGCCACGGCGGCCTTGGTCGTATCAACGGAAATCAGCGTATCCAGCGGCGCAAAATCATCAGCCCCCTGGCGGATTGCCTGGATCACCGGAATCACCCGGCGCAACTCTTCCTCCAGCGCCACATCTTCGGCCTGGGGACGGGTGGACTGGCCGCCAATATCCAGTACGTCTGCGCCGTCTTTTGCCAGCCGATGGGCCTGCTGGAGCGCAGAGTGGAGCTGGTCAAACTGGCCGCCATCGCTAAAGCTGTCCGGCGTGACATTCAGCACGCCCATCAAATATGTGCGATCGCCCCAAATAAGCTGGCGATCGCCAGAAAACTGCCACATTTCCACACTTTCAACGAGTTTTAACGAGTTTTAATTTGAAGCTTGCGTATGCTTTGCGTTAAAAATTCTGATCCTTAGTCGAGAATACTGAGATTTCGGGCACTCTAAAATTAAGCCCAGAGACAGTCTCGCTGCAACTCCGGGTGAACACAGAACTTCATCTACCGCATTCACCGCATTTTTACTGAAAAAGCGACTTTACGGCACTGCTGCTGCGAAATGAAGGCTTTTGGGAAATAGGAACCTAACTAGGGGCGATCGCCCGACCTTCAGGCACTGCTTTATCCCAGCGTCTACCCCTGACCATATAAGCCAGACGAAATCAAACCAGATCAATCGCAGACCGAATCTCGATTTTTGAAGCGAATCAGGGAATTAGTAAAGAGAGCCAAAAGAGAGCCATTGGGTTAAACCGAATTTAGCATCGAACTCCAAGCTAAACCGCAAAACGTTTAGTTTTCAACCGTTTGGACAGCCTCATTTCAGCATCCTCAAAGGCTCACACCAGCCCTTGCAGAGGATTGGATTGTTCGCGTCATAGAGCGCGTCTAGACATAGAGCGCGTCTAGCAAAGTCTGACAAGTTCGGCAATCCTGAATGAATGCAGTCTGGCTTTTAGTCTCAACTCAGCCTCTCACCTTTAGCACCTGACCCCAGCACACACTAAAGAGGGTGGATATGGAGAAACTTGGGCAAAACCGCACCACCGAGCGGATTAACTTAGTGGCGCTGCTGCTAATTTTTATCCTGCCGTTTGCAATGGTGGTCTACCAACTGGTGGCAGAGGTCAACCAGCGAATTAACTTTGCCCAATATGAAATTTTTGGGAATGCCTATTTGCGCCCGCTGGAACAATTGATGCTGGACTTACCTCAGGGACGACGACTGGCCCAGCAGGCAGCCCAAGATTCGTCCTTGGAGGCGTTAACCCAGTCACAGGAAGCGTTTCAGAACCAGATCGACCTGGATCTAGCACAACTGCAAGCGGTTGAACGGCAGTTTGGGCAGCGTCTCCAGACCCCAGAGCGCTATAGGGCATTCGTGCAAAGTTGGGAGATGCTCCAGGCAGGGGTAGATGCGACAGGCACGCCGCTCAGCCCAGATGAGGTGCAGGCTCGATATACCCAACTGATTGCTCAGGTGCGCGGGCTAATTTCTCAGGTGGGCGACGCTTCTAATCTGATTCTCGATCCAGATCTGGATAGCTATTACTTGATGGATCTGGCCTTGCTCAAGCTGCCCAGCGCTCAAGACCTGATGGCGCAAGTGCAGCAGCTTGGGGAGTTGGTTGTGCAGCGGCGATCGCTCTCGCCGGAAGAAAAGGGTCGCCTGCTGGTGCTGATGGGTCGGCTCCAGGAAACGATTCGAGACGGCCGCACCAGCCTGAACACGGCCATTCAGCATAACCCTGCGCTGCGAATCCCTCTAGAAGCGCCGATGCAGACGCTAACCAAACAGACCGATCGGTTTCTGGCAGCGCTAAAGGAAGCCATTACCCAGTCCAAAACCGTGCAGGTGCAGCCCACAGCGTATGACCCGGCTGCTTATGAGGCTGCTGCGACTGAAATGCTTGCCGCCAGCCATGCCTTCTGGCAAGACACCTCTACCCAGCTCGATCGCCTGCTGGAGGGGCGAATTCAGAGGTTTGCCCGCAAGATTTACACTGTTGAAGCGTTTGCGCTGCTGGTGATGGTGACGGTGCTTTACGTGTTTATCTCGTTTGCCCGAAACCTGGTCAGCCAGCGGCGATCGCAGACTCGCCTCGCCACCCAACACGCCCTTACTCGCATCCTGTCGGAAGCCACCACCCTAGAAGAGTCTGCACCCCAAATTCTTCAAACGATTTGCGAAAGCTTCCGCTGGGACGTGGGTGAACTGCGCCGCCTCGACCCAGCAACCAAAACGCTGGTCTATGTGGCAGGCTGGCATTGCCCACAGCTAGACGCAGCCCAGCTTGAGTCAGACTTGTGGAAACGCCCCTTTGCCGACAGTGAAGGCATCATCGGACAGGTCGCCACAAGCCGCGAATCGCTTTGGCTAGCCGATATCGCCTGTGACGATTTATTTTTGCAGAAATCCGTTCGCAGATCGGCTATCGAAGCACTGGGGTTGCGGAGTTGGTTGGGGTTTCCCATCTTGAATGGAGACGAGGTGTTGGGCGTGATGTGTTTCCTCAGCCTCGACGCACAAAAGCCCGATGCCGACCTGCTCAAGGTGATGACGACGATTGGTAGCCAAGTTGGGCAGTTTATCAAAATTCGGCTGTCGGAGGAGGCGCTACGCCAGAGCGAGGAACTGCAACGAATGGCGCTGAGCGCAGCCAAGATGGGCGCGTGGGATTGGAATGTTCTAACTGGCGAAGAAAACTGGTCAGAAGAAGCAGAGCGCATTTTTGGGCTGGAGCCAGGTGGCTTTACTCGAACCTATGCTGACTTCTTTGAATTTATCCATCCTGAAGACCGCGACAAAGTGAACGAAGCCCAAGCGCGATCGCTCCAGGATGGGGCCGACTACGCACCGGAATATCGCATCGTGCTGCGCGACGGCAGCTTGCGCTGGATCACCAGCCGCGGCCGGGTGCTGCGCGATGCCGAGGGCAACCCCACGCGGCTGGTCGGCGTGACGATGGACATCACCGAACGAAAACAGTCGGAACTGGCCCTGTCCGAGAGCGAACGCCGTCTGCGGGCTGCTGAGGAAAAATACCGCAGTATTTTTGAAAATGCAGTCACGGGTATTTTCCAGACCACTGCCGACGGCCGCTATCTCAGCGCCAACCCCGCCCTGGCCAAAATCTATGGCTATGAGTCTGTGGACACGCTGATGGAGGCACTGCAAGACATCGAGCATCAGCTATACGTAGACCCCACCCGGCGGCAGGACTTTATCGACCAGATGGCAGCCCACGGCGCAGTGGAGGATTTTGAGTCCCAGGTTTATCGCCAGGATGGAGAAATTATCTGGATTTCTGAAAATGCGATCGCCGTTCGAGATGACCAGGGCAACCTGCTGTATTACGAAGGCACAGTCGAAGACATCACCCAGCGCAAGCAGGCTGAAGAAACTCTGAAGCGACAACTGGCAGCAATCGAGGCATCTGCTACAGGCGTGGGCATCCTCAACGCAGCAGGCGAATTTCTTTACCTCAACAGCGCCCACGCCACCATCTATGGCTACGACGACCCAGCAGAGCTAATCGGGCAATCCTGGACTGTTCTCTACCAATCCAAAGAGCTGGCGCGGTTTCAGCAGGAGATCATGCCAGAGTTTGCCCAGACAGGGCAGTGGCGCGGTGAGGCAATTGGCACTCGCAAAGACGGCAGCACTTTCCCTCAAGAGGTGTCTCTCACAGCGCTAGACGATGGCGGGCTGGTGTGTATCGTGCAGGATATTACCGCTCGTCGCCAGGCCGATACTGCCCTGCGCGAACGAGAAGCCCGCTTTAGCTCGCTGGTAAATAATATTCCGGGTGTGGTTTACCGTTGCGCCTGCGATGAACACTGGACAATGGAATACATCAGCGACCCGATTCGCGACCTGACAGGCTATGAGCCGCAGGAGTTCATCGGCAATCGACTACTAAGTATTAATGACATCACTCCAGCAGAGTATCGATCGACCATCACCCAGACAGTAGAACGGGCGATCGCCCAAAACCAGCCCTATATCCTGGAATACCCCATCCAGCACAAAGACGGCAGCACGCGCTGGGTCTACGAAAAAGGGCAGGGAATTTACGAAGACGGTAAGCTGCGCTGCCTCGACGGGGTGCTGTTCGACATCACCGAGCGTAAGCAGACCGAGGAGCGACTGCATCTGCTGGAGTCGGTCGTGGTCAATACCAACGATGCAGTGATGATTATGGAGGTGGGCGACCCAGCCAACCTCAAGATTGTCTATGTGAATGAAGCCTTTGCCCAGATGACAGGCTACATGCCAGAAGAAGTCATCGGCAAAAACCCTGCCATGTTCCAGGGGCCGGGCACTGACCGAGAGACAGTGGCGCAGGCGCGGGCCGATCTGGCGCAGTGGAAGTCGGTTCAGCTAGAGCTAATCAACTACCGCAAAGACGGCTCAGAATTTTGGGTGGAAATCGAGATGGTGGCGATCGCCAACCAGCGGGGAGAATACACCCACTGGATCTCGGTGCAGCGGGATATCAGCGATCGCAAAGCCGCCGAAGAAGCCCTGCGGAAAGGCAAAGAAGCCGCCGAAGAGGCCAACCGCGCCAAGAGCCAGTTCCTCGCCAACATGAGCCACGAGCTACGCACCCCGCTCAACGCCATCATCGGCTACAGCGAAATGCTGCAAGAAGAAGCTTACGACTTTGGCTATGGCGACATCGTGCCCGATTTAGAAAAAATTCGCGGCGCGGGTCAGCACCTGCTGGCGCTGATCAACGACATCCTCGACATTTCCAAAATCGAGGCGGGGCGCATGGAGCTATATCTAGAAACCTTCGAGCCAGAGTTGCTCTTGCTAGACGTGCAGGCGACCATCGAGCCGCTGATGGCCAAAAACCACAATACCTTCTCAATTCACTGCCCCGACGATCTGGGCACCATGCACGCCGACCTGACCAAGGTGCGCCAGTCGTTGTTTAACCTGCTGAGTAATGCCGCCAAATTTACCGAAAACGGCTCCGTCACCCTCACGGTCGAAAAGCGCGAAGTCACTAGCCTTGCTTACGATAACCCCGACGCGCCGCTCAGCCTTACGCCTGCCCCCTTCCTCCTGTTTCAAGTATCCGACACGGGCATCGGCATGACGGTCGAGCAGATGGCGAAAGTGTTCCAAGCCTTTACCCAGGCGGACGCTTCGACCACGCGGAAATATGGCGGCACAGGGCTGGGGCTGGCCATCAGCCGCCGCTTTTGCCAGATGATGGGCGGCGACATCACGGTGTCGAGCGAGGTGGGTAAGGGCAGTACGTTTACAATCTGGCTGCCGATGGAGGTAGTCGATCCTAAGCAGATCGATGCCAAGCAGATAGAAGCGGCGATCGCCCCTGCCCTGGGCAATGTCCAGAATGGGGATCGCGACAGCGTTGCGGAGCAATATCGCAGCAGCGTTGCGGAGCAATATCGCTCCGCTGGTGATGGTGCTGGCGATCGCAAAACCGTGCTAGTGATCGACGACGACCCCGCCGTGCGCGACCTAGTGCAGCGCTATCTCACCAAAGAAGGCTTCCGGGTGGAAACAGCCGCCAACGGCACAGAAGGCTTGCAGCTTGCCCGCCAGATTCGCCCCGATGCCATCACGCTGGACGTGCTGATGCCCGACACAAACGGTTGGAGCGTGCTGTCAGCCTTCAAAGCCGATCCCGACTTGGCAGAAATTCCCGTTGTCGTGATGACGATTGTGGACGACAAAAGCCGGGGCTTTGCCTTGGGCGCAGCAGACTATCTCACCAAACCCATCGACTATCAGCGGCTGACCCACCTGCTGCAAAAATTTCAGCCCAATCGCCTAGGGGATGCGCTGGAGACTTGTCGAGTGCTGGTAGTCGAAGACGACCCCAACATCCGCCAGATGTTTCGCCGAATGCTAGAGCGGGAACACTGGCAGGTAGCCGAGGCCGAGAACGGGCGCGTCGGACTACAGGCACTCAGCCAGCAGCGTCCCGACCTGATCTTGCTCGACCTGATGATGCCCGAAATGGACGGTTTTCAGTTCATCCACGCGGTGCGAGAGAACCCCGAATGGCGATCGCTCCCGATCGTCGTCGTCACGGCCCTCGATCTCACCCCGGCCGACCATCTGCGGCTAAATGGCTATGTGGAGCAAATCCTGCAAAAGGGCACCTACAGCCGCGACGAACTGCTGCATGAAGTCCATGATCTGGTGTTAACCTGCATTCGCCACCGTCCCACCGGGGTTCGGGAGGGTTCCCTATGAAGCTGGGCTGGGGATCGGTACTGGTGATTGATGATGAAGCGGTAACGCGCCTGCTGGTGGCTCGTCGCCTCAGCGATCAGGTGGCATCAGTGACCACTGTAGAAAGCGGGCAAGAAGGGCTAGAACTGCTGCAAAGTCAGCCGTTTGACCTGGTGCTGCTGGACATCATCATGCCTGGACTCAGCGGCGTGCAAATCCTGGAAAAGATGAAGGCTGACCCAGCGCTTCAGAGCATTCCGGTGATTATGATTTCCGCCGCCGATGACTTGGATAGCGTGGTGCGCTGCATCGAACTGGGAGCCGAAGATTATCTGCTCAAACCGCTGAACGCAGTGCTGCTGCAAGCGCGGACAGGGGCCTGCCTAGAGCGCAAGTGGCTCCGCGACCAAGAGCAATCTTACCTGCGGCAGCTCCAGGCAGAAAAGGAGTCGGCCGAAGCCGCCAACCGCGCCAAGAGTGTGTTTCTAGCCAACATGAGCCACGAACTGCGAACCCCGCTGAACGCCATCATCGGCTACAGCGAAATCGTGCAGGAAGACTTGCAGGCGGAAGGAATTACCCATCTGATTCCCGATTTGCGGAAAATCCGTACCTCTGGGCAACACCTGCTAGGCATCATCAACGACATCCTCGATATCTCCGCGCTGGAGGCAGGCACAGTGTCGCTGGATCTGGAGACGGTGGTGCTAAACCCACTGCTGCAAGAAGTGGTGAACACGGTGCGTCCGCTGGTGCTAGAGCATGGCAACACGCTGCAAGTGCAGTGTCCCGATCATCTGGGCACGATGTACAGCGACCTGTCGAAAGTGCGGCAGATTTTGGTCAACCTGCTGAGCAATGCTGCCAAGTTCACAGAGCAGGGTTCTATTACGCTGACGGTGGCGGTGAAGGGGCTGGAGGCGGCGGGCTGGGAGGACAGAGCAAAATTTGCGGCAGAGGCAGCGTTCCCTGTCCCCGGCGGAGCGTTTGTAGAGTTTCGGGTGAGCGACACGGGGATTGGGATTGCTCCATTGCAGCGCGAGAAGATTTTTCAGCCGTTTGCTCAGGGCGACGAGTCTTCTACCCGACGCTATGGCGGGACGGGGCTGGGATTGTCGATTAGCTATCGCTATTGCGAAATGCTGGGTGGCACGATTTCCGTTGAGAGCGAGCCGGAGCGCGGGTCTACGTTTACGCTGCGGCTGCCTGTGGTGAGCAGCGATCGCCCTGCTCTGTCCCAACTCCACCGCACGCTGGCAGACCAACCCAAGCGCGATCGCCCGCTGGTGCTGATTATCGACGACGACCGGGGCATCCGCGACTGGATGGTGCAAAGCCTAAACCAGGAGGGCTATCGCGTGGTCACGGCCTGGTGTGGACAAGAAGGCTTGCGGCTGGCGCAAGAGCTACAGCCCGACCTGATCGTGCTGGATGTGCTGATGCCCGCGCTAGATAGCTGGGCCGTGCTGTCTGCTCTCAAATCTGATCCGCTGCTGGCGGAGGTTCCGGTAATGGTCACTGCTACACCGCCGACCGAGCTATCCGCCAGCCACCAACTGCCCAACGGGCTAGTGCTGGGCATCACCGACCAGTTCACCCGTCCGGCGGAGTTTGCTCGGCTGACGACCCTGCTGCAAGCCTACCAAGCGCCGCAGGTTAGAGCGGGCAATCGGGCGCTGCTGGTGCATCAAGACCGGGCGACGCGCTCTATCTTGCGACAGGTGCTGGAGCAGGCGGGTTGGCGCGTCACGGAGGGCGATCGCCCCCAAGACACCCTGCCCCATCCCAGTCCACAATCGTCCTCAGCCGTAGACGCACTACTGCCCGACGTGCTGCTGGTGGACTTGCTGGTGCTAGCCAAAGAGGGGTTTCAGCATGTTTACCCGCTGCGAACCATGGGCGGGCGCGTTCCCCCGGTGATCAGCCTGCTCACCCGCGACCTCAGCCCGGCCGACCAGTCCCGGCTGAATGGTCGCCTGGAGCAGTTTCTTCAGCAGAATCTCAGCTCTCAGGGTGATTTTCTCAACCAAATTCGCGACGCTGTTCTCCTTCACTTGTCGAGTCCGCTATGAAGCTTCAACTCCGCATTTTGCTTATGGTGACATCGCTGCTGGCGGCGACTGTCGCCGTCACGACGGGCGTGCTGTCCTGGGGCACTCGCCAGTCGATCCTGGCGCAAACGGAGTCAAACGGGTTGCTGATTGCTGAGTTTTTGGCGCGGATGTCTCGCTTTGCCGATCAGGTGCCCGCCGATGTGGACACGATGATGGGCGACCAGATGCTCGCTCAGGCGGTGTTGACCTCACGGCTGGTGGCGATCGCCCAGCAAGCCAACCTCAGCCCTGCCGAAGTCAATCGGCACCTGGAGGAAATTACCCAAACCACCGCGATCGACGAATTTTGGGTCACCGACCGCGAGGGCAACCTGGTTTACAAAAATCGCTCTGCCCAGGGCATTCAGATGCCACAAGCCAGCAGCTTTCAATCCTTGCTGACGGGCGGCGCAGCGACGGTCGATGTGGATGCGCGGGCGCGAGACACCGATGGCAAAATCTTCAAGTATGTCGCCGTCACCGGGGCTGATCAGCCCCGCATTGTGCAAATCGGGCATGATGCCGAAATTCTCAAAAAACTGCCGCAGCAAATCGGGCTAGAGCGCCTGACCAATGAACTGGTGGATGGAGATGCCGTCGTGGGCATTCGGATTGTCGATCGCCAGCTCCACAACTTGGCCCGCAGCATCACCTCCAGCAGTGGCAACATTGTGAGCCTGTCGGCGGGCGATCGCGCCAAGCTGCTGCGCGTCTTGGAAACGGGGCAGTCCAACACCTATCTCGACGGCTCTCTGCTAAAGGTGGCTGTCCCCATTCGCGGCAACGCCGACTGGATTCAGGGTGCAACGCTGGTTTACCTGTCCACCGATTCGGTCCGCAGTGCCCTCCAGCGCGACCTCTATCGCATTGCCCTGGCCTCTACCGGCGTTATGGCTGCGGGACTGCTGGGGTCGCTGGTGCTGTCGCGGCGCGTCACCCAGCCCGTCGCCCGCCTCACCGATGCCGCAGATGCGATCAAATCCGCTGTGAAAACCGAAGAATTTGACGCGGAAGTCCTGTCAGATGTGGCCAGCCGCCGAGATGAACTGGGCACGCTGGCGCGAGTATTTCAGCGGATGGTGGGCGAAGTGCGCGATCGCGAACAGGGGCTGCACCAGGCCAAAGCCGAACTGCACCGCCGCGAAGAATATTTCCGCTCCATCATCGAAAACACGTCCGACATCGTGACGCTGCTCAGCGCCGACGGTCAGCTCCGCTATGCCAGCCCCGCCCTCAAAACCGTCCTCGGCTACGAACCGTCAGATTTATACGGCAAAAACTTGCTCGATTTCGTTCATCCCGACGACCACACCACCGCCCGCATCGCCCTCAGCCACGCCGTCCACCAGCCGGGAATCACGCTGCCATTTCAGATCCAACTGCGACGCATTGACGGCTCCTGGGCGCGTTTAGAAGCCGTCGGCACAAACCTATTGGGCAATCCGGCGGTGGAAAGCCTCATCCTCACCCTGCGCGACATCACCGAGCGCCAGCGGGCAGAGGATCTGCTGCGCCAAAAGGAAACAGCGGAGCAATCTAACCGCGCCAAGAGCCAGTTTCTTGCCAACATGAGCCACGAGCTACGCACCCCGCTCAACGCCATCATTGGCTACAGCGAAATGCTGCAAGAAGAAGCCGAAGACCTGGGGCAAGACGATTTCGTTCCTGACTTGCAAAAAATCTATACCGCTGGTCGGCACTTGCTCAGCCTGATCAACGACATCCTCGATTTGTCGAAAATTGAGGCGGGCAAGATGGATCTGTATCTCGAAGAATTTTGCTTACCCGATTTGGTGCAAGAAGTCGTCAACACGGTTCGGCCGATGGTGGACAAGAACCACAACGCGCTACTTGTGTGTGCTGATCTAGCGCCAGACACAATGCACGCCGACCTGACCAAAGTCCGGCAAAATCTGCTGAACCTGCTGAGCAATGCTGCCAAATTCACTGAGAATGGCACAATTACGCTTACGGTCGAAAAGCGCCTGAGTTCTGAAATGTCTCAATCAGTCATCTGCTTTCAGGTGACAGATACAGGCATTGGCATGAGCGAGGCTCAAATCGAAAAGGTGTTTCAGGCGTTTACCCAGGCAGACGCTTCGACCACGCGCAAGTATGGCGGCACGGGGCTGGGGCTGGCGATCGCCCAGCGGTTTTGCCAGATGATGGGCGGCGACATCACCGTTTCCAGTGAATTAGGCAAAGGCAGCACCTTCACCATGACGCTGCCCCAGGTCGTTCATCATCCTGACGCTGCGCCCGATGCTGACGCAGATCGGATGGCAGCGGTTGATGAGGGCGAGGATTGTGAAGAGAGTCCGCCCTGCCCCGATCGCCCGATTCTGGTGATCGACGACGACCCGGCGATTCACGACCTGCTCCGCCGCCAGCTTGCCCGCGAAGGCTACACCGTCCACAGCGCCCTCACCGCTGAAGAAGGGCTGACCCTGGCGCGAACCGTCCGTCCCATCGCCATTACGCTAGACGTGATGATGCCCAAGATGGACGGCTGGATGCTGCTGTCGGCGTTTAAGAGCAATCCAGACCTGGCCAATATTCCCGTGATTATGCTGACGATGCTGGACAACAAAAACAGGGGCTATGCGCTGGGTGCGTCGGACTATTTAATCAAGCCGATCGATCGCCACCAGTTGCTCTCGGTGCTGAAAAAGTATGAGTGCGATCGCCCCACCTGCCCAATTCTGATAGTAGAGGATGACCCCATCAACCGTGAACTGATGCGCCAGCTTTTGGAAAAAGAACACTGGCAGGTGATCGAAGCCGAAAACGGTCGTGTGGCCCTAGAAAAACTGCAAACCGTCCAGCCAGAGCTAATCCTGCTGGATCTAATGATGCCGGAACTAGACGGTTTTGGTTTCGTCGCAGAATTACAGCGCCACGAAGAATGGCGATCGCTCCCCATTATTATCATCACCGCCAAAGACATCACTGCCGAAGACCAGTTTCGCCTGCGCGGCTACGTTGAACAAATCCTGCAAAAAGGAGCCTACAGCCAGGAAGACCTGCTGGTGAGAATTCGTCAGTTGGTGGCTGCCTGCCAGCAATCCGCATGACAGCCAGGATTGAGAGATAAAGAGATGATGGGAGGAGACTTTGAAAAATGCCTAAGATACTCTTGGTAGAAGATAACGAAATGAATCGGGATATGCTCTCGCGGCGGCTGCTGCGGCGGGGCGCAGAGGTGCTAATTGCGGTAGACGGGGCGCAGGGAGTGGAAATGGCACAGGCAGAGCAACCAGATTTGATTTTAATGGATATGAGCCTGCCCGTGATGGATGGCTGGGAGGCGACGCGCACGCTCAAGGCAGCGGCAGACACAAAGGAAATTCCCATTATTGCCCTGACGGCTCACGCGATGGCGGGAGATCAGGAAAAGTGTCGAGAAGCAGGATGCGATGATTACGATACAAAACCAGTGGACTTTGCGCGGCTGACAGGCAAAATTCAGGCGATTTTGGGGGAAGGCTCGCTGAAATGACTCCTGAGCAAGGCGTTCTGCTAGTTGTTGATGACAACGAAATGAACCGCGATTTGCTGTCTCGGCGGCTCCAGCGCCAGGGGCATACGATTGTGACGGCCAACAACGGGCGCGAGGCGATTGACAAAATGCGATCGCAGCCCTTTGACCTCGTGCTTTTGGACGTGATGATGCCGGAGCTAAACGGCTACGAAACGCTAGAGCGGCTAAAGCAAGACCCCAATCTGCGTCATATTCCCGTCATCATGATTTCGGCGCTGGATGACATCGAGAGCGTCGTGCGCTGCATCGAGCTGGGCGCAGAAGATTATCTGTTCAAGCCCTTTAACCCGACGCTGCTGAAGGCGCGAATCGGCGCGTGTCTGGAGAAAAAGCGGCTGCGCGACCAGGAACAGTCCTACCTGAAGCTCATCCAGGCAGAGCAGGAAAAATCTGAACGACTGCTGCTGAACGTGCTGCCCAAGGCGATCGCCGACCAGCTCAAGCAAAGCTCCCAAACCATTGCTGAAAACTTCACCGAAGTCACCGTTCTGTTTGCCGACCTGGTGAACTTTACCGAACTCTCCTCCAAGCTCTCGCCCGCAGAGCTGGTAGAGCTGCTGAACCAGATTTTTTCCACCTTCGACCAGCTTGCAGAACTGCACGGTCTAGAGAAAATCAAAACCATTGGCGATTCCTATATGGTCGTCGGCGGGCTGCCTTTGCCCCAGACGGATCACGCTGAGGCGATCGCCCAGATGGCGCTGGATATGCAAACGGCGATCGCCCAGATCAACACCAGCCATATCCACCCCAGCTTTGGGCCACTGCAAATGCGCGTCGGCATCAACACGGGCCCCGTCGGCGCAGGCGTAATTGGCATCAAAAAATTCACCTATGACCTTTGGGGCGACACAGTGAACATCGCCAGCCGCATGGAGTCGCTCTCGCTGCCCGGCCGCATCCAGGTTAGCGCTGCCACTTACGATCGCCTGCACGCCAAGTTCCAGTTCGAGAAGCGCGGCGCGATCGAGGTTAAGGGCAAAGGCGAGATGACGACGTACTTTTTGCTAGGAAGTTAGCAGAGGAAAGAAAGAAGAACGAAGAGGGAAGAGAGAAGACGGAAAAATTTTCGTTTTTCGTTTTTCGTTCTTTGTTTTTCCTTCTTCCTTCTTACGTCATGCTGAGGGACATCAGCTCGTCCGACATTTCAAAATTGGCGGTGACGGACTGCACATCGTCCAGGTCTTCTAGCGCATCCATCAGCCGCAAAAGGTCAGAAGCCTGGGCGGGGTCGCTGACTTCGACGCTGTTGTTTGGGAACCAGCGCGGCTCTGCCTGGATGACCGGATAGCCTCGGTCTTTGAGGGCTTGGGTCAGGGCTTCTAGGTTGGTCGGATCGGTGAAGACTTCTGCGCCGGGAATATCGTCTTCCAGCGAAATTAGTTCATAGGATTCTGCGCCCCTTTCACGACACATCCTCGTCAATCACAGGCAGTTCCTTTTTGCTGGCAGGCGGCGGGCGCTTTCACCCGTCACCACGCCCTTTTGCTCAAACATCCAGCCGACGCAGCCCGTCTCGCCCCAGGTTGCCGCCGCGTTTGCTGAAGGCAGCCCGCAGGGTCGGGCGGGCAGTGCGGTTGCGTCGGTCAGCGCTTTCGATTAGGATGGCGATGCCGCCGGGACCATAGCCCTCGTAGCGGATAGCTTCCCAGGGTTGTCGCCCGCCCAGCTTGCCCGATCCTTTGGCGATCGCCCGCTCGATGTTGTCATTGGGAATGCCTGCCGCCTTTGCATTTTCGATGGCCGTGCGGAGATGAAAATTGCCCGCCGGATCAGGCACGCCGTTTCGCGCTGCGATAATAATTTGTCGAGAAATTTTTGCGAACGTTTTGCCCTTGACGGCATCCACACGAGCCTTTTGCCGCTTAATGTTCGCCCACTTACTATGTCCTGCCATGCACTCGATTGGTAAAACGCTTCTCTACCAGTTCCTGTAGTTTAGTTCCCGGAGTCCTTGAAGAGCCTCGAAACCCGTTTCCGAAACCCATCTCCTGAAGTTGCGTTGCGCCCCGGAACCTGCCAAAGCAGCCTACCTAACGCAAACACTATCCTAGAATAACTAGACTCAGATTCAACTGGAGGACACTCCGATGGTTGTTTCAGAATTGCAACGGTCTAAGGCTTCCGCCGCGCCCCAGTGGGCGATCGCCCTGCCGCCTGCCCTCCGCACCTGGCTAGAAGCAGCATTGAGTCATCTATCTGTGCCCCTTTGCTTAGATTTTTGGGGACGCGAGCAACTCTGGGTTCACTGCGATGCCAACAATCCGCCGCCGCTGACGCTCCAGATTCGGCATCCCGGCATCGTGCGATCGCTCTTGATGCGCCACGATCCGCTGGTGCTAGTGGAGGGCTATCTCAACGGCGACTGTGACTTTGTGGGCGATTTGGAAACACTGGTTATTGCAATGCAGCAGTTGGGCCGAGTGCCCATGCCGCTCAACTTCGCTACGCTGCAAGCCGCTCGCGCCGCCCTGTCGCTGCCCTCCCTCAAACTCCAGCCCAGTCCTTTCCCTGAAAAGACCCGCCACACCCCAGAGCAAGATCGAGCCGCTATCCATCACCACTACGACATGGGCAACAATTTTTATCAGCTCTGGCTCGATCCACAGATGGTCTATTCTTGCGCCTATTTTGAAACCGAGCAAATGTCGCTCGCCCAAGCACAAGAGGCAAAGCTAGACCTGATCTGCCGCAAGCTGCGCCTGTCGCCAGGGGAAACGCTGCTGGACATTGGCTGTGGCTGGGGGGCGCTGCTGCGCTGGGCGGTGGAGCGCTACGGCGTGCGCGGCTTTGGCATTACGCTCAGTCAGCAACAGTTCGACTATAACCAAGCGAAAATTGCGGAACGGGGCTTGGGCGATCGCCTCCAGGTGCAGCTCATGGACTATCGCGATTTGCCTCAAACGCCCACGTTTGACAAGATCGTATCTGTGGGCATGGTGGAACACGTCGGTCGCAGAAACCTGCCCGTTTATTTTCAGAGCATTGGGCGATCGCTCAAACCCGGTGGTCTGTTTCTCAATCACAGCATCACCGCCAGCACCGAGTGGAACGGCAGCAGCCTGGGCGAACGGTTTATCAACCGCTACATCTTTCCCCACGGTGAGCTGCTACAAATTTCGACGCTGCTGGCGGCGGCCGAAGCAGCAGGTTGGGAAGTTGTAGATGTAGATGCCTGGCGACTCCACTACGCCAAAACCCTGCGCTGCTGGGAAGCCAATTTGCAAAACGCTGCTGCTCAGGCAAAACGCCTCCTGGGTGAGGCGATGCTGAAGCGCAACCAGGAAAATAACGGGCGATCGCCCGCAATGTTTAGCGATGTGCCTCAAAGCCACCCCTATCGCTATCTGCAACTCTGGCGGGCCTATCTGCTTGGCTCTGCCCTCGGCTTTGAACAGAATCAGATGGGGCTTTATCAAACGCTGCTGCGTCCAAAGTCTGAGACCTGCTGGAATTTGCCGCTGACTCGCGCAGGCTGGCTGGCTTAGCGCCATGACGTGATGAAGTGATGAGGTGATGGAATCTTGAAGCAAAGGCGCAAAAACTAAATCCGGCCTTGCAAGTCCCAAAACCACTCGCTGGGCGACGCTTTAGGCAGCGCTGTCTGTGAGTAGCTTCAAGACTTGCAAAACCGGATTCTGGAGATCGCGCTCTGGCGATATTGGCAAGCTGATGAGGTTTGTTAGAGCGAATTTAGAGCGAATGTGGAATGCTCAATAGGGCGATCGCCCCACGACTCATCCCGAACCATTAACCCCTGAACCCCACTAGCGGCGACCGCGATAGGGCACCTTGTTCAAATAGTCGATATCGTTGGCGCGGAGCGTTTGAGCATAGTTGCCCTTGGCACCCACAGCGGCGGCCATGTCGCGATACTTGCGGGGGTCGCCCTCGGACAGCATCCGCTCCTGGAACTTGCGGCTGTAGAACTTCTCCACCACAAAGCGCCAGTCGGTCTTGGTGGTTCCCACTTTGTCGCGAAACTCTTCGCCGTAGCGCGGCGTGACCAGGTTAAACGGACGACCCTCGTCGCGGTTGCCCATGCGCTTGCGCTGGTAGGGCACGGTGTAGTCGCCAAAGGCGTTGGTATATTCCTCGCTGTCTAGCAGCGCGTCCACAAAACCGTCGAAGCCCTTGGTAGCGATGACGATTGACCAGGCAATGGTTTCGTCTTGGTTGTAGGCTTTGCGACCCAGCAGGCGGCGCAGCGTAATGTCCACCAAGCGATAGTTGTCGTTCACGCTGACGACCTGGCTATAGAAGCGCTCAGACAGCGCCAGCCCGCGCACAAAGTCGCGCACGGTGATCACACGGTTCTTGAGCTGAGATTCCAGCGCGGGCTGCCGGTTGAATTTGAGGATCTGATGTTCGCTAAACACCTGGCGATAGGCCGCCCAGATGACTTGCTGCATATCGGAATCGTCCGCAGCGTCTTCGAGGCGATAGATGTACGGAGTGTCCTCGTTCTGGTCAGCAGCGCCAAAGCTGCGAACCCGTTGGTTCTGAGTGGTTGGTTTGTATTCAAGCAACGGCAACGCCATTCAAGTATCTCCCTTCAGTTTTATGGAACGTCTGAAATGGTTCAAGCCAGCGGTTCTAACGATAGTTCAACGATGGTCTTTGGCTTATTATCCCGTGGATTGAACCCCTAGACTCCATCTGCAATCAGCTTTTTTGCAAATGGAATCCAGCTTATCCGGTGGCTCCGGGCAGCGAACTCACCAGCGCCAGCACCGCCAGCATCAGCACCAGCGCTAGCACGACAATCGACACACGCCCCCAGTTGGCCGTTTTGAGGAAGGTTTGCAGGTCGAAGGGCTGGTCAAAGTTCAGGGCAAATCGACCTACAGGGACATAGAGGCGGGGCTTCGGCAGCTTGTCGCGGTAGGCGGCTCCGTAGCGCGGCGTGAAGCTGAAGGGGCGATCGCCCATCCGTTTGCGCTGGTAGGGCACCACGTTGTCGCCAAAGGACTGAGTGTATTCGTCGCTGTCAACCAGTGCATCTACGAACCCGCCCCAGCCTTTTGTCGCAATCACAATCGACCAGGCGATTTCTTCGTCTTTGTTGTAAGGCGCACGACCAAGGAGCCGCTTCAGGCACATTTCCACCAGGCGATAGTTGTTGTTTGGCTCCACCACCAGCCGATAGAATCGCTCCGACTTGGCCAGCCCCCGAATGAAGTCTCGCACGGAAATGGAGTGATTGCGAAGCTGAGTTTCCAGCGCAATTTGCCGGTTAAACCGAAGCTGCTCTTGCTCGTTAAACACCTGGCGATAGGCGGCGTTGATCAGCTCGTCTACTTCATCGGCACCACGAGAGTCTTCGAGCCGATAGACATAGAGAATATCGCCGTTGGTATCGACCGTGCCGAAGCTGGAAACCCGCTGGTTTTGGGTGGTTGGCTTGTAGTCTAAAAGAGGCAATGTCATCTCGATTTCTCCTTCAATATCTGAAAGGTGAAGAGACTTCTTGCACAGAGTTGAGAATCAGGAATTTACGCTGGTTTGAATCAAAACGAGCAGTGTTTTAGTTCAGGTTTAGGGAACTGGAGGGATTGGATGCGGTGAGCAGGCGATCGCCCTTTATCCAAAAAACTGTAAGCCAAAATACACACGCTTTAAAACAAAAGAACAAACTCCTGACAAAAAAACGAACGGTTCTGAAATGCAGCTTAGTCAACGTTTAGGAAGCTAGCGAGAAAACTAGCGTGAATTATATTTTGAATTGACTAAACCCAGTTGCTCTCATGCAAGAGGTCACAATGTTAGGACGGGACGTGTAAAACGAGAAAGCGCATATCTTAAAACCGGATTTCAAGTGTTGGTGGTTGATCCGCAGCCTGCACAAAAAGCCCATACCCAAAAGCCCGTACAAACCACCAACCCCTGAAGTCCAGACCTTTAGCGGACAGGGAAGCTGGCCGAAGGACTGATCGATACGGGCACGCCCGCTGGGGTGCTGCTGCGGCTCATGTCGGGAATTTTGATATTCGCCGTAGACACCGAAGTAAATTGCATTGGCTTTGGCTGCACGGACTTGGCCATGTCGAGGAAGTTGCGAATATCACCCCACTTGTAGCGCTCGGCTTCCAGGCGATCGCGCCAGTAGTCGCCATAGCGCGGCGTGACCAGGTTAAAGGGGCGATCGCGATAGCGCCGCCGCTGATAGGGAACCGTGTTGTCGCCAAAGTTGGTGCTGTATTCGTCGCTGTCGAGCAATTGATCGACAAAGCCCTCAAAGCCTTCGGTGGCGATCACAATCGACCAGGCGATTTGCTCATCCTGGTTGTATGAGGCACGGCCCAACAGACGCTTCAGCGTAATGTCCACAATTCGATAGTTGGAATTGGTTTCCACCACCAGCTTGCGGTAGGTTTCCGACTTGGCTAGCCCGCGCACAAAGTCGCGCACAGTGATCGAGCGGTTCTTGAGCTGCGACTCCAGGTCGCTCTGACGGCTGCTCTTGAGAATGACGTGTTCGCTAAACA
Source organism: Leptolyngbya sp. O-77 (assembly GCF_001548395.1). Classification (NCBI taxonomy): domain Bacteria; kingdom Bacillati; phylum Cyanobacteriota; class Cyanophyceae; order Leptolyngbyales; family Leptolyngbyaceae; genus Leptolyngbya; species Leptolyngbya sp. O-77. Next base: position 2,475,887 of record NZ_AP017367.1, read on the forward strand.
CTTGGCGATAGGCCGCCCAGATCAGTTGCTCGATGTCGGAATTATCTGCCGCATCTTCCAGGCGATAGATGTAGGGGGTGTCTTCGTTGCCGACTTCATAACCGGGCACGCGCTGGTTTTGGGAAGCTGGCTTGTATGCAAGAAGGGGAATGCTCATGTTTTTTGAGGGATTAGGGATTAAGGGTTGGAGGTCAGGGGCCGGAACGGGAGAGAGGGTCAATAAAACAAGTCATTGCCTGACTCCTGACCCCTGATCCCTGACCCCTCTCTCCTAGTTCTTCTTCAGCGGCGGGATGTAGCTGTAGGGCAACCGAGCGGCGACGGGCTTAACGGTGGGCTTGGGGGTGCCGTTGTCTTCGCGGCTCATGTCGGGCACCTTGATGGCGCTGGAGGTGGAGCGGGCGACATCGCGCTGGGGCGTAAGCTGGGGCGTGATGATGCCTTTTGCCATGATGAAGAAGGATGCTGGAATCGCTTGCCGCACCACTTTCTTGTCGAGTTCGCCCGCCTGATACTGCCGCACTTGGTAGTAAGAGCGGGTCATCATTTCCCGCTCCAGCAGGCGGCCGCGCCAATAGTCGTTATAGCGCGGGTTCACCAGATTAAACGGTCGTGCCTCCATGCGGCGGCGCTGGTAGGGCACGATGTCGTCGCCAAAGTTAGAGCGATATTCGTCGCTGTCTACGATCGCATCGATGAAGCCGTGCAGACCCTTCGTGGCAATCACAATCGACCAGGCGATTTGCTCCTTTTTGCCGTAGGAGGGGCGACCCAAAAAGCGCTGCACCGTCAGCTCGACGACTCGATAGTTGGAGTTGAGTTCGGCGATTTGCTCTCGATAGACTTCCGACTTGCCCAACCCCCGAATAAACTCGCGCACAGAAATCGCGCGGTTCCGCAGTTGCGATTCCAAAAACGCCTGCCGATAGCTTTCCAGAATCAGATGCTCACTAAAAATCTGGCGGTAGCAGGCCCAAATGATGTTGTTGACATCGGTGTCGGAGGTGGCATCCGTCAGGCGATAGATCCGAGCGTCATCTTCATCTGGAACGTCGTAGCCGGGCACGCGCTGGTTCTGGGTTTTGGGTGTGATTTCGAGCAGGGGAATTGACATGGTGATTAGGGATTAGGGATTAGGGATTGGGGGTTAAGGGGCGATCGCCCGCCCTTCTCTTTCAGGAAAGCTATCGGGAACAGGCGGTGGAGATTGCAGCGTGGCGATCGCCCACCGAATGCGCGCCTGCACGGCAGTATCCGAGTCTTGAAGTGCTTGCAGCGTCTCGACAATCTGGGGCTGCAACGCCGAGGCGGATTGTCCCAGGGCGTGCAGACCGGCGATCGCCGCATAGCGGATTGACCAGTCGGCATCCTCCAGAATGCGAACCAGCGTGTCGTAGGTGCGGGATTGGGCGATCGCCCGCTCAGGCTCCGCCAGCTTTAGCCAGTGCAGTTGCCCCAAGCCCCTGGCAGCAGCGCGGCGCACGCTGGGGGCAAAGTCTGTCTCGGCGGCCGACAGCAGCACGTCCAACGCTCGCGGATCGGCGATCGCCGCCAGCGCCCGAATTGCGTAGGCCCGCGCGCCGTAGTTGTAGTCGTCCAGCAGCGTCAGCAGGGGCATCACCGCCGCTTCGCCCATCTGCACCAGCCCTTTCACCGCCATCACCGCCGCACCGGGATTGTTGAACCCCAGCGAGCGAATCAGCGTCGGAATCCCTTCCTCCAGGCGTGCCGCCGCTAGCGCCTGCACCGCCGCGATCAACCGTTCCGGCGAATCGGCCTGGTCGATGTCGGCGATGAGGGTGGCGAGGGGAGTGGGCATGGGGGAGGGGTGGATGGGTGATGGGGTGTTGGGGTGATGGGGTGTGGGAGCGATGGGGTGTAGGAGCGATGGGGTGTTTTCTCCCCCTCCCGCTCTCCTTTTACAACCTGCCTACAGCATCCCGTCCATCAGCGTTATTACCCGAATAGCATCGGCGCTGAGGGTATCGGGCGACTGACGGACGGCGCGTTCTAGCAATCCTTTGAGGGAAAAGAGCTTGAAGCTATTTTCGGTGGCGGCGGTGGCGATCGCCTCGGCGGCGGGGAGATAGCCCACAGCGCCCAGGTCAGACAGGGCGACGCGGCGCAGGTTAATGTCATCGCTTTGCAGCGCGGCCACCAGGCGATCGCCATAGGCGGCCTCTTCTGTAAGCTGGTACAGCGCCCGCACAGCGGAATATTGCACACGCTGAATCGGATGCTCCGCAAACGGTCGAATCACATCAACCGCTTCCACAGCACCCAGCGCACCCAGCGCTTCCAGGATGGCTTCGTAGGGCTGCGCCAGATGGGGCCGCCCCGGCACCTTCACCGCGGCCGCCACGCCGCCCGCCAGCAGCCCCAACAGCGCGGGCACGCAGGACGAATCGCCCAGCATCCCTAGCGATTGTGCCGCTGACTCGCGCACGTAGAAGTCTTCACAGCCAAGGCACTCGGTCAACCCCGGAACGGCACGGCGATCGCCCAGCTTGCCCAGCGCCCGGGCCGCATTCCGCCGCAGCGGATAGCCGCCCAGTTCCGTCCGGTCAGACTCGTCGCGCAGCGCTGCAATCAGCGCATCCACGGCCGCCGGATCAGACACGCGAAATTTCCCCAACCACCAGGCCGCGTAATAGCGCAGGCTGGTGTCGGGGTGAGCAAGATTGGCGATCGCCTGCTCCACCGTCAGCGTTTCTGCGCCAGCGGCTTCCGATACAGCGGTCGATTCCTCAAACTGCGTCTCCGATGTTCCGTCAAGCATTCCTGAACCTGGGGGGTCGCGTTCCGTCCAAAGGGGCGATCGCGTGCTTACGAGTCGCTCGTTAGCGGTTCGATCTTGACAATCTTGCCGCCCATCCGCAGGATGCGCTGCATCTCTTCGTTCATGCGGTTGTAGGGAACCGTGAAAAAGACGCTGCCGCTGTTGCGAATCGCATAATTGTTCTTGTCTGTCTCCTGGCTTTGGCGCAGACCCACCACTTCATAACGAAACATCCGCGCCCCCGAAGGCGAATTTGCGGCACTTCCTACAGCAGTTTGACCGTACATACTCTGTTCTCCATTGTTTTAGAGGGCAAAGGGAGGGATCAGAGGTCAGAGCGCTTAGGCCGAACCTAAAGCCTAGAAGCCTGTTAAAGGCTCAAGCCCGAACCCCCAACCTCTGATTCCTGAAACCTAGTTAGCGCTTGCCAGCGACACGCTGACGATCCGGCCGCCCTGGCGCTGGATTTGCTGCATCCGGGCAGAGAGCTGATCGTAGGGCACGAGGTAGGCGGTGCTGCTGCGGCGCAGCTTGGGATAGCCAACGCCAGAGCCGCCGTTCCGCAGACCTGCGACTTCGATGCGATAGACGCGGGCGCTTTCGCCCACAGAGCCGCCCAGGCACTTGCTGGGAGCCACGTCATCCGAAGCACGGAAGAAGGCAAAGCTGCCAACCCCAGAGGGACTGACGATGGAGGTCGGCTTGTTTTGGGCTAGGTCACGGGCGAGATGAGAGACGCGCCCCTCCGCCTGAGAGCGATCGCTATTGGCATAGCCGCGATAGAGACGGAACATGCGGTTAAAGGCGACCGTGCGGGCCCCGGCATAATACTCAAAGCCGCGATAGTAGGGCACGATGCTTTCGCCGAAGTTGGACTGATACTCCTCGGAGTCGATGTAGGAGTCGATATCCGCATCAAAGCCCTGAGTTTCGTAAAGATCCAGGTGGAAGATCACTTCCGACTCGTCGTAGGGCGCACGACCCAGCAGGTGCTTGTAGTTCAGCTCGATCACGCGGGTCTGGAAGTTGCCGTAGAGGAACTTCTGCTTGTACAGGTCAGACTTGGCAACGGCGCGGACAAATTCACGAACGCTGATATTGCCGTCGCGGAGGAGCGATTCGGCGCTGGTGAGTCGTTCGGACTTCATCAGGTAGTCGTTGCCCAACACCTGCCGATAGACGGCGCGGATGACGTTTTCGACATCCTCTTTGGTGTAATTGGGGCGGAGTTCTACCCGGGGCGCTCCGTCATACGGAGATGTTCCCAAACGGGATGCTGCTGCGGTAACTGGCACGGTCGATCTCTCCTTCGTGTTTGCGAATGGCTTGGAAGCGGTTGGCGCTTGAAGCTGACCCCAAACCCCAACCACTAGAAACCGGAACTCAAACGGGTAGCGGGCGATTCTTGAGGCTACCCTGAACCCTTAGACGGCGCTGATGCTAAGCACCCGGCCGCCAGCGCGATTGATCTGCTGGAGGCGTGTGGAAAGCTGATCGTAGGAAACGAGCAGGTCACGATTGCTGAGCCGCAGGGGGGCCCGGCCGCTGGCAGCGGACTGGGTATAGCGGACTCGATAGAGCTGGTCGCGATCGCCCGCTGCGGCACCCACCAACCCGGCTCCCGTTCCGACAAACTCGCTGACGCGACCCGTCGAAGGCGGCTGGATGGGCATGGGCAGGTTGCGAGCCACTTCCTGCGTCAGCCGGGGGCGGTTTTTGCCATACTGAGCGCGATCGCTGTTGGCATAGCCCCGATACAGCCGAAACATGCGCGTAAAGCCGACGGTCTTTTGCCCCCGCTGCGAGTTGAACCCGCGATAGGACGGCACGACCGAATCGCCAAAGCTTTCCTGATATTCTGCCGAGTCGAGGTAGGAGTTGATCTCTGCCTCGTAGCCCTGCTGGTTATACAGGTCAACATGGAAGGCGATCTCGGACTCATCGTAGGGTGCGCGACCCAACAGATGCTTGTAGTTCAGTTCGATGAATCGAATCTGGGGATTGGAATAGAAAAACTTTTCCTTGTATAGCTCAGACTGGGCGATCGCCCGCACAAAATCGCGGACGCTGATTTGCCCCTGCCGCAAAAGCGACTCTGCACTGGTCAGGCGCTCGCTTGCCATCAGGTGATCATTCCCCAGCACTTGACGATAGGCCGCCCAAATCACAGCTTGCACATCGTCTTCTGTCCAGCTTGGACGCAGCTCTACGCGATCGCTCGGCGAAAAAGCAGAAATACCCAATCGATCTGCCGCAACTAGACCGCTCATCTCAAATCCCTCCTCCTAAAGCTGACACTCGGTATTGAAAAAGCCCTTGTGACTAGAGGATGCTTGATCTTCAGCGTCCAGCGCAGAGAATCAACTTGATAAAGCTGAAACGAAAACCAAGAACAAAAGTCGAAACGCTTCACAAAGCTAGACTTTGCTGTTCCTGACAACTTGCGCTCCTAGACCACTCCGCTCTTGCCACAAGCGCGTCGAAATAAAACACAGATCCTCAACAGAGCTTCAGATCTTCAATCAAAATCAAAGATCGGCGTGAATATTGCTGGCAGCGACAATCCACCGCAGAGATTAGCTCAGATATCGCAAACCAGACCTCGCCTACAGATATAACAATGCCCGGAAAGGTAAACCCCTGCCAGTTGTGAACCAGCAATTGCTTACCTTTCCGGGCAAGCACAATCAACTAGCTCAGGGCGTTGATTGCGTAGTCGATGTAGGTGTTCGCTTCGTTCGCAGCCTGACCCGACAGACCGTGGTTAGCCTTGATGTACTTCAGAGCTTCCACGTACCAGCTGGGAGACAGATCGAAGGTGCGGTTGATTTCATCCAGACCAGCGATCAGGTACTCATCCAGAGGACCGGTGCCACCTGCAACCAACGAGTAGGTGATGATCCGCAGGTAGTAGCCGATGTCACGAGCGCACTTGGACTTGCCGCGAGAATCGGAAGCAAAGTTTGCGCCCTGCATCTGGGTGGTGTAAGGGAACTTCTGATACACGGCATTAGCAGCACCGTCGATCAGTTGCTGAGCGTTGTTGGTCAGCGCACGAGCAGCTTCCATGCTGGCAGCGGCACGCTCAAAGCGACCGTTGACAGCTTGCAGCTCGGTGTTGCTAAGGAAACGGCCTTGGGTATCTGCTGCGGCGATCGCTTCAGTAATCGGGGTCTTCATAGTCGAGATATCTCCCTAAAAAACCTAAAGTTGTCCTTGAGTATTTTGAAAACCGTCGGCATAAAGCCGAGAACTTAGGCTAGAGCCTGAGGCTGCACAGGACAGCGGTGGCCCATCACCAAAGCCAAATTACGCAACCGCAGCAGCAGCGCGATCGAAGTAGCTAGCGATTTCAGACACCAGCGCAGAGCAATCACCCTTGGTGATGCCGTTGGGGTCATTAACGATGGCGATCGCAGCGTCCTTCATTTTGGCAACACCAGCAGCCACAGAGCCACCGGGCACGCCCAGCGCTTGATAGGTTTCGCGCAAGCCGTTCAGGCAGCGGTCATCCAGAACACTGGAATCACCCGCCAGAGTTGCGTAGGTCACGTAGCGCAGGATGATTTCCATGTCGCGCAGGCAAGCAGCCATCCGACGGTTGGTGTAAGCATTTCCACCGGGCTGGATCAGCTGGGGCTGCTCTTCAAACAGAGAGCGAGCGGCGTTTGCAACGATAGTGGAAGCGTTGCTGGTCATGCGGTTAACGGCATCCAGACGCTTGCTACCATCCTTGACCACGTTGCTCAGAGCGTCGAGTTGGGCGCTGCTCAGAAACTCTCCCTTCGTGTCAGCCTGGGAAACGACTTTAGCGAAAGCATCTAACATGGACTCAATCTCCTAATCGTTTTGGTTGAGTTCGGTCTTAAAAACTGGATGAAAGGTAGCCCAGTCTTCACTGTTGCTGACGAATCGCAGTGCTGGGTTAACACAGCGACACATACAGCGTGGAATGGCTCCCACAGATGAGAGAGAACAGCTTAGCCGCTGGACTCATCTTCCCGGACGCAAGGTGCTTCTCATAAATCTGAGAAAAACTTCACAGTTAGATGAGAAGGTTTAGAACCTGGCAAACCAGCGAATTGTCGTACTCTGTCTGTGGTTTGTACCCTTCCGAATCTCTTTATACAATGCGGTTAACCCATTTACTTGTTACAAGTTATTAAATTGTATAGAACCGCTCAGATATTCCCGCTAAGCCTTGACAGGTAAGGCTTTTTGGCATGTTTCTGCAAATCATTTTCGGCATATTTGTTTACATTTCCGCCCCTGCCAGTTCCTCATAGAAGCAGGGTTTGGAATTTTAGATTCTCTTAAGAATTCTGGAAACCTTTGCCTGGACAAAGGTATAAATACTCTCTGAGGGCGGTCTGAGTCCACTCATAATTTTAAGCAATGTAAACAAGTCCTTCGCTAATTTGAGATTTGTCACACAAAACGCTGCCGCAAAACGCGCAAAAGCGTCGAAAAAGAGTCCGGCGGCGGGGCGATCGCCTCAATCTCTTTCTCAGAAATCGGGTGTTGCAGCCGCAGCTTCCAGGCATGGAGTGCCTGCCCCGGCAAGTTCACGCCGACGGATTTGCCGCCGCTGTAGACCGAGTCGCCTACCACCGGATGCCCCAAGTGGGCGCTGTGGACACGGATCTGGTGCGTGCGCCCCGTTTCCAGGTCAAATTGCATCAGCGTGTAGTTGCCGAGGCGCTCGATGACCTGCCAGTGGGTCACGGCTCGTCGCCCGCCGCGCTCTTCCGGCACGATCGCCATTTTTTTGCGATCGATTGGGTGGCGACCGATGGGCGCATCTACCGTGCCCGACTCTGACTTGGGCGCACCGTAGACCACCGCTAGATAGGTGCGTCGGGCGGTTTTGGTTTTGAACTGAGCCTGCAAACGCTGATGCGCCTGATCGGTCTTGGCGATCGCCAGCGCCCCACTGGTGTCTTTATCCAGCCGATGCACGATGCCGGGTCGCTGCACCCCGCCAATGCCCGCTAGGTCGGGACAGTGTGCCAGTAGCGCATTCACCAGCGTCCCCGTGGTGTGGCCCGGCGCAGGATGCACCACCAGACCCACGGGCTTATTCACAATAATCAGGTGTGCGTCTTCAAACAGGATGTCGAGGGGAATAGCTTCGGCTTGGAGCGTCATCGGCTCGGAAGGCGGAATAGACACAGTGAGGCGATCGCCCATCTGCACCTCTGCCTTTTTAGAGGTACAGGGAACTCCGTTAACGCACACCTGTCCTTGCTCGATCAGCTTTTGCAGGCGGGCGCGAGACAGGTCAGGCAGGTGCGCCGCGAGATAGCGATCGAGGCGATCGCCCCCATCGATTCCCGCATCCACCACTAGCTCCAGATCGGCTACATCGGCGGTTACATCGACGGCTGCATCAATGCCTTGGGACGCTGGCTCTAGGTCGTCAAACGCTTCATCGTCAACCGCTTCATCGTCAAAATCGCCTGAATCAATGCTCGGACGGTTAACCACAGTGCCTCCGCAGGCTGTCCCCATCAATGCCAGGTATCTTACTCAACATCCGGGCCGATTCCATCTTCTGGAAATACCCACTTGGGCGGCTCCATCGCTTTGCGGCGCAGCGCTTCCTCTGCCATTTCCAGCATCTTATCCAGCGACGTGGTTTCGATAAACTGCGATGCCTGGTTGCGATATTCCTGATTGGGACAGCGATCGCCCAGAACGCAGCCGTTTTTACACGCTTCGGCGCAGTTAATTTCGGTGGGGGTCATGGGGTGTTCTCCTTTTGAGTCAAGCGTTCAACGAATTTGGGCAGAATCGATTTTGGATTTTAGATTCTGGATTTTAGATTTTGGATCGCTAAACGAATCTGGACAGGATCGATTTTGGATTTTGGATGGATGACTTTGGATCGCCAATTGACCTACATCAGTCTCGCATAGCGCTCTTGATGCTTCCACCCGCAACCGAAGCCCCAAATCTCAAATCTCAAATCTAAAATCCCAAATCTGCCCCTCTACCTCAACCCTTCCCGCTGCCTAGCGGTCGAGCGGCTTGACCATCCAGATCGACTGTGGCACAAAGCCCAGTGATTCGTATAGCCGTTGGGCAGGCTGGTTTTGGCAGAACACATGCAGCCCCATCTGGCGATCGCCCCTCAGCCTGGCCCAATCTTCGGCTTGCCGCATCAGGGCCGTGCCAATTCCCCGGCGGCGATGCTCTGGTGCAACGTAGAGCAAGAAAATATGAGCATGGCGATCGCCCCGCACCTGATCCACTGCACTGCCCATCCACAAACAAGCCACCGGATCAGGAATTCGCAGGCCCCTATCTGCATGAGAACGAACCCACCACAGCGGCGTGTCGCCAGAGAAATATTGCTCGACGGTGTGCGCGAGATGGTCGAACCCTTCGCCAGGAAACAGTTCGCGGTAGGTGTGCTGCATAAACTTAACCAGCAGCGCTTGCTCAATTCCTGTGCTGCGGTAGATCAGGTATCCGGGGCACAAGTCGGCAGTGTCAATCACGGGTTACTAGAACGGGTTGCAACTGCTTAGCTTGCTGGGGCGATCGCCGCTTCATCCGGCAGCCCATGAATCAGCACATCCAGCGAGGAAGCCGTTTCTAGGGCAGTCAGATTGTCGGAATGACCCAGCCCAACTTGTTCCCCTGCTTCAATCGGCGCGGGCGCAGCCATGTCTTCGGGCAAAAAGATGCGGGCGCTCACTACCACCAGCGCCAGCACAAACATCAACACCACCAGCAGCGGCGCAATGTATTGACGAAAAATGGCCATTTCCTTCAGATCCTCTCGCGTATGGATTGGGGGTCTACTCTCATCCTATCGCTGCTGAGGGGGCAGCACGGTATCCGGGCGATCGCCCCGCCAACTCGCCCCGCCAACTACCCAAACCCACCCAACCCTAAATCTCAAACGACGGCTGCGGAATCTGCATTGCCCGCGCCAGTTCAGCCGCCACCAGCGGACGAGAAAACTCTGGCGGTGGCAGTTGTCCGTTTCGCAGCATTTCCCGCACCTTCGTCCCCGACAGGTGAATTCGTTCTTCGGGGGTGCTGGGGCTGGTTTTGGTGGTCGCCATCTGGTTGGTGCGGGTGCAGTAGAAAGCGTGTTCAAACTTCAGCGGCGTGATGCCCAGCGCTAGCGGGTCAAATTCGTCGAAAATATACTGCGCGTCGTAGGTTCCGTAATAGTCGCCCACGCCCGCATGATCGCGCCCCACGATGAAGTGTGTACAGCCATAGTTTTTTCGCACCAGCGCGTGGAAAATCGCCTCTCTAGGGCCGGCATAGCGCATTGCAGCCGGGTTGATCGCCAGAATCACTCGATCCTTCGGGAAGTAGTTTTCCAGCATGATCTCGTAGCAGTTCATCCGCACGTCGGCTGGAATGTCGTCCTCTTTGGTTGCGCCCACCAGGGGATGCAAAAACAGCCCGTCCACCACTTCCATCGCGCATTTGATAATGTATTCGTGGGCCCGGTGGATGGGGTTGCGGGTCTGGAAGCCGACGATCGTTTTCCAGCCCTTATCTCGAAACAGCGCCCGCGACTCGGCCGGGTCGATTTGATAGGTGGGAAAACGCGGATGGGCATCGCGCTGAAGCAGCCACACCGGGCCGGCCAGGTTCACCGGCCCCTGGCGATAAACCACCTTTACACCGGGATGCTTTTCTTCATTGGTGCGATAGACATGCAGCGCCTCGTGAACCTTGTCGTAGGTGTACTTTTGCGTCAGTTGCAGCACGCCAACAAACCGCCCCAGAGAGTCATCCAGCCGCACCAGCATCCCCTCTTTCAGCGGCGTGGCTTCTTCTTCCGTCACCGACAGCGTGATTGGGATCGACCACGGCAGCCCATTGGCCAGGTGCATTTCATCGACCACGCGCTGATAGTCTGCCTGCTCCATGAAGCCCGTCAGGGGGCTAAAGCCGCCGATCGCGATTAGCTCCAAATCTGACACGGCCCGCTCATCGAGCCGGAGCCGGGGCAAAAAGTCGGCTTTATCCAAAAACTCTTGCCGCTGCTCTGGCGTGCAGATTCGGTTAATCAACGTCCCGCCGTGGGCAGGGGCCGGATCGGGGAAGTGAGTCATGACTGCTTTAGGTTTTGTTTAGATTTGCTACTAGCCTTCATCCTACCAGCAGGGGCGATCGCATTTGAATTGCCCACTGGCTCCTCCCAGTCCCTCTAGCCCCCAGATCCTCTCCAAAGCCATGCCGCATAATCGAGTGATAGAAGGCAAGCATCTGAGCGAAATGCAATCCTTATGGTTTGAAATATTGAATTTGAGAGATTGAATTTGAAATATTGAACTAAAAATATTGAACTAGAGGTTGAATGATGGTTTCTCAACTTGCCCCCCCACTAAATCAACGCATCCCGGCCTCTCTTGAGCAGATTGCTGAGTTTTGCCATCGCTGGAAAATCATCGAATTTGCCCTCTTCGGTTCCGTGTTGCGAGACGACTTCCGCTCTGACAGCGATATTGACGCACTTGTGACCTTTGCCCCCAGCCCAGGTTGGAGCTTATTTGACTGGGTGGATATGAAAGATGAACTTGAAGACCTATTCAGAAGAAAAGTGGACATAACCGATAAAGAAAGGCTGAAAAATCCCTATCGACGGCATGAAATTTTGCGAACCCATCAGGTGATTTATGCAAGCAAATAACCGCGATGTCGGGTCGCTATGGGATAGGGTCAGCGCTATTCGCCGAGTTCAGGAATTTACTGCAAGCCTAACCTACAGCATTTTCTTGCGGGGTGAGGCACACGCTGCCCTCACAAGGCAAGGGCTTATTGACCATCCGTGTGCCTCACTAGCTTCAAAAATGCTGTATGAGGCTTATTTGGATAATATTCTTGTCCAAAGCGCGGTAGAAAGACAGCTTGAAATCTTAGGAGAAGCCGCCCGCAGACTATCGAACGAATTTCGACAAGCCCATCCCGAAATTGGCTGGCGCAGAGTTATTGGATTACGCAATATCCTGATTCACCGTTATGACGAAATCCGCCAAGAAACCATTTGGAAAACAGCTATCTCAGAACTGGAACCGCTACGCACTCAACTAGAAACGTTGTTATCCTCATGGCCTGATTAAATCTTTTATGAAGTTCTGGGTAGGGGACGATTCGCGCATTGTCAGTGACCGATCGGGGTATGCCATATTGGACGTGTCAGATCAGGATGCTGAATCTGGATATCCTGAGTCTTTAACGGCTTTACCCCAGAATTTTCTGAATCTAAGTCTCATGCTGCGTGGCAAATTATTCCTGACCTGTGCTGTGGTGATGTTTGCAAGTACGCCTGCGATCGCCTGCGACGAGTCTGCCTTTGCTCAAATTCCCTTTTGTGAAATTGCCGAGCGCGAATCTGACCCTGCGGTGATTGCCCGCTCCTGTCCCTTTGTCTATTTTTCTATGGGTGAAAATGAGCAGCCCAGCGGCTTTTTCTTGCACCTGTCTCAGGACAATGCCGAGCTAGAGCAGCGATTGCAGATGGAGTGCGGCGGCTATGCTGGCAGAATTATGGAAACGGTCGCTTTTTTTGAGCAATATCCAGACATGCGAGTTTATTTAGGAAGATCGAATTAGGGCGATCGCCCATCCTTTTCCTGCCATCTCTACAGAACTGTTCTGAACTATTCAGAATCCATACGTGAGGTGAAATCTGAATGAACCGCCTTCAAAAGATTGCCATCGGTTGCGGAACGCTTGCTTTGGGGGGCGTACTGCTGCTGGGATGGATGATGGGAGCAGCCCCGTGGCGATCGCCCCGCAACTTGGTAGAACGCATGATTGGTGTTTCTCTACCCCACGGCGTTACGCCAGAAGTGAACTTTAGCGGGCTGCTCGGCCCCATTCCGACAGACATTGAATATATTGCCCACGTCAATTTTGGGATGCCTGTGGACAACCTGGAAGCCTTTGTAAACACGCTGGGCTGTCCTGTTCCAAGTGCAGAGAATCAGTACGAATGCATCTTGGACTTTCCACAAGGTCCAGGCGGAACACCACCCAAGAGCGGCACAGCGGAGTCTCGGTTGTTCCAGTTCCGGCTTCAGGAGAATGGAACGGTTCGAGTGCAGATGCGCCTACTGGCCACGTGAGGCTGATTCTGGAGAATTTGTCACGAGAATTCATCATGAGAATTCACTGCGGACATTGCGCCTTCGGGTTTACCATTTCCCTTTAGGACTTACGCAGTTGGAAGTGGATGATTCATTCGCGGTGTTGCCATTGACCCATGCCTATCGCGGGCGACTCGCGCCAACACCCAGCGGGCACCTGCACCTGGGTCATGCCAAAACATTTTGGACGGCGCAGCAGCGGGCTGTGCAGCATGGCGGCGTGCTGGTTTTGCGAATCGAAGACCTCGACCGCGATCGCTGCAAACCCGAATATTCTGACGATTTGCTGGAAGATTTGGTCTGGTTTGGCTTTTTCTGGCAAGAAGGGCCCGACGTAGGCGGCCCATTTCAGCCCTACAGGCAGCGCGATCGCCAGTCGTTCTACCACCAAACCTGGCAGCAGTTGAACCATCTCGGCGCGATTTATCCCAGTCCCCACTCTCGCAAAGATGTGGCCAATGCGCTCCGTGCGCCCCATGAGGGCGATCGCGAAGTGATCTTTCCCGTCGAATTGCGTCCTGCAACGTGGGAAGCAGCGACGGAACCCGGCGAGATGAACTGGCGCTTTCGCGTGCCCGATGGCGAGGCGATCGCCTTTATAGACGAACATCTAGGCCCACAGCGCTTCATTGCAGGGCAGGACTTTGGCGACTTCATGGTGTGGCGGCGAGACGGGCTGCCCAGCTATGACCTGGCCGTCGTGACCGACGACCACACAATGGCGATTTCCGAAGTGGTGCGCGGCGAAGACCTGCTGCTTTCCGCCGCCAAGCAGATTTTGCTCTATCGCACACTGGGCTGGGAAATTCCGGCGTTCTATCACTGTCCCTTAGTGCGCGATGCAGCAGGCAAGCGACTGGCAAAACGCGACGGGGCCCGTAGCCTGCGATCGCTCCGGCAGCAGGGCATTACCCCAGAACACATTCGAAAATCGTGGGAACTGTTCCCGGAGTCTTGAACTCAAAGCCAGACCTCTCAGCAATGGGGAAAGTTCCGGCTCTGACCAGCGAAACGGTAATCCTTCTCTGACTAATCCTGCTCTGACTAATCCTTCTCTGACAAGGCGTACCTCCTGTACGGTAAACATGAGAAGCAGGCTATGATCGGCGATCGAGCGGAACTCTAGCTCATCCGGGTGCATCGATAGACCTGCCCGTATTCCTTCTTGAGTCCAACCGTCCCGTTCAAGGAGCTATGCCCCATGCCCCGGTTTTCGCTGAAGCGGGCGATCGCCCTCTGGCTCGTTCTATCGGCGGCGCTGGTCGCGCTGCTGATTAGCGAATCGCCTACGCTGGCCCACACGCCCTTTGCCAGCATCGAGATTCAGCCCAGCGCCGGCCGGCCGATCCATCTGCCCAACCGCATTTTTGACTGCACCCAAGGTGCGGCCCAGTGGCAGTGCAGCGCTGCTCTGGCCGAACAGCCGCTCGACCTGACCTGGCGCTATAGCCCAGCATTTCCTACTGAACTGGGGGACTGCGGCGCAAGCTATGCAGGGCGAATCGTCTCTTGCCACGGAGCGGGAATGGACTATGTACGCGGGTTGCAATATCGCTATGCCTTGCAGGGCGATCTGGGGCTGGGTGCGGCGCAGCTAGACGGGCTGCGGTGGCAATATTGGGGTATTAACCTGCTGATGTCCCTGCGGGAGTTGGGGCTGATTGGGCTGGGGTTGGGGCTGTCGCTGGTGGGTGGGGTGCTGGTGGCGCTAGGGGCGTGGCGCAGTCCGGGGCGCTGGGCCAAGGGCATTGCCAGCTTTGCCTGCGGCATGGGGATGGCGCTGCTGGTGGCTAACTATTTTGGGCGAGTTTTGCTGGAAACGCTGAGGGGGTTCGGCATTTCCGACAATCAGTGGCAATGGCTGACCCATGGGCTGGCGATCGCCACTGGCATTGGCACCTGGATCAGCACAGCGGCGTTACTCTATTTCCCCTTTGGCCCAGTGATGCGGCTGATCGTGAGCCTGCTAGCGGGGGTGTCCCTGTTTAGCCTGCTGGCGCAGTCCGTAGGCATTGGCTACTTGCTAAGTTTTCTGGGACTTCCGATTGACAATAACCTGGCGTGGAGCCATCTACCGATTTTTATCGCCAGCGGGGCGGCGTGGCTGGCTGCATTCTGGCTCTATCGCAAACGACCTATCAACACCCGCCGTTTTCTGAGCTTTACAGGCGGCATGGGGGTCTTTTCAATTGGGTCGCTGCTGGCGCTAATGTGCTTGCTGTGGCTGGGCTATGTGGATTAGGAGTAGAAGTTCATCCCCAATCCAAAATCCAAAATCCCCAATCCAAAATCTAAAATCCCCTCCCCTCTACCCCGTGGGCAGAGCCGCCAGAGCCGCATCGGCGTTGCGAAATCGCTGGGTCACGTCTGGATCGGTCATTTGCTTCAGCCAGGTGGCAAAGTCGGAGCTGCACTGGAGGCATTGATCCAGATCGATGCGAAATCCTCGGTGGGGCAGATTCATCGGTTCTATTCCGGTTAAACCTGCAACCAGCGTCATACCAAGGCTGTAGAGATCGGAGGCGGTCATGGCGCGGCGACCAATTTGCTCTGGCGCGATGTAGCCTTCGGTGCCCACAATGCTAAAGGTCGTTCCGTCGGCGGGCGTGAGGGATTTTACCGAGCCAAAATCGACCAAACTGACCTGAGTGGCGATCGCCCCTTCATCGTCCGACAGCAGCACGTTGCTGGGCTTGATGTCCCGATGCACAATGGGCGGCTGCTGTGCGTGCAGATATTGCAAAATTTCCAGTGCCTTCCGCGCAACCTGTTTGGCTTCGGCTTCGCTGAGGGTGCGCTTGGCTTTGAGGTATTTATCGAGCGAGGTTCCCGGCAAGTAACTCTGGATCAGCGCCAGGGCCTTGCCGCCGCGAGGCAGGTCGATTTCAAAGTAGCCCAGGTAGCGCGGCGTGGCAGGGTGGGCCAGCACTTGCAGTGCATCGGCCTCGCGGGTAAACAGCTTGAGATCGTCGGGGCCAAGGTTTTCGTCGATAAAGACGACCTTGAGGATGACGGGTTCCTGGGTCATTAGATCGCGGGCTAGCAGCGTCCAGCGGCCAGACTTTTTGCCGAGTTGCTGTTCCACTTCGTAGCGATCGCCGAGTATCTGACCTGACATAATACAAAGGTTGAGGGTTATGAATGTTCGTCTAGCGCACTGACTGCACTAGACGTGCTGCCTATCGTCGTAGCACCACTGCACAGTTTGCTCTGCGGAATCATAAAGCAACAGCCTAACTTCAAGCCTATCGCTAGAGCCGCCTCTCGACACCCGTACTCACGATTTAACACCATGTCTTTTTCCGTTTCGTCGTCCGCTTCCCAGTCCGACTCAATCCGCCAACAGCAGCATCCCCTGATTCGCGCTCTGGCGGATCGAATCGAGGCTATATGGCAAACCCATCTGGACTTGTCGCCCTATCACCTGCCCGAAGACCTAGGCTACGTAGAAGGACGACTGGAGGGCGAACGCCTAGTGATTGAAAATCACTGCTACCAAACGCCGCAGTTTCGCAAGCTGCATTTAGAACTGGCAAAGCTGGGCACTGGGCTGGATATCCTGCACTGTGTTATGTTTCCCCGGCCGGACTATGATTTGCCCATGTTTGGCGCAGATTTAGTAGGCGGGCGCGGCCAGGTAAGCATGGCGATCGCCGATTTGTCGCCCGTGCGGGGCGATCGCAGCCTGCCCGGCAGCTACGTGGGCGAATTGGAATCTCTGCCGCCGCTCCAGTTTTCGCAGACGCGCAGTTTCCCCACCTGGGGCACGATTTTTTCCAGCTATTGTCTGTTTATCCGCCCAGAGTCGGAGGATGAACAGCAGCAGTTTCTCGATCGCGTCGAAGCGTACCTAAAGATTCACTGTGAACGGGCGATCGCCACTCCCGCCACCCCCGAAAAACAGTCTGAAATTCTGGCGGGACAGCAGCACTACTGCACCCAGCAGCAGCAAAACGACAAAACCCGCCGCGTCCTAGAAAAGGCCTTTGGCGAAGACTGGGCAGAGCGCTACATGACCACGGTGCTATTCGACTTGCCCACAGGGTAGCAGCGCATCTCAATCTCAATAGCGAACCGCACAGCGTCGTTAAATCCGTTATCCCCGCCGACGGGCGGCCGCCTTCTGTTCCAGCCGAAAGAGCCACACCATCAGCGCCACCAGCCCCAGTTGCAGCGCCAGATTGGGCAGTGTGTCGCCGTCGCCCCGCCCGGCCGCAAGCTGCGTGGCAAAAATGAACGCACCGATTAGCCCGGATGCACCAAATGCTAGATAGACAAACTGCCGCAGCCCCCGATAGGGCGCTTTTGATTCTGCCACCAGCCGAGCATAGGCTTCTGGATCACGCTCCTTCAGCTTCTCGCCCCGCTCCCGCAACCGATCTGTCATGGCTATTCACCACCCTGGCAATTGTTCAGGTAAAACTCAGCGGGCGTGATAGCCCCGCCTATCTACCATAGCCCTCGTTTGCCGCTGGGGTGAACTGTTGCCCAGTTGGTTCGCGCTAGCGCTAGTTGTTCGTCGCTAATCTTGGCTCCGGTCAGGTCTGCGCCGCAGAGGTTTGCCCCCCGCAGGTTGGCGTGGCTTAGATAGGCATAGCTCAGATCTGCCCCCCGCAGGTCTGCTCCCTGCAAATCCGCATGGCTAAGATAGGCCCGCGCCAAGTTTGCATTTTTCAGAATCGCCTGATTCAGACTGGCTCGACCAAAATCAGCATTAAACAGGTTTGCGCCCTGAAGGTTCGCCTTATGCAGTTTGGACTGGTGAAAGTTTGCCCCTGTGAGCGCGACCTTAGACAGGTTCAGCAGGCTCAGGTCGCGAGAGGTAAAGTCGCGCTTACCCTTGGCGTAGTCGTTCAGCAATTCATCCGCCCGTAGCTTAGGCAGCAGCGCCGGATGTCCGCCAGAGTTGCCGCTGCTGCCGCCCGACGCGCCCCGACCACGCTCGACCGTACTGACAGAGGCGGGTTTTTGGATGGCGGTGCGGCGCTGTCCTCCCGTGTAGGGCGAACCGCCGGAATCTCCTACAGACTTGGATTGCCGTGCGCGAATCGCGGCCGCCATGCGGGCAGAGGGCGAAGAGGGAAAGAGATTGCCGCTGAGGTCACCAGAGGGCGTGTGGTGATGAGGAGAGATCTCCGGCTGACGGGCAGAAGGGCGTGCAGGCTTCACCATGCTCTGGGCTAGGCTGTCGAGGTATGGCTCTAGATCCAGCGCCCGCAGCACTTCCCCCGCGTTCTGATAGCGATGGCGAACGGAAACCTCCAGCATCTTTTCCAACACGCCCGCAAAGTGTTCGCTGATGTGAACCTGTTCGCGCCACAGAATCTCACCCGTGGTCGGGTCGTAGTCCATGTCCTTCGGCGCTTTGCCCGTCAGCAGGTAAATGCAGGTAACGCCCAGCGCGTAGATATCGCTGGCATAGACGGGGCGCATGGCCATTTGCTCTGGCGGGGCATAGCCAGGAGTGCCAATGGCGTAGGCCGTCAGGGCAGTTTGCTCCGTTGCACCTGCTCGCACAGGGTTGACCTGATCTTTCACCGCGCCGAAGTCGATCAGCACCAGCTTTTTGTCTTGAGTGCGACGAATCAGGTTGGCGGGCTTGATGTCGCGATGAATCACCTGCTGAGAATGCACGTACTGCAACATCGGCAGCACTTCGCTGAGAAACTGCTTGACCCCGGCTTCGCTGAAGGGGCCATTTTGCTTCACCTCTTGCTGGAGGGTGGAGCCGCTAATGTATTCCTGAATCAGGTAAAATTCTTGGTTTGCCTCGAAGTAGTCGAGCAGGCGAGGCACCTGGGGATGGTTGCCGATTTTACCCAGCGTTTTGGCTTCTCGGCGGAATAGCTCCCGTGCCATTTGCAACACATGGGGGGAGGAGGCGACTGGACGAAGCTGCTTGATTACGCAGTAAGGACTGCCGGGAAGCGATTCATCCTTGGCTAGAAACGTGGCTCCAAATCCGCCATGCCCAAGGGACTGCACCACCCGATAGCGATCGCGCAACAGCAGCTTGGAGCCACAGGCCTGACACAGCTCAGTATGAGTCAAGTTCTCTGGTTTTGGACAGGCAGGATTTAAGCAGTAGCTCATTCGGCATCACTCGTTAGGTTGACCGCCGGGCGTATATCTCAAAGTGAGAGCATGCACCTCTTCTACAATTATCGGCCCAAGAGCATGAAGGTAGAGTGCAGTTCTCTCGGGGAAACCCTTGAAGACTTGCTAAAGATCGCGCTGATTCGCTTAAAGTCTCAGTGAACACCCATAAATACACGGGACAGCATGTAGCAATTCGCCCAAGTGCTTACTCAAAAGGCTGACGAAGCATCCAGACGGAATGTTGCTAAAACTGCCGGAGGAGCAAGATTCAGCGGGTAAAAGCATTTAGCCTCTATAGATTGTTTAACAGATTGTTGTTGGATGTGCTAGGGGGTAGAAGCGTGTTCCGAGGCAACCGGGCGGTAGAATTGGGAGGGCTAAGGCACGAGATTTGGCGGCTTATTAGCCGCTTCATTTGGGCTAATGTCTGGATGTAGCCGTGCCAGGGCTGGACTAGATTAGATTTTGACCACGTTAATTTTTGTTGGGCAGAAAGGCACGATAGGCGATGCGAATTTCTCTGAACTGGTTGCGAGAGCTAGTCGATATCAACGTATCTCCAGAAGCGCTGGCGGATATGCTGACGATGGCGGGGTTTGAGGTAGAAGAGATTGAGGATCGCCGCACCTGGGCGGATGGCGTAGTGGTGGGTCGAGTGCTGGATCGTCAGCCCCATCCCAATGCTGACAAGCTGAGCGTGTGTAAGGTGGACATCGGGGCTGACACGCCTTCCACCATTGTCTGCGGTGCGGCGAATGTGCGGTCTGATATCTACGTTCCGGTGGCGACGCTGGGGACGCATCTGCCCATGATTGACCTAACGATTCGCCCCCGCAAGCTGCGGGATGTGCCCTCGGAGGGGATGATTTGCTCACTGGCGGAGGTGGGGCTGGCGAAGGAGTCAGAGGGCATTCATATCTTCCCGCAAGACTCGCTTCAGGTAGGCATGGATGCCCGTCCGCTGCTGGGGTTAGACGATGTGATTTTAGATCTGACCTCGACGGCAAACCGAGCCGATGCGCTGAGCATGGTGGGCATTGCGCGGGAGGTGGCGGCGCTGACGGGCGCAAAACTCAAGCTGCCGACAGTGCCCGAGTTGCCCGTCAAGTCTGCTGGAAAAGAACTGGGGCTGCGGATTTCGGAGCCGGGAGCCTGCCCGATTTATATAGGAACCGTTGTTGAGGGGGTGGCGATCGCCCCTTCTCCTGAATGGCTGCAACGACGGCTCCAGGCGGCGGGCACTCGTCCGATTAACAACGTGGGTGGACGTGACCAACTACGTGCTGCTGGAGTGGGGGGCAGCCGCTACACGCCTTTGATGGCGATCGCCTCCGGTCTATTGCGGGTTCTTCAGATTTAACGCTTGGTGTGCGCTTTGCCCGCAGCGGCGAGACGCTGACCACGCTGGACAGCCAGGAGCGAAAGCTGACCGACCAAACGCTGCTGATTACGGCAAACGACCAGCCCGTAGCGCTGGCGGGCGTGATGGGTGGCGAAAACAGCGAAGTTTACGCAGACACGACGAATCTGGTGCTGGAAGCAGCAGTTTTTGATTCGGTAGCCATTCGGCGATCGGCGCGATCGCAGGGACTCCGCACTGAGGCCTCGGCCCGCTACGAGCGTGGCGTGAACTCTGCGGAACTCGAACTGGCCTGTCGGCGGGCGCTGGCGCTGCTGGTAGAACTGGCGGGCGGTACGATAGGGGCGCAGACGGTAGCCGATGCGCGACCGGGCGGCGCGATGGCAACGCGCACGATTGAACTGCGGCTGGAGCGGCTGAACCAAGTGCTTGGCCCCATCGAACTAGACAAAGAGGCGCGTCCGGGCGAGGGCGAAATTGGCGACTTGCCGCCCGCCGAGGTAGAGCGGATTTTGACGGCGCTGGGCTGCGAACTAACCCCGATCTCGGCAGCGGGCGACGTGTGGCGGGTGAGCGTGCCGCCCTATCGTCATCGAGATCTGGAACGCGAAATCGATCTGATCGAGGAAGTGGCACGGGTTTACGGCTACAACAACTTCTGCGATACGCTGCCTGCCAAGACCGAACTGGGCTTCCTGTCGCCCGACTACGCCCTGACACGACAAATCCACAGCGCCTTCAAAGCGGTGGGTCTGACGGAGGTGATTCACTATTCGCTGGTGAAGCCGGACGGCGATAACCAGATTGCCCTCAGCAACCCGCTGTTTGTGGAATATTCTGCGCTGCGGACTGAAATGCTGACAGCGCTAATCGATGCCTTCCAGTACAACCTGGAGCAGGGCAACGGGGCGCTGAATGCCTACGAAATTGGGCGCGTGTTTTGGCGCGAAGAAGACGGGCTATATGAGGGCGATCGCCTCGCTGGGATTCTGGGTGGTGATACATCGGTCGGGCGCTGGGTTCGCAGTGGCCGCGAACAGCCGATGACCTGGTTTGAAGCCAAGGGCATATTGGAGAGCGCGTTTCGACAGCTTGGCGTAGCGGTTGAATTTCAGCCCGATCGGCGAAACCCGCTGCTGCACCCGGGGACGGACTGCCTCGCTTTGGGTACAGGGGCGAGCGGCTGGGCACGTTTGGACAGTTACACCCCCAAGAGCGCCAGCGCCGGGGATTGCCGGATGAAGTGTATGCCTTCGAGTTAGACCTAGATCTGCTGCTAGAAGACATGTCCGACGAAGCCAGGGTCACGCCTGTCTTCAAGCCCTACTCGGCCTACCCGGCCTCTGACAGGGATCTGGCGTTTTTTGCGCCCGTGCAGTTTTCAGTTGCGGAAATTGAGCGGGCGGTTCGCAAGACGGCAGGCAAACTGCTCGACTCTGTAGAACTATTTGATGAATATCGTGGCGAGTCAGTGCCCGAAGGCAAGCGCAGTCTGGCGTTTCGACTGGTCTACCGAGCCGACGATCGCACGCTGACCGACGAAGACATCGAGCCAGTGCATCAGAAAGTCCGCGAAGCGCTCCAAGAGAAGTTCCAGGTGAGCTTGCGGAGTTAAAGATAAAAAAAGAAGAGCGAAAAAAGAAGAACGAAAACCGACAATCCTTTTCTCTTCTCTCTTCGTTCTTCTCTCTTCTATCTTCGTTCTTCCCTTTTCCTCACTCCACCGCTTCCAACTTCTGCAACGCCAGCGCCGCCGCGTCTGATACGTGGGGGTGGCTGTCGCGCAGCAAGTATCGCAGCGCGGCAATGCTCTTGGGCGTGGGCAGGTTGCCCAGGGCTTCGGCGAGGCGCTGGCGCACCAGCCAGTCGGGCGAGTCTACAAAGCGCAGGATTGCCTCGACCGCTTCTAGGTCTTGGAGTTCTCCTAGCGCGGCGATCGCCGCCTGATGTAGCACCACCTCATCGCTCTCCAGCGCTTGCAGCAGGGCGTGGCGGGCGCGGGGGTCTTTCAGGTTGCCCAGCGATACGGCAGCGCTAAAGCGCACTAGCCAATCCGTATCTTCGTAGAATGCTCGCAGCAGCGGCTCGACCGCACGAGAGTCACCCAGATAGCCCAAAGCCCCGGCCGCATCGGCGCGAATGCCATAGTCGGGGTCGTTTTCCAAAATCTGCGCCAGGATGGGATAGCACTCGTCTGTTTGCTTGACCCCTAGGGCAAACACCGCCATCGAGCGCACTTGCAGGCTTTCGTCATCCAGCACTTTGAGAATCAGCGGCACGGCCGACTCTGAAGGGATATCGCGCAGCATGGCCAGGGCGACCATGCGATCGCTCGACTTGGGACTGTCGAGCTGGGTCTTGATCTGCTCTAGGCTGAGTTGGCTCATGGCGTTTTATTACGAATTATTAACTTTATGATAGCGAAGTTTTTCGGTTCCTGAGTCGCAACGGACTCGCTGTTCTTCTTGCCCCGTTGTCTCTAAGGCGTAGTTTCAATCAGGCGTAGCCGAACCAGAGGAGTCCAGCCACAATCAGGGCGATCGCCCCTAAAGAAATCCACACAAAGGAGTTGTCTTTGGTATTGACCTGGCTCAGATCAAGCGGCTCTGGATCAGGCTTGGGGCGGGGCTTCGGACGCGACGACGGGGGGCGACTGGGCGCGGCGTAGGACTTTTGATCTTCGGCGTTGGCGGCTTCCAGCCCGCCCAAGTCAGGAATCTGAGTCAGCCACTCGGGGCGCGTCCGCAGGCGTGGCGCGGTCAGGATGGTTTGCAGGCGGCGGCTCTGCTTGCGGGTCTTTACGTCGGGATGGCGCACCAGTTGCTCACAGAGGGCGATCGCCATGTCAGTCTGTCCGGCGGCCTCATAGGCCGTCACCAGCCAAATCTGCACCTCACCGCCCAGCTTGCCGCCCCGCTCCACAAGCGCAGCGGACTTTTCCAGACAGTCCACCGATTCCCGATAGCGTCCGCTTTCAAAATTTTGCTTGCCCGCTTGAAAGAGCGCTCTGGCCCGCTCCAGCGCCTCTGGGTTTGCCGCCATGCCCTTGCTGCACCTATCCCATAAAATCTGAAGCAACTAGCATAGAGCCAATGCCCGCGTCGGTAAAGATCTCCAGCAGCAGGGCGTGGGGCAGGCGGCCGTCGATGATGTGGGCTGCCTTGACTCCCTGGGCGAGCGATCGCACGCAGCAGTTGACCTTGGGAATCATGCCGCCGGAAACAATGCCCGACTCGATCAGCCGCCGCGCTTCCTGGATATCCAGTCGAGGAATCAGCGTCGAAAGGTCGTGGTAGTTTTTCAAAATGCCCGGTGTGTCGGTCATCAGAATCAGCTTTTCGGCTCCTAGCGCGGCGGCTAGTTCGCCTGCTACAGTGTCAGCATTGATGTTATAAGCTTGTCCTTTGTCGTCTGCCGCCACGCTAGACACGATGGGAATATAGCCTTCCCGCACCAGCGCCTCGATCAGCTTGGTATCTATACTTTGCACCTCACCTACAAAGCCGATGCCCTCTTCGCCCTGGGGTCGCGCCTTGATCAGGTTCGCGTCTTTGCCGCATAGCCCGACCGCCGAGCCGCCCGCTTGGTTTACTAGCGCCACTAGCTCTTTATTCACCCGGCCCACTAACACCATTTCCACCACATCCATCGTGGCCGCATCGGTCACGCGCAACCCGTTTTTGAACTGCGCCTCGATGCCCAGCTTGTTCAGCCAAGTGTTGATTTCGGGGCCGCCGCCATGCACCACCACGGGCCGCAACCCCACGCAGGAAAGAAACACGATGTCGCGGATGACGGTTTCCTTGAGGTTGCTGTCTTTCATGGCTGCGCCGCCGTATTTCACCACCACGACGCGCCCTGCAAACTGCTGAATGTAGGGCAGGGCTTCGCTAAGAACCCGAACGCGAGTGGCTTCGGCTTTTTCGATGTATTCGCTGGTCAGCATGTCAAGATGTCAAAGATTGAGGGTTGGGGATTGGGGACAGGGTGGATGAACAGCCTAAACCTACAGATCCCAAGTTTTAGCTTGCAAATTTTGATTTGAAAGCAGTTTATAGCAGATTGTGGTCGGGAAGTGTTGCGCCTTTTGCTGTTCGCTGCGGCCGACTACGGGTTCGGAAACTGAACCGTGTTGGCGTTGAGCGATTGCTGTCGCCACTGCTCAATCCAAAGCTGGGCTGGCGCGTAGGCGGGGGTGCGGGGGGGAATGCCTTTGGCAATGGCGATCGCCCCTTCTAGGCTCTCGGCGGCGGTTTGCTGGGCAATTTGCAAGACCTGATCGCTCCATTCAGCAATTAGGCGATCCGCTTCGGCACGCTGGGTGCTGGTGGTGGGAATTCGGTCTGCGGTTTGAATCGCAGAAATCAGCATGGAGGGCGTACCGGCGCTGGCAGCGCTCTGGGCAAGTTGGAGCGTCGAGCGATCGACGGACGCGAAATCTCGCGGGTTGCCCTCGGCAGCATTGCTGACCCCAGAGGGCGCGGGCACCGTGCGGAGGGTAGACGGCAACCCGTTGTCTAGCACGACCGGATCAGACGGGCGCGGTGCAAACACAGGAACCGTTTCGACAGGGGGCGGCGTTTGTAGGGCAGTGAGTTGCTGCTGCCAAGTCTGGATGCGATCGCGGGCTTCGGCAGACAGGGCGCGACCAGAACCGATTTGGCGGGCAATGCTGATGGCCGCTTGCAGCGAATCGGCATCGCCTGCGCGGGCAATTTCCTCGGCCTGGGTCAGCGTGGGGCGGTCTTCTCGTAGCTCGATGTCGGTGATCCAGCGGCTGGCGAGGCGGCGGGCTTCGCGGCTGCGGGGATTCCCTTGGGGAATGTTGTTGACTTCGGCGATCGCCGCCCGCAAGTCGCTCACGGTGCCCAAATCCGCATATTGCTGGGCGCGGGACAGATGCACTAGATCCTGTAGCTCGACGCGCCAATAGCTAATCAACTGCTGGGCCTTGCCATAGAGCGGGCGATCGCGGCGAATGCGGAGCGCCTGGGCGATCGCGGCTTCGATATCCGAGGCGCTGCCGTCCCATGCCTGGGCCCGCGCCTGGGCCAAAGCGGTGAAGTCCTGAATTTCTGCCTGCACTCGCGCCCCTTCAGGAATCTTGCGAACCAGATCCATTGCGCCAGGCAGGTCGCGCCGATTCAGGTACTCGTCTGCTAGATTCAGCACATCTTTGCCCAAGCTGTTGAGCAACCGCTGAGCCGCGGGATAGGCAGGGCTGGTTTTCTTGATTTCCTGCACCAGGGCGATCGCCTCTAGCAGGTTACTCGCACCGCCACGCCGCGCCATTCGGCGAATCTGCGCCAATTTTTTGCCGTCTTCCCGCGAGGCCGTGACCAAATCCACCATTTCCTGATATTTGGTGGTTTTCCAATATTCGTTGTCCACATCGAGCAGCTTCACCGCCAGATCAAAGGCTTTGGTGGGGTCGTCGTTAAACAGGGCTTCTTCTGCCTGCTTGTAGAGGGCTTCGGCGGTTGCCCAAGTCTTCTTCCAGGACTGGATGCGCTGCTCGACTTGGGCAAAGGCGGGCGTGTTGTCGGGAATGCGCTCGGCGATGGCGATCGCCCCCTGAAGATCGCCCTTGTGAAAGGCTTTCTCAGCCAGTTTCAAGATATCGTCTGACCACTGCGCGATGTAGCGATCGGCTTCGGGACGCATGGCGTGGTTGGGCGGCAGCGTATTCACCAGGGCGATCGCCTCCAGCAGGTCGTCCACCGTTTGCTTATTAGACGCAAGCTGGGCGCAGTAAATCCGCAGAGAAGCCGAGGCCGTCGGCCAGAAAATCGACGGACAGTTGGGCAGTGCGGGCAGTTTGAACAGCAGCGCCGCCGCCAGCACGCCCGCCCCAATGCAGCCCGTCGTCGCCGCCAAAACCCAAAGCTGCCAGCTTGTGAAAAACCGCACCAGGGGACTGCGGGGCCGCACCGATGGTTCATCCCTGTTGCGGTCGGTGGGCACGGCAGGAAGCGTCTGAACCTTGGGCGATCGCGCAACCGAAGGCACAACCCGTAGCGGGGGCTGGGCAGACGACGGCATCCCTTCGCCAAACGGGCGATCGCGCCGAGCAGACGCAGCCCGACTGCGCGACTCGTACCGACCTGTCTCTCGCGGCGGGGCATCTGCGGGCCGAGCGCTCCGAGCCGCGCCCCGACGAGTCCTAGCGTTTTGGGACGCAGGCAAACGGCTGGGCAGGCGACGCACCTTGTCTGCCTCCCCGTCTCCTGATGCCTGTCGGTTTCTCGTCATGCCCTACCTTCTGTCTGACCTTTTTCTCAGTTCTAAACCCTGGTGCTAAACCTTCAACGGTCTGGTGCAATGGGCTTAGCGCTCTGGCAGTCGCTATTCTAGTGCATCTAGGCTAGCTCGTTTCCAGAGAATAGCGGAACTCAACGGGTTTGACTGTCAGCTTGCTCACCTGACTCAGCCCCGTCCGCCGGGGTTGATGCTGACCTGGCAGCCCTGAGGCTCTCACCGCAGGCACCTAACACCAGCCTTCATCCGTGGCGCTCCGGATAAAACTGCTCGAGGCCGCGAATATGCATAGACTGATTACAAAATCGCAAGTCCAAAATTGCAAATCCAAAATCAAGAATTGCCATAAGTCCTGATTCTAAGAGATTTTGGGCGAACAGCTACTGGCAGGGGGGGGCTGCAATCTAAATAGGCATAGAATGCGAAGCTGCACAGACAGACGATATAGCAACAGAGACGCGCCCAGTCCAAGGGCTGTGCCCACAATGATGTGAATGACAGGCTGGTTAAGGTTCATCCCTTTTTGCAGGACAATCCTGGTTGCGGCAGTAAAAATCGTATGAGCCACAAAAATTTCTAAGGAGCGCAGCCCCCAAGTTTGCAGAAAGGAAATTCGCTGGAGATCCTCTAGATAAGCGGCAAGCGACAGGCTGGCAACAATACCCAGCACCGCCAGCGGAAACAGCCAGGCTTCGAGGCTGGTCAGATTGACGATGGCAGCCAGCGCAATGAGACTGAACCCCAAAAAGGCGCTGGGCAGCAGGATCGAACGCTGCACCTTTTGCAGCCGCCCAACCCAATCAACCCCGCTGGCGATCGCCCCCAAGGCAAAGTAAACTGCGTTGAGCCGAATCATGTACAGCACCGGCCAGGGGCCAAGGCTGAGGTCGATAAACTCGGAGGCAAACAGCAGCGCAAATCCTGCGAAGCACACTGCAACAGGAACCTTCAGCTTTCGCAGCAGCAGGTACACGAGCGAAACCGCAAACAAGACGTAGAGAAACCAGAATTGCAAAATTGGGGAATAGACGATGCGCCAAAGGCTGCTCAGGGGCTGGTCGCTGATGCCTGCGAGGTGGCGCAGCGTTTCCTGAATTGCGGACCACAGGAAATAGGGATAGGCGATCGCCCGCAGTTTGCTAGAAACCACTGTGCCGAGCGGTTTTGAGACGGAACGCTCGGCGAGGTAGCCAGACAGAAAAAAGAACAGGGGCATGTGGAAGGCATAGATCCACTGGTCGAGGGCTTGAGTTAGGGCGTTTTCCTGCAAAACAGTGCCAGTTAGCCCCCGGAGGACGTGCCCAAAAACCACCAGAAAGATGCCGATGCCCTTTGCATAGTCAATCAAAGCGATGCGCTGGGACTGAGCGCCGGTGCAGGATGCATCAACCGTCGCCCGACCGAGTGCAGAAATGCCTGGCGGATTCATGATGTCGATTGGTCAAGATTGATGAACGGGAGTCCCATCAGGGTTTGGATTCAAAGACAGCACAGATCCGGCAGGGTACAGATTTGGGGGTTTAGCAGAGTGCATAGAAAGGGCGATCGCCCTCTAGCCCTCTCAGTAGTTTTTCTAGGACTTGCCTACGTATATTTACAGTTCATCCAGATCTTAAAGGAGGATCGCAAAGTTCTGAAATAGCC
Organism: Leptolyngbya sp. O-77; assembly: GCF_001548395.1. NCBI lineage: Bacteria > Bacillati > Cyanobacteriota > Cyanophyceae > Leptolyngbyales > Leptolyngbyaceae > Leptolyngbya > Leptolyngbya sp. O-77. Next base: position 2,504,151 of record NZ_AP017367.1, read on the forward strand.
TGCACAACATTTTTTCAGGCAACGGATTAGCCACAGATCAGCGGCAGCCTGATGGCAACAGGGCTGTAGCGGAAAAATAAAAGCATCGAAAAAATAAAACCGGGCCATCAAGAGTCCATAGCCCGGTTCGAGAGGCCGATTCGAGAGGTAGGTTTCGCAGTCAGGCAGCGGCGGCTAGCCAACCGATTCGGTTTGCAACTCTTGAATCAACTGCTCCAGCTCGTTGCTGCTAGCACGATAGACTTCGTTGCAGAAATGGCAGGTGGCTTCTGCACCATCGTCTTTAGCGATCATGTCGCGCAGTTCCTCTTCGCCGAGCAACTTCAGTGCGCCCAGCATCCGGTCAAACGTGCAGCCGCAGTGAAACCGCAGCATTTGGCTTTCGGGCAAGATTTCCAAATCCATATCGCCCATCAGGTCGGCGAAAATTTGCGGCAGGGTCTTCCCGTCCTTGAGCAAGCTGGTAAAGCCAGATAGCGCAGCCAGTCGAGATTCTAGCTTTTCGACCAGAGCTTCGTCGCGGGCTGCCTTGGGCAACACCTGCACCAGCATTCCGCCCGCTGCCGTCACCCCGTCCGGATCGACAAACACGCCCACCAGCAGTGCCGACGGCGTTTGCTCCGACACGACGAGATAATTCGCCACGTCTTCGCCAATCTCGCCCGACACCAGTTCCACAGTGCTGGAATAAGGGTAGCCAAAGCCGATGTCGCGCACCACGTAGAGAAATCCTTCGGAGCCAACCGCCGCGCCCACGTCGAGTTTCCCCCGACTGTTGGTAGGGAGTTCTACCCCAGGATTTTGCACATAGCCGCGCACGGTGCCATCTAGCCCCGCATCCGCAAAGACTACCCCCAAGGGGCCGTTGCCGCGCACGCGAATGTTGACCCGCGATTCGGGCCGCTTCATGCTGGAGGCCAGCAGCAGCCCGGAAACCATTGTCCGCCCCAGGGCAGCCGTGGCGACATAGGAAAGCTGGTGGCGCTGGCGGGCTTCTTCTGTGAGGCGGGTGGTGACTGCGCCCACAACCCGAATGCCACCTCTGGCTGCGGTTGCCCGCACGAGCTGATCTGCCATGTTGAAATACTTCTTAATACACACTCCTATTTTACCGATTTAGGGGCGGGTCGGTTTGAATGAATGCTTCGTCAGGAATTCATGATTTTGCGCTGAGTGTCGGGCTAAGATTGGGGAAACTCTAGGTAATCCATTAAGTGATTCAACGGAGTCTAGATTTTGAATAAACGGTATAAATAGCTTCTGAAAGGCAAGTCTCTGGAATCCCAAAGCGTTTGGGGTTTTGAGAAATGACCGGATCAGGTTTTTTGAAACTTGAATCTGTCTGTATGACTGCGGATACAAGCGCCTTAGTGTAGACCTAGCGACCGGAAACTAGCGACTAGAAATCGCGAAAGACAACACAAGTTCGCTGGGGCACTGAACTTCGATCGCCCTAGTCTACAAACCTGTGAATACCCATCTGTTCGTAAAACGGCGTTTGCTGCCCTGGCACTGGGCTTGCAACAGGCTGTGGACTCCAAGCTTGCTCCTGTGCTTCTCTAACCCTGAATCTCCGGATGATTAGTGTGTTCTCTAAGCGCAACAGTGTGCTGCCAACCCCAATGTCTTCTGCCGTGATTCAAGACCGTATTCTGGCTGCGATTGATGTTGGGACGAACTCAATCCACATGGTGGTGGTGAAGATTGACCCCACGCTGCCCGCATTCACCATCATTAATCGAGAAAAAACGACGGTGCGTCTGGGCGATCGCGATCGCGCGACAGGCAATCTGACTCAGGCGGCCATGCAACGGGCGATCGCCACGCTGCGCCGCTGCCAAGACATTGCCCAGACGCTCCATGCCGAGGCGATCGTGGCCGTAGCCACCAGCGCCGTGCGCGAAGCCCCCAATGGACGCGACTTTTTGCAACTAGTAGAAAACGAGCTGGGGCTGGAAATTGACCTGATTTCGGGTCAGGAAGAGGCCCGGCGAATTTATCTGGGCGTACTGTCGGGGATGGCCTTTAACGAGCAGCCCCATGCGATTATCGACATCGGCGGCGGCTCGACGGAGCTAATCTTGGGCGACGGCCATGAGCCGCGCTGCCTCACCAGCACCAAAGTCGGCGCAGTCCGGCTGACGACGGAAATGGTCAGCACCGACCCCATCAGCAGCAGTGAGTTTAACTATTTGCGAGCTTATGTGCGCGGTATGTTGGAGCGCTCGGTGGACGAACTGCTGAGCAAAGTTCGCGCTGGGGAAACGCCGCGCTTAGTAGGAACCTCCGGCACCATTGAAACGCTGGCCGCCCTGCACGCCCGCGAGCACACGGGCACCGTGCCCGATCCGCTGCATGGTTATCAAATTCCCCTGGCCGACTTGCGCGAAATGGTGACTCGGCTGCGCCGCATGACGATGGCCGAGCGAGCCGCCTTGCCAGGAATGTCGGATCGGCGGGCAGAGATTATCGTGGCGGGGGCGCTGATTTTGCAGGAAGCGATGGAGCTACTGCGGCTGGATTCGGTAACGATTTGCGAGCGATCGCTCCGGGAAGGGCTGGTCGTGGACTGGATGCTGACCCACGGGCTGATCGAAGACCGCCTGCGTTTCCAAAGCTCGATTCGCCAGCGCAGCGTCCTCCGTGCCGCTCAAAAATATCAGGTGAACCTGCCCTATGCTGAACGGGTGGCGACCCTGGCCCTTAGCCTGTTTGACCAGACCCAGGGCATCTTACACAACTGGGGACACGAGGAGCGAGAGCTGCTGTGGGCAGCCGCCATGTTGCACAACTGTGGACACTTTATCAGCCACTCTGCCCACCACAAGCATTCCTACTACCTGATTCGCAATGGTGACCTGCTGGGTTATACAGAGATTGAAATCGAGGCGATCGCCAATTTGTCTCGCTATCACCGCAAAAGCTGTCCCAAGAAAAAGCACGACAACTACCGCAGCCTGACGACCAAAAAGCACCGAAAAGTCGTCGAACAGCTCAACACGCTGCTGCGGATGGCGGTCGCCCTGGATCGTCGCCAAATCGGCGCAATCGACCGCATCACCTGCGAGGTAGTGCCCGCTCACCAGGAGTTTCGCCTGCTAATCCATCCAACCCACCCCAACGACGACTGCGCTCTGGAACTGTGGAGCCTGGATGGCAAAAAGGGCTGTTTTGAAGAAGAATTTGGGCTGAAAGTCGTGCCTCAGCTAGTGCTGTTGCCCCCTGACGCTGGCTCCTACTTGAGCTAGGGCTGTGATGAAAGAGCGGTTTGGTACGGGAATGAGAACCCAGCGAGTCCAAAAAACCGACCCCCACTCCTGAATCGCTTGCCATACCATAATGACTGTCAGCCATCAGTCGTCTGAGGTTCGGAAACGCCCCGTCCAACCAACCAGCTAAACCAACAAAAGCTCACTCCCTTATCGGAAGTGTTGGCGAGGCAACGACTCAGACGATAACCCTAACTAGCGTTAATTCCACATTCTTAAACTATTGTTTCTAGGAGGCGATGGATATGGCACTCGTTCGATGGGAACCATTCCGTGAGATTGAAACGCTACAACGGCAAATGAATCGGCTGTTTGATGAGTTCCTGCCAGCGACTACAGAAAACCACAAGCTGACCAGCTTCATGCCGCTGGCAGAGATGGAAGAAACGGGTGAAGCGATTCACCTGAGGCTGGAAGTTCCTGGCATGGATGCCAAAGACCTCAATGTTGAGGTTTCGGCAGAGTCCGTTAGCATCAGCGGCGAACGCAAGTCGGAAAGCAAAACCGAAGAAAAAGGCATGACCCGAACGGAGTTCCGCTATGGCAAGTTTCAGCGGGTGATTCCGTTGCCGAGCCGCATCCAAAACGATAAGGTAACGGCTGAATACAAGGACGGTATCTTGAACCTAACCTTGCCGAAGGCCGAGGAAGAAAAAAATCGCGTCGTCAAGGTGAGCCTTGGTTGAGGGAGAGTTCTAGGTAACCTCCCGGTTGCTTCCCCCGCCGGGGTTGCGGCGAGCCAAGATAGTCCGTCTAGCTGCTAAACAGCACGCAAGAGGTCACTTATTGAAGACCTCCTCAAGCGTGAGTCGCTGCTGTGAGTCGCTGCGCTGCTATTGGCTCAGCAAGCTCACGTTGAACCTGGAGAGCAACGAGCCATTTACCCTTAGGGCTGACAGGGCAATGGAGTTGCTCTCTTTTTTTTGACTTACGCAGCCAGACGATAGTCCTGGTTTTTGTTGACGGTGTGATGTGCGGCGCAAAAAGCGGGAAACCTTACTAGCGATTTAGGCAATTCACGCAATTTACGCAATTTACAACTCCACGATTACTGGCGTGTGGTCGCTGGGCTTTTCTAGCTGGCGCGGCGCTTTGTCGATGATGCAGCTTTTGGCCTCGGCATAGAGCGGCGGGCTGAGGTAGTGGTGGTCGATACGCCAGCCCAAGTTGCGGCGAAAGGCTGCGGCGCGGTAGTCCCACCAGCTAAACTGTCCGTCTTCCTGGTTAAACTTGCGAAACGCATCCGCCAGCCCCAAGTCGAGAATGGCCCGCAGCGCCTGCCGTTCGGCATCGGTAGCCATGACTTCTTTTTCGCGCCCGGTGGGGTCGTGGATATCTCGATCTTCCAGCGCCACGTTGAAATCGCCGCAAACCAGGAGTTTGGGATTCTCCTCCAGCAGCTTTGCCAAATACTCGCGCAGCACCGCCAGCCAGTTTAGCTTGTAGGTGTATTTGTCGCTGCCGACGCTGGAGCCGTTGGGCACGTAGAGGTTAACAATGCGAACCTGATCGAGAACGCCTGTGATGACTCGCTTCTGTTCATCAAACGGCGCGGCGATCGCCCCTCCTAGCACAGGCTCGAACCCACAACTGACCGACTCCAGCGGCGTTTTGCTGATCAGCGCCACACCGTTGTAGGACTTTTGCCCAGAGACGTAGCAGGTATACCCCAAATCGGTAAACGCAGCCAGCGGAAAGTCAGCATCCACTACCTTCGTTTCCTGAGCGCACAGCACATCCACCGGATTCTCCGTCAGCCAGTTGATGACGTGTTCTAGACGGGTGCGAATGGAGTTGACATTCCAGGTGGCGATCTTCATGCGGGAGAACGGGAGAGGGCGTGATGAGTAGTTTACTGCATCCCTCCGTCACTCCATGACTCCATCATTCCTTGACCACCAGTTCCAGGCTCGGTGGCATCGATAGATTCACTCGGGGTGTAGCGGGCGGGGCAGCCAGTTGGAGCGTGGTGTCGGTCAGTCCGAAGGTGGTTTGCAGGGAAGCTTGCAGGGTTTGCAAGAGGCGATCGCGCTCTGGGCCATCCTGCGGGTTCACCGTCAGGTGGGCAGTGAGAGCCATCTGACCTGGGGCGATCGCCCACAGCCTCAGATTCTCAACCGCTTGCACGCCTTCGGTTTGTAGCAGATGGGCCTGCACAGTGTCGGGGTCGAGGTGGGCGGGGGCTTTTTCCAGCAGGATGTTCAGGCTTTGGCGGATGAGCGGGATGGCTCCGACCAGAATCAGCGCGGCGACGAGCAGGCTAATAGCTCCATCGGCCCACGCCCAGCCAAAGAGCCAGACGGCGATCGCCGCCAAAATCACGCCGACTGACCCGATCGCGTCGGACACCATGTGCAGAAATGCGCCTTTCAGGTTCAAATCATGGTGGCTGTGGTCGTGCAACAGCGATGCGTTGACCAGGTTGATGCCTAGCCCAACAGCGGCGGTAATCAGCATCGGCAGTCCCAGAATTTCCGCATCGGGGTGTTGCAGCCGTTCGACTGCTTCCCAGCCAATCCAGAGGGCGATCGCCACCAGCCCCAGTCCGTTTGCCAGCGCTGCCAAGATTTCGACTCGCCGATAGCCAAAGGGAGCCTGCGCCGACGGCGGCCAGCCCGCAATCCACGTCGCCAGCAGCGCCAGCGCCAGCGCGGCCACATCCGACAGCATATGCCCCGCCTCTGCCAGCAGCGCCAGACTGTGGCTCGACAGGCTGACCGCCAGTTCTACCAGCGAGAACCCGCCAATCAGCCCCAGCGCCATCCACAACAGTTTTGCTTTTTTCTGGACATCCACCGTGTGGGGATGGGGCGCTTGGCAGCCCTCTGGGCAGGCGGCAGTATGCATGAAGGCGGAAAACACAGCAAAAGACCTTTTCTAGGATCATCCCACAGAATTCCCTGAGCAGCCACGACGCTGGACGGGAGCGGCGGGTTCCGGCTAGACCGCAGAAGCAGTGGGGAGCGGATGGGATAAGGTGATTCTGGAGGGTTTTCTCCAGCCTTGCAGTTCGCCCCATCACCCCGTCACCTTGTACCCCATGCTAGATTTTTGGGCAAAAACCAGCGGCACCTGGATCAACGTTGCCACGGTTCTACTGGGGACTGCCCTGGGGCTGCTGCTCACCGGGCACTTGCCAGAGCGGATGCAGCGGATGATCAAGCAGGGGTTGGGACTGACAACGCTGTTTATCGGCATCAGCATGGCAGGCAGCCTGAACCAGTCCAGGGGCGGCATTGTAGACGGCGTGATTTTGGGGCTGTTGGCGCTGGTGGCAGGCGGGCTGCTGGGCGAGTGGTGGCAGATTGAGGAACGGCTGGCGATCGCCGGAGATTGGCTGAAACATCGGGTCAAAGGCAAGGGTCGCTTTACCGATGGCTTTGTCACCGCCAGTTTGCTGTTTTGCATTGGCCCGATGGCCATGATCGGCAGCCTAAACAACGGGCTGGTGGGCGATGCGCGGCTGCTGACGCTAAAGGCGACGATGGACGGACTGGCGGCGATCGCCCTCACGGGCAGCTACGGCATTGGTGTCGGCTTTTCGACCCTGACAATTTTGCTGTATCAAGGCGGACTGTCGCTAGCCGCCGGACTCCTGGCCCGCGCGCTCCCCGATCCCGCCAGTTCGCCGCCCGTGCTGCTAGCAACAGGCGTAGGCGGCCTGATGATTCTGTCTATCGGGCTGAACTTGCTAGAAATCGGCAAGGTGCGCGTCGGCTCCTTCTTGCCAGCCCCCTTCCTCGCACCGCTGGTCTATTGGCTTGCCACATGGCTCACAGCCGCCTTCGCGTGAGGCCTTGCCCTGAGAAATCGCCCTGAGAAATCGCACTGAGAAATCGCACTGAGAAATCGCACTGAGAAAGTGCCCCAGAGGCAGGCAATTTTTGCAGGCAACAGGGGCGATCGCCCCCGTCATCCGTGCAATGCGAAGCGACCTCTCTCTAACTCACCGAAGCGCCCTTCGGAGGGGGGTTTGGGGGGAAGCGGGTTCCCAAGCGGGGGGGTTGGGGGGGAAGCTCCCCCCCAAGGCTGTTGGCTCGGCAGAGGAGAACCGCCCAAATCTTTAAAGCTTTTATTTATGCAGAGATGCCGTAAATGTACAACGTTACACACGACATCCCCAATTCAGGCGGCTAACATGGCGCTTAATGTCCTCAACACAGAATCGCCTGAGAACCTCTATGGACGCGATCGCAACACCAGAACCGCACCACGTCGTCATCATTGGCGGCGGATTTAGCGGTCTATACGCCGCCAAAACGTTGGGACGCGCAAAAGACATTAAGGTAACGCTAGTAGACAAGCGCAACTTTCACCTGTTTCAGCCCTTGCTATATCAAGTGGCAACGGGCACGCTGTCGCCAGCCGACATTTCTTCGCCCCTGCGCGGCATTCTCAGCGACTACAAAAACATTACCGTGCTGATGGATGAGGCGGTTGATCTTGATCCACAGGCACAAGTGCTAAAGCTGCGAGAGCAGGAGCTTCCCTACGACACGCTGGTTGTGGCAACGGGTGTCAGCCACCACTACTTTGGCAACGACCAGTGGCGCGACACGGCTCCGGGGCTGAAAACCATTGAAGATGCCCTGGAAATGCGCCGCCGGATTTTTGTCGCCTTTGAAGCGGCAGAGAAGGAAACCGACCCCGAAAAGCGCAAAGCATGGCTCACCTTTGTCATTGTGGGCGGCGGGCCGACGGGAGTAGAGCTAGCCGGGGCGATCGCCGAACTGGCCTACCGCACGCTCAAAGAAGACTTCCGCAACATCGACACCTCAGAAACCACCATCCTGCTGCTGGAAGGCATGGATCGCGTCCTGCCACCCTACGATCCTGACCTGTCGGCAAAGGCGGCTGAATCGTTATCCCGTCTGGGCGTGACCGTCCGCACCAAAACCCTGGTGACGCAGATTGAACCCAGCGACAGCGGCGACGTGGTAACGCTGAAAAGCGGCACGCCGGATAATCCCGTGATTGAGACAATGACCGCTCGCACCATCCTCTGGGCGGCAGGGGTAAAAGCCTCTGGCATGGGCAAGGTGCTGGCCGATCGGGCGGGTGCGTTGTGCGATCGCGTCGGGCGCGTCATCGTGGAACCTGATTTCAGCATCGCGGGTTATCCCAATATCTTCGTCATCGGCGATCTGGCCCACTATGCCCACCAAGGCGATCGCCCCATTCCGGGTGTCGCACCGGCCGCCGTGCAGGCCGGTGAATACGTCGCCAAGACCCTCCAGCGACGCATCCAGGGGCAGTCCGTAGAACCCTTTGTCTATAAAGATCCAGGTAGCTTGGCCATCATCGGGCAAAATGCTGCGGTGGTTGACCTGGGCTTCGTCAAGTTTTCTGGGCCACCCGCCTGGTTTGCGTGGGTCTTTGCCCACATTTACTATCTAATCGAGTTCGACAACAAGCTTATTGTCATGCTCCAGTGGGGTTGGAACTACTTCACCCGCAAGCGCGGCGCACGGCTGATTACGGGTGAGGGCGGCGTGGCGACCGCAGAGTCCGCAGGGACGTATCGGACTAGGGTGAAGGAGCCGGTGGAGGTGTAGAGGAAGCGGGAAGAGGGAAAAAGGAAAAACGAAGAGGGAAGAACGAAGAACGAAGAGGGGAGCGGGAAGAGGGAAGAACGAAGAACGAAGAGGGAAGAACGAAGAGGGAAGAGGGGGAGCGGGAAGAGGGGGAGCGGGAAGAGGGGAGGGCGATCGCGCTGGCTTGTATTGGCCGGTTCGGATTGCTGATTCGTTTTACAATGAAGCTTCCATAGATTTAATCTCTGATCACCAAGCCCTAGACCAAATCCAATGGCGAGCGAAGACCAAATTGACTTATTCAGTCTGGCGGAGGTCGCCACGCCTGCCGCATCTGCCAGCTTCGACCCGTCCCAAATTCCCACCAGCGTCCGCATCCCCATTCCACCGGGAACCTACGCCTCGATGGAGGAAATGAAGGCGCACTGCGACCAATGTCAGCGCTGCGAACTGGGGCAAAATCGCACCCATGCAGTCATTGGGCGTGGCGGCCTGGCTGCGCCCGTGATGATTGTCGGCGAGGGGCCAGGGCAAACCGAAGACGAAACCGGGCTGCCGTTTGTGGGCAAGTCGGGTCAGTTGCTCGCCAAAATTCTAGAATCGGTGCAGTTGAGCGATGAGGACGTGTTCATCTGCAACGTGGTGAAGTGTCGCCCGCCGGAAAACCGCACCCCCACCGCCGCCGAAGCCGATGCCTGCAAGGGCTACCTGATGGAGCAAATTCGGCTGATTAACCCCAAGATTATCTTGCTCACCGGGGCTACTGCGCTGAAGGGCTTGCTGGGCATCAAGCAGGGCATTACCAAGGTGCGCGGCCAGTGGATCGAGCAAGACGGCCGCTTCTATATGCCGATCTTTCACCCCGCCTATCTGCTGCGAAATCAGTCCCGCGAGAAGGGCAGCCCGAAGTGGCTGATGTGGCAGGATATCCAGGCGGTGCGGGCAAAGCTGGATGAGATTCGCGGAGCTTAGTGCGTGAAGAAATAGTAAACAGTTTCTCTTAGAGTTGTTTAAGCTCTTAATCCAGAGCTAAGCTAGTGCAGAAATACTAACTTGATGTGTAGTAATGCCTAAACTTACTTGTATTGAGTGCGGCAAGAAAACTACAGCAAAGCACCCAATCCTTGAAGTATCTCTTTGTAGAGCTTGTAGATCTGAGAATTCAGAGAAGTACGGTTTTGTTACTAAAACTCGAGCTGTAAGAGAGTATCGTCTAAAGCCTGATGAACTTTATGCACTAAAGTTTATTGAGGAGAAAAACCCGCACTGGCGTACTGGCCCTCATCCAATGCATTTATTTTTGCATCAACAGGTAAAGGGACTCTCTGAGCAAAAGTGGGGCAGTGCTGAGCCATATACGGTTACTTTGTCTCAGTTTTCTGAACAGCTCCTTTCATGGTTCCTTGAGGACTTAGATAGGTTAAAGCAACTTCCTCCAGACAAGTTTCAGTATTTTGTTGCAGATAGACTGGAACGCCTGGGATTAGAACCTAAACTGGTTGGAGATGTCTATAGAAAAGATGGTGGCGTAGACATCATTGCATATCCAAAGAACCTCACAGTTCCTTTTCTGTTAGCTGTTCAAGCAAAGCATCATCGTAAAGATCGCAAGACTTCAGTGAGTGATGTTCGTGATTTTCATGGTGTTTTAAATTCACACACTTCTCCCTTTCATATGGGTATGCTAGTCACTAATACTAGCTTTACCCCAGATGCAAAATGGTTTGCTAATAATAACCAAAAGCTTCTGCGATTGAGGGACATGAAAGATTTATGCCGCTGGCTGAAAGAAGATTTTACGAATGAGCATGAATGGCGCGAAATTCCTGAAGAAGTTGAGCTGGCACCAGGAATACGTATCCAGATCCCTAAACAGAAAGTGTGGTTAACCGATAAATCTTAGTTTTCTGCTGCCGCTTGCCATAATAGAGGGTCTAACTCCCCCTGGCGATCCAGTGCGTAGAGATCATCACAGCCGCCGATGTGCTGGTTGTTGATGAAAATTTGAGGCACGCTGCGGCGACCGTTGGCGCGTTCGGCCATTTTGACGCGGGCGGCTCCGTCGCCGTCGATTTTGTATTCGGTGAAGTTTACGCCTTTCCAGCGCAGCAGCATCTTGGCGCGGATGCAGTAAGGACAGGTTTGCCAGGTGTAGATTTCGACGTTGGCTTTGACGTTTTCTGGGTGTCGGCCGAGGAGGGTGTTGAGTTTTTCTAGCATGGCGTTGGGGAATGGGGAAAGGATGAGGAGATGATGGAGATGAGGAGAGAGGGAGATGAGGAGAGAGGGAGATGAGGAGATGAGGCAACTTCTTTCTCATCATCCCATCATCACCTCATCCCATCATCCAAATCCAGTTGCGGATTCAGCCGCCCGCCAAGCTGTTGCAACTCGTAGAGCTTTACGCCGATCTGGTATTCGTACTGGCTGAGCAGGCGGGCGTAGATGTAGCCGGGGCGGCCGTCGAGGAAGCCGAGCCGCAGGATGTAGAACAGGATGAAGCGCAGGATGGGGCGAAACGGCAGGCGTACCCACAGCAGCTTGAGGAAGCGCTTGCGCTGGACGGCGTTGCTCCACCAGCCGGAGGTGCGATCGCCCAATGTTCCGGCTTCATCCATGCCATTGAGTAGATTGTAGTAGACGCGGGCTTCCCAATTGGAGTAGCGGTTGTGGCGCTCTAGCCAGTGGTAGAGATCCCGATAGTCGATGTGGAGCATATCGGTGGTGAGGTAGCCTGCGGTTCCTTCCAGGAAGACGTGTTCATGCACTTCGTTGTCGCCCGTGTTGGGGGCAGTGTCAGTGTGCAGATTTTCGTAGCGTCCTTTGGCATGGCGAAACAGGCGCAGGTTCCAGTCGGGATACTTACCGCCGTGGCGAATCCATCTGCCCAGGAAGTAGACGCGACGGTTTAGGTAGTAGCCGTTGACGGCTGGATTTTGGATAGCTTGGGCGATTTCGTTCCAGAGGGCAGGCGGGATGCGCTCGTCGCAATCGACAATCAGCACCCACTCGTTGCGAAAGGGGAGATGGTCGAGGGCCCAATTTTTCTTTTTTGGCCAGCGCCCGCTGAAGTGGAACTGTACGACCTTTGCGCCATAGTCTGCGGCAATTTCGGCGGTGCGATCGCCGCTTTGCGAATCCACCACGAAAATCTCATCAGCAAGGGCAAGGCTTTCCAAACAGGCAGGCAAATTTAGCTCCTCGTCTTTGGCAGGAACTAGCACCGAGACGGGGATGCGGTTGGGCAAATGGGTCATTTCTAGCGGCCAGGAAATCGTCCAACTGCGTAAGTTCTAACAAAGTTTCATCCTGAACCGTAGCAAAACCCTTAGACCGAGCTTAATATGAGTTAACAAAGCCAAGCCTGAGTGATGTCCTGACTGCGGAGAACCGTTCTCGCTCCCCGATTTCTAAATATGCCCAGACGCACTTCGCCGAACGACTTGCAGCATTGGGAAGACGCTTCCGATCTAGAGCATCTGGTGGTAGACAAGCGATCGCACAAGCGGGCCACGCCCGCCAAAGGTCGTCGCCGCAACCGTCGCTACGAAAAGCGGCTGCTGAACCACTATCTAGAAAATTCCGAAGATTTGGAATTGGAACTGGATGCGCCTGGTGGTGAAGCCAGTGCGCCGGTGGTTGAATAGATTGCTGGCGCAGACGGGCAGTTGCCTCTCTCGCTAGGATTGAGAGTGGTGGGCTGATTGTCAGGGCTGATTTTCCAGGCTGACTTTCAAGCGTTGTCACAAGCTCTGGACGCAGGTAAGGGTGGATTTTGACTGTTGATCAGGCATCTGAAATGACTGATTCTCAATCGTTGGAGATGACCGAAGAACGGGCGATCGCCACGCTGTCTCAGGCTGCGGCGGCCTTTTGCAATGGCGGCGATCGCCCCTCAGCGCAAACGCTGGTGGCAGCCATGCTGGCAGCAGAATCGGCAGCACGACACCAAAAAATGCCCCTTGCATTTGAAAATTTATTAGGACAGTGGCGGCTTTGTTTTACCACCACCGCCCGCAAAGCCCGCAGGCGAGGCATTCGGCTGGGGTCGGGCTTTTATTGGCCCCAGTTTGTGCCCGCGCAGATTGGCTTTGCGTCGGATGAGGCAGCGACAAACCAAGGCATGATTACCAATCAGGTGACCTTGGGCGGGCTGTGGCTGCGGTTTACTGGCCCCTGCCGCTTTCAGTCCAAAAAGAACCTGCTGGCGTTTGACTTTACCAAAATGGCAATTGGCGCGGGCGATCGCCCCCTGTGGCAGCGCACCCTGCGCGAAGAATCAGCGGCAGCATTTGCGGCACAGGCGATCGCCAAGTTGCCTTTCTTTGCCTTTTTTCAGGCTACGCCCCACTTTTTGGCAGCACGGGGACGCGGCGGTGGTCTGGCAATCTGGGTCAAGCAGTCAGACTTCTATCAGTCAGACTGCTAGGAGACGGGCGCTTCTGACGCATCGTCTGGCGCAATGCCGGAAGTTAGAGCATCGGCCGTAGCTTGGGGCGTTTCGCCTCTGGGTTCATTAGGGATTGCATTAGGGATTTCGTCAGGGGTGTCGTCGGGGGTGTCGTCGGGAACCGTGGAGTCAGGGCGATCGCCCTCGACCTCCTCAGTGACAGGCGCAGCAGCGATGGATTTCGACAAAAGCTGTTCGATTTCAACTGAGGGCTGGGGCAAGGTTTCCACCTCGGCAATGCGCTCCGGCATCAGACGGGCGTTGGGGTTGCTGCCGCCCAATCGTTTCAGCATTTTGGATTTGGGATTGTGCCACAGGTACAAGAGGCGATCGCCCTCCTGCAAGACCTCCGTCGAGGCAACCTGAAGCTGCCCGTCGCGCTCTACCAGCAGCGGCATCAGCTTGCCGTCCGCAATCAGCGTTGCCAGATGCACCTGCTGCTCGACCAGGATCGGCTCCTGAAGGACGGTTTCTCCCAAGCGCACATCGCGATCCTCCAAGTAACGGTTCCAGGTTTTCAGCGGCATTTTGGGCACAAAGGCGGGCTGCACCTTGGGCGAGGCGGGAGAGGTTGTGGAGGCGCTAGCAACACTGGTGGTGGTCGCCACGGGTTCAGTCTCCTGGCTCAAATCTCCCGGCACAACGGCCAGCACGCGGGGCGGCTGAAACTCCTCCGCAGCCCGCTGCGCCAGCACTTGATTCACCTGGCCATTGCTGGTCAGCGCCAAAAAGGTGCCTGCCCGCCCCAGTCCCGCCTGCTCCAGCACGTCGGTATCGAGCGCACTACTGGCGATCGCCCGCAAACCCTCCTGTTCCGCCAGTTTGCACGCCGCCAGGTCAGTGTCGATCAGCACCACCGACTCGCCCCGCTCCTGAAACATGCGCCCAATTAGCAGGCTTAGCGGGTTGCAGCCGACAATCACCGCCCCCGTCGCCTGCTTAGACGTAATATCTAACCATTCTGCCACCCACCGCGCCGTCAGCCCCTGCAAAAACACGGTCGAAAGGATCGTCAGAAACACCAGCGCCTTAATCGCCTCGCCACCGCTGATGCCGCGCTGAGTCAGCAAAATCGCAAACAGCGAGGCCACCGATGCAGACACAATGCCCCTGGGCGCAACCCAGCACATGAAGAGCTTCTGTCGCCAGTTCAGCCCGCTGTTCCAGGTACATACCGCCACATTCAACGGCCGCACGACAAACATCAGCGCCAGCACCGTCAGCCCAGCGCCCCAGCCCAGCGCAAACAAACTGGCGATCGACAAATCCGCTGCCAGCAGCACGAATAAAATCGACACCGCCAAAATTGTCAGTTGCTCCTTAAACCGCCGCAGCAGCCGCTCATCAGGAATCGACGAGGCCCGCAGCACCAACCCCGCCAGCACCACCGTCATCAACCCCGACTCGCTGCGGATGCTCTGGGCCAGCCCAAACAAGCCCCACACGCCTGCCAGCACGACCAGATTTTTCTGCCCTTCCGACAAAAACTTCGCCTGTTTGAGAAATTGCCCCAGCAGCCAGCCGCCCAGTGCCCCAATGCCGCCGCCAATGCCCAGCCGCAGCAGCAGCCCACTGGCTACCGACAGCGGCGCTGCGTTGCCATTCAGAATCACATCCAGCACCACCACCGCCAAAATCGCGCCCACCGGATCGATCAGCACGCCCTCGCCTTCTAGCAAGCTGGATACCTGGCGATCGACCTGCACTTGCTTCATGAGCGGGCTGATCACGGTCGGTCCGGTAACGACGACCAGCGAGGCATAAAGAAAGGCGATCGCCCAGGGAAATTCGCCTAGCCAGTGGGCCGCCATGCCGCCGCCCAGCAGCGTAATTAGCGTACCCAGGGTGACAAGGTTCCGCAGGCTGCCTGATACCGTGCTGAGCTGCCGCAGTTCCAAGTTCAGCCCGCCTTCAAACAAGATCAGCGCCACCGACAGCGCCACAATCACCTCCAGACCCACACCGAGGGACTGCGGATGCAGCCAGTCCAGCCCGTCGCCCCCCAGCACAATGCCAAAAATCAGCAAAAACACAATGCTGGGCACGTTGAAAAAGGCCGCCACCACCTGACCGCTAATGCCCGCCAGCACCGCAATCACAAATTGCAGCATCAGCGCCAGCGGCGTTTCGGGCGTGGGCGACAATCCCTCAATCATGGCAACAGGTGGGCACTTGCCGCCCCAAAACACGGTTTACCACGATGCCTTTAGCCAAATGCCTGAATCTGAAGACGGCTTTGAATAGGGTCTGACTCATCATTTTCTAACTGTAATCGGCAACGGGCGGCATAGACCGATCCTAGCTTTCCCTGCGGACCCCAATTCTCTTCACAAGAGGAATCCAGCTGGCTCTACAGGGGCGATCGCACTTCTTAAAAATCGCCTACACAAATCTCGCGCAAATCTTACGCTCACTCCCAGCCGCACCCAGAAAAGCTATACACTGGGCAATGGCTTGTCGTTTTTCTCACCCGTGACCAGCTTTGGGAATTGAGCTTCGCAGCTACGTTTATATTGACCGCTTACAATCCCAGCACGCCGCCTACATGGGCACCGTCGCCGTTGGGTTTCTGCCATTGCCGGGTGATGCCTCTCTGTGGATCGAGATTTCGCCAGGGATTGAAATCAATCGCCTGATGGACATTGCGCTCAAGTCTGCCGTCGTGCGGCCGGGTGTGTTGTTTACCGAGCGGCTATATGGCTTGCTGGAGGTACATTCCAGCAGCCAGGGCGAAACGCAGGCGGCAGGCCGGGCGATTCTGGCGGAATTGGGCGTGCGGGCGCAAGATTGCTACAAACCGCGCATCATCTCCAGCCAGATCATCCGCAACATCGACCCACACCACGCCCAGCTCATCAACCGCAACCGCCGCGGGCAAATGCTGCTGTCGGGACAAACGCTATACGTGCTGGAGGTCGAGCCAGCCGCCTACGCCTCGCTGGCCGCCAACGAAGCCGAAAAAGCCGCACTGATCAACATCCTGCAAATTTCCTCCGTGGGCAGCTTTGGGCGGCTCTATCTAGGAGGCGAAGAGCGAGACATTATCGCGGGTTCTCGCGCAGCAATCGAGGCAATCGAGAACTCGTCGGGCCGGCCGTTCCCGGACGCGGGACGCAAAGAGTAGGGCACGGGAGCGGGCTATGGCAAACGCCGAGCATGTGGCGCTGCTGCGGACAGGGGGCGATCGCTGGAACGAGTGGCGATCGCATGCTCCCGACATCACGCCAGACCTCAGCCATGCCAACCTCATCGGATTCGACTTGCAGGGCCTCAATTTGCGCCATGCCAACCTCCAGAACGCCAATCTTGCCTTTGCGCTGCTACGAGCTGCTAACCTCAGCCGTGCTGACCTGACGCTGGCAACCCTGCACAGCGCTCAGCTTCAGGCGGCTGACCTGTCTGATGCTCTGCTGGTTGGGGCCACCTTGCAACAAGCCGATCTGCGAGATGCCAGCTTTTATCGCGCCAACCTGACCGGAGCAAATCTCAGCTATGCCAACGCCCGCGCCACAAACTTTGCCTACGCCAATCTAGAGCGCAGCAGCCTCGCCTATGCCAACCTGCAACGCGCCACGCTAAACCACGCCAACCTGTGCAAAGCCAATCTGCTAGAAACAGAGTTGATTAATGCCTATCTCTTCGAGGCACAGCTTCAGGGCGCACAGTTGGTTTCCACCCACCTCAGCCGCGCTTACCTGTTCGGAGCCAATTTTCAACAGGCAACCCTCATTCAGACAGATTTGCGCTGGGCAACCCTGAGTTACGCCACCTTAGAAGATGCAATCCTACAAGACACCGACCTCAGCCGTTCCACCTTACAGCCCCGCCCGCCCCAGTGCTAGCCTCAACGGTAGTGCCTTTTAGCAAAGGACAGAGGAAAAGCTAAGCTCTTCCCGCTCTGCCAACTTCTCTCTGACATGGCAATTGTAGTCGTGGATGAACATCCAGATCGCACCGATGTGGTTCTCTATCTTCTTGGAAAAAGACAACGTCTTCCTCACCAACCGTGAAATCCGCTGTCTCAGGGTGATGTTCAGGCGTTCGATGTAGCTCGTCAATCCACTCTCTTTGCCAACAGCCGCATGGCGTTTGCTTGGGATGACGGTGACATAGGCCTCCCAGTCATCGGTATAGACTTTGGCACACTGTCGATAGACCGCCGGGGTGGACTGCCAGAGGGCGATCGCCGATACCCGAGAGCGCTCACCGATGTGGCAGCCGATGATTTCTCGGGTATCGGCATCGATTGCCGCTTTGGGCACAGCTTTGTAGCGCGCGTTGGCGTAGATCTGGAGCCAGCTATCCGAGACACCGCTGACCCTGGCAATACCGGCTAATGGAATTTTTTCCAACAGCAGTAGATTGACGAAAGCCCGGGTGTCCTTATCTTTCGGCTTCCACTGGGGATCTTCTACGAATTGGCGGTTGCAGTCTCGGCACTTGTAGTTTTGCTTGCCACGCCGAGTGGTGCCGTTCTTGGAGATGTCGTGAGACCCACAGGTTGGACAGATCCTCTCGATGGTCATGGAGCCTACTCCCCCAAAATCTGCGAATACGACAGCGTTACCTTTTTCTGTATCCTTTACGATAATCTACTACCTTTTAATCTTTGACTTTTTCCCTTCGCCTGCGCTTACTCCTGCCAAAACCACTCGAGGTTGAGCACAAATCCAGGCAAAACAGACTCTTCCGAAAGAGCTGCCGGAGTCTGCAAAATCTCTGGAGGATAACCCGGACGGTAGATTTCGACCTGTCGCTGCTTGCGGTCAATCAGCCAGCCGAGCCTCACGCCGTTGTCTATGTATTCGCGCATCTTGGCTTGCGCTGCCTCCAGGCTGTCGGTGGGAGACATTAACTCCAGCACAAAATCGGGGGCAAGGGGGGGAAACTTTTCTCGCTGCTCTGGGATCAGATCCTCCCACCGCTCCTTCGCAACCCATGCAACATCCGGTGAGCGATCGGCTCCATTGGGTAGCTTGAAGCAGGTTGAGGAGTCAAACACTTTTCCAAGTTGCGTCTGGCGATTCCAGATAACGAAGTCTGCATTGATTTCTGAATTGCGATTCCCGGTTTCTCCGCCTGTGGGTGGCATGAAAATGAGTGCTCCTGTTGCCGAACGTTCAATTCTTAAATCAGGATTTGCCCGACACAGGTCATAAAACTGGTCGTCGCTCAATTGCGTGGAGATGGGCATCTGAAGTGTAAGCGTGTCCATTGGCAGCGAGGAGAATTACCCGAATTAGAAATGATTCGAGCTTTATCGAGGTGCTTTCTTTATCGAGGTGCTTTTCAGTCTATCCCACTCCTGGGGTCGAGTTTAGAGGGGCATCGGTGGGATTTCAATCCTGATACGGCCTCAGCCCGAACTGCTAATCACCTGCTATACCTGGAGGAGAGACCTCTTTCTTCCCAGAATTCCCATGCAAAAGCTAAAACCCGAAGACGTGCTGCTGAGCGTGGCGACGGTGCCGCTGCTGGCGGGGCTGGTGGCGGCGCGGGCGATCGCCCAGGTGATGGTGTCTGTGGGGCAGACCAGCGAGGAGCTATTTCGGGGCGATCGCCTGCCCACGCTGCATGTCCATTCCTCCCACGATTCCTCAGTCTGAGCGAGTCCCCCAAAAATAAGCCAGAAAGCAAAACGGGAGAGAACGTTGCGTCCTCCCCCGGCTGGTTATTTCGATTGCCGCGCTGTGGCGGGCGATGCTTTGGTTGGTCGGAATCCGATTGCTTGAGCCTCTGGCTGAGCGCTTTGAACTGTTTCCGCAGTTGCCGCTGGCGGGCACTGCCGCCTTTGCCCTTGGCATTGCGCCCTTCTCGCCGGGGAGATTCCCAGCGCTTGAGTTGTCGTGACACTTGCTTTGCCTCCCTGGCATTTACACAGGCATTTACACGCTTATTGTATGAATTCCACAGCAAGGTTGGCGATTCCGGATTTCCCTGATGGCACGGATGGGTTTCCCGATGATTTCCCAGCCACGCAACGCTAATTTGGAAAAGCTTGCGAGATGTGGAGAACCTGGAAGGGCGATCGCCAAACACGCCATCATAGAAAAGCCCCTCCCATCCTACTCCCCATCCCATCATCTCCTCATCTCGAACACCCCAACACCCCAACCCTCCCTCAATGACCCTTTCCACCGTTTCTACCCAAACCCTCCGCTACGCCTATTTTCCCGGCTGCGTCGCCCAGGGAGCTTGCCGAGAACTGTATCAATCGACCCAGGCGCTGACTCGTGCCCTGGGCATTGAGCTAGTGGAGCTAAAAAAGGCTTCCTGCTGCGGCTCCGGCACGTTCAAAGAAGATTCTCAACTGCTGGAAGACACCGTAAACGCCCGCAACATTGCCCTGGCTGAAGAACTAAACCTGCCGCTGCTGACCCATTGCAGCACTTGCCAGGGCGTGATTGGGCATGTGGACGAGCGGCTGAAGCACGCCAAGGAAGCCGATACTGCCTATTTTGACCAGGTGAACGGGCTGCTGAAGCAAGAGGGCTGCTCGCCCTACAAGGGCACCAGCGAAGTGAAGCATCTGCTGTGGGCGCTGGTCGGCGACTTTGGGCTGGAAGAGTTGCAGCGGCGGGTGACGCGCAAGCTGTCGGGGCTAAAGTGTGCGGCATTTTATGGCTGCTATCTGCTGCGGGCGCAAGATCATCTGGTCTACGACGATCCGTATAATCCCCAGTCGATGGAAAATGTGTTTCGGGCGGTGGGCGCAGAACCTGTGTTTTATCGGGGACGGACGCAGTGCTGCGGCTGGCCGCTGTCGAGCTACGCCACCGAAACTTCTTTCAAGATGGCGGGTGGGCACATTCTGGAGGCGATCGCCGCTGGAGCCGACTGCCTCGTGACACCTTGCCCGCTGTGCCACCTCAACCTGGATTCGCGCCAGCCCGAAGTGCAGCAGGTCATCGGCGAAACCTTGGGTCTGCCCGTTCTGCATCTGCCGCAGCTCGTGGCGCTGGCGCTGGGCATCAGCCCTAAGGAGCTAGGGCTGGAACGTCATGTGGTTTCGACTCGTCCTGTGCTGGAGAAGTTAGGGATTAGGGGTTAGGGGTTGGGGGTTAGGGAGCAGGCATCAGGAGGTGAGGCGGAATGACGGAGGCAAATTCGCGGGGGAATGCTGCGGGCAATTTTCTGCACAGCCTGTCGCTACTGCTGAGTGGCGGCGTGATGGCGGCGGGGCTGGCGGTGGGCGTGGGGCTGTGGCAGGGGGGCGATCGCTTCTTGACGCAGCTTCGGGCGTTTTTCACGGTGCAGCAGCCCGCCCCGCAGGTGGATGTGCAGTCCCTCGTGGTGCAGCAGGTGCGGACGATGAGCGAACTGACGACGGCGGTGTTTGGGATGCAGGCCGTGGTGCCCACCAGCCGCGATCGCACGTTTGGCGGCTACACCATTGGGCAAACAACGCTGCTCTACATTGCCTATGGCGAAGTGCGGGCGGGCATTGACCTGTCGCAGATTTCGCCCACCGATGTGCAGGTGGTGGGAGAGAGGGTGACCCTGCGCCTGCCGCCGCCGCGCATCCTGGACAGCAAAATCGACGTGACCCGCTCGCAAGTTTACGACTACGATCGCGGCTTTTTGGGACTGGGGCCAGACGTTGCGCCGGAGCTTCAGGAGCTGGCGCAGCGACAGACACTCCAGGAAATCATTGCGGCGGCCTGTAGCCAGGGCATTTTGCAAACGGCGAGTGATCGCGCTCAAATCGCCATTACCCAACTCCTCAGTGCCGCAGGCTATCAGATCACGGTTCAGCCCCAGCCGCCCGCCCCCGACGCTTGCCCCGCTGCCACTGTGCCCGCAGGCGACCCCACAAGCCTGCCCGCCTCGCCCTCGCAGTCACCCACCATCAGTAACACGCCCGGAGCCGCGATGAACCCTGCCCCAGCAAGTCCAACCCCGGTCAATGCTGCACCGCTGCGATCGCCGCTAAATCTGCCAACCCCAAACCCAGTGCCCCCCAACTCGCCCTCGCAAAATAACTCGCCCGAACTGCCAGGGACAGTCGGCAGCCGCCAACGTATGACCTTGCCGCTTGTCTGACTCTCTAGCGACAGAAATGCTCGACGCAGCGCACGAAGATTTCCACGCCCAGGCCCAGCGCCGTTTCGTCGAAATCGAAGCGGGGATGGTGGTGCGGGTA
Organism: Leptolyngbya sp. O-77; assembly: GCF_001548395.1. Classification (NCBI taxonomy): domain Bacteria; kingdom Bacillati; phylum Cyanobacteriota; class Cyanophyceae; order Leptolyngbyales; family Leptolyngbyaceae; genus Leptolyngbya; species Leptolyngbya sp. O-77. Next base: position 2,525,547 of record NZ_AP017367.1, read on the forward strand.
GGCCAGCCCCCGGTCGATGTTGGCGGAGCCGAGGAAGAAATAGCAGCCGGGGACTTCCTGCAAGAAAAAGGACATATCTTCGCCACCCATCGTCTGGCAGTCGGGCACTACGCCAGCGGGCGTTTCCACCACGTCTTCAGCAACCGAGCGGATCAGATGGGCGATCGCCCCATCGTTGATGACGGGCGGATAAAGGCGATGATAGTGGAACTCGTAGGTTGCGCCGTGGCTCTGGCAGGTGCCCGCGATAATCTCTTCAATGCGACGATCGAAAAAGTCCGCCAGCGCCGGGTCGAAATAGCGCACCGTGCCCCGCAGGTAGGCGCTGTCGGCGATCACGTTACTGGCTTTACCCGCCTCAAATTTGCCCACCGTCACCACGCCCGATTGCAGCGGGTCGAGATTTCGCGCCACGATGGTTTGCAGCGCCGTCACCACCTGCGCCCCCACCAGGATGGAGTCCACCGTCTGATGCGGCATTGCGCCGTGGCCGCCGCGCCCGTGAATCGTGCATTCAAATAGCTCCACCGCCGCCATCATCGCTCCGGCGCGAATGCCCACCTGGCCCAGCGGCAGATTGTTCCACAGGTGCAGCCCGATGATCGCGTCCACATCGGGATTTTTCAGCACGCCCGCCGCCACCATCGGCTGCGCGCCGCCGGGCCCTTCCTCCGCTGGCTGAAAGATAAACTTGACCGTGCCCGCAAAGTCCCGATGCTGCGACAGGTAATAGGCCGTGCCAAGGGCGATCGCCACATGCCCATCGTGCCCGCAGGCGTGCATCCGCCCGTCGTGCTGCGAGCGATAGTCCACCTCGTTTTCTTCCTGAATCGGCAGCGCGTCCATGTCGGCACGGATGGCCAACACCGGCCCAGGGCGATCGCCCTCCACCAAGGCCACAATGCCCGTCTGCGCCACCCCCACTTCATGCTCAATGCCCCACTCGCGCAGCTTGGCGGCGATAAAATCCGCCGTGAACTGCTCCTGAAAGCCTAGTTCCGGTCGCTGATGGAGCTGTCGCCGCCACACCGAAAGCTGCGGCTGCAAGGCGCGGATCTGGAGCCGGATGCGAGAGGTATCAACCGAAGGCGAGGCAGTGACAGTGAAAACCATTGTAGTTAGGGGTTAGAGGTTGGGGGTTAGGGGTTAGGCGCGTCCCTTCACATAATCCATGATTACAAATCTTCTTAATCTCACCCCATCACCCCATCACTCCATCACTCCCTCTCACTCCCGCAGACTGTGCAAAATCTCCCGCTTGAGGCTGAGAAACTCCGGAGACAGCTTCAGATCCAGATCGCGCTGTTCAGGCAGATCGATGGGGACTTCTTGCTTGAGGCGGCCGGGGCGGCTGCTCATGACGTGGACGCGCTGCGACAGGTAAATGGCTTCTTCGACATCGTGGGTAATCATCAGCACGGTGATGTGGGTCTGCTGCCAGAGGTCTTGCAGAAATTGTTGCATCTGCTCTTTGGTCTGAGCATCCAGTGCGCCGAAGGGTTCGTCCATGAGCAGCACTTCGGGTTCGGTGGCCAGGGCGCGGGCGATCGCCACTCGCTGCTTCATGCCGCCAGAAAGCTGCTTGGGGTAAGCTCCGGCAAACTGCGTCAGCCCTACAGTGTTGAGGTAGTAAGCGACGCGCTCTTGCTGCTGCGCTTTGGGCATTTTTTGCAGTCGCAGCCCAAAGGCAACGTTTTGCGCCACGGTTAGCCAGGGATAGAGCGTGTAGCTCTGGAACACCATGCCTCGATCGGCTCCCGGCCCCGGCACCACCTGCCCATCCACCCGCACTTCCCCGCTAGAGGGCGGCACCAGCCCCGCCACAATATTCAGCAGGGTAGACTTGCCGCAGCCCGAAGCCCCCACCAGACAGACAAATTCACGCGGAAAGATCTCCAGGTTAATCTCGTCTAAGACCTGAAGCAGCTTGCCCTGTACCCGATAGGACTTGGACACCTGGCACACTTCGAGCTTGGGCAACGCAGCGGATTCAGCAGCAAAATCAGGCATGGAGGGCGATCGCCAAAGGCTTCAGCACAAGGAGAATTGCCCAAAGTATAGCCTCCGCCCCCGCCCCGTTTGGTACTTTAGGTGTCAGGCTAAAGGCTTAGGCTGCGGGAGCGACAGTCCCAAAACCCAAAATCCCAAACCCAAAATCCCAAACCCAAAATCCCAAACCCCCCATTCTCTATGACCGCGCTCCCCGATCCCCCATTCGCGCCCGCGCCCAAACAATACCTCCAGCCCTCCGTCTTCTGGGGCATTCGTCAGGACTTTCCCAAACGGCTAGCGCTGCTGCTGATTGGGCTGGCGCTGGGGGTGCCGCTGCTGCTGTGGGCGATCGCCAGCTATGGCGGCTGGGTGCGACCGATATTTTTGCCCACGCCGACGGCTGTCGTTCAGGCGGGCATTGGGCTATTGCAGGATGGGCTGCTGCGCGATGTGCTGGCAAGCTGCGGTCGGGTGCTGGGGGGCTTTTTGCTGGCGGCGCTGGTGGGCGTGCCGATGGGCATTCTCATGGGCACGTTTGACAGCATGGAGAGTCTGTTTGCACCGCTGGTGGGCACGGTGCGCTACATGCCTGTGGTTGCCTTTGTGCCGCTGATTGTGATTTGGGTAGGGCTGGGGGAATGGTCGAAGGTGCTGATTATTTTTCTGGGCGTGGTGCTGTACAACGCCATCATGGTAGCGGATGCGGTGAAATTTATCCCCAACGAGATGATCCACGTTGCCTATACGCTGGGGGCCAAGCGGCGCGACGTGCTGTTTAGGGTGATCATGCCTGCGGTCTTTCCCAGCGTGCTGGATACGCTACGGGTGAATATTTCCGGCGCGTGGAACTATCTGGTGATTGCAGAATTGGTAGCAGCGCAGAGCGGGCTGGGCTTTCGCATCGTGCAGTCGCAGCGGTTTCTACAAACCGACAAGGTGCTGTTTTGCATTGCCATCATCGGCGGCATCGGGCTACTGCTGGACTACACGCTGCGGGCAATCTCGCGCCGCCTCACACCCTGGGCTGATCAAACCCGCTGAATCAGACAAACCGGCTGTTTCTGGTCATAGCAATGGGGAGTGCCCTTTCCTCTATTGCAATCATTAGGAAATCTTCAGATGGAATCACGGGCGATCGCCCCTCGGATTCTTGACGGCATCTTGAAGTTAAGGGACACTAACAACAAGAGTCATTACTATCCCTTCTACAACGTTTAGTTACGGTTTATCTCCAATTGACTCGATACATTTCTTTGGACTTGACCCAGCTTTTGAGCAAATTGCCGGATTTGGATTTCAGGAAATGTTGAGGGTCTGAGCCTTTAGGAAGCGTTGTGTTTTCCAAAAGTCCGTTGGCTTCGTTGGGCTTGCGGAGCAGCAAGGCAATTTTGAGGCAGGCGTTGTGGGGTGGATACAGACTTTGGCTTAATTTGGCTCAAACGTTCGTTCGATTTAGGATTCGCTGAACGTATGGAAACGCTAGAATTCATCATCTACCCCCGATGGTCGCGTGCAGGAAAAAAGTCACTGGCATTGTCGGTGCTTCCTGCGCCGAGGTCACTGCTGCGATTGAAGCGCAGTTAGGACAGGTGCTGAGCCAAGAGCCAACTTCTGAGTTTTTTGCACAGCCGAATACAGTCTCTCCGACCCAATCTCAGTCAGCCTTCAGCGAGTGGTAGGCTGAATTTTTCATCCAAACCTGCTGATCCTTGAGAGTTTCATTACTGTCGCTCCCCTCCTTTTATTCTTTGGTTTAGTTAGAAAACTCATGTCACACTTTAGCCAAATCAAAACTCAGATCCGCGATTTAACCTCCCTCCAGCAAGCCCTGACCGATTTGGGCGTGGAATGGAAGGCTGGCCCCCAGCCTGTGCGCGGCTATCGCGGACAAACCCACGAGGCAGAAGTCGTCATCGAGCAAGACAACGGCTACGATGTCGGCTTTAGTTGGAATGGTCAGGAATATGCACTGGTGTCTGACCTGCAATATTGGCAGCAGCCCTTGTCGGTCGATGGCTTTCTGCGCCGCGTGACCCAGCGCTACGCCTATCACACGGTGGTCAAGGAAACGACCCGCCAAGGCTTCCAGGTAGCCGAAGAGCAGCGCCAGTCCGACGGCTCGATCCGGCTGGTAGTGCAGCGCTGGAGCGCCTAGGTTTTCGAGCGATTCGCAGGACTATGAGGGGTCAGCCAGAGCGCTGACCTTTTGCTTATCTTCGTGCCTTTTGCGTATCTTCGTGCCCTTTGAAGTATTTTGAAGTGCAGTTTCATAGAAAAGCAGGTTAGGCCCGATTGGGGCGATCGCCCTATTGCGCTGACCGAACCGAGGTATATGGACGAATTCTCTTCCTCAAATCCGCCGTGGGATTCGGCAGAACCGACTGGACTGGAGCCAGAACTGGGCGGCGACTGGCGCGACTCGTCTGAGCGCACTGGCTTCGAGCCAGAACTAGGCGGCGAGGTGCGCCAGAAAGGGGTCTATGTGGATGAAGTGACCTGCATCGGCTGCAAGCACTGCGCTCACGTTGCCCGCAATACGTTTTTCATCGAGCCAGACTATGGGCGATCGCGCGTTATCCGCCAAGACGGCGACCTGGAGGAGGTCATCCAGGAAGCAATCGACACCTGCCCGGTGGACTGCATTCACTGGGTCGATTACACCGAACTCAAAAAGCTGGAAGAGGAGCGCCAGTATCAGGTGATTCCCGTCGCAGGCTTTCCGGTCGATCGCTCCCTGATTGCGGCCAATATGCGGCGGAAGCGGGCTGCGGCAAAGCGACGAAAGGCAGAGTGACCGGGATGATCGTGGGAGAGAGCTGAGGATAGCTGGGGATCGCCGGGAGATGGCAGGTAGCGATCGCCCCACCGCTCCAGCCCGATCACATCAAATTCAGCGGATCGACATCAATCGTCAAGCTGACACTCGTCGGGACGTGCGATCGCAGCGCTTTGAGCATTTCCCGCTCTGCATCCGAAAAGGTGTCGGCTTTCAGCAAAATCTGCCAGCGGTAGCGGTTGGCCACGCGGGCGATCGCCGCTGGGGCCGGCCCCAGCAATTCCGCCTGGGGAATCTGCCGAGCGAGTTGCGCCGCCAGGGTTTCTGCGGTGCGCTTGACGGCGGCATTATCCAGACCGCTAAGCCGCAGCAACACCAGTGACCGATAGGGCGGATAGCCCAAGCTCTGGCGGTGGGCCAGCTCTTGCTCGGCAAAGGGTTCGTACTGCTGTCCCTGCACGGCCTGAATCACCGGATGCTCTGGCGAGTAGGTCTGCACGATCACCCGCCCCGGTTCGCGGCCACGCCCTGCCCGCCCCGCCACCTGAAGCAGCATTTGAAACGCCCGCTCGCTGGCGCGGTAGTCTGCCAGGTGCAGCAGCCCGTCTGCCGCCACCACACCCACCAGCGTCACCTGGGGCAGATCGATGCCTTTGGTCAGCATTTGCGTCCCCACTAGCAAATCCGCCTCGCCTTGAGCAAAGCGGGTGAGGAGGGCCCGATGGCTGCCTTTGGCGCGGGTGGTGTCGCTGTCAAACCGCAGGCAGCGCAGGTCGGGCAGTTCGCGGGCGAGTTCCTGTACGACGCGCTGAGAGCCGCTGCCAAAGTGTTTCAGGTAGGGCGATTCGCACGCCGGGCAGCGATCGGGGTGGGTTTGCCCATAGCCGCAATAGTGGCATCGCAACGATTCATAGCCTTCTGCCTGCACCTGGTGATAGGTCAGCGAGATGTCGCAGTGGGGGCAGGTCATGACGTGGCCGCAACTCCGGCAGGAGACAAAGGTGCTGTGCCCCCGCCGATGGATGAATAAAATGCCCTGTCGTCGCTGCGATCGCAGTTCTATGAGCGCCTCTTGGAGCGATCGGCTAAAGATCGATCGGTTGCCCTGCTGAAGCTCGCGGCGCATGTCTACCACCTCGATGGGAGGCATCGGACGGGCGTGGATGCGCTGGGGAAGCGAGAGGGTGAGCAGGGCAGTGGGAGAGGGAATGGAAGCGCGGGCGGCCCAGGTGTCGAGGGCGGGGGTGGCAGAGCCGAGGAGCAGAGGGCAGTTGACCTGCTGGGCCCGCCACTGGGCGACCGTGCGGGCATGATAGCAAGGAGCGGGCTGGTCTTGCTTGAAGGTGGAGTCGTGTTCTTCGTCGAGGACGATCAGCCCCAAGTGGGGCAGCGGCGCAAAGACAGCAGAGCGCGTGCCGATGACGATTTGCGGCTCACCGCTGAGCATTTGTCGCCAAGTGTCGTAGCGTTCGCCGTCGGACAGGGCGCTGTGATAGACTCGCACGGCTTCGCCAAACCGCGCCCGAAAGCGATCCGTCAGTTGAGGCGTTAGCCCAATTTCGGGCACCAGCACTAGGGCAGACTGGCTGCGGGCCAGCACTGGGGCGATCGCCCTCGCATAGACTTCCGTCTTGCCCGACCCGGTGACACCATGCAGCAAGACGGGCTGAAACTGCTGGAGTGCCGTGATAGCCGCCAGTACCTTTGCTTGGTCTGGGGTCAGTTCTGCGGGGCCTGCGCCAACCCCCGCGACTGCCCCGCCCGCTTCCGCCCTCAGCACCTCTCGCGGCTGGATTTCCACCCACCCTTTTTGAGCCAGCCCCTTAACCACCGAGGAACTAACCTGGCAGCGTTGCAGCAGGTCTTGGAGCCACAGCTCGCCGCTGCTGCGCTTCAGCACCTCCACCACCTCTCGCTGGCGGGGGCTGAGGTCTGCGCCATCTGGATGCACCAGCGTTACTGCCTGCCGCAGTTTAGGACGCACGGGCGCAGGCGGCTCTAGATAGCTCTCCACCCAGCCCCGCGCCAGCAGTTCTTGCAGCCCAGCCCGCGCCCCCTTCACCTGCCGCTGCAAAAACTGCCAGGTATAGTCGCCCGATTTCTGAGCCTGGAGCTTGCTTAAAAGCTGCTGCGCTGCGGGATGAAAACAGTTAGGCGCCTCCGGCAGCGCGGCCCGATTCAAACGAATCCGACGCTGCGATCGCCCCAGCAGACCTGGCGGCAGCGCCGTCCGCACCACCTGAATCAGCGGCGTGCAGTAGTACTGCGCGACTCGTTGCAGCAGTTCCCAATACCCCGCTGGAAAAAAGCTGCGGCAGACGACCTCTTCTATCGGCCGAATTGCTGCTGCGTCTAAGCTGGCCGGAAGCTCAGTTACCAGGCGAATGGCGATCGCCCCCAGTTGCCGCCCGCCAAAGGGCACGCTCAAAATATCTCCAGGCGCAACCGCTATCCCTGGCGGCAGTCGATAGGTATAGAGTTCCTGCGCCCCCGGACAATCGACCAGCGCCTCGACCCAGCGGGCATCACCCTCCGCCGGTCGATAGGCAGCCCTTCCTTCCGCCACACTAGGGGCTGCCTGTCGCGGGTCGAGCGACTCTAGAGGATTTGCAAACGTTGGAAGCATGGAAACCGGAAATGCGGCGGGGTCTGACCAGGGGAATAGACGCTGTGTTCAAATGCTTTTCTCACTATAGAGCCTCTATTTGCCAGGTCTACCTAAAACCGAGAGGAGCCGCCTTCGCCCACTACAGCTGTCACTTTGGGGCAGATTCTATCGCTTGCGAGTCCACCCAGTCCATGAAAACCGAGTTTTTAAGTCTTGAAATTCCGCCTTTTTCTGGAAAAAATCTGGAAATTCTGGATAAAAACATGGCTTAGATCTGCCCAGATCGATCTAGATCGATCTGGGCAGATCTAGATCGATCTAGATCGGTTTTAGATCAATAAGCGCTTTGATCGATTTGATTTGTAACAAAATAATGAGTGCCAGACACCTCACTCGGAGTTGATGATCTGCGCTCAGATTTGTTGCTCAGAGGAGCGATGATCGACCCTAAATTTGCTCAAACGATCGCCCTGAAAGGCCTGGCGATCGCCGACAGTTAGAGATTCGATTGCCCAGCCGAAACCAAAAGCCTCCTTGAGTTAGCTTTTAGTGGACAAGTTGGAAGTGAAATGTTAAAAATGTCTTGCAAATTGACAGGAACTTAGGATATAAACCTGGACAAATCCCAAGTTTTAGATCAACATTATCGAAATGATCTCTCCTAATTTTTCGATTGAGGGATCTAAAGGTTAGAGAGCGGCTTCTCAGAACGGCCGCTCGTGAAGTCTTTTCTCTGATTCAGGGCAGGGTGAACCGCTAGATTTTTCGCGATCAATACCTCCGATGGGGGACTCGATCTAGAGGTCAATCTAACCAAAATAATCGCGCCGCTCAGCTCCCCCGCGTTGACCAGACCAGACCTGAAAGAAGACCTTGGAATGGTTAGAATACAGACTTTTCAGCACAATCACTCCTCGTGTGAAGCTAGATTCTGTTGAACTCCCCCAGGAAACACAACGCTCATTTGAGAACCCGCACCCCAAAAACCACCCAATCACTCAAGTCGTTAGGATGAATCCCTCTATGGCAGCGCTATTTGACCCAAATTCTAAGCAGACGATCGACAGTGTCGCGATGGGATTAACTCGCGTCATAGAACTGGAAACCTGTCGAGACATGGGTGGGTTCAGTCCGATCGAGATTCGAGTTCCGGCTCGCGAATCGCAGACGGGCGATCGCCGAGAAGACGATCAGCCCAGCAATTTTCTGATCAACGTCTCTCGTCCGGAAACGGCTGGACGCTTGGATGGAGAAATCCTGTCAAAGCTGCTGGAGGTGTCTGCACCCGATGAGGAAGATGCTACCGATCAAGAGACGGATTTAGACATTACGCCTGAGTCCGATCTAGACGCAGCCTTTCTGAGTGAGTTTTCTGATATCGAATCGTCAGAAGATGAGAGCGGCGATGATCTGGCCACGGATGATGAAGATATATTTGAACCGGACGTACATCGAGAATTTGATGAAGAATTAACAGCGGTCTACGCGCCTGGATACCGGAAGACCAACTCTGACGATGCGGTGGGCGCATTCTTTAAAGAAATGGCTCGCTATCCGCTGCTGAAGCCTAGCGAAGAAATCGAGCTGGCCCGCCAGGTGAAGTTCCTTGCTGAAGTGGAAGCGGTGCGCGATCGCCTCAAGACCTCGCTCCAGCGCACCCCCACCAAGTCCGAAGTGGCCCAGGAGTTCGGCCTGAGCGATCGCCAGCTCGACCATCGGATGCACCGCAGCCGCACCGCCAAGCGCAAGATGATTCGCTCTAACCTGCGGCTCGTCGTCTCTATTGCCAAGCGCTACCTGAATCGCGGTGTGCCGTTCCTGGATCTGATTCAGGAAGGCGCACTGGGGCTAAACCGCGCCACCGAAAAGTTTGACCCCGACAAGGGCTACAAATTCTCGACCTACGCCTACTGGTGGATTCGCCAGGGCATCACCCGCACCATCGCCAACGATGCCCGCACGATTCGCCTGCCCATTCACATCGTCGAAAAGCTGAACAAGCTGAAAAAAGCGCACCGAGAGCTGCGTCGCGACCTCAACCGCAACCCCACCGAAGCCGAGCTAGCCGCCGCGCTGGATATTCCCGTCGATCAGCTCCGCAACTTGCAGCAAGTCCGACGGCGATCGCTCTCCCTCAACCACCGCGTCGGCAAGGGCGAAGACACTGAGCTGATGGAGCTCCTCGAAGACAGCAGCACCCAGTCGCCCGAAGCCAAGATGAACGAAACCATGCTGCGTCAGGAAATCTACACGGTGCTGTCGGATGTGCTGTCCGAGCGCGAGAGGGAAATCATCTCCCTACGCTATGGACTGCTGACGGGCGAAACCCACACCCTGGAAGAAGTCGGCATCTTGTTTGACCTGTCGCGGGAGCGCGTCCGCCAGATTCAGACCAAAGCCATGCGGAAACTGCGTCGTCCCCAAGTAGCGGCCCGGCTGAAGGGATGGCTCCGGTAATGTTCAACATCCGCCTCGCCACGCCCGCCGATGCGCCCGCTGTGTTTGAACTCATTCTGGCGCTGGCAGAATACGAAAAGCTGACCCATGAGGTGGTCGGCAACGTAGACCTGCTGGCTGAGCATCTAGGCGGTGACCGCCCGCTTGTGGAAGCGCTGCTGGCGGAGGTCAATCAGCAAACCGTCGGCTTTGCGCTGTTTTTCAGCAATTACTCCACATTTCTGACCCAGCCCGGAATTTATCTGGAAGATCTGTTCGTGCGACCTGAGCATCGCGGTCAGGGCATTGGCAAAGCGCTCCTGTCTACTCTGGCAAAACTGGCCCTAGAGCGGGACTGTGGGCGGCTGGAATGGAACGTGCTGGACTGGAACGAACCCGCGATCGCCTTTTATGAGCGCATGGGAGCCAAGATCCTGCCGGACTGGCGCACCTGCCGGGTTACAGGCGGGGCGATCGCCCAACTCGCCAACCTGGGCCAATCTCCCTCGTTTCCTCTTTAATATCTATATCTCCCCTTCGCTCAATCCTGCATTCAACACAGAGGGTTCCATCATGGCGAAAACAATTTGGGTCAACGAGCAAATCGATCCCTCCGGTCTGGTCTACACCTGCATCGCCTGCTGCGACCAAACCCAGGCGCAAGAATGTCACAGCTCTTTTGAAAGCAACCTCACGCCAGAGCAAAAAGCCTCCGGCTGGATCGCCCGCATCCGCACCGTAGACACCTGGGAAGACGTGCCCGTCAACGCGCTCAAGCTGGATTAGCCCCAAATTCGGGCAATCCAAAATCGAAAATCCAAAATTGCGAATCGAGACGGGTCTCTATAATGCGAATCGAGACGGGTCTCTATAAATTGCTGCGATCTGCCGCTAGCGTTCGCCCGTATGGTTGCCAGATCGCACGATCAGATAGCTAATCGCCAGCGCAAAAATGGCTGCCCCCAGACCGATGAGGTCTAGCCCGCCGGCCTGCTTGGAATCAAAAATAATGATTTTCCTCGCCACCGCAGTTAGCGAGGTGACGATTACCAGCTCCAACTGAACCCGCGCCGTCTGCTTTTCCAGGTAGGCGGTGATGTTTTCCAGCACCTCCAGCGCAATCAGCACATTCAGAAACAGCCCAAAAATCTCGATCAGCGTCGTGGTAAAGAAGCCGTAGGGCGGATTCGATAGCTCCGTTGCCAGGAATCGGGCCAAGTCGGCGATCGCCACCACCAGCACCACAATCATCGCCAGCGATAGCAGCTTGGCAATTAGCACCTCAAACCCCTTCAGAAAGCCCAAAAAGCTTTCATCGCTGAGGTTCTTAGCCGTTCGTCGCGTTAGCGATCGGAGAAAATTTCGGAACGTCGCCATAAGCAGGTGAAGGATAAAATTCCGGGGACAGAAGCGAGCCAGAGCATCAAGCCCGCAAAAGTGCTAGAAGCTGCCGATAGCCCTCAAAGCAGGATTCCAGTCCAAGTTTCACCATCCTGAACAGCGCGAATCAACTAAACGGGCCAACCCAAGGGGGTCAGCAGTGGGAAAATTGTCCCGAAACTGTAAAGATTTCGTTACAAACTGCAAAGCCGCGCCATCATATTGAGTGGACTCGTTAGCAATCAAGCAAACTCACGCTAGAGCAGGTCTGGTTTCCATGCAAAACCGTGCAAAAGTCCAGATTTCGTTACAAACAAGGGTGAATATTTACCAAACTTAACAATCTTGGGCTATCCTAGATAGGTAGGCATAAATTCTTAGCAACTTCAATATCGACCTCATGATATCAGCTTGGTCTGTAGAGGAGAAGGTGACTGGAGCCACGAAGAGTCGTAAGCTGCACGCCCCAAGAGGATGGTCATTCATAATCCCCAAAAGCTGGGTTAAACGGATGGCTGCCCTTCTCTGCCTCTCACTTCAGAATTGGGCATCCCATTTCACAGGCTAAGCGCGGGCTACGACTGGTTCACGCCGGACTCTTTAAATCCCTTCCTGTAGCTCGAAATCCCTTCATACCGCAGTCTTTGGGTAAGCTCCCATGATGAGTACTCAATTTCCTTGGCTGACCGCTCTTATCCTGTTTCCGCTGGTCGCGTCCTTGCCGATTCCGCTCCTACCCAACAAGTCCGGCAAGACCGTCCGCTGGTACTCTCTCAGCGTTGGATTAGCTGAGTTTTCGCTGATGATCTACGCCTTCTGGAAGCACTACGACCTCCAGAACTCTGCTTATCAACTGGTCGAAGATTACAACTGGATTCCCCAGATCGGGCTGCACTGGTCACTTGCGGTCGATGGGCTGTCGATGCCGCTGGTGCTGCTGTCGGGACTGGTGACCACGCTGGCGATCCTTGCCTCCTGGCAAATCAAGGACAAGCCGCGCCTGTTCTATGTGCTGATGCTGGTGATGTATAGCGCTCAGATCGGCGTGTTCACTGCTCAAGATGCCCTGCTGTTCTTCTTCATGTGGGAACTGGAGTTAGTGCCTGTCTACCTGCTGATCGCCAACTGGGGCGGCCCGCGACGGATGTACGCCGCCACAAAGTTCATTCTCTACACGGCGGCCGGCTCGATCTTCATTCTGGTTGCAGCCCTGGCGATGGCTTTCTACGGCGGTGACTTTACCTTCAACCTAGCGGAGTTGGGTCTAAAGGATTACTCTCTGAGCTTTGAGCTGCTCATGTACGGGGCGCTGCTGGTAGCCTTTGGCATGAAGCTGCCGATCTTCCCCGCTGCATACTTGGCTGCCGGGATGCCCACAGCGAAGCGCCAGCACCCGTATCGATGGTGCTGGCTGGCGTGCTGCTAAAGATGGCAGGCTACGCGCTGATCCGCTTCAATATCGAAATGTTGCCCAATGCCCATGCCTACTTTGCGCCGATTTTGGCGGTGCTGGGTGTGGTCAACATTATCTATGCCTCACTGACGGCGTTTGCTCAGAACAACCTGAAGCGGCGGATGGCATATTCTTCGATCGCCCACATGGGATTTGTGCTGATTGGGATTGCCGCCTTTACTGACCTGGGTATGAGCGGCGCACTGCTGCAAATGGTGTCGCACGGGCTGATCGCGGCGGCGCTGTTCTTCCTGTCGGGTGTGACCTATGAGCGGACGCATACGCTAATGATGGACAAGCTGGGTGGTATGGCCAAGCAGATGCCGACGACCTTCGCGCTGTTCACGGCTGGTTCGATGGCCTCGCTGGCGCTGCCAGGCATGAGCGGCTTTGTGGGCGAACTGACAATTTTCCTGGGATTCTCCAGCAGCGAAGCCTACAGCCCTGCCTTTAAGGCCGTGATTGTGATGCTGGCGGCGGTGGGCGTGATTTTGTCGCCGATTTACCTGCTGTCGATGCTGCGGGCTGTGTTTTATGGCGCTGAAAGCAAGGACTTGGCTGGGATTATGCTGACGGATGCGAAGCCTAGAGAAGCGTTTATCGCGCTGTGCCTGTTGGTGCCGATTATCGGGATTGGCGTGTATCCCAAGCTGGCGACCCAGACCTACGACGCAAAAACGGTGGCAGTTGTCTCCCAGGCGCGGCAGGTGTTACCGATGGTGGCCCAGCAGCCCTGGCTGGATCTGAAGGTGCCCTTTGCTGCGCCGATGATCGTGGGCACAGAAGCGAAAGATTTGGCGGCTGCGATGAAGTAGCGGCGGCTGACAAGTTTCATCCAGGGGCGATCGCCCTCGATCATACCTGGGTGATGCGATCGAAGCGAATGGCTAGGAGGGAGGTGACTCCCTCTTTTTTTGTTTTTATTCTGTGTCTAGCGACCACTTAACCATTTGATAATGAGTCATGTAGGTTCCCTTAACCAGGGGATCTGGAGAGTTCGAGTATTCTGACAGAGAGCGGGATAAATCTGACCTGAAGGCAAGTGAGATGGCAGCGCTGATTGACTTGGTAATGAAAGGTGGCCCCGTGATGATCCCGATTGTGGGATTTTCGGTGGCGACGGTTGCCTGTGGGCTGGAGCGAGCCTGGTATTGGTATCGGCTGCTGACGCAGGAAAATCAGGTGGTGCAGGATGTGCTAGAAGCCGCCCGCCACGATTTATCTGAAGCCGAGGCGATCGCCGAGCAATCTCAGGATGTTCCGATTGGGCGCTTTCTACTAGCTCCGCTGCGGCTGCGGCAGCCCTCACCCGAAACCTTTCGGCTGGCAATGGAGGCGGCGGGCGATCGCGAGTTTGCCGAAATGCGGAAAGGCGACAAGCTGCTGGAAACAACAATTGCCGTGTCGCCACTGCTGGGTCTGTTGGGCACAGTAACAGGACTGATCAACACGTTTAACAACCTGAACATCGGCGGGGGCGGCGGCGAAGGCACCTCGGCTCAGGCGACCCGTGCAGCGGCGGGGATTGGGGAAGCGCTGATTACGACGGCGGCGGGGATGGTGGTTGCAATTATGGCGCTGCTGGTGTTTCGGCTGCTGGTGTCGCTGCAAGCACGCCAAATGGACTATTTCTCGGCGGCGGGCAGTGAGCTAGAGCTAATCTATCGCCAGTTTTGGGATGAGTCAGAACTGGAAGATGAGGAGGCACTGGAGGCGATCGCCCCTAGCGGTCGCAACCCCCTTGGCATTGAGCGACGCTAGGACAGGGCAGCGAGGGCAACTATGCGGTTCAAACAGCGCTCCTACGGCACACCACCACCCATCAACCTCACGCCCATGCTCAACGTGATGATGGGCATCCTGGCGTTTTTCGTCATGATTACCATGCTGCTTTCCGAAGAGCAGGGCGTTTCCATCATCCTGCCGCCCGGAGACAACACGCCGCAACCCACCGAGCCAGAGGAGCCGCCAGAGCCAATGCTAGTCACGCTGACGGCTCAGCGACAGTTACTCATCGAGGGTGAACCTGTCCCTGGAAACCAGTGGCAGGGGCCCGTGCAGGTCTACTTGCGGGCAAACCCTAAGGGATTCGTGATTTTACAAGCCGATCGCCGCTTGCCCTACGAGCAGGTCGTGCAAACCCTGGCGGAGATGAAGCAAGTTGGGGGCGATCGCATTTCGCTGTCGATTGATCCACCGAGTCCTTAGGAGACTTGGATTGAAAAGGGAGGGGCTGGTGAAGTTTAGAAGTCAGCAAAACCAACTGCCAGAAGTTGATCTGGTGCCAATGATGGACGTGCTGATGAGCGTCCTGACGTTTTTCATCATCATTTCTATGACGCTAACTGGGCAGCAGGTGATGAACATTGCCCCACCCGAAGCTCAAGGCGGGCGCGATCCAGCTCTGTCAGACAGTGGCAAAAAAGTGCCAACCCTGATTGTCGGACTCAATGCTCAGCGGCAGATCGTGATGAATAATGTGCCTGCCCCTGAAGCTCAAGTGATTACTAGCGTTCAAGATTTTTTGGTAAAAAATCCCACAGGCATTGTGATCCTCAAAGCCGACAGGAGTCTGACTTATAACGACGTAGCCAACGTGCTGGAACTTTTGCGGGATACTGGGGGCGATCGCATCTCGCTAAGCGTCAGCAGCAGCTAATTAATGCTAATCAACGCTAATTGCAATTCATCATCGCCGAACCACCTACGCCGCGCGGATAGTTGCCACCGCCACCTGCTGCATTTCGCTCACAGTCGCAAAACAGCCCCGGTAGCCACTCTTCTAAGCCCCTCGCAATGCCCTCAATCGTTCCGCCGGAACCCGACATCAGGTTTTGCACATCCCGCGCCGTCCGCATCAGCCCTAGCCCGTCGATATGCAGCTCCTGCGTAGGGTAGTTTTCCAAAATTTCCAACATCGAAACTCGGTTATCATCCGCCGCCGACAGCACCACTGCTGCCCGCATCGCTTGCAGGCTGGCCTCCTGGCTGTTGGGACTGATGATTTGCCCCAACTGATATAGCCCAAACTCACCCGGCAGCGAGTTCAGGATTTGATCAGCAAACTCCAGCGGCAAGGGCACGTCCTGAGTGAGGAGCGATTGCACAGTAGACGGCTTCACACCCGCCGTATTCAGATACCAGCGCAGCTTGCGAGACGGCTGCCCCGTTTCTGCAAGCGTCTGAAACTCTGTAATGGAAAACGAACGGCTGAGTGGGCCAAAGTTAACCACTACAGACTCAGCAGCGCTAGCGGGCGCAGTAGCCCCAAGTACGCCCACTCCCAGCATCAGGGCAAAACCTGCAAAAGCCCTCTGAACTGCATTCGACCCCCGCACCCGATCCAGGCGTGACATCCAAGCCATCATCCAACGCTCCTAAAGTTTGTCAAACGCTACTGACCTAGGCGTGGTAGCCTTCTAGCAGCTTGCCGACCAACGGGGGCAGGGTCTGCGGCCGCATCACAGTCACAAATCTGATTTTGCACGCTGCCTCGAATCAGATCAAAAAATGGCCCAAACCGCTCGACCAGAGAGGCTACCTCGTTGTAGGTCTGCTGTAAGCCGCGCACGTCTACTTGCACCTCGTCTTCGGGGTACTTTTTCAAGACTTCTAGCAGAGAAATCCGGTTGTCGTCTTGATAGGAGGCGATGAGCGCGTCTCGTAGGGGCTGGGACGAGCTGCGACGGCTGCGGCTTTCGGTTCTCAAGACCTGCTCCAATCGCGACAGCACAAACTCACCCGTTCTGCCCCGTAGGGCTTGGCGAAACAGGCGATCGCTCACTTCCACTTCATGGGTCAGCGCTCGGCGGGCCTGGGTTTGCACTTCGGGACTGACCCCCAAAAACTCGCTGAGTTGGTCAGTGGCAATCCCCGTGCGAGCATAGATTTCCAGAACAGAAATGGGCACCCGCACCCGGGTTTGGTCAAAGATCAAGACGACGCGCCTGGCTGCATGAGCAGGATTGGCGGTGGCCAGTGAAGCCAGCGCAACGCTGAGACCGAGCAGCAGGCGCATGCCCCAGCGGTGAAGCGGTGACGGGCGCTTGGAATGTGAAGCATGAGGATAAAACTGCATAGCGGCTGTGATGAATGTCGCGTGGACGATCGCGATTGCTCTCGCGGTTTCTCTGACGATCGCACGACGGTCTATGTTTCAGCAAACTCCGGTAGGATGATAGCGGCAATTCTAAGCGATTCAAAATAGCGCTGTGAAAAGTAACACAGTAACCCTAATCTAGTGAAAATGTGAAACATGGCACTGCGAATCACACTGCATAATCTTACTCGCTAACTGCCGCCAATTGACTAACCTTTTGCGGGGGACGTTTGTATGGGACTGTCTATCATCCAGGTCGATGCTTTTACCTCGGTGCCCTTTGCCGGAAATCCGGCTGCGGTGTGTGTGTTGTCTGCGCCCCACTCAGACGAGTGGATGCAGGCGGTGGCCCGCGAGATGAACCTGTCGGAAACGGCATTTTTGCTGCCAGAGACAGATGGCTATCGGCTGCGCTGGTTTACGCCTGCGGTGGAAGTGGCGCTGTGCGGTCATGCCACACTGGCCAGCGCCCATGTGCTGTGGAGCGAGGGGCATTTGGCACCGGGGGCGATCGCCCGATTTTACACCCTCAGCGGTCGGCTCACTGCCACTCAGCAGGGCGACTGGATTGAGCTAGATTTTCCGGCAACGCGGTGTACCCCCATCGACCCACCAGCGGGTCTGCTGGATGCGCTGGGCTTAGAACCAGGAACACAGGCGATCGCCGTGAGCAAAAACCAGTTTGATTATCTAGTCGAGGTCGCCTCTCTAGAGATTGTGCGTCAGCTTGCGCCGGATTTTACTCGCCTGCGGACATTGCCCGTGCGCGGCGTAATCGTCACAAGTCGCGCCGAAGTAGACTCCGAGTATGACTTTATCTCACGCTTTTTTGCCCCCGGCTCTGGTGTGGATGAAGACCCGGTGACGGGTTCCGCCCACTGCGCCCTAGCTCCCTACTGGGGCGATCGCCTGAGTAAGGATACGTTTCTTGCCTATCAGGCTTCGGCACGGGGTGGCGTGGTGAAGGCTCGGCTGGCGGGCGATCGGGTGTTTTTGGGTGGGCAAGCAGTGACCGTGCTGCGGGGTGAGTTGGTTCAGAGTTAGCAGTCAGCCCACAGGAATTGGGAGCTAATTTACTTCGATTTACGAACGGCAGCTAAATATCCTTCCGATCCTTTGATTCAATGAGGTGTTAGAAGCTGCGCTGTTCCGATGGCATTTCCAATGAATAACCTAATGCCTCAATTGCTTCTCTCTCAAATTGAGAACTTCTAATCTCGTCCAAATTAGCTGACATTATTGGTTGACACAAAAAGATTTTCAAAGCCATAGTTGCAAATGGCGATGAGAACATCGCAACTCAGGTATTGAATCACAATTCTTTCATTTTTTAAGGAGACCTTCAATGGAGGCTTCTGGCAGTAGTTGCTTTTTTGCAACACTTCAGGAAACCACTCTGTCTGACAAAGACGCTGACCCTCACCCTGCGCGTGGTCTGGGGGCGATTAGTTTGGTGAATCTGCCCAAGGTGACTCTAGCTTAGAGTCCTAGGTTCATCTCCTGATCGCCACTGGGCACGGCGATTGTACTGATAAAGGAGATGAACGATGCAAAGCTTGTGTAGTTTTCCCATTGGCTAGGCTGCAAGGCCTGAACAGACGCTGAGCCTCATGCTCAAGCAGTCCGTTCTGCAGCACTGATGGGTATCTGCCTGACCGAGGTGTTGGCGATCGCGCTGGGGCACGTATTGATGGCTGCCTACGAACAGGCCGTGGCAGAAGGTGTCCAGCAGTTTTTCTCAAAAGTCTGAACGTCATTTGAACCTAGCTAATTTACTTGATCCGGGAGGTGAGTCCAATGTTCGTGCTGTTTGAATTCGTTCTCGATCACGTTGATGATGTGCTGGCAATTGTGTGCGGGCAGTTTCTCAAGGTGCTGTTTGGTCGCTGGATCGATGGCTGGATAAAGCGTTCTGCTACTCGCAAGGCTGTCCCGGATGAACAGCCCGGTGAACTTTGCCTGCTGCCTTCGGTCTGATTTGTTTGACCACCAAGATACAGATTCACCACAGAGACACAGAGGGCACTGAGGGATTGCTCTGTGTTCTCAGTGCCTCTGTGGTGAAAATTTCCTAACAAACTAAGCGACACATCCACACAAAGGAGGCAATCATGAAAAAAACGCAACTCCAACAATTTGCCGGCCCGATCGCCCGCTATCGGGGTGTCAAAGACCCATTCAGCGTGGAATTTAACGCGCATCTCCAGTCTTTTGCCCATCGGGTGTCCCTGTTGGCTTGCCTGCATACGGGGGGAAAACTTCAAACTCAGGATCTCTATCGGCAATTGCTGAACCTTTGGGACGAGTTGCAGCCCTATCTGTCTTTGGTGGCTGATGGCGATCAAAGCCCAGTGCTGGAGCAAGATGCTTTGGATACTCGATTGCCCTTGAAGGACACTGCGGGCGATCGCCTTTCCTCCGCGCTGGATGGCGATTAAAAAAGGGCAGCATGGCGACCCAATCCTCGCGACTCCGTATCCAACTGGGCAGAGCCTTGAGGCAGCGTTATCGCAGCAAGCGACTGGCATTTTCTCTCTATCGCGCTCTGGCAAACCGTGAACCTATGAAAGCTCGTCAAGAGATTTTGCTAGCCCTGGCCCGGAATGCAGAACGTGCAGCAGCAGCCGATGCCATTCGCTTACTGCGCTTAAATCTGCCTGTACCTACAGAAAACACATTTGTCCAACGGCTCTGGCAGCAGTGTCTACTATGTTGCGGTCTGCGGATGACTTTGCTGTGGTTGGCATGGCAAGAGAAGCAGGTGAGTTGTCAATGTCTTCAGGTGTTTAGAATTCGCCAATAGTGAATGTTTCTATTCCAGAAGTGATTCCAGGAATGATTCAAGACCGGATTCAACTGTCAACGAGGGGAGATTTATCATGACGCAAAACACGTTCAAAGAACTACTGAACCAGCCGAAGGGGTTGGGTGCGGCTAAGCTAACGGCTAATCAGCTGAGCGTACCGGAGCTAGTGCGATCGCTGCTAGAGATTGACCTACCCCAGCGGGTTCTAGCGTTTCGGCTGCTGGATAAGGATAAGGCGATCGCCGTTTTTGAAATGCTCAGTCCCGATGGGCAGGCTGACCTGATTCGGCAGATGTCTGATCCGGAAATTTTGCCGATTTTAGAAGCCCTTGAACCCGAACAGCGGGTTCGTCTGTTTGAAGAGTTACCTGCCAAGGTCACCAAGCGCCTCCTTACCCAGCTCAGACCCACCTCCCGTGAGGCAGTCGATTTGCTGCTGGGCTATCCCGAAGGAAGTGCTGGGCGGCGGATGAGCTTGCGCTA
Source organism: Leptolyngbya sp. O-77 (assembly GCF_001548395.1). Classification (NCBI taxonomy): domain Bacteria; kingdom Bacillati; phylum Cyanobacteriota; class Cyanophyceae; order Leptolyngbyales; family Leptolyngbyaceae; genus Leptolyngbya; species Leptolyngbya sp. O-77. Next base: position 2,545,580 of record NZ_AP017367.1, read on the forward strand.
TCTGGCCGTGCGAGAAGGTTCAAAAGTTAGCGCAGTTCTGGCCTCCGTGCGAGAATCCCAGCTTGGAGATGATGACCTGGATTTGGTGTTTATGATTGACCAGCAGGGGGTTTATCGAGGCTTTGTCCGCACCGTGCGCCTGATCAAAGCCAACCCAGAACTGCTGATTGAGCAGTTGGCGGACGGACGGGATATTGCCATCAGCGCTACTTCGCCCGAAATGCAGGCGGCGCGTTTGCTCAAAGATTACGACCTGCCTGCTATTCCAGTGCTAGACAGCGAGGGACGGCTTGTCGGCGATCTGACCTTTGACGATGTAATTGACGTAATCGAAGAGGAAGCGTCGAGCGCGGCCCTGGCCCAAGCAGGGGTCGGGGGACTGCTAACCCGTGACCAGGCCTGGAGTGAAAAGTTGGTTCGCGGGCCAATTCGCTATGCGGTTCAGCTTCGGATTTTGTGTTTGATCATCACGCTAATTGGCGGCATGGTGGTTGGGGGGGTGATTCAAAACTTCGAGGAAATTTTGGAAGCCGTTGTTGTGGTGGCAATTTTTATTCCGGTGGTAATGGACATGGGCGGAAATGTGGGAACCCAATCTACGACGGTGTTTGCCCGTGGGCTGGCCTGGAGCCATATCGATATTCGGCATTACGGAAGTTACTTATTTCGGGAATTCCGCATTGGCGCAATCATGGGCGCAATCTTGGGGACGGTTGGGGGGGCGATCGCCTATTTCTGGCAGGGTGCCCCTAACGGCGTGCCTCAGCTTGGGCTGGCCGTTGGGCTGTCCCTTTTTGCGGTGATTACGTTAGCTGCCGTTTTGGGGGCGCTGCTACCCTGGCTGCTTCTCAGGTTGGGCTTTGATCACGGCCCGGCTGCCGACCCGTTCATTACAACCATCAAGGACTTTACGGGACTACTGCTTTACTTTTACCTGGTTTCTGTGCTGCTGGGCATTGAAACCTGAGGGAGGCTTGTCGCAACTGGGCGGGGTGTGGACATCATGCAGAAAGCACCCCTCCAAGCTCACGGGTTGCCCTAGACCAGATCTCCAGGCGGAAATCTACTGCTGATTACCCCTAGTTCTCCGTCCAAAACGGGCGGAGGGCATTAAACAGGGCCAGCAGGTTGGCAGTGTTATTAATTGCTACCACCAGCACCGGATCGAGCAGCAGCAGAACGCCGAGGGTGGTAGCTGTGAGGTTGGGTAGGGTAATCAGGGCGATATTTTGCTTCACAATAGCGATCGCCTCATCGGCTAGCTCAAAGGCAGTCACCAGAGCAGTGAGACGGCCCTGGGGCAAGGTCAAGTCAGCAATGTCTTGAATAGGATAATAAGAATGATGGGTGCTGACGGCCACATCGGCATAGCGCAGAGCGGGATAGTCATCCATCCCTTCCCCTGCGTAGATTACCGTGTGGCCAGCGGCTTGCAGTTGACAGACAAACTCTTTTTTATCCTGGGGGCTGAGTTCGGAGCGAATGTAGTCGGGGGAAAGCCCCACTTGGGCACCGATCGCCGCCGCCAGTTGGGGGGCCCCGCCCGTGACCATGTACACGGTCATCCCCCGCTGTTTCAGACCGGCGATCGCCGCCTCGGCCTCTGGCCGCACCTGGGCACAGCAGACAATCTGCCCCAGAAAGCGACCCTCCTGCGCTGCATAGACATACCAGTAGCCGTGGTGTTGTCCATCCTGGCTACCTGCTGGCCCGTCAAATTCTTCAGGAAAGAACACGCCTGCCTGTTGCAGATAGTTGCGGCTACCCACCACCACCCGTTGCCCATCAATCTGAGCGGAGACACCCAGCCCAGGGCCTTGTCTTGGGTAGCAGGCTTCGCTCTGAGGTAGCGTTAAGCCGAGGGCATTGGCTTCTGCCACGATGGCGCAGGCCACAGGGTGCTGCCACTCGGTTTGGTCGCACTGCTCGGCAGCCGCAGCTAAAGCCAGCAGGCCGTGGACTGGGTCGGCGATTGAATTAGGCAGGAGAGATTCGGTTCCAGGGGCAATACGCACTTCAACGACCGATAGATCGGACTCGGTCAGCGTGCCCGTGCGGGCAAAAACAACCGTATCTGCCGCTGCCAGAGTCTCAAATACCCGACCCGAGCGCACGTCAATTTGCAATCGTTGCGCCCGCTTCATCATGGCCAGGATAGCGGTGGGGGTAGACAGGTGAATACCCGTGATCAAATCGAGCTGGAGGATCGCCAATGCTCGCTCCAGGTTTTGAGTGAGCAGATAGATGCCCACAGAGATAGCGAGCGTGGGAAGGACTAGGGTCTGTCCAACGGCTTTGGCATAGTCACTCAGTTCTGTTTGCTGGAAGGGAGCGGCCTCAGCTAGCTCCAGTTCTTGACCGTACTGGGTTTCCGTCCCCAGTGCTTCCACCTCTATGACCAGTTCTCCGTCTAGGAGGGTGCTACCATAGAGAATCCGCTCGCCAGCGCTCCGGGGCAGGGGGGCGGGTTCGCCAGTCAGGGTGCTGAGATCGAGCCAGGCTTCTCCGGCGAGAATGCGGCCGTCGGCGGGGCTGGTGTCTCCCGCTTGCAGAAAGACGCGATCGCCCGGTTTCAGCTCCCCGATTGCAATCTCCTGGAGTTGTCTCTCCTGCTGAATCCGCACCCGGTCAATGGGGGGAATGAGATCGGTCGTTGGAACCGCAGTCGAAGCAGAAGTCGCCTCTTTCAGCACGTCGGCCACCTGCGCCAACACCAGATCCAGGTTAGGAGCTACAAAGTCGCCCGTGAACCCATAAAAAAGGGTCCAGGTGGATTCGAGCAATTCTTCATCGAAGCGACCCCGGATCAGGCTTTGGCGGGTGCGGTCTAGCAGCGGCACAGCGGCAGCCAAGGTCACGCCGCCCAGCAGCCAAGGAGACAGGGACCACTCTAGGGGCGTGATGAGTAGCGCTAAAGTCAGTCCCAGAGTCGGCAGGGCCATCCGCTGCAACAGTTCTAAATCCAGAGGGTCGGCGGCGGGAAAGAGAGATTGATCCGCGATTCTGGGCGCAGGTTGATCCAGCGCAAAGGACTGCAAGAAGTCCCGCAGGCGATCGCACACCTCCGTCACCCCCAGCCCCGGTTCATGCTCAATCACCACAGACTGGGCCCAGGGGTTGACGCGGACATGAGAAACGCCGGGGTATTGGGAAAGCTGCGATCGCACCTCCGCTCCTCCATCGACCGCCCACCGCAGCGCCGCTAGCCGCAGCCGCAGCCGCCCTCGGAGTTGGTGAACTACCTGGATAGTGCAGGGATTAGTGGGGCTTGCCGTCGGGGTTGCCATGTCGATTCTCACTCAGCACTTTTCGGTGCTGCGTTGGTCAATCAGGGTTGCTGGGCTTGGCGGTCGGATTGGTCTCTGAAAGCGGATGCTCTGAAAGCGGACGAAAAGTGCCGGAATCTGCCTCGTAGCACCAGGCGACCCCCTCTGGATCTTGTTCCTGGCTCCAGTCCTTAAAGGTCGGCTGCTGCCGTCGAGGCGTGATGCACTGGGAGGAAACCCCCAACCGTTCGGCCAAATCTCGCTGGGTGAGCGGCTCTGGCGAAGCGGCGGTCGGCTGCTCTTCAGGGGTCAAGTCGGTTGAGTTGGTTGAATTGGCTGACCCGGCTGAATTAGTGGGTCGATCTGGCTGCGGGGCAGGTGGGGCGGTTGGTAGGGACGATGTCGGGTCGGAGCGCTGGGCGATGAGCGCTGAAGCCTGTTCTAGAGTGGGTTCGGGGGCAGGGCGCGACCATCCTTCGAGTAAATCTAGGATTTTCGGTGGCACGGGATCAGCCGAGGGGCGATCGCGAAAGTGAATAATCACCGAGCAAGCCGCCCGATTAATCCGCACAGCCGCAACGCCCTTCACGGCCCCTAGTTTTGCCTGGAGGGTCGTCGCCATGGCCTCATCGTTGCGGAGGCGCGGCACCTGAATCCGCAGCCGCTTTGAGGTCTGATGCACAACCGCATACGCTAGGTCAGGGGTAGAAGGAGCCATAGGGGGTTCAATGGCAGCGCTGCACGGATTAAACAACGCTTTCCAGGTTATTTGTGGCTGGTTGCTCGAACGTGCTAATGCCAGCGTAGCTGATCAAAGTCCTGTGGGGTGGTCGTTATGGCTACGCCCAACAGCACCTTACAGCATGATTGATGGATACCCACTCACTTAATGATCATGGGCCAACTTAAAGCATAGGGCCGAGAGCAAAAAGAAAGGCGTAGCAGGAAGCCCCGGCAAAATGACACCCACAACTCCCACCACGAAGCTCACAACCCCTGCCGTGTAGAGAGCCACCTTTCGCAGATTATTAAGAGCAATGTCCATCGTTCAACCTCCAGCAGATAGACGACAAATGTACAGTGTTTAATTCAGCCTCAAGAAGTGCCTACTTTCTCCGATTCCGATTCAGCCAAAGTCCTTCTGTCTGCGACCTGTGACCTTGCCAGCCTACCCACTCGCCGCCAGAGCCGCTGCGACCCGATGACCAGGACGGCTAGTTGCTCCCCGCTCCTGACCTGGGCGAAAGGGCAGGGTATCAGCCAGCACGGGATGAAAGACTTGCTCTGTCTGCGAGTAGCGCCACGCCACCCGACCTGGGTCGCGGGTGCGGCTCCACTGGGCAAAAGTTGACTGTCGCTTGCGGCGAGAAAGAGTTTGAGGGGAAACCCCTAGCCGCGCTGCCAGATCTTTTTGGATCAGGGACTCTAGGGTGTCCGCAGGTTGAGGAACTTGGACAGAAGGCGCGATCGCCCCCAGGGGTCTAGCCTGAACGGCTCGGTTGTCGGAGCTTGCCTGCGGGTTTGCAGGAGTGCAGGATGCAGCAGCAGGGCGATCGCGCTCTGCATCCTCCGCGTCATCCAGCGGTTCTGCTGCGGCAGCCGACGACCGGATCGACCTGATCGCCGAGGATCTGGCGGGCGGCTGGAGCCAGTCAGGCAGCCCCGTCGGCCCCAGCAGCGGGCGCAAACCGTTCAGCTCCGCCAGAATTGCAGAGCCGTTGTTAATCAAAATTGCCAGGACTGGATTGATGACCAGGAACACCCCCGCCAGCACAGCGCCTACGTTAGGCAAAATGACCAGGGCAATGTTCTGGTTCACAATGTCCATTGCCTGCTGAGCGATCGCAATGGCAGTTTCCAGCTGAGTCAGGTTATCCTCCATCAGCACCACATCTGCTGTCTCTCGCGCAATGCCACTAGCTCCCGCAAAAGAAATCGAAACATCAGCGTAGGCTAGCGCAGCAGAGTCGTTGATGTCGTCGCCGCAGAAGGCGACGGTCTTGCCGCTGTCGTGGAGCGCTTTGACCACCTCCACCTTGCGCTCCGGAAACGATTCGGCGTAGACCCGCTCGGGGGGAATGCCCAGGCTGTGGGACACTGCCCGCACCACTCGCGCCTCGTCACCGCTCAGCACATACACCTCGATGCCCTGAGCGTGGAGCGCCTGAACTACAGCCGAACTCTCCGCCCGAATCGGGTCACTATAGAGAATGACCCCTGCCAAAGTATTCTCCAGTGCTACATACACCAACGAGTGGGGGCCGTCCTCAAGATTGGGGTAGCGGTGGTGCAACTCGTCCAGGTCGATGCCTCGATGAACCATGAGTCGGCGGCTGCCCACCCAAACTTGCCGCCCTCGAATCTGGGCCTCAACGCCCAACCCCACGTGATATTCCCATTCGTCGCAAGGCTGTAGAGACACTCCTTGCTCCTTCGCCTGACGGATAATTGCTTCGGCTACAGGGTGGGTGAGTCCCTGCTCAGCGCTGGCCGCTAAGCTCAACACCTCACGACTCGATAGTTCCGGTAGCAGAACATGAATCTCAGTGACTCTGGCTCGCCCTTCTGTCAGAGTGCCTGTTTTGTCAAAGACGATGGCATCGACTTCTGCCAACTGCTCGATTGTTCGACCCGTGCGAATTAGCACGCCATTGCGGGCCCCATAGGTCAGGGCTGAGAGGATCGTGGTGGGTACCGAAATCCGAATGCCTGTGCCCACATCCAGGGTCAAAATCGAAATAGCTCGGCTCACGTCACCGCTGACCGTGCCCACTATTGCTGAGGCCAGCAAGGTTGGCAGCACAAGCTGGTTAGCTACCTTGGTCGCAAAGTTAGATGCCCGCGTATCGTACACCGGGGCCTCTTTCATCAGGCTGGCAATCACTCCAGCCCGCGTCTCTACGCCGATGCGCTCTGCCTGGATACACAGATGCCCATCCACCAAAATCGTCGATGCAAAGACATCTTCCCCAGGGGCGCGGGCAATAGGGATAGATTCGCCTGTGAGCTTGCACTGATCTACTAAGCCAGAGCCGCGTAGCACCGTGCCATCAACTGGAATTTGGTCGCCAGGGTAGACCACGACGCGATCGCCCACCACCACCTGGTCGATTGGGAGTTTCACTTCCTGTCCGTCCCGCTCAACGAGGGTCTCCGTACCCAGACAACTAAGCAGATCGAGGGAGGCCCGTTCACTGCTGCGAGCAGTGATATCACGAATAGCCTCGCCCCCCTCCACCATGCCCAGCATCAGCGCTGGCGCAAAAAAGTTGCCTTCCAGCGTGTGCAGGGTAATCGCCAGCGCATCCAGCAGGTCGATAGCCAGCTCACCATGCTTGAAGAGGGCAGTTATGGCGCGATCGTAGACTGGGCGCGTCGCTGCCAAGATAATGCCGCCCACCACCAGCCCAGGCAAGGGCACGCCCACCATGGCCCCAAACCCCAGCAGCAACCCCGCTGCTGGCAAACCCAGACGAGCCAATAAGTCTACGCTCTGCGGTTCCGATGCCGGAGCTTTTCTGAGTGCCTGGGGATCTTCTAAATCGACTAAATCGACCTGATGCGCCTGCTGAATTGCCCTGAAGAGGTGGCGCTCTGTCTCCAACTGCTCGGCCCGGTCGATTCCCCTGACATACTCTACAATCAACGACTGGGCCAAAGGTTGACAGCGAACTGACTCCACACCCTCAAGGCGCTTGACCAGGTAACACAGCACCTGACCATAGTCTTCATCCACCTTCAACCGAGGAATGCGTACCCTAATCCGATGAGCCGTGCGGTGCACTACCTCATAGTGAATCAGGGGATTGATCTGGAATCCCGAAGCCGTATCCTCTTCGGGGCCAATGTCTACCTTTCGACAGTCCTCAGAACTAGGGATAACCGCAACGGAGCCTTTGATTTCGCAGGGCAAATGCCCCGATCTACTGCCAAAACCCATCGTTACCCTTTCGGTGAGCAATTTTCTAGTCCAAAAAGCACATAGAATTCGGACGAAGCTAGCTATTCTGCCTCGACATTGATTGAGCGAGGCGTAAAGGCTTCAGATTCTTCCTGGGCACGCTTCAGGTCTCTGGCTTCGCGTGCTTCTGCCAGCAAATCGTTAAAGGACTCCTGAGCTTCCGCAATCCCTGATTGCACATTGTCCACTAGGTCAATTCCCCAGACTAAGGCATCCTTGGTGGCTTGACGGGCTGAGGTCTTCACAGAGTCGCCAAACTTGCTGAGTCGTTCATCCTCTTTTAAAGCATCGCCCAAGACATCTACGAGTGGAGCCAGCAAAATCGCCCCCGCGCCGATCGCAATAGCCGTCACGGGTTCAAGACCGAGGAGCAACGATTCAAGTTCAAACATGGCAACAAAAGAAGGTAAATTTCGACTACAGAGACTCTTGCGAACTATCGGTCAGCTATTTGCAAATCGACTTCTTGAGCCAATTACGGCAATTTATGCATAGCTTACACAATCCTCTTCTGGTTGCAAGTCTTGCACTTGACATTCTCAGCTATAAAAGGTGCATTCCTTCCGAAATAATTTGCTAGTGACCAGGAGCCATTGACCCTTGAGTAAGCCATTTGTGCCCTTGATTCGCATTCTGCGAGATTCGGATTTGCGGGCGACCGTAGTGCGGAGCCTGCCGCTGTTCTATCGGGAAGGCGCAAATCCAGAGCTTGATCGCCCTCTGCATGTGCGGGCAGGCTCTAGCTTGAGTTGGTTTGGCGATCGCCTAGCGCTGGTGCAGGATGATGCCAACTTTCTAGTGCTGATTGACCCCCAGAGTTTTGCGGTCGAAGCCATTCCACTGTCGCCTGGGGAAGGGGGGCTGCGCCAGTTTGACGATCAGCGCGGCAATAAACGGTTCAAGCTAGATCTGGAAGCCTGCACCACGGTTCCCACACCGGATGGAGAAATCTTCCTGGCGTTTGGATCAGGCTCAACAGCCCGACGAGAACAGATCTTGATGGTGCCTGGGTCAGATCCCGATCGGTTTACGCTGCAACCTGCGGGGGCGCTTTATGCTCATCTGCGAGACTGCACCGCGTTTTCTGGGAGTGAGCTAAATCTGGAGGGTGCAGTTTTTCAGGCAGATTACATTCGGCTATTCAACCGGGGCAACGGCGCACCCCAAAATACGCTGCAAGATACGCGGCTGCCCGTTAATGCAACGGGTGATTTGGAGTGGGACGCGCTTGCATCTTATCTGGAGACTCCGGAGCATTGCCAGCTGCCTGCGTTGCAAAATATCTGCCAGTATGATTTGGGTCAGCTAGACGGGCTGGCGCTGACGTTTACGGATGCCACCGTTACGCCGAGGGGTATCTTATTTTCAGCCACCGCCGAAGACTCGCCCGATGCTACCCGCGATGGCGTGGTCAGCGGTTCGGCAATCGGGATTTTGGGCGATCGCCCCCGCTGGGTTGAACTCCGCACGCCCGATGGAGCCTTGTTTTTAGGTAAGGTAGAAGGACTTTGCCCAATGCCAGATACCCATCGGCTATGGGTTGTTGTGGATGCTGATGATCCGACGTGGCCCTGTGAACTGTGCCAGGTTGAACTGGAGGGCGACTGGTAGACGGGCGAGCTTTCCTGACTTGAATTGCCTGTATTTCTTATTTTAGCCGTTGCACACCTAACCTGGTATTGCCTCAATGTGGCCCGACTGCACGGCTTCCACCAGCTTTTGGTAGTCCTGTTCTACCTGGTAGGCATAGGCCACAGCAAAATCCGTCACTGCTTGATCAAAGGCATTGCTTTCGCCCAGGTAGCCGCTAATCATGGCCGGATCTCCGGTGCGGGCATGGGCCCGGGCCAGGGCAGCGCCACAGATCTCGGCATAGTCTTCCAGGCTGCGGGCCGACATGCCCTTGAGCTTGATGGCGGTTTTCATATCTTTCAGTTGTCGGAAGTAAAAATCATGTCCTTCGACGTTTGTCGTCCAGCCGAGGAAGAGATCGCTGGCCGCCTGCATTAGCCGCTGCCCGCTGACGATGCGCTGTCCTTCGTGGGGATAGGGACTCTTGCCTGCGTAGGGTTCCAGCACCGAGGGACGGGCTTCTTTGTATTGCAGCAGCAGCGGATCGTCATTGTCATCTAGCAGCAGCGCCACGCCGCAATGCGTCCCCACGCTGCCCACGCCCACCACTTTTAGGGCTACATCGACCAGACGATAGCGATCGAGTAGGAACTGGCGATCGACCTGAAGCGTATCTCGGTATTGCTCAAACAAAAGGCTGATTTGCTCAAAATATTCGGCTTGATGGGGCAGGTGATAAATCAGCGGCGGATTGTCGATAAAACGGCGCTGTCCGTCCACAACTTCGGTCAACTGCACAACCGCCCGATCCAGGGTACGGTTAAAAGCCCGGGTGGTCATTTTTTCCCAATGTCTGCGGGTAGCCTCGTCGGGCGCGTGTTTGATCAGCACCTTGGCATCCAGACGGGCGTACCACACGTCCAGGGTTCGCATCTGGCTAAAATGGGCGATCGCCAATCGATAGGCTTGAACGGCTGCCAGCGCTGCTTCCGAACTGTCCTGATCTGACAATTGCAAGTCTCGACCAGCCAAAATAAAGCTGGTGGTCAGCCGTTTGACATCCCATTCCCACGGAGCCATCAGGGTTTCATCAAAATCATTCACGTCAAAGATCAGGTTGCGTTCGGGGGTGGCAAATCCGCCAAAGTTCAGCAAGTGGCAATCGCCGCAGGCCTGCACCGGAATGCCCGTGGTCGGCGTAGTGGCTAGATCTGCCGCCATGATGATGGCGCTGCCGCGCATGAAGGTAAACGGAGACTGCATCATCCGCCAATGGCGAATGGGAATCAAATTGGGGATGCGCTGCTGGTTGGATTTTGCCAGCAATTCCAGCGGGTCAGGGCGATCGCCCTGCGGATGCCAGTCTCGATGGGCAGAGCGCGGCACAGTTTGGCGCAGGGACTTTCCAGCAGCCTGGCGATCGCCTCGCGATTTGGGCGTGCCGTCGCTATGCAGAGAAGCAGGATCATCCATAACGCAAACGCAAAAGAATGGGGCACTGCCCTTATGCTAATTAAAGTTCTGTAATACGGATAGCCTGCTCCCAAACAGGTGTAGATTCGCGCAGCGAGGGGCGATCGCCCTCCAGCCCATGAGCGCGGTTGAGAAACTGAGCAGTTCACGCCTGAGCAGTCCACTGACGAGATGAGGGGCATAGAGCATGACCTGGACAGAGTTTGTCGTTCGGCTAGCCATTGCGTTTCTACTCGGTTCGGCGCTGGGGCTAGAGCGCCAGTGGCGGCAACGCATGGCCGGGCTGCGAACCAATACCCTCGTGGCCACCGGAGCGGCGCTGTTTGTGATGCTGTCTGTGCTAACGCCGGGAGATTCCAGCCCCACTCGCGTTGCGGCTCAGGTCGTGTCTGGGATTGGCTTTTTGGGGGGCGGCGTGATTTTGCGGGAGGGCCTGACGGTGCGCGGGCTGAACACGGCGGCGACGCTTTGGTGTGCGGCGGCAATTGGCTCCCTGTCGGGCGCGGGACTCTTGCCTCATGCAGCGATGGGCACGGCTGCGGTGCTAGTAGCCAACTTGTTGCTGCGTCCTCTGGGATATCGCATCAATCAGCAGCCCCTTAAAGGGACAGAACTGGAACTGTGCTATCGCTGTGAGGTGGTCTGCCGCGCTCAGGACGAAGCCCATGTGCGGGCGCTGCTGCTCCAGGCAGTCGCTAGTGGAAAACTGCGGTTGCGATCGCTCTACAGCGAAGATCTGGAAGATAAGCCCGATCGCGTCAGTATCGAAGCCGAACTCGTGACGCAAGAACGCAACGATGCGTTTATAGAACAAGTCGTCAGCCGCCTGAGCTTGGAGCCGGGGGTAATTGCCACTCGCTGGCGCATTATTGAACAGGAGTTTGGCTAACTGAGTCAGAATCGGGTTTAGAGAAGATTAGCCAACGATTAGCCAAAATCTAAAACCTAAAATCCCAAAAATCCTGAATCCAAAAATCCTGGCTATCGTTTCCGTCGCCAGAGCCAGACCCCCAGGGCGATCGCCAGCCCGACCAGAACTAGCTTGGACACCGGGCCGAGATATTGTTCAACCTGGGCGTAGTTGTCCCCCAGCAGAAACCCGACGTAGGTCAGCAGCAGCGTCCAGATCAGCGTCCCCGCAGTGGAATAGAGCAGGAAGGGGAGAAAGCTCATGCGGCCCAGACCCGCTGGCAGGGAAATCAGCGTCCGCACGCCCGGAACCAGCCGCCCAAAAAACACCGCCCGCTTGCCATATCGGTTAAACCAGGCGATCGCCCTTTGGATATCTTGCCCGGAAATCGCCAGCCACTTGCCGTAGCGATCGGCCAGCTGCATCAGCCGCCGTTCGCTGACGAGTTGCCCAATCTCATACCACAGCACAGCGCCCAGCACCGTCCCCACCATCCCCGCCGCCACTGCGGGCACAAACTGCATCTTGCCCTGCGCCACGGTAAACCCCGCCAGCGGCATGATTAGCTCCGACGGAATCGGCGGAAACATGTTTTCCAGAAACATCAGCAGCCCAATGCCCCAATAGCCGAGCGCCTCCATTGTCCGCGCCACCCACTCTGCCATTCCCGCCTCCAAATTCCTGTGCTGATTTCTAAGACTTGACCTAGATGAAGGGGGGACTAAAGTGGAACCCGCACAGGCAGATACCGATCCAGAAACTCGCGGATCGCCTGACCGTAGCCGTCGCCATCCACATCGCCAATGGCGTGGCCGCCCGTGGGCGAGATCCACAGCATTTTGGGCGATCGCGTCGCGGCATAGAGCGCTTCGCTCATGTCGGCGGGCACTTGGGCATCCTGTGCGCCGTGAGCATACAAAACAGGCACTTGCAGATGGGGCACTTTGCCGATCGAGTCAAACCGCTGGGTCAAGATCAGGTCAATGGGCAAAAAGCCGAAGGGCGTGGTGCGATAGGCCATGTCGCGGATCGAGGTGAAGGAGCTTTCCACAATCAGCCCGGCCGCACGGGGCTGGCGCACGCCCAGATCAATGGCGATCGCCCCACCCAGAGAATGCCCGTAGATTAGGATTTCCTCTGGCGCAATGCCGCGCTCTTCCGTGAGGTAGCGCCAGGCCGCGTCGGCATCTTGATAGACCGCCGCCTCGCTGGGAAACGCCCCCTCGCTCTGCCCATAGCCGCGATAGTCGAACAGGAACACCGACAGCCCCAATCGCTGCCAGCGCACGGCATAGTCCGCATTTGCGCCAATGTTTAGCCCGTTGCCGTGGAGGTAGAGCATCACGCCCCGCTGCGGCTGGCCCGGCGGCACGGGAATCCACCAGCCGTGAATTCGCTCGGCGCGATCGCCCTGCTGCACCGACAGCCACACATCCTCATAGGCAGCTCCAAAATCGGCGGGCGTTTGGGTAATCGTCGGCGATGGAAAGAAAATCATCTGCTGCTGGCGACTGGCCACCCACAGGGCGATCGCCCCATAGACAGCGGCCGCGGCGGCCACCAGACCCGAAAGATTAAACAGAAAGCGCATCTAAATGATTCATACGCAAGAGGTCACTCTCCCTAAGATACAGGGCAAAAACGGGAATCAGGGGGCTTGATTCGGTTTGCGGTGGGACTGATTTCAACGGGCTTAAATTCTTACGTCCAAATTCTTATGTCCAAATTCTTATGTCCAAATTCTTACGGCTTTCTAAAGGTTGTTTGGCGGGCGTTATGGTGGAAAATTTTAATCTGTAGACGAATATATCCAGGTAACGTGCAAGCTGCACCTGGGTACGCCTGCATCTCCAGCTAAATCCCTTTCCCCCACCAGGAGTTCCCCATGACACCCGACGATTTTCAGAGCAATCCGCAGTCTCGCATTTCCTCATCCTCTGCAGGGCTGGCGGGCGCATCGCTTTCGTCTGTCAGTCGCAAGTCTGTGTCGCCGCTGACTAGGCGGGTCGCTCGCAGCAGTTCAGACGACACCTTTGCCACGGCCCGCAGCCTGGGAACCTATACGGGCGGCCGGCTAAACCTCAGACGGCGCGACAGCTTGAGCGGTCAAGATCGGATCGACATCTTCTCGCTGACCGTGCCCAACGGCGTGTCGTTGCCTGCTGCGGCTTTCCGATTCAGCATTCAAAAGGGCAGAGTGCGCTACACGCTCCTAGGCAGCGTCCCCAGCTTTGGTATTCCGCCCCAGGCGAGATTTACCCAGGTGCTAAAAGGCCAAGGGCAGATTAACACCGACGGCGTTTCCAATACCTTTGGTGCACCTGTGGTGGTCTATTTTCAATTTGAGCGATTGGGCAAAAAGCCGACGAAGTATAACTTCCGCGTGACTTCCAGCTAAAGGGGTTTGGAGTTTGGATTGGGGATTTTGGCTTGAGTTCCATTTCCTAAATCCATCCAAAATCGACAATCGACAATCTAAAACCGCTCAACTGAGGCTGCCGCTGCGGCAACGGTTGGCGGTGTTTGCCATGCCATTGCGAACTTGGTCAACCGAGACTCGACCCCGCACGTAGGACACGCTGAGGCTGTTTTGGCTGGCGTTGTGGCTATAGCTCATTTCCCCGACTTGCCCTACGCCAGCGGCAAAGATTAGAAGTCGTCCGCTATTGCCGCCCTCGTAGACGACGTGGCCAGCGGCGCTGCGGTTGTTGCGGCGCATACAGGCAAACACTTCGCTGGAAATATTGCTGAGGCTGGTGGTTTGGGCATAGAGGGGAGCGATCGCCCCCAGGCTAAACCAGTAGACTAGGGCAGCGCCGAGGCTAAAGGAACGTCTGGGATGGCTCAATTTGATACATTTTAAGGTGATTTGCATGGTCAGGGGTGGAGGTTGGGGGCAAAGTAGAGTGGCTGGGTAGAGAGTGCGGGTGTTTCAGTGATTTGACACCGTTCGGAAAATCAAGAAGGTCTTTTCAAAAAATAATAGCCTCTAGAAAATATTAGCCGCCCGTTTGTCGAGGCGGGGCTGGAGCAATGTCAATTTTTGTGGATGTTTCTTGGATCTTCGCAAGTGCAATTTGAGAAAAGTCTAAGGTAAAATAAGCTGCGAAATAAGCCATTGGGCCGAAATTTTGATGAATCTGACGCCGCTTCCAATCATGGCGATCGCCCTCCGTCTATTGCCCCAGCAAGACCTGAAGGCAGAACTGGACGCACTAGCGATCGCCCAAAACCTGGAAGCCGCCTGCATCCTCACCTGCGTCGGCAGCCTGACTCGCGCCGTGCTGCGGCTGGCTGGCCAGAGCGAACCCACAACCTACGACGGACGGTTTGAGATTGTGTCGCTGGTGGGGCTGCTGTCGCGGCACGGGTCGCACTATCACATGGCGATCGCCGACGACACTGGGCACACCCTCGGTGGACATGTGCTGACGGGCTGCCAGATTTACACCACCGCTGAAATCGTCATCGGCATCCTGCCGCACACTCGCTTTGGCCGCGAACTCGACCCCACCACGGGCTACCGAGAACTATCTATCGAACCGCTGGAGCCGCTGACTGTTTGAGCGGCCCGCTAGTTGAGCGGCCCGCTAGCTAAAATTCCACATCACCGGATTCGCATCGGGCAGGTGATCCGTCACGCTGCGACCGATAGCATCAATGGCGGCCAAATCCTCAGGACTCAGCTGCACCGTCGCTGCTCTGGCATTGTCTACCGCCTGTTCTGCACTGCGAACGCCGACGATGGCATGGGTCTGGGGCTGAGCGAGCAGCCATGCCAGCGCCAGGTTGCCCAGGCTGGTGTGATAGCGTTCGGCGATCGGGCGCAACTGGTCTAGGGCTTGCTGAGCGCGGGCGTAGTTTTCGCTGTGAAATAGCTTATTTTTTGACCGCACATCTTCGGGCGGAAAAGTCTTATCTGTCCCGAACTTACCTGTCAGCAAGCCTTGCGCCAAGGGCGAATAAGCCAGAATGGAAATCTGATGCTCGACGCAATACGGCATGGCATCTGTTTCCACATGCCGCCAGAACAGGTTATAGGGCGGCTGTAAGCTGTCGATGCGGGCATATTGCGCGGCTTCTTCGATCTGAGCGCGGGAAAAGTTAGATACGCCAATCGCCCGGATTTTGCCCTGCTGTTTCAGGTCGTTGAGCGCCGACAGAGTTTCCGCAATCGGCACAATTTCGGTGTTGAACGCGCCGGCGGGCCAGTGGATCTGATAGAGGTCGATATAGTCAGTTTTCAGGTTTTTCAGCGAGCCTTCGCAGGCGGCAATCACCTGGTCATACTTTAAGTGATTGGCAAAGACTTTGGTCATGTATACAGCGCGATCGCGCACATCTGACAGCGCTTCTGCCACCACGCGCTCCGAGTGTCCCTGCCCGTAGACCTCTGCTGTATCCACTGTGGTAATGCCCGCCTCAAAGGCTGCCCGCAGTGCCTTGATCGTCTCGGCATCTTCAATGCCCACCCACATGCTTTTGCCAGCCTGCCAGGTGCCCGTGATGATCGGCGTAATCTGAATGCCAGAAGTGCCCAGTTCCCGTGTTTGCATGGTTTTTTGGAGAAAGATTGTTTCGCCGGTGGTGGATGCGCTTCTTACTATAGCGAGTGATCTGGGACATCGGCGCGAGGGGGCGATCGCGCACCCCTAAATGGGTGTTCGACCGATAAGGTAATGTTTAACATTTCCCGCCAGCAGCATTGTGTCACCTATCTCTTCTCTACATCATATCTTTAGACATTTTTATTTTTAGGACTACCTAACCCGGAAGCTTTTTTGCAGGGTTGGTTTCCTAAGATACTCATAAAGCGTTGGAAGTTGGCGTATCTCATCTTCTGAAACGTCCACTTCAACCACGTCTACTTCAACCGGATCAATGCCTGCGCTCTGCCTACTGACCGTAGATTCGAGCGCCGTCCCCAGACATGAGATAAATCCAACTACATTTAGTTTCTTTTTGTTGCTATGAAGGTTTCAGTTACTCACACTATCGGGTTGATTCACCTTACTTCTCTGCTGATGGTTTCGATAACAACACGCCAGGCGATCGCCCAGGAGTATTCGGGTTGCTTTATGGTGCATCCCTCTGGGCTATTGGAAGACCTGTCCAGAATGTGCGCGGTTCCAGTTATTCCTGCTGTGCAAAGCAGTACTCCTGCCAGCAGTCCGATTCCACCGTCTCGCTCGACCGTATCAAGTTTCATGCGTAGCACCCGCGTGAATCTCAGCATGCCCCGTCCCACTGTGCTACAACCTGCGGACAATCCATTTGTCAGCGGTCGCCGTCGATATAGCACGAGAAATGACGACGGAATTTGCACGTATGCTAGCGATCGGGCTAGAGATGGCAGCCGTTGTGGTAGAAGAGCATCTCAGATTCGACCGGGTGGACGATGATGCTATCGGTGCCTCTCTCTAGCTAGCGGTTGTATCAGCCGCGATCGCCCACTTTTGCGCTCCCATCCTGCCACTTACACCAATCTATGAACCCAACAATTAGTCAGATAAGACTCTCGCAGGTACCCTTTATGAAGGTAAGTAAAATGAGCTTGATGATGAGCTTGGCGGCGATCGCACTGGGTTGCCAGTCCTGGCCGGTTGCAGAGCCTTCAGCAGAAGCGCCAACTCAGCCTCCAACTGCTGAACAAAGCAACCCTTTTCGAGATGCAGTCAACAAGGCAATGGAAGCTGCAACTCTTACACAAACGGCAAAGACCCACGACGAATGGAACACCGTATCAGCAGCGTGGCAACAGGCCATTGGTCTAATGCAGGCAGTTCCCACCTCTCACCCCAGTTACGAAACTGCCCAGGCTAAGGTGGGCGAGTATCAGCGGAACCTGGAATACGCACATCAAAACACACAAAAGGCAAAACTTACTGCCCAGCGTATGAGCGAGTGTGAAGCAGCCGTGCAAGCCGCCGCACGGGTGTCGTCGATGGCAGATCAAGTTGAGGATCTTGACCCTGCGATTCGTGTTTGCCAATCCCTAAATGAACTGACGGCTGCTAGCGAGAAGTTTCCAGCGGCGTTGGATGGGGCAGATCCCAAGACTTTCATATCTAATCGCTGTCGATATGAAGAATCGTTGAAGACAACCCCAATTTGCCGAACGCTGCTGGCGGCAATGCAAACGGTTCACTACCTTGCAGTTAGACCCGGCAGCCCAGCGCCCGACGATCCGGTTCCTGTGTTTAACAAGCAAGTAATGGTGGCATTGACAGCGGCGGCGGAGTCCCAAGATCTCAGCAGAGTTCGGTCAATCCTATCTTCTCCAGACGTTGAGCGAATCCCTGGTGGCTCAATTGTGGAAGTAGTAGAAATTTCAGGAGATCTCGCACTCGTCGAGTTGAGAACTCGAGATGTCCAAGGAAACGATCTGTCGGGAGAGATTCGTGCGACCCTTTCAAGATTTGTGCAAAGCCAGCAATTTTGAGAGGAGGCTAGCTCATGCTGTGGCTTAGGGCAGCGATTAGTAAATGACACGCTGCAAAACAGGGCGATCGCTCCCTCACCTCACTTGGGTCTAGAATGGGGCGATCGCGCCACCAACTCAACCTCAGCTCACAGCTTCCGCAAAATGCCGAGGCTAAGGGTAAATTCTTTGATAATTCCTGTCTTCTCAGGGGAATTCTGTAAGAGGTTTTGCTGAGGGTATGTTTGCAGCCCAGGCAGGGATCTATTACCTGCGCCCTGCCTTAGCGTCTTGGTTCCATCTTGCTAAAAGCAAGCTGTTTATTGCTTTCTCTCAACCCGGAAGCTTTTTTGCAGGGTTGGCTGTCTAAAATCCCCTTAGAGCGTTAGAAGTTGCCATGTCTCGTCATCTGGAGCGACTCCTTCAATTAGATGAATGTCTCCGGTTTGGACAGCGCTGGACGGCGGAAACGTTGGCGCAGCGGCTGGAGGTGAGTGAGCGCACCGTACGGAACGATATTGCTTTTTTGCGCGATCGCTACGGTGCGCCACTGGAGTTCAGCAAGGCCAAGGGGTTTCATTACACAGACCCAGCATGGCGACTGCCAACCATCACGCTCAGCAAGGGCGAACTCTTTGCCCTGACCCTAGGAGCCAGAATGCTGGAGGTATATGGCGGTTCTGCCTATGCTCAGGATTTGCGATCGGCGATCGCTCGCTTGGCTGAGCGGCTGCCAGAGCAAACCTGGGTCGATCTCCAGCAGGTGGCTGAGGAGCGCATTCTGTTTCGCGCTGGCGCCGAAGTGAACCTCGACCCCGACATCTGGCATCAGCTAGAGGCTGCTTGCCAAACCCACAAAACCGTGCAGATGACCTACTACACCGCCAGCCGCAACAGCACTTCGGAGCGCAAGCTCGACCCCTACGTGCTGCATATCTACCGAGGCACCAATCCCTATGTAATCGGCTTTTGCCACACGCGGCAAGAGGTGCGCTGGTTTCGGGTAGACCGGATTAAGCACCTCCAGGTGCTAGACGAAACCTTTGTGCCTGACCCCAGCTTTGATGCCAAGGATCACCTGGAAATGATCTTTCAGCATGAAGCGGGTGGAGTGCCGCTACCCGTTGACATCTGGTTTGATGCGGCTACTGCACCCTACATCCGCGAACGCCGCTGGCATCCGACACAGGAAATTCAGGAACACCCGGACGGCTCGCTGACGCTGCGACTGGTGGTGCGGGGGCTGAATGATCTGAAGCGCTGGGTGCTGGGCTATGGCAAGGGGGCAAAGGTGCTGGAGCCGCCAGAACTGGTGCAACTGGTGCGGGATGAGGTGGAACAAATGAACTATAATTACTCGCAATTCTTAAACGAACACAACGGAATAGCTAAAGATTGACTTTAGGGAGGAAAGATCGGTGAACTTTCTAGAAATTCAATTCGCAGTCGTTGGCAAAACATTGCCCGCAGATCATGGGTATGCCCTCTATTCTGCGGTTAAAAAATCGCTGCAAGCGGCTGAAGAGCCGGCATTCCCCAGCGATTTACCACCTGAGGTTCGACTATCCAGCATTCCAGGGATACCAGATCGGGCCGGCATGATCTATCTGAATCGATACTCTCGCTTTCGGTTGAGATGTCCCTCGGAACAGGTTCAAACCTGGTATCGGAGTTTGCAAAATCAGGTGTTGGACATTCGTGGACATCTAATTCGGCTGGTGCGCCCACGAATTACTCTGCCAGAACCCAGTGAAGTGCTAGCTGCGCGTCTGGTGACGTTTAAGCTGAATGCCATTGACCACGCAGACGTACCTCGATATTTCCTAGAGTCCTGCCAAAGGGGGTTGAAGCAATTGGAAATTAGCGGGAAGGCATTTATTCCCAGTGATACTAATGGTGACCTCGCCAGGCGCAGCTTACAAATTAAGGGCAAAAAAGTCGTGGGCTATAGCGTCGTTGTTGAGAATTTGAGTGCTGAGGACTCACTGAAGCTGCAATGGTATGGATTAGGCGGACGGCAACACTTTGGCTGTGGCTGGTTTTATCCAGTGAAGGAGGACTTTGATGCCGCCTAAACCGACACCACCAAAACTAAAGCCAGATATTCTCCTAGCAAAATCCTCGCTACCAGGAAATCCTGACTGGAAAGGAACCCATCATTTGGTCGGCCACACGGCAGCAGTTGTGGAGTCAGTGACAACCCTGGTTGATACCTTAGGCTCAGATTTGCTCCAGCAGTTTGGATCGAGTCATGACTTTGAAGCCCTGGAAGCCCTGCGGGCAACGGCACGGCTGGCAGCCTATTTACACGACTGGGGCAAGGCCAATGATCACTTTCAAATGGTCGTGAGAAATGATCTGACCTCATTGCCTGCCCAATATCGGCGCAATCCACTGCAACATCCGCAGATGATTCGTCATGAGGTGGCTTCTGTATTGCTAGCCTGGGAATTCCGAGAATGGCTTGTCCAATGTCCAAATGCTGACTTGATGACGGCGATCGCCGCTGCAGGTGGGCATCATCTAAAGCTAGGTGGTAAGCAGGGTCAGAATACAAGTGAACTAGGGGAAGTTCGGGACGGCACTGGAGATACTTGCCTCTACTGGTATGTCTGTCATCCTTACTTCCGCAAGCTAATTCGCTATGGGGTTAGAACCCTAGGGCTACCTCGGAAAATTCCCGCCTTTCGGTTCTCGCAACGATGGGAGATTCACGAAATCAAGCGAGAAAAACGCCAGGCAGTCCTCGATGCGTTTGAAGCTTGGACGCCAGATGCTACATTCCTGGCGGTAGTCAAAGCATTACTCGTAGCAGGCGATGCAATCGGTTCAGCGTCAGCACAGGTTGCGATCAATATCCAGCAGTGGGCCCAAGAAGAATTGCAGAAGACCCTGACAGAGGCTGATCTCCAGCGGGTTATTGATGCACGGCGAGGTAATCATCCACTGCGGCAATTTCAAGTTGATCTGAAGGAAAAGTCTACGCGGGTAACGATGGCGCGGGCAGGCTGTGGTACGGGTAAAACCCTTGGAGCCTACAACTGGGCACAGCGCCATGGGATTGGACGCAAGTTGTTCTTTTGTTATCCGACAACGGGCACCAGCACAGAGGGCTTTTTGGACTATGTGCACAACCAAGTGGAAGCAGAGCTTTTGCACTCTCGCTCAGACGTTGATTTGGAGTTGGCCTGCACAGGTGAGGAAGTGGACAATGGCGATGCAGCAGTTAATGAGGCAGCTCAGAAATTAGATTCGTTCAAAGCGTGGGGAGCGAAGGTCAATGTTTGCACTGTGGATACCGTTTTGGGGCTACTGCAATGTAATCGCCGTCCCATGTATTGCTTTCCAGCGATCGCCAATGCTGCTTTCGTCTTTGATGAAGTTCACTGCTATGATGATGCCTTGTTTGGGGCGCTGCTGCGATTTCTCAACGTCGTTAAAGCGCCAATCTTACTCATGTCTGCCTCGTTTTTACCCGCGCAGGTGGAGGCAATTCGCAATGCAGTGGGAGAGCCTGTTGAAATTATCCAGGGACCCCAAGATATTGAACACCTGCCCCGTTATCGCTTCCATGAGCTAGCACAGCCGGACTGGGAGCGGGTCAAGCAAGAATTGGTCAATGGCGGTAAAGTCCTGTGGGTCTGCAACCAAGTGAATACGGCGATCGCTGTTTATCAGCAAGCCAAAGCCTGGGGACTCCAACCCTTGCTGTATCACAGTCACTTTCGCTATGGCGATCGCGTCGAGCATCATCGTGCGGTCGTAGATGCCTTCAAACAAGATCAGCCCGTCCTAGCCATCACCACGCAGGTAGCAGAAATGTCGCTGGACTTGTCCGCAACGCTCCTGGTAACTCAAATTGCTGACCCCGCAGGGTTAATCCAGCGGTTGGGACGGCTCAACCGACAGTACTGCGGCCATGCCCTTGATGCCCTCTTTTACCCCGATGACAAGATAGGTTTTCCCTACAGTGCAGATGAACTGGATGCGGGCTGGGCACTGGTGCGAGGGTTCTCCGGTGAAGTCAATCAGGCGCAGCTAGCTGTTTGGCTGGAGAAACTCAACATTCAAGGCATACCCAAAGATCACTTTGTCTGGCTGGATGGCAAATGGAAAACGTATCCTGCACCGTTGCGCGAGGCGGGCTATACCGTAACTGCACTGCTCGAACAGGATCAGGCGACAATTGCCCGGCTCAAATCGAGTGAACTGCCCCGATACACTGTTCCCTTACCCACCAAGAACATTAAAGGTTGGCCGCGCCACAAGAAGGGGTATTTGATTGCCCCTAGAGATCAATGGGGCTATTCATCGGAATTCGGTGCGTTTGAACTCAAGTAGGAGGTGAGATTTTGAGTCAATTTAGCTTATCGATCTTTGATCCAAACTTTCTCTTACCCCATCGAGCAGGGATTGCAGGGTTGGCCCTGGCACTATCCGAACTGGAAAGCCAACGTGGGCAGGCTCCTTTGACTTGGAAAGTCACCGATGAGGCGGTTGAACTGGAATGGGAAGGGAGCGATCAAGCCGTTGTGAAATGGCTACTTGATCGAACGTATCGGATTAATAGCCAAGGTTATCTGGAAGTTCCTGCCCTCAAGCTAGATGAGCAGGGACAATATACCTTCACGCAGGGTGTGTTATCGACTTTTCTCCAGCACTCACAGCAGCGAAAACTAGATAGTAATTCTATAACCCGCACGTTTTTGATTGATCCAGATCAGCCAGAAATTCAAATCGACGTGAAATCGCTGTTGAGTTGCTATTACACCAGTGAGATGAAGGATGCCTTTAACAATAAGGGTGCCTTCAAGAAGGAAATTGCGCTAAAGGGAAATCACTTGCCCGGACTGGTGGAATGCTTTGTCAATGGACCTTACCAGGAGTCTCCTGAAGGGTTTCTGGCCTGGCTGTTTCTGCCCCTTGCCTGTGGCTACTACAAGCTGCCACCCCAGACTGTTGGCGGCAAACTATCAGGTCGGTCAGCCCTAGTTATTCCCGATGTTCAAAACTTGACGCACTGGGTCAGCCGCCGTCGAGCCATGCCAGGGCGTACTTATCGAGACTTTCGTAGCAGTGGTGCCGGCGAATCTGCCTTGCACTTCCTGTTGCAGGAGAAGGTTGTTGAAGCAGCCCAACCATTTCGGGTGAACTACTGCGAAGTCTATCAACTGGGCAAGCAGGTTTGGGATGGCAATCAGTCCTACTTGAAACAGGCGGTGTATCGTGTGCAGGTCACTGATGAAGTGCTGCACTTGTATGAAGTGGCCCGGCAGGTCTTTCCAGCGCTCGTTCGACAAACTGAAAACGGAGAAACTTGGCTGGCTGTTTCTAAAACACTGCCCTGGATTTGTGACAACTTGATTGCTGGCAAACCCTGGTATGCAGAATTTTTTGAGTTTCGCAAACGTAACGGAGTCTATGAACGCAAAGGATTGGTAAAAATGACTGAATATCTCAATGCCGAAGAACAAGTCCTCTTTGATGTAGTGCAGGGTGCGTTTAGCAAATACCTGTACGGACAGTTTAAGCAAGCTCAAAGACAAGGTCGTTCTTTGGATTATGGGCAAGTGACCGATAAGGTGATTTATCGGTTTCAGCGTCCCAGCACGCAGCAGGAATTTGCTACAGCGTTGGTCGATTTCTTGAGTCAATTTCGCAGTAAAGCGGCTCGTGATAAAGGGCCTCAGATTTTCCACTGGGTACATCGAGAGGAAAACTGGCGGCGGGCACGAGATTTAGTGCTGCTGGCGATCGCCACCTATACCAGCAAGAAAGGGGATGCCCTTGATGGGGTAGAGGTGCCGATTGAATCTTCTGCTGAACCAGAAGGAGATGAGGCTGAGATGTTTTCGATGAGTGTGTAAAACCTACCATTATCAATCAAGGCTTGACATGGTAAAAAAGATGCTCAACCGCATTCGTGGTACTACGCCGAATATTGAGCAGGCTGCCAAGCATCTCAGAAAACACCAAACGCCAGCAGAATCCCGCTTATGGGAGGCACCAAGAAACAAAAAGCTACATGGCTTGCGGTTTCGCCGTCAACATCCTGTTGGTAACTTTATTGCTGATTTTTATTGTCCAGCATGCAAGTTAGTGATTGAGTTGGATGGAGGAATCCATGCTCATCAAGCCGACTATGACGCTGCTAGAACACAAGAGATGGCAGCTTACGGCTATCGAGTGATCCGATTTGAGAACCAGCAGGTTCTGGATGATTTGAACTCGGTACTGGATGTGATTTATCAGGAAGCACTGCATCGATCGCTGCTTGAGTAAGCAATCAACCAACAATCAACCAACAATCAACTATGGCAACCTTGCCCTGTCTATCTTGCTCTCACCCCCTCAATCTCCCTCTCGTAACTTTGATATCCATTACGCAGAAGTTCGGTGAAACTTTTGGCGTGTTGGCTAGCCCTCATCCCCCAACCCCTTCTCCCGAATTCGGGAGAAGGGGAGCCTCAAAGCCTATTCCCATCAGCCGTTTTAGGACAAGGGAACACTAGGGAGGAGCCTGAGCCAGATTTGGCCGACAGATAGCCCAAGTTTGGAGCAGGGGGAAGCTAAAAGCCTTTTTCCGGTTTGGTTCCCCTTCTCCCAACGTTGGGAGAAGGGGCTAGGGGATGAGGGCAATCAACCCCCAAACACTCGGCAATAGGTCTCGTATTGCCCAGTTGGGCAGAATGAGGTCAGTTAGCCATAATACCAACCCACAAACACTCAATTTCAAGGAGATTCAAATCATGACCAAGCACTTGTTTGCCACCATTGTCACTGCGACTGCCATTGCCGCCAACAACCGAGGCGAAGGAGATGGCAGCACCCTGTCAACGCTGCAAAAAATCACACGCGGCAATGACCAATACACCACTGTGAGTGCAGAGGCAATTCGTTGGGGATTGCGGGAGTATCTCCAAAATCACTGCAAGTCTGAAACCAACCGTACATTCGACCCCGATGTGGATAGGTACAGCTTTAAGAATGAACAGTTCAGTGCTGAAGAATACATTGACGATGATTTATTCGGCTACATGGATGCTAAGAAGGGCAAAGACAACGAAGATGCTACGACAAAGCGGCGGGGTGCCCTAGAAGTTAGCCGCGCCATCAGTCTTGACCCTTACTGGGGTGATGTTGCCTTTGGTTCCAAGGGAGGCGAAAAGGGCAAAACATCAATCCACAGCACTGAGGTTCACTGCACGGCTTACCAATACACGATCGCCCTCACGCCTGAAAGCCTAAAGAAGCCAGAACGGGCTGCGCTGGCACTGGATGCCATTAGTGCCGTGCGTCATGTCGGCGGCAACCATGCCCGGTTCTTGTATGACTTCCGCCCGGAGTCTATCGTCATTCGTGTTACCGATGATCCTAGCCCCTGGATTATGGACGTGTTTAAGCGCATTGGCGAGTCGGTGGGGTGTCCACGTCTAGTGCGCCTTGTGGAGGTAGGTGATGTTGCGGCGAGTGAGCTGATTGTGGCGGGCGAAATTGCCGATACCCCCTACGGTAAGCAGCTAGAGGCTTTAGGTGTTAAGGTCTATCGAGGGGTGAAAGAGGCGATCGCCGCTGCTAAGGAACTGCTAAGCATGGAGGTGACCGCCTAATGCAACTCTATCTCGATTGCCCCTGCACTAGCTTTCCCCGCAGCTTTGCACGGGACTATAAAGAAACCTATCGCTACCCACCGCCATCCACAGTTTATGGCCTCCTGCTATCCCTTGTAGGGGAAGTTGAGATGGACAAACATCGGGGAGTAAAGCTAGCCATTGGAATCATCGGTGATGATCCACCGATTTCTCGAATTTTGAGAAAGCAGCGGCATCATAAGTTCAGCAAAACTCACTTGGGGACTTATCCGACTGGCAAGTTCTCAAAACCCAATCATCATGAACTGCTCACGGATTTACAAGCAGTTGTTCGGATTGATTCGAGTGAGGAAGCGGGAACGGTTAAGCTAGCTGACCGAGTAGCAATCGCCCTTTCCACCCCCGCGCAAATCACTCGCTTCGGGGGGCTGAGTTTAGGAGAGTCCTGGGCGATGATTAACGGCGTGCGTGCCTATCGTGAAACCGATGGACCCATTCGCTGGCTGATTAAAGACAATCGTGGACTTATCAGCTTACCAATTTGGATCGATCGCCAAACCACCCAAGGCACTTTTCAGCGGTTTAGCCAGAGCGAAGAGTTTTGCCCAGACTGCTGGGTGACGATTCCTAAACCCGCTGCGGCACCTGATGCGAAGAAAGGGAAGCGATCGCCCCGCAAATCGCAGTCCTAGCCCACACCAAGCGTCTGAACCTTGACAACTGAATACAATACTCGTCCTACCAAAACCTTAGATGCCGTTAGGCGTTCCCTTTTACCGAGTTTTATCCTGAGTTTAGGATAGGTGATTGCAAGCGAAGAAGAATAGTAAAGAGACAGGAGGCGATCGCTCTATAAGAACGCTATACAAATATTATTCGCACATGTCAGAGAACACTAGAGCACACCAGAATAGGGGCATTGCAATGCTTAGACTTGCCAACTAAAGCAGTGCAGATGAACTCACAAAAACTGCTGAAATACAGACGTATTTTCCCAAAAAAGCCGTGAATTTGCGGGCTGGCTCATGCCGAAATAAACGTGATTCTAGTTGTGGCAATAATCGAAACTTGAATTCGATTGCTCATACGGAGTCCTGAAGCAATGCCTGAGTCTACTGCGAATACGTCTACCGCAAGTACAATTGCAGCTCGCTCTGTTGAATGTGCTACTGAACAAGAGACACTGCGGGTGAATGCGCTCCATGCGCTTGCTTATTGCCCACGATTATTTTACCTAGAAGAAGTTGAAGAACTCTATACCCAGGATGATGCCGTATTTGCGGGTCGCCGCCTGCATGCAGAGCTAGAGCGTGACGAAGGAGACGACTGGGAAGAACTGGTGTTGGAGAGTGCTGAACTGGGTCTGCGAGGGAAAGTCGATGCCCTACGAAATCGAGATGGACAAACCATTCCCTACGAACATAAACGGGGACGCTGTTATCGCGATCGGGAGGGCAAGGCGCAAGCGTGGGAGAGCGATCGCTTACAAATCCTCGCCTACGCCTGCTTGATCGAAGCTGCACGGAAGATTCCAATTCAAGAAGGGCGCATTCGCTACCACGCGGATAACGTTGTCGTGAAAGTGATTTTAACCGACACAGGACGTCAGGAAGTTCGAGAAGCGGTGCAGCGCGCTAGGGCGTTACGCCAGTCCACAGAGCGCCCGCCCATCACCACCAACGAGCGGCTCTGTGTGCGCTGCTCCCTCTCGCCGGTTTGCCTGCCTGAAGAAACCCGCTATACCCAAGACCCAGAGCGGCATCCAGTTCGCCTATTCCCAGAAGATGACGATCGCGAAATTATCCACATTACGGAGGTAGGCACGATGGTTGGCAAAAGCGGTGAGCAGCTTAAGATTTCTCCCCGCGAAAAACCGCCAGTCACCTTGCCCGGTCGCCAAGTCGGACAACTCGTGATTCACAGCTTTGCCCAAGTTTCTACTCAAGCGCTCTATTTCTGCGCTGAGCAGGACATCGGGGTGCATTTTATCTCTGGCGGGGGTCGCTATTTGGGCAGTCTGGATACGCGGCAAGGTAGTATTCAGCGGCGGGTGCGTCAATATCGTGCCCTGAGCAATCCCGAATTTTGCCTGGAACTCGCTCGCAAACTTGTTCTCTGTAGAGGGGAAAGCCAACGGAAATTTCTCATGCGCGGCAGGCGCGGTTCTGAGGCGGAAAATGAGACGCTTAACCGCACCATCGACCAAATGCAACGAGTGCTAAAGCAGGTTCCTCAGGCATCTGCCCTGGATTCTTTATTGGGACTAGAGGGCAACGTTGCTGCCCTTTATTGGCAAGCCGTTCCAACAATGCTATCACAAAACGCACCGCCAGAATTTCACTTTGTTAGCCGTAATCGCCGCCCGCCGAAGGATCGCTTCAATGCACTGATTAGCTTCGGCTATGCGTTACTGCTAAAAGATATAGTAAACGCCATCCTGGTAGTGGGGCTAGAGCCAGCGCTAGGATTCTATCATCAGCCCCGCACCCAGGCTCCGCCATTGGCGCTCGATTTGATGGAAATTTTTCGGGTGCCGCTGGTCGATTTGGCGGTAATGGGGTCAGTCAATCGCAATCAGTGGGATGTTGAAACCGATTTTGACATCCGGGGCGAACAGGTTTTGCTGAGTAGTAGCGGACGGCGCAAGTTTATTGATCTCTACGAGCGCCGCAAGGAAGAGAGTTGGAAGCATCCTGCACTGGGTTATTCGCTCACCTATCGTCGCTTACTAGAGCTAGAAGTGCGCCTACTAGAGAAGGAATGGTCGGGCGAGGGCGGTCTATTTGGTCAGTTGGTTATCCGCTAGGAGTCCTTCATGGCAGAAAGCAAGAACTACTACATGATTTGCTACGACATTCGCGACCCCAAACGCTGGCGCAAGGCGTTTCAGTTGCTCAAGGGTTATGGCGAAAGTCTGCAATACTCTATCTTTCGTTGTCGGCTGACGCAGCGCGACCGGGAGAAACTGCGGTGGGAACTAGAGAAAATCTTGACATCGGAGGATAGTTTGCTGATTGCGGGTCTGTGCGATCGCTGTGTCGAGCGCATTCAGTCTTGCAATCGCCCTGAGGCATGGACGGTTCGCCATGACTGTCACCGCATTTTCTAATTTTCTAGTGCATGGATCGGTGTATGTTGCTTGAAAGCAAGACTGCCAACTGGACTGAAAGCCCTGTCTCAAGCCAGCTTGAGGTATGTGCAGAGTGTGAGTAGATCCTTGCACACCTCAAAGTTGTTGAAAAAAGGTTGATCTAGCGCTTGAAGGATGACTAGAATTGAGTGATAGGGTCTGTTTTTTGTAAATGCTGAAACCAATGCTTGCACAAAGCTTAGCTTCCATAAGCTGGACAAGGATTTCAGCAGTCGGAGTGCCAAACCTCTGATGCCGCAAGGCGTTGAGCACCCCTTGATCGCCTCAACCCCACCATTCCCGCCGAAGCCCGCGAGTGCCAAACCTCTGATGCCGCAAGGCGTTGAGCACCTTCCTCAAGGTGGTACGGTAACTGAAGCGGTAATGTGCCAAACCTCTGATGCCGCAAGGCGTTGAGCACTCTTTGCAGCCGCGTCATCGCGTTCTCTGCTGGATTGATGTGCCAAACCTCTGATGCCGCAAGGCGTTGAGCACTAGAAGAGAGGAGATCGCAGACAAGATTGTGGAGCTAGTGCCAAACCTCTGATGCCGCAAGGCGTTGAGCACCTTTCAATGATGTTTGGGCTACTTTTCACCTATTCCGGACGTGCCAAACCTCTGATGCCGCAAGGCGTTGAGCACGACGAGGCTGAGTTCTCCCTGGAGGGCGACTACTACGTGCCAAACCTCTGATGCCGCAAGGCGTTGAGCACAAATGAACGGATACCACTTGCGCCCCGCTGAAGCTGTGCCAAACCTCTGATGCCGCAAGGCGTTGAGCACTGGATACAGATGGTACGGTTCAACAGTCCTCCCAGCCTGTGCCAAACCTCTGATGCCGCAAGGCGTTGAGCACTTGTTAATAAAGGCGATCGCGTCCCCGCATCCGTCCGTGCCAAACCTCTGATGCCGCAAGGCGTTGAGCACATTAATGTCTTTGAGGAAACCATGAAGGAGATCCAGTGCCAAACCTCTGATGCCGCAAGGCGTTGAGCACTAACTGGCATCCTAGAAGCGAGCCAGAAAGCAGCAGTGCCAAACCTCTGATGCCGCAAGGCGTTGAGCACAGGCTCAGGACTTTGGTGGAGGTGATCTTGGGATAGTGCCAAACCTCTGATGCCGCAAGGCGTTGAGCACGTAGAGCGTCCCAGTTCCCGTGGCGGCCCGCTGCCGTGCCAAACCTCTGATGCCGCAAGGCGTTGAGCACGACAAAACCTAGTACACGAACCGTAATACCTGCGTGTGCCAAACCTCTGATGCCGCAAGGCGTTGAGCACGAGGGCTTTTGGGCGACTTATTCAGAAGCGGAGCGAGTGCCAAACCTCTGATGCCGCAAGGCGTTGAGCACGTAGGGGTGCTTGGCAAACTCTAGCAGAGCGGCATAAGTGCCAAACCTCTGATGCCGCAAGGCGTTGAGCACGCGTGGCCAGTCGTGGGAGCTTTGGAACTGAAGGGCGAGTGCCAAACCTCTGATGCCGCAAGGCGTTGAGCACTCGTTCCAGCAGTTGAACTAACTGCGGGAACGAAACTCGTGTGCCAAACCTCTGATGCCGCAAGGCGTTGAGCACACCTTATTAGCCATAAACGTATAGCTATCTTCACAAGTGCCAAACCTCTGATGCCGCAAGGCGTTGAGCACGACACAAACTCCCAAGGTAGGAGCAATAGACAAGGCGTGCCAAACCTCTGATGCCGCAAGGCGTTGAGCACTTGGATTCGGTGGGCTAAGGGACAAACAACTCGAAGTGCCAAACCTCTGATGCCGCAAGGCGTTGAGCACTTGTGACGAAGCGCCCGGTGCGCTACCGTGATCGCATGTGCCAAACCTCTGATGCCGCAAGGCGTTGAGCACTGATAGATCAAAAGCGACTACTGAAGCTTTCTGAGTACGTGCCAAACCTCTGATGCCGCAAGGCGTTGAGCACACAGTAAGTCCTTCATCCATTCTTTCTGGAAGATCGTGCCAAACCTCTGATGCCGCAAGGCGTTGAGCACGATCATTCGGAACGGCATTCACTTCTGGCTTCAGCCGTGCCAAACCTCTGATGCCGCAAGGCGTTGAGCACAAGACTGGCGATCGCCTGATCCAGGCTTTTGGAAAGTGCCAAACCTCTGATGCCGCAAGGCGTTGAGCACCGAAAGCATAGTCCCGTGCTGTGACGCACCGCAGTGTGCCAAACCTCTGATGCCGCAAGGCGTTGAGCACCTTTGATCAATTCGATCGCCCGTTCTACCCCGATGAGTGCCAAACCTCTGATGCCGCAAGGCGTTGAGCACGAGGGGCGCTGGGCATTGCGCCTCCACGCATTTTGTGCCAAACCTCTGATGCCGCAAGGCGTTGAGCACCATTCAGGGTTGTGTTGACAGGCAGTCCGGCGACGAGTGCCAAACCTCTGATGCCGCAAGGCGTTGAGCACTGAATTACTTTCCTTCCCCGGTGATTCCTTGGCGTAGTGCCAAACCTCTGATGCCGCAAGGCGTTGAGCACTGAGTGTTGGCGACTACGTGATCTGCACTCGCGGCGTGCCAAACCTCTGATGCCGCAAGGCGTTGAGCACGCGCTGCCCAGCAGAACGCCACCTTGGTGAACTTGTGCCAAACCTCTGATGCCGCAAGGCGTTGAGCACGCGCTCCAGGCGGTGGCGGCGATCGCCCCAACGGTCGTGCCAAACCTCTGATGCCGCAAGGCGTTGAGCACGTAGAGCTGCGCCCGCGTTGCGATGGGCAATCTCTGTGCCAAACCTCTGATGCCGCAAGGCGTTGAGCACCCGACGTGCTTGAGGTGGCCAGGGACATTACCAAATGTGCCAAACCTCTGATGCCGCAAGGCGTTGAGCACCGGTACCGGGTTCCGTCAAGGTGCGGGTTGATGGCTGTGCCAAACCTCTGATGCCGCAAGGCGTTGAGCACTTCTGCTGTTAGCTCCGCCAGTGTCGTGCCAACGACGTGCCAAACCTCTGATGCCGCAAGGCGTTGAGCACTGCCACAATCAAACTGTTTGAACAAGGAGATACAAATGTGCCAAACCTCTGATGCCGCAAGGCGTTGAGCACGCTCGTAAGCCGTGATCTGCCCTACCTAGATGCCTACGTGCCAAACCTCTGATGCCGCAAGGCGTTGAGCACGCAGCAAACTCCGAAAAGAACAACACCAATTGTACTGTGCCAAACCTCTGATGCCGCAAGGCGTTGAGCACGCGGAGGTAAAGATTCCGTGTGGCGTTGGGTTTGAGGTGCCAAACCTCTGATGCCGCAAGGCGTTGAGCACTTCTGGGTTGACCCAGAGGGCGGGCGATCGCCCCGGTGTGCCAAACCTCTGATGCCGCAAGGCGTTGAGCACGATTTGGCTATGCCGGAACACTGGCGATTGTGCAGTGCCAAACCTCTGATGCCGCAAGGCGTTGAGCACACATCGATGGCCGCACCAAGGGCGACGATATCAGGTGCCAAACCTCTGATGCCGCAAGGCGTTGAGCACATCAGTGATGACGGTAGTAGCCGTGTTGTGGAGAAGTGCCAAACCTCTGATGCCGCAAGGCGTTGAGCACTGAAGTGACGTGCCTACTATCTTACCCTGCGCCTATGTGCCAAACCTCTGATGCCGCAAGGCGTTGAGCACAGCGCGTTTGGAGTAGGCAACCTTGCGGTTGATTCGTGCCAAACCTCTGATGCCGCAAGGCGTTGAGCACTATTCAGATCCCCGACGCAGATTCTCGGCATATCAGGCGTGCCAAACCTCTGATGCCGCAAGGCGTTGAGCACTGTCCGCTACGGTCTCATTTCTGGAAAACACAGTGTGCCAAACCTCTGATGCCGCAAGGCGTTGAGCACGAGCCAGTCTGTTCGGAGATACGAGTTGGTGGTGTCGTGCCAAACCTCTGATGCCGCAAGGCGTTGAGCACCGTGAGGTTTTGTGTATCCAGTATAGCTAATTCTGGCGTGCCAAACCTCTGATGCCGCAAGGCGTTGAGCACCCGCCTGGAGCCAACGGGTAGAACACAATCTCGTCAGTGCCAAACCTCTGATGCCGCAAGGCGTTGAGCACTAAACATAGGACAAAACTTTCACTCCTATCTTGAATGTGCCAAACCTCTGATGCCGCAAGGCGTTGAGCACATCTGCCGTGTCGTGACCTCGCTCATTCAAGATAGGGTGCCAAACCTCTGATGCCGCAAGGCGTTGAGCACGCAACCAGGCAAACTTCACCCGTGATAGCTAGTCTTGTGCCAAACCTCTGATGCCGCAAGGCGTTGAGCACGGGCGGTTCAGTCGGCATTAACGTGGGGGCGGCGGTGGGTGCCAAACCTCTGATGCCGCAAGGCGTTGAGCACGGGCGATCGCTGGGCGGCGCTCCAGCGCAGCGGCACGTGCCAAACCTCTGATGCCGCAAGGCGTTGAGCACATTACTACTGGGGCACGGATTCATCATAGAGCTTGCTGTGCCAAACCTCTGATGCCGCAAGGCGTTGAGCACTTAACTACTGCCAGTGAAACTTTAACGGATGGTATGGTGCCAAACCTCTGATGCCGCAAGGCGTTGAGCACTTGGGGTGTGGTCTAGTAGCCAGTATAGCACTAACTTAGTGCCAAACCTCTGATGCCGCAAGGCGTTGAGCACACGAATCGCTAATCTGGAACACAGTTCAGATTTTCCTGGTGCCAAACCTCTGATGCCGCAAGGCGTTGAGCACTTAACGTCCGTTAGCAGAGCAGCATACTTTGCCATAGTGCCAAACCTCTGATGCCGCAAGGCGTTGAGCACTTGTCGGTGAGCACCCCACTGGCGGCACTGAGCATGGTGCCAAACCTCTGATGCCGCAAGGCGTTGAGCACGGGGTGGCGGCGGCGGGAACTGCTGCATTTGTGCCGTGCCAAACCTCTGATGCCGCAAGGCGTTGAGCACTTGGTCGCGTGGCGGCTGGCGTGGAGAGGCCGGAAGGTGCCAAACCTCTGATGCCGCAAGGCGTTGAGCACGTCTTCCGGCTAACGCCGATTTCTTTTGCGACATTGGTGCCAAACCTCTGATGCCGCAAGGCGTTGAGCACCCAAACAACGCGAACTAGGAACGTCCTGATATCCACGTGCCAAACCTCTGATGCCGCAAGGCGTTGAGCACATGAGGCGATCGATGATGAGGCGATCGCGGTGTCGCTAGATCGCTAGTGCCAAACCTCTGATGCCGCAAGGCGTTGAGCACCTTTCCGGCGATTGGCTGAGTTTGCGGGGCTGGAGGGACGTGCCAAACCTCTGATGCCGCAAGGCGTTGAGCACCAAGGTGATAGCGACCACTAGGGGGCGATCGCCGGTGCCAAACCTCTGATGCCGCAAGGCGTTGAGCACATGGCAACAGCGCGATCGCCCCCAACCAGTCCCTATGTGCCAAACCTCTGATGCCGCAAGGCGTTGAGCACAATCCAAAACTGTATTAGGGTATTACAAGCGTCATGTGCCAAACCTCTGATGCCGCAAGGCGTTGAGCACACCTCAAAGACTTGGACACTGATGGGCGGTTGAGCGTGCCAAACCTCTGATGCCGCAAGGCGTTGAGCACACGGAGAAGTTGAGATATGCCTAATCAGCCTGGTGCCAAACCTCTGATGCCGCAAGGCGTTGAGCACCGATCGCCAGTCAACGTTTAACTGGAACCTGGCTGGTGCCAAACCTCTGATGCCGCAAGGCGTTGAGCACGAACCAGGCGATCCAAACGTTTTCCCAATCGTCCATGTGCCAAACCTCTGATGCCGCAAGGGCGTTTGAGCACTCCCAACGGAAACCCGATATCCTGCGGCTGGCACTGCGTGCCAAACCTCTGATGCCGCAAGGCGTTGAGCACCTCTCTGACTTCCAACTCTTTGCTGACAGTGGCAAAGTGCCAAACCTCTGATGCCGCAAGGCGTTGAGCACATCCAGGAGGCGGCGGGGGAAACCATCGTCATCGCGGGTGCCAAACCTCTGATGCCGCAAGGCGTTGAGCACAGGCTCTGTGTGCCAGGGCTACTCATGGCAATGAAGTGCCAAACCTCTGATGCCGCAAGGCGTTGAGCACATCCGAGACTGGGCGATCGACAACAGTCACCTACCTGGTGCCAAACCTCTGATGCCGCAAGGCGTTGAGCACTGGGACTATCTCCAGTCTCAAAAAGCTCGTCTGATGGTGCCAAACCTCTGATGCCGCAAGGCGTTGAGCACGTGCTGTGGCGTGATTTCATCACCGAACCGATAGAGTGTGCCAAACCTCTGATGCCGCAAGGCGTTGAGCACCTCGTTGGTCAACCATTGCGCCCGCTTTGGGGCCTCGTGCCAAACCTCTGATGCCGCAAGGCGTTGAGCACATCTTGGTGTAAAAGCCGAGATTATTCGAGAGGATGTGCCAAACCTCTGATGCCGCAAGGCGTTGAGCACAGTGACAAATTGCACGATTTGAGATCTCTTCACGTTTTGTGCCAAACCTCTGATGCCGCAAGGCGTTGAGCACGGTAGATCGGGACGCGCCGCCGATCCTGCGGTTAACGTGCCAAACCTCTGATGCCGCAAGGCGTTGAGCACCTCGAAAAATCGTTCCGCGAGGTCGCCAGAAAGAGGGTGCCAAACCTCTGATGCCGCAAGGCGTTGAGCACTGATAAATCGTGTTAGCGGTGAGCGCTACGGCGCTGTGCCAAACCTCTGATGCCGCAAGGCGTTGAGCACATCTGTGCCCGCTCCTCGGCGCTCAGCTTACCCGTGTGCCAAACCTCTGATGCCGCAAGGCGTTGAGCACGTGAACAGAGTTTCCAGTCCGAAGGGGCTAGATCCGTGCCAAACCTCTGATGCCGCAAGGCGTTGAGCACTATCTTCATTGTAACAAAAAAAAAATCACCCCCGACAGGTGCCAAACCTCTGATGCCGCAAGGCGTTGAGCACTCGCGCTATGTCAATCCCAGCCGCCAGCCCCAGCGCGTGCCAAACCTCTGATGCCGCAAGGCGTTGAGCACGGCCGCTTTTGCAGATCGGCTTCATGGATGACGGAGTGCCAAACCTCTGATGCCGCAAGGCGTTGAGCACGGGATGCTGTTGGGGGCGATCGCCTTGGCAGCATATGTGCCAAACCTCTGATGCCGCAAGGCGTTGAGCACGATCTCGTGCGGGTTGATGAGCGCATTCGGGCGATGTGCCAAACCTCTGATGCCGCAAGGCGTTGAGCACTACAGGTAGGTTGAGGTATCGTTTGCCCGGACTGCCGTGCCAAACCTCTGATGCCGCAAGGCGTTGAGCACCTCAACTTGCCCGCCAACAGCAATCTGGACATGATCGTGCCAAACCTCTGATGCCGCAAGGCGTTGAGCACATCAGCGGCAGCGGGCCGCCACGGGAACTGGGACGTGCCAAACCTCTGATGCCGCAAGGCGTTGAGCACAGCGTCCCGCTCCGGTAATGCGTGATACTGTCGGCGTGCCAAACCTCTGATGCCGCAAGGCGTTGAGCACAGGAATGCTACTCTGAAGAAGATTTCTGCGATGCAGTGCCAAACCTCTGATGCCGCAAGGCGTTGAGCACCAATTGATTCATGTTAGTCAAACGCAAGGAATTTTGTGCCAAACCTCTGATGCCGCAAGGCGTTGAGCACCTGAGGATGGCGGCAAGTGATGGCATCTTACTTGGTGCCAAACCTCTGATGCCGCAAGGCGTTGAGCACGCAGCCAGAAAATACTCTGGAGCGGGCGATCCGGTTTGTGCCAAACCTCTGATGCCGCAAGGCGTTGAGCACTCGGGATGTTGCAGCCCGCGCTAGATCTACAGGGAACGAGTGCCAAACCTCTGATGCCGCAAGGCGTTGAGCACCCTGAATCAGGTGGAAGCGGTGCAGGAAATCAACAGGGTGCCAAACCTCTGATGCCGCAAGGCGTTGAGCACCAGTACGATTGCGTGGCGCTGATCGCCGACGGCAGTGCCAAACCTCTGATGCCGCAAGGCGTTGAGCACCGGGGAAGTCAGATCGGATATCCAACACGACACAGCGTGCCAAACCTCTGATGCCGCAAGGCGTTGAGCACAGGATGTGGCTGAAAATATCCGTCAAATTTGGGGTATGTGCCAAACCTCTGATGCCGCAAGGCGTTGAGCACATTCTGGGCGAAACCACACCTGAGCTTGAAGCAGAGGTGCCAAACCTCTGATGCCGCAAGGCGTTGAGCACATCCTGTGGCAACCAAAATCATCCCGTTTCAGAGTGTGCCAAACCTCTGATGCCGCAAGGCGTTGAGCACCGCCTTATACAATTCCTTAGCTAAGATAGTGGCTGTGCCAAACCTCTGATGCCGCAAGGCGTTGAGCACACGAAGGCGAGGGCTATAGGCACAACAACTACTTTTTGTGCCAAACCTCTGATGCCGCAAGGCGTTGAGCACGAATGCCCAAAGACTGGGGCGGCTGCACAGCAAGATTCGTGCCAAACCTCTGATGCCGCAAGGCGTTGAGCACCGCTGGACGACGACCCGCTCACGCGCTTTTGGTGGGTGCCAAACCTCTGATGCCGCAAGGCGTTGAGCACCACCCAATTAATCATCTGAGTAGCTGATGCTAGTTGTGCCAAACCTCTGATGCCGCAAGGCGTTGAGCACGTATCGCCATGTTGATAAATGGCAAAAACAAAAACCTTGTGCCAAACCTCTGATGCCGCAAGGCGTTGAGCACGCATGACATCGGGACAGGCTTCGGTGGTATACAAAGAGTGCCAAACCTCTGATGCCGCAAGGCGTTGAGCACACTTTACAATCAAAAATTGAAAGCCGATTAAATGATGTGCCAAACCTCTGATGCCGCAAGGCGTTGAGCACATCTACGCGAAACAGTACCCCCGTGACAGGGACGCGTGCCAAACCTCTGATGCCGCAAGGCGTTGAGCACTTGCAAAACTATGCGGGCAACATCAAATCAAAACCCGTGCCAAACCTCTGATGCCGCAAGGCGTTGAGCACATCAATCCAAAAGGCTGACTAGCTGATTTCTTCTGGTGCCAAACCTCTGATGCCGCAAGGCGTTGAGCACGCAAGCGGACACCGCAATGATTGAGCAATGAGGACGTGCCAAACCTCTGATGCCGCAAGGCGTTGAGCACATCAAGTCAGGGCAGAACGGTTGGCTGCCCTAGAAGGTGCCAAACCTCTGATGCCGCAAGGCGTTGAGCACTAAAGCGTTTTTCAGAAAACATTGGTTGATCTAAGCCGTGCCAAACCTCTGATGCCGCAAGGCGTTGAGCACTCAGGTGCGGGCCGGTGGAGTTGCCAGTGTTGCCGGTGCCAAACCTCTGATGCCGCAAGGCGTTGAGCACTAGTAGCCGGATTTAGGTTTCTCGCCAAATCCATCCCGTGCCAAACCTCTGATGCCGCAAGGCGTTGAGCACATAGGCTGACTCACGGTATCACACCAAAAGACTAATTGTGCCAAACCTCTGATGCCGCAAGGCGTTGAGCACATGGCAATCACTAACGAGTCAGGATTTAACTCGATATGTGGTG
Source organism: Leptolyngbya sp. O-77 (assembly GCF_001548395.1). Lineage (NCBI taxonomy): Bacteria > Bacillati > Cyanobacteriota > Cyanophyceae > Leptolyngbyales > Leptolyngbyaceae > Leptolyngbya > Leptolyngbya sp. O-77. Next base: position 2,583,398 of record NZ_AP017367.1, read on the forward strand.
CCAAACCTCTGATGCCGCAAGGCGTTGAGCACATGGCGAGTTAATGGCGCGTATTGTATCTCTTGGTCTGTGCCAAACCTCTGATGCCGCAAGGCGTTGAGCACTACGGACTCCTTGCTATCAATAGTTGGAGTCTGCAGTGCCAAACCTCTGATGCCGCAAGGCGTTGAGCACGAACAAGATAAAGGGAAACCGATCAGTAGGGCTGAGTGCCAAACCTCTGATGCCGCAAGGCGTTGAGCACCCGATTAAATGTGGCACATTTAGTTTGTGGCAAAAGCCGTGCCAAACCTCTGATGCCGCAAGGCGTTGAGCACATTCACCTCGGCAGATAGAAGGGCGATCGCCTCGTGTGCCAAACCTCTGATGCCGCAAGGCGTTGAGCACTCCAAGAACTTCTTCAAGGGTTTTAACCTAAGCGAAGTGCCAAACCTCTGATGCCGCAAGGCGTTGAGCACAAGCCCAGCTTAGAAATCCCGTACAAGCAGGAATACGTGCCAAACCTCTGATGCCGCAAGGCGTTGAGCACTATACTATTAGTGGGACTGGACATGGTTCCACCTCGTGCCAAACCTCTGATGCCGCAAGGCGTTGAGCACAAAGATTACCCGTTGAAGATTCAATTGATTGTTACAGGTGCCAAACCTCTGATGCCGCAAGGCGTTGAGCACAGAGCGATCGCTATGATCACTCCTGTGAAGAAAGCGTGCCAAACCTCTGATGCCGCAAGGCGTTGAGCACTTGGAGGAAAGGTAGTGGCTATCGAGACGGCAAAAAGTGCCAAACCTCTGATGCCGCAAGGCGTTGAGCACATAAAGAACCAGGAAGAATAGTTCCATCAATCTTGGCACGTGCCAAACCTCTGATGCCGCAAGGCGTTGAGCACCGTGTCGCCCGCTTATTGGGCTGCACCGCTGGGTGTGCCAAACCTCTGATGCCGCAAGGCGTTGAGCACATCGCCACTGTCACGCCCAGGAAGAACACGCCCCGGGTGCCAAACCTCTGATGCCGCAAGGCGTTGAGCACGATGACATGAATTTCTCGTATCCTTTGCTTGAATCTGTGCCAAACCTCTGATGCCGCAAGGCGTTGAGCACGCAGATAGCTCCTACTTGCCTATTGAAAAAGTAGGGGTGCCAAACCTCTGATGCCGCAAGGCGTTGAGCACCGGACTGAAGCTGGAGCGGCGTTTTTTTGGTAATGGTGCCAAACCTCTGATGCCGCAAGGCGTTGAGCACATCTGTCTTGAATGTGGCATTATCTTAACCTTTACGTGCCAAACCTCTGATGCCGCAAGGCGTTGAGCACTTGAGTTCGCGGGAACCGCAGACGAGGTTTCCTCGGTGCCAAACCTCTGATGCCGCAAGGCGTTGAGCACTGAATTAATCGCTAGAACAGTAACTAACGAGATGGCGTGCCAAACCTCTGATGCCGCAAGGCGTTGAGCACTAGCGACTCCAGAGATTGACCTAAAAGCCATCAAGTGCCAAACCTCTGATGCCGCAAGGCGTTGAGCACCTGGGAAGGGGCATCAAAAAGCTGTTGGAAATCATGGTGCCAAACCTCTGATGCCGCAAGGCGTTGAGCACTGGGCGACCCTTACCAGTTAGCCAGCATTGATCCGGTGCCAAACCTCTGATGCCGCAAGGCGTTGAGCACACGATGCTGAGGCTGAGCATTTCATTGATTCAGTCAGTGCCAAACCTCTGATGCCGCAAGGCGTTGAGCACTTTCAGATTGGTGCTGGATTGGGGAGTGGTTTGATCCGTGTGCCAAACCTCTGATGCCGCAAGGCGTTGAGCACCTGATGGCATGTACGTTTATCTAACTACGGACACGGTGCCAAACCTCTGATGCCGCAAGGCGTTGAGCACGGCATCGAAATCAAGGCTGATACGGCGGAGCAGGTGTGCCAAACCTCTGATGCCGCAAGGCGTTGAGCACCTCGAGTATCAGCAAAAATGGCAAAGAGATTATGCGAGTGCCAAACCTCTGATGCCGCAAGGCGTTGAGCACCAGCTTGTAGCATTGCCCTTTGTAAAGCGTTGGAGTGCCAAACCTCTGATGCCGCAAGGCGTTGAGCACGCAGTCAAAAGTCAGTGGCGGACTGAAGCGCTCAAAGTGCCAAACCTCTGATGCCGCAAGGCGTTGAGCACACTCCCCTTCCGCGAGGGAGTGATCCTCGCCTTGAGGACGTGCCAAACCTCTGATGCCGCAAGGCGTTGAGCACCGCTTGCCTATGCGCTGGGTCTACAATCGCTTGATGTGCCAAACCTCTGATGCCGCAAGGCGTTGAGCACCGATAAATTCGCGCTACCCGCACGCCATCCACCGGATGTGCCAAACCTCTGATGCCGCAAGGCGTTGAGCACTGGAATTCCATAAAATCCAACACGTTTAGCTCACGAGTGCCAAACCTCTGATGCCGCAAGGCGTTGAGCACCCCCCAAGTAAGTAGTCAGCATCATCCAAGTCATGGTGCCAAACCTCTGATGCCGCAAGGCGTTGAGCACATGCGGTTTCCCGGAGGAAATTATGACAACACGATGGTGCCAAACCTCTGATGCCGCAAGGCGTTGAGCACAGCAAGTCCTGTTTCTAATTGCTACGCTCTCGCGTGTGCCAAACCTCTGATGCCGCAAGGCGTTGAGCACTCCAGGCTTGACGCTGAGATTGCCGAAGAAAGGGGTGCCAAACCTCTGATGCCGCAAGGCGTTGAGCACGTTGCCATCGCGGATTCAGCCCCTCAGCCTCCAGGTGTGCCAAACCTCTGATGCCGCAAGGCGTTGAGCACCCTGTGTGGAAGGAACTTGCGTGTCTTTTCCAACAGTGCCAAACCTCTGATGCCGCAAGGCGTTGAGCACTACCCGGCGGTGGATAAAGCCGCTGAGCGCCTGAAGTGCCAAACCTCTGATGCCGCAAGGCGTTGAGCACATTTACATCCTTCATGAACCGCTTCTCTCTGCCTGGTGCCAAACCTCTGATGCCGCAAGGCGTTGAGCACTCACTACTCTGGGGAAATGTGTCACTAAAAAAGAGGTGCCAAACCTCTGATGCCGCAAGGCGTTGAGCACGGTGTAGCTCACGTTGCCTATATCCCCAATGGGAGGGTGCCAAACCTCTGATGCCGCAAGGCGTTGAGCACTTCGTGGGGGTTCACGTCGGCCGCGTAGCGGCTGGCGGTGCCAAACCTCTGATGCCGCAAGGCGTTGAGCACAGTCTCAGTATCGAATACGATTGTTCCTGTAGGCGGTGCCAAACCTCTGATGCCGCAAGGCGTTGAGCACTCTTTGGTGTGTTCTGTTGGCAGTAGGCACAAAGCGTGCCAAACCTCTGATGCCGCAAGGCGTTGAGCACTCCACCTATCCGGATGCACCCGTCGAGATTTCGCACGTGCCAAACCTCTGATGCCGCAAGGCGTTGAGCACGCCTATGCGCTATCTCGTTCCCCCACTGTCCCCCCGTGCCAAACCTCTGATGCCGCAAGGCGTTGAGCACTCAAAGCTTGCTGCTTGAGCATTACCCACTGAGGGGCGTGCCAAACCTCTGATGCCGCAAGGCGTTGAGCACTGGGACAATCGAGGGCACATGCACGTTATTCTGAATCGTGCCAAACCTCTGATGCCGCAAGGCGTTGAGCACAACACGCTAACCTGAGTCTGTGTTTGAATGCTTGCCGTGCCAAACCTCTGATGCCGCAAGGCGTTGAGCACTTCGGCTCTTGGGCATTAAAGGTAATGGTGACCTCAACGGTGCCAAACCTCTGATGCCGCAAGGCGTTGAGCACTGAACGCTGCCTATACTTCCAAGCTTGCCTATGATGTGCCAAACCTCTGATGCCGCAAGGCGTTGAGCACAACTCAATCGCCCCGTCAGAACCCAGCCCCAGCGCCAGGTGCCAAACCTCTGATGCCGCAAGGCGTTGAGCACTCGCGGTAGGTCGGCTGCACCGCATCGCAAATATGCCGCGTGCCAAACCTCTGATGCCGCAAGGCGTTGAGCACTCGTTTGGCAGATTTCGTGCCTTTAGATTGCAGTCTGTGCCAAACCTCTGATGCCGCAAGGCGTTGAGCACCGGTCAAAGCAGAAATGTTTGCCCAGACGGTTTGTGCGAGTGCCAAACCTCTGATGCCGCAAGGCGTTGAGCACACGATTAGCCGAAAGACTATTGGCAGTCTCCGCTTTGTGCCAAACCTCTGATGCCGCAAGGCGTTGAGCACGCAACCTGCACCAGGCATGAGCCACCCGCTGGGGCGGTGCCAAACCTCTGATGCCGCAAGGCGTTGAGCACACGAAGTGACCCCTCGAACAATATTGGCATTAGTTTAGTGCCAAACCTCTGATGCCGCAAGGCGTTGAGCACTTGGTCGCGTGGCGGCTGGCGTGGAGAGGCCGGAAGTGCCAAACCTCTGATGCCGCAAGGCGTTGAGCACTCGAGTGCCGCCGCAGACAATCGAGACACTGAGGGCGTGCCAAACCTCTGATGCCGCAAGGCGTTGAGCACGAACAGTGATGGAAGTTTATGAGTGTTCCGTCAGTGTGTGCCAAACCTCTGATGCCGCAAGGCGTTGAGCACTGTGAGGAGTTTGAGACTGAGATTGTAATTGTTAACGTGCCAAACCTCTGATGCCGCAAGGCGTTGAGCACAACTGCCGCCGAACGTCCGCGAACAGTTCGACGAACGTGCCAAACCTCTGATGCCGCAAGGCGTTGAGCACCGCCACCGAGATTGTGACAGTCGTGCTGGTGACGGCCGTGCCAAACCTCTGATGCCGCAAGGCGTTGAGCACTGGCTCTTGCGGCTACACGGCACACGCAGACATCAATGTGCCAAACCTCTGATGCCGCAAGGCGTTGAGCACGTGGTTATCGAGTCAGCGAGAAAGTAGAAGGCGAGGTGCCAAACCTCTGATGCCGCAAGGCGTTGAGCACGCCCTTGACCTGCATTATCACGTCCGCAACGGGCGGTGCCAAACCTCTGATGCCGCAAGGCGTTGAGCACTGGAGCGCGAAAAATCCCGCTTGGAGCCGCTGCTGGTGCCAAACCTCTGATGCCGCAAGGCGTTGAGCACCTTCGGGCGGTAATGAGCAGGGGCGCGGAGTTCCCTCGGGTGCCAAACCTCTGATGCCGCAAGGCGTTGAGCACTCTGAGATCAGCGCACCCAGCGTAGAGGTGCAGAGTGCCAAACCTCTGATGCCGCAAGGCGTTGAGCACATTCCTTAGCGTGAATTTCAGTTCGTGCAAGTGAAGTGCCAAACCTCTGATGCCGCAAGGCGTTGAGCACAATAATTTACCTATTTTTTAGTTCTATTAGTTCTATTAGTGCCAAACCTCTGATGCCGCAAGGCGTTGAGCACGGACTCTGGGATGGGAACTGGTACAGCTTTGGGTACGTGCCAAACCTCTGATGCCGCAAGGCGTTGAGCACGACTGGCCACCTATGAAGTTAACGGCAAGCCCAGGTGCCAAACCTCTGATGCCGCAAGGCGTTGAGCACGGTTGCGGCGTTGCTCACCAGCACTGGCCCAGGGTAGTGCCAAACCTCTGATGCCGCAAGGCGTTGAGCACTGGACGGCGATGGCAACCTGAAGCATCATGGACAGTTGTGCCAAACCTCTGATGCCGCAAGGCGTTGAGCACATCGTCAAGATCTACACCGCCCAGCAGTACCGACAAGTGCCAAACCTCTGATGCCGCAAGGCGTTGAGCACTGAGGGTGGCGACCCCGCGAGATTTGCCTGCCAGTGTGCCAAACCTCTGATGCCGCAAGGCGTTGAGCACTCATCAAACGGGTCGTATCCGCTTGCCGCATACCAGTGCCAAACCTCTGATGCCGCAAGGCGTTGAGCACAATCCCGAACCAAGACTGGCAAGAGGACATGGATGGTGCCAAACCTCTGATGCCGCAAGGCGTTGAGCACTATACAACACTGTATACAATCTATTATAACAAAAACCCTGTGCCAAACCTCTGATGCCGCAAGGCGTTGAGCACTCTTTCTGGTTTTCTATCAATACAAGAACAGTAGGAGTGCCAAACCTCTGATGCCGCAAGGCGTTGAGCACGTTCGCAGTCCCAGGAAGTTGGTGGCGATCGCCAGTGCCAAACCTCTGATGCCGCAAGGCGTTGAGCACGAATGCACTCGGTCTGCTGTGTCGTTGTCCATGTCGCTGTGCCAAACCTCTGATGCCGCAAGGCGTTGAGCACAGTAGATCTGGAAACCTTAGCCCTGATGGGCTGGAGTGCCAAACCTCTGATGCCGCAAGGCGTTGAGCACCCTCCCAAAGAACCAAGACACCCATCACCGGATCACTGCCGTGCCAAACCTCTGATGCCGCAAGGCGTTGAGCACAGAGGAACCTCCGAAGGGGATTGATTTGATCTAATGTGCCAAACCTCTGATGCCGCAAGGCGTTGAGCACATGCTGCTTTGACCAAATTTAATACGATTGCCAACGGTGCCAAACCTCTGATGCCGCAAGGCGTTGAGCACTGCGAAACCGCTCTATCAGCAACCTTTTGGAGACGTGCCAAACCTCTGATGCCGCAAGGCGTTGAGCACTAACTGGCATTCTAGAAGCAAGTCAGAAAGCTGCTGTGGTGCCAAACCTCTGATGCCGCAAGGCGTTGAGCACCAGATCAGGTAGGGAGCTTCGTGGCGGCTGAGCCAGGCGAGTGCCAAACCTCTGATGCCGCAAGGCGTTGAGCACGTATCCGTTGTGAAATCGAGATTCTAGGCAACACTGTGCCAAACCTCTGATGCCGCAAGGCGTTGAGCACGTTCCAGCAAAAGGTGGTGTACGCCGTAAATATGGTGTGCCAAACCTCTGATGCCGCAAGGCGTTGAGCACTTGGTAATGGACAACTTTAGAGGGCATATTTAATGAGTGCCAAACCTCTGATGCCGCAAGGCGTTGAGCACTTGCCCCGCATAGTTCTGCAACATCGTTTTGATACTGTGGGTGCCAAACCTCTGATGCCGCAAGGCGTTGAGCACAATCGATTCTCTTCTGGCTCGGATTCTTTCTCTTTTGTGCCAAACCTCTGATGCCGCAAGGCGTTGAGCACCCGCCGAGAACATACGGTTGCCAGAGGTGTAACTACGTGCCAAACCTCTGATGCCGCAAGGCGTTGAGCACGAGTAGAAATCATGCTGATAATTGTTGGCAACTTGGTGCCAAAACCTCTGATGCCGCAAGGCGTTGAGCACTCCCCGCAGCCTCAAGTCTCTTGCCCGCGAACTGAAGTGCCAAACCTCTGATGCCGCAAGGCGTTGAGCACAGCTTGCCTACTACTGGAACGTCTGCAAGGCGACGGGTGCCAAACCTCTGATGCCGCAAGGCGTTGAGCACAAGCAGCTTACGCCCGCTGGCTTGAGGTCAGCGGATTGGTGCCCAAACCTCTGATGCCCGCAAGGCGTTGAGCACTTTGCAGTGACCAGCACATTTCCCAGATCGGATATCAGTGCCAAACCTCTGATGCCGCAAGGCGTTGAGCACAGCCGTTCGGGATAATGGGTTGATCGGTATAAACCCAGGTGCCAAACCTCTGATGCCGCAAGGCGTTGAGCACGAGCAGGCGACACGCAGGCGTGCGCGGGGCGTGTTGTGCCAAACCTCTGATGCCGCAAGGCGTTGAGCACATAATAACTTCTGAGGAATCTGAATCAGTACAGTAAGGTGCCAAACCTCTGATGCCGCAAGGCGTTGAGCACAGGCCACGTATCTTACCCAGCCGTTTAACGAGGATTGTGCCAAACCTCTGATGCCGCAAGGCGTTGAGCACGACAGCCGCTTCAGGAGATGGAACCAGAGTAGCTAGTGCCAAACCTCTGATGCCGCAAGGCGTTGAGCACTTAACGTCAGTCAACAAAGCGGCATACTTCGACATAGTGCCAAACCTCTGATGCCGCAAGGCGTTGAGCACCGACGTATCGTTTCGTGCCTACATATCGGGAAGGACGTGCCAAACCTCTGATGCCGCAAGGCGTTGAGCACTTTTGCAATCGTTCAGCATGATCTTGAACCGATCGATGTGCCAAACCTCTGATGCCGCAAGGCGTTGAGCACTAGGAAAAGGTGACTTGTGCCATAGGGGTCAGGTGGTGCCAAACCTCTGATGCCGCAAGGCGTTGAGCACATGGTGTCGCAAGAGATTATTCAAGAAACCGTCGGGGTGCCAAACCTCTGATGCCGCAAAGGCGTTGAGCACCCTCTTTACCTTACTGATAGCAGATCGAGCAGCCGCCGTGCCAAACCTCTGATGCCGCAAGGCGTTGAGCACCCTCCGAAACCGCCAGAATTAGCTATACTGGATACGTGCCAAACCTCTGATGCCGCAAGGCGTTGAGCACCGCACTCCGTCGTCGCGCACGAAGCCCCAGGTGGTGTGCCAAACCTCTGATGCCGCAAGGCGTTGAGCACTTTACTGCCATTTTGCACGAACGCAATCACCAAAAAGTGCCAAACCTCTGATGCCGCAAGGCGTTGAGCACCGAGTTTCTGAGATGAGAAACCAGATTTTATCAGTTGTGCCAAACCTCTGATGCCGCAAGGCGTTGAGCACAATGCTTGACGCTGCCAGACAAACTCTATCGCACGCGGTGCCAAACCTCTGATGCCGCAAGGCGTTGAGCACATAACTAGCGGCTTGCGGATAGGCATGGGCTTTAAAGGTGCCAAACCTCTGATGCCGCAAGGCGTTGAGCACATGGCTCATACCGGACTAGAACACGCAATCTCGCGTGCCAAACCTCTGATGCCGCAAGGCGTTGAGCACTTGGGACTGTGCCCTAAGAAGCACTTGTCCTCTAGTGCCAAACCTCTGATGCCGCAAGGCGTTGAGCACAGATTCAACCTCTACCAGAGACAATCCTGAATCTGGTGCCAAACCTCTGATGCCGCAAGGCGTTGAGCACGGCGCAATACCAATCTTCCGCTGCTCAAGGTTGCAGGTGCCAAACCTCTGATGCCGCAAGGCGTTGAGCACGAGTTCTGGAATTCGCGGGCGCACAGAACGCGAATGTGCCAAACCTCTGATGCCGCAAGGCGTTGAGCACGCGCTGACATCAAGATTCCACCACCAGATGAAAGGCTGTGCCAAACCTCTGATGCCGCAAGGCGTTGAGCACCGTTGGTGATTTTCGCCTGGCAATAATCGCAGCAGCACGTGCCAAACCCTCTGATGCCCGCAAGGCGTTGAGCACCTCTCTGGGCGGGGGAGGCGATCGCGCTGCCAGTCGAGTGCCAAACCTCTGATGCCGCAAGGCGTTGAGCACCTTCGGCGATGGGCAAATCTCTGTTTTTCTATGATGGTGCCAAACCTCTGATGCCGCAAGGCGTTGAGCACTCTGCGTGTACGGATAGCTGATTCAGTGATTGAGATTGTGCCAAACCTCTGATGCCGCAAGGCGTTGAGCACCGCCGATGGGTTCGGGCAAGACCGAGCGTATTGGCTCTGAGTGCCAAACCTCTGATGCCGCAAGGCGTTGAGCACGGGGCTTGAGTGTTGCCGCCGGGTATGTGCTTTGAAGTGCCAAACCTCTGATGCCGCAAGGCGTTGAGCACTGAAACCGTTGCCAGAAGTCAACGCCCTTCAATTGGTGCCAAACCTCTGATGCCGCAAGGCGTTGAGCACAGGCATTGAGAAAATATCCAAACTGGTTTAAGGAACGTGCCAAACCTCTGATGCCGCAAGGCGTTGAGCACTTCCTGCGGGCACTCCTGCCAGCCTGATGGGATGGGTGCCAAACCTCTGATGCCGCAAGGCGTTGAGCACGGCCAGTGATTCGCAATTACTGCGATCGCTTCTCGTGCCAAACCTCTGATGCCGCAAGGCGTTGAGCACTCCTTAGTGTCTGCTTTGGTGGCCACAGCCGGGAAATGTGCCAAACCTCTGATGCCGCAAGGCGTTGAGCACCCCGCTGCCACGACCGCCAGCAGAGGTGCAACGCCCGCCAGTGCCAAACCTCTGATGCCGCAAGGCGTTGAGCACCATTCAGTTACGCCGTGGCGACCGACGATCAGGGCGTGCCAAACCTCTGATGCCGCAAGGCGTTGAGCACTCACGGTTTCTTACTCATGCTCCTTTGAACGCGAAGTGCCAAACCTCTGATGCCGCAAGGCGTTGAGCACCCTAGACCGTAGAGGGCATCCCATAGGGCTTGATACAAGTGCCAAACCTCTGATGCCGCAAGGCGTTGAGCACACGCAGGCACTTTCGGGACTGGGCCGAGACTCCAGTGCCAAACCTCTGATGCCGCAAGGCGTTGAGCACTATGGACTAGGGGTACTATCTCGGAGGGCGATCGACGTGCCAAACCTCTGATGCCGCAAGGCGTTGAGCACACCTCAACGACCTGCTGGGCTTCTTCAGCGGTCACTGTGCCAAACCTCTGATGCCGCAAGGCGTTGAGCACCTGAAATCTAGATTCTCGATGGCAAGCGGACACCGCAATGAGTGCCAAACCTCTGATGCCGCAAGGCGTTGAGCACGCTTTTCAGGAGTGACACGTTCTAAAATAAAAGTGTCAGTGCCAAACCTCTGATGCCGCAAGGCGTTGAGCACAAGCTGCCAGACTCGTACTGGTAATTCCAATTGTTTGGAGGTGCCAAACCTCTGATGCCGCAAGGCGTTGAGCACTTGAGCAAGCCTTGCGCGGTGAACCGGTCAGCGATCGTGCCAAACCTCTGATGCCGCAAGGCGTTGAGCACATCCAAGGCGGATACAAGAAAGGCATTATTATCACAAGGTGCCAAACCTCTGATGCCGCAAGGCGTTGAGCACAAAGTATAGCTGTCCTCACAAGAGAAGAAGCGACCAGTGCCAAACCTCTGATGCCGCAAGGCGTTGAGCACAGGTGGCTTCTCAGACTTAACTACTGTGGCTGATGCTGTGCCAAACCTCTGATGCCGCAAGGCGTTGAGCACCTGACTGATACGTTTGAGGAAATCATCCAAGAAAGTGCCAAACCTCTGATGCCGCAAGGCGTTGAGCACTCCTCTTCGCCCCCAGGAGAAACAAGACCAGTTCGTGCCAAACCTCTGATGCCGCAAGGCGTTGAGCACGCAATATGGGGGTACTCGACATCATCACTTAGATTGTGCCAAACCTCTGATGCCGCAAGGCGTTGAGCACACAAGGTTTTCGGAGGAAGCGTAGGAATGTCCGCGGTGCCAAACCTCTGATGCCGCAAGGCGTTGAGCACACTCCAGTCCGCCAGCACTAATAGCCCACAGGTCAGTGCCAAACCTCTGATGCCGCAAGGCGTTGAGCACAGTGTGTGCCCCAGCAGTTGAAGCCGTATGTGTGTGGTGCCAAACCTCTGATGCCGCAAGGCGTTGAGCACCTGCTGGTAGGCGCTGAACACGTCTTCAACGCCTGCGGTGCCAAACCTCTGATGCCGCAAGGCGTTGAGCACTTGACGAGATACTCCAGAAAACCCATCAGGTGGGCGGTGCCAAACCTCTGATGCCGCAAGGCGTTGAGCACTTTACCCCCCAAGAGTGTCCGGGTACGAGTATTCAAGTGCCAAACCTCTGATGCCGCAAGGCGTTGAGCACTGGTGCTGCAACTCATACAGCACCGTTTCCTTGAGGGTGCCAAACCTCTGATGCCGCAAGGCGTTGAGCACGTAATAGGGACAACGCACAAGAGGATTCAATAAGTCGTGCCAAACCTCTGATGCCGCAAGGCGTTGAGCACGTTTATTTTATCATGCTGGATATTTACATTTTGCTGGTGCCAAACCTCTGATGCCGCAAGGCGTTGAGCACATCAGCCAGAATTTTTTGACCGATCTAGAACGATAGTGCCAAACCTCTGATGCCGCAAGGCGTTGAGCACGTTGATCAACTCCGAAAGAGTTTTGATCTGCCAGAATACGTGCCAAACCTCTGATGCCGCAAGGCGTTGAGCACCGAAGCAGTTCATTCGCCAGTTCGGTTGTCGCACAAGTGCCAAACCTCTGATGCCGCAAGGCGTTGAGCACTGGGTTGCTGTTGGGCGATCTCAGCCATAGATCCCGTGCCAAACCTCTGATGCCGCAAGGCGTTGAGCACGCTAGCTCAACAGATTGGTGGCAAAATCTACGTGAGTGCCAAACCTCTGATGCCGCAAGGCGTTGAGCACATCTACGGGCGATCGAAGCCCGGATCAGCGAACTGGTGCCAAACCTCTGATGCCGCAAGGCGTTGAGCACATCACGCTGCCTGTGACGGCCGCGCCCGCCACCACGGTGCCAAACCTCTGATGCCGCAAGGCGTTGAGCACAAGTCCGCACGGTCGTCAAAACGCGAATTCGGAACCACGTGCCAAACCTCTGATGCCGCAAGGCGTTGAGCACATTTGGGGTTGGCGCTTGAGAAGAAGTGGCTAGTTCCAGGGTGCCAAACCTCTGATGCCGCAAGGCGTTGAGCACTCTGAGATCTTGGTGCTGAAAGCTAAAATCGAGTGGTGCCAAACCTCTGATGCCGCAAGGCGTTGAGCACCGAGAGCTTGTGGTCACGCCATCGGCGCTGAGATTGTGCCAAACCTCTGATGCCGCAAGGCGTTGAGCACGAAGAGCGCCCGGCGATCACCAGGGCCGACAACAGTGCCAAACCTCTGATGCCGCAAGGCGTTGAGCACCTCGTTGGTGTAAGCGGCAATCAGCATCAAAACCCGGTGCCAAACCTCTGATGCCGCAAGGCGTTGAGCACCGGTGGGCACGGATGAGGCAGCACCTCAGTCCACCGAGTGCCAAACCTCTGATGCCGCAAGGCGTTGAGCACGTGACTGTACCTAATAAATCAATCGTTGATCCCAAGTGTGCCAAACCTCTGATGCCGCAAGGCGTTGAGCACTATACCTATCGGGATAGCCAGTGTGGAGGGTTGTGGTGCCAAACCTCTGATGCCGCAAGGCGTTGAGCACTGGGGATAATCCGTATAAGAAATCTTGCCAGTATAGTGTGCCAAACCTCTGATGCCGCAAGGCGTTGAGCACAATTACATCGAGCGCCGTGAGCGCATTGGGGCCGTGTGCCAAACCTCTGATGCCGCAAGGCGTTGAGCACTTGCGCTACCAAGTCGATCACGACTGGGTTCTGGAACGTGCCAAACCTCTGATGCCGCAAGGCGTTGAGCACATTCTGGCTTCCATTCAGGTCGCAATTGTATCGCTTGTGCCAAACCTCTGATGCCGCAAGGCGTTGAGCACTTGAATTTCTTGGGCATTCAACGTACCTGATTCCAATCTGTGCCAAACCTCTGATGCCGCAAGGCGTTGAGCACACGGAGAAGCTGCGATATGCCTAATCCAGATAAGCGTGCCAAACCTCTGATGCCGCAAGGCGTTGAGCACAAATCTTACGGAGTACAGCAGCGTAGGCAAGACGTAGTGCCAAACCTCTGATGCCGCAAGGCGTTGAGCACCCGGTATCGATCGTGATCTAGCTGCAAATGCAAACTGTGCCAAACCTCTGATGCCGCAAGGCGTTGAGCACCAATTAAAGATTTGCAGCTTGACGACCTGTGGGAAGTGCCAAACCTCTGATGCCGCAAGGCGTTGAGCACTTTACCTTGACGATCCAGAAACCTACCAGGTACGTTGTGCCAAACCTCTGATGCCGCAAGGCGTTGAGCACGCGACACTTGGGTCACTACTCAATTGTTTAATCCTCCGTGCCAAACCTCTGATGCCGCAAGGCGTTGAGCACCAGGGTTTTCAAAACTTTTTGGATGGGCTTTCCATGTGCCAAACCTCTGATGCCGCAAGGCGTTGAGCACCCGGAATTGCGCTCTTGCACCTGCACAGGCAGCACGTGCCAAACCTCTGATGCCGCAAGGCGTTGAGCACTCTCCCCTTTTGTTAGCTTTGCGTCCCAACTTGGGGGTGCCAAACCTCTGATGCCGCAAGGCGTTGAGCACATTTCATTACGGCGGCGTTTCCGAGCTACGGATTGTGCCAAACCTCTGATGCCGCAAGGCGTTGAGCACATCCATTCAAATACCAAGGTTTTGTATTGTTTACGTGTGCCAAACCTCTGATGCCGCAAGGCGTTGAGCACTACTATCAGGAAAATATTTGCCCGTAATATCCAGTAGTGCCAAACCTCTGATGCCGCAAGGCGTTGAGCACGGAGTAGAAGTAGAAAATGCAAAATCCTGGCAGCGTGCCAAACCTCTGATGCCGCAAGGCGTTGAGCACATAGTTGGGTCAGTTTTTCTTGTGGACTTAACGGGGTGCCAAACCTCTGATGCCGCAAGGCGTTGAGCACTTCAGGGGTTGGGCTTGGCGACGCAGCAGCGACAAGTGCCAAACCTCTGATGCCGCAAGGCGTTGAGCACATAAGAAACGCCGTGAATAGCTAAATTATGGCATCGTGCCAAACCTCTGATGCCGCAAGGCGTTGAGCACAAATGGCTAACTCTGGGGCAAATTCCACTTACAGTACTGTGCCAAACCTCTGATGCCGCAAGGCGTTGAGCACGTCTACAGGTTGGCAGTGATGTTGTTAAATCGATCTTGTGCCAAACCTCTGATGCCGCAAGGCGTTGAGCACCCCGCTACCTTCTATCACGATCGCTTTGAAGGTAGAAGTGCCAAACCTCTGATGCCGCAAGGCGTTGAGCACAATTAGCATCTCCCCGGTAGCCAGCCTTGCGATACGTGCCAAACCTCTGATGCCGCAAGGCGTTGAGCACACATTGTAACTTCCATCACGCAGGACGCATCTTCGCCCTGTGCCAAACCTCTGATGCCGCAAGGCGTTGAGCACATCGGCATTATTACGAAGAGGCAACCTGCCCGGAAGTGCCAAACCTCTGATGCGCAAAGGCGTTGAGCACCCCCATAGGATATGCAAAGGTAAATTGGTTGGGGAAGTGCCAAACCTCTGATGCCGCAAGGCGTTGAGCACCTGAGGTTGCCCGATAGTCTGAATCACAAGTATGATGTGCCAAACCTCTGATGCCGCAAGGCGTTGAGCACCTCTCTCAGTCTGGATACATCCTCAGCATCGACTAGTGCCAAACCTCTGATGCCGCAAGGCGTTGAGCACACCTGAGCAGCCGCAACATCTCTATCTTCCACACAACGTGCCAAACCTCTGATGCCGCAAGGCGTTGAGCACGTTGGAAAACTTGGTCGTCGGGGGCGATCGCCTCTGTGCCAAACCTCTGATGCCGCAAGGCGTTGAGCACCAGAACTCAATGATCTCAGACTCGCTCTGGAGCGACGTGTGCCAAACCTCTGATGCCGCAAGGCGTTGAGCACCGGACATATTGAGCGAGGAAATCGCCCGTCTCAGGCGTGCCAAACCTCTGATGCCGCAAGGCGTTGAGCACCCAAGCCACCAACCCTGAATGCAAATGCAGGCTGTGTGCCAAACCTCTGATGCCGCAAGGCGTTGAGCACTACAGCCGGGAAGTATCAGCAGTATCATCGCCAGCAGTGCCAAACCTCTGATGCCGCAAGGCGTTGAGCACGAATTCATTTTTGATTCGATCAAAGATAGTAAGGCGTGCCAAACCTCTGATGCCGCAAGGCGTTGAGCACTGGGTGGTGGTGGCACGCAGGAAGATCCCATGCGGTGCCAAACCTCTGATGCCGCAAGGCGTTGAGCACGTAGTCCCTTCGATCGCAGTGCCCATTTCTGGGAGTGTGCCAAACCTCTGATGCCGCAAGGCGTTGAGCACGAGATTGAAACTCCTGAGACAATCGCCACTGACGAGGTGCCAAACCTCTGATGCCGCAAGGCGTTGAGCACTTTCAGCTATATTGCTGCCAGACGTAGGAGAACCGTGCCAAACCTCTGATGCCGCAAGGCGTTGAGCACTGAAACGGATCAGAAACGTTAAAAAAAACGGATTGCTGTGCCAAACCTCTAATGCCGCAAGGCGTTGAGCACTAGTTGTTGGTTGTGTCAATGGACTGCACCATGACGTGCCAAACCTCTGATGCCGCAAGGCGTTGAGCACATGCAAGTTATGAGCGTTATCTGAAACGGATGAATGGTGCCAAACCTCTGATGCCGCAAGGCGTTGAGCACAACGAGAAAGACAAGATTGAAAGAGCAAAAAAAACTGTGCCAAACCTCTGATGCCGCAAGGCGTTGAGCACAATAGAAACTTCATTTTTACTATCACGTTTATCGAGTGCCAAACCTCTGATGCCGCAAGGCGTTGAGCACGATTCCTTCAGATCCGCCAACTGGAACGATCGTATGTGCCAAACCTCTGATGCCGCAAGGCGTTGAGCACGCATTTCGGGTACTGGCACTCCTAAACAAAGCCAGGTGCCAAACCTCTGATGCCGCAAGGCGTTGAGCACTGTTCCAGATTGGCAATACGTCATGCCTTGGTTCACCGTGCCAAACCTCTGATGCCGCAAGGCGTTGAGCACGACACCATCAGCCAACTAGATGATTTGATCAGCCGTGCCAAACCTCTGATGCCGCAAGGCGTTGAGCACCGGCGCAAATCTGCCGGAGACAGACGGGCGTTTTGATGGGTGCCAAACCTCTGATGCCGCAAGGCGTTGAGCACGTCGTAGTACGTGGCTTTGTGGAGTTCTACGCCATTGTGCCAAACCTCTGATGCCGCAAGGCGTTGAGCACCCGCCAAATCCGGCAAAAGCAAAGCCCGCAACGGTTGTGCCAAACCTCTGATGCCGCAAGGCGTTGAGCACAGCCCGAAATCCAGGAAGAGAGGGTTATTCGAGTGAGTGCCAAACCTCTGATGCCGCAAGGCGTTGAGCACAGAGATATTCCATACTGCGGAAAGCCACCGACTACGTGCCAAACCTCTGATGCCGCGCAAGGCGTTGAGCACTCGATCTCGTCTGTAGGTGCATTTCCTTGTCCTTTTGGTGCCAAACCTCTGATGCCGCAAGGCGTTGAGCACCCCAACGGGGAGCGTACCAACGCCATCCGTCAGAGTGTGCCAAACCTCTGATGCCGCAAGGCGTTGAGCACATCTCGATCTTCGCTATTACGAGTCGGCACGTCAAAGTGCCAAACCTCTGATGCCGCAAGGCGTTGAGCACCTTTCCTCTCTGGCGATTGGAACCAACCGATAACGGTGCCAAACCTCTGATGCCGCAAGGCGTTGAGCACCGGGCCAGGAATGCAACTTGATGAGCATTTTCAGCGTGCCAAACCTCTGATGCCGCAAGGCGTTGAGCACCTGGTCTACCAAAATCCCACCATTGTTCAAAACCCGTGCCAAACCTCTGATGCCGCAAGGCGTTGAGCACCTGTGTTCGGAGTACCCGTGTGAGGCATTGCAGCGGGTGCCAAACCTCTGATGCCGCAAGGCGTTGAGCACCCATTTTATCTGCTGGGAGGCGCTTCATGATCCCATTGTGCCAAACCTCTGATGCCGCAAGGCGTTGAGCACACGTGATTCTAGACGTGCTGGCTTCCGAGGTTCAGGTGCCAAACCTCTGATGCCGCAAGGCGTTGAGCACGTCTGATCGGAACCGGAGTAGCTCGCTGGAACCTAGTGCCAAACCTCTGATGCCGCAAGGCGTTGAGCACACACGATCGCCCATCCAGCCCACTACGCCCACTACGTGCCAAACCTCTGATGCCGCAAGGCGTTGAGCACTCGTGGGGAAGTGCTGCCCAGTAGTCTTTCCCAAGGTGTGCCAAACCTCTGATGCCGCAAGGCGTTGAGCACGAGACATTCTGATCGCGTTCGACGACTCGGAAGCGGAGGTGCCAAACCTCTGATGCCGCAAGGCGTTGAGCACATAACATACCTAGACCGTATAGAGAATCCCAAATAGCCGGTGCCAAACCTCTGATGCCGCAAGGCGTTGAGCACATGGTGGAGTGTATGCTGGAATTGATCGCGATCTAGGTGCCAAACCTCTGATGCCGCAAGGCGTTGAGCACAGCGAAGAGAAGTTAGACCTCCGGTAATTCAAAATGTGCCAAACCTCTGATGCCGCAAGGCGTTGAGCACGCGGCACCGACCCTGACATAGTGGATTTCTGGCTGGGTGCCAAACCTCTGATGCCGCAAGGCGTTGAGCACCCCTAGAAGAAGCCTCTCTGCCTATCCCAGGGTGAACGGTGCCAAACCTCTGATGCCGCAAGGCGTTGAGCACTTTAGGTCTCCGCCAGTTGCGGGGCAAATTTCGCAGGGTGCCAAACCTCTGATGCCGCAAGGCGTTGAGCACCTTCGGTGTCGAGTGCCGCCGCAGACAATCGAGACAGTGCCAAACCTCTGATGCCGCAAGGCGTTGAGCACAGTAAGAAACCGTGACATCCTCCCGACGCTGACCCGTGCCAAACCTCTGATGCCGCAAGGCGTTGAGCACTCTGTTTTAAAGCAAAAACCTTAGCCAAAACCAGTACGTGCCAAACCTCTGATGCCGCAAGGCGTTGAGCACGTGGAACTCCTGGAAATCGGCTATCGAAACCGTGCCAAGTGCCAAACCTCTGATGCCGCAAGGCGTTGAGCACATAAGGAAAAGAAGTCTTCTTTGATTGCTTCTGCAGTGCCAAACCTCTGATGCCGCAAGGCGTTGAGCACAAGTTGGTATGCATTATCGGTCTCGTCTCTATTATGTGCCAAACCTCTGATGCCGCAAGGCGTTGAGTACGACTTCTTGAAAGTAATCATATAGAGCCTGTAACTGGTGCCAAACCTCTGATGCCGCAAGGCGTTGAGCACCTCCTGTCCCCACACAAGCATAAAAACTTGTCTAGCGTGCCAAACCTCTGATGCCGCAAGGCGTTGAGCACATTGAGCAATGAGGACAATCTGCTTAGTCACATCGTGCCAAACCTCTGATGCCGCAAGGCGTTGAGCACAAGGACAAGCCAGCGACCTGGATCGGCAATAACATGTGCCAAACCTCTGATGCCGCAAGGCGTTGAGCACTCCAGACCTTGAGGCACCATGCGCCGTCGTCCTGGTGCCAAACCTCTGATGCCGCAAGGCGTTGAGCACGAGCCTACTGCGCTCTATGTCCTCGTCAAGCGCAGGGTGCCAAACCTCTGATGCCGCAAGGCGTTGAGCACTTTCTGGCGTTTCGCAAAGCCTTGAATCAATTGGTACAACTCGGTGCCGTGCCAAACCTCTGATGCCGCAAGGCGTTGAGCACCCGCTGGGGTAGCTGCTGGCCCCATCAAAAAACACTCTGTCCCCGGTGCCAAACCTCTGATGCCGCAAGGCGTTGAGCACCTCAAGGAAGCACTAGGGAGTGTCATCAATTAGATAAGCTGTAATCAGCAGTGATTCAGCTATCTGACGATTATGACAACCCGACGCTACGCCCTGCGCGATGACCAATGGGAACGGCTCCAAGATTTGCTCCCTGGACGAGCGGGGGCGGTAGGAGTCACAGCAAAGGATAATCGTCTGTTTGTCGAGGCAGTGCTATATCGATATCGAGCCGGCATTCCCTGGCGAGACTTGCCAGAGCGGTTTGGTCATTTTCGCAAGGTTCACACCCGCTTTCGGCGCTGGGCAAAGACGGGCGTATGGCAACGGGTGTTTCAGGTGCTGTCTGAAGATGCAGACAACGAATACGCCATGATCGACACCACGATTGTGCGTGCTCATCAGCATAGTGCTGGGGCAAAGGGGGGATGCCAATGCCCAAGCCATTGGTCGTAGTAAAGGGGGATTGAGCACCAAGATTCATGCGACTGTCGATGCACTGGGCAATCCGACAGGCTTTCACCTCACACCCGGGCAGACCTGTGACCTTGATGGGGCTGATGTGCTGCTAGAGAATATTCAAGCTGATACAGTCCTGGCTGACAAAGGATATGACGCAGACCAACGGGTGATTGAGCGACTCCAACAACAGGGCAAGACGGCTGTGATTCCGCCCAAGCGAAACCGCAAGACACCGCGTGATTACGACAAGGAGCTATACAAAGCGCGGCATCTGATTGAGAACTTCTTTGCCAAACTCAAGCAGTATCGAGCGATTGCGACACGCTATGACAAGTTAGCCGAGACGTTTCTGAGTGCAATTTACATGGCGGCTGCCCTTATTTGGCTTAATTGATGACACGCCCTAGATGGTCTGCATGTAGCAGGGTGCCAAACCTCTGATGCCGCAAGGCGTTGAGCACTGGGTAGGCTAAAACCCCTCCGCTTCAGCGAGGGGATGTGCCAAACCTCTGATGCCGCAAGGCGTTGAGCACGATCGTAATCTTGTCAGATCCCAGAAATCCAAAGGAGTGCCAAACCTCTGATGCCGCAAGGCGTTGAGCACCATTGGTCGCTGCTGTGTGACGAGATGAGTGACTGAGTGCCAAACCTCTGATGCCGCAAGGCGTTGAGCACTCCGAAGAATTATAATAACCGTCTACGTTTAAGAAGTGCCAAACCTCTGATGCCGCAAGGCGTTGAGCACAAAACAGGCGAGTATTTTGGGGTGGTGGTTGGGGATGCACCGTGCCAAACCTCTGATGCCGCAAGGCGTTGAGCACATCCGGCGGTGCTGGAATTCCTGAGCGCAACTCCACTCGTGCCAAACCTCTGATGCCGCAAGGCGTTGAGCACCTCCGTCCCGTATTGCCCATGATGCCAAGTTTTTGGTGCCAAACCTCTGATGCCGCAAGGCGTTGAGCACACAATTGCCTTTTGGTTGTAATGTTGGGGAGTTAGAGGTGCCAAACCTCTGATGCCGCAAGGCGTTGAGCACGCTGAAACGTCGAAAAAACCCACAACTTGCTATAGGTGCCAAACCTCTGATGCCGCAAGGCGTTGAGCACCCGTTAGCGCCTGGAAGCCCCCAAGCAGTCCTTCGGTGCCAAACCTCTGATGCCGCAAGGCGTTGAGCACTTCGTTGCAACGACTGGCGCGATTTGGCATTATCCCCGTGCCAAACCTCTGATGCCGCAAGGCGTTGAGCACACAAACAGATTACACTGCGATCGCGTTCTCTGCCCTATTGTGCCAAACCTCTGATGCCGCAAGGCGTTGAGCACGTACAAGGAAGTTCTAAAAGGTTTTTAGATTAATTTTGGTGCCAAACCTCTGATGCCGCAAGGCGTTGAGCACGGTCAAGTGAGTAAAGGTATAACCAGAGTTCGTATGTGCCAAACCTCTGATGCCGCAAGGCGTTAAGTACGGGTTTGTTTAGGGTCTACAGAAACAGGAAGACCCCAGGGTGCCAAGCCTCGTGGGGTTTACCTGGGAAGTTGTCTGCTCCCGGACTCCTTCTGTCAAGCAACGCTTCCCCCTGCCGAAGCGATACGGCTAAACCTGGGAAGTTGTCTGCTCCCGGACTCTTTCTGTCAAGCCAGCGTCGCGGAGCCATCTCCCGAACACCTCTAAGCCCGTTTAATAGGATTTATTGGGCCCTTTTGGGATGCATCTGATACTATTTGGCAAGGCTTGGGCTATTGAAAACCTACGCTTAGCCATCGCTTCGCTCCTTTTGCATCCCTCCAGAACCGTTTGCTCCTATGACCACTGTTAGCGATCGCCCCTTGATTCACACGCCCCGCGACCTGTCTCTGCGCGACCTCTCCTCTGTCCAGTCCCGTATCCATACAATTCCTACCGCCAACCAGCGGGATTCTATTGTGCGATTGCAGCAGGTCACCAAGGTTTATGCCAATGGCAGCCGCGCTCTAGAAAATGTGAATCTCCAGGTCAGGCGTGGCGACTTTTTGTTTGTAACGGGGCCGTCGGGATCGGGAAAATCAACGCTGCTGAAGCTGCTCTATGGGGCAGAACGACCGACTCAGGGGCAGGTGCAGGTGCATGATACGAACTTGTCGGATCTGCGGGGCGATCGCCTGTCCATGCTGCGTCGCCGCATTGGCGTAGTGTTTCAAGACTATAAGCTGATTCCCCGCCGCACCGTTGCCGAAAACGTTGCCTTTGTGCTGCAAGCTCAGGGCTATGCCCGCCGAGAAATCCAGCGCCGTCTGTTGCCCACGCTAAAAATGGTAGGGCTGCACGACAAAGCAGAACGATTCCCGGATGAACTTTCGGGTGGCGAGCAGCAGCGCGTCAGCATTGCCCGCGCCATCGTCAGCACGCCGCCGATTTTGTTGGCAGACGAGCCGACTGGAAACCTCGATGCCGATAATTCCTGGCAGGTTATTAAGATTCTGAAAAAGCTGAACGCAGTGGGCATTACGGTCATTATCACCACCCACGATGATCGCCTCGTGCGAATGTCCAATCATCCGGTGGTACAACTCCGCAACGGCCGCCTCTTCCATGTGAACTAGGCGAGCGCTGAATTGCAGCGGAGGTAGACAACCTTGGACTCCAACCGATCACTGATTGGTGGCTGGTGTGGATTGGAGTTGTTAACCCTGCGCGATCGCCCTTCATCTCCCAACACCCACACCTCTGGGCGATCGCCCTCATCTCTCAGCACCCGCACCTCTGGGCGATCGCCCTTCATCTCCCAACACCAACACCTCTGGGCGATCGCCCTTCATCTCCCAACACCCACACCTCTCGGCGATCGCCCTTTATCTCCCAACACCAACACCTCTGGGCGATCGCCCTCATCTCTCAGCACCCAAACCTTTCAGCGATCGCCCTTCATCTCCCAACACCCACACCTTTGGGCGATCGCCCTTCATCTCCCAACACCAACACCTCTGGGCGATCGCCCTCATCTCTCAGCACCCGCACCTCTGGGCGATCGCCCCCCGGATACCTTTTGGGACGTTGCACACTGACCCAAGTCTGTCGCTACTCAACCTCTGCGGCTGACCCGAAAGCGGCTGGGAGTGTTCGGCTTGACCCAGATCTTGAAGAACCGAGCCTTCGCAATTGGGGGGCGAATCGCCTACCCACCGACAAGCTGACAGAACCAGGGCGCTGAGGGCTAACGTTCCCCTTCAGCAGCGGCTAGTAACCTTTGCATCTCCACCGAGATCTTTCAACCGTCCGCTGCAAGGGGGTTGTTATGCCGCCGTGTTCGATCGATTGGCAGAGGGAACTAGCTCGGTGCCCATCGGATAGGCATAGAGCGAGACAACTCAAGGACTTTAAGGCATCATAGAGAATCAAGTGTATTGCTTCTTACCTTTGCCGATCGCATGCCGTTCACCAACTTCACGAACCCTTACAAAAGTTCAGCCGATGTTCCAGAGGATTATCGGAAACACCCGAATTTGTCGAAGTTGTTTAAGGCAGATGGGACTTATGTGCGCCCAGCAGAGGATCCAGTCACCATTTGGGCGATCGCTCTCTTACATCAAGAATACGGTGTTCCACTAGATGCTGTCGAACTGGAACTGTCTGCCGATTTTTCTGAAGGGACGCATCAGGGTGGGCGGCGGTATCAGGGGCGGGCAGATGTCATTATCTATGA
The DNA here is from genome assembly GCF_001548395.1 of Leptolyngbya sp. O-77. Taxonomy (NCBI): domain Bacteria; kingdom Bacillati; phylum Cyanobacteriota; class Cyanophyceae; order Leptolyngbyales; family Leptolyngbyaceae; genus Leptolyngbya; species Leptolyngbya sp. O-77. The sequence continues at coordinate 2,606,694 of NZ_AP017367.1, forward strand.
TGACCGTTATATCGGTGCAGGGGGTGGGCTAGATGTTGCCTTCATCATGCTGGAGGCGATGGAACCGGGGAAGAAGTTTGAGGGCACAGAACCGGAAGGCTGGGTTGAGCACTTAAATCGCCTCAATGCTTATATGAGTGCATCGCCCTCGGCTCGGTATGCGATCTTGACCAGTGGCATAAATACCAAAATCTATCGTCGTGATCTGGAATATCCCCGTGCGCTTCAGGAAATTGGGGATTTGCCGAAGTATGAAAGTGCGCGATCGGCGGCAGAGCATAGCCCGTTTAAGGTGATCCTCAATCCCAGTGAACCAGATGGAATTCAGACAGGGTTGCAGCCGTTGACCCGTGACAAGTTTCGGGAGGTATTAGGGGATACGCGATCGGGGTGTCACTCGATCCTGCGGGATAATGAGGGATTGCAACCGCAGGAAGCCGTGGATGCGATGGTCAAGTTTTTGTTTGCTAGGTGGTATGACGAGCAGGCAACCATTGATCTGGTGAAGAAAACCGGGGAAATGCGCTCCTATGTGTTCAGCTATAAGCAGGGGGAAACCGACCCAGAACGTCTGATGGTGCAGGTGCGAGATACCTTTGAAAAGGCGAAGCAGTGGGAGCGGGACATCCTACGGGAAAAGTTTGGCGATAATCTGGGCATTCGATTGGCATTTACAGAATCGGATGCATTGGAGTTTAAGCCCCATACGACAGTTGAAATTGTCAAACGCTTGCAGCCCTGGAGCTTGCGCAAGTCTACGGCAGATGTGAAGGGAGGCGTGTTTGAGGATTTTCTGGGTAAGACGTTTCGGGATGACCTGGGACAATATTTCACACCAACTCCAGTGATTAACCTGATGGTGGGAATTTTGCAGCCGACGGTGCATGATTTTGTCGGTGATCCGGCGTGTGGATCGGCGCGGATGTTGACCCATGTGTTGGACTATGTGCGCCAGCAGGAATTGGCACGGGCAGAGGCAGAAGGATTGGAGGTGACGAACCCGGATGAACCGACGCAGGAGTTTTTAGAGTTCCGCGAAAATCGGTTATTTGGGGCGGAGATTTCCCGCAATGTGATGCATGTGGCGCGGGTAAATTGCCTGATGAATGGGGCGCAATATGCGGATTTGAAGGTGATTGATGCGTTGCAACCGCTGGGCAGCATTACGGGGGGCATTATGAAGGGGTTGCCCGATCGACCAGGATTTTATCCGGGTGGGTTGACGATGATTTTGACCAATCCACCGTTTGGAGCAAAGGTGACGAGTGCAGGAATTTTGAAAGATTTAGCTGCAAGGGATGGGGTAACAAAAAAGGATGGAAAGGTCATACCGAGCATAGCTCAAGAGATTGCATTCATTAATCGTTGCCTCGAATTTTTGAAACCGGGTGGCAAATTAGGAATTGTTCTGCCAGATGGTGTACTTGCGAATAGTTCAATGCAATTTGTTCGAGACTGGATTTTACGTTGGGCACGACTGAAAGCAGTTGTTAGCTTACCTCAAGAGACATTCGCTCCTTATGGTGCAGGTGTAAAAGCCAGTGTACTTTTCCTTGAAAAGCGTGAACAAGCTTTAATGGCTCAAGGACAACTGGAAATTGGGCAAGAAATTACTGAATTAGATCAGGACTACAACGTTTATATGGCTCGTATTGACAATATTGGTTACGACGCTAATGGAAGATTAACTGTAAGTGAGGAAGATGCGTCGAACCCAGTAGAAGTACAAGAGTCTATCCAGGACTTTTCTCGGAAGCTGGGGTGGTGACGTGATGGAAAGCCAACTTTTATCAATTGACTATCTCAAGTTGCAACCTAGATGGGACTTTCGGTATTTCGATCCAAAGTATCTGGAAGTTGAAAGACTACTTCATGAAGGGAAGTATCCTCTGGAACCCCTCGAAAAATTCACTCGGCAGATTCAAAACTTTGGTGCGTATTCTTTGTGCAACCTTCTCAAGTGGGTTGAGGATGGGGATTCAGTTCCTTATCTCAGAATAACTAATCTCAAGGAAGACGGTATTGATTGGACAGATGTTTTAAGAATTGAGCCTGAGGTACACAAACAGTTACCAAAATCAAAAGTTTATCCGGGTGATATTCTTTACTCAATGGCTGGAACCATTGGACTTGCAGTTCTAGCAGCAGAGAGTTTAGGAGTGTGTAACTCCAACCAAGCGATCGCTAAAATTCGCCTTAAACCGGATAGTCTAAATCCAAATTACCTAGTTGCATTTCTAAATAGTCGTCTTGGAAGGTATCAATCTGAAAGAATTGCTAATGGTCAAACGCACAAGTGTTGAATCTTAAGATTTTGGCGGGTAGTGCCAAGTTGTGCGTTGGTGCTGGTGATACCGAATTGGTCTGACTATTGACCTCATTCTCATTAACAGAAGCTCAAACTCGCCAAAAATCTCCAGGTTTGTAAAGTTGTGTATCGAGATTCAACACTTCTGGGTCAAACGGTATTAAATATTAATCTTGGGGAAATTGGTAAGCTTTTGGTTCCAGTTCCTCCCCGATCGCTCCAAGACCAGATTGCTCAGGTAATGCAGGAGGCTTATGGCGATCGGCAGAAGAAGCTACAGCAAGCAGAACAGTCTTATCAAAAAGTTATTGATTACGTTTTTGAACAGCTAGGGATTAACCTAGAGCGCACTCAGCGTAAGCGAAATGCTTTGGTTCCTATTAGTGTTCTTCAAGGTGGTCGTTTTGATTTTGAGGCAGTAGTTACAGTACAAGATATTAGTTCTCAGTTTGCCGAGCATGAAACTACTTTACTAGAAGAGGTGGTTGAGCAGACTAATGAGCGAATTACCCCATCAATTGATTCTCCTGATGAAGTTGTCAATTATATTGGCTTAGCAAATATTCAGTCGCATACAGGCGAATTGGCTAATTTTGAGCCCGTTCAAGGGAAAGAAATTCTAAGTTCATCACCAAAATTTGCCAAAGGAGATATCCTTTTTGGTCGAATGCGTCCTTATCTTAATAAAGTTTGGATTGCAGAGTTTGACGGTATTTGTTCAGGTGAAGCATTAGTTTTTAGACCTAATAAGAGCAAGGTAGATACCCAGTTTCTACATACACTTTTACTGAGTCAGCTAACCTTAGATCAAGTTGTTCCTTTACAAAGTGGCTCTTCACTTCCTAGAGTCTCTGCTTCGGATGTTCTGAGCGTTAAGCTACCTGTCCCAAAAGATCTACAGAAACAGCAAGAGATTGGTAATGAGGTAAAAAAACGTCGAAGTGAAGCAAAACGGTTGCGAAATGAGGCTGAAGCCGTCGTCACAGCCGCAAAAGCGCGAGTAGAGCGGATGATTTTGGGTGAGGAGATAGTGGAGTAAAGCAAATAAAAAACGGAGGTTAGAACCATGAGTTTAGTCATTCCCGATGAGTTTTTGCGAACAGCACATATTACTGAAGCCGATCTCAAGCTCGAAATTGCCATTCTGCTATTCCAGCAGGAAAAAATTACTTTGGGCACCGCCAGCCAGTTTGCAGACATGAATCAACTGGAGTTTCAACGCATATTAGGTAGCCGTAAAATCCCCATTCATTACGGCGTTGAAGACTTCCGGCAAGATCTCAGAACCCTGGAGGCAAACGATTGGCGATGATTGTAGTTAGTAATACGTCGCCCATCTTTTACCTGTCCACTATTGGTCATCTCGATTTGCTCCGCCAACTCTACGATGAAATCGTGATTCCAACAAAAGTTTTTAATGAAATCACCAATGTCGGCAACACCGATGCTAGTGCCAGGGTTGTGCCGACTCTAAGCTGGATTAAAACGCAATCTGCGACTGATCAGGAATTTGTCAATCGGTTGAGAGCCGAACTCGATCCCGGTGAAGCTGAGGCGATCGCCCTAGCCCTTGAATTAAACGCCGATCGCCTCCTGATGGATGAACGCTTGGGGAGAGCGGCTGCAATGCGAGCAGGGCTACAAGTCACAGGTGTTTTGGGTATTCTGATTGCTGCTAAGCGCAATAACTTAATTCAAGAAGTCAAACCATTACTGGATGCCTTAATTGAACAAGTTGGCTTCTGGATTGATGCGCGGCTGTATGCAGAGGTCTTGCAAGCAGTTGGCGAATCAGCATGAAACCCGGAAGCAAATACTATCCACTCTTTGAACACTTGCAACACTGTAATCAAGCAGCAGTGACGCTAACCTTTGCTGAAATCGAAACCTTAATGGGTTGCTCACTGCCTGAATCAGCGCGGAGAAAGAGAAACTGGTGGAGCAATCGTGACAGCCCAAGTGCCCTACAAGCGATCGCCTGGATTAGTGCAGGCTACCAAATTGAGTCCGTAGATTTGACGCAGCAAATCGTTACCTTCAAAACTTTCCAAGCAACTTATCACATCCAACAACATGACGGTGAAATCATTTGGAATGCTGACGCGATTAAAGCACTGAGAAACCATCAGGGGCTTAACCAGGCACAGTTTGCTAGGGAACTAGGCGTTCGCCGGGAAACGGTGAGTGAGTGGGAAAACAGCAAATACGAACCCGATCGCTCCAAATGCAAACTCCTCAACATGATTGCCAAACAAGCTAATTTTGCAGAACCACCAACAGATTCATGAAACAGCGTTGACTTTTTGTGCGGTAAACGTACAGAATACTATAAACGATCAGGTGTACTCCTGACAGGAAATCTCTTATCGGTATTCTGTATGAGCGGTGTCAATCTTCCTCCCAAAGCCCTCTTTCTATCACCCGATGGCAAAATCTATCCTGACACCCTGATTTGCTCCGGGATGATCACAGCAGAACTGAACGGCAAACCCTGTCCCTATGCTCAAAATGGTCAGTTGCCTGATTTGGTGCCCCTAGACGAAAACGAACCTGCCTACAGTCCTGATAAGGGCAAGCCTGGAGATTTATGTCCACCTTGTGCCAAGCAACAACTTGCTAATCTAGGGCACTGGCAGGGGCACGGTCAGCAAACCTTTCCCGAAGAACTCTTGCCCTTGCGCTTATTCAAATGCCGAATGTGGCTATGGCTAGTTGTGCCAGGTTTACATGATGCAGAACCAACAAAACTGATTACTGACAACTCAATCACTCAATAGATCGTTTTCGATCGTGTTTTAGCTAGGGCTGGCTTGGGTGATCGCAACTTAGGGATGAGCTTTCAAATACGTCCCCACCGATAACTTAAGGCGGCATAACGGTGAAGTTGTGCGGCGGCAGATAACCTTGAACTCTAACCGACAACCTCTGTTCCGTCCGCACCAACGCAGTGTTAGGTGTATACTTACATCTTGCACCAGTACAGATGAACGGCTTTTCGGCGGGTGCAATCAATGAGAGAAAAGGGCGTGAAGTCACAAACAACAAGAACAGTGGAAACCATTCTTGGACACGCCCAAGCGTTAGTCTACACCCTGCTCAGCCTGATGCCGAGTGCCTACCAAAGAGACAGCCTGCAAGCGATGCTGGGGTTGTTCCTAGAAGCTCAAGGGCAACCCTCGCCGCAACACAGTTTGATTAAGTCGGGTAGTGCGTTGAGCCGATTTCTCAACGAGTATGCCTGGCCCACCCGCCAAGTCGTGCGCGTGGTGCGACGGCAGATCGTGCAGCAACTGTTGCAGTCTGCTCCCAAAGGTCGCCGTCCCTGGTTGCAGGTGGTGGTGGATCTGACGACGTTGGAGAAATGCGGCAAGTTCAAAGCGTTTGCATCGCTGATTCGTGTGCTGCAAGGCAAGCGAGGATTGCATCTGGTGGTGCTGTATCTGGTGGTTGGAGAGTGTCGAGTGCCCTGGAGTTTTCGGGTCTGGCGTGGCAAACATCAGCGGACTGCGGTGCAGTTGGCGATTCGCTTAATAGGTAGCTTGCCCCCTGCGTTAACGAGCGCCTTCCGGGTGGTCATTCTGGCAGACACCGCCTTTGGCAGCGTGGCCTTCCTCAAAGCGATGCGAAAGCGCCGTTACTCGGTAATTGTCGGGGTGCGGTGTGACCGCAAACTGGCTGATGGTCGCTGTGTGAGCAAACTGGTGAAAAAAGGGCAACAGGTGCGCTTAGAGGGACTGAACTTCCCGGTGACGATTTCTTGGCTTTACCTCAAACGCGACGGCCAGTTGGAGAAACGCTTTGTCCTCTCGACTCGTCCCCTCAAAGGCAGCACCATCACTTGGTGGGGGCGTAGACGATGGAGCATTGAGGGATTTTTCAAAACCATCAAACATCGCTTTGGGTTGCATCGCTTTGCTCAGCAGACGCTCAAGGGCGTATATCGCTGGTTGATGTTGTGTTTCCTCAGCTTTGTGCTGGTTCATTGGGTTCACCGCGCAACTCACGCCAAAGCGACCCCTGATTGGAAAGTCGCTGCAACTGCTGCATTAGACGCCTTGTTCCCGGAAGTCGCAGCTTGTTTAGCGCTGCTTCAAGTTGAGCGAGCGCGATCCCTGCTCGATTCACTCGGTATTGCGGTGCACTTTGTCCACCTCGCTGAGCTAAAAACGTAGGCTAAATGTACTGGTGCAAGATGTAAGTATACCTACTAAGCGGTGTAATGAGATGATTGCTCTGCCAATCCCAATTCTAACTGACCATTGGATGCAATCTGGATAGCTTCAGCCCATTGAAGATAACTTTCTAAAATGCCTAGTTCTCTTGCAACAGCCTTGAGAGACAGTCTCCTTAAAACATCTATTGTGATTGGTCTTTTCTCATCCCAAAAGATCATGGAATCGAAAAATTCTATTGCGGGAGTTGAGGTGATAAGCTCAAAAATAAATTTAGCCTCCTCCTCTGTCTCAAAAGATAGAAAATTAACAGTATCATCAAACATTACTGGCTTCCCATTCATAGGCTTAACAAGGCAAAACTTTAGTTGCTTGTAAAGTCCAGAAATCGCTATTTTCCAACCCTTAAAAGAGTAAGAACCAACACCAAATATAGAGTAAGGCGGCTTGTTTTTATAGATAGAGCTTTTTCTATTTTTTAGATAGTGATCATGCTCAAGCAAGTATTGCCAAGTCTTAGGAGCTATATTTTGGATACTACTTGTGTCATCACTAACTGATTGTTGTGTAACTAATACAAATCTTCGGCAACTATCTGTTCGACCATTGCCAATATCTGAGCTTTTCAAGAGAGGATACAAGTATTCTTTTTCTAAAAAGTACTTTTCTCCTATTCCATTTAAGAATAAAGAATCGTGAATTTGCTCTAGCTCCATTACTTTTGAACAATCATGCTTTATCCCAGAACGCCAGACATACTTCAAATTCTGACCTGCCAAGTGCCTCCACTTCTCATACTTAGTAGTATCTCTAAGAATTAATCCATCTCTCTCTCCGATTAGATAAGATGCTTCTCTTGATTCTAGGTTTTTATAGACTTTGCAATCAGAATTATCAACAATATCAGCAGTAGATAAGACAAAAAGACAAGCCTCAACGGATGCTCCAAAATGCAACTTTGCATCAATGAGGTAGATAGAGGCGGAAAATTTACTTCCTAATTTTTTCCTTGCCTGACGAATTATCTTGCGAGCAACGGAATATTTACATAGAACGGCTATAGTTCCTTCTCGCTCTGATAACCACTCAACATACTCTAGAAGCATCCATTCAGAAATATCAAAATTTCCTGAGCCAGTTATAGCCTCGATCCCCCTTCTGTTTTGAAAGTTCGATTTTGAGGGGAGATTTTGACTATTAAGAACACTCAACTCACTACTTGTCACCCAGGGAGGATTACCAATTACCAAAACATACCCCGAGAACTTTGAAATCAAAGCTTTCCAATTGGTTTCAAAAAAATCTGATTCATACAAAATCACATTATTTGATTTTTGGTGATTTGATATAGATGATCTTGCTTCTTCAATATATTTTCCATTTATATCTAAGCCTATAATCTTAGAATCTAAAAACTCATCAAGTGCGGCTCGAATAAATGCACCCTTTCCACAATTTGGCTCTACAACAAGATCCGGTGATAGCTTGTGGTTTATTCTAAGAATCTGAGTAACTTCTCTAGCAAGAGAATCAGAAGTCTGAAAGTCACCAAACTGCCATTTATCCAATGATTTTGCCATTAGTCACTTATCGAACTCTAACTATTCCTGAAACACTACCAGCTTGTTGAATGACTCGACCATACTGTAGTCTCCACTGAAGGGCATTTGAGATTGTTAAGTAACCTTGATTCGGGGGTGATTCTAAAATCCTATCAGCTAGTTGATCTGCACCTATTTCATCAACGGGCAGATTTCTCTCCATAATGAAGGCAACGATATCATCTTTATTTCCATCTCGACTCAAAATATCTAAGATCCCTCTAGTTGTTTGAAAATCCCCCGTCCTGCTCTTGTCAATGAAAATTGTATGCTGCATATCTAATCTTCCAGTTCTATTCTCAGGATCATCATACTTGTCGTAAACAAAAACTAGAAGATGATACCCAAGCCCAAATACTTTCTGCGTTGCAGACTTAAAAGGGCAAGAAGACTGGGGCTGCCTTATACTTGTAACTTTAATATCAACTTCAAGAGTAGGAAGATCGATACCTGAAGCTGAGTTACCTGCTTGGCAATTGTAATTCTGAACTAAATAGGCTGTGAATTTATGTTCAAGATAAGTTCCGACGGCTTTTCCATCAGTCACACCATAAAGACTAGGTTCATCGTAGACAGATTCTATTTCAGCAAATCTGGCTGCTTCAATACATAAGTCTTCTATGGTCAAGATTGGTCGCATTTTTCTCTAAGATCCCGTCACCGCAATAGTACATCGGTTTGCGAAAACAGGGAAGGTCGCGTCAAATCCTTCTACTACCGCAACATACGAGGGTTGCTCTTTGTCAGAGGGATGAGCATACACCTAACGGCTCAAATCAGCGGCGGCAGATACCCTCAACTCTAGCACCAGTATCTTTCAACCGTCCGCTGCATTTGAATTGTTGGGCTGCGAACATAGGCTGAAGTTAGGTTTCCTGAATTTAAGGGAATAATCCTCAATATGATGGAGTGAACTGGGTAAACCCTTAATCAGACATAATTGCTAGGGCACATAAGCATGGGCACTGACTCATCTGACAATTTAGCTAGGCTCTACAGTGAGTTGTTGGTACTTCTTAAGCAAGAGGAGGAGATTCGTAAAGAAACAGAGAAGAGATTAGCAAAAGCAAAAGCCTCCATTGACCCTCGCAAAGAATTCAACAACTGGCTAAAGACGAATGCTGGTCAAACATGGAAGCAGAAGCAGTTCAAATATCAAGATAGCAAATGTGCTGCTTGTGGTGACTCTCTTCGTTTTGCAGATGCTGTTGTGCATCATATTCTCCCTCTAAAAGACTGGCTCTTCCGGATCCGGGGTGAAAATCGTATAATATGATACTTTAAGTCAGGGGTTGCGCCAATGGACATACATCTTGATAGATTGCTTAACTTCCCTCACGTTACGGTTGAAAGTTGCATTCAAAAAGACAATGAAGTGTACTTAAAGTTGCGCTTGCTCAATCAAGAATCTAGCTGTCCACACTGTAAGAAATCAAGTTCAGAGTTGCATCAAAACCGTCCGATTTTGATTCGAGACCTATCGATTTTTGGTCAAGTCACTTATTTGAAAATTCCTCGTCGTCAGTTTTATTGTCGTGATTGCCAACGTTATTTTACTGAGTCATTGACATTTATGGATGCAGGACGGCAGTACACTCGACGCTATGAGGAGCATATTTACCAGCAAGTACAACTGTCAAGTATGGAGCAAGTGGGTCGCGTAGAAGGGTTAAGCTTTGAGCGCATTGAAGGGATTTTCAAGCATCAGTATGCACAGAAAAAAACACAGGATGGGCAGGAGTCAAACGCATTGGGATTGATGAAATCAGCAAGCGGAAAGGGCATCAAAACTTCGCCACCGTTATCGGCGACGTTGAGACCGGGAAATTGATTGAAGTGATTGACAGTCACCAACAGGAAGACATTATTGAAACCCTGAAGCAGCAGCCCCTAGAGGTGCGTGCAAAAGTTGAAGAGGTGAGCGTGGATATGTGGGGAGGATTCCCAAAGGTAGTCAAGAGGGTGTTTCCCAATGCCGTGGTAGTGATTGACCGCTTTCATGTCATGAAATTAGTCAATGAGGAGTTAAATAAAATTCGTAGACAATCGGGTGTATCAGACCGAGGTAGCAAATTCATTTTGCTCAAGAATGGCAAGGATTTAACCGCAGAAGAACAGACAAAGTTAGAAGAGATTCTGAAACGGTCAAAGCGATTAGGAAAAGCCTATGAGTGGAAAGAAGAGTTTCGCGCGATTTATGAACAACCATTAACCGTTGAGGAAGGCAAGCGTCAGATCCAAGGGTGGCTCGATAAAGCGCGAGTCGTCTATAGAGAAGCAAGCACAACGATTCGTAACCATTTAGATGGAATTAGCAACTACTTTCGGAATCGCACAACGAGTGGCGCAATAGAGGGAATCAACAACCGAATTAAATTGATTAAACGGCAAGCTTATGGCTTTGTCAATTTCAACAATTTTCGAGAAAGACTATTAGCCTGCTTCTCTGATTAAATAAAGTTATCACCGTACTGACGGGAGAACCAAAAGACTTTGGATCTGCTGCCAATAAACCTGAAAATTTCAAATTGTTACACCCTGGCTGCAATCTCGAAATTGGAACAAAAATTGTCGATTTCACGTAATTACGGAGAATAATTTGGAATATGGCTAACAAACAACTTATTAAACAAGTTGCTGATGAGTTTGGATGGACGCAGGCAGATGTACAAAGGGCGATCAATGCTTCTCAGGATGCAGTGACCACAAGAGACGAAATAATTTTGTGTATGCTCCGGTATGCTGGTCCAGATCTTAAGAGACGTAACTTCGAGCTAGGTGCTCAAAAAAGGGTCAATAACCAGCAAAAAGAAATGGTTCGGAGCCTTGTCGAGCAGTTAACCAGTGTTCAAAATTTCTATGCTGCTCAGGTTGTACCGACTTTGAAGGCTACAATTGATGCACAGGCTGCATACATAGCAGACCTTCTGAAGCAGGCTTCTGGGAAAAACCAGGGAGGTGGAAATGGATAACGGTACTGAAAAAGTAACAAAACTTCACTTGCAGGCTTTTGGTCTTTCTGATTATGTAGTCAAACAGCTTGTAAAGGGGCTAAATGGTGCATCAATAAATGGTGGATTGAAAGAGTATTGGGCATCTGACATAAAAGGCTCTGTTGAAAAGAGATTGAAGAATCCTAGAGTGCAAGCTACAAATCAGGCAAAACTTCAAAGGATTCTAACTTGGCTAAATGGTGAATCGAATGTTATCCCGGTTGATTTTCTTAAAGGACTGACTCCTGAGAAGAGGATAGAAGTACTTCGTGCTCGTATTCAAGAGTTAGAAATGCAAGAACAGACTCTTACAGAAGAGACAGAGCAACTTCTGGCACAAGCGCGAAGAATGGTAGCAAGCAAGTAAAATCTATACATTTTGTTTGGACGCGGGACTTCAGGAGATGAAATCACTGGAGTACCCGCTTTAATTTTGTACAAGAAATTTTGGCTCAACAAGTAGCTTGAATGCTACAACCCTCACCAAAAGCATAAGCAGCCCAACGTTCGTGTTCAGCGGCCGCAAATATCTTTCGCTATGAACCAGAGGCTTGAACCAGTCCGCTGCAACACGGTTGTTAGCCTGATTTTATGGCAAGTCTTGTCTAAGCTCAAGATAAGACCCAAGCATTATATTGCACAGATAGTGCGTATTTCTCTACCAGGAGGCTCCCAAAGTTTAATCATTCCATCTCTTGATCCGCTGAGCAAAATAGCGCTATTCAGATGAAAAGCCAGAAAGTCTATTGGGGAAACGTGCCCCTCTAAGACACCAATAAGTTCTGCCGTTATTGTGTCCCAAATTCCAATTGTATCGTTATTGTGATCCACACCAAATAAGGTTTTACCATCTGAATGAAGAGCAACAACCTCTAGCACATAACCAATCGTTGAACTCTGAATTGTTCTACCTGTGGTAAGGTCTAGCAGATCTACAGTGCCATCAAATTTCGCAATAATAAGAGATGAATTACTCGAACTGATAGAGGCAACAGCGATGTCTCTACTTAGAGAATTTAAACTGTAGGCGTGAGTTGTTTTACCAGTCTGGATATCCCACAAAGTGATACTAACAATATCTGTATCGGTATTTCTCCCAATCCAAGTAAGAATACTACTATCCGGGTTTATACTGATTTCAACAGTTCCTATAGCTTCATCATTAGGATCAAAATCAACATATGATTTTTGGATTTCCTCTCCAGTTGTTGAATCCCACAGTTTGACTACAGCTTCGCTGTAAACAATGTCATAATAAACACCAATTAAGGTACTGCTATCTGATGTAAATGTAGTTTTTTCAAGGAAGAAATACTGTGGAAAACTGTTAGGAGACTCAGAAATTTCTGGAGCTATCATGAAAGGGAAAGCAATTTCTTCACCAGTTGATAAGCTCCAATGCCTTATTCTCCTGCCAGTATCAGTAGAAAAGATGGCTGTTAAACTTTCACCATCTGGGCTAATAGCTATTGATTTGAAACCACCAAACTCTGAGTTTAATGGACACGTTGAATTGGTTTCAGTTTTAGATTGTCCTAGAGCATTTTTGATCAACTGGATTACGGATTGAGATGATGGTGCGAGCTATGTTTATTTGTGGTGTATGCCTAAAGGAGAAGAAACGGCGTATCCTGCTGGATAAGGAAAAAGACCAGACGAGGATACACCATGAGTAAGGATAATGTTATTGCATTTCAACCGTCAGAAACAGCCGCATTTTTCAGCGATGCCTTGAGTGAACTAGTACGCCAGGGTGCTCGCCAAATCATTGCTCAAGCTGTTGAAGCAGAGTTGAAAGAGTTTCTCGCCCAGTACCAGTCCCTTAAAGACGACCAGGGACGACAGGCGATCGTTCGCAACGGCTACTTACCAGAGCGAACAATTATGACAGGGGTTGGGGAAGTTGAAATTCAAGTGCCGAAGGTGCGCGACCGCAGTGGCAGCGGTATCAAGTTCAACTCATCGTTGTTGCCCCCGTATCTCAAGCGTTCCCAGAGTGTCGAGGAAGTACTGCCTTGGCTATATCTCAAAGGCGTCTCAACGGGGGATTTTGCAGAAGCGTTGGCATCGTTGCTAGGAGCCCAGGCAAAAGGTTTGTCGTCCAGTACGATTAGCCGACTGAAAACGCAATGGATAGAGGAGCATCAACAGTGGCAGAAACGCTCCCTGATCGGTAAACGCTACGTTTACATTTGGGCAGATGGCATCTACTTCAATATCCGCAACGAGGATGACCGCCAGTGCATTCTGGTTATCATCGGTGTCACCGATACCGGAACCAAGGAACTGCTGGGGTTGGAAGCAGGATTTCGAGAATCTGAATTGAGTTGGAAGCCGTTGTTGTTACGGCTGCAAGACCAAGGGCTGAAAGAAGCTCCAGAGTTGGCAATTGGCGATGGAGCATTAGGGTTTTGGAAAGCGCTAGCGCAAGTCTTTCCCACCACTCGTGTGCAACGGTGCTGGGTGCATAAAACTGCCAATGTGCTCAACAACTTGCCGAAGAGTCAGCAACCGAAAGCCAAATCTGCCTTGCATGAGATCTACATGGCAGAAACCAAAGCCGATGCACAGACAGCATTTGAGCGATTTATCAAAACCTATGATGTCAAGTATCCCAAAGCGGTCGAGTGCTTGTCTAAAGACCGTGATGCGCTGTTGGCATTCTATGATTTTCCGGCTGAACATTGGGTGCATATTCGCACGACCAATCCCATTGAATCGACCTTTGCAACGGTGCGTTTGAGAACGGATAAAACACGAGGTTGTGTTTCACAAGACAGTATTTTGTCGTTGGTGTTCAAGTTGGTACAGAGTGCTCAAAAACGCTGGCTTAAGATTCGAGGGTTTAAGCGACTAGGGGAGGTGATTGAAGGAGTGAAGTTTAAAGATGGGATTCGTGCAGATCAAAAAGACGATTCAGCCGCTCGCCAGGACGCTGCTTAATTCTTCTTCATACACCAGATTTGACAATAACTCTGATGGTGCTTGTACTGTCACTTCGGAAGTACTTGCACCTAATTTGCTTGCTGTCAAAGTAATAGCCCCCAAAATGAAGACTGTAGCTACCCATTTCAAATTTCTCACTTGCATCTCCTCTCCTATCTTGTTGAGAATTCAGAATTTTGTGAGGTTAATCCAACTTTAAACGCCAACCTATTTCTATCGAAACACTAAGGGCTAACGGTGTAGCTCAACGGCGTTCAGTGGCTCTCGGACTCAGCCAGGATCTCTGTTCCGTCCGTTGCAGCGAGGTGTTAGCCTTCGCGATCGCCCTTCATCTCCCAACACCAACACCTCTGGGCGATCGCCCGTTTCTCTCAGTACCGACATATTTGGGCGATCGCCCCCCGGATACCTTTTGGAACCTCGAACTGCTGACCCAAATCTACCGCGACTTAAAGTTTGCAACTTACTCGAAAGTGTTTGGGAGTGTTCGATTTGACCCAGATCTCGAAGAACCGAGCCTCTGCAAGTGGGGGGCGAATCGCCTACCCACCGACAAGCTGACAGAACCAGAACGCTGAGGGCTAACTAGTAATTAGACTGATCCGGTCTGCCTATCTACCCCCAGGAGGGGAATTAGGCTGAAATCCGTCTATCTAAGATCCCAAATTGGGTAGATAGGCTGATTGAGATCTGTCTAAGATCCCAAACTGGGTAGATAGGCAGACGATTGTCTGTATAATACCCCTGATTCTGGGAATTAGGCAGATGGCTTTACAAAGGCTTCAGATAAGTGGGGCTGATGAATAGGCGCGATGCAGCGTTAGGCGCAGTTGCCCTGTTTGAAATTTTCGATTGGGGAGTTTGGATTTTGGATTGACAGACTCGGCCGCCAAAATCCAAAACCCAAAATCGCCCTTATCTGTTCTTACTCATTCGCGCCAGAGTTGCTCCGGACTTCACGGTGCAGGCAGCGCAGCACTTCGCCAGGTTGCTCGGCGTTGAGGACGATGCCGTTGGGCGGAAATTCCAAGGCGTGCGTCCACTCGAAGCGTTCGGCGTAGCGGAGCAGGTGCAGCCGGTCGATCGCCAGTTGCGCGTCTTCGGGCAGGCCGATGATGTAGTGGCGCAGGCGGCGACGGTGGGCAGTTCGCAGGTGAGCGGGGGCAGCGAAAACTGGGTCGCCTCCGAGCGTGGGGACGACCAGGTGTATTGAATTGTTAGCATTTGGGGTTTCCTCCTGGAAACAAGTGGGGTAGGAAACCCCGAAATGTTGGCCGCCCCCGGAGGTGAAGCGCTGGGACAGGGCGGCCTACAATGGACGCAGCCCTGAGACAGGCTGTAGCTGTCGAGGGGTCAGGCGTTGGTGGGTGTTGGTAGCACCTGCCAATGCCGTGGATGACTAAACGACCAAAATTTCGGGGGAAAGGTAAGCCGTGCTGACTTGGGGGTCATTCACAGCTTGATGGACGATTGTACTGGATGCGATCGCCCTCGTCAATTGTCCTGATGACTTATG
Organism: Leptolyngbya sp. O-77; assembly: GCF_001548395.1. NCBI lineage: Bacteria > Bacillati > Cyanobacteriota > Cyanophyceae > Leptolyngbyales > Leptolyngbyaceae > Leptolyngbya > Leptolyngbya sp. O-77. The sequence goes on from NZ_AP017367.1 coordinate 2,622,230, forward strand.
CTTGCAACCCTATCCATCCGGCGATCGCCCGGTGCGAATGTTCAATCATCCGGTGGTACAACTCCACAACAGCCGACCCTTTTATGTGAACTAAGTTAACTCATGTGAACCAAGTTAACTTATGTACAGCGTGGTTTTCTATGTGGTTTTCTATAGAGAGGTGCCTTTTGATCTGAAGAGGGAAGGGTTTTGCAAATATTTGTCAGTCTCTCTAGCTTTGAAAACGCCACATCACGCTTACTCAAGGAGCACCAAGCTAGAGAAGAGCGTGCTAGATTTAGGGTTCACAATTCTACCTACAGGAGCCGTTGTGATGTTAGTCACCCGTCTCGTTTCACTGATTCAAAAATCAAGGCGAAAGTTTTATAGTATTGCAGCATTTGTGGCTACTTTGTCATTAATCGCGTGCGTCCACCAGCCACCTGGGTCTATTGAGAAAATAAACCTTCCATCGAAGCCTTTAGCTTATCCTTCGACCCATTCAGTTATTCACGTTGATGGAAGTGTATCTCCCAATAACGTGCTGCAAGCTGTGGATCGTGAACCTAATCACGTTGAGCTTAATCATAATGCTGTTTTGCTGACTCCGGCTGGTACCGTTAGCTCTGGGGGCGATCGCATTGTGAAAATTGCCAATCGCCTTACTCAGAACGGATTGCAAGAGCAAAGCACTGTGACTGTCTTAGACTCTGAGGGCAATCGACTGGTAAACCAAGAGCTACCGTGGCTTGTGGGCCCGGTGAAATTTAGTCCTGATGGCTCGAAAATAATTACAAGTGGCAGCGATCGCACCACTCGGATTTGGGATAATCAGCTCAACCCAATCGCCAGCTTTGAGGGGCATCAAGCACCAGTACAAAGTCTTCAAGTTAGTCCAGACGGGAACTATATTTTAACAATTGAATATCCTGATATTATCCCTTCTCATCAACAGGGAAATCAGGTTATCGTAGGAAGATTGCTCAACCTTCAAGCCGTTCAACTAGCATCATTTGAAGGATTGCAGCATGGATATATGCAGTTTAGTTCGGATAGTCAAAAACTTCTGGCAGTGATTGATGGTGCTGTCCAAATTTTTGATCTAAAAGGGAGCCTCCAGCAAACACTTAAACAAGATCAGCAAGAATTCCACATTGCTCAATTTAGTCCGGATGGTCGCTCTGTTTTGGCAGCAGGCTCAGGGATGATGAAGCTATGGGATTTGCAAGGTCAGTTGAAAGCGGAGTTCGATCACTGGACTCTAAACCCTGAAGAAGTCGTTTCGTCGATTTGTCTGGGCAATCAGGGTGAAGTAATTACAGGTAGCTCAGCAGGGATACTGCGATTCTGGGAGTTTGGAAGTAATCAAATTGTGACCGTGAAAGCACATGAGGGACAAATTCATGCGATCGCCATTAGCCCTAACGGTACTCAAATTGCAACCCTAGGTGAGAAGAAGATAAATGCTACTGGAGATAGCCAGATTCGGGTTTGGAATCGCCAGGGAGATCTGCTGGAGATATTGGAGGAAGATGCCTCAACGCTTTTACGAGAAGGCACGATTGATCAGCTAACTAGCTCATTCTCTTTGAAATTTACGCCTGATGCAGCGCAAATCATGGCCGCTGAAACAGGTCAAGTTGGCACTACCTTCCGATGGACATTATGAACCTAGAGGCAGGGCAGAAAAGTCACGCAGAATAAGCTCGTGAAGTTGTCACGCTCAGATCCTAACCGTTACACATTCGCGTAGGGCAGCAAGACGATGTGGCGATCGCGATCGATCAAGAGCCAGCCTTCTTCGCGCAGTTGGCTGATCAGGCGCGTGACCGTAACGCGAGTTGTGCCGATGGCGTTGGCAAGCTGCTGGTGAGTCAGGCGCACGCTCAGGCGAGTTCCCTCTGGAGCGGGCTGCCCCACTTCCCGCTTCAGCAGCACCAGCAAATGCCGCAGCCGATCTTCCACCCGGCGATAGCCCACCATCGCCAGCACGGCTTCCGTTTGCCGCAGCCGCCGCGCCATGTGTTGAAAAATGCCCTGCGCCAGCATGGGCGACTGTTCCACCTCCGACCAGGTGAGGCGCATCAAGTCTACGTCCGACAGCGCAGTGGCGTGATAGGGACGAATCAGCGTCAGCGGTAGACCGAATGGCATTGAAGCGGAAGCCAGTCCCAGCAGCGCCTCGTCGCCTGTGTCATAAAACGTACCTAGTTGCACCACGCCCCGGCAAACCACCCAGACTTCATGGGGCGTGAGCGGGATGTCTTGCCCTGCACGAAAGGACTGCAAGCTTCTGCCCTGATAAAGTTTCTCCAACAACAAGCGCAAGTCTGACTGGCTGGGAACTTCTAGGGCGAATGACTGAAGCATATTGAACTCCCTTGTGTGAGCGTGCCCTCTCAATCTAGGATCTGCACCTAAAGACAGGGTAATTCTCTGGTTTAGAGGAGGTTAAGATCCCGTATACTCACGGATACGCAATCATTTGCAATTTTACGTAAGAATTCATGGGTTTATCTATCCAACCGGTCTGGAAGGGGCGGATTGGCAGATGGCGAGTTGGCACTCCGAACCCAATCGACGAACTGGCGGGCGGTGCGGCCTGATCGCCCGTTTTGCTGGGTTGCCCACTGTAGGGCCTGAAATTCCAGCGTCTTGGGGTCGAGCGGGAGGTCATTTTGGCGGGCGAGATAACGCACGATGTCCAAGTAGGTGTCCTGGTCAGCAGGTTCAAAGGTGAGCGTCAGCCCAAAGCGATCGCCAAAGGACAGCTTTTCTTGCACCGTGTCCCAACTGTGGATTTCGTCGGCATCACTGGGGTGGGGGCGATCGCCAAAAAATTCACGAATCAGGTGACGACGGTTGGAGGTGGCGTAGACCACGACATTGGGCGATCGCGCGACTACGCTGCCCTCTAGCACGACCTTCAGCGCCTTGAAGGCTTCGTCGTCTTCTTCAAAGGACAGGTCATCCACGAAGAGGATAAACGCCTGCGGCACCTCACGCAGCAGCGGCAAAATGTCGGGCAGTCCCGCCAGCTCCGCTTTGCTGACTTCGATGAGTCGCAAGCCGCGATCGCCATACTGATTCAGCAGCGCCTTCACCAGCGACGACTTGCCCGTACCTCGACTGCCATAGAGCAGCACATTCAGCGCCGGAGCGCCCGCCAGCAGCGCCTCAGTATTTTGCAAAAGCGTCTGTTTTTGCCGCTCATAGCCCACCAGCGCATCGAGAGAAATTGGGTCGGGATGGGCAATCCCCTCTAGCCGACCACCTTGCCAGCGAAAGGCACGATAGCGGGCATAGTCGCCCACGCCCGCGCGGCGGTAGTGTTGCGCCAGATCGGGCAATAGCCCGGCCCAATCGGCGGCGGCTTGAAACTGGGCGCGAAGCCGTTGGGTTTGCAGGGGAGTTTGCAGGTGTGCTGGTGCTGTTGGCAGATCGTCTGCTGCGCTCCAGCCCACCGGCGGCAGCGACAGCCCAGCGGCGATCGCCAGCCATTGCCCCAGGCGATCGCCCGTGCAGGTGGTATAGAGGGCCTGGAGCGATCGCAGGTCGGCAGCGGCGGCGGCCACCAGGGGTTGCGGCAGGGCGTTCAGGTCGGTTCGCTGGGCCGCCTGGGTAAAGGGATTCTCGTCTAGCAAGATCTGGTCGAGCAGGTGCGATTGCCAGCTTTGCTGACGAGTCGCCAGCGTATAGAACCAGTCGCCATAGGCCCTCAGGAGGTCTACCCGGTCAGCGGGCGATCGCCCCAGTGCGGTCAACAGCCGCAGCAACGCCTGCCCTGGCGCTTGCCGCAGCACCGATTGATAAACCAACAGGGAAGCGGCTTGCTGCTGGAGGAGGTGAATTTGCTTTAAAACCTGGGCATCCATTCGGCGATCGCGCGGTTGAGGAAACAAAGTTCGGGACGGGGGGCGGAGGTCAGCCCGACTCGTTTGCATTCAGTCTGCATTTAGCCTGTATCTTAGACTGAACAAATTCAGAAAGAACACAGCGGGAACCCCCACACCCTGAATCCCTAACCCTCTTTCTCGTCCACCATCGACAACATGCCTTGCAGCGCGGCGGGGATGCTCTTGGGGTCCATAAACATCACCTTGCTGCTGTCGCTCTTGCCAATGGTATTGCCCATATCAAGGTAGCCCAGCGCCAGCAGAACCTGACCTGCCTCCATTGCGCGGGGGTCACTTTTTAAGGCCTGGGTGACGATGTTGATGGCTTCGGCGGTGGCCTGAGCCTTTAGCACGGCGGCCTGGCGCTCGGCCTGGGCCTTTAGCACGGCCGCTTTTTGGTCGGCTTCGGCTCGCAGCACGACGGCTTTCTGGTTTGCCTCGGCTTCGAGAACCTGCGCGTCGGCCTTGCCTCGGGCCGAGTTTACCGCCGCTTCGCGATCGCCCTCAGAGGTCAAAATCGCCGCCCGCTTGCGTCGCTCAGCGGACATTTGCAGCTCCATCGACTCTTGCACTGCCTTTGAGGGCACGATGTCTCGCAGTTCCACGCGAGTCACCTTCACGCCCCAGGGGTCGGTGGCGGTGTCTAGCTCTCGCAGCAGGATTTCATTAATCTGCGATCGCGCAGTAAAGGTTTCATCTAGCTCCAGCTTGCCCATCTCGGCGCGAATCTGGGTCAGCACTAGGTTCACCATCGCCGCCTGGAGATTTTGCACCTTGTAATAGGCCTTTTCCATGTCCACAATCCGCCAATAGACCACCGCATCCACTGTGATTGCTACGTTGTCTTTGGTAATCGACGGCTGGGGCGGAATGTCCAGCACCTTTTCCCGAATCGTTTCCTGAAACGCAACGCGATCGGCAAAGGGCAGGATAAAGTTCAAACCGGGCTTTAGCTTTTTGTTGTAGCTGCCGAGGCGTTCGACCAGAGCTTCGTTCCCCTGGTTCACAATCTTGACAGAGCTAGACAGCCCGGCCGTACCCAACACCAGCGCAATCAGAGCGGTGAAAAAACCTTCCATGCAAAACCTCCAAAATCCAAATGTGAATCCAATGAATCCAATATGCAAGCGCAACTAATCCGCGACTTACCCGCAGCGACTTACCCGCAGCGACTCATCCTCGGCGATTTATCCTCAAGCGACTTACCCTCAACGACGCACCATATGCTCTGGCAGCACGATTAGCGTGGTGCCCTGACGTTCTACCACCACCACCTTTTGATCAGCGGCGATCGCCAAATTTTCGTCCTCACACCGGGCCTGCCAGGAGTTGCCTTCGTAGATCACCCGCCCCGTTTCGCCAGGAGGAATCGAGGTCAGCGTCCGCGCTTCGTGGGAATCTTCGATCAAGCGCGATCGCCGCTGCGGGATGAATCGGCGCGACAGCACCACCAGCAGCACCGACAGCACCAGCCAGAGAATTACCTGAAGGCTAACCTGCGGCACCGACAGCGCCACAAAGGCAACAATCAGCGCACTGATTCCCATCACAAATTCCACGAACGCGGTCGGCAGGACGATCTCCATCATGCAGAGGACAATGCCTGCAATTAGCCAAATCACGCTAGGACTCATGGTCATCAGCCGTTATCCGAGAGAGAGGGACAAACGATACAAGGAGAAAGCCAGGAGAACGCTTGGTCGAGAGACGTTTCAGCAAGACGCTGCGGACGAAAAGACTCTGTGGACGAAGAGGACTATATTTCGAGGAGCAGAGGGCTATATGGACGGCCGTTGAACAAGCCGCTGGGTTCAGACTGCGGGTGGCGATGTTTCAGCCAGTTCTACTTGAAATCTGGGTAACGTCTGCACAAACCCTGGGACGCGCTCGGATTGGGGGATTGGTTTGCGGGTTTGAGCGTCTGCATGTTTGAACCCAGCCGCTTGAATCTAGCCACTTGAATTCAGCCACGCTTGCAACATTCGATCGGAATTGTCGCGTTTTCTGGAATTGGCGCTATCTTTGGCTAGTTAAGGGCTGCCCTAGCCGGGCTTGCTGAGATGCCTTTCACTCCCCTTCTATCCTGACTTATTCCATCTTGAACGACCCCGTTCCAAAATCAGAAGATTTGAATGATGGCTTAACGATTGGTCAGGAATTTAAAGGATCGTGCCCGACGGGCAAGGCATTCAAAATCCGTCGCCCAGTCTGATAGACCCTGTTAATTAGCTCAGCGTCGAACGCCTCTATCACGCTTATGATCTCCTCTTCACCTCCTTCGCGTCGTCCGGCGGCGCTGCTGTGTACCCGAATCCAGTGTGCCCAGGCAGATTGTCAACACGACAATCCTGCGGATCAATCGCTGTGTGAACAATGCGGACAACCGCTTACCTATCGCTATCTCTGGGTTGTCGGGCAGAGCGAGGGGGTGAATCCGGCCCATGTGTCTCCGTCGGGACGCTATCGAGCCGTGTCGCCGAGGGTGTGGCTAGATACGCAGCCCGCCGCTGCGCCCGACCTGCCGCAGCCCTGGCCCGAGGAGGCGCTACCCTATTTCCACCTGTTTCCCCATCGGCTGCACCTGCCTGTGCTGTTTGGCTTTGGCTGGCATGGGGGGCAACGGCTGATGCTGCTAGAGAACGTGCCCGTAGATGCGGCGGGAAAACTGCTTCCGGCGATCGCCCCTAGTTTTGCGGCTGCGTCTCCGACTCGTCAGGTCTACTGGCTGTGGCAAATTCTCGACCTGTGGGCTCCGCTGCGCGACTATGGCGTGGCGGCCAGCCTGCTGATGCCAGACAACTTGCGGGTGGAGGGCTGGCGGGTGCGTCTGCGGGAGCTAATTCCCGATCGGCTGCATCTGGGGGGGCAGCCGTCCCTGGCGGATCTGGCGGCGTGCTGGCTGGGCTGGCTGGGAACCATGCAAATCCAGGTGGCAGACTCCGTGCGATCGCTCTGTGAGCAAATGCAGCAGCCCATTGCCGACACGCCAGAGGGACTGCGGGCGATCGCCCTCCAGCTTAACGACCTGCTACTGCAACAATCGACCCAACTAACGCTGAAGCTGGCGGTGGCCGGTGGCACGACGGCGGGCCCTCAGCGGGCCCACAATGAAGATGCCTGCTATCCGCCTGCTCAGCAGTCGGCAGAAACTAGCCTCACCTGGCTCCAGAGTCCGCCCGACTTGCTCTCTGGGCTGGGCATCGTCTGCGACGGCATTGGTGGGCACGCGGGCGGCGAGGTCGCCAGCCAAATGGCCGTGCGATCGCTCGTCATGCAACTGCGGGCGCTGCTGTATGAAGTGGCAGAGGAAACCACCGTGCTGTCGCCAGACGTGGTGATGCAGCAGCTAGAGGCGATCGCCCGCGTGGTAAACAACCTCATTGCCAGCCAAAACGACAGCCAGCAGCGCCAGTCGCGCCAGCGCATGGGCACGACCCTCACCCTGGCCCTGCATCTGCCCCAGCGGATCAACGGTGGCACCGCCCAGGAGCTTTATCTGCTCAATGTGGGCGATAGCCGCGCCTACTGGATTACGCCGGAGCGCTGCCAGTTGCTTACGCTAGACGATGACCTGGCTGGGCGGGAGGTACGCCTGACTCACAAGACCGCTGCTGAAGCGCGAAAGCATCCCAACGCAGGCGCTCTGACGCAGGCATTGGGAATTCACGAGGGCGATCGCCTCTATCCCACGGTGCAGCGCTTCATAATTGACGAAGACGGCGTGCTGCTGCTGTGTACCGACGGCCTCAGCGATCACGGCTGGGTCGAAACCCTGGGGACAGCGGTCACGCAGCAAATGTTCAACGACCAGCTTACGCCCCAACAGGCTGTGCAAACCTGGCTAGACCACGCCAACCAGCGCAATGGCCATGACAACGCCTCGGTGGTGGTAATGCGCTGCCGCGTGACGGCGCAGGCTCCAAAACTGTTCGACCCGACGGTGTTCGACCCGACAATGACGGAGCGGGCGATCGCCACCGCCATGCCCCAGCCCGCCCCGGATGCCGATGTGGAGCTATCTCAAGCTTCGCGGGCCCTGCTGTTTGACGACACCCTCGATGCGCCAACTCCGGCAAAACTGCGTCCTAAGGGAGATCGCTGGATCACGGTGCTGCTGCTGGGCATCACGCTGCTGACGCTGGGAGCCGCAGGCGTGCAAATCTGGCGGCAGATGCACACTCGCCAAACGCCGCGCCTCTGGCCCAGCGCCCCGGTCGATCAGCCTGCGACCCGCGACCCAATGGATTCCATCAACCCCCAGCCTTAGGCTGAAGGATCATCCTGTGAGATGATGAGAGATGCTGTTTTGCTAAGCACCTCTCAAAAATTGCTGGCTTGTTATAAGTCAGCCTCTTTTGTATAAGACACTCTTTGGAACCCTTGGAACACTATGAAGGCTGGCGATCGCGTCCGGGTGACTGAATCAGTCATTGTTTACCACCATCCCGAACATCGCAACGAACCCTTTGACCTCAAAGGGCAGGAAGGTGAAGTTGTCGGACTGGCAAATACTTGGCAGGGCAAAGCCATCAGCGCCAACTTCCCAGTCCTGGTTCAGTTCACCAAAAAATTCAAAGCCCATCTGCGCGAAACGGAGCTAGAAATCATCAGCTAGCATCCGAGCCTGAGTTAGGAGCCTCTAGGTCAGGCTCAGGGAGGTTGGGCTTGTCCGACCGTCGGTTCAGCCATCCAAAGAAATTTAGCTCCCGCTGCATCTGGGCAAGATCCCGCTGATTTGCAGCAGCCGTTTCGGCATACCACTGACAATACTGCTCAAACGCCTCGCGATAGCGCACCTCGCGATAGAACTCGTAGGCTGCATAGTGGCTTTGCAGGATGTCCTGCGCCTCGGTTTCAGGCGGCGGCAGGATGCGGCGGTAGAAGATCGGTTCTGGCATGGTCACTCCTACAGCCACCCCCGCAGTCGGTAGACCACTAGCCCGATATATTCCTTCAGGGCACGGGTGGTTTGCTGAAGGCGATCCGCATCAGGCATAACGTTGAGAATTGTGGCCTGCCAGGAATTATCGACTTCTTCGAGTTCCTGGTTGCTAACAAAAAAGTCGGTGGGCGCAGGGATTGCGTCAATGCCCAGCTTTTGGAAAATTTTGAGCGATCGCGGCATGTGCATCGCAGACGTGACCAGCAAGATCTGCTGAATGCCCCGCTCCTCCAGAATTTTTTTCACATTTACCGCGTTTTCGTAGGTGTTGAGCGAGGTCTGGTCTTCCAGAATGGCATAGGAGGGAACACCCAAATCCTGTGCCAGCTTTGCCATGTCGGTCGATTCGGGTGGACCACCGCCTTTCCAATAAATTCGCCCGCCGCTCATGATCACCAACGGCGCTTTGCCCTGGCGATATAGCTCGGCTCCATACAAGACGCGATCGCCCGGCTCCATCACATCGATCGACGGGCGCGGCGGAATCTGCGGCTTCAGGCTGCCCCCCAGCACCACGATCGCCCCAGCACGCGGCAACTCTCCTTCGGGAATATGCTGCCACTCCAGGGATTGTGTCAGCGCGTTGGACAGCCGCAGGTTGCTGCCCAAGAGCAGGCTAGCCAGCGCCAGCACCAGAGACACTGCGGCCAGCCGCGGCCGCTTCCACAGCGTCGCCAGCGCCACCAGCATCAGCACACACGCCAGCCCAACTGGGTAAATAAACAGCGGCAGGAGTTTGGAGAGGAACAGGAACATGAGCAGTTGGAGATTGGGACAATCAGGTGGGTTGGGGTAGGGCGAGGGGTTACTTTATAACTCCATCACACCATCCCCCACTACTCTAATGCCCTTGCTCCTGTCCTGGCTGCTCAAGCCGCGATCTATCCAAAATCAAATAGCTAAACCTCAATTGCCAGCCGTTCGGAATTACCAACCGTCTGGAACGTCCCGACTTTCGATCCAGTCGTAGAGGTCGCGCTCTGCCTTGGCAACGTTAAATAAATGCAGCCCAAAATCGCGGGACAGATCCTCACAGGCCTTGATGCCCCGGACGCTGTTGCCCTTTTCGTCGAGCAGAGGCGAGAAAGTGCCAATGCCCAGCTTTCCGGGCACGACCGCAGTGATGCCGCCGCCGACCCCACTCTTGGCAGGCATCCCCACACGATAGGCCCACTCGCCGGAATAGTCGTACATGCCGCAGGTCAGCATGACGCTGATCACGTCCTGCACGTAATGCTCATCGATCGCGCGATCGCCCGTGATTGGGTTCACGCCGCCGTTGGCCAGCGTAGCCGACATCATCGCCAGATCGCGAGCGCTCACCAAGATGGAACACTGCTGAAAGTACAAATCAAGCGTTTCATCAATGCGGTCGGTCACCATGCCAAAGTTCAGCATCAGGTAGGAAATCGCCCGATTGCGGTGTCCGGTTGCTTTTTCCGACAAAAACACGGGCACGTTGATGTCGATTTCTTTGCGCCCGGTGTAGCGCAGGAACATATCCAGGATGCGCTTGAGCCGATCGGTGGCGCTGTTTCCTTTGATCAGGTCAGTGGTGGCGATCGCCCCGGCATTCACCATCGGGTTATAGGGTCGATTCGTCTTTTCGTCCAGCACAATAGCATTAAACGCCTCACCCGTCGGCTCCACGCTCACCTTGCTGTTGACATACTCCCGGCCGTGATCTTCCAGCGCCAGACCATAGACAAACGCCTTGGAGATGGACTGAATCGTAAACACCTGGTCGCAGTCGCCCACATCAAACACGCGCCCGTCCGTTGTGACGACACAGATGCCAAACCACTCCGGTCTAGCCTGGGTCAGTTCTGGGATATAGTCCGCAACCTTTCCGGTGTTGAGAGGCTTGTATTTTGCGTGCAAATCGCTCAGATAAGCCCGAAACGGCGATGCCACAGCCTGAATCGAGTTCGCCAGCGATTTCAAGTCTCCGATATCCACCATAGTTGCCTCAACATAGTTGCCTCAAACAGTGACCTTAAACAAACTTAGGGGCAAATCTGGACATGAGGGGGCAAGTCTTAAATGAAGAATGAACATAGAGGCGATTCGTCTGGTATCCGCTATTTAGATAGGGTTTGCGGATTTACCGCAACACAGAATCTACGCGCTAATCCGTGTCCCGGATCTGCTGCGCCAATCGCTGAAATTCCTGGCTGACTGGATGATCTGGGAACTTCATGCAAAACACGCCCTCGCTGGCAAGCTGCACCACATCTTCAGACAACGGAAAGATGCCCGCCACCGGGGCATCGTAGGTTTCTTCGATCTTTCGCTTCAGCGCTTCAAAGTTGAGGCGGCTATGCACCTTGTTAATCGCCAGCAGCATCTTGCGGACGCGCAACTGCCGTGCCACGTCCACAGCCACCGCCGTACCCTGATAGTCTTGCTTATCTGGGCGCAGCAGCAGAATCAGCACATGGGAGATGGCGATCGACAGAAAAGTTTCCTTAGACAGCCCCGGATGTGTGTCGATAAACAGATAGTCGAGTTGGAGGTTTTTGACCAGGGTGCGGAAGCCGTCATTGAGTAGCTTCACGTCATAGCCTTCCTTAAGGATGCGGGCGATGTCGTCTGCTTTGACGCTAGAGGGCACCAGCAGCACCTTCCCTTCGCCAAACAACCCTGCGTTGGCGCTTACGTCGTAGGCAGCTTCCTCAATGGGCGCTTCTCCCCAGAGGTAGCTGTTGAGTGTCCTCGTCATAGCGTCGGGTTCCAGGCTGAAGATGTTGTGAATGCCCGGAGAGGGTACGTCGGTATCTACCACACCCACTCGGTTCCCCTGCGTCGCCAGCGCGGCTGCCAGATTCGCCGTGAAGTTGGATTTACCAGTACCACCCCGATAGGAGTGGATTGAGACGACTTTAGGCATTGGAGGCTTGTGAAAGCATACAACTCTCAGTAGATAAAAGTCCTGTCAAACAAGGTGTATCGTTCCATACAAATATGCTTTAATTTCAGATTTTTTCTTTTGTTTCAGCCCTGTTTTAGCTAAGAATATCAATCCTTTTACCGTTTTTCACGGGTCTTGACTGAGTTTGTTGCCCTTTATGCCCTTTATGCCATTTAGTAAAACAGGACACAAATTCCAAAGAAATAATTAACAAATACGGGGATCGCTCTGAATTCCTGGCAGGATTAATTCAAGTTCAAATGAGGTCAGCCAAATAAAGACCTTAACCATAAACTATTGCTATCAATAGCAATAAGCGCCAAGGCCAGATGTGGTACTTGGCGCTTTTTAAGTTTTATGCACCTATTTTATGCACCTATTTTTATCCGCTCTATAAGCCTGCTGAGAAGTTTGCCTGAGGGAAATTAGTAGGCAAGCGTTTCCAGCGTTTCTCGCAGGTAGCGGCGAACACGCTGGTCTAGGGGTAGGGTGCTGAGTTCGCCTGCTGCTGGGTCGTCCGCTGCGGTTTCAGCCGCTAAATGTTCGCCGCTGCGCTCAAGTTGCCAGCGCTGGAAGCCGGAGCTAGAGGCGATCGCCTGCTTTAGGCTTTCCCAAATGGTTTCGTCATTTGAGACTGAATGATTTGGCAGCGAGTTGGAAGGTGTGGATGAGCTGGTCATAGGATCTCAGTAATGCCTCAAACGTTAGATCAGCAATCAATCAACCGAGCAGAACACAGCGAACCGTCAAGAGACTTAATCTCAAAGATACAAAGCTAGAGAGAGAAAGCTGGGTAGGCTGCCATGCAAACGCATCCAAAAGCAGCACAAGGGTTCAGGCTTAAACCTGTTCCTTTTCTCACCATAGCGTACTCTTTGGGGCGAGTTGTGCTTTGAAGCACGGTCGCTGTGCCGGATCAAGCCTCGACCCGCCCAAATTTTAAGTCTTTACTCAAATCTTGCAGCAGCCTGCGGCTTCTTTACGGGTTCTCGGCGGGCGGACGCTCTGGCGACTCGAATTCGGACGCTGCATCGTCAGTCAGGCTGACATCGGTCAGCGGATCGGGTAGCTCACGCAATAGCTCGGCATCTACCGCTTCCAGGGCCTCTGCGACTAGCGCTTCTACGTTTAAGTCGAGCGTGTCTGCGGAGATGGGGTCTGAGGGTTCCTCCAGGGAATTTTGCTCAGGGGCGATCGCCCCCTCGGTGGTTTTACCTGCTGGCTGATTCGCTAGAAGGGCACTGGCATCCACAATTTCCTGGGTTTGGGGTACTGGGGAATCATAGGTCGATTCGGTTGCGCTGGCATCAATAAATTCCAGGGGGGCATCTGGCGAGTCCGGCGAATCCGAAGCGTCCAACCCAGCCGCGATGCTGCCCCCAACGTCGTCTCCACTGTCCAGGCTGCGATCCAGTCCAAGGTTCAGCATGGTGGCTTCGCCGGTGGCCGGTTCAGGAGCCTGGGCGATCGCCCCATCCAATGTAGCCGCTGTAGCCGCCGCGTCCTCGTCCCTGTCTGAATGGTCTGCTGAGCCGTCTGCTGAGCCGTCTGCTGACGCTTCCAAAACGACCGTCTCTGAAACGACCGTCTCTGAAACGACCGTCTCTGAAACGACCGTCTCTGAAGCCACTCCTGCGGAGTCTGTCGAGGGTTCCACAGGAGGTTGCAAGTCTGAACTCGTCTCCGCATCCACATCTGCAGGCTGGAATTCCTCAGGCTGGAATGCTTCTGGAGAATCTACAGAAAATGGCTCAGGCGGGACGGTAGAGGTTTCTAGCGGCGGTTCTGGGGTTGCGGGTTCTGGGACTGAACGCTCTAGGGTGACAGGTTTCGACACGGAAGGCTCGGCCTCGTCCCAAGGCGACTCGTCTAGCGCCTCGTCAGTGGCTAGTGGGGCATCCGGCGGGGTCTGGGGGCGATTTCCGTAGGGATTGCTTTGAGAACCGCGCTTGATCGCAGGTGGAACGGGCGATGCAGCGGCAACCAGATCGGGCAAAATTTGCTTGACTCGAAAGCCGGGAATCGTGAAGGACTGCGCCACCTCAGCGGGCGTGTAGGGAGCAAACTGGGCGATCGCCTCATCGCTCGACAGCAGCGCCCGAATCACGCTCAGCGGCACCTGCACAAACAGGTTGCACAGCAAAAACGCGATGGCTGCAATGAGCAGGCCTAGCGCCCGGTTTTGGGGCAGGGTTGCGGCGGCTTCCGTCGCCACGGGCGCAAAGCGAAACAGTTGCCAGAGCAAGAGAAACAGGGCGATCGCTGCCGACCCCGCCAACGCCTGCACTTCAGTTCCCTTGAACAAATGCAGCATCCGTCGCCGATCGTCCGACAGCGCATCGGGACGCAGCGCCAGTGGGGTCAGGCTAAAAATGCAGAACGGCCGCTTCCACTGCATCCACAGCACGGGCGCAATGCCCACCACCCCCACCAGCAGCACCTCCAGCCACACGGGCAGCCACGGATCGCCCACCGCCAATCCGACCAGGCACACCTCCGCCAGCAGGGGCACTGCCGCCAGACCTGCAAGATGAACCCAGAGATACGGATCAGACCAGAAAGATCGCATAGGGCTTACCAGAGTATCCGCCGCGATAGCAGCGAGTGTTACAGCAAAAATTAGAGCCTGGGGCTACGTTTCTTGACCTACTTTTGTGATCCTAATCCAACCCGCGTGCGATCGCGCTGCTTCTATGGCACAACGCTCTCCCCGGGGCGGGTCGCGTCCAGCCACGGTTTACCACAGCGCCGATGCTGCGATAGATGCAGAGGATTGCCCCAGACTGTTTCAAACCCCAACATCCTGCTTACATCCCTTAACATGGTCAGTAAGCTAAAGGGCGGGGACTCGATCGCCTTGGGGCAGGACTTTCACACTCGCAGCCTCCCATCCTGATCCCCCCTTAACCTCCTGACTCAGGAGGAATGCTAGGAATGCCGGAAGGATCATTGTTTCAGGAATTGGGATGCCGCTGGATCGCTTTGGTCGCAACATCAACTACCTCCGCATTTCCCTCACCGATCGGTGCAATCTGCGCTGCGTCTACTGTATGCCCGTTAATATGACGTTTCGCCCACGGGCAGAACTGCTGCAAGACGCAGAGCTGTATCAACTGCTGCCGATTTTTGCCAAGCTGCTGGGCTTCAACAAGTTTCGGCTGACAGGCGGCGAACCCACCCTGCGAGAAAACATCGTCGAAATCGTCCGCTTTATCGCCGACCTGCCCGATGCGCCAGAGGTCGCCATGACCACCAACGGCGTGCTGCTGGGGCAACTGGCTGCGCCCCTGGCGGCGGCCGGTCTGCGCCGCGTCAACATCAGCATCGACACGCTCAATCCAGAGAAATTTCAGCAGATTACGCGCTGGGGCAAGCTAGACGACGTATGGCGCGGAATGCAGGCGGCGGCCGATGCGGGGCTGCGGGTGAAGCTAAATGCCGTTGTGGTGCGCGGCTTTAACGATGGGCAGGACGTGGTAGACCTGGCGCGGCTGACCTACGAATTTCCCTGGCAGGTGCGGTTTATCGAGATGATGCCCTTTGGGGAAGTATCGGGCTTTCAGCAGCAAAACACGGTGAGCGAAGACGAGCTGCTGGGCGTGATTGGGCAACACCTGCAACCGCCAGCCCTGCTGAACCAAGGAGAACTAGATGGCGAAGCGCGGCTCTATCAACTGCCGGGGGCGCTGGGCACGCTGGGCTTTATTAGCTCTGTGACGAAGCCGTTTTGTGCGGGCTGCAATCGGGCGCGGCTGACGGCAGATGGGCGGCTGCGGCTCTGCCTGCTGCGGGAAAAGGAACTGGACTTGCTGACTCCGCTGCGCCGGGGAGCCAGTGTAGATGACCTGAAGGCGCTGATTGAAGAGAGCATCTGGTGGAAACCCTGGGGCCACGGGCTGGCGGCTCAGGACGTGCCGATGAACCGGGTGATGTCGGAGATTGGGGGCTAGTGCTGGGAATTGGGGCGTGAATTTTCTCGATTCCAGTCGGCTTGAAAGCTCGTTTAGTCTGCTTGAGTGCCCGCGCTGCCGTTCAAGTCTGAGCGCGATCGCCCCCGCGACAACTGGGCGATCGCCCAACGCGCCGTCGCCTGCACCTCTGGGTCTGGGTCATTCACGGCATGGCTGAGCAGGTCGCTCATCTGCGTCACCACGTCATACATGCGCGTCACGTCTCGAATCGCGTTTTTGCGAACATCGGCATTGCTGTCGCGCAGGGAGGTGAGCAAGGCTTGCTTCATCGGCTTGAGTGTCCGCAGGGCAATCTCCGACAGCGTTGCCAGAATCAGGCTGCACTGCTGCGAATCAGCCTCCACCAGCAGATCGACCAGCGGCTGCACTGCCCGCGAATCGCCCGCCTGACCCAGTTCCCAAATGGCCTTGCGGCGAGTCGCCGGGTCGGGGCTGTGCAGTTCCTCCAGCAGCTTATCCACAATGCTGATGCGCTGGAGCCGGGTGGTTTCTGTGAGAACGGTTTCCAGAGAAGTTTCAGGATTTGAGTCGGGTGCGGCGTGGGCGAGGGAATCCACAGGCTGGGGCGATCGCGCTGGCGTAGGAATCAACGCATGGGAGGAACTGGTCGCCGCGATCGGGCCCACCGTTTCCCACAGCATATTGGGCTTTGGATCAGGCTGTGGGGCGGGTTCAGCGCCCGTCACGCGGGTCACGACCTCAGAAGTCGCAGGTGGAGCCTGGGGCGGTGCATCGCCATTCCCTGTGGCGGCATGACCTGTGGCGGCATGACCTGTGGCGAGGTTGCTTGGGGCGGCCGACTCTGCCGCTGCCCGCGACCAGCTCGGATTGAGCGGCGGCTCCAACGGCACGCCCACCCCTGAGCCGCCGGCCCCGTCGAGCGCAGGCCCGCTGTCTGTTTCCAACGTCCCCAGCCGACTCTGGCGCAACTGGCTGTAGATAACCCCGATGGCGATCGCCAGCCCTGCCAGCAGTCCTGCCCAGCCGATCCAGTCTGCGGATTCAGTCGATTCTGGTTCCGGTGCCACTGGCTCACGCTGCGGCACTCCAGCAGCTTCGCCAGCTTCACCCGCCGCCAACTCTGACGGTTCCACATCCGCCTCATCTGTCTCTATTCCGCCACTAGCAGGCATAGCTGCTCCACCCAACAGGGGTGCTTCATCACCCAACAACTCTGCCCTGGCTCGTTGCAGTCTGGCGCGGGTGGGGTCGTCTAACTCACCTGTGGCCACCAGCCCCGATTCTTTTTGAAACGTCAGCAGCGCGGTCTGCGTCTCTTTGCCAAATTCACCATTAATTGCGCCGTAGTAATAGCCCAGTCGATTGAGCGTGGTTTGCAATTCCTGCACAGCCGCCCCCCGACTGCCCAATCCCAATAGCTCTGGCGGCGAGGGCGAGGGAGCGCTGGGTAGGTCGGCGGGTTGACTAGATTGGGCGAGATAGAGTGCAGGGGCGATCGCCCCATCCGTCTGGGTTTCCTCCCCACTGGTTTGAGCCACTGCGCCAGAAACCCACTGCAAGCTCGAAGCCACCCCCCGCAAATCAGCAGCGAGTCCTACAGAAGAAATCACAATCAGCAGCAGCACCGTAGAACAGCGCATGAAACTCCAGGTCAAGATTGCAGACTGAGGCATCATCGCTCAGGGAAGACTCCCATCATGCCCGTTTTCACCTCAGCGATTCCAGGTTATCAATGCCCATCCAACACCTATTTCATCTCCTATCTCATCCAATAGTCAGGATTTTAGAGCGAATTTACGCTAGCAGATACGCAGCACGGCTTCACCCATAAAATGACTATCTCAGGACTCACGCACCCGCGATGAATTTTCTCGATTCTGGACGATTTCTCACGGGCACAGCCTGTGAGAGACCGTCCAACTGCGTCAGTCCCCTATCTTTCTCATTCTAGGCAGCTTGAACGGCTCCAGTATCTAAGCGCGTATCTAAGCGCGAGGGGCAATGCCCCCCCATTAGCTTAGTTCTAAATCAATTTCACAGAATGTTCGGACGGCCTGCCAAATCGCATCCTGTTGGTCGGTTAACGCATGGTCACTATCAAATTCCAGTAGCGTCACCCAGGGGCGCGTAGCGGCGTAATCTCGGCTGGACTGAATTGGAATTACGTCATCTCGAACCCCGTGCAAGATCAGCGTGGGCACTGGCCGCCTCAGCGTGGTGTGATCATACATCGCTGCATCCGAGACAAATCCATAATGCAGCGGCCGCATTGCCTGATCGCCATAATGATAAACCGACAAAAAGCCGGTCGTTTTCCACTGCTCGACCTGCGCTGGGCCCAGGCGAGGCAGCCAGTGATCGAGAAACCCAAACGCCGGAGCCAGCAGCACCAGTTTTTGCACCTGGGGAGGGCGATTCCCGCAGGGATCGCTGCGCGAATCGCCCAGCCAGGCCGCCGTCAGCCCCCCAAGGCTCGACCCAATTAGCACCACAGGCTCCGGTGGGGGCGGCAGCAGCGCCTCTACCTGGGCAATTTGGCGACTGAGCGTCAGATGGGCAAAGTCATTTTGGTTTAAATCTGGGATGACCAGAGAAAGACCCGCCGCCCGAAAGCGATCGCCCAGATACCGCGCCTTAGCAGAATTAGGACTCGACGCAAACCCATGCAAGTAGCAGCAGAACACCATTGCTCAGTCGTTTTCTGGTCTATATTTAGATCTCTCTTGCAATCTTCTTTGAGATTACGCGATTGGTCATCTGTAGGGCGCGGAGTGTTCAAACAGTCAGCAACTCACCTCCCTCCATCGCCTCCTCCCTTCCTTACCCTTCTCTTCCTCTATGGATCTCCTTGAATATCAGGCAAAAGATCTATTTCAGAAAGTTGGCATTCCTATCCTGCCGTCGCAGCGGATTGACCATCCCAAGGACTTGAAACAGTTGCGGATTCCCTACCCCATCGTGCTGAAGTCGCAAGTCTATGCAGGCGGGCGAGGCAAGGCGGGTGGCGTGCGCTTTGCAGAAAACACCATTGACGCAGTGGCGGCGGCTCAGGCGATTTTCCATCTGCCGATCTTGGGGCAATATCCAGAGGTGCTGCTGGCGGAGGCAAAGTATGAGCCAGACCAGGAACTCTATCTGGCGGTAGTGCTTGATCCGTCGCTGCGGCGGCCGCTGCTGCTGGGGGCGCGAGAAGGTGGCATGGCACTGGAGGCAACTTCGCGGCAGATTCAGCAAGTGCTGGTGGATGGGGAGTTTTCGCCCTTTTATGCGCGGCGATTAGCAATCAACATGGGGCTGACGGGTGAGCTGATCGAGTCTGTCAGCGCGATCGCCGAGAAGATGTATCGCCTATTTTTGACCTACGACCTAGATCTGGTCGAGATTAACCCCCTGGCGGTGAATCCGGCCGGCGAAGTGATGGCGCTGGATGGCAAAATTACGGTCAACGATGCCGCGCTGGGGCGACATCCTGATTTGCTGGCGATGCAATCGGGCGCTCGCCCATCGCTCTCCTCGGCTGCTGGCCCGGCCTGCAACGGATTGGCCGCTGGTGCCTTCGACCTGCCCAACTTAAACCCAATGCTGTTTCCTGGCAGTCTGGGTATCTTGTGCAACGGAGCAGGGCTGACAATGGCGACGCTCGATTTGGTCGATCAGGCGGGTGGACAGCCCTCGGCCTGTCTGAACTTGGGGGGAGAGTCGTCCTACCGGCTGCCGCCCGATACCTTGTGCGATCGCCTGGAAAAAGGGCTGGACTGGATTTTGAAGACCCAGCGGCTACAAAGCGTGCTGCTCAACTTGCTGGGCGGCGTGGAAACTTGCAATGCAGTTGCCAGGGCGATCGCCCGCTACCTGAAGCAGCAGCGCCCGCCTGTGACCGTTCCCCTCGTTGTGCGGCTGGGCGGGGCCCACGCGGCGGCAGCCCGTAAGCAACTGGCTGCGCTGAACTTACCGATGCTGGTTGTTCTGGATTCGCTGGATGAGGCCATCACCAAGGCGATCGCCCTCAGTGAGGGAGCCAGAGTCGGGCGGTAGGGTCGCCTCTGGGCTGGCGTTTTGCGTTTTGCCCGTCTCTTCTGAAGGCTCAAGTTTCAAACCCAAATCTCACACCAAAACGCTCTATCAGGCATGGATTTATCTGCAAATAGTAAAGTTCTGGTGCAAGGCATCGCCGGCGCTCTGGGAAGCCTCTACACGGCGCGAATGCGGGCCTACGGCACGTCGATCGTGGCAGGGGTGTCGCCAGGGCACGGTGGGCAAGTGCTAGAGGGCGTGCCGGTGTTTGACCTGGTGGAACAGGCCGTAGCGACCACTGGCCCGGTGGATGCCGCCGTGATCCTGGTGGAGCCATATCGGATGCTGGATGCGGCACTGGAGGCAATCGCCGCTGGCATTCGGCATCTGGTGCTAGTGACGGAGGGCGTACCACCGCTGGACATGGTGAAACTGCTGCATATTGCTGAGCGCACCGATACGCTGGTCGTTGGGCCCGATAGTCCCGGCATTATCCTCCCTGGCAAGGTCTTATTGGGAACTTACCCCGCCGAGCTATATTCCCCTGGATGCATCGGGGTGATCAGCCGCAGCGGCACGCTCACCCACGAAATTGCGCTGCACCTGACGCAGGCGGAACTAGGGCAGTCAATCGTGGTGGGCATCGGGGGCGATCGCATCGTTGGTTCCTCTTTTCAGCAATGGCTACAAATTCTGGACGAAGACGACCAGACCGAGGCGATCGTGCTGGTGGGCGAAATTGGGGGGAACAGTGAAGAAGAAGCAGCCCGCTACATCGTCGAGGCGATCGACAAACCCGTAATTGCCTACATTGCCGGACGCACCGCGCCCAAGAATCATCGCATGGGCCACGCCGGAGCGATCATTGCCTCCCTGGTGGCGGGCTGGGGCAGCGAAATCGGCACGCCTGACAGCAAGGTGGCTGCTTTCCAAAAGGCAGGCGTTCCAGTCGCCAATCGCCCCTCCGATATTCCTGGCTTGCTAGAACGCGCCCTGCGGAAATGACTGCAAATGCTTCTGAGGTACTTTATTCTGCTTAAGCACCCTTGTTTCTCTTTCCGAAACGGGTTAGAAGGCATTACATTGAGGTAGCTTGGCGCGGGTTTGGGTGAGGTTTTGCAGAAGTGGTGCGGAAAGCGGTGCGGAAGCTTGCGGAAGCTTGCGGAAGGCGATCGCCCTCTTCTGAAAAAACAGTCAGACCTCGGATAATTTAGACCTTAGAGCATTGAGAGAATTTCAGTATGGGACGACGGCTATTGCAGGGGATGATGGCGGCGCTGCTGATCCTCTTGGTGATGAAAGGGGCGGCGGCGATTCCCCGGTTTTCGCGGCCAGAGCCTGCGCCGCGTCTCCCTGTGTCGGAAGTTCCCGCCGTTGCCGACCCTGCCATTCCGCCCGATCGCGTGCCGCTGCCCGTGCCGCCCGACCCCATTCCCAACGATTTGCGGCAGGTGCTGGTTCCTGGCAAAGCGGATCTGTCCAGCGTGCGCGTGCCCTATCCTGTCATGCGCGAGGTGGCATCCCGCTATACGCCGCGCCAGGAAATTGCGCCGCCCCACCCGACCAACTTTGGCTATCGCTTTTTGACGGATGCCTCTGGTCGCCCGGTTAGCAACGACCCAATTATCGTGCTACATGAAACGGTTGGCTCGGCCAGCAGCGCCATCAACACCTTCCGCACGCCCCATCCCAACGACGCAGATCAGCGCAGCTATCACGCCCTGATTCGGCTAAACGGCACGGTGGTGTATATCGTGCCGCCGGAGTATCGCGCCTTTGGCGCAGGGAATTCGGTGTTTGACGGGCCCAACGGTCGAGAAACGGTGAACACCAACCCGCAGTTTCCGCCCTCGGTGAATAACTTTGCCTATCACATTTCCCTGGAAACCCCCAGCGACGGCCGCGGCAACCAGTCGCGACACAGCGGCTACACCCGCGCCCAATATCAATCGCTGGCCTGGCTGACTGCCCGCACGGGCATTCCGGTCAACCGCATCACCACACACCGCGCCGTCGATCGCTCTGGCAGCCGCAGCGACCCGCGCAGTTTTGATCGGGAGCAGTTTTTGGCGCTGCTGCGGCAGTTTTCGGGTTGATGGGGCTGACGGCGTTTCGGGGAGAACTGGCGGCGCTGGCGGCGGCCCTGATCTGGGCGATCGCCTCCATTGCGTTTACCAAGCTGGGTCAGCGGCTGTCACCGATGGCGCTGAATTTGTCCAAGGGGCTGATTTCCATCGGGCTGATTTTGCTGACGCTGGGGCTGAGCGGGTCGGGGCTGCCCGCGGCCAGCGGGTCGGCTGTTTGGCTGCTGCTGCTGAGCGGGGCGATCGGCATTGGGCTGGGCGACACGGCCTATTTTGCATCGCTGAATAGCATCGGGGCGCGGCGCGGCTTGTTACTGGAATCGCTGGCTCCCCCGCTGACGGCGCTGCTGGCGCTGGTGTTTTTGCAAGAGCGGCTGAGCGGGGCGGCGTGGCTGGGCATTGGGCTGACGGTGGGCGGCGTGGCGTGGGTAATTGTGGAGCGATCGCCCGACTCGTTGATCGGCAACTATCGCCCGGTGCGCGGACTGGCCTTTGGACTGATTGCAGCACTGAGCCAGGCCAGCGGGGCTGTCCTCTCGCGGGCAGCGCTTTCGACCACCGACATCAGCCCGCTGTGGGGCACGCTAATTCGACTGGTGGCGGGGCTGCTGGTGCTGCTGCTGTGGCTGGCGTGGCGGCCGCCGCAGTTTGTCAGCGTGGGCAAGGAAGTGGGCCAGTTGCGATCGCCCCGGTTTCTGGGCATTGTGGCGGCCACGGCTTTTGCCAGCACGTTTCTCGGCATCTGGCTCCAGCAAACGGCGCTGAAGTTTGCGCCAGCGGGCATTGCCCAATCGCTGCTGGCCACCAGTCCGCTATTTGTGATTCCGATTGCCGTTGCGCTGGGCGATCGCGTGAGTCTGAGGGCGGTGCTGGGTGTGCTGGTGGCGATCGCTGGGATCTGGCTGCTGTTTTGGCGGGGCTGATCGCTTCAGCGCGTCCAAAAAGGCATACACCGCAGGCGGATGCAGCGCGTCTTTGCGAACCGCGACTTGAAATTCGCGCATCAGCGGCACGGGCAGCGGGTAAACCTGAACCCCCGGCGGCAGCGGCTCGGCCGCCAGTTGCGCCATGATGGTTGCGCCCAGCCCCCGCATCACCATGCTGACAATGGTTGAATCTTCGCTGATTTTGTAGGCGGGCTGGATGGGAACCTTGTGCGCCGCCAGGTGGGTGCGAATTAGAAAATAGCAGTGGTCGGTATCGACGGGCATGATCATCGGGAAGCTGGTCAATTCTTCCCAGGTCAGCGGCGGGTGCTGCAACTTCGCATCGGGCGGCAGCAGCGCCACATATTCATCCTGAAACAGCGTCCAGGTGTCAAATTCTTCCACCGATGCGCCCCAGCAAAACAGGGCAATATCAACGCGCCCTTCGCGCAGGCTTTGCTCAATCTCGGCGGCTCCGCGAAATTCCTCAATGCTGACGATGATGCCAGGATAATCTTGGCGAAACTCGGCGATGATGTCCGGCAGCAGGTGCGTCGCCGCGCTGCGAAAAGAGGCCACCCGCACCTGGCCGCCCTGGAGGCCCTTGGCCAGGTTGGCTTCCTTATCCATCACGTCCAGCAGGTGCAGCATTTGGCGGGCGTGGTTCAACATGCGATCGCCCACGGGTGTTAAATGCGCCCCGCGTCGCCCCCGCGTAAACAAAATTACGCCCATCTCGGATTCGAGGGAGGCGATCGCATGGCTGACGGCCGACTGCGAAATGCCCAATTGCAGCCCTGCTTCGCCAAAGTTACCGGATTCCGCCACCGCCACCAGCGCCCGCAGTTGAGACAGCTTGATATTGTCCTGGTTCATGGCCGCTACCTGCTTGAAGGGTGAAAGGACGAGTTGCGCTCAGTGTGGGAGTGATGGGGTGATGGAGTGTTGGTGCTAGTTTCCTAACCCCCAACCCCTAGCCCCCAACCCCTAACTCAGACTATCCGTTCCCTCTCAATTCATCCATGAATTTTATTCATGAATTGTATTCATCCAACCTTTTGATTCTCCGGTTCGCGCTGCCTAGAGTAGGAGCATCCACCGCGCAGAGACATTTCTTCCAGCGCATTATCACCTCAGGAGAATCCGCCATGCGTAGCTCATCCGAATCCTTTAATCAAAACTCCCTCAATCTCATTAGCATCGACAGTCTCGATAGCCTGGAGCAGCTAACCAATGCTGCAAGATTGCAAAAATCTCGTACCTTAGGCAAGTGGTTTGAAGCCTTCCTCAACCGGTTTGGGGGTGAACCCGAACCCCGCGTGTGGCAAACGAGCGATCGCGCTGGACGCACCACCTGGCACGCCTACGATCCAGCCAGCAATCTCTCCGCCACCTTTGCCTCGGAAGCTGAAGTGCGCGTCTGGCTAGAGGAGCGGTATCGACAATAGCGGAGTGCTGGAATGATGGAGTATTTAGAGCAAGCCACCCTATCACTCCAAAACCTAACCTAGCTTGGCTTGTAGTTAGCGCTTCAGCGCTAAAGCGCTGACTACTAACCTAAGTTCTAGCTATGACATAGCACTAACCAGCTTTTAACTGCGTCCACAGCTTGTCATACTGCTCGTTATCCGGGCCCAGATCTTTGATACCCTCAAACGTCGCCATCATCGCATCGTCAGGATACAGATTGGTGTTGGACTGAAGCTCCGCAGGCAGCAGGTCAAACGCCTTTTGGTTGGGCGTGGCAAACTTCAGTTCGCTGGAGGCAAACGCCGCCGTTTCCGGGTCGAGCATAAAGTTCATCCACTCATAGGCCGCGTCCACATTTGGCGCGGTGGTGGGAATCACCATCGTATCTGTCCAGACCGACGTGCCGCTCTTGGGAATCACGTATTTCAGTTCGGGGTTATCCGCAGGCAGCGCATTCCCCAAGATGGAATAGGTCATGCACAGCACCAGATCGCCCGCGATCAGCCGATCTTCCCACCCAAACGACTCAAACGCCCGCACTGCTGGCTTTAGCTCCCGCAGCTTTTGGTAAGCTTCGTCTAGCTCGGCCGGATTAGTGGAATTATAGGAATAGCCGAGCGACTTTAGCACTGCGCCCATCGTTTCTCGCGGGTCATCGAGCAGCGTCATCTTGCGGGCGAGTTTGTCTTTATTTTCCCAAAGGTAATCCCAATCTTCGGGGCCGGGGTTCAGCACGTTACTGTTGTAGATAAACCCGGTCGTGCCCCAGCTCACGGGGACGCTGTGGACGTTTTTGGGATCGTAGAGCGGGTCTTGCCAGCGATCGCGCAAGTTTGCCAGCCCTGGCAGCCGTGACTGATCGATCTTGGTCAGCATTTCCAATTCGATCATCTGCCGCACCATATAGTCCGACGGATAGAGAATGCTGTACTGATTGCCACCGCCGGCCTGCATCTTGGCCAGCATGACTTCATTGCCGTCATACACATCGGCAATCACCTCGATGCCCGTTTTCTCCTGAAACCGCTGGTAGAGCGCTGGACTGGAATAGTCGGCCCAGGTGTAAATGTGCAGCGGGCCAGCGGCGGAACTGGCGGGGTTGCTATTAGCAGCGGGTGTAGCGCCCGGAGCCGCACCAGACCCCGACGGGCTGCGGCCGCAGTTGCTCAGGGCAACACCTGAAATGGCAGCAGCAGAAAATTGCAAAAAGCGACGGCGCGTGGTGCGAGAAAAGCGGCTAGAGGTCATGAGTACAACTATTTTGGGTCGGGGGCAAGGTTTCACTATTGGGGAATAGATTACAACACTTGCAGCCGATTGACGCAATCAGGCGTTGCAAACCAGGTTCAGCCCCAAGGCTGAGCCAAGGGCAAAACCCGCCCAGAGCATGAACTCCAGACGGGTTACTGCATAAGATTGATGCACCAAGGCGATCGCCCTTGGCCCATTCCTCAGTGGGTCGTTGAGCGGGTCGTTTAGCGGGTCGTCTTCAGGCTATTTGTAAGCCGCGACGCACTGCTCGACCAGCGGCAGCACTTGATCAACATCCTTCCAGCCTAAAATTTCCGTCACCTTTTTCTCCAGGTTCTTGTAGGTGCGGAAGAATTCGGCGATTTCGTCCAGGCGATGGGGCGCAATGTCTGCCAGGGACTTGACCCCTGCATAGCGGGGATCTTTGTCGGGCACGCAGAGGATCTTCTCGTCGCGATCGCCCCCGTCCACCATTTCCAGCATCCCGATCGGCCGCGCCGCAATCACGCAGCCGGGGAACGTGGGCTGATCCATGATCACCATGCCGTCTAGCGGGTCGCCGTCGTCTGCCAGCGTGTTGGGCACAAAGCCATAGTCGTAGGGATATTGCACCGAGGCGTACAGCACCCGATCCAGCGCGAAGGCGTTCATGTCCTTGTCAAACTCGTACTTGTTTTTGCTGCCCGCCGGAATCTCGATCAGCACGTTGATGAGGCCGGGCTTTGGCTGAGGGGGAATACGCGATAAATCCACTGTTCTTTCTCCAGCGCAAGGGTTCAGGTTATTGCAGGGGTCAGGCGCTAGGGCGATCGCCCCGCCACGCTGACGCGATAGAAATCGGGAACGAAGAATCAGCCTGGCTTAGTTCGATAGACCTGCTTTCGGTTCCCACTTTACTCTTTACCTGCACGAAAGCGGCTTACAGGATGCATTGACCCAGCATCCGCTCCCCGAATAGCATTTTAGGGGAAGACGTGGCCACGCTGAGAAATTGCAAGGCTTATTGCCGGAGTACCGGCAGAAAGCAACAGGATATTCAGGCATTCAGTTACTCGCCTATGCCGCTTCCAGGGGAGCCATCGTCAGCCCTTCGCGGCGAAGCTGCTGGTGATAGAGTTCGGCCTGCTCTTGCGGCCCCACCCAGACCGTGGCCTGCCCTTCGTAGTGAACCTGATTGGTCAAATCCCAAGCGCGATCGCCCGACATGCCTGGAATGTACTTCATCAGGCACTCGGCCACATGCTGAAAGGTATTGAAGTCGTCGTTTAGCACGATGACTTTGTAGTTTGGGTAGGGCTTGCGGACTGTCTGACTTGTCTTATCGGGGGCGATCGTGGGGGCAGCAGCCATCGCCATCGGTGCGAAAGAGGCAGTCATCAGCATAAAACTTGCAGCTAAGCTCTACATTAAGCAAGATGTAATATTTCCCTTTCTTAGTCTACCTGGGGTCCCGAATTTTGGGTAGACTCTGGGCTTGGACTCGAAACGAGGGGAATCTCGATTTCAAAGGTCGTGCCCTCGCCGGGGGCCGAGAGACAGCGCAGTTCGCCACCGTGCTTTTCGACCACCACCTGATAGCTAATCGCCAGCCCCAGCCCCGTTCCTTTGCCGACGGGCTTCGTGGTAAAAAACGGGTCAAATAGCCGCTGCTGAACGGCAGGTGGAATGCCAGGGCCATTGTCGGCGATCGCCACACACACCCGATCTGCGCCCACCCGCTGCGTCCGAATCAGAATTTTCGGCTCAAACCCTGGTCGCCGCTCCAGTTCCTCTTCCAGCGCATCCACCGCATTGCTCAGCAGGTTCATAAACACTTGGTTGAGCTGGCCTGCGTAGCACTCGATTTCGGGCAGATCGCCATAGTCTTTTTCAATGGCGATCGCCACAGATTGCTCGCCGTTCGTTCCCGGCACAGGGCGTGGCTTTAGCCGATTTTGCAAAATCATCAGCGTGCTGTCGATCCCATCGTGCAAGTTCACCGCCTTCATCTCGGCTTCGTCCATCCGAGAAAACGTCCGCAGCGACGCGACAATTTTTTGAATGCGATCTGCCCCCACCTTCATGGAGGCTAGCAGCTTCGGCAAATCCTGCATCAGAAAATCCAGATCCACCTTTTCCGCTTGTTCCTGAATCGTGGAATGCGGTTCGGGATACTGGTGCCGATAGAGATGGAGGATGTTTAGCAAATCCCGAATGTACCGGCTGGCGTAGGTGAGGTTGCCGTAGATAAAATTTACGGGGTTGTTGATTTCATGCGCCACACCCGCCACCAACTGACCCAGACTCGACATTTTTTCGTTTTGAATCATCTGGCTCTGGGTGCGCCGTAGTTCGATCAGCGTGTTTTGCAAATCCTGGGTCTTTTGCCGCAGCTCCGTTTCCGACTGTTGCAGTTTCACTTGGGCCTGCTTTCGCTCGGTGATGTCGCTAATCGTACCCACCATGCGATAGACCTCACCCGCCTCGTTCTCCACAAACGCGCCGTTGTCTTCTACGTAGATATAGCTGCCGTCTGCTTTGCGAAAGCGATATTCCTCCACTTGGTAGGGCAGCCGCAGTTGCAACGATCGCTCTAGCCGCGACAACACAGCGGGCAAATCATCGGGATGCACCCGCTCTTTCCAGCCCTCAAAGCCAAATTGCTGGAACACGTCGGGGCTGTGCCCGGTGATGCTGGCGATCGCCCCCGCCCAAAGAATCTGCCCCGTCTGAAAGTCGCAGTCATAAATCAACTGACCTGTGCGCTCAGCCACCAACCGAAACCGCTCCTCGCTTTCCCGCTGCGCCGCCTCCGCCAAGCGGCGCTCAGTAATGTCCATCGCCGTGCCCACCAGCCGGTATACGCGCCCGCTACAATCCTTCAGCGGATTCAGCGTCGTCAAGAACCAGCGCTCCTTCCCCTGAAAGATCCGCAGTTCCTCATAGGTATACACATCTGCCCGCTCGACACAGGTACGAAATCGCCGGGCAATCTCACCGCCTTGCTCCGGGCCAAACACCTCCTCCAGCGTCTTGCCAACCACATCCACCGAGCGCTTGCCCACATCCATCTCGCTGATGGGGTTCCACCCTGCTACGTACAGGTCGCCATTCTCCCGCACGTCGCACACAAACACCGAGAAGTTCACACCCTCATAGATGCTGCGGAGAAACTGCTCCTGCTCCCGCAGCACGGCATCGGAAGCAACACCCAAATCAGACAGCCTGTCGGCATCTGGGTGCAACCGAGACGTAGAAATAGGCTCAGGCAAGTTTGACACGGCTTAGGTTCCAGGATGCGGTCGTCATACAAATCTGTTAAGTTGCGTCGAGGGAAATCGAGTCCTGATTGCGGGTCGAACCCGACGGACAGCACTTCCCCCTAATGCTTACACCCTTTTGCCACTGGTGTCCGGCTTGGAACACCCCCAATAATCTAATAATCTTAGGACTTACGCGGTTGGATGATTTCTCGCGGGCCGCGCCCGCGAGAAATCATCCAAAACCCAGCAAACTTATCGCAAGTGCGTAAGCCTGAATCTAACTCAGGTTTCCCTGAAGCAGGTCAATTTTTTCAAAGTTTTCCAACCGTGCTTAAAAGGATTCTAAAGAAAGGCAAAAACTTACTGCCCTCGACCTGTGGAAAACCTGTGGATTTCTGTGGAAAACCTGTTGAAACGATCGTGGAAAGCGGGTTTCGATCGTGGAAAAATCTGGGAATCCCAAGGATGCTGTGGAGAAAGACTGGCGTTTTCCACAAGTTTTCCACAGGTGAGATCAGATTCTGATCGAGAGTCGGCCTGTGATCCCCAATTTTTTCCACACTTTCCACAGCCCCTACTACTACCCTTTCTATCTTTAAATAACTTTCCGAACCCGCTCCAAGAGAGCGCTTGTTTGCCCACTTGTTTGCCCAGTTTAAACCTGACGGGCAACGGTGCTAGGATGACGTTCCAACCCTTTTGGAGATCGGCTGTCGATTGGCGCTTTGACTATAGGGTTCCCAAAGGGTTCCCCAGTTTACTGCTCCGCAAACCCGCCCGCTGAGTTCTTTTTTGTTCCCGCCATGAAATTTATCTGCCCACAGAGCGAACTCAATGCCCACTTGTCTTTGGTGAGCCGTGCTGTGCCCTCAAATCCGAGCCATCCGGTGCTAGCAAACGTACTGATACACGCGGACGAAGACAAGCAGGAAATCAGCCTGACAGGGTTTGACCTGAGCCTGGGAGTGCAGACAAGCTTTGCGGCGCAGGTGCAGGAAGGGGGGCTGCTGACCTTGCCGGCCAAGCTTCTCAGCGATATCGTATCGCGCCTGCCCAATGAAGAAATCACCCTCAGTACAGAGGCAGACAGCAGCCTGGCCACGCTGACCTCGGCGCTGGGGCGCTATCAGGTGCAGGGACTTGACGCGACAGAGTATCCCGAACTGCCGACAGTGGAAACAGGCGAAGCGGTGTATTTGCCGGTGGAGCAACTGATTGATGGGCTGCGGGGGGCGCTGTTTGCGGCTAGCACGGATGAAACCAAGCAAGTGCTGACGGGAGTGCATATGGCGGTGGCGGCAAATGAGATGGAGTTTGCGGCGACGGATGGGCATCGGCTGTCGGTAGTCAATACGGTGAAGTCAGAGATGGCAGGTGAAGGAGACGATGCCGAAACCGAGGTGGCGTTTGATGTGACGGTTCCTGGTAAGGCGCTGCGGGAGCTGGAGCGGATGTTGCAACTGCACCCGGCCGGGGAGGCGATCGCCCTCCGGTTTGACCAGGGGCAACTGCTGTTTCAGTGGGACAATCAGCGCCTCACCAGTCGCCTGCTGGAAGGGCAGTATCCCAACTATCGCCAGTTGATTCCTCGTCAGTTTTCGCGCCAGATGACCGTCGAGCGCAAGCTGCTGATTGGGGCGCTGGAGCGTATTTCCGTACTGGCCGACAAGAAAAACAACATCGTGAAATTTAGCCTGGACACAGCAGGGCAAGAAGTGGTCATTTCTGTCGATGCGCCAGACGTGGGTAGCGGTCGCGAGGCGCTTCCAGCTCAGATCTCTGGTGATAGTTTAGATATTGCCTTCAACGTCCGCTATCTGCTGGAAGGGCTGAAGGTGCTGAACACAAGTGAGGTGCAGATGCAGTGCAACACTGCGACGAGTCCGGCGATTCTAACGCCGCTGGGGGGATTGAAAATGACCTACCTGGTGATGCCGATTCAAATCCGGAGTTGAAATACCTCCAGTTGAAAAAGAACTTGCTCAATTGGTCGTATCCAAGGGGTTTACACTTTGCTGGGAAATGAGGGGCGATCGCCAAAAGCAGCGCTAAAGATGTAGCGAGCAAGATAAAGTGGGGCGATCGCCCATTCTGTCTAGGTCAGATGTTAGCGTTAAGAAGCAGAGGGTCGTCTTGTTCTTGAATGCTGTTCTTGAATACATAACCTGCTCGCGACCCTGCTTGCGGTTTCGCTAATGTTTCGGATTGGCTGCGCGATTTGGGCATATAAAGACTGGGTGGGCGAGTTGTATCCCAACGGGAGTCGGCCGGCAGATTTTCTGCGGCTTTATGGGCAGCGGTTTACGACCGTGGAGGGCAACACCACTTTTTATTCCACGCCCGACGAGCAGACCGTGCAGCGTTGGGCAATGGACACGCCTGCGGGGTTTCACTTTTGCCCCAAGCTGCCGCGCGATGTGTCTCATCAGGGCTTGCTGGCTCCGCGACTGCCAGCGGCGATCGCCTTTTTGGATCGCATGGCAGGGCTGGGCGATCGCCTTGGCCCGATGTTTCTCCAGCTTCCGCCCAGCTATAGCCCTGCCCAGCAAGACGACCTGCGCGCATTTCTGGAAGGTTGGCCCCACGACCGCGCCGAATTAGCCGTTGAAGTCCGTCATCTGGACTGGTTTCGTGAGGCCAATACGATCGAGCTAACGTATCTACTGGCAGACTACAACACGAGTCGCGTCTTACTCGACACGCGCCCGATTTACGACTGTCCCGATGACCCCCAGATCGAGTCGGAGCGCAAGAAACCCCGCGTCCCGCTCCACAAAACCCTCACCACTGATGCGGTGCTGATTCGCTACATCAGCCATCCCAGTCTCGACTTTAACGAACCTTATTTTCAAGATTGGGCGCGGCAAATCACCGCATGGCTGCAAGCCGATAAACGAGTTTACTTATTTGTCCATTGCCCTGTGGAGGAACATTCTCCCCGCAACGCCAGACAGTTTCAGTATTGGCTAGAGCAGGCGGGCGCACCTGTGCCACCCCTGCCCTGGGATGCGATCGCCCAACCGCCCGAAGAACCGCAGCAGTTGAGCCTGTTTTGATAAGCCTGTTTTGATAAGTCTCTTTTAATGAGCCTGTTTGAGTATGAACCGCTGGTGGATTTACCAAAAAGAACGCTTTCCCCTTTTGACCAACGGGCTGCTGATTGCGGCGTTTGCGGCGGGGGCGGTGGGCTATGGGGCGCTGGTGCGGGGGGCGGCGGCGTTTCCAGGGGTTGCATGGGCAATCGCCTTTCCCTGCCTGTTTCTGTTCTTCCTGCAATTGCGCGTCGCCGATGAATTTAAAGATGCTGACACCGATCGCCAGTTTCGCCCCTATCGCCCCGTGCCGCGCGGGTTGGTGACGCTGACGGAGTTGGGTTGGGTGGCGATCGCCGCAGGTGTGCTGCAATTGGGACTGTCACTCGCTGTCGGGCGATCGCTGGTGGGAATGCTAGGACTGGTGTGGGCATATCTGGGGCTGATGACCCGCGAGTTTTTTGCCCCGCGCTGGCTCAAGGCGCGGCCCGTGGCCTATCTGCTGTCCCACGCGGTGATTTTGCCGCTGATGGCGGGGTTTGCGATGGCGTGTGACTGGGCGATCGCCCAGGCTGCACCCGACTGGCGAATGCTCTGGTTTTGCGGGGTCAGCTATTTCATGAGTCTGGCCATCGAAATCGGCCGCAAAATTCGCGCTCCCCAGGACGAAGAACCCGGCGTGGAAACTTATACCGCGCTGTGGGGCTTGCAGCGAGCCGCGATCGCCTGGCTGACGGTGATCTGGCTGATGGCGATCGCCACGCTTATGGCCGCCCACGCCGTTGGCATCCTGCCCCTGGTCGTCCTGGCTGTGCTGCCCTTGCTCACCCTGGCAATGGTCGCCACCTGGCGCTTCCTCGCCCGCCCTGTTCCTACCTGGGCAGAGGCCTTCCAGGGCGTGACAGGCTTCTGGGTTCTCGGCATCTGCCTGATCCTGGGGACTAGTGCCGTTCTGGGGTGCGGTAGGGAATGGTGGAGGGGGGAAGAGAGAAGAATGAAGAATGAAGAACGAAGAATGAAGAATGAAGAACGAAGAATGAAGAACGAAGAATGAAGAACGAAGAACGAAGAACGAAGAACGAAGAACGAAGAACGAAGAACGAAGAGATTCCATTTTCGTTAGTGTCCCGATTTATTCGCCACCCTCAAAATGACCAATCAAGAGCAACCATGCTGTAAGGGTTTCAGCGATTGCCAGATCGAGGTGGCGAAAAACTAAGGACACTAACCCATTTTTCGTTTTTCGTTCTTCGTTCTTCCATTTTTTCCTCTCCCCCTCCCTTATGTCTTTTATTCTCTTTTCCGCTGACCCCGACCTCCTGCCTGATCAACTCGGCGGCAAGGCGCGATCGCTCTACGCTTTGCAGCATTCGGCAACGGGCGAGTTTCCGATTCCGGAGTGGTTTGTGGTGTCGCCGGAAGCGTTTTTGGTGGGCCAGGGGGTGGCGCTGACGGAACCGGTGAAGGCGGAACTGAGTGCGGCGATCGCCCGCTTGTGTCCCCAAGGGGAACTCGTCGCCGTGCGATCGTCGGCGGTGGAGGAGGATGGCGCAACGCTGTCGTTTGCGGGGCAGCTAGAGAGCTATTTGTTTGTGCCACCGGAGCAGGTGGGCGATCGGATTGTGCAGGTGTGGCAATCGGCGACGAGCGATTCCGAAACGGATCGCGCTGCGAATCGCCTGCTGGCCTATCGCCGCGAGCATGGGCTAACGGAACCGCCTCCGCCGCCGGCTGTGCTGGTGCAGCGCATGGTCAATGCAGAAGTGGCGGGTGTCGCCTTTAGCGCCAACCCGATTACCCATCAGCGGAGCGTGGCGGTGGTGTCGGCAGTGCGGGGCGTGGGTGAAAAACTGGTCTCTGGCGAATCCGATGCCGACACCTGGACGGTCAACCGGGACGGCGAAATTCTCTCAGCGCAACTGCAAGACCCGGCAAATCCCGTGCTGACTCCAGCGCAGGTGCGCGAAATCGCCCAGCTCGCCCGCCGCGCCGAGCGACACTTTGCCCGCCCGCAGGATATCGAATGGGCGATCGCCCAGGGCCGGCTTTACCTGCTGCAATCGCGCCCCATCACCACCCTGCGCGGCCAGCCCGACCCCGACGATCGCCTGGTCATTTGGGACAACAGCAACATCGCCGAAAGCTATGGCGGCATCACCACGCCGCTCACGTTTTCCTTTGCCCGCCGCGCCTACGAAGCGGTGTATCGGGAGTTTTGCCGGATGATGGGCGTGTCTGAAACGGCTATTTTGCAACACGACAACACCTTCCGCTGTATGTTGGGTCTGGTGCAGGGGCGCATCTATTACAACCTGCTGAATTGGTATCGCGTGCTGGCGCTGCTGCCCGGATTCCAGGTGAATCGCCGCTTTATGGAACAGATGATGGGCGTAAAGGAGGAGCTACCCGCCGATGTACTCGCCACGCTCCACCAAGCCACCGCCCAGGATAAGCTACGCGACAGCCTGCGCCTGGTCAAAACGCTGCTGGGACTGGTGAAAAATTATCTGACCTTACCCAGGCAAATTCGCCGCTTTTATAGTCGTCTGGATGAGGCGCTTAGCCTGCCCGTCGAGTCGCTAGACACCCGCAGTGCCGAAGAACTCGTCGCCCACTACTACGACTTAGAGCGCCAGCTTTTGACCCGCTGGGATGCGCCCCTTGTGAACGACTTCTTCGCCATGATCTTCTACGGTGTGCTGCGAAAGCTGACTGCTGCCTGGTGCAACGACACCGCCGGAACCCTGCAAAACGACTTGATCAGCGGCGAGGGCGGCATGATCAGCGCCGAACCCGCCCGCCGCATCCAGTACATGGCGCACACCGCCGCCCAGTCGCCTGCCCTCGTCGCCCTGCTGCAAACAGGCTCCCTCCCCGAAATTCGCGCCAAACTCGCCGCCTTTCCCGCCTTCCAGGCGCAATACGAAGACTATTTGGCAAAATTTGGCGATCGCTGTCTGGAAGAACTGAAGCTCGAAAGCCCTACCTTGCAGGACGATCCGCTGATGCTCCTGCGCTCTGTGGGCAGTTTGGCAGCCGTCGAGAGCCAGCGCTCAGACAAGACGGAGCCGCCCGTCGCATCCTCCCAACCCTCGCTGCGATACCGCGCTGAAACCCAAGTTCGCCAATCGCTCCAATTTTCTCCCCTAAAACGCATCTTCTTCCACTGGGTGCTTCAGAATGCCAGGGCGCGAGTGCGCGATCGCGAAAATTTGCGCTTCGAGCGGACTCGCGTGTTTGGGCGGGTGCGGCGCATTGCCGTGGAACTGGGTCGCCGCTTTTATGCTGAGGGCTGGCTAGATGATCCCCGCGATGTCTTTTATCTGGAGCTAGAGGAGCTCTTGGGCAAGCTCGACGGCACGGCCACCTGCCACGACCTGAAGGGACTGGTGCGCGTCCGTCGCGCCGAATTTGACCGCTACCGAGAATTGCCTCCACCGGGCGATCGCCTCCAGTTGCCAACTCCCCAACCCGCCAGTTCTCCACAACCGCAAAACGCCAGCACTCTACAAGGACTGGGCTGTTGCCCCGGCCGCGTCCGCGCTCCGGTGCAGGTCATCACTGACCCCAAAACTGCCGTGCTAAAACCAGGCAGCATCCTGGTGGCCGAGCGCACCGATCCGGGCTGGATCATGCTGTTTCCGGCGGCGGCGGGCGTATTGGTAGAAAGGGGCAGTCTGCTGTCCCACGCGGCGATTGTGGCGCGGGAGATGGGCATTCCGGCGATCGTGTCGATTCCGGGCGTGACCACGGCGCTGCAAACGGGCGACTGGGTGGAAATGGACGGCAGCACGGGAACCATTTTGCGGGTTGTGGCCGTCGAAGCGTCTCAGGAGGGCGCAGGCGTATGTTGAGTAACGTAGACGATGAAACCGGAGAACCGACGGGCGATTTGAGTGGCCATGCGCCCCGAAAGACCATACCGCAGGCTCCACCGCTCCAGGCTGCCTCAGAGGTGCAGCGACGGGCCGACTTTTCCTATATCCGCTACGCCCAGTGCTGGGAAGATGCTGAAATTTTGCTGGAGGCGCTGGACATTCGCCCCGGCGACACCTGTCTGGCGATCGCCTCTGCGGGAGACAATGCCCTGGCCATGCTGACCCAAGACCCGGCGCGAGTCATCGCTCTCGACCTCAGCCCGGCGCAGTTGGCCTGTTTGGAACTGCGGGTCGCGGCCTACCGTGAGCTAGAGTACGAGGAACTGCTGGTGCTGATTGGCTCGCGTCCGGGGCGCAACCGACCGGAACTTTACCAGCGCTGCCGCAGCCAGCTTTCGCCAGACGTGTGCTACTTCTGGGATACCCATCCAGCCGAGATTGAGCGGGGTATTGGTCATGCAGGCAAGTTCGAGCGCTATTTCGACCTGTTTCGCCGTCGCGTGCTGCCGCTGGTTCACTCCCGCCGCCAGGTGATGCGGCTGCTCGAGGGTGGCCCGCCGGAGCAGTGCGAGCGGTTTTATCGACGCGAGTGGGACACTTGGCGTTGGCGGCTGATGTTTCGGATTTTCTTTTCGCGGTTGGTCATGGGGCGGATGGGGCGCGACCCCAGCTTCTTTAAGTATGTAGACGGCGATGTGGCCAGCCGCATCCTCGACCGCACCCGCTACGCCCTCACCCAGCTCGATCCCGCCGAAAATCCCTATTTGCAGTGGATTCTCACGGGGCAACATCTGACGGCGCTGCCCGTGGCGCTTCAGCCCGAACACTTCGACACGATTCGCGCCAACCTGCATCGGCTGGAGTGGCACTGCTGTTCGGTAGAGGAGTATCTGAAACGGGTGCCCCACGCATCGATTAGCCGCTTTAACCTAAGCGACATTTTCGAGTATCTGTCGCTGCCCAACTATTACCACCTGCTGCATCGGCTGGCGCAAGTGGGCAAACCGGGCGGCCGCTTGGTGTATTGGAATATGTTGGCTCCCCGTAGCCGCCCAGAAGGAATGGCCGACCAGTTGCGCCCGCTGACCGAACTGGCCGAAGCCCTGCACCGCCAAGACAAGGCCTTTTTCTACAGTGCTTTCGTGGTCGAGGAAATCTGCTAGTTCCAGAGGCTTGCAAGGTTGCTGGAGCCTGCTTGTTGACCCGCAGAATCGGGTTACAATCCTGATATAACAATTTGTTACAAACGAGAGATCGAAACGACTGCACTCAACTCTTGGAGGCGCGTTCGAGGCGCGATCGCCCTATGCCTGTCCGCAATGACACCATTTTTGAGCGATTTCTGGCTCCGGTCGTCAAAACCTTCCTAATCGACCGGGACGCGATTCTGCGCTATTACCAGAGCCGCGATTGGCAGCAAGAGAGCGATCGCCTCCGCAACCCAGCGGTAGAATACCCCAGCTATTACAGCAGCCAAAATTTTCATAGCATCGAGGGTGGCTATCTCAGCCTGGAAGCGGCGCTATCTTACGACCCAATTACGCAATACGCGCTGCCGCCGAATGAAACCTGGGTACGCAAAGCGCTGGTGGAACGAGTGCAGGGCAATCCCCGCCGCATTCTGGATCTGGGCTGCGGCACGGGCACCTCAACGCGGATGCTGAAGCGGGCGTTTCCCCAGGCGGAAGTCATCGGGCTGGATCTGTCGCCCTATATGCTGGCGGTGGCAGAGGATAAGGCGAAGGGCGATTGCCTCGATATCCAGTTTGTCCATCAAAATGCCGAGCATACGGGCTTTCCCGATGCCAGCTTCGATCTGGTCACGGCCACGCTTCTGTTTCACGAAACGCCGCCGGAAGTCGCCCAAGCCATCCTGCGGGAAGCCTTTCGCCTGCTGACCGTAGGCGGGCAGGTGCTGGTGCTAGACGGCAACCAGAGCGTCATCCGCCAGACCGAATGGCTCACCGAAATTTTTGAAGAACCCTACATCAAAGCCTACGCCGCAGGCAGCGTCGATGCCTGGATGGGCAAGGCCGGGTTTGGCGCGGTGCAAACCGACAACCTGTGGGTGATTCACCAGATTACGCAGGGCGTAAAACCGCTGCCAGGACAGCAGGTGCGCTCGGTGGAGTTTGCCACGCCGCTGAGCGAGGGCGATCGCCAATGGGCA
This sequence comes from Leptolyngbya sp. O-77, assembly GCF_001548395.1. NCBI lineage: Bacteria > Bacillati > Cyanobacteriota > Cyanophyceae > Leptolyngbyales > Leptolyngbyaceae > Leptolyngbya > Leptolyngbya sp. O-77. The sequence goes on from NZ_AP017367.1 coordinate 2,659,957, forward strand.
TGGAACTGGGGCGTTGGGGAGGTGAGGGGGTTGAGGGGATGATGAGATGATGTGAGAAGGAGTAACGGAGTGACGGAGAGGCTAATCCAACACTCCAACACCCCAACACTCCATCACTCCATCACTCTCCCCCTCTCTCCTTCCCTCCCTCTCTCCCTCCCTTCTCCAACACCCCATCACCCTTCACATGTCCCTCCGCGCCATCCTCTTCGACTTCAACGGTGTCATTATCAATGACGAACCGCTGCACCAACGGTTGCTCGAAAAGCTGCTGGTGGAAGAGAACCTGCGTCCAAAACCGGAGGAATATCGGGAAATCTGCGTAGGACGGAGCGATCGCGCTTGCATTCGAGAACTGCTGTCGCGGCGCGGGCGCATCGTCACCGATACGTACCTGGATGAACTGGTGGCCCGCAAGTCGCGCTATTACCAGTTGCAGATTCAGGAAATTGAAAAGCTGCCCAGCTATCCGGGGCTAGAAGATTTAATTTTTCAAATTCGGGCGGCGCAACTGCCGATGGCGATCGTCAGTGGAGCCGTGCGGGCAGAAATCGAGATCGTGCTGGCGCGGCTCAATCTGGCGGACTATTTCAAAGTGATCGTGGCGGGCGACGAGATCCCTACTAGCAAGCCAGAGCCAGACGGCTACCTGCTGGGCGTGCAGCGGCTGAACGAAGCCATTCCCGGACTCAATCTGCAACCGTCAGAATGTCTCGCCATTGAAGACACGTTTGCAGGCATTGAAGCGGCCAAACGCGCAGGGATTCAGGTTGTCGGCATCGCCAACACCTACCCGTTTCACATGATGCAGCGCCGCGCTAACTGGGCGATCGACTATTTCAATGACCTGGATTTGGATTATGTGCGGCGGGTCTTCTCGCAATCGGCTGCGGCCTGACAAAAATCAATCGTTTGCATCAGCAAAGATTTCCTGCAAATTGCGGTAACCGCTGATGACTCGAAGAATCTCGATATGATCGTCAATTACGCGGTAAAAGATGAGGTAGTTCATTAATCCTAATCCCCGTAAATTGGGTCTGAGATGTGCGTAGGATTTACCGATGTATGGATAACGAGCAAGCTGGATGCATCTTTGATTGAACGCCGTCACAAAGCGATCGCCCGCCTCGATACTCTGTGCCAAAAAATAGTCAGTAATGTCATTCAGATCCTGGCTTGCAGGGAGGGTAATTCGTAGCGTCTTCATTGAGATTCCGCTCTAGCAGAATCAACCTTCTGGCGCAGTTGGGCTAACACATTGTCTGCGTCTAGAACACTGCCCTGCTCTGCGGCGGTGATTCCTTCGTCAATTTTGCGACGGGCTTGCTCGACCCAAGCGAGGTGCTCCGGAGTCTCATGAAAACTTTGCTCAGTAACTTCATCAGCAAGGAGCAATAGCGCTGCGTCGATCGCGTCCTCAATTGATCGATATCGACCCTGAAGAGAGAGGGTTTCCAGAATTTTGCTTTGCTCGACACTCAGAGTAATTTGCATACTGGTTCTGACTGAGAAGATCGATTTTAATATTCCAAAATTAAATAAATGCTTGCATCGATCATAACCTGGTTAGTCAGCACGCTGGGAGAGAGGCAACTGTTGAACAAAGCGATCACCAGCGTTCAGCGCAGCAATACCTTAACCCATGTTTGCGGCACAAATGTCTGTTCAGGCTGCATATTCCAGCATCGTGGAACATACTCCGATTTTAAAGACCTGATTCCTAATCTTGTTGAAATATTAAAAAGTAGCGAAATATACCGTTTATTAGGCATTATAGAAACAGATGCGGACAGGGCGATCGCCTCAAATCCCTTACTGCCCGTCCCCAAAGGAGAAGTTTATGGTTAACTTGCTGTCCAACACCGCAGCAGACTCCGCCACCCACGCCGCCCTCAACGGCAAAGCAGGCAGGAGCCTACTCGATGGAGCATCCCACAGCACGCTGCTGTCGGATGCAAACCGACGGCTGGAAAAAGCGCTGAGATATGTCTCGATCAATGAAGATGTTGCAGAGCGGCTGCGCTATCCCAAGTCTAGCCTGGTGGTGTCGATTCCCGTGCGGATGGATAACGGATCGCTGCGGATCTTTCAGGGCTATCGCGTGCGCTACGACGACAGCCGTGGCCCCACCAAGGGGGGTGTGCGCTATCACCCTGGCGTGACGCTGGACGAGGTGCAGTCGCTGGCGTTTTGGATGACGTTCAAGTGCGCCGTGCTGAACCTGCCCTTTGGCGGCGCAAAGGGTGGCATCACGCTGAACCCCAAGGAACTGTCGAAGTTTGAACTAGAGCGGCTGACGCGGGGCTATGTAGATGCGATCGCCGACTTTATCGGCCCCGACGTGGACATTCCCGCACCCGATGTCTACACCAACCCAATGGTGATGGGCTGGATGATGGATCAATACAGCATCATTCAGCGCAAGATTACGCCTGCGGTGGTGACGGGCAAGCCAATCACGATGGGCGGCAGCCAGGGGCGTGAATCTGCCACGGCGATGGGCGCATTTTTCGTAATGCAAACCGTTCTGCCGCGTCTGGGCAAATCGCCCGAAAATACCACCGTTGCGGTGCAGGGCTTTGGCAATGCCGGGTCAATTATTGCAGAATTGCTCTACAAAGCAGGCTACAAGGTCGTCGCCGTCAGCGATTCTCAGGGCGGGGGTGTATGCCTCGCAGGGGTCTCGACATTCCCAGCGTGCGACAAATCAAGGAATCGAGCCGCAAGCTCAAGGCGATCTACTGCGAAGGCAGCGTTTGCAACGACCAGGAGCATTCCATCATTACCAATGAGCAGTTGTTGGAACTGGATGTGGATGTGCTGGTGCCTGCGGCGCTAGAAAATCAGATTACCGCTGAAAACGCCAGCCGCATTCAGGCCCGCTACATCTTCGAGGTCGCCAACGGCCCCGTCACCTCCGATGCCGATGCGATTCTGGAAAATCGTGGCATCCAGGTGTTTCCCGATATCCTGGTGAACGCGGGCGGCGTGACGGTGAGCTATTTCGAGTGGGTGCAAAACCGTAACGGCTTCTACTGGTCGGCCGACAAGGTGAACCATCGGCTAGAGTTTGCCATGAAGCAGGAGACGGAACATATCTGGGCGATCGCCCAAGAGCGAGACATCGACCTCCGCACCGCCGCCTATGTCCACGCGCTAAACCGGCTCGACGATGCCATCCGCGCAAAGGGCACGCGGGACTTTTATGTGAGCTAGGTTGACGGGAGCCAGTCCTCTTGTTTCCCACACCAAAAGCTAGACCCTGTAAAGGGGCTGTCGCTCTACAGGGTCTATTTCGTGGCTGGGTGTTTTGCAGCTAGTTAGCAAAGCGGATTTTCAAGTAATCCTCTTCCATCTTGGCTCCAGCGGGTTGCAGCGCTGCTAGGGCCTGGGGCAGCACCAGATTTCGGCGATGGTTGCCAATGCGGACGTTTAGCTCATCGGCCGACTTGCTGAGTTCGATCTTGTCTTTGGGAATACCGGGTAAGTAAAGCTCCAGGCTGTACTGGTTTTGCTCTTGCACCACGCGCATCGTGGTTTCTTTGTAATAGACCTGAGCCGGATCTTCGTTAGCATAGAGCGTTTCCTTGAGCCGCTCCAGCGCTGCCAGCCCGCACAGTTCTTCAGAATAGAGCGGCACTTCTTTTACCGGCAGCGGGTGAAAGTTTTCGTGGATTTCCTGGCGATATTGCTGCTGGTTCTCTTTCCAGCGCTGAAAGAAAGGATCGCTCACCTCGTCAGGAATAATCCGGTTTGCCACCACCATGTCGGTTGCCACGTTATACAGGCTGAGATAAGCGTGGGCCCGCAGCGATTCTTTAATCACCATCTTTTCAGGATTCGTCACCAGACGCACCGAGGTCTGGGTGTTGTCGGTCAGCACCTTTTCCAGGGCTTCGATCTGCTGATAAAACTCGTAGGGCGCGTCCATCACTTCCTGGTTGGGCAGGGAAAAGCCTGCAACAGGGCGAAACAGCGGCTCTACTAGGGGCCGCAGCGCCGCAGACACCGCTTGCAGTGGCTTGTAGAATCGGCGCATATACCAGCCCGCCACCTCCGGCAGGCTCAGCAGGCGCAGGGCTGTACCTGTTGGCGCAGAGTCGATAATCAGGACATCGAAATCGCCTTCGTCATAGTGGCGCTTCATCCGCACCAGACTGAAGATTTCGTCCATGCCAGGGAGAATCGCCAGTTCTTCCGCCTCCACGCCTTCCAATCCCCGCGCCTGGAGAACCTGTGTAATGTAGCGCTTCACGGCTCCCCAGTTGCCCTCTAGCTCCATCAGCGCGTCTAGCTCTGCGCCCCAGAGGTTTGGCTTGACCGAGCGCGGGTCGTGCCCCAGCTCCATGTCAAAACTGTCGGCCAGGGAGTGGGCGGGATCAGTGCTGAGCACTAGGGTGCGGTAGCCCAGTTCTGCACACCGCAAGCCTGTTGCGGCAGCCACCGAAGTTTTGCCAACGCCGCCCTTTCCGGTCATCAAGATTACGCGCATGAGTGCCCAGCGATTTCGTGAAGAATGGTTACATCCTTCTAATGTATCGGGTTTTGCAGGCAGATGGGGCGTTTGGCGCGGGATTGGAGCGAGTCGGTCAGTAGGGCGATCGCCCCTTGTCAAGGCATTAGTTGATCTGCAAAGCCTCTGTCTGGAGGGGTCAGGCAGACTGCTTGCGAACGCTGAAATGCTGCCGCAGCACGTCAAGCCGCGAACAGTGCCAATAGTCGATGTGGGACGTGATTAGCCCCTGTTCATTGACGGTCATTTCGCTCCAGCCTGCGATCGCAATTCGGGGCTTCCAGGGCAGCGGCGTTGTCCAACTGAGCGTCCAGTCGGTGCGGATGTCTGCGCCCGTTTGCTGAATCTGGTGGAGGTCTAGCTGGGGGTCGAGAAACCAGGTCTGAATAAAGCCGATCATGCGTTCGTAGCGATCGCGCCCGCGAAATTCTGTCATTGGATCGCGAAAGTAAACGTCTTCTGCATAGGCGCTGAAGGTCTGGGATTTGGGGAAATTACGGTAGTCCTGTCTGAGGATTTCTAGGATGTCCATTTTGCTTTTTTCTTTTACTTAAAGATATAAATACTTTTTGTTGATTAGGCTGGGGGCGATCGCTCCAGTCTGCATCCAGCCTGCGATTCTCTTGAAAACCAAGCATTTCGACCCATCAAAGGGTTAATGCATTGGGATTAATATCTATCGCCTAAAGGTGATTTCTGTGAGGGCAACCCTTCAAAATTCAGAAAACTGATTAATCAAAATTCTAGCCTTTTGAAAGGAGTAAAGATCTGGCTACGTAGGCATCAACACGGAGGCTGCACTCCGTTAAGTTGCTGATGGATATGAGCTTTCAAACGGACGGAAAAGAGGGTTTTTTGTTTCTAGAACTGAAGTAGGAAGGCACGATTTGAGTGGTTCGCATTGTTGCGCTGAATCCTTCTAGATTTTTTTGAAAAACTGCTGATTTTGAGATCAAGAGTCTTTGGAAACGGTCTTTGCAGTCAATCATATTTTGGATGCAAGGCGCTCCCAGAAAAAACTCAAACCTCAGCGAAATGAAGCGGTTTTGATTTTCCCTTTTTCCAGGATCGAGGCTAGTTGAGATGCAGTTTGGGCAATCGAATTTTTCAGGGCGATCGCCACGATCCTCTACCCCAGAGTCAGACGAGTTCCAGTTCCGCGATACCTGGCTCCCTGCAAGTTGCTTTCAAGTCCGACAACAGGCAGACGCGCTGGCGCACGACCTATCCTCCATTTTGGGACAGGTGTCTGAGGCGATCGCCCTGCTCAATAGCCAGCAGGAACTCCTCCGCGCCAACGCCGCGCTGGATAATCTGACGGATCTGTGGTGGCAGCGAGCGGCGATTGAGGCGGCGGCCGACGGGATAGCCGTATTCGATGCAAAGGGAACCTTTCGCTATGCCAACCCGGCCTATCTGCGCCAGTTTGGCTATCCACCCGATGAGCCGCTCAGCAGCCAAACCTGGCAGCAGTTCTACATTCCCGCCGAGGTACGGCGGTTTCAGCAGGAGATTTGGCCCGGCCTGAGCCAAAATCCCCAGTGGCGCGGAGAGGCGATCGCTCTGCGGCAAGACGGCACTACCTTTCCTCAGGAAGTCAGCTTGACGCGCATTGCTGATAGCCATCTGGTGTGTATTTGTCGAGATATTAGCGATCGCAAGCGAGCCGAAGCAGCGCTGCGAGAAGCCGAAGCCCGCTACCGCAGCATTTTTGAAAACGCAATCGAAGGCATCTTTCAAACCACAGCAGAAGGACGCTACCTCAACGTCAACCCAGCACTGGTGCGGATCTATGGCTTCAAATCAGCAGAAGATTTGATCGCCAACATCCACAGCATCCAGCATCAGATTTACATCGATCCAAACCGCCGCAGCGAATTCATCCGGCTGATGCAAGAAGAAGGGCGCGTGGCCAACTTTGAGTCACTAATCTATCGGCGCGACGGTACCCCCATCTGGATTTCTGAAAACGCCCACTGTGTCTACAACAGTCGTGGGGATCTGTTGTATTACGAAGGCACGGTTGAAGATATCACCACCCGCAAACAGTCTGAGGAGCAGCTTTTTCTCAACGCCTTCCACGATTCGTTGACCAGCCTGCCCAATCGGGCCCTATTTATGAATCGGCTCAAAACCGCGCTCAACGCGCTGCCGCGTCGTCCGGGGCATCAGTTTGCAGTGCTGTTTGTCGATCTGGATCGGTTCAAGCAGGTGAATGACAGCCTGGGCCACCTGCTCGGCGACCAACTGCTGATCCAGGTGAGCCAGCGATTGCAAGACTGCGTGCGCGGCGGCGACACGGTGGCGCGGCTGGGTGGGGATGAGTTTGCCATTTTGCTGGAAGACATTCAAAGCGCCGATGATGCAATCCACGTTGCAGAACGAATTCAGGAGCAACTCGGCTGGGCTTTTTGCCTCCAGGGGCATCAGGTTCACATTAGCGCCAGCGTGGGCATTGCACTGAGCCATCACCGGGAAACCTGTCAGCCTTACCAAAACTTGGAAGACTTGCTGCGGGATGCCGATGTGGCGATGTATCGCGCCAAGCATCGGGGCAAAGCCTGCCACGAATTGTTTGACGGCACGCGCCAGACCCAGGTATTTACCCAGGTACAGCTCGAAGCAGATTTGCGGCGGGCCTTAGATCAGCAGGAACTAGAGCTGCACTATCAGCCGATTGTGGCGCTGCAAAGCCGCCGGGTGCGCGGGTTTGAGGTGCTGATGCGATGGCAACATCCCACCCAGGGACTTGTGCCACCCGGCAAGTTCCTCGACATTGCCACCGAGACGGGGCTAATTCTGATGCTGGAGGAATGGGTGCTGCGTCAGGCTTGCCAGCAAATACAGCAGTGGCAGCGGCAGGGATTGGCGGATGGGTCGATGACGATAAGCGTCAACCTGACGGAAAAGCAGTTCGTCCAGCCCAAGCTAATTGGGCAGGTGGGGCGAATTTTGTCGGAAACCGGGTTGCGTCCCAACTGTTTGCGGCTGGAGTTTGCGGAGGCGCTGCTGCGAGCAGATATGGAGGCGATCGCCCAAAACCTGCACGGGCTGACCGATCTGGGTGTACAGCTTTGCATTGACGACTTTGGCACAGGCTTTTTATCCCTCAGCCAGCTTCACAGCCTGCCCATCCACAGCGTCAAAATCGACCGCTCCTTTATTCACCGAGCAGGCATTAGCGTAGAAAGTCAGGCGATTGTGAAAACCATTGTGAGTCTGGCAGAAACGCTGCGGATGAGCGTAATTGCCGAGGGCGTGGAGACGCTGGAACAACTGGTGCAACTGATGGCAATGGGCTGTGAATACGGCCAGGGCTATTTGTTCTCGTCTCCGGTTGATCGGGCAATGGCGGAGTCGCTGTTGCTCAAGAAGCAGCTTTAGCAGCTAGCTTGAGTAGCCGTCAAAGACCTGCGATTCGTGGGACTGTGCATTGCGGAATCGAGTATCGTCTTCACGGTGTGTCCAAAAACAGACTTACCACCTGATCTAGCCCAACGGCGCGGGAGGCTTTGAACAGGAGGCGATCGCCCGCTTTCACGTTTTGCCTCAGCCAGTCCACAACTTCGGCATGGGTGGCAAAGCACTCGGTAGGCACACCGCTGGCTCCGGTGGCGAGAGCATCGGCTTCGGCAGGATCAGCCAGAATCAGCAGCGCGTCGAGTCCCAAGTCACGCACAGCCGCGCCGACCTGCTGGTGAAATTCGAGGGAGCGATCGCCCAGTTCTTTCATCGTGCCCAACACGGCAATGCGGCGGGCACCGGGCGTGTCGGCCAGCAGCCGCAGCGCCGCCAGCATCGATTCCAGCCCCGCGTTGTAGGTTTCATCCAGAATCACCACATCATTGGGCAAGTCTAGCCGCCGCGCCCGCCCCTGGGGAAGTTCCACGGTTAACCCAGCCATGAGCGGCTGCCAGTCGAGTCCTAGCAGTTTTGCAACAGCCAGCGCCGCCAGGTAGTTCAGTGCGTTGTGGCGGCCGGGCAGCGGCAGAGGGAGCAGGGTTCCATCTACCCGCAGCGTGTGGGCATCGACCAGTTCGCCCCGCAGGTCGCCGCCTTCTAGTCCGTAGGTGATTGTTTTGCCGCGCCAGACGCGGGCGGCCGTGTGCATCAGCCGCAGATTATCGTGGTTCAGCACGGCCGCGCCTGCGGAATCCAACTCCTGGAGCAGTTCGCACTTGGCATCGGCGATCGCCTGCTCAGACCCCAGCCGCCCGATGTGGGCCGTGCCAACATTGGTAATCACTGCAATATCGGGTTCGGCAATCTGTCCCAGCAGCGCAATTTCCCCCGCCGCCCGCATTCCCATCTCAATCACCGCAAACTGATGCGCTGGCCCCAGTTCCAGCAGGGTTTTGGGAACCCCGATTTCGTTGTTATAGTTGGCGCGGGTTTTGAGGACGGGGCCGCGGGTTTCCAGCACGGCGGCGATCAGTTCCTTGGTCGTCGTCTTGCCGACGGAGCCAGTCACCGCCACCACAGGCCCCGCAAACTGCCGCCGCCAGAGCGTGCCCAACTGCTGATAGGCCACCAGTGTATCGCCCACCCGGAGCAGCGGCCCGGCCGCGTCGGAGGGCACGTCGGACACGACAGCGGCGATCGCCCCTTGCGCTAGCGCCTGCTTCACAAAGGCATGACCATCAAAGCGATCGCCCCGCAGCGCCAAAAATAGATCGCCTGGCTCCAGGCTGCGGCTGTCGGTCGTGACTTGGGTAATCGGCATCTGTCCAAGGGTCGCCGACCAGTCGTGCGACAGCGCTCCCAGGCTTTGTGCTAGCCTGTCCAGCGGCATTGAAAACGGCATAGGCTTCTCGAATCGGGACTCTGCATCCGAGCAAGATCATACCGTGTCGTGCCTCTAGCCATCGTTTGAAGCTGCGGGGCGATCGCTGGCACCTGCTGAGCGATTCAGACAGGTGACAACCGTAATTTTGTTGACACCAGAGTTAGACTGGGGGCACTTCCGGGAAATATACTGGCATCGGCAACGCTGCCAGCTTCAAGGCTGCCTCCTGCAAGCGCTACCGCCTCACTGCTGTCTTCTGCCATCCGCTTCTCTCACCAGCCCCGGTGCTTTGCTGCCGCTTGGATCTATGGGTGTTTTCAATTCGCGTTTTGGGCGCAAGCTGCCGCTTCAGGCACTCTTAGTGGTTCCTTTTTTGCTACAGCTAGCCGGCACAGTGGGACTGATCAGCTATTTGTCTTATCGCAATAGCCAGCAAGCGGTCAATCATCTGGCACTAGAGCTACGCAACGAGCTGACTGCCCGCATTCAGCAGGAGGTGAGTACCTATGTGCAATCGCCTTTTGTCATCAATGATCTGAATGCGATCGCCCTCCGCAGTGGCGACCTCGATCCCTCCGCCCAAGAGGGGGCGTATCTCTTTTGGCAGCAAGCCCGGAGTTTGCCCGCAAATAACCTGATTTACTGCGGGGTCGAAGACGGCTCCTTTATGGGCGTGGGTCGCACGAGGGACAGCAAAAACCTGGAACTGCTGCTCACCAAAACGGGCCCTGGCGGCTATTTCCGATATTACAGCCTGGATGAGGAGGGCAATCGCAGCAGCCAGTTTCGTGTATTAGATCAAGATTATGACCCCCGCATTCGCCCGTGGTATCAGCAGGCAACTCAGATCCGAAAACCGGGCTGGAGCGACATTTATCTGGATTTTGACGATCGGGTGCCCGTGCTAACGGCCAGCACCCCGGTCTATAGCAACCGAAACGGTCGTCTGTTGGGCGTGTGCGCGACCGACTTTATTCCCTCCCGCGAGTTAAATCGCTTTCTCAGCGGGTTAAAGGTTGGCAAAACTGGCGAAACCTTTATCCTTGCCCGCACAGGTGAGCTGATTGCTAGCTCGACTGCCGACGAAGAGAGTCTGCTCATTGGCGCTGGAGAAAATGCCCAGCTTTTGCCTGCCCGCGATAGCCAAAATCCGCTGGTCAGCGCGACCGCTAACTATCTGAAGCAACAGTTTGATGATCTAAGGCAGATTGACCAGGTGCAGCAGATTGAGTTTCGCCTGCCGGGGGGCGATCGCCAGTTTGCCCAGGTGTCGCCGTTTCGCGATGAATATGGGCTGGACTGGCTAATTGTGGTCGCTGTGCCCGAATCCGATTTCATGGCCCAGATCAACGCCAACAACCGCCTGACGCAGTGGCTCTCGCTGGGGGCGCTGGCGCTGGCCACAGGGATTGGCATACTGACGAGCCGCTGGATTGCCCGCCCGATTCTCAAGCTGAATCAGGCAGCCCAGGCGATCGCCGCTGGGGATTTAGAGCAAACTGTCGAGGTTAATCCCATTGCCGAGTTGGAAACCCTGACGCAATCCTTTAACCAGATGGGACACCAGTTGCGCGAATCCTTCAACACGCTGGAACAGCGCGTACAGGAGCGCACGGCAGAGCTAGCCGAGTCGAACCAGCAGCTTGAGCTAGCAAAAGAGAAAGCCGAGGTAGCCAACGAAGCCAAGAGTACTTTTATTGCCAATATGAGCCACGAGCTGCGATCGCCCTTGAATGCAGTTCTGGGCTTTTCGCAACTGGCTCTACGCTCCAATCACCTATCGCCCGACCAGCGCGAAAACATCGGCATCATCTACCGCAGCGGCGAATACCTGCTGACGCTGATCAACAACATTCTGGATATTTCCAAAATCGAAGCGGGCAAAACCACGCTCAATCTCAAAAGTTTCAACCTGCATCAGCTGCTCAGCGACCTGGAAGATATGCTCTACCTGCGGGCCGAGAGCAAAAATTTGCTGTTGACCGTTACCCGCAGCGACGATCTGCCGCAATATATCCAGGCCGATGAGATGAAGCTGCGTCAGGTACTCATCAACCTGCTGAGCAACGGCATTAAGTTCACGCAGGCGGGTTCGGTGTCGCTGCACGTCTCTACCCAGCCACCCAGCCACACGCCGCTGGCGCTTCCGTCCCAAACACTGCCCGCTGCCACCGTGCCGATTTACTTTGAAGTGCGCGATACAGGCGTTGGCATTGCGCCGGAGGAATTGCCTCACCTGTTTGAAGCCTTTACCCAAACCCAGGCGGGCAAGGAATCGCAGGAAGGCACGGGGCTGGGGCTGGCGATTAGCCGCAAGTTCATTCAACTCATGGGGGGCGACATTGCCGTCAGCAGCGAGATGGGTGTGGGAACGGCGATCGCCTTCTACATTCAAGCCAGCCTCTCAGAAACCGCCCCCCTCGACCTGCACCCTGCTCGGCGGCGCGTGCTGGGGCTGGCTCCCGGACAACCCACCTACCGCATTCTGGTCGTGGATGACAAAGAAGTGAACCGCCGCCTGCTCGTAAAGCTGCTCAGTCCGCTAGGCTTTGAAGTGCGCGAGGCTAGCAACGGTCTGGAGGGAGTAGAAATCTGGGATACGTGGGAGCCGCACCTGATCTGGATGGATATGCGAATGCCCGTAATGGATGGCTACGAGGCGACCCAGCGGATCAAAGCCACGACCAAAGGCCAGGCAACCGCCGTAATCGCCCTAACCGCCAGCGTTTTAGAAGAAGAAAAAGTGGTGATCTTATCAGCGGGCTGCGATGATTTTCTCCGCAAGCCGTTCCAAGAGCAAAGCATTTTCGATGCGATCGCCAAGCACCTCGGCGTTGTGTTCCTATATGAGGAAAGTGAGCCTGGCAGCCGCCCGCAAGAGCCGCCAGCCGACCTATACTCGCCAGCCGACCTATACTCGCCAGAGTTGCCAGATCTGCCGGAAACCTGGAAAACTGCCCTACATACCGCAGCGCTAGAGGCCGATAGTGCCCAAGTTAAGGCGCTCATCACCCAAATTGCCGCGACCCATGCAGCCCTGGCCCAAGAACTAACCCAGTGGAGTCACCAGTTTCGCTTTGACAAAATCCTGGAGTGGGTCGAAGCACTTCCCAGTTCAACCGCCCTGATTCCTGATGCTGAGCAGCTATGAACCCTAGTCCCAACGCCGAATCTAAAGGCAGTGTCCTAGTTGTAGACGATATCCCCGAAAACCTGCGGCTGCTGACCGATATCTTGACCCAGCAGGGTTATCAGGTGCGAAGCGTCACCAGCGGCGCGATGGCCCTGCGAACGGCCGCCGCCAAACCCCCCGATGCCATTTTGCTGGATATCAAAATGCCCGACATGGATGGCTATCAGGTTTGTGAGTTGCTCAAAGCAGACGAGACGACGCGGGACATCCCGGTGATTTTTATCAGCGCCCTCGACGATCTGCTGGATAAGGTCGAGGCGTTTCAGGTGGGCGGGGTGGACTACATTACCAAGCCGTTTCAGGTGGAGGAAGTCGTCGCCCGCCTCGAAAGCCAGCTTACGATTCAGCGGCAAAAGCGGCAGCTTCAGCAGGAAGTTATCATCCGTCGCGAGACAGAAGAAATTCTCTATCAATCGCGGGCGCTGCTGTCTAGCATTTTGAACAGTTCCCTCGACGGCATTGCGGCGATGCAGTCAGTACGGGATATAGACGGCACGATTGGCGATTTTCGTTGCCTAGTGGTGAATCCGGTGGTGGCAAAAATGCTGGGCAAAACCCGTGAAGAACTGATCGGCAACCTAGCTCTGCGGCGGTTGGTGCAGCAGATTGATCCAGGGCTATTTCAGAGGTTTGTGGATGTGGTGGAAACGGGCGAAACGTTTGAGAGTGAGTTGGCCTATTCCACTCCGGAGGGCGATCGCTGGTATCACTACATTGCGGTAAAACTGGGCGACGGCTTTGCGGTGACAGTGCGCGACATCACCAGCCGCAAACAGATCGAGCTAGCCCTCCAAGCCGCGAATGAAAAGCTAGAAATCCTGGCGAATCTGGACGGGCTGACGCAGCTTGCCAATCGTCGCCGCTGGGATGCTTGTTTGGAGCAGGAGTGGCGACGGTGCGCCCGTGAGCAGCAGTCGCTGTCTCTGCTGCTGTGCGATGTGGACTATTTCAAGCGCTACAACGATGCCTATGGACATCAGGCTGGGGATGATTGCCTGAGACAAATTGCCAGGGCGATCGCCCACTCTGCAAAGCGTCCGGCAGATTTGGTGGCTCGCTACGGGGGCGAAGAGTTCTCTATTCTGCTGCCCAACACCACAGCCGCCGGAGCCGCGCAAATTGCAGAGATGATTCAGACGGCGGTGCATGACTTATCCATTGCTCATCGCCAGTCTGACATTAGCGATCGCGTCACCCTCAGCATTGGCATCGCCAGCGTCATCCCTCATCCCGAAGTGCCCCCCGAAACGCTGCTGAATGAGGCTGACAGCGCCCTCTATCGCGCTAAGCAGCAGGGTCGCAATCAAACAGTGCAGGCGATCGCAGGCGTTGTGGGATAGCTGCGACAAGGGATGAGAGCCGGAAAAACTCGCTGTCTGGCGCTGCTCAAGCTGCCATTTCAGACTTGTGTGCAGCCATCAGGCTCTGAGACGCAGGGCTAGGACTCAGACGTTCCAGCGCATTGCGGAGATCCGCAGTGAGATGCTTCGCGCCCTGTTTGGGCGATTCCTGGAGATAAGATTCAACCTTGATGGGGGCACCGATATTGATCGTGACGTGACAGCCCCAGCGGGGAAGCGGCTCGTCATAATGCAAATGAATCGGAATCACTTGCACACCCAGCCCCGGCCGGCTTTGCTCTGCCTGGAGAGCGAGACGGGCAAGACCTGGCTTGAGCGAATGCACCAGTCGATCGCGAAAAATGCCGCCCTCTGGAAAAATCACTAGCATTTCGCCCTGCTGCAACAGCTCCAGCCCAAACCGCAAGCTGGCAACACCTGGCTGGCGCGGGTTGACCGGAAAGCCGCCCAAACGGCGAATAAACCAGCCCTGAAGCCCTTTCACCTCGTCAGCTGTAACCATAAACCGGGGAATCCGTCCTGTAACGCTCGGCCCCGTGGCGTGGGGCACCAGCAGCGCATCCCACCGTGCCCGGTGGAGCGGCGCAAGGATCACTGGCCCCTCGGCGGGCAAATGATGCTGTCCGTGAATCTCGATTTTGCCGAAGTAGGCTGGCAGCAGCAGGCGATTTCCCAGAGGATAGGCGATCGCCGACAGCCAGGGCGACACCTTTGAATTCACTTTGCTTTCTCGACTTGGGTCAGGAGGGGTCAAAGGGTCGTTGGTGGGGCGATGTAAAACCATGGAGCAAGAAAAAACCAGCAAAAACAGCAAGGATGATTCGGGTGAGCCAAAAACTAAGCTCTGCGTTCGCCTGACTGCACCAAGTTCGACGGAAGAATGCTCCCGATCGCGCTATGAACTGGATGCAAAAGACGGTGCAAAGCAACTGTTTTTTAGCTTAGGGCGATCGCCCTTGGAACTGATCTCCCAAAAGGACAGTTGTGAGGGTGTCCTGTAGGGGGTTGAGTTGGAAATGAGGCGGGATTTTTGGGTTTTGGGTTTTGGATTTTGGATTCTGCGCTTGGCAACGCTTCTAGCGACCGACGGTTTGTTGAATGAGCTTGGCGAGTTGTTCGGCGCTGTCGGCGATCGCCAACCGTCCGGCTGCTGCTGCCATATCTGCAAGCTGGGGCGATCGCATCAGTTCCAGAACCTCGGCGGTGAGCTTGGCGGCGGTGAGTTCTTTTTGCTGAAAGACTTTGGCCGCACCTGCCCGCACGAAAGCGGCCGCGTTCACCGTTTGGTGATCTTCGGCAGCGAAGGGGTAGGGAATCAGGATGGCAGGAAGATGGGCGATCGCCAGTTCTGTCAGCGTGCCCGCACCAGAGCGGCTGATGGCCAGCGTCGCCCGATGAAACAGTGCCGCCATATTGTCATAAAAGGGCAGCGCGAGATATTGCGGATGGCTGAGGCTCTTTGCCTCTGGGTCTGCGTCGCCCGTCAGGTGAACGAGCCAAAAGCCCGCATCGAACCAGGCAGGCGCACACTCGCGCACCAAGCGGTTCACCGCCACTGCGCCCTGGCTGCCGCCGACAACCACAATCAGCGGCACGTCATCGGGAATCGGCAGTTGCAGCGGCGGCAGGGCCGACGGCTCTAGCCGAAAGGCATCGCGCACGGGCGTTCCAACGTGAACCGCCCTAGCGCGGGGCAGCCGCTGGATCGTCTCTTCAAAGCCCACCGCCACCACGCTGCACCAGGGACTCAGCAGCCGCGTCACTTTACCCGGCAGGGCGTTGGATTCATGCAAAATTGTCGGCAGACCGAGCGATCGCGCTGCCAGGATTGCCGGAGCAGCAATGTAGCCGCCCGTAGTAAACACGCCCTGAAAGTTGCCCGTTTGCAAGAGCGATCGCACCTGCACCACCGCCCCCAGCAGCCGCGCCAGCGTCTTCAGCGTGCCCAGCCCTGGCTTTCCCTGAAAGCCCTCCACCCGAATCGTATGCAGCGGATATTTTCCCGGCACAAGCTGCGTTTCCAAACGGTCGGGCACGCCCAGCCATTCAATGGTGTAGTGAGAAAGTTGCTCAGCCGTGGCGATCGCCGGAAACAGGTGTCCGCCCGTGCCGCTGGCCGCGATCAGGAGCTTCATGAGTGGGGATGACGGGGTGTGGGAGTGGGGAGTGTGGGGCGACGGGGTGTGGGTTTCTGAAAGGTGGAGCGCGAGAGAAGCTTCCGGATTCCGTGACGAACCGTGCGGATAGCGTCTACACTGTGTCTGGAATTGCTGCGCCTTTGAGGTTGAGTGAGTCGCTCGCAGATTTTGGATTTCGAGCGCGGCTTGGAAAAAGGCTTGCAGCCCAAACGTTTTAGTATCCTACCGTATCCCCATGCAGAAACCCCCTGAGTTTCCATTGCCCCTCTTGAATTTCCAGTTGAATTTCCAGTTGGCTCAGCCCATTGGGAAAGCCGTTGCCTCGCGGATCGGCATGACGCGCCGGGGCTGGCGGCGGGCAAATTTGGTAATTCCGGCGGTGGCACTGGGGGTGTTGCTGAGCTGGGCGGGTCGCGTGGGGGCGCAAACCACGCCTGCGCCCGCAGAACCGCCTGCGCCTGCGCCCGCCGTGCAAGCCGCCCCGGAGGAACTGACAGAGGCGATCGCCCGCCTGGATGCCGCTGCCAGCAGCCGCAACCTGCGAGACGTGATGCGCCTCTTTAGCCGCAGCTTTACCCATGCCGACGGGCTGACCTATGACACGCTCAGCACTGCGCTCCAAAAGTTTTGGGAACCCTACCGCAGCTTGAGCTATCAGACGGTGCTGGATTCTTGGGAGCGAGATGGCAATGCGCTGATTGCTAATACAACGACGACGATTACGGGCACTCGCGATATCAACGGACGCATCGTGACGCTGAATTCTGTGCTGTCTACGCGGCAGCGCTATGAAAACGGACGCATTGTGTCTCAATCCGTGCTATCCGAGCGCACCGAAGTTTCTAGCGGCGACCTCCCACCCAGCGTGCAGGTTCAGCTTCCGGCGCAGGTGCTGGTGGGGCAAAGCTTTGATTTTGATGTGATTGTGCAAGAACCGCTGGGCGATCGCCTCTTGCTGGGCGCAGCGATTGAGGAACCCGTGAATGCCGAGGGCTATCTCAGCGCCGCGCCGTTGAATTTGGAACTGCTATCGGCTGGGGGTTTGTTCAAAACGGGTCAGGCTCCGGCGCTGCCGAGCGATCGCTGGATTACGGGGGTGCTGGTTCGCGAAGACGGCATTGTGCAGCATACTCGTCGTCTGCAAGTCGTCGATGATCCGTCCCTGATTACCACGCCGCCGTCCGCCCCGCGCCGCCGCCTGCCTCGCCTGCGATAAGCAATTCTCTAAGCTTTTCTATAAGCTTTGAACCAGTCAGCTTTGAACCGGAAGCTTTGAATCGGGAGCTTTGAACTAGGTCATTGCGCTGGCAGAGGCGCTGTATCCCGCAGAACTATCCTGCGTTCCAGGCCGGATTACGCCCGAAGCGCTCATCATCCAAAATTCTTATGGAACCTCTAGGGAAAACGAGTTGCCCGGTCACGGTTTTCACAGACTGGAGGCGATAGAATTTGGAGAGCCTAGGTTAAGCTTCTTTGCAAGCTGCCCTGCCTGCTTGTCTGCTGCAAGCCAAAATCGCGAAACTATCGAAACTCAAAATCGAAAGCCGATGCTTACCCTTTCCGACTCACTGCCGCTGGTTCCCCTGCTCTATGTTGCGCTGGCAGGTGCTTATCTGCTGGTGCTGCCGCTGCTGACGATGCTATATCTCAAGCAGCGGTGGTATACGGCTGGCTCCATTGAGCGGCTATTACTCTATTTCCTGGTGTTTTTCCTGTTTCCGGGATTGCTGCTGATCAGCCCGTTCCTCAATTTTCGCCCCGAAAAGCGACAGTTGGAAACTTGATAGAAATCTGAACTGGATGCCTGAGCGGAGATCAGCGGCTTTGGTGACGCAGATAAGCTGAGGGGCTGCTGGGTAGCTTTTTAGCCTGTCTGATAAGGCCCAGAAGTCATGCTGGGTCAGTTGAGATAAGGAAGAGCGATCGCTAGTGAGTGAAAGGGCGATCGCTCTAAGTGAAGCTAGATTTGGTTAAGTCGGGAGAGAGTTGCCAGGCAGACCAAGCTGAGAGATTCTGAGGCGAAGCTTTAGAGGGCGATCGCCGCTGTGTTGCTGAAGAGGGGTGCTGCTTCGGGGCGATATTGTGCACCGCGATAGGTGAGGTTGACGAAAGGCTGAACTGGCAGTTCAGAGGAGTGGCGCATCGTCATCTCAGCGCCGCGATAGCATCCATAGAAAGATTGGCTGGTAGCAGGCAGTTCGGTGCAGAGGGTATATTCGGTGCCGCGATAGGTCAGTTGCATGGTTGTGTCTCCTAGAGAGTGAAGCGGGGTGCGCCTCGTTTGATGTCCTTAGTTATACGGCGATCGCCCCTGGCGGCGCGATACTGAAAAGTTATGGACTTATTGCCCCTACGACTCCTTAACTTTTCCGATCGCCTGATGGAAAATCGCTGCCCACTCCTTAACTGAGCAATGGACGCAACTTATAAAACCTTTCGGGTTCGAGATTGGCAGCCGAGCGATCGCGCTGTTGCTGCCGAGCTAATTTACACAGTGCTGGCGGAGTACGGCCTCGGCTGCGAACCCGACGGAGCCGACCAGGACGTGCTTCAGGTGGAAACGGCGTATTGGGCAACAGGCGGCGAATTTTGGGTGGTGGAGCAAGCGGGCAGCCTCGTCGGCACGGCGGGCTACTACCCCATTCGCCGGGGTGAAAATGCCGTCGAGATTCGCAAAATGTACCTGCATCCGAGTGTGCGCGGTCAGGGCTTGGGCAAGTTTTTGCTGATGGAACTGGAGGGGGCGATCGCCCGCAGCGGCTATACACAAATCTGGATCGAAACCGCCAGCGTCTTGAAAGAAGCCGTCCTGCTCTACGAGCGACAGGGCTACGAACCCGCCAACGGTGTGGAAACGGCTCGATGCGATCGCGTCTATGTGAAATACCTCGCCTAAGATTGCAGGCGCATGATCCTTGCAGGCGGATTGCGTTTGGCAAACCACGCCAAACCACGCGCTTAACCCTCCAGCATTTGCAGCCGATACAAACTGGCATACAACCCGTTTTGTGCCAGCAGTTCCTCATGGCTGCCCGATTCCACCAGTTGTCCTCGCTTTAGCACCAGAATCCGATCCACGCTGCGAATGGTCGAGAGGCGGTGCGCGATGATGATGGCGGTGCGCCCTTCTAGCAGAGTTTCTAGCGCTTCCTGAATCAGGGATTCCGTACCCACGTCCAGGTTTGCAGTCGCCTCGTCCAGCACCAGGATCGGCGGATTGCGGATGGCGGCTCGCGCAAAGGCAAGAAGCTGCTTTTGCCCACCCGACAGGTTTGTGCCGCGCTGCCGCAGTTCTGTGTTGTAGCCCTGGGGCAATTGCTCGATAAATTTCGCCACGTTTGTCTGCTCTGCTGCCCGCTGGATTTCCGCCATCGAGTAACTCTCGCCCAGCGCAATGTTGCCCTTTACGTCGCCCGCAAACAAAAATCCGTCTTGTAAAATCACCGCCATTCGCCGCCGCAGTTCTGCCTGAGGCATCTCGCGAATGTCCACGCCATCTAGCAAAATGCGCCCGCTCGTTACTTCATACAGCCGACACAGCAGGCGAATGATCGAGCTTTTGCCCGCGCCCGTCGGCCCCACTAGCGCCACCTTCTCACCAGGGGCAATGGTGAAATCGAGGTCGCGCAGCACCAGTTCATCCGGTTTGTAGCCAAAGGAGACGTGATCGAAGCAAATCTCGCCGGGGGCTTGAGAAGGGGAAAGATGAACCGGAGGGGCCCCTCCATCCCCGACCTCCGGATCGCGGATTTCGATTGGCTCGACCAGGATGTCGCTAACTCGCTCTAGAGCAGTGAAGCCTGCTTGGATAGCGGTGAACTGTTCGGCAAATTCGCGCAGGGGGTCGAAAAGGCGCTGGGCAAAGAGAATAAAGGACGCTAGTGTGCCAAATAGCAGCGCTTCTTGTAAAACAAGTACGCCACCAAACCAGAGAACAGCGGCGATCGCCACCAGCGAGATCCACTCCAGCGTGGCCGACACCAGCGAGTCAAAAACAATCGTGCGATCGACCTCTTTGATGTAGCGCTGGTTGATCGTGCGAAAGAGTTCGGCATTAAACGCCTCCCGCCGAAACAGTTGCACCACGTTAATGCCGACGATGTTTTCTTGCAGCGTGGCGTTGAGCGACGACAGTTCTTCGCGGGCCCGATAGTTGGCCTGCCGATATTTTCGCTGAAAGTAAATCGTGAGGATAGTAATGGGAATTAGCATGGCAATCAGCATGGATGCCAGTCGCCATTCCAGCGTGAACATGGTCAGCGCAATGACGATGATGGAAAAGAGATTGCCAATGATCCCGATCGCCCCAGTGGAGAACACGTCGCCGAGCGCGTCTACGTCACTGGTCAGGCGCGTGATCAGTTTGCCAACTGGCGTGCGATCGAAAAAGCGCGTTGCCAGCGAAGTGACATGCAAGAACAAATCATTGCGAATGTCGGCAGTAATGCGCTGACCCACCTTTTGCACCAGGAAACTCTGCAACCCATCGAACGTGAGCCGCACCACAATGGTGATTAACAACAGCACCACCAGCAGATTTAGCCCCTGCGCTAGGGTTAATCCCCGCAAAAAGCCCAGCACTGGCTCATTGCGAATTAGCGAAATGGCCTGCCCCACCAAAATCGGCTGCACCGCATCCCCAATCGCCGTCGGAATTAGCATTACTAGCGAAATCAGCAGCAGCCGCTGATGCCGCATGGCGTAGGGCAGAAGCATCTTGAGCAGTCGCCAGTCCGTCGGGCGCGGGGGGCGACGGGTCGGGCTACGCTCCCATTCAGAGGAGTCGGCGGGGGATGAGGTCATGGATTAAGGCAGGGCGAGGAATGCACAAGCTTAACTGTAGCGTAGTGTGGAAGGGGGTGATAATCCTCCACCTGTCTGATTCCTAATCCCCACAATCCCTAATCTCCAATTCCTTCTCCATGCTGCTTAAACGGTTTCCTGCGCTGGTGCTGCTGGTCTTTATCCCGATTTCGCTGCTGGCGCACGGGCAGGACTGGGGCGATGCGGCGGTGTTTGTCACGTCGGCACTGGCGATCGCCCCGCTGGCGGTCTTCCTCAGCCGCGCCACGGAGGAACTGGCGCTGGCGCTGGGGCCAACCGTCGGCGGACTCATGAACGCCGTATTTGGCAACGCGACAGAACTCATCATTTCGCTGGCGGCGCTGCGGCAGGGACTCGTGGATCTGGTTAAGGCCAGCATCACGGGCAGCATTTTGGGCGACTTGCTGCTGGTGTTGGGGCTGGCGATGCTGCTGGGTGGTTTGAAATACAAAGAGCAGTCGTTTGAGCCGATTGTGGTACGGGTGAACGGTTCATCCATGACGCTGGCGGTGACGGCGATCGCCCTGCCCACGATCGTTATCAACACGTCCCATGTGGTCGATGCTCAGGATATTACCAGCCTGTCTATCTTTGTGGCGGTGGTGCTGATGCTGGTGTACGGACTGACGTTAGTGTTTTCGCTGAAGACCCACAGCTACCTCTACGACGTGTGCAAGGCCAAACAAGACCCGCTGCTGCTGACAGATGAGGTGGACGGGCGATCGCCCCTGTGGGTGTGGGTTGTCGTTCTGCTGCTGGCAACGGCGGGCATTGCCATCGAGTCGGAACTGTTTGTGGGCGTGGTGGAGGAGGTGATTGCCGACTGGGCGCTGACACCACTGTTTACGGGCGTGGTGCTGCTGCCGCTGTTGGGCGATGTGTCGGGCTATGTGACGGCGGTGCGCGTGGCGATGAAGAACAACATGGATCTGCCCGTGTCGGTGGCGATGGGGTCGAGCCTTCTGGTGGCGCTGTTTGTGGCTCCGGTGCTGGTGCTGGTGGGGCAGGCGGTGGGCCAGCCGATGGATCTGGACTTTAACCCATTTGAGGTAAGCAGCGTGGCAATCGCCGTGTTTATCGTCAACCTGATCAGCCTGAACGGGCGATCAAACTGGCTGGACGGGACGCTGCTGCTGGCGACCTACGCGATTTTGGCGGCGGCGTTTTATTACCATCCGGCGTAAGGGAGAAAATACCCGTTTGCGCCACTATCTAGCGCGGCTACATCGCAAAACATTGTGCTATTCCAAATCCGTAGAGATGCTGAAGCACTCGATCCGAGTGTTACTGCACTACCTAAAATTTGGTGATGTACCTGTCCCTCAATGAATCATATTCCTATTCAGCAACGCCTTTTCTTACTTATGCCGAAATCAGTTTGCGTTTGAGCCAGATGTCTTCGCGGGCGTGGAGATAGCGCGGATCGGGGCTGAGGGCGATCGCCTGCTCAAAGTTTTCCAGCGCGTTGCCGTAGGCCTGCATTTCGGCAAACAGTAGCCCCCGGTTAAACCAGGCTTGATGATAGTCGGGCTGCATTGCCACGGCGCGGTCGTAGGAATCCAGTGCTTCGGCGTAGCGCTTCAGGCCGCACAGGGCATTGCCACGGTTGTTCCAGGCTTTGCAGTAGCCAGGATCGAGGGCGATCGCCCGGTCAAACGCTGCCACGGCTTCTGAAAATTGCTCCGTTTCGCACAGGGCGCAGCCATGGCCGTCCCAAAATTCCGGTTGGTTTTGATTGTGATCGAGATTCATCGTCATTCTTGCCTTGGGTGCAATAGGGTTTTGCAGGGTGCAGGGGTTGCGGTTCGCAGGGTTGCGGTTTGCAGGTTGCAATTCGCACTGGCAATTCGCATTCATTCTGCAAATTTATTCTGCAAAAAATTGCCGCGCCCCTGGAGACGGCTTTCTAGCCAGTCCAAGTGGGGTTTTCTTCCGCCAAGTACGGGCTTTGCCCATTCCTTTTCGCAGTGCGCTGGATCTCAATTCAGAATTTTCTCTGATCTCTGGCGCTTGCCCCTGACCCTTGTCCTAGGATGAGAGGCAGTTCCCTCGCCGCATATACTATGACTCCTCCATCGGGTGATCGCCTATTGGGTTTAACGCGCAAACGGCTGAAGGCGCTGCGGGCGCTAGCGGCGACGCTGGGCGTGGCGAGTTTGTCTGTGACGGGGGCAGTTGTGGCGGTGCGCCAGTTAGGGCTGTTGCAAGGTACTGAGCTAGATACCTACGATTCGCTGGTGCGGCGATCGCCCGACTTGGGCCCCGACGAGCGGCTGCTGGTGGTGGGCATTTCCGACCAAGATATTCAATCGCTGAGCCAGCCTGATATCCACGACGGCACATTGGCACAAGTGCTACAAAATCTGGAGCAGGGGGAACCGCGAGTGATTGCGCTGGATGTGGGGCGCGACCTGCCCGTGGGCGAGGGGCGAGGGGAACTGCTGCGCGTGCTGCAAGAGAGCGATCGCATCCTTGCTGCCTGCACCCTCAGCAAAGCCAATGAACCCAGCCTTGCGCCGCCCCCTAGCGTGCCCGACGAGCGGGTTGCCTTTGCCGATCTGCCCTTCGATCCTAGGGGCATAATCCGCCGCGCTAGCCTGGTGATTACCGATCCGCTGCGGCTGCCCCAGGAAACGGCGCATCGCTGCAACACGCCCGCCGCCCACAATCCGCTGGTTTCTCTGGGTTTGTCAATGGCACTGCTTTACTTGCAAGCCGAGAATATTACTGCCGTTCCTGCCCCCAACGGCGAAATTCAGTTGGGCCAGGCATTGCTGAAACCACTGGCAGAAGGACAGACCGCAGGCTATCGGCATACAGGCGCGACGGACTATCAGATCATGCTGCGCTATCGCTCGGCGCAACATGCCGCGCCTGTGGTCAGTTTGATGGACGTGCTGCAAAACCAGGTGCCATCTGACCTGATTCGAGATCGCATGGTCATCATCGGCTATACCTCCAGCATCAAGAAAGACCTGTTTCAAACGCCCTACAGCGGTGACAGCGATGGTGGTGAACCCACTCCAGGGGCAATTCTGCACGCCCAGATCGCCAGCCACTTGGTCAGCGCGGCCAAGGGAGAGCGGGCCCTGGTGTGGTACTGGCCGCTGGCAGTGGAAATGCTCTGGATGTTGGGCTGGTCGCTGGTGGGCGGGGCGATCGCCTGGTTGATTACCAAAGCCCACTGGTTCTTGATTGCTGAGGGTGTGGCGGTGCTGGTGCTGGCGGGTTTGTCATACCTGCTGTTTCTGCAAGGCGGCTGGGTGCCCCTTGCGCCAGCGGCGATCGCCCTCCTCAGCACCGCCCTCGCCGTCGTCATCCTCGACCGCGCCACTAAAGGTGGCTACACCGAAGCCCTGTTCGAGCAAATGAAAGAAAAAGTGCAGGGCGTGATCAAGCCCACCGTCGAAATCGACCAGGAAAAACGCGCCCGCCAGGTCGCCGAAATCACCGAAAGCAGCTACTTCAAAGACCTCCAGCAGCGGGCCCGGGAAATCCGAGAACGGCGGGCGCGGGAGGCGGAGGGGATGGATGGGTGATGGGGGGAGGGGCGGAAAAAATGAAAAACGAAAAACGAAACCTCTTCGTTCTTCGTTCTTCGTTCTTCTCTCTTCGTTCTTCATTCTTCATTCTTCTCCCTCTCCTCACTCCAACACTCCATTCCCCAACACTTCCGCCAAGCAGGGGATGTGTCCCCCTGGTGGGGAACTCTAAACTACAGGGGTTCTTTGATAAGCGTGGCGGAGAGAGTGTTGGCACGAAAACTGGCGGGGTGGTTGCCGGATCTGGATTTTCGGGTGTGGATTTTGATTGCGGGGCGGCTGCTGTCGCAGGTGGGAACCGGATTCACGCTGTTCTATGCACCGATTTTCTTTGTAAACCGGGTGGGGCTGTCGGCGACGCTGGTGGGCGTGGGGCTGGGGGTTGGGGCGATCGCCGGAGTGCTGGGGCGCGTCCTGGGCGGGTCGTTTGCCGATTCCCCAAAGATTGGGCGACGGCGGACGCTGCTCCTGTCGGCGGCGGTGTCGGCAGCGGCCTCGACCATTTTGGCAGTCACCTTCGACTTTCCCACCTTCCTGATCGGCAACCTGCTGATGGGACTAGGGATTGGGCTATATTGGCCAGCCACCGAAACGGTCGTCGCAGATTTGACCACCATCGACCAGCGAAACGAAGCCTATGCGCTGGACCGGCTGGGCGACAGTCTGGGGCTGGGCGTGGGCGTGGCCCTGGGCGGCGGGCTGATTGCAGCAACGGGTTCCTATCGGGCGCTGTTTGTGATCGACGCGATGTCCTACGTCATCTTTTTTGGGATTGTGTATCGGGCGATCGCCGAAACCCGCAATCCCACCCAGGCGCATCAGTCCATGCTGAAAAGCTGGAAACAGGCCCTCAGCGACGGCAGTCTGCTGATTTTTACCGTGGTGTGTACGCTGTTTACCACCTATCTGGCGTTGCTCAACAGCGCCTTGCCGCTTTACTTTGCCAACTTTGTGCCGACTGCGGCGGGACGCGGATTTTCCACCAGCACCATTAGCGTTTTGTTTTCGAGCTATGTGGCGCTGACGGCACTGACGCAGCTTCCGGTAATTCGCAAGCTGCAAGGATTGACCCAGCCGCAAATGCTGATCGTGTCGGCGATGTTTTGGGGTGCGGGGTTTGGGCTAGTTTGGGCGATGGGTATGGCGCGAGTGATGCCGCTGGGCTGGGCAGTGCTGGCGCTGGTGCTGATGGCGATCGCCACGGCTGCCTACACCCCAGGAGCCGCCTCGCTCGTCGTTGCGCTGGCTCCAGCAGAATTGCGTGGGGTGTACCTTTCGGTCAATTCACTCTGCTGGGCGGCAGGCTACTTCATCGGGCCAGTGCTGGGCGGCTGGGCGATGGATGGCACGGCTCAACTTGCACACGGTTTCTGGATCGCCTGCGCCGCCAGCATTCTGCCGTCCATCTTGACGTTGCACTATTTGGACAACCGGATTCGCCAGGAAGGACGACACTACCGCTAGGGTGACTGAGGAGATTGATACTCTGCATCGAGCCAGCATCGGGGTAGCCCCTCGTTTGATGGAAAACACAGGTCTGCTTTGAGAAACTCTTCCGGGTCTTGTTCTTCTTCCCCTGCTTGCGATCGCCCAACTACGACAGGAGAAAGGGGATTGATCAACGGGTCAAGATCCATAATCTTAATCAGAACTTCGCTGTCTTTTTCCTTGAGAAACATGGATGAAACTCCTTTCATTTCGGGACAGTCTTGTAGAGAAGCAAGGAGAAAAAACTGTAAAGAAACAAGCTTTGGAAAATGGCTCCAAAGCATCGCTTCAAATTTTGAAGAAATGGTTGTAGAGGCGATCGCCCCTACAACCCTCCACTTGATTTCAGCGTTGCAAGCCTGCTGGGTTAATTCGGCTTCCTGTTAGTAAACCTGTCAGTGGGATCATCAAAATCTGACAAGGCTTACCTAATCAAAAGTCGTTTTATTGTGCGAACTATCGACGGCGCTCCTGCAATTTTTGATACACCGCTCGCAGATCTACCTTATGGTGGGCCAGGGCAACCAGCGTATGGTAGAACAGGTCGGCTACTTCTCCAGCGATCGCCCCTGGGTCGTCATCTTTGCAGGCCATCACCACTTCAGCGGCCTCCTCGCCAATCTTTTTGAGAATTTTGTTGTCCCCACCCGCCAACAGCTTGCAGGTGTAAGAGTCTGGGCTGGGATGGTCGCGGCGATCGCAAATCACCTCAAACACCTGCGACAGCGTATCAGCAGGCGGAGGGGCGATCGCCCCGTCGATCTGATGAAAACAACTGCGCTCCCCCGTGTGGCAGGCAACGTCGCCCACCTGTTCCACGCTCACCAGCAGCGCATCGCTGTCGCAGTCATATCGCAGCGCCTTGACGTGTTGTAGATGCCCAGAGGTTGCGCCTTTGTGCCACAACTCGGCGCGAGAACGACTCCAAAACCAAGTTTCGCCCGTTTCGATAGTTTTTTGCAGCGATTCGCGGTTCATCCACGCCATCATCAGCACCGTGCCATCCAGATAGTCCTGCACAATGGCTGGCACCAGCCCCGCCTCGTTATAGCGGATCTGATCTAAAGGAATTGGAGAGTCCTGCGCCTGTTGCCCAATCATGACCGCCACCCCGTCGTGCGTCAATTTGTGTTAATCGGTAATTGAGATCGATGCTTGTAAATCAATGGTTGTGACCGATCAATCCCTGTCGCAAATTCTGTTGAAAATTCTGTCTAAACTATCTAACTAAAAGGATTTAAAAGTCATGATGGGACAATTACAACCGCCTCGACGTGGGCAAGCTGGCGATTCCCGTAGAGATTGCTTCGCGAATCGCCTTCCACCCGCGTCACCGCCCACCGCAGCGGCTCACCGTAGGCCAGCAGTGCTTGGGCGATCGCCGTCTGCAACTCGCCCAACTCGCCGCCCAGATGAACTTCGACCGTCACCAACTCCAGCCTCATTGCCAGTCCCAGTCCGCTAAATCCTGACTCTCGGTTTCTGATGCCGATGCTCAATCCCTATTTTTGGAACTGACCAAACTGCAATTCATATACCGTATCTTCCTTCTCCGTCTCCAGTTTCAAGTCCGATCGCGGATAGGCAACACAGAGCAGCGCAAACCCCTGAGCTTGCAGTTCTGGGCTAATGCCCATGCCGTCGCCCTGCTCCACCATGCCCGATAGCAGTTGCGCGGCGCAGGTCGTACAGACTCCTGCGTTACAAGAGGACGGCAGATCCAATCCGGCAGCAACAGCAGCGGCCAGCACGGTTTCATCTGCTGAAACCGTAATCGTGTGGGAGTTTCCCTGGTGAAGAATTTCAACCCTATAAGTGTCGGTCATGATGCAGTCGTGCGTAACGTTAGAACAGATAGGAGGAATGGGTTCTTGAAAGATACGCTAAGTGGGCTGACGTTTTAAAAGCCGAAGCTTGGAAGCTAGCCCTAGCTCAGTTCAGCGTCGGGAAAGGTGCGCTTAAACTCATCAATCAGGTCGTCTAGCTCTTCTAGCGCTTGGTTAACATCGATCCGCAGCGTCCCCAAATCTGGCTGCTCTAGCAGGCGCACGAGTGAGTCGCGCTTGCTTATCAGAAACTTGAGGCGATCGCGCAAAACTTGAGCATCCAGCATGGGAAATAAACTCCTCAATCAACTCCTAAACAACTTTCGTTCAGCTAGACACAAGCTTCATCCTATCAAACCGTTCCAACAATGTTGAATAATTGTTAACAACCCTTTCATCTGTGGTGGCTATGCTTGGACGTATTTCGCTAGGGACGGTTGGACTGGTCGTGGGCGGTTTGCTCACCGTGGTAGGCTTCATTGCCTATTTCTCCAGCAGCGCCACGCTCAATCTAGTAGGGTTTTTCTACGGCATCCCCCTGCTGTTGGGCGGGCTGGCGCTGAAAATTTCCGAGTTGCCCCCAGTTCCATACTCTCAGCCGCCTTCGGCTGCTGCCTTGGCGCTGCGAGATCAGCAAGCAACCGAAACCCAGCATCAGATTCGCAAGGACGTGACTCGCTATCGCTACGGGCAGTCAGCGCATCTCGATAGTTCGCTAGAGAGTCTGGGGCTGGAGCCGACGGACGATGAGCGCCCGGTGCTGGTCGCCCTGCGGGAAGAAGATCGAGACGGAGCCTATGCACTCGTTCTGGAATTTGAGTCTGAATATATTTCGCTGGAAAAATGGAACAGCAAGCGGGAAAAGATTGAGCGATTTTTCGGTCCAGGGCTGCGCGTCGAGATCAGCCAGCCCGGTGAAGATTACATTGACGTAGCGCTAATTTCGACTGGAGCAGCCCAGGCTTAGCCTTCCGGGTTAATCCCCAAAAGCGAATCCCCTGACCTAAGCGCAGACAAGCCCCGTCCGGTTGTAAACTCGATCGGGCGGGTCTGACTTTATGTGTCAAAAATTGTTGCGAAACGTAAATCACGTTAAGATTACAGGATAAAGTTATATTCAGTTAACCCTCTATGTCTGGTTCGAGTACACCGGAACCCGATTTGCTGAAAACCCTGTTAGATCCTTTGTTAGAAGACTTTCAGTATTGGTTTGAGCGATCGCAAACCCTGCTAGAATCCCAGCCCATTTCGTTTCTCAGCAATGAGCAACAGGCAGATTTATTAGCGCGAGTTTTGCAAGCTCAGCAAGAGGTGCAAACGGCCCAGTTGCTCCTTAGGGCAACAGACGGGAAGGTGGGTGTAGAGGCAGCCGTCATGGTTCCCTGGCACTCGCTGGTGACGGAGTGCTGGCAGGTTTCGAGTCGTTTTCGTCTGGAGCGGATTCAGTCGCAAGACTCAGAGCCTTGAGTGGTTCACTGGGGGGTTCCTTGGCAGTGGCGACGGGTCTGAATGCACTTATATTCTGAGCGTCGTTGGTGTACTGCAATGGTGTACTGCAATTATGAGAGAACCTCAGATGTTTGTGTCTGCTTGTTAAGCATTTGACTATTCGACTTAAGTTGCTCGACGGGTTAATTGCTCTAACTGTTCAAAACTTTCAAAACTAATGCCAACGGTTCAGGTTGGCGGGGTTACGCAATTTAGAAGGAAAGCACTATGCTACATCTGCTTTATGTCGTTGCCTTTACGATCCTGGCGCTGCTGGCAGTCAGCAACTTGATCCGCAGCTTGATGACGCTGGGTATAGAGTCGCAGCGTGCTTATGCGCCCCCAACACAGCCCTATCGCTCCAGTCGCCTTCAGTCCGCCTCTCATCCAGAACTGCTGGACAACGCGGGAAACCTGATTAATGAGCCGTATCTGGTAATGCGATCAATCTCGGTCGAAGATGCTCGTGAACAGCTTGATGCGCTGTATAATGCATCGCCCAGTCCTGCCGAAAAGCCCCAGGAAGAGGCTTAATTCATCCTGAACTCGTCGTTATTGGAAGTGCAGGAACGGTGACGGTCTGCGACTCTTTCACCTAACTGAGGTCTTGATTACTGAGGTCTTGACTAAGGTGGGTCAGACAAGTCAGAGAGGGCGATCGCCCACCTGAATTGGATCGCCCTGATTTCGTTTTCGCGACTCAGTATCGATCGACGCTGCCAGAGAAAATCGGCTCGACACGCAGCGCCAAAACCTTGGAGGGGCGGACAACCATATACTCGCCCTGGATGTTTTTGATCGGCACGCTGATAAAGTCATCCGAGGTGGCTTTGGGAACTAGTTCGCCACTGTACCATTTCTGAAAGTCTTGAATCGTTGAAAAACGAACTTCTTCTCGATGTCCGCCCTCCATCAACAGGTGAACAGCAAATTCGCTCGGTGTTCTGGGCATAGTCAATCCATCCTCTGCGTCGCGGTGCTGTGGTCAATATTCCCTAAAAAAGCATCAAAATAAAAGCCAAGCCCAAAAGAAAATGGGGCGATCGCCCGGATATCGCTAAGGAAACAAAGGCAGATGGGATCTGCACATGGGCTTTCTTACTCGCGAATGCCCAGCCCTCATTCAACACTCAAGCATAGTCCAATCCACAGCGTTCTGAACGCTGCATTCCAAACAAAAGAGTCGCTTCGCAAATGACTGCAAAAGCGACCCCTTAAACCTTTTAGGGTATCCGTTCTCGAACTCGACTATCGACGCGCTAGGAGAGACATCGGATTAACCGTACCTTGGTTCGGGACATGGATCTCGAAGTGGACGTGGGGCCCAGTGCTAAAGCCCGTGCTACCCATCGCCGCGATATGCTGACCTTGATCCACTCGATCCCCAACGCGCACCAGTAGACGGCTATTGTGGGCATAGCGAGTGCGGGTGCCATCCGCATGACGAATGTCAATCATGTAGCCATAGCCACCAGAGTTCCAACCGGAAAACTCAACGACTCCAGCCGCCGCTGCCACAATGGGTGTGCCAACGGGTGCTGCAATGTCGATTCCCCGGTGCATCCGTCCCCAGCGCCAGCCAAATCCAGAGGTCAGAACTCCACGCGCTGGCCAGATGAAACCGTTTGAAACGGAAGTCCCCTCTGGCAAAAACGCATCCATCTGAGAGAGCGCAGGTAGCTCAGGAGAAACCATGCGACCCACCAGCGGCTCTAGAAGAGGCTCATAGCTCTCTGATCCGAGGGGGGCAACTGCCACAAGTTGTCCACTGCTCGCAGCAGGAGCAGATTCGCTAGCAGGAGCAGCAGCCACTAGCTCAGGCTCAGCACTAGCAGAAGGATTAGAGGAATCTAAGGCCCCCGGTTTTACCGCAAACTCTCCCGCATCTAACTCAGACACAACCTCAGGTTCAGGCTGAGTCGCTCCAGGGCGAGCCTCTAGAACAGGTTCAACTGTGGGTACAGAAGGTACAAAGCGATCGCCCAAGTCTTGAGCCGAACCAACGCTTCTCAAGTTGAGCGCTGCAACCACGGAGGGCTGATTATCTTGAGCGAACTTGCTGGTCTGATTGTCCAAACTCGACCCTTCTGAAGGCTCTGACGACCGCAAAGTCGCAACATCGTTGATCAGTCGGTGCAAATGCTCATAGGTGCGGCTAGGGTTTTGAGCAGGCAAGACAACCGCCGCCACCTCAGTTGTTCCGGGTCTGTCAACTTCAGAACGTACCGCTTCGCTCCGGGCAGGAGCAACACCCCCGACCCCAACAAACTCAGTCGCAAACAGAACAGAACTGCCAGTAGCCAGCGTGGGCACTGAATCAGACGGCTCAAACACCGTAGAAGCCTCGCCAACCTGACGAGAATCAGCCGGGGGCAGCACGACCGAAGACTGGCGACGGGCCGATGACACTAGCTCGGACGACTCAGCAGGAACTGCAATGACCTGACCAATCTGAATTACATCCGGATCCTGCAGACCGCTGGCTTCCACAACAGCATCTTTCGATACGCCGTAGGCGCTCGCAATTTGCTCAATAGTTTCTCCAGCAGAAACGCGATGAGCCAGCAACACAGGCTGCTCTGGATTAAGAGAAACATCACCAGCAGGCTGACTCAGAGCATTGGAAGAACTCTCAAGCGTTGCAGAGCCAGATGGAACTGCAAGAACCTGGTTAACTTGCAGTTGATGGGGATTGTCTAAGTCGTTCGCTGCAACCAAAACGCTTTGAGGAACGTCGTAGGCAAGGGCGATCGCCCCCAAGGTATCCCCTGGCTTAACGCGATACAGGACACTACCGCCAGCCGGCAGCACCGCTGTCAAACTCCGCTCACCATAACCCGAAGCGGCTAGTCCATTAGATGAAGGAGGCGAAACCGATTGCTTTTCACCTGCCCCTAGAGGGCCGCTTTGGTCACTGCCCTGAATACGGACAGAAGGAGTGGTGTCATCCTTAGACAAGCTAGACGGTTCCACCGCGGACTGCAATTGCTGGCTAGTCAACACGCTACGCAAACGCTCTCGGCGCTGGCGGAGGTTTTCGAGGCTGGCGTAGCGAAGGGGACGGTCTGAGGTGCGAATTTCCTCCGAAATAGCTGCCACCTCGGATGGCGCTGTCTGCTCCGCCAAAACGCCTACTGAAGATGAAGCAGGCGTGTCTGCTGCAAGTGGTGAAGGCTCTACGCTGGGAATTGGCTGCGGAGTACGCTCAGGCGCAACCCCTAAGACGCTAGCCGACTCTGCTCTCCGGTGACCCGGAACTCGAATTGCTTGCCCGACCCGAAGCACAGAATCCAGGGAAAGACCGTTAACTTCGGCAAGCGTTCTAACGGGAACCCGGTAGTAACGAGCGATCTTGTAAAGTGTCTGTCCGGATCGAACCCGGTGGGTGAACATTGCCCCGGAATACGTCGAGGACGACGAAGCCTTGACAGGGGCGGACAGGGCAGTGGGATCTACTTCGTCTATCCCAGGGCTTGCGAGGGGGGAATCCAGAGAACTAGTTTGGGGAACCGACAAGCCTGTAGAAACTTCGGACTCAACGGAGTTCGGTTCGGCTGCGGTCGCCTGATCGCTGTGCCTTGGGAGCAACAAACTAGAAGCGCCCATCGAGAGCGCTAACCCAAGCATGGCGGCAGAAGTGCGAGCCTTGCGGCTAACCTCTCGGGGGTTCTGCTTGGGCTGCCCTGCCTCGGCTGCGTAGTCAGACGAATAACAGGAAACAGGCTTAACCTTCTGCGGAAATGCTCGTCTCAAAGAACAACCTCCTGTTGAGCGGCGTTCAACTGTCCTCAAAGGGAACCAGTCGTTGGAATCAAGTTGACACGGATGCAGTGACCGAAGTCACAGACCGACGGCGGTTCTAATCACTGACGCGCCTTACAACTAGGTAAGATTACCTTAAGCTTTTTGCTTAGACAAGCTTACACCAGTCTTCAAAAAAATCAACACTCTCGAATAACCCCATGCTTAAACTACCCTTGTCAAAGAATCTAAACGTCTAAACCTTAGGCAAAAAACGTTCATCACTTGACGCTCAGAACAACCGATGAGCTTACACCAGTTCTTCAAAAAAGACTAGCTGTTAACAGGGTAACTGCATTAATCCTTAAAAAGAAAAATAAACTACAGCCTTTTATCTTCACACAAGATATCTTGCGAAAAGCTCAAATACCTTGTCAGAAGAGAGTTTTGGCTACTGGTTCTGGTGGGAATCTGAGAGCGCTTTTGCGTAATTAGGATTTCTAATTTTCAATCGATTGTCCTTTCGAGCTTCCAAATCTACGGAGGAAGATCCAAGGATTTCACGGTTGACGAACTGGAGAAACACTACCCGTTTTTCTCCGGTTTTTAGTACCCATGCCAAGCTTCGTCGAGTGGATAAATCGCGCCTAGGGGAGGGCTTGTAAGGCTCACTTCTCAGATTGGGATTTCTTATGGTAGCCCCCATTCTTTCGTATTCCAGGTTACTGACTTCTATTGTGTATCTTTCAAACTAAGCGCTTGATTCGGATTGACCTGATTTTTTTTCGGGCTGGCTTAGGGCAATCTGATCATCAGTGTTGGGAAGATAGTTCGCAGCAGAGCGAGTTCTCAAGAATTTCTCAGTGGGGTTAGATTTCAGGCGCTGGGATTCAAGGGCGATCGCCCCCATATTGCCCTCAGGTCGCCCCGATATTGCCCCGATATCGCCCCAATTCTGCCCAAATTTAGCGTTCAGGAACGAAAAGCCTGGGCACTTACTCTAAACCCACTCCATCTGTAATAAACTTTTCCGTAGAAAATTACTCGCCTGAGGAAGTTCCGTTCCATATATATCCATATATATATAGATATGGAGTGAGCGTTTTCCTGAGGAACAGGAGAATCAGGCTGTTCCTGAGTCAGCTTTGTGGCGGGGCTAGTCTAAAAGCCCAAGCTGACGACGCGCCTCGAAAAGCCCCAAAGCAGCGCTGACTGAGAGATTGAGGCTGCGTACACCGGGTTGAGCCATCGGAATTTTGACGACCGTGTGGCAGGCAGCTAACACGTCAGCCGGTAGACCTGTCGTTTCACAGCCAAACAACAGCCAATCGTCATCTCGATACTGAAACTTTGTATAGCTACATAACCCTGAAGTGCTGAAGCCGATCCAGCGTCCTCCCTGCTGGGCATGGGAGCGCTGGAATGTTTGCAGGTCAGGATGATAGTAGAAGTCTACGTATTTCCAGTAATCCAGCCCCGCCCGCTTGAGATAGCGATCGCTAATTTCAAAGCCCAAGGGGGCCGACAGATGCAGCGGTGTACAGGTGGCGGCGCAGGTGCGGGCAATATTGCCCGTGTTTGGGGGAATCTGGGGATTAACGAGAACAACGCTGGGCATAGGGAAAGCGGAAGTTGGCGATCGCCCGATAGGTCTGTCGGTCAGCAGCAATTGGAGATCTGAGCCGTGCGAGATCCGATGCATCGCAGTGGGTGGCGTGCGTCGGTCTGAAGCTGACTCACAAGGGCGATCGCAGGTCAGGAATGTATAGATTCTTCTAATGATTGCTCATTCTAATGATTGCTCAGCAGTGGATAGATGGAGCGCAGGATACCCGCTTTTTTCCACCAAGTTGCTGGCTGAGTTACTAAAGAGTTGGCTGCTGTGCTGGATCAGAGGCGCTAGAATCCTGGCTCGAAGGCGCGGTAGCGGGATTAGCCGTAGAACCCGGCACATTGGGCGGGACAGCCACGGCAGGGGGCTGAGCAAAGTATTGATAGGTTGCCTGAGAAATTTGCTGGATGAGCTGTGCCGCCGATCCAGCATCGCCCGCCCGCTGTACCAAGGCGGTAATCACGTAGCGCTTGCCGTTGGGCATATCTACAATCCCGCTATCGCCCGAAAGACTGTCGATGTTGCCAGTTTTGTGGGCGATTTTTGCGTCCGGCCCGAGAGTTGCCGCCAAGAGGTTGTTGTTTACCGTGGAGCGCATGATGTCGAGCAGGCGATCGCGCGATCGCAGCGACAGCAAATCTCCCTGACTCACGGCTGTTAGCAGCAGCGACAAATCGCGGGCGCTGGTGGTGTTCGTGCCTTGCAAATCTGCCAGGAGATTATTTAGTACGGTGTGGCTCATGCCCCAATCGCGAAATCGGCTATTGAGTGCGGTCAGTCCGCCCAGCTTGTGAATCACCATGTTTGTGGCCGTATTGTCGCTAATGGTGATCATTTTGGTCGCGGTATCCAGGGCGCTAAGCTGGCTGCCCACTTCCATAAACTGAATTTCACCGGAGCCGTCTGTGATATCAATCGTTTGCAAGGTCAGAGACTCATCCAGTCGCACCCGCTGCCGATCGACATCTTGCAAAAAGGCAACCAGAATGGGAGTTTTGATCGTGCTAGCGGCTGGATACACCGTGCTGCCGTTCAAGTCCACATAGTCACCCGTGTCCAAATCCACCACAAACACGCCAGCCGATAGCCCGGTCTGAGCTACAAGCGACTGTAGTGTGGTCGTTAGTGGCGCAATCGGCTGCCCGAGACGCAGCTTCATAATCGAAGAAGACGGATTGGCAGGCACAATATCACCGCGAAAGCCAGGAGTCGGCGTGGGGCTGAGGGCGGGGGTAGGACTGGCGGCCAGGCTGGCGGCTGTGGTGTCTTGGGCCCGGATTGTCGGATTCCAGACAGAGAGGCTGGTGCCCACGATTGCCCCAATCCCCACGCCCAGAATGATCAGGCGAGTCGCATAGAGCAGTGGCGAAGTGGGGGCTGGGGGGTAGGCGCGGCTCCGGCGGGGAGTCGAGCGCGATCGCCCCACGGGTCTGGGAGCCAGCGCCACCGGACGCTCAGGTCGTCTTGCCGAATCAGACCGATTCCCATTCGGAGAAAGTGAGCGAGGCTGGGGTTGGATTAGCGCCAGAGATGGCGGATTCGACCGTTCAGACGATCGGCGACCGTTGCCAGCAGCGGCTGATCGCTCTGAATGATCCAGGACGTTGCGTAAGT
This sequence comes from Leptolyngbya sp. O-77, assembly GCF_001548395.1. Classification (NCBI taxonomy): domain Bacteria; kingdom Bacillati; phylum Cyanobacteriota; class Cyanophyceae; order Leptolyngbyales; family Leptolyngbyaceae; genus Leptolyngbya; species Leptolyngbya sp. O-77. The sequence continues at coordinate 2,696,083 of NZ_AP017367.1, forward strand.
TCAGCGGTGGCTGGGCCGAATAGGAGGCACGGGGGGAGATGGGCCGGGGCGATCGCACCAGTGTATGTCCCGAACGAGGAGTCTGATTTGTAGCCGAGCGATCGCCCGATTGCGATCGACTACCTGCGGCCGGCGGCACAGACCCCAGAGGCTGAGTTCCACCCTGCCCAGATCGCCGTTTCATGCGGCGTCGGGACGAGCGGGATGGTTTTCCAGAACCCAGCATAAGGGCATACCTCCAGGAAATTTTCGACTTGCGTCACGCGATTTCTGACCTTACAGCTAAATATAACGAACCCCGTTTCATCCGTCGCACCGAATTTTAGGGAAAACTGACTAGACAAGACAGATCCGCGCAATCCTCGTCAAACGACGAGGATTTAGATCGTTTAAGATAAAGTTTCAGCGCTCAGACAGCAGGCTTCCCTCAGAATTCGAGACGTTCTGCTGTCCAGCCGCTTTGGTTCAGCAAGGAATTGCACCCCTAGTTTTCAGGCATGATCAGCCCAGCAACCCACTGCCCTCCAGAGAGACAACGCTTTGGACAGAGCCGTTTCTGGTTTTTAATCATGCGACAGCAAGAAGGTGAGTAGCGGCTTGCGCTGGTTTAGAAAGACAAGCCTATTGAAATTCACCCCATGCAAAAATTACTATTTCCTGACAAAGACGCAGTTAAAGGACGCGCAATTTTTCTTGGAGAGCGCCTCGACTTGCGGACGCTAGAAGCGACCACACCCCTCGGACGGCAACCCTTGGCGATCGCCGCTGGAAGCGATGGCTGCGTGGTTCTCTTTAAATACGGCGCAGTGGTGCTATTTGGGCTAGACCCAATCGAAGAAGCCACGTTTTTAAATAACTTGAAACCCCTGGTGCAGGAGCCGTTCAACAAGCCTGAAACTGAGGAAGCGACCCTCCGGATCGAGCCGTCGCGAGCGGGGCAGGTGGAAAACGGGATTATCTCGCTGCAAGAATTTAGCGTAGAGTCGCTGCAAGTGGTGGCCGATGTGCTGGCTAAGAGCGTGGTGCTGGCACACTACGAACTGAGCACAGCCAGCGTCTTTGACCAAATCGAACCCTTTGCGGCGGGACTACAGCGCACCACCAAAAATGAGCGCTGGGGCAAAGAACTCCTGCGGCAGCTAGGACGGACGTTATCCATTCAGCATAAGATTGTGGGTCGGGTCGAAATTATCGACAAGCCCGACCTGCTTTGGGAAGCACCCGAACTGGAGCGACTCTACGCCCGCTTAGAAAATGAGTATGAAATCCGCGATCGCCACCAGGCTCTAGAACGCAAGCTAGGACTGATTTCCAGTACAGCAGAAACAGTATTAGATCTGCTCCAGCACAACAGCGGCCTGCGCGTAGAGTGGTACGTTGTTGTGCTGATCGTAGTAGAAATCTTGCTATCGTTCTACGATATCTTTGTCAAGGTCTGAGCGCATCGTCCAGAAATTCAAAGCCCAGAAATTCAAAGCCCAGAAACTCAAAAACAACCTCAGGCTGCCCCACCCGAAACCCGCGCTAGCGAAACATGCCCGTCCGACGGCTTAATTTGGAACTTTGCGAGATTCGCCAATTCTTGAAGCTGGCTAACCGCCTCTGCGCCTTCAAGCTTCATTAGCTCGCGATCGTCGCGCATCTCTGTCCAGGTAATGCCATAGTCTGACACCAAAAAGCGGATTAGGTGGTTCTCACCCAGACTCACCATAAAGGACGCGCTGTTCATCTGACCACCGCAGGTATAGCAAGACGCAAGGTAACCCTGGCGCTCCAGCACAATGGCCAATGCCTGGAGATCCATTACCAAGTCATGAACAAACCGACGGTGCTGTTCTGCAAGTCGCAAAAACATCTTCGACCTCCAATCACCACACTCTATAACATCACATTCGACTATTCTAGGTTGTCGTAACCTTCTTTTAGGTATTTGTAGCTATTCGAGACACAACCGCCTCGCCCTAAATATTAAAACATTCTTACGAAAAAGGAGTTTGTAGCGAAAGTATGAAGCGAAGCTGAAAATCCCGACTTGCCTGACTTTTAGGACGCTAGCTCAGTTCTAAAGTCCTATGGGTATCTCCGGTCACATTCGGCATGATCATCAGTAAATTTCTATGAATGATCAAACAACCCTCGGTGAAAAAGTATGCTCCCTCAATCGGATCGCCGCAGATACCCCTGAACAGTCCTAATCTATATCCTCTTCTATATCCCTTCGGAAGCCAGCTTATGCAGGATCGGAATCAGTCAACCTCGACTTCAGCCACTCCTCTATGGCTGTCTACAGTTTGATCCAGAGCGATTCCGTAAACTTGCACTGCTCACAACCACATCTTTATCCCAACTTCGTAAAGCGCTTAACAGATAAGACTCCGTAGCCCCCAGTAGGGTAGCCCCAAGTAGGCAGGAAGCAAGACGCGGACAACTCAATCTTTCACTAGATCGGAATCTGAGCTAGATGGGAACACCAGCCTTGAAAAGATAAAAGGGTAAAAGTCAGGAATCCTGAGACATGAAGATCTCATAACCCCGCAGGAGAGTGATCCCCAAACGCCTGACGCTTGCTCTGTAGTGCCTGTATCTGTGGTGTCTGGAACCTGCCAGAACCTTGCCCAATCAATTTTGTTGCAATCCTGTTGAGCTATGTAGCTTGACTCCTCGGAGCATAACTCTCAAACACATTCTAGTTCGGGATCTTTAAAGTGGGAAGAAGATGGGAAGTTTAATCAGGATTCGATGATGAAAGCTGTTGGCGTGATCCCCATGTTCGAGCAATCGCCCAAATGGCTCCAGCGCTTGCTCTCAGGGCAGCCAGGGATATTGACGAAAATCGGGCGATCGCTTTTCCAGAAACGCCTGCTTGCCCTCGCTACCTTCTTCTGTCATGTAATAGAGCAGCGTTGCGTTGCCTGCTAGCTCTTGCAGCCCCGCCTGTCCATCACAATCGGCATTGAAAGCAGACTTCAGGCAGCGGATGGCGATTGGGCTTTTCTCCAGAATCTCCTGCGCCCAAGCGATCCCCTCGGCTTCCAACTGCTCCACAGGCACAACACAGTTGACGAGCCCCATATCGAGGGCCTGCTGGGCGGTGTACTGGCGGCAGAGATACCAGATTTCTCTCGCTTTCTTTTGTCCAACAATACGGGCCAGATAGCTAGCACCAAAGCCCCCGTCAAAACTGCCAACCTTGGGCCCAGTTTGCCCAAAAATGGCGTTGTCTGCGGCAATGGTGAGGTCGCAAACAACATGAAGGACATGACCGCCCCCAATCGCATAGCCTGCCACTAGCGCAATCACCACCTTAGGCATCGTGCGGATCAGTCGCTGCAAGTCTAGGACGTTCAGCCGGGGCGTGCCGCCTTGATCTAAATAGCCGCCCTGACCGCGCACGCTCTGATCCCCGCCCGCGCAAAAAGCGTATTTCCCGTCCGTATGGGGGCCTGCTCCGGTCAACAGCACCACCCCAATCCGGGGATCTTCGCGGGCATTGCTAAAGGCATCGTACAGTTCGGCAACCGTCTCCGGACGAAAGGCATTGCGCTTGTGGGGGCGGTTGATCGTGATTTTGGCGATGCCATCTGCCTTGTGATAGAGGATATCTTCGTAGCTTTTTGCAGTCTGCCAGTCCGCGTGCATGGTAGGGATCGATGCCAGAAAAAAGTGAGTGGGTAAGTTAGCGAGAACGCCAGCACAGGAAATTTAAGAGAAAGCAAGCAACTGTGCAAGAAACATGGGTGGGCGATCGCCCTACGAGCCTACCACGTTGCGCGATCTCGCAGTTTACCAATCCCAGCCCCACCCCAGAACCCCCTTACCCCCTACAATTTTCGCTCTTCGTTCTTCGCTCTTCGCTCTTCGTTCTTCGTTTTTCATTTTTATGGCCTACAAAGCACGTAAATTCCCCAGTAGGGCGATCGCATTGTTGCCAGAATTCCGTAATCCCACGCGAATCCTTCGATTAGGCAGGGGGCAATCTGAGGGCAGAGCAGCAGAGGGCGATCGCAGTGTGCCCATCAACCTCTAGCCGTAGCTTAGAAAGCTCGTAAATTATTCACACTGCAATGTCTACAGCACTACCCCAACTTCATCAATAAAGCGTTAGGTTGGTTGCAGTAGCGGCTCTCTACAGCTTGTAGAAAAGGTTAACAGTTTCTTATCCGCTACTTTTGCTGCCTTCTCGCGGTTTACTTAGCGGTTTACTTACCGGATTAACGCAAACTTAGCGCAAAGTCCTTCTCTCACCGTCACATCCCTCCATTGCAGGGCGAGGTATTGACATGAATTGGTCTCATTACAGAACCCCGGATCTGGCGCTCTCTAGCTGGACATGGCTTCCTAACGACGCTGCAACCAGTCAGTTCCATCCAGCCACCGAGCCACCAACTACCCTCTACAGAACAGCATTCGTCTCACCGTCGCTGCGTCCCCAGTGTGGGCCATTGCAACCCCTACGCCAATGGCTCAACAACATTGAAATTTCAAGCGAAGCCCAAGCCCATCGGATCTGTCAGGCGATCCCTGCCCGGTGTCCCTTCGAGCGAGAGGTGCGGGTCTTTGGTAAAACGATTCTCCGGATTCCGCCGCTGTGCAAGCTCAATCCCGTCTATGAAGAGGTTGTAGCGCTTCGGTTTCGGGCAATGTGCTACCTGGCAGATGAATGCGGGGTGGACGTAACGCCTTATTGCTAATCAGCATCCGAGTCGAGTTAGCAGTGTCCCAAAAGTGTCAAAGTATGGTTTCAGCGCTTTATGGATCTGCGGCGTGGGATCAAGCAGAGTGATGCTATGGTTCTACCGACTCTGCGGAGGTGGCTGTTGCCGGAAGCTCCAGGCAGTAGCCTGCGCCGTAAACCGTTTTGATATAGCGCGGATGGCGGGGATCAGGCTCTAGCTTGGTTCGTAGATGCCGCACATGAACCCGAATCGTCTCAATATCGTCGTCGGGATCGTAACCCCAGACTTCCTTCAGGATTTCGCTGGGGGAAACCGTCTGCCCATGCCGTTGCAGCAGGCAGTGCAGTAGCTCGAATTCCAAATGCGTTAGCTTCACGGTCTGGTCAAACCAGATTGCTTCTAACCGCTCTGGCACCAGCGTCAGCGGGCCATAGTTCAGAATTTCCGTATGCTTTGCCGCCTGGGGAATGCGGTCAGTGCGGCGAAGGAGGGCGCGGACTCTCGCTAGCATTTCCTCTACCTCAAAGGGCTTAGTGAGGTAGTCGTCTGCGCCTGCATTGAAACCTTCCACCTTGTCCTGGGTCTGGCTGAGGGCGGTGAGCATGAGCACAGGAATGTCGGCTGTGCGCTCGTCTCGCCGGAGCCGCTGGCACACGGTAAAGCCGTCTACTTTGGGCAACATCAGGTCGAGCATGATCAGGTCGGGCAGCAGTTGCAGTGCCAACGCCTGGCCTTTGACCCCGTCTGCGGCCTGGCTCACGTCATATCCAGCCATTTCTAGATTGACGGCTACTAGCTCTGAGATGGAAACGTCGTCGTCGATTACAAGTATCCGAGGCATCATTAAAAACTGGGTTTAACGTTTAGAAATTCTATGGAATCTATTGTTTTTATAACGGATTAATAACAAAAGCTACAGAGCCGTTCAAACATTTGTAGAACTTAAACAGAATATACGAGAAATTCTAAATTTTTTCTGCCCAAAATGCACTCTCCTGGCTGGAGGCTGAATCAGGAGCCTGCGAGCTGAGGCAAGAGATGGTCCGGTAAGAGTGGGTTGAAGAACCAGAGCGGGTATTGCTCAGACCTTGGGCGATCGCCCTCTATCTGCCTTCTGGCCTTATGAACTAACTTTTGAACTAACTTTGCGTCGCGGATTTTGCGCCGAAATCCTTGTATCGCCTGTCGCCAGAGATTTTTTCGATTAGCCCGACAACTCCGCCCGTAGCGCGTAGTCGCGGAATCGGTTGAGATCGGCTTGCAGCGTCGATTCCACCAGGCGACCCAGAAAAAGATTGTCCATCACTTTGCCCAAAATACCGGGGATCGCGTAGGACACCGTGAGCTTTACCACGCTGCGATCGCCCCGATCGTAAAACCGGATTGCGCCCCGGTTGGGCAGTCCGTCCACCGATTCCCACTGCATGATCTGGTGTTGCACCAGCTTGGTGATGCGCGACTGCCAGCTAAACTCGAACCCGCTAGAAGCCAGTTTCCAGCGCGACAGGTCGGGGTGATCGGGCTGAATCGTCACCGAGTCGATCCACTTCATCCACTTGGGCATTTGCTCCAGGTCAGACCAGAGTCCCCACACCCGCTCGATGGGCGCTTCGACTTCGACTTGAACGGTGTGATCTAACCAGTCGGCCATGATGGGAAAATGAGAAACTGCGATCGGTTGGGGCTACTGCTTTACTGTACAAAGTTTCCGGGGAAGAGGGAAGGAGGAAGAGGGAAGAGGGAAGAACGAAGAAGGAAGAAGGAAGAGGGAAGAGGGGAGAGGCTTTAAATCGGCAGGTATGACGATATTGGCGATTGACGGGAATGGAGGAAGGGGACAAGTTCGCGTTTGTTGAGGCGTTTTTGGAGGGGCGATCGCGCCAGCAAACGAGGCGATCGCTCCAAGGGGTTGTGCCGCTCGATGCCGTCCATGTGCAAAAGCAGGGCAAGACCTTGGTGAACTTTAGCGCTAATGACTATTTGGGATTGTCCAAACACCCCGCGCTGATTGCTGCCGCCCAGGACTATACGCAGCGCTACGGCACGGGCGCAACTGCATCGCGGCTGGTGACAGGCAGTTTCGACATTCACCAGCAGCTAGAGGCGGCGTTGGCGGCGGCCTGCGGGCGCGAAGCGTCGCTATTGTTCAATTCTGGGTTTCAGGCAAATGTAACGGTCTTGGGGGCGCTGCTCGATCGACATGCGCTGGTTCTGTGCGATCGCCTAGTTCACAGCAGCTTGCTCAACGGCGCACTGGCCAGCCGCGCCACGCTAACCCGCTATCGGCACAATGACCACGAGCATCTGGAATCGCTGCTGCGACAGGCGGTGAATCAGCGCTACAGTCGTGTCGTGATCGTGTCGGAAACGGTGTTCAGCATGGATGGTGATCGCGCGGATGTCGATCGGCTTGTTCACCTGGCGCAGACCTACGGCGCGATTTTGTATCTGGACGAGGCCCACGCGATCGGGGTGCTAGGCACGGGGGGAATGGGGTTGGCGATGGGCAATCGTGGTGTGGATCTGGCGATGGGCACGCTGGGCAAAGCCTTTGGTGCGTTTGGTGCGTTCCTGGTTTGCTCGGCGCGACTGCGGGACTATTTGATCAACGCTTGCCCCGGCTTTATTTACACCACAGCGCTTCCCCCCAGTGTGATTGGGGCGATCGCCGCTGCGCTGGAACTGATGCCCAGTCTGGAGGGCGATCGCCAGCGGTTGACCCGTCACGCAGAGACGTTGCGAACCCAGCTTCGGGCGGCAGGATTCGACACTGGGTCATCCTCCACGCACATTATTCCTATCATGCTGGGCGAGGCGGAACGGGCGCTGTACCTAGCTCAATGGCTAGAATCTCAGGGCATCCTTGCCGCGGCCATCCGCCCACCGACGGTTCCCCAAGGCACGGCGCGGCTGCGGCTCGCACTCTCTAGCCAGCACACCAGCCAGCATTTAGGATCATTAATTGGCGCGTTGAGGAACGGGCATGAGCAGCGGCATTGAGGCGATTGCCTATCACGGCTGGGGGTTTGACGCAGACCTGTGGCAGCTGTGGGCGGCGGCGTTGAAAACTGCGGGCGTTGAGGTGCAACTATTCGACCGGGGCTATTTTGGCTTGCCCAATCAGCCCGGTTTTAGCCAACAGCCTTCCCGTAAAGTGATTCTGGCTCATTCCTATGGGCTTCATCTCTGTCCAGTAGAGCAGATGCATCAGGCCGATCTAGTGCTGGTCTTCAGCGGATTTTCGTCGTTTCATCCGCTGTCGGGGCGATCGCGCGATCGCTCAAAAAGCATTCTCCAAATCATGATTCAGCAGTTTGAAAAAACACCGAGCCTAGTCTTGCAAAACTTCTACAAAAAGTGTTTCTCACCTGTCGAGGTTGATCCAGCCTGGCGTGAACCTTCTGAAAGTTTTCGGGTTCGCGAAAATCGGCTCAATTCTGCCCTCTTGCTGCAAGATTTACAACTGTTAGATGAGTCGATTCAGAATCTCGACCACTTGCCGCAAACGGCTCATGCCATTGCCTTTCATGGTCAGAGCGATCGCATTGTTCCATTTCCAGATACCCCTGAGCAAGCCACGCATCTGCTGGCGAGGGCTGAGTTTATCTCGATTCCCGATGCTGGACATCTACTGCATTTGACGCATTTTGAGCGCTGCTGGGAACGGGCGATCGCCGCTATTCATTCTCTACCTCCCGCATGATTTTAGAAAACGGCGCTAATGCTTTGGAGAGAACCCATGCAAAATGTCGAATTGAGGAAGCCTTTGGACAAGCTGCAACGCAATATGATCAGGGCAGCTTTGGTGCAAAAAAAAATGCGCGGGCCCGGTTACTAGAGGAACTCGATCGGGTGTGCCCTGAACTGCCCTCTGGAAAAGTGATTGAGATTGGCTGCGGTACGGGTTTTGTGACTCAAGGATTAGTAAAGAAGATGGGCGATCGCCCTCTGGAAATCACTGACTTATCCCAGTCAATGCTCGCCGTTTGCCAGCAGCAAGTTTCTCAGACCAGCCATTCTTCTGAAATGACCTTCAGAACCCTTGACGGTGAACTTTGGCAACCCATTTCTAGGAGCTATGCGTTGATTATTAGCAGCTTCGTTGTGCAGTGGTTTGAGCAGCTTGAGCCTGCGCTAGATCGCTGGATTTCTGCTCTCAAACCGGGCGGCAAAATTCTCATCTCGTTCCCAACCTGTCACAGTTTTCCAGAGTGGAAAGCAGCCTGTCGAAGCCTGGACTTGTCCTTTACCGGAAATCTCCTGCCTGATCCAGGGGCGATCGCCCAATTCCTCGCATCTCGGCCTGTTCAAACTCAATACTGGCAACAATCCATCGGCATTTCCTTCGCGTCTTCACGTGACTTCTTCCGCAGCTTAAAGCAAATTGGTGCGGGAACTAGCCTTTCCAAAACCAGGCTTTCCATTTCAGACTTTAAACAGTTGGTTGGCGCACTCGATGAATTTGCAAGTCTTTCCGAAGGGATTCACTATGACGTAGCCTATTTCACTATTTCTCGCAATAAAATTTAACCAAAGATGCCGATTCACTCGTTCATGTTTCCAGAAAAATTCTTCATTACAGGAACCGATACTAACGTAGGAAAAACGGTCGTCTCTGCCTTGCTAACCCTTGGGCTGAATGCGTCCTATTGGAAGCCGATTCAGTCGGGGCTTGATCCGATCAGCGATACGGATTACGTGCGGAAAGTCACTGGTTTAGATGACTCCCATTTCCTGCCAGAAAGGTTCACGTTAACGCAGCCCCTCTCTCCCCATGCCGCCGCTGAGATTGATGGTGTTCAGATCCATCTTTCCGATTTTCAGCTACCCTCTCAACTGCCATATAAACCTCTCATTATTGAAGGAGCAGGCGGGCTAATGGTGCCGCTCAATGAAGAGGATTTTGTGATTGATTTAATCCGACAGTTTCAGCTTCCGGTTTGTCTCGTGACTCGCAGCACGTTGGGCACGATTAACCATACCCTGCTGTCGCTGTCTCAACTGCGGCGGATGGAAATTCCGATTTTGGGTGTGATTGTGAACGGCCCCAAAAATGAGGGAAATCGAGCAGCGATCGCCCACTACGGCAACGTGCCCATTCTTGCAGAACTGGAGCCATTAGCCGAAGTCAATCCCGCTACACTCAAGCAAGTATTTGATCAGCTTTTCCGAGCTTAAATACCTTCTTAAAACCATGCATCCTCACATTTGGTATCCATTCACCCAAGCGAAAGTGGCGCTTGAACCTCTAAAAGTAAAATCTGCTCAAGGCGTTTGGCTGGAGTTAGAAACTGGGCACAAAATGATTGACTGCATCTCCAGCTGGTGGGTCAACACTTACGGACATTGCCATCCCAAAATTGCTGAGGCAATCTATCAGCAGGCGCAGCAGCTCGAGCAAGTCATTTTTGCTGGATTTACCCATGACCCCGCAGAGCAACTGGCGGAGAAACTAGTCGAAAAGCTGGGCGCTCCGTTTAATCGGGTCTTCTTTTCTGACAATGGCTCAACGGCGGTCGAAGTCGGGCTAAAGATAGCGTATCAATACTGGGTGAATCAGGGGCAGGCAAGAAGCACATTTCTAGCATTTGACGGAGCCTATCATGGGGACACCTTTGGCGCGATGTCAGTGGGTGCGCGTTCCTTATTTTCGGCGGTATTTTCCAACTTGCTATTTAACGTGGAGTTTGTTCCATTTCCCTCAACCCATTGGGGCGATCGCACGGCTGAAGAAACAGAAGCAAAGGTTCTTTCAATCCTTGAGAAAGTGCTAGATGAACGGGGCGATCGCATCGCAGGAATAATTATTGAACCGCTAGTGCAGGGGGCGGGTGGAATGCGGATGTGTAGACCCCAGTTCTTGCAGAAGCTGAGGGCGATCGCCCAGTCTTTTAACACGCTGCTGATTTTTGATGAAGTGATGACGGGCTTTGGGCGCACGGGGGACTGGTTTGCCTGTCATAAAGCAGGCGTTTCGCCTGATATTCTCTGCCTTTCTAAAGGAATTACGGGCGGCTTTTTGCCGTTTGCTGTAACAGTCTGCTCAGAAGAAATTTACCACGCATTCTATGATGACGAGCCGCTGAAAACGCTGTATCACGGACATAGCTATACAGCCAACCCGCTGGGCTGTGCGGCGGCGCTGGCAGGGCTAGAGCTAATGACTGAATATGAGCCACAGTTTCGCAGTATGGAAGCAAAACATTATGCACAGTTGGCTCAGTTGAAAGACCATCCTGCTGTTGAAAAATTGCGCGTTACGGGTACGATTGCAGCGATGGATCTGGTGACCCAAGAACGATCGGGATACCTCAACACAATTTCGCTGGAAATTCGTCAGCGGGCGATCGCCAAAGGTCTTCTGCTACGTCCACTTGGAAACGTTCTGTATATTTTGCCGCCCTACTGTATCCGTGACGCAGAGTTGTCCCAAATCTATCAGGGAATTGAAGAAATCTTGACGGATTTGTCCAAAGATTTTCTAATTTGAAGTCACCTGAAGATTCAGGCTTCACGCCCAATTTTCAGCACCCACAATTAGATTCCTGAAAACTTCTACCCGCCAGAGAGTCACCCGCTAGGGATATGATGAGAACCTGCCCTGATGTTTGCATCAAGACCTATGGTTGCGTCTTCTATTCCTGCACTGCGCTACGACTGGACGGCTGAAGAAGTCCTCGATTTGCTGCAACAGCCACTCATGGATCTGGTGCATCGCGCCCAAACGATTCACCGCCAGTTCAATCCCCCGAACCAGATTCAATTGGCGACACTGCTGAGCGTGAAGACGGGCGGATGTTCGGAAGACTGCGCCTACTGCCCACAATCGGCCCATTACCGCACCACCGTTGAACCACAGCCAATTCACCCGGTAGAAGTAGTGCTGGCGGCGGCCGAACGGGCAAAGGCGGCGGGTGCGTCGCGCTTTTGTATGGGCTGGGCGTGGCGTGAAATCCGGGATGGCAAAGCGTTTGATCAAATGCTGGAGATGGTGCGGGGCGTGCGATCGCTCGGCATGGAGGCCTGCGTGACAGCGGGAATGCTGACCGACACCCAGGCGGAAAAGCTGGCTGCGGCGGGGCTGACTGCCTATAACCACAACCTCGACACCAGCCCCGAATTTTATGGGCAGATCATCACCACGCGCACCTATGGCGATCGCCTGCAAACGCTGGAACGGGTTCGGCAGGCGGGCATTTCCGTCTGCTGCGGCGGCATCATCGGCATGGGCGAGGGGCTGAGCGATCGCGCCCGGATGCTGAGTATCTTGGCCAGCCTGAATCCGCATCCCGAAAGCGTACCCATCAACGCGCTGGTGGCTGTGGCGGGCACGGCGCTAGAAGCTCAACCGCCCATCGACCCGCTGGAACTGGTGCGGATGTGCGCCGCTGCCCGTATCGCCATGCCTAGGGCAAGGGTGCGCCTTAGTGCGGGACGCAGCCAACTGAGCCGCGAAGCACAGGTTCTATGCTTTTTGGCGGGGGCAAACTCGATATTTTATGGCGATACGCTGCTGACGACGGGCAATCCTGCAGAAGAGCGCGATCGCCAGCTGCTGGCCGACATTGGCGCAGAGCCGCTGGTATCTTGCCTAGAAACCACCCCAAAAAATAGCGTGAAAAAATAGCGCGGGCAAGAAGCCTACGCTATTGAAGAATTCAGAAGAGTTTCAACTGTAGCGGCTGCCTACTCTTCCATTTCTTCCATGCGGGCAATTTGCGTAGGCATTTGCGGTAGCCCCTGGGCAGTTTGCTGACCGCTGTACATGGCTCGCAGCACTAGTGCCGGGTCTACCCAGTTGCTGTCATACTTCAAACCCCAGTGCAGGTGGGGCCCGGTGGTGCGACCCGTCATGCCGACGCGACCTACTCGCTGGCCGGCGTAAACCGTCTGCCCCTCGTAAATTTGGATGCCGCCTGCGCGATCGAGCATAGAGCGGCGACCCCCTGTGCGATCGACCCGCCCCTCCATGTGGCAGTAAATGCTGAGCCAGCGTCCGGCCTCCACCACGACTGAAGTGCCGCAGTTCGAGTCATCCGTCACTTCGACCACCACGCCTGTCGTCCAGGTGCGGATGTAGCTGCCCTGGGGTGCGGCCATATCCAGACCATAGTGAAACTCGTTGTAGTTGTAGCCTTCGATGGAGCGACGATAGCCAAAGGGCGAGGTGTACGCCTGGAATTGCTCTAGCGGAAAGGAAACATTGCTCCACTCGTTGCGGGCGACCACCTGGGCAACGTCAACTGAGGAAATGTTCTGAGCCTGAGCGCCAGGTTCGCCTACGCTGATCGCTGTGGGGTTGGCGCTGGGTCTCGTGGGCTGGATCGTTCCCGTAGCGTTGGGGTTGAGCGTTGGGGTTGAGGTCGTGGAAGCAGGCTGGGGCGATCGCCGCAGTCTGGGAAAAATTGACCGAGTTGAGTCCGCAGGAGCTAGGTCACGGGTAGAAGGGTCGGTCACTTGGGGCATGAAGCGGTCGGCAGGTACAGCACCGGGCGTAGTGCGGATTGCGTTCTGGGTTGCTAAGGCATTGAGAGAGCGAGCTTCGCTCATTTTTTGATGGGCTTCTACTACGACGAGCAGAGAGAGGGCAATGCCAGCAGTTAGCAGAAATTTTCCTAAGTTGTTTGAAACTTCTCTCATGACGGAAATAGGTACAAGTCCAGTTCGGTTTCCTATGCCTTACAACCGCCAACATCGTACATCAGAATAAAACCGCTGAATTAAGAATTTTCTATCAAATCGTCATCCCCCATGTGGGTAATTGATGAAGACTGATAGGGTGAAAAATAGTTGTTTAGGAGGTTATTTGTTTAGGAGGTTATTTGTTTAGGAGGTTATTTGGGGCATTTGGCAACCTTCAGGATTCCCGGTTTGCACCTAAAACTGCACATTCTTGAAATAAAGAACGAATGTCCGTTTAAAGAACTAATTCAATTGTACTATATAAAGTTCAATCAAAGCGACTGCACGCCGAACTTTTGATCGGTTTCTGCGTCTTTCCTAGGCACTCCAACTTTTTCAAGTCCTTTCCTGGTAGGTACCCCACGAGCTGTAAATGTCCAGATATTCTGCCTGGGCTGAGGAGCGTAACTAATGTGAATGGGTCGATTGCCCCCATAGTAGTAGAGCGAGTCAAACGGCAATCGCTGCTCTAGAATCCACTCCACAAGGTGATACGTGCTATCGCACAGACTATCAACACCGCTCTCCAACCCTACAATCCGAAAATCACAGGCAGCACCGAGGCGTGAGCAGTAATACTTGCCATTTCGGTTCTTTTCATGCGCCATGTGCTGATCTCGACTTGGATCAACCCGCCCGTTCTTAATCCCTGTTGCTGGGTCTTTCTGCGCCAGAAACCGCTTCAGATCCTTTGAACAAAAGCCATAGGTCAATTGAAACCGCTCCCTGCCAAAGTGAGCAATCACAGGGTCAAGAATATGCTGGCACAGCGCCTCTAAAGCTGGGATGGTTTCTTCCAGGTTTTCGGGGTATGGGTCAATCTGATCCGCATACTTCTGGTAGGTTTGCGTGCAGGTGCAAAACTCCTCCAGTGTTAGGTATTGACCGATCTGCATCGTTCACCCTCTAAAACCATGCAAAGCCATGCTAAAGCTAGAGACCGCTAATGAGCTAATGAACTGAGTTTAGCGCAGCCGCCCCGATCGCAGGATGCTGATAATTAGCCATAGCCCCAGGATGCTGGCGGCGGCAAACAGCGCCTCGCTGATCCACACTACGCGGCTGACGGGGGCGTTTGCGGTGATAATCGCCGCGCCCATGATCAGCGCCCCCACGACAATGCTAAAAGAGAGCCGATTGGCAGAAGAATCGACGGTGCGGCGCAAGGTGTCCAGTTCGCGCACGGTCAGGTTCCAGTTCAGCGTTTCAGAGGTGACACGGTCGAGCAGCAGTTCGACCTGGCGGGGCGATTGCAGCGACAGATTTTTCAGATCCAGCAGCGTCCGCAAGAAGGCAGGCAGCGGCGCATCGCCCACCAGCTTGCGGCGAAACAGATCGGTCATCAGCGGGCGAATTTGTTCTGAAAAGTTGAATTCGGGGTCGAGGGTGCGGGCAACGCCTTCGAGATTGGCGATCGCCTTTGCACATAGCCCCAGGTTTCCCGGCACGCGAATTTTGTTCTTTCGCGCCGCTTGCAGCACCTCATAAAACAGCAGGCTGAAATTGATCTGGCCCAGGTTTAGGCTGTAATACTGCCGCAGCAGCCGCTCATAGTCTGTTTCCAGCCGCGTTAGGCTGATTGGCTCCTCTGAAGGGGCCAGTTGCAGCGTGAGCTGGGCGCAGCGCTGGGCATCCAGGCTGACAATGGCCAAGATTAGCTCCAGCAAGATGTCCTGCGTGCGTGGGTCGAGCCGCCCCACCATGCCACAGTCCAGCAGGGCCACGCGCCCATCGCTGAGATAAAACAGGTTGCCGGGGTGTGGATCGGCATGGAAGAAACCGTCTAGGCAGACCTGCTGGAAAAAGGCGCGGAGTAACAGGTTGGCGATCGCCCGTTTCTCGGATCGCTCGTCTTCTGCGTGGGCGAACTCCGCCAGCAGCAGCGGCTTCCCATCCAGCCACTCCATCACCAGCAGTTGGTCTGTCGTATGCTCCCAGATAATCTGCGGCACCACCAGTTGCGCTGGGTCAAACCAGCGGCTGCGGCCTAGGTTGGTGCGGAGTTGGTCCGTATAGGTCGCCTCCTGGGTAAAGCGCAGTTCAGCCCGCAACGCCTGGGAAAACTCTTCCGCCAGGGTCACCACGTCGTAGAGCTTGCCAAATTCGGTTTGGGCCACCAAGCTGGCGATCGCCCGAATCAGGGCAATATCCTGCTCCACCACAGACAGCAGCCCCGGTCGCTGCACCTTTAGCGCCACCTCGCGGCCGTCCTTGAGCGTGGCCCGGTGGGTTTGAGCAATCGACCCCGCTGCCACAGGTTCCGGGTTAATCGCCAGAAAGACATCTTCCACAGGGCAGGAAACCGATTCTCGAATCACAGCTTCAATTTCTGCCCACTCTACAGGCGGAACCTTGGCCTGGAGCGTGCTGAGCGCCTCAATATAGTCAGGCGGCAACAGATCAGGGCGCGTACTCAGCAGTTGCCCCAGCTTGACATACACCGGGCCCAAGTCTACCAGAATATTTCGCAGCACCGCAGGCGTGGGCAGCTTTGGCTCGTCTAGCTTGCCGCCCGACAGCAGCCGCCGCATATAGTCCCACCCGTGCCGCAGCACAACCTCAGCGATTTCGCCTTGACGAGAACTGGTCTGGACAAGTTGAGAGAGCATCGATACACTTCCCTGGACTGCCGCTGGCGTTCACAAAAAAGCCCCGCCACTCCTACAGCCTAGCGGGGTTTGTCGAGTTTGGGGTTAAGGTTCAGTTCAGCCTGGCTCAAAACACTAACGCAATGACAGAGTCAGCTTGCTGCGATGGCTGAGGGATTGCACTCAATACTCCTTTGCGGCTTCGTCTACAAAGCACCAGAGCCAGTCTTCGCCCAGCTCTGCCGAACTCATGACCGGATGCCCTGTTTCTTCATAGTGGCGGCGGGCGTGCTGATGCTTTGATGAGTCGCAGCACAGCATCTTACCGCAGGTCTGGCAAATCCGCAGATGCACCCACTGGCTGTTGACTCGGATGCATTCTTCACAGCGAAAGACCGGGAAGTTTGCCTTGGGAATCAGCGTTTCAAGGGTCAGATTGTTCAGATGTTCGCAGGACATGGGCGGAGGGTTGAGGGGTCAGGTTTGGGGAGTGCGGCCTCGGAGTCGGAAATGCGCCGAAACGTTAGCGAAACTCTAGCACGCCTTGCCAGACTCTTGGGCTGGTGCCCCAGCGGACAGAGGCTTTCGCATATGGGGCGATCGCCCCCAACCCCCTTCACCTTGCTTCCTAGTTCCTGGCCTGCGTAGGCAGTGGTTCTGGCGTGATACTCAGGCTAATAGTTTGCCCGTTGCGGCGAACTTCCACTGGCAGCGGGCTGCCAATGCGGCTATTTTCTACGACCTGCTGCACCTGTTCCGAAGCGGTGACAGGTTGCTGCCCCACTTTGGTAATCACGTCGCCAGCGCGAACCCCTGCACGGGCAGCAGGGGAGTTGTTTTGCACGCGCACTACCAGCACACCTCGGTCTTCCTGAACCCGAATCGGGCTATTGGGGTCGTCGTTGATGTTTTGCTTCAATTCAGGGGTCAGGTTGACCATCTGCACGCCCAGATAGGGGTGATCGACCCGCCCCGTGGCGATGAGCTGGTCAGCAATGCGCTTGGCGGTGTTAATCGGAATCGCGAAGCCCAGTCCTTGGGCGTTGGCGCGGATGGCGGTGTTGATGCCGATCACCTCGCCGCGCTCGTTGAGCAGGGGCCCGCCAGAGTTGCCGGGGTTGATGGCTGCGTCGGTCTGAATAAAGCTAGCCCGCTGATCGGGAATGCCGACTTGGGCGCTGCTGCGACCCGTGGCGCTGATGATGCCTGCGGTAACGGTGCTGTTTAGCCCCAGTGGGTTGCCAATGGCGATCGCCCATTCACCCGGCCGCAGCAAATCAGAATTGCCCAGTGGGGCAGTCGGCAGACGATCGCCCTCAATCTTGACAACGGCAACATCAGTGACGCGATCGCCCCCCAACACCCGCCCCTCAAAGGTGCGGCCGTCGCTCAGGGTGACTGTTACCCGGTCAGCGCCATCCACCACATGGGCATTGGTAATGATTAGCCCGCTCGCGTCGATGATTACGCCGGAGCCGATGCCCTGCTGCACGCGGGAAGACGGTGGCAGCCCTTCTTCGCCAAAGAAGCGTCGGAAGAAGGGGTCGTTAAACGCCTCGGGAACGCGCCGGGTCACGGTTCGTGAGGAGTCAATCCGCACCACGGCCGGGCCAACTCGCTCGGCTGCGCTGGCAATAAAGTTTGACCCACCAGAGGCAAACGCCGCGGCAGCGGAGGGCGCAGAAACCGCCGCCGGAGCCTGCACTTGGCTGACCAGGGGTTCTTCTGTAGAGGTAGAAACAGGAGCCAGGGCCTGGTTGGCTAAGAGGCGATCGCCCGCTACTACCGCTCCAGCTCCCATCATCATCAGAGCCAGATAGATCAGAGACTGTTTCATGGAAGATTTGCGCTCAGGCTTTCTAGAGGTCGTCACGGTGTCAGATTCCTCGCTATATCCAATTGTTCCCAAAATTTTTTAAGCATTAGTCTTTCCCTAATTTAATCGGGAAATTTGTCAATCGAATGACAAGGCTGTCACAACCTTATGAAAAGATGCAACTCAGCCTTGAGCCTGCCTTTAGACGTAGACTGACTCCGGAGTTTGTCATGCAAAGTTCATGCCCCTTTCACGACAGCGACAAACCCGGTTGATAACTTGAAGTCACAGGTGAATGAATGCTCAGGGAGTCGGTTGTCCTGCACGAAAGCTTTTTCGGCATCAAAGCAGGGCCACTCGGCTCCCTCTTTTTTTATGGTTTTTTGGAAGCGGACGTGGCCATGATTTCTCTCCAGCGCGGCCGTCTTCAGCTTCAAAAGCCGTTAGGACTTACACAGGGCGCATCCCCGTTATGCAAGTTTGCTCTCATCCTCCAGCCCCTTCTCCCAAACAAGGAGAAGGGGAGCCGGATTGGAAGTCTTTTCTCCCAAAGCGGGAGAGGGATTTAGGGTGAGGGTTGCAAAAGTGGGATGCACCCACTTACGCAGTTGAACGATTTCTCGCGGGCGCACCTGCGAGAAATCGTTCAAGACCCAGAAAGCTTATCGTAGGTGCGTGAGTCCTAAACCGTTTTAGGATATCCATATCTAGACGGTTCTGCCTCTAGCTTTTTCAAAAACCTCGAAGCCTGGAACGCTGGTCTGAATGCGGCGAATTGACGTGATCTTGATTGGGGTGGGTGTGTTTGCGGCGGGTGGCATCGTCTATGTCGTGTTGATTCGCCTGGGATTAACCGACCTCGATGCGGGCATCTGGACGCAGGCGGTGCTGACCATCGGACTATTGGGCTGGCTGGTGACGTATCTGTTTCGCGCAGTCACCCAAAACATGACCTACAACCAGCAGCTTAAGGACTATGAAGATGCCGTGCTGCAAAAGCGACTGGATGCGATGACCCCGGAAGAATTGGCGGCGCTTCAGGCGGAGCTAGAGCAAGAAAAGGCGGCCGACGAAAACGCAGCGCTGGATGGTAAGGTATCTGGTGATCCTTAGGCACGGCGATCGCCGCTCATGACTCTAGGTGACAAATTCTGGGCAACAAACTCCGGGCAACAAACTCCGGGCAACAAACTCTGGGCAACAAACTCCGGGCAACAAACTCTGGGCAACAAACTCCGGGCAACAAATTCTAGATAACGGCCCAGGCTTATAAATAAATTAAATAAACCTACAGGACACAGCATGAAGTCGGTTTCAGATTGCATGGGGGCATTGCGCGATCGCGCTCAGTGTGCGCTCATTCCATTTATTACAGCGGGCGATCCTGATTTGGACACCACAGCCAAGGCGCTACAAGTCCTGGATCGCAGCGGTGCAGATCTGATCGAACTCGGCGTGCCCTACTCCGATCCGCTGGCGGATGGCCCGGTTATCCAGGCAGCCGCCTCGCGGGCGCTCCAGCGCGGTGTGAAGCTAGAAGACGTGCTGGAACTGGTCAAAACCGTCAGCCCGACATTACGAGCGCCGATTATTCTCTTCACTTACTACAACCCGATTTTGAACCGGGGCATTGAGTCTTTCCTGAAACGGGCCTACGAGTCCGGTGCGCGGGGTCTGGTGGTGCCAGATTTGCCCCTAGAAGAGATGGACAGCGTGCTGAAACCTGCGGCAGACATTGGCATTGAGGTGACGCTGCTGGTTGCGCCGACCAGTCCTAAAGAGCGCATCCAGGCGATCGCCCAACAGGCCCAGGGCTTTATCTATCTGGTCAGCGTGACGGGGGTGACGGGAATGCGATCGCAGGTGGGCGATCGCGTGCAAGACCTGCTGCTAGAGCTACGCAGCGTTACGGATAAGCCCATCGGCGTTGGCTTTGGTATTTCAGAGCCGAGTCAAGCGCGGCAAGTCATGGAGTGGGGTGCAGATGCCGTCATCGTCGGCAGCGCCTTTGTCAAACGCTTGGCAGAGGGCGAACCGCATCAAGCCTTGGAATCTGTCGAAACCTTTTGTCGCAGCCTAAAGGCATCGCTGCAAGAGGCATAAAAATTGGGCGCTTGATTGGGCATTTGTTTGGGATGGGCACCTCACCAAACTTGAGGTAGTGAAGTCGCAAACCAATCGCGTGCTTTAGCAGGTCTAAAGTAACAGGTTCAGTCCTTGATGCGCTTCCATAGAGGAGCAAAGGGGGTGGCTCCGTGGCGCTGTGACATCTAATCCTTCGCTACGGACACTGATTCCTTCGCTCTACATGCATCATACAAACGTGAAAATGAAGGCGGCACCCAGATTCGAACTGGGGGTGAAGGTTTTGCAGACCTCTGCCTTACCACTTGGCTATGCCGCCGAGCTTGCTGTCTTGACTTGCTGTCTTGACTTGCTGTCTTGACTTGCTGTCTTGACTTGCTGTCTTGACAGTGTTGACAGCCGACTTTTTTCGAGGGGTTCGTGAAGGGTTTGCGAGGGGCGATCGCCCCCTGTGAACAGGTTCTTCGTCCCACGAGGATCTAGTATATCATCCGAGGAAGTTGCGATAATTCTCATCTGAAAGATTTCTGGCGGGTTCCCATGCCATCCTCTGCGGGTTCGCCCTCTGCGGGCTTGAAGATTGTTCAACTGACCGACACGCACCTGTTTGCCGACGAGCAGGGTGAGATGAAGGGCTGCCAAACGGGGCGATCGCTCCAAACCGTGCTTCAGGCGGTGGCCCAGCGCCAGCCCCGACCCGACTTGCTGCTGCTGACGGGTGACCTGTCGCAGGATGAAACTGAGGAATCCTACCGAGTGTTGCTGCGGCTGATTTCGCCGCTGGGTATTCCGGCGCTGTGGCTACCGGGAAATCACGATCAGGCGATCGCCCTGATGGAGCAGGTGCTTTCGGTCTTCCCTGCCGCGCCCCAAAAGTGCCTGCAACAGGGCGGCTGGAACCTGATTTTGCTGAATTCTAGCCAGTGGAACGAAGTATCCGGGCGGCTCTCCGACGACAGCCTGCACTGGCTGGATGCTCAGTTGCGCCAGTTTGCCCATCTGCCGACGCTCGTGGCGCTGCACCATCCGCCGCTGGCCGTTGGCTCTGCCTGGATGGATGCTATCGGGCTGCAAAATCGGGAGGATTTGTTTGCAGTGCTGGATCAGCACCCTCAGGTGAAGCTGGTGGTGTTTGGGCATATTCACCAGGAATTTGATCAAATGCGGCAGGGCGTACGCTATTTGGGCACACCGTCTACTTGTGTCCAGTTTTCGCCAAATATCGACGAATTTTCGATCGACTCGACCCGTCAACCGGGGTTTCGAGAAATCACGCTCTATCTGGACGGACGCTACGAAACGCAGGTGGTGCGGGTGGAGCGGGCAGCCTCTCTGGTGTAGCCAGTCTCTAGTGCAGCCGAGGGTCATTCCTGGCAGATCAATGACCAGGCGAACCGGGCAGCCTCTCTGGTGTAGCCAGTCTCTAGTGCAGGGAGTCCGGGTGTTCTCACGTTTGCGCGGCGGCATTTGTGCGGCGGCGTTTGCAACCCTTTGTCCACTGCGTCCCCCTCAAGCGGTACAATGTATCGTCGGTTGTTCTTCTCTCATCCCCTCGATTCATGATTTCCAGCAACGACTTTCGTCCGGGCGTGAGCATTGTCCTCGATGGTTCTGTATGGCGCGTGGTGGAATTTCTCCATGTGAAGCCTGGCAAAGGGTCGGCGTTTGTGCGGACGAAGCTGAAAAATGCCCAGACGGGCAACGTCGTGGAGCGTACCTTCCGTGCGGGGGAAACCGTGCCCCAAGCGATCCTAGAAAAGAGCGTGATGCAGCACACCTACAAAGAAGGTGATGATTACGTCTTTATGGACATGGAGAGCTACGAAGAAGGACGGCTGACGGCGGCGCAAATTGGCGATCGCGTCAAATATTTGAAAGAGGGCATGGAAGTGAACGTTGTCCGCTGGGGCGACCAGGTGATGGAAGTGGAACTGCCCAACTCCGTCGTTTTGGAAATTATCGAAACAGACCCCGGTGTGAAGGGCGACACCGCGACGGGAGGCACCAAGCCCGCCATTGTGGAGACGGGCGCTCAGGTGATGGTGCCGCTGTTTATTGCCAAGGGCGAGCGGATCAAGATTGACACCCGCACGGATACCTATCTGGGGCGGGAAACCTCGTGAGTATTTGGGGCTGGCTTGCTATGACCGCTGGTGACGTGGGGCGATAAATACCGTGGAATTAAACTTTAATGAGATTCGTGAGCTTCTAGCTCTGCTAAATCAGACAGACTTGGCAGAGTTTACCTTAAAAAGCAGCGATTTTGAGCTGATTTTGCGGAAACAAAGCAAAGAGAGCGATCGCCCTGTTGTCGTCGAACCTGCTGACACGGCCCGCTTTACCCCACCCCCCGTTGCCCCCGTTGTGCCCGCCGCGCCCCCTGCCCCTGCGATTCCCTCACCCCCGTCCCCCCTGGCCACCGAAAAGCTGGTGGAGATTACCTCGCCGATTGTGGGCACGTTCTACAGCGCCCCTGCACCCGATGAGCCGCCGTTTGTGAATGTGGGCGATCGCATTCGCAATGGGCAGACGGTTTGCATTATTGAGGCGATGAAAATCATGAACGAAATCGAGGCTGAGGTGAGCGGCGAAATCGTCGAGATTTTGGTGAAAAATGGTGACTCAGTAGAGTTTGGTCAGGCGTTGATGCGGGTGAATCCTGGCTAGAGGCGATCGCCCTTCTTCGGGAGTGCGTCTGATAAGCGGGCTTTTTAATCTTTGAGAAACAGTTTTTCGAAAAGCGCTCAGCCCCCATGCAGCCGTTATTTTCTCAGTCTAAATTCATTTAGAATGCAGGCAGTTTCCCTAAGCTAATCCTAAACCTGAGATCCAAATGGCATTGCGGCACGTAATGACTTTGGGATTCAAAGGTTCGTGCTGCTGAACTAATGCGGATCTAACCTGCCATGAGTGTTGAAGATATCGCTACGCTGCTGCATCCGGCGATCGCCGTTTTCTTTGTGTTTCCCTTGATTGGTGCGGTGGTGTACTTTGCCTGGCAAACCCGCCAGCGCCGCCTACAGCTTGCTGCCGGAGACAAGAGCAAGATTCCGCCCATCGTCGGCCCCGACCATTTCAAACTGGGCAAGTGGCTGAGTGGCTCTGTCGTGGGCATCACGCTGCTGGGCATGGCACAGCCGATTTACAAAAAGCTTGTGCTGGATAGTGGCAATTGGGCGGCGAATTCCACTCGGTTTTACCTGATTCTGGGGTTCTTCATCGCCACTATCGCCGCGCTGGTGTTTCTCTATCGCGCGGCCTCGCTGAATCCACAAACGCCCCGGCTCTGGCGAGGGCTGTTTGCCATGCTGACTGGCGCAGGCTTGTGGATTATCGGCTTCCAAAAGTTTCAGGCGGGCGACGGCAATTTGTATGATCTCGTCTTTCGGCGCGATTTTGAATGGCAGGTGTCGCATTTCTACTACGGTATGATTGCCGCCATGCTGATGATCTTCTCGCTGGCGATCGCCCCCGACATCTACAGCCGCGACCAGGAAAAAGCCCTGACTTGGCGCAAAATCCACACCGCGCTCAACACCATCGCGCTGCTGTTTTTTGTGGGGCAAGCCCTGACGGGCCCCCGCGACCTGCTAGAAATTCCCCTAAGCTGGCAAAAATCCTACGTCGAGCAGCTTTATTTCCAGAACTGCCAGACCCAGCCCTGTCAGGTGCAGGCTGCCCCTGTAGAAGAAGCACCCCAGGAACAATCGACTCCTTAATCCGAATTTAGGCGATCGCCTCTCTAGTGCAACTCAGGTGTTACAGCGCTTTTGAAGCGAGTAGGATCTGCGGATGGTCAGGACGCTCTCGCCTCGTCAGGGGAGCGCGGGCCTTACCCTGCGGGAAAATGCTGTGTAACTTGGAAAATGCTGTGTAACTTAGAGACGCTCTAGGTCAGCCTCTCGCAGCGCCAGCCCCAGCGTTACCATGCGGGCCGCCATAAAGCAGGTCAGCGCCAGCCACAACAGCGGGTTGCTTTGGGTTTGCCAGGCGATCGCCGCGACTGGCGCAAACCCCAGCAGCGACGAGAGCAGCGATGAATTTCGCAGCACGTTTCCCGCCGTGATGCCGAGAAAATAGCCGTCGAGCATATAGGCGATCGACCCAAAGCCCAGCAGCGGCAGCAGCCACCAGACCGACTGGCGCACGCTCTCCAGCACGTCGGCATGGTGCGTGAGCAGGCGAAATAGCGGCTGGGGCCGCAGGGCAAACAGCAGGGCGATCGCCAGTCCGAGTCCCAGGCTCAGCGCTCCAGAGAGTTCCGCCAACGCCCGCAGGCGATCGCGCTGACCGCCGCCGTGAAACTGGCCCGCGTAGGTTTCGGTGGCAAAGGCGAGTCCATCGATGAAGTAGGCCGCCAGGGTCACCACCTGGAGCAGCAGCGTATTTGCCGCCAGCACGGTCGTCCCCATCGCAGCGCTGAGGTTAGTAAACACCGCAAAGGTGGTAATCAGGGCAAAGGTGCGAATCACAATATTGCCGTTCAGCAGAACTAGGGACTTTAGCGCCGCCGCGTTCCAGATCTTGGGAAACACTGCCCGCACCTGCGCCCCAGACACCTCGCGGCTTAGCAGACCCAGCGCCACCCCCAGCATGGCGTACTGGCTCAGGGCCGTGGCCGCGCCGGCCCCCGCGCTGGCCCAGCCCCACCGCACAATCAGCCAGTAGTTCAGCACCACGTTCACACCGTTGCTCACCGCCGACAGCAGCAGCACCGCCCGCCCCTTACCCCGTCCCAAAAACCAGCCCATCCACACCAGATTGAGCAGCGTCGCGGGTGCCCCCCAAATCATCGCGTTGTAATAAGCTCGCCCGGCCTGTTTTACCTCCGGTGCGGCGCTTAGCAGCGTAAAGCCTATCTCTCGCAGCGGCAGTTGCAGCAGCACAATCCCCAGCCCCACGACCAGGGCGATCGCCCCACCCCGCAGCCCCGTTATCAGCACTTCGTCCGCATCGCCCCGGCCCACCGCCTGCGCCGTCGTGCCCGTTGTGCCCATCCGCAAAAAGCCAAAGGTCCAGTACAGGTAGTTGAACAAGACAGTGGCGATCGCCACGCCCGCCAGATGCCGAATATCAGCCAAATTGCCCAAAAACGCCACATCTAACAGCCCCGCCAGCGGCACCAGCAGGTTTGACAGAATATTCACGCTGGCCAACCGCAAAAACGAGGCCCAGAAGGAATCACGCATAGAGCAAGTTGGAGTTAGAAATCAGGTGACGAAGCCCTGGAGAATTTCCGGCGAGTTTGGAGGGCGATCGCCTAGACTAGACAGAATACCAGCAGTCTAGCAACTCATTTTTCAACTCATCCCGCCCATGACCGCCACCCAATTTCAGCCCCGCACCGCCAGCCCCGCCACGGTTCAGCTTCACTACACCGTCGCCATGCCCCAGCCCGAAACGCACCTGTTTGAGGTGACGCTGCGAGTATCCGGTTGGCAGGCAGACGTGCTGGATCTGAAAATGCCCGTGTGGACACCCGGCTCCTACTTGATTCGGGAATACTCGCGGCACGTGCAGGACTTTGCAGCGGCATCGGGATTGACATGGGAGAAGATCAGCAAAAATCACTGGCGAATTCATACAGCCGAAACGTCAGAGATCACGCTGAAATATCGCGTATTTGCCAATGAGCTGACCGTCCGCACGAATCATCTCGACACGACTCACGGATACTTTAACGGCGCGGCGCTGTTCTTCTTTGTGCCAGGGCTTGAGCGGCAGCCTATTCGAGTGACGATCATGCCGCCGAAGCCGTCCTGGAAAATCGCCACTACGCTGCCCGTCGTTTCGGGTGAGGAAAATACCTTTGAAGCGGCTGACTTTGATGCGCTGGTGGATACGCCCGTAGAGGTGGGCATCCACGATCGCCACGAATTTAGCGTGCTGGGCAAGCCCCACGAGTGGGTAATCTGGGGAACGGGGAACTACGACGCAGCAGATTTAATTCAAGACACCACGCGAATTGTGGAAGTAGAAGCCGCGCTATTCGGCGGGCTGCCCTACGAGCGCTATCTGTTTTTGCTGCATTTGTCGTCTCAGGGCTATGGCGGGCTGGAGCATAAAGACTCCTGCACCCTGAACTACGGACGTTTCAGCTTCCGAGCCAGGGAGAAATACAACCGCTTTATGCAGCTGGTGGCACACGAATTTTTCCATCTGTGGAACGTGAAGCGGATTCGTCCCAAGGCGCTGGAAGTGTTTGATTATGAATCGGAAAATTACACGCCGTCGCTTTTGGTTTTGCGAAGGGACGACCAGCTTTTATGACTTGGCAATCCCCCTTCCGGGCGGGACTGTATGATGCAAAGACCTATCTCAAAGAATTGAGTAAGGAAATCACGCAGTTTCTCACGATTCCTGGGACGCAAAGTGCAGCCGCTGAGTGAATCCAGTTTTTGATGCGTGGGATCAAAGCTCTATCGCCGCGATGCAAATAGCAACAATAACCAGATCTCCTATTATCTCAAGGGCGAAATGGTGTCGCTGCTGCTGGATTTGTTGATTCGCGCAAAACATGACAATGGGCGATCGCTCGATGATGTAATGCGGCTGATGTGGCAGCGGTTTGGGCAAGACGAAATCGGCTTTACACCAGCGGAACTGGAAGGGGCGATCGCCGCCGTGGCCGATACTGATCTCAGCGACTTTTTCCATCGCTATTTGCACACAACTGAAGAACTGCCGTTCGACGATTATTTGAAACCCTTTGGGCTGTGCCTGCAACCTGACGACGTAAGCAACGCTCCCCCTAGTCTGGGCATCACTGCCCGCGCCGAAAATGGCAAAACCCTGATTCAGTTTATTGAAATGGGCGCACCGGCTCAGCAAGCCGGCCTCGACATCGGCGATGAGCTACTAGCGCTGGACGGGCTGCGAGTGTCGGCAGAGCAGTTGGGCGATCGCCTGCAAAACTACCGACCTGGCGACACAGTGCAAGTCACCGTCTTCCACCAAGACGAACTCCGCACTGTTCCTGTCACTCTCGACCCGCCCTCCCCTAGCAACTTCAAGCTTATGCCCCTGCCGTCTGCCAACGATGCTCAAAAAGCGCTCCTGCGGGGCTGGCTGGGTATCGATTGGGAAACACTGTGTAACATCATGTAACCAACTCTGGACAAGAAGCTTAAGCTCCAAGGCTCTCTGAATGGGGTGTGGTAATGTCTGAAAAAATTCCTCCATCACACTTGAGGAGATCTCTATGCCGCTACAGACACCGCCGCCACCGTCCATCAGTCCCAGCCAAATGACGCTGCTCCGCGTTGTTGCAGCGATGGCTTGGGCCGATGGCAACCTCGCTGAAGAAGAAGTAGACGTGATGCTCGACAGCTTTAGCGGACTCTTTGCAGCCGATGCGCCCCAAAAAGAAGAACTGCGGAAGGAGTTGCGGGATTACGTCATGCAAAATATTCCGCTAGAGGAACTCATTCCCAAGCTGCAAACGATTGAGGAGCGGGAACTGGTGCTGCGCCTGGGCTATGCCGTGATCAACTCCAGCGCCCGCACACCTGATGAGGAACTCGTCAACGCTGAAGAAGCCGAAGCCTACCAGCGGCTGGTTAATCTACTGGGCTTTGCGCCAGAAACAGTGAAGCGCGTGGAAGAAGAGGCGATCGCCGACCTCTCACAAAGCGAAGGGCTGATCGAACGCCTCACCCGCCACTTGGGCAACTTCATCGGGCACTAACCGCTCCTAGCGCCCTCGCTTCCGTCCGTTCGTAGTAAGCGCTTTAGCGCTGAAGCGCCTACTACGAGCCAAGGCATCACCCTAAAACTAAACCATCACACTGCACTACAGGCAAAACTTCTGCCTCTGAGTAATAGCATTGGCTCTCAGCGCTAGCTTGACTAAGCCAAGTCTTCGTTTCTAGCTCATCTCCAACATTCGCTGAATCGGTCTGAGCGCCGCCGCCTGAGTCTCCTCAGATAGAGTGATTTCGGGCTGGCGGTTTTTCATACAGAGATACAGCTTTTCCAGCGTGTTCAGCCGCATATGCGGGCACTCATTGCAGGCGCACTGGTTCATCGGCGGCGCGGGGATGAACTTCTTGGTGGGTTCTGCCTTTTGCATCTGGTGAATGATGCCCGGCTCCGTCGCCACGATAAAGGCGCGGCTGTCGCTCTTTTGGCAATAGCCGAGCAGCGCGGTCGTAGAGCCGATGTAGTGGGCGTGGCGCAACACGGCGGGTTCGCATTCGGGATGGGCGATCACTTCCGCTTCAGGATGCTCGATTTGCAGTTGCACGATCTTGCGTTCGGAAAACGTCTCATGCACCATGCAGCTTCCCTGCCACAGCACCATCTCGCGCCCGGTCTGCTGCATCACATAGCGCCCGAGGTTGCGATCGGGGGCAAAGATAATGGGCTGATCTGGGGGAATCTGCTGCACGATCTTCACCGCGTTGGAACTGGTGCAGATAATGTCGCTGAGGGCTTTGATTTCGGCTGTGCAATTGATATACGACACAACGACATGACCCGGATGTGCTGCCTTGAAGGCGGCAAAAGCATCAGCCGGACAGCTATCTGCTAGGGAACAGCCTGCCTCTAGGTCGGGCAGCAGCACCAGCCTGTGCGGATTCAAAATTTTCGCCGTTTCTGCCATGAAATGCACTCCCGCAAACACGATCACGTCTGCATCGGTGCTAGCGGCCTGCTGCGACAGCCCCAGGGAGTCGCCAATATAGTCGGCAATGTCCTGAATGTCAGGATCTTGGTAATAGTGCGCCAGGATCACCGCGTTGAGGTCGCGTTTGAGATCGGCGATCGCCCCAAACAAATCCCTAGGCAGCGCCTCGGAATTTTGGTAAGACAGAACAGTTTGTAGCACGGTTTACGGACTTCCTAGGTAGTTGTCAGATAAGAGACATGGATTAATTATAGTTGTTTTCACCATAAAGAGGGAGGCAACTGGCAACCCACCCAGCGACCCAACACGGGTGCGGGGCTGCAAGTATCAGTATTCAGAGGGTTGGAGAATCTTGTAAGGGCGATCGCCCTCTCCCTTTACCTATCGCTCGGGAAGTCCTCAGGAATTCTTATCAATCAGCGCTTTACGTGATTCAGCGAACACTATATGCTTGGTTCATAAATTCGGTTCTATCAAAAAAACATAGTCCATAGACTGATATCTATCCTAATCATTAACACATAGTTGTCCTTGAGATTCTCAGGAATTCTTATCAATCAGCGCTTTACGCCATGCATCGAACACTATAGGCTTGAGTCATAGCTCGAAGTCTATGAGTAAGGCACCTTGTATAGACTAGAAGCTATACGTTTGATTGAGTTAGCCACTGCTGATTCAGCGACCTTAGTTTTTATCCCTATGAAAATTACCAATCTCATTCATTTTAGGAACTTGCAGGGCGACCTTTTTGGTGGCTTAACCACTGCTATTGTTTCCTTGCCTTTGGCACTAGCGTTCGGCGTTGCCTCTGGCGCAGGGCCCATCGCTGGTCTCTATGGCGCAGTCTGTGTGGGCTTTTTCGCAGCGCTGTTTGGCGGCACGCCGACTCTGATTTCAGAACCCACCGGCCCGATGACTGTGATTATGACGGCCGTCATTGCCTCACTGGTGGCCGCCGACCCAGAGAATGGCTTGGCAATGGCGTTCACGGTGGTGATGCTGGCAGGCATTTTTCAAATCCTGTTTGGTGTTTTCAAATTGGGCAAGTACATTACGCTGATGCCCTACAGCGTCATTTCCGGTTTTATGTCGGGCATTGGCGTGATTCTGATCATTCTGCAAATTGCGCCATTTTTGGGGCAAAAGGCTCCCAAAGGGGGTGTGCTGGGCACGGTCACTAATCTGCCCACGCTGCTCGCAAACATCAACCCAGCAGCGGCTATCCTCGGTGGCTTGACGCTTGGCATCATTTTCCTGTGGCCACGCAGGCTGAAGCGCTATGCTCCGCCACAGTTGGTAGCGCTGATTGTAGGTACGCTAGCATCGCTGATGCTGTTTCCGGGTGCGGATATTCCCCGCATCGGCGAAATCCCAATGGGGCTGCCGACGCTGCAAGTGCCGACTTTCACGCCGGGTCTAATGACCAAGATGCTGGTGGATGGAGCCATGCTAGGGATGCTAGGGTGCATCGACACGCTGCTGACAGCGGTGATTGCCGACAGCCTCACCCGCACAGAACACAACTCCAACAAGGAATTGATCGGTCAGGGCATTGGCAACTTGGTGTCGGGTCTGTGCGGCGGGCTGCCGGGTGCGGGTGCAACGATGGGCACGGTGGTCAATATTCAAACGGGCGCGAGAACGGCCCTGTCGGGACTGACGCGGGCGGCAATCTTGCTGATCGTGGTTCTTTGGGCAGCGCAGTATACTCGCGCGATCCCGATGGCTGTGTTGGCCGGGATTGCCCTCAAGGTCGGGATTGACATTCTGGACTGGAGCTTTTTGAAGCGATCGCACAAGGTTTCGACCCGCGGCTCCATCATCATGTATGGTGTGCTGCTGCTGACCGTGTTTGTGGATTTGATTGTGGCGGTTGGCGTGGGTGTGTTTATTGCCAATATCCTGACGATCGAGCGTCTTAGCGAGCTGCATTCTCAGGAAGTAAAGGTTATCAGCGACACAGATGACGATGTGGTGCTGAATGACGAAGAAAAGCGGCTGCTGGACGAGGCAAACGGTCGGGTGCAGTTGTTCTATCTGAGCGGGCCGATGATCTTTGGGGTGTCGAAGGCGATCGCCCGCCAGCACAACACCCTGGGCGACTGCGACGCGCTGGTAATGGATCTGAGCGACGTGCCTCACATGGGCGTGACTGCCTCGCTGGAAATTGAAAACGCGATTCGCGATGCAGTGGAGAAGGGTCGGCAAGTCTATCTGGTCGGTGCAGCGGGTAAGGTCAAGCGCCGTCTGGAAAAGCTTGGCATTTTTGATCTATTGCCCCATGACCATCTGTTTACCGACCGCACAGATGCGTTGCGGATGGCCGTGAGCACGGTTAGCAGCTATCCCAAGGGGCTAAGCCATCGCTCTATTTCATAGCGTTTTCACAGCGTTTTACAGAAGTCCGTTCCCTTCCAAAACGGTGAATCGCCCCGGATTCTCAAAGAGATCCGGGGTTTTTTGTGCTTTTCTTATCGAGTTTTGAACGTTCTCTAGACGGCCAACAGCGATGCCAGCGGATCGGGAATCGCTGCCGAAGGAGCCTCGAACTGGCCAACCAGCACATACTCATGGCGCAGCTTGAGCCAGGTAATCATCTGCGGGTTCGTCGAAATCACCGCCACCGCAGGGCGGGGACATTTTGCCTTAAATTCGCTCATCTCTGCTGCTTCCAGAAATGCAGGCTCCCGCACCAGCCAGAAATCGATTTCTTTGCCCGTTTCGGCATAGTGGCGAGTGCGCTCCCGCAGCGACTCGTCAAGCGGCTCCTCTTGGAGCAAAAATTTTTCACTGGCCAGGATGAAGTGATAGGTGGTCATAGACGTATTTGAGAATTGGAGAAATTGAAATTTGGAGAATGGGAATCAGGAGAGTATGGGGTAGAGAGAAGCGAACCAGCCCTTGTAGCTGCGTCACTCTGCTTCTGATTTTCTCATCCCAGCAGCCCCAGCATCGCCTGTTTCATCTCGCGGATGGCCCGATCCATACCCACGAGGACAGCACGGCTGATGATGCTATGACCAATGTTGAGTTCTTCCATACCGGGAAACTGAGCCACGGGACGCACGTTCCAGTAGGTGAGTCCATGCCCTGCATTGACGCGCAGCCCAGCGGCGATCGCCCGCTCACAGCCCCGCGCCAGCACAGCTAGTTCATGGGCGTGGCTCTGCTCGTCGTGGGCTTCGGCATAGCGGCCGGTGTGTAGCTCGATGAACTGTGCCCCGACCGCAGCAGAAGCGTCAATCTGGGCTGCATCGGCATCGATGAACAGGCTGACAGGAATGCCCGCCGATTGCAGCGTGCTGACGACGTGCAGCATCCGGTCTTTTTGTCCGGCGATGTCGAGGCCGCCTTCGGTGGTCACTTCCTCGCGGCGCTCTGGCACCAGCGTTACATAATCGGGGCGGACATCGAGGGCGATCGCCACCATCTCGTCTGTGGCCGCCATCTCCAGGTTCAGATGCGTCCGCACCGTCTGCCGCAGTAGCCGCACATCTCGGTCTTGAATATGCCGCCGATCTTCCCGCAGGTGAACTGTGATGCCGTCGGCTCCGGCTAGCTCTGCCAGCACGGCCGCCGCTACCGGGTCGGGTTCCACCGTGCGCCGCGCCTGCCGAATCGTAGCAACATGATCAATATTGACACCCAGCGTAGGCAAGGCTAAACGCTCCAACTCGTTGGATTACAGCGGGGCACCACAGCAGACACAGCCGCTGCACCCCTCCTCCATCATGCCACGCCAAGGCACAGGGATTGGTGTGCAAGTCTCCTAACCGACGGCATTGGGCGCAGGGGGAGCATCGGGGGCGGGCGTTTCTATAGGATTGGATGGCGGGGCAGGCACAGGGAAAGGGTGCGGTGCTGGGCTGGGCGCTGAGATGGGGATAGAGACGGGAGCGGGTTGAGGAACTGGTTGGGGGACTGGCGCAGGCACGGCAGCAGGCAGGGCGTGGCCCAGCGGCACAAAGTCAAACCCAAAGCCAGATCGGAGGCCGGGCTGCACGGTGACCAACTGCACGCCCTGGTTGCGATCGCCCGTCGGCAAAAATCGCACCGTTCCCGTTGCGCCACTGGCAAAAAAGTTGGGGGAGCGGAGCGCCTGCTGCACACCCGCCCGGTTCGGAGCCTGTTCCAGCGCAGCAATCAGCGTTTGGGCAGCATCGTAGGCCGTGGCAGTGCGCCAGTTTACGTCGCCTCGCCAAAGCTGGCGCGATCGCTCCACAAACGCCGCCTGCGACGCAGATAGAATATGCCAAGGCACCGCCACCACCATGCCCACAGACTCTGGCCCGCCCACCTCCAGCGTCTTGGGCGCGTATACGTCGCCGCCCGCCAGCAGAGGCAGTCGCCCACCATTTGTCCGCACTACTTGCAGCGTCCGGTCAAGCTGGTCGCCATCGGTCAGCAGCACCAGCGCCGTCGCGCCCTGGGCGGTTGCTTGCTGAATGCTGTCTGCGGCGCTGAAGGTAGACTGCGACACGTCGATTTCTCGCACCACTAGCCCACCGCCGAGGGAGAGCGCCGTCCCAAATTCTGCCTTGAGCGACTGGCTGTAGCGGCTGCGCGAGTCGAAAAAGACGGCGGCTTTTTGCTGCCGCATCTGGTTGAGCAAATGATCGGCAAGGGCGCGAGCGGTCACAAAATCGCTGGGCACGGTGCGATAGGTATAGGCTCCGGCGTGGGCCAGTTCAACGGCGGTGCTGAGGGGCGAAATGGCAACCAGTTTCCCCGCTTCGTAAATCTCCGCAGCCGCCAGGGTCGCCTCGCTGCTGGCATGGCCCACCACACCCAGCACCGACGGGTTTGCGACCAATGCCTGGGCGATCGCCCTCGCCACAGCAGGACGGTTCTCATCGTTGGCAATGATCACCCGCAGCGGCATACCGCCAATTCCACTGCTCTGGTTAATTTCTTGCTGCGCCTGGGCTACGCCTCGCAGCACCTCCAGCGAACTGTTCAAATCCTGGCTGAGGGGCACGGAGACGGCGATCGCATAGGCCGGGTTTGGCCCAATCTGGGCATTGTTCAGGTATATCAACGCCTCTGGGTCGTTGGGCGTGGATTGGAGCGCGGCGGCAAAGTAGGCTACGGCCTGGCGAGAATTGCCAGCGGCGATCGCCTGCACGCCCTGATGTTTCTCCGGCGACGCACCAGGCTGAATCAACAGCCGCTCGCCGCTGCTGATGCGTCCCAGCACCTCGTTGGGCGAGAGTCCGTCTGGCTCTGTGGGGCGCGGCTGACTGCTCACCGACAGCAGATGCGCCATTTTCAGATGATCGGCCGACCACCACAGCCCAGCGACCACCACCCCCAGCGTGATCAGCATGGAGAGGACTAATGCCGGTGTTTCCGTTTCCCGTTGGCTAGACATATTTTTTGCAAGGGGCGATGCACCCGCCGCTACAAGATGCGCGACAGCGCCAGATAAACGAGTCTGAATACAATTCCCACGAAAACGGCCAGCAGTCCGGCAAAAATGGCCAACATAAAAATATTGGGCAGCGATGGCGTGGCAATGATCGCCAGCCCCCTCCTCAGGGGTGTAAACGCCACCAGCGCCAGGGTGATGCCTGCAATGATTAATAAATCGTTGCGCTCGATCCAGCGGCGCGACTGGGCAAAAATCAGCCCTATCACGATTCCCAACAGCGGCACCCAAAACACCGGACTGACAATCGTCGTCCCCAGCAAGCTAAGCAGGGCGATCGCCACTAGTCCGCCCTCAAAGCCCGTAAACAGCGCCCCACCCAAAAACTCCATTAGCGAAAAGGGTGCAACCGTTGGTGTGGAAGGGGAAACAGCGGCGGGCGGCGACGCAGCAGGTGCCGAGGAAACAGGCGCAGGTTGGGCGGCCGGGGCCGATTGCAGAGACGTTGCACCCGTCCCGGTCGCCAAAGGCGCACTGGTAACTGGGAAACCCTGACCAGCGTGGGCGGGCTGCCCAGGATGGGACGCTGGCGATACTGCCCGCAGCGCCTCCCGCACCTCCTGGGCCGACTGAAATCGCTGGCTGGGCGTGGGCAGCAGCATTTTGTTCAGTACGTCCGCTAGGCGATCGCTCACCGGTGTAGACAAGTGCGATCGCCAGTTCCAGTGATTGCTATAGGCATCGTAGAGTTCGTTGGGCTGTTTGCCCGTCAGCAGCGTAATACAGGTCACCGCCAGCGCATACAAATCCGTCGCCGGATACACCTGGTCACCCCGCATCTGCTCCGGCGGCGCAAATCCCATCGAGTAAATCCCTGTAGAAGCCCTGCCGCCTGTGCTGACTGCGGCCGCTGTCACCTGCTTCACTGCGCCAAAGTCCAGCAAAAACAGCCGCCCATCCCGCCGCCGCATGATGTTCGACAGCTTGATATCGCGGTGGATTGAGCCGTTGGCGTGAACGTAGTCAAGCACCTTGAGGACTTCCTCTAACACCTCCAGCACTTCAGACTCCGAAAACGCCCCCCGTTGTTCCAGTTCTTGCTCTAAATCTTTGCCATCGATAAATTCCTGCACCAGATAGAAGAACCGATCCGTCCTTCCTGGAACCAGGCTGGGCACTTCCAGTTCAAAAAAGGCAAGCAAGTTGGGAATTTGGGGATGGTTGCTGCCTAGCTGCTCCAGCACCTCCGCCTCGCGCTGGAATAGCGTCTGCGCGACCTGGAGCTGGTTGGGGCTGAGGTCGCCCGACGGCTGAAACTGTTTCACCACACACTGGCGCATGGCGGGCGTGTAGCGATCGCGCGCCAAAAACGCTGCCCCAAAGCCGCCCTTCCCCAGCAGTTTTTGCGGGATGTATCTCCCCTGCAACAGCAACGGCATCCCGCAAGTGGTGCAGAACTTTTGCTGCACTGTCCGCAGGGTTGATGAATCGTCCAGATCGGCAAAGTGATTTTGTGGGCGGGGACAGCCAAAACGGGTGCAATAAACTTCCATACGGCGCGGCTAGCTGACAAGGGTGGACACACGCGAACCCTACAGCTATAGGTTAACCCGTATAGGTTAAACCAAACCTTGACGGGCCGCCCACCAAACGATTGCTATCCCTCACCACATGCTCAGGTTTCGACGGGCAAAACGGCTGCCGCCATCGACCCATGACCATCGTGGGCAGGAGTCGAAACATGGGTGGAAAACTGAGGCAACACTTCTTCGATAAAGGCCTGGGCCGCCTTGGAGCGATAGCGGTTGGGGTTCACAATCACCGACAGCATCCGATTCACCACCACATCTTCGATGCGGGTGCGCTTTAGCACATCCATTTGCAGCTCTTTTTCGATGGCGGAAATGGACACAAAGGCAGCGCCCAGCCCCGACTGCACGGCGTTTTTGATAGCTTCGATGGAGTTTAGCTCCATTTCTACTTTCAAACGGCGCGTTTCGATGCCGCTGCGCGTGAGAACCTGATCAATCACCTTGCGGATGGTGGATTGTGAATCAAGGGTGATGAACTGGAGCTTGTAGAGGTCGTCTTTTTGCACGATGCCTTGGCGAGCCAGCGGGTGATAGGCGGGCAGGATGAGTGCTAGTTCGTCTTCGGCATAGGGAATAATTTCTAAAGATTCCTGTAATTCGGGAGGCACTTCTCCGCCGATAATCGCTAGGTCGATCTGCCCGTTGGCGACGCTCCAGGCCGTGCGCCGGGTGGAATGGACGTGAAGCTGGACAGCGACTTCGGGATACTGCTTGCGAAACACGCCGATCATCCGGGGCAGCAGGTAGGTTCCGGTGGTCTGGCTGGCCCCTACAATCAGCGTCCCGCCCTGGAGGTTTTGCAGGTCTTCGATGGCGCGGCAGGTTTCTTCACAAAGGGACAAAATGCGATCGCCATAGCTCAGCAGCAGATGCCCCGCCTCTGTAAGCTGGGCCCGCCGCCCGCCCCGGTCAAACAGCGGTACATCCAACTGGCGCTCCAGGTTTTGTACCTGCAAGCTGACGGCAGGCTGCGACACATAGAGGCTGTCGGCCGCTCGTTTGAAGCTTCCCTCGGCGGCGATCGCCTTGAGAATCCGTAACTGATCCAGTGTGAAAGGAAGGTCAGCCATGACTGCTAAGCCTAACAACAGAATGAACCGGGAGTATGAACCTGAAGCATGAAAAAATGATCGACCGTCTCAAACATCAACCTCTCAGCCGTGCAGCATTGCCTTGCTTATTAATCAATCCTGCAACGTAATCCAACCGACCGCATTCCTCAAAATCTTGAAAATCTTGATTTTTGCCAGCGTGTCTGGCTCCCGGAGTGACAAACCCTCTAGCCCCTGGCCGCAGCCAGATAGCCTCAGCGTGGAGCGTGGGAGTTGGGCATTTGACTACACCTGACATCATTGGACTACAGAATGTCCCTTTCTAGTGCATCGGTGTAGATAAACATTCAGTAAACAACATCCTGTGAGAAAAAGGCGAAAAAGTTGGGCAAATTGAGGCAAGCTAAATCAGGCTGGATTTTTTTAATGAACCTTAACGTATCGATTTAATGACCTGCGCTGCCTGAGAGCGCCACTTTAGGAATCCTTTAGTATTAGAGCAGCATTAGAGCAACTTATGAAGCGGGAGGTCGTCCAGGAGTTTCTAAATCAACCCGGCGTCGCTGGGATTGCCCTGATGGATGGGCGATCGCGACCCTACTTTTTTGGGGTTGATCAAACCCTCAACTTTCAGCAGAAAGAGGCGCTAGCCCAGGGGATTCAGCAGGTCGTGCAAACGACACCCCCTGGATTTGAGTATTTTGAATTTCAGTTTAGCGGGCATCGTGCCTATATCTACAAATTTGATCACGGCATGATTTTGCTGGTGCTGGCGACTGGTGAGCTAGTCCTGGCAACCTACGCGCCGCTCATTCATCAACTGCGGGCAGAGCTAAAGCATGATCTGACCAATGCGATCGCCACCTTTCGCTTGCTTGCTGGAAATCTCTCCCTATCAAACCAAAACTACTGGCAGTCCACTGGCCCTACTGGGCCCTCCACCACCATTCCCTCTGCCCCTTGGCACAGGCCCGCTCCGCTCCCCGCCCAGCCTGAGGCCGTCCCCACGGCCCCACCTGTTTCTTCAGAGTCTATTGCCCTCGATCCGCTCTTGTCTTCGTCTGTTTCTGAAGATACTGCGGATGCTGCGGCGTTGCCCCCCGATGCGCCTGCGCCTACGCTCAAGGAACTGCTGACTGCGGTAAATCAAATCAGCCAGTTCACCACGCACTATCTGGGGCCGACGGTGGTAGCCAACTACTGGCGATCGAGCCGTCCGGTGATGGAGTGGCTCAACAATTTTGAAATCGATCGCGCTGCCCGAATCACCTATACCGGCGATGTGCCAAGCGCCCTATCGCAGACCCTCAGCAACGAGCAGCAGCAGGGATTTCAGGAATGGATTAATGCCTTTATCCAGCGATGTTCTCGTGTGATTCGCGACTTTTCAACGTTGTTAGATCAGGGCGTGTTAGACGTTCGCCAAAAGGCGTTTTTGGCGCTAGCGTCCCATTGAGGAGATGCGGTTTGAGAGGGCGATCGCCCTTATTTTCCCGACTCAGGGCGATGCCTGCCTCAGCGTAGCCCCCTTAATTCTGTGTACTTTTTTCCTCTGCTTCCCGTTTTGATAGCTAACCTCTGGAGAACCCGTCATGGCTAAAACTGTCCGCCTGGAACCGATTGCTCAAGAAACCTCAGTCGAAACCAACGGCAACTTGCTCTCTGTTTTAATTAACAAAGATCTGGATGTCTTACGCGAATGCGGCGGACGGGGCATGTGCGCCACCTGCCATGTCTATGTCACCGAAGGCATGAACCAACTCTCGCCGATCAACCGCCGAGAACAGCGGACCCTGGAAGTCATTACCACCTGCCGCCCAAACTCCCGGCTTGCCTGCCAGGCCCGCGTCCAGGGCAACGGGGTCACTGTCGAGCTACCGGCCGGGATGTACATCAACTCGCTGCAAGACATTGAGGTTTTGATCGGGCGGCGGGCAGAACAAAACCTACTGCACCCCATCACGGGTCAAGTGCTGGTAGAGGAGGGCAAGCTGATTACTCGCTCCATGATGAAGCAACTGGAAGCCACGCCGACCTTCAGAGTGTCAGAGTACTTTTCCAACAGTAGTGAGGCATAGATGAGTTCCGAGGGTCAGGGGTCAGCCGTTGTTCCACAGCCTAACCCCTCAACCCCGATTGCTCAAACCGAGACAGCGACGGAGCGCAGCTTGCGGGTGTTTTCAACCAGGCTTTTGGCAAAGGCATCAAAGCGCTTGGAGAGGGATTCGTCCGTCAGGCTGCCGTTGGCATCAAATGCTTTCCAGGCTTGCCCGATCGCCACTTGCTCTGGAATCACCCAGGCGTGAACCCAGCGCAGG
Source organism: Leptolyngbya sp. O-77 (assembly GCF_001548395.1). NCBI lineage: Bacteria > Bacillati > Cyanobacteriota > Cyanophyceae > Leptolyngbyales > Leptolyngbyaceae > Leptolyngbya > Leptolyngbya sp. O-77. Next base: position 2,734,889 of record NZ_AP017367.1, read on the forward strand.
ATGGTTCGCAGGTCGTTCAGCGCATTGCTGTTGGGCTGTCCACCCAGGACGCTGATGTTGCCCACTACCTTGTCGGTAAATTCTTCAAAGCCCATCAGGTCGAGGGCATTTTTCAGCACGCCGCTGACGCTGCCGTGATATTCCGGGGTTGCCAGGATGATGCCGTCTGCTTGACGAAACGCTTGCTGCAAGCGGGCTACATCGGGATAGTCGGAATAGTCGTCGCCGCCATCGCAAAAGGGGAGATGGAGCGATCGCAGATCCAGAATTTCTACCTCGGCTCCCAGCGCCCGGACTCGCTCAGCGGCGATCGCCAGCGCTTTGTGACTATAGGAACCTGGACGCAGACTCCCAGCAATACCCACAATTTTGACCATTGCGTTAACCTTTTTTAACCTCTGTATCGACTTGCCTCTATTCTAGCTAAATCGAACTCGGTATGAGTATGTCTTGCTGGTCGGGTCAGGGCTTCGCGGCAAGGGGCTTCAGGGGCAAAAACAAAAAAACAAGAAAAGGGAGGGACTATGGGTAGCCCTCCCAACCATCAGGGTGCATCTACTTATCACATTATGCCATCTAGAGGATGAGGGGTGAAACCCCCTTCCTGAAGTTTCTTTGTTTTTCTATCAGTATAACTTATCTTTATGAATTTTTAGATATAAAAAACCAATCTCATTATAGCAATCACTGCTATCATACGAAAACTCCTCCGTTTTTGCACGGCTTCAATCCAAACCCTTAGCCAAACTTGACTCGATAGAGATGAAATAGTTCACCGGGTTGTTTTTTCATCACCTGTGCTTTTTGCGCCTTGAGCAAATCTTGCCACGCGCTGAGCGGCTCCAAAAATACCTCCGCGCCGAGATAGGTTTCCAAAATTGCCCAGTTTTCAGCGAGGGGCGAGTCTGGGTCGATTACGTCGAAGACGAACATACCGCCGGGTTTGAGGACGCGCTGCACCTCGGTCAGCACGGCTTTCCAATAGTTCAGCGGATAATAGCAGCTAAACCCGGTGGCGATCGCCAAATCAAACTGATCCGCTTCGTATTGGAGCTGGTGCGCCGGGCCAGGCTGCACGCCCTTGAAGAGTTTGGAGTTGAGCTGGGGGCCGCGGGCGTTCAGCGTGTCGCGGGCGACCTGGCTGATTTCCTGCCCGTAGAATACTGCGTCCCAATCGCGCCAGGGATAAATCAAAAAGCTCACGCCACAGCCAATATCCAGGCAGCGCTGCTGCTTTTTGGGCTGGGCAATTTCCCAGAAGGGCGAGGCGATTTTTGGGGTGAGCAGACCCGCCTGCCATTCTTGATAAATCGGCATTTCGGTGACTTCGGCGGGTAGGTCAAACGGCTCCCGCTGATAGTCCTGGTTAAAGCGGCGGGCCACGGCCGCAAGCTGCGGCTGCCATTCATCCGTGCGATCGCCCAAAAAGCTCGCCAGACTGTTTCCGGACGGGCCTCTTGGCGACGACCCAGCCGCTCGATCTTTTGCCATTATTCACTCACTAGATCAACCTTTGACAGCAAGACTTGCAGCGAAACTTTCGCCCTGTGCTATCCGCGTGGCACCGCCGAAGATTGCTCCGGCCGGGCAAAGATCATGCGCCCTGCCGACGTTTGCAGCGCCCCCGTCACCAGCACACAGATCTCATCGCCAATATAGTCGCCCCCTTCCTCCACCACGACCATCGTGCCGTCGTTGAGGTAGCCTACGCCCTGTGCGGGTTCCTTGCCCTGCTTCAAAATCTTCAGGTCGAAGGTGTCTCCGGGCAGATAGGTCGGCCGGATGGCCTGCGCCAGGTCGTTGATATTCAGCACAGGCACCTGCTGCAAACTCGCGACCTTGTTGAGGTTGTAGTCGTTGGTCAGCAGCATTCCGTTGATGTCTTGTGCCAGCCGCACGAGCTTGGCATCGACCGTGGGAATATCGTCATAGTCGGCTGGGTGGATGGCGATGCGGTCGGGATAGGCTTCCTTGATGCGGTTGAGAATATCCAGTCCGCGCCGCCCGCGCACCCGCTTTTGGTCGCTGGAGGCATCTGCCACCTGCTGAAGCTCTTGCAGCACAAACTGCGGCACCAGAATTTGCCCTTCGATAAAGCCTGTCGCCAGGATGTCTTCGATGCGACCGTCGATGATGCAGCTTGTATCCAGTACCTTGGCGGCGGCGGGCTTGAGCGTGCCCTCGGCCACCAGCAGCGTTTCGACACTGTTGGGATTGATCAGGCGGAGGAGCGATCGCCCGTGAGCATCCGCTAGATTCACCCCAGAAAAGGCAAAAATCACGCTGCCCAAAATCGCGGCCAATGGCTTGATAAAAGCAAATTCGTTCGGAATGGGCAGCAGAAAAATCGGAGCCAGCAGCAGATTGGCGACCAGCAGCCCCAGCACCAGCCCCACCGAGCGGCTGAGCAGCATATCTACTGGCATTTCGCGTACCTGCCGCTCGACGCGCCGATAGGAGGTCTGTGCCACTAGCCCCAGCGCCAGCCCCAACAGCCCGCCAAAGCCGCCCGTCACCAGGCTCAACCCTTCGCGATTTGTCACCTGATCGAGCGCGTCCATCGGCAGCAAATCAACGCTGAAATAGCCGATCCCCGCGCCCGCTACAATGAATGAAAGAATAATAATTGCGTCAAGCATAGGTTCCAGTTAAGTGCTGGAGAGTCTGTGGCGAGGTCAGGGGTCGCGGTCACGAAAGCGTGCGATTACGAAAGCGTTATGAGTGGCGTGCGAGTGAAGCGGGAATGGGCGCTGACGGGCGATCCCAAGCCATAGATTCATCGAGCTAGCTAGCCCAGACATAACCCAAGCTCGATGCAGTGGGTTAGTGCATCAGCGCACAGGTTCATTATATCGCCCGATTTTACACTGGACGGTTCCTCTAGCGATGGTAGCCCCACAGATCTCAACAGTTCTGCCTGCCGCCTCCAAAGATGAGCGGAAGGCTCAATGTCCAACGGCGGCCTATTTGCATATTCCTTTTTGCCGCCGCCGCTGTTTTTATTGCGATTTTCCGATTTCAGTGGTGGGCGATCGCGCTCGTGGTGAAACATCGGGAACCATTGCCCAGTATGTCGAGGCGCTGGAGCGAGAAATCCTGATGACTGAGCGACAGGGGCGATCGCCGCTAGAAACCGTCTTCTTTGGCGGCGGCACGCCCTCGCTGCTGTCAGTGGCGCAGGTCGATCGGCTGCTGAGCAGGCTTGACCAGCACTTCGGCATCGCTGCAAATGCAGAAATTTCAATGGAAATAGACCCTGGAACCTTTGACCTCAGCCATGTCCGGGGGTACGTCGCCGCTGGGGTCAATCGTATAAGCCTGGGTGTGCAGTCGTTTCAGGCAGACTCGCTGCAAGCCTGCGGCCGCACCCACCGACCAGAGGATATTCCCCTGGCAATAGACCTGATTCGCCGCGCTGGGCTAGACAACTACAGCCTTGATCTGATTTCGGGACTGCCACACCTGACGCTAGAGCGCTGGCAGGAAAATCTGGATCGGGCGATCGCCCTCGACCCCGCCCACCTGTCGATCTACGACCTCACCGTGGAACCGGGCACCGCCTTTGCCCAACGCTATCGGCCTGGCGAAGCGCCCCTCCCCTCCGACGAGTCCACTGCCCAGATGTATCGCCTCGCCCAGCAGGTTTTGACTCAGCGCGGCTTCCAGCACTACGAAATCTCGAACTACGCCCGCTCTGGCTATCAGTGCCGCCACAACCGGGTTTACTGGGAAAATCGCCCCTACTATGGCTTTGGCATGGGTGCGGCCAGCTACGTAGACCACCAACGCTTTAGCCGCCCCCGCACCCGCCGCGAATATTTCCATTGGCTGGAAACGCTGGAGTCCGCAGGCGGCAGGCTGGCGCATCCCACCACGCCCCCCCAGGAACGCCTGCTCGACACGCTGATGCTGGGGCTGCGGCTGGCCGACGGGCTGGATTTGCCCAGGCTAGAACTGGAGTTTGGCAAGGGGGCGATCGCTCGCATTCTCGCCGGTCTGCAACCCCACGCCCAGCGCGGCTGGGTCGAGCAAACGTCCTCTCACATTCGCCTGACTGACCCAGAGGGTTTCTTATTTTCCAACGTCGTGCTGTCTGATTTGTTTGAAGCGCTGAGCGAGTGACCGGTTCAGCGCTGACACCTCTTGCAATAGTGCGCCGACCGCCCGGCCATCTTGAGCCGCAGGATTGGGGCGCTACATACGCGGCAGGGTTCGCCGTCGCGGTTGTAGACCCAGGCCACGCCGCCGTAGTTGCCGTTGATGCCCTGCACGTCGCGAAAGTCGCTAAAGGTGGTGCCATTGTTGGCGATCGCTGTTTGCAGCACGTCTCGAATGGCATGGTGAAGCCGCTGAACTTGTTTTGGCTTCAGTCGGGTGCAGAGGGTCTGCGGGCGAATGCCGCTGAGGAATAGGGCTTCGTCGGCATAAATGTTGCCAATGCCTGCCACCAAAGACTGATCTAGCAGCGCATTTTTGATGGGGCGCTGGCGGCCGCGCAGCCACCGGGCCAAATAATCCACAGAGAACTCATCCGAAAGTGGTTCTGGGCCAAGGGACTGTAGACCGGTGATGACGGATTCCGGCGGGCGATCGCCCGGAACCCACCACAGTTGCCCAAAGGTGCGCTGATCTACAAACCGCAGTTCTCGGTTCTCCGGAAAAAACAGCCGCACTCGACAGTGCTTTTGCAATAGAGCATCCTGCGCCACCCAGAGCAACTGCCCCGTCATCCGTAGATGCACACCGAGATAGCCAGCGGGCTGGTGTGCTGTGTCTACCAGTTCTGCCAGCAAATACTTGCCGCGCCGCCGCCACTGGGCGATCGCCAGCCCCCGCAGCCCTGTAACGAACGCGGCGGATGAAGTGGGGTAGGCGATCATGCGATCGAGTAGCACATCCGCCCCGACAATGGGCTGGCTCAGGGTCGTTTGGTTTAGCCCTCGGCGGACTGTCTCAACTTCGGGGAGTTCGGGCATGAGAGACCTTGGCGATGCTCGCTAGAACATCGAAAAGGGCGAGAAAAAGGCGATCGCACCCAACTTCAAACTCTAACGAACTCTGACGAAAAAAGTAGGGCACAAGGTAGAATGCCTTGCTACAAATTCGGGCTTCCAAGAGAGACTGGCAACCTAGTTGGCAATCCAATCTCTCTCAGAAACCCGAAACATTCTTTTGGTTTAGGACTTGTTCAAGACGCACCTAGCTACAGCGTTTTTGAAGCTAGTGAGGTACGTGGATAGTCAAAAAGCGCTTGCTTCATTGAAGCTGTGCGTACCTCACCCCACGAGAAAATGCTGCATCAGGACGTACTCTCACCTTCAGACTTGGGCGCTGCCTCGGTTGGCTCGGGCGCTTTGGCAGGAGCCGCAGTTATCTTCGTCTTAGCAGACTTGGGCGCAGGCGCAACTTCTTCTAGCTCACTGAGGGCGAAGTTGTTGGTGTTCACACCGCCAGCACTACCGCTATAGCCGTTGTAATTCACCTTGTCAAACCGGACGATCACCGGGTACTTGATGCCGCTCTGATCGACCGAGGCAACCGTGCCGACATCGTTGTACCAATAAGATTCTTTGCGGAGAATCCGAACTTTTGAACCGCGTTCAACCATGAGTGCTTTTCCTTAGCTGATTAATCATCCTGGAGGCCATCTCTACAGATGCAGTCCCAGCGTGAGCGGTCAGGGCCGACCCTTTTGGGCGCAGGAGAAATGACTTTTCATAGTTTGATTTTCAGCGTACTACTCCCACGTAGCCATCTGGCGAGATCAAGGTTTAAGTTTTATTGCCTAACGTGTCTGGGTTTGAACGAGTGTTGCGCCTCTCGTCCCTCTGCTGGCTCCCTATCGCAAACGCAGAAGCCAGAGCAAAATTGCTGTTGAGATTTGCGGGATGCGCTTAAAATAGCGGGTAATCAATACGCCTGTATAGCGTTTGCCGCAGGCAGATTTCCCCCACAGAGCGGTAGCGCTCCGCAACAGCTATGAATAGGGTTCCGCATGGCTCAGCAGCGCCAGAGTTTGCAGCACAACCTGAAGCACAATTCGAGGCACAATTCGAGGCACAATTTGCAGAACAATTTGCAGAACAATTTGCAGAACAATTTGCAGAACAGCCTGAAGACGGTCATGACGGGCAAATCGGCAACGGACAAACCGCAGATTCAGGGTTTCTGAATTCCTCGGCTCCGGAGTGGCCTGCGGTCGGGTGGTCTGCTGGCGCTGCGGCGATTGACCCACCCCAGTCCGAAGCCCCGAACACCGAAGACGCGAGTGCAGTGCAGCCGCCCGACCCGACCTTGCCGCTATTCCCCCCAGCGTCCCGTTCAGGAAATTCTGCGGTGCTTGCGCTACCCCCTGTCCGATTTTTGGGGAAGTTGTTGAATCAGCATCCCACGATCTTCTGGAGCGGGGTCTGGGTGATCACGCTGCTCTGTGCTGGCATTGCCGTCACGGGCCTCATGAATCCAGAACTGTCGTCCCAGCAGGAGCAGCCCGACCCGACTGGGGTAGAAGCCGTGCTGCGGGCGACTCGGCTCGATCGGCAAAAACCTGCGTCTCCAGCCGTTTCTTTTGGGCTTCTGGCGGTGAGTTGTGCGGGATGCTGTCTGCTGCTGTCGCGGCGGTTTCAGCAGCCCCAGTCGCTGTCTCAGCCAATAGGGCGCAGAAAACTGCGATCGCCCACCAAAAGCACCATCGCGGCTGAACTGGAGGCGATCGCCACCCTTGCATCCGACTCTATCCAAGACCCAGCGCGTTTGCCACCCCTGCCCAGCCGCCAGCCCTGGATGGATGCAGCCCTTTCCACTGCAAACGCCGAGTCTGCATCCACGCCCCCTGCCAGCCACGCTCCGGGTTCTCAATCGCCGCAAGTTCCGCAAGCGCCCCAATCGCAGGATTACCTAAGCTATCTGCGCGTTCATGCCCAGTCCAGAGCGCAGAGCCAGCGGGCCGCTCGAATTGAGGGGCGATCGCCCTCTCGTTCCCCAAACCCCAAGACTCAAAATGGCCCTGCCAACCCGCACGTGATTGCTCCCTACGCGCCCAACCCGGCATTGCCCGTCGCGTTTCTCTCGCCTCTAGAACATTCCTTGCCAGAAAAAGCCTTTTCGCCCGTTCCCATCGCCCAGCCCACGCTGCCCGCCGCCACCCAGCCGCCGCTCAACCTAAGCCAGTCGCCCCAGCCCCAGACCGAGGCTCTGCCAGATCCAGCGGCTACCTTGGCAGAACTGCGGAAGATTCAGGCGAAGCGGGCGCGAAAGGAGCCGGAGTCATAGAGTGCGATGGGGTACGTCAACCCGCCATCACCTTAAGGCTCCACTACCCTTCATGCTGCTCGTAAGCTGCCACAATCCGCTGCACTAGGGGATGGCGCACCACGTCCGCCTTGGAAAGATTGCAAAAGGCGATGCCTTCGACATGGCGCAGAATTTTTTCGGCGATCGCCAATCCAGACTGCTGGTTTACGGGCAAATCGGTCTGCGTTACGTCGCCCGTGACCACCATCTTGGAACGAAAGCCCAGCCGGGTCAGCACCATTTTCATTTGAGCTGGCGTGGTATTTTGCGCTTCGTCGAGGATGATAAAGGCATTGTTTAGCGTACGCCCGCGCATGTAGGCCAGGGGCGCCACCTCGATCACGCCGCGTTCCATTAGTCCGGCAATTTTTTCGGGGTCGATGAGTTCATACAGCGCGTCGTAAAGCGGACGCAGGTATGGGTCAATTTTTTGCTGCAAGTCGCCCGGCAAAAAGCCGAGCCGCTCTCCGGCCTCGACCGCTGGGCGGGTGAGAATCAGCCGCTCCACCTGATTGGACAACAGCGCCTGCACCGCTAGCACTGCCGCCAAAAACGTCTTCCCGGTTCCCGCTGGGCCAATGCAAAAGGTCAGGTCATGGGTGCGAATAGCCTGGACGTATTGCAGCTGGCGAAACGTTTTGGCGCGAATCTCGTCACCCCGGCGCGTGCGGGCCAGCACGTCTCGCTGGAGTTCCTCTAAATCCCCCTGCCGACGAGTGTCGAGCGCCTGACGCGCGGTGAAAATGTCTGCTAGAGTGACGGCTTTTCCTGCTCCCCAGTAAGGTTCGAGCGATCGCACGAGTTTTTTGCACAGTTCAACCTGGCCCTCGGTTCCTGAAATCAGGAGCTCCTGTCCCCGCATCACAACCGTTGCCCCGGTCTGACGAGCCAGCAGTTTCAGGTTTTCTTCCTGGTAGCCTGCAAGGGCGATCGCGCTTTCGGGGCTGGGAAACGGAACGATGGCAGAATTACCCATGCAGCGGGTCAGGATAGAAGGGCATAGGCGAAAGCGAGAGGATTGAAGTTAGGCTCAAAACTCAAGAAGTTAGGCTCAAAACTCAAAACGCGCCTTAAAATTTGAAGCAATTTGAAGGCGCAGCGTCGAGCATTGTTGGGCAATCTCAGGCAATATTCGGACAATATCGGGCATTATCGAGGGCGCGATCGACGGGGCATCGGCTTGGCAGAGCCAGAACGACGGTCAGACGGAGCTTCTCGCCCACCTTCGTCTCGACCCGCAGGCTGCCCGCCAAACACATCCAGATGAAGAGAGTAGCCAGAGGCTCGCGCAATTCCCTGCAACACCGTCCGAATGGCTTGAATATTCCGTCCGCCGCGACCATACACCCGCCCCCGATCTTCGCCGTCAAACGCGACACGCACCAAGACTCTAGAGTTGCGAGGCAGCACCTCACAATCGACCTTTAGCGATGCTGGCGATTCCAAAAATGGCTCTAGCAAAAACCTCACGACACCCACATAATCAGGAGTCGCAGCAGAATCTGGCAAATCGGGAGCAGTTGCGTCGGACACGACCTCACTGAGCCTTAAGCTGTTCAAAAACGTTTTGTTTTTCGAGGATATGGCGGACGGTATCCGTCGGCTGAGCGCCCTCTTTCAGGCGCTTGATGATAGCAGGCACATTGAGCTTTACTTCGTCGCTCCGGGGATTGTAAAAGCCCAACTCTTCTAGCGGGCGACCATCGCGACGAGACGTACTCTTCACCGCAACGATCCGGTAGCTCGCCTCAAACTTTTTGCCGTACCGCTTTAAACGCAGCTTAACCATGCTTGAACTATTTGCTCCTGGGGTAATTCACAAAAACTTGCCGCAGTCCAGTCTCTTATTCTACTATGCCAAGGCTCACCCTGCAAAAGCATTTTGGGATAGCCCCAGTAGACAAGCCAGATTACTCGCTGGCCCGACCGCGGCCGAGCGTCGTAATGTATAGCACTGCCTCATCAGGGGGAATGCCCAGCACCTCGTTCACCTGATCATCAAAAAATCCGCCAATGCCGCTGACTCCTAGGCCTAATCGCACGGCCGCTAGATTGAGGCGCTGTCCTAAGTGTCCGGCATCCATGTGCAGGTAGCGATAGGCGCGATCGCCATACTGGGCAACCGCCCGCTGCAAGTCTGCTGTGTGAAACAAGACCGCCGCTGCATCGCGTCCCAGGTCTTGCCCCAGACAAAGGGCGTGTAGCTCTCGCCGAAAGTTTTTGAAGCGGATCTGGCGAAGCTCCTGGGCCTTGGGTGCGTAGTAGTAGCAACCCTCTTCCAGTCCTTCCACGCCGGAAATCGCAATGAAGGTTTCGATTAGGCTGAGGTCGAAATAGTCGGGCGATTGGTCGAGTCCCTGATCTAGGTAGTGAGCGGGCTGATAGGTAAAATCTAATAGCAGGCGCAGTTCTTCCAGGGTCAGATCGGCTCCGCTGTAGGCGCGGGTGGAGCGACGCTTGAGCATGGTCTTTTCTAGCTCTGCCAGATGGTCGCCCCAGGCGATCGCCCCGCTTTCCATCGACACCTTCAGGCAAAACGGAAAGTTGTATTGATCTGGATCGCTGTCGGCGCGGGCAGAGGGCAGACGGTCGGAGACAGGATCGCCGCTGATCTGCGTGACCTGGTGCATATAGCTGAGCAGCTTGCCGTCGGGAAGGTTGGGATAGTCGGTCTGGATGGCGGAGGGGAGCGCCGTCGAGGTAGGTGGCAGGTTTTGGTCGATATCCCACAGGTCGGCTAGGGGGATGACGGCGATCGCCCCTTCCTGCGCCGCGTCTAGATACATCAACTGGTTCACCGCCTCATCGCGAAAGCCGCCAATCAGGTGGGGACGATAGTCGTTGATTGCGGCCGCCAGCTCAATATTTCCTAACAAATGCCCCGCATCCAAAAAAATCCGGCGATAGGCACGGTCTTGATAGCGCCAGGCCGATCGTCCAAACACCACCGTCATCACCAGCGCCATCTGCGTTGCGTCCAGCGCCGGATGCCAGAAACAGGCTTCCTGAAGCGGCTTCCAAGCCTCTGTTTCCCAAAAGTGCAGCAGCGAATTGGTCTGGGTCTGGTAATGATACAGCCCTGCGGGAAGTTGGGGCGTGCCTCGCGAAATCAGGTAAACCTCGGCTGGGTATAGCCCGCCCGCCGACGGAGCCGCCCGCAGATAGACCGCTTCGCCGTTCAGCATGGTCATTTTCACCGTCAGCCCGTAGCTGCAAAACAGGAAGCGAGCCAGCCGCTGCCACTGCTTGTCTCCATTGTCTAGCGCGGGTTCGGCGTTGAGGTAGGGTTTCAGGTCATAGGCTGTGCCGATTTTGTATTCCTTAAAGGGAACAGGCTGGTTGCGCCAATCCAACTGCTGGGTCTTGCTGGCCAGCGTCGTGGGATCATATTTGGTGCGATCGTGAAAGTGCTGGGCGATCGAGCGGCGTTGATCTGACATGGGTTTCACCGTAGCGTTCCACAATCCATCCTGTAATCCATCCTGTTTTACGATCTTGACACCCTAAACTCAGTTCGACGAGAGCAATTCTTACAAGTTGGGCAAATTGGGTGAATCAAGGCGAACCTATCAGGAATTTTCTCAGGAATTTTCATGGTGATCATTCCCGCCCGTCCACTTAAACTTGGCACTTAAACTTCGCATTCTTGGCACTTTTTGGCACTTTTCAAAGATTTTTCTCAGATTTTCCCATGAGTTTTTGCCATGAGCTTTGCCCAGGATGTGTACCAACTTGTGGGCCAACTACAGATGCCACGCTGGTTTTGGTGGTTCGGTTTGGGCGATCAGCTTGCCCCGCGAGATGACATAGCGAACTGTGGCGCGGCGGCGGATGGCATCGTAGCGATCGCCCGCATCCAGCACAATCAGGTTGGCGGGCTTGCCCACCGCAATGCCGTACTGATCTTCCACATGCAGCGTCTTTGCGCCGTTCCACGTCACCATGTTGTAGCAGGCATCAATCTCCGGCACGCCCGTCATCTGGCAAACGTGAACGGCCATGCTGGCCACATCGAGCATGTTGCCCGTGCCGAGGGGATACCACGGGTCTTGCACGCAGTCATGACCTAGGCTGACGTTTTGCCCCTGCTGCCAGAGTTCCTTAACTCGCGTCACGCCGCGCCGCTTGGGATAGGTGTCGGCGCGTCCCTGCAAGGTGATGTTAATCAGCGGGTTGGCGACGAAGTTGATGCACGTCCGCTGCAAGAAGCCCATCAGCTTAAAGGCATAGGCATTGCTGTAGGAGTGGAACGCAGTGGTGTGGCTGGCTGTCACGCGATCGCCCATGCCCGTGCGAATCGCATTGGCCACAATCACTTCCAAGAAGCGGGATTGCTCATCGTCGATTTCGTCGCAATGTACGTCGATCAGCCGGTCATATTGGGCGGCCAGTTCAAAAATCTTGTGAATTGACTGTACGCCGTCTTCTCGCGTGAGCTCGTAGTGAGGAATGCCGCCGACGACATCCGCACCCATCCGCAGCGCTTCTTCCATCAGCGTCTCGGTTTTCGGGCTGCCGTATAGCCCATCCTGCGGAAAGGCGACCACTTGCAGCGTAGTCCAGTCCTTCACCGCTTCGCGGGCTGCCAACAATCCCTTCAGCGCCGTCAGCGTGGGTTCACTGACGTCAGCGTGGCTGCGGACAAACAGCACACCCTGCTGAGCCTGCTGCTTCAGAGTGGCGATCGCCCGCTCGGTCACATCCTCCAGCGTCAGCGATTGCTTTCGTTCTCGCCAAATTTCAATGCCCTCGAACAACGTGCCACTCTGGTTCCACCGGGGTTCGCCCACGGTCATCGCCGAGTCCAGATGAATGTGCGACTCTACAAAGGGCGGACTGACAATCTGCTCCTGTAGCTCTAGCTCTGTTTGATGCGAAGCAGCAGGCGGGAGTTGGGGGGCGATCGCCGCAATGTGTCCGTTTTCAATCGCAATATCAACAAGCTCAGCAGGGCGATCGGGATGCAGCAACCGGCCCCGACGCAGCAGCAAGGTAGAAGCAGATTCTGGCATAGCAGGAAAGTCATGTAGCGAAACTTTCCCCAGTCTACTCTGGACGATTTGCCAGAATTGCCAAGCTGCTGACAAGACCAGCCAAGACTGCCAGCCAAGACTGCCAGCCAAGACTAATCGACCACTCGCAGCATTCCCCGGCGCAGTGCCTCAAACACCCGATCGACCAGGGCCCGATCCTTGGGATTGAGCATCGTTTCACCCAAAGCCACGCGCATGAAGCTCTGCTGGTCGCGCCGAGAAATGCAGCGGGTTGCAAAGATGTGGTCTACGACTTGCTCAAGCAGGGTAGAGGAGAGGTCAGGTGCAGGGGTGGACGATTTCATAGGGGGTAGCGGGGAACATCTACTCCTTCAATATCGGTTGAATTTCTTACTTTTACGGTGATGCCCCGGCTACTTTTACGTGATTCTGCGGAAGGTTTGGGATGATGCTGCTATTAAGTGATCTTGATCTAAATCCTAAATAAATTGTGATCTAGATCAACAAGTTTTGCAAATTTGCCACATTAGATACATAGAGGCGATCGCCCCCTACGATAGATTGAATGCATCAGGGTTTGCACTATCCCGCGATCGCACGGAGGCTCCGGCTCGGTTCCGGCTTGATTAGCAGGTAGTTTCTGGCACAGCCACTTGGCGTAGCCCAGAAGCTTAGACGCGATTTAGATTCAGCGTTGCCTGTGCTTTTGTGGAGTATGCGCTGGCAAATTTATCGAAGACTGTCGCTCGATGCTTTTCACGGCAAGTTGCTATCAACTTGCTAGCAGGCTAGGTTCTACTGAATTTTGTGGAAGCATCGGCCAACCATCTTCGCAACCTTTGCAACAAGTCCGTGTGGCAAGTCTGGGGGACAGGTTGTGGATTGAGAACTTGTTTCTGATTTTCAGTCTGTTTTCAGTCTGAGCTTTCTAGGCGGGTGTTATTGGCGCAGTTGGAACAGGGAGTAGTGAGCATCGAAAAGATGGTGGTTACTCCTGAGATCCAGCGGTGGCGAGTCACGCTGAGCGAAAGTTCATCCTCACTGTTCCAGCCAGAGTCGTAGTAACTAAGGCGTAAGAATACGGTTTTGGCCAATAGACTAAACCCTCTAATGTAGATAGGGTTTTTGTTGTATGCGGCATGTTCTTGCGGGGTGAGGTACGCGCCGCCCTAACGAGTCCAAGGATTATTGACCATCCGCGTACCCCACTAGCTTCAAAAACGCTATAGACGGTTGAATCCAGGTTTTTGCTGAGAGCCATGCAGCAACGCTGAGGATTTCTGGGTGCTTTTTCTCAAACCCTAATGATTGTACTTACTGAAAAACCGTGGTCTGGTTGCGCTATTTTCGTCCGCAGGCTTCTCATTACGATTCATCGTTTATCCGGCAGGCCACTCTAGTGCGCCAAATTGGCGATCGCATCCGCAGTTCGCTGGAACTGTCTGTGGTGCTGCAAACCGCAGTGGAAGAAGTGGTGGCGCAGTTGCCCGTCGAGTGCTGTCTGTTCCTCTGGTACTTTCAAGACATTCAGCGGGTGCAGATCGTATGCGAAGCGGGCAATCGCACGCTATCCAACAGCACGCTATCCAACGGCACGCCATCTGGCGGTATCGGGCATTTTCCCCTGACGAAGTTTGGTGACCTGGCCAGTGCCATTGACCACGGCGGGCTAATCCTGCGGCCCGGCAACGCCAGCAATCGCCCCAATAGATTGCTGGGCCTGCGACCCGGAATGCAAAGCTGCCCCATTGACCCGCCGGGCCCCCTGTTTGGCGATGCGGCGGTGCTAATGATCCCCGTCGAAGGGCAGGAACACTCGCGGGGCTACCTGGTTTGCTTGGACTCGACTCGGCAGCACTGGTCGCCAGACACTGTAGAACTGATGCAGGCGATCGCCCAGCCGCTTGAGATGGCGATCCGTCAGGCGCAGCTATACGACCAATTGCAAAAACAGGCGCGGCGCGAACAATTGGTGAATCAGATTACTGCACAAACGCGCCAGAGTTTAGATGTCAAAAAGATCCTGAAGCGGGCGATCGCCCAACTGCTAAACGCGCTGGAGGTGGATCGCTGTCTGGTGCATCTGGTGGAAGCGCCCGATGAGCTAGCCGATACCGCCGATGCGTTGGGCGATTTCCAAAACGATTCCCGGCACGACTCTTTGGGCGACTCCGGAGAGGACTACAACGGATTTCGCCGCAAGCATCTCTTTGAGGTCTGCCGCGAACCCTTTCCATCTACGCTTGAAGACTTTGACACCGATGGCCCCATCACTCGCTGGGTCATCGAAAATCGTCAGCAGGTGGTTATTTCGGATATCACCCAAGACCCCCGCATCGGAGCCGACAATCAGGAATATCGCCTGGCCCAAATTCAGTCGTCACTGGTAGTGCCTGTGCAGGCAAATGGCACGCTCCAGGCCATTCTGTATCTAAACCAGTGTTCGCATATCCGCTACTGGACGCGAGATGACCAAAAGCTTGCCCAGGCCGTCGCCGACCAGCTGGCGATCTCGATCCAGCAGGCCCATCTCTATGCCAAAACCCGCCAGCAGGCCCAGGAAAGCGCCGCCCAGGCCGAGCGCCTCAGCGAAGCCCTGCTGAATCTTCAGCAGACCCAGGCGCATCTGATCCAGAGCGAGAAAATGTCCAGCCTGGGGCAACTGGTATCGGGGATCGCCCACGAAATCAACAACCCCATCAGCTTCATCTACGGCAATATTCCCTTTGTGGAGCGCTATGTCAAAGACCTGCTGCGGCTGCTGACGGCTTATCAAGCCAGCTATCCTCAAAGCACCGAAAAGCTGCGAGACTTGCTGGAGGAAATTGAGCCAGACTTTTTGCTGGAAGATTTACCCCGGATTCTTGACTCGATGCGGGCAGGAGCCAGTCGGATTCGGGAAATTGTGCTGTCGCTTCGCAATTTTTCGCGGGTGCATGAGGCAAATCGGAAGGTCGTCGATCTGCACGAGGGTCTGGAAAGCACGCTCAAGTTATTGCAGCATTCTATTCCTGAAGATCTGGAAATTTGCCGCTGCTATGGGGAATTGCCGCCTGTAGAATGCTTTCCCAGTCGGCTGAATCAGGTCTTTTTCCACATTATTAAAAATGCGCTGGAGGCAATGGAATCTGTTGGCGATCGCCCCCGGATCATCACCCTCACCCACCGAATCCTTCTGGCACTCGCCCCTAGAGCAGCCCCTGGGTGCGCGTGGCGATCGCCGACACGGGCCCCGGCATCCCTGCCCACCTCAAGCCCAAGATTTTTGACCCCTTCTTCACCACCAAAAGCGTTGGACAGGGCTACGGGCTGGGGCTTTCCATTGCCTATCAGACCATCGTGCAGCAGCACCAGGGAACGCTGGAGTGCCATTCGACACTGGGCAAAGGCACCACGTTCATCCTGGAAATTCCGATTTGCCCTCCCGCTGCTCCCCCCGCCCAACGCGCCCGACCCGCCCCCTTGCCGTGCTGAGGCCCATTTAGCCCTGTGCCGCCAAGCTCAATTCCATGAACTGCCGCCCCGACTGTGGTGCCTGTTGCATCGCACCTTCGATCAATAGTCCCCTTCCGGGTATGCCAAACGGCAAACCCGCCGGAGTACGCTGTGTACAGTTGACCGAAGATAACCGCTGCAAACTGTTTGGCAAGCCAGAGCGCCCTACCTTTTGCAACAACTTGCAGCCATCCGAGGAGATGTGCGGTACCTGCCGAGAGGAGGCGATCGCCTACCTAACGGCTTTGGAGGTTGCCACGGCTCCAGCCTCGTCTCCAAACCCACTGCAACGCTAGCCCGCCGTCTGCACTGGGTATTCTGGACTATGAAGCCAGGGAAACAAGCAGGACGTGGATACAGGCGGGATGCAGAACCAGGGCAACCAAGGGGGAAACGCCATGCTGAATTGGAACGCAATCTTCAAGCCTCGAAAACGACTTAAACGATCCGTGAGTGCCGGACTGAGCCTCTTGCTGGCAGGTTCTCTGGCGGCGGGCTGTGCCCAACTGGCGGCCCACGTGCTGCTGCCTGCTCCCACTATCGACTCGGTGCATCTGGCGCTAGGGAACCCCAGTGAAGCGACCGCCGAAGTCCGCAAAGAAAACAACTACCTGATTGTGCGGCCGCAATATGCCCTTTCCTATAACCGGAGTAAAAATATTGCCAATTGGGTCAGTTGGCAGCTTAACGCAAGCTGGCTCGGCCGATTGCCGCGATCGCCCTTCATGCCTGATCTATCCCTGCCGCAGGGCTGGTATCGCGTCACCACCAACGACTACACTGGCAGCGGGTTTGACCGGGGACACCTGCTGCCCGCCGCCGACCGCAACGCCCGCCCCGAAGATAGCCAGTCCGTCTTCTGGATGACCAACATCATCCCCCAATCCCCCGACAACAACCAGGGCCCCTGGGAAGGATTGGAAAGCTACTGCCGCACCCTGGCCCGCCGGGGGCACACGCTCTACATCATCGCAGGCGGTGCGGGCGAAGGCGGCACAGCCCGCAACGGCCCCCGCACCACCATCGGTCGCAGCAGCAACCCCATCTCTGTCCCTGCTGCTACCTGGAAAATTGCTGTGGTGCTGAATCCAGGGCAAACCCTCGAAGATATTGGCACAGATACTCGCGTCATCACGGTCATCATGCCCAACGACATGGGCATTAAGGACAAAAATTGGCGCGACTATCGCGAATCGGTAGACACGATTGAAAGTATTACAGGTTATGATTTTCTCTCCGTCTTGCCCGACGGGATCGAAGAATTTCTGGAAGCAAAGATTGATAGCCGCTAGCGGTTAGGGTGTAGTCATGGACTGAGCCGACGCTCGGTATTTTGGAGGTGGAGCGATCTGGGCGATCGCCCACTTTCCGCTTGCCTCCTTAGAGAACAAGGGTTAGGGTTCAGAAGTTAGGCTTTAGCAGTGCAATCGTTTAAGTGAATCGTTTAAGTTATCGTCTAACCCCTGTCCACTCTTTCTCACGCTCCAGCCTATGCCCCCAGAAGTCATTGAAATCCTCTCGCCCGATGAAGTGCGTCGCACGGTCAACCGCCTTGCATCGCAGATTGTGGAGCGGGCTGGCGACCTCTCAAAGCTGGTACTGGTGGGCATTTTTACGCGGGGCGTACCGCTAGCAGAACTGCTAGGCCGACAAATCGAGGCGCTGGAGGGCGTGAAGATTCCCGTGGGGCATCTCGACATCACCTTCTGGCGCGACGACCTCGACCAGATCGACCTGCGAACGCCAGAAAAGACCGACATTCCTTTCGACCTGACGGATAAGATCATCGTGCTAGTAGACGACGTAATTTATCGGGGTCGCACGATTCGCGCCGCGCTGAACGCCGTAACGGAATACGGCCGCCCTGAAAAAATTCTGCTGGCAGTGCTAGTGGATCGAGGGCATCGAGATTTGCCGATTCATCCCGACTTCACAGGTAAGGAATTGCCAACCGCAAAGGATGAAAAAGTGAAGGTTTTTCTTCAAGAAATTGACGGGCGAGATGGCGTAGAACTGCTCAAGCCTAACTAAAACTTTAGACAGAAATTCGAGTGACAGCGTTTTTGAAGCTAGTGCTATGTCACAGCTAGAACTTAGGTTGGTAGTCAGCGCTTTAGCGCTGAAGCGCTGACTACGAGCCGAGGCATCACCCTAAAACTAAGCTGAAGCGAGCAACTCTTCTACAGATCTACTTCCACTCCTACACGCAGCAATCTACACCTTCTGAAACTACACCTTCTGAAAAGAGAATTCCAGGAAAATCTGAGCGAATCGCCGCAAATTGTTGCCACCAGACCATTTCGACCCGCAGCAGCCTTCGCAATCGTAAACAAGGGCGACCAAAGCTCGACCAGTGCCATAATGGCATCGCTCAATCCAGCACCCGATGCCCAATATCCCGCCGATAGTAAGCCCCTTCAAACTGGATGTGGTCTACGGCTTCGTAGGCGAGGGCGATCGCCTCTCTGACTGTTTTTCCTAGCGCAGTCACACCCAGCACCCGGCCGCCGTCGGTGAGAACCGTATCGCCGATTAGCCGGGTGCCCGCGTGGAAGACCATTGCGCCCGTGTCGGCGGCTTGGGCCAGGCCGCTAATGGGTTTGCCCTTTTCGTAGCTGCCAGGATAGCCTGTAGCGGCGACGACAACGCAGGCTGCGGCTCCAGGCTTCCATTGCAGCGGCGGAAAGTCGGCCAGGGTTTGCTGGGTGCAGGCGAGCATAAGCTGGTCGAGCGGTGTTTCGAGCAGTGGCAACACGACCTGGGTTTCGGGATCGCCAAAGCGACAGTTAAATTCAATGACTTTGGGATCGCCTTGGGGTGTAATCATCAGCCCCGCATAGAGAATGCCGCGATAGTCGATGCCGCGATCGCGCAGGGTGGCGATCGCCGGTTCTAGAATCTCCGTCTGGATGCGTGTCATTAGCTCTGGCGTGACCACCGGGGCCGGGGCATAGGCTCCCATGCCGCCCGTGTTTTCGCCTGTGTCGCCCTCGCCAATGCGCTTGTGATCCTGAGCGGGCAGCAAGGGGCGAATGGTGAGGCCATCCGTTACCGCTAGCACGGAGGCTTCTTGGCCCGTCAGGTATTCCTCCAGCACCACACGGCTGCCCGCTTCGCCAAACTCTCCCCCAAAGGCGGCTTCGATGGCGGCGATCGCTTCTGCTTCGGTCATTGCCACCGTCACGCCTTTCCCTGCTGCCAGCCCGTCGGCTTTTACCACAATTGGCGCACCCTGTTTGCGGACGTGGGCGATCGCCGCCGTGGCATCGCTAAATACAGAGGAGTCTGCGGTGGGAATTCCGGCCGCTTTCATCAAGTCTTTGGCCCAGGCTTTGCTAGCCTCGATCTGGGCCCCGGTTCGGGTTGGGCCAAAGACCAGCAACCCCTGCTCTTGCAAATAGTCGGTAATGCCATTGGCCAGGGGCACTTCCGGCCCCACTGCAATCAGGCTGAAGTTGTTGACCAGCGCAAATCGAGCAATGCCTTCAAAATCCTTGATCGACAGCCCCAAGTTGCGGCAACGGGGGAGGGTTGCAGTGCCGCCGTTTCCTGGAACGCATACGACCTCCTGCACGCTGGGAGACTGCAATAGAGAAGTGGCAATTGCATGTTCTCTGCCACCGTTTCCTACTACCAGAACTTTAACCACACCCTCACCAACCGTTACGAATGTTACCTGTCGTGTCTCAAAACATCCTCCATTATGCACCTTGATGCCACCAATCTCCTGATGCCGATAAAACTCTCGCAAAGCGTTAAAAGTCTGGCGGAAACCCCCTGGCTTCGGCGTAAGGTTAAAGAAGGCAGCACAAACCTGATGTAGCGGCTGTCGGAAGCCCGGTTTTTTCTCTATTTTGCTGTGACGAGTGAAATCATGCCTGTTTCTATGCCTGGTTCTGAAGCCAAAACTCACAAGACTCAATGGAGGGCGATCGCGCTGATGGTCGGTTGTGGAGTCCTGTGGGGCACGCTGCCATCGCTGCCCACGACGGCTCAGACCGTGGAAACGGTGGCGCAAATCGTGCCCCTGCCGCCCCCGGTTGCGCCGTCGCCGTCCGAAAATTTGTCGTCGGAAGAGGAGAGGCTCCAACCTCCGCCCAACCCGCTAGAGATGACAGACCCCGATCCCCTGCTGCCAAGACCCGTCGTAGATCGGCCCCTCAGCCCCCTGGAGGTTTACTTCCTACGGCTGGGGGTAGAGGACTTGCAGCGGCAGGCCGAGGCGCGGTATGCGCTAGGGCAGACAAACACCGCGTTTGATATCTGGTATCGAGAACTGCGGCTGCGGCGGGTGCTGGGCGTGGCGGACGAGGTGGCTGCGTTGGGGCGGGTGGGCGAGGTGGCCTGGCGAGAAAACCGCCGCACCGATGCCCGAATCATCACTGCCCGCCTGGAGCAAATCGAGCAAGAGCAGCAGGCGATTGCCCCGCCGGATTACAGCCTCCTGTTCAGCGTCGCCCAGGGCTATGAAAAAATGCGGGCCCTGCCGCTAGCCGTCGCCCTCTATGACCAGCTCTTGACCCAGGCGCGGGCCGAGCGCAACAGCGCCGTTGAACAGTTGGTGCTGACGTCCCTGGGGCAGTTGCACCTGGCCTGGTTTGACTACGAAAAGGCGGCGATCGCCTATACAGACTTGCTCAACCTGGCGCGATCCCGAAACGACAGCATTCGAGAACTGGACTATTTGCAGCAGCTTGCCTATATCTATCAGCAGGGCAAAATGCCCGACCGCGCCATTCCCATTCAGCAAGAATTGGTGCAGCGATACGAAGCCCTGCCCCTGCCGCTGCTGATCCCGCCGCTCAAGATTGCGCTGGGGGACAATTACCGGGCGATCGGCCGTGTGGGACTGGCTGCGACTACCTACCAGGAAGCCTTTACCCAGGCCCAAGCGCAGCAGCAGTATGGCTACTCTAGCGAGGCACTGGTGCATCTAGCAGCGCTATATGAGGGGCTAAACCGTCCCGCAGATACGCTACTGGTCTATCAAACGCTGATTCAGGTCGAGCAGCAGTCCTACAACACCTACGGCATCATGACCGCCTACGAAAAAATTGCCCAATTGCACCAGGCTCAGGGCGAAACCGCAGAGGCGATCGCTGCTTATCAGTCCGCCCTTTCTCTGGCGCAGCAGCTCGACTATGCCAGCCGCGTTCGTGCATACACCGCTCAAATCCAAACCCTCAGCGGCAGCTAAAAGCCCTGCCCACATCGGTCTGCACGCTTTTGCCATTGAAAACTCTGGTTGTATCTGAGATATCGTTGAGTCAGCTTGAGGGAAGCCTTAATCCAAGTTTGCTGTCTAGAACCTGAGTTTGTCGTTTAGAACTGCCACAGCACAATCGCCATGCCCCTGATCAAAATCCAAACCTCTGTGTCTTGTCCTGCTCTTACGGAGGTCGAAGACCTTCTAAAAACCCTGTCTGACAGCTTAGCAAAGCACACAGGCAAGCCCGAATCGTATGTGATGACTGCGTTTGAGTCAGATGTGCCCATGACCTTTGGGGGCACGCTCGATCCGGTTTGCTATGTAGAAGTGAAAAGTGTGGGTTCCTTCAACCCCGCCCAAACCAAGTCCATGAGCCAGGAGTTTTGCCAGATTATCAGCGCCACGCTGGGCGTGCCCGGAAACCGCACCTACATTGAGTTTTCTGAGGCCAAGGGCTATCTCTGGGGCTGGAACGGGGCGACCTTTGGCTGATGTCCGCCCTGCTGCCGACCTGAATCAGCCGGCTGAACCCAACCTGCCGAATCTAGGGCCCCTTAAAAAAGGGGAAACCAGGCCGAGATGCTCTAGAAGACCCCCTAGGGAAGAGTAGGGCTGATTCTCTAGATAAAAGAAATCAGGGTTAGCAAATCATGCTGGAACAATCAAATGGCTTTTTTGATGGAGGAATAGCCAGCGTTACGAAACAAAGAAATCGCCCAGAACCGCAACAGTGCCATCGGTGTTGCTGGATTATGACTTGAGAGATGATAAACGCAGGACTGTCGCTTAAAGGGCTGTCCCTGACACCCTGCCAAACGCTCAACGCATACAAATGCCGCTAAAGCATCCACTTTTGGTATAGCCCTGGGGGAGTTGCAAAGCCTCGAATCCGACGAGTCATAACACGATCATGCGAGGTGTCTAGGTCGAGACTGATTCCACACTGCTGGCGACAGAACGCAGCGGCTCTGATAGGGCCTGGGCGATCGCCCTTAAGCTTCTGGGATCACTGAGCATCCAGGCGTGGGCGGGCACGTTTAGCACCACTTCGCGCCCCACGCCCAGACAAGAACTGCGGGCGGGCAAGATCATTAAATCTAGCGGTGTCCAGATGGAGGTAAAGTTTAGCTGTTCCAGACAGTCCACATCGCGGTTGAGGTCGCATAGAAAGGGACTTTTGATGGACATCTGGCTGGCTCCGACGTTGGGGCGCAGGTAGGCCGTCCAGGTGCCGCAGTGGGGCGAGGAGATGGTGACAAAGCGGCGCACGCGCTCTAGCCCGCCGAGGCGCTGCACGAAATAGCGGCTGATGATGCCGCCCATGCTAAAGCCTACCAGATCGAAAGGTTGCCCTGGCGGGATTACCTGCTGGGCATAGTCGGCAAGCTGTGCTGCCAGCACATCCAGCCCTACGTCGCCGTTGCTGGGTGTCAGGTTGGGGTGGTGAACCTGCCAGCCCTGCGAGGTGAGATAGGGAGCCATCCTGCGAAACACGGCGGCGGTGTCGTCGATCCCGTGAACCAAAATGACCGGATGGCGATCGCCCGATGGAGAGGATATTTCGTGAAGGCGGGTCATGGTGGGAGGCTAGCGCTTGATTGGCTTAGATTTTTTAGAGCTTTAGAGAACCGTACAGCAAACTTCCTGTTTCAAGGGTAGCGGGGGGCGATCGCCCTCTGTGGGGCTAATGTGCCAGTTTGATGTGCCAGTTTGGTACGCCAATTTCTGATGCCAGTTTTTTTATCGAACGCTTTTGGGAACGCTAGATGAAAATCTGGCTGATTGACGTTGACTCGAATAGAATATTAAAAAAACATTAAACTCGTCTTTAACTGAAACCCCGGAAATTGCTGCTGGAACGAAAGCTTCAGTTACCCACACCTGCACTTTCCCCCAACAGATGGATTGGAACTACTTCGACATTGCAATCGGAACAGTCATGGAGGGCGATCGCTGGCATTGGCGGGCAACCCTGCCAACGGGCATGACGATTACTTCAAACCAGGGCTATACCACTCCTGTCCAGGCAATTAGCTGTGCGCGGCTGTGGATTGCTACAGAGTCGATGCGGCGAGCGTTTGAAGGCTGCCTGGTGGAACTGCGCGATCGCGGCACAATCCAGGCACAGGAGTTTTGCAACCTGATGCGATCGCTAGAGCAGCAGATCCAGCAAGGGTGACATAGGGTTGGAGCAACTGGGTGATGGGGTGAGGGACAGAAAAAACGAAGAATGAAGAACGAAAAACGAAACTTCTTCGTTCTTCATTCTTCTCTCTTCGCTCTTCCCTCTTCCCTCTTCCCTCTTCCCTCTTCCCATCACCCTACGCTGCCAGCCCGTTATGCCGCAACAGCGGTTCCGTATCTGGCTCGCGGCCGCGGAAGGCTTTGAAAACTTCCATCGGGTGCTTGCTGCCGCCGAGGGAAAGGACGGTGTTGCGGAAGCGGCGGCCGGTTTCGGCGACGGCGGCTTCGTTGTCGAGTCCAGCTTCTTCAAAGGCGGAGAATGCGTCGGCGCTGAGGACTTCGGCCCATTTGTAGCTGTAATAGCCTGCTGCGTAGCCGCCGCCAAAGATGTGCCCAAAGGAGCAGAGGAAGGCATCTTCGGGTAGGGGCGGCAGGACGGTGGTGGTTTTGGCGAGGCGATCGCGCACGTCCTTGGGGGTTTCGGCTCCGCCAGGTACATAGCGATGGTGCAGCTCAATATCCAGCAGGCTAAAGTGCAACTGCCGCAGCATGGCGCTGCCGCTCATAAAGTTGCGGGCGGCAAGGAGGCGCTGGTAAAACTCCTCCGGCAGCGGCTCACCCGTCTGATAATGCTTCGCCAGGCTAAATAGCGTTGCCCGGTCATAGCACCAGTTTTCCATAAACTGACTGGGCAGTTCCACCGCGTCCCACTCCACGTTGTTGATGCCTGCTGCGCCAGAGTAATCGACCGTCGTCAGCATGTGCTGCAAGCCGTGGCCAAACTCGTGAAACAGCGTTTCCACTTCGTAGAAATTCATCAGGCTGGGCTTGCCGTCTACAGGCGGCGACTGATTGCACACGAGATAGGCAACGGGCAGACGCACCTTCGATGCACCCGCTTCCACGTAGCGCTTGCGGTTGATGGCGAAGTCCATCCAGGCTCCGCCGCGCTTTTCGGCAGGGCGGCTGTAGGGGTCGAGGTAGAAGTAGGCGATCGCCCCACCGTCTTCATCGCTCACCCGAAAATAGCGCACATCGGGATGCCACACGGGCGCTTCCCCGTCCGCAGGCGTGATCACGATTCCAAAAATCCGCTTCGCCAGCCCAAACAATCCGTCCAGCACTTGCTCTAGTGGAAAATAGGGGCGCAGTTCCTCTGCATTCAGCGCATACTTTTCCTCGCGCATCCGCTCCGACCAAAAGGCCGAATCCCACGGCTGAAAGTCTTCGGCTTCGGGTGCGTCGTGGCTGCGGGCAAACTCTTTCAGCGCGGCCAGGTCTTGCTGGGCTGCGGCATAGCTCGATCCGCGCAGCGATTCCAGCAGATCTTCTACCGCGTCTACGCTGGGGGCCATTTTGCTGGCCAGGCTGAGTTCGGCATAGCTGCCAAAGCCAAGAATGCCCGCCATCTCTTTTCGCAGCGTCAAAATGCGGTCGATAATCGGCTGATTGTCGTGGTCACCAGCGGAGGCTCGGGTGATGTAGGCACGATAAAGCTTCTCGCGCAGGTCGCGACGGCGGCTGTGCTGCATAAAGGGCAAATAGCTAGGCATATCCAGCGTAATGCGCCAGGGCCCTGCTTCGGGCGTGGCGGCTTCTGCCCCGGCTGCGCGGGCCGCCTGGGCCGCTTGGGCCAGCAGCGTTGGTGGCAGTCCTTCTACCTCGCTGGGCTGCGTCAGCGTCAGGCTAAAGGCCTTGGTTTCGTCTAGCAGATTGTTGGAAAACTGGGTAGACAGGTTCGCTAGCTCAAGCTGGATCTCGTTGAAGCGATCGCGCATTTCGCCTTCCAGCCCCACGCCTGCCAGCTCCGCCTCGCGAATCGACGACTCGATGATCCGCTGCTGGGCTTCGCTGAGGCTGCCCCAGTCCGCGCTCTTGCGAATCGCCTTATAGCCTTCGTAGAGCGGCTTGCTCTGGCTCACGCGCATCCCAAACTTGACAACCTCCGGTTGCATAGACTCCTGAGCCTCGCGCAGTTCCGGGCTATTCTTTACGCCCATCAGGTGGTTCACTACGCCCCACGCCCAAAACACAGGTTCGGTCAGGGCTTCCAATGGCTCGATCAGTCCTTCCCAGGTTGGCTCGGTGTTTGTTTCCAGGTGCGTCAGGGCATCGGTCGCCTTGTCCAGCAGTTCGGTCATGGCTGGCACGACGTGTTCAGGACGAATCTGGTCGAAGGGGGGAAGACCTTTGCCAGCCAGGAGGGGGTTCGCGGTAGTTGCAATCATAAAAGTGAATGGGGGGATGAATGGGGTGCCTAAGTTTTAAGAAATCACGGTTAAGAAACCACGGTCGAAGTCATATCAACTCCGTCCTAGACATTCGATCTTAAGCGATCGCCCCCAGAGTTGCCATCCAGCTTTCTAGCTCAATCCTGAAATCTATCGGTTTTTCTGCAAAAATCAAAACAGGACGCAAGCATACACTTACGCCCCTCTTCTAAACTAGGCTCAATCGTAAGGCCCAGCCCGACACCTATAGATCCAGCCCGACACCTATAGATCTAGTCTGACACCTACCTGAAACCTATGGAAGATCAGAGAAGATCAGCCGCAGCTAGCTCCAAAACTGCCCGAAGTAGGTCGATGCTGTTTTAGCATAAGCGGCCCAGCCCGCCTCTTCTGGTTCCGAAGCCCAGCAGCGCTCTAGGTGGCTGACGGCCTGCTCTAGGGTGCTGTCTTTCAAGAAAAACCACGCCAGCGCACGCGGGGCGATCGCCATCCCTGTCGCAAAGGGAACCGTGGGCAAATCGAGGGCGATCGCCGCCCTGTCTCCCGGCTCTCGATGCCGATAAGACTCCCACGCAAAGAACTCGCCGAACTTACGGGTGAACCATTTCATACCAAAAAACCTCCACAATTACCTTAGGGAGGCACTTCAAAACCTGTCACCATCACCACCTCAAAGGCAATGCCAAAAGCAATGCATAGGAAGGGCATGTCCGAATCTTTTTCCGTGCCCTACGCTACCGTTCAGGATCACACGACCATTATAACACCCTTAAATCAGAGCGCGGTTGCCCCAGTCAACATCCGCTGACATCGGCCGTCTGCTCTGCAAAAAATCACCGAGTTCAATCCTGCGGACAGACCAGAATTTAAGCTCCTCTCACCAGAAAAAATACTGAGTTTCACCAAAAAAATACGAAGTCCGCACAGTCGATGTTTCGTATATGAAGCACAAGCAAAAAGGCACCCAAAACGCCTCCAGATCCTGAAATCTTCGGATAGAAGCAGATACTTTTGCCTACCAAATCTTTATAAATTAGGGACATCTTTAAAGTTTGCGTAAGCCCTTCATGAGTTCCAATCAAAGTTTGAATTCTTTGTAAGTTGAGAATCTATTCGCTGTAAGTGTCAACTCTCATCTTGTTATCCTGAAATGGACGAGTTCAGTGAACTTACCAGCATCCCTCATGGTATCTCAGTGATTTCCAAAGGGTAATCCACCCTTTAATGCCTTGAAATGCTCTGAGTGACGGCTTTTAAGAAGAAATTCACCATAGCCCACACATCTTTTCGGATCCTGCGGTGTCAGAAACTGCTAGCTTAGTTAGGCTCAGCTTCTATGAAATTAATGCTCGTTTGCACATCTGGCGGTCATTTCTCCACCATGAGAGATATGGAATCATTTTGGTCTCAGCATGAAAGAGTTTGGGTGACGGATTTCAAGAAAGATACGAGTCTCCTAAACAACCTGAATGAGCGAGTTTGCTGGTTACCCTATCAGGGACCAAGAGACTGGAAGCGTTTTCTAATAAACCTGCCTAGATCTTTGAAAGTTCTGCTTCTAGAGCGCCCTGATATGGTGCTTTCAACAGGTGCAAGTGTGGCAGTAAATTTCGCAATTCTGTCCAAGCTGTTAGGAATTCGATTTTTGTATGTAGAGAGCATTTCTCGTTCAGATGAACTGAGCCTGTCTGGTAAATTCATTTACCCGCTCGCCGATGAATTTTATGTTCAGTGGCAAGAGTTGACCGAAAAATATCCAAGAGCAATCTTTAGAGGAACGGTGGCTTGACTCTAAATAAAACACTCTCGGTCATTCTCGTTTAGTGATTTCTAAGTTGTTCCTGAAGATTCCAGAGTACGATGATTATTCTCACTCTTGGTACGATTCCATACTCCTTCGATAGAGCGATTACCTGGCTACACGTTCTGCTAGAGCAGCAGGTTATCTCTGAACCTGTTTTTATTCAAAGTGGGGTCACCGATACATCTCTAGTTGATAGCCACCCGCATACAACAACAGTCAAGACAATTGAGCCTAAAAAGTTAATTGCTTTGACCAAAGAAGCCAGATTAGTAATTTCTCATGGAGGTCAAGGTTCAACGCGGATGTTGGCCTCGCAACAGGCTAGCTTTGTTTTGTTGCCGCGACTGGCCCGCTTTGAGGAGCATATTGATGATCATCAGCTTTTATTCGCTAAGAGTATGCAGCGATTTGGGGTCAAACACTGTTTAGCCTTGGATGAGCTTCGACAGTTTGTGCTAAATCCGCCGCCACCGTTCCGAGGGCAGTTGTTTAATGGGCCTAGGTTGGCAGATCATCTCATTGCAAAGTATCCAGGGCTGAAAGAGATGGCTTTTAAGCAGGCTAGCTGCCTAGAGACGGTCTGAACCGAATTCTCTGAGTTTTGTGCCCCCAATTTCTCGATAAGACAGGAGCAAGCAGGATGCGCCTGCGGGTCAGCATTATTATCAACAACTACAATTACGCTCGTTTTCTAGGCCAGGCTATCGATAGCAGCCTTAACCAGACCTATTCTGAAATAGAAGTAATTGTCGTTGATGATGGCTCTCAGGATGGCTCACGAGAGATTATTCTGGGCTATGGCGATCGCATTGTTCCGGTTCTAAAGCCAAATGGCGGACAGGCCTCTGCAATGAATGCAGGATTTCGAGTCAGCAAGGGAGAAATTATCGTCTTCCTGGATGCAGATGATTACTTCTTTCCTCATGCAGTGGATACGATTGTTTCTCAATGGATGCCCGGTATTGCCCAAATGCAGGCTCGATTGGAATCACGAGATGCAGAGGGAAATTACATTGACCTGTATCCTGCACCGGAGATTGCTTTTAACACGGGAGATGTGACACCTCTATTGCTCACAAAAGGGCGGTATAACACCACCGTGACCAGCGGCACTAGCTTTAGTCGGATGGTGCTGGAAAAAATTTTACCCATTCCCGAAGCGGACTTTCGGATTTCTGCGGATGGCTATTTGGTGTCTGTTTCGCCTTTTTATGGTCAGGTATTTGCAATTGAAACTCCAATTGGAGTTCGCCGGAAGCATGGTGAAAATCTTTGGGCTGCGTCTAGTCAGGAAATCGACGTTTCTCGCTTTCGGAAATCATTGCAGCATGACCGTTTGAGATATCAGGCGATCGCTGGAACGGCAAAGGGTGTAGGGCGATCGCTCGATGGTGATCCCGGCTTGAAGGACACCCTGCATTTGACCGATCGACTGGTTTCGCTCAAGGTTGATCCCCGGGGGCATCTATATCCAACAGATTCTTGCATGATGCTTGCCTGGAAGGGATTTTGGGCGGTTTGGAAATATTCCACCTATTCCAGGAAACGCAAGCTTATTTTGAGCCTGTGGTTTCTATGGGTAGGCTATCTGCCTGTGGCGTTGGCAAAGCCTGCGATCGCCTGGTTTCTATTAGGAAAATCTCGCCCTCGATTTGTAGACAAGCTTGTAAAACAGATTAGAACAGCCACCAGCTAGGTTTGTGAGGAGCCTGTTATGCGGGTCACTATTTGCGTCATCACGTATCAACGACCTGAAGGCTTAAAGCGTCTTTTAGAAGGGCTGAGAAAACTGGAGTTTAAGCAGCTTCAACCTGAGATTCATGTCGTGGTAGTGGACAACGATGAATCAGGACAGGCGTTTCGCTTTTGCAATCAGTTATCCCCAGATTATCCCTGGAATTTAACAGCTTGCATTGAGCCGCGTCGCGGGATTTCCTATGCTCGAAACCGGGCGATCGCCACTGCTCCTTCAGACAGCGATTTCATTGCCTTCATTGATGATGATGAAGTTCCCGAATCGGACTGGCTAGAGCAACTTTTATTGACCCAAATCCAGCATCAAGCAGATGTGGTGCATGGGCCGGTTCTCCCCCATTTTCGGACTGACGCACCGACCTGGGCAATTCGAGGTCGCTTTTTTGAAAACCGACGCTATCCAACGGGGCATCTTTTGGAGGCGGCTTACACCAACAATGTCCTGATGCGAGCAGAGTTGGTCAAGGATCAGAAAAACATTTTTCAGGAGCGGTTTGCGTTGACGGGCGGCGAAGACTCCTACTTCTTTCGGAGTCTTCATCAGTCAGGAAAAAAGTTGGTTTGGGCTAATGAAGCGATTGTTTATGAGTGGATTCCTAATAGCCGTACTACGGTGCGATGGATTTTGCAACGGGGCTATCGCAGTTGTTTGAGCTATTCCATCTGGGAAAAAGAAGCAAAGCCGTCCATTCACATTCGTCTGTTATCTAGCGCTAAGGCATTGCTCCAAATGATTTATGGACTGATGACCATTCCGTTAGGGCTGATCCAAAAGCGTTTGGCGATCGCATCGCTGCTGAGAATCTTTCGGGGTGCTGGTCGCTTGGCTGGGCTTTTAGGCCTCACGTATCAGGAATATAAGACCATTCACAAGGTGTAGAAAGTGGCTTTGGAGCAGCTTTGAACTTGGAAAATCATCATCAAGACAGCTTGTGGCAGGCTGTGGACGCAAAAACTATGAATCCTCGAATTTCTGTTGTCATCCCACATTTCAATGACTTGGAAAATCTGAAAATTTGTCTGAGCTGCTTGATGAACCAGACGCTACCACTGGATCAATTTGAAATTATTGTGGCTGATAATAATTCGAGTCTGGGTTTGGATGCTGTATGCAGCGTCGTTGCAGAGATGACCAATCGCAAAGCAAAAGTAATTTCTGCCCCGATTCAAGGCGCGGCAGAAGCAAGAAACGCAGGGGTTTTAGTATCCCAATCCGAAATTTTGGCATTCATAGACTCTGACTGTCAGCCCTCAGAGGACTGGCTTGAAAATGGATTGAGAGCGATGAAGCAAGCCAAGCTTGTAGGGGGTCGCGTCCGGCTTCTTTTGAATAATCCGGATGATCCTCATCCTGTAGAAGCTTTCGAGTCTGTTTTTGCATTTTAATAATCAGTCCTATGTCCTGAAAAAGCAATTTTCTGTAAACCGCAAATCTGTGGGTTTCTAGAGAAGTTTTTCAATGTAGTGGGTGGGTTTCGTCAGGGTGTTTCTGAAGATATGGACTGGTGCCATCGGGCGATCGCCGCTGGCTATTCTCTTGTTTATCAAGACGATGTCTGTGTCGGGCATCCAGCACGACGAACTTGGGCTGAACTGGCTCGAAAATGGCAGCGATTGACTCGTGAGAGCTATCATCTTATTCGCGAGCGTCGATTGGGATATATCTTGTGGATGATGCGGAACTGGGTTGTCCTTCTCTCTGCTCTGCCGCATGCTCTGGTGATTCTCAACTCCAAAAAACTCAGCCGCCTGGAAGATCGATTGAGAGCGATTTTAATCCTATTTCGGCTTCGTCTTTATCGCTTTTTTGAAGCCCATCGATTGATGCTGTCTGACTAGTGATTGGCAGCCCATAAGTTTATCAAGTCTTGATGATTGGCAGAAGCTAGTGTGAAGGCAGATGCGGCTCGTTGCCTGAGCCGTCTAGACTGGAGAAGTAATTAAAAAGTGGTCGTCTGCTGCCGGATTGAGCCTCGCTCAGCGAAGCAAAAGATCTTAGAAAAGAGTCTAGAAGAAATCTTTGAGATGGGCACAATCGACTGTTTTGATATCAGAACTTAGTTTCAAGAATCCGGGGTGCTGATGCGAATGCCTGATAGATTGCGCTCGGTTGAATTGCTCTAAAGCCTGCGTAATTCTACGATTGCAGTCTTCAGATTTGGAGCGCTTTTTCAGTTAGTGCGCTGCTGGCTGTATTGCTCTTTGGGAGTCTCATGAGTACTCAATCTTTTCGAGAAGAAGTCGATATCGATCTGCAACGCTATGCACAGGTTCTGAAGCGGCGATGGCTGCCTGCGGTTGGAATGTTTAGCACGGTTGCGGTGCTGTCAACCCTGGCGGCCCTGTCGCAACAGCCCAGCTATATCGCCGCTGGTAGGGTTCTCGTGAAAATTGACCGCACCTCTTCCTTGATAGGATTGGATACAACAGGTGCAACCGCTATTAGCCGACAGAGCGCTGTTGGTTCAGAGACTGACCCCATTGTGACTCAGGTGGAAACGATTCGGTCATTGCCGATTGCTGAAGCGGCGATCGCCGATCTCAAGCTCACCGATGATAAAGGACAACCCCTTAGCCCGGTGGGGTTTCTTGAGGTGTTAACGGTTAAGCCAATTCCTGGCACCGACATGATTGAGGTTGGCTATCAGGACGAAGACCCTGAGCGAGCAGCAGCCGTTGTCAACAAGGTGATTCAGGCTTACCGCAACAATAACATTGCAACGAATCAAGCCGACGCTGCCGCCGCTCGCAAATTCATCACAGAGCAACTGCCCAGAACCGAAGCCACAGTGCGGGAAGCTGAAGTCGCGCTGCAACGCTTTAAAGAGCAGAACCAGGTAATTTTGCTGGATGAAGAATCCCGCGAGACGGTCAAAGCTATGAAGCGCCTGGATGATGAAATTGCAAGGGTCAGGACGCAGTTTGTGAATGCGACGACCCGCTCTCGCGAATTGCAGCAGCAGTTGAGAATGTCTCCTGAGCAGGCCGTGACCGCGACTGCGTTGAGTCAGTCTCCCGCGATTCAGGAGGTCTTTTCCCAGCTTCAACAAATCCAGGGACAGCTTGACCTGGAACGGGCCCGCTATCGGCCGACTCACCCCACCATTGCCACGCTAGAGCGGCAAGAAGCACTGCTGCGGCAACGACTCCAGGGGCGAGTCGCTCAGCTAGTGGGGCAAAGTCGGGTGTCGGAGCGGGATATCCAGATGGGGGCGCTGGCTCAAGATTTGACAGCGAACTTGGTGCAGTCAGAGGTGGAGCGCGTCGCGCTAGGCAGCCAGATTGCTGAGTTAGCGCGGCTACAGGCAGAGCAGCGCAGCCGAGCGGTAACGATTCCTCGGCTAGAGGCGACCCAGCGCGAACTGGAGCGGCGACTGGCCGCAGCGCAAGGCACGTATGAATCGCTGCTCCAGCGGTTGCAAGAAGTACAGGTGGCAGAGGATCAGACGATTGACAACGTGCGGGTAATTTCGGCTGCTCTGGTGCCTGAAAAGCCTGCTGCGTCTAGCAAAAAGCTGATTCTGCTGGGTGGGCTGCTGCTGGGAGCAGCGATGGGAACCGTGACGGCATTCCTGGTGGATTTGCTCGATCGCTCTGTCAAAACAATCCCCAATGCTCAGCAGTTGCTCCATTACCCACTACTGGGGGTTGTGCCGAACTGGAAACAGGCTGGCAGGCGGCAAGACATTCTACCGATGCAGCAAAGCGGCTCTCAGTATGCGGATATTCACCATGCCTATCGCGTGTTGCAGTCTAACCTGGGACTGCTAGATTCGGAATTTGGACTGAAAACGCTAGTGGTTACCAGTTCCGTGCCGCAGGAAGGCAAGTCTCAGGTGGCCGCGAATCTGGCAATGGCGATCGCCCAGGCCGGGCAAACCGTGTTGCTGGTAGATGCGGATTTTCACCATGCGACCCAGCACCAACTGTGGAACGTCAATGGATCGGTTGGTCTGGCAGAGGTGCTGGAGGGTCGGGCCGAGTTAATCGACACCATCCAGCCAGTGGCTCCAAATCTGGAACTTCTGGCGGCAGGCAATCTAGCATCTTCCACGCCTACTGCGCCCACCCCTCAAAAGCTCCTTCCTGTGATTGCGGCGATGGGTCAGCGATACGACGTAGTGATCTTTGACACGCCAGCCCTCTCTGGTGCAGCGGATGCGTCCACCTTGGGCAAGCTGACGGATGGGATGCTGCTGGTGGTGCGGCCGACGACGGATGTAGAAGATTTGAAAGCGACTCGCAGTTTGCTCAATCTCGCCAGACCTCATGTGCTGGGGATTGTGGCTAATGGCGTTGCCCCGATTCGCAACCCCAACCGCTATTTTGCCCTGACCCAGGAAGTCGCCTTTGCCAAACCCGTCAAGTCTGTGCCCAGTTTTGAGCAACTCTTTCTCATTGAGCAGCACAGCCAAAATGGGCAGTCTGCCGAATCTCAAGAATCGTCCAACCTGGAGGTCGCATCGTGACACATTCAGCGGCATCTTTAGCAGCATCTATCTCCAAAGCCGTTGTTTCTAAAGCGGTGGTTCGCGGTTCGGCGATCGCCCTGAGCCTGTCCCTTGGCGGGTTAGCGGCCCCGACCGCTGTTCTCGCTCAAAACTCCCTTGCAGCCAGCCCCGCGTCCCCCTTCCTGGCGCTGCCTTCCGACTATATTCTTGGCCCTGGCGATGAACTGGCGATTACAGTTTTGGGCTTTGATGAATATACCGGAACGCGGGTGATCGCCCCCAACGGCACGATTACGCTGCCTGTGATCGGGGTGGTGCCAGTGGCAGGGCAAACCATCGACTCGCTCACTCGCAACCTCACCACTCGGCTGAACTATTATCTGGTCAACCCGTCTGTGGCGGTGAGTCTGACGACCCTGCGCCCTGTGTTCGTGACGGTGACGGGTGAGGTACAGCGACCCGGTCCGATTCAGCTTGACAATCCGCGCAATGGCACGAATGGCAACAATCCTCAGCAAAGCCTGCCCACGCTGAGTGCGGCGCTAGTCGCTGCGGGGGGCATTACGACCCATGCAGATTTGCGGCAAGTGCTGGTGCGGCGATCGCTCCCCAGCGGCAGCACCACAACGCTCACTATTAACCTGTGGGATGGTATTTGGGCCGAGTCCAACGCCAACAATCCGCTGCTGCAAGATGGCGATGTGGTGCTGGTGCCCCAACTTGCCGCCGATGCAACGCTCGATCGACGACAGATTGCCCGATCTAGCCTGGCTCCTGCGACCGTGCGAGTGCGCGTAGTGGGCGAGGTGACGCGCCCCGGTGAAGTACAGGTACCGCCGAATAGTTCTCTGTCAAGTGCGGTGGCGATCGCTGGCGGCCCCACCGAAGATGCCCGCCTCAGCCAGGTGAACTTCATCCGCATGAATGATCAGGGACAAATTGAACGCCGGGAGATCGACCTCCGCAACCTGACTGACAGCTATCAGGTGCAGGAAGGGGATGTGATTGTAGTGCCCAAGCAAACTGCCGCATCAGTTGCTGATTTTGCCGGACGCATTTTCAATCCGCTTGGGCTAATTTTGCGAATTCTAGGGTTATAAATCTGGCTTGTTTGATGTGAGGCTGGATAGTCTTTTCAGGAGCGATTGGCGTTCATTTCAGAATCCATTCAGTCATGAAAAAACCTCTCGATTTTTTAGAGAAAGCGTTCACTGCGATCGCACTTTTGCTCCATTCTGGTGGACCGCTGAACGTTATTTTGTCGGGAGGTTTTAGCCAAGGAGATAAGCAAATCGCTGAGCCTGATTTCGGACTGACGAGAAATCTTTTCTTGCTCACCTATCTCATTGTTGGGCTACTTCTCGCCATCCGCTGGAGAAAAGTTGTCTACATTCTTCAGCGAGATCGATTTATCTGGATTATCCTCGCGCTTGTTCTATGTTCATACTTTTGGTCTGAGATTCCCAAAACAACGCTATCACGCTCAATTTCGTTTACAGGTTCCACGTTATTAGGGATTTATTTCGCGACGCGCTATACGCTCAAGCAACAGCTCAATATGCTGGGCTGGACTTTTGCCCTGATCATCGGACTGAGCTTGGTCTATGCAGTGCTTTTACCTAAATATGGGATCATGGGTGGGGTTCATGCCGGAGCCTGGAGAGGGATCTACACCCATAAGAATAATTTCGGCAAGATCATGACTCTGAGCAGCGCAGTGTTTATGCTGCTGCTAATGGATAAACCGAAAGCAAAGTTTTGGATTGCCAGCGGATTAGGGCTTTCGTTTATGCTGCTGCTGCTCTCTACCTCACGGGGGGCATTAGTGAATGTTTTGGCAATGTGGGCTGTCATTGCTGCTTGTCGATTGTTTAGGCTGCAATATCACCTGCTCGTCATTTCGTTGGGCACAATTGCGATTGTTGGCGGCACAATTTCTGCCTGGGTGGTTAGCAACTTGGAAACCATTGTGGTGGATATCCTGGGTAAGGATATGACCTTCACTGGAAGAACGACCCTCTGGTTATCAATCATTGATGTCATTAAAGAACGTCCCTGGCTGGGATATGGGTATCAGGCTTTTTGGAATGGTCTTGAGGGGCCATCAGCCCCCGTCATTAGAGCCGAAGGCTGGCTGACTCCGGATGCCCACAACGGGTTTTTAGACCTGATTTTACAGTTGGGGCTTGTCGGACTTTTTGTGTTTTTAGTCGGCTATATATTTAATTTCTTTTACTACCTAAAGTGCTTGAGAAATACATCAGGAATTGAGTTTATCTGGCCGCTTCCGTTTTTGATGTTCATGATTCTCTCGAATCTACCTGAAACCTCGCTTATGCGGGCTAATGATTTTTTCTGGGTGCTTTATGTGGCGATCGCCCTATCGAGGTTGATGCCTAGCGAACCCGTCCAGCCTCAAACGGATGAGACTGACTCGTTTGAGTCGGTCATTCCTTTGCAACTCAGACCTACATCGGCGCAGTGAAATTAGCCAATGGGAACTCTCAATTCTGTGCGATCGCGCCTATCCAAGTCTCTCCAAAGCCCGGTTATTCGGGGAACCCTCTGGAAAATTGCAGCCCGCATCTCAAGCCTGTTTCTACAGTCTGCCTATTTCCTGATTATTGCCCGATCGCTTGGTACTGAACAGTACGGGCTGTTTGTAGGCGTAATGGCGTTGGTGAAAATCACCGTCCCATTTTCCACTTGGGGATCGACGCATATTCTTGTGAAGCACGTCTCGCGGGATAGGAGCCTGCTTCAAGCCTATTTGGGCAATGCTTTATGGATTACTCTTGCCCTCGGCAGCACGCTTATTGTTTCATTGCTGATTCTGAATCAGTTCGTGCTGCCTGTTCACTTTCCCTGGCTATTGTTGTTATATATCGGTTTGGCAGAACTGATTTTTGCGCGATTCCATGACGCTGCATTGAAAGCATTTCTCTCCACCGATTTGTTTGGGCTAGATGCACAACTGAATATCTTGCTGAGCATCAACGGATTGGTTGCAGCTTCCTGCCTGCTCTTCCTAGATCAGTCTGCCACTGCAATGATCTGGGGGCTTCTTTATCTGACCAGTCGATTGGTGACAGCGTTAATTGGCATTTGGCTAGTCTCGCGCCATTTGGGTCGCCCCAAGCCGCAATTGGGACTGATGAAGTCAGAAATTAAGGATGGGTTTTATTTCTCCGTTGATTTATCGTCTCAGACGATCTATAACGACATCGACAAGACAATGCTGGCTTCGATGTCTACCTTGAACGCGACTGGGATTTATGGCGCAGCCTATCGCATTATTGAGGTTGGGCTGATTCCGGTCGGTGCATTGCTGGGAGCCTGCTATGCTCAGTTCTTCCGCAGCGGCGCTCAAGGAATTGCGGGCAGCCTGAGCTTTGCGCGAAAGATTGTGCCGACGGCTGCAACCTATGGGGCGATCGCCAGCCTTGGGCTGTGGATCTGTGCGCCGCTGGTGCCTCTGGTTTTGGGAGAGAGTTATATCGATGCAGTTTCGGCGCTGAGGTGGCTTTCTCCTCTGATTTTTCTGAAGTCTGTTCAGCTTTTTGCAGCAGATACTTTAACGGGCGCAGGATTACAGGGTTGGAGAAGCAGTCTTCAGGCCGGAATTGCGGTCTTGAACTCTTTGCTGAATCTATGGCTCATTCCGATGTATTCGTGGCAAGGAGCCGCCTTCTCTACCCTGATTTCTGACTCATTCTTGGCGATTGTTCTATGGGTTCTTATCTATATGTTTCATCGAAAACAAGTCAGATCAGGCTCTAGTTAATCAGGAGCAATGGATCAATCTGACTGGCAGCCTTGCAAGATTTTATTCTGGGATGACATTGTAAACATTGCTGTAAGCATCTAGTCGTAAAAAACTATCAGTTTAGTCGCAAGTAGCTATGAAGATTAGTGTAATTCTTCCCTGCTTTAACGGAGCAAAAACGATTGCGGTTCAGCTAGAAGCGCTGACCCGACAACAGTGGAACGAGGGCTGGGAAGTTATTGTTTCTAACAATGGCTCAACAGATGAGTCGATGCAAATTGTTGAGCAATATCGCCACCGATTGCCGGAGTTAAAGATTGTTGATGCCCACGATTTTTCGTCTCCTCGCCTGGGCGCGTGGCACTCTTATAACACCGGCCTGCGTGCTGCGACTGGAGATGCATTTGTGCTTTGTGAGGCAGATGATGAAGTGGGCGATCGCTGGCTGATGTCGATGGGACGCGCACTTCAAGAGCATGAATTCGTTGTGGCTCGGCTGGATTATCGCCAGCTAAACCCTGCTTCGATGCTAGGGCCAGTGGGCGCTCGGCTCCAGGAAACAGCAATGCCCCGCCAGGGTTGCTACCCCTACTACTATTTTGCTTGGGGCTGTTCATTTGGATTTCGTCGCAGTTTATATGAGAAACTAGGCGAGTTTTCCTCTCACTTTAACTATGGCTTTGATGTGGAGTATTGCTATCGAGCGCAGCGGGCGGGCATTGTTCCACAATTTGTCCCAGACGCAGTGATGCACTATCGACTCCGCCACTCGCTGCGAGACATTTTTAACCAGCAGCAAAAATGGGCAGAGGAGTCTAATATTATTCGCCGCTGCTATGGTTCACCGCGAGGCAAGTTGCCGATTATTCGGAAGCAAATAGAAGTTGCTATTTTATTCATCCGAGGCTGTCCGCTCTGGCTGCTTAAACAACTAGGTTTTCCAGTTCAATTCAATCTATTGGTTGATTGGGTAAATGATTTAGGATGGGCGCTGGGTGAGATTAAAGGATTGCGAAAGCCAGTTCCAATGCTGATTGAAAGTGGCGATCGCCTCTAAACTTTTTGCTCAGGTAATTGGTTGAATGGCGCTAAATTAATGGGATTCAATCAACTTTAATCAACAAGTTTGACTACGGCAACCCAACCAGACTTTGGGCGATTTGGTTGGTCTTTTCTGCTAAGGTTTCTAGCTCGACGGGCACGAGTCGTCCTTGATCCACCACCTTTTTGCCTTGGATAAAGCTGTAATCGACGCGATCGCACTGACAAAACACCAGCGCCGAAACCGGGTCGTGTAGCGCTCCGGCAAACTGGGGCCGGTCGAGATTGATCGCAATGAAGTCGGCGGCCATGCCGGGGGCGATCGCCCCAATGTCATCGCGCCCCAGCACCCGCGCCCCGCCCAGCGTTGCCACCTCTAGCATTTCGCGGGCGGTCATGTCGGCCGCCAGGTTGCCCCGCACCCGCGCCAGCAAAAAGGCGAGGCGGGCTTCTTGCAGTAGGTTTCCGGTATCGTTCGACGCGGAGCCGTCCACTCCCAGGCTGACGGGCACGCCCTGATCCAGCATGGCGCGGATGGGGGCGATGCCGCTGGCCAGGCGGGTGTTGCTGCTGGGGCAATGGGAAACGCCTGTGCCGGTTGCTGCAAACTGGGCGATCGCCCGCTCGTCAAGCTGCACACAGTGGGCGTGCCACACGTCGCTGCCCAACCAGCCCACCGACGCGGCATAGTCTTCCGGCAGCATCCCAAAGGTGTTGAGGCTGTAGTCCACGTCGGACTTGTTTTCCGCCAGGTGGGTGTGCAGGCGCACGCCGGAGTAGCTGCGGGCCAGCGCCGCCGACTCGCGCATCAGGTCGGGCGATACGGAAAACGGCGAACAGGGAGCCAGGACAATCCGCAGCATGGCGTAGCGCTCATTGTCGTGATATTGCTCGATCAGCCGCTGGGAATCTTGCAAAATCGCCGCTTCCGACTCCACCACCGAGTCCGGCGGCAGCCCACCCTGACTTTTGCCGACGCTCATGCTGCCCCGGCAGGGATGAAACCGCAGCCCCATCTCCTGCGCGGCGCGGATTTCGTCATCCAGCGTGCAGCCGTT
This sequence comes from Leptolyngbya sp. O-77, assembly GCF_001548395.1. NCBI lineage: Bacteria > Bacillati > Cyanobacteriota > Cyanophyceae > Leptolyngbyales > Leptolyngbyaceae > Leptolyngbya > Leptolyngbya sp. O-77. The sequence continues at coordinate 2,774,170 of NZ_AP017367.1, forward strand.
GGGGAAGATGTAGAGATGGTCGCTGGCGGTGGTGCAGCCCGACAGCATCAGTTCGGCGATCGCCATCTGAGTACTTACATAAATCGCATCCGGCGTCAGGTTTGCCCAGATGGGATAGAGCGTTGTCAGCCAGTCAAACAAGGTGCCGTTTTGTGCGCCGGGAATCACCCGCGTCAGGCATTGGTAGAAATGGTGGTGCGTGTTGACCAGTCCAGGCAGAACGATGTGGCGATCGCCCAACTCCAGCACCTCGTCCGCCGCCACAGTGGAATCAGCCGCCAGTTCTGCCGTCGTGCCGACCCGCTCAATCACGCCGTCCCTTGCCAGCAGCGCCCCACCGCGAATCTCGCGCCGCTGATCATCATGGGTAACGAGGGTATGAATGTTCTGAACGAGAAGGGTAGCCATAGCAAAGGAGGGGTAGGTCGTGTCTCCAATCGTCGTAGATATGGCAACCCGGAACCGTATCTTAAAGAGCGGTTTTTGGTTCGACTTGACAGTTCCGCGAGGGTCAATTAGTAGTTTCGATAAGCAGTTTTCAGTGGAACGCAAGTCATGCAAGATCGGTTCCTTCGAGCGCTAGTTCTTTACTTGGTTTTGACGGTCTTGTTTGGCATCTTGGAACGCTTTTTTGCGAGTATTCCTGAGCAACCCAGATTTCGACGGGGCTATTGGCTGGATAGCTTTTATTGGTTCCTAACGCCGATGGTGATTCAGGTTCTCAGCATGGGGGCGATCGCCCTATGCCTCCTGCCCGTGTACCTGCTATTGGGGCGATCGCTCGACTGGCAAAGCGTGCTGACGGGCTACGGCTGGGCGGCGCAACTGCCGCTGTGGGTGCAGGGCTTGATTATGATTGTGGTGGGCGACGGCATCGGCTATTGGACGCATCGCTTGCAACACGCCGAGCCGCTATGGGATTATCACGCCGTCCACCACAGCGCGGAAACGATGGACTGGCTGACGGCGGTGCGGCTGCACCCGGTGAATGACATCATCTCGCGGGTGTGTCAGGCATCGCCGCTGCTGATTCTGGGCTTTTCGCCCGTGGCTGTTGAAATGTACACCATTTTCCTGTCTAGCTACGTGGCGCTGATTCATGCCAACGTTCGCTGGACCTATGGCCCGCTGGGGTATCTCATCTCCAGCCCTGCCTTTCACCGCTGGCACCACACACGAGAAGAAGCCGGACTGGGCTGCAATTTTGCGGGGCTATTTCCGATCTACGACCTGATGTTTGACACTTTCTATCTGCCCCAGGGACAGCAGCCCCACAATTTTGGCATTTGTGGCAAGCCAATTCCCGAAAACCTGGGAGCGCATTTGCTCTACCCGCTGCGGCGGTGGCTGGGCAGATCGAATCGCAGTCAGCCGAACGAGGTCTAGTGCTGCGTCAACGTTAGAAATTAGGGTTTGTAGTGAGCGCTTTAGCGCTAAAGCAGAAATTAGGGTTTGTAGTGAGCGCTTTAGCGCTAAAGCAGAAATTAGGGTTTGTAGTGAGCGCTTTAGCGCTAAAGCGCCGACTACGAACTGAGGGGTCAACCCTAGAATTAGGCTTGGACAAAGCACTAAGGTTTGATTTTGGAGTTTAGATTGGCAATTTTGGATTGTCAGACCGGGGGCTTGCGAGGCGTTTAGCGATCTCTCGCAGCGCTACAGGGCATCTGGGTCGATGCCCAGTTCTCGGAGCTTTGTGGCGAGGCGATCGCCCCGCTGCTGCTCCATATCTGCCCGCTGTTGTTCTATCCGCGCTGCTTCTTCGGGCGTGGGCACTAGGCTGCCGTCGGGTCGAAAAAACCGAAGCTGTTCGTCGTGAACACCCAGAAATAGCTGAAGCTGGTCGCTCCATCGCCGCCCCTGGTCGTTGGGCGCAATCGGCTCGTAGCGTCCGCGTACCAGCGAAAATCCTTCAAACTCAAGGCTGACAGGATCAAACCAGAAATATTCCAGCGTCCGAAAGGTGTCTTGATAAATCTCCTTTTTTAGCCCCCGATCCACGCTGGCGGTCGAGTCCGACAGCAATTCCACAATCACGTTGGGATATTTGCCGTCTTCTTCCCACAACGTCCAACTTTTGCGCGGGCGGCGCTCGGTTCCCAGCACGACAAAAAAGTCCGGCCCGCAAAAATCCTCAGACTTGCGCTGGTTGGGGCTGTAGTAGATTGTCAGGTTGCCTGCGGCGAAGTAGTCGGTGCGGTCTTGCCAGAGCCAGTTGAGGGAGGTCAGCAAGAGAATGAGCTGCTGAAGATGCAGTGAGCTTTCTAAGGGCGGTTCGTGGCTGGAGAGATTGCCCAGCGGGACGATTAACGGCGGGTCGAGTTGGGGTTGCTCAATGGCGGGGTCTTGATCTTTGGCAACCGACATGATGAGAGGGGCAAGGGGATGGCGTTCAGTGTAGCGTTCAGAGGGTTGGGATGGTGTAGGGGGGGCGAGTTGCAGCCGCAAGCCTTACCGAAAACCTTAAAGGAACGTGTAGGGTCTGTCACAGGAGACAGCAAAACCCGTATGGTTTTTGAATAGCCTGATTGCTGCTTTGAATAGTCAGCGATCAAATTGCGATAGATAGTCCACCGACTGCACCCCAAGACCGTATGTCAAATCCCACGATTGAATCTATCCTGCACGAAGACCGCCAGTTTTTGCCGCCTGCCGCGTTTTCTCAGCAGGCGCATATCAAGACGCTGGAAGAATACGAGCAGCTTTATGAACGGGCAGCGGCCGACCCGCAAAAGTTTTGGGCGGAGCTGGCGCAAAGGAACTGCACTGGTGAGAAGTGGCAGACGGTGCTGGATTGGCAGCCGCCCTTTGCCAAATGGTTTGTGGGTGGCAAGATTAATATCTCCTATAACTGTCTCGATCGCCACTTAACGACCTGGCGCAAGAACAAGGCGGCGCTGATCTGGGAGGGCGAACCGGGCGACTCGCGCACGCTCACCTATGCCCAACTGCATCGTGAGGTTTGCCAGTTTGCCAATGTGCTGAAGCAACTGGGCGCGAAAAAAGGCGATGTGATCGGGATCTATATGCCGATGATTCCCGAAGCGGCGATCGCCATGCTGGCCTGTGCCCGCATTGGTGCGCCCCATACGGTCGTCTTTGGCGGGTTTAGCGCAGAAGCGTTGCGCGATCGCCTGAATGATGGCCAAGCCAAGCTCGTAATCACGGCAGACGGCGGCTGGCGCAAAGATGCCATCGTGCCGCTGAAGGAGCAGGTGGACAAGGCGCTGGAGGGCGGGGTCTGCCCCAGCGTGGACAATGTGCTGGTGGTGGAGCGCACAAAGCAAAAGGTGCATATGCAGGCGGGGCGCGACCACTGGTGGCATGACCTGCGCCAGGGCGTGTCGGCGGATTGCCCTGCGGAGCCGATGGACAGCGAAGACCTGCTGTTTGTCCTCTACACCTCCGGCAGCACGGGCAAGCCGAAGGGCGTGGTTCACACGACCGCTGGCTACAACCTCTACACCCACATGACGACCAAGTGGATCTTTGACCTGCAAGATACCGATATGTATTGGTGTACGGCCGACGTGGGCTGGATTACGGGGCACAGCTACATTGTCTACGGGCCGCTCTCGAACGGGGCGACAACGGTGATGTATGAGGGTGCGCCACGGGCATCGAATCCGGGCTGCTTTTGGGACGTGATCGAGAAATATGGCGTGACGATTTTCTACACCGCGCCGACGGCGATCCGCGCCTTTATCAAGATGGGCGAACACCATCCCCGCGCCCGCAATCTGTCGTCGCTGCGGCTATTGGGCACGGTGGGCGAGCCGATCAACCCGGAAGCGTGGATGTGGTATCATAGCGTCATCGGTGGCGAGCGCTGCCCGATTGTGGATACCTGGTGGCAGACGGAGACGGGGGGGATTATGATTACGCCGCTGCCAGGGGCGATCGCCACCAAGCCCGGTTCTGCGACGCGCCCGTTCCCCGGCATTCTGGCCGACGTAGTGGATTTGGAGGGCAATCCCGTCCCTGCGAACGAAGGTGGCTATCTGGTGGTGAAGCACCCCTGGCCGTCCATGATGCGGACGGTCTACGGCGACGACGATCGCTTCCGCCGCACCTACTGGGAGCATATCCCCCCCAAAGATGGTCAGTATCTCTACTTTGCAGGCGACGGCGCACGCAAGGATGAGGACGGCTATTTCTGGGTGATGGGCCGGGTGGACGATGTGATCAGCGTGTCGGGGCATCGCCTGGGCACGATGGAAATCGAGTCGGCGCTGGTGTCGCATCCGGCGGTGGCAGAAGCTGCTGTGGTAGGTAAACCAGACGAGATCAAGGGCGAAGACATCGTGGCGTTTGTGTCTTTGGAAAGCAACGTCACGCCCAGTGAAGAACTGGTTGCCGAACTGAAGCAGCACGTTGTAGCGGAAATTGGTGCGCTGGCCCGCCCTGGCGAGATCCGCTTTAGCGATGCTTTGCCCAAGACGCGCTCAGGGAAGATCATGCGGCGACTGCTGCGATCGCTCGCGGCGGGCCAGGAAATCTCTGGCGACACCTCCACGCTAGAAGATCGCTCGGTGCTGGATAGGCTACGGGAAGGTGCGTAGAGCAGAATCTCGACATAAAACTCTATCAGCGCAACTTCTACTACAACTTCTACTAAAAGTATCCTGCCGTACCTGGCCAAGAGCTTATCTAGTTCAATTTCACTCGATAGAGTTTGGGACGCTTTGAGGATAGTTGTCAATCAAATCGAGTGAGGCAGAGATGCCAGCGCTGCTGGAACTAGAGGAATAAGTTCCTGGCGAAATTTGAGTAAGAGAGGAAGGTGCAAAAACAGTTTCAGTTGTTGCTATAGGTAAATTTTGCGGTCGTGAGACCGACCCAAGTAGTTGAGGTCAGCAGGTTACGGGCGTTTTCTTTACGGGTGGCAATCAGGCCCGCATTACAGAGTGTCTGAAAGACACCGAGCTAGATGCGGCGCTCCACCAGCGGTTTGCCGAAGGGGTGGTGATCGCCGGAACCAGTGCCGGAGCCGCGATGATGCCCGACATGATGATTGTGGAAGGAGAAGGCGAGAGCAATCCCCGTCCCGAATCTGCCAAGATGGATCGCGGCATGGGCTTCTTTCCGGGCGTGGTGATCGACCAGCACTTTGCCCAGCGCGGCCGGATTGGTCGCTTGCTGTCGGCTGTGGCGCAACAGCCAGCCATTCTGGGGTTTGGCATTGACGAAAACACGGCGATTGTGATCAATGCCCACGAAGTCGAGATAATTGGCGAAGGATCGGTCACCATCGTCGATGTGTCGGAGCTAACGCACAACAACGTGGATGAACTGCTGATGGATGAACCACTGGCCCTCTGCGGCGCAAAGCTGCACATTTTGCCACACGGCTATCGGTTTAATCTGGATACTCGTTCTTGCGTTTGCTAGGGACGGGCGATCGCCTCCAGGCCACGCACCAGTTCAGGCCCTCGAACTTGACCGTGCCTGCCTCCAGGCGACCTTTCCCATTGGGCTACTTTGCAACTCCAAACCCACCGCCCCCCGGCGTTTCGATTACCAGCGCATCCTCCGCGTGCATTTGCACCTCGGCGCAACTGGTCAAGTCTTCGCGGCGGCCGTCTTCCCGATCCACCCAGTTGCGTCCGGTTGCGCCGGGTTCGCCGCCTGCCAGCCCGAAGGGCGCGACCTGGCGAGAACTGGAGAGAATCGCGGCAGTCATGGGTTCGCGAAACTCGATCTCGCGAATTACGCCGTTGCCGCCGCGATGCCGCCCTGCGCCGCCGCTGTTGGAGCGAATCTCGAACCGACGCAGCAGCACAGGGAAGCGCCATTCCAGCACTTCGGGGTCAGTGAGGCGCGAGTTGGTCATGTGGGTCTGCACGGCATCGGTGCCGTCGAAGTCGGGGCCTGCGCCAGAGCCGCCGCAGATGGTTTCGTAGTACTGATACTTTTCGTTGCCAAAGGTGAGATTGTTCATTGTGCCCTGACTGGCAGCAAGGACCCCCAGTGCCCCGTAGAGACAGTTGGCGATCGCCTGCGACGTTTCTACATTGCCTGCCACCACTGCGGCAGGGTATTTGGGATTCAGTAGACAGCCTTCCGGCACGACAATTTCCAATGGTTTCAAGCAACCTGCATTCAGCGGAATGTCAGCATCGACCAGCGTGCGAAATACGTACAGCACGACGGCTTTGCAAATGGCCAGCGGCGCGTTGAAGTTATTCGCCTGCTGGGGCGATGTGCCTGTAAAGTCAATGCAAGCGGAACGTTCTTGAGGATTCAGGGCGATCGCCACCTGAAGGTGCTCTCCATTATCCAGCAGGTAGGTAAACTGACGGTTCAACATCCTCATATCACCGTTCGGCTGAACCTGCCGACTTAGGTTCACAATTACCTGTCGAACAGATTCCTCGGCGTTGTCCTGAACATGCTGCATATAATCCTGCACGATATCTAACCCGTAGTGGGCAACCATGCGGTGAAGTTCCCGCACGCCGCGCTCATTGGCGGCCACCTGCGCCTGCAAATCTGCTAGATTTTGCGCCAGATTTCGGACTGGATAAGATCCGGTTGTTAGGATTTCTGACATCTCTGCTTCGCGAAATTGTCCGTTTTCCACCAGCAACACGTTATCCAGCAGCACGCCTTCTTGCTCAATGTGGGTGCTGTTGGGCGGCATGGAACCGGGCGTGATGCCGCCGATGTCGGCGTGGTGGCCGCGAGAGGCAACGTAGAAGAGGGGAGTCGAGGAAGCGGCTTCTGCATTTGGGTTCATCGGCTGAAACACAGGCGTAATCACCGTGATATCGGGCAAATGCGTGCCGCCGTTGTAGGGATTGTTGGACACGTATACATCACCGGGTTTAATCGCATTGCCCCTAGCGGCAATGAGGGCGCGGACGTTTTCGCTCATGGAGCCGAGGTGAACCGGGATGTGGGGCGCGTTGGCAACGAGCTGGCCCTGTTGATCAAAGATGGCGCAGGAAAAATCTAGCCGTTCCTTGATGTTGACCGAGTAGCTGGTGTTTTGTAGTGTGATACCCATCTCTTCGGCGATCGCCATAAACAGGTTATTGAAGATTTCCAGCATCACCGGATCAGGCGAACCAGAGGCAGAATGGGTTGCGAGAGGGAAATCGGCTCCAGACTCTTCTTGCGTCCTGCTGTCATCATATTTCTTGAGAATTAGCATTCCACCAGACGTGAGTTCTGCCATCCATCCAGGCTCAACGACATTGGTACTGGTGGGTTCGATGATCAGGGCTGGGCCTATCAGGCGATCGCCCTCCCGCAGGTCTTGCCGCTGATACACGGGCGCGTCGTAGGTGATGCCGCCTGTGTGCATGGAAACCGTGGCGATCGCGGTTGTGTTTTGAGCAAAATCTGTCTTGAGGTCATTCACTCCGTCTGGTTTTGACGGTTCTACCCTTGTAATCTCAGAAGCGTGAATTGCTTCTACGGAAACAGCCTCAACGATCAGCGGTTTGTGTTCCATTGTGAATCCATAGCGCTGTCGATAGAGCCGTGAAAATGCATCTCGCATATCGTTGAGACTGGCGTATTCTACAATCAGCGCAGAATCTGTTCCTTCGTACCGCAGGTGAACCTTAGGACGAATCTCCACCTGCGTGTCTGTGTGCAGGGGGGTGTCTGATGCGGCGGCGATGCCCTGCTGCTGGAGATCTCGGCGGGCGGCGATCGCCAATTCCTGCAACACGCGCTCTATCTCTGGTCGCTGGGCATCCGTGAGGGGGGCTTCTATCGCCTGCTCGCGAATTGTCGTCACGTCCGCTAGCCCAATGCCGTAGGCCGAGAGAACGCCCGCATAGGGATGCAGAAAAATTTGCGAGATGCCCAGCGATTCGGCAATCCGGCAGGCATGTTGCCCACCCGCGCCGCCAAAGCAGCAGAGGGTGTATTCGGTAATGTCGTAACCGCGCTGAATGGAGATTTTTTTGATGGCGCTGGCCATTTTTTCGATGGCGATCGCCAGAAATCCTTCAGCCACCTGTTCGGGCAATTGCGCGTCGCCAGTACGGGTTCCAATCTCCGCCGCCAGTGCCGTGAATTTCTCCCGCACCACTGCGGCATCTAGCGGCAGATTTCCCTCCGGGCCAAAGACCGCTGGAAAAAACTGCGGCTGAATCTTACCCAACATCACGTTGCAATCGGTCACTGTCAGTGGGCCACCCTTGCGGTAGCAGGCAGGCCCCGGATGTGCGCCTGCGGAAGCCGGCCCCACGCGATATCGCGCCCCATCAAACTGGCAAATCGAGCCGCCACCCGCCGCCACCGTATGAATCGCCATCATCGGGGCCCGCAGCCGCACGCCTGCCACCTCGGTTTCAAAGGTGCGTTCATACTCGCCGCTAAAGTGCGACACGTCCGTAGAGGTGCCTCCCATGTCAAAGCCTATAATCTTGCTAAAACCCGCTTGCTGGCTGGTTTTGACTGCGCCCACAATGCCGCCTGCCGGGCCGGATAAGATACTGTCTTTCCCTTGAAACAGCGCTGCGTCGGTCAAGCCGCCGTTGGACTGCATAAAAAACAGCTTCGGCTGGGGGGAATCGCCGGAACCTGCCGTAACGCCCAACTCGGCGGCCACTCGATCCACATAGCGCCGCAAAATTGGGGATAAATAGGCATCCACAACCGTTGTATCGCCCCGACTCACCAACTTCATCAGCGGGCTGACCTGGTGAGAAACCGACACTTGGGTAAAGCCGATTTGCTGCGCCAGTTCTGCCGCCTGCTGCTCGTGGTCAGGATAGCGATAGCCGTGCAAGAACACAATCGCGCAACTGCGAATGCCCGCTGTATAGGCATCTTGCAACTCTTCCACCAACCCCGTTTCTAGCGGACGAAACGAAATGAGCACCTCGCCTTGGGCGCTGAGGCGTTCGTCTACCTCAATCACGCGCTCGTAGAGCATCTCAGGTAAGATAATTTGTCGTGCAAAGATATTAGGACGGTTTTGGTAGCCAATTCGCAGGGCATCCCGAAAGCCTTTGGTGATGAGCAGGAGCGTGCGATCGCCCTGCCGCTCTAGCAGCGCATTTGTCGCCACCGTCGTGCCCATTTTCACCGTCGCAATCTGCTCAGCAGGAATCGGCGCATCCGGCGGCAGCTCCAGCACATCGCGAATGCCCTGAATCGGCGCATCGGCATAGCGCTCTGGATTTTCCGACAGCAGCTTATGCACCACCACCCGCCCATCCGGTCGCCGCGCCACGATGTCGGTAAATGTGCCGCCCCGATCAATCCAAAACTGCCAGCCTTGTGTCGTCATGTCGCGCTCCTTCTGGTAATCGATTCAAACTCACCGTGCCAAGCCAACCGCTTCTTACTTGGCAAGGTGAAGCCAAGATGAGTGAAAATTTGCAAGCTGCTCTTAGCATCCTCTCATCTCGATCGCTGCCAGTTATGAAAATTGCGGCTCTATGAGCCAAGGTTTTGGCGTGAAACCTCTACATGGCAAGAGCTTTAATCTTCTTGACTGTGCCACCGCGAATGCATGACGCTATTGCCCTCCAGTAGTCATTGGCAGATTCCTCTAGTAGACTGTCAATACTGATAGATCGCCGTTTGTCTGGGAATTCTGAGATAGTTGCTTTTCCGAATCGTTCTATGACCTCTGCATCCGACAGCGAACCCACCCTCAGAGACTTGTCTAACAAGCTGGATCGGCTTTCCAGCGACGTTGGCACCCTTTCTAGCAATGTTGGCACGCTTTCCAGCGACGTTGGCACGCTTTCCAATGACGTTGAAACATTTTCAGGCGATCTGAAAAAATTTGATGAGCGCTTTGCGGATTATCGTCAGGCGACGCAGTGGGTGGTTCAGCTCGCCTTCACGCTGATTGCCAGCGCGACGCTCACAGTCATCATTACTTCGGTTTTGCGGAGGTAAGGCCTGCGACTCTCTACCTAAGCGCCCATGCCAGAATAGTGTCGCAGCCCACGCCGCCACAGCCAGCGATTTAGCCCATAGAACAGCGCAATCCACGCCAGCGTAATCAAGAACCCGTGTAGATAATTTCCGGGTAGCCCGACAAAGATACTCGCAGGAAAGTAAACCAGATAAGGAAGCGGTGTCCACTCTACAATCTGACGAGCCAGCGGTGGAAACACCTCTAGCGGAGCTACCACGCCAGAAAAGAAAAGATAAATAAGAAACCAAAACTGCTCAATCGCGCTGGCTTTTTCAATCCAAAACGCTAGCATCGACACGGTGTATTGCATGACGAAGCGCAGCAAAAACGCCAGCGCCGTTGCCGCCGACCCCAACAGGAAATTGCCCAAACTCGGCAGCCAAAACGCCTGCGGATAGAGCCAAAAAAACAGCCCCACCAGCACAAAGGCAAACGGCACGCGGGCAAAGCGCTCACCAATATGTGATGCGAAATAGTGCCAACCCGGATCGAGCGGTTGCAGCAAGCGCGACGACAGCTTTCCTTCCACTACGTCTCGCTCAAAGTCCCAGACGACCCAGACGATGGTGAACTGGCGCACCAGAAACACCGCCAGAAAATATCGCGCAAACTCCACCGGCGACAGCCCAAACTGCCCGCCCTGGGATGCCTCCATCCACACACCCATCAGAATCAGCGGCAGACTACCTGCCAGCACCCACAGGATTAGCTCGGCGCGATATTCCACCATGTAGGCGTAGTAGACGGACAGGAGCGTGCGGGCGGTGCGGAGCATGGGCAGTCACAGAATTAGGAGTTCGGCGCATCTGGTTGGGCTGGGCTGGAGCGGGGGAGAACCGTAATGGTTTGGACGTAGGTCGGGGCAGATTCCGGGTTTAAGGCAGAAATGCCGTCTGCCACCAGCCAGCATTCCAGTCGATAGACCCCTGGTTCTGATGGAAATGCAGCCTGTCCGATGGCGAGGGTTGCCCCACCGGGCTGCGTTCGACCAGAGACAAAGAGTTGATTGCCAATCCGGGGCGTTTTGTCTTCGCCTTTTGCATCATAAAATCTCAGTCGGATTTTCGCTTCACCCATTTTCTCGATGCCCGTTTGGTAGCCAAACCAGGGCGATGTCCCCGTATTGCGGAGGGCAAGTTTCAAAAGCCTTCGCTGACCGGAGCGAACTCTGGGGCGATCGCCCACGGGCACTTCATCCCCATCCAGATCGATCCAGTGCAGGCTCTCCGCCGTGCCTTGAAATCCTGCCAGATACGTTTTTCGATCCCGAATCGGTTTGTTGAACTTAGCAAGCAAATTTCTGGTGTGGCGCTCGATTTTGCTATCTTGCAACGCCCATAATCGTCCATTGCGCTCTGTGGCGGGCATCGGGCTGGCTTTCCAGTTGGTCTGGGTGAATGCCCCAATGGTTTGAATCAGGGTTGAAAGAATTAAGCTGATAAGAAACAGCGCCAAGACAAATCGTGCGCCCTGCCAGTTGCGCTTTAGCTTGGGGACAAGATCTGCCAAAAAGTAAGCAATCAAAAAACAAGAAATGGGCAACGTGTCTGCTAAGAAACGCGGCCCAAAAGAGTCGTTTCCACCCAGCCAAATTAAGTAGAAGCTATATTGCAGGTAAAGCAGGAAAACGCTGACCATCAGGCACAAAAGCAGCCATTCATCCCGACGGTTTTCTCGCTTCCACCTTCGCAGCAGGCGATAAGCTCCCGGAATTGCAAACAGCAGCACGGGCGAGAAGACCAGAATCCCGTTACTAGGGCTGAGCAGCAGTCCTAGAGAACCTCTTCTAAATTGCTCGAACGTCCAGGAATAGGAAGATGGATGCTTCTCGATGTGTGAAATATATCCACCGACAATCAGGTTGTCCCAGCCGAAATAGTAGAGGTTCCAGCCCAAGTGAAACAGCACGCTTGGTAATCCCAGCAAAAAGAAGATAGCTTCCTTTCGATAGGCAAGAACCACGTACAGAAAAATAATCGCTGAAAACAGGGCGCTAGTAATTCGAGCGCTGGGGAGAATGCCGCAAAAAATCCCTGCCAAAAATAGCAGCAGCCTGCGGTTTTTTCCCTCACTATGCTCCACTTTGAGCAAACACAGTAGAATCCCCGAAAGCAGCAAGTTGGAAACGGTGTGCTGGCGTAAATCCTGTGAGCAAATGGGCCAGCTCCCGGTAGCAAAGGCAAACACAAAAGTAGAAACCGCTGCAACGCTGGGGCTGAATTTGAGGCGGGTGCTGAGATAAAAGAAAACAACCGTCAAGGCAGTGGAAATGGTCGCAGCAAACTTGCTAAACCCCTGACGATAGGTTGCAAAGTCTTCGCTAGCCACGTCAGGAAATCCGGCTGGAAAAAGGTTGAGAACGCCGCCCGTGATTCCGTCCAAAAAAGCAGCCAGCTTGAGCGCAAAGTAATAGAGAACGGCGAGAGGAAACGTGACCAGCGCTGGCCCAATAGGAAATCGAGAAGATAAATGACCGGTGGGTGATTCTATGAAATAGAACGGGATGCCGCCGCCGCGATACAGATAGCCGTCTCGGAACGCATCAAAGTTTAGGCTGTGGTTTTGCAGCCAGTTGAATCCCAAAAGCGTGTTGGTCACGTTGTCGCTGGAGTTCAAATCCACGCGGCCATTCATGGCGTAGACAAACACGCAGGCCCAGAAGATTGCCAGACTGGTTGCTGCGACCGGACGCTGGGCAGCGGTCTGTCGGAGGCGATCGCCCACCGTCATCCACTTCATGACCAGACGCTCGACCAAGGACACTTGCACTTCCTTACTGACCAGATCGCAACACAGAGAGATCCAAACCAAAAATTTAAGTTCAGATCGGTCAATCTCACACAAGCCAACATTCTAGCGGCAAGGGAGCCGTCCCGTTAAGCCGATGCGCTGTCGCCCGTATTGTCCAGACCGCCGCTTTGAAACACGCGCCCAATCACCTCTTCCACAGGCGGATCGGTGACCGTGAGATCGGCAATGTCTAGCTCCGCCAGCAGCCGCGATAGGGTCTGCGTCAGCGCTTCCTGGGGCACGATGAAATGAGCCACGCGGCCCTCGATCGCCTTCAGGTGTCCGAAGCGTTCTAGAACCTGAGGCTGTGGGTCTTGCCCCAATTCCACCGTCACCTCGCGGCAGGGCGAAAACCGCTCCAGCAGTCCGTCCAGGCTGCCGTCATAGATTAGCTTGCCTTGATGAATCATCAGCACGCGGCGGCAGAGGGCGGTGATGTCTGCCATGTAGTGGCTGGTCAGCAGCACGGTGGCTTGAAACTGCTGGTTATATTGCCGCAAAAAGTCGCGGACGCTGCTCTGGGCATTCACATCCAGCCCCAGCGTCGGTTCATCCAAAAACAGCACCTTGGGCTGGTGGATTAGCGCCGCTAGCAGTTCCGCTTTCATCCGCTCGCCCAACGACAGCTTGCGGACGGGCTGATTGAGCTGTCGATCTAGGGCCAGCATGTCGCTCAGTTCTCCCAGGCGGCGGCGAAACTCCACATCGGGAATGCCGTAGACGGCGGCGTTGATCCGCAGCGAGTCGAGCGTGGGCAAATCCCAAATCAACTGCTGCTTTTGCCCCATCACGAGAGTAATTTTTTGCAAAAAGCCTGGTTCGCGCCGATAGGGGACGTGTCCCGCCACCGAGATACGCCCGCTAGAGGGGTGAATCAGCCCGGTCAGCATTTTCAGCGTGGTGGTTTTGCCTGCGCCGTTGGGGCCGAGGAACCCGACAAATTCGCCCGGCTCGATCGCAAAGGACACGTCCTGCACGGCAGGAATGTTGCGGTAGGTGCGCCGAAAGAAGTGGGTCAGCGTGCCTTTGAGTCCCGGCTCTTTGACCGCAACGGGGTAGACCTTACTGAGGCGATCGACAGTGATGATAGACATTGACCTGAGGGGCGAACGGCGGGGCAGAGGGGAAGGCTGCCAGTACCCCTTTACGATACAGGCATCCCTCCAGGATTAGCGTGAGTCATTGGAGACCCACGGATTCAGTCTAAATTTCTCCGTGAGATATTCAATAAAGCAGCGCACTTTGGCAGGGACAAAGCGGCTGCGGCGGTAGACCGCGTAGATGGGCAGGGGCAGGGGCTGATAGTCCTTGAGCAAGAGCCGCAGGCGACCGGAATCCAGCAGATCGCCAAATAGCCAGACGGGGCAAACGGCGATGCCCAGTCCCGCCAGGACGGCTTCGCGGATGGCGACGGAGTTATCCACCTGCAAGTTGCCCGTTGCGGTGATGTGAATGGGGCCGCGGGTGGGGCATTGAAAGTGCCATTCATTGCCAGAGGCCAGGCGCGTGTAGACGATGCAGTTGTGATGGGCGAGGTCTTCGGGCGTTTGGGGTTCTGGGCGATCGCCCAAATAGGACGCAGCCGCAACGGTGATGCGGCGCGTGGTGCCAATGCGGTGGGAAATCAGCGTGGAGTCAGTCACTTGACCAATGCGGATCGCCAGATCCGTGCCGTCTTCCACCAAATCGACAAAGCGATCGCTCAGGTTTAGATCCAGCTTGATGTCGGGATAGCGCTCTAGAAAACCCTTGAGATAGGGCATGAGCTGATGTTGCCCGAACGCGACAGGGCAGCTTACTCGCAGCGTGCCGACGGGATTTTGGCGCTGCCCCACGCTGGCTTCGGCCGCTGCTGCCGCCTCTAGCACCACCTGGCAATGCTCAAAAAATCGCTCCCCTTCTGGCGTGAGCTGGAGTTTGCGGGTAGAGCGCGTCAGGAGCTGCACGTCCAGATAGTCTTCGAGCGCAGCAATTTGCTTGCTGACGGTGGGCTGGGTGGTGTGGCGTTCGCGAGCCACCGCCGAAAAGCTGCCCGTTTCCACCACGCGCACAAAGCTCTGAATGCAGTCGAGGCGATCCATGACTCAGGTTATTCTAATTTTGAATCAATCAAATTCCAATCTGCCATCTTCTCAAACACTTTTGAATCAATCAAGATGAGAGATGTGGAGAGCGATGCGGCGCAACACCATCCGCAACCCTCTCTCCCAATGCTTTTCAGACTTTTCACCGCAACTCTTAAACCCTTTCCAGGAGATGGACATGAACCTTCAAGACTCAGTGGCCTTTGTGACCGGAGCCAATCGCGGCATTGGCAAAGCCTATGTGGAGGCGCTGGTGCAGGCGGGCGCTCGACGCATCTACGCCGCTGCGCGATCGCTCGATTCGCTAAACGATGTGGTGGCAATCGCCCCTGACCGAATTGTGGCGATCGCCCTCGACGTGACCGATGCGTCCCAGGTGCAGGCTGCTGCCGCCGCCGCGCCAGACGTGACCCTGCTGATCAACAATGCGGGCGTGCTGGGGGCAGGCGGCCTGTTTACTGACCGCAGCGTGGAAACGGCGCAGTGGGAAATGACGACCAACTACTTTGGCACACTGGCGATGATTCGCGCCTTTGCGCCGATTCTGAAGCAAAACGGCGGCGGGGCGATCGCCAACATGCTCTCCATTGCATCTGTCGTCAACGTGCCCGTGTTCAGTTCCTACAGCGCGTCCAAGGCGGCGCTCTATTCCCTGACGCAGGGCGCTCGCGCGGAGCTGACGCAGCAGGGAACCCTCGTCGTCGGCGCGTTTCCGGGGCCCGTGGACACGGCAATGGCGGAAGCTGTGCCGCTCGACAAAGCCGCCCCCATCGAGGTGGCAAAAGCCGTGCTAGAAGCGATCGCCCAGGGCGCTGAAGAGGTGTATCCCGACCCAGTTTCTCAGCATGTGTTTGCCAACCTGAAAACGCCGCTCAAAGAGGCTGAAAAGCAGTTTGCTGGGATGTTGCCGCAATGAGAATGGGCGTGGCAGATAGAGGGCGATCGCCAAGAATCCTGAGTAGAGCTGGAGATAGTTTAGAACTTTATCAATAGCCTCTGTTCCTCCTAAACTCATTTTCAGTCTGGCAAGAATATAACAAAAAGAAAGCCTCTTTCTTCCGCGCAGAATGAGGCTTTTAACTTGAGCCAGAAAAGCATCAAGTCGCGGCATAACTTTGAGACTCTGAACTCTCTTGTGGAATCCATTGGGTCATCCAGTCGAGCATTTGCTGAAGCTTTTCATCCATTCTTGATTTCAGGTTCACATCTGAATTTCCTTCATAGAAATCCAACTTTGCCTCTTCTAAAACTTGCATCCAGGCACTAGCCATAAATGCTGTTTCAACAACAAAGAAGATTGCAAGGGCAGGATGTATGTCGAAGGGAAGATTCCAGGAAAATTTAGCCCACTTAGATAGGGTGTCACTCAAATTACTAAACATTTCGTTTTCAAGCAAGAAGCTATCGGCAAAATTCTTGATTGATTCACTTATCCATTGCAGGGCTTCAGTCATAGAATTAAACCCTTGCCAATCAACCTCGCTGAGTTTATCTTGCAAGACAGCAGAGGTTTCGAGAAGCAAACTCCATTTAGAAATTGCAGCCAGATCTTCCTCTATACAGTTAAAATGAAACTCAGAAGATACTCCTCCAAACATTCTTTTAAGAATTCTATTCCTGACAAGTGGCACGATTCCTGCATAAGACGTGCCTGGTATAATGCCGAGCAAACCTCTTAAGAAAGCGCCTTCTCCTATCCACTTCACCGCACTCATCTTCATCGAGCCAATTGCCTCTTGGATTAAGCTATTGGTTCGATCATTCAAAACTTTTTCTGAAGCTTCACATAGCCTATCCAAGCCATGTGCTTCTAATATCTCATCATACGTCTCAGCTTCTGCGCAAACACGAACAACTGTATCAATTTTCAAATTACAGTCAGTCTGGCTGATTAGTTGCTCAACGTAAGATTCTTTATTTCTAGGGCTGCGAGTAACAACTAACATAACTGGAGCGTAATTGGCAAGTTCTTTAATCCAGTCTACTTCCAAGTTCCCTTCTCGATTCGCATTTTGATAATTCAAACAATACCAAACGAGATGAATTTGATTCTTGCAAAGATTACTCTGCTTTTTGTTTTTCAGGAATTGTAGAATATCTTTCTTAACCTTTTGAGGTCTTCTCTCTAATCCTTCAGAGTCATAGATGGATACGCTCCCTCTTATATTTCTGTAGGGCGCTCTCGAAATTCCTCGCGTTATTTCTTGACGCACAGATACATCGAGCGCACGACGAATAAGTGTACTCTTGCCTGCACCTGTATCACCGACAACTAAAATGTTGCACGTATCGCTTAAACGGAAAAATTTTGAGCAAGACTGTCCGAATTGGGCGAACGGAATGTGCGGTGGCAGCATATTCATGATGCAAGGGTATTGAACATAGTAGGCAGATGTTAACTAGATTGTTCCCCTTGTGGCGTTGCTACTAACTCGTATTTGCTTCGGTTCAGTGTTTCTGACTTTCGAGCCAACGTGGGCATTCATGCAGCTTAGCCACGGTTGGAAAAGTGGCGCAGGCGGGGTTAGGGTAGAGGCGAGTTCATCTTTCGTTACTCGTTACCCAACTTCTGAGGAACTTCCTGCCATGTCTCGACCTGTTTTGTACGTTGCGGTTACGAATCACGGGTTTGGGCATGTGACGCGGACGGCGGCCGTGGTGGCAGAGATTCAGCGGCGCTGCCCCGAGATTTTACCCATCATGGTGACGACGGCTCCGCGCTGGCTGCTGGATTCCTACCTGGAAGGCGAATTTTTGCACCGCCCCAGAGCGTTTGATGTGGGCGTGGTTCAGCCCGACAGCCTAACGATGGACTTGCCCGCCACGCTGGCCAAGCTGAAGGAAATCCGCGATCGCGCTTCCTCGATCATTGCCAGCGAGGTCAGCTTCATCCGCCAAAATCGCGTGGGGGCTGGTGCTGGGCGATATTCCCCCCGCTAGCCGCGCCGATCGCCCGTGCCGCTGGTGTGCCCTGCTGGATGGGCAGCAACTTTGGCTGGGACTATATCTATCGCGCCTGGGGCGGCGAGTTTGTGGAGATTGCCGACTGGATTGGCGAGTGCTTTGCCCAGTGCGATCGCCTGTTTCGGATGCCGTTTCATGAGCCGATGAGCGCGTTTCCCGTCGTGCAAGACGTGGGCCTCACGGGTGGCAGCCCCCGCCACAGCCCGGACGACCTGCGGAGCAAGTTCAACCTGAGTGCGCCAAAAGAGAAGACGGCGCTGCTCACCTTTGGCGGGCTGGGGCTGGCAGAAATTCCGTATCACAACCTGACGCGCTTTCCCGACTGGCAGTTCATCACCACCGATAAGCAAGCTCCCGACCTGCCCAATCTGGTGAATGTGGGCGGCACCACCTTCCGCCCGGTGGACTTTATGCCGCTGTGCGGGCGAGTTGTCTCAAAACCAGGCTTTGGCACCTTTTCTGAGGCCTGTCGCCTGGACGTGCCGATTGTCAGCCTCACCCGCGACGACTTTGCCGAAGCGGCCTGCCTGCTGGCGGGGATTCGTCGCCACTGCTTTCACCGCATCATCACCCCGGCTGAATTTGTCGAGGGCGATTGGGACTTTTTGCAAGCGCCGCTGAATCCGCCAGAAACCGACCTGCCGCTGGATAAGGCTGGCAATGAGGCGATCGCCCAGGCGGTCGTAAACTATTTTGCAAAGGCATAAGCCCGCATCAGCCATTGGATAATGGGGGAAAAAGGAGATGATTATCAAGTTGCCGTCGATCGCCGCGTTGTTGATGCTCTGCTGCAATTCCCTATATTTCTCATGAATACCCTGCCCCCTGGCACCTTTGGACTGCCTTTTCTCGGCGAAACGCTCAACTTCTTCACCGATCCGAATTTTGCCCAAAAGCGCCATGAACAGTACGGCAACCTGTTCAAAACCCGCTTGTTGGGCAAGCCAACGATTTTTATGCGGGGTGTAGAAGCAAATCAGTTTGTGCTGAGCAACGAAAACACCTACTTTAGCGTAGACTGGCCGCCCAGCACGAAGGCGCTGCTGGGGAAGCTGTCGCTGGCCCTGCAAACCGGGCACGAACATCAGTCGCGCCGCAAGTTGCTAGCCCAGGCCTTTATGCCACGAGCGCTGTCGGGCTATATCCGCACGATGGAAACCATCACCCAGCGCTACACCCAGCGCTGGCAGCAGCAGGGCGAACTAACCTGGTATCCCGAACTGCGAAACTATACGCTGGATATTGCCTGCAAGCTGCTGGTGGGGCTGGACAAGGGTTCCCAAACTCGCCTGGGTCACGTTTTTGAAACCTGGTGTCAGGGGTTGTTTTCGATTCCGCTGAATTTGCCGTGGACAGCTTTTGGCAAAGCCAAACGGGCGCGGAGGTTGCTCCTGCAAGAAATGGAGCAGATCATCTGCGATCGCCAGCAGAGACTCTCTCAGTCCCTCAATTCCTCAGATGGGCCAGAGTCAGACGGGCCAGAGGCCAGCGACGCACTGGATTTGCTGATTCGCGCCCGCGACGAGGACGGTCAGAGCCTCAGCCTAGAAGAACTGAAGGATCAAGTCTTACTGCTGCTGTTTGCGGGGCATGAAACCCTGACCTCGGCGATCGCCTCCTTTTGCCTGCTCACGGCCCAGTCGCCCGACGTGCTAGAGAAGCTGCGGGCCGAGCAGCGTGGATTTGACCCAGCCGCGCCGCTGAGCCTCGACTTGCTGAAACAAATGACCTATCTAGAGCAAGTGCTGCGAGAGGTGCTGCGGCGCATTCCCCCGGTTGGTGGCGGCTTTCGCACGGTGCTGCAAGACTGTACCTATGGTGGCTACACCATCCCCAAGAACTGGAGCGTGCTGTACCAGATTGGGCCAACACACCAAGATGCATCCCTCTATCCCCAGCCAGAGCGGTTTGACCCAGAGCGATTTAGCGCAGCCCAACTGGGCGATCGCTCGGCCGATCAGCAGCGCTACGGATATGTGCCCTTTGGCGGCGGCATCCGCGAGTGTTTGGGGAAAGAATTTGCTCGGCTAGAAATGAAGATCTTTGCCACTCATCTGCTGCGGCACTGGCAGTGGACGCTGCTGCCCGACCAGGACTTGAGCCTGGTGGTTGTGCCCACCCCCCATCCTCGCAGCGGGCTGCGGGTGGCGTTTACGGCGCTGAAGGCTGGCTGATGGCTATTTCTCCCCCGTTCATCGTCATTAATGGCCAGCAGCAGCTTTCTCTTGCCCAGGCGGTGCGATACTTGCAGGCGGCGGGCAAGCTGGACGAAATGATTGGCGAAATCCTGCGGCAGTTTGTGCTGGATCAGGCATTGGGCGATCGCGCTGGGGGGCAGCCGACCGGGGCAGAGGTGGAGGCGGCGATCGCCCAATTTCGCCAGCAGGCTGACCTCACCGATCCCCTCGCGTTTCAAACCTGGCTGGAGTCTCAAGGACTAGATGTAGAAGCCCTGCAAACCCAAACCCAGCGGGAACTCCAGCTTCGCCAACTGCGCGATCGCCTGACGGAACCACACCTGTCGCAATATTTCATCGAGCGCAAGCTAGATCTCGATCAGGTCGTGCTGTCGCGGCTGGCGGTGGGCGATCGCGATTTGGCGGAGGAGCTTTATCAACAGTTGCTAGAGGGCGCAAGTTTCGAGACCCTGGCGCAGGACTATTCCCAAACGGGCGATCGCCTGTTTAACGGAATGCTGGGTCTGCTGAGCCGAGGCAGCCTGCCCGATGCCCTCCGCGCTGCTGTCGATGCGGCGACTCCGGGTGACGTGCTGCCGCCGCTGTTTATCGAGCCAGAAAACCTGTGGTGTGTCTTCCGACTGGATCGCGTCCTGCCTGCCACGCTCGATCATCCGGAGGTGCTGGAAGCCCTGCGGAATGAACTCTTCGACCAGTGGATCATGAGGCAGTTGGATGGTCTGGATATTGAGGTGCTGGTGGGAGAGTGAGGAGGATGGGCAGTTTTTTTAGATTTTGGATTCTAGATTTTGGATTTTGGATTTTGGGCGATGTTTGCAGGAAAGCGAAAGCCTGAGACTTGCTCACGATGCCCTTCCTGCCCGATCGCTCTTGGTCATCCCCAGCGTAGCGATCGCCGCGATGCCCAAAATTGACACCAGCAAGCCCGTTGAACCCAGCGTCGTGCTGGCTATGGCTAGGATCAGGCTGAGCGCCAGGACAATCCAGCGGTTGGGATGGTGAAGCTGACGAATGGCGTTGACAAGTAGGTAAATAAACAGCGCAGGCAGGGCGAAGGTCAGCCAGCGTTCGGGAATCCGTAGCCCAACGACGCAGCCGAGCCAGGTGCCCGCCACCCACGCTGCCCAGCAGCAGCAGTGCATCCCCAAATAGTAGGCAAACGGGCGCTGGGGGTCAGACATTTCCAGGGCAAACACTTCATCCACCAGTCCGTGGCACAGCAGCCAGCGCTGCCAGATGGGGAACCGGGCATAGCGATGACGGGCGATCGCCAGACTCATGGGCACATGGCGCAGGTTCATCACTAGCACGGTGATCAAAATGCTCAGCGCGGCCAGCCCTTGCCGCAGCCCCTCTATGGCCGCAAACTGGGACGCGCCTGCAAAGATCCACGCCGACAGGCCCAGGGTCGCCTCCGCCGACAGCTTGGTCTGGATGGCGATCGCCCCAAAGCTCACGGCCGTCGGCAAAAATCCGGCTACAATTCCCAGCGCCCGCGTCCCGCCGCGCAAAAACTCTGGCATGTCTCCTTCTCCGGTTGGTTTTTCATTTGCTTAACTTTTGGCTTAACAGCGGCAACGGTGGTGGTGTTGCCGGGGGGCGATCGCTAGACTAAGGCCATCAGCAACCAGTCCTCGAACCCCCCGAAACTTATGAGAAACACTCATCCTGACTACAGTTGGCTGTTTCGGTTTGCGGTGCGCGTGTTGAAATACTTTCTGCTAACGCTGTTTGGCATTTTGGTAGCAATTGTGCTGTCAAAGGTTTTAGTAATTGCCCCTCTCCTGCATCTCCTAGTGAGCATTTTGGATGCTGCCCTATTTAAGACGATGGGGTTGGTCTTTTGCCTGATGGCGATCGCCGTGGTGGTGGAGTCGATTCGCTAGGAGCCGTCCATCGCCCGCTGCACTTTGGCGACCTGCTTAGGTGCGTCCATTCTTTCAAACAGGGCGATCGCCGCCTGAAAACTTTCTTCGCTGCGGAGTTTTTCGCCCATTGCCCGATAGGTCAGCCCTTGCTGGTAGTAGGCTTCAGCCAGGTCATACTTTGCGCCCACGTCGCGCAGATATTGAATCGAAGCCTGATGTTTTGCAACGGCCTGGTCATAGTGTCCTTCTTCGGTGTCGAGTGCGGCATCTCCATAGAGCGCCTTGGACGTAGCTTGCCCGTAGGCGCTGCGTTCGCCAAAATCTAGCACGCGGCGATAGAGCTGGCGCGATCGCCGAATTTCGCCCAGTTCGCGATAGGTCAGCCCCAGAAAAAACAGGCGATATTCCGTGACCCAACTGGGCATCTGGTGGTCGCCGAGCTGATTGACTGCCTCGTACAGCTCATCTGCCAGCGTTCGCGCCAGCTTCCAGTTGCCCAGGCGAAGGTTGAGATAGGCAATGTAGAACAAGACCGACCGGCGGTAGCGATCGTCGCCTAGCGGCTGGCAGAGCTGCTCGACCTGGCGATGGGCCGCCATGCCCGCTTCATATTCGCCCAGGGCAATCTGGCAGATGCCAATGGTCAGCAGGGCGTTGATTTCCACCAGCCGCAATTTGAAGGCCGTGTCGTTGGCGTGGGGGTCAGCATCCGGGAGTGTTTGCAAGACCGATTGGGCGATCGCCCGCGCTTTTTGGCAGGATCTCACCGCCTCGTGGATATTATCAGACGAATAGTAATAGACCGCGCCCAAAATGCCGTAGAGTCTGGCGCGGCGATAGCTGTCGGGAAGCCGATCCACCACCGCCAGGATCACCTCCTCCGCCTGACTCAGTAGCCCCCGCTTGTAGAGCGATCGCCCCAGCGATTCATTCGTGCCCCAGCGGTTGGGGCGCTTTTGGATAATCACATCGGCCGCCGCCTCGTGATCACCCATGTCGATGTAGTGATAGTAGGCTTCCAGTGCAGTTTGCACCTCGTCTTGCGTGGTGATGGCGGCCACCCGCTCAGTCCAAAATTCTGCGGCGTGGCGGTGGGCAGTGTCATAGTCAGGCGTGCTAACCAGCCGATCGAGCGCCTGGGCACGAATCACCGGATGCAGCCAGTAGCGCTCGTGTTCACACTCCACCAGAGAGCGGTCTTGCAGCGCTCGAACCACGCGGCGATGGCGGCTCTCTGGCACGTCCCACAGTAGACAAAACAGCCCTTCGATCGGCACCGTCGGCACGTCCTGGTAGCGATAGCAGCCCATGCGACACAGCAGGTTATAGGCATCGGGCGATAGCTCTTGCAGTCGATTAAACTGCTGGTTGACTTGGTCTTCTAGCTCGCAATGGCTCAGCAGGTTGGTCTGGTTGACCCGCCAATAGGCTTCCACATCTCCTGCAAAATCTTCGGCGATGTTGCTGCTGATTAAATCCATGCTTTTGGCATTGCCGCCGTGGGCCCGGTGCAGCGCTTGCATGGCGGGGGTATCGACGCAGCGCAGTCCGCGATTTTGAAACACCTTTTCCCAGGCGGGGAGAGTCAGCCCCCGCAGCGGGTAGTGCTGCACGGACACCGTATATTCGTGCAGGCGTTCGCGACTGGTGATCAGCGTCGTAGACTGCACCGACGGGTCAGCCAGCACGTTTAGCAGTTCCACATAGCGGCGATGCGGCTCGATAAAGCGGCCATCGGGGTCGAGGGCGGGTTCCAGATTGTCGATCAAAATGCCGAGGCGGTCGCCCTGGAGCTTGCGCTTGAGTCGATCCAGCGACACAAAAAATTCTCGTCCGGGTTCTTCGCCAAGCTGCCGCAGCTTTTCTTCTAGCAGTGCCTCCACTGGGGCGATGTCCTTCGTCGCCTTGGCAATCGGGAACTCCAGCACCGCGTCAAACCTTTGCTGGAGATAGTGTCGCGCCAGGGTCGTTTTGCCGATGCCCGCCCGCGCCTGGATCACAATAATTTTGAAGCCCCGGCTCAGGAGTCCATCCAAGTCGGCGATCGCCTCTTCCCGCCCAACAAAGTTGGGATTAATCGCAGTTTCATCGGCAACTGCCTGGGCCGATTGGTGATCGTCGGGTTGCAGCGTCAGCCCAAAGGCGCGAAACAACTGTTCCAGCGATCGCACATCGACCCCGCGCAGTTGGTCGCGCTGCTGGTCGAGCCAGGGCCGCAGAATGCGAGAAATGGTTTCTGGCGAGAGGTACTCTGCCGTGTGGCCGTTGTGGTTTCCAGGCTCGGTGCAGCGGGCAATTGCCGCGTAGGTGGGGCGATCGCCCGGAAACCGAAGGCACACAGCTTGCCAGATGCGGTCAAACCCCGTTTGGGTCAAGATGCGTCCCCGTTCGCGCCGTGATAATACAGCCATGCCTATAGACAGAATCAGCCATCCAACCGACCAGACGCTTCAGCCAGTGAACCAGTCGTTCACGGAGCCACCCACACCATTGCGTCAATATTCCCATGCTTTTTGGGAAATACTGAAAACTTCTTCCCTGAATCTTTATACTCAGTCTCGACCGTCTCCTATGCTGACTAGCAGCAACCCATCTGTCTCAGTGTCTCTGCCTTTCTGAGCCAATCTGATCTGCCCATCCCTAACCCCTAGACACTCATGGTGAAACTGAGCCACGTCGTTCCCTTTGGGCGATCGCTTGCCGAGTATCGCCTGATGTTTAACCTGACTGACCTCGACCTGTCCCGCACCATTCTAGATGCGGGCGGTGGCCCAGCCAGCTTCAACGCCGAGATGCACCAGTTGGGATATCGGGTGGTTTCCATTGACCCGATTTATCAATTCAGCGGCGCAGAAATCGAGCAGCGGTTCTACGCCTGCGCCAGCGACATCATCCGCCAGGTAAAAGACACGCCCAATGCCTGGGTGTGGGGTTATCACCAGTCACCCGACCACCTGCTGCAAAACCGCGAAATGGCGCTGCGGCTCTTTTTGGCAGACTATGACCAGGGCAAGGCAGCGGGGCGCTATCTCGTAGGCGAGTTGCCCGATCTGCCGCTGAGCGATCGCCCCTATGATCTGATGCTCTGTTCTCACCTGCTGTTTCTCTACTCCGACCACATCAGCCTGGAGATGCACTGCCGCTCCATCGCCGCCCTCATGGCCCGTGGGCAAGAGCTCCGGATCTTTCCGCTGCTAACGCTGGAACGAGAGCGATCGCCCCACCTCGAACCTGTCTGCGAGTTCCTCATAGACCTGGGCTATCGCGTGGAAATCGTTCCCGTCCAGTATGAACTGCAAAAAGGCGGCAATGAGATGCTGCGGGTGACGCGGCTGGCGGTCTAGTCGGCAGCGGGTGATTGAGGGATGAACGGAGGACGTGTTAGATACTACAAGCATCCTGATTACTCCATCCCCTTTAGATCAATGCTCGATCCAATCCATCAGTGGTTCTCTACCCAACGCATTACCGATTCTCTGTATCTCATCACCGAGCCGCATTACTACTGGTTTAACCGGGCCAATTTGTGGCTGATCAAGGGGCGCGATCGCGATTTGCTGATCGACACGGGGCTTGGCGTGCTGAGCCTGCGGAGCTATCTGGCGGGTTTGCTGGACAAGCCGCTGCTGGCGATCGCCTCCCACATTCACTTTGACCACGCCGGGGGAATGCACGAGTTTGATCAGCGGGCGATTCACGCGGCTGAGGCTAGCGCCCTGCGAATGGGCGACGACTACGAGGCGCTGTGTACGCCGCAGCAGGGCTGGGTGCGCCAGGAAGACTTTCACCAGCTCCCTTACGAGGGGTTTACTGTGGAAACCTACACGCTGCGGGCCTGCGAACCGACGCAGATTTTGAACGAGGGCGACGTGCTAGATCTGGGCGATCGCGCGCTGGAGGTGCTGCATCTGCCGGGCCACTCTCCGGGCTGCATTGCGCTGTATGACCCAAAGACGCAGGAACTCTTTTCGGGGGATGTGATTTATGACGGCGAATTGCTGGACGAGCTGCATTGCAGCCACATTCCCACCTATCTGAACACCTACGATCGCCTGTCCCAACTGCCCGTGGAAACGGTCTATCCGGGGCACTATCGGATTTTTGGCAAGGCGGACTATCGGCAGATTGTGGACGATTATCGGCGATCGCGCCGCAGTCCGGGCTGTCCTAGCGAACCCATAAAGTCCCAAAACGACAGGGCTTAGCCGATCGGTGCGCCCGGCAAACCCGATGCGTCAGCGGGCAAAATCTATGCTAAAACGGGGCGATAGAAGGCATCGATGGGCGATTCCCGAAGCAATCCCTCCGCGAATTGCCCCGGCCGCTAGAATGAAACCGTCGAGGGGTTCTCTGGACTCGCGGTTACGGTTGAGCCGGGTCGCCGTGTCAGCGGCACATCCGGATTGAAGGGTCACGCAACGTCTGATGTCTGATTTGCAGCAGAAGCATCCACCAGGAACGTCGCCGCTGGCGCTGTGGTTTCGCGACACCGCAGGACTGGCGGGAGAGCGCGTTCAGTTTCGTCTGCGCGGCAATCACCTGCACATTCTCTGCGAAGCGCAGCCCTGCCCTGACCGGGGGGCAATCGTCGGGCGGCTGCTGCCTGCGCTGCGGGAGATTGACCTGAATACGCTAGTGCCCGCCAACCAGCCGACGATTTATCAGATTCATCTCTACGGTCGCCGACCCGGACAGTCGTCGCCGGACTGGTCGTTTTCGATTGATCTGCATCAGTTAAACTATCAGATCCAGCAATTTCTGGGTGAATCCCTGCTGGCAGAAGAGTCCGCGCCGCAGCGGGGCGGACAGTTGGCGACGGTCAGCGCGGGCGGTGGTTCTGGTTCAACGGTCGGATTGAGCGAGCTACCGTCGGGCGATTCGCGTAGCGATCCCTCTGGGAATCGCCCCCCTGAGGGGGATGCTGCCCTGGCGGGGTCAACCCTGGGTCTGGCGCGGCAGGGGCATCCGGGGGCGATCGCCCGCTACCTGAGCGACCACCTCAGCAGCTTTGGTGTATCGGTGAAGGCGACCGTCAAGCCGCTGCGCCCCGCCCCACGTCCCAATCCCGATGCCCCACCGGAACCCCCACCCCAGCGGCTCTGGGTGCTGTGCGAGGCGAATTATTCGCTGGATTCTTCTCTGCTGGCGGAGCCACTGGCCCAGCATTTGCGCGATCTGCGGCTGGAGGGCTTTCGGGATGCGGTGGTGCGGGTGCAGGTGGCGGGCGAAAGCCAGCCCGACTGGATGCTCCAGGTTGATCTCACGCCGCCGGACGCGATGCTGCGCGAGTGGGCCCGCTGGGGCGATGTGGGCAGCCTGACTCGCCTGCTGGCTCCCGTGCTGGAGATGCTGGAGGGCGAAGTCTCTACGGCAACGCTGCGAGACTCGACGCTGCACCTGTTTTGCAACCCCTTACCCCAGAGCAGCCTTGCACCCAACCCGCCCGATCGTGCTGCGGTGAAGGTAGGTGTGGGGGCACTGCTCAATTCCATTGCACCTCAAGGCATCCACGCCGCCACGGTGTACGGCCAGGTGCTGCATCAGGAAACGCCCGCCTGGGTGGAATGGCTGGACTTGCCCGCCAGCCACCAGCCGCACCTGTCCGCCTCGACGCTGGCGCTGGCCCAGCAGGGCGACTGGGGGGCGATCGCCTTTTTGCTGAATCGTCTGCTCAATCCCGACCTGAATCAGCAGCTTGCGACGGGCGGCATCCGCGTCCAGCTTTTGCCCAAGCCAGAGGGCAGCGTGCCATCGGATGCGCCTGCCAGCGCCCAGCGCTATCTGCTGCATGTCATGAGCGATGCGCCCGTGTGCCCCGATCAGCGCCGCGTTGGCACGACGGTGGTGCGCTTTTTGCGAGATCTGAATTTGCCGCAACTGGCCGGCGTGCGGGTTTATGGGCGGCGTGCGGGGCAAAAGCGGCCCCTGTGGAGCTATGGGGTAGATTTTGCGCCGCGATCGCGCGTGGTGCCAGAGCCAGCGCCGGAATTTGCAGTCACCGATGCCTATGTGGGTGACCTGCTCACCCCTGGCGGGGAGCTAATCCTGCACGCCGATGCAAATCTGCAAACAGCCTGGCAGCGCTGGTGCGATCGCCTCAGCGCATCGATTCGGCAGACCTTGGTGAAAACACACCTGTTTGCTCCCACGGAGGATGCCCCCGCCGACGACTCCTCAGAACCCTGGCGATCGGACGGCCGCAGCTATCGCAATGGGGCGCTGGCGGCGGTATGGGGGGCGGCAGGGCTGCTGCTGGCGATGCAGGCAGACTGGCATCTGGCGCGACTCTTGCAGCAGCCTGAGCCACCTGCTCAGCCGGATCGGTTTGTGGCGGTGGATGAGGTCCCCGCGCTGGCTCTGCCGCCGTCGGAGGTTGGGCAACCCGCGACGGCGGCTGAAGCTGCCGCTGGGCAGCTCCCAAAGGGATCGCTACGCGAATCGCCCAGCCCCAGTCCTGACGCTGACGGGGGCGATCGCATTTTTGACTCGTCCGGCTTTATCCGCAGCGAGGCAGATGCAGATGAAGACGAACCCGCTTCCCCATCGCCCTCGCCAGAGGCACAGATTTCGTCGCGATCGCTCCCCTACACGCCCGTCAGCACAACCCAGCCGCAGACGGTGGCCGAGGTGCTGGCGGCGGGGCTGCCCTTCCCCACCTTCAACAGCCGCCAGCTCGACGAGAAGCTGATGCTTTATTACGAGCGGCTGCGGCAGACGGGCAAGCCGCCCGATGTGCTGATCGTGGGCAGTTCGCGGGCCTTGCGTGGCGTTGACCCGGTGGCGCTCCAGCGAGAGCTGGCGACCCTGGGCTATGTCGATGTCTCGGTGTTTAACTTTGGGGTCAACGGCGCAACGGCGCAGGTGGTAGACGCAATTCTGCGACAGGTGCTAAAGCCCAACCAGTTGCCGAGGCTGATCCTGTGGGCTGACGGGGCGCGGGCCTTCAACAGCGGCGCGGTGGATGTGACCTACAACGGCATTGCGGTGTCGCCTGCCTATCGGGAACTGCTGGCGGGCACGCTGGAACGGCCGCAAGTGCTGCCTGAAGACTTTGATACCCCAGAAGATCCGCCCGAAGTGGCTGAAACCCCCAGCATTAACACGACCCTGCGCGACAGCTACCAGAGCATCGACCGCTGGCTAAGTGAGCAACTGGGTCGCCGCTCGGCGGTGTTTGACCAGCGCGATCGCCTCAAAGACGCGCTCCAGGAACGGGTGCGCCCCGAATCGCCCAGCGCCGTCACCGCCGCACCCGCCACGCCCACGCCTTCCCGTCTGCCCGCCGATTCTGCCGAATCGCTGGTGGAAGCAGGGCGCGACCTGATTGACTTCGACGGCTTTTTGCCCCTGGCGCTGCGGTTCAACCCCGCCACCTATTACCAGGAATATGCCCGCGTGCAGGGCCGCTACGATGGCGACTACACGGATTTTCGGATCGAGGGCGTGCAGGCGGCGGCGTTTCAGTCGGTGCTGAGACTGGCGGGCGATCGCAATATTCCCGTCATTTTTGTCAACCTGCCGCTGACGGATGAATACCTCGACCCGGTGCGCCGCCAGCACGAGCAGACCTTCCGCCAATACCTGCTGCGCGAGGATCTGGACAGCCCCAGCCTGGTCTTCCGCGACCTGGGCGAAATCTGGCTGGATCAGTACGACTATTTCTCCGACCCCAGTCACCTGAATCGCTACGGCGCGTTTGCCCTGTCTCGCCGCATTGCCCAAGACCCGATGATTCCCTGGAGCTACGCCAGAGGCAAGTAGCCCAGAAAAGTAGCCCAGAAAAGTAGCCCAGAAAAGTAGCCCAGATATTCGCTAAATTCTTCCGAGAACTTCAATCTCGCCCTGGGGCGTAGCGCGAACGAGGACGGCTTCGCCCTCGCGGGGCACGAGGGTCGTCAGGGCGGTGATGTTGACCTGGTGGGTGACCAGCACGGCCACGCCGGGGGTGTTGCGCTGATCCAGAATGAACTGCTGGAGGGCGCGGGTCTGCTGGGGTTCTGTGGTGCGATCGCCAAAAAATGAGTTCAGCACGGGGAATGGCTCCACCGGGGCCAAATCCATCAGCCGCGCTGTGTCTAGGCTGCGACACCACTGGCTCGACAGCACCCGCGCCACCGGAATCTGCCGCTGCCGAAACGCCTCGCCCAACTGCCGCGCTTGCTGCTGCCCCGCTGCGTCCAGGTTGCGCTGGGTCGAACAATCGTCGATCCGAAAGGCGGGTGGGTCGCCTGTTCCTGGGGCGCGGGCGTGGCGAAACAGCACCACTACTCCCGATTCCTGTCGCAGCAGGGCCCACAGTTCCTCGGCAGAGCGGGACGGGGGTTGCACCACGAGGGGCGGCGCGGTGGGAGCGGTGGACTGGGCGATGGGACTGGGCGGTGCGGCGCTGGGCGGGGCACTGGGTGTGGGTGAACTGGCCATCGGCCCGGAGGCACAGCCCAATAGGGTGAAGGCGCTCAACAGGGCGATCGCCCCACCTGTCAGCGCCCTGGCGCAGATTGGAAGCAGCCTCAGGTGAATCATGAAAACGCCTATCAGGTAAAGATATTCAGCTGACCCGCTGGTTCTCGAAGGCGGGATCGGCGACTGGCGGCCTTGGTCGGCCCCTGATCCGTGGAGTCGGGGCTGCGAGGCGCATCCCGCGACTCGCCCCGCAGCCCCACGGCGATGTGGGAATGGCGCTCGATTTGCCCCATCACCTGCCGCGCCCGCTCGATCACCGAGGTCGGCAACCCTGCTAGCCGCCCCGCTTCGATGCCGTAGGACTTGTCTGCGCCGCCGGGACGCACCTGATGCAAAAAGATAATCTGATCGGGCAGTTCCTTCACCACGACCTGGTAGTTGGCCACGTTGGGCAGCAGCGACGCGAGTTCGTTGAGTTCGTGGTAATGGGTGGCAAAGAGGGTGCGGGCGCGAATTTCGGTGGCCAGGTGTTCTGCCACAGCCCAGGCAATGGAAAGCCCGTCAAAGGTGGCTGTGCCCCGCCCGATTTCATCGAGCAGGACGAGCGATCGCGGCGTGGCGTGATTGAGAATGTTGGCCGTCTCGTTCATCTCCACCATAAAGGTGGACTGCCCCGTGGCCAGGTCGTCTACTGCACCGACGCGAGTGAAAATGCGATCGCACACCCCCAGGGTTGCCGCCGCCGCAGGCACAAAGCTGCCCACCTGGGCCATCAGTTGAATCAGCCCCACCTGCCGCAGGTAACAGCTTTTGCCGCTGGCGTTGGGCCCGGTCAGAATAATCAGGTCTGGGGCGCTGTGGGTCGGTGTGGGGGCAGGCGGGGGCGCGTCGGCGGGCGGGCGCGGTGGGGGAGGGGCGATCGACGCTCCGATTCCCCCATGCCCCGTAGCCTGATCTCCAGAGCCTAGGCTGGCCGAATTGGGCACAAAGAACCCGGCGGGTAGGGACTGCTCCACCACGGGATGGCGACCGTCTACAATCTCAATCCGGCGGGATTCCGTGATGGCTGGGCGGCAGTAGTTTTGATAGACCGCCACTTCGGCCAGCGAACAGAGGGCATCTAGGGCGGCGATCGCCCCTGCCACCTGGCGAATCGGCTCGGACTGCTCGGCCACCTGAAGCCGCAGCGCCGTGAAGATTTCGTACTCCAGCTTATGGACGGCTTCGCGGGTCAGAAAAATCGCCGATTCCCGCTGCTTCAGTTCCGGCGTGATGTAGCGCTCTTCGTGGGTGAGGGTCTGCTTGCGGATGTAGTCGTCGGGCAGGTCGGCGCTGGCTTTGGCCCGCGAAATGCTGAGGTAATAGCCAAAGGCTTTGGTGTATCCCACCTTCAGGGTGGCGATGCCGGTGCGCTGGCGCTCGGTGGCTTCCAACTGGGCAATCCACTGCTGGTCGGCCTCGATGCTCTGGCGCAGGTGGTCTAGCTGGGGATTCACTCCGGGGCGGATCAGGTTGCCCTCGGTCAGGTAGAGGGGCGGCGTTTCGACCAGATGGGCCCGCAGCGTCTGCCCCAGGGTGTCCATTACAGGGGGCACGGTTTGCAGCGCGGTCAGGAAGGGCGATCGCCCAGTCGCCACCAGCGCCGCAATCTCCGGCAACTTGCCAAGGGAATCTGCCAGCGCCACCAGATCGCGGGCGTTGGCCGTGCCCGACCCGGCCCGACCCGTCAGCCGCTCCAGGTCGTAGATTTGCTTGAGAATCTGCTGAAGCTGCTGGCGCAAAGTCCCCTGGTCAATCAGTTCTTGAATCGTGTCTTGCCGCGCCTGAATTGCGGATCGGTCTAGCAGGGGTTGCAGCAGCCAGCGCCGCAGTGCCCGCCCGCCCATCGCCGTCACCGTGCGATCGAGCGCCCACAGCAGGGAGCCGTGAAACGTGCCGTCGCGCTGGGTCTGGGTAATTTCCAAGTTGCGGCGGGTCTGGTGGTCGATCACCAGAAAATCGCTGAGGGTGTAGGTGCAGAGCGGCTGGAGCGGGATGCGGGTGGGATAGGCGTGCGAGGAGGGCGGGGGCGCGGAGGACGACTCTTCCGAATTAGCCGCTTGAATCTGGCGCTCGGAGGTTTCTTCCAGGTATTGCAGCAGCCCGCCCGCCGCCCGCACTGCTAGGGGCAAATGTTCACAGCCCATGCCCTCTAGCGATCGCACGCGAAATCGCTCCAGCAGCCGCTGACGAGCCTCGGCCGCCTGAAATGGGGACTGCGGTCGCAGCGTATAGCAAAACTGCGGCGGCAGCGCCTCTGGCAGGGCAGCGGCCCGGCGCGGGTCTGGGGTTCCGGCGCGGGCATCGGGTCGCAGCAGCCCCACCAGATCGGGCGCATTGGTGGGCAGCAGGATTTCCGACGGCTGGAGCCGCAGCAACTCCTGGGTCAGCGTGTCCAGCCCGCTCGCCTGGGTGGTCAGAAACTCGCCCGTCGAAACATCGGCGATCGCCAGCCCCCAGTGCGCCCCAGCCATGACCACCGCCGCCAGATAGTTGTTGCGGCGGGCATTCAGCATTCCTTCCTCTAGCACTGTGCCAGGGGTGATGACCCGCGTCACCTGGCGCTGCACCAGCCGCCCCTGGGCATCCGCCGCGTCTTCGGTCTGGTCGCAAATGGCGACGGCATAGCCCCGTTCCACCAGTTGGGCACAATAGCGCTCCATCGCGTGGTGCGGCACACCCGCCAGCGGCACCCGCCCGACGGTCTTGCCTGCGTCTTTGCTGGTCAGCACCAGCTCCAGCTCCTGAGCAATGGTGATAGCGTCTTGAAAAAACGTCTCAAAAAAATCGCCCACCCGATACAGCAGCAGCGCCTGGGGATACTCGTCCTTCAGATCAGCGTAGTGGCGCATCATCGGGGTCAGCGCGTCGCGGTCTACGGAGCGATGGTCGATGTAGCGCACCGTCTGCTTGATGAGCCGTTCTGGCAGGTCTCCGAACCGTTGAGATTCCAGCGGATTGGGGGGCGGGGGGGCAGGTCGGTCATGGGCAGCAGCGGTAGGGAGCAGCAATCGGGATTGGCAGCAGACGGACAAACAGACTAATAGAACAGACTGATTGAAAATTTTAATCAGGGCTGGGGGAACTCGCAGCGTGGTGTGATCTTCAAAGAGGGCAATCTAACTTAATCATCTTGCCGCACTAAACTGTGAGTGGCGTTGTGAGTGGCGGTTCCTTTTTGACTTTATCGTATGGTTTTGCGGTGGGGGCGATCGCCCTCCAACGTTTTTACCGCTAAAGCTTTTACCTCCATTTACCTCCAACCTGTTTAGCTGAGCCGGCCGCGTCTTGCGGAACGCCCGGTCTTCCCGGTGAAGCTATTCCATCTGCAAGCCCCCTACAGACTCGACGGAGCCTCATGATGACCCCAAATGCCAATTCTTCTACCCGCCTGGCCCTGCATCGACTCAGCCTAGGGCTGCTGATTGTCGCTGCTGTGTCTTGTCAGGTGCAGTCGCCGCCCGTGTCACCCCCAGTCGGCACAGGAACCCCGACCGAGCAGCCCTCACCCATTGCGGCTGCGCCAGAATCGGGACTTTATCGCAGCGATCGCTTTGGGTTCCAGTTTGCCTATTCTGCGGATCAGTTTGTGGCCCACGGCGAAACCGAGTTTCCGCCGGAGGTCGTGGCCCGCGAAGCCGTGCAGATCTGGACGATTGACCATGACCGCGCCATCCAAGCGGGCGAATACGAGGGCGGCACGGAGTATCCTGCCAATGTTAGCGTCACCGTCCAGCCCAACCCAGACGGACTTTCCGCCACCGATTGGATCGCCCAGAGCGACTGGTTTACGAACGTGCGCGAGGTTCAGGAAGTCACCGTGGCGGGGCAGCAGGCGATTGCCTTTCGCTCCAGCGGACTCTACGACATGGAGCAGGTGCTCGTGCCTACGCCCGACGGCAAGAACTGGGTGCTGATCACGCTCAACCAGGTGGGCACGGGCGAATCCGATGCCCAGTATCGCCAGGCCTACAACCGGGCGATCGCCACGCTGACCTTCACGCCCTAACCCCGCACCCCCAGCTCCATCATGGCCGCCGCCACCTGCTGCGATACAAACGGCAAAATCGCCTCGTTCTGGCTGTGATCCCGCCCTTCGGTAAACACCACCAGCAGGTAGGGCGGCGCATCGGGGAGTTCGATGTAGGCCGCGTCGTGGCGCACCCGGCTCATCAGCCCCGCCTTCGACCAGAGCCGCGCGGTCTGCGGTAGGCCGCCGCCCAAAAAGCCTGTGACTTGGTTTTCGGGGTCGGCGGCTAGCTCCGCAGGGTTGAGGCTGCGATGCAGCAGGCGCATCATGAACTGCGATCGCTCGCCGCTCACTGCCACGCCGCCCACAATGCTGTGCAGCAGCCGCGCCACGGCCTCGGTTGTCAGCAGGTTGCGGTTTTCCATGAGTTCGCCATAAAAGGCCCGCTCCCGACCGTAGGGGCCGTCGCACCAGGTTTTTTGATTCACATTAATCGTGTCCAGTTCTTCCCAACCCAGGGACTTGAAGTAGCGGTTGACGATATTGCGCTGATATTTCCAGGTTTCAAACGGCTCGATGGGCAGTTCGGGGCCGCTGGTGGTGCCCGTCAGCATGTCCACCACCAGCCCCGTCGCGTCGTTGCTAGAGTCTACAATCATGTCGCGGATGGCCCGATCCAGTTCGCTGGAGGGCGCGATCATGCCCTGCTCTAGCCACTCCTGCACC
Source organism: Leptolyngbya sp. O-77 (assembly GCF_001548395.1). NCBI lineage: Bacteria > Bacillati > Cyanobacteriota > Cyanophyceae > Leptolyngbyales > Leptolyngbyaceae > Leptolyngbya > Leptolyngbya sp. O-77. The sequence goes on from NZ_AP017367.1 coordinate 2,809,104, forward strand.
GCCACCAAATAAAACAGCTTGACCACGCTAGCGGGGTAAATTAGCTCTACGCCGCGATAGGAGTAGCCGCCGACGGAATATTGCCAGAATTGCTGGGGCGAAATTGCGCCGCCTGTGTTGACGGGGATGGGCGGTCGATATACCAGCCAGGTGAAGGCAATCTGGTTGGGCGCGAGGCTGGGGAACTCGGCTCGAGTAGCAGCAAGAATGCGATCGCCCTGTAAGGCAAGCTGGTCGTCGCGCTGAAAAAACGGCATGGAGGCAAGGGGGGAAGAATAGGGCGGGCTGTGGCAATTCAAGGCAGCGGACTATGGGCCGCTTACTATATAACAGAGTTGAATCAAAGAGTTGAATCTAAGCAGGGTAAATCGATTTTCCTCGAATTGAGGGTTTCACGGCCAATCGAGTGCTAAAGCAGATTAGCCCTGCCTCATTTCCCGGTACGACATGGTTTCCCTTGCGTCTATTCAAGCTGATTTTGCGAGCGATCGCACCGTTACCTATCAGTGTCTCGAAAATCTCAATCTTTATGACTCGCCTGCGCTAAAGGATTTGGCGACGCAAGCCGTTGCCGGACGACAACTGCGAATCTTGGGGACGACGCTGCCCGATGCCAGTGCCGATCTGACTGGCAGCGCCCTCTCTGCGGTGCTATGCGAAGACGACTATCCGGGCTGGGTGGCGGTGGAAGATCTGGATCTGCTGGCGGTGGCGGAGGCTCCCTATCGGGCGATCGCCCTCAGCACCGACGACATCCACGCCTGTCTGCCCCAGGTCATTGCCTTTGCTCGCCAGGCCATGGCCCAGCCCAACCACTACCTCTGGGGCGGCACGGTCGGCCCCAACTACGACTGCTCTGGGCTGGTACAAACGGCCTTTGCCTCGGCGGGCATCTGGCTGCCCCGCGATGCCTACCAGCAGGAAGCCTTTGTGCAGCCGATTCCCATAACCGACCTCCAGCCCGGCGATCTCGTGTTTTTTGGCCGCCCCGACCGCTGCACCCACGTTGGCCTCTACTTGGGCGACGGGCAGTACCTTCACAGTTCTGGCAAAGACCAGGGGCGCAACGGCATCGGCATTGATGTCCTGTCGGAACAGGGCAATGCTGTCAGCCGCGCCTACTTTCGCCAGTTTCGCGGAGCCGGTCGAGTTGTGGCCTGTTATGTCGGGGGGAGGGGTTAGGGAAGAGGGAAGAACGAAGAGGGAAAAGGGAAGAACGAAGAGGGAAAAGGGAAGAACGAAGAGAGAAGAACGAAGAGGGAAGGGGGAGGAGGGCGGTTTGGCTGATGTACCATGAAGTCATCTGCCGCCATCATCCTGTTTCTCCCTGCTATGCGAATCGACTTCCAATCCAGCGGCGGTTTTGCCAATCTGCAGCTAGCCTACAGTGTGGATACCCGCACGCTGCGGCCAGGAGAAGCCTCGGAACTAGAAGCCCTGGTGCGGCAGTCTAATGTGATGGAGATGCAGCCTGGTCAGTTGGCGGCCGCTAGTGCCGGGCCGCCCGACGTGATGACCTACCGCCTAGAGCTTCAGGAGGGCGATCGCCACCAGTCCCTTACCATCACCGACCTCACTGCACCGCCGTCGCTGCAACCGCTGCTGTCTCGCCTCCGCGACCTCGCTCTAGAGCACCGCTAGCCATGCCCTGTTGCTTATCAATATCTCCGCCGTTGTCTAAGCCCTCCTGGTTGGTGTCGTTCCTCGTCGCTCTACTGGTGCTGGGATGTACGCCGCTTGCGCCACCGCCCGTCTCTTCCAGTCCCCTACCCGCGCCAGAAACAGTTCAATTAGACAGCCCGTTTCACCTGCCCCTAGCGGGCACGGCTACCTTGCCCAATCAGCGGACGCTCACCTTTGCACGGGTCGAGCAGGATTCACGTTGCCCCAGCGATGTGACCTGTGTCTGGCCGGGGCAGGCAGAAATCATCGTCATGCTCAGCCAGCCGGGTCAGCCCGCCCAAGAACTCTTGCTGGTTCAGCGGCTGGGGGACGAGTCCGCCGCCGCACGGTCAGTGAATGGACTGACGGTGACGCTGATCGATCTGACCCCCTATCCCACAACCCGTCCCTCTTCCCCGGCAGACTATGCGGCGACGCTGCTGGTCACGCAGCCCTGACCCATCCAGCGTCTTAAGAATGGGTATAGACAGGTGGAGACTTGGCGGTGCAATCTTGCCCCGCAACGGGCCGGGCTACTTTTCTGACAGAATCGCGGAAATCTCTTTCCAATACACCCGCTGAAATGGCTCTTCCTCTGCCAGCTCATAGGTTTCTACCAGGCCTTCTCGCCGTCGAGAAACGGCGTTGCCCTCTTTGATTACCACTGTTGCGCCGTCAGCGATATTGCGAGACAGCATTTTCTCCGTTTCTGTGGGCGCGTCCAAAATCACAATATTGCTGCCGTCATAAAAGCAGCCCTCTTGCTCTAGCGTTGCTTCGTCATATTCTGCAATCAGCAAATCCAGCTTGGGATTCCGCAGCAGGCTTTGTACCTTCGTGTTGTAGGAACCCGTTAGTGCTTTTTGAGAGCGATTGACAAAGGCGGCATCCCGGCAAATGGCCCCAATCGTCCAGTTGGGATAGTTCACCAAAATTTGATCAACCAGCTCTTGCAGTTCCTTCAGCGGCAGATAGTTGAAGGTGAAGATGGGAATGCGGGCAGCTTGCCCCGATTCAAAAAAGGTTTCCAGAATCCGCGAAGCTACATCAATGCTGTTGCCGACGGCTGGACGCAGGTGCATGTAAACCCCCGGCGCGGCGTTGATCTCGATGATGCCGAAGTTGCCCTCTTTCCAGGAGCGTGAAATGTCGGACGTAAGCACATCAATGCCGAGACAGACGAGGCGAAAATGCTGAGCAATATCCTGGGCAAGCACAATATTGTCGGGGTGAACCTGCTCGGTTGCGTCGATGCTGACCCCGCCAGACGATAGGTTCGCCACCTTTCGCAAGTAGATGACTTCATCTGGATCGAGGATACTGTCGAGGTCAAGCCGCTGCTCCAACAGGTAGCGTTCCAGCGACTCGTCCACGATGATCTTGCCCAAGGGCGAGGTGGGCGTGTCGAGCCGCTCTGGTTTGCGGTTTTCCAGCGCAATTAGCTCGGCAATGGTGGAGCGCCCGTCGCCTGTGACCGAGGCGGGGCGGCGCTGGGTGGCGGCGACAAACTTGCCATCCACGCACAGCAGCCGATGATCCAGCCCGGAGATGCTCTGTTCAACGATGACCGCAATGGATTGGCCGTCCTCATGGGCCTCCACCGCTCGGTCAAAGGCAAACTCCAGTTCGCTGTCGTCCTGCACGTCGGCTGTCACCCCAATGCCCTTGTGCCCGACCACAGGCTTGACCGCGACCGGGTAACCGATCGACTGCACTGCCTTCAGCGCTTCCTTCAGCGTGGAAACGATTGCCCCCTGGGGCACTGGAAATCCCAGCGTGCTGAGAAAGGCCTTGCAGTCGTCTTTGCGGGTCGTAAAGTCAGAATCCACATGGCTATCGCAATCGAAAGTCGTAGCGACCCCGCGCACCAGCTTTTTGCCGTAGCCATACTGCATTAGCCCCTCATCGGGCAGATAAAAGGCGGGAATGCCCTGGTTATGAGCCGCCCGCAGCAGGGCGTAGATCGTAGGGCCGCCGTAGACCGATCGGCGAAAGCGGGTTTGCAGCAGCGCAATCTGGTCTTCAAGCTGAAAGGGCTGTCCATTGGAAATTGCCTCGAACCAGTCCCAAACTGCGTAGACCGTGCCATAGCTGGTGGACTCGTGGATCGACTCGACCGCGATCGTCGTCGGCTCGGTGGGCTGGAGGCTCCACAGTTCACAGTGCAAATCCATGTCCAGTTTGCCGACCTCGACCACGGTTTGCACAAACAGATCGGCGTAGGACTTGTACTCGGTGAGCGCCATTTTGGGATACCGCTGGGCGATCGCCTCTACATAGTCATCCAGCGGCAGTGGGTCGCGATATCCCGTCAGCGCCAGCCGAAACACCAATGCCCCTCGCCCCAGGTAGGGATTTGGCCCAATGTAATGCTTAAAGCCAAACACATCAAAAATGTCGGTTTTCCGAGCATTGACCGGACTCGACTGTCCACTCGATTCTTCAATCACCATAATTCTTCAGCCAACCTCGTCTTCAGCCGAGCTGCCAGAACCTTGCAGGGGCGAGGTCAATATACCCTGTTCTGAAACATTCAGCGGTTATATTTGTAATGCTTTTGGGCGGATTTTTTGAGGCAAGCCCAAGTGCAACGGAGAGTAACCTCAGATTTCGCAGATCAGCATCTAAAATTACGACCGCTTAGCAATTGGGGGCATCTAGCGCTACAAAGGTGAAAATTTAAGACAAAACCTTCGGAATATACGGAGTTCATGTCACTCTAAAGGTATGCTTCTTGAGATAAAAATTTACCAATCTCAGTATGTTTCTCGGTCTACCCGGTGCGATTAAAGATGCGGTGAAATATGGGGCCAACCCAGAGACATGGGCGAAATTCTACGACTAGCGTGGGTAGCATAAGTAGGTGCATATCGAGCGTTCCTCGACAAGCACGGCGAGGTTCAGAATGTTACCTCTCTATTCTCTGTGCATCGCAACTCGACCTCTCAACCGCAAAAACTACTGGTAACAGCAAATGATGAACATCAAACGTATTCTTACCTGGGCTGGGCTGACCGCTGGTACTGCTCTGGCGCTGTTTGCCTCACCCGCTGGAGCAGCCGGAATTTCTTTCGCGCCTTTCAGCTTCAGCACCAGTTTCACCGGAACCCCCCCTCGTGGCAACATCATGCTGAATTCGGTGACCACCACTGACAGCCTGACCGCCGCCTTGGGATCGACCTATAGCTCTTTCAGCCTGGTATCGCGTGCCAATATTATCCACAACGATCTGTGGACAGGTGGAAACACGGGCGCTGCTAGCTCTGACATGGGGGATGAAGCCAGCATTGGTACCGTCCTAGAAGCTGCAACCAACGAAAGTATCGTTACAAGCCTGGGCAACCTCAACCTGAACAGCATTATCGACACTGAAGACCGGGGTAGCTTTATCATCGATTTGTTCTTTGATCAGGCGACCGATCGCTTCTTTTTCTGGGAGCGCGGCATGAACAGCAAGATGCTGGTGCAGGCACTGGATGCTGCAGGCAATCTGCTGGCTGAGTATTTGCTGGACAGCAGCACCTCTAACCCCGCAGGCTTTCAGATTGACACGGTTGAGATTGGGGGCCCTCAGCAGGTGGGCGCTCAGGGCCTCTGGCTGAACGGTGCTTCGACCAATCGCCTGCGCGTGATTGCTAACGGTGCGGCGTTCAACGGGCCCGACTTCAAGGTGGTTGCTGCTGCGGTGCCTGAGCCTGCCACGATTGCGGGTACGGTGCTGGCTGCCAGCGCTGCGATCGCCGCTCGTCGCAAGCGCAAGGCTCAGGCCGAAGCCTAGGGGTTCGGTCATCTTCTCTCAGGGCGTTGCACTCTTGTGACCTCTGGGAATACCTAATCTTCAACTAGGGACTGGCTAGTTAGTCCATCACTCAAAGGCGCTCTTCCTGATTTCAGGAGAGCGTTTTTTTGATCTAGGGACCATGCGGACGCTGCGGCGATCGAGGATGAGCATGAAAACTGCTCGACTCTAAACCCAAATCCTTCACCTCAATCAGGTGGCTCCCAACAGCAGCGCCATCAGGGCTTTCTGAGCGTGGAGTCGGTTTTCTGCCTGATCCCACACGCGAGACTGGGGACCTTCCATCACTGCGTCGGTAATTTCCTCCCCCCGGTGGGCGGGCAGACAGTGCAACACGATTGCTGACCCATCTGCCTTACTCAGTAGCGCTTCATTGACCTGATAGGGCTGGAAAATGGGGACGCGGCTTTCGGCCAGGTCTTCTTGCCCCATGCTGGCCCACACATCGGTATAAACAACATGGGCCCCCTGAACCGCCTGAACGGGGTCGAGGGTGACTAGAACTTCGGTGCGATCGCCCGCAATGGCCGCCGCCCGCGCCACGATATCTGGATGGGGCCGATAATCGGCGGGACTGGCCACGCGCACGTTCATGCCCACCAGTGCTGCTCCTAGCATCAGCGAGTGGGCCATGTTGTTGCCGTCGCCGACATAGGCCAGCGTCACCCCTTCCAGCACTCCAAATTCTTCTTGCACCGTCTGCAAATCCGCCAACACCTGGCAGGGATGCTCCCAGTCTGTGAGCGCGTTGATGACCGGAATCTGGGCGTAGTGGGCAAAGGTTTCCAATTCCTTTTGGTCGAAGGTGCGAATGGCCACGATGTCGAGGTAGCGATCTAGCACGCGGGCCGTATCAATAACGGGTTCGCCCCGGCTGACCTGAGTGACGCTGGCGTTGAGATCCAGCACTTGCCCACCAAGCTGAAAAATGCCGACCGAGAAGCTGACCCGCGTTCGCGTCGAGGCTTTTTGAAACAGCAGCCCCAGCGTTTTTTCGCAGCGGGGTCTGGCACGACCGGCCTTCATGTCTGCTGCAAGCTCTAGAATGGCGTTCACTTCGGCAGTGTTCAAATCTGCCATGCTCAGTAAATCTCGCCCCTTTAACGTAACCATGCGCCCAACCCCGATGCCTGAGTGAAAATAAAACCCTACCAGATTTCGGCGGCGGCGTTTAGTTGCCCTCTGACAATCCGGCCGGGTCATCTCTGCGTACAATGATGGGGAAGATTTGGACGACGCTGGACGCATCTCATGACACAACGCCCCTACAGACGCTCTCGGATGGTTAAGCTGGCGATCGCCAGCTTTGGTGCCCTGCTGTTTGCTGCGGCGTGCGATCGCGCTCCAGAAGCGGGCATTGGCGAAGTGACTGAATCCCCAGTGGCTTCTCCGGCTGCCCCCGCAGACGCTCCAGCCGCTGGCGACGCTCCGGCTGCTGCAACCAGCCCAGCGCCTGCTACTGCAACGGCGATCGCCCCTGGTTCGGTTCGCTGCAACACGCCCAACCACCTCGCAGAAGTAGCACAGCAAAATGGGCAGAGCGTTTTGCAAATCGTGAAAAAGCCGAGCGAAGTCATCGCCACCAGCCAACCCGGCGGCCTGGCGACCTTGGCCAACCCTGACGGCAGCACCACCTACGGCATTGTCAGCGGCTCCACTTTCTATGTGCGCGTGTTTCCCAACGGCACCTGCTTTATTCAGGTTCTCGATACCAACGGCGCAGTCTCTCTGGAAGAGAACGGCGTTAGCTAGGCGCTGGGGGTCAGAAGCCAGGGATCAGGGGTCAGGAACTGAACCTTGGGGCGCGTCATCAATTAGGCTCAGAAACCTAAGCTCAGAAACCTTAAGGGATCAGCAGTATCGCGCCCGCCCAAGCAAACTAGGCTAGGGGCCGCACCTCTTAAGCAGCCTGATGTTGAGCAGACGATTGATGACAGCCCCTAGATTTTTGCTTGGGTTCTGACCCCTGACACCCCTGAAACCCGACCCCTGAAACTTGACTCCCCAACCCCCTCACCCCTTATGAAAGCATTTGTCACTGGCGCAACGGGCTTTACTGGATCGCACCTCGTCAAGGCGCTGACGCAGCGGGGCGATACGGTCGTGGCGCTGGTGCGAAAGAGCAGCGATCTGTCTCGGCTGGCAGGCTGCGAGGTGGAGTATGTCTACGGCGACGTGGGCGATCGCGCTGCTTTGGCAACGGGAATGCAAGGCGCAGACGTGGTGTTTCACACGGCAGCCTATGTGGAACTGGGCATCGTAGACGCGGCGCGGATGGAGCGCGTGAACGTGGAAGGCACGCGGGCAGTGCTGGACACAGCGCGATCGCTGAACGTGCCCAAGATGGTCTATTGCAGCACCATCGGCATCTACGGCGACACCCAGGGGCGCGTGATCGACGAAACCTTTCAGCGCACCCAAAAAGACTTTTCCTCGGCCTACGATCGCACGAAGTATCTGGCGCAGCAGTTGGTGGATCAGGCAGCGAGTGAAGGCTTTCACGTCGTTAGCGTGATGCCGTCGGGCATTTTTGGGCCCGATGATCCACACTTTGGGCCCGTGGTAAAAACATTCCTCAAAGGCAAGCTGAAGGTGTGGGCGGGGGGCGATCGCATCACGGGCATCGTCCATGTGGATGATCTGGTGGCGGCGATGCTGCTGGCGGCAGAAAAAGCGCCACGCGGCGAACACTACATCATTTCCACAGGCGAAATGACCACCCGCGAAATGTTCGCCCTGCTCAGCGAGACGGCTGGCTTGCCCGCCCCTGCCGAAATTCCGCCGCCCGTGGTGCGCGTCGTCGGCACCTTGCTCGACCCCATCGGTCGCCTGCTCAACTGGCAACCCCCGATTAGCCGCGAACGGGTTCACTACCTCTACGACCGCTGCGTCCGGGTAGACGGCTCCAAAGCCCGCCGCGACCTCGGCTGGAACCCGCGCCCCATCGAAGCGGTCATCCGAGAACTAGCAACCCCCTAACCCCCAACCCTAGCCCCTGACCTCTGATCCCCAACCCCTGACCCCATGCAACTGATCGACTGGCTGATTGTCCTGCTCTACCTCGTTGCCTCACTGGGGCTGGGACTGTACCTGACGCGCAAGGGATCAGGCAGTTTGGTGGATTTCTTTGTGTCGGGGCGATCGCTCCCCTGGTGGCTGGCGGGCACCAGCATGGCGGCGACGACGTTTTCCATCGACACGCCGCTGTATGTGGCGGGCGTGGTGGGCACTCGCGGCATCGTCGGCAACTGGGAATGGTGGAGCTTTGGCGTTTCCCACCTGATTATGATTTACGTGTTTGCGCGGCTGTGGCGGCGATCGGAAATCGTGACCGATGCCCAACTCACGGAGATGCGCTACGGCGGTCGTCCGGCGGCTCTGCTACGGGGCATCAAAGCGTTTCTTTTTGCCGTGCCCATCAACTGCATCGGCATCGGCTACGCCATGCTGGCGATGGTAAAAGTCGTAGACGCACTACAACTCTGGCAAAGCCTGGGCATCACGCCAGGCGACGGAGCCAAGCTCTGGAGCGTGACGGGCGTAAGCCTGCTGGTGCTGCTGTATGCGGGGTTTTCAGGTCTCTGGGGCGTAGTAGCAACAGACTTTTTCCAGTTCATCCTGGCGCTGATCGGCGCATTTATCGTGGCGGCCTATGCGATTGGCGAAATGGGCGGCATGGCTCCGCTGTTGGAACAGGCCCAGCAGGTCACTGATATTGACGTGCTGGCGTTTTTGCCGTTCGGCTTTGTAGACGGTGGCTTTCGCTGGAGCGATGCCGCCGGGATTAGCCTGACGACGTTTGCCGCCTACGCAGCCGTTCAGTGGTGGTCGTTTCGGCGCAGCGACGGCGGCGGCGAGTTTATCCAACGGCTGGCTGCCTCAAAAGATGAAGCCGAGGCCGAAAAAGCCGCCTGGTTTTTCAACATCCTGCATTATGTGGTGCGAACATGGCCGTGGGTGGTGGTGGCGCTGGCGGCGATCGCCCTCTATCCCGCGCTGGAAGACCGGGAGCTGGGCTATCCCCGGCTGATGCTCGACTTTTTGCCGCCTGTGCTGCTGGGGCTGGTGGTAGCCTCGCTGCTGGCAGCATTTATGAGTACCGTCTCTACCCTGATCAACTGGGGCGCGTCGTATCTCACCAACGACCTGTATCTGCGGTTCATCAAGCCCACAGCATCCCAGACGGAACTGGTGCTGGTGGGGCGGTTAGCATCCGTGCTGGTGACGGTGCTGGGGGCGGGTGCAGCGTTTTTTGCCGAAGATGTGACGACCGTTTTTCGCTGGTCATTGCAATTGGGACGGGGCCGGGGGCTGGTGCTGATGCTGCGCTGGTTCTGGTGGCGGATTAACGCGGCAGCGGAGCTGTCGGCTATGCTGACGGGCTTTGTGATTGGGCTGCTGACCAGCGTCGTGCCCGTACTGCGGATCGAGGATTTTGGGCTGCGGCTGATGGTGACTTCGGCAATTTCAGTGCTGGTGTGGGTCAGCGTTATGTATCTCACACCGCCCGAATCAGACGAAACGCTGGATGCCTTTTATGCCAAGATTCGCCCTGGCGGCCCGGGCTGGGCCCGGCAGCGATCGCGCACCGGGCTGGCCCCCGCTCAAGATTTGCGAAAAGACCTGCTGCGGACGCTGTCGGCCAGTTTTCTGCTGTTTGGCGGGATGTTTGCCATCGGCGGCTTTTTGCTGCTGAAATCAATCACGGGTTGGGTATCGCTGATGGTTGCTGTGCTAGGCTGGGCAGGCTTAAGAAAGCTGAGGGGCGATCGCCCGTCGCTCGACGCTTCCCGCATAGCTCCATAGCTCTATAGACGTTCACAATCCTAGGGAGTGTCATCAATTAGATAAGCTGTAATCAGCAGTGATTCAGCTATCTGACGATTATGACAACCCGACGCTACGCCCTGCGCGATGACCAATGGGAACGGCTCCAAGATTTGCTCCCTGGACGAGCGGGGCGGTAGGAGTCACAGCAAAGGATAATCGTCTGTTTGTCGAGGCAGTGCTATATCGATATCGAGCCGGCATTCTCCTGGCGAGACTTGCCAGAAGCGGTTTGGTCATTTTCGCAAGGTTCACACCCGCTTTCGGCGCTGGGCAAAGACGGGCGTATGGCAACGGGTGTTTCAGGTGCTGTCTGAAGATGCAGACAACGAATACGCCATGATCGACACCACGATTGTGCGTGCTCATCAGCATAGTGCTGGGGCAAAGGGGGGGATGCCAATGCCCAAGCCATTGGTCGTAGTAAAGGGGATTGAGCACCAAGATTCATGCGACTGTCGATGCACTGGGCAATCCGACAGGCTTTCACCTCACACCCGGGCAGACCTGTGACCTTGATGGGGCTGATGTGCTGCTAGAGAATATTCAAGCTGATACAGTCCTGGCTGAACAAAGGATATGACGCAGACCAACGGGTGATTGAGCGACTCCAACAACAGGGCAAGACGGCTGTGATTCCGCCCAAGCGAAACCGCAAGACACCGCGTGATTACGACAAGGAGCTATACAAAGCGCGGCATCTGATTGAGAACTTCTTTGCCAAACTCAAGCAGTATCGAGCGATTGCGACACGCTATGACAAGTTAGCCGAGACGTTTCTGAGTGCAATTTACATGGCGGCTGCCCTTATTTGGCTTAATTGATGACACGCCCTAGAAATCAGATCTCTCCACTGTTGTTGTAGTTGCCAAACGCCATGTTCAGACTGACCCGTCGATTCATCCAGTTTTGTCTGCTTGCAATCGTCACCTTCGGGCTGCTGGTCGCTTGCAATCCCCAGCAGTCTGCCACCGATTCGACCACGCCTGCTGCCTCTGCCCCCTCTGGCAAACCGCTGGTCGTGGGTTCCTCGCCCTGGCCAGGCTTTGCGGGGCACTATGCCGCCGTTGCCAAAGACTTTTTCAAAGAAGAAGGCATCACCGTCAACGACACCTATTTTCAGATAGCCACCGATGTCAACACGGCGCTACTGGCCGATCGCCTCGATCTCGCCTGGACGGGCGGCCCCGATGCCGTTGTCATGGCGGCCCAAGACCCGTCGCTCAAGATCATCATGATCTCGGACTATTCCGACGGGGCAGACGGCATCCTGGCCCGCGGCGTAAGCAGCCCCGCCGACCTGAAGGGCAAGACCGTCGCCTGGGAAACCCTGCCCCTGCAAGCGCTGCTGCTGCGGAAATATCTGGAGCAGGGCGGCTTGACCGAGAAGGACATTCAGCTTCAGGTGATTCCCGCTGCCGAAGCTGCCGCCGCCTTTGCTGCAAACAAAATCGACGTAGCGGTGACCTACGAACCCTGGCTGACCACCGCTGCCAAGGAAGGCAACGGTCAGGTGATTTTTTCTTCAAAGGGAACCAACATTATTCCCGTCGCGCTGGTGGCAAAAGAGTCGGTGATTCAGGAGCGCAAGGCCGACATTCAAGCCTTTATGCGGGCCATCGACAGAGGCGTGAAGCTGGTGCGCGAGAATCCCGATGAAGCCAACGCCATTGTCGCTGCCAAGCTGGGCGTAAAACCGGAGGAAGTGCCCGAACAGCTTGCTACAGTCCGCATGTTCGACGTAGCCGAAAATAAGGAAATTATCTTCAATCCCGGTCACCCGCTCAATGTAATGGACAGCCTCGCCTTCGCTGCCAAAACCAGCCAGGAAATCGGGCTGATCTCTGCTCCGCTGGATGCGTCAAAACTGTACGACGATTCGCTGATTAAAAACCTGTAGTAGTGCCTTTTAGTAAGGAGCAGAGAAAAATTTGAGCCTGCCCTGTTCTGCGAGCTTCTCTCTGACACGGCGATTATAGTTGTGGATGAACGTCCAGATCGCACCAATATCGCACCAATGTGGTTCTCTAGCTTCTTGGAAAAGGACAACGTCTTCCTCACCAACCGAGAAATCCGCTGCCTCAGGGTGATGTTCAGGTGTTCGATGTAGCTCGTCAATCCACTCTCTTTGCCAACAGCCCCATGCCGTTTGCTTGGGATAACGGTGACATAGGCCTCCCAGTCATCGGTGTAGACTTTGGCACACTGTCGATAGACCGCTAGGATGGATTGCCAGAGGGCGATCGCCGATTCCCGAGAGCGCTCACCGATGTGGCAGCCGATGATTTCTCGGGTATCGGCATCAATCGCCACCCAGACCCCCTGCTTGTTGCCTTTGTGGTCGACAAAAGACCAGAGTCGGAATTTTCTCCAACAGCAGTAGATTGACGAAAGCCCGAGTATTCTTGTCTTTCGGCTTCCACTGGGGATCTTCTACGAATTGACGGTTGCAGTCTCGACACTTGTAGTTTTGCTTGCCACGCCGGGTGGTGCCGTTCTTGGAGATGTCGTGAGACCCACAGGTTGGACAGCTCCTCTCGATGGTCATGGAGCCTACTCCCCCAAAATCTGCGAATCCGACAGCGTTACCTTTTTCTTTATCCTTTACGATAATCTACTGCCCCTCACTAATCCTCAAAGACCGCACCCTTTGATCCTTTACGATAATCTACTGCCCCTCACTAATCCTCAAAGACCGCACCCTTTTGAATGAGCTGTCGCCGCGTTTCCTTTGGAATGCCCTGGTTTTGACGGAAGCGGGCTTTTTCGACCTCTACACCGTCCAGGTTCGCATCGTTGAAGTTGACGTAATACAGATTAGACCCGCAAAGATTAGCGCTGTAGAGGTTTGCGCCCCGCAGGTCAGCACTCATCAAGTTAGCGCGGCGCAGATTAATCCCCAGCAGCATCGCCTCTCCCAGCTTTGCACGGCAGAGAGCGGCTCCTGTCAGATTGGCGTAGCGCATGTCCGAGGCAAACAGGTTTGCATCTGACAAATCTGCACCAATCAGGTTTGCCCGCATCACCGTAGCGCTGGTCAGGTTTGCGCCGGATAGCGTTGCACTGGTGAGGCTAGCATCATTGAGCTTTGCACTGATCAGCACCGCGTTATTGAGCATGGCGCTGGTCAGGTTTGCGCCGCAGAGATCAGCGCTACTGAAGTTCGCGCCCCGCAAATCCGCACCAATGAGGACGACCCCTTTGAGATCCGCCCCCATAAACATTTTTCCGCTCAGCCCCAGCTTGGGTTGAGCGGAACCTAAAACATTTCCTGTGTAGCCTAGCCCGGCAGCCTTAAGAAGTTCAGCGGGATCGTCAGTCTCAGCGTTCTGAACCCGGTTGATTGCCTGTAGAAGCCCTTGAAGCGAGTCTTGTAGCTCTCGACTTTCTAGACCTCTATCACCCCGTGCAAATTCTTGTAAAAATCTCTTAAGGGCTTGATCGTCGTCACTCACGTCTCAACCCGTTTGCTGAAGGTATACCCTTGGGTTTGCTTCCCATAGTTTGATGAGGGTTTCAATCACTGCCCGCTTGCTGGGGCTGACCTCTTTGGCTAAAAGCTCTTGCAGGGCCGCTGCAGAACTACACTCTTGAAGCTGCGTTTCGGTCTTGGAAGAAACATCAGAACCAGAAACAACGTACAGATGCCTGGGCAGGGTGCCCTCGAAACGATCAGCGTGCAGCATAACAGCTTACCGGAGATGGGGTGGGATTCTAGAGAAGGGAATGACTGGGTAGAGGAACTCGGTCAATCGAACTGCTCAATCGAATATAACTTCAAACTAAACCCAAAACTTCAGTTAACACATCATCCAACGGGCATCATTCGACAGCAGGATTGCCTCAAGAGATACCAAAGAGATAACGCTAAACTGCATCAAGGCCCTGAGTATAACTACAGAACTCTCTAAGAGAAACTAACCTGACCTCTCAAAGGTACAAGCTTCTGACGCTACAGATACTCTAGCACCAAAGTTATAGGTATACTCCCTACACTATAACAGCAAACTCTTGCCAATGCCTAATAATTTGTTGTCAATAGATTTCTGTTGACCCGCTGAGCGCCTGATGGGCTAATCCCTTACGCAGCACGGGGTTGGCGCTTCATTACCAGCGCAACGAGCAACGCCGCTGTGCCGCAGGTTAGCCCCAGAAATAGCCAAAGTCCGAGGTTTCGCCCTTTGTAATAGGCAACCGCAGTTGCAGCCAGCCCAATGACGCAATGCAGCGCCAGGAGGAGGTAAAGGGTCTGATCGGCAGGCATGAGGGGGGCGATCGCCGTAATATCGGGCGTTTCCAAGGTCGTGTCCATTGAGAAGGGATGGAGGGGTTGGGGGGCAGGGGTCGGGAATGGCAACTCGGTGAGGATTGTAGCATTCTAGGTTGAGCTACCCTGGTATCGGGGCGTGACCTTTGCGCTGGAGCGTGATCAGCGTGACGGGGTTGAGCGGGGCAAAGCGGGTGAGGGCGGCGACGGGCACCGTGCGGGCAAGGTTGACCTGGAGGGCTTGCTGTTGCCAGGTGGACGAGTTTGCCTGGAGCCAGGTTTGGGCGATCGCCAGATGGTCGAGAGTGGCGATCGCCAGCACGATGCGCCCCGATGGCTTTAGCACGGCCGCGCAGTAATCCAGAATTTCGCCCAACTGCCCGCCGCTTCCGCCAATGAAGACGCGATCGGGCGCGGGCAGCGCAGACAGCGCATCGGGCGCTCTGCCCTGCATGGGCTTGAGGTTTTTGATCTGAAAGCGCTCGGCGTTTTGCTGGATCAGGGAGAATCCGGCGGCGGTTTTCTCTAGGGCATATACGGTGGACGTGGGACAGAGGCGGGCTGCTTCGATGGAAACCGACCCCGTGCCCGCGCCGATATCCCACACCACTTGCCCCGGTTGCAGCGCCAGTTCTGCCAGCGCCAGCACGCGGACATCGCGCTTGGTCATCAGGCCGGGGCGATCGCCAAAGCTGAGAAACGCCGAATCGGGAATCCCCAAAATCGGCAGCGTCGCCAGATCGGGCACGTCTGTCTCTGCATCGCGCAGCAGGATCACCACATTCAGCGGCGCAAACTGAGTGTCTTCTTGCGCCGCCAAATCCGCTGGTGAAAACTGCTGGACTCGCTCCTCTGCGCCGCCCAAATTTTCGCAGACCCAGAGGTGATACTGACCCGGCAAATCCAGATCGCAAACCAGACGGGCGATCGCCGGGGGCGTGTTGTGTCCGTCGGTGAGGGCGGCGATTTTGGCTGCGCCCTGCTGCAAGGCTTGAATCAGCGTGTCGGGCGATCGCCCGTGGGCGCTGACCAGCCGCGCATCCTGCCAGGGCACTTTGACCCGGCTGAAGGCAAGCTGGATGGCGCTGAGGTGGGGATGAAAGGTAAGCCAGTCGGCAGGAAACTCGGACAATAGCAGTCGCCCCAGCCCAAAAAACAGCGGGTCGCCCGACGTGAGAACGGCGATCGCAGGCTGTGGGCGGTCTGAATCTACCGCAGCGCTGACGTAGGCGTGAATTTGCCGCAGGGTGTCGTGAAAATCTGCCAGGGGAATTTTTGGGGCGGCGTGGTGGGGGAAATAGGCCAGATGGCGATCGCTCCCCACCAGCAGCGTGGCGCAGTTCACCGCCTGCTGTGCTGCCGCCGTTAACCCTGCTGCACCGTCCAGCCCAATGCCAATGACGTGAATTGAAACCATCGCAGGCTGCACCCGGCGCACTAGCGCATATTCTGCTTTTTCTCTTTTTTGGGATCGCGCTTAGCCGCAGCGGCGATCTCGGCATCCAGGATGGTTTTTCCGGTAGCGGCAAGATAGACATCATCCAGGCTGGGGCGCGACTGCGACACGCCGAAGATGGGTAGCCCGTTGTCCTTTAGCACCTGCTGAATCGTTAGCAGCGCGTCGCTCTGGGTGTCTACGACCAAGTTCAGCGAGTTGCCCTGGGCTTCGTTGACAATTACTTCTTGCACAAAGGGGAGTGTTTTCAGCAAATTTGTAGCTCGCTGGGCTTCGTCTGCGGGGGTAAACTCGCGCAGGCGCAACGTGATGCGATCGCCCCCCAAGCCATCCTTCAGTTCCGAGGGCGTACCCGATGCAATCACCTTGCCCTGGTCGATAATGGCGACCCGATCCGCCAGCGCGTCTACTTCTTCCAGGTAATGGCTGGTCAGCAAGACCGTCGTGCCGCCCTCCCGCAGCTTCCGCAAAAAGTCCCAAACCGCCGTGCGGCTCTCGATATCCAGCCCCACGGTCGGCTCGTCTAGCACCAGCACGTCTGGCTGGTGCAGCAGCCCCGCCGCTAGGTCTAGGCGCTTGCGGATGCCGCCGGAGTAGGTGCCCGTTTTCAGGTCGGCGTAGTCGGTCAGTCCCAACAGCGTAATGACCTGATTGATGCGATCGCCAATGGTTGCCTTCGGCAGGTGATACAGCGCCGCCTGCAACTCCAGCAGTTCCCGACCCGTCAGCACTTTGTCTAGCGCCACTTCTTGCGCCACATAGCCGAGCCGCTGCCGCGCCAGTCGGGGATTCTCCAGCACGGAGTCGCCCGAAACCTCAATGCGCCCCGCATCCGGCGTAGACAGCGTGCAGAGGCAGCGAATCGTCGTGGTTTTGCCCGCGCCGTTTGGCCCCAGCAGCCCAAAGATTTCCCCTGACTCAATTTGGAGCGATACGTCCTTGACCGCTTCTACGCTGCCGTAGCGCTTCTGTAGGTTTTCGATTAGAACTGCGGGAGCCATGCCAGTTTTAGTGAGCAAGTCACTTGAGTTGACGACACTTCATATTCTACAGAGTGCCGACTAGGGAAGGGGAGGCGATGGGCGATCGCCCGCTGTTTGTCCTCTAACCCTTTCATCCCACAAACCATTCGTCCGCACCCATGCGCCCGCGCAGCAAACTCCGTACAATGTAGTGTTGAGATAGAATGCTGAGATTTTCAATGTGAGCCGGGAGCGCCAGTATGCCAGCAGCCGTGGGAGTGATTCAGACCGTCGGGTTTCCAGGGGTTTTGGCGGCGGCGGATGCGATGGTGAAGGCGGGCCGGGTGACGCTGGTATATTATGGACTGGCGGAGCGGGCAGAGTTTCTGGTGGCGATTCGCGGCAGCACGTCGGAGGTGAAACCGGCGATCGAGGCTGGGGTCGAGGCCGTGAGCCATGTCTATGGCGCAGAACTGGTGGACTACTACATCATCCCCAACCCGCCCGAAAACCTGGAAGCCGTGCTACCGATTAAGTACACTACCAAAGTGCAACAGTTCATGTGATGGGGTTATGGGCTGGATGTAGGGGCGATCGCCCGTCGGCTTGCCTACCTGCCAGTTCTCACCTCCCTTACAAAAACGCAATCATACTGGTAACAAGGGCTTATCAATCGCGCTAGTGAGCGGCTATTTCCGTGCATTAAGCGTTTTTGTAGATATGACTCGAAGCGTGGGGAAAGCCATCGACTTTTTTCGATAGGGCATCCCTTGACCGTACAATGTGGGTTGGATTGAGTTCGATTTTTACCCGCGATTTTGAGTATCGGGCGAGCGATCGCCTCTGGAGAGAATCATGCCGGTTGCAGTTGGCGCACTAGAAACGAAAGGTTTTCCTGCCGTGTTGGCAGCAGCAGATGCGATGGTGAAAGCGGGTCGCGTGACCCTGGTAGGCTACATTCGCGCCGGAAGCGCCCGCTTCACGATCATGATTCGCGGCGACGTGTCGGAAGTGAAGCAAGCGATGGACGCGGGCATCGAGGCCGCGCAAAACACCCCCGGCGGCACGCTGGAAACCTGGGTGATTATCCCTCGCCCCCACGAAAACGTGGAAGTGGTACTGCCCATCGCCTTTACGCCCGAAGTCGAGCAGTTCCAAGATTCGGCTGGCATTCCTCGGCTACCCGCCCGTGGCAACGGCGCAGGTCAGTAAATCCGCGTTATGCCCCTACCCGACCACGTTACGGTTTCTGTGCCCGCTACAACTACGAACATCGGGCCAGGTTTTGACTGCTTGGGCGCGGCGCTGTCGCTGAGAAACCACTTCACCTTTACGCGACTGGAAAGCAGCATCGAGCCTGTCCAAATTTTGGTTAGCGGGCTGGAGGCAGAGCGCGTCAAAACCAACGAAACCAACCTGGCCTATCAGGCCTTTTCCAAGCTGTTTCATTATCTAAAGCAGCCGCCTCCGCTGATTCGGCTGGATATTCGCCTGGGTGTGCCGCTGGCGCGGGGTTTGGGCAGTTCTGCGACGGCAATTGTGGGCGGTCTAGTGGGGGCGAATGTGCTGGCCGGGTCGCCCTTGAGCGAAGCAGAACTGGTGGCGATCGCCGTGGAGATGGAAGGACATCCCGACAACGTGGTGCCCGCCATGCTGGGCGGCTGTCGGCTGGCGGCAACAGATCTGAACGGAGAATGGGCGATCGCCCCAGTTACCTGGCATTCTGACATTGTGCCCGTTGTCGCCATTCCCGATTTTGAACTCTCCACTGCCGAGGCCCGCCGCGTCCTGCCTACGGAATACAGCCGTGCCGATGCGGTGTTTAACATGGGGCATCTGGGGCTGCTGCTGCGCGGACTGGAAACCGCCAACCCCGAATGGCTCCGGGCCGCGCTGCAAGACCGTATTCACCAACCCTATCGGCGATCGCTCATCCCTGGCTATGAGCAGGTCGAAGCGGCGGCCAGTTCTGCTGGAGCCTATGGATTGGTGATCAGCGGCGCAGGCCCAACCTTGCTGGCTCTGGCTCATCCCGACGTTGCGCCAATCGTCACCGAGGCAATGAAATCCGCCTGGGAAGATCAGGGCTTCTCGGTTCACGCTCAGGCGCTCCACCTCGACCCCACGGGCGTTTCCCTTCATCACTAAACCCAGTGCTTAGGAAAGCCCTGCCGCGCCAAACGTAGCGTTGAATTGCCGACACCACACCGCAGTCGAATTAAAGTCGTCTAGATTCACCCCATCAGGAATCAAGTAGCGCTGCGTTCCTTGGGTTTGTTGCAGTTCTGCCAGCACCACATAATCGCCCTCGCGAATTGCATACGCAGGCGGTGTGGTGGAGCCAATCACATCTGCGCTGCGATGCAAAATCACGGTCAGATCCGGGCCGCTGTCGGTGCGGAAGTCGCTGCCAAATTCGAGAAACCGCTGCCCATTTTCCATCACGATGCGGGCTGTACCTTGCGTCGGATGTTCGCCGCTGACAAAGGTTCCAGACTTCAAAACGCTTGGATTCGCCGCCACGGTAGTTGGGGATTCTGCCAGAGAGGCCCCGGGCGAAGGGGCAACTGCCTCCGGGGTCGCAGCCGCAGTCGGTTCAGCAGGCGACGGTTCTACCGAAACTTGCGAGGCACAGCCAATGACAGCCAGCGCAACCAGCCCCAAAGAAGCTCGGTACAGGTTCATCCACGTTCCTCCTAGAATTGCTCAGCAAACCTCTCTTAACGAGGTTTCGCTTCTATACTGACAGGCAATTCCGGTTGAAATCTGATAACCAGATGAGAATTACCAAAGTAAAGCGAACCAGCAGCCATACTTTGCGCGAGGAAACATCGAAAATTCTTACAACTGCACCGGGCGATCGGCTCGAAACTTTTGGTTCTTTATGTAGTCCAAAGTTCTATGTTTTGGACGCGGCGGCGTATTTGGATGCGGCGGCGTAACAGAGCAAGAAGTCAAAAAATTACGGCAAAAAAAAGAGACCATAACGGTCTCGTTTACCTCAGTGGAGTCTTTAACTCGGAAACCAAAAGTCTGATGTGCTGGCGGGCAATGGGGTTAAAACCAAGTCAATAGCCTCACTGCCATAGCGATTTCCATAGCCAAAATCAAGAAGCTAGCCCAGAAGGGCGATCGCCTCTAGGCTAGCCCAGTATTTGAGCCAGGCTTACCCGTTGCCAGCTCAACCTTCACAATCTTGCCGCCCATTTTTTGAATGCGCTGCTGCTCCCGAAACCAGCTATCGTAGGGAACCAGCTTGGTGAAATAGGTATTTTGCAGTTCGCGCTGGGTGCGAATTCGGGTCTGGCTGGGAACGCAAGCCGTAATCTTGAACATCCGCATGGGGTTACATCTCCTAACCGGAAAGAAGCAACGAAGTAATTTAGTCGCGCTAATCTTAGAGCGCCCGTCCTGCGTGAGTAGAACGTTATCGAGAAAAACGTTGATTGATATCAATCAAAAAATTCTTAAATGCTGGGAGCCTAGTGTCAACTTCAAACCCTCGCAGCCGCTTTCTTCAAAAGAGCCTTCGATCGCCTGAAACCAACACCAGAACTCCCAGCCAAAAGTTACCAAGTTCAAAAGCGTAAACCGTGAAGCTCGAACCCTTTCAATTCAGACTTCCCGTTTCCACTTTCATCCTTTGGGACTAGCTCAAGCCAGAGCAGATGTAGTCGAAGTACACGCCCATTTCCTTGCCAGCGTCAGCGCCCACCAGGCTGGCGGTCACTTCTTTCATGGCTTGGATTGCTTGCACCGTCGCAGCCACAGGCACACCCAGCGAATTGTAGGTTTCCTTCAGACCGTTGAGCACGCGCTCATCCAGGATGGAAGGATCGCCCGCCAGCATGGCATAGGTAGCATAGCGGAGGTAGTAGTCGAGGTCGCGGATGCAAGCTGCATAGCGACGGGTGGTGTACATGTTTCCGCCGGGACGGGTAATGTCCGAGTACAGCAGAGACTTGGCGACCGCTTCCTTCACGATGGCAGCAGCATTGGCGCTGATGGGTGGTGCGGCACGAACGCGCAGTTCACCCGTGGAGAAGTAGCCTTTCAGCTTTTCCAAAGCAGCAGTATCCAGGTATTTGCCCTGAACGTCAGAAGAATTGATAACAGAAGTAATTGCGTCTTGCATGGTCTCGCTTCCTTAAAAAGTGAATCTTGATGCATTCAGGCAACAGTTGAGGGAAGACCCCTACTGCATTGCGCCGATAACGTAGTCGAAGTAAGCGCCAGCTTCAGCCGCATCTTCGCCAGACATCATGGACGTTGCCACGTTCTTCATTGCGCGAACGCCTTCTGCCACTGCTTCGATAGGGGTGCCCAGAGACTTGTACATCTCACGCACGCCCACGATGCCGATTTCTTCGATGGGGGTAACGTCGCCTGCAACCACGCCGTAGGTCACCAAACGCAGGTAGTAGTCGAGGTCACGCAGGCAGGTAGCCGTCATTTCTTCACCGTAGGCATTGCCACCCGGAGAAACAACGTCGGGACGCTTTTGGAACAGTTGGTCACCCGCTTGCTTCACAATCCGCTCGCGAGAGTCGGTCAGCACTTGGGCAATCCGCAGACGCTTTTCACCAGAGGTGACAAAGCCTTTGATCCGGTCTAGTTCACCCGGGCTGAGATAGCGAGCCTCAGCATCGGCATTCACGATTGACTTCGTGACAATACTCATTGATGGATTCCTCCGAAAAGCAAAATGTAACCAGATGTGTCTAAACTGGCGTTCATGTCTGAACGACTGAGCCGCTAGCCAGGTAACCTCCAGAGCGTTTCACAGGAGAACCCATGAGAGAAACTCTGAGAAGGCTCGCTAAACAAACTCAACTGAACTCATCAAATTCATACAGTTGAGCCTTTTGCGGACTGGCATAGTAACTTTCCATACTCTACCCCTAGTGCTACCCCTCCACACGAGTGTGACCAGAAGTATATAAGGGTTGAGGCTCAGCTACCTTCCGCAAACATTTTGCGGCATCAGGTTGTCATTCTTAGTTTTGTCGCAACATTTTGTAATCTTCTTCCTCAGGATTGACAGAAGTGCTGCCATTCTGCTGTTTAGGTCTTGCGTCATCGTTTGGTTAAATAGGCAACAGATCACGCCCAATTTTTGGTAGTCTAGTTCTTTATTGGGTTGAGAAAAGTAGCTTGCATTCTAGGTCGTGAGTGAATTCTTGCTTGCGTGACTTGGGATTGTAGTGCCTACCAATTTCAGCCTTGATGTTGGGTCAAGCAGAGGGTGAATAGTGGACATCCAAATTGGTAAGGGTAAATCTGCCCGCAGAGCCTACGGTATCGATGAAATTGCGCTGGTTCCAGGTTCGCGCACGCTCGACCCATCTCTGGCCGATACCCGCTGGACGATTGGCGGCATTGAGCGAGAAATTCCGATTATTGCCAGCGCAATGGACGGCGTGGTGGATGTGCGGATGGCGGTGGCGCTTAGCGAACTGGGCGCATTGGGCGTACTGAACCTGGAGGGTGTACAGACGCGCTACGACGATCCAAACGCCGTCTTAGATCGAATTGCATCGGTGGAAAAGCACGAGTTTGTGCCGCTGATGCAGGAGCTGTATGCCGAGCCAATAAAACCGGAGCTAATTGAGCGACGGATTCAGGAAATTAAGCAGCAGGGTGGGATTGCGGCGGTAAGTGCAACTCCGGCGGGTGCGTCCAAGTTTGGGCAGACGGTGGCCAGGGCGGGCGCAGACCTGTTTTTTGTACAGGCAACGGTGGTGTCTACGGCGCATTTGTCGCCGGAGTCGGTCACGCCGCTGGATCTATCTGATTTTTGTCAGGAAATGCCGATTCCGGTGATTTTGGGGAACTGCGTGACCTATGACGTGGCGCTGAACCTGATGAAGGCGGGCGCGTCGGGCGTGCTGGTCGGGATTGGGCCTGGCGCGGCTTGCACCTCTCGCGGTGTGCTGGGGGTGGGTGTGCCTCAGGCAACGGCGATCGCCGACTGTGCGGCTGCTCGCGACGATTATCATCATGAAACCGGAAACTATGTGCCAATCATTGCCGATGGCGGACTGATTACAGGCGGTGACATCTGCAAATGCATTGCCTGCGGGGCCGATGGCGTGATGATTGGTTCGCCCTTTGCTCGTGCTGCCGAAGCGCCCGGACGCGGCTATCACTGGGGCATGGCAACGCCTAGTCCGGTGCTGCCTCGTGGCACTCGGATTCGCGTGGGGACGACGGGGACGCTGCGGGAGATCTTGCGCGGGCCGGCCAAGCTGGATGACGGCACGCATAATTTCTTGGGTGCGCTGCAAACCAGTATGGGCACGCTGGGTGCAAAAGATATTCGGGAGATGCAGCAGGTCGAGGTAATCATTGCGCCGTCGCTGCTCACAGAGGGCAAGGTCTATCAGAAGGCTCAACAGCTAGGTATGGGTAAATAAGCCGGGATGGGTAGATAAACCTATTCGTCAAGTAACAATCTGATAAATTTTTCGCCTGGATGGGGCGATCGCCCCATAACCTCAAGTCTAGTCCTTTACAATAAGTGTAGCGGAGACGCATGTTTCCGTTCACTCCTCACACCACACTCCGCCTGAGCATCCGTGTTCAGGCGGTTCTTATTGCGGGTTTTTCCCTATTTTGAGAGGACTTTGGGCGATTTTTAAGACTATTTGAACTTGTTGAACTTGCACTGAGGGCGATCGCCCTCTTTCAGAAACGTTCAGAGATATTACTTTCAGAGACATTACTGAGAGCAACCTGTTCCATACTCCATCAAAACTTAAAATCTCTGCCTGAGTCAAATTAAATCAAGCAGAGATTTTTGCAGGATGGCAGGGTTTTAGTTCCCAATCTCAGGATTGTTACCTTCTACATCATGCCCATACCGCCCATACCGCCCATGCCGCCCATGTCGCCGCCGGGAGCAGGAGCCGCAGGTTCAGGCTTTTCAACCACCAGTGCTTCCGTCGTCAGCACCATCGCCGCTACCGAGGCCGCGTCCTGCAAGCCAGAGCGCACGACCTTGGCTGGGTCAAGAATACCCGCCGCGATCAGATCTTCGTAGGTATCGGTGAGCGCGTTGTAACCCTTGCCAAACTCCATCGCCCGCACTCGCTCCACCACGACCGAGCCTTCTACCCCAGCATTGTCGGCAATCTGGCGCAGCGGGGCTTCCAGCGCTTTCATAATGATGTTGGCTCCGATTTGCTCCTCTGCCGAGAGCGTGTTTTTGAGATCCACCAGCTTTTTGCTCAGGTGCAGCAGCGTGGAACCGCCACCGGGCACAATGCCTTCCGCCAGCGCGGCTTTCGTCGCGTTCAGCGCGTCTTCGATCCGCAGCTTTTTGTCCTTCAGTTCCGTTTCGGTGGCTGCGCCGACCTTAATTACGGCCACACCGCCCGTCAGCTTGGCCAGGCGCTCTTGCAGTTTCTCGGAGTCGTATTCTGAATCCGTTTCGCTCAGCTCCTTGCGGATTTGAGCGATGCGCTTGTCCAGAGCCACCTTATCGGGGGCTTCGGCGACCAGGGTAGTGGTGTCTTTCGTAATGGTGATCTTGCGGGCGTTGCCTAGCATTTCCAGCGTGGCGGTGTCCAGGCTGAGGCCAATTTCCTCGGCGATCATCTGGCCACCCGTCAGCACGGCGATGTCTTGCAGCACAGCTTTGCGGCGATCGCCAAAGCTCGGAGCCTTGACGGCAACCACATTCAGCACGCCGCGCAGACGGTTCACCACCAGCGTTGCCAGAGCTTCGCCTTCGATGTCTTCGGCAATGATTAGCAGCGGCTGTCCGGCCCGGGCAATCTTTTCTAGAATGGGCACCAGGTCAGCAATCGAGCCGATTTTCTGCGTGGTGATCAAAATGGCGACGTTCTCCATCTCGCAAATCATCCGCTCTGCGTCGGTGACAAAGTAGGGCGAGATGTAGCCGCGATCGAACTGCATCCCTTCCACAACTTCCAGTTCTGTGGTCAGAGACTTAGATTCCTCCACGGTGATCACGCCATCGCGTCCGACTTTTTCAACGGCTTCGGCAATAATCGCGCCAACCTCTTCATCGCTGCCTGCGGACACGGTGGCCACCTGGGCGATCGCATTTCCCTCAATCGGCTTGGCGACTGCTTCAATCTCGTCTACCAGCTTGGCCACGGCTTTTTCAATCCCGCGACGCAGGCTGATGGGATTTGTCCCAGCGGCGACGTTCTTCAGCCCTTCATGAATAATCGCCTGAGCCAGCACCGTTGCGGTGGTGGTGCCATCACCCGCCAGGTCTTTCGTCTTGGAGGCAACTTCGCGGATCAACTGCGCTCCGGTATTTTCTAGCGGATCTTCTAGCTCGATCTCTTTTGCAATCGTGATGCCGTCGTTGACAATCTGCGGCGCACCAAACTTTTTCTCTAGCAGCACGTTGCGTCCTTTAGGGCCGAGCGTCACGCGCACCGCATTGGCGATCGCATTCACGCCGCGCTCTAGCGCCTGGCGGGACTCTTCCTCAAACACAATGATCTTAGACATACCTTTGTTTTCGTTAAGCGCTCCTTCCAGAATTTAGCACTCTAATGGAGGAGATTGCTAAATCTCGGCGGCGATCGCCCCTTGTAATCCTTCTCTGGCCAGACGGTAACCGACAACCCGCTTTGCTATGCTAGATAGCTTGCCGTTTGCATTCATGCACCTTCGGATTGATTGGGAGGAGATTGCCTGTGAACCGTCGCGCCATCCGCCCTACTGCCCTCACCCCCAGACTGCTGACCCTAGTGCTGGTGGCGCTGATGCTGGGGCTTCTCTTCCGCGTCATCAACATTGACAAAAAGGTGTATTGGCACGACGAAGTGTATACCTCAATGGAAATGACCGCCCAGCGGCGCTCGGAGGTCGTCGAGCAGCTCTTCACCGGGCGCATCGTCAGCCGCGATGAGCTGCAAGCTTTTCAGCGGTTTCGCCCAGAGCGCAGCTTGGGGCAACTATTAACTTCCCTGGGACAGGAAGACCCCCAGCACCCGCCCTTGTATTACATCCTTGGGCGGTTTTGGGTGCAGTTATTTGGCGATTCGGTGCTAGCGCTGCGGGGTCTGGCGGTTGTCTTTGGGCTGCTGATGCTGGTCTGCGCCTACTGGCTATGCATTGAGCTATTTCAGGCTCCGGCGATCGCCCTGATGACGGTCGGACTGCTGGCCATCTCGCCCTACCATGTCCTCTATGCCCAAGAATCGCGAGAATACAGCCTTTGGGCGGCGCTAATCCTGACCTCCAGTGCGCTGCTGCTGCGGGCGCTGCGGTTGGGCACCTGGCCCCACTGGGCGCTCTATGCGCTGAGCCTCACCGCCGGACTCTACACGTTTTTGTTCACAGGTTTGGTGGGCATTGCCCACGGCGTATACGTGCTGCTGAATGGGGGCATCTCGCGCAAGTGGGAAAAATGGCGCATGACTCGTGCTGGCATTGCCTATTTAGGATGGTCGTTTGTGGCGATCGCCGCCTTTGCGCCCTGGCTGTATTTCCTAGTGAAATATCGTGACGTTTTAAGCAACACCACGGGATGGGCAAGAGAGTCGCTGCCGCTGTGGGTGATGGTGAAAGCATCGGCGCTCAACTTCAGCCGCATCTTTATGGACTTTGACTGGAACCCGGACACCTTTTCGCTCTGGTGGCTCAGTATTCCGCTGCTGGTTTTGGAAATATTTGCGCTGATATTTATCCAGCGAAATGCGCCGCGCCATGTTTGGATCTTTGTGTGGACACTGGCTCTGATTCCTGTGTTCATTTTGGCGCTGCCGGATCTGATTTTGGGTGGACAGCGATCGATTGTCGGACGATATCTTGTGCCCAGTTTTCTGGGGCTGCACCTCGCAGTGGGCTATCTTCTAACAATGAAAATCGAGTCTTTTGGGGCAAAAAATCGCAAATTCTGGCAGACGATTGCCCTTTCCCTGTTCTTCCTTGGCTTTCTGTCAAATGTCGTCAGTTCCCAGGCAGAAACCTGGTGGAACAAGGGCATTAGTTATCATATTCCGGCGATCGCCCGCACGCTGAACGAAGCCAATCAACCAATTGTGATTAGCGATGATTTTGGGATCAATATCGGCAACCTGATCGCCCTCAGCTACCGCACCAATGATGACGTTCGATTTTATCTGTTTCCCCATCAAGGAATCGTCAACATTTCCCCCAACCAGCTTCCGAATAGCCCCGACATTTTTGTGTTTTCCCTGCCAGAAGAAGATCGAAATCAAATTCAAGTATCCCTCGGCAAACCCTTAGAAGAAGTCGGGTGGTATCTCTGGAAGATGTCATCTTCTAATTGACATAAACTTCAACAGAAGCTATCTAATAGAAGTCAATTGATATCTGATGGTAATTAATTTTAATTATTAATGGAGATATTAATAGAAATTAAAGGCAAAATTAGCAAGGGCAAAATTAGACAAAGCCCATATTGATAAAAAACGCCCGACCCTTGATCAGCAGAGCTTTCAAACACTCAGCAATTCAGGATCAGGCGTTAATCAAGTGCTGGCTAGTCGTAGCTCAAATTCGCGCTATGAAATCATCTTCATCCTTCGGAATAGCAGCGTCTACCCAGCAGCATTGTCCAACATTATCCAACATTGACAAATGAATGAGCACAGAAGCTGTTGGCATCAACCCCATTAACCACTGCCAAAATTTCTTCATCCAGCGCAATCAGGGTTGCAGATCCGCTTTGGGCGATGAACAAGTCTGAGAAGCTCAGCCCTCCGGCTAGCCCGATCTTGTCGCGCCCAATATGGAAGTCCAAAATTGTGTCAGTGCCCTGGCCCGCCGCCAACACAAAGGTGTTGATGCCGCTGCCGCCAGAGAAGTTATCGCCGATGAGCGTGTCGTTGCCGAGTCCGCCCCACAGCAGGTCGTCGCCATCGTCGCCAATCAGCAGGTCATCGCCCGCTTCGCCATAGAGCATATCATTGCCCGCCTTACCAAGGAGGCGATCGTTCCCAGCGCCGCCGTAGAGGATGTCGTCCCCGCCTGGCTCACCATTTTGGGCATCACTGACGTTGCGATCGCCCCGCATCAGGTCGTCTCCTGCCCCACCGTACAGGATATCGTTGCCCAGACCCCCTGCTACAGTGTCGTCGCCGCCAAAGGCCACAATCACATCGCGCCCATCGCCGCCGACCAGCTCATCCGCATTGTTGGTGCCGTCTTGATAGTCGGGTAAAGAATCCATGCCAAACAGCGTTTTGTACATGATCTGGTAAATCTCGGTGTTGTCCACCGTCGAATTCAGCAGATCAGCATTCATACCGTAGGTTTTCGCTACCACACTGCCCGAAAAGTCAGTCAAGCCTGCCCAAGCGGTCACAAAGTTCCCCATCTCACCGTCCAGGCTGGGCTTAGCCTTGAACGTAGTCAGTGGGGTCACGCGTCCTTCGCTGCCATCCACTGGGTTCTGGAAGGTGCGGCTGTCGGTGGGGTTGGTGGGCAGGGTCAGGGCTGTATTAATGGTGTCGGGTAGGGCCGGCGCAAAGGGAGTCGGCTGCCACACCTGAATACCACCCGCTTCGCTGTCGGCGGCCGTAATCAGCAGCGTGTTGGGGTCTGTATTGCGGATAAACTCCATCGCTACGCCGAGGGCGGCATCAGCTCGCAGGGTTGCATCCAGCACGCCCCGCGAGTTGTTGTTGTTGCCAAGGTTGTCGGTGCCCTCTTCCTCGGCCACCACCATAAATCCGTTGGGGTTTGCTGCCAAAATGGGCAATGCTGCCGCCAGCATTTCGGCAATTGTGGGTGGATCGGTCGGCGTGCCGTCGGGCAAAAACTGGCCGTAGTTATCCAGCCCAAGGGATTTATTGAGTTCTTCGGGGCGATCGTTGTAGGTATCCTCGGCAGCGAAAATGCCCAAAACCTTGCTAGGGAGTGTCATCAATTAGATAAGCTGTAATCAGCAGTGATTCAGCTATCTGACGATTATGACAACCCGACGCTACGCCCTGCGCGATGACCAATGGGAACGGCTCCAAGATTTGCTCCCTGGACGAGCGGGGGCGGTAGGAGTCACAGCAAAGGATAATCGTCTGTTTGTCGAGGCAGTGCTATATCGATATCGAGCCGGCATTCCCTGGCGAGACTTGCCAGAGCGGTTTGGTCATTTTCGCAAGGTTCACACCCGCTTTCGGCGCTGGGCAAAGACGGGCGTATGGCAACGGGTGTTTCAGGTGCTGTCTGAAGATGCAGACAACGAATACGCCATGATCGACACCACGATTGTGCGTGCTCATCAGCATAGTGCTGGGGCAAAGGGGGGGATGCCAATGCCCAAGCCATTGGTCGTAGTAAAGGGGGATTGAGCACCAAGATTCATGCGACTGTCGATGCACTGGGCAATCCGACAGGCTTTCACCTCACACCCGGGCAGGTCTGTGACCTTGATGGGGCTGATGTGCTGCTAGAGAATATTCAAGCTGATACAGTCCTGGCTGACAAAGGATATGACGCAGACCAACGGGTGATTGAGCGACTCCAACAACAGGGCAAGACGGCTGTGATTCCGCCCAAGCGAAACCGCAAGACACCGCGTGATTACGACAAGGAGCTATACAAAGCGCGGCATCTGATTGAGAACTTCTTTGCCAAACTCAAGCAGTATCGAGCGATTGCGACACGCTATGACAAGTTAGCCGAGACGTTTCTGAGTGCAATTTACATGGCGGCTGCCCTTATTTGGCTTAATTGATGACACGCCCTAGTGCCTGCGGGCAGGTTTTGCAACTCGGCTTTGGTATAAATCACCGTATAGCCCGCTGCCTTGGCCTCTTCGATGAGGTTGCGGCCATCGGTGCGAATGCCTGCTTCCCCAAAGCGGCCCACAGTGCCTGCTGGCAAATAGTGGATTTCGCCGCCACCCAGGATGATGTCTACGCCCGACTCTAGCACCTGTGCCGTAATGGTGGTTACGTCTCCCCGGTTTTGCACTTCTGCCAGGAATGCACCTGTCCCTGGCTCGGCAATAAAGCCAGAGTTGATGACAGCGGTGGACTTCCCTGCGGCGATCGCCTCTTCCAGAATCGTTACACCGCGCTTGCCCGACCGCGACACCACTGGCTCCCCAAACTCATCCAGGCCAAAAGAACCCGCCTGCGCCTTCACCCCAGTGGCATGGGTGACTGCGCCCGCATTGGATGTGCCCACAATCTGATCCCTCATGTGCCCCAGGTAGACCCCAGAGTTTGACATCAGGTCATAGTTCAGCCGACCATCTGGCCCCTGAGACACAAAGCGAGCAAATCCATACATCGACGGACTCGTGCCATCAGGATGGAAGAAAATAACGTTGCCCGTCTCTTTGGTGGGGGCAGGGGCTGGAATCGCCTGCGGCACTGGGCGATCGGGCAAATCTTCGCCAAACAGCGTCTCATACATGACCCGATAGATGTCGGTATTGTCGATCGTTGCTGGCAGCTTATCGGCGTTTAGCCCATGCGCCTTGGTGACAATCGCCCCTGCAAAGTCGGGCGTACCTGCCCAAGCTGCACCAAAGGTGTAGGAGTTGCCGCTGGCAGACGGTTTAGCCACAAATGCCGCCGTCCCCACGCCCCGCTGACCGTCGCCCGGATTCTGGAAGTCGGGGAAGTCGGGCAAGTTCAGCCCCGTCGGGTTGGTGCGGAAGTTGCCCACCGTTGCCCCTGTGTCGTCAATCTGCAAACCGCCTGCATCGCTGTCCGCAGCCGTAATAATCAGCGTATTGGGGTATTTTGCATAAAACTCCTTAGCCACCCCGATTGCTTCATCAGTGCGGATCAGGGCCTCTAGGGTACCTGCGGCGTTGTTGATATTGCCAAAGTTATCGGTTCCTTCCTCTTCTAGAACCGTAAACGACCCATTGGCAAACTTCGGGTTGCGCTCCAAAATCGTCTGGGCAGCCTTGAGCATCTCGCCTACGGTGGGAGCCGTTGGCACATAGGCCGGCGTATTGGTTGCGATCAGATTTTCCTCAACACCGCGCAGGTTTGCCTGGGGCGTGGGAATGTTGTCGTTGAAGGTATCTTCGTTGGCAAAAATTCCCAGTACCTTAAGGACGCTAGGATCTGCGGCAGCGGCTTTGAGCTGCTCCTCGGTATAAACGACGGTATAGCCTAAGCTTTCGGCCAATTCGATCAGGTTGATGCTGGGGCGGATGTTAGAGGCCGTCGAGATAGCATCAAGCTGGGCGGCGGACTGGGCATAGACCGCACCCGCAGGGGGTTCAGTGCCCGCAGGCAAATAATTGACCAAACCGCCACCCAAAATTACATCAATCCCCGACTCCACAACCTGCCGGGTAATCTCTGCAAACTGTCCTCTAGGAAACGCCGCAAACCCTTGCGCTCCGTCAGGAACATCCCCTTGCCCCACCTTGGCGGCAAAGGCTCCTGAACCGGGTTCTGCAATCACGCCAGAGTTAATCAGTGCAGTGGCTTTGTTGGCGGCCACTGCCTCCTGCATGATGGTCTGATTTTTGCCAGACAGGGCAGTGAGGTCGATTTCAACAGGGCGGCCGGTGGCTTCGTCAATTACGGGATTGCCGTTTTCGTCGCGCACCAGTTCAAACCCGAAAGATTCGGCATAGACTTTTACCCCTGTGGCGTGGGTCACTGCGCCGCCATTGGAGGTACCCGTGAGCTGGTCTTCCATGTGGCCCAGGTAAATACGGGCCTCGGAGAGGTTGTCCCAGTTGAGGCGGCTGTCGGGGCCGCCTGTGACCAGGCGAGCCATCGTGAAGTGTGCCGGACTCGTGCCATCTGGGTGGATGAAGATAACGTGGTTGCTTGCCATGATTAGCTTAAGAGAGCGGTAGATTGCATGAACAAAACGGACATATCGAAAACTTGGTTGCAGCCTTGTTGCAGTCCTGTTGCAGCCTTTTGTCGAAGCTTCCGGTTCTGCTTTTGCTTTCAGCCTCATGGAAGCCAAATTATTGCAGTCGAAAGTGGCCAGGCTTTTGATAAAAACCTAGTCAAACTATGCGCTCAATTTCTATGGGCTCAGCTTTGATGAGATCAAGCGACCTCCCATTAGAGGGCGATCGCCCCTCACTCAGACAAACCCTCACTCAGACAAAACGTATCAGCCTAGTCAAAAAAGCCCAGGCAAAAGGTATCCAAAAACTCCCGGCTTTCCAGATTCAGCAGAATGCTGAGTATAGTGTTGCAAACGCAAAACCTGACCCAAGAGTAAGCCAGAAGCATTGTGCGTCAAAGGATCTGCAAGAATAAAGGCTTTGCTAGAAATCTCTGACAAGATCAAAGACTCCAGCAAAGATGAAGCAAGATTGCTGAAAACCTGAGAACTAAGGGAGCAGAAAGTATAAATACCTTGCAACTGTTTCGGCAGCAGCCTGGTGCAACAAGTTGACTACAACAAACTGTCACCAACTATCACCAACCACAGAATCCCATCGCAAGGTAAAGGTAGGATTTCAGGAACTTTAAGATTGGTTTTACGGAAGATTAAGCAAACATAACTCGTTGAAAAATTTCAGATAAAATACCGACACCTAAAATACTTGCAGACTTCAAGTAACCGATGAAACAGAGTTGAAAAAGGCACTGAAGGAAAGAGTCAAAGCAGCAAGTCAGTAAAGCGCAAATGGAGCGTTTCTAATGCTCAATATCTAATGCTCACTAATGCTCAACTAATGCTCACTAATGCTCAACTAATGCTCAACTAATGCTCAACAGTGTAAATAGGTTGACCGTTCATAGTGGTGACTTCAGTCGCCCTATCCACCGTTCGTAGTGGTGACTTCGGTATGGTGACTTCAGTCGCTCTATCCACGGCTAGCCCCTTGGAGGCAGACTAAAGGAGCATACTAAAGTCTGCACTACAAAATAGGGGCAGAACTGCCGCCTCAGAGTATTAGAAATATCTTGACTACGGTTATTTCCTAAAGCCATCGGGAGACGCGAGTAGCTGCAAAACTCTAATCTTGCGAGGAGAGTTCTTTAAATTACATCAGCTTTGCTTATAGCAAAAGTTAAAAAGCCTAATTAATTTTTGTTTGCATTTATGAGGAGTAATTACTCTGATTAGTGCTAACCAACGTAAACAAATGTCTCGTCTTGTTTATCAATTTGTATCGCTTGGGGCGTGAAACCTCCATTTGGCAAGCGTTTTCTGGTAAAACGATGGATGTAACGCTTTTTAAGCAGCAACAGTTAAGCGCTCCCAGCGCTGCGAAGCAGTCTAGTGGTGCTGCTGATTCTGTCGTTCTGGATCAAAGCTTTGGAGCCTAGTGCTATGTCACAGCTAGAACTTGGGTTGGTAGTCAGCGCTTTAGCGCTGAAGCGCTGACTACGAGCCGAGGCATCACCCTGAGACTAAACCGTGACACTGCACTAGCTTTTTCTGCGCTTCTAGCTGCGCTTCTAGTACTGCTGTTGCCCTGTTGCCAACATTCAAAGCTGATTGCAAAACCTGTTTGAGAGGAGCCGACCTGCATGTTCACTCACGTCAAGCCCACAGTCAGACACATCGTTCCCGACAACCTCAACGGGCGTGCGCTGATCAAGGTGGTCTATGTCGTGCTAGAGCCGCAATATCAAAGCGCCCTGTCTGCGGCGGTGCGTTCGATTAATGAGAGCAATCCCGACGTGGCAATCGAGATTAGCGGCTACTTGCTAGAAGAGTTACGTAGCACTGAGAACTACGAAGCCCTGCAAAAAGACGTTTCAGAAGCGAATATCTTTATCGGCTCGCTGATCTTCATCGAAGAGCTAGCGGAGAAAGTGGTGGCGGCGGTGCAGCCTGTGCGCGATCGCCTCGATGCTGCGATTGTGTTTCCCTCCATGCCCCAGGTGATGCGGCTGAACAAGCTGGGCAGCTTCTCGATGGCGCAACTGGGGCAGTCCAAAAGCGTCATTGGCGAATTCATGAAAAAGCGTCGCCAGAAGCAGGGCGCAGGCTTTGAAGACGCGATGCTGAAGTTGCTCAACACCCTGCCCAAGGTGCTGAAGTATCTGCCGATGGACAAGGCGCAGGATGCCCGGAACTTTATGCTCAGCTTCCAGTATTGGCTGGGCGGCTCGTCCGAAAACCTGGAAAACTTTCTGCTGATGCTGATCGACCGCTATTGTGACGTGCAGGCGCTAAAGTCTGCCACGCTGCAATATCGCGATCCGGTCACCTATCCCGATATGGGCATCTGGCACCCGCTCGCGCCCCAGATGTTTGAGGATTTGAAAGAATACCTCAACTGGCATAGCTCTCGACGAGACATTGGCGCAGATATGAAAGATCCCCTCGCGCCGACGGTGGGGCTGGTGCTGCAACGGACGCACCTAGTGACAGGCGATGACGCGCACTATGTGGCAATGGTGCAGGAACTTGAAAGCATGGGCGCACGAGTGATTTCCGTGTTCGCAGGCGGACTGGATTTCTCGAAGCCGGTCGATAGCTACTTCTACGACCCGCTGACGAAGCAGCCGATGGTGGACGTGGTGGTATCGCTGACGGGCTTTGCGCTGGTGGGCGGCCCGGCGCGGCAGGATCATCCCAAGGCGATCGAGTCGCTGAAGCGGCTGAATCGTCCCTATATGGTGGCGCTGCCGCTGGTGTTCCAAACGACCGAAGAATGGCAGGATAGCGACTTGGGTCTGCACCCGATTCAGGTGGCGCTGCAAATTGCGATTCCTGAACTGGATGGCGCGATCGAGCCGATTATTGTGTCGGGTCGCGATGGCGCAACGGGCAAGGCGATCGCCCTGCAAGACCGGGTAGAGGCGATCGCCCAGCGGGCTATGAAGTGGGCAAATCTCCGCCGCAAGCCCCGTCTGCAAAAGCGGGTCGCCATCACCGTCTTCAGTTTCCCGCCGGATAAGGGCAATGTGGGTACGGCAGCTTATCTGGATGTATTCGGCTCCATTTACGAAGTGATGAAGGCGCTGAAGACCAATGGCTATGAGGTCGAAGACCTGCCAGAGTCGGCCGAAGCGCTGATGCAGGCAGTGATTCACGATGCCCAGGCGCAGTATGCCAGCCCCGAACTGAACATTGCCTACCGCATGTCGGTTCAGGAATACGAGCAGCTCACGCCCTATTCCACCCGCCTAGAAGCAAGCTGGGGCCCGCCGCCCGGCCACCTAAACACCGACGGTCAAAACCTGCTGGTGTTTGGCAAGTCCTTTGGCAATGTGTTTATCGGCGTGCAGCCCACCTTTGGCTATGAGGGCGACCCCATGCGGCTGCTGTTCTCGCGTTCCGCCAGCCCGCACCACGGCTTTGCCGCCTACTACACCTACCTAGAAAAAATCTGGAAGGCGGACGCGGTGCTGCACTTTGGCACCCACGGATCGCTGGAATTTATGCCAGGTAAGCAGATGGGCATGTCTAGCGAGTGCTATCCCGATAGCCTGATTGGCACGATTCCCAACCTCTACTACTACGCGGCGAATAATCCGTCGGAGGCAACAATCGCCAAGCGGCGCGGCTATGCTGAAACCATCAGCTACCTGACTCCGCCAGCGGAAAATGCGGGGCTATATAAAGGACTGAAGGAACTCAGCGAACTGATCGCGTCTTACCAAACCTTAAAGGATTCGGGACGCGGCGCATCCATCGTCAACGCAGTGGTGGAAAAGTGCCGCCAAGTCAATTTAGATAAGGACATCGTGTTGCCAGATGGCGACGCGGGCGACCTGTCGGCAGAAGACCGCGACACGCTGATTGGCAAGGTCTACATCAAACTGATGGAGATTGAGTCGCGCCTGCTGCCCTGCGGTCTGCACGTCATCGGCAAGCCCCCGACGGCGGAGGAGGCGATCGCCACCCTAGTCAACATTGCCGGACTCGATCGCCCCGAAGACGGCATCAAGAGCCTCCAGCGGATCATTGCCGAAAGCATCGGCCGCGACATGGATGAGGTCTACAAAGGGAGCGATCGCGGTGTCCTCACCGACGTGCAGTTGCTCTACGACATCACCCAGGCAGTTCGCAAAGCCGTCGCCGCAATGGTGCAAGAGCAGATCGACGCAGACGGGCGCGTGTCGCTGGTCACCAAGCTCAACTTCTTCAACCTGGGTAAAAAAGAACCGTGGATCGAAGCGCTGGCAGAAGCGGGCTATCCCAAGGTCAACGCCGAGGATATCAAGCCGCTGTTTGAATATCTGGAGTTCTGCCTGAAACAGATTGTGGCAGACAACGAACTGGGCGCCCTGCTGCAAGCGCTGGAAGGTGAGTATGTCTTGCCTGGCCCCGGCGGCGACCCGATTCGCAATCCCGATGTGCTGCCCACGGGCAAGAACATTCACGCCCTCGATCCACAGTCAATTCCCACGCTGGCAGCAGTGCAGTCGGCCCAGATCGTGGTCGATCGCCTGCTGGCTCGCCAAAAGGCAGATACCGGAGCCTATCCCGAAACCATTGCCTTTGTCCTCTGGGGCACGGACAACATCAAAACCTACGGCGAATCCCTGGCGCAAGTCATGCTACTGGTGGGGGTGCGCCCGGTTCCCGATGCGCTGGGCCGCGTCAATAAGCTAGAGCTAATCCCGCTGGAAGAACTGGGTCGCCCCCGCATTGATGTGGTGGTGAACTGCTCTGGCGTGTTCCGCGATTTGTTCATTAACCAGATGAATCTGCTGGATCGCGCGATTAAAATGGCGGCCGAAGCGGATGAACCCATCGAGATGAACTACGTTCGCAAACATGCGATCGAGCAGGCGAAGGAGTTGGGTGTAGAGTTGCGTCAGGCTGCAACTCGCGTGTTCTCCAACGCATCCGGTTCCTATTCCTCCAACGTGAACCTCGCAGTGGAAAATAGCACCTGGGAAAGCGAGGCCGAGCTTCAGGATATGTACCTGTCGCGCAAGGGCTTCTCGTTCAATTCCGACAATCCGGGCGTAATGGACGATTCGCGTCAGATTTTTGAAACCGCGCTGAAGACGGTGGATGTCACATTCCAAAATCTGGATTCCTCGGAAATCTCGCTGACGGACGTGTCCCACTACTTCGACTCTGACCCGACGAAGGTGGTGTCTCGCCTGCGGAAAGACGGCAAGCAGCCCGCCGCCTATATTGCCGACACGACTACGGCCAACGCTCAGGTGCGAACCCTGTCGGAAACCGTCCGGCTGGATGCCCGCACCAAGCTGCTGAATCCTAAGTGGTATGAGGGAATGCTGTCCCACGGCTATGAGGGCGTGAGGGAACTGTCGAAGCGACTGGTGAACACGATGGGCTGGTCGGCAACGGCGGGCGCGGTGGATAACTGGGTCTACGAAGACGTGAACACCACGTTTATCGAAGACGAGGAAATGCAGAAGCGCCTGCTAAATCTGAACCCCAACTCCTTCCGCAAGATTGTCAGCACGCTGCTGGAGGTCAACGGTCGCGGCTATTGGGAAACGAGTGAGGAAAACCTGGAGCGCCTGCGCCAGCTTTACCAGGAAGTAGAAGACCGCATCGAAGGGATTGAGTAGTCCGTTCTCCGGCGCTACGCCTGCGGTGTGACATAAAATCCCCCCTGCTTCTGGCACAATGCCAACGAGAGGCAGGGGGGTTCCTTAAGAGGTGCGAAAGAGGTGCGATCGCCCGGTTTAAGTCAGATCAACCAAGCGCGATCGCCCTTAGTCCTGGTTAACGCTATCGCCTAACGACGGCGACCGGGTCGGCGGCCACCCTC
This sequence comes from Leptolyngbya sp. O-77, assembly GCF_001548395.1. Lineage (NCBI taxonomy): Bacteria > Bacillati > Cyanobacteriota > Cyanophyceae > Leptolyngbyales > Leptolyngbyaceae > Leptolyngbya > Leptolyngbya sp. O-77. Next base: position 2,846,688 of record NZ_AP017367.1, read on the forward strand.
ATCATTGCTGCCACCGCGAGGACGCGAGTTGCCAGGGTCGCAGCCTTCTGGCCCATTGCCAATGCCCTGATTGCAATTACTGCGGCGGCCTCGATGATCATCGTCATCGTCATCATCGTCCCAGTCATAACCCCAATCATCGTCATCCCAGTCATCATCGTCTTCGCAGGCAGCACTACAGTAGCTATAGTTGCCATCGGAACCAATCAGGACGATAGAGCCACTCGACGTGCCGATGCGCTCATATTCCCGAATCAGTTGGGCTACTTCGTATACGGTTGTAGTGCTGACGTTGATAACACTAAAGCTGCTGCCTGGATAAGATAAGAAAGCAGGAGCTAGCGCCGAGCGAAATACGGAAATCGTGCGGCTGACCAGGGAGAAATCGCCCGTCTGGAAGGAGTTGGTATAGGTGCAGGTTATGGGCGGATTGGGCAGATCGCGCACCGCGAACAGGCGCGTGTCGATTCCTTGAGTGCTGGGCAAGAAGGTGACGCGGCTATCCTCATAGCGGCTGCTGCTGATGCGTGTAAAGTAGTCATACACCGTTGCGCCCTGGTCGATAGACCCGTTGCGATCGCTGTCTAGCCCATAGACCGTCCGGACAATCTGCACGTCCGACCGCTGGCTTGGCAGCACCAAGCTTACGGCTGTAAAGTCTGACAACAGTTCAAACTCGCTGTAGCCAATGAACTGGTTTTGCGGCGTGTAGAGGCGCACCACAACGCGATCGCCCCGTCGCAGCCCGCGCACAAACTGCGCCCGCTGGTTCATGCGATAGCGGAAATCTCCCAGCAGTCGCTCCTCTCGATAACCCCGCCGCGTTCTCGACTTCACCGACAGCCGCGCAATCACCTCTGGATACGTGACCTGAGATTGCAAAATCGCCAGACTGAAGCTGCCATGCTCATGATGGCGGCCGTGGCGAGGTTCTGGCCGGGGGCGCGGGCCTCTGGCTTCTCGTGGATCTGGGCGGCGGCTCGGCGGCGTGGGGCGGGGGCGGCCCGGGCCGCGGTCGTTAACGGTTTCGGTAATCACCGTCTCGCGGACAATCACGACCTGACCATTTTCTACCTGTGTAACGGTCGTTTGGGGCAGTGAGGCGTAGGTCTGCGTCGATTCCCAGGAAACTTGCTGGTTGCGACGACCCTGCACGTCGTAGCTGACTCGCGCAATGGAGCGGAATTCCAGCGTGTTCAGGTTGACCGATCGCCCAATCTGAGTCTGCAAATCGCTCCAGCGGATAAATTCTGGCGGCAGCGTGAGCCGACCGCTGGGGCTGGAAATCAGTCGTGCGCCTCGCGTGGTGTAGACTTGCTGCCAGCGGCCGTTGACTCGCGCAAAGATTTGATACACCACGTTGGCATAGGTGGTCACGGGCTTGTCCAATACGTCTAGCTGCAAGACAAGCCCTGCCAGATCCTGGCGACTGTCCAGCACGCGAGCAACGGTGAGTGCCGCATCCCATCCCTGCTGGCGCTGGCTCACGCGCACTGGCGCATCGGAACGGGTTTGAGCTTGCAGCAAGGGGGCGTGCCCGCTTACCATCAGCGTGGCCGACAGTAGGGCGATCGCCAGCCTGCGGGCAGATCCGCGCGTCAGCGCCAGCGCAGGTAGCGAGAGATGAGGCTTGACTGGTTTCGTCATTGTGAAATTCCTTGAGAATTTAGTAAGGTGAACGAACGAAATCGGCCCGGCGATCGCCATCTTGCAATCGATAAACCGACTGGCAAGACAACGGGCGATCGCGAGCGTTAGCAGACTCCCTGTTGAGCGCGGCCATGCTCGACCAGCCTGTTGGCTCAAGGCTGGGAGGCAACCAAACACGCTGCTAAAATCCTCAACGGCTGAAATAGCGGATGCACCAGCAGGCAGCAACCCAGGACAGCACAGAGTCAGGCTTCCCAAAAATCGCTGGAACCACTCATGTCTGCCACCGGGTGCATACGGCCGTCGCCGCTATTTGTTTGCCATGACCACAAACTTTTTTCAAATGTTCCTGACGGATATATGAAGACTGCGTAAACCTCTAGGGGCAAATCTCAAACTTTGGCAAAGCAGTGCTTTTGGGGCTATCGTTTTCTGAGAGTTTTTTTGGAAATCTGCCCATACTAGGGACGGAGTGTTGTCCAGATTGACCCGCCCACATCACCCCGTCACGCCCCGTACAGAAGGCTTGAGAGCGAGTGCCGCCGTGTTGCCGCCAGTCATTGATGAAGGAAATTTTTTTCCGTTCAAGTTTTGGTTTAAGAACAGCATTCAAGACGGGATGTACTATCGCAGCGAGTTGTACTACCGTCTGCAAACGGTCGATGCTCAGCAGCGATCGCGCCTTTATCATTTTGCCTGCCGTCTTGCCCAGCGCGAGGCGGTGGTTGTGACGGCAAGCCAGCGGTCGTGCAGCCTGTGGATCAATCTCCGCAGCAGCCTAGCCCGCGATGATCGGGCGATCGCCCAACTGCTCGATGAATTGGCAGAAGCCTTGGTGCGCACAAACTACATACCACCATCGTTTAATGGGCAATCGCCCTTCGAGCTAGAGTAAGCAATCCCAACTCTGGGGATACCCCAGCTGACTGACAGGACTCGAATCGCTCACCGCTCCAAAGTTGCAAAGAAGCAAAGCTGCAAAGAAGCAGGCTATGCCCCAACCCCGTCCCCTAGAGCAGGAGAGGTTTCGCAGAAAGCTTTCTCTTAGCAAAATATCAGCCCTGCTTCAGCCATTCATGCCAAAATACAAAAAGATTGAGAATTGTTAAGTTTGCTGAGTTTTCTTAGCCCTCTCAACTTTCTTGGCCCTCTCAACGTAAGTCTTCTCAACGTAAGTCTTCTCAACGTAAGTCTATGGCGTTCCTGCATGTGCCTCCCGCATGGCGGCTTTCCGAAAATGCTGTGACCTCCGAAGCGGTATTTCTAAACCGGAGACGGTTTCTAAAAACGATGATTGGCGGCGGCATTGCAATGGCCACGCTGCCGCTGGCAGGTTGTCAAACGGCTCAAGCGCCCATCGCTGAGGAATTGACGGGCACAAAGGTGCTAAGGGCGATCGCCAATCCCACCTTTCAAGATGCTGGCCGTCCCCTCACGGGTGAAGTGCTAGCCGCCACCTACAACAACTTTTACGAGTTCGGCAGCTCCAAAAACATCTGGCAAGCCGCCCAAGCACTGCCCACCGACAACTGGACGTTAGAGGTCACTGGACTCGTCAACAACCCCAAAACTTATGACCAAGACGACCTGCTCACCCGCTTTCCCCTGGAAGAACGAATCTACCGCTTCCGCTGCGTCGAAGCCTGGGCGATGGTCGTGCCGTGGCTTGGTTTTCCCATGAACGCCCTGCTGCAAGACGTAGACCCCAAATCTTCGGCAAAATTCGTCCGCTTCACGTCCTACTTTGACCCCGCTATTACCAAAGGGCCCAGCTTCCCGCCTGCCCGCTTCCTGCCCTTCCCCTACACCGAGGGCCTGCGGATCGAGGAAATGGCCAACGACCTCGCCTTCTTTGCCGTCGGCATCTACGGACACACGCTACCCAAGCAACACGGCGCACCGATCCGCATGGTCGTCCCGTGGAAATATGGCTTCAAGGGCGCAAAATCCCTCGTCAAAATCGAGTTTCTGGACACACAGCCCGCGACTTACTGGAACACCCTCAGCCCCAATGAATACAAGTTTGAGGCAAATGTAGAGCCAGACGTGCCCCATCCCCGCTGGTCGCAGGCCAAAGAGCGGCTGATCGGGCCTGGCAATCAGTATTCCTGGGAAGAAGTGCCGACGCTACCCTACAACGGCTACGGCGAGTTTGTGGCTAGCCTTTACACCTGAGCCGAGCCGCATGAGCCGAGCCGCAGGATCAGGATTGCATAAGCAGAGGTGGCTAGAGGCTGGCTTATCAAACACTGGCAGGGCGGAGCGATCGCAGTTCAGTCTCTAGGCTGGCAATCCGGGCTTCGAGCTGCTGGTTGGTTTCCAACAATTTCTGCGACTGGCTGCTGAGGAACGGATCGCTCTCCCACCAGTTGATGCCAATTTCCTTTGCTTTGTCCACTGAGGAAATCAGCAGGCGAATGCGAATGCTAAGCAGTTCCGTAGAACCTACGGAAACTGAAATGTCACCTGCAATCACGATTCCTTTATCCAGCACGCGCTCCAGCACATCTGCCAGCGTCGAACCTTGGGTGACGGTGGGAACAGTACGGGTTGGTTGAGCAGTTGAATACGGCATAGTGGGGGTAAGGGTTAAAGGGGCAAGAGCCGTTGAGGGCGGGGTTTCGGGTTTCAGGAATCTGGCTTGTTTGTTCTCAGGTTGGTTCGTGTCAGTGTTGCAAAGCCCTACTCGCAAAGCCCTATACTTGAAACCTCATCTCTAGAGTTAAGTGAATTAAGCATTGAATTAAGCATTCAGCAAATTAAGCGCGTTCTCCCTCGCAGACGCGATAAGTATTGGCTCGACCAGATCCGCCTCGATTAGTGACCAACCCCTTGTCTCGCAGAGCGTTGAGGGCGTTGATCGTCTGGAATCGCGTGATGCCGAGGGCAGTTTCGATTTCTGAGGGGCGCACATCGGGATGGCGCTGAAGATACTCGAAGATCTCGCGTTCGTAGGGGACAGCAGAGGATTCAGACTCCGCTGCGGGTTCGGCTGCGGGTTTGGCTGCGGGTTTGGCTGCGGGGTCGTCTGCGGGTGCGGCTGCCGCAGCGTCAGTGGGAGAGAGGGGGAGGGGGTTGAGCGGCAGGCGGACTTGGGTTTCGGACTGGGGGGCGATCGCCGTTTGCGAGTCTGGCTCTACTTCGGTAACGCGGAGATCCACAGAAGAGCGGGCGGCATCTGTATTCAGCCGAATCATCTCATTGAAGGTGTCCCACAAAATTTGGGTGGCTTCGGAGAGCGATCGCCCCCCTGCGCGAGACAGCAGCACGTCTTGGCAAATATCGCGGAATTCCGCGTTTTCCGGTGTGGCGATGATCTCATGCTCCTGGCAGATCTTCGCCAGGATTAGGCAAGACCGCAGTCCCGACGAGGTTTCTGCACCCGTCTTGGTGCGAAACATCCGCACCAGTTGCACAATAATGCTGGCGCTCTCGCGGTCGATGCCCGTTTTTTGCACTGCGATTTCCTGCTGCGTCAGCTCATCCGGTTCCGGCATGTTAATCGTCACCAGGCGATCGAGCAGTGCGTCTTGCGTTGCATGAACGCCGCAATACTCCTCTGGGTTTGAGGTGAAAATAGCGCGAAACTGGGGATGCACACGGATATACTCCGTGCGGCTGTGGCTGGGCGGCAGCACCAGCAGCTTTTCCTCCAGCGCCGACAGCAGTACGTTGTTCACCTCTGGGCGCGATCGGTTGAACTCGTCATAGACCAGCGTGAACCCTTCGCGGCAGGCCAGCGTCAGGCGGGCATCCACCCAGTTCTGCCGCAGTTCGTCTTCTACCTTCACTACGCTGTGGATGAAGTTGTCTACAACTTTTTTGCGGGTATAGCCCGCCTGATTGCCGATCAGGTCAGAGGTCTTGAACTCATCATCGCCAAACAGCAGCATGATCGGCCGCGCAATCATGTCTGCCAAGTGTAGCGCCAGGGTCGTCTTGCCCGTGCCCGCCGGGCCGCGCAGATGGACAGAAAAGCCCGATTGTAAATAGCGCAGGGCGCGAGTGGCAATCCGTTCGACAGCAGGCGTGCTGACAAATCGGCGGGGGCTGGCGCGAAGAACGGTAGTCACGGGTGGTTATCCTCTTTCTGTGAAATGGGTTATGAAATGGGCTTGCTTAGGGGTTGAGGTTAGGAATCAGACTTGCTCTTGAGCGAGGTAGAGGCGATCGCGCTGCACGATCAGCCCTTTCTTGATCAGCGATCGCAGCGTATCGACAGCCTGGAATCGGTTCATGCCGAGGGCAGATTCAATGTCCGTCAGCTTGGCCCCGTTGGACGACTTCACATAGTCATAGGTGGCCTGTTCCAGAGAAACTGCATCTTTAGCGGCGGGCTGGCTACCGTTGCGGGTGGGCGCAGCGGGCGCAACCGTTACCCCTGGCACGGGCGCTGGCACGGGCACGGCAGGCTGACTGTCAAGCGCGACGGCGGCGACGGCTACGGGGGCTGCCGAGGGCTTGAAACCACGGGCGGGCGGTCTACTCGCGGGTGGTTTAGCTGACTTGGCAGGCGACAATCTGAGGCGGGCCACCGTGCGCGGGCGGGCGGCAGATGCGTTTGCAGTCGGGGACGGCGCGGGCGTTTCCGCAGCAGGCGTTACCGAGGGAATCGCTTTGGCAGCGGGCTTTGCTGAGGTGGCCGATGCGGCTGGGGCTGGGGGAGTTGCGGCGGCGGATTTGCCCCAGACTTGCTGCTGCAACTGGGCCCGAAACTGGCGAAGCTCAGCCCGAAATACGCCCAACCGCTGCATCAGGTCTGCGGATTCGGATCGACGCTTGGCGCGGCTTTCGTTCAGCAAAGCTTGCACGTTCTGGGCCCGCTCCTGACGCGCCTGCGCCAGATCACCCAAATATTGCTGCACATCCGCTTGCAGGGTTTCGACAAATTCGGTCAATGTTGCTACCCGCTCAGCGTGCATTGACTGCAAGTCTGCCCGCGCTTCGGCCCGCAGCATGGCCACATCTGTCGCCAGTGCGCCCAGGTCTTGCTGATGGCTGGCCCGCAGCGCAGCAACCGATTCGCGGAGTTCGTGATGAAACTGGTCTAGCTCTTGGAAAATCTGTTGCGACAAGAGCGATCGCTCTGCGGCGGTAATGTCGAGAAATTGAGCGGTTTGCGTCTGCAACTGTTGTCGAAACGCAGCCAACTGCGCCATTTGCTCCGCAGCCTGAAGCTGGCGCTGCTGAGCGAGGTCGGCGAGCTGGGCCTGAGTCACCTGCTGAAGCTGGTTACAAAACTCAGCGCGATCGCGACGAAGCTGGGCGGAAACAGCCTGACGCATCTGGCGAAAGGTTTCCAGTAAAATTTCAACCGCTTGCTGTCGCTGCTGCCTCTCGGCCTCCCATTGGTCTTTCAGAGCAACCACAAGATAACCTCCGAATGATGCGGAAAGAGAAGCGGGGAGCCACAAGACTCCCCCAAAGAACTCCTGCTAGGTGGTGGTGCAAGCCTGCGAAGACCTGACTGCCACAGGAGTTGGAATGGACGCACCCAGCCAGGATAAAGCTCAGCCTCTAGGCAGCGGGGACAGCGGCTTGGGTGGTCAGACCCACGGCTTCGGCGTACTTCAGGTAGGTTTCGACGGAGGCGATCACCACGCGGGCTTCGACGGCCAGCAGCTCGATACCCACCAAAGACACGCGAACCCAAGCATCAACCACGATCCCTTTGTCCAGGATGCGATCGACCACTTCAGCCAAGCTAGAGGAAGAATTCACTTTTTCAACTGCCATGATTAGTCACCTACAGATACTTGAGTGGATGAGAATTGAATCTGCCTGTTTTCCCCAAATGCGGGACAGAGGCATCGGTTTCTTCGTACAGCATAGAGAGTGAAAATTGAAACGCTCCCAGCAAAATTGCGGAAAGTGCTTAAAATTTTCAGTCCGCGTTTGTGATGCGGCAAAGTTCTGCTCCAGCCCAATCGAAGTGACTCCGGAAGACCCTTCATCAGACAGAATTTCCAACCCAGCGCAGGAGCTGAATAGCTTGCAGCCTTGCACTAGGTCAAGATGTTTCTATCGTTCCCAGCCAATGTTCATGACTAACAAGCGATCGCAAAATATCAGGAAAGGGCGATCGCCAAAGTGACTCAATTTCCTTCAGAAGCTCGATTCCAACACTTCTGTGGACTGCTCGTCAAATATGAAGCTTTGCTTTAAAGGTTCCTCTCTGGACTGAAATATCGATTCTTTTCAATGGTTGGCTTAGTCAGGATTAACGCCCTAAATGCAGCATTGGAATGATCCTGAAAAAGAGCTTAAATAAGCAAAAATACAATCGCTTTTCATTGAGAAATACAATACTTGGATATTCTTTTTCGGCTGGCTATTTCTGTCTAAAAGACTCTGAAATGATTCCGTGTGATTACGGAATCAAGGGTTTATAAAACGTCATTTTCACCAGACTTAATAACAAAAACTGTGATTGAAATTCGATCAGCCGCATGACCAGATTGAGCCAGTTCCAGATTCTTGCATCTTTTTAGGCTGGCCACGCCCCCATCTTAGGAGACAGGTTGCTGACAAACGATGTAATTCCGCTAGGGGCAAGCCTTTATGGGTATCGCCCACCTGCAATCTGCAAGGGGATCGGTTAGGCTGGAATAGGGGCATCTCATGCGTTATTACCGTTTGTTTTGATCTACTTCCATCAAGTCCTGGAAGAAACCATGAGCAACTCTGCCCAGGACGGCTTTTCCAGACGGCTTTTACAAATGCGTTGCCCCTAAGCATTGAAGTCTATGGCGGATTTCTCCTCATCTGTCTCCCCTTCTGATAGTCTGCTGGCCCGCCTTATTCAACCTGACCTGACGCGCCATGTCGAATCTCTGTCGGACGACCAGTTTACCCAACTGCTCCAGCAGCTAACGCAAGAGTTTCAGCACTATCTGCGGGCGATCGCCCTGATTAACAACGATGCCCTCGAAACGCTGCTGGAGCAAGTCCTAGAAGCGATCACCTTGAAGGTGGGGCAGGTGTTGCAGGCGGAGCGCACCACAATTTTTCTGGTGGACGTGGAGAAGGCGCAACTCTGGTCCAAGGTCGCCCAGGGCGACTGTTTCCAGGCGAACTCAGAGGGCGATCGCACGATCGAAATCCGCCTGCCGCTCAATGAAGGCATTGCGGGCTATGTTGCCACGACAGGCAAAAGCCTAAATATTTCTGATGCTTACCAGCATCCGCTGTTTAACCCCAGCATCGATCGGCAGACGGGCTACCGCACACGCAATATCTTGTGTATGCCGATTTTCGACACGCAGGATCAGGTGGTGGCGATCGCCCAACTGCTGAATAAGCGCGGGGTTCAGCCCTTCGACCCACAGGACGAAGCCCATTTTCGCAACTTTGCTCACTCCATTGGGGTGATTTTGGAAAGCTGCAATTCGTTTTACATGGCAGCACGAAACCAGCGCGGCGCGGCGGCTCTACTCAATGCCACCACGCTGCTAGCCAAGAGCTTGGATCTAGAAAAAACCCTCCAGGCGGTAATGGACGAAGCCCGCAAGCTGATGCAGGCCGACCGCAGCACGCTGTTTTTGCTGGATCGCGATCGCCAAGATCTCTGGTCCAAAGTGCCCACCGCCGACCGCAAACAACTGCTCGAAATTCGCATTCCCATGAACCGGGGCATCGTCGGCTTTGTTGCCAGCACCGGGCAGGTCGTTAATGTTGAGAACGCCTACGAAGACCCCCGCTTTGACCCCACCACCGATCGCCAGACGGGCTACAAAACCCGCACCATCCTCTCCATGCCCGTGTTCAACTCGGAGGGCAAGCTGATCGGTGTCACGCAGCTCATCAATAAATATCAGGGCAGCTTTACCCGTTCCGACGAAGAGTTTATGCAGGCATTCAATATTCAGGCGGGCATCGCGCTGGAAAACGCCCAACTGTTTGAGCGGGTGCTGCTGGAAAAGCAATACCAAAAAGACATCCTGCAAAGCCTGTCCGACGCGGTGATTTCCACGGACTTGCAGGGCAATGTTGTGACCATTAACGACGCGGCACTGGCGCTGTTGGGATGCCCAATTGGCGATGCCAGTGCTGAGGCAGATCTATGGCGCGAGCATCTGCTGCATCGCCCCGTGTGGGAGGTAATTCCCATCGACAATCTGCGATTGCGCCTGCAAGACAGCCTGAAATGTGGCGCTCGCCACTATGTTCCCGAACAAAGCCTAGAGGTGGGGCTATTGGAACTCCCTGAGGATGCGCCGCTTGACCCGACGGTTTCTCCCGCTCTCTCGCTGCCGCCGGGCCTTACCCATGCCCTGGTGGTGGGCGATCGCCAAATCCCAGACCAATATCTGCTGTGGAACAATCCCGCCACGCCGCTCACACCCACGGCCGCAGGACTTGGCGTGGTGCCCTCGATCCGCCCCATCGAACATAGCGTCAACCTGACGGTGAACCCGCTCACCAATCCCGACGGCAAAGTGCTGGGTGGATTGGTGGTGCTAGAAGACATTAGCCAGGAAAAGCGGATGAAGGCCACTATGTATCGCTATATGACACCGCGCGTGGCGGAACGAGTCATGGCGCTGGGCGACGATGCGCTGATGGTGGGCGAACGCAAGGACGTGACGATTCTGTTTTCCGATATTCGCGGCTACACCTCGCTGACGGAAAAGATGGAGGCGGCGGACGTGGTGACGCTGCTCAACGACTATTTTGAGACGATGGTGGAGGCGGTATTTACCTTTGAGGGCACGTTGGACAAGTTCATCGGTGACGCGCTGATGGCTGTGTTTGGTGCGCCCCTGCCCCTGCCCAATCATCCCTGGATGGCGGTGCAATCGGCGCTCGACATGCGACGGCGGCTGAAGGAATTTAACGAACACCGCCGTCTGGCAAACCAGCCCATCATCCGCATTGGCATCGGCATTAGCTCTGGCGAAGTGGTTTCCGGCAACATCGGCTCCCAAAAGCGGATGGACTATACCGTGATTGGCGATGGCGTGGACATTAGCGCCCGACTGGAAGGCGTGACCAAAGAATACGGCTGCGACATTATCCTCAGCGAGTATACCTACAAGCTCTGCCGCGATCAGGTGTGGGTGCGGGAACTCGACCGTATTCGCGTCAAGGGCAAGACGATCCCAATCAATATCTACGAGCTAATTGGCGATCGCACGCAACCCCTCCCGCCAGAGACCGCCGCGTTTCTAGAACACTACGCCGCCGGCCGCGTTGCCTACAACCATTTGCGGTTTTACGAGGCATTGCAGCACTTTGAACAGGCACAGGAGATAAAACCGGGCGATCGCGCGGTTCAGGTTCACCTAGAAAGGGCCCGCGAGTTTCTGCTCACCCCACCCGCCGATAGCTGGGATGGCGTTCACACCATGACCACAAAGTGAGGGGTGAAGTATCCAAAGAGCAGAAAAAATCTAAAAGGCAGAAAAAATAAAAGCGCCGCATAACTCCATTGGTTACACAGCGCTTTCGTGACTCAAAACATCAGGAACAGTCAGGGTGCAACTTCACAAAACCGCAAGCTGCTTCTAATATTGGCTCCTATTGGCTCCTATTGGCTCCTATTGGCTCCTATTGGCTCCTATTGGCTCCTATTGGCTCCTATTGGCTCCCATTAGCTCCTGTTCTCTGAACTCCGACCCTAGCAATCGTAGTAGAGCGAGAACTCGTAGGGGTGCGGACGCAGACGCATCGGGTTCACTTCGTTATCCAGCTTGTACTGAATCCAGGTATTGATCAGGTCTTCCGTAAAGACACCGCCCGTGGTCAGAAACTCATGATCCTTCTCCAGGCATTCCAGCGCATCTTCTAGAGAACCGGGGGTTGAAGGAATCTTCGCCAGTTCTTCCGGGCTGAGGTCATAGATGTCCACATCCAGCGGTTCGCCAGGGTCGATCTGGTTCTTGATGCCGTCGATGCCCGCACAGAGCATGGCTGCAAAGGCGAGGTAGGGGTTAGACGTTGCGTCGGGGCAGCGGAACTCCAGACGCTTTGCCTTAGGATTGGAACCCGACAGCGGAATCCGCACCGAGGCAGAGCGGTTGCCCTGTGAATAAGCCAGGTTTACCGGAGCCTCAAAACCAGGCACCAGACGCTTGTAGGAGTTCGTCGTCGGGTTGGTGAAGGCCAACAGCGCCGGGGCATGCTTTAGAATTCCGCCGATATACCACAGCGCCATCTGGCTCAGCCCTGCATAGCCGTCGCCTGCAAACAAGGGCTGTCCGTCCTTCCAGATAGACTGGTGAGTGTGCATCCCGGAGCCATTGTCGTTAAACACAGGCTTGGGCATAAAGGTAACGGTCTTGCCATACTTCCGGGCAACGTTCTTGATGACGTACTTGTAAATCATCAGGTTGTCGGCAGACTGAACCAGCGTGTCAAAGCGAATGCCCAACTCGCACTGGCCGCCTGTGGCCACCTCGTGGTGATGCTTTTCGATGGGTACGCCGCACTTGGCCATGGTTAGCAGCATTTCGCTCCGCATGTCCTGCGAAGTGTCGGTCGGCGCAACGGGGAAGTAGCCTTCTTTATAGCGGGGCTTGTAGCCCAGGTTGCCGCCCTCTTCTTTGCGGCCAGAGTTCCAGCGACCTTCGATCGAGTCTACGTAGTAGTAGCCTTCGTGCTGGTTTTGGTCGAAGCGCACATCGTCGAAGATGAAGAACTCGGCCTCTGGGCCAAAGAAGGCAGTGTCGCCAATGCCTGTGGCAGTGAGATAGTCGATCGCCTTTTGAGCGATGACGCGGGGGCAGCGAGAGTAAGGTTCACCCGTGCGGGGTTCTTTGATGCTGCAAATGACGCTCAGCGTCGGTTCTGCCATGAAGGGGTCGATCCAAGCGGTGTTGGGATCGAGCACCATGCTCATGTCCGACTCGTTGATCGCCTTCCAACCCCGGATGCTGGAACCGTCGAAGGCGACCCCATCGGTAAAGCTGCTTTCGTCGATCTGGTTCTCGTATACAGTCAAGTGCTGCCAGATGCCGGGCAGGTCGATAAACTTAAGGTCAATCAGCTTAATGCCTTGGTCTTTGATTCGGCTTAAGACTTCTTGGGGGGTCGTCATGAACTACTCCTTCAGTGATTTGAGCCATCTCGACTCGGATGTTGTTTAGCAGTGAGACTGGTGTGCGATCGCCAAGTGCCTGACACCTACTTGCCTGGGCATAAGGGAGAGGCATCCCCTAGCGGCCCGGTTCTCCAGCCCGTTCTAGCTAGAAGTGCCGCCTAGACTACACTCAACACTCAGAGCAGCGTCATACAAAATGCAGTCTTCAATAAATGGAGTTGTACAAATGGAGTTGTACATCTCCGATGCTCATCAACAACAGAAGTTGATCAGTCGTCAGAGGTGTTAGAGTCCAGGCCTTAATTACACCTGAATCATCCTAAGGAGAGGCGTAGGCGGTTTTTGTATAATGGGCAACAAAAGCGGGCTTAACCCTGGAAATCAGCTTTGTACGATTTGGAACAGATTGGAACGGATTTGAACAGCTTGCCACTGCGATAAAGTCCTGAATAGGAGTCTTCTTAGACCCGAAGCTTGAGACAGCGGATACTCCGAAGGGTGATACAAAATAGTGATACAAAACTTAATCATAAACCCAGACTATCCAGAGCAGTGGGGCGAAATAGGGCCCAATCTTGCGTGATAGACTTTAACATAGGCAATTTAATAAGCACGTTTTGAAACGCCATAGCCAAAGCGCGTTTCAGCCTGAGCAGGGGCATCTTGAGTGCTGTTTTAGCGCTCGTTTCAGGCTCCTAAGTCATGACTGTGTTGCAGCTTTGGCCTATTTCAAAGCGTTGCATTCTGTGTTGGCAAAAACCTGGATTTTGGTCGTGTTGGGAGATTTTGTTTCATGCGGGACGCTGTCACAAGCCTGATTGAAAACTACGATCTGAAAGGCCGCTACCTCGATCGCGATGCGCTAGACACGCTGAAGTCCTACTTCAGCACTGGGGTTTCCCGAGTGCAAGCGGCGGCTGTGATTAATTCAAATGCTGCGGGTATCGTCAGGCAGGCTGGGTCGCGCTTGTTTGAAGAGGTGCCTGAACTGATTCGCCCCGGCGGCAACGCCTACACCACGCGGCGCTATGCGGCTTGCTTGCGCGATATGGACTATTACCTGCGTTACGCCAGCTATGCGCTGGTGGCCGGCAATACGAACGTGCTAGATGAGCGGGTGCTGGAAGGTCTGCGGGAAACCTACAACTCGCTGGGTGTGCCCATTGGGCCGACGGTGCGTGGAATTCAACTCCTGAAAGAGATCGTGGCGGCCCAGGTTGCTGAGGCCGGCATCACCAACACAGGCTTTCTAGATCAGCCCTTTGACTACATGATTCGCGAACTCAGCGACAAGAGCCTTTAGCCTCTGGGGGTTTGTTTTTGGGATGTTGTTTGTAGTTTGTAGGGCTTTTTGTAGGGCTTCGTCTGTGGGCAGGTTTGTAGATTCTGTTTGCGGCGAGATTGATAAGCTATCGACCATTGCGATTGACCATTATTGACCATTAACGATCTCTAGGCGGAGTGAGGCAATGCTTCGTTCCGCCTTCCTGCTTTTTTGCCGCTTTTTATGGCGGGCGATCGCCCCTACCGCCTACTGTTCGCAAAAAGCTAGTTCACAGAACAGGCAACGGGTTCACGATGGTCAATCCATCCGGGCATCGGGTTCCAACACCCACAGGCTGTAGCCCCTGGCGTTTTTGGTAATAATCGTTTCGCTGCCCCGATAGTTGAGCTTTTTCACAATTTGAACCGCCTGCTGCACGTCTTCAAGAGTCTTGAACAGACTGTAAAACAACCCATCCACGCAAATGGCCATGAGCCGCTTGTCTAAATCGGGGACGCGAATGTTGCAGAATTTTTTTACTTAGGGGTGTTCCAGGTGTCTCCGTTGCAACTTCCTCTGAAGAACCGCCGGGTAAAGAATTTAGGGGCGAGTGCTGGGGCGAATTTGCGGGGAGGCGATTGGCAGCATTAGCGGATCTGAGTGAGGTGGCAGGAGGCGCAATCTGGGCATTGGGTTCCAGCGTCCACACGGCAAATCCTTTGGGGACTCGCGTGATGACGGGGCGGTGTCCTCGCTGTATGAGTTTGGCGCAAATCGACTGGGCGCGGGCTTCAGACTTTTCGACGCGAAAGAAGCTGTAGTATTCTCCAGCGAGGGCGATCGCCGCTGTGCGTTCGTTCGAGTCGGGTAGAACAATGTGGCAGGAACGATAATCAGTCCGAAGTTCCAGGATTTTAACTGTCGGCAACCTGGAGGAGGACACGTTGGGCAAGCCAGATGGGGACGTTGGATTAAGAGATTGCATAGCGGTAAAGGAGGGCAGCACCAGTCGGTACTACAATTCTTGGTTTATCGGCAGAGTTCTGCCATCCGGCAAAGTACGGGAGTAGGAAGGTTGCAGGGGCTGCTAAAAAGCTAATTTTTCGGGTAGGTCGCGCCCGAAAAACAGCCTTTGAAACCTACTCGTTCATGTTGCGGTAGGTTGCCACCGCCGAGGGCGAGATGCGGTTGAGATAGCGGAAAATCCAGTATTTGAAGATAGTGTCGAGGATCACGGGAAAGGTCGCGATGAAGAGGAATATAAAGTCGCGGCTTTCAGGAATGCCAAAATGCCGGGAAACGCCCTCTAGCAAAACTTCCCACCCGTGAGGCGAGTGGAATCCCACAAAGATATCCGTCAGCAGGATGATAATGAATGCTTTGGCGCTGTCGCTCAGCCCGTAGACGATTTCATCCATAAAGGATTTCAGTACCTCGATTTCGCGGCGGCTACTTAGCAAGATTGCGCCAAAGACCAACGCCGAAAAGATGTCTGCAAAGACGTTTTTGACGGCGTTGTTGCTCTTGGCCATAGCCTCAAGCTGTAGCTCCCTGGCTTTTTCCTGGAGGCGGGCGTTGATCTCGGGTTCTGATAGGGACGGTGCAACACCAACCAGATTAGAAAACCGCAGCCGTTCTTCAAACCGCCGCAGTTCGTCAAAGGCTTCGTCTTCGATATCTACGTTGAGAAATGCGCCGGTAGTTTCGGGCGTGCGGTAGTGATCGACAATGGGGCTGATCAGAAAGTTTTTCGTTACCTGCTGGGTCAGCAGCGGCAGGATGATTAGCAACAGCACCAGCCGCACCGAGATAAATGTGCGCCGTTTGGAGATGTAGAAATCCTCCATCACCTCTTGCTCGGCGTTGGGGTCTAGCTCGCGCTTGATGCGGTCGGCCGTGCGGAGGATCGAGCGGGGCAGCACTCCCGTTTTGTCGGCAATGGATTCGAGATCGGCTGGGCGCTTGGGCGATCGCCCTGCCCCTCGATCAAAGGGCTGCATTCCGTTGCGCCCCGGCTCGACTTCTGGGCGGGCGGCAAGCGCAGATACGGGCACAATGCCATCGGCGTAGCGGGCCAGCATACTGTCTACGAAGGCCAGCTTTTTAGGAATCAGCGATGCGCGATCGAGGATGTTGATTTCGGAAGATCCTGGCGCTTGTTCGTCAATGCGGACTTCGGTGGGCGGGCGATCGCCCTGCAAAATGGAGCTACTGGTGCGAAACTCGGCCAGCCGCAGTTTGGCAATGTTGAGATATTTCCGCAGCTCGGTCTGAAAATAGGCACGGGCGCTGCTGCTGTAGTTGCCCTGCTGAAACGAGATGCGATCGCCCCCAAAGTACGTGTCCTCTAGCGCCTTGATGCGGAGGGCAGCCTCGTAAGCATCATCCAGGGCACGCTCTGGGGTGCCCATCAGCCATCGCCGACTAAAGCGAAGATACGCCTGGACACCAGAAATAATCGGGTTTGTCATTGCCTATGCACACAGATTAGGGTGTGTTTTAAAAGTTTAAAAGTGTCTAGAAGGTTGTTTTTTCGAGCGCGACACGCCCAAAAAACAACTTTTAAAACAAAACCTAGCCTCCGCAGCGCATATGAGGGGGGGCTGCGAAGCAGGATGTAATGTGTTGTGTCGAACGAGCCAGCCGCCTCTCTAACTCAGCGACAGCCTGAAGACGAACTGTAACCAGAAGTCTGTAGTATCGTACCAAATTCCACTTTTTTCAACGGGGGGCTTTTCCATGCAGCCGTCGATCTGGATTGTGGGCACGTCACGCAGCGGCAAGACGGGGCGGCTGGTGCAGCGCTTTGGCGAATGGGTGAGTGCGCTTGAAGCCATCTCAGAAACTCCGGCGCTGGCCTTTGCGGCGATCGGCGACAATCGGCTGGATCTGTCGGATCGGCTGGTCGCCCAGCAGGCGCAATATCCCGTGGAAACCGCCACGCCGGCCGGATTTTTCCTCAGCGAGGTGGTGCTGTTTTATCCGCTGCTAGTCGAGCGGGGCGTGGTGGGCACTCAGTTTCCCCTGCGGCTGCGGCCCGAAACCGAGCAAGCCCTTGCCACGCGCCTCTGGCAGCCCCGATTAGACGAGGGAACGCTGACGCTACCCGGTGTATCAGACTATTTCCTCGTGCGGCGAATGCTGGATCTGCTGCAACTGGCGGCGCTGGCAGAGGTTCCCCCAGAAGACATTGCGCCGCTGCTCCAGCAAGGGCTGGCTCCGCCCGAAACGCAGCCCAATTTGTGGCTACACATTGGCGAGGCGATCGCCCAGTGGCGTGACTGGTGCCTGGAGCGGGGGCTGCTGACCTACGGCATCGCGGCGGATCTATACAGCCGCTATCTGCTGCCGGATGGAACCTACCAAGCCCGATTGCGCGATCGCTTCAGTGCGCTATTAGCAGACGACGTAGATGAATATCCGGCGATCGCCCACACGCTGTTTGCTCACTTGCTCGATGCAGGGCTGCCCGGATTTTTCACCTACAATCCCCAAGGGGCGGTGCGCTGGGGGCTGGGAGCCGATCCGTCCCGGCTGGGAACGCTGGCGGAACGCTGCCAGGTGGAAACGCTCGACCCGCCTGGAGAAACCCTGGGCACCGACTGGGCCGATGCGCTGGCGGGCTGGGTGCGGGAACCCGTGCTGTTGCCAGAACTGCCGGAGGCAATGCAGTCGATTCAGACTGTCTCGCGGGCGCAACTGCTGCGAGAAACGGCAGAGCAAGTGGCTCAGGCGATTCACAGCGGGCAGGTGCGTCCCGATGAGGTGGCGATCATTGGGCCGGGGCTGGATGCGATCGCCCGCTACACCCTGCGCGAAATCCTCACCCGCCGGGGCATTGCCGTAGAAGCGCTGAACGACCAGCAGCCCCTCGCCGCCTCGCCCATGATTCGCGCCCTGCTGAGCTTGCTGGCGCTGGTTTATCCGGGGCTGGGACGGCTAATCAACCGAGAGGCGATCGCCGAACTCCTGATTGTTCTCAGCCAGACCCCCGTCCAAAATCCCCCCTCCCCCATCCAAAATCTTGCCGTCCCTGAGCCTTCCCCCATGATCGATCCCGTCCGGGCTGGGCTGATTGTCGATCACTGCTTTGTGCCCGACCCCAATCGTCCGCATCTGCTGCCTGCGACGGCTTTCCCTCGGTGGGATCGGCTGGGCTATCGCGCCTCTCAGGCTTACGAGTCGATTCGCCTGTGGATCGAGACGCAGCAAGCCCAACAGCAGCAGCGGCTAATTCCCAGCCCTGCCACGCTGCTCGACCGCGCCATTCAGCAGTTTCTCTATGGTGGCAGCACGTTGCCCTACGATCGGCTGGCGGCACTGCGAGAGCTGATGGAAACGGCACAGCACTTTTGGGAGGTGGAGTCTCGCCTGCGGCAAATGGATGCGCTACGAAACGCCGCACCGCCATCGGAAAGCGTGCAGGACTTTATCGAGCTATTGCGCGGCGGCACGATTACTGCCGATCCCTATCCCGTGCGTCCGCTCATCACCCGCCCCGCCGTGACGCTGGCTACCATCTTTCAATACCGGGCTAATCGCTGCGCCCACCGCTGGCAGTTTTGGCTAGATGCGGGTTCTCCCCTATGGCTGATAGGGGGCGGTGGACTGTTTGCCGCGCCGCTGTTTCTCAGCAATTGGTCGGGGCAGCGGTGGACGGCGGCCGACGCGCTAGAGGCAGACCAAAATCGCCTGGAACGCCAGCTCCGCGACCTGCTCTATCGGGCCGATGAGCGCGTCTTTCTCTGCCACAGCGACCTGTCTACGAGCGGGCAAGAGCAAAGTGGGCCGCTGCTCACGCTAGTGAATGCGGCGCGGGCGATCGCCCCTCAAGTTGCCTCCCAAGAAGAGGCGATCGCCGCCGAACGATAGTGCAACCGCCAATGCAAACTAACTGCCAATGCAAACCGCGCTAGAGGACTGATCCAGCCAATCAATCTACGCCTTCAGCCGCAAAATGCTGGTCGTCATCGCCAGACTTTCTTCATACAGCACGTCGCGGCCCCAGCGCTGAAGCTGCTGGCTCACTAGAAACTCCGCCTTCTGGTCGTTGATCGCCGTCACCTGCTCCGTCCGACAGTTTTGAGCGCTGCCGCCAGCCTCCATTCGCATACAGCCCGTCGTTTCCGAGCAGAGAATCGTGCAGCAGTTGGCGTTGGCGTTGCTCGAACTCAGGCGAAGCCCAATCAGGTCGCCAATGATCTCACCTGCATCGGCAATCGGCACCCCTGCAAGTTCCGCATGGATATCCTGATCCTCCGATCCCTTAAACATCACTGTCGTAATGTCATAGTCGCCGGGTGTTTCGGTAATAGACACAGGTTTCCAGCCCAGACGGCTAGCAAACCAGCCCAGATACATATATGCCTGGGCCGGATTACCCTTTTCATAATCAATCGTGATCTTGTCTACTTCCACCAGGGCAATGCGTCGCTCCGGCGGATCAAACGCTGCCGCAGCTAGCTCCTGCCACACCGACAACCGATGCCAGTTAAGGTCAGCAATGTAGGTATCTGACTCGATCAATTCCTGCATTTTCAGGAATTCCGTCGCTGGATCAGTGAAATAGGAAGAATCAAGAATCAGACAGTTGCAAGTTTCAGCCAGTTTTTGAAATAGCTCATGCTCTGGGTTGGGCGTTGCCTTCCACCACACGAACTTGGGCAAGTTGGGAATCATCAGCGTTGCCACCAGATCGCCCACGCGGTTGAGCGCCTCCTTGGTGCCCTTCATTGTGATGTATTCCCCACAGATCGACGCTGCATTACCGCCCTTTTGAATCGGGCAATAGGCCGACACCTGCGCCGTCACGCCCGTATCTTCGCCCAGTGTGGGAGCCAGGGTGATCACACGGCAGGGATTTTGAACGGCGATCGCATCGCTAATCGTCGAACCGCGATCGTCTCGGTTTTGAAACACTCGCTTCTCTGGCGGCAGCTTAGCCACCTCTTCCCGCAGTCGCGCCAGCGTCTCCGGATCAAAGCGCCCCGTCATTCGCAGCCCCAGCGCCTTTTGCGCCGCCAGCACTGCCTGCTTTGTGCGCGGGCCAAAAAAGCTATCGATCTCGTCAGTATAGAACCCCAGAATCGCCAGCAGTTGTTGAAACTCTTCTGGCGCATACACCACGATGCTGAAGGTTGCCGCACGAGTCGGTGCAGGCATTCCCTTTGAGCCACTCTGCATCCGCCAAATCTGACTCAACTCCGCCTCAATCTCGCTGAGGGAAATATCCTTCGGTTGCTGTAAGGTAACAAGCGGTGTAGTAGTCATGAGTAATGTCGTGGGAAATTATGGGAAAAACTAAGAGGGAAAAATTAAGATTCACGCCAATTCGAGTCTCAATCCTGATCTTCGAGTTCGTATGCGACACCCAAGCCTTTTCTACAGCCTCCGCCAGCGTCGCCCGTCCCGGTTGAGCAACAGTTCTGCCTCGATCGGGCCCCAAGTGCCTGCTTCATAAAGCGGAATTGCGTCAGGGTCGGCCGGTGCATCCCAGACCCGCAGCAGCGGCGTGAGAATGCGCCAGGAGGCTTCTACCTCGTCGCCCCGGGTAAACAGGGTTTGATCGCCCAACATACAGTCAACCAAAAGTCGGCTGTAAGCGTCGGTGTTGGCGCTACCAAAGGCCGTGTCGTAACGAAAATCCATGTCTACCGAGCGGGTTCGCAGCGACGTTCCTGGTGTCTTCACCTCAAACTTTAGCGAAATGCCTTCATCTGGCTGAATCCGCATTGCCAGCACGTTGGGATTGGCCTGGCGCGAGGCAGACTGGAACATCAGGTACGGCACCTCCTTGAACTGGATGGCGATTTCCGATACCTTTTTGGGCATCCGCTTACCGGTTCGGAGATAGAATGGCACCCCCTTCCAGCGCCAGTTATCGATGTTGAGCTTGATAGCGGCGTAGGTCGGGGTTGTCGAAGTCGGGCTGGCCCCTTCTTCTTCACGATAGCCAGGAATTGCCTTTCCGTCTTGCCAGCCTGCGGAGTATTGTCCCCGAATCGCACCCTTGCCGATTTCAATCTCTTCAGCCAAGTGAGTCGCTTGCAGCACCTTCACTTTTTCGTTGCGGATGTTGTCAGCATCGAGCGAGTTGGGCGGCTCCATCGCCGTTAGACAAAAGAGCTGCATGAGATGGTTCTGCACCATATCCCGCAAAGCTCCAGACGTTTCGTAGTAGCCTGCTCGTCCCTCCAGCCCGACGCGCTCTGCCACCGTGATTTGCACATGGTCTACGTATTGACGGTTCCACAGCGGCTCAAAGATGGCATTAGCAAAGCGAAACACCATCAGGTTTTGGACTGTTTCTTTGCCGAGGTAGTGGTCAATGCGGTAGACCTGATTTTCGCTGCACACATGCTGCACGACCTGATTGAGCGCCTGAGCAGAGATCAGGTCTTTGCCAAAGGGTTTTTCAATCACTAGGCGATGCTTTTCGGGATCGGGCAGCATTCCGGCTGCGCCCAGTTGCTCGATCGCTCCGGAGAAGAAGCGGGGTGCCACTGCCAGGTAGAACACCCGGTTGCCGCGAGTGCCGCGGGTATCATCCAGGTTTGCCAGGAAGTTCTTCAAGCCCTGATAGCTCACTGGATCGTCCATGTCGGCGGGAAAATAGTACAGCCCGCGAGCAAAGTCGTCCCAGACTTCTTGTTTGCCTAGCCCGCCGCCAAACTCTTCGACCCCAATCCGCATCTGCTCTCGGAAATAGTCGTTGCTCCAATCCCGTCGGGCTACGCCAACGATGGTGAGTTCGGGCGGCAGACGACGCTCCAGTTTCATTTGGTAAATGGCGGGGATCAGCTTGCGCTGGGTGAGGTCACCGCTGGCACCAAAGATGACTAGGATCTGGGGTTCGGGAATGCGGTCTTGCTGAAGACCAACGCGGAGGGGGTTTTCTAGAAGCGTGACCATAGACAAGGTTGGGGGTGCGTAGAGTGTGCGTAGATTGGGTTGGATGGGAGGTTGAGGACGGGTGGAAGAAGCTTTGAGGGGCGATCGCCCAGAGTTCACGTCCAGAGTTCATGCCCAGAGTTCATGCTTAGAAGTTTTGTCTGGATGCCACCTAGCAGAACGCTCTATCCTTGACTTTTGATCCTGACGGGTGTTGCTGAATCTGCCCTGCGCCCTGGATAAGATTTCGCAAATTCCATCAGCAGGCCCTCAGCAGGCTCTAGTGTGCAAACCTGGCAAAAGCGTAAAAGCCATTCCTTATCACACCACTTTCTTCCGGTTCAACTTGGTTTTCTGTTTGACAACCCAGAAAACCTTAATGCGGGCTTTAGGAATGGACGATCGCCACCCACTAAGACCGTACAGAAATGACAGGATTTTGCTGTTCGCGCTGACGCTCGCGGATGAAGGACTCCACCAGCGCCACATCTTCTGTGCTGCCGATGATCAGCGGCGTGCGGGTATGAACCTGATTGGGCACCACGTCCAGAATGTCTTGAGTGCCGTTGCTGGCGCGGCCGCCGGCCTGCTCAATCAGAAATGCTAGCGGGGCAGATTCGTAGAGCAATCGCAGCTTGCCTTCGGGCTTTTTCACCGTGCCAGGATAGAGGAACACCCCCCCCTGAAACAGAATGCGGTGAAAGTCGCCCACTAGCGCCCCACCGTAGCGGGCGGTGTAGCCTTCGTGGCGATGCACATAGCGAATGTAGTCGCGGATGGATTCATCCCATTGCCAGAAGTTGCCTTCATTGACGCTGTAGATGGGGCCATGCTCCGGCACACGAATATTTTCGTTTGACAGGACGAACTCGCCCAGGGTCGGGTCGAGCGTAAAGGCGTGAACGCCTGTGCCGATGGAGTAAATTAGCATGGTGCTGGGGCCGTACAGCACATAGCCTGCGGCAATTTGCCCGCGTCCATTTTGCAGCAGGTCTTGCCCGGTTTCGTCTAGGTCTGGGTTGCTCTGTCGCCGGATTGCGAAAATCGACCCGACGTTGATATTCACATCCAGATTGGAGGAGCCATCGATTGGGTCGTAGAGCAGCGTGTAGCGACCGATGGGGCAGTTTTCGGGGATGTGGTAGGGCTTCTCCATTTCCTCAGACGCAAGGCGGCAGACCAGCCCGCTCTGCTCGAATACGGAGATAAACACCTGATTGGCGTATACGTCCATTTTTTTGACGGCCTCGCCCTGCACGTTGGTTTGCCCGGTAAAGCCGAGGGCATCGTCCATCAGTCCAGCTCGCGTGAGGCGACGGGCGATCAGCTTGGCGGCCAGGGCGATGCGGCTCATCAAGGCGCTGAGGTCTTGGGCTTCGGGCGAAAAGTCTTGAAACTGCTTGAGGACGTGCCGCGATAGGGTCATGCAGTCGCGGTCGAGGGCCAGCTTGTGGCTTAAATCCAGCATGGGATCGCCTTCAGACATGGGATTCTCCTGCAAAACGCTCCCGGTGATGTGGCGATCGCCCATGTCTTCGCCAACTCAACAGGGCGATCGCCTCCGGATTTCACCCTCTATCTTAGGGAGGTCTGTTCGGAACTGACTCGAACTTTAGACGAACTATAGAAAGCCGCGATGGAAAACTGCAACGAAAAAGGCAGATACGCCGTACCTGCCTTTTCATCGAGTTTTACCAGCGCACGCCGCGCCTACTTGTTGGGCTGGGGGGTCATCCGCAGGTAGGGGCGAATTTCGTTTACGCCTTTGGGGAACTTCTGCTTTGCCTCTTCAGTAGGGATCGAGGGCACGACCACTACGTCATCGCCGTCCTTCCAGTCGGCGGGCGTAGCCACACCGTAGTTGTCGGTCAGTTGCAGCGAGTCGATCACGCGCAAAATTTCGTCAAAGTTGCGGCCGGTGCTGGGGGGATAGGTCAACGACAACCGCAGCTTCTTGGCAGGGTCGATAATGAATACCGTCCGCACCGTCAGCATGGCGTTGGCGTTGGGGTGGATCATGTCATACAGATCAGACACGACGTGATCGGGGTCAGCCAGGATGGGATAGTTTAGCTTGGTGTTCTGGGTTTCTTCGATGTCGCCTACCCAGCCTGCGTGGGAATCGACATCATCAACGCTGAGGGCGATGACCTTCACGTTGCGCTTGTCAAATTCGGGCTTGAGTTGTGCCACGCGGCCCAGTTCAGTGGTGCAAACCGGAGTAAAGTCCTTGGGGTGAGAAAACAGAACTACCCAGCTATCGCCCGCCCATTCGTAGAAGTTGATATCGCCTTCGGTGGACTTTTGGGTAAAGTTGGGAACGGTGTCACCAAGTCGGAGTGCCATAGAAAGAATTCCTGTAGTAAGAGTAACAGTTTGAGGGTAATTTACATCATCTCACAAAGCACAGTATTCCGAGCGGGATTAGCTGCTTTCACTATTTTATCTTGGGAATTTCAGCAGGAATCTTAAAAAGGAATTAGGAATCGGAGGAACGCGGGAGAGGCGATCGCCCCTACGTCCCCAAACCAATGCCGATAGATACCGAATAGAGACCAATAGATTCTGACCAATAGATCTCTGAATAGAGACCAATAGACTTCTGCTACAGATAAAGCTTTGCCTCCTGGGCTACAGCACTATTGTCATCATTCACCATGCTCTCCAGCACCGTGCGGGCTTCCGGAGTTTGAAAATGACCCAACGCCTGCACCACGCGATGGCGAATTTGCCAGTCTGGGTGCGTCGCGTAGGCCGTCAGCAGGGGAATGGCGCGGGGATCGCCCAATTCACCCAGTGAACCGATTGCCGCTGTCCGCACCAGTTCATTAGTAGAGCCGAGCGCCTCTTGCAGCAGGTCAAAGCTCGACGGATCGCCCAGTTCGCCCAGCGCGGCGATAATGCTGAACTGCACCAACCATTCCGTGCTTTTGTGATAGAGCGCCTTCAGGTCTTCATAGGCCGCCGTCAGCTTTAGCGCCCCAATCGAGTCGGCTGCGGCCGCCTGCACGTCGGATTCAGGGTCTCGCAGGCTGGCTCGCAATAAATCCAGCGCCAAGTCGGGGTTTTGGCTGCCCAGGCTGGCAAGCTGGCTGACGGCGGCATAGCGCACCCGCACGCTGGCATCCGTGGCGGCAATCTGGATGAGATCGAAAGCAATCGCCGGATCAAGCTGGCGCATTTGGTTTACTGCCCGGAGGCGATCGCCAAAATCCCCAGACTCCAGCAGGGCTTTCACAGATTCAGGAGTAATCGTCATCTTCTTAAACTTGGGATTCCTAAAAGACTGGAATTGATTCAGCCGAACGCTATTCCACCGCCAAATGCCGCACGATATCGCCGCGTGTCAAAATGCCAATCACCTTGCCGCTGTCGTCGAGGACGGGCAGGCGCGTCGTGTCTCGGTCGTGCATTAACTTGGCGGCGCTTTGCAGCGTTTGGCTCGGTTTTGTGGTGACGATTTCCTTTTTGCCCGTCATGACTTCGCCAACGGTCTGTCCTAGAGCCTTGTGCAGCTCTCGCTCATGCTTGCCGGGGTTTTCCAGATAAATTACGCTGTCCAAAATCATGATGTAGGGCGGCGGCGTGGGCCCTGTTTCGCGCCACATCAGGTCGGCCTCTGAGAGAACCCCCACCAGCTTGCCATCGGCATCGACCACAGGCAGCCCGCTAATCCGCCGCTCGGCAATCAGCTTGATGGCCTCATTTAGCGGCGTTTCGGGATGCACCACAATCGGGTCGGGAGTCATCACATCGGCAACGGTTACAGTCATATCGGCAAATTAAAAGAATGGTTTGAGGAATGGCTGAAAGCAGGCTCTAGGCTCATTGTAGAGAATGGTGTGATCCAACCCAGAGGCGATTTACAGGTTGTTACATCGGTTTGGGGGCGATGTGCGAAACAGCCGGAGGTCGAGTGACTTCCGGCTGTCAGTAGACGCAAAGCTGTAGAGGCAATCGAGCAGAATCGCTAGATGCCCGCGCCGTTCAGGAATTCTTCAATCACGCGATCGCTCAACCGACACTTTGCCCCCGACTCGGCTGCTGATGCTTCCTGTCGCTCGGCCACTGCATCAAACGACGGAACAACGGCAGCAACTAGCGAACGCTGCTCTGCTGTGGAGCCACTCAGATGCGGCGTTTGCGCCCGCTCCCGTTTCAGGCTTTCCATCTGCTGCTCTAGTCCTTCGATGCGGTCGAGCAGCGCCCGAATCACCTCAGCTTCCGAGTCGGGCAGGCGGTTGTGTTCCAGTGGATCGACCCGTTCGCCACCGCGATACACCACTCGTCCAGGCACACCAACCACCGTGCAATCGGCGGGCACGTCGCGCAGCACCACAGACCCCGCCCCAATTCGCACGTTATCGCCAATGTTCAGGTTGCCCAACACCTTTGCGCCCGCGCCGACAACCACGTTTTCGCCCAGCGTCGGGTGGCGCTTGCCGCTTTCTTTGCCCGTGCCGCCCAGGGTCACGCCCTGGTAAATTAGCGCGTAGTTGCCCACGATCGCCGTTTCGCCAATGACCACCCCCATGCCGTGGTCGATAAACACGCCGCTGCCAATCTGTGCGCCGGGGTGAATCTCGATGCCCGTCAAAAAGCGAGCCAGGTGAGAAATCAAACGCGGCAGGAAAGGAAGCCGCATCTGATATAAACGATGGGCAAAGCGGTGCATCAACAGGGCTTGTAGACCGGGATAGCAAAAGAGAACTTCTAACCAGTTTCGAGCGGCTGGATCTCGCTCAAAGATGACGCGAAAGTCGGCGATGAGTGTCTCTAGCACTAGAAATTAACTCCGATCTTTTCGGAAAGTTCATCCCTTATCTTAACGTTCTGGGGTAAGGCTTTGATAAGCCCCAGACGGGGGATTCTTGGGAAGGATTTTGAGCCGATAAAAGGGGGGCGATCGCCCGTCCAGGGTCTTGCTTAGCTGCTTCGCAATGCCTGCTGCTGAAGCTTGAGCAATTCGCCAATGCCCGTTTCGGCAATATCCAAAAGCTGGTTAAGCTGAGTCCGGCTAAAGCTGCCCTCTTCGGCCGTGCCCTGTAGCTCGATCAGCGCCAATTCTTCCGTCATCACAACATTGAAATCAATCTCCGCCGCCACATCTTCGGGATAGTCCAGATCCAGAAAAGCTTCGCCATGCAGCAGCCCCACAGACACCGCCGCGATCTGATGCCGCAGGGGTGAGGCCTCCAGTTCACCCGTGGACAGGAGATGGGCGATCGCATCACATAGGGCCACATATCCTCCGGTAATCGCCGTGGTGCGGGTTCCCGCATCCGCTTGCAGCACGTCTGCATCCACCGTCAGCGTCCGTTCTCCCAGCGCCTTCATGTCTAGGGCTGCCCGCAGACTGCGCCCGATCAGCCGCTGAATCTCCTGCGTCCGCCCCGACAGCTTCATAAACTCTCGCGCCTGTCGCTGGGGCGTGGCGCTGGGCAGCATTCGATATTCCGCCGTCAGCCAGCCCTGGCCGCTGCCTTCCAAAAACTTCGGCACACCTGGCTGCACCGTTACCGTACACAACACCTGGGTTTCGCCACAGTGCGTCAGCACCGACCCCGCTGCAAATCGGGTGAATCGCCGCTCAAATTGAACCGGACGCAGCTCATCCGCCTGCCGCCCGCTGGGCCGTGTCCACGCCATAAAACCATTCGCCTCTAAGAACCTTCATCAGAATATCAGCCTGGTTTGTCCGGGTCAGGTTAGACAGGGTCAGTGGTTTGAGAGTCCCAACAGGTAGGACGGGAAGCCACACCGTTGAGCCGAATAACCACCTCACAACGTAGCGCATGATGGAAAGGCTTGAATTTCGGGCAATCTAACGATGGTTTGCCAATTTCAGTTTTAGGATTGCTTAATGATTGGTAGACTACTGCTGAACGAGTCCTGTAACGAGTCCCGTACTAACAAGTGTCCTGAAGGATTTTCAAATCGTCCATGCGTCCTGGTTAGGATGGAGATCGGCGGCGCAATGTCCGCTCAACAGGTTTCCCAAACCGCTAGTTTAGTCCAGAGCATTTAGACAAATTCATACCTACTCATAATCCTTTCGACCTGATTTAACAGACAGATTTAAATTTGCTTAGATTTGACTGATTTAGACCTCTGCATCACGGCGGAAGCCGTCAAAGGGTGAACCTATGCCGCAGCAGTCCTGGTATGACGATGAATTCGATGAGCTAGAGCCGATTCACGCCATCGTGTCTGACTTGTCAGATGCAGACGATCCGCAGTCGCAGTTTTATCGCGGGCTAGCAGGGCGCAGGGGCAAGGCCGCCCTGGCGATGACGATTGTGTGGAGTAGCACGATCGCCCTCCATCTCGTTTCCTGGGGGGCGTGGGTGGTGTATGGTCTAACGGCGCTGATGGGGGTTCACATTTTGCGGTTGATGGCAGCGCGTCCCCGTCCCCTGCCCCACCCGCTGACCAGCGAGAATCCGGCGGATCTGCCTTTTGTATCGCTGATGGTAGCGGCCAAAAACGAGGAGGGCGTAATTGGGCCCTTAGTGCGGGCGCTCTGTGGAATCGACTATCCGGCCAGTCGCTACGAACTCTGGGTGGTGGACGACCACAGCACCGATCGCACACCCCAAGTGCTGGACAAGTTGAAAAGTGAGTATCCCCAACTGAAAGTGCTGCGGCGCGGAGCCGAGGCCAGCGGTGGCAAGTCGGGCGCATTGAACCAGGTTTGTGCGCTGGCAAAGGGTGAAATCTTTGGCGTGTTTGATG
Organism: Leptolyngbya sp. O-77; assembly: GCF_001548395.1. Taxonomy (NCBI): domain Bacteria; kingdom Bacillati; phylum Cyanobacteriota; class Cyanophyceae; order Leptolyngbyales; family Leptolyngbyaceae; genus Leptolyngbya; species Leptolyngbya sp. O-77. Next base: position 2,875,268 of record NZ_AP017367.1, read on the forward strand.
CCGACGCGGAAGTGCCTGCGGACTTGCTGCGGCGGGTGCTGCCCTTGTTTCAGTCGGCGCGGGTGGGAGCAGTGCAGGTGCGAAAGGCGATCGCCCAGGCCACCAACCATCCCGATTCGGGGAATTTCTGGATTCAGGGCCAGGTTGCTGAAATGGCGCTAGATGCGTATTACCAGCAGCAGCGGATTGCCGTGGGCGGCCTTGGCGAACTGCGCGGCAATGGTCAGTTTGTGCGGCGGGCGGCGCTAGAGCGCTGTGGCGCGTGGAACGAAGAAACCATTACCGACGACCTGGACTTGACCATTCGCCTGCACCTAGACGGATGGGACATTGACTTTTTGCCAATGCCTGCGGTGCAAGAGCAAGGCGTAACGCGCCTGGGCGGGCTGTGGCATCAGCGCAACCGCTGGGCGGAGGGCGGCTATCAGCGCTATCTCGACTATTGGCGCTGGATTGTCCGCAACCGCATGGGCACTCGCAAAACGATGGATCTGCTGACGTTCTTCATGTTTCAGTACGTTATGCCGACGGCAGCGCTGCCAGATTTGCTGATGGCGATCGCCCGCAGTCGTCTTCCCATCTTTGGCCCGCTCACCGGATTCACGCTGGTCATGTCGATGGTGGGCATGATGATCGGTCTGCGTCGCTTCCAGACCCGCACCGAGGCCAAAGCAGAACTGGAAGACGTGCGCCGCGGCCGCGCCTACCCCGGTTTCTCACTCCTGCTGCAAACCCTGCGCGGCGCGATTTACATGCTCCACTGGCTGGCGATCGTGGCCAGCACCACCCTCCGTATGTCTATTCGTCCCAAGCGCCTGAAGTGGGTAAAAACGGTGCATCATGCCAGCGACGAGCTTTGGTTGGAAGAAGGATAACGAGGCGTTTCAGGCAGCAAGTCCGTGTTTTAGCGCCACTGCCCCATCCCCCATATTCGCAGCCAAAACGCTAGTATCTTTACAGAACGTTACGACTGTCCAGCGGCTTTTCTACCAGCGGCTTTTCTATGAAATGCATCATCAATCGTCGGGCTGAGTTTTCGGCTAGCCATCGCTATTGGCTACCGGAGCTAAGCGAAGACGAGAATCGACAACAGTTTGGGCTGTGCGCCCAGGCCCCAGGACACGGGCACAACTACGTGCTGTACGTAGCAATGGAGGGCGAGCTAGATGACTATGGCATGGTGCTAAACCTGTCGGATGTGAAGCAGGTGATTAAGCGAGAAGTGACGAGCCAGCTTAACTTTGCCTATCTCAACGACGTATGGGACGAGTTTCAGCAGACCTTGCCCACGACAGAAAATATCGCACGGGTCATCTGGCATCGCCTCGCGCCCCACTTGCCCATCCTCAACATCCAGCTTTTTGAACATCCCGAACTCTGGGCCCGACTACACAGGAAAACGACATGGAAGCCTACCTCACGATCAGCACCCACTTCAGCGCGGCACACCGGCTAGCACTGCCGCACCTCACGCTAGAGCAGAACTCAGAAATCTACGGCAAGTGCGCCCGGATTCACGGTCACGGCCACAACTATCACCTAGAGGTAACGATCAGGGGCGAGATCGACCCGCGCACGGGCATGATCGCCGATTTGGTTGCCTTTCAGAACGCGGTCGATGAACATGTTGTGGAACCGTTTGATCACACATTTTTGAATCACGACATTCCCTATTTTGCCAAGGTGGTGCCTACGGCGGAGAATATCGCGGTTCACATCCGCGACCTGCTGGAAGACCCGATTCGGGCAATCGGCGCAAAGCTGCACAAAGTCAAGCTAATCGAAAGCCCGAATAATTCAGCCGAGGTCTACGGGCTGCCTGTGCCGGAGAGTAGCGCGTCGCAGGCAAAAGAGCCAGCGCTGGCAAAGGCGTAGCCTTCCTTTGGCGCTATTTCCTAGTCTGCTGCGCCGCTGCCAATGGCGGGCTGGGTCAGCACAGGCTGCGGGCGGGTTTCGGCTTCGACCGTGTTGCCAGGAGGATTCGTTGCGACCCAGAGGAGGGCACTCGTGAGGATGCCGCTGACGCTGATCAGGGCGATCGCCAGATAGTTCACGCGCGATCGCAGTCGGGCAATCTCCTGACGATAGTCCTCCATCACCGCCAGCGCCGCCGTGCGGGGCATCATGTCAGACTCTTGCAGCGAAATGGAAGAGGCTGTGGGCACGGGTGCAATGGACGCAACGACCGTAGACTGCTCGACCGGGCGGGTAACCGAAGGCGCAGCAGTTGCCAGGTGCAGCCTGCCATTTTGAGGGAGCGACTGGGCAGGTTGGGCGATCGCCGTCTTGCCATTCGTCTGGTTCGTCTGCAACTCTTTTGGCTGCAACTCCAGCGCCACGGGGCTGTAGGTCGCTTCGTCAGGCGAGATGGGCTGAAGCAGCGGCGCAGACCCTTCCGATAGCAGAGCCGTTTGATCGGGAGCCACCGCTGCGGGCTGTACCAGTTCGGCATTGGCTGCGGTTGCAGTCTCTTCCAGTTGTTCTGCCTGAACCGCCTTGGCAGCAGGTTCGGGTTCAAACTGGACTTTGCTGTGGAGCCATTTGGTCAAAAGCTGGGGGACATTTTTGTGAAACCAGCGGATGGCGATCGCCGTAAAGAGCGGCTTCGACAATCGTGCCGTGCCTTTACCCAAGCGATTCAGCGGGCGAAAGGTCAGCTTCTGGTTGATTAGATTCACTGCGCCCACGTCATACAGACAGCCCAAAACCAGCTTGACGGTCGCCTCTTCCCGATGAAACAACTGCTCCAGCAGAAACAGCACGTCATACATCCGCTGCTTTTCGCGCTGAATTTCTTCGGGCGACTTGGGCACCTCAGCCAATTTTGCGGAAGCGTTAGAGTTTGTCATCAGAAGGGTCTGTTGGGCGATCGCTCATGATTCCAAAATTTTGGGCAGACTTGCGAACCAGCCTGTCTAGCACAATATAGCCCTACGGTCTTGCTCATGCGCCAGCGCTACTCACCAGTATGCCTAATTTCAGTATGCTTGGGGGACTCTGATTTTTCCTCGACCTGACGATACAGCTAGGGGTTGACCACCCTCTCACAAAAGGTAGAGAGGCAGCAAATGAGAATTGCCCGTTGGTCAGCGGTTCGCCCAAACACTTAGCGGGCACGGGCGATGACTGTGCGATGGCGCGGCGTGTTGCAGGTGATAGTGGGTAGCTCAAAACCTGCTTCGACCAGGGCTTGCTCCAAATCGAGCGAAAAGTATTGATCTAAATATGGCTCCGTGCTTTTGAGCAAGGTCAGAATGTAGGGCGGCATCTTGGCATAAATCTCTGAGCGGGGATTCATGTCCATCAGGGCGAACGTGCCGCCGGGCCGCAGTACGCGCCGCGCCTCCTGCAAAATCTGCACTGCTGCCGACTGGGGCAGTTCATGAAAAATCAAAAACGCAGACACCAGATCGAAGGAGGCATCAGGCAGACCCGTCTCTTCGGCTGCGGCGTGCAGCCAACGGGGCGCAGGCGCGTCGGGTGTTGGCCCCATGACTTGCAGGGTGTGCAGGCTGTTGGGCTGGCGGCCCGTGCGAGCGCGGTGACGGGCGATCGCCAAAAAGTAGGGCGACAAGTCCACGCCCGTCAGCGCTGCCTGAGGATAGAGCGATTGCAGCGCAAAGGTGCTCATGCCCACGCTGCATCCCAAATCGAGAATATCTTGGGGATTTTCGGGGCCTTGCTCCTTTAAGATGTCCAAAAAGCTCTGACGCAACCGCGTATCGCCCTCTGCGCCGCCATCGGGCCAGATGCGGGCATGAACCGCGTGGGCGGCGACTTCCACCTCCATTGCAGGCTCCCAGCCCAGGTTGCCCTCTTCATAGGCGTGAAAGGAACAGCAATAGTAGTCGGGATAAACCAGGTCGGGATTTTGCACCGCCGCCAAGTCTTCTTCCCAGGCGGGCGAAAAGGCCGCGTCTTCGCCCCGCGCCCGCAGCGCTTGCACCTCTTGCCGCCAGTACACGCCGATCGCCTCTGCCCGCTTGATCATCATGTTGCGGGCATTGTGCTTGGCCAACAGCGCCAGGGGCTTGATGGACAAGATCACATTGACTAGCCGTGAAGTCAGCGGCAGCGGGGCAGATTGTGAAGAAAGAGCAGCAGTCATGGACTAAACCTGTGATGTGACCAACGAGATTATTAAGCTGGATTGCTAAACCGTGGATACTAAGCCCCAGATCAACACTGGCTAACACCATCCCAAGTAAAATTTTAGTCTCAAATGCACTGCAAATACAGAATGGCTCCGCACCGCAAATTGGCGCTTCACGGGCGATCGCCCCAATGCCAAAACCATGCTTTAGCGAACTATCCCAGAGGGCAAGTTTCCATTAAACTCTTATCAGGATTTGCATGGTAGCACTCGACACCAACGGCAACACCACATCAGCAGGGACATCTGCCCACTATGCCCTCTTCTGTCTCAGTCTGCATTCCCACCTATCGCCGCCCCGATCTGGTGCAAGAAGCGGTGAGGTCGGTGCTAGAGCAAGCGTACCCCAACCTGGAAGTGTGGGTGAGTGATGATTCTCCTGATGACCTGACTGAAAAAGCCCTGGCAACCTGGATTGCTGGCCAGCAGATTCGCTATGTCCACAACAAGCCCGCTCTCTACCAGGCTGGAAACGTCAACCAGCTCTTTCACCTGGCAGAGGGCGACCTATTGATTTTGCTCCATGACGATGATCTGCTTGTGCCGGGGGCGATCGCCAGCCTCGCCGCCTGCTTCGATGCCGATCCGTCTATCAGCGCGGCTTTTGGTAAACAGTATTGGATGGATCACAAGGGTCGTGTAGACCTTGCAGCCTCCGTTGCCCTAAACGCGAAATACCGACGAGTCGCGGCGCGGGCGGGGCGACAATCTTGCCCGATGGAGTCGGCGCTGGTGGCGCAGTTTCCCAACGACGGATTTATGGTGAAAACGGCGATCGCCCGTCAGGTCGGCTATCGCGATCGGGCCGAGGTGGGCAGCGCTTGCGACCTCGACTTTGGGCTGCGGCTGGCGGCTGTATCCGAAGCTTTCTATTTTCTAGATGAATATACAGCCAGCTACCGCGCCACAGACGCATCCATCACCGCCACCCAAAACTATACGCACCTCACCTACGACCTGCTGCGGCGAGTGAAGTTGCCGATCGACCTAGAGCCAGTCCGCCTGGTGCAGTTGCAAAAATACGCCACCCCAGCGGTCAACTGCTGGCTCTCCCTGGGCGATCGCCTCTCTGCTTTTCAGGTCTATTGCTCGGCGGGCTACGGCTGGCGAAACCGCCTCTCGCTCAAGGGGCTAGCACAGGGAGCGCTACTGCTCTGCCCGCCAGCCCTAAGCCAGCGACTCGTGGCACGTCTACGGGGACTACGAGACTTGCTTACCCACAGCCAGCCCTCTCCCTCTCTAGCCCGGAAGAGCTAGAGCATCAGTGAGATGCCTGAATCAACCATCCATCTGGACTGCTGCCATTCGCAGCGTCAATCTTTAACCAGAATCTTCAAGTCCTCAATCATCAGCGCCAGCAAATTCACGCTGTCGATCTCTGTCGCCACCCAGGCGTTTGCACCCGGTTTGACCTTGTGGCGATTGTCCAGCAGCGTCTTGCCCCGCGTCCATTGGCCCAGAATCTCAATTTCCACCTGCCCCCGGCGAAAGCGCAGCGTTTCAGGATAGAACAAATACGCCAGCGTCGAGGCATCGTGTACCAAAAAGCCCTGCTGCCCTTCGGTTTCGCGAAACGCCAGCGCCGTGCCCACCATGAATTTGCACAAGCCCACCACAAATTTAGAAATCGGGCTGGTTGGCGCGACCTCCATCACCTGCTCTGCCATCGCTGGCGTAAACACTACATGGCGCGTCACGTCCAGCGGCAGCACGATCAGATTGTCGCAGGTCCCAAAGACCAACTGCGCCGCCTCTGGGTCGTAGGCAATGTTGAATTCGGCTTCCGGCGTGATGTTACCTGGTGCCACAAACGCGCCGCCCATGATCACAATTTCCTTCGCCAGCTTCAGCACACCGGGCGACTTTTTTTCGGCGGCAGCTAGATTGGTGAGCGGGCCAATGGCGATGATCGTGATTTCTCCTGGAGCCTGCTTCAGCTTTTCGATTAGCACCTCGTCCGAATAGCGGGCGGATTCGTAGCTCTGGGCGGGTTCCGGCAGCGTATGCGACAGGTTGCCCATGCCGTCTGCGCCGTGGATATCGCCCGCATCTTCGGCATCACCCTCCGAGCCGCCAATCACGCCCCGCGCCACCTCGATCGACTCATAGCCGCACAGCGCCAGCAGCTTTGCCGCCGCCGCAAAGGTCAGCCGTGCGTGGACGTTGCCATCCACTGCGGTCACGGCTACAAGTTCTGCGAGTCCCTGTTTAACCAAGCTCAGCAGCCAGAGAAATGCGAGGCTGTCGTCGCCGCCGGGGTCGGTGTCTAGAATCAGCTTGGGGGTGGAGGTTGCCATAGGGGTTCAGAAGGGTTCCAAAACTTATGTGAGACCGTATGCCCGTGGGATAGTTTCGACTGCGTTGCATCGATGCAACGCCAAGTTTGACTCCAAACCTATCAGAATTGCTCTGAGAGTTTTGTTGATCCACGGAAGTTTTTTAGGTTTTGGATTTTGGGTTTTGGATTTTGGATTTCGGCTGTTGACGAGTGTTGACGATAGTCATGGGAAAGTTTGAACTATTCATCTCCAATCCCTGGGTTAAGTTTTGCGATCGCCCATAGTCATTCAGCAAAACCCTGGCATAACGTGTGGACAGCCTGGATTCAAGCCTGGATTCAAGCCTGGATTCAGCAGTTCACCCAGCATTCACCCAGCATTTGAGGCAATTGCCCTATGCCCTGCCCCTCTGTGGTTTTGCCTTGCGATGACGGCGATCGCCATTTAACCAGGGCGATCGCCCCGGTGCGTCAGCTAGCCGCCCCCGATTTTGAAGGGCTGGTGCGAGATGACCGATCGACGGGCAGTTCGCTGGAGCGCGACGAGGGTTGTGCTGCACAGGCTCGACAGGGGCGTAGGACGACGGTCTACGGCGGCGCGGCGGCAGCTAGAACCGCAGCGGCAACGCTGGCCACGCTCTTGCTGCTGGGGTCAGGTTTCAACCAGTCCGCGCTGGCCCAATCGGCCTCCCAGACCGTGCAGCCTGGCCGCAACACCCGCGTCACGCGCCAGGGCAATCGGCTGGATATCTCCGGCGGGCGGCGATCGCGCGACGGTCGCAACCTGTTTCACACCTTCCGCCAGTTTGGGCTGAGCCAGGGCGAAATTGCCAATTTTCTATCCACGCGGGAGGTTCGCAACATCCTCGCCCGCGTCAATGGCGGCAGTGCCTCACTGATCGACGGCATTCTGCGCGTATCGGGCAGCAATG